>OZ241880.1:0-3099459 GCA_965203505.1 Dehalococcoidia bacterium
AGACGGCGATTTCATCTACGTTGGCAACGTCGATGGGGTGTTGGTGAGAGTCGATGCGGGCAGCCACGCGTACGACGTCAACTGGCTATATCCATTCGAACTCGACGGCGTGAGGAAGCAACCCAATGGTCTCGGAGCAATCTACGGTGCGCCAGTAATCGAAAACGGCGCGGTCTACGCGGCCGGCTACAACTGCAGGGGAAGCGAATGCGACGGCGAGGTTTTCGGCCTGTCTGTTGAAAACGGTTCTCTTTCTTGGAATTCGGGCGGGTATCGACTGCGTTCGAAACTCGTAGGTCAACTCCAACCCACGGATGGAGGCTTATTGATCATCGGTACCGGAGCGATCGACGATGATCGCGAACCTCCGGGCTATCTCTACGCTTTCAGCTTGGACCCGAATGCGGGGAGACGGGTTGAATGGCGCGTGCCTTTGGATGGTGAAGCCTTGGGGGCAGCCGCGATCGACAACACGACGAATACGGCATATGTCGGCACTACTGCGGGAACCCTTTACGCGATCGACATCTCGGACGGCGACATCAATGAGCGCGTCAAGTGGACGTTTGCCGCAGAAGGATCGATACCTGGTCCGGTTTTGATTCACGAGAGTTTGGTCTACTTCGGTGATCTTTCCAGCCGGTTCTATAGGCTAAATCCGCGAACTCAGACTACGGATTGGGTTTTCCAAGCTGGTGCGTGGGTTTGGGCTCAAGGGGTGCCCGACGATGAGAATGGCGCTATATACGTTTCGACGCTGGGCGGTCATATACACGCGCTGGATATCTCCACCGGCGCACCGATTTGGGGGCAACGGGTCGAAGGGCAGATCGTGGGGACTCCCCTCCTCTACAACCGGGTTCGCAACGAGTTTTCTCAGCGGGTTTTGGCGGTGCCTTCGGGCGAGGACGGCGTACACGTTTTGAACGTGATCGATGGCGAAATCCTCGGGATTTTCCCGACGGACAGTGCGGTCAAATCTTCGCCGGTTCTAATCAATGATTTCATCTACGTGCACACGCTCGACGGTGAATTGAAGTGGTTCTCGCCGGGTGACCAAACGCTACAGGGATGCGTCGCGCTCAAGGACGGTGGGCGATGCGATTGACGCTGTCCAACCAGAATTTCGCCGACGGAGGGGCCGCTAAATGGAATTCTTAGGCCTCCTGTGGGACCAGGGCATAATGCGCCCGATGATCAACGCGCTTGCGTTGTTGTACCACTACCTTTTCCTGAACTACGGTCTCAGCATCATCGCGTTCACGGTGGTAGTGCGCGTGTTGATGATACCGCTTACGATCCGTCAGACTCGCCAGATGAAGAAGTTGCAGACGCTGCAACCTCGGATGAAGGCGATTCAGGACAAGTACCGGGACAAAAAGGACCCGGAGAGTCGGCGCGCGCAATCCAGCGAATCGATGGCTCTATACCGCGAAGCCGGGGTAAACCCGATCGGTTGTTTGGGTCCGATGATCATCCAGATGCCGATATGGATCGGTTTTTACCGCGCCATCATCCGGACCATGCCGACGACGCCCGAAGGTATGGCCAACCTTTCGACGGCGTTTTACGCTTGGAACCCGGCTAGCGCCGATGTTCCGTTCTCTCGCCTTTTCCTTGGCATCGACCTCGCAGACACGGTGTCGCAGGTTTACTTGCCGCTCAACTTTGTGCTTCCGGTCCTCGTGGGCGCTTCGATGTTCATCACAACGAAGATGACGTCGACGGTTGCGATGGATGAGCGTCAGCAATCGCAACAACGGATCATGCAATGGATGATGCCGGTGATGATCGGCGTTTTCACATATCAGTTCCCAGCAGGTCTGGGTATCTACATCTTGCTGTCAAACATCGTCGGCGTAGTAATTCAATACTTCGTCGGCGGTCAACAACCGATAGATCTGTTCGGCAGGCTTTATCTGGGCACGCCAGAGACGCGATCACAAGCGATCGCGGCGAAGGCCGAGCTCGCCAACAAGCAACTGACAGATGACTCGGATGAGGAGGAGACAACCAATGACGAATCGACGGGTATTCACCGGGAAGAACGTACAAGAGGCAACCGCCGTCGCGCTAGAAACACTAGACGCCGAGCTCGAAGACGTCGACATTAGGGTCATCAACCCGGGTCGATCGGGTATTTTTGGTCTAGGAGGAGCGCTCGCCGAAATCGAAGTCGCAAAGCTCTCCGACATCTTGGCCGAGGAGCAAAATGAGGCGGCTGAGCGGCAGCGACAGATGGACCAGGCGACCGGCGTAGCCGAAGCGGACGAACCTCGGCCAAGCCGTCAAACCCGGCAATCGAGGTCTGGTAATCGTCGGGAACGACCACGGCGTCAGAACACGAAATCCGGCCAACGAGAAGATTCAACTCAGACCGCGTCGAGAAGGCGCGACAGATCCGAGCCGCGGCGCAATCGCCAAGGCGCGCCGGAGCGCCAACGCCGTCAACGTCGTTCCAACCAGCGAGGTAGGCAAGGCAGGCGTGAGCCCGCGCAAAGTCGCGCGACTGCAAATGATAATGATGCGGAAGTGCGCGAGCAATCCCTCGAACAGCAAACCGCGCCGACGAGCCAGGAACAGAGCGCAGAGCAGGTGAATCGCACCATTGAAAACCGCGAAGAGCTGGAAAAGGTTACTGGCGAAATCCTGGGTTATTTGATCGCGGCAATGAACGTCGAGGTCGAAGCCTACGTTTTGGACGACCTGCGTGACGGTTCGATTGTTTTCGAGATAGAAGGTGCGGATGCTGGACTGCTGATCGGCAGGCGAGGTGAAACGTTGCGCGACCTACAGTTCGTAGTGAGAATGCTCGTCAACCGCCAACTCAAACAGCGCGCCAACATCATCATCGACGTCGAAAGTTACCAGCAGAGGCGGACTCAGAAACTTCACACGATAGCCGAGAATGCCGCGCGCGCGGCATCGCGAGGGCGGGCGAGATCGCTCGATCCGATGACCGCCGACGAACGGCGGATCGTGCACATGGCCCTTTCGGACAATCCTGAAGTGGTTACGGAGAGTGAAGGCCAGGGCGCGGAGCGTCATGTGGTGGTGAAGCCGCGCTGAAGACCGCATGGGCCACCGGTTCCGTCCAGTGCGAGACCTTTGCAAAACCGGTTTCGATCCTCTAGGATGCATTCAGACGGTCCGATCATGTTTTCAGGGGGTAGCGGTCATGGAGATGTCTATGGGTCAGAGTTCGCTCGCCGAGGGGGTGATGCCGGACTGGCTGGGCCGCGACGAGCGTCTGGAGCGGATCGACGCGGCTGTGGACTGGGACGCGGTTGGAAGGTTGCTGTCGGAGCGCGGCCTCGCGGGGGCGGTGTTCGAGGAGATCAACCGTCAGCTGGAGGACGCCGGGATGGTTCTGAAGAAGGGTACGATCGCGGATTCGACGATCGTGGACGCCGCGCCTCGCCGCCCGTCGCCGGGGGACGTCCCGGGGGACCCGGACGCCATGCCTTCGAACCCCGGCAGCCACCTTCAGGGCTACAAGGTCCACATCTCGATGGACAAGGACAGCCAGGTGGTGCGCAAGGCGCGTGTGGTTCAGGCGAGCGAGAACGACTTCACGGCTCCTTCGGAGATGATCGTGGGCGACGAGGAGGCGTTCTACACGGACCGCGGCTACAGCGGCGCGAAGCTTTCGGAGAGGCTGCGGGAGCTTGGGATCAAGGACCGCACGATGCGCCGGGCGAAGAGGGGCCGCGGCCCGCTGGGGCGGTGGGAGAAGCGGCGGAACGATCTGATCAAGCCGCTGCGCGCGCCGGTGGAGTCCGTCTTCGGCGTCTGCAAGCGCAGCCTCGGGATGCGACGCGCGCGCTACGTCGGGCATGCGAAGGTGGAGGCGGAGATGCTGCTGAAGCTCACGGCCTACAACCTGCTGCGTCTCGACCGGATGCTGCGCGACGGCGCGCGGGCGTAGCGCCCGCTTCGGACGCGCGCGCCTTCCGGCCCCCCGGAAGGCGGAAAAGACACGCCCCCGAGCGACGAAACCCGCCCCGAGCGCGCCATACGCCCCAGGATCGCCGAAAAACGACCGTTTTGCAAAGGCCTCGCTTTCGCAGGAATGACGGTAGTTACGCAAACCTGCCCTACGTCTGACCGTAGGGGCGATCCCTTGTGGTCGCCAGTCAGGTTTTCGCCATCCACGTTTTGATCTCGTGGTATTAACTGCTAAAGTCTCCATGTCGCACACCTCGCCATCGCGAGGCACCGATAGTTTGAGATCGATCTGAGCAAATTTACTCATGCCATCAAAAGACCACATCGAACTACAATCTGAACTGATTGACCGAGGCATAGCGTGGCAAGTCGCCGGATTTGCCGTCGTGAGCGTAGCCGCGACGTCTGCGCTTGCAATATACTCCGATATAGACGCTTTACCGTTCCGATTCTTCGAAATCGCCGCCACCAAGCTGAACTGGGCGTTCGTCCCAGTTGTCGTATTCATCGCCGATTGGAGCAGAGAGATGTTCAAGAAAAGTTCTGATATTCGCGCAGAGGCCGGAGCGAAAGTGCGCGAAAAAGCACGACAGGAGGGGTTGAAGGAAGGGCGAAAGGAAGGGCGCATCGCAGGCATCGAGGAAGGTCGGCAAGAAGCCACACAGGAGACCGAAGAACGAATCCGCTTAAAACTCGAAGCAGAAGGTGTAATCCTTTCATCCGAAGTCGCAGGACGTGTCTTCAACCATAAGAACGGACAGGACTCTTGAACCGCCCTTTTAAACTCTCATGGCGACACAAACTCGAGATCCTTTGTGACAGCGCCACAAATGGAAAGATGTTCAGGACCAACACCGAGATCCGCGAATCAGTTAGGCGCAAAATCTACGAAATCGAGTACCGGGAAGGTCAACGCGAAGTCAGACAACGAATCCGATCGGAGCTAGAAGCCCACGGCATCGTTCTACCGCCCGAAGTTGTCGAAGAGATCTTCGGTGATACCAGAAACTAAAGACACCAACCACCATCCTTCATAGCCTAGTTCAATTCGTCGGCTTAACCGCAAACAACGAAGCCACTGCTGCAAGCACTCCCACAAATCCCGCGCCGAAGAAGAACGGCAAGTAACTAGCTCCCCCCACGAAGTCGAAGATCAGTCCCGGTATCATCACTCCAACAGCCTGTCCCAACGTCGTGAACGGCTCCGTCACCCCGCGTATCGTACCGAGCGCCGGACGCCCGAAATAGTCTGCATACGCCACTGGCGGCACCACTAGCATTCCACCGAGCCCAAACCCGAAGAACGCCGAGAAGGCCAATGCCTCAACGGTCGTGTCCGTGAGGGTGAACAGGAACGCCCCGATCGCCAGGTTGATGGCGACCGCCGCCATCACGAACCTCACGGGCACGCGCTCGACGATTCGACCCCAAACCAAACTGCTGATCCCCAAAAATATCGCATTCAAGCTGATGCTCACGCCGGCGGTTACGACGCCCAATCCCTGATCCTGAAAGAATGCAGCTGCGTGGGTATTCGACCCGGCGTGCATGAAGAACATCATCCCGGTCGCCAACGCCAGCAGCCACAACGCCGGGGTCCGCATCGCATCACCTGATGTCCAATTCGGCTCCTCCGTCATCGAATCAGCATCGTCATCTGCCTCGGAGACCTCGTCTACACCATCACCATCGGGCCGCAATCCCAGATCCTCTGGTTGCTCCGATATAAGTAACGCCACCGGCAGCAAAGCGACCACAAAAACCACCACGCTCAACACGAACCACGCATCACGCCAACCGCTCTGAGCTATCACGATCGATGCGATCAGCGGGAACAGAACCATGCCCGCAGAGTGCGACAGTCCCAGTATCCCGTTCGTTCGACCGCGCATCCGGACGAACCATCTCGACACAACAACCGAAGTCCCAATCTGAACAGGGCTCGCAAATATCACCCGCCCCGTTCCGTATGCGATGTAAAACACCCACGGGATTGTGACCCCCATCACAGTCAGACTCACATCCGACCAAGCAAGCGCGAATGTCGAAACACACAACACCACAATGCTCACCGTCAACACGGAACGTGCGCCATAACGGTCGATCATCCGGCCGATGATCGGAGATGTGAACGTCGCAGCCAGCCCTCCTGCTGCCGCCGCCCCCGCGATCAGCGTACGACTCCAGCCCAACTCCTCCGACAGCGGATAGATGAAGACCGAGATCGTCAGACTAGCCGCAGCATTGCGCGCGAAGTTTGCGGTCCCAGCCGCACCCAGAATCCACCACCCGTAAAAAAACGGGCTACGATTTGCCAGCCTCTGACGCATCACGAACTGCAAAACCCTCCCCCTTGATGTCCAAGGGGGAATTGAAGGGGATTTAGATTAACCGTCATTCCGGCGAAAGCCGGAATCCAGAGGGGACGGGCGGCGGTGTAATCACAGCCCATCATTAAAAATCATCGCAATCACAGTTCAACAAGGCGGCGAATCCGGATGCAGGTGCTCCTCAATCGCATCCATGCTGATGTCCACACCCAGACCAGGTTTACCGGTCACTTTGATGTATTGTCCATGAAAATCGATCGGCTCCTCGAGCATCGAGTTATATGCCGGGATCGACGCTATCGAGTGCTCCAATCGATAGAAGTTCACGGTCGACATAGCGACATGCGCACCCGCCACCACCTGAAGCGAACCCATTGCGTTATGCGGACTTATCGGGATGTAATACGCCTCCGCCATCGTCGCAATCTTCCGAATCTCGCTGATCCCGCCCGTCCACACGATGTCCGGCATGATGTAGTCCGCAAGATTCTTGTGGAAAATCGGCAAGAAGTCCCAGCGAGTGAACAACCGCTCGCCCACGCAGATATTCGGTTCCGTGTGTGCCCGTATCGTCTCCAATCCGGCGAATCCCTCCGGCGGCAGCGGTTCCTCGAACCATTCGATACGACTCTGCTCGTAGAGATTGTTGGCGATCCGGATCGCGACTGGCACGTTGTAGTGACCATGCGCGTCGATCAAAATTTCGAACTGCGGTCCTACAGCCTCTCGCGTCGCACGCACGATGTCATAGCCAAACTGCTCGCCCTCCTGCGATATTTGACCCGTCTGATACGCCGTGTGATACGGGCGCATCTCCAAGAACGGGTCCAATTTCAACGCTTCATGACCCGACTCCTTGACCCTCTTAGCAGCCTCGCCATACTCCTCAGGCGTCGTGCAGCCAGCGAAATAACCATTCGCATACAACCGCACCTCGTCTCTGAAACTCCCGCCCAGCAGATCGTAGATCGGCTTGCCCAAAGCCTTGCCCTTTATGTCCCACAACGCGATATCAATACCGCTGATCGCGCTAGTCGGCAAACCCCGCGAGCCCATGTAGGTATATCGACGGTAGAGCTTGTGCCAAAGCGGCTCGATGTTCACCGGGTCCTCGCCAACCAACGCCTCCTTCATCGCCAAGACCGCCTGCGCAGTCAGAAAGCTTCCATTGCGAGGACTGTTCGTAGCCTCGCCCCAACCCGAAATGCCCTCATTGGTATCGATCCGCACAAACGTCCAATGCCGATCCATCGTGCTTCCAAAAACCGGTCCCTGTGGCTCAACAACCCATGCCTTGACATCCGTAATCTTCATGCGATCCGATCCTCCAAATTCAACGCCAAACACTAAACTAGGCGCGCAATGAGTTTACTACCTACCCCAACCCCACCTCATACAACCGCTCATACCGCGTCGGCCGGTTGTGATGCAAATGACTCCGCATCAACACCATCGACTCCACCGGCACTCCGACATCGCGGCTACCATCACCCGACGCCCGCACCTCCAACCAACGCTCGCCGATCGCCGCTAACACCCGCTTCTGCGTACCGCTCCTAACGCGTCCGACTGTGACATGCGGCTTAAACTCGCGTCCATCTTCCGGAAATCCGCACCGAACCATCGCGCCTTCGAGTCGCGTAGCCAAACTCGACATCCGGCGCAGATCACCTTCCAAGCCCGTCCACAGCACCCGCGGCGTCCGCTCACCCGGAAAACACCCGTTAGCACCCAGCTCCAACCGCAAACTCGACGACTCCGCCGCCACATCGTCCAACTCCTCCCTCAGATACGGCAAATCATCCCGGTGCACATCACCCAAGAACTTCAAAGTCAGATGCATATTCTCCGGCGCCGTCCAACGCACCGCATCATAAGCCACCGCACCACGTGACGGTCTCCGCCGCTGCCGACCTCCATAAGACTCCGCACGCATCGACCGCGCCATCCCATCCAACACCCGAATCGCCCGACGAGGCAACGCGACGGCAACAAACAACCGCCAGTAAAGCTTGTCCTCCTCAACATCCTCATCCCTCACACCCCCACGCAACAAAACCGGCTCAACTTCCCGCCGCGTCGCCCCACGACTACGACGTGGACGTTCATCAATCCTGTCGGCCCTTCGTTGCATCCAGTAATCATAGCCAACGACTCCTCGGGTTTCCCCCCGCGAGCGGGGGAAATGTCCGAAGGACAAAGGGGGCGCGCAACAACCGACTAAAATCTTCACCATGCTCACTACATCCCCCGAAATCTGGTGGTCGCCCGCCACCCTCGAGTTCCAAGAGATCCACGCTCGCGGCGGTACTGACTGGACCACGATAAACCTCTCCGACGCCGATGGCATCGCTGGACAAGGCGAGGTCACATCGACCCAGCTCTCCGGCAGCGTCGCTGCAATAACCGCCCGCCTAGCCAACCGCCTCCGCGGTCAGCGCATCGCATCCGACGACCACGTCATGCAGATCCTCGGCGTCACCCCCGAAGCCTGCGAAGAAGACCAGAATCTCGCCACCGCCGTATCCGCGCTCCGATGCGCCGTCGCCGATGCATTGTCCCAGCGCGCAGCGATGCCGCTGGCTCAGTTCCTGCGACACACGCATGACCATGAGGGCGACCTCCCAGACCGCGTCCAACTCTACGGAAACATCAACCGCTCGTTGTTGCCCGACGACCAAGGCCCCGTAGACCGCGGCCCCGACGACTTCGCCGAGATGGCCATGGAAGCAGTCAACAACGGCTTCACCACCATTAAGTGCGCCCCGTTTGACGAGTGCCGAGCCCCCTTCGACTCCACTGGCCTCCCACACTGCGCCGAAGCCGGGCTGGAGCGCGTCCAGACCATCCGCGAGGCTATCGGGCCGGACATCACCATCTTTGTCGACTGCCACTCACGCTTCGACCTCGACTCCGCTCTAGCCCTCGAACCCGAACTCCGAGCCGCAGGCGGGCAGTGGTTCGAAGAGCCAGTCGATCCAGTCGAAAACTCCGACGACCTCCGCACCATCCACGAGCACGCCACACTCCCCATCGCTGGCGGAGAACACGCATACGGCGTAAACCTCTTCAAACGACTCGTCGAAGAAGATGTCCTCGACATCGTCATGCCCGACGTCAAATTCTGCGGCGGACCAGTCGAGGCATACCGCATCGGCACCGAACTCGAACCGGCATTCCCCGGCAGCGTCTCCATGCACTGTCCATCCGGCCCACTCTCACTCCTAGCCAGCGCTCACGCCACCATCGCATTCGAAAACACCCTCCCCCTAGAACACGCCGTCTACGAAATCGACTGGCGACACGAACTCCTAGAACCCTACGAACGAGTAGAAAACGGACACCTAATCATCCCCGAAGGCCCCGGCCTAGCCGCCCGAGTAGACCCAGCAGCCCTAGCCTTCCGAGGCAATACCTGGACCGAATGATCACATCGTCATCCCGGCGAAAGCCGGGTTCCAGAGGGGTAGGGAAGGGTGGCTGACCGCCCCTTTCGCTCCGCGAAGGGGGCGCGAGAGCGAAGCGACAGCGGGGGATGCCCGGCCCGGGACGTTGCAATCGTCCACCGCTCGCGGGGAAATGTCCGAAGGACAAAGGGCGCGCGAATGTAGGGGCAGGTTTCAAACCTGCCCCTACCAACCAACATCCAAAATCAAAGCCCATCAATAAAATCAGCGTAATCAGCGGTTCAGACACCATGCTAGCCTCCGACATCCTCCCACCCCACACCGTATCCTCCCGCGGCATGGCGGCCATGCTCAAACGCCTAGAAACCGACTCCCCCGGCAACTACATCTTCAAACTCATTCCCTCCCCTTTTTGCGAAGCAAAAGGGGGACGCGGAGCGCAGTGGAGCAGGGGGTTCACTAGGCGGAGCGGCGAGGCTTCCCCCGCTCGCGGGGGAAATGCCGAAGGCAAAGGGGGCCCCGCCTGGTCCTGGCTACCCAAATCCGCTTTGAACTCCTCCACCGGATTGGCATTCTTATACACCAAAACCGACAACACCCCCTACCAACCCCGACTAGCCATCGCACCCCCATTCCCCATCAAATCTGAAGTCGAAACCACCGACCGCGAAACCCTCCTACAATCCATCGACCCACCTCTCCACATCGCCATCATCCTCATCCGCTACGGCTACGTAGCCATCGCCATCGCCCACGACGAAACCATCATCGTCAGCAAGACCGATACCCGCTGGGTCCCCAACCGACACCGCGCCGGAGGGCAATCCGCCAACCGCTTCAAACGCTCCCGAGAAAAGTGGGCTCGCGAATTCTTCGACAAATCCGCACGCCTCGCCACCGAACGCTTCTCAACCTACCCCCACCACATCGACCACCTAATCTTCGGCGGCGACAAACACGTCATCAACCAGTTCCTCCAACGAGCCAACCTCCCCAACAACCTCTCCGACCGCATCCTCCAACGCCGCCTAAACACCCTCCGCCCCAACCGCAACGCCCTAAAAGACGCAGTACGCCAAGCCTGGTCCAGCACCATCTACGAACTAGCAACATCCCCTCTCCCTTAATGGGAGAGGGCTAGGGTGAGGGTGCCCGGGGAGGAGCGGATTGGGTTTCCCCCGCTCCGCGGGGGAAATGTCCGAAGGACAAAGGGGGCGCGCGATGATCGCCCTACCCAGGGCGAGAACTAAAACGCGTAAATCTCGCCCCTGCCCTTGACCAGACACCAGCCGCGAAAACCGCCGCGCCGACAATCATGAGGACCAGCAACACATTGGCAGGCGGAACGTTCCCACCAGTGACGGGCAACGAACCATCATCGGGCATCGAAACTTCCGCCGTGCAGAATGGCAAATCTACCAAATGCAAGTCATCGCGTTTGGCATACCTCAATTCTGTTGGGATGCATCCGCTCAACTGGTTGCCCGCGATATTAAGCACATCCAAGCCAGTCAGGTCGCCCAACTCTAGTGGTATCTGGCCGCTCAACTCATTGCCTTTCAACCCCAGGACTTTCAGCCCCTTGAGGCTGCCCAACTCCGGTGGTATCGTCCCGCTCAACTGGTTACGCGAAAGGTCCAGATGTGTCAAGTTGAGGAGACTGCCAATCTCCTTGGGTATCCCACCGCTCAAACGGTTGCCATCGAGGAACAGCGTTCGCAGATTGGCGAGATTGCTAAGCGCAACCGGTATCGGCCCGCTCAACTGGTTGCCACCGAGGGACAGCGAATCCAATTCGGACAAGTTGCCAAGCGCATCGGGTATTGATCCGCTCAAATCGTTGGGACCGAGGGACAGCGAAACCAACTTGGACAGGATGCCAAGCTCGACGGGAATCGACCCGCTCAACTCATTGCCGTCGAGCCACAGGAGATGCAGGTCATCGAGGCCGCCAATTTCAGGCGGTATTGGCCCGCTCAACTCGTTGCTACCCAGGCCCAGACTTTGCAAGTTGGCGAGATCCCCGAGTTCAGCTGGGATCTCTTCGCTAAACTGATTGTCGTTGAGCCATAGGATTTGCAGATCGTCGAGTCTACCTAACTCAGGAGGTATTGGCCCGCTCAACTCGTTGTTCCCTAAGTTCAAGTGTTGCAGGTTGAAGAGGTTGCCGAACTCCGCCGGTATCGGCCCAATCAACTCATTGTAGTGAACATGCAGTTCTATTAACTTGGAAAGTCTGCCGAGCTCAGACGGAATCGAACCGTTCAACCGGTTTCCAGCGAGATACAACTCTTCTAGATTGGACAGCCTTCCGAGTTCCGGCGGTATTTCCCCCGTCAGCTTGTTGTTGCCGAGGATCAACTGCGACAGGTTGTCTAAATTTCCGAGATCGGAGGGTATCGAACCATCTAACCGGTTATGCTCGAGATCCAGAATTCTCAAACTGGAGAGACGGTCGAACTCCAACGGAATCTCCCCGCTCAGCCGGTTGGTTCGAAGACTCAGTTCCTTCAGATTGGTGAGACGGCCCAGCTGCACCGGAATCTCTCCATCCAACTCGTTAATGTCGAGCCGCAACACAACCAAGCTCGAGAGACTGCCAAGTTCCGACGGTATCTCCCCTTTCAACTCGTTTTTCGAGAGGCGTAACTCACGCAGATTGGATAGATCACCCAACTCTCGTGAGATCGTTCCTGTCAGCCCGTTCTGGGAGAGATCCAACGATGCGACGCGTTGAGGTGTGCCTCCAACCGTTACGCCATCCCACTCCGTAATCGGAAGATCTGCCGACCAGTTCAGAATCGCAGTCCCCGTCAGCGGATCCTGCGCTGCCAGCAGCACTTCGCAGTCGGATACAAGCCCAGGATTTTTATCGGCTTCGACTACCGCACCTTCAATCGCGCACGGACTCGATGCGCTCGGGTCGGGGCAGAACGACAGATTGGACTCGTCGAACCTAAGTTCGGGCACATTCCGCAACCCGAACGGAACACATCCGCTCAACTGATTTCCCAACACGTTTAGTTCTATAAAGTTCGAGAGATCGCCGAGCTCCGAAGGTATCGAGCCGCTCAATCGGTTGTTGAACAGTAGCAATCCCTCCAATTCGGAGAGGTCGCCTAGCGCCGCTGGTATCTCGCCCGTCAAGTCATTCACCGCCAGATCCAACCATCCAAGGGCAGCCAGCTTGCCGATCTCCACCGGGATTTCATCTGATAATTTGTTACGGTCCAGCCTCAAAATAGTCAAGTTGCTCAGATTCCCGAGCTCTGGCGGTATCGAACCTGTCAGCTGGTTTGACCCTAAATCCAAAACTTCTAGATTGGCCAGATCACCTAGCTCCGCTGGTATCGGCCCGCTCAACTGGTTACTTTCAACTCTTAGAGTGATTAAGTTGGTCAGGTTGCCGAGTTCGGGCGGTATCTCCTCTGTCAATTCGTTCGAAGGAACGAACAAGGTCGACAAGCTGATTAGATTTCCGAGCTCAGGCGGGATCGGACCGTTCAATCGGTTGTTAGAGATATACAACTCTCCTAGCTCGGATAGGTTGCCCAGCTCGGGCGGGATCGAACCGCTCAACACGTTGTTATCGAAGCGCAGCTCTTGTAGATTGGACAGGTTGCCAAGTTCTGGTGGGATCGAACCGCTCAACCGGTTGGTAGCGAGGTGCAGTTCCTTTAGATCAGACAGTTGTCCCAACTCACGGGGGATCGTACCGCTTAACCGGTTGCTAAACAGCAGCAGTTTTTCTAGATTGGACAGGCGGCCCAGCTCCGGCGGGATCGAACCGTTTAACTCCCCGTGGACAATGCGCAACTCAACAACACGTAGAGGCGTGCCTCCGATACCAATCCCTTCCCAAGCCTCGATCGGAACATCCGCCGACCAATTCAACTTCACCGTCCCCGCCAACTCATCCCGCCCAGCCAGCAACGCCTCGCAATCCGCAACCAACCCTGGATTGTCCCCAGCATCCGGCACCGCACCATCAGTAGCACAACCACCCGTCGACGCCGCCACCGAACCCGAAACCGTCGGCACAACCAGAGCCGCCACCAACAGAAGCAGCACCAGCCGCCAAATCCTGCGCATCAACATCATCCGCAACAGTGTATATGGAAGCCCCTTTCGTTCACGAAAGGGGCGCGAGTGTAGCGAGCGGGGTATGCCCGTAGGGGCAGGTTTCAAACCTGCCCCAAGCAACCAAAACCACAACCAACATCCTTAAAATCATTACCAATCATGCCCATCCCAGTTCAAAGGCACACCACATGAAAATCACCGCTGTCAACTCTCACATCGGATACGGCCCACGCTACCCCTGGGTCTTCATCACCATCGATACCGACGAAGGACTCACCGGACTCGGCCAAGCCCAAGGCGGCATCGTCGCCCACATGATCCACAAAGCCATCCCGCACCTCGGCGACCTCCTCATCGGCGAAGACTCCTCACGCATCGACTACATCTGGACACGACTCTTCTCCGAACTCAACTCCACCGGCAACCGAGGCTTCGGATCCGCCCTCATCTCCGCCGTCGACATTGCACTCTGGGACATCAAGGGCAAGCGGCTCGGACTCCCCATCTACGAACTCCTCGGCGGCAAGTTCCGAGACAACCTGCGCCTCTACTCCAACGGCTGGTTCAACCAAGGAAACACCCCCGAAGCCTACGCCCGCGCCGCATTCGAGACCGTCGCCGACGGACACACCGCCCTCAAGATGGACCCCTTCTTCGAGTTCGACGACGTCTCGCCCCTCCAGCACGGACACAACATCTCGCCCACCGGCCTGCGAAAGGGCGTCGAGATCACCCGCGCCGTCCGCAACGCCGTCGGTCCCGACATCGAAATCCTCATCGACCTTCACGGTCGCTACGACGTCGCCGCCGCGGTCCGAGTCGGCAAAGCCCTCGGAGAGTTCGACATCGGCTGGCTCGAAGAACCCGTCCCGCCCGAGAACCACGACGCCCTAGCCCTCGTCAAAGAGCAAGTCCCCATGCCCATCTGCGTCGGCGAGCGACTCGTCACCCGCTGGGACTTCCGACCCATCCTCGACAAGCAATTAGCCAACTACATCATGCCCGACATCGTCCGCTGCGGCGGCATCTCCGAAATGCGCAAAATCGCCACCATGGCCGAGGCATACTACATCCCCGTCTCCCCCCACGACGCCACCGGCCCCATCACAATGGCCGCCGGCGCCCAAGTAATGATGTCCACCCCCAACTTCTACCGCCTAGAAATCGCCTACTCCGAGTTGCCTTATTACAACGCTGCGCTGACGCCAGCGCTGGATGTCCGCAACGGCTTCTACCACGTCCCCGACACCCCCGGCATCGGGCATGAGCTGAACCCGGATTACGCGGCGGCCGGGGCTGGCAAATCGTTGATTGACTGACGTCAACACGTCATTCCGGCGAAAGCGAGACCTTTGCAAAACCCACGTAGGGGCGATCCCTCGTGGTCGCCCAGGGCGGGGCGTAATACACCCAACCCCAACTTTCCAGACAGTTTTGCAACGGTCTCACCCGCGCGGGTGGGGATCATGGTGGTTGTTTGGTGGCATGGGCGACCACAAGGGTTCGCCCCTACGAGTCCGCTGTGCCGTCGGATGTCACGCTCCTCATAGAGCGGATGGTGGTTTCGATGGGTTGGGACTCGGGGAGTTCTTTGGTGGTTTGGACGCCGAGTTGGGGGAAGCGTCGGGCTTGGGTGAGGACGCGAGATTCGAGGGATCCGACGCCGTCGTTGTAGCGGTTGACGGCGCGGTTTAGTGCTGTACCGATGTCGGCGTAGTGTCCAGCGAAGACTTCAAGACGGTCGTGGAGTTCCCGCCCAAGAGTGCCGATCTCTTGGGCTTCGTCGGCTAGTTGGCGTTCTTGCCAGCCCATGGCGACAGTTTTGAGCAGGGCGACGAGCGTAGAGTGTGTGCTGATGACGACGTTGTTTTGTAAGGCGCGGTCGATGAGGTTTGGGCGTCGTTCGACGGCTGGGGGTAGTGCGAATTCTGGTACGACCATCACGACGAAGTCGGCGGAGTCGGGAAGTTGGCTCCAGTATTCTTTGCTGGCCAGGGAGTCGGCGTGGTCCTGCATGTGTCGGGCGTGTCGATCAAGGTGGTTGGCACGTTCGTTTTCGTCGGTGGTGTCTTGGGCATCGATGAGGGCGACGAGGGAAACTTTGGAGTCGAGGATGATGTCTCGGCGGTGTGGCATGTGGACGATGAAGTCGGTGCGTCCGCCTTGGTTGTCGGAGGTTTGAGTCTCGTAGTGGATGCCTTTGACGAGTCCTGAGAGTTCGAGGGCGCGTTCGACTTGCATTTCGCCCCATTGGCCTCGAGCTTGAGGTCTCGTGAGTGCCGTCGAGAGCGTGCGGGTCTCGGTGGCGAGCGATTCGATCTGCTGCTTGAAGGCCCCGGAAGTGGTTGCCCATTCGCGATCGAGTTTGTCGACTTTTTGGGATAGTGGTTTGAGCGTTTCGGTGGCGCGTTCGAGGAATTGCTTTTGCTGGTTGGCGAGGGTCTCGGACGACATCGATTTGAAGCGGTCGCCGAAGAGTTTTTCGAGTTCGCCGCGTTCAACTAGGCGTTCTTCAGCGTTTTCGAGCTGGGTGTTGAGGTTGGAGACTTTGGCGGTCAGGGTGTTGACGTGTTCGGTTAGTTCGGCAGATTGTTGGCGGAGTTCGGTGTTTTCGGCACTCTCTTCTTGGAGTGAGGTGTTTTTGGCTTCGAGTTCCGCTTTGATGCCGGAGATTGCTGCGGTGAGTTTTTGGTTTTGGGACTGTAGTTCGTCTCGCCGGCTTTGACTAGCGTTGAGTTCTTCGGTGACGCGTTTGTGCAGAGACCGTTCATTGTCAAGGTCCGTTGCAAGCCTGGCGTTGTGGATCTCGAACTGGCGGGCCGTTTCGAGTTGTAGGTTTGCCGCGTCGAGGTCGGCGCGTGTTGACTCGAGTTCGGTCTCGGCATTGGCTTTTTCTTCGGCTAGTCGGATAAGTTCCGTGGCGTCTTCGCCGGTCTCGGTGCCGCGTCGGGACATCATGATGGATGCGCCGATGATTATGGACCCGACGATGACCGCGGTGAAGATTATTGCTGCGTCCATGATTTGAGGCGAAGGCTTTACGTGCTGCGTCGGTCTGCAACGCGAGTGGTCGCGGCTTACGTGCTTAGTGCGATCATGCGATTGACGAATTGATGGACGTTTTCGCGATCAACAGCGAATTCGTAATCCTCCATGAATCCGTGGTAGAAGTTGGCGTGAAGCGCTCGAGCCGATGCGAATAGCCCGTTCAAAGGTGGATATTCGATGTCATTGGCTATTTCCTGAACCGCCAAGACCATGGCGCGGTGTCCGCTTGCTTTCATACCGCGTCTTTGCATTTCTGCAATGACGACGTGGGTAGCGGCGCCCCATAGCTTTTCGGAGGCTTGGAGCATGTCACCAGTTTCAAATTCGCGATCGGCGTCGTATAGGAACTGGCGCGCGGTTTCAATGTGTTCGGTTGCTAACATCTTGGTCTACGATGCGAGTGTCATCATTCGCTCGACGAAACGGCGGGTGAGATCTCGGTTTTCATCGTATTCGTAATCTTCCATGAAACCGTGGTGGTAGTTGGCGTGTAACGCTCCGGCCGCGGAGAACAAGCCGTTCAGCGTCGGGTCGGTATAATCTTCGGCGAAGTCTCGGACGGCGAGTATCATCTCTTGATGTCCGCTTGCTTTCATGCCGCGCCGTTGCATCTCAGCGATGACGACGTGCGACGCTGCATCCCAAAGTTTCTCGGAGGCTTGAAGCATATCGCCAGCTTCGAATTCCCGATCGGCTTCGGCTAAGAACTGACGAGCTGTTTCTTCGTGTTGAGTTGCTAACATCTTGATTGAGTATTTTAACGCCGTCGGATTCCCGCGTCAGTGGGAATGTCGGTTAAGGCGAGACGGAATCACGGGAGAGACAAGATGATCGTCGATGTCCATACACATTTGCCGAGCCATCAGGACGTTGTGCCTGAGGACGAGATTCTGACGGAGACGACGATGCGGTCGGGTCAAACGGTGCATCTGACGAACAGCATCCCCGATTACTACCGTGACATGTCGCCGGTGGATAAGACGTTCATTTTTGGGATCGCACCTCGGCCTTGGAAACCAGAGGAACTTGTGACAAAGCAAGGCGGATGGGACGACTCGTTGAACCACAACGACATCGCATCGATCACGGCGAGCAAAAATCCGGACAAGACGATACCGTTCATGTCGTTGCATCCGCTCGACCCGAACTGGGAGGACGAGTACGACCGGTGTGTGGGCGACTTGGGTTGCAAGGGGATTAAGCTGGGTCCGAACTACCAAGATTTCGATCCGGTGTCACCGGAGGCGTTCAGGATGTTCGCACGGTTGGAGCATGACGGGATCCCGATCATCTTTCACCAAGGGACATCACCGATGACGGAGGCGCCATTGACATACGCCCATCCGTTTACGACGGACAAGGTTGCGATGGCGTTTCCTCGGTTGAAGATGATCATGGCTCATCTCGCCCATCCGTGGCAGGTGGACTGCATCT
Source organism: Dehalococcoidia bacterium (assembly GCA_965203505.1). GTDB lineage: Bacteria > Chloroflexota > Dehalococcoidia > Lucifugimonadales > Lucifugimonadaceae > Bin127. The sequence continues at coordinate 18,251 of OZ241880.1, forward strand.
CGGTTGTGAGGAAACACCCGAACGTATGGTGCGATGTTTCGGCGCAGTTCTATCGCCCGTATTCGTTCTGGGAGGGGATGTTGAAGTTCCACGAGTGGGGTTCGACGCAGTACATTCTGTTCGCATCGGATTGGCCGGTGACGAAGCCGCAGGACAATATCGATCACCTTCGGGGGTTGAACAAGTTTGCGAAGGACCACCATCTGCCGGGTATACCAGAAGATGAGATCGAGGGGATAATCAACCGGGACGCGCTGGATATTTTGGGGGTTGATTGAGTTTATTGAACTATGATTTGACTGGGTTTGACTAGAGCGTTAGCTAGTCGAAAATATCGGCGATTTTGCAGGTGAAGCCTGGCAGGATGTCTTGTCCGTCCAAGGTTTCGGTGTCGGATAGGACCGTTATTTCGCCTTCGCGTGGATGAATTGCAACGGTTCTAGTGTCTGGATAGACAACCCAAACGAGACGCACGCCGTGACTGAGCCACATCCTCGCTTTGTCATTGATTTCGCGGGAGGTGTTGCTTGGCGAAACCACTTCTACTACTAGGTCTGGAACAGCTTCGTAATAACCTGTAACGCGCACATCGGTGGGGATCTTGTCGGCGGAGATGAAGACTATGTCGGGTTCTCTCACGGTGTCAGGATCGCGTTCCAGCCATACTCCGGAGTCGGAACCTGCGATTCGTCCGAGATGTCTGGGCTTGACGAAAGCCCGCAACTCGTACGACAGATTTACTACAATTTCGCCGTGTTCACCTCCAGCGGGCATGGTTTCACATAGCTCCCCTCTTATGAGTTCTCCTCGAAAACCTTTGGCGGACATGCGCAGGAGTTCGTCTGCGGTGATCAGCTTCGCGTCCGTCTTGGGCTGTGTGATGGTCATGGTTGCGCGTTCCGTATAGCGTCTTAGCCGTGGCGATTATTGTATCGTTGCGATGGGAACGGGCATACACCGTTCGCGGAGCGAAGGATGCTGAGGCGTGCGTGTGTGGCCGCTTATCGCCCAAGGCATTTCGCCCGCACAGCGGGTGCAACCGATATGTACCGTTGGATTAGTATTGGAATCAAGCCGCCGAGGTGGCGAAACGGTAGACGCGCTACGTTCAGGGCGTAGTGTCCGCAAGGACGTGCGGGTTCGACTCCCGCCCTCGGCACCACTTCCGACACCAGGTGTCTCCGAACCGCGGTGATAACCTGAAAAATGTGCGACGCGCGCTTGTAGCTCAGTGGATAGAGCGCAGCCCTGCGAAGGCTGAGGTCGTGGGTTCAAATCCCGCCAAGCGCGCCATTTCTTATGTTGTGGCGGCGCTGCTCAACAAAAGAAAAAGCCCCCGCCATTCATCACCGCCGAGTTTCCTCGTGGCTGTAATCACGGGGGATTACTTGAGTATCAGTCTACTCGCGTGAATCCACGTTGTCAAACTTGAACTGCGGGTCGCGCCGAAAACTGGCGATGCTCGTACGAGAACTCCTCTCGTACGAGCGCGTTGGTGCCGCTCAATGCGAACTGAGAGGATCGATTTGTACTGTGTAGCGGCTACTCGCTGTACGCGGTCTGGAAGATGATTCCGTCGTGGCGAATCGACCAATAATGGTTGGTCAAGCCCGATTGGGATCCATCAGCGGATGCCGCATCGACGCTGAACCATTGACCTTTTTCGGTGGTCTTCAGCGTATTGGTCGCCCAATCTCTGAGCGCGGGATGGGCGGCGAGCACGCGCGCATTTCTGCCGCGAAGGTGCTCGAACAGCGGAGATACCAGTACCGAATCGTTCTCGTCGACCACGACCAATCTGAAGACGCCCTCGATGCTTTCGTCGCTGTTGTAGTAGCTGATGACAGCGTCGATTCCTTCGGCTTCGTACTTGTCGATCGCGCGCTGGACGTAGTTGACAGCGGATTCTTGTGCGTCTTGTTGCGGCGGGTAGTAGCCGGATGCGAAAATCATTCCATCGCGTCTGACCGCGTACGAAACCTTCGGGACCTCTTTCAGCGTGGCTGGGTGTGGCCAGAGGTATTCGATCCAATGTCCTTCCTCGGTCGCCTTCGCGATCTCGTTTCCGAGTTCGTAACCGTTCGAGCCAACCACATCCTTGATGTCGGTTCCTATCAACTGGGGAAGCAGGGGATGAACGTGGTAAATGTCGTTTGCGTTGGTTGCGAAGAGGTACCACTGACCTTGGAAGCTGGCGACGCTGTTGTAGAAGTCCAACATGGCGTCGAGGCCATCTCGCTCGTATAGCGCGATCGCGTTTTCGACGTATTCGACTGTGTAGTCGCGCGGGTCGGCGTCGACCCAAGGTTGTTCGACGGGATCATCTCCGGCGGAATAGTACCCGGAAGCGAAAATCAGTCCGTCGTGGCGAAGCGCCCACGTGGTTTTGTGCTCCTCGTTTCTGGTGATCGGGTTTGGCCACAGGTATTCCACCCATATGCCATCTTCGGTTGCCTCCGCTATCTCCTTGCCGAGTTCTTGACCGTCGGAACCCACGACATCCTTGATGTCCGTGCCGATGAGGTGGGGGAATATCGGATGTGCGAGGTAGAGGTCGTCAGCACCGATCAGGAAAAGGTACAGGGTGCCTTCGAGACTGTCTTGGCTGTTGTAGTAGTCGATTGTTGCTTGCAAACCCTCGGTGTCGTAAAGCTCGACGGCGTGCTTCACGTAGTTGCGTACGGGTGCCTCGATGTTTTGCTGGAGAACGAAATGTCCGGAATTGAAAACGAGATTGCCGCGGCGTATCCAGACGTTTCGCTTAGGTAAATGTTGGGATGTCTCCGGATGGTCGGCGAGTGATTCGGTCCATTGACCTTCTTCAGTTGCAGCGGCGATCGTTCCGCTAAGGTTGCTGGCTCCGCGTCCCCCAATTTGCAGTCCCACCTCGTACTCCAACGCCGATGCGACCAAAACCCCAGTGTCCGTGTCGATGATTCTCAACCAACGACCGTCTTCGATGCTCTCCTCGCTCGCGTAGTGTTCGATTGCCGCGTCCAGTCCTTCACGCTCCACGAACTCGATGCCCTTCATCACGTAGGCGATGGTGCGCGCATCCTCGGCATCTTCGGTTTCAATCTCGGGGCCCGGAGCCGGTTCCGGGGTTGATGTCGGTTCGGGTTCGGGGGTAGCAGTGGGATCCGGAACAGGAGTCGAGGTGGGTTCCGGCACAGGAGTCGAGGTTGGTTCGGGTACAGGAGTTGAGGTAGGCTCGGGTACAGGACTAGAGGTTGGTTGTGGTAACGGTGTCGCGGTCGGATCTGGTTCGCTGGTGCAGGCGATCCCGATCACGCCGAAAGTCGCCAAGACAATCGTTAACGAGAGAACCAATCTGGCATTGAGTTTTGCAAATGTCACCGTCGCCTCCACTTAATTGTTCGTAGACACTACATCAATGTCCGAGCGGCGTGACTTGGGATAAAACACGTCGATCAAACATGCCTGATTGCATTGCGTATTATATCTGTTGAGGTTCAGTATCATGCTCGCCGGTAGGATATGGATAACCCGGATTCTTTCAAAACTCAGCACTAAACCCATAGAGTGCCAACGAGATACATTTTGGCGTACCATTACGATTGATTCGACCACGAATGTATGGATGAAGATGAGGTTTTGGCACGAGGACTGCGAGCATCGTGTCGGTGATGGAAGCGTGCGAGCGTAGAATCCACGCAGAAACTCGGTACTCGAACCGAGGCTCAGAGAATCAAGGCCGTGGATCAGATCCGCTACGAACCAGACGACAGTTGCCCTCGCACGGTGGCGATTTCCTCTGCTTTGCAAATATTGCTGCCCAACTCCATCAGTCTGGTGACGTTGGTGACGCTGGTAGTTCTGGCTTCTGGCGAGTCCGAGGACTACCTGCAGTGGGTCGTGATAATGGCGCTGGCGGTGACGGGGTTGAGCATGATCGTTCATGCCCTGCGCTTCCAACGCCTTGGGTCGGGACGCTTGATAGTCGCCAACTTCAACGTGCCCTTTCTGGCGGTCAGCGCATTGGCTCTGCAGATCGGTGGACCGAGTCTGTTGGCGAGCTTGATAGTGGTTTCGACGATGCTGCAATTGGTGCTCACGCTTCGTCTCGCCTCACTACGTCGGATTTTCACCCCGGCGGTTACTGGAACGGTGATCATGCTCGTGGCAGTGTCGGCGGTACCATTCATCGTTTCGGTCACGGTGATTCCTCCGGACGATACTTCAGTCGTGCTTTTCTTGGCCCCGGGCTTAGTTGCGCTGACAACCGGAATCTTGGTTTCTTTGCTGGGCACCCCGCACGTTCGAATGTGGGTTTTGCCGATAACGATTGCCACGGGTCTTGTTGTGGCCGTTCCGTTTGGCCTGTACGACATCGCAGCGGTCACAGCGGCACCGTGGTTTAACTTCCCAGTTCTTGACCGCATTGAACTCGGTTTTTCGTTCGATGCGGAGTTCTGGGCGTTGCTGCCGGTGTTTGCGATCGTCAACCTGACGGGATTCATGAAATCGGTCGGCGATCTCTCCGTGATATATGGCGCATCGTACCGTGAACCGGTCGCCCTCGATTTCCGCGTTGTGCAAGGCGGTCTAAACGTGACAGGTGCCAGCACATTCGTATGTGGTCTCCTTGGGATCCCGCCGGTGGCGGCGCCGTGGTCGGCAACCGCTTCCTACGTCGGCATAATCGGAGTGTCAGCTGCGAGTGTGGGAGTATTTCTGGGGCTGATGACGATCGCGGTCGCGTTGTTGTCGAAGTTGCTTGCCGCTTTGATCGCCGTCCCTGGTCCTGTGGTGAGCGCGGTATACGTGATTGTTTTCGGGATGCTCTTTATCGAGGGTGCTCGAATGGCATTCAGCAACGGGTTCGATCGAAAACAGGCGCTGGCAATCGGCGTTCCACTAGTGATGGGTCTTTCAGCTGGCAGTTTCAGATCGCTAATCGAAGGTGACGCCAGTTATGTGTTTGGCAGCCCGATCGTAATGGGAGCGGCGACGGCTGTAGGTATCGCGGTTTTCACCGAAATGTCGAATGTCCGCAACCGCCCGATCAGAGTCGATCTTGCGCGTTCATCGTTGCCGGCAGTCGACGAGTATCTGAGCCGATTCGCAGATCGATACAGATGGTCTGAGGACGCCAAAAACCGGTTGCGTCTTGTGGGTGAAGAGACGCTATTGATCCTGTTGGATGAGGAGAGTGATGGTGCGTCTGGAGACGGGCCGAATGGCAGGACCCACAAGTTGACCGCGACGGTTCGCAGGGATCAGGGATCGGCGGAGGTGGAGTTCGTGGTCGTTTCGGACGATGCCGGGGAGGGGAACCTGGAGAACAGGTTGGCGTTCTTGACGGATGAATTCGTTCTGGAAGACGATGAGCGTGAGATCTCGATGAGGGTGCTTCAGCACTATGCTTCGTCCGTGAAGCATCGTAAGTATCACGGAATAGACGTCATATCTTGCCGTGTGGAAAGCGGGCCATCGAAGTCGGCTCTGCGAGCGGATATATAATCTCACGCATCAGGTTGGGCGGTTAGCTCAGTTGGCTAGAGCGCGTCGTTGACATCGACGAGGTCGGAGGTTCGAATCCTCCATCGCCCACCATCGAAAAATGCCCCACCCCTTGCACCTAAGCATGATTTTCACCTCATGCGGTTCGGGAGACGGCAAGGAAATGCCAACCGCCAAAGGGGCGTTTGCACACCCCCCGTCATTCCGGCTTTCGCTAAGGTCCCGCAGAGGCGACCCCTAATAGTCGCCCGGGGATGGTCGCCAGAGCGAGGACGCCGCGAACCCGTAGGGGCGATCCCTCGCGGGAACGTTTGCCCCTTTCGCAAAACGAAAGGGGCGCGAGCGCAGTGAGCGGGGTATGCCCGGGGGCGGACGTGGGGTAGGGGTTCCCCCGCTGCGCGGGGGAAATGTCCGAAGGACAAAGGGGGCGCGAACCCACACCGTCGCCGACCGCCCCTCTAGATTCCGGCTTTCGCCGGAATGACGTTGTTCGTGCCAACCATGACGTAGGGGCGATCCCTCGTGGTCACCTGGGGCGACCGGGTTTCCCCCGCTGCGCGGGGGAAATGTCCGAAGGACAAAGGGGGCGCGAACCCACCACATCGCCCACGCCCCCAAACCTGCCCCTAACAACAAAATCCCCCCAATCCCTTAATCCCCGCAATCCCCGGTTCAGACAACAATTTGACTCCTGCAACATCTGTTGTAATATAAACAACAGATCGACATCTACACAGTGCTGCGCAGACGTGTGCAGACCCCGTCCCAAACGGCCACAGGGATCACGTGAGGAAACGAAGGCAAAGCGGCAAAGACAGCGCGTTGACTAAAGCGCCGAGTCGGACCGTCATCAGTTACTCCGGCGGCGTCCCTCATCGGATCGGCAGTCCGGTGCAAGGTCGGGAGGGCCGTGCCGAAGCGTGGGAGGCCCAGTTTCCGGAGCGCGGCGCATCAGTCCTGCGTCGCAAAGCGAGCCAGCCGGCATCTGTCCCGCCCCCTTCGTCCCAGGGTTTCCCCCGCTGTGCGGGGGAAATGTGCCACGCAGAGTAACTACGGCTACGACGTGGCAGAAGGACGAAGGGGGCGCGAGGAATGCCGTGCCAAGGGCCGGGAAACCTGCGTGGAGCCGACATACACCTTCTCCTGTCCGCCGCAGGAGGTAGGCTACAGTGCGAGTGAAGCCCGAAAAGCTGATCCAAGGAAGGCGGCGAACTCCGAACGGCGGCCCCAGTCGTCGAGCCGACTTCCATGCCCGCGGTCTGGCGACGCGTGCCGTGCTGGAAAACGGAAGCTAGCGGTTTGCAACACGCTCTGCGCAGCATCTGACCCCTCTCCGGGGTCGACCTCCAGCCGAAAGGCGGAGGCGATGGAGAGGGAAGGAGCCGAGGTCCCGGTACCCGGACCAAGGCTCGAGGCGAGGACCTGTCTTTACGGGACCGAAGACCCTAGCTGCCGGGCCTTCCACAAGAAGGCCCGGCAGCAACCCCGAAAAAACCACCGGGTGGGAGCGGACATACAAACACGTCTATCATCGTCCCCTTTCGGGACGAAAGGGGACGCGAGCAAGCGAAGCGAGATCGCAGGGGTATGCCCGGGGAGACGGTGCGGCCGGGTTTCCCCCGCTCCGCGGGGGAAATGTCCGAAGGACAAAGGGGGCGCGATCCCCCGTGGTCGCCCGGGGCGGAGGAGGGCACTGTCCCCTTTCGCACAGCGAAAGGGGACGCGGAGCCCAAGAGACCGACACAAGAACGCAGGGGTATGCCCGGGGCGGACGCGGCCCACACGCTCCCATTCCACCCCTTCACAACTAGAGATCGACACGAGCGTTAGGCAAATCCAAGCATGTTTAAGATTAGGACTACCCCGCTCGCTTTGTCTTGGTGCTACTTGTGACTCTCGACAACGGAAACATTTCGATACTCGACCGCATCGTTGCGGCTAAGCGGAAACGCATCGAGCACGATAAGGCCACCACGCCGTTAAGTGCCATGATCGGGGCGGCTGAAAAAGCTATGCGCGAAGAGCCGGCGTTGCGGTTCGATGAGGTGATTGGCTCGCCTCAATCAGTTTCGGTGATTGCGGAGATGAAGAGATCATCGCCGTCTGCGGGTGTGATGGATACCGAATTGGATCCTGCAGAACGTACCGAGGTTTACAGCCGCGCCGGTGCCGCAGCGATTTCGGTGCTGACTGAACAGGACTTTTTCCAAGGCTCGATCTCAGATCTTGAAACTGCATCTAAAGTAGCACATCGATACGATGTTGCAGTGCTCGAAAAAGACTTCGTAGTTGACGAGTACCAGATCTACCAAGCAAGAGCGTACGGCGCGGATACCGTCCTGTTGATCATCGCGATTCTGGACCCAGTGCAGTACGCAGACCTTTACGACGTGGCTGCTGGGCTCGGAATGGAGCCGTTGGTGGAAGTTTTCGACGAACCAGAGCTGGAGACCGCGCTCACGCAAGCTGAACCCCGCATCGTCGGCGTCAACAATCGAAACCTCAAAACACTGACCACATCCTTGGACGTATTCCCTAGGCTTGCAAGGCTTATTCCCGACGACGTGATTAAGGTTGCAGAGAGCGGCATGAAGAATGCTGACGACGTGAAACGAATGGCCGACGCGGGCGCAAAGGCGGCCCTCGTCGGAGAATCCCTGATGACGTCTGAGGGCAATCCATCCGACCTCATCGCACAGATGGCCAAGATAACGGCATGAACTATCAACCCAAGATCAAAATCTGTGGCGTTCGGGACGGCGATGCCGCGTTCGTGGCGGCAAGTTCCGGAGCAGACTACTTCGGCGTCGTCCTAGTTGAAGGTGTCCGCCGACAACTCACACCTTTCCGGGCCCAAGAGGTGGTTCGGGACTTCCGCATCCGAGCTCGAGACCACCGAGTCAGACGGCTCCGCCAAAAGGGACCGCAAGTTGTCGGACTCTTCCGAAACCAAGACGCACGGTGGGTAAATAAAACTGCACGACAGGTTGACATGGACTACGTGCAACTCAACGGGGAAGAAGACGAAGCCTACATGCGAGCGATGTGGAAACCCATCATCCGTCAAGTCCGAATCAGATCCGACTGGTCGCGCGAACACTTGAGCGACTTGGTCGACCACCACCTCTCTCTGGATCGCATCGTTCTGTTGGATTCATACGACAAGGATCAACCGGGCGGGACCGGGAAGACGTTCGATTGGAGCGTCGCTGAAGGCATCGCCGACCGCGAAGGGGTGCTGCTAGCCGGCGGATTGCACCCCGGGAACGTCAACAACGCATTGCAAGAGTTGAATCCTTGGGGCGTGGACGTATCTACGGGCGTGGAAACCGACGGAATCAAAGACCATTCCAAGATCCGAGCATTCATCGAAACGGCGAAATCGGAGTAGTTGCAGCTTTGTGATTGCCTACCCCTTTGCCCATTCCCTCTAGATTCCGGCTTCCGCGAGACCTTTGCAAAACCTCGACGACCGGCCCCAGACGACCCGGGTTTCCCCCGCTGCGCGGGGGAAATGTCCGAAGGACAAAGGGGGCGCGAAGTGAGCGTGTCGCCCCGGCCCCTCTGGATTCCGGCTTTCGCCGGAATGACGTGGAAGATGCCGGAATGACCGGTGGGTTTTGCAAAGGTCTTGCTTCCGCCGGAATGACGGACTCTTTCAACCCGTCTATACTTTCCAACCACTGATTCCGAGAGTCGGCGCATCGCGCGGAGGGAAGTCTTGAAGGTAGCTCAAATCGGCACCAAACACGGGCACGCCGCAGGCGTTTACCAAGTGATGCTCGAGCATCCCGGCGTCGAAGTCGTCGGCTGCTTCGAACCAGACAAAGATCGCCAAGCCTACTGCATCGATTCGGGCGCATGGGACGATGCAGTATGGCTGGATTCCATCGAAGAAATCCTCGACAACCCAGAAATTGTGGCAGTAGCCTCCGAAGGCGCGAACCGCGAAAGCCTAGCCCACACCGAAGCGATCGTCCGCGCCGGAAAACACTGTTTCTACGACAAACCGGCCGGCGACAACTTCCATCGTTTCATGCGCGTGATCGAAGATGCCAAGGCGCAGAATCTCGAAGTCACCCTCGGATACATGTTCCGAAAACACGACGGCTTCGAGCGCATGGCAAACTGGATCCGCTCCGGATTCCTCGGCCACGTCTTCCAGATCCGCGCCCACATGTCCACCTGGTTGCCAGAAGAATCCGAGGGAGGACAACACACTGACCGGCGAGGATTGTCGTACCACCGTGGCGGCGTCCTTTACGACCTCGGCGGACACATGCTCGACCAAATCGTATGGATGATGGGCAGACCCCAACGCGTGACGCCCTTCCTGCAAAACGCGACCTCAACGACGCGCGATTTCATAGACAACACCCTCGCAGTGCTGGAATACTCAAACGCAATCGTCACCGTCGATATCGCCGCAATGGAACCTCAACCAACCGCCCGCCGCTTCGAGGTTTACGGCACCGAAGGATCAGCCATCATGGAGCCGTTTGAACCCGCAGACCAGCTTCGGCTAGTCCTGTCGCAAGCGAAAGACGGCTATGATGAAGGCGTAACCATGATCGATCTCGAAGACCGCCGCCGATACGTAGACACCTTCGCAGCCTTCATCGACACCATCGAAAACGGCACACCACCCCTGCGCAGCCTCGAACACGAACTGCTCGTGCAAGAAACCCTGATGCGCTGCACCGGCGGTTTGGCAGGTTAACAGCACTTGACAAAAATCGCGCGGATGTATAAATTAACTAAAAATCTGCAACTGACGGCACGAAAATGAAAAGGCAGAACGGCACGAAAACTCGGTCGTTTGGGGCGGGGACGCGGGAAAACCACGATGCTAGCGCTTACTACGCGCGTCAGTTGATGCCGATAGGCGTGAACGCTGACCTCGCTCCAGAACCTCAACGTGAGAACCCTCTTCCTAAACAAGCACGTAATCGCTTTTTCTTAAAGAGTAGCGAGCGCATGGACGACCTCCCCGAACGTTGCGTGCATCTCATGGTCACATCGCCCCCGTACAACGTTGGCAAGGATTACGATGCCGATCTTTCGATGGAGGAATATCTCTTACTGATCGAGAAGGTTATGCGAGAGACCTATCGAGTACTTGTCGACGGAGGTCGCGCCTGCGTCAATGTCGCCAACATCGGCAGAACGCCGTACATCCCGTTGCATGCCTACGTAATCGAGATCGCAGCCAAAGCTGGCTTCTTCATGCGCGGGGAGATTATCTGGGATAAAGGTATGAGCGGATCATCAACGGCCTGGGGTAGTTGGCGTTCACCTTCCAATCCCACGTTGCGAGACACCCACGAATACATCTTGGTATTCCAAAAACCTCCGTTTGGCCGACGTCCGACCGAACGGCGCACGCCGACGATATTGCGGGAGGGTTTTCTCGAATTCACTAAAAGCACTTGGCACATTCCACCCGCTTCTGCACGACGCGCAGGGCATCCAGCTCCGTTTCCTGTCCAACTGCCACGACGACTCATTGATCTCTACACTTTTTCGGGAGAGGTTGTATTAGACCCATTCATGGGCACTGGTGCCACCGCATTGGCTGCACAAGGAAGTCTCCGGACATTTGTAGGTTATGAAATCGAACCAAGCTACGTTGATGTCGCCAATCAACGTCTGAAGGAGTCTAAGACAGTGTTGGATTATGCACACATAGCGGAATCAAACTATCGAGTGGTTAGTAAACGACTAACTCATGCAACGCTGCAACGCTATTTTGACGATTGCTTCAACGATGCGATCTCACAATCCGGGCTTTATCCAGCGTGGGTGTGCATGCAATGCTCTCCTAGTAACAGCGGTTCAATTCGTTATGGAATCAAACCGAATACTTGCCCGGTTTGCGACACAGATCGCGTGTTTGAAGTTGCTACCTTTCAGGGGCGTGCCCCAGTTGTTGGATCCACGTTTCGAGCTGCTGTCCAAGCCTTGATGCGATTTCGGTTTGAACTCGAATTGAGATCAACATCATCAGGCATTACGACACATGGACTTGAAGCCTCTCACGAAATCGCGATCGAGGCAAAGGGTTCACCGCTTAGCTATCACTCTCCCGACGGTACGGTTTTCAACCCACAGAGACCCGGATTGATGCGAAGCGACACGAGAAAGAAGACTCTTGCCAACGCAAGGCAATACAAACTTGCCAACGAATCTGGAACCTATTTTGTCGTCACAAACGCGTTACCTACACAATGGCGCGAACAACGACCAGATGCTGTTGACAAGTTATTCGATCTAACTGAACCCAGTGAAGTCGAACGCTTTGTTAACGAAGTCGATGCCCGATTGAATCAGGCATAGTGACCGATCCGGGACACCATACCAAGTGCATGAGTGGTCAAGAATCCAAGATTTAGTTCCCATGTAGTATGTTGTTCCATTACCCTGCACTTAGATATCGTTCAACTGCTTCCGAAATTCGAGCACTGTGATCCAATTCGGGATCGAGATCAGCATGTTGGATGCCTAACGCAGTCAACGTAATGCCAAAGCGCACGAATCCATTGGCACTCTGCAACTCAGTCCAATGGACACCCATGCTGTCAAGTTGCTGCTTGTTCAAATTGGACAAAGTACTTGCAACGAAAACCTTGCTTTCTCTCGCGATAAACGCATCGGCACTTTCAGGATTGCCGCTTCCCATCAACTTAACCTCGCACTTGGCTTCGCGTCCGTCGCTATCTACGAGATAGAAATCAACCTCGCGTAACGGAGCATCATCAACGGTTTTTCGGCGATACGATGACGGCGCTACATCGTGCAACGCGCATAGAACCTCCATTAAAGGTCCCTCAACTTGCTTGCCAGCCGTACTCCACGCGCCCCCTCGGATACCCGAGCGCCTAACCGCGAGCGCGTTGATCACGATAAAGCTTTCGCTTAGATCCAGTTCGACGGTTACACCCTTGAAGGTCAAACCTAAAGTGACACCAACTTCGCCGTCGTCAAACTCATCAATGAGTTCAAGGAATCTGCGGTGGTGAGAGAATGCCTCCTCGAGCACAATGGTTTTCCTCGCCGTGCCGCGGCTGTTCTTAATGGTTTTGAGCGTCGTACCTGCGTTCCAAGCCAATTCTTTGGAAGCTAGGTCGTTAGCCATAAACTCACGTTCGTACCAATCGCGAGTGATCATTGTGTCGTTGATCTTCGATTCGACCACCTTCCTGAAGAATTCCAAGACATCCGCGACGAACAGTTCATCAATCAAGGCACCAATGATGACGCGATGATCTCGGCCCATTAAAGCAAGACGGATGATTTCAGCAATAGTCGGACGTTTCAGAGTTATCGGCAATGCTCGGATTCCTTGCCGAAGTCGGAGGTTGAAAGGTAGCGAACGGGGTGATTTGGATGCACCATCGCGCCGCCGATGTTCTCCTGGATGCGTGATACGTAAGTTTCCGACAACTCAGTCAGAAAACAGAATCGCTTGTGAGCGAGTGCGGATTTTCCGAATGTGCCGCTACCAGCGAACGGGTCGAAAAGGAGGTCACCGACGAACGAATACAACCGAACCACTTGATCACAAAGCCGGATAGGAAAAACGGCGCTATGAACACGATCGGTAGCTGGGGGGATGTTCCAGATGTTGGACCTTTCGAATTCGCCGCGAACTTTGCTCTGTTCAACCATCGAACGAGGGTATTGGCGTAGATTCCAATCGATTAGTTTGTGAGATTTGCGTCGATAGACCATGACGCATTCGGTACGGGCGTTCGCTTTGTACGTCAAGGGTTTTCGGTGCATTTCGAACCCAGCAACCCGGTTTTTTGCGCTCTTTTCGGGTTTAGCCCACACGATGTCATCGATGAATTCCCAGCCCAACTTCGCCAGACGCCCATGTATGTCATAAGGCACTGGATACCGCCGGCTTGAGTACTTGCGCCCTGCGCGCGGAATGATCACTGGAGAAGTGTTCAGGATGAAGAAGCGACCTTCCTTTGTGACGCGGTGGACTTCTGCGAATGTGTGTTCCAAAAAATCCAGATACTCTTCGTAGCTTTGATATTTGGAGTAGTCTCGAGCGTTGTAGTACGGGGGCGATGTAAAGGTTAAGTGGATGGAACGATCTGGTACGTACTTGAGCGTTTCTAACACATCACCGTGTACAACGGTGTTCTTCATGAAGTCTGGCGATGACGCGTGGTTTCGCTCTTCGGGTTCTTTGGTCCCATTGACCTCAATTCGGACGACATCCCTGATCATTTCGTTGGGGTGGTTGCAAAGCGGTTCCAAAACGCTCAGGACTGCTGGATCGGATTTGAACACGAGCAGAGCGCGAATAGCCTGCATCGCGATTTCAGGATTGTTGTCCCCGATGTACCTGCAAAGCGTCGGTTTAAGGTTTGGGTCGCGCCGCCGGCCCAAAGATGACATCGCTTCGCGTTTGGTTTCGGTTGAAGCATCGCTGTCCAATATAGCCAGCGACTTTTCAATAGGAAAATCCGCATACCCAAGACGGTTGTCGCCGCTCATTTTTCAGTGCCTCGCTGTTCCATAATCGGTTAGGATACACCGAAATCGATACCGCCGGTTGACCTGGCGAACGCCCCAAGGTCAGCTCCTACACACCGATGATCCCCAATGACACTATCGCCACAATCGCATCCGCGATTGTGGCCTATCTCCTCGGCTCCCTACCCTTCGCCGTGTGGGTTGCACGCACCGCTGGCGTCGACATTTTCGAAGTTGGTACCGCCAATCCCGGCGCATCCAACGTGTTTCGAAAGGTCGGGCGGAAGCACGGCGCGGTGGTCTTCGCGTTGGACATATTGAAGGGGGTTCTTGCAGTTGTGGTCGGGATGTTGCTGGGATGCCCGGACCTCCTTTTGCCCGCGGCCGCCGCGTTCGCCATCGTCGGTCACTGGTTGCCTATCTTCATGCGGTTCAAAGGCGGCGCGGGTTTGGCCACCGGCTTAGGTGTCGGCGTCGCACTGCTCGGATGGTGGGGACTGATACCAACAATCGCAGGCCTCGTAGCTCTGCCATTCATAAAAGATGGTCCCAAGTCGGCCGCGGTCACCTTTGCGGTTGCTGTCGTAGTCGGTTTCGCCACCGGTCCGAATTGGATCGCGTTGGGCGGAATGGTGTTGATCTTGGCGTTGTTGTTGGGGCGACTGTTTCTAGTCGAGTTTCCCCGAGATCGACGAGGCGAACGACCAGAACCACATGTGCGTCGTTGAAGCGTTTCGACTCGATCGTCGCGCCGTTCAGCGAAGCGCATCGTTGTATATTGAATTGGTGTCGCAAAATGCGGCCAAGCCAAGTCCGGAGATCGAGTGATGCCAACGAGTCAGGAATACAAGGATCTAGAAGCCAAGTACTACATGCAAGTCGTGCGCAGGTTTCCGCCGGTGCTGGTCAGGGGCGAAGGCTCCCGAGTATTCGACAACGACGGCAAGTCCTATCTGGACTTTACGGCTGGCTGGGCGGTATTGAACATGGGGCATTCGCACCCGGCGGTAACCGCCGCGATCAGCGAGCAGGCCGGGGCGATAATGCAGATGTCCAACCTGTTCTACACGACGCCGCAGCTACCCTTGGCGCAATTCATCGTCGAAAACTCGGACGTCGACCGAGTGTTTTTCTGCAATTCGGGCGCGGAAGCAAATGAGGGAGCGTGCAAACTGGCTCGCAAGTACGGTCGGCAGAACCTGGACGGCGCCTACGAGATCATCACGGCACTAGATTCGTTCCACGGACGAACGCAGGCGATGATGGCCGCGACTGGGCAACCCCATTACCAAGACAACTGGACCCCATTGATGCCCGGGTTCGTGAATGTCCCCTACAACGACTTCGACGCCATCGCCGAGGCATACGTCGAGGGACGTACCTGCGCCGTGTTGCTAGAACCTGTCCAAGGCGAAGGCGGCGTGAACGTGCCCGACGATGGTTACCTGAAACGAGTCCAAGACTTCTGCAAAGAGAAGAACATCCTTTTCATGCTGGACGAGGTCCAGACCGGCATGGGGAGGTTAGGCACGGTGTTCGGTTACCAGAGATTCGAGGGTGTTGAACCCGATGTGATGACGCTCGGCAAGGCATTGGGCTCTGGCGCACCCCTGGGCGCTTTCGCGTGCAAGGAGTTCTGCTCGGTATTGGAACCCGGGGATCACGGGTCCACGTTCGGCGGCAACGCTCTGACAACCGCTGCCGGTGGGGCCGGCGCGAAAGCTCTACTGGAAGAAGATGGCCCCGGTCAGGCGATGCGCAACGGTGAATACCTGACCGGCAAGCTCAACGCCCTGCGCGAGGATCACGAAGTGATCACAGAGGTCCGCGGCATGGGCATGTTGATAGGCGTTGAGATGAACGAGGATTTGTCCGCATCCATCGTGGCTGATTGTGCGGAGAACGGCTTATTGCTGAACGCGGTTCGACCGAACATGCTCCGATTCATGCCGCCCCTCAACGCAAGCACCGCGGAGATCGACGAAGCCATCGGGATCCTAGATGCTGCGATGGCGAAATCCACCGGCCGCGGCTGAGTCCGCGTAACTTGGCGACCCGTTCAGCTGATCGCCGAAATTCGGTTTTCAGGTGCCGACCCGTCCAGTGCGTGTAGCCCTAAATCGTTCGAACGGGCGCGGGTTGCGATTCGGTAAATTCGGTGATGTCGGTCATTGACTGGCGGGATCGTGCACCTTCGCGTGCGATTAGCGACGCGAGTTTGACGCCAGATCAGTCGAATCGGGGGTGCCGGCGCCCCGCGTTTTCTTTGACCCGCGGGTGGTGTTCGCGCAGGGCATAGAAACCTCGCCTGTGAGGCCGCACAAACCGCTTGTCGCGGTTCATAATCGCGTTGAGCGCGGCTTCGGGCGATTTTTCGGGGAGATGACCTCCACGTTGCACGACTTCGTGGGCCAAGAGTTTGTAGTGCATCTCCTCACCATTCTTCTCTCGAAGGATCTCGATTGCGACATCGCGTGGATCGATGGTGTAACGAGGAGCGTTGCTCGGCACGTCAATGGGTTGACCGTCATCGATAGCAAGTAGAGACCGCAATGCAACGACTTCAGCATTGATCTGAGAGCGTTCCAATTCGAGGCCTTTGATATTTTCGTCGGCAACCTTCAACTGAGACTCCAATTCATTCAATTGGCGTTCAGCCTCTTGTCGAAACCCTTCTTCCAAGTGGTGTTTGTTCATATGCGATTCCTTTCCCGCACCAGTAAACCTACATAACGAATAAAATATTACATGCAATATAGAGTCCTGTCAAGAACAAATTGCGATGGGGTAATGTGCGATTAACTGCATCGATTAGCCATTTGACGTTTCCAATCTCCAATTGCCACAATCCGCGGATACAAATCCGGCATCAGAATCTGTCAAAGTCACCACGATTCGCCCTCTGCCTTCGCCACTTGCAGTCACTTCGCGCTCTTCATGGCCAAACCCCGATACTATCCGCCACCGGCACTTAGGAACAGGGTGACCATCTATGAAAGTTTCTATCGGAACATTTGCTACGTACGTGCCCGCTACAATGTCGGCAGTCACGCGACGGACACCATCTTTGAATTTCGAATACGGGCCGATCTTCAAAGCGGTTTCAATGTTGCGCCATATACCGCATCCGTGTGTGACGAACCCGATGTCGTCAGCATCGATCGTCACAATCCATCGGTCGTCGGACACGCCTTCCGTTATCGTCTCATCTGGGTCTCCCGAGAAACCAGTGACGCGCCGCCATCGACAACCACCCCCTCGACGGGGCACTGAATAGTAAGTTCCTGGTTCGATGTGAAGTCCCACAACGTATGATCCGCCGCTGAATCGTGAGGGTGGTGGTTCGTCCGTGTTAGGTTCTGTTTCAACGAATGCGGTCCATTCGCCACAACCATAGGTAGCGAATCCAACATCATTGTCACGAATAGCGACGATTTTCTGACCGCTTGCCTTGGTTTCTACGATTGTGCCCGAGGTCCACGTAAAGTCTGAAAGTCGCCGCCATTTGCACGTCAAGTGTGGGGCATCAGACGCGATGTAGGTACCCGGTTCGATGTCAACCCCCACCTCAAACGTGCCGTCAGACAGGGGCAGTGTCGTCGGTGAGCGTTCGTCTAGCGCGCTCCATTTCCCACAGCCGAAGGAGCGAAATCCGGCGTCGGATGGGAGAATTGTGGCGATTGCTTGGCCTCCGCTCGCGTAAATGTTCATTCGATTGAATGGATCGCCATCAAATCCAGTGAGGCGGCTCCAAAAGCAGATTTCTCCTTCAATTGCGGAAGATATGTAGGTTCCGGGTGCAATGTCACGACCTACGATATATACACCGTCGTCGAACTGAGTGTTGGTATTGCGAACAACGTTTTTGAAATCCGTAACATTTGGCACAAGAATCCATTGGCCGCAACCATCCGAGTAAAATCCGACATCAAAAGGTTGAACAGTTGTTATCGAATGCCCAATGGCCAAATCGGTGGTCACAAAGGCTGTTGGCTCGCCATTAAAAGCGGACAAACGACTCCAAAAGCAGGTACTCCCTTCAGGCACGTCAGCGACGTACGTACCTGCTGGAATTTCCGCTTCGACGGCCCATGTACCGTGACCAAACGTCTCCAGTCGATAGGGATCTTTGGCGGGATTGAATATTTCCCAATCTCCGCAACCAGAGCTTTCGAACACCGCGTCACGTGGCGTGATTTGTGCGATGTTTCGACCAACCGGGCTTCTGACTGCTAATCGCGCCGCGTCGGATCCATCAAAATTCGAAAAACGGCTCCACCAACACCGGCCTTGCTCAGCCCCTGGAGAGACGTAAGTCCCAGGAGCTATGTGGACGTTGACGATGTGCTCGCCGTCACCGAAAGATTCGCGCAACTCCACATTGGTTGCGCTAGACAAAGACGTCCACATGCCACAATCCACCGAACGAAATCCAACAATCGCAGGTGTCAGTTCCACGATGCCGCGGGTGACTCCAACGCCCGATGAAATTATGTCAGCGGGTCTACCGGCGAAACCGCGGAGAGTAAACCATCGGCAATGCCGGTCTCCGACGGCGTCTGCAAAATAGACACCGGGTTTCACATCAGAGCCAACGACCCAAGTGCCGGTTCCGAAAATTCCGACGGGTCCGGCATCGACGATCGTGAGGTCCAATGGATTCCAAGTGCCGCACCCATCGCTGTGAAACCCGGAATCACTCGCCAGAATCGTTGCGATCTGCCGTCCTTTCGACACGTAACCCCCGCTGTTGTCGGGAGACGTGTCTCCAAATGGCGCCGTTCTGAACCAATCGCAAGAACCATCACCCGCGTCGGCGATATAGGTTCCAGGTGAGATGTCGACACCGACTAGGTACGAACCATCACCGAAATGCGTCACCGGTTCCTCGGGAGTTTCAATGTCGCGTCGAACCCATGTGCCGCATCTGATGGAGTAGAAACCCGCGCTGTCCGGTTTGATTTCCGCGATCGGATCGCCGGTTTTCCACCATGTGATGAGATTGCTCGGTGCTGGTAGATGAGAGAAATCACCTACCGTGAACCAAACGCATCGTCCGTCGTTGCTGGTCGCGGTGTAGATGCCCGGTCTGATATCAACACCGACCTCGTACATGCCTTCAGCGAACCGCGTTGCGGGGCTGAAGGTAACTCGGCCGGCGCGTGGTTTCCAAATCCCGCAACCTGATGTTTCGACAACGGCATCCATGCCGGTGATGGTTACGATGGCCCGTCCGATAAAGGTTGGAGTTCGGCTCTGTTCGTCGACATCGGTGATGCCGACGGAACATATGCCGCTATCGATTTCGGCGACGTAGGTGCCAGGTGCGATGTCGATACCGACGCGATGTGTGCCGTCGACGAAATCGCTCGGATCAATCGCAGCTTGGATCTCGGTTGCGGATCCGACGATGACGACGAGAAAGACAAGGGCGATAAACGCAAAGCGAACGAATTGCCAACCTCCGTCGAATGAAGCTTCGAATCGCCGGGCGTTCAATTGGCCGGTTCGCCCGAGATTTCGCGGTGTCTCAAAGGTCGCTGAGAAAGAATCCCCACCAGAGCGCTTTTCACGAACAGAACTTGAGCCATCCTGGCGACCGCAGGCCATCCCGGAAGAGTGTAATCCACCACATCGCCGATCGCCGTGTTGCGGTTGCCTAAAGGTTTGAATGTGTGGCTGAGGGACCAAAAGATATACGGAACGTTGATCTGTGCATCGACAAACCGATGCGGAGGGTCGAGTGCAGGGGTTTGCCGCGCCAGCGCACAGGAACGGCATGTAATCGCATATCGTATTAAATCTCGGTTCCTGCGGCGATTCCGGCGTCTACATCCGGCTGTCTCGATCTAGGAATCGTAGCAACGGCGGGGAATTCCCATCAAGAACCACAGGGTCTAGAGAACATTCGAACGTTTCGTCCATATACGCAATCAAAGCGCGTCGCGCATCGTTTGCCGTTTCATCTGGGTTCGGGCCGGGAGACTGTAGATGTCGATGAACCCAACTGCGGCAGCGTGATCAAACTCATCTTCGGTGGAGTAGGTCGCCAGTTCGAAATCGTAGAGCGAATACGGTGAGCGTCTGCCAGTGACGGTAGAAGAACCTTTGAAGAGTTTTACCCGTACGTCGCCTGACGTGTAACGCATCACTGAAGAGACGAATGCGTCGAGGTTTTCTCGTAAAGCCGTGTACCAGCGCCCGTCGTAGACGAGATCCGCGTAGAGGAGTGCGAGCTGGGCTTTGACACGTTGCTGATCGCGCGAGAGCGTAGCAGTTTCTAGGGCGGACAGCGCCTGGTATAGAACGATGGCCGCGGGCGTCTCATAAACCTCTCGAGATTTGATGCCAACCAAGCGGTTTTCCAAGTGGTCCACCCTGCCGACTCCGTGAGAACCGGCGAGGAGATTCAACTGCTCGATGATTTCGACGAGCCCCAGTTTCTCGCCGTTCAGGGCGACCGGGATGCCTTCCTTGAATCCGATTTCGACCTCTTCCGGCTCATCCGGGGTCTGATCAGCGGGTTGCGTCCATGAAAACGCATCTTCGGGCGGCGCGAACCATGTGTCTTCGAGGTCTTCGCCTTCGATGGCTTGACCCCACATGTTGCGATCAATCGAGTAAACCCGCTGATCGTCACCCACTTCACGGAGTTCCAAACCCGCTCGGTTCGCGAATTCCTTCTCTTCGTCTCGTGTCATGTCCCACTCGCGGGCGGGAGCGATGATGCGGAGAGGATCACCGTGGGCGGCTAGGGTCTTGACGCCGGCATCAAATCTAACTTGATCGTTACCTTTACCAGTGCACCCATGCGCGACGGCGACGGCGCCCACTTGACGCGCGGCTTCAACGAGTTTCTTAGCCATCAAAGGTCGACCAAAAGCGGTGGAAAGCGCATATGCAGACTCGTACATCGCACCTGCTTTCAAGCCGGGCATGATGAAGTCTCGGGCGAACTCGTCTTTGACATCCCACACGAGCGTTTCAACGGCACCGGCCGTGACGGCCCTTTCTCGGACTCCCTCAAGCTCCGGACCACCGCCGATGTCGACGGTCAATGTGACGACATCGAGGCCGTAGTTCTCTCGGATCCAAACGATGGAAATGGTTGAATCCATTCCGCCGCTGTAAGCAAGTACACACTTGTCTCTGGCCATTGGTTGATCGTTTCCTATTCGCGTTGCGCGCTGTGCAACCAGCTGTTGGTTTTGCGCCTCTCTCGTCAATCGTACATCGCAGCGAACCGTGGTCTGTCCACAGTGGATATCAACGCATTGCGATGCGTCTGATGCGCGCCCGAGCAGTCTGGCGGACCTTGGCCGCGACCCTAGAGGGCGATTCAAGCGAGAGCGTCAAAGGAATGGCAGGCAAGAGCAAAAAGGTGAGGATGGTGTAACCGGGGCGGTATGACCCGGTTAGATCAAACATGAAGCCGACGAAGAGTAATCCACAGGTCACCCACACAGACGATATGGAGCTTGTGACCCCAACAAGAGTGCCGTAACTGCGACGACCGAAGTATTCTGCCAAGATCGAGAGTCGCAGCGGTATCGAGGATCCGAAACCGAAGCCGGAGCAGAAAACAAAGAATGGCAGAGGATAGAGCCCCCAAGAAATGCCCAAAATATCGGATTCAGTCAATGCGAGCGACGCGACCCCGATCGTTTGGACACACAGAGCCGTGGCCAGAAGGAATTTCACCCGGTATCGGTCGCCGATGGCACCTACGGTGATTCGTCCGAGCACGTCGCCAAACGCGACCGCGCCGGCGGCGATGGAGGCGAGCCAGATGTCGATTTCGTACTCGAGCAATGCGGGTAGGTGGAAAAGATTAGTCATCGCAACGAGTTCGCCGAGACTGACGGCGATCACGATCTGCCAGAAAGATCGCTGACGGACGGCGTCTCGCATTCCGACGGATAATTCGCGCGGTTGTTGCCGGAGGCCTTGAGAGGTATGTGGATGAGAAACGTTGAGATCGGAATCACCGTCTGGTCGCATTCCGTAGTCTTCCGGTCTCCTCCGGAGGATGAACACGACGGGAACACCGATCAGCCAGAATCCGATCCCCACCGAAAACAGGACGGGTCGCCAACCGACGATTTCGATCGCCCATACGAGCAACGGAAGCACAACCGCGCCCATGGCGGAAAAGGTCATCACGGTGGCAAGAGCCCGTGCACGCAGACGAACGAACCAGTTGACCACGGTAGTGACGAATACGATGAATTCGCCAAAGGAGAATCCCAGACCGAGCAAAAGCATCGCAGCATAGAGATGCCAAAGTTCTCGCATCTGGCTCAATAGGATGAAACCCCAACCGGTGACAAATAGACCGAATATCAGCACCGCTCGGGGTCCGAATCGATTTATGGCTGCACCTACGAATGGGGTGAAGAAGGCGCTTTCAGCGCGTTGAAGCGCCATTGCGGATGCAAACACGCCGGAGCTCCAACCCGTGAAAGATCGGAGCACAGGATCGACGAACGCTTGGAAGCCGCGCCAAAAAACGGCAGACGTGTAGAACTGCATAGTCCCACCGCCGATGACGATCCACCAGCCGTAGAAGATCTTAGGTCGAAGCTTGCTTAACGTCTTGCAGCCTCGCGGTGGTTGAAACTCCGGACGCAGTTATTCTGGCAGGCCATCTAAATTCCCGTTTGCGCTTGTAAAGCAGAATATCGCGCGCAGCGTCGGCGAATGTGCGGTTTTCTGTGCGCTTAGGCTCCCGCTGAACCCGGGGTTTCTGGCAGTCGCTATTGGCGTTTTCGGGCGAGACGCATTCTAGCGGCAACGCGAGATTGTGATTCGAGATTCAGGACTAGGGTGGCGGCAACTGCAAGAACGACGATTCCGACTATGTGAGTGATTAGGTTATGAGCGTCAAAGTCCTCCAAAAATGGGAAGGTGATAAATGCTCTCACAATGGGAAAAGCTAGGTTCAATGACGCATTGATCCCGAATGCAGCACCGACGATCACGCCAAATCTGCGCGTGCCGAAATATTCGGCGAGTATCGCGAGCTGGAGAATTAGCAATGATGCAGTAGCTAAAGAGCGCCCGGCAACGAAGAAGGCAAAGAGATGAAATTCGAACAGAAGATTGTCGGATAGCTGCACGAGGATGAGACCGGCAAGAGAGAGCGCCAAAATCACCAACACGGGCAATACCAAGCCGGTTGATCTCCGTCGTACGCCAATGAATCCTACGATCAGGATACCTGCGACCTCGACGAAACCAGATACATAGGCGACCACCCAAAACTCGAGCGAACTACTGTGGACAAAACCGATGCTTAGCGCGTTTATCGTTAGGCCTGAGGTCGCGGCGAGCGACAAACCGATGGCGATGTTCACCTGCCAAAACGCGCGATCCCGTAATACGTCACGAAGTGCCGCGCGGCTGACTTGCTTCAAATGGTATAGATGTTCGGCGTTCGGTCCGTCGCCGTCTGGAAATGAGCCGAAGTCCTCTGGTCTGCGCCGCATAATGAGCACTGATGGGATGCCGACGAAACATAGCAATATGCCCGAGGCAACGGCCATGAATTCCCAACCGAAGGCTTCGATTAAATCTGATGAGTAGTAAAGCGTGAACAAACCCGGTGCTGAAGAGCTAGCCGCGAGTATCGCGAATACGAGAACCCGGTTGCGCTCGAACCATTTGCCGAGCGTTCCGAAAAGCACGATGCCCGTCGTCGCGCTAAATCCAGTCGTGATGACCATGACTGCGGCATGTTTTTGCCAATCGTTTTGAACTTGAGTGATGAGAAAGAACCCGGTTGCAACGGCCGCGATCCCCATAAGCATCAACGGCCGCGGGCCGTGCCGATCTATGAACAACCCAAATAACGGTGCAGCCACAACCCCGACGATAAGGCCGGTCCACGTCCCAGAAAGCGCTTTAAGCGCGAACCTCCAATTGCTGTATACGTCGTAATTTGGATCTGCAGCCAAAAAGGAATCGTTGATTGCCTCGCTGAATGCGGGATATGTGTGGATTGAGGCAAGCGCCGCGAAGAATGTGACGAGCCCACCACCGATCAATACCCACCAGCCGTAAAAGATCTTGTTGGCGGGACTATTCAATAGTTCTTCGTTCACCGACGACCGGTTGGTGCACATATCGATCGAGGAACGGGGAAACTGCCCGAATGAAGCCGATCGGATTGTCGCCGGGAACGCGATGGCTCGCATTGGGGACGTAGGTGGCTGAACTACCCGGCACGGTTTCCACCATACGGCGAACCACATCGCTCGTTACGAGTTTGGAGTTGCGGCCAAGCACGAACAGGGCGGGCGCAGTCACGTTGCTCAGCGCTGCCCAAAAGTCGTCAGGCGTGTAGCTACGGCCGTGGTGTTCCAGGAGTCGCGTATCGTGTTTCCACTCCCAGGTTCCGTCGCCGTGTGCTCTTGTTGCCCGCAGTAGGGAGCCGCGCACGGCGTCGCGCGTGCGCATCGGGCTCATCTTCGCAACTTTGTCGACCAGTTCATCAAATGTGCCTTCAGTCGGAAGCGCCGTGATGAAGCGGTTGACGCCACGGCTAGCTTGCCGGTTGGTTTCTGGCGCGACGTCCACGACTACGATGGCATCGACGATGTCCGGGTTTTCCGCGGCATAGATGTACGAGAGCTGCCCGCCGAGCGAGAGACCGACGATGGCGAAACGCTCGACTCCTGCCTCTTTGGTCAAGTGATTCGCGAGAACGCGGAGGTCAGAGAGGTAGTAATGCGTGTTGTAGTCCGGGTTGACAGGGCGACCGCTGTCGCCGTGACCTCGCAGGTCGAGCGAGATGCATCTGAAACGAGAACGCAGTGCGAGACAAGTGAAGTCCCACGTCCTACATTGCTGCAAGAAACCATGGATGAATATGACGACAGGTTTACCGTCACCGTTGTGCCCCCAATCAACATAGTTGAGATGATGACCGGCCGGGTGTTGGATCCGTGCGAATGCCGGGGGCGAATCGTCGTCAAATCGGACTCCTGCGCGCCGCGCCGCGCCAAGAGTCGCATTGAAGGTGGTTTCCATGTGCATTTCGTTAGATTACAAGTTTCGGTTGGACGATAATGGTGGTTTTCGAACCATGTGTTGACGCGGCGATCATTAAAGTTGGCGGCGCGCAGATATGCGGCGCGATCATATTCGTATCGTTAAACACGGTCTGCGTCAATCGCTAAGATCGAGAAAGCAACAGGCGTCAACCTAGGGCAAGTCTAGATGCGCATAGGCGAACTTTTCGACATACCGATCCGGGTCCACTGGTCGTGGCTTATCGGATTCGCGTTGCTGACGTGGTTGATCGCGTCAGGTGGATTGCCGTTCATATCCATCGAATTAACCGCGACGCAAGAGGTGATTATCGCGGTTGTCGTGACGATCTGCCTGTTTTTATCGGTATTGGCGCACGAGTTGGCGCACTCACTTACGGCAAAACGCCTAGGCTACTCGGTGGTATCGATAACGCTATTGATCTTCGGTGGAGTGAGCGTGATCGCGGAGACGAGGTCACGATCGTCACATGATTTCTTGATTGCTGCGGCAGGTCCCGGTATGTCGTTGGCTCTCGGCATCGTGGCTTCGATCCTCTATTTCGTGTACCGTGATCCGTTCGCCACTGGCTGGGCCGCGATGTTGCAGGGGATTCTCTTCTACATCGGTTTGCAAAACATCGTCCTAGCAATCTTCAACATGTTGCCAGGGTTGCCGCTGGACGGGGGACGGGTTCTTCAGTCGGTGATTTGGGCACTCACAGGTAATCGACGTTTCGCCGCACGATTCGCGGGACGTGCGGGACAACTGCTCGCGGTGGCGATGATGGTCGGGGCAGCCTTCATGATCTTTGCTCGTCAAGATTTATCCAGCGGGTTGTGGCTCTTTTTGATCGCTTCATTCATCCTGCCGGCGTCGACAGCGGAAACCAAGCGCGCCAGCCGCGGTAATAGAAGCCCCCGTGAGGCGGGAATGCCCGTGCGATCGGTTATGGCTTCGGTGCCAACAGCGCTGAACTCGGAAACACCTCTTGATGCCGCGGTTAGGAACGTAATCTCACTGCATCCGAACACCGCAATTCCCGTTGTCAGCGACGGCAGAGTAACCGGAATCGTGACAATGGCGGATGTGACGTCGCTCGGATTAGGCCAAAATCAAGGAGCAGGTTTGACAGTATCGGATGTCGCACAGCAAGCCTCTACGTTCGCGATTGAACCAGATGCAGATATTTCGCAAGCGGAAGAGTTGCTGGCCAGACGTTCGATCGACTTGCTGTTGGTTTTCGACAACGGATATTTGATCGGAACAGTCACGGAAGAGGACATCGATCGCGTCAAATCAAGGCGAACAATCGATTAAGGAAACAATGCGGCGCGGCGATGGGTTCCGATGCCGATCAGCCGGTCGGCATCGATATCATGGGCCTCCACGTGAAACCGGAAACGAGTGCCGTTCACTTCGAGAAGTTCGGCAGTTGTTTTCATCCGGGCGCCTAAAGGTGCTGGAGCGACGTGCTTTATATCGACGTGGAATCCAACGGTGAATCCGCCGTCCGGCAATCTCGGATCGAGACCCAGCATCGCTGTGGTCTCCAACTCGTTGATCATCGACGGGCTCGAAAGCGTTGCCCGCGCCGGGTCGCCGCCCGGTGAGTACAGCATCGACTCCGTCACCGTCCACTCACGTTCGTGGCTCCAACCGCGGTCGATAGTTTCTGATAAATCTCGCATGCGCGACTTTTCTATTCCACTAGCAAGTGATCTGCCATTGCGGTGAAATCAGGCACCGTCAGATCGGGTTCGTAGCGCGCGTCGGTGTCTTCATACGGGAGGTTGTAACGATCCACGTAGATGCCCCGTAGACCGCATGTGCGTGCGCCCAGCACGTCGAACGAATTCGCTGAAACCATGATGAGCTCACCCGGCTCCATATCTAGCCGTCTAGCGGCGTTGCGATACACACCTGGATGCGGTTTGAAGGCACCTACGTCCTCGACCGAAATGACATCGTCAAAATCAAATCTGATACGTTGTGTCACCAAGTGGTCCAAGAACCAAGGATTGCCGTTCGACAACGCGACAAGTTTGTACTTCCCCGACATCCTTTGCAATGCGGGAAGGCAATCGGCGAATGGCGAAAGTTGCTGCCAACCCCGCATGAAGGCTTCGATCTCGTCCGCGCTTGGGTTCAGATCGTGCAATCTCGCGACGTAGACGAAAGCTTTTTGCGCGGTTTCCAAGTATCCGGTGTGTCCGAGCTCGAACAGAGAGTCCTGATACTGTTCGATCCGTTGCCGGTGTCGCAAATCGGCCCAGAAATCAGCAGCGGAGATCTCGTCATCCGCACCTTGACCTCGAATAAAGTCATCGATGAATGGCGTCAGACTCCCACCTAAGTCCAGCACGGTGCCGAATAGGTCGAATGTAAGTGCTTTGCGTTTCGTCAAATCGACCATGCAGTTGTTACTCCGGGTTGAATTGGGAACTCGCGCTCCTGAGCATCATCATCGGTGCGACATCCGCTTCGTTTTCGCTGAACATGTCACAGATCGCGGCCGGTTCGCCGGGTGCTACGCCCTCAACGATGGGATACAGGTGCCATTGCCGACCGTCGGTTATGGCGAATATCGCTACACCAGTGCTTATACACCGTTCCAAGTGAAACTCGATACCTTCGACGATGCCCGTACCTAAAGCTCTAGTTTCCACAACGGCTAGGGTCCGATCGGGCACCGCGTCGGAGTGTAGCGCGTGAACCATCCGAGCATCACCGTCATCTAACGAAGTGGGTATGAACCAGTACTCAGGATGGCTTACACGCCAACCTAGCAGGTTCAATATCGGAGCGACCAAGATCACGAAAGTCCTGGAGACGCTCCGATGGACGCCGAGCATGTTGAACTGCTCGGTCCGCGCCGACAATGCTTCGGCGATCAATCTGCGTTGAAGAGTGGGCGAAACTTAGTCCACGGACTTGATGACCTTGATATCGCGGTGCGCCAGATGTCCACGCACGAGCGGCATGTTCTCAGCCCACCAGTCAGAGCCGTAGAATGCGGCTTCCTTCTCTTCCAGTTCCTCCATGGTGTCGCCGTAGGAACGAATCCAGATGAACTGCGACTCCTCATCGTTGACCCAAACTGTCTCTGCCTTCATTCCGAAACCTGCCATCACGTCGATGAGGGTTTCGTCAAAGAGTTTCAGCCAAGAATCCATCATTCCCTTGTTGATGGTGTACGTCCTCAAGTGTGCAACTGTCATATTTCGTGGTCTCCTTGTCTTAGCGGCGCGGTCCGTTGCGCTGCCATCGAAACATTATCTATTCCCAACTTGCGTATCAGATCAGATGCGATAGTAACGCTCCGCGTTGGTTTCAAACAGTTTTTGGCGATCTGTTTCTGAAAATTCGGAGGTGATCTCGTCGTACGCGTTCCAGATCGCGGCGTACGAGGTGAAAAGCATATCGACAGGGTAGTTCGAAGCGAACATGCATCGATCAACACCGAAGATATCGATCGTGTCCCGAACAAATTGTCGTATTCGATCGGCGTTGAACTCACCCGAGAACATGCCAAGAGCAGAGATCTTCACCGAGACATTGTCGGCGGTGGCCAATGCGGACATCCCTTTGCGCCATAGTTCAACGCCCGCCTCGTCCCAGTCGCGCGGCATTCCAGTGTGGTCCAGCACGATCGGCACATTCGGCACTCGATGTGCCAACCCTGCGGCATCTTCAAGCTGCCAAGGCCACACCTGCAAATCGAACGAACCGTCGTGATCAGCGAGTGCTCGGTACCCGCGTAGCCAATCCGCGTCTGTCATGAGGTCATTGCGATCAGTGAACTGCCACTTCGGGTCTTCGGACCAATTGAGCATATGCCGGATGCCGCGCCAGTTTGGATACTCAGCATGGCGCGCAATCTTTTCGGGCGCGTCGGGTTGCGACAGGTCGGCGTAACCGATGATCGCATGTGGCATGCCGCGTGAATTCTCAGAGTCTGCGACGCTTTGCAGCCACGCCGTTTCGCCCACTGGATCCGCTTCGTGGTCCCATTCGGCTTGCACATGAACCGATTTCACGAGCGGCAAACCCACCGCATCCTGATGGAGATGTGAAATCAGATAGGTGCGGCGGAAAATCGAGTAATCGCCGACGAAGTGGTCGATGCCCTCTGTGAGCCACGGATATGGGCTATTCTCCAAGTCCCAAAGGTGGTGGTGTGTGTCGATGAACTTTGGTACGGCCATAACCGTTCTCCTGATTTGCCGCGGATTATCGAGCCTCTACGAAGTCCTGGTCAGTCTGTGTGGAACACTTCCGTAAGCACGATCATGTTCTGGTCCGGATGCGAACCTTCGGGAATCTCGAAGTACGGTGCCATGAAATCCTGCCAGCGATCGTTCACTTCTTCTTCTGCCATGCCCTCAAGGGCTTTTTCGAACGATTCCGGGACTTCCGCGTATCCGAACAACATGCCGTCATCGCGCGCGAAGATACTGTAGTTGCGCCACCCGTGTCGGCGCAAAGCATCGAGCATGTCGGGCCAAACGTTGGCGTGATGCTCAGCGTATTCATCGATAACATCGGCTTTGATTTTCATAAGAAACCCGACGCGTTTCATATCTATGCTCCTCGAGATTATGGAGATCGAGTTCGGTGATGACAACCATGACTATATCCGAAACGTCATGTCGATCCGCATCGATCATACATGCGTCGATGGAATTCTTAGTATGGAATCGACTATGGGAAATCGTTAACCTTTAAGAATGCTCGCGCAGGACAACAGCCGCGGTTTGATTCGCCGCGTCGCGCTTTTCGCGATGACGGTGATGATGAGCGCCGCGTTCGCGGCGATAGCCGCATGCGTCGATGATCCCGGCGTCGAAACGGCTGAACCGACCGATGCGTTATCGCGTGAGACGGCACCTACGGCGCAAGAGGAAGCGAAAGTGCGTCCGCAACGTCCCCCGGTGTTCACTCGCACACCCACCTTTACGGTCACGAGCACTTTCACCCCTACGGCTACGAGCACAGTTCCGCCTACAAGTACGCCTACACCCCTTCCTACATCTACCTTTACGCCAGTCCCTACGCCAACATTCACACCTACACCTACACCTACAGCGGCACCCACTGCAACACCCACCCCTACATCGACACCGACCCAAACGCCTACACCCGTACCGACCGCAACGCCCATTCCTACATCAACGCCTACTCAAACACCCACTCCGGCACCGACCGTAGCGCCGATTGATACAGCGCCTTCTGAAACCCCCGCGCCGGATACCCTGACCCAAACACCGCCTCCGTCGCCGGACGATACGCCGGTGCCAACCGAGGTGTCGTCTGATACAGCGCCTTCTGAAACCTCCGCGCCAGATCCCATAGCCCAAACACCGCCTCCGGTGCAGGACGATACGCTAGTCCCAACCGCGTCGTCGCCTGATCCGGCAGCACCCCCGGTGCCCGAACCGACCGTGCCAGGTAATCCGCCTCCAGCGCCCACTGCTACCCCTACGCCTGAACCCACCGCAACCCCCACTCCAACGCCTGAACCGACGGCCACACCGACGCCTGAACCTACAGCTACACCACTTCCGACATCCACTCCCACCATCACCCCAACACCGTCGCCGGTGCCGGTAACGGACCTAACCATTCGCTGGGTGTTCCAAACTAAATCCCAAGGTTCGGGCGCTCTTAAAGCCATCGTCCCGGATATCACGGTTGAAGAAGGAGTCGTCTACGTAGGATCGAAAGACAACACCATGTACGCCATCGACGCCCAAACCGGTCAGGAGATTTGGTCGCGAAACGTGTTCTCAGACGTCAACGCCGCGGCAACGTTGAGCGAGGACGGTACTGTGGTGTTCG
The DNA here is from genome assembly GCA_965203505.1 of Dehalococcoidia bacterium. GTDB lineage: Bacteria > Chloroflexota > Dehalococcoidia > Lucifugimonadales > Lucifugimonadaceae > Bin127. The sequence continues at coordinate 49,097 of OZ241880.1, forward strand.
TCGGAACCGAAAGTGAAGGATTCCTTGCGCTGGACACCGAGAACGGCAGCAAACGGTGGGACTACAATCCGGTTGATGGCCGCGGCTTCGATGTAAAACCTACGGTCTCTGGCCACACAGTCATTGCAGCATCGTCGGATGGTCGAATCTACGCGTTCAACGGGGACCCAAACGGTGATGATGAAGGCAAATTGCTTTGGACCTACCCCAAACCGCCTTCTAAAGAACTGGGGCTTTTCCGTGAAGCGGGATTAGCGTACAGGGACGCGTTCTATATTGGCAACGACGACGGAACATTGCATGGGGTGTCGGTGGGTACCGGGCTTCTTAATGCACGGGCGCGACTACGGGGCGACCGGATGCCGTATTACGAACCAGGCAGCGGCGCCGAACCAGAGCCGCTCCGGTCGCAGGTGGTGCGAAGCGGAGAAAACATTTACCTCGCGAACGATGCCAACGAGGTCATCCAATATGACGGCGCACGAATCCGATGGGTCTATAACACCCTCACGCACCGACCCGTCCGCGGCGCCATCGCCGCTGGCGAAGACATCGTGGTCGTAGCAGATCGATCCGGCGCCATTCACGGACTGAACCCAGACCGCCAAGCGGCTGAACGCAAAAACAAACTCGACGATTACGATACTCCCGAGCGGCTATGGCGTGAATTCACCGAAGAAAACGCTCAGGTAATCGGAGGACCGGTTTTGGCGGGAGATTGGGTTTTTGTGATTGACGGCAACGGGATCCTTTACATGATCGACGTCGAGCGAGGACGGACGCGCTACAGTCTCGATTTATGGGAGGGCACATCGCCTTGCGTTTTGTGCAAGTCCAGTCCAGCGGTTGAAGGCGACATGATTTTCGTAGGCACGCAGGACGGCACGATCTTAGGAATCCAACTTCCCGAATACATCGGCGACGAATAGGTTCCGACGTAATTCAGCAGCGCGATGTTAAACTGCGCTACTGAATTGCCGTTCACACAAGACGGTGTGTTCGCTAGCATCGTTCAATCCTTCAGTTGGGAACGCCATGAAATCATTCGCACAAGCACTAGACCTCAAAGATGATCCAAAGATCATCGCGGAGTACGAGGAGTATCACCGAAATGTTTGGCCTGAGGTGTTGGAGGCGCTCAAAGGCATTGGCATCGAGCGCATGGAGATCTTTCGGATCGGCAACCACCTGTTCATGTATTGCACGGCACCGGACGACTTCGATCCTAGCCGCGACTTTCAGAACTACACGTCAACCAAACGTGCTGAAGAATGGAACGACTTGATGATGACCTATCAGCAGAAGGTCCCCGAAGCCGGACCGGACGACTGGTGGGCCCCGATGTCGCTCGCGTTTGACTCCAAGTGGTTTGAAGATTGAGGGCAGGAATCCCGAATTTGGTTCCGCCAGCGTGCCATGTCTAGAGACGAACCGGATACCGCGGAGGAGTTGACCGACGCGATCTTCGAGGCGATCCAAACGGCGGAGGAGCTAGCGTTAACGTCGGTCGCCCGTGGCGATTACACACATTCAGACATGATTTCAGAACGCTTGACGCCCCATCTGATGCAGGCGAAGATGTACGCCGAGATCAGCATGATAAAGGCTCCGGAGATCGGCAGCGGGATCGCGGAAGCTACGGCGGTTGCGGCCGAACTGGCTGACATCGATTCCAAGTTCTCGCCGTTGCTCAGCATGTTGAGACGGTTGCGGGAAGCGGTATCGCGAAACTTGATTTAGGTCGCGTTGCCATTGATAAATCGCGTCGACGTCGAGATAGATCAGGGGTCGATTACGGCGTCTGACGCCGCAATACGCGTGGTAAGACGTGCCGTCGACACGATTCTCAGGCATGAGGGGTATTTGACCGAGCCGCGTGCTCATCTCACGGTTCTTCTGACGGGCGATGACCGATTACGGCGCTTGAACAGCAAATTTGCGGGCGACGACTATGTGACCGACGTGCTTTCTTTCGGCGTGGAAAACGGTGACGGTTTTCCGAGTCTCGAAATTAAAGATGAGAACCTATTACGCCTCGGCGACATAGCGATATCCGTGCCGCAGACGCGGCGGCAAGCCGCCGACAAAGGCGTGTCGTTTGAACGGGAACTGGCGATGTTGGCTATCCACGGCGCTCTGCATCTGCTTGGTTACGATCACGCGGAGCCAAATGACGAACGCGTGATGTTCGGCAAGACTGATGACGCGTTGAACGAAGTTTTTGGATCTAACACGTGAGGGATGTTCGCAAAACCACCGTCACTCCAGCGAAAGCGAGACCTCTGCAAAACCCCCGTCATTTCGGCATCACCCACGTCATTCCGGTGTCACCCTCGTCATTCCCGGCATCACCCACGTCATTCCGGCGAAAGCCGGAATCCAGAGGGGCAGTGGGCGACGCAATCCCTTCGCGCCCCCTTTGTCCTTCGGACATTTCCCCCGCGCAGCGGGGGAAACCCGGATCGTCTGCGGCCGGCGAGCGAGGTTTTGCAGACGTCGCGTGAGGGGCAGACGGTTGGATCTAGCGACTGTGCAGGAAAAGAGGAGCTAGGAGCTGATCAACAGGGACGTAGTTGTCGGTCAGCATAATCGGATCTTCGCGGTGGAACCAGCGGTAAGATAACTCTTCGGGCATAAAGTTCGATACAGGTTCGTGCCACCCATTCGCTCTGTTGGCCTCGACTAAGTCACCGTACGTGATCTGTTTAGAAGATCCGACGACCACGTACGTTATGTTGGGGCGTTCGTCCTGCTCCCAGAATTCATCGTTGCGCAGAACATACACATAGTCGAAAGTGTGTCGCAGCGTGTTGACGTAGGCGCGCAGAAAGTTCCCGATCTCAAGATTGTCCACGATGTTGACCACGTAGATGCCGTCTGGTTTCAGCAACTCTTTGACTCGTACGTTGAATTCGTGCGTCGTCAACTGATACGGCACTGAAAAGTCGTTGAACGCGTCACCCACCACCATGTCGTATTCCCCGTCTGGCAGGTCGTTGGCCTTCATGCGGGCGTCGACGTTGTAGGTTGTGATCGAAGTGTTTCTTGGGAGAGCGAAGTAGGCGTGTGCAACCTCCGTCACCTCCGGGTCGATTTCGATCACTTCAACATCCCAGTGCGGGTATCGGACCTCGATGAGACGAGGCATCGTGTAACCACCGCCACCAATGAACATCACCTTGGGGTTCTCGCTACCGACGTTTTTCAGCGATACAAAGTCGGCAGTTATTTTTTCGTAGCCGTAAACGAGGAATGTCGGGTCGTCGAGTGCTACGTAGCTGTGAAGAAGCTGATCGAGCGTGAGCGTTCGTACGCGATGTCCTTCGATCTCTCGCTCTCGGACCTTGATACAGAAGTAGTTGCTCTCCTCGTCGCAACCGGAGTCAAACCAGTCGTACTGGATCGTCATGACTGCCGATACGGCTATAACCGCGATCGCCAATACGGCCAAGAATTTGTACCGAACCTTCCAAAGGTCGCCGAAGAGGAGCGCCATCGCGAACAATGCGACAGCGACAGCGAGCACGATCGGTCGCGTGCCGATCCATTGGATCAGCACAAATCCGGTCAAGAACACACCCAAGATCGAACCGGCAGTGGAAATCGCGTAAAACCTTCCTACGATGTCGCCGGTCCTCGATAGATCGCGCAACTCTAGCTTGATGACGATCGGCGTCACCATGCCTAAGATGATGCTGACTGGCAGGAAAAGCGCAGCCGTCAAAGTCACAATGCGCGGGAGTAAGGGCATCGACCCGACCAACTCTCCGACCACGGAAATCAACGGGAGAATGATCACCGTGAACACACCGGAGATCAAGAGGATTATGCCTAGCGTCAGGCGCGAGGGATATTTGTCTGCGATGAGTCCTCCAGCGTAGTTGCCGGCGCTGATGCCAGCCAAGACTACGCCGATGATGCTCGTCCACGTATACAGCGAGACGCCGATCACGGGAGCGAGGATGCGACCCGCGACGATTTCGAGGATCAAGGTGCACGCGCTACCGGTGAACACGATCAGATACGGGACTACGACGCCTATGGTTGCAAGTCGGTCTTTCATGTTCGGCTCAATCTTTCCGGACGAACTACGCTTTGAGACGCCGCTCGCGGAGGCGCGTGTCGCGCATTAGCAGAGATAAGGATACTTGCGAATGAGTGGTTGCGACAACACCAAAGCCGAAGTGGAGGGGTGACAAACCGGGGTTTTTCGCGTTGCCGTCAGGAAACCTCAGCGAAAAAACGTGTTACACGGTCGACATACCGTTCGGGGTAGGAGCTATGCATCCCGTGCCCTGAGTCGTGCCATTTCTCGAACTGAGCATGAGGCAGAAGATCCATCGCCTCTGCCGCGTCGTCGTTTTCGAGCGCAGATCCCATATCTGGCTCGGCTTGCAACAGCAGACTCGGCGATTGCGCTTTTTGAAGCAGATCTTCCGAACGCCAGTTCGCACGAGCTCGTCCACTCAGGGTGGAACGAAACACCTCGGGATCCATCAGCATGTATTTCTCGGCGCGATCGCGACACTGTGCGTCATCGGCATCGGGTCTAGTCTCTTTGACGTGTTTCACCAATGTTTGGAAGTCAGGATTCGAATCGAGGACTTCAAGCGTCGCTGCGAAGGAAGCACGGAATTGATTGAACTCCCAGCGACGGTGCACGAAAAGCGGCGGGTCTTCGTAAACCGCCGCGCGAACCAAATCGGACCGAAGGGCGTTCAAACCCAACGCCGTAGCACCGCCGAGCGAATGCCCAACGACATACGCGGGTTCACTAATCACACGTTCGATGAACTCAACCTGATCTTCCGAGTACAAGCGCCAATGGTAGCCCTCAGGCGTCCATGTAGATTTTCCGTGACCACGTAGATCCACGGCGTAAACTCGCCAATTGGCAGCAAACGCCTCTAAAACGCTGTCCCAGTCCTGCCAACGGCCACTAATGCCGTGTATCAGTAACAAAGGCGCGCCGTTGTCGGGGCCCGTCGCGTAGTTGATGTGGCGACCATCTAATTCGAGGCGAGATTCGGTTAGAGCGTAGGCTTCCATTGGTAAGTGTTCCCACCCAGTTTCAGTATTTCTTGAAGAGTTCGCCCCACGGGGTTTTCATTGCGTCCGCAACACGCTTGCGACCGATAAATCGGAGCCAGAACTCGTTGTGGTACAGGTTTGAGGCAACGAACGCCCACGGAGTGATCGGCGATCTCAAGAGGACGTTTTCCAAAGGTTTCAGAGGGCCCCAGTAGATGAGCTTCTGTCCACGAGAAGCGAATGTGTTTTCGTTCGGAGAAAAGTCCCAATTGACCCCCGCAACGTCGTCACCCTTGATCTCGATCTCACTCGGATTGCCAACGCCCAACCCCATTTCGTGGGCGATACGGATCTTTGGGATCGCCATTGGATCGAAACCCATCAACATCGCCGCGACAGCATCGATCGCAACTTGGTCTGCTGATGCCAGAATGACGTTTTTAGTGTGAATCCGCATCGCACGCGGGCCGGGGCCGTCTCCAGCAAACGTTCCGTCCATCACCGCGAAAATGCCGCTGTGGATCTCTTTCTGGATCTGTAGCAGATCAACTAGTGTTTCGTGGATCTGGGCGTGTGTCCAGTGGCGGTAACGATGCAACAATCCCCCGAACGCGTTTTTCATCGCCCCCGTCATCTGGGTGAACACGTGGGTCTTGACGGTCGGCAGTTGAACGATATTCGTGCCCAGCAGCATCTCGGGAATGAAAATGCCGTCTTTGTAGATATCCGAAAGGACAAGCATCTCAGATGACGGAACGTATCGTACCCAACCGATCTCGGGAGTATCCAAAATCGTGTGGGGGATTCCCAATCGATCCTCAACCGCGGCATGCTTGTTGTTGATACGTCCCTCAATTGGATCGACGACTACGGTACCGTTGTGGGCCGCATTAAGATCGTCGAAACCATCGGAACGGAGCTTCTTTGCAACCCCTTCGATCTGCCACGGCGCGGTCGAGCATGCCGGGTAGTAGTGTTGCCACGAGATGTTGACTTTCAGTAGTGTCTGGATGTCGGGCGTCAGAGCATCGCGATAACCCGCAAGGTCCATCAAGTCCGCGTAATCGTCGACGACTGTTTCAGGTTTCGTGTAAAGAACGGCGACGGTGCCGAGTTTTGGCTTGGCGTGCGGAATGTCGGGCGCGGTTACCAGACGCTCTTCTGAAGTCGTGTTGATCGGCGCTCTCAAAAGATTGCCCTTGATAGGATCTGCCAGACGCTACGCGGCTTCATAATGGTGCTCGCCGGCGAGCACGTATCCGTAAGCCGAAAGCGCGGCCACGGCGCCTTGAGCGGCCGCGGTTACAGTCTGTTTCAACGATGTGCCGTCAGTTAGATCGCCTGCGGCGTAGATGCCCGGCATGCTTGTGCGCTGTCCGCGATCGACATGCACTTCCTGCGTCTCCGGGTTAATGTCTAACCCCAACATGTTGGGTATCTCAAGCCTCGGATCTGCGCCAGCTTCGATGAAGATGCCATCGAGATCGATGATGTCTTTGCCGTCATCGTCTTCGCGAGATCGGTTCATTGGCTCGGTCTGTTCCGCATGCACTTCCACCGCCTCGCCATCGTTCATCGGTCGAGAAATCCGTATGCTTTGCAACCCGGCTAGATCGGTGCCGATCAGCTCGGTCACAGTGGTGTTGAGCAGAACGCGCACGTTCGGTATCTGCGACAACACTTTGAGCTGTATCGGCTCAGGTCGCCACAGGTTGTCGCCGCGGTAGATGAGGTAGACGTGTTTGGCGTATCTTGCGAGCAGAATCGCACCCTCTACTGCCGCGTTACCGCCACCGACAACGGCAGCCGCCTCTTTGTTGCGATACAGAGGCGCATCGCAGGTCGAGCAGTAAGAGACGCCTTTGCCAGTCCATTCCGCCTCATTCGGCAGACCTAATGTGCGGCGTTCGCGACCGACACAAAGGATCACAGAACCGGTATCTACGATATCGCCGCCTCCTAGCGTGCAGATGAAGCGATCGCCGTCAGGTTCGACTGCTTCGAGGTTTCGAGCTATCGTGGGAACTTCGAGTTTGTCCACCTGCTCCTTGAACTTGAGCATGAGATCGAACCCGTCGATGTCAGGAGTGCCCGGGTAGTTCTCGATCAATCCGCCAATAGCGGTTTCGCCTCCAAATGATTCAGAAACGATGGTGGTACCAAGTTGGTAACGGGCGGAGTAAAGCGCCGCGGCGAATGCGGCGGCACCTTGGCCTGCTACTAATACATCAGCTTTGTGAGTTTCAAGCATTTCAACGATTCCAGCCAAACGTATGGCGGCTGTTCAGAGAGTGGAGGAGGCTTTATATAAAGTCTATTGCATGGGCGTAAAACCCCTTCTCGGAGCAACTTGCAGATGGTCGATATCGGGCTAATCGAATCGGCCGAGAAACGAACGATGTCCAACAATTCAAACTTGATGATTGTCGATGGCGGAGGTGTCGCGTCGGCTGAAGGATTCCAAGCCGGAGGCGTGTTCGCCGGCATTAAAACTCCGGGAGAGGACAAGTACGACTTAGGGTTGCTTTATTCCGAGCGAGATTGCATGGTTGCCGGCACCTTCACCCGAAACAGCATAATGTCGCCTTCAGTGACAGTGTCCAAGCGCGTTGTCGAGCGAGGAAAAGCGCGCGCGGTTATCGGCAACAGCGGATGTGCTAACTGCTCCGTTGGCGAGCAGGGATTGATCGACGCCCAGGACGTGGCAGAGATCGCGGCGAATGAACTAGGTGTGGACGCTTCCGAGGTCTTAGTTGCTTCTACCGGCGTAATCGGCGTCGAACTTCCGATGAACCTGATACGCGACTACGCGCCCCAAATCAACGTTCGAGGCGGCGACGATAGTGCCGCGGCCAGCCTCGAATTCGCAAAATCGATCATGACGACCGACACCCATCCCAAGCAGATCGCAGTGCAATACGATGCCAGTGACGGGACGACTGTGACTGTCGGCGGCTGCGCCAAAGGTGCGGGGATGATCCATCCGAATATGGCGACGATGCTGTGCTTCATTTCGACCGACGCCGATGTGGAAGCCGCGTTTTTACAGTCCGTACTTTCCGAGGCGGTCACCCTGAGCTTCAACCAGATCGACATTGACGGCGACCAAAGCACGAACGACACGGTTGCTTTGCTGGCCAATGGAGCATCCGGTAGCCCTCGGATATCTGGCAATGACGCAGATTCTGCTAAGTTCGCGGAAGCGGTGAAATTCGTCAATCGCCATCTGGCAATCGAACTCGCACGCGACGGCGAAGGTGCACGACATCTGATTTCCGCCGTGGTCGAGGGCGCTTACTCCGACGAGGACGCTCGAAAAGCAGCGCGATCCGTAGCCGCGTCGTTGCTGGTTCGAACCGCCGTTTACGGGCGTGACCCGAACTGGGGGCGGATCATGATGGCCGTGGGCAAGACAGGGATTCCCCTAGTCGAATCCGAGATCGAGATATTCGTTAACGGCATCCAGATCGTGGCCGATGGCAAAGCGATCGCTTACAACGTGCAGAGCGTCATCGCCGCACTTGACCACCCAGAGGTCGAACTGCGAGTCAACCTCAACTGCGGTGACGGATTCGGTGAAGCTTGGGGATGCGACCTCACCGAGGAGTACGTGGTGTTCAACTCGGCGTACACAACCTAGTTGACCGACGCTCGCTCGCGCTGACACCGTCGATCCCAAAACCTGGATTGACGTGAGATCCTGTTAATGCCAAATTCAGATTCCATCGTTGTTAAAATCGGCGGTTCCACTCTTGGCGAGGGGGATTCGACCATTAACGACGTCGTGGAATTGTGGAAACGAGGACTTCAGCCAGTGGTCGTGCATGGAGGAGGCAAGACAATCTCGGATTGGGTTGCCAAACAAGGAGTCAGGTCAAACTTCGTCAGAGGTTTGCGCGTAACTGATGCAGCAACTCTGGAGGTAGCGGTTGCCGTCCTAACCGGTCTAGTCAACTCCAACCTCGTAGCAGAGATCACTCGCGCCGGCGCCCCAGCGGTCAGCGTGTCCGGTGTATCGGACGGCATGTTCAGCGCGGTGATTCAAGACCCAGAGTTGGGTTACGTCGGCCGCGTTGTCAAGACGAACCCCGGCCCAGTCCATTCGATTGTCGATTCCGGCCGAGTCCCTGTCGTAGGACCCGCCGCATTGAACTTGGAGGCAACTTCGCTGACGGATCAGATACTCAACATCAACGCCGACACCGCGGCTGGTCACTTAGCACGCGCTTTGCAGGCGAACTCGCTCGTTTTTCAGACGGACGTTGAGGGCGTGCTAGATATGCGAGGGCGGGTGATCCCACAGATGACGAAACGTCAAGCTGTAGACCTGATCAACAGTGGCGTCGCAGGCGGTGGCATGATCCCCAAACTCGAAGCCTGCATCGAGTCCCTCGAAGGCACTAAATCGGCCCACATCATCGACGGCCGCGTCGCGGGCGCTCTAATCAGGTGCGCCGCGGGTGAACCTGTCGGGACTAGGATCGTTTAGACAACGAATGAATTGTCAAAAGCACGCCGTGCCAACTTCTTGGCGTAATACTCTTCGTCAAGTTTGTTGAGAATTTCTTTCGGTGTCATTCCATTGAACTCGGGTGCGAACTCTAAGCTGAAGGGTTTCACCTTGAAGCGCGAGGATTTGGCGATTTCGTTTTTCACAGGACGTACCTGCTGGCGCAGAACGTCGTTCGCTATCTTTTCAAGCGGTAGGTTACGAGCGCGGCTCTGTTCCATCAGAGCCGACGCAACGTCGTCGTCTAATCTCAATGTGGTTGCCACGACTATTACCGGAAGGTTTTCGGATTATCGCCAGTCAAAGGTCGCAAGTTCGCGTCTCATCATTTTAAGGCTACCGCCACTCCGACCCGTCCTGCGGCACGTATCCGACCAGATTGGTTGTATGCTCCAAGTCGCGGAATCGTGTGCGGTTGTCAGAAACGCCGTACACGATGCCGTAACGAACGTCTGCCGGGGCTTCCACGCACCGCCAAACAATCTGCGCCGCATCACGGTGACTCAGATAAACGGCCGCGTTACGCGCCGAATCCGGTTCGTTTTCGGCAGTTACCCGTCCCAATTTGATGCAGATCACGGACATGCCGTATGCCTCGGAATAGTAGCGTCCCATCACCTCTCCCGCAACCTTGGCGACGCCGTACATTCTGTCTGGTCGCGCTGGTGAATCGACATACACTCGCCCCGGCGGATCGGGGATGTCGTCGTAACGCGCTTCGACCATTGACAAGACTGGTTCTTCGCGTTCATAACCCATCTGCGTTGCGCCGGAGCTGCCGAATACAAAGCGTTTTACACCCGCATCCTTCGCAGCCTCGAAGACGTTGTACGTGCCTTCGATGTTCACGGAAAGCTGGCTAGCATCAGACGGACCTAGGTAAGCCGCCATGTGCACCACGCAGTCAACTCCTTCGAATGCGGGACGGATCGCGTCCAGGTCGGTGATGTCGGCGCACGTGGTCGGATACCCCGGGACGTCCTGACGGTTCAGCGCGGAGACCTGATAACCGCGGCTTGCCAGCTCGCGGCCAGCAAGTCCACCGATCAGACCGCTCATGCCCGTTACAAGTACCGTGGAGATTGGAATCGATTCTTCGTTGCTCATGTGCCCATGATACGCCGTTCGATTGAGACTGTCTGCGCGAGTAATTCGCGCAGATTTATACTTGCAATCTAAGCCCAGACTCGTATCGGATTCGGGAATGAAATCGGACGCAATCATAACGCAACGAGAGGGGCGCTGATGCCAAGTACTGCACACGCATCGGCGCAGGAGTTGGAGCGCACCGCCATCGAAGCGCTCGACGCGATTAAGTCAGTTTCCGAGCTTGAAGAGTGGCGCGTCGCATACCTGGGACGACGAGGCGAGGTATCCGCAAGGCTTCGTGGCGTCGGGTCTTTGCAGCCGGAAGAACGGCGCGAAGCTGGGGCTTCTCTCAACCGAGTCAAATCGAAACTGACGAACGCGTTCGACCAAACGGCGCAACGATTGGCTGAAAAACCTCGAGGCGCTAGTTCAGCCGACGAAATCGACATCACCTTGCCCGGCAGAAGGTCAAATCTCGGCGGCCTGCACCCCTCTGAGATGATGATGAGGGAAATCCTGGAGGTGTTCAACGACATGGGGTTCCAGACCGTTGAAGGTCCAATCGTCGAGTTGGAAAAATACAACTTCGACATGCTGAATGTTCCAGCCGACCACCCGGCGCGTGACCTCCAAGACACTCTTTGGCTAGACCGCGAATCCGATCAACCTGTATTGCTCAGAACACAAACCTCACCAATGCAGGTTCGCACGATGGAGAAACAGGATCCGCCGGTGCGAATCGTGTCTCCCGGGTTGTGTTTCCGTCATGAAGCGACCGACGCGGTTCATGAGTGGCAGTTTCATCAGATCGAAGGGTTAGCCGTTGACGAAGGCGTGACCATGTCCGATCTGAAAGGCACGCTCTACGAGTTCGCTCGCAGGATCTTTGGTAGGCATCGCGAAATCCGGTTCCGTTGCGATTACTTCCCCTTCGTTGAGCCGGGAGTCGACGTGTCGGTGGAATGGGAGGGCCGCTGGGTCGAGATCATGGGTGCGGGGATGGTGCATCCCAAAGTTCTCGAAGGCGTAGGGTACGACACTTCGAAATACACCGGGTTCGCTTTCGGGATGGGGCCCGAACGGATCGCAATGCTCCGTTACAACATCGAAGACATCCGACATTTCTTCTCAAACGATCTGCGCTTCTTGAGCCAGTTCTAGCCAGTCCCGATCCGTTCCGAAACATGAAAATCCCGTTGTCATGGCTCCGAGAGTACGTCGATGTCAACATCGATGTGGATGAGCTTGCGCACAAACTCACCATGGCAGGTAACGAGGTCGATTCCATCGAGCGTTTCGGCCATATCGACAACGTTGTGGTCGGTGAGGTGATAGAGGTCAATCCGCATCCAAACGCGGACCGGTTGCGCCTCGTAACCGTCAACAATGGGGCCGACGTCCACGAAGTCGTCTGCGGCGCTCCGAATGTCGCCGCCGGGCAGATGATCGCATACGCTTCGATCGGCGCACACCTCTTCGATCCATACAGCGACGACCCCAACAAAACCCGCAGGTTACGAAAATCCAAGATCAGAGGCGTTGAGTCATCAGGTATGGTGTGTTCCGAAAAGGAGCTCGGCATCGGCGAAGACCACGATGGAATTCTGGTTTTACCCGGAGAATCGGAAATCGGGACTCCAATCGGCGACGTGTTGGGCGATGCGGTTTTGGATTTAGAGTTGACCCCGAATCGGCCTGACTGCCTCGGCGTCGTCGGTGTCGCCCGCGATGTTGCCGCCCTGACCGGCGAGAAGTTGCGGATGCCTTCGTTGGATTACGAAACTACCGGTCCCGACGCCGCAGATCTAGCCAAAGTGACGGTCGTCGACGGCGATCTTTCTCCTCGCTACGTCGGTGGCGTCATTCGAAACGTCAACATCGGTCCATCGCCGTCTTGGCTGCAAGAGCGATTGTTGGCGATCGGCGAGCGACCCATCAATAACGTGGTGGACGCGACGAATTTCGTGATGTTCGAGTTGGGACAACCTCTTCACGCGTTCGATTACGACAAGGTTACTGACCGACACGTGATTGTCCGCCGCGCTGCGCAAGGTGAAAAACTGACGACGTTAGACGGTGTTGAGCGTGTACTTGACAACGAGTCGCTACTGATTGCGGATCCGGATGGGGGCATAGGGCTCGCTGGGATTATGGGTGGTGCAAATACCGAAATCTCGGAAGCGACGACCAACATATTCCTTGAGTCTGCGAACTTCAACCCGCAAAACAACCGGCGCACAGCTGGAATGTTGGGAATGCGCAGCGAAGCGACGCTGCGATTCGAAAAGGGTCTGCGGGCCGGCTTGGCTGAGGTGGCTATCAAACGCTGCCTACGTATTATCCAAATGGTCGCTGGCGGCGAAACTGCGCCCGGACTGATCGATGAATGGCCCGGGCAGGGGAACGAACAGACTACTGTAGATCTGACGAAGGCGCAGATTGCACGCGTGATGGGTGTGGACTACACAGATCAACAGGTCGAAAATACCTTACGATCTCTAGGATTCGATATCGAATCGCTTGAGGACACGTCATCTCAACTACCAGATTCAACCCAGACGGCAGGCGCCGCGGGGTGGCGAGTCGACATTCCATACTGGCGTTCCGACATCAGCATACCCGAGGACCTGATCGAAGAGTTGGCACGCATCATCGGGTACGACGACCTGCCCGCGACTCGACTCGCCGGAGAAGTGCCAAGGTGGGAACCGGGTGCCAAACACCTGTTCCGCCAGAGGGTTGTCGATGCTCTCACCGGATACGGAATGCGGCAGACAATCACTTACGCGGCGGTTTCAGACGAATTGCAGCAACAAGCGCCAACACCGTCGAGTTCTTTAGATTCCGACAACGACATCCCCGGATTGACCTTGGAAAATCCCGTATCTGGACAGCATGCCGCTCTGAGACGTTCGTTACGCGCTCCGACACTGGAATCGGCGGCCAGAAACACGCGGACTTGGCGCGGCCCCGTGGCGTTGTTCGAAACGGGTCTCATTTTCCGACCAAGCGAGGGCAAAGGGGACCCACTGCCGCAACAGGTCGAAAAACTGACCGGTGTGTTGACGGGCCCAAGAAACCAGTCCACTTGGGGGCGTGATGATGCAGGGTTCGACTTTTTCGATGCCAAAGGGGCAGTCGAGCACGTCTTGGAGGCATTGGGTATCGAACCCGAGTTCATAACCCTCGAAGACCCGACCTACGGCCAAGGCAAGGCCGCTGAGGTATTGACTTCTGGCCGCAACGGCGTGGCGATTGGAACGGTGGGCGTTGTCGATGAAGCGGTTTGGGATCGGTTCGATCCGGAGACCAGCGGCGCGGTCATGTTCGAGCTTGACATGGAGGTGCTAAGGTCATTGATTGGAGACGAGACGCGAGCCGACAACTACCGTCCGTTTCCTAGGTATCCAGATTCGCCTCGCGATTTGGCGTTGGTGGCTGATAGCGGAATCAAGGTCGGCGACGCACTTCGAATATGTCGGCAAAATCGACTAGTCAAATCAGCGATGGTCTTCGACGTTTACGAAGGTGGCGTAGTGGGTAGGGGCAAGAAATCGATTGGTATCCGGGTGATTTACCAATCGGACACGCAAACGCTGACTTCTGACCAAGTCGCTAAAGCCGAGGAACAGATTCTACGGCGTCTCGAACGGGAGCTGGGCGTCACGCTGCGCGGTTAAACCGCAAGGATTGCGGTCTTGGATAGAGATGCATTGGTTTCATCATGAACCAGACACACCATCATCACAAACACGAGCGACCTCATCGGCATCATTATGACGAGGAGATGTTGAGCGTTGAGGACGCTCGTGAACGCATCCTTTCGTACTTCAAACCGCTGACGACCATCGAAGTGCCGCTATTAGACGGTCTCGGCCTGACACTAGCGGAGGATCTGACGGCAGATTTCGACATCCCCCCTTTGCCCAACTCCGCCATGGATGGATACGCGGTGCGGGTTACAGACGTCGCGGCGGCTACCGATACCGAACCGGTTGTTCTGCCAGTCGAAGGTTACGTCGCGGCCGGGTACGTTCCCGATAGCCCATTGGCGGAAGGATCCGCCATGAGGATAATGACAGGCGCACCGATCCCCGAAGGTGCAGATGCTGTGGTTCCTTTTGAAGACACTGATGAGGATGCTAGAGATACAAGTGCCTCGGAGATTACTGAAATCGGGATCAGATTGAACGCCGAACTGGGAGAGAACATCAGGCCAGCTGGTGAAGACATCCAGCGAGGTGCCAAAGTAGTTGGCAGAGGTGCTGAGCTAACGCCAGGAGTCATAGGCGTCGCGGCCTCTTTGGGAAGAGCTTCGGTGACGGCGATTCGGCGCCCCGTGGTCGCGATCGTCTCAACCGGCGACGAATTAGTTGAACCCGGCGAAAAACTCAGCCCGGGCAAGATCTACAACTCGAATGCATACAGCGTCGCATCGATGGCCGAAAGACATGGCGCTATCGCCAAAATTGTGGGAATAGCTCGTGACAGCATTGAGTCGCTAGAATCGCTTCTCGCAGAAGCCGTGAACTACGACATGGTCGTCACTTCGGCAGGCGTTTCCAAAGGCGACTACGACGTTGTGAAAGATGTCTTGGCCAAAGGCGGCGAAATCGCTTTGTGGTCGGTGCGAATGAGACCAGCAAAGCCGTTGGCATTTGGTGCCCTGCGTGCAAAAGATGGTCGAATGGTGCCGCACCTTGGGCTGCCCGGAAATCCCGTGAGCGCGATGGTGGCGTTCGAACAGTTCGGGAGACCCGCCATAAGAGTCATGATGGGTAAGCAACCGTTGCCGAAGCCGGCGATAACCGCAACACTGGACGATCCCGTGCACAACTACGATGGCAGACGCGTTTATGCCCGTGTGGAGGTTTATCGCGACGACGACGGCAATTACCGGGCACGTTCAACAGGCACCCAGAGTTCCGGAGCACTGCACTCGATGGCTCGAGCCCAAGGGTTGGCGATATGTCCTGACGAAGTTGCGGAGGTTCCCGCGGGTGCTGAAATCAAGGTTGAGATGTTGGAATGGCCGGACGACCATTTGCTCAACTGCGAACCTGCCGCGAATACTGGCTTTATGGAGTAATTTACGGTTTCGTTGATGTGTAAATTAGTGATGTCGGCAACTTGCAACTGGGGCGAAGCAAATGAATACAGAGGGTGACAACGGGCATTCCCCGGAAATTGAGCAAGCATCGCAAGACGTTGAATATGCGATCGATGAGGCGGCATACGAGAATGCGGGAGAGTCTTATCTGTTCAAGGTCTGGCAACGGCTGTGCTGGTCTGGTGAATGTCGTTTGTGCCGGCGATATCCCGCGGGGAAGCCGATAGTGCCTGGGAGAACGACAAAAAACAGCATTTACAACGCTGCGAAGATTTGCCCCTCTAAAGTCCAATTTGTCACCCCCGGCATGACCCTGTTGGAAGCGGTGTTTCGCGGCCTCGTCGCCAATGGCAATCGACCCATGCGGTTCGACGAGATCGTCCAGTTTTTGCAGGACAGTTGGGGCTCCGAGTTCGCACAACGAGTCGAGTCGTTCGAGTCCCTCCAACGCACGCTAGACGGTCCAAACGAATACCGAATCAGCCGCGTATAGCCCGCCCAATCGTCAAACCACCGCAAAATCCCCTAACGTCAACACCCCTGTAGGGGCCGAACCCTAGTGGTCGCCCGGTGCGGACGTGCGCCAGGGTAAGGGCGACGCGTCGATATTCCGAGCGACGTTTGCGGCTCGGTTTTGCGGTGATAGTCAGGCGATGACCAGGTTTCGGTTGTTTGGTTGGTAGGGGCAGGTTTGAAACCTGCCCCTACCTGTGCCCCTCTGTTTCGCGAAGGGACGCGTTCTTTTCGAAGCATCGCCGCGCCGGTTCGGGTCGCGTGCGAAATTGGTTTTCAGGTTCTTAAAGCTACGTCTCTGCCGACGTCGCCAGACCGTCGGCCCTCCGTGCGGCTGATCGATGCCATCCGCCCGTCATCGCTCGATTGTTCCTCTCGCTGGAGCCGTGGCCTCTCCGCGCCCGACGAAACGCGGAAGGACTGTGCCGGAAAAGAGGATCGTTCGCCCGGATCTTGAACGTGCCGCCGGCTGCGCTTCCGCGCCCCCCTTCGTCCTTCGGACATTTCCCCCGCGAGCGGGGGAAACCCTGGAACTTAAGGGGAGGGCGTGGCGCCCCCTCTCGTCGGACATCTCCACCGCTCGCGGGGAGAGCCTGGGATCGGGGATCGGCGGCCGTCTGGCTCGCATGGCGGATCCAGCAGTATGATCCGCATCACGGGCGCTACAGCTACAACGTTCCTCCGTTGACCGGAATTTTGGCATGCGTTGGACCCTGACATCGTTGGGGATTTGGCGGGCTCCGTCGGCGGGCGCGTGAGCGCCCCGAGTCCCCCGCCCGCAGGCCGGTTTTTTGTAATGGTTGTCGTTAGCGTTGTCGAAAGGAGATTGTGCACGGTCTCCTGGTCGACGCGGCGATGTCTCTGGGCTCCCGGTCCGGCGGTTGATAAAGCCGTCTCGGGCGCTTGTCGCTTATATTAATACATATGTAGCACGAGAGTCAAATTGTGGGAACCGCTGATTGCGCTGATTTTCGTGATGGTCTGTGATTTGGGGATGGGGGTGATGGAGGTTTGGGTGGTGCGGGCCCGCCCTTTGCCCCCGTTCCCCCTCACCCTTCTAGGGGTCTTTGCGCAACGCAGATGTTTCGTCGACGGCTTCGCCGGCACGGCGGGGTTTTCGATCGGCGCCGGCGTTTCGCGTTTCCGGCGGCGTTTCCGGGTGTTTTCGGACGATCCGGCCCGTCGGAGGGCGTGCGCGTCCGAAGCCGGGCGCTAGGTGTTCGGCGCCGCGCGCCGGTGCAGCATGTTGCGGGCCCTCGCCAGGTTCCAGACGGTGCATTTGATCAGGACCTCGAACTCGTTCTTCGCCGTCCCGTCGTAGCGGCCCCGGCGCCATCCCAGAGCCTGTTTCAGATACCCGAACACTCCTTCCGCCGGCATCCGCACCCTCGAGATCTCCAGGTTGCGGATCTGCTCGTGCTCCGGCAGCGGGCGGTGCTTGTTGCCGCGCCGCATCAGACCGTCCGCCACGCCCCGGCGCGCCAGGTCGTCGTGCCGCGAGTGCTTGTCGCAGGCACGGTCCGCGTAGACCCCGCCCTCGTCGCCCTGCACCATCCGGTCGAACAGCACGGTGTCAGGCTCGCTCGCCGGGGTCACCTCCACGTCCCTCACCAGCAGCGACCCCGCGTCGATCGCGAAGTGCCCCTTGTAGCCGAAGACGCTGCTACGCCCCTTCACAGCCCATCCGGCGTCCGGATCGACGCGGTTCGGGCGGTTGCCCGGGCCGCGCCGACGGGCGTGCGCCTCCACCACCGACGCGTCGATCACCGTGCCCTCGCGCAGGATCAGACCCTTCTCGTCCAGCTGAGCGTTCACCGCCTCGAACACCTTGCGCATCAGCCCCTCCTCGACCAGGCGCTTGCGGAAGCGGCTGATCGTCGAATGGTCCGGCGTGTCGTCCGCCGCCGAAAGCCCCAGGAAGCGCTGCCAGCTCGCACGGTCCGCGATCTCCTCCTCCAGCATCGGATCCGAGAGGCGGTGCAGATGCCCCAGCAGAAGAGCCTTCATCATCATCAGCGGCGGATACGCCTTGCGCCCTCCTTCGACGCGTGGACGCCCTTCAGAAGCTCCCCGATCGACGAGTTGTGCAAAGAACCCACGAGGGGAGAGGGTCAGGGTGAGGGTGAACGGGGTGGCCAAGGGGCCGGGTTGCCCCCGCTCGCGGGGGAAATGTGCCACGCAAAGTAACTACGGCTACGACGTGGCAGAAGGACGAAGGGGGCGCGTAGGGACATCGTTGCCCCACCGCACCTCTGGATGGACGTCCCGCCCCGCGAGCGGCCGGCTTCCGCCGGAGTGACGTGGGGAGGGGCAAACGCCCTCTTCGGGCAGCGTAAGGGGATGCGAGCGAGCGAAGCCCGAAAGACCGACACATGAGCGGGGGATGCCCCTACCAAACCGCCGAATCCCCATCCCGCCTCGGATCGGACGCCGCCGACATCGTTCCCGACTCATGGTGAACCTGAATCGCCCCCTCACTACCAGCCCCCGCAAACGGCGCGATCGCATTCACCTCGTGCCCCCGAGCCCGCAACGAATCAACAACACCATCCTCCACACGATCCTCTATGTCCAAATGGTTAGCCTCGGTATGCGGATACGTCGAAGACGTCCGCCCCTGATAGTGCGTCCAGCGCGGCCCCTCGATCGCCTCCGCAACCGTCAACCCGTGATCGAAAACGCCGGTAACAACCTGGAAATTCGTCTGCACCTGAGTATCAGCACCCGGCGTACCGCACACCAGCTCCAATTTCCCGCTATCCTCAACCGCTCCATCCAACACCATCACCGGATTCATCGTGTGCCGCACCCGCTGCCCCGGACGCAAGAAATCGATGTGATCCGGATCCAGGTGCCAGTACGTCATTCGGTTGTTCAGCAACACCCCAGTGTTTCCGGCGATCAAACCAGAGCCGTAACCCATCTGGATACTCTGCAATTCGCCAACCGCGTTGCCCCAGCGATCGACCACGCAGAAATGCGTCGTATCAGAACCCGCCGCGCCAGCAGCAGCGAACGGATCGTGCGCCACACTCGCACCGTTGGGCGTGTGAATCATCCCATCACGCCGGTACTTCTTTGAGCTGTCCGGCCCACGATCCATGAACGCCCACGGATCCCCCTCTTGCGCCTCTTCTTCCGACAAAGCATGCTCAAAATCGATCAACTCCGCCCGCTCAGCCGCATACTCCTTGTCAAGCATCCCCTCTACGGGCACATCGACGAAATCGGGATCCGCCATATACGCTTCACGGTCCGCGAACGCCAACTTCTTGCACTCCGTCATCACATGCACCGCCTCGGCAGTCAGATACCCGAGACCCGCGGCGTCGAACCTCTCGAATAGATTGAGTTCCTGAAGCAGCACATGGCCCGACGAGTTCGGCGGTGCCTCATAAACCGTCCGACCGCGATACGTCGTCGATATCGGATCCTGCCACTTCACCTTGTGGTTCTTCAGATCCTCATACCTCAGCAACCCGCCGCACTGCTCGCTGAACCTCGCGATCTCACGGGCGATGTCACCCTCGTAGAACGCATCACGCCCCTCCTCCGCAATCTTCCGATACGTCTCGGCGAGATTCGGATTCCTCCGCAACTCTCCCGGTTTGAGCCAAACCCCATCAGGCGCGAAAACCTCAGCCGAACTAGGCGCATCTCTCAACAACGCGCACTGCATCGCAGATGCCGCCTGCTGGTGCGACACAGGCACACCATCCTCACACAACTCAAGCGCCGGTTCGATACAGTCGATCAACGGCAAACTGCCGTATTTCTCGTGCGTCGACAGCAACGCGTCCAAGATCCCTGGCACCGAGGTACCCAGAATCCCCGTCAGCGGTATACCATTCGTATATTGATCGGGCGAAGCCAAAGCTGGCGCAGCCCCGGTTCCATTAGCCACTTTTATGGAATTCTTGGATCGGATATATGTCATCACAAACCCGTCACCGCCGATGCTCGAACCCGAAGGTTCCGCGACTCCAAGCGCAAACGCAACTGATACGGCGGCATCGACGGCGTTACCACCGCGATGCAGCGTCCGAATCCCAGCTTGGGCGGCTAATGTGTGATTCGCCACAACTGCACCCTTGGTGCCCATTCTCGGAGGGCGAAACGATTGACCGATATTCCCATGGGGCGATTGGTAACGCATGTCGACTTGCCTTCGAACCTGATATCCAAAATCTGTTTTGCCAGTGTACCGCGAGCAAGCTTCTTCACGCTTGTCTTGTTTCCAAGCCTAGATGAATATAGAAATTGTGGTTGACCATTAAATCTTCAGTACGGCGACGAGCCGTTGAACCATGATTAAAGGAGTGGGAAGAAAATTATGCGAAATCGAATAGCAAACCGGTACGATGATGCACCGCCGGACTATGGGGCAGCAGATGAAGACAAGAGACTCTGGTTGATTGACGGTGCATATCTATTCAGCACACAGTCATCCGTCGGACAGGGCTACAACTTCGACTATTTGCTCCTCAAAACCAAACTCGAACAGATGGTCGGACCCTTGTGGAGAACTTACTATCTCAACGCCCTGCAACCCGACAGCGACCGAAACGATGGCATGCAGCGGTTCCACTCATGGTTGCAGTCCGCACCGCCTAGCGGTCCCAAAATCATCACCAAGCTTTACAACCTCAGAGACTCCGACGCCAGCCACGCGTACTGCCATGGGTGTACAACCACCGTGCAACTAGAGTGTCTCGAACCAACGTGTTCAGCCGGGATGTATCCGTTGACCCGAAGGTCGCAAAAAGGAGTCGATGTCGGCCTCGCAACCCTCGCACTAACCCATCTCGACTCCTACGACACCTTGATGCTGTCATCCGGCGACGGCGACCTCCTAGACGCCGTCAAGTTCGTAAGCGATGCCGGCAAAAAGATCGAACTAGCCGTATTCAGATCCGGCGTAGCTACCGAACTCCAGTCATGGGCAGATCGGATATATTGGATTGACGAATTCGCCCATGAAATCGCGCGATAGGCCCATCGTTGCCGCACTGAAAACCGCCATTCCGCCCCCGCATGTCATTCCGCCTCCCGTATGTCATTCCGAGCGAAGCGAGGAATCCCCCGTCATTCCCGCGTAGGCGAGCGCTTCAGCGGACGGAACGTCCATCCAGACACAGAACCGTCACTCCCGCGCAGGCGGGAATCCAGATAGAAAAGGTATATCCTCGATGTCTTTCCTCCAAAAAGGCGAAAAAGCACCCGATTTCGAATTAACCGCACACAATTCAAACCGTGTCCGACTTTACGAACTGTTGGATTCCGGTCGCCGGGTAATTCTGACCTTTCATCCAGCATCATTTACCGGCGGTTGAACCAATCAGCTTGGGATCCTTGGCAGGATCCGGGAACAGGCGATCGCGGCCGGAGCCGAGTTGCTAGAAGTCAGCTGCGATTCCGTACCCGTCCAACTCGCATGGGTCACCGCCAATTTCGAGCAGCATGAGGTCTCAAAAGCCCCACTAGTCCTATCCGACTTCTGGCCGCATGGCGAGGTATGCAGACGCTACGGCGTCTTCAACGAAGAGCGCGGCATGTCCATTCGCTCCCTCTTCGTCATCGACACCGACGGCACCATCATCCACTCCGAAGAATCAACCCAACGCGGCGTCCTACCCGACTTCGAAGACGCGTTAAACCGCATCGAGCAACTCTATTAGATCATGTGATCTAACACATCTAGCGATCTTGACAGTTCGATGATTCTGATCAATGATCGCTGAATGCGGCGCAGCGTTGCAAATGGCCAGATATTCTTTTCTGACATTGATCCGGATATTCCCAACCTATTTCGGTGGCAATACTTTCTAGGGCAGGCTATCAATGTCCTTGGCTCATTTCCGGATGATTATTTCGATTGCATCTGGACCGATCCACCCTATCTCCTCTCCAATGGAGGCATAACCTGCCACGCCGGCAGGATGGTCAGCGTCAACAAAGGCGATTGGGACAAGAGCCGCGGATGGGAGACCGACCTCGAATTCACTGAGGAGTGGATGACCGAATGTCATCGCATCCTCAAACCGACCGGCACGATCTGGGTCAGCGGCACTCTGCATTTCCATCCCATCGCGGGAATGGCACTCATCAAAAGCGGTTTCCGGCTGCTGAACGACATCATCTGGGAGAAACCCAACCCGCCTCCCAACCTCGGCTGCCGCACGTTTACCCACTCCACCGAACTCGTCTACTGGGCCGCCAAAGCCAAAAAAGGCGACCGTCCCAACTACGTCTTCAACTACGCCGACATGAAATCCGAAAACGGCGGCAAGCAGATGAAGACGGTCTGGCAGTACACCGCCGCAGGACGCTACGAAAAGAGACACGGCAAGCATCCCACGCAGAAACCTGTCTCACTAATCGAACGCTGCATCCGCGCATCCACCGCCCCCGACGATCTCATCTTGGATCCCTTTTCCGGCACCGCCAGCACCGGAGTCGCAGCCTTGAACATGGGCCGACGATTCGTCGGAATCGAAGTCGAAAAAGAGTTCCTAGACATCGGCCTGCAAAGGTTGAAAGACTGCGAACCCGCGTCTGCAATCATCGGCGATTCAGTTATGGCCGACGGAGTGGACTGAACTGTGTCGCCAAGAAACACACGCACCGGCGAGGTCATGGAGCAGATGGTCCTCCCCGCGTTAGAGATGGGCGGCTATTCGGTCAAGCGCCAAAAAACGATCGGCACCCGCTTCGGTGTGTCAGCACACAAGGTCGACACGTTCGCTACAGATCAATATGGTCGTCCTTATCTGATTTCATTGAAGTGGCAACAGGTTTCAGGCACTGCCGAGCAGAAGATCCCTTTCGAGGTCGTATGCCTGGCAGACGCGATGATGCGAAACGAAGAGTATTTCAAGGCATACCTCGTCCTAGGCGGCGAAGGATGGCGCTTCAAAGATTTCTACCTGTCCGGCGGCCTAAACGAGTTTCTAATCAACGCCGACCTCGTCAACATCGTCTCACTCGAACGATTCGTCGAACTCGCCAATCAAGGCAGGTTGTGAACACCATGGGCGAGTTGAGTGAGCGAAAGCGGTGTCTGAATCAAATGGAAACCGCATTGAAACGCGCCGGTTACGACGTTGCACGAAACGTCAACGTTGGCGATCTGTTCGGCATCAAACCCCAAAAAGTGCACATATGCGCAACAGATCAGGTTGGAGCACAAAGTTTCGTGACTTTGATTGGTCAGGTTGACAGCGGCTCAACTACGGAGAAAATTCCGTTCAAGGTGATCCAACTTGCGGACCTCGCTAGGAGAACAGATCCGAATAACAGATTCTACGTGGTCATATACGGCAGGGAACTTGACCTATACGACTTCTATGTGAATAGTGGGTTAAGCAAATATGTGATCGGTGCCGAAAAAGTTGGCGTACTAAGGCACGACCGGTTCGTTGAACTTGCCAATCAAGGCAGGTTGTGATGCAACAAAGCAAACCAGTCGCCTGTCCGAAGCACGGGAAATCCGCGGGTGATTGCGACGAAAAGGACACCCTCAATATCTCGGATCTGATGGACCGATTGCCTGATAATCAAGGGTTCCCAGGTCGCCACAAATGCGCGTACTGTGGATACAAACTCGGTTTCGATGCCGGATACGCCGCGGCGCTCGGTGCATTCGAGGAACACATCCAGGCCTTGAAAAGCTAGATCTCGGAATCTGCGACTCGCTCCCGAACCAGCGCCCAACCTGCCTCCGACAACCTGTAACGACCAGACTCCCCACCTGCCCGAATGAAGTATGCACCAAGGCGCGGTGGATTGCCGATATTCTCGTTTATCCGCCCGCGCACACTTGACTCCGCCGCTGACATGTCGTAGCCCATATCAGCTTCAAGTACTAATCGTCTGAATTCCGCGTATATGGCGCTCAAGTGAACGTAATCCTCTGCAGAATCCATGATCGCGTTCGGATCGGCCTGCTGTTGTTCCAGATGTTCGAGCGCCTTGACCACAAACTCAAGCTGATTACGAGGTTGCCAATCCACAACGGTTGGCGCGGTAGCAAGCGCTTCCAGTTCCCGATAGAGTTCTTGAAGGTCCTCCGGCGGGTGAGTGTCGACCGGATAATCTGAAGCTCGTTGATAAAGTTCCGAGTATTTTTCAGCGAATTCCCGGTTGGGTGATACGAGGCTCGGATGAGCAAGTATGCCTTCGAAAATGCCCAAACATTGAGCGATCGGACCTTCCTCGGCGTTGCCCCGAATGATCGTGTTGATTTCGGTATTGCTGAACAGACCACCATATGTCAGATTCGACGAGCCCACTACCGCCGTGTATGAACTGTAGTCCGCTGTCCAGTAATACAGCTTCGGATGAAACCGGTGGCTTTGGCTCAGATCCCATCCCAAGTGGACCCTGTAAGTCATCCTCGCGTAATGGTCGGCCAGCGCTACCAAGCGATCAATCGCATTTGGGTCAGTTATCCGAAAATCAGCACCATGAACAATGCTGACCGCACCTTCGCCCTCCAAGATCTGTTCAAGCGCCGGAAATACAGCATCCAATCCGCCAGAATTCAAAAACGCCGAAGCAACACAGAATTTATCGACACCAATCAACTCCGTTCGCATCACTTCGCCCAATGCGCGTTCCGAGTTCTGGATTACCGACGTCGACATTTGATTTCTCAACTAATCCGGGAATATTACCACTCGCAGTTTATTTGGTCACCAAATCGGGCTCCAACGCCCACGCAACTGTTCGGGCTCCGGGGGACCATAGGGCGTGACGACCCAAGCTTACGCACGGTCTCTCAGGACCAAGGGGACGACGGTCCGTCACGCCTCGCCTCTGCCATGCTCCACAACATACAAGGGGACGCGGAGCGAAGCGAACGCAGGGGATGCCCCGGGCGGAAGCGGGCTTACCCACCTCCAAAATCACAGCCCATCACAAAAATCAGCGTAATCAGCGGTTCAGACAATCCCCTTCATCCCGTCCATCCATGTAAATACCCACCCACCATCTGCGCGATAATCAACTTTCACCACACCAACGCAACCACCGTGTCCACACAACAATCTCACCAACCCACCACCTTCACCGACCCCGCCCCTAACCCGCGCCGATGTTGCGCGCCGCGCGGCCCAAATGCTCCCCCACGGAGCAGTCGTCAACCTAGGCATCGGCATCCCATCGCTATGTGCAGATTTCGTGCCAGAGGGCGTGTATCTGCGATACCAAGCGGAAAACGGAGTTCTCGGCTACGGAGAGTTGCTAGCGCCTGAAGACGGCGATCCCGACCTCATAGACGCCAGCGGACAGTTCACCAAGATGACGCCCGGCATGGCGTTCTTCGATTCGGCGGACTCCTTCGCCATGATCCGAGGTGGGCATATCGATGCCACGGTCCTCGGCGCGTTGCAGGTCTCAGAGCGAGGAGACCTCGCAAACTGGATGTTGCCGTCCCGAGGCATCGGAAGCATCGGCGGCGGCATGGACCTCGCAGCCAACACCAAGCGCGTAATCGTAGCCATGGAGCACACCACTCGGCGCAACGAATTCAAGATCGTGAAGGAGTGCGATTTCCCGCTCACCGCGCAACGTTGCGTAACAGACATCGTTACTGACATCTGCGTAATATCGGTCACCGATGCGGGGATGGTACTCGAAGAGACCGCTCCCGGTTGGAGCGCGGATGATGTGCAAGCCTTGACTGGCGCAGCCCTGCTTTGAACGATTAATCCCGAAACATTGGCCAATATGAGAATCTCTGATATCCACACCGTCGTCGTCGGTAATCCGTGGAAGAACTGGATCTATGTAGTCGTCGATACCGACGACGGTCATCGGGGAATCGGAGAAGCAACCGGTGGACTGAGCACCCAGCCGACGGTAGCTGCGGTGGAAGAGGTAAAACACCTCGTGATCGGCCGCGACCCCCGCGACATCCACGCCATCTGGAACGAACTCTATCTCGCCGGTTTCCTAAACGTGAACCGCGAGATGTCCGGCATCGAGATGGCATGTTGGGACATCCTCGGCAAATCCTTGAACGCCCCCGTCCATCGACTTCTCGGTGGCAAAGTCCGGGACGATATCGGCGTGTATGCGAACGGGTGGTACTCAGGTCCGCGCACTCCCGAAGGGTTCGCGGAACGCGCGTCCGAGGTGGTGTCTCGCGGCTATACGGCGCTCAAACTCGATCCATTCGGCACCGCATACCTAGCTCTGAGCAGATCAGAAACGCGCGAAGTCCAAGCGTTGGTTAGGGCGGTGCGTGAAGCCGTGGGCGATGATGTCGAGATCATGATCGAGGCGCACGATCGTTTCAGCGTCGGAGCGGCCATCGAGATCGGCAATTGGCTTGCCGAATTCGATGTCACCTGGTTCGAAACTCCGGTGCTTTCAAACGACGTAGACGCCTTAATCGAAGTCGCAAAACGAGTCCCTGTGCGCGTCATCGCCGGCGAGCGAATGCACGAACTACACGACTTCGCACGTTTCCTAAACGCCGACGTAACCGACATCATCAACCCCGAACCCCTAGGCGTCGGCGGCGTATGGCGAACCCTCCAGATCGCCGGAATGGCCCGCGCCCACCACGCCCAACTAGCTCCCCACAACGCCGAAAGCCCGCTCAAAACGATGATCGCCCTGCACATCGACGCGGTCACACCCAACATCTACATCCAAGAATGCTTCGACGATTTCCTCGAACCATGGGTCTCAGACGTCCTACACGGCTTCGAACGCGTCCAAAACGGAAAACTCCAAATCCCAGAATCCCCCGGCTTCGGCGTCACTCTTGACGAAACCGAAGCCGCCAAACACCCCTACGGAAAATCCAATTTCCTCCGCATGTTCAGGCCGGGATGGGAGCGTAGGGATGTCGCGGAAGCTTGAATCGAACCGCCAAACAGAAACGTGGCGCTTCTATTCTCACGTTATTGCTATTCGTCGTCATTTTCGATGTGATCCGACTCGTAGTCGTCAGGTCCTGACCAATGCCACCACTCTCCGCGGAACCTGAACCGCCCATCGTCGCTGTCGAACTCGAAGCTATTGTTGCTTGAGGGTTCAAGTAGACCCTCCTCGAGTGACCCCTCAAGCCAGCCCTCAAACTCATCGTCCATCACACGCTCTTCCATAAACTCCTCCAGCCACTCCCACGCATCGTCGTCTGCAAACTCGAATCGACGCTCTATGGAAAACCGGGGATTGCGGCCTTCCCATCCCTCCTTCATCTCATCGAGCCACTCGGGAAACCCTTCATCTTTCATCAAGCCTTTTTCCAAGAACTCCTTCAACCACTCAGCATCGTTACAGTTGAAGTACTCGTGCGGGAGTACTCGATACTCACCTTCTACCGCTTCAAATCTTGGTTTATCGGCGAACTCGCGCTTGAACCGATCATCATCATCGCCCTTCATCCAATCCCGATCCGTTTTCCCATCGTTCCGTTCGCCGCGCCCGTGGCGTTCCCACTCGGATCTGTTATCGATGAAAGGGTTCTCAGTAAACGCTCCAAACGTTTCATCGAAGCTGTCGAAGTCTCGAAAAGTGAATACTTCCGGTGCGTCGTACAACCACTCCCGCAACACTTCTAGCTCATGATCAGAAATCTGTCCGTCCTCAATCGCAGACGCCAGGAAATCCACTAGCTCGCCCTCATCCGATCGCATCATGTCATTCGTTGTCGACGCGACTTCCTCTGCTTCCTCCGACATCACCTCTTCGTGTTCGGCATACGCATCACCAGAATCAGCCCCGACGACGCTCGCCAAGCGTTCGCCGAACGACTGCCCTTCGTACTCCCCTCCGCTTCGCGTCGCCACCAAAGCTACCACCGTCACGGCAAACGCAACACCGATCGCCGCCAAGACTGCCAGCACTCCCAATAGCCTGTTCGTCATGATCCTGCGCTCCTTGAGACTACGACCTGCATGGAATGGTGGCCATTTGGTTGATCGATACGTTACCAATTGCCGCTTGGATGCAACCTGAGAGACACCCATCCCAGAATGGTTAGAATTGTTGCCGAAGATGTTGGCAACAACCCTATCCACCAAAGAGTAAGAAATATTGAAGATAGCAGTTTGCGCCAAGCAGGTGCCGGACACCGACATCCCACCTTCCCAGTTCAAAGTCGATGAAGCCGATTTGCGAGTCATTCCGCCCGCCGGAGTACCGCCCATCGTCAACGGCTTTGACATGAACGCCGTCGAAGCCGCGCTGCGCCTACGTGATGCGGGCGTCGATGTTGAGATCGTCATCTTCTCCGTCGGCACCGGGTTCGCGCTGGATGTGATGAAAAAACCGTTGGCTATCGGAGCAGACAGGCTAGTCCTGATCGACGATGAGGCATCAGAATCTCTGGACGCGCTCAGCACCGCGAAGGTGCTGGGCACGGCGATCGAACGCGACGAAGGTGCTGATCTTGTATTGGCCGGTCGACAAGCCTCCGACTGGGATCAGGGCCACGTCCCGATCATGCTCAGCGAATTGATGCGAGTGCCGTTGGTCACCTTGGTAAGGGATCTGAAACTCGGACCGGATGGAGATTCGTTCGAAATAGAGCGCGTTTCTGAAGGCGGTTTCCAGCGCATCAATTGTCCGAAACCAGCAGTGATGACCGTGACAAACGAGTTAGGTGAAGCGCGTTACGCCAACCTCCGCGGCATCATGGCCGCTAGTCGCAAACGTCCAGAAACAATCACCCTCGCCGACCTCGGACTAAGTGACTTAACCCAAAACGGCGCAATCGCGATGACGCGCCTATTCGTGCCGATGTCGGAATCCAATGTCCAGATTATCGAAGGTGAAGACGACGCCGATTCTGGACGGCTACTGGCGCTCCGGCTACGAGAGGCAAAGTTGATATGAGCGACAGTGTTCTCATTATTGGCGAAGTGGTCGATGGTGCGCTGCATCCTACCGTTCGGCAGTTGGTGAATGCCGCCAAAAAAATCGGCGAGGAAGCATCGTTGTGTTTGGCTGTTGATGGAGTGTTCGACGATGGTGCGCTTGAGGGCGTGGGTGTTGGCGATGTGATCCTGTTGGAGCATCCGGACGCAGCTTCGGATGGAGTTGGCGGGGTCTACTCGCTTTTGACGGATCTGGTACGTGAGGCGGTAGAGCGGTTGTCGCCCAACGTAGTTTTGGTTGCCAAGACGGATGCTGGATCGGTGATTTCAGCACGTATAGCGGCTCGGTTTGGTGCCGGTTTGGCTTCGGACTGTATCGATTTGGCGCTGAATGCCGAAGGCAAGGTAGCGGTTACCCGGCCCGTGCACGGCGGCAGCGCTTTGGCGGTCTATGAGTTTGCCGACGACGGCTTGCAGGTGGTTTCGGTTCGGCCAGGGGCGTTTGAGGCAGTTGAGTCCAACAACGAGATGCCGGAAGTGGAACGAGTCGACGCCTCGGCCCTCAATACTCATGGTGCAGCCCCCGTTCTGGTTGAAACCGTAGTCGAGGAAAGCGAAGGGATTCCGCTCGAACAGGCAGACATCGTCGTTTCCGGTGGAAGAGGATTAGGCGGTGCCGAGCCGTTTGACAATCTCCGGGAGTTGTGCGGTTTGCTGGATGCGGCGTTGGGCGCGTCTCGAGCAGCCTGCGATGCGGGTTGGATCGATCATTCGCACCAAGTCGGACTCACTGGCAAAAGCATCAGTCCAACGACGTACATCACCGTCGGAATATCGGGTGCGAGCCAACACATGGCCGGCTGTTCTTCAGCCCGCAACATCGTCGCCATCGACAAAGATCCAGAAGCCAATATCTTTTCCCACGCCCGATACGGCGTAGTCGGCGATTGGGCCAAAGTGTTACCAGCATTCACAGCAACTGTCGCCGAACTGGAATGAGACGGGAGTATCGGCATGAATAGCAGCGCGGATCGGCCGAACATCGTATTTCTATTCCCCGACCAGTTCCGCGCCGATTTCGCCGGTTGCTACGGTGCGGACTGGTTACAGACTCCGAACATCGATGCCATGGCCAATGCGGGCGTTCGATACACAAACGGTTTCTCGCAATCTCCCGTGTGTGTCCCTGCGCGGACGGCTCTACTTACCGGCGCAAACGCGATCAGAAACGGAGTAACCAACAACTCCCAGAATCTCCGTGCCGATTGGCGTGCCGCCGGCATGCAAACGTGGCCTGAAATCTTGAACGACGCAGGTTACTACACCGCCGGCATCGGTAAGATGCACTTCTATCCGTGGAACGAGCGCAGAGGATTCCAGTACCGAGTCGTGTGTGAGGACAAGCGATGGTTGCACGTCAGGGACGACTACTACCACTATCTGAAAAAGCACGGACTGCGGAAGTTGCACGGCGATGAGATGGACGGCTACCACGAGAACAAAGGCGCCGTGCTCCACGACATACCGTGGGAGCACTCTTGGGACCGCTTCGTTGGAGCAGAGTCGGTGAAGTTCATCGAGCGATACGGCGGCGAGGGACCCTTCGCTATGATGGTCGGATTCCCTGGCCCGCACTGCCCGTACGACCCGAACGAACAGTTCCTCAAAGGCGTTGACGAAAGCAAGTTGCCACCGCCAGCACCCGAAGTGGAGGGCCACCATCCGAATCTACGCGACACCAATGTCTCAGGCAACAGACGACCTTGGAATGGCGTCGACTACGGTGAATTCCCGGACTCCACGAAATCAACCATCCGGAAGCACTACTCCGGCTTGGTGCAGCAGATCGACTATGAAGTCGGTGCCATCGTCGACGCGCTCGACCGTCAGGGTTTGTTGGACAACACCTACATCGTCTTGGCTTCAGACCATGGAGACTACCTAGGCGATCACAACCTCATCGGAAAGGCGTCGTTTTTCGAATCGGCGATCCGGATACCCTTCGTAGCGATGGGACCCGGCGTCGCAGGCGGTCAAGTGGTCGATGATCTGGTTGAGCTGCGGGATGTGACCGCGACCATGCTTAAATGGGCGGGCATCGAAGAATTGCCGGTGTGGTACGACGCGATACCTTTGCCGGGCGAGGGTATGCCCGGTGACCGCGGCCGCGACCGGATATTCGGAATGCTGACCGACGGCTGGATGAACTACGATGGCCGCTTCAAATTGCACCGCTATCGGTCCGGCGAGGCGCTACTTTTCGACATCGACAACGACCCGCAAGAACAGGTCGATTTGCTGAATGACCCGGCGTACTCAGAGGTACGGCATCGCTTGGAATCAGAACTGTTCACCGAAGTCATGACCTCGATCGAGGCCGCCTCACAAGACCGTCTGGCTCAATACGGCGACATGTCGCAGGACCCGAGCTTCGGCAAGGAGAGCTGGGAGCGCGCCTATCCACACCCGCCCGTGATGTGACAGGTTGCCTGCCTTTGTTTGGGCTTAGGTAGTTTGAACTGCCGAATTTGGCAGCTTTCGATTGTGAACTGCTCTTTCCCGTCTCCCGTCGCATAGGAAAACACACGTTTGGGGCGTTCGTTGGAGCAATTCGGGCAATTAGAATTCAACGAATGCTGATCCGGTTTCTTGCCCTCTTCGCCGCTATCGTTCTTGCGGCCGTTTTCGTGGGTTGTGGCGACCGGAGCGATGATCGAGGTAGTGAAAATGTGTTGACAGCTGAGTTGGTGGTACCTCCCGCCGATCAGGAAACTGTTGAAACCCCAACAGCCACCCGCGTTCCGCCTACCACTACTCCCGCTCCACTCAAAGCGACTTCGGAGATCTCGAAGGCAGAAGTAACAGATGCGAAACTGAATTTGAGCGTCACCAACAGGGGCTACAACGCGATGGGCAGCGACGACGCACCGATCACGATGTTCGAATTCTCCGATTTCCTTTGACCGCACTGCGGAAGTTGGCACCGCGGGACGGTTGCCCAGATGCGCGATACATATATCGCCGAGGGACTAGTGAAATCGATCTACTTCCACTTCCCGATACTGGCACAGGAGTCGGCCATCGCAGCGGAATACGCGGAGTGTGCCGGCGAACAAGGCTCAGAACATTTCTGGGGTTATGTAGACGCCGTATACGAGCATCAGTCTGAGATCTCAGAGCAGATGTTGGGAGGACTGGCGTGGGAGTTAGACGTCGAAACCGATGCGATGAACGAGTGTCTTGTATCGGGCAAGCACAATACGACGTGGCAAATCGA
The DNA here is from genome assembly GCA_965203505.1 of Dehalococcoidia bacterium. Classification (GTDB taxonomy): domain Bacteria; phylum Chloroflexota; class Dehalococcoidia; order Lucifugimonadales; family Lucifugimonadaceae; genus Bin127. The sequence goes on from OZ241880.1 coordinate 81,460, forward strand.
CCGAGCCCGCGGCGAAGCTATGGGAGTCCAATCAACCCCCACGATATTCCTCGCCTATCTGGACAAAGATGGCGAGCAGGTGCGGCTTCAGTTCAGAGGTGCGAGAGATTTCGATAACATGTCTCAGATATTGGACGCGATCTTGAGGGAGATCCAGCAATGAAGATAACGAAAATAACGCCTTACCTGATCTCGGCACCATCGCCGTTTCTGGCAACCGCGGAAGACACGAACCGGGTGGCCAGAAACAGGGAATATCTCTTTGTCGAGGTGAACACCGATGAGGGGGTCACGGGCTGGGGCGAGGTGACGGGAACTAGGGAACAGGCGAATCGCGGGGTGGCTTCGTTGATCAACCATGTCTCAGACCTTCTCGAAGGGGATGATCCCAAAAACATTGAAAAAATCTGGCACAAGGTCTTCCGCCACTTCACTTACATGGGATCTCGGGGCGCGACAACGAGCGCTATTTCGGGAATCGACATCGCGCTGTGGGACATTCGCGGCAAGGTTTTGGGCGTGCCGGTGTACGAGCTGCTTGGAGGCCCGGTGCGTGACGCGGTGGATGTCTACTGTCACCCTAACGATGGTGTATCTGCTGATGAACTGGCTCAGCACTGCAAAGCGATTGTGGCGACGGGTCAGACTTCGATCAAGACCGACCCTTGGTATCCGCATCATCCAGATGAGATCGACGGCTACATGTCGGGCAAGCTGACGGATGAAGCTGTGAATGGCGGCGTGGAGCGCATCGCAATGGCGCGCGAAGCGGTCGGCCCGGACATCGAGATCTTGATTGACAACCACGCCCGTTTCGACGTCCCCACGGCGATACGTTTGGCGAAGTCGTTGGAGCCGTACAACATCTTCTGGTTCGAGGAGCCGGTCGGCGTGGAGTCGAACGCGGCGTTGAAGCAGGTTCGGGATGCTACCAACGTTCCGATCTGCGTCGGTGAGCGGATTCACACTCGGTGGGAGTTCGTACCGATCCTCGAGCAAGGGCTGGCGGACTTCATCATGCCCGACATTACCTGGACCGGCGGCATATCCGAGCTGAAGAAGATCTGCACGCAGGCCGAGGCATATTACATACCGGTTTCCCCACACGACGCGAGCGGTCCCATCAACGTGATTTCGGGCGCACAGGTGATGATCACCGTCCCGAACTGTTACCGAGTGGAGACGATGCGGGCCGATTTAAGTGCGTACAACGTGCTGATGGACGTGCCGCTTGATATTCGCGGCGACAAGATCTACCTCGATCCCGACCGCCCCGGAATCGGCATCGAAATGGACAAGGAATACCTGCAGGCACATTTGGTTTAGGCAACGGAGACGGAAACTCACCGCGCCCACTGACAACTCGTCCTCCAATACCACCTCTAGACTTCGGATTTCACCGGAATGACGGGGTTTTACGGTGGCCTCACGGAAGGAAGAAGCACATCGATGTGACTCCTAACTTCGATTGATTGGACGTCGCGTGGTATTAATCGATTCATGATCGAATTTCGAAGTTGCGAGAGCCGATGGACGTGACTGGCCCGGCGATTGAACAGCAGACTAGGACGCTGCTCAACGTTCTGAAGCTTGAGGCCAAGTACGGCTTCAACAATAGCGCCGTTGTTGGCGGCGGCCTCGATGGGATGTGGCCGAATTTGGGTCAGGTCGCTGGTTTGGTACGAAATCTGCCACCGATGAGTGGTCGGCGGTACGCGTCGATGTCGCAGCAAGAACGGCGAACTTGGAGCGATGCCGCCATGCGTAAACTCGGCGGCGGTCAATTTCAAGCAAGTAACGCCCGACCAAAACCAAGGCAACTCAGACGGAGAACCCAAAACGGTCGGACACGTCCAGCAGTTCGACGGCCGCTGAGTTTACAGACGCGAATCGAGGCGTTGCCGTTTCTACACCCGGCGACCAAGCGAGCGTTGGAATCTCTTGAACTCAACACGTTGCGCGACGCTTTATGGCATTTCCCGCTTCGCATGATCGATTACACGAAACGATCAAACATCGTCGACTTGCGCCCGGGCGAGGAAGCAACCGTTGAAGGCGATGTTGTGAGTTCGGAAACGAATCGTTTTGCAGGCCGCGGTGGCTTGGCACGAGTGCGGATCAGAGATGGAACTGGTTTTTTGACGATCACTTGGTTCAACATGCCATACATGGCGACGCGGTGGCAGAACGGTGATCGGATCGTGGTTAGCGGGAAGGTCGGAGAATATCGTGGGCGTCCGACTATGGAAAATCCGGAGTATGACGATGTGACGCGGGGCGGAAAAACTAATCAACGAGGGTTTATACATGCTGGTGCACTAGTGCCCGTATATCCGTTGACCGCTGGGTTGAACCAACGCACCGTTAGGAACGGCGTGATGCAGTGCCTTGATAATGGACTGCGCTTCGTTGAGGAGACGCTCGCGCAAGATACCCGGGCCAGTAACGATTTAATGCCTTTGGCAGACGCTATCGAGGCTATGCATCGTCCAATGGCGGAGCGTCAGCAGTGGATTGCAATCAGACGTTTGGCCTTCGACGAATTTCTGTACAACCAAATTGCAGCGATCCGTCGGCGAACCCGGTGGCGTGATTCAGTGACAGCGGTTCGCCTGACCCCGGACCGAACTTTGGCAGCGGAGTTTGTTTCGTCGCTCGGATTCGAGCTCACGATGGATCAACGCGAGAGTTTGGACACGATCCTCGGCGATATGGGTTCAGACTATCCGATGGCCAGATTGCTGCAAGGCGAAGTCGGGAGCGGCAAGACGGTGGTGGCGATCGCGGCTATGTTGTCCGCTTCCGGAGTGAACGGCAAACAGTCAGCGCTGATGGCCCCCACCGAGGTTCTAGCCGAGCAACACTTCATAAGCATGTTGGAGCAATTGAAATGTCGCGAAGGTTTGAGTGGATATGATCCCGTCTACGAATCGCCGTCGTATCACATCGAGAGTCGCGGCAGGTGTCTGCGCCTGGGTTTGCTGACGGGTAGCTTGGGGCAGCGCGAGAAACGTACGGTGCAGAAGATGTGTGCCCAGGGTGAGTTAGATCTGGTAGTGGGTACGCACGCACTGTTGCAGGAAGCGGTAGATTTCGACGATTTGGCGCTAGTCGTGGTGGACGAGCAGCAGAGATTTGGCACCGAGCAACGTGCGGTGTTGACTAGCAGGTCGCCGCGACCGCACATGTTGGCAATGTCAGCGACGCCCATACCGCGTACATTGCACATGACGATGTACGGCGAGATGGAACTCTCTACACTTCGTGCGATGCCCCGGGGACGAAACCCAATCGAGACTCGATGGGCTCAGACGCCGTTCGATGTGGCAGAAGCGTACGCGACGATTCAAAACGAAGCGAAACGGGGGCGACAAGCGTTCGTTGTGTGTCCGTTAATAGATCCATCTGAGAACGTCGCCGGAGCATCGGCCCGCGTCGAGTTTGAACGGTTGACTCGGCGGGAGTTTCCTGACTTGAACGTCGGATTGTTGCATGGCAGGATGAATCTGGCGGAGAAGCAGTCAGTGATGGATGCTTTTCGTCAACGCGAGATCGATGTCTTGGTCGCGACACCGGTTATCGAGGTCGGCGTAGATGTGCCTAACGCTACGGTGATGATGATCATGACCGCGGACCATTTCGGGTTGTCTCAGTTGCATCAGATACGCGGCCGTGTTGGTCGAGGTCGGCATAGCGGCGTTTGCATTTTGGTTTCCGATGCCGACAGTGAGATCGCTCAAGAACGAATAAAGGCGGTGGTGCAGAATCTAGACGGTTTCGATCTGGCGAGGAAGGACTTGGAAATCCGAGGCCCTGGTAGGAACCTGGCTGAGGTTCAGAGCGGATGGAGCGGGTGGCGATTCGCCAGATTCGACGATATGGAGATGTTGGGGCGGGCGCGTTCTACGGCTGAAGATCTGCTTGCAGATGATTTCGATTTGAAGAAGCCCGAGAATCAGGCGCTGAAGAGTGAAGCGTTAAGGGTGATTGGCAGATCGGTATCGAGGTTTGCCTAATCAAGGCTTGGTGCGATGATCGACGAGGTGGGTTGAATGCGAACGATTAGCATTTGATTCATGCCTTCAATCGTTCAAGCGCCCGTTTCCGAAAAACCGATCCTCCTTGATTTCTCGCGGGCGGAACTGGAGCGCGAGGTCGTTGATGTCCTAGGTCAATCGCGATTTCGGGCGCGACAGATCTGGCAGGCGCTTCACCGGGAGTGCATATCGGATTTCAATGCGGTAACCACGTTGCCCAAGGCGTTGCGGAGTCAGCTTTCTGAGCGCTATGCCGCCGATCCACTCGCCAACGTCATGCATCTGAAGTCCAAAGATGGATCGACAGACAAAGCCCTGTTTCGGTTGCAGGATGGAGAACTCGTCGAAACGGTCTTAATGCGTTACGTTGCGGACGGACATCGCAAAGCGCGGAAAACGGTCTGCGTGTCGACACAAGCGGGATGCGCCCTTGGCTGCACGTTCTGCGCGACCGGGCAGCAGGGCTTCCGCCGGCAACTGACGACGGGCGAGATCATCGCTCAGATCACATTCATGCAGCGAACTGCGATGGAAGAGGATCGTGCGGAGGTGGCAGAAGGCAAACGCGAACGCGGCAGCTTGCAAGGCGTGACCAACGTTGTGTTCATGGGGATGGGCGAACCGCTGGCGAACTACGAGAACACGATGGCGGCAATTCGGGCTATCAACGATGCGCACGGGTTGGCGATCGGTGCCCGCCACATCACCCTGTCCACAGTCGGTCTCGCTCCTCAAATCTTGCAGTTGGCAGGCGAAGATTTACAAATCAACTTGGCTGTATCGTTGCATGCCCCCGACGACGCGACGCGTTCGGAAACGATGCCCATCAACCGTCGTTACCCGATCTCGGTATTGCTGGATGCTTGCCGCCAGTACGTTGCACGAACCGACCGAAGAATCTTCTTCGAGTACGTGTTGCTAAAGGGACAGAACGACCGAGTAGCGCACGCTCGGAAGTTGGGCGGATTGCTGACCGGTATGCTGTGTCATGTGAACCTGATACCTGTCAATCCGACGTCTGAAGGCCCGTACGAGCGGACGAGTCGGGGTGAGGCAGAGGTGTTTCAAAAGGAACTAAGACGGTACGGGGTGCCTTCAACGGTGCGAATGGAGAAGGGGATCGATATCGACGCCGGTTGTGGGCAGTTGCGGGCCAGAGTTGTGGATAACGATGCTCTGGGCGTGCGTTCGGTCGATTGAGCCCAAACGCTCGGGGCGGCTACCGATGATCCTCAGCGCGATCTTGGGGATCGTAGCCGATAGTTTTCCTCGCGTGCTCGATGTCCCAGAAGCGCCAGCGGTTGTCCGATACGCCGTAAAAGACTTCGAAGCCGATATCAGCGGTGAGGCAACGGTCTACTAGATGGGCCAGATCGCGGTGGGATAGCCATGTCGCGTATGCGCGGACGTTAGTCGGGCGGTTTTGCGGTACTACACTGCCGATGCGTAAACATGCGACCTCCAGCCCGAAGTGTTCGTTGTAGTAGCGACCAGTGGCTTCACCGAAGACCTTGCTGACCCCGTAATCACTGTCGGGGCGGATCGGGACATGATGGTCGACTTGAGGGATGTTCGCAGGATCATCATCGATCAGCGAGTAGTCGCCGAGACCGATGCTTTTGTAAGGTTCATCGAGCTCAAAGTTGCCAACTGCGTGGTTGGAGCTGGCGAAGATCAAGCGTTTGACGCCGTGCTGGCGCACCGCTTCGTATACGTTGTGCGTGGATGCGATATTGTTTCGCAGGACATCGGGCCATGGAGTTTGGACTGGCGCGTTGGCGGCGAGATGCACGACGGCGTCTTGGCCTTCAAACGCGGGTGCCATGGCTTCGTAGTCGAAGCAATCCGCTAGCGTGAACGCGGCGAGCGTTTCGTCGTTGAGCGGCCGGGCGTCGACACCTGAGATGGTGTACCTGCCAGTTTCGCCCAAATGGCTTCGAAGTACGGTTCCGATAAGGCCCGTGGCGCCGGTGATGAGGAGTTTCATTGGGATATTCGATCAGTCGGGTGTGTTTGCCGTTGCTGGTTATCATGTTAAGTTGCGTGGTCATCGTATGAGATTGGCATATCAAAACGAGGATCCAAGCTGGAACGCTTCGGCCCTGATTTCTGCACCTCCATATTCTGCTTTGCAACGTCTATCCTCCGAGGACCAGGCATGAATTCGCTGGTGGAAGCGGCTGGATCGATTGGCATCGCTATCGACGAATTTCAAGTCAGCCAATTCCGCCGTTATCTCGAGTTGTTGGAAGAGTGGAATCGAAGCATCAATCTAACGGCTGTCAAAGATCCAGTAGACATCGTCGAGCAACTTTTCATTCGATCTCTGCGCGTGGCGGTCCCTGCAGGCGGGAACGTTTCGACGGCGGGATGGTTCGACGGCAGGAGAGTTATCGACATTGGTTCTGGCGCGGGGTTCCCTGGATTGCCGTTGAAGTTAGCGCTGCCCGGGTCTGAGATGACGCTGTTGGAAGCGAACCGCAGAAAATGCGCGTTTTTGGAACACGTTGTTTCCGACTTGCAACTGAAAGGCGTGACGGTAGTCAACGCCCGTGCGGAAGATGCCGCGCGCGATCCTGAACACCGCGAAGGATATGAACTTGCGACTGCGCGGGGTGTAGCGAGCCTTGCGGTGTTGGCGGAGTATATCCTTCCGTTTCTGCAATTGGGCGGAGTCGCGGTTCTGCCCAAAGGGCAGGAACTAGCTCTTACGAAAGCTGAGTCGGACGATGCGTCCTATGCTGCAGACGCATTGGGTGCGGCTCCGACGATCATCCAAGCCGTTGCTCATCCGGGTAGATCGGCGACTGACCACATCGTTTACTGGCTCAAAGTAAAGCCGACGCCAGACCGTTATCCGCGGCGCGCCGGCGTTCCGTCGAAGCGTCCTTTAACTGCCGCGAGAGTCAACGCGTAGGTCAGCTGTTGCGTCTGTTTAGAAAAATCACGAGCTCGGCCAGTAACGGTCAGGCTTTGGGTGTTGCCGACGTTTTACGGCGAATATTTTCGGTGCCGACGCTGCTCAGTGTGGCGTTCGGTCTGGCGATCATCGGATTTTTGCTGTGGCGCGTCCTCGATTTCGAATGGGACGAATTCATAGAGCACCTAACCGGGATCAACTGGTGGTTGTTCGTGCTAGCTGGTGCCCTCTATTACGTGAGTTTTTGGTTCCGGGGCTATCGGTGGCAATTGATCTACAAAGCCGTCGCACAGCGCTCCGATGATCCCCAAATCAATGAAAGCAAACCGCCAAGCATCGCTACCATGGCAGCGCTGATTTTAAGCGGCTGGTTCGTCAACTCGGTGATGTTCTTCAGAATCGGCGATGCGTACCGCGGTTGGGCACTGGCGGACCGGACGTCGAGCGACATGCCGACGGCGTTGGGAACGGTTTTTGCCGAACGCGTGCAAGATATGGTAGTCGTGCTGATCCTCGTCGTGATCTCCGCGATATGGGCCTTGCTGGTCGATGGATTCGCAGCATCGGGCGCGATTGTCGACGTAGCGGTGATCGTGGTGGCGGTAGCATCAGTGCTCGTTCTCGTGCTTTTGCTGATCCTGTACCTCATGCGGGCCGCAGGTGAAAGGCTGGCGGAGTTCATGCCTATCCGATTCAGAGATCAGTACCTGCATTTTCAAGACGGAGCGCTCAACAGTTTTCGAGGTGGGCGTATGCCCTTGCAGATCGCTTTGGGCATGCTGGGTTGGTTGATGGAGGTGGCGCGTTTTTACTTTGTCGCCCAGGCGATGGGATTGGACATGGCCATGAGCATCGCGATGTTCGCCGCGCTCGCCAATGCGATCATGACGACGATCCCAGTTCCAGGAGGCTTGGGATTCGTGGAGACGGCGTTGGTGACGGTGTTGCTGTTGACAGGATTGAGCCACACAGACGCGTTCACTCTGACCGTATTGGACCGTGCGATCTCATGGTTGAGCATCGTTGCGATCGGAGGCTTCGTATTTCTGGCAATGACGTTGAAACGGTCGAAGAGTACTGAAACAGGTAAAGTTGAGGAGGCGGCTGCGCGTGGGAGTTGAATTCGGACGCGAAGATGGCGCCCCTGACATACGCTATTCGGCACATCAAATCATCCCTTGTAACGGCTACTTACAACGATTTCAATTCGAAACACACCTCCCCCTGTCGTTAGCCTGAACAACGTGTTTTGGGCGCTTATCCGAGGACACAGGACTGAATGGCGCGCTTAGCCTACCCGCTTGTCGAAACGGGCTTCCGCGTCCTAGCATGTCAGTTGTATCGGAAACGTGGTGTCTTTGTCCGCTTGTCGCGAGCGGCAATCGTTGACAAGGTGTGGGGCAATAATCGCGGCGATCAAACACATACGAAAAATCGCATCATTTTCTTGGACGTATGTTCGAAATAACCCCGTTTTCTCTCTTGACGACTGCAAATCCAATTACCGCGACGCAAGCGACTCGCCGTTTCACGCCGTTGAATCTCCCGGCTAGGAGAGAAAATGAGACTAGAGCGCCAAGAGCGAGGAGAGCGCATCATATGAGACGGGCGAAAAGCCAGTGACGCTTTCACCAAAAAGGAGAAATCGATGAAATTTACACGGGGCGACGGGAGCTTAGCCAACCCCTTCGAAATACTAACCACCGAGGGATTCGCATACTTGACTGGCGAGCGCACCATCCCGGAAGAAGTGCCGGTAGCTTTGCCCATCGAAAGGGTCGGTAATACGTACCACGTCGAGGATGTGGTATCTCATTGGCCAGGTGATCCGATTCCGCAACTCGAATTCGATCAACGGATCTGCAAAATGAAACGTACTGCAAACTACATGGGCCGTGATAGCGGGAGCGATTCAGTGTTTTATGCGATCTTGGATCCTGATCCCAAGAAGCTTAACGAACTTTTGCGCGGTGATGGAGGTACAACTGGCAACCGATTGTAGGGTTCTGCCGCATATCGCCGAACGTAGTTTCGACATCCTTCAAGCACTTTTTTGCTACGTCGAAGTCCTGCAAGTAATCCAACGCCGGCGGTGCGGCGGACTGCTCAAGGTGTTTCCTAAGTAATGGCGTTTCATCAACAGCGCGTTCGCTCACACTGTCGAGACGGTGTCGCTTGGTGGTTGATGATGAAAGGTGATTACGGATTCCGGCTCAGGACATTGACGGCCGATGACGAACTCGGTAGATGACACGAGGTGTGGGCAAGAGGGCAATGCGAATAGAATTGACGCCGTATGGACCATGAAGCAGCAAAGCGGGAGTATCGCGACGCGTTGCGAAGTCTCAATGGTAGCGAGAACCATCTGCATCAGGCGCTTTCCGAACTGAGAAAAGCCGATTCCGCGAGGACCAATCACGACATCTATCACGAGCTAGTCGTGCATTACGGCACCGGATATAGTCGGACCATTAAAGAGAACTATGAATCCGCGCTCAATGGATTTCATGAAGCGCAGGATCGGTTCAATGAAGCTCGTCGAAAATTGGATTTTCGCCGTGATGACTGATTCAAATTGAACTCAAATACAAACTTGAATCAGCGAGAATGTGGCGCCCCTGACAGGACTCGAACCTGTGGCACACGGTTTAGGAAACCGTTGCTCTATCCTCTGAGCTACAGGGGCTTGAAGCAGAACCGCCCAGCAATCATTTTAGTCGACATGCGCGAACCGAAGCACATGGAGTTAACCGCGTGACGGTTGGGGCAAGGCCACGACCCCTCAATATTCTGCCGGAAACCTTGTTCCGTCGCGATCAATTCAACGGCGATTCTGCTTCACACCTCGTCGCCGTTATCGATGTCGGCTCCAACTCGACTCGGATGGAGGTTTTGCAACTGACATCCGATTACGATCTCCGCGTCATGTCGGAAGTGAAGGCGCTGCTTAGGTTGGCCAGCCGCAAATCAAAAGACGGCAAACTTCTCCCGACTGCGATTTCGGAACTTTCTCGATTGATCGCCGACTTCGCGACCGTTGCTTCGGCATCGAAAGTCGACTCCATCCGAGCGGTCGCAACATCGGCCATGCGCGACGCGACAAATGGCATTGAAGTTGTAGAACGAGTTAAGTCGGAAACGGGTATCGATCTGGAAATCATTTCAGGCGAACGGGAAGCGCAATTCGGATTTCTTGGCGCGGTTTTCTCATTGCCGGCCCACGATGGGGTACTGTTCGATATCGGCGGTGGTAGCGTTGAGTTCTCGTTTTTCGAAAATCGAACGTTGAAAAAAGTCCACACGCTAGACCTGGGAGCGCTTAGGGTCAGCAACGATTTCCTTAACGCATCGCAACCTGCGATCGAGGCTGTAGGTGCTTTGAGGCGGCATGTTCGCAAGATGTTGAAATCTTCCGGTATGCCACAGCTGGTTCAACACGGCAGACTGATCGGTGCGGGAGGTACGGTACGCAACCTGACCAAAATCGACCGCGAGATGCGCAAGCATAAATTCGGGCGTTTGCACGGCTCGATTGTCCGTTACGGCGCTCTGAAGCGGATAGTCAATGGCTTGAGGGGATTGGATCGCGCCAGTTTGGCCTACATGCCCGGACTGAACCCGGAACGTGCCGACAGTATCCTGGGCGGCGCGATCGTAGCTGCTGAGATCGCCCGGTATTTCGACAAGAACCCGATAATAGTTTCGGGGCGCGGAATCCGAGAAGGTTTGGCGATGTCAGGAGTGATCGAGGAGCTGCCCTCTATCGACGAAGTTAGACGTAGGTCAATCTACGCGCTCGGAGCGAGGTTCGACACGTGGGACCGTTTACGAGCAGACCGGCGCGCGGCGATCGCGAGAGAGATGTCTGAACTGTTGTCGGACCATTTAGACCAAGAGATGGTGGACTTGATACCGCACGTCGCCCGATTGATCGACACCGGGCGAAGCGTCAGCTACTACGAACGGTACATGCACGCTGCGAGCATTATCGAGCTAGGCGAACTCGGCGGATTTTCACACCGCGATATCGGTTTGATGTCCGCGGCTCTACGCTTCAGCGACAGCAACTCGTCGTCAATGTCGCGGTACCGTCCGGAACTCAAAAAGTCCGACCGAGCAACCGTGAGGAGAGCGGCGAGTCTACTCCGGATATCCGACGAGATGGAGCGCAGGTTGGGCGCGGACCGATATTCTCATATCGTGATGGATAAAACCGATGATCGCTTCGAGGTTCGGGCTGCGGAGTTGGTCGCTTGGGACCCGCGGCGATTCGCGACGCGTTTCAAGCGTACATTCCGGCTCGATTTCAAGGTTGTTCGTTAGGGGATTCGATAACCCTTCAACGGCCCCTGCGTTTGCGGATTCCGAACCATACTACGCCGGCGACCAGCATTAGTGGCCACGTGTCCAAGCCGACGGACACGGATTCAGAGGGAGCGAAACAATCGAGCGTGGCAGGTCTGACCACGCCTCGCGACCCTGGTCCCGGCGGATACCCATCGCCAAGAGTGACGAGGTCTTCTTCGGCATCTAAAGCCGATTGTGTGCGGCTACATGCCCTGACTTCTAAAGAGCCCATCTTGCCGTCGGCGTAAACCAGGTAATCCTCAAACATCTTGAAAGGGAATCCGCAAGGTTCAGATCTTGCGGTGCGCAGGCGCGTGACCTTGGAAACTTCACCCTTCCATACGGTGTGCACGTTGAACTCGACGGTTAACGGTTCTTCGGGAGGGACTGCCGTAGAGTCGATGTCGAATGGCCAGTCCTCGAATTGCATTTCAACCACCCTACCGAGGAAGACCGCCGACGCTTCTTCGAGACGTTCTGGAGCAGAATCTGACTCGACACACTCGCAAGCGTGGATTTCGCTGCTGCTCGCGAAGACAGGTATAGCGAGAGCGATAACCCATGCAGCTAATGCTGCGTATTTCCAATGTAGCCGCATCTTGTTGGTCGACGGAATGAGACGATCTTCCGTCGTCTACGATAAATGCGGATTGACTGCTCGCGTTAGGTCTGGTTGCCGGTTTAGTTCGGGGTCTCTTCGAAATATCGAGCCAGTTCGTCTCGATCGAATGCCTCAATCGGCCTTCGCCCCGTGTCTGATCCCGGACTAACGAATACCGTCGGTTGCCGTCGGTTCTCATCGCAATTTTCGACGTGTCCGATGATTTTCGCCTCGATACACGCGTCGTTGAGCGCGACTAGAGCGTTGGTCGCTTCGTCGGGCGACACGGTCGCGAGAAGAGCACCGGAGGATATTAAGCCCCATGGATCGATGCTGAGCGCGTCGCAGACCACTTGGCATAACGGAAGGACTTCGACGGCTCCTGTGTCAATTGAAATGTCGACACCAGACGCGAACGCTAGTTCTTGCAGTGCGGTAGCCAAACCGCCTTCGGTTGGATCATGCATAGCGGTAACGCCGCCAGATTCGACCACAGTTTTCGCATCTTTCAAAACTGAGATACCCGGATCGGTCAAAAATGTGGCAGCGTTGTCAATGTCAGATTTCGAGACTCCGCCTCTGATGAGAGTCTCCCGGCATTCATTGGCGAGGATCGAAGTTCCCTCGATAGCGATACCTTTGGTGAGGATGACAACATCGCCGGGTTGCGCGCCGGAAGCAGACACCGTTCGGCTCGTTGGCGCTTCGCCCAACATGAAGCCACAGACGACGGGCTGGGTGACGGCTCGCGTGATCTCCGTATGCCCGCCGGCAAGTTGCACGTCGATCTCTGCGGCCGCTTCGCCGAGTTGATCGAAGATACCGCGCACCTCATCTTCAGTCGTTCCTGGCGGCATCATAACCGTGGCTAAGAACCACTTCGGAGTGCCGCCTGCGACCGCGATGTCGTTCGCGTTTACGTTTACGGCGTACCAACCGATCCGGTCAGTGGCGAAAGTAATCGGATCGGTTTTGGCTAAGAGCGTGTTCTCACCGAAGAGAATGTGGGCAGCGTCTTCCCCTAGACCTGGTCCTACGATCAGGCGTCTGTCATCAGAAGTGATCGGCAAACCGGCGATTAGGTCTTGCAACAGGACGGGCGGCAGTTTCCCGGATTTGAGCATACGACTTGTAGCGGTCACGACAACCCAGATGTTTACTGATACGGCTATTTGAGGAGATGAATCTTCGTCGACCGCGGATTATTCTTCGCGCTCTATCGCAGGGATGGAGGGTATAGGTTTTCTCGCAAGGATTTCGGCGATCCAATCCAATACGTTTTTAGGCACAGCTCCTTGAGTTCCGCGCCATAAATCCTGGTCGCCTCCGACCCGAAAATGGTCATCAGAGCATAGCAAATCAAGCGATTGGACGCTTCGCAAAACGTAGAAATCGACTCTGATTGCTGTTTCGCAAATGTCGGTGTTGCCAATCGGAATGATCGTGTTGAACGTGTCTACGATCTGCATGATCTTCGCAGGTTCGTCGTAGTCTGCTATCATCGCCTGCCCGGTGTCTTTGGCGCCTTGGAAAACAGCGACGCGCCGAGTTTCATGCAGCCGCAGTTCGTGGAACAGATTTACAGTCAACTGTTCCGTTGTTTCGACATCGGTGCAATTGATCACGATGTCTTTGTCCAGATCTTCAGCTTCTCCTTGGTCTTTGCTCGCCACGTGGAACACGTAAGACTGATCATCGTTGCCAAGAGTCAGGATCCACCCTTCTACCGGCCTCGCAGGGTTGTTATCGTCGATCGGACCGCAACCCAAAGTGAGATCAGGCCAAGTGTGTTCCTGGACATCTAACACCTTGATTCCGCTTTGATCGATGCCTTTGTCGATCAGATCACCTCGGGCGTAGATCTCGAGTTTCGTCGGTATCTCGGGCAAAGGAGTAGGTGTGGCAGTGGGTGTCGCTGTCGGTTGCGGCACCGGAGTGTTAGTCGGAGTCGAAGTCGGTTGCGGAGTTTCCGTGGCCGTGGCCGTCGGTTCGGCAGTGGGTGTCTCCGTCGCTGGGACCGGTGTGTCGGTCGGCGTGGCTGTAGGCGCTTCTGTTGGTTCGGGCGTAGGGACGTCTTCCGGCTCGGGGGTTGCGATTGCTGTGCTTTCAGGCACGTCGTCGGACGGTGAAGGGGTTTCTTCGGGCGGTGCGGTAGTTGGCGTCTTGGTATCCGCGGGTGTCGCGGTCGGTTCAGGAGTGGCGGTATCTGCGACCAGTATTTCGACCTTTTCTGTCGGTTCGGCAGTTGGCGTATCGGGCGGTGCGGTTGTGGCGGTAGGTTTAGGCGCCTGCGTGGGCCGCGGGGTGGGCTGGACGCCGACTTCTGGTTCTCGGCTATTGGCCCATATTGCAGCTAATGCGATGGCGGCAATGATCGCAGCTAGGACGATAACCACGACGAATGCCTGTTTGATTCGCGGTCCGTAGCCAGAGACCCTGAGGTTTGAGTTGGGTTGGTCGTCGCGCTGGTTCATGCTCGTCCAGATTGTTTCGAAGGCGCGAAATACGGAGCGCCATTAATTTCCTACGCTACACGATTGGTAATGCCGGATGCGATGGGAGGCGACGCGGCGAACAGACATGAGTTTCGGGAATTTTCGGAAAAAAGTTGCATAAATCTGACTCAATAGGTAATAATCTATTTGTTGGCGATTCGAGCGGGGAATCAAGCCAGACATCGAAGGCATAAAACCAAGAGAGGTTACATCCAATGATAAGCCGTCAGGCGTCCCGCTCTGTCGTATCTGCGCGCGGGCACTGCAACCAAAGGGCCAACTTGCTTCGTGCAACGGTGATCAGCGTCGCCCTATTGACTTTTAGCTTCCTTCTCATGGCGTGCGGTTCTGCGCCAGCTGCAACCCCGGTAGTGGTAGAGGTTGAGAAGATCGTTGAGGTGGAACGCCCCACTACTCCGGTCGTAGTTGAGGTCGACAAAATCGTCGAAGTGCCGGTGGAAAGAGTGGTGGAAGTTGAGAAACTGGTGGAGGTTGAGAAACCTGCGACGCCAGTAGTCGTAGAAGTCGAGGTCGAGAGGATCGTCGAAGTTGCGAAAGCCACGACTCCGGTGGTGGTTGAGGTCGAAAGGGTAGTTGAGGTTGACAGAGTTGTCGAGGTCGAAAAAGTCGTCGAGGTACCGGTCGAGAAGGTCGTCGAAGTCGAAAGGATCGTCGAGGTTGAGAAACCAGTAATCGTCGAGAAGCAAGTCGTCGTTGAGGTGGAGAGGCCGCTGGCAGACCCTAAAACGCTAACGGTTTACTCAGGACGCAGCAAGTCACTGGTCGACCCGATTCTGCAAGAGTTCTCGTTGTTGACAGGCATTCCCATAGAGGTGCGGTACGCGGGCACGAGCGAGATGGCGGCGACATTGCTCGAGGAAGGTGACAGGTCTCCAGCCGATGTGTTCTTTGCGCAGGACCCCGGTGGTCTCGGTGCTGTCAGGTCGCTTTTCCAGACGTTGCCAGACCACATCTACGGTCTTTCGGCGGCTTGGGCGAGCGATCCCGACCAAAAGTGGGTCGGCGTTTCTGGCCGCGCTCGGGTGATCGTATACAGCAAAGAGAACATCACTGAGGATGAGCTTCCCGAATCGATCTGGGACTTCACTGACCCCAAGTGGAAGGGCCGGATCGGGTTCCCGCCGACTAACGCATCGTTCCACGTGATGGTGACGGCGATGAGATTGAATTGGGGCGAGGAAAAGACTCGTGAGTGGCTAGAAGGGATTATGGCGAATGAGCCGATTTTCTATGCCAAGAACACCCCGACCGTCGCCGCGGCAGGTGCGGGCGAGATCGACGCTGGTTTCGTGAATCACTACTACCTGCACCGTCGCTTGGCGGAAGACCCTAACTTCGCGGCTGGAAACTATTACACCCCTGCCGACGACGCGGGATCACTCGTCATGGCCGCCGGCGCGGGCATCCTCGCCTCGACCGATGCCCAAGAAGAGGCGGAGCGCCTGCTGAAGTTCCTACTCGGCGTGACGGCTCAGCAGTATTTCGCGACGAGTACCCACGAATACCCATTCAACCCGGCCGTGCAACCGTCGGAGTATCTGCCGGACCTAGGAGATATCAGCGAACGCTTCTATATCGACTTGGGTCTGCTGGATGACCTGCCCGGCACGGTTCAACTACTACAGGAGGTTGGTGCACTTCCGTGACCCGCTCTACAGCGGAAGTAGCAAGACCTGCACTGAGACCCCGCCGTGCCGTTAGACGCGGCACAGGCGGGGCTCCGTCATGGGTAGCAATTGCGGCCGCATGCGTCGTCGTGGTCGCGTTGCTGCCCGTCATTTATTTGTTCGTCCGTGGTATCGGAGGTGGCGAGACAACCTGGGATTTCTTGACGCGTCCAAACTCAGTCAAGGTTGTATGGCGAACGATCAGTGTCATCGCGCTCGTTACAGTGGTTTCGCTTATTGTAGCCGTACCTGCCGCTTGGCTTACGATGAGGACCAATATGCCGTTTCGGCGCATTATCGCCGTCGCATTGGCGCTTCCACTGGTGGTGCCGAGTTTCGTGATGGCGACTACGCTCATCGAGGCCTTTGGTCCAAAAGGAGCCTTGCAAGAAATCTTGGAACCGTTGGGCGTCGATCGTTTACCTTCTATCTACGGCCTCCCCGGCGCGACACTGGTGTTGGTTCTGGTGACCTACCCGTACGTCTACCTTACCGTTCGAGCATCGATAGCGGGTTTGAATCCAGAGTTGACGGAAGCGGCACGAAGTATGGGCCACACGATGCTGGGAGCTTTCCGACGCATCACCGTGCCGCTGCTTTTGCCAGCCATGGGTTCAGGAGCCATACTCGCCGCGCTGTACACGCTCAGTGACTACGGCGGCGTGGCGCTCATGAGACACTACACACTCACGGTCTCCATCATGGTCAACTACCAGACTTCTGTTGATCGGATCGGAGGGGCGGCGATGTCGATGCTGTTAGTGGTGTTCGCTGTATTTTTGTTGGCGATAGAGGCCACGATCAGGGGTAGGCGGCGTTACGACGATGCCTCAGGCGGCGTCCGGAGGTCTGATCGAGAAGTGCAGTTGGGATGGTGGATGATGCCAGCCTTGATCTTCACTCTAGTCCCGATTGTCGTCGGAGTTTTGGTTCCGGTGATCGTATTGCTGGAATGGTTCATCCGTGGGATGTTGCTAGGGCTCGAGGGATCCGCGATCTTGGTTCCGCTGTGGAACTCCCTCCAAGCCTCAGGATTGGCGGCAATCGCCACCATTGTCATGGCACTGCCCGTCGCGTTCCTAACCGTTCGGTATCGAAGCTGGTTGAACGACGTTTTCGAGAAGGCCGTCTATATCGGCTTCGGGTTGCCCGGGGTCGTGATAGCACTTTCGCTCGTGTTCTTCGCCGTCAATTTCGCCCTCTTCATATATCAGACCATGGTTCTGCTCGTCTTCGCCTATGCAGTTCTATTCCTTCCTGTTGCACTGGGCGCTCTACGCTCGGGACTTTTGCAGATCAACCCTAACTTAGAGGAAGCAGCGGAATCTCTCGGTATGACACAGTTCAAATCATTCGTCAAGGTCACGTTGCCGATATTGATGCCGAGCATCTTCGCCAGCGCTGCGCTGGTATTCCTGCTGACGATGAAAGAGTTGCCCGCGACATTGATATTGGGGCCGACGGGTTTCGACACGCTTGCCACGTCGATTTGGTCGGCATATTCCGAAGCGTTCTTGACCCAAACGGCCGCATCGTCCCTAATTTTGGTCGCTGCCGCTGGCATCCCTACGGCTTGGTTAGTGCTGCGCGAACATTCATACCGACGATGACTTCGATGTGCGACATCGGCAGTCCGTTTTGGGTGGTAATAGGATTGGCGGTAGATGAAGCTTTTTCGACGACGCAAATCCTTTCATCGCGCCTTGCTCCGAGCTAGGATGAACCGCTCACAAGCCACAGGCGCGATCCACCTCGAACAGGTGCAGACTCGGTATCACCCAGACGATCCACCGGTCTTGAATGGATTCAATTTGCAAGTCCAAGAAGGCGAGATAGTTTGTCTTCTAGGGCCTAGTGGTGTGGGCAAGACAACTGCGCTGCGCGTTATCGCTGGATTCGAGCGAGTCATCAACGGCTACGTGCGGTTGAACGGGACCTTGGTAGGCTCACCCTTCGTCCACGTACCGCCTCACCAACGCGCGCTCGGATTGGTATTCCAGTCCTATGCCTTGTTCCCGCATCTGAGCGTCGGCCAGAACGTTCAATTCGGTATCAAAAATGCGAGCGATTCTGCCAAACGTCGGCGAACTCTGGAGATTCTTGAGATATGCGGCATCAGTGAATACGCGGATCGGGGCGTTCATGAACTCTCTGGCGGCGAGCAACAGAGGGTTGCGTTGGCTCGTGCGATCGCACCAGATTCGGTAGCAATCCTCCTAGACGAGCCGTTCAGCAACCTCGATCCGAGTCTGGTAACGCAACTTCGCAGACAAGTTCGAGACATCATCCAGCAAGCGGGCAAAACCGCAATTTTGGTGACGCACGATCGGGAGACTGCCTTCTTGACTGCGGACCGTGTAGCAGTTATGCGCTCGGGTCGGGTGACACAGATCGGGACTGCCGAAGAGGTCTACGCACGCCCGGTTTCGCCTCACGTCGCGCGTGTAATAGGTCGATCTGCGTTCATCAAGGGCACTTTTCGCGGCGGCCGCGTTTTCACAGAAGCTGGAGAATTTCCCGCTGAGGTGGCAAATGGATACCAACTGAATGATGGCGAAGAAGTTGCGGCATTGATGAGGGCGTCGGAGTTGAGACTTCGCAGGCACGACACTAGAGGAGCCGACGAGGATGGTTGGACGTTGGAGCCGTTTACGCCATGCGGCATCGACTGCCGATGTGTGGCGCGCATAGTGTCACGCGAGTTTCATGGCGATTTCACGGATTTCACAGTGAGTTTGCCGTCTGGTGACACCTTTCGCGTACGGAATCGATCGCACGTCGCTGCGTTGCCAGATGGAGCGCCTGTGACTGTAACCGTTGTGCGGGGCGCCAAGGTAATTGTCTATCCACAGGACATGCGTTGATCTGAATCGGCCCGATTGCTCATTCCAGGTAGTCGGACTCGATACATTTTGGCGGTTCGAGTTTTGTGGCACCCTAGTGCGTAGGTGCGATCGCGAATACCTGAAACGTGATATCTCTTCGCCTGCGCTAAACGCAGTTCTCCGTACAAATACGCGACTGGATGATTAGCTCGTTGCACAATGCGACTATCAAAAGGTGGTATAAGGAAATCAACCAGCGTATTCGACGCAACGAGATACGAAAGCGAGGTTGGTAATGACGATTGAACGAATCAAAATAATCTCTGCCGTGGCGGCGCTTCTCGCTATGGGTTCGTTGTTAATCGCTTGTGACCTCGGTGGATCAGACGACGAGCCGTACCGCATCGGTGTGATGGAGTCGTTGACCGGGCCCGGCGAAACCTACGGAACCGTGGCAAACCAGGCAAAGCAGTTGGCTGTCGACGAGATCAACGCTGCTGGTGGAATCGATGGGCGGATGATCGAGTTGGTCGTGGAAGACTCGAAGTGCGGCGCTCAAGATGCCATTACTGCGTACAAGAAGCTCACAGATGTGGATGAGGTAAAGATCATCTTGGGAACTTCGTGCAGCGGCGCGATGCTAGGCGCGGCACCGTTGGCGGAAGAGGACGGCGTGATCTTGTTCTCTGGACTGGCGACTAACCCGGATATTGCCAATGCTGGCGACTACATCTTCCGGACATCGATGAGCGACGCTCAACTCGGCGTCGACACGGGCAACCTGCTCTGGGCTGAAGGCGTTCGCAATTTGGCGACGATCACGGAATCGACCGATTACGCTGAAGGCGTCAGGCGCACTTCGGTGGACCAATTCAATAAGCGTGGCGGCACTGTCGTAGCTGAAGAACGCTACGCATCGGATGTGACCGACTTCCGGACTCAGTTGACCAAGCTGCTGAATGCGAACCCTGATGCCATCCACTTGGCGGCACAGTCCGAATTCACCGGCGGCACAATTGTCAAGCAGCTTCGAGAGCTAGGTTACGAAGGGCAGATTTACACGGAGGTTGTTCCGATCGGTGCTACCGCTTTGGAGATCGCCGGCGACGCGGCTAACGGGTTGAAGGCTGTAACTGCTGATCTTGATCCAGCCAACTCCAAAGCACAGGAAGTTCTTAACAACTTCAGGGAGAAGTACGACTACGTCACATTGCCGTGGTACCTCGGTTCCGCCTACGATGACGTGTACATAACTGCCGAGTGCCTGAAGCAAACGGAAGATGACCAAGACGCTGACGGTTTCCGTGACTGCCTCTACGGCATAACTTGGAGCGGAGCGATCGGCGACAACTACAGCTTCGACTCGAACGGTGAAGTCGTCGGCTTGGCCAACGTTGTAGTCGAGGTGCTTCCCACCGGAGAGCGAACCGAAGACAACCAAGGCTACAAAGTTTTGGGCCCGGCACCGCTGGAATAGACGTTGACACAGCGAAACGCGTCTTCGGACATTAGCACAGTGACAACCGAAGAGATCACTCGCCACGACGCGCGTTCAACTGCTCTGGGCAGTTTGGCATCGTAAAAAGTCGAACGAATGGTAAATCGGGTGATTCCATCGATGCTCAACCGAAACGATCGCGGGGGCACAAGCAAAAACGTGGTGCAGCTACGGGTCCTGTGGTTCGCACTGCCGATAGTTTTGGCAACAATCTCAATCTCCTTCGCCTGCGGGGATAGCGATTCGACAGAAGAGGTTTACCGAGTCGGCGTGATGGAGTCGCTAACCGGCCTCGGAGAAACCTACGGAACCGTTGCGAGCAACGCCAAGCAGATGGCGGCCGACGAGATAAATGCCGCAGGTGGCATAAATGGCCGCAAACTCGAACTTGTAGTCGAAGATTCCAAGTGCAACGCGCAAGACGCAATCACCGCGTACAACAAACTCACCGATGTCGAAAACGTCAAAATCGTGTTGGGCACATCGTGCAGTGCCGCAATGCTGGGTGTTGCCCCGCTCGCGCAAAAAGACGGCAACATACTATTCTCAGGGGTGGCAGTACATCCCGACATCTCAAACGCGGGAGACTACGTGTTTCGAACCTCGATCAACGGGGAGAAGAACGGTACTGGTCTCGGCAACCTCATGTGGGACGACGGAATAAAGACGGTTGCAACGTTGAGCGAATCGACCGACTATGCGGAAGGGGCACGCCTCACTACCGTAGAACAATTCAACAAACGCGGCGGACAGGTCTCTGCTGAGGAAAGGTACCCCTCGGATACCACCGACTTTCGAGCGCCGTTGACCAAATTGACGAACTCGAACCCTGACGCCATATTTGTTGCAGCGCAGGCAGAATTTTCAGGCGGTACTGCGATCAAACAACTCAGAGAGTTGGGTTGGGAAGGTCCGATCTACGGCGAGATCGTGTCCATCGGTTGGACCGCTCTCGAGATCGCTGGCGATGCGGCTACTGGTGTCAAGGCGGTGGTAGCTGTTCTTGAACCAGATAACGCCAAGGGGCAAGAGGTCATCGCTAATTTCAAAGAGAGATTCGATTACATCACGCTTGCGTGGTACGTCGGGTCTACCTATGACGACATCTACATCACCGCGGAATGTCTCAAGCAAACTGAGGATGACCAAGATGCCGACGGTTTCAAGGAGTGCCTCAACAACATCACATGGAGCGGCGCAATCGGCAACAACTACGGTTTCGATGAGCGGGGTGACGTTACGGACCTTGTTCCATCGATAGTTGAGATTTTGCCGACCAATGAAAGAACCACGGATAACCAAGGTTTGAAGGTACTTGGACCATCAACGGTCGATTAAACCTGCCACCGGTTTGCAAATGCAGTAAAAATCGAGAGAGACCCATCCCCAAACGAAACGATCCAAGTGACTGACATCCGCAGCTACTTTTCCAATCGCAGCAACTTCATCGCGGTCGTGTTGACTGCGCTGGTGGTCGCATACATCGGGTGGAAGATTGTTGAATCCCCGGATCAAGCTCTGCAGTTCGCGTTTAACGGGATGTCGGTCGGGGCGGTTTACGCGTTGGTGGCTTTGGGTTTCACCATCGTCTACAGCACCGTTTGGTTCTTCGACATGTATTACGGCGCCGCCGCGGCCTTGGGGGCGTACGGTGTCTTCTATCTGAGATCATCCGAGACCCTCGGCGGCCTTTACGAAGTCAACACCCCCGTCGTCAACGGTATCTTCTCCCTCGTGGTGGTAGGGGTCGTGTTTTGGGCACTACACACCGCTTTCTACTACCGACTCCGAAACCGCTTCAGCGACACCGTGGTCCGCGCAAGTTTCGCCGTCATCGCTCTCATCGCAGGCGCGTATATCGACATCGTCCTCACGAGACCCGGAGACCTTCACTTCACCCTGGCACCCGCCATCGTAGCCGTTGTGGCGACTTTCATAGTTTGGCTTGGCCGAACTATGCAGACGAGGTTTCTGTCTTCGAAATTTTCACTCGGTCCAATCGCCGTATTGACCGTAATCGGGATAGCGGTCGGCGTCAACATCGCCATCTGGGTCGCCAACACACCCGGCTCGAAGCTCTACCTCAGCTGGATAGTCTCTTGCTTCTTAGCGGGAACTGTTTCGCTGGCCCTCTATCGCGGCCTGTACGTTTTCATGCGAGAACGAGCACGATCTCCCCTCGTCATGCTCGTCGCCACTCTAGGTATCCTGCTCGCCTTCAGCGCTTTGATCGTGATGGTCTTCGAACCCGCACCAAGACCGTTGCCGGAACCCTTCGGCGGCTCGATACAGGAAATCGCCGGAGCGAGCATCAAGCCGATCAACCTGTTCACAATTGCGGTCGCCATCATCGGATTCTTAGGGCTGCTTTGGTTGTTGAAGAAGACGACATTCGGGCGCATGGTAAGGGCGATCGGCGATGATGAAGAGGTGGCGAAAGTCGTTGGAATCAACACCACAGTGATAGTAGCGATCGTGTTCTTTATCGGAGCCGTGTTCGCCGCATTGGGCGGTATTTTGAGCGGTCACGACACGGCGATCCAACCCCGTATGGGGCTGCTGTTGCTGCTCAAAGGTTGGATCGCGTCAGTTGTCGGTGGAATCGGCAATTTATCAGGCGCCATTTTGGGCGGTTTCCTCTTGGGCATGGTGGAGCAATTCGGGATTTGGGATCTGGCGGGGGAATGGCGAGATGTGGTTTCTTTCGTCGTGCTGATACTGTTCTTATCTTTTTGGCCTACTGGGATCCTGCCGAGGAAGTGATGATGTAGCGATGAATAACGGCTCAGCTACAGCTTCCCTCTCGGTATTCCAGCGTGTATCGGCGACGGTCAGAGAAAAGGGCGACATTG
Organism: Dehalococcoidia bacterium; assembly: GCA_965203505.1. GTDB lineage: Bacteria > Chloroflexota > Dehalococcoidia > Lucifugimonadales > Lucifugimonadaceae > Bin127. The sequence goes on from OZ241880.1 coordinate 104,723, forward strand.
AGTTGTACGCCAACGTGTTCGTGATCGCGTGGGCAGTGATTTTCACGCTCTGGCAAGGATTTGAATTCGCGATCACGTTGGGAACCGTTTTCTGTATCTGGGCAATCCTTGCCGTGAGTCTCAACCTCGTTGTCGGTTATACAGGCCTTTTGTCTGTTGGTCACATCGGATTCTTCGGCATCGGTGCCTATGGAATGGCGATCCTGACATCTGACACCTCGTACGAGTTGCTGAGGACGGAGTCGATACCGCAGTTCGGTTTGCCTTTCTTCGCCGCGCTTCCAATCTGCATTCTGCTTGCCGGGGTTGTTGCGATCGCGGTCGGCGTCGTGTTCAATCGCTTCCGAGATGACATCTACGTGCTGGTCTCGTTCGGTTTCGCCATAATCGCGTTCAACGTGTTCCTTAGCTGGCGCGCGCTTACACGTGGAGCCTACGGCATCCCCGACGTCGCGCGACCGCGGATCGGCGACTGGGAACTCAACGGAGAACTCGATTACTTGATTCTCTGTGCCGTGTTCCTGCTGATCGTGGTCGGCATCTCTTGGTTCTTGGTGTCTTCATCCTTCGGGCGCGTTTTGAAGGCGATCCGGGAAGACGAGCAGGCCGCCGAAGTGTTCGGATATCGTGCTACGTATTACAAGTTGGCGATCTGGGTGATATCGGCGATGATGGCGGGTATGGCCGGCGGACTTTTCGGGAGTTTCACATCGTTCGTCGACCCGAACTCGTTCATCCTGTTGGAATCGATGCTGCTGGTTTCGATCGTGATACTCGGCGGGCTCGCATCGATACGCGGATCGTTGCTAGGTGCGATGGCGTTCGTGCTGCTCGAAGAAGGGATGCGCTTCGTTCCGTTCCTGCCGTCTGAGTTTGTTGGACAGGCGAGACAGGTGGTTTTGGGCTTGCTGCTTGTGTTGCTGATGCTGTTCAGACCGCAAGGCCTCGCAGGGAGGTACAAGCTATGACTGTGCGCAACGTCGCTCACGACGAGTATTACGGCATCCAAACGATCGGTATCACGAAGCAGTTCGGAGGTGTGAAGGCGCTAGATGATGTGACCCTTACGATCCCGATCTTCGGCATCACTAGCATCGTGGGACCCAACGGTTCCGGCAAATCGACCTTCGTGAATCTGTTGACTGGCGTCCTTCCTTACGACAGCGGCATTGTGCTCATCGAATCCAATGCCTTCAAGGTCATCCACGCTCATGAGACGCCCGATCACGGCATAACTCGCACCTTCCAAGAGGTTCGCTTATTCGATCAGATGACGGTTTGGGACAACATGATGGTTGTGCTCACAAACCGGAAACTCTTTCCTTCGATGTTCGAACGCTCCAAGACCGAGCATGCGGAAAAGGCCGACGCGATTCTGAAGCAGGTCGGGATGTGGGAGAAGCGGGATTCGATGGCAGGCGAGTTGTCCTACGGTCAACGTAAACTGCTCGAGATTGGACGGGCGATGGCCCTGGACGTGCAGGTCTATATTCTCGATGAGCCTTTCGCCGGGCTGTTCCCGCAGATGCTCGAAAGAGTCAAAGAACTTTTGCGAGACCTCCGTTCCAGCGGGCGTACCGTCGTCTTCATCTCACACAACATGGACATCGTGCGAGAATTATCCGATCACATCATCGTGCTCGAAAGCGGCAAGTTTCTTTTGGCGGGTGAAGTCGAAGATATCCTCAATCGCCCCGAGGTCATCCGAGCATACCTCGGAACGTAAAGCACTTTAAGGTACTGTCACAAAGATGATTGAACAAAAGGACAGACAGACCAAGATCCGGGAAGACGACGCAGAGGAGGCATCGCATCTCCTGGAGTTGATCGATATCTCCGTGCACTATGGAGCCGTTATCGGGCTGGACAAGGTTTCGATACAGGTCGACAAAGGTGAACTGGTCGCGGTGATGGGCCCCAACGGTGCCGGCAAATCCACAGTATTGAAGGCAATTATGGGGCTGGCTCCAGTTGTGGGAGGAACCGTGTTTTTGCGCGGCCAAACCTTGGATGTTGCGACGCATGAAATCGTCAAACAAGGCATCTCGTTCGTGCCTCAAGGTAGAAGAGTTTTCACCCACCTCACGATCGAAGAGAACCTTAAGATGGGGTGTTTGCACGTCGACGACCGAAACGAGCAAGAAAGACGCTTGGAATCGGTTTTAGACCTGTTTCCAGTGTTGCGAACCAAAAGCCGCGACTACGCCAGCGCGATGTCGGGTGGACAGCAACAGATGCTCGCAATCGGTCGCGGACTGATGGCTGACCCGGACGTGCTGCTCCTTGACGAGCCTACTTTAGGTTTGGCACCGATCATCGTCAAAGAGGTTTTCGAGAAAGTCTCGGAGATCAGCCAAGTTCTAAGGACCACGATTTTGGTCGTAGAACACAACATCAAAGGGATTCTGGACATCGCGGACCGGGCCTATGTGCTGAACAACGGAAGGGTTGCACATGCCGGGACGCCTCAGACGGTGCAAGAGACCGATATTTTGACGGATGTGTTCTTGGGTAGGGTTGATGCAGCCGATGATGATGGGAACCAGTAGTGATTCCAATCTGAGGTGTCTCGACCAATGTCGACGCAGGCAGGCTCCCTCAGCACAACCATGACATCTCACGCTGACGTCTCACTACCTTCGGTTTCGGAGACTTTGGAACACGTCACAGAAATCATCGCGAACTCCAACTACGTCGTCGCGATGACCGGTGCAGGGATGTCTGTCGAGAGTGGCATTCCGCCGTTCCGCGGCACTGATGGACTGTGGACGAAGTACGGAACACCGCCGATGGATGGCTATCGGCAGTTCAAGTCAGACCCGGAAGCGTACTGGAGTCGTCAAGTCAACGCTCAGATCGACGATCATATCCTGGAGCTGCGTGAGGCATTACGAAATGCCAAACCTCACGGAGGACACTTCGCTTTAGTTGAACTCGTCAAGCGCGGTCACATCAGATCTGTTATCACCCAGAACATCGACGGACTTGATCTGAAAGCGGGGATGGGCGATGCACTGATTGAGATCCACGGCAATCGATCTCGGCTGAGGTGCATCGGCTGTTCGAAACGCACCGACCTAAACGATTTCGTGCCTCTATTCGTTCCGGATCCATGCGATGAGTGCGGTCAACCGGTCAAATTCGACGCGGTAATGTTTGGTGAGCCGATAGTGCCCGAAGTCCTCTCCGCGGCGAAGGCAGAAATCGAACGTGCGGACTGTGTGGTCGCAATTGGGACTTCGGCAACGGTGAGGCCAGCAAGCGGATTGTTGTGGGCGGCCAAGCACCGATCCAAAGGCAATCATTCAAACGGAAACGGCCATCTTCCCGATGCCCGACTTATCGAGATCAATCCCAAACCCACGAAACTCAGTTCAATTTGCGACGTTGTCGTCAGGGAAACCGCAGGACGAGGCGTGCCTGCGCTTCTGGGTGCGCTAGAACTGGAATCCCCGCGGTCCAAAGCGCCTTAGCCCGATGTTCGAGACCGGGTTAAATCAGATGCGCGTCTCGCTTTCGAATCAACATCATTCCGTCACGTACCGTCAGCATCACATTGGTGACCCTGTCGTCGTTCTGGACAATTTCATTTAGCTTCTTGATCGACCCCGTTGCGTTGGTTTCCAGATCGTCTTCTGGATCGTCTGGTCCCAATACGCGGCCACCCCACAAAACGTTATCAACCACGATCAACCCCCGAGGCGCCAACAATCCAAGAGCCTTTTCGTAGTAGACCGGATAGTTCTGCTTGTCTGCGTCGATGAACACAACGTCGAAGTGGGGCGACAAGGTGTCGAGTGTTTCAGTCGCCGGCGCCAGACGAAGATCGATCTTTTTTCCTGCCGGATGCCGCGCCCAATGCTTGCGAGCAATGGCGGTGAACTCTTCGCTCACGTCGCACGTAATCAACTCGCCGTCCTCGGGCAACGCCGACGCCATCATCAGGGCGCTGTAACCGACAAACGTCCCGACTTCCAAGACGCGTTTGGCGTTGCTGATCGTCACCAAAGTGTTGAGGAAGTAGCCGACTGTGCGTCCGGACATCATGCCCGCGGCTCCCGTGGATTGCACATCTACGGCAATATCGTTGAACACACTGTCCGGAACAGTTGTGTGCGATGTCGCGTATTCGTCGATTCCTTCAGGGAAATCAAGCATTGACGCCGGGTCCTTTCGTTAGGTTGCCAGTTTTACCTGTCAGGTCAATGCGCCAATCACGACGCCCGACACGGTTATGAGCACAGCTGAGTGCCCCGCTTGGATAAGCACCAATTGGTTCTTGTTGGCGAACATGTAGTGCGGCGCAATCGCCATCGCGGTTACACCCACGCCTACCAGCAATCCAACCACTAGGCCGTTCATGACACCGCCGCCTATATTGCTTAAAAGGAGCGCGATCACGATGTTCGATATCAAAGCCATGACAAACGTGATTATGTATGTCACAGGCGTTCCCGCTCCTTGCAAGTCCTCTTCGGTCAAGCCTTCACCTTCCATCCATTTGTTTCCGAACACTCTCGGCATGTACCAGACCATCGACAACACCATGTACAACACAGCGCCGATCGCTACTCCGATCCATTGTTGTCCCGAAACGGCGAATTCCAAATCCATCTCGACCTCCTTGAAAAAAAGACACGCTTAGGTTGCTGCCACGCGTATTTTAGTCCACATGGGCGATCCGCCTCGAACCGCGGTAGCGGTGTTCGCGATTTCCGACCGGTGAGCCGCGCGCAACTAAGCATTCCTATAAACTGTTTCCAACTATACGAGCACCGCCAAGTACGGAAATCGCAATGTTTCTGCTTCGTGAACTCGTAGATCCGACTGACGACGATGCCGATGCGTCACGAAAGGAGTCTTGTGATGCGAACACTGTTTCGCCACGATCCCCGAACGCTCTTACTGATTCTAGGGAGTACCCTCCTGATTCCCATAGCAGCCTTCGCCGCGGTTGCTTGTACCGACGATTCGGGCCCCGCGGCGGAAGGCACAGTGACCATCGCCGTCGGCGAGGTGCCACCGTTGATTCAGGAGCCGCGAAGAGACATCAGGGCCACTGGCGGGATCGGAAAAGACCTGTCGATTTACGAGACGATCGTGCGAGCCCCGCACGTTGCTCCGCCGACACCACCACCCCAAGATCACACGGCATACTCGCCTGACGACCTCGGGCTTGCCGAATCTTGGTCAGTTGCCTCCGACTTTAACAGCATCACCTTCACGATCCGCGAAGATGTCGCTTGGCACAACAACGGAGGTGACTGGGGTGATCTGACTACCGAAGACGTAGCGTTTTCATTCAACTCAGCCTTTGCCCCAGATTCGGTTAACAATGGCGCTGAAGAGATCGGTCCCGAGATGAAGGTCGGTTTCGACGTCATTGATGACCGGCAAGTGCGTCAAAACATCGAGCCAGGTGGATTCGACCCGACATGGGCATGGTTGCAAGGCAACGCCGGTTTTAACGGCATAGTAGTCGTAAGCAAAATGGCGTTCGACGAACTGGGCGCGGAAGGATTTGGCACCACCGCTGTTGGTACTGGCAAATACCAAGTCGCCGAATGGACCGCTGACGATATCGTGGTTCTCGAGTCTGTCCGCGATCACTGGACCGGTATCGAACCCATGGTTGGAACCGTCAGAATTGTGCACATGCCGGAAGCCGCATCGCGTGAAGCGGCTCTACGTACGGGCGAAATCGATATCGGCGAGTTGAGCCCTCAGGTTATCAACCAAGTCGTAAATGACATCGGCGGAAGAGTCCAAGAGATAGGTATCGCTCGACCCCAGGGTTTCCAGATGGCTGGCAACTACTGGTCAACCAACTGTTCCGACTGCGAAGGCGGCCAGATGCCGCGTCCCGGATGGGAAGAAGGCCTCGCGGAAGGATTCCCGTGGATTGGCGACCCAGGCGATGCAACGTCGATGGAAAACGCTCGGAAGGTTCGATGGGCCATGGCCATGGCGGTAAACCGAGAGTCGATCATCGAAAACGTCCTTGATGGACTTGGCCGCGTTATCTACGCGTGGCAGAACATCCTTCCGGACGACCCGAGCCACAAAGCCGAATGGGTAATCCCGTACGACGTCGCGATGGCCAAGCAGTACATGGCTGATGCTGGTGTCGCCGATGGTTTCGAAATGGAAATTTGGGTGCCCAGCACCTTCTCGCCAGGCACGATCGCAGCCGCCGAAGCAACTGCTGAGATGTGGCGCAGCGACCTCGGGATAAACGTGACGATTGACCGCACCGAATACGGCGCGCGACGCCCGCAGACAGTGGACAAGACGATCAACGTCCCGTTCACCCACGGCATCAACTGGATCCCGGGTGCCACCTCGGCCAGATACATCTGCGCCGCGGCTGGGCACATCGTGGGATTCACGATGGAGCAGGACGTCTGCGACGTCGGTCTCTCCAACGCGACCGAGCGTGACCTGAACCAGCGCATTGCGAACAACATCGCAGTGCAAGACTATCTGTCACACCAGATGCTGTTCTTGCCGATGTTCCAGCACAGCGCAAACCTCTTCGCTGTTGCATCTAGGGTGACCGGGTGGGACCCCTACAACTCGCAAGACGTGCTGCCCAACCGACCTGAGTCGCTAGTAGTCGCTGACGACGAATAGGCGACGTTCAGAAACGTCTATATGGCCCTTGCCGCCGGATCCCATCAAGAGGATAAGGGTCCGGCGGCAAGGGCAAACGCCCGTAATCTCTCACGGGTTCAGGATGCCGTACACTCGTTTCACCGCCGCGGTGGAATTCGGCGGACGGTAGTTACACCCGAATTGGAACCGATCTGTGACTAGGTTTCTCATACGCCGAGCGATTTACATGGTTGCTGTGATGATTGGCATCTCGATGATCGTGTTCGGCCTGTCGAGACTCACCGGCGACCCTCGCTACCTGTACATGACCCAAGGGACCCGTTGGTCCCAAGAAGCATGGGATGCGAGGGGACGCGAACTCGGTCTCGACAAACCGATGGTCGTTCAGTATCTCGTGTGGGCCGGAAACGCGGTTCAAGGCGACTTCGGAAATTCCCTCTGGCACAAACGTAATTCCCTGCGCATCATAATTGAGAAGCTACCCGCCACCCTTCAGCTTTCTGGTATCTCCTACTTGATGGCCGTAGTTCTCGGCGTAACCCTCGGCACAATTTCCGCTGTTACGCGAGGATCGCTGATCGATATCGGAGTCCGGTCTTTCGCTCTCATAGGCCAAGCCGCACCGCCATTCTGGCTAGCTCTCATCCTGATCTTCTTCTTCGCAGTGTACCTAGACATCCTGCCGACCTCCCGACGGGGCGATTGGACTCACTACGTCTTGCCAGCCACAACTTTGGCGTGGTTGGGTTCCGCTGGGCTCGCGAGATTGACTCGATCATCCCTCTTGGAGGTTCTCGATAGCGAATACATAAAGTTGGCGCGAGCAAAGGGGGTATCAACTTCCAAGGTGATCCTCAAACACGCCCTCAAAAACGCGCTGATAGCGCCTCTAACCGTTGCCGCGATTCTCCTTGCCAGTTTCTTGTCCGGAACCGTTGTCGTCGAAACAGTCTTCGCTTGGCCGGGTCTGGGCAGGCTTGCTGTCGACGCCACCAAGAACAACGATTTTCCGCTGATAACTGGCATTACGGTCATATTCGCGGCGTTGTTCCTCTTATCCAGCCTTTTAGCTGATCTGCTTTACGCCTACATCGACCCCAGGATCCGCATCTATGATTCGTGACACTCCAATCGGCGATGCTTCGTTAGATCGGCCGAAGTCCCGAGTACCTGTCTTAGGGCAACTCTATCGATGGATACGGCGTTATCCGGTACTGCCGGTCATCATCGCCGTCGGACTTGCGGTAATGGCGATCTTCGCGCCATGGGTCGCTCCAAACCATCCGCTAGAGAGCGAACTCGATTTCTTGGCCGCACCGCCCGTGTGGATGGAGGGGGGCACTTGGGACTACATCCTCGGCGCCGACAAAATCGGACGCGATTTGCTGAGCCGGATTATCCACGGCTCCCGCATTTCCCTGTCGGTTGCATTTGTCGTCATTATTTGCGGCAGTTTGATTGGAAGCGCAATTGGTATCGCATCCGGCATGGCCGGTGGATTGTGGGACGAGATCGCCATGCGCGTTGTCGACCTCGTATACGCCACGCCCTTCCTGCTGATCGCCCTTGTAGCAGCGGTGGTCTTTGGAACCAGCTTCCAACTCGTACTCACGCTACTGACCATCTTTTCGTGGCCCATCTTCGCCCGACAGACCCGCGGTCTCACTCTCCAACTGAAGAACATGGACTACGTCTACAGCGCTCGCGTCGCGTCCGCATCAGAACTCCGCATCGCGTTTCGCCACATCATGCCGGGCGTGGTGAACACGGTGGTGGTGATCGCCACCCTCCAGATCGGGTCGCTGATCCTGACCGAGTCTGTGCTTTCCTACCTCGGAGTAGGCATCCCTGCGCCACAACCAGCGTGGGGCAGTATGGTCGCAGATGGAAGAGAGTTCATCACGACCGCATGGTGGGTGCCTGTGATGCCGGGTGCAGCCATCTTCCTCACCGTCTTCGCCTTCAACTTCATCGGTGACTGGCTGCGCGACTATCTCGATCCTCGGTTGCGGCAAATTCACTGAATAGCCAACGATCGAATGGGGGCTTCACCTGACTTGCCCAGCGAGTACAAACACCTCGCCTACGATCCAATCTCAACCCATCTAAGACCGCTTCGTCTCTCGCTCCCCACTCAGTTTATTGACCGATGTACGACCTAACGTAGGCGGAGTCTTCCTTGGTTTCTTGCCACGAGAGTTGATGACAAAAACGTGTTTTGTTTTTCGTCGTACTACCATTCTTTATCCTCATTGTCCTGACTCAGATCATACACTGTTGCGACTTGCCACAGGTAGGTTGCGGCACCGTCATCACGCGAGGAGGATTCAGCGTCCGTGGTTTCGTCTTGATCGTCGCTGGTCGCGTCCGTCCGACTGAAATACGAATAGATCAGCACGGTTTTAAACCAAGATGGAACTACAAATTCAACAACGTCTCGATCTGTACCACCGGGTTCGATCACGAACCCTCGTTCGGGCCATCGGTTCTCCGTCTGCGAATACATAGGCCATTCCAAATAATTCTGGTCGTCCTCGTTTTTGGAGTATTCGTCTAAAACCCGCTCGATTTCATTGTCCGACACGGGAGCGATGACTTGGATCCGGTGTAACGCACTGCGAATCTCGACGGCCACGTTCGAGGAATTTCGCAAATTGGCGGTGACATCGATATGAGTGTAGTTCGGACCGATTCTCCGATGTTGGATCCTTTGGTCAATCGTCAAGTGCGGTTCAAACTCTCTGAACAATTCCAATTTGTACAAAGCGAATACACCCCCCAAACCAATCGCCAATACCGTGGCTACCGACTGCACCATGTTCAACGCTTTTGAGTGCCCGACATCTAGCAACCACCCAAGCGCGATCACGATAGCGATCACGCCGGAAACCGACAAGAAAAACCAAAGTAGGATACGAATGCGAGTTCGTTTTTGCACGACACCATCGTAGCATCCAGTGCCATGAACGGTATACGCTGCTGGAGTAGCGATGCTCGCGCAAAAATCCAACCCAGTAAACTACCCCCATCAACCAACACGATCGTTAAAGGCAAGCAGCCATGAAAATCACCGATGTAAAAACCCACGTCGTAAAGATGCCGTCGACGATGCCGTGGGTCTTCGTAAGCGTTGAAACCGACGAGGGTGTCACTGGATGGGGTGAGTGCACCGACTACCTGTCGAATCCAGAGCTGGTTCGGGGCATCGATGCCGTCAAACGCTTCGTCATCGGCCTCGACGCCTCCCATATTGAAGAGATCTGGCAACGCATTTTCCACATGTACTCGGATCTCAACGGCAGAGGCTACGTCTCGCACCTGATCAGCGCTATCGACATTGCCCTCTGGGACATCAAAGGCAAAGTCCTCGACCGTCCGATTTACGACCTCCTCGGAGGACCGGTCCGAGCATCCGTACCGCTATACACGCACGTGAGCGACACATCGCAAGGCGACACTTTCGAAGAACACCTCGAAGGAATGATGGCGGATGCGCGACGCACCAAGGAGATGGGTTTCGAAGCGATCAAGACCGATCCGTTCCCGTCGCGCCGTCAATACGGCAAATTCCGCGGAGCCTTCATGGTCGAAAGGCTCGACCCGGCTGCGATCCACGAATCGGTCCGGTGGATGGAAGGCCTCCGCGAAGCGGTCGGCGATGAATACGAATTGATGATCGACGCCCACGGCCGTTTCGATGTCGCGTCAGCCATCGAAGCCTGCCGAGCAATGGAACACATCAACCTTGTCTGGCTCGAAGAACCGATCCACGTCGAAAACCACAACGCTTTGAAACATGTCCGCGAAAATGTCAACGTTCCGCTCTGTGTCGGAGAACGCCACTTCACGCGTTGGGACTACTGGCAGATTCTGAACGACCGGTTGGTCGACTACATCATGCCCGACATCGCTTGGTGCGGAGGTATCAGCGAGATACGGCGCATAGCAGCCATGGCTGAGGTCGCGTACGTTCGGATTAGCCCGCACGACGCTTTAGGCCCGATAGCTATCGCCGCGAGTTTTCAGACATGCATGACTATGCCGAATCTTTACCGGGAAGAGTGCGTACACCACTGGTTCTCAGAATTCGAGAAACTGATCGACCCGATGTTCGACGTTCGAGACGGTCACATACACCCGAACGGACGGCCGGGTTTGGGCATCGAGCCGATACCTGAGGCTTTAGAAGAGTTCAAAGTCGATGTCGATGCACCGGAGGCGCAGAGGACCGATTGGTACGGCGGGGCGAACGAAGACGATGATTGAGTTTCAAGACTCGATCAGTCACGCGAGGTAGGCGAAGGATCGACGAATGAAACTCAGTGGAGGCGAAGCGCTTGTAAAGTCGCTGGTAAATGAAGGTGTCGAGGTCGTATTCGGGATTCCTGGAATTCAGATTTACGGCATCTTGGCCGCGCTGCGGGACGAACCCAATATCCGCATGGTCACAACTCGCCACGAACAGGCCACCACCTACATGGCCGACGGCTACGCGCGCGCCGCACGAAAACCAGGCGTCGCCCTAGTCGTACCAGGTACCGGCGTCTACAACGCAGCATCTGGCCTCGCCAATGCCTACGCGCGCTCCTCGCCCGTGCTACTGATCGCCGGACAGATTCCTCGGGCACAAATCGACAAAAACATCGGGAGCGTCCACGAAGTAGCGGATCAATCCAGCGTGTTGAAACCCGTTACCAAGTGGCAGCGGCGAGTTTTGAGACCCCGCGACATCCCGGATGGTGTCTTCGAAGCCTTTAGACAGATGCGTACCGGTCGGCCTCGGCCCGTTCTCATCGAAGTCCCACCCGAGACCGGCGTTGAGAGCGAAGAAGTGATGCTCCGTGAACCGGCTCGCATCTCCCGTATCGTGCCAAGTCCAGATCAGCTACGCGAAGCGGCTCGAATCATCGTCAAATCCAGACTTCCCCTGATCTACGCTGGTGGTGGTGTCGCAATCTCCGATGCCGAACAAGCCCTCGTGAAACTCGCCGAAACGACAAACATCCCCGTCGTAACGTCGAACAGCGGCAAGGGAACCATCCCAGACAACCACCCCCTCTCATACGGCTCATGCTTCAGCCCAATGGCCGAGCAACCATCAATGAACCAACTCTTCGAGGTCATGCAGTCCGCAGATCTAGTCATTGGAATCGGCGCACGCTTCTCGCTGGGCAATCCTGCCGGCGAGGCTTCAACGCTCATCAATATCAACGTTGACGACGGCGACCTCACTCGCATCCAGTCCAACACCATCCCGCTGCACGGCGACGCTAAAGCGACCATTGAAGCGCTTATCCCATATCTGATCGAAGCCGGTGCAGGCGAGCGTCCATCACCTGCTGAAGCCGTAACCGCAGCGCGAAATCTGATCGCCTACTACGACATCCGGCTTAAAGAACCGCCTTACGAAATCATCGAGACCATCAATCAAGCGATCCCCGAAGACGCATTCATCATCTGGGACGTTACTCAATTCGGCTGGTACGCGAGAACCCACTATCAAGTCAACCAACCCAAGACCTACATCGATTCCGGCTACTCCTTCAATCTCGGATTTTCGTTCCCAACAGCACTTGGAGCCAAGATCGCTGAACCCGAACGTCCTGTGCTGTGCATGGTTGGCGATGGAGGCTTCATGTTCAACGCGTCCGAACTCTCCACCGCAGTCAAATACGGAATCAACGTCGTCACCGTGATCTTCAACAACGACGCCTACGGCAATGTGGAACGCGATTTGGATGAGGTTTTCGATGGAACCTACGATACCGACTTGCGTAATCCCGACTTTGTCAAATTCGCAGAGTCTTTTGGCGCGGTCGCATTGCGGGCAGAACATCCTTCGGAGTTGGGAACACTCATCCCCCACGCGTTAGATTTGGATGCGCCAGTAGTAATCGACGTGCCAGTGCAACACGTACGAATGCCGCGCGCGCCTCAGTTCGCGTTCACCACGAAATTGCCGTGGGCGACGCCCCAAGAGGGGCTATTGCCGACATAGCTCCGAACATTCCTTGGAGCAAATGGGCACCAGCGTTAATTTTGAGTCTGATCTAGGGCTTGAACCCGATCGCCTCGCCGAAAGCCAAGCCGCTGACCGCACCGGGGTGCCCGCCCCACTTGTCCATATCGGTGCGCCACTTCTCGAACTGATCCTTGGTCGCCAAGCCGGCTTGCGTAGCCTTGCTGATCACTTCGTCCGACAGGAACCACTCATTCACGAATGCGTGGAAGAACGCAGCGTCTTCGGGAGTTGAAAACACGTCGAACGATGCGGACCATTCAACATCGACGAAACCTGCTTCGACAAACGCGTTTTTGAGATCTCTACCCATGTCGGGATGCCCGCCACTCGCGCTGACGAGTCTCGCGAAGGTACTCCATGCTTCGTCGTCAACTGCTTCGTCGGGACCCACGAACGATGCATAGGTGACAACCTCTCGGCTAGCGAGTATGCCGCCCGGCTTCAAAACGCGCATGATCTCGCTGAGCGCTTTCTCGGTGTCGGGTACGTGCATCAGTACCGCATGAGTATGTGCGGCATCGAAGCTGTCGTTTTCGAAAGGCAAATCGGTTGCATCGCCGACTTGGAAAGTGGTGTTCGTGTGGCCACCTGCGGCCGCTGATGCTCTGGCGATCTCGATCTGCGACTCTTCCATGTCGATACCGTGCAACTCGCCGGGCTCGATTGCTTTCGCCAGACCTACCGAGATCGTACCCGGCCCGCACCCGACGTCTAGGACGCGCGAGCCGGGACGCAGATGCGGCAATAAATGCGCGGCATGAGTTTCAGCATTGCGACGATGCAATATCTGCGTGAACTCGTCGCTGTAACCCATCGCGTAAGTGGATTCATCGGATTGCGTTTCGACCATCGGGGCGTTTTCTCCAAGTTTCTAGTGCCGTGCGTCCAATTCTGGCAGAGGCGATTCTAAACCGAAACACGCTGAAAATGAGATTAGGTACCTTTTTGGAACCTTGCCGAAACTCTTCGTGCGTGGGTATCGTAACCTCCAAACGTCGATGCGAACCGAAATTCAGCAACAGCCAGCACTCTCGATGAAATCGATCGTCGCCCAGAGCGCGCTATTTCTGGCAACATCACTGTTTGTCATGGCTGCCGCGTGTACCAGCCCGGTTCCTACGCCTACTGCTGAACCCACGCCGACTCCGGATCCGACGCCAATACCTACCGCAACTCCGCCCCCGCTTCCCACATCATCGCCATCACCGACACCTGAAGCCACTCCGACGCCTGATGCTGACGGCATCATCTGGTACGACTCAAACCCGGCAACGATCACGGTCGAAGGCTCGACGATTGTCTTTGACGGCGACATTGAAGATTCAACATACCGTGATTTCTTGGTAGCCGTGCGTGGAAAAGAGGGCCAAATCACCGCCATCCGAATTAACTCACCAGGCGGAATCACAGATCAAGGCATGCTTATCGGCGAATGGATCTTCGATCACGAACTCGATGTGATCGTCGAAGAACTCTGCTTCTCCTCATGCGCCAACTACATCTTCACTGCTGGCAAAAACAAAATCATCGGAAAAGACGCTATAGTCGGCTGGCACGGTTCGGAACAACAGGAACTATTCATCGCCGCCGGTAACGGCATCTCACGCGAGGAACTCTACGGCCGCAAGTATGACGAAATGATTGAACAAGGAGATCTACCCGCGGGTACAACCAAAAAGTGGTTTGTTGAACACATGATGGCCGACCGATATGGCGAGGCTGACGAACCAGATTTCCTGGAAAAGATCGGTGTGAACCTTTATCTCATGGTCTATGGCTTTTTGCCGGGTCAATTCGATTATTACTACAACGAACAAACCGAATTCGGCGGATGGACGTTCTCGATCGAAGACATGGCAAAGTTCGGTGTTGACAACGTGACATATGAGGGAGAGGGGAATTATCCGAGCAAAAGAGCTTTAGAAAATCACCCCGTAGCAGTTTTCGATGTACCGACAGATACCGTGCCTCCTGCCGAGGTTCCAACACCGATCCCCGAACACACACCACCTCCGGGAAGCATGCCATCCCCTACTCCAGAGACAGAGACAGATTCCGAAGCGAGCGAATGGCACGAACCTCCCCCAGCGACGATAACCGTCGACCGTGACACAGTCGTTATCGACGGTTACCTCAACCACAATGCTTTTATCCGATTCCGTTCCGAAATTGTCGGTAAAGAGGATGAAATCAAAGCGGTCAGGATCAATTCTGATTTCGGTCTGACGCATCAAGCGATCTTGATCGGATTTTGGATCTACGATAACGACATCGATGTCGTGGTCGACGGAGTTTGCATATCCGCATGCGCCAACTACATCTTCACAGCGGGAAAGAACAAGATCATCGAAGATTTCGCAATCGTGGGATGGCGCGACTCACCGCAGATGCAGGTATACGAGGCTCGAAGTTTGGGAATATCCGTCGAAGAGCTGATTAGGCGCGACGTGTCCGAAGATCCGTCTGGGACTGGAGAACCGATAAGCGAACAAGAACGAGAGAAGTTGACTCTGCAATATTTCGAATCCGGGATCGAACAGGAACAGAAGTTCCTTGACTGGATAGGCCTACAAGAGGACGCCCTGGTCTACGGGTTCCGGGACGTTGATTTCGACGCTGAGTTCCTCCCATTGCATCTGTTTGAGGGTTGGACTTTTTCGATCGAAGATATGGCGAAACTCGGAATTGAAAACGTCATTTATGAAAGTGAGCATGAATATCCTAGTCTGCTGTCAACCATAGAGCGAAATGTGACCGTTTTCGAAGTGCCGTGATCGAAGCGGTTGCAGGCAATCACATGCCCACCCCCAACCTAATCCTCGTTCGTCACTGCCAAGCAACCGGGCAACAACCAGACGCGCGACTAACCGAAACAGGGCACCAACAAGCCCGATCCCTCGCCCATTTTCTGTCGGACTATCCGATCGATCACATCACAACCAGCGAATACCTGCGTGCGCGTCAAAGCATCGAACCTTATGCAAGCCAATCCGATCTAACAATTCACACGGATGCCCGTCTAAACGAACGCACACTCTCGGCCGAGCCGCTCGACAACTGGCAAGAGATCGTCCGAGATTCGTTTCAGGAAAAGGACATCCGCGCTCCCGGTGGCGAGACGGCGAACGAGGTGTTGCGACGCGCGTGGGACGCCCTAAACGCAATATTCGATGCCGATTATGCAATGCCGCTAGTCGTCACGCACGGCAATCTGATGGCGCTCGTATTGCACTCGCTAGAATCCACGTTTGGATTCCAAGGATGGAAGTCGTTAACCAATCCGGATGTGTTCATGTTGCGTGAAAAGGAACCGGGACGGTTTGATTTCAATCGGTTATGGGTGTAAGCGATCATTCGTGCACATCGACGAATCCAAGAGATCCCTTTGTAAGATAAGTTACCTCTTCGCAAAAAACGAACATAGGTAGACGTAGCAAGGTCGTGGACAAAGCCGAATTCATACAGCGAGTTGAGAGTGCTCGAAGCGAATGGAACGACCTTCTCGCTCATGTCGACGATCACTTGATGCTCAAACCGGGCATCGAGGGCGACTGGTCGGCTAAGGACATTCTGGCTCATGTGATGTGGTACGAGCGTGAAATGGTGCAGTTGCTAAGCTCGCGTTCCCTGATCGGATCAGATCTGTGGGAATTGCCTTTGGACGAAAGAAATGCAGAGATTCATAAAGAGATCAAAGACATGCCTCTTGACGCTGTCAGATTAGGCGCCGAGAAGGCGTTTGCGGAACTGATCCAACAGCTGAACAGGTTGCCCGAAGACGCGTATGGCGATCCAGCACATTTCCTGAACATGCCGCCCGAATGGAAGCCTAGGGACGTCATCGCGAGCAACACGTTCCGCCATTACCGTGAGCACACAGACTCGATTCGGCGGCTTGCGGAATCGGGGTCAAGTGCAGACACAGCTTCAACCTGACCCGGTCCTTTGCAACGGAATGACGTTCGGTCACTCCGCTAAAAACTTCGCTGCGAGCCGCTCCACTGTGTTCTTCGTCCGAACGGTGAATGGGCCGACGATGCTCTCGATTGCTTTGAGATCTAGTTGCGAATCTAATAAGCTGCCCTTCGGCCACCAGTAGATCTCGAGTCCGACCAGTTCCAGCATGTCGGCTTCATTCGACAACTCAAGCACCAAATCGTGAGCCGATTGATCGGCCTCCCTACCCAACATCGCCACCTGCATCTTGCCCGTGCGTTCCTCAGTGACGCCTGAAAACGGGGCATATTCAGCGATCCCCTTCACTTCATCAGCGCCTCGCAAAAACGTTGGCACTTCGTAACCGAGCGAATCCCTCAACCCGTCTTCAATCGAACGTGATACCGCGCTTGGATCAGAATCCGCCGCGTCGAATACAACATTGCCGCTCGCCAAGTACGCTGCCACATTCGTGAAACCAATGTCTTCGAACGCCGCGCATAGCTCCGGGTTTTTGATGCGGCGGCGACCAAGGTTCATGCCGCGCAGGAATGCTACGTAGCGGGGCATAGTTAACGGGTCCCCCTCACCCTAACCCTCTCCCACGGTGGGGAGAGGGGAGATGAAAATCCTTCGTTTCTCTGGACTCCCGCATGTGCGGGAATGACGTTATGTCCGATACTGATCGATGCCCACGGTTGCGATGTTGTCAGTTGTGGGCATGACGGCCGTCTTGGCGCGGTCGGCGCCTACGACTACGATGTTCCAGTCTTCGGGGCTGTCCAATACTGATACCTCAATGTCGAGGATCTCCTGTTCGGTCAAGTTTTCGAGCCATCGCCACGCTGCGGCGATGCGTGCTTCGCCTTTGATGGGCGTGTACTGGATCATCTTGCCCAAGCTGTTCTTGGCGTGGTGATGGATGAAGGTTCGGGCGTCGTCCTTGGTGAAGCCTTGGTCGCCTACGGGTCCCGCGACGTCGGGTGGCATGAGGATCAGTCTCTGGCCACCGCCGTGCATTCCGAGACCGCGTGTGCCGAAGATCGAGCCGTACGCCAGTGTCTTGAGCAGATCCTCAGCATTGGTGTTGCCTTGGTCTTGGACGTCTAGTTCGCCGTTGGTGATGAAGACGCTGACGGTGCTTTCGCTGGACCGGAAGCCTTGGTTGACGTGGAACGGCTCCCACGGGCTCATGTCTTCGTTCTCTGCGATGCAGTGCACGAACTTGCGCGTGGTGCCGATGGTGTCCATGTCCATCTGACCCGGGTACCAGTAGCCGATGTTCCGCAGACACAGCGAGAAGGCGCGGCCGATGGTTATGTTGACTTGGTTGTCGCGGCCGGGGCCGAGCGCGGAACGGGCGTTGATCCCGAGTTCCTTCGCGATCGGTCCGTTCACTACGAGCAACGGCGCTTGGGGGCTGGTAGACATCAGCAGTGATGTGCCACCGTGCGAACCCATCTGCGATAGTGCCTTCACAGATGCGATTATCACTGGCATATGCTCGGGTTTTGCGCCAGCCATCGCGGCGTTGATGGCGATCTTCTCGACGGTGGCGAGGCCGAAACCGGGCGGCATGTCGCAGATCAGCTCATCGGCATCCAAATTGGAACCAGCGATCAACTCGTCGACAGCTTCGGCAGTCGGTGGATGAAGCACGAAGGAGTCGCCCCAGTCGCGCATCAACCACTGCTCGTTCATCTTGAGAATGGCGTCCCAGCGGTCTTCACCCTCGAAGCGTTGGATCTCGGCGACCTCGTCGCGCTCACGTCGCCCGTGCTGCTGGTCAACGGTTAGGACATCGATGATGTCGTCGATCGCGGCTTCGGTCTGCGAAACGCACTCATCAATAGGGAGATTCCGGTAGATACGCGGAACGATGACGAACTGCAAGTCCGGCATCCCGAGTGCGCGGGAGCTGGCGATTGCGTCCTCTTCAAAGCGACCGGAGACTATGGGGATGGCGGGTTTCCCCATCTTCTCGATCTGGATCATGTCGTGGACCATCCACGACGCGCAGGTCCCTCAGTCGGCGGTGGCACCGATTACGACGTCACACTCCTCTCCCGCTTGCCTGACGATAGGCGGCGGCGCAGGGTAGTTGCCGCCGGTGTAGAAGTTGACTTTGACGTTTTTGAACCGCTCCTGAAGCATCTCACCGGCACGCCTCAGGGCGACGTCGCCGCCATGGGTACCGCTCCAAATCAGACCGATCGTTGCGTCGTCGAGAGTCACCGGACGTTCGTTGATCTTCGTGGAGTTCATTAACCCGCGCTGCTGCGCCACGGGGTTGAGGACTTCTAACAAATGCATGTGGCTGGTCTCCTGCCGAAAGACAACTCGTCGGTTTTGGCTTGATATTGCATGGTACAGGATTCGATGACAACAATCTGGTGAACTGATCACTGTCGATCTCGGTTTACGCCCATGAGTTATAAGGGACAGGTCGTTAAAATCACATCATCCAAATCCCGATCCCGATAAACGTCATGAAGATCACCAAAGTTAAGATGTCCATCCTTGAGATGGACGGCATCGATCCGTACTACGACCTCATCAAGCTGCACGGCCAGCGGCGCGAGCGCTGGCTGCACCACACGGTACCGGCGCGAGAGAAGAAACGGTATGAATACGTGCTGCATGTCGAGACGGATGAGGGAGTTACCGGAGTTTGCACCACGCCGGGAGATGGTCACACAGGGTTGCACCCGGCGGACGTGCCGCAGCTTCAGGCGTTGGTCGTTGGCGAGGATCCGCTGAAGCGGGAGTACCTGTATCAGAAGTTGCATCAAGGTACGCGGTGGGTGTATCGTTCGCCAAGTTGGTTCGGCGGATTCGACAACTGCCTTTGGGACATCGCCGGCAAGGTGGCAGGATTGCCCGTCTACTCGCTTTTGGGCAAGGTCAGGGACGAGATTCACGCCTACTACAACACGCGGGGCGTGACGATTGACGAAGCTGTAGAGGATGCACAGCGCGCAGTGGATTTGGGTTTCCTGGCGGTGAAGGACCACTTCTACCATCCGGTGGACGAGAACATACGTTGGTTGACCGCGATACGGGAGGCGGTCGGTGACGAGATCGATTGCATGCATGACCCGGTGGCGATTTACACGTATGAAGAGGCGGTAAAGGTGGGGCGTGCGCTGGAGGAGCTGGATTATCGGTGGTTTGAGGAGCCGTTGCCGGAGCGTAGCCACAACCTGCTGGTAAAGCTGGCTGCAACGCTCGATATTCCGATCATGGCGACTGAGACGTTCATGTATGACACGGACCTCTGCGCCCAATACTTAATCTCAGGTGCGACGGACCTGATTCGTCAGAATGCGAGGCATGGGACTACGAACCTGATGAAGCTGGCGCATCTGGCGGAGATGCATGGAACCAACGTCGAGTTGAATGGTCCGGGTGGACTATATGGGCTGGTACATGCGCATCTGTTGTGTTGTATTCAGAACACCTCGTATTACGAGTACTTTCCTGGCGGTCGGCACGACAGCGATGGCGAGCAGATCGGGTTGATGAACTGGGTTGCGCCGATTGATGGGAAGTTGAGTCCGCCTGATGCGCCGGGTTGGGGCGCGGAGTGGGATTGGAAGCAGTTTGAGAAGCGGACTGTTGAGGTTGTGGAGTGACGAGGGTCCCCGAAGTCAATCAGTTCATTAAATCGTTAGCCGATGCTGAACTACCCGATAGACGGAGCGTAAACGTCTACTTGAACACCACACGCTGCGAGAATCTCAGGCGTTGGTTCAACACATTTGAGGACACGTCTCAATCAACGATCTTCGTAGGTGAAGCGCTTGGACGAGACGGTGGCGCGATTACCGGTGTTCCTTTCGTATCACCTCATGTGTTGACATCAACGCAAGATCCTTGGGGCGAGTTTGGTCCCGAAACCAGTTATTCGATGCCAGTAAACGGGGACTCGACTCAAAAAGAGCGCACAGCGACGAGGTTTTGGAAGCACGTCCCGGGGTTGTTGGGCGGGTTGCCTCGCCCTTTGACGTGGAACATCTTCCCGTTCTGGCCCTATTCAACCGATAACCGCGGCAGGCGAATCAATCGTGCGCCGACTAAGGTGGAGGTGGAATTCGGGGAGCATTGGTTGGTGCAAGTCACGGAAATGTTCCCGAATGCCCACATCTTATCGGTCGGTAATCTCGCTCAAAAAACCCTGAAATCGCTAGCGATCGAATCGCACAAGATACCGCATCCTTCGCGAGGTAGTGATTCTTCGCTGGTAGAGCAACTATCGGGTGCGGTAGCGAATCTGCAGCGAGATCCTTCGGTGGTATCGCCTTCAAAGCGGTAATGATACGGTCTGCGCGATTTTATTCGCTAGAGTTTCGGAAGTTATCGTCACAGGCTGGATTATTCCAAGAGCACTATTACTCGCTTGAAACGGATGGATCGATGGTGTAACCTAAGGTCAAT
This sequence comes from Dehalococcoidia bacterium, assembly GCA_965203505.1. Lineage (GTDB taxonomy): Bacteria > Chloroflexota > Dehalococcoidia > Lucifugimonadales > Lucifugimonadaceae > Bin127. The sequence continues at coordinate 125,733 of OZ241880.1, forward strand.
CCCCCCCGGATTTTCGATGAAGGGGCACAGGCCGCCACTTCGGTGGCGGCCTCTTTTTTTGCGAAACGAAAAAGCAATGACGACTAATGTGTATATCGACGGTTTCAATCTTTATTACAACGCGTTGAAAGGCACAAGATATCGATGGTTGGATATCGATCGTCTAGTCTTTGATCTGCTCCCACTTGATCAAGTCGATCGCATCTGTTACTTCACTGCTCCGGTCCAGATCCAAAACGGCGACGGCGGGCCGCGCCAACGCCAGTCGGTTTATTGGGACGCGTTGGGAACACTTCCCAAGGTGGAGATTATCAAGGGTACCTTCCGTTATCGGCGTAAACGAGGCGTGATCATCGATCCGCCAGCCAAAAGGCGGCAAATCGTAACAATATCTACGCCGGAAGAGAAGCAGACTGACGTCAACATTGCCACAGAGATGATTTTCGACGCGTTCACGAATGCTTGCGACAAGGCGGTTGTCATCTCCAACGACTCAGATCTTTCGAGGAGTATTCTCAGGGTTCGAACCGAACTGAATGTCGAAGTCGTTGTCGTTAATCCGTCCAAAACCGAACGCTCGCCGCGAGCGTTGTTTGATGCTGCTTCGTCAGTCGAGCGACTCGAGGAACGCCATCTGCAATTGAGCCAATTCCCAGCCACCGTGATGACCAACCACGGTCGAGCGATTGTGAAACCTGCCAGTTGGTAAACTCCGTTAGCCAAAAGTCGGGGCACATAAAATCCAGCTACACTCTCCGCACGCTCTAGAATCCAAGGGTCATGCAGGTTAACAATTCTTCGCAGTCTCGCGATCCCAAGCGATACGAGCGCGTCAAGTTGCTTGTGGGTTTGGCGAGTTTGGCGGTTTATGTGGTTGTTCCTCTGATTGTTCTGGTGACCGGTGCGTCGGCTTCAATGAGGGATTTGATTTCGGATGTGACGTGGGGGATGGTGGTTTTGGGTGCGGTGGTTTACATTGTGGGCGCGTCGATTTTGCTGGAGTTGGTGACGTTACCGCTGGGGTATTTTTCCGGGCATGTATTGGAGAAGCGATACGGTCTGACTCGGCGATCGGTGTTTGGGTGGGCGAAGGATTGGTTCAAGTCACTGGCTTTGCAGACGGTGATGCTGGGTGTTTTCGTGGGGTGTCTGTATGCGTTGTTGATGTTGGATCCGGCGTTGTGGTGGGTGTGGGCATCGTTGGTGTTTTCGGCGGTTTCAGTGTTCTTGGCGGCGATTGCGCCGACGGTACTGATGCCGATCTTCTTCAAGTTCGAGCCGTTGCCGGATGGGGAGCTGAAGGATCGGTTGATGCGGCTATCTGAGCAGTTGGGGACGTTCGTGCAGGGGGCGTATGTGTGGAAGTTGGGCGACAAGACGGTAAAGGCGAATGCGGCTTTGGCGGGTTGGGGCAAGACTCGGCGGATAATCATTTCGGACACTTTGATCGATAGTCATGACCCGGATGAGATCGAGGTGATCATCGCTCATGAGTTGGGGCATCATGTGAATGGCGACATCTGGCGCGGGATTGCGGTGCAGGTGGTGATCATCTTTGTTTCGATGTGGGTGATTGATATGGCTTTGGGAGCATGGTCGGGTGCGTTCGGTTTAGATGGGACGTTGCATGATTTTGCGAATCTGCCGCTGCTGGCGCTGGTGAGTACTGCTGTCGGGCTGGTGGCGTTGCCGCTGACCAACACGTATTCGAGGCGGCGGGAGACGGCGGCGGATGATTTCGCGATCGAGACGACGAACATGCATGCTGAGTTCATAAGCGCGATGGAGAAGTTGGGCAAGATCAACCTGGCTAACTCCGAGCCGCACCCGATCATCGAGATCGTGCTGCACAGCCATCCGAGCGTTAGTCGGAGGATAGCTAGAGCGCGGGGCGTTGGATCGTAGAGGGGTTGCATGGATGGGGGGATTTGTTGTCGGAACCGCTGATTGCACTGATCCCGGACCGAGCCCTGGACATATTTGAGTGATGGTCTTTGAGTTGAAGTGGGTGGATTTTGGCGCGCGGGGCGCGGGCGAGCGCAGCGAGATCGCAGCGGTATGCCCGCGGGCGACCGGGTTGCCCCCGCTCCGCGGCAAATGTGCCACGCAGAGGAACTACGACTACGACGCGCCATCCACCCCCCGTAGGGGCGATCCCTTGTGGTCGCACAGGGTGGAAGGAGGGCGGGGCACCGTCCCCTTTCGCTGGGCGAAAGGGGACGCGGAGCGAAGCGAACGCAGGGGTATGCCCGGGGACGACGCGGGGAATCCCAAACAACCATCACCCCCATATCCGCCCCACCACCCAAACCAAAACAACAAAATCCCAAAAACAATTTGCATTTCAGAACATCTGTAGTATATTTAAAGACAGATCGACATCTACACAGTGCTGCGCAGACGTGTGCAGACCTCTGTCCCGAACGGCCACAGGGAGCAACGTGAGGAAACGAAGGCAAAACGGCATCGACAGCGCGATTAACCACCGCGCCGAGTCGCAGCGTCTTGGTTACTCCGGCGGCGTCCCTCATCGGAACGGCATTCCGGTGCAAGGTCGCGAGGGCCGTGCCGAAGCGTGGGAGGCCCAAGATCCCGGAGCGCGCCGCAGGAGCCCTGCGTCGCCGAACGAGCCAGCCGACATACCTTCCCCTCTTCCGTACTTCGGGTTTCCCCCGCTGCGCGGGGGAAATGTCCGAAGGACAAAGGGGGCGCGGGGATGCCGTGCCAAGGGCCGGGAGACTCACGTGGAGCCGACACAAGTCTTCTCCTGTCCGCCGCAGGAGGTAGGCCACAGCGCGCGTGAAGCCCGAAAGGCTGATCCAAGGAAGGCGGCGCAATCCGAACGGCGACCACCATCGCCGAGCCGACTTCCATGCCCGCGGTCTGGCGACGCGGGCCGTGCTGGAGAAACGGAAGCTAGCGGTTTGCTACACGCTCTGCGCAGCATCTGACCCCTCTCCGAGAGGTCGCCCTCTTCATTGATCCGAAGAGGCGATGGAGAGGGAAGGAGCCGAGGTCCCGCGCCGGGACCGAGGCTCGAGGCGAGGACCTGTCTTTACGGGACCGAAGACCCTGGCTGCCGGACCTTCCACCCGGAAGGCCCGGCAGCAACCCCGAACAAACCACCGGGTGGGAGCGGACATATCTGCGCGTCTGAAAACAAATGCGTAGGGGCGATCCCTCATGGTCGCCCGGGGAGGCGGAGGGGGAACACTGTCCCCTTTCGCTCCGCGAAAGGGGACGCGGAGCCCAAGAGACCGACACAAGAACGCAGGGGTATGCCCGGGGCGGACGCGGGTAGGGACGATCCCTCGCGGTCGCCCTCTCACCGTAGGGGCGCACCCTCGTGGTCGCCTTGGGATGGTTACCAGACGGAGTAGCCGCCGTCTACTGGGATGGATGTGCCGGTCACGAAGTCGGAGGCGTTGGAGGCTAGGAATACGGCGGTGCCTGCGAGGTCGGCGGGGATGCCCCAGCGGTCGGCGGGCGTGCGTTCTTGGACGAGTTTGTAGCGCTCTGGGAAGAGTTCCTTGAACTGGTTGGTCATCTCGGTGACGATCCAGCCGGGGAGGATGGCGTTGACTTGGACGTTGTACTTGGCCCATGCGACGGCGCAGGACTTGGTGTATTGGACTACGCCACCTTTTGATGCGGCGTATGCGGAGGCGTAAGCAGTGCCGAAGATGGACATCATGGAGCCGATGTTGATGTATTTTCCGGCGCCTTTGTCTCGCATGTGGTCGAATGTGAGGGACGAGACGTTGTGGATCGAGGTGAGGTTGGTGTCAATGACGAATCGCCAGTCCTCATCGCTTAGCAGTTGAGGTTCGTCCGCCCGGCGGTTCGTGCCGGCATTGTTGACGATGATGTCCCAACCGCCTAACTTGGACATAGTTTCGTCGAGCGCGGCTTGGATGGAGGCGCGGTCGGTGACGTCGCAGGATAGGGCGAGCACTCGGGAGGAGTCTCCGTCGGCAGCCTGAGTGAGGGTTTCGACAGCGGCGGACAGTTTGTCGGCGTTGCGTGCGGCGATGACTACGGAGGCACCGTGCTCGATGTAGCCTTGCGCGATGCCGAGGCCGATACCGCCATTGCCGCCGGTCACAAAGGCGACTTTGTCAGTGAGGTCGAAGAGGGAGTCGTGTAGGGAGGGGTGGGGCATGGGGTAGGAGTGAGTTGTGGTGGTTTGTGCTTGGTTAAGGATATATGGGAATGCACGGTTTCAATTGAACGTCGGGTACCATCGACAAGTGGATGCAACACCTCAATCTCAATCGGGGATTGAATAGACCGCATGAACGATGGACAAATTGGCAAGCTGATTTCGGTAGATCCCCGCATGCTTTGGCCGGATGAGTCGCATGATTTTACGCCATGGGTAGCGGAAAACCTAGACCTTTTGGGCGAGGAACTTGGTTTGGATCTAGAACTCGAAGACACCGAGACAACGGTTGGGGATTTCTTCGCAGACATCACCGCAACCGAAACAGGCCGAACGGCAAAGGTCGTAGTCGAGAACCAACTTGCGGCGACCGATCATACACATCTGGGACAACTCTTGACCTACGCATCAGGGCAAGATGCAGATATCGTCATTTGGGTTACCACCGAGTTCAGAGATGAGCATCGCCAAGCTCTGGACTGGTTGAATCAACGCACGGACGACTCGCTGGAATTCTACGGAGTTACCGTAGACCTCAAGAGAATTGGTAACTCACTCCCCGCTCCGGAATTTCGCTCGGTGGCATCACCGAACGCTTGGCAGAAAGAGACTAGGAAATTAATTTCGGGCGGCTCGAGTCACAAGGAAAAATACCGCGAATTCTTCCAAGTTCTTGTAGACGAGTTGCGTGATAAACACCAATTTACGAAGGTGACCAAGGCTCAGCCTACGCATTCTTGTTCGTTTCAATCTGGGCATACACGCATCAGTTACCTTGCCGCGTTTGGCACGAAGGCTCGATCTAGAGTTGAGGTTCAACTTGGTCGTCAACGCGACTTCAACAAACATATTTTCGACGGGTTGTTCGAAAGACGCTGTGAGATCGAAGAAGCCATGGGCACAACTCTGATTTGGGAACGCATGGACCAGCAAAAGTCAAGCAGGATAATCCAGCACACTAAAGGTTCAATCAATGACCCCGAGCAGGATCTCGCAAAGTTACGCGGCTGGATGGTTAAGACACTGTTGAAGTTCAATGCAGTGTTCAGGCAACACTTGGACGAGCTGATCTGGCAAGAGTAAGCACAGACCATTACTACATTAGTGCGAATTATGATAGACTGACGCGCATCGCCATTCATCCGGAAGACCTTTGAGAAATGTACGAGCCAGCCTTTGACAGTGAAAAGTTTCGTGAGCTAGTGCTCCACGTGTCTGATCAGAGCAGGGATGATCCTTGGTTTGGCGCTGTGAAGTTGAACAAGATTCTGTATTTCTGTGATTTCTTGGCGTATGCACGATTTCTGAAGCCGATGACGGGTGCTACCTATGTGAAGTTACAGGAGGGGCCAGTGCCCCGCGAGTTTTTGGGTGAACGGCGAGCGTTGTTGGACGAAGGGTTGGCTGAGATGGAGTATCAGCGCGTCTTCAAGTACATGCAGCAACGGTTGGTTCCGGTTAAGACGGGTCACGTATTGGGCTGCGGGTTTGACGACAGTGAACGTTCCATCGTGGCAAGGGTTTTGGATTTCTTCGGACCTCTGAGCGGGAAAGAGGCATCGGACATCTCGCATCGGGAGATGGGGTGGATTCTTGCGGATGACAAGGAAGTGATCCCGTATGAGTCTGCCCTGTTAGTCAACCCGGATGACTATGATTTTTGGGCTTGGCGGGAAGACGAATTAATCACCGTCAATGGCTGATTTTTCATCTTCGATGGCTGAAAGCATTCGGATTTACGCGGATCCCAACGCGTGCGCTCAGTTGGCTGAGTTGGGCATCATTAGCTCTGCTGAGGATGATGCGCCGGAAGAGATGAAGGAGGCGGTACGTTTCGCGCATGAGAGGGGCAGGCGCCTCGAAGAGATCACGCATAGGCGGGTTTATTACCCTAGTTCAAGGGTTGCGATCACTTGGCCGATATTCGGCAAAGATGAAGAGTGGTGATTGGCGTTGGACGAGCCGGGGCCGAATCAGGTAGTGATAGCTTCAATCGTCGCGAGTTACCGAATTCCGTTGGAGCCGCTCGACTGAAAATCCGAGACTGTTTTTGGCGCGCTACCTCAAAAACGTGTTCGCTCACCAAAACAGAGCATAATCCTGATTCATGCCAACTACGAACAGTTGGCGATTAAGGCCGATTTGGCGCAACTCGAAAACCGGTTGTTGAAGTGGCTGCTTGGGCTTTTTTTCGCGTCGGTTGCTTCGGAGATTGCTAGGGTTGCGAGTGTGTTGTTGTAGGTTTTGTCTGGATAGGGGCGTTAGAATGGGCTGCGCGCTACTTGCACAGGCAGTGTACTGGCGAATTTATCCCACCCCATGGTCACGTCCCCCCTCACCCTAGCCCTCTCCCACGGAGGGGAGAGGGAAATTCACGGCGTTCCGCTTAACTGACAACCACCACATCCCCAACCCGGAAGTGCTCAAGCGCGTCTTCGTTGACTTCAATGCCCAAACCCGGCTCATCAGGGATCGCGACATGGCCGTTCGTTTGGGTGAAGAAGGGATCGGTTAGGGCGCTTCTTACGGGGTGGATTGTTTGGTCGAACTCGGTTACGGGTTCGTTTACGAATGGTTCTTTGGGGTGTGCTGGTGGTGCTTGTGAGATGGTGGCTAGGACGTGGAGGATTGCGGCGAGGCTGATGTGGGTGTTGAAGAAGTGGGGGATGAATTGGACGTTGAAGGCTTCGGCCATTGCGGCGCAGAGTTTGAGTTCTGAGATGCCGCCGACGTTGACGATCTCGGGTTGGATCATGTCGAAGGTGCGGCGTCGGAGCAGGCGTGCGACGTCGCGGCGAGTGCTGGCGGATTCGCCTCCTGCTGTGGGAACGGGTGATTTGGTGGTGATGAGCAGGTTGTCGTCGAGGGCGCGGGAGGAAGTGGGCTCCTCGAACCATGTGACGTTGGCGTCGGCGATGCGGCGGGAGACGGTGACGGCTGTGCCGGGATCGTAGGCCTCGTTGGCATCGACCATTATGCGGATGTTGTCGCCTACTTGACGGCGGAGTGCGTGGACGCGGTCCACATCTTCGTCGACGGCTAAACCGCCGATCTTCATCTTCATCGCTTTGAAGCCAGACTCGGCGTGGTCCTGTGCTTCTTCGAGCAAGTCGGGCCATGTCGGGTCGTTGACGTCGCGCTCGGTGTAGAAGAGTCCGGTGGCGTAGGCGCAGACTTCGTCACGGACCTTACCGCCGAGGAGTTCGTAGACGGGGAGGCCGCGCGATTTGCCGACTAAGTCGTAGAGGGCTGTGTCTACGGCGCTGGCGACGTTGGATGCGATGCCGGCGTACCCGCCGCCTTGGTATCGGGTGTTGACGATCGATTGCCAGATGCTGCCGAAGTTCTCGGGATCTTCGCCGATGATGCCTTGCGCGACTTCGGCGAACCCTTTGGCATCGGTGCCGGTTTCGCCCCATCCGTAGGTGCCGTCGTCAGCGATGACGCGTACCGCAAGGGTGTTGCGTGTGGTTTTCCATGTCATGGACGACTTATATGGGGCGTCGATGTGGCCTACGAGTTGGTGGAGTTCGATGCGTTCGATTTTCATGATTTTCGTGACGGTACTGGATCGGCGGATTGAGCCTGCGCGCCCCCTTTGCCTTCGGCATTTCCCCCGCGAGCGGGGGAAACCCTAGATCGTAGACATAGTGTGCCATTAGCTGACGACGACTGGATCTCCTTGGCGGAAGTGGTTTAGGGCGTCTTCGTTGATTTCTACTCCGAGGCCGGGTTTGTCGGGGACGGTTACGTGGCTGTCGGTTTGTCTGAAGACGGGATCTGTGAGCGCATAGCGGATCGGGTGTGGTGTCTGGTCGAATTCGGTTACGGGTTCGTTGACGTAGGGTTCTTTGGGATGCGCGGGCGGCGATTGCGCGACGGTGGCGAGGGTGTGGAGTATGGCGGAGAAGCTTATGGCGGTGTTCCAGAAGTGTGGTACGAAGCGGACGTTGCAGGCCTCGGCCATCGAGGCTGAGAGTTTTAACTCGGTGATGCCGCCGACATTGACGATTTCGGGTTGGATGATGTCGAAGACGCGGTCGCGGAGAATGCGTGCGACTTCGCGTCGTGTACTTGCCGATTCGCCGCCGGATGTCGGGACGGGCGAGCGGCTGGTGACGAGCAGGTTGTCTTCGTCGGCGCGTGAAGAGCACGGTTCTTCGAACCACGTCACGTCGGCGTCGGCGATGTGACGCGAGAACCGGATTGCGGTCATGGGATCGTACGCCTCGTTGGCGTCAACCATGATGCGGATGTCGTCACCGAGTTGCCGGCGCAGAGCATAGACGCGGTCTACGTCTTCCTTGAACGTCAAACCGCCGACCTTCATCTTCATCCCGGTAAAGCCTTCCTCGGCGTAACCCTGAGCTTCTTCGAGGAAGTCAGACCAAGTTTTGTCTTCGAGATCGGAGGGCACATAGTAGAGACCAGTGGCGTAGGTGCAGATGCGGTCGCGCACCTTGCCGCCGAGTAGCTCGTAAACAGGTTTTCCGCGGGCGCGGCCTACGAGGTCGTACAGGGCCATGTCGATGGCGCTGTGGATATTTGATGGTGGTCCGCTGTATCCGCTGCTTTGGTATCGAGGGTTGATGATGGATTGTCGGATGGCTTCAAATCGCTCCGGATTTTCACCGATCAGCGATTTCGCGGCACCCGCGAGTGCGCCGGGAGCGACGCCAGTCTCGCCCCAGCCGTATGCACCGTTGTCGGCGACAATCTTGACGACTTGAGTGGCGCGCTCGTGCGTCCAGCGCTGCGACCAGCCGAAGGGTTGGTCTAGTTCGCCGACTAGCGGATGTATCTCGATGCGTTCGATTTTCACGTCAGTTGCCGCCAGTCGTCGTCGAGTTCTGCGAAGAGGTCGTGCATTGCGTCGACGAACGCGGGATCGATGCTGAGAGCATCGTCAAGGGTGTTGATGTTCGACTCCATGTGGCGCGGGTTCTTGGTGCCGATGATCGCGGTGTGGATTTCGGGATGGGCCAAGGTGAAGCCCATGGCGGCGACGATGGGATCGTCCGGCTCACCGGGCACATCTCCTCGCTGCTGAACCACCTGGCATCGCTGCAAATAAGTGTCGTCGTAGTTGCGCCGCGAATTCGACATGCCAGATTTCGCCATGCCCCACGTCGCACCGGCGATCGGTCGTTTCGCAATCACGCCGATTCCATTTTCAGCGCACTTCTCCAGTACCCCCTTTGTGTATGCGCGCTGCTCGACGAGGTTGAAGCTGGTCTGGAGCGTGTCGAAGCGTCCGGAGTCGACTGCCCAATGGGCCGCTTCGTTGTCTCCGGAATATCCGATCATCCGAGTCTTTCCAGCATCTCGCGCGTCTTCGAGAGCTCGAATGATGTCGCCCCTCTCCAGATCAGGGATACCGCAGGAGTGAAGTTGAACCAAATCTACATACTCTGTGTTCATACGGCGCAGGCTACGGTCGATCGAGTCTCGCACCGTGTCATAGGTCCAGTCTTTCCCGTGGAGCCCGTCGCCGTCCGCGCGTCCGGCTTTAGTCACAAGCACGTATTCGTCTCGGCGGTGTCCGACTGTTCGACCGATCAGTTCTTCGGATATGACGTAAGACGCCGCGGTATCAAGGAAGTTGATTCCCATGTCTAGCGCACTGTTAAGGACGCTTCCAGCTTGTTCGATTTCGTCGAAACTCAACTCCATGCCGATCTCCGCCAAGCCTGCGCCAAGCCTGGAAACTTTGTAACCAGTCTTACCGAAATCTACTTTCTGCATCTAGCTCACTCCTTTTGAAGTCATTGTTTCGTTCATTTGTTGGTGTCCGGCCATATCACCTTGGCAGTCCAAGCGCCATCGAAGTTCGTGCCATCGTTCAAGACCGCGTCCCTCAGGATGCACCTATACATATTCGTGTTGCTTAGATTGGCATCTCGCAAATCGGCACTCGCCAAACTCGTGCGAAACAACGCACAGCCGTTAAGATCTGCTTCGACGAACTTCGTCCGCCTAGCCCACGCTTCGGACAGATCCGCACCCTGCAGGCACGCTCCACTTAAATCAGCGTTGTCGAGTATCGCTCGCGATAGGTTCCAACCGGTGAAGTTCATTCCTGCGAGATCGGCTCCAGTCAAATCCAGACGTTCGCTTGGATTCTCTGAGCGCCAGTCGTCAACCGCGGCCGCGCCCATCTTGATCGCTTGTAGATGATTCGGGTTCACGTTTGACTGGGGGCGAAAGATTCGTCACGTTAGGCACGGATTGCTCGCACACTCGCGAAATGTTATCCGATGCTTGCCGACGTTTAAGCGATACCGTTCGAATGCGCGGTGAAACAACTATGAAACATATCTTTATTACCTTGAATTCAATCGGCGCTTCATCGCGCTTTCAAAAGCCAATCAGGTTCAGGAGAGACGAAAAATATGGCAACTGCCAATGATGTGATCAAGATGATGGAGGAATCGGGGTCGCAATGGTTGGATCTGCGTTTTACCGATGTTCCGGGCACTTGGCAGCACGTGTCCTTCCCCAAGCACGAAGTAACTGAAGACCTCTTCGCCGAAGGCACTGGTTTTGACGGTTCAAGTATCCGGGGTTTCCAGACGATCGACGAATCTGACATGCTGCTGTTCCCTGACCCTGACACGGCGACCGTTGACCCGTTCATACCGGGCACGGTTTCGATCATCGCCGACGTAAAAGACCCGATCACCCTAGCGGACTACGATCGCAGCCCGCGCCATGTGACAGCGAAAGCGGAAGCTTACTTGAAGTCGACCGGTATCGGTGACACCTCTTACTGGGGTGCCGAAGCTGAATTCTTCATTTTCGACAGCGTTTCGTATGGCGGCGCTTCGAATTCCGCGCACTACGAGGTCGACTCGGAAGAGGCGATCTGGAACACGGGCAACGCCACCGACCTTTCGGGCGAGGGGCCAAACTTAGGTCACAAGCTCCGCCACAAGGGCGGCTACTTCCCTGCACCGCCTTCGGACACACAGACGGTGATCCGACACGAGGCTTGCGAGGCGATGACCCGTTTCGGGATTGAGATCGAGAAGCACCACCACGAGGTGGCGACCGCGGGACAGGGCGAGATCAACTGGCGTTTCTCGCCGTTGAAGCAGGCGGCTGACCACGTGATGGCCTACAAATACTGCCTCAAGAACACCGCTGCCAAGCACGGCAAGACGGCGACGTTCATGCCAAAGCCCTTGTTTGAGGACAATGGCACGGGTATGCACACGCACCAGTCGATCTGGAAAGACGGCAGCCCGATGTTTGCGGGTGGTGGCTACGCTGGTTTGAGCGAGCTGGCCCTTAATTACATCGGCGGTCTGCTCAAGCACGGCGACGCGCTGATGGCGCTGGTTGCTCCTTCAAGCAACTCGTACAAGCGTTTGGTGCCGGGCTTCGAGGCTCCGACGATCTTGGCGTTGTCGGCACGAAACCGTTCCGCTGCGGCTCGCATCCCGATGTACTCGCAGTCGCCGAACGCGAAGCGCGTGGAGTTCCGGCCTCCGGACCCCACCTGCAACCCGTACCTCGCCTTCTCGGCGATGTTGATGGCTGGTCTCGACGGCATCGCCACTGGCGCGAGCCCGGGCGAACCGATCGAAGAGGATCTTTACGAGGTCGATCCTGCGACGTTGAACCAGGTTCCGGGCAGCTTGTCGGACGCGCTAGACGCTTTGGAAGCCGACAGCGACTTCCTGCTCAAGGGCGGTGTATTCACGCCTGACCTTTTGGAGGCATACATCGACTTCAAGCGTGAGAACGAGGTTGACGCAGTCCGGCTGCGCCCGCACCCGTACGAGTTCTTCCTGAGTTACGACGCTTAGTCGTTAACGGCAGAGAGTAGATTGCTAGACGCCCCGGGCTTGTTCCGGGGCGTCTGTGTTTTGTTGACTGAGTGTGTCTGAAGGAAGAAATGATTCTTGGAATCAAAAGAATGAATGATGAATCATTTTTGGGTTGGAATCCTTAGGAATGATTCTTAGAATCAAAAGAATGAATGATGAATCATTTTTAGTCATGGCACGATGATGTACATAAATCAAGAAGACCTGTTAGAGATGCTCAAACGTCTCGACGGCGAACCCGCTGACGCACTCGAGTCGGAGCATCTTGAGTTCAAATCAGGAAACGCACGGGGACCCAAGGTCCGCAATCAGTCGCGGTCGATTCGGGAATCGGTAGTGGCGTTCGCGAATGCGGGAGGAGGAACTTTGGTATTGGGGGTCGCTGATGGAAAGCGTACGCGATCCTCGGCGATCGTCGGAGTCGGCCGCATCACTCCGAGCGATGTCAAGCGCGACATTTACGACGGGACCGATCCTCACATCACCGTAGATATCGAGGAGATAACCGAGCCTGAAGGACGGCTCATGGTGATCAGGGTCCCGAGAAGCAACAATTTGCACACAACCACCGATGGTGTCGCGAAGATACGAGTGGGCAAAGAGTCAAAATCGCTTACCGGGTCCAATCTGGCACAGCAGCTGGTGATCAGGGGAATGACAGACATCACCGCACAGATCGTACCGGGCGTCGGCATCGAAGTGATCGACCGGTCCGAAATCACCAGGATGCGAGAAACAATACGCGCGGAAGGCACCGGCGCGGAGTTGATTGGCCTTGGAGATACCGAGCTGCTTGAAGCGCTGGGGCTGATCGAAGGGGATCGCGTGAACATCGCTGGCGTTCTATTGTTGGGTCATAAATCTGCTGTCGCTCGGCACATTCCGAGACATGAGTTGACTGTTGCACGTTATCGTGAGCCGACGCAGTACGATTTTCGGAAAGACATCCGTGAACCTCTGCTGAAAACCATCGACGAAGCGAGGAGGATCGTCGATTCCAACATGCGGCTGACGACCATCGAAGTCGCGGGATTTCATCACTTCGAGATACCTGATTTGAGTTGGATGGTCATTAGGGAAGCGGTCCTAAACGCGTTGGTTCACCGAGATTATTTCTTAAGCGGCTCAGTCCAAGTCTTCCTGTATCCAGATCGAGTGGAGATAACCAACCCTGGGGGGTTCATCGGCAACATCTCACCCAAGAATGTATTGCGTCACGCTCCGTTGCGCCGGAACCGGTTGTTGGCGGACGCTTTGCAGTCCATAGGATTCGTCAACCGCGTGGGGCTCGGAGTAGACCGCATTTTTGACGAGACACTGAGGGCGGGCAAGGATTTCCCGCTCTACGAATCAGAAGTGGGTATGGTCAGGTTGTTGATCCCGACGGTGACGCACCGCGAATTCGCCCGATTCGTTGCAGAGAGCGAATCAAGTGGAGCAAGACTTGAGCGTGACGAATTGATGATCATGCGTAGCCTGATGACGACCCTAGAGTTGAATCGTTGGTCGGCTGCGGATTTGCTGCAGACAAATGAAACCGATGCTGCAAATCGACTATCCAGTCTGAATTCACGCGGGTTTTTGGAAGTTCGAGGCAGAGGACAAGGGGCATCTTACCGTCTGGGTCGTCAGTTTTCTGCTTGGGACAGGGTTGAGCCCCGCGTTTCTTCGGAGCGGCTCGGATTGGATACAGCGCGAAAACTGGTGCTTCAAACGATTTCAGACCGGGGTTCTCTCACGAATGCGGAGATTCGAAGGCTCATCGGATACGAACGCAATGAAACCGTCCGTTTCATGCGTGCGATGCGAGAGGACGGGTTAGTCGAAGTCCGTGGCACGGGCAGAGGCGCGCACTATGTGTTGCCGGAGTAGTCGCTTCGACTATCCCACCCACACCTCTTCAAACAACCTCAGCCAGTTGCCGCCGAGGATCTTGAGGACGTCTTCATTTGAGTAGCCGCGGTTCAGGAGCGCTTCTGACATTTTCGGGAGCTGGTCGGGGGTTTTGAGGCCTTCGGGATACTGATCCTCCCAAGCCAAAGGCATACCGCTGTGGCCAGTGAACTTGGACGGATATTTCGTGCCTTGCTGGCCGCCGATGTATTTCCAGAACTCCTCGGGTTGATCTTGGGTGTGGTCCGTGCCGATCGCCACGTGGTCGACGCCTACCATGTCAACAAGGTGGTCGATGGCGTCGAGATAGTCGTCAATGGTGGATGAATAGGTATTTCGGAGGAAGCCTTGGATGCAGGTGGCTCCGATCACGCCTCCTTTGTCGGCCATGGTTTTGATGGCTTTATCAGTTTTGTTGCGACGGTGGTCGAAGTATGACTTGGCGTTGGCGTGGGTAATGGCGACTGGTTTTTCGGAGACTTCAATGCTTTCCTGGGTTGTAGCGATGCCGACGTGGGAGAGGTCGAGCAGAATGCCGAGTCGGTTCATCTCCGCGACGGCGTCGATGCCGAAATTGGTGAGGCCGCCATCTTGACGCTCCATGCATCCATCGCCGAGCAGGTTGCGTTCGTGGTACGTGACCTGCATTATGCGTACGCCCAGCTTATGGAACAGTTCGAGGCGATCAAGGTCGTTTTCGATCGGAGAGGTGTTCTGCCAACCGAAGATGATGCCAGTCTTGCCTTCTCGTTTGGCTCGGTGAATGTCGTCGACGGTTTCGACCAACAGTATTTGCTCCGGCCTCTGCCGGAACCGCACGTACCATTTCGCGATCATGTCGAGCGTCTCTTCGTAGCCTTCCCATGTGGCCTGTGTAGCGTTGATGGCCGCGACACTGCCTGCGTTGAGACTTTCGAATACTGCGTCGCTGTCCCAGTTGCTAACGTTTAGAGCGTCGATTACGACCGCTTGGTCGTAAAGGCTTCGGGCATGTTTGGGATCGTTGGCCATTGACATCTCCAGTTCGCTATCGCATCGAATGTGTCGAAGTTTACGACGTGTCACTGCTTGTAGGGATTGCAATTAAACTTCAACCAGACGTTCGGGGCAATCATGCCAATAGTCACAGATCAGTCCGAGGTGTAACGACATGCAGCAGACATCAGTTTCGACGAACGGCGCGGCAGATTCGGCTCTATTGCCGGTTGGTGCTGCAGAAATGAACCAGGCGACGGCTGCCAGCCCCGCGGTCTGGTTGGCGGGAGATCCAGAGGACTTGAAGCCTTGGATGAGCCGCGGCGCCGCGGGAATCGTCACCAACACCGTGGTCCTGAACGAGATGGTCCAAAAATACGGCCAGATGACCGACGTCATCCAACGCTACCTCGACATCACCGACAAGAAGGTAGCGGTAGAAATCGATGGACACTCGACTCAAGAGCTTCTTGATGTCGGCGAGGTGTTTACGAAGATGTCGGACCGCGTGATCTTGAAGATCCCGTGCTCGGTCAACGCGCTCGGAGCATTTGCGGAGTTGAAGAAGGCGGGCGTCGAGACCTTCTGCACAACGGTTTTCACACTGAATCAAGCCGTAGCGGTTGCCCAAGCTGGCGTGACGCACGTTCTACCGTTCTGTGAACCGTATCGCGACGTTTCGGGAGACCCTACTGCCCTCGTACGAGATCTGCGAGACGTATTTGCCGACTGGGCGCAACGGCCTTACATCACGGCGGCGCTGGTGCGATCTAAGGACACGGCGGAAGCTGCTTTGCGCGACGGAGCCGACGGCATCATCGTGTTCTGGCCAATCTTCGAGGAGATGTTGCAGGCCAAACTCACCGATGAGTGGAATACGACGTTCTTGAATGAGTGGGACGCGATGTACGACGCGGGGTTGCTGGAGGGTGTGCCGTATAGTCGGCACTAGATTCAGCTTCGACGCGGCACCACTTAACCGAGCCCTATCCGGCGAGTAATCCGACTCGACGGGCGATTTCCTCCCTCAGTTCGCGCGTTACGCCGAACGAAGATTGTATGTTGGTGCTCCAGCCGACGATTTTGATCCGTCCGAAAAACGTACCAACGAACAACCTGCACGAAATTCTTGCCAATCCGGATAGCTCGCTGACCTCAACAAGTTCCGCATGGGCATTATCTCGTAGTTGATCAATGACGCCTCGGCCGTTCAATAGGAGTAACCGGATGTTTTCACGGTCTAGTTGCTCCACTAGAAATCGGACATCAGATGCTAGCAGTCCGCGCTGAATCTCGTTGGGAAGGCGATTCCAAGTAGGATCGGTCGCCCACTGCACAAGGTCTAAGTGGCAAGCAGTTCCGTCGTAATAGGACGCGCCACACTGCGACAAAATCGGTTCGAGTTGATCAAACCACCTGCGATACGGGTTGCGCTCGAAATACGTATCGCAGTCCCTCAACACCTGCGAGATCACGTTCGTCGGTGCGTTGGTGAGGTCCGAAGTTCCTAATGAGGTGTGCGTTGCGAGGCGGCGAAAACGACCGTGAAGTTCCCTGCCTTGTCGGTCAAGAAACTCAGATTTGCTCGGATTCAATCCGAGCGTGGCGACCTGCGAACCGCGGGCTTGACCGAATGCCACGACTGGAGTCGAACCAATAACGACACAGGAATCGGTCGGAACGGACTGACGTATTCGGCGCTCGATATATTCCGGGATCGACAAGTGAATGCGCTGTTGAAAAAAGGGGCGGTTGAGTTACGGCCACAACTAAAGCGCTATAATGCCGTACCCCGCATCGACAGGTATCACCGCGCCGGTAATCCCACTAGCCATCTCACTGAGTAGAAATAGCGCGGTGTCGCCGACTTCTCGGTGCGTGATGTTGCGTTTGAGGGGTGAGCGGTCGCGGTGTGCGCCTGTCATGTCGCGGAAGCCGGGGATGGATCGGGCGGCTAGAGTGGGAAGCGGGCCGGCGGAGATAGCGTTGACGCGGACGTTTCGGTCACCGAATTCGGCGGCGAGTTGACGGACTTCGTTCTCAAGTGCGGCTTTGGCGGTGCCCATGATGTTGTAGCCGGGGTAGACGCGTTGGGACGCGTCGAAGGTCATGGTGAGAGCAGCGCCACCGTCGGGCATTAAAGGGACGGCGCGGGAGACGACGGGCATCAGGGTGTAGGCGCTTGTTTCCAACGCAGTGCGGAATCCTTGTCGGCCAGTGGTTGAAAAGTCGCCGCCAAGGTCATCGCGCTCGGCGTAGGCGATGGAGTGCACCACGAAATCGATGTTGCCCCATTTTTCGCCGACCTGGTCGTATACCGATTGCACATCGCCGTCATCAGTGGCGTCGCATTCAATCAGCAGAGGATCATCTAACGCAGAAACCGTCTTTGACACTGGTCCGAGCAATCGGTCGTTGAGATAGGTGAACGCGAGTTCTGCGCCTGCATCGAGAATTCGTTCCGATATCGCCCATGCGATGCTGCGTTGGTTGGCGACGCCGAATACGACGCCTTTTTTGCCGGCAAGGTCGATTGCTACCGCCATTTGGTCCCTCTTGGCTTCTCGACGCCTACTTTTCCTGCAGGCGTTCTGGTCTTGGTTCCTCGAATCAAGACTACACGCATTAAATCAAGCGATCGAATACGCGTCTCGTGCGCTCCATGCAGCCACACCACTATCTTCACAACATCTTCAACATTTCTAAAGAGGATGTTCAACATTGAACTCTAGAAATGAATGCGTGGCAGACGGAAAGCGTTGTCTGCCAAGATCAATCAAAGTCTCAAGACTTAGAGAGTAGGAAAAACACGAATGAAAAAGCGATTGAGCATTTTCCTGATCGTGACCGCTGTTTCGGTCGTAGCTGTAGTTGGAGCGTTCGCCGGCTTGGCGGCGGCGCAGTCGAGCGATGGCGACGGCGAAAATCAGACGTTCGTTGAACGCGTCGCGACGATATTGGGCATCGAATCGGATGACCTCGAGTCCGCGATGCAGCAGGTGAAGGAGGAGATACAAACAGAACGGCGAGATGCCAAGTTGGCGGGCTTCGTCGAGGACGGCACACTCACGCAGGACGAAGCGGATGCGATCAAGACGTGGCAAGACTCCAAGCCTGAAATCGAATTAAACCTCAGCGATCACGACGGCGATGGCAAACGCGGCTGGGGTCGCAAAGTACATGGCCTAGGGCGCGGCAATTGGCTCGGATCGCCCGAGAAAGTCGACTACCTAGTTGAACAGGGCATCATCACTCAGGATGACGCGGATTCGCTGACCGAGTGGTGGGACTCTAGACCGGAAGCACTTGAGAACCTCATGGGCGACCGCGAGGGCAAGTGGGGCAAGAGAGGCCTCGGCAAGCGCGGCTGGAAGTGCGACAAGGACGGAGACAAGGACACGGATAGCACCGAGTCTTCCACCATCGACGTCGATGCATGATCCTACGCGGATCAGATCAAGCTGAGCCAGACATCCATCCCTCCTTACGCGAAGCCGCCGGTTACCTCCCCGGCGGCTTTTCGTTTGGCATTGCCGGATCTCTAGTCGCGTACCTCGTCAAGGGTTACGGGACGATTTTCGCGCGCCGCCAGTTGCGACGCCCTAGCGAATTTATAGGTTTCTCGCGAATCTGCCGCAGTCATGTTCGGTTGCTTGCCGTTAAGAATGCCATCGACGAATTCAGCTACGCACACCTTGAACGAATGGCCCCAATTAGCGTTGATCTCGTCTTCGTTGACGCGGTGCATTTCGCCATCGGCGTAGTAGGTGAGAGGCGGGGTGTCGTAAAGCATCTTGGCTGTGCAACGATTGACCCAGATGACGCCGCGCGTACCGCTGAGTTCGAACCACTCATCGCCGGGATAGTAATCGGAGCGCACGACCATGTCGTTGCTCGCCTGCAGTTCCCACGAGCCGTGTTTCATTGCACCTTCGTATGACCACGAGACAAGGAGGGGCGCGTCGACTTCGAAGCCCTGATCAGTGTAGGAGGTTCGGATCCATGCGAAGACTTGATCGGGTTCGCCAAGAAACCATCGGCCCATCGCGAAGATGTGGTAGCCGTAATCGAGGATAGCCTTGCCGACCCCGTTGATCGCTTGGTTGTAGCGCCAGGCGATGGATGCGTCGGGAATGTCCCAACCATACTTGCGGTGTCCGTTGACTGTTTTCATGCGCATCGAGACAGGTTCGCCGATTATGCCGTCGTCGAGCATTTGTTTGGCTCGGGCGATGGGTTCGTAGTACGCAAAGTTCTCGAAGACTCGAAGGAGTTTGTCGGATTCGTTGGCGGCTTCGACGATTGCATTGCACTCTTCGAGAGTTATGGCCATGGGTTTCTGGAGGCTGACGTGCTTGCCGGCGTCGAGGGCATCGATGACCATCTGCGCGTGCATCGAGTGAGGCGTCAACACTTCCACCGCGTCGACGTTGGGGTCGTCGAGCATTACCCGGTAGTCGGTGTAAGGCTTTTCGGCTCCCCACTCTGCGACACGGGATTCTGCGACGCCGGGTCCGTTGTCGGCGACTGCGTAGATGCGGGCGTCAGGGTTACGCAGATAGCCGGGGGCGTGAAGGTCAGCTATCTTGCCGGCACCGATGATTCCAATGTTTAGCATGGGTCGAGACCTGCGGATTTCAAGAGGTTCCCCTATATCATCTCTGAAATGTCCGTCTGGGTCGGCAACATCCCCGACAAGTTAACGATCGCGTCCGGGATGTTGTCGTGTTGACGGAGTAACATCTCATTTTGGTCAGTTTTGATAAGGATTTCAACGCTCTCGACGTGGTGCGGAACATCATCCAAGCTGGTGCTAAGCACTTGAGCTACCGAATCGACCAGACTAGAGGAAACTGGTTCCACAAGGTTCTGAGATATCGTTCTCAACTGTTCGAGTTGCAATTTCTGGAATTCGTACAGAGATGTAATGGGAGTATTCCTGTCTCTTTCATTCCAGTCGAATTCGACATCGAATTCCCTGAACACTTCGCAGAAGTGTTCGAACGGAACTTCTAAGATCTCCACTCCAAAGCTATCGAGCAATGAACGCGATGGTTTGGACCATCGGCCACCCAGCACTGCGATTGATTTCCGCAAGGTCGGGTATGTCTTGCGGAGATTGTAGTGGGCGGTGCACAACCAGCTGGCCTTGTCCCTGTTGTGTTTTGTGTATCGAATGTACTTTGGGTCGACGATGATGATCGGTCGATCTTCGCTGTCGAATACAACGGCATCGATCTGGTAGGTGTTCTCGCTCCCGTTTTTGAGTCTGGAAGGCGTGACCACATGCTGAAATTCGCCCACTACGGGAGTGAGAAGTTCGAGGACCCCGTCTTCAAATAGCTTCCCGGCGGCTTCGCCAAGTGCTGACGCTGGATTTGGTGGCATGTTTAGTATCGACTAATTCGTTATGGTCAATATGCTTTCTTTGAGTTTCACGTTGTGGCGTTGAGTGTTCCCTGCCCACTTTTCACCTCTCGTGCGGATCGGTTCACAAGAATAACTGCTGAAACCGATATCCACCGCGATATTGCCCAATACCTCCTCGGTCTCTACGTGGACTCCGTACGGGGCTGAGTCTCCGATTACGATAACCATCGCTCCGCCTGTTTTGATTACCCGTTGACACGCTGCGAGAATTTCAGCCATATCTTCAAAATAGCCTGCAACGAGGATGTCGTAGGTTTTCCGCCCCGGTTTTTCACTGCGAATATCGTGTAATTCATCAATCCGAGGGCGAAGGTATCTGGTGGCTTTGGGCGAGATCAGACGCAGGCCAGGCAATTCGGTTAAGTATTGCATATCCCGCAAAGTGATCTGTGTCGTCGCCGAAATCATCAACCTGCTCCGTACATGACGCGAAATGTCAGCCCAAGAATTGTATTTGCCCAGGAAGTAGGTTTCCAGTCTTGTTCTGTCCGCATAGTCGTAGTTGTTAAGATACGGCGGTGAAGTCACAATCAGATCAACGCTACAAGGTTGGGCGTAGACATCGATATTCTTGGCATCATCGCAATGAACGGCGTGCTCTGAGGGGGGATACCGAGGGATTCGACGTAAACCAGATCGCTAACCATCTGATTCGCCGTCTCAGCGAATTTCTCAAATGGATCGTGGTTAGTTTTCCGGCGAGCGTGCTTCGACGGTGCGATGTACGGCCAGCCGGCGCCCGCCGTTGTGACGAGTCGCAAGGTGGCCGCCAACGCCAATTCGAAAAACTCTCTGCTCCGTTGCGTTGGGCAGTTTCGAGCCACGGATTGCTTTATCGCCGTCAAGCTACGCAGCGTCTGAGGCGTAAAACATTTGTGTACCAACGCCGGGTACTGAGTCGAGTCACTGGATTCACGATCAGCCGCAACTGCTTCGCCGATGATCTGCGTAGCTAAGGCTGCTAACTCAAACGCATCGCTTGACCAAAAAACCTTGGTTCGTGCCACCTCGTGGACATAAGGATGGGCTTCGATTCCGAGGGAGTTGATCGCTCGCGATTTCGCGACTAGCGAAGTTGTTCCAGTCCCGAGAAACGGATCGGCGATCATCGAGCCCATTCCGATCCCGTACTCATCGAGTTTCGCTTCGACAAGTTTGTATGAATACCCCGCAGGATAAGCGAACCATCGGTGTATAGGGGCCCTTAGACTGTCCCTGAATGCTCCGTAATTCGCTTTGGTTGTGATAGTCATCCGTTTTGAACACCTAAATGAATCAAGTTGAAGCCAGTCTACACGAGTAGATGGTGACTACTTGTACGGGAGGTAGCCGTTTAAGTGCAAATCGGAATGGCGATCTACCGGTTTGTATGGGAGCCGTCTCTGCGGTGTAGGTGGACAGGTTCCCAGTATTTGAACGGCTCCGTCAGGGATGCTTCATCGACTTCGATGCCAAGGCCGGGTGCATCGGAGAGTATGACTTTGCCGGGTTCGAGTTTTGGTTGGACGGGAAATATGTCTGAAGCGTAGAAATTGAGGTTTGGTTCGCCTACGGAGTGTCGGATCTCGAGCCAAGAAAAATTGGCGACAGCCGAGGCGAAGTGCGAGGTTGCGGCGACGCAGATGGGACCGAGCGGGTTGTGAGGCATGAGGTCGATGTAGTGGGCTTCGGCCCAACCGGCTACCTTCATCGCCTCTGTGAAACCACCGACGTTGCAGATGTCGAGTCGGGCGTAGTTGGTCAGCCCCCGTTCGATGTAGGGGAGGAACTGCCACTTGGAGGCGAACTCCTCGCCGATGGCGAAGGGAACTACGGTGAGTTTTCGGAGCTCTTCGTAGGCCTCGGGAGTCTCGTCTCGAATGGGTTCTTCGATGAAATCGAGGGTGTGGTCGGGCATCATCTGGCAGAAGGATGCGGCCTCGGCAACGGAGAGTCGATGATGGGCGTCGATGCCGATCACGGGTTCAAGACCGAGGGCTTCCCGGGCTTTGATCAGAGCCTCCGCGGTTGTGGCGATCGCTTCGCGCGGTTCAAAAAGATTCGGGTCGTCTGGGTTAGCCACGTGGAGGGCATTTAGGCGCATCGCTTTGAAGCCTTCGGCCCAGATGGCCTTGCCGATCTCGACAACCTCTTCAACGGAGGAGCCTCCGCCGGAGGCGAAGGTGGGAATCCAGTCACGTTGTTTTCCGCCGAGGAGATCGTAGACGGGGACTCCGAGTTTTTTGCCGACTATGTCGTGGAGTGCAATGTCGATGGCCGAGATGGCGCCCGTGATTGTGCGTCCGCCTTCGAAGTATTGGCCTCGGTACATCTCCTGCCATATCCGCCCTCGCTGCATCGGGTTCTGTCCGACGAGGAACTCGCGGAAGTGGTCGACCATTCCGCTAACTGCGAGTTCGCGGCTGGATAACCCGGATTCTCCCCACCCGTAGATGCCTTCGTCGGTCTCGACCTTTACGAGCATCTGGTTTCGGTGTCCGATCCACACCGGGTAATTCTTGACGTCGGTGATTTTCATCGGACAACCGTATTGCCAGGATTTGGATTCCGGATTTCGCCGGAATGACGTAAAGGCTTCGCGGGAACGACGATTCTCCTACCAGTTCGTGTGCGAGCCGTCGCGCCGGTGGAGGTGTGGAGACTCCCAGAACTTGAAGGGTTCGGTTAGGGATGCTTCGTCGACTTCGATGCCTAGGCCGGGGGCATCGGACAGAATTACCTTGCCAGACACGATTTCGGGCTGTACTGGGAAGACGTCGTCTTCGTAGAAGTTGTTGTCGGGCTCTCCCGGGGAGTGTCGGATTTCGAGCCATGAGAAGTTGGGTATGGCGGTCGCCATGTGCGATGTCGCGGCGACGCAGATGGGACCAAGCGGGTTGTGCGGCATGAGGTCGATGTAGTGAGCTTCGGCCCATCCTGCGACCTTCATCGCTTCGGTGAAGCCGCCCACGTTGCAGATGTCGAGACGGGCGTAGTTGGTGAGTCCGCGCTCGATATACGGGAGGAACTGCCATTTCGAGGCGAACTCCTCGCCGATGGCGAATGGGACGACGGTGAGTTTGCGAAGCTCTTCGTAGGCTTCGGGTGATTCGTCTCGGATCGGTTCTTCGATGAAGTCCAGGGTGTGCGTCGGCATCATTTGGCAGAACGATGCGGCTTCGGCGACAGAGAGTCGGTGATGATAGTCGATACCGATGACGGGTTCGAGGCCTAGGGCTTCCCGCGCCTTGATCAACGCTTCCGCCGTCGGAGCTATCGACTCCCTCGGCTCGAACAGGTCCGGATCGTTCTGCTCTCCGATCGTCTGCAGGTTCAGACGCATCGCCTTGAAGCCGTCCTTCCAGATCGCCACGCCCATCTCGGCTACCTCTTCCGCCGTCGAACCGCCACCCGATGCGAAGGTCGGCACCCAGTCGCGCTGTTTGCCGCCGAGTAGTTCGTACACGGGGACCCCGAGTTTCTTTCCGACAATGTCGTGCAGGGCGATGTCGATCGCGGAGATTGCGCCGGTGATGGTGCGTCCGCCTTCGAAATATTGGCCGCGGTACATCTCTTGCCAGATGCGTCCGCGTTGCATCGGATCCCGTCCTACCAAGAACTCACGGAAGTGATCGACCATGCCGCTGACGGCGAGTTCACGGCTTGAGAAGCCGGATTCGCCCCAACCGTAGATGCCCTCGTCGGTCTCGATCTTTACGAGCATCTGGTTTCGGTGTCCGATCCAAACCGGATAGTTCTTGATGTCGGTGATTTTCATCGGATTCTCCGTGGGTGGTTGCCGCCAAACGGCGCGATTGCGTTGATGCGATACAAAGTCTAGCACCGCGCGACATCCTGTATTGCCGGATCGTCTGCTTGAATTGAGACCGTCAACGCTCTATACCCCGCGCGTCCAACAGCGCGAGGAAGTCGTCGTAGTTCGAGATTGTTTGAAGCGTCTTTACTAGCTCTCCCGCGTTAGCCGACTGTAGTCTAAGCTCCCACATCTGGCGAGCCAACGGACTAGTCGAAGCTGGGCCGTCGGCGTATAGGCCGCGGAATGCAAAGAACGCTTGATTCAACTTGCGGATGTTGTGACCGTTCTCTACGAGTATCCTTCGCTGGTCTTCCATAAACTTCTCGGCTTCTTCGATTTTTCCTTCCTTGAGCAGTTCGTCGGCCCGGATGCGAGTTGCGTGCATGAACTCTCGGAAGTCGAATTCGCCCTCGGTGTCGTCATCATCGTGATCGGGGATGTACGGCGGTTCCAGGGTTTCGATGTCTTCGCCGGTCAACTGGTTGTAGACGGTGCGTCCGATCTCTTTTCCTGCCAGATTCGCCAATGTCTCGTTTAGCGAAGTCATGTCGCTGCTGGACCAATAGGCCCGTCCTAGCGGATGAAAGATGAGATACGCGTGAAGCCATTCGTGGGCGGAGACCTCGAGGAGCGGGAGGAGACTGTAGTCCGATGGCACCAGATTCGGGTACGATGCCAACCCGCCGGTGGGTAGGACGATTGCGGATAAATCGGCGTTGGCGAAGATCTGGTTTTCGATTTGCAGTTTTTCATCCTCGATAAGGTCAGGACGAAGGATTCTGACAGCGTCTCGTTCAATCTTGTGACGCGGCGAAGTGACTAACACGTGAGGTGTGTCGTCGATCCTGAAATCAACCGGCGGCCAGATGAATTCACCGTTTTGATTCAACCCAAGAGAAATCAGTTCGGTTGAAAGAGCCGACTCCAATAACTCCTCAACTGAATCCCTGATCGCGTTTCGTTCGCGCAGCAGGGATTGGACGTGAGCTTGGTTGATCGATGCAGCCGTAGCATCGTTTTGTGCCAGAGATGTTTTGTACTCGTTCCGCGCCTTTCGTAATTCACCAGCCAGTTGTTTGTAACGCTCCAGATTCGCTTGACGGGAGTTTTCATCAACATCAGTCCAAGGCAATGCCGAATAAAGAATGTGCAGCCACTTCGCCGGTAAGTGCCCGACTTCAAACGACGTCAAGTTGTAACCGTATCCCGCAGTTGCGATTTCGACGGGTGTCAGGACGCGTCGGTCGCCGCTGTGCATGAGGATGACTACGATTCCGAGGCCGAATAGAATGGAGATCGGGACTTGGTATGTGAGACGGACGCAGGTGCGTCGAACCCTTCCGCGCTTCACCTGTTTGCGTCGACGTTGCCTCACGACTTCGTGGTAGGTTCGGCGCCGGTTCGCACGCAGGTCTCGCAATCGGCGTAGCTGGAAATATCGGAAAATGTTGCGTATCGGCGACATAAATGGCGATTCAAATGCTATTCACTCGATCAGTTCGCTGCAATTGCCGCGTCATTCAATTCGCTGGCCAGCAAACAGATATTTCTTGCCCGTCTGTTGTAACTTAATGGCAAGTAATAGACGACATCCGATACGAAGATGCAGGAGCGAAATCGTGAGCGTTGCAGTGGTAACAGACAGCACAGCGGACATCCCTTCAAGTTTGGTTGAACAGCACGGGGTCACTACCGTTCCGGCGTTCGTGAGATTCGGCAACGAAGAATTTCGCGACGGTGTGGACATCGGTACGGAAGATTTCTACTCGCGCTTGGCGCGCGACAAGGATGTATTCCCAACTACGTCTCAACCATCGCCGGGGGATTTCAAGACTGTTTACGACGGTCTCTTGGAGGAGCATGACGAGATCATATCGATCCAGATCTCATCTTCGCTTAGTGGCACTTATGCGTCTGCGATAGCCGGCGCGGCGCAAGCGGATCCGAGCGGAGAGCGGATCAAAAACGTTGATTCGCGAACTGCTTCGATGGGCACCGGGTTCATCGCGTTGGCCGCAAAGAAGGTTCTCGATGATGGCGGTAGCGCGGCCGACGCGTTGGCAACTGCCAACGACATGACATCACGAGTCCAATTCGCCGGCACTCCAGAGACTTTGGAGTACCTCCAGCGCGGCGGCAGGTTGAAGGGTGCGAGGGCTTTGATGGCGAACATCTTGCACGTCAGGCCCGTGCTCGCGGTTGTCGATGGCGAAGTTGAGGTAATCGCAAAACCAAGGTCGCACCGGAAGGCGATGGCGAAGTTGATTTCGGAGGTCGTTGAGGAAAACGCACCTCTCACCAACTTGGCCGTGATGCATACCGATTCATCTTCCCTAGGTGAAGCCGAGGAGGTTCTCGAAGAGCTTAAAAGCGAGGTGGACCCCGGCGGAATGGCGATCACCGCGACCGTTGGGCCTGCCATCGGTGCTCACCTCGGGACCGGTACCGTTGCGTTGGCGGCTTCCTGGTAAAGAATTCGGTTCTGCACCCCGAAGGAATCGGTGTATCCTATCGTCATCGAAAATCAGTTCCGGATGAGACGTTATGACACTGCCGACCCTTCAGCAGCTTGAGCAAGACCCGTATACGGCGCTAGGTGTTCGCAAGTTCATCAACGCGACTTGCCACCATACCAACATGGGCGGCACACTGATACCCGAGACGACGTTGACGGCGATGCGAACCGCAGCCGAAAACTTCGTCGACCTCCGAGAACTCCAAAAAGCCACGGGGCGTATCATCGCCGAAGTCACGCACGCTGACGATGGTTACATCGTCTCAGGTTGTGCCGCGGGTCTCATGGTGTCCGCCGCTGCCATCATCACTGGAACCGACGAGGCATTGATCGAGCAGCTCCCGTACATCAAAGGCGGTCAAGTTCCGTGCATCGCCAAAAGGTTCGCTCGGGCTAAGAACTACAAAGGCGAAGAGTACGTAAACCACGGCTATGCAATGGCCGTCAAAACCGCCGGTGTGAAATTCGTCGAAATCGGAGAGCCGGATCCCGAAGATCGGCCCACTAAAATCGTCACCGCCGAAGAGTACGAGCAGGCTTTCATCGACAACCCCGACGCGAAGATGGTCTACTGGGTCGGCTACGCTCCGCCTGAAGACATCGCTTTGGAAGACGTCATGGACATCGCGCACGCTCACGGCGCACGCGTGATCATCGACGCATCGAACTGTTTGCCGCCACGCGAAAATCTCTATCGTTTCATCGACATCGGAGCCGACGTCGTCTGCTTCAGCGGCGGCAAAGGCATCCAAGGGCCGCAAGGCTCGGGTATTATCGCCGGCAGTCAGGACATCATCGACTCCATAGCGATGCAGTCGGCGCCGTCGCATGGCATCGGTCGCGTTGCGAAAGTTTCGAAAGAGGAGGTCGTAGGTCAGATCGCCTCATTCATCTGGTGGGTGCAACAAGACGACGAAGAGCGAATGACCGAGCACCACCGCAAGACCGGAATGCTGCACTCAAGCCTCACCGGACTTCCCAAAATGTCAGACTCCTACATCGAGTTCCCTGACGAAGACAACCGCCCCATGCCAAACGTGCACGTCAAGGTCGACCCTGCGACCGGCAAAGACGCCGAATGGCTCATCGGCGAGCTCCGCGACGGCGACCCGGCGATCGCAGTTGTGGGCCACGCGAGAGACCCGCAGATCGTTCGCATCGACGTGCGGCTGTTGGAAGATGAGGAGATCATGGAAATCTCTAGGCGGTTGCACGAAGTCCTAGGCTGACGACGCGTTGAGACATTACTCTGAAGGTTTAGCGCAGATCCGTCGACCCTCTAGTGATCGGCGAAACGATCCATTGGGCATACTCGGTTGAAACAAATCAGATGCGTCGACCAAGCCCCAATCGCACTCAAGCCGTCCTTCAAGCCACCGAGACATGGCGCAAGAATCTCGTCGACACAACGGGGCGGAATCGGCTCCGTCGGTATCGCGATTTAAAAACTAGCACTCTCGACCTCACGCCCGGCACGTCACATGGTTTGGATACGAGGATTCTGGACCGGCTATTCGCGAGTAGAACGGTTAAGTTAAGCGACCTGCTTGGGGGTGTTCCAGTCGAACCCCTCGGAACACCGCCTTTCGACGACGGCCGCCGTCGACTCGCCGCAATCCACAAGACGGCTCTCACAAACTCAGAAGAGAAGGGTATTGAAACACTCTTTGCCGCAGTTGGGATCGCCACTTGGGATGTCGACTCTGGTTCCGCACCGAACTCGCCCGTTGTCCTTGTACCACTCAACGTAGAGCCCACAGGTGCGGCGGCCCGTGACTTCAGCATCCGTATTGCTGGCGACGCTCACCTAAATCCAGTTTTGGCGCACATTCTCCGCAATGAACACGACATTGGCACTGATGAAGACGAGAGCGATGTTGCCGAAGAGCCGCCAAAGAACTTCACTGGATATTTAGCTCTGCTCAACCGATTGCAACAGTCTTGGGATGTACTGCCAAATTTGTTGATAGAACCGCGCGTCGTCGTTGCTATTTTCTCTTACTCCACCATGCCGTTAGTTGCTGATCTGGAATTGAACGCAGAGTTGTTTGCAGAGAGCGACATCGTTGCAGCAATCGCGGGTGATGTAGGTGCTCGTTCGGCGCTCACCGACCGAATTAGCGATCCCGAGCCTAATCACCCAGATACTGATCCACCCTCGAAGGAATTTCTCGTTCTCGACGCTGACTCTAGTCAGCATATGGCGATTAATCGTGTACTCGGCGGCGAGTCGCTCGTCATCCAAGGCCCGCCAGGCACCGGCAAGTCCCAGACAATTGCCAATTTGATTGCTGCCCTCATCGCCCGAGGAAAACGCATACTTTTCGTCGCGGAAAAACGCGCTGCGATAGAAGCTGTCACTAAACGGCTGGAGCACGTTGGCCTTATAGACCTCGTTCTAGACCTGCATGGCGGCATAACATCCCGTCGTGATTTCGCTCGCACACTTAACGACTCGCTCAAACAGGTGAGCCAAATTCCAGCACACGATTTTTCGGATCTTCACGCACGTCTTCAGGGAAGTCGCAATTACCTTACGGCAAACGATGCTGCAGTTCATGACTTGCGCTCGCCTTGGGGGCTCAGCGTTTTCGAGATGAGGACACGACTAATCAGCATCCCCGATTCCGCCCGTAGCCAATTTCGCCTTCGTACTGGCGACGCTCGCGCCATTGATCGCGAGCGATTTGGCCGACTTGAACGTGAAATCGACGAATGGGTAGACCTAAAGGGACACATGGTCGCTCTCGATCAACCCGAGTGGTCACGCAGTGGTATCAAAACCACCGGGGCGGCGCACAAAGCGTTCGAAATCGTTAGCGATCTGGCTCATAGTAGATTGCCAAGTGCTCGCGAATCTTTGTTCAATACCCTCGACGAAGTGCAATTGCCCAAACCGGAATCTATTGACGAATGGACCGCTACTACTCGTTTTCTCGTCACCGCAAGTGGCTCTTGGTGGGCACGGATGATGGCTCAAGTTTTTTCAAGCAAGTATCGAGAGACTAAACGAGCTCTTGGAGCGTTTGTCCCGCTATCACTCGCACAAGATCGAGCACACAACCTGCAAAACGATGCCAACGCGTTGGTCGCCACGCTAGATGCATTAAGCAACGCGGCGGAAATTGACGGATTGGGTGAGCTTCCGTTAACAGAACTGGAATCAGCTTTGCAACGGATGGCTTCCAACCGTACAACCGTCGCCAACCTTCCGCGTATTCGGGAACTCGAAAAACAGTTTGACCAACTTGGCATCCGTCACATCATCGATCGCGTTGGTCAAGATATACCACCAGAATACGCCGCTCGTGCCGTTGAGCACGCTTGGATTGGACGCATCCTCGATGACCTCGAATTCGAAGATAGTCGTTTGGCGGCTTTCGACGAGGGCTCACATTCTAGACATCTAAAGGAGTTTATCGAAGCCGATTGTCAGCATCTTGAATCCACTCCTCAACGCGTGCATCGTCTCGTTGCTGAGACTATAACCGCAACCATGGATGAACATCCCGATGAAACCGCGATTGTTCGAAAAGAAGCCGCCAAGAAAAGCCGTCACCTCAGCGTCCGTCAGTTGTTCGCTCGCGCACCACACGTTCTATCGACGCTTCGGCCATGCTGGACGATGTCGCCGATCCTCGCTGCTGAGATGATCCCACCAAACTTGCGCCTCTTCGATATCGTGGTCTTCGATGAGGCTTCTCAGATCCCTCCAGCAGAAGCGATAGGCTGTCTGGCACGCGCACCTCAGTCCGTCATCGCAGGCGACAGCCGTCAATTGCCACCAACTTCGTTTTTCGGGCGCAACGAGGATTGGGATGATGATATCGACGACGATTTTGCGCTCACCAATGACATCGAATCCTTGCTTGATGCCGCCGACGTATTGTTACGAGATCAGATGCTGCAATGGCATTATCGAAGTCGTGACGACCGTCTCATCGCGTTTTCCAACAACCACATTTATGGCGGCGCTCTTACCGCATTCCCCGGTGCAATCGTAAGCACACCCATTACTCATTGCTTGGTGCCTTTTCGCCCACACATCGCCGTTAGTGGCACTCGATCGAATCCTGACGAGGTAGAAAGGGTCGTTGATCTCGTACTTGAGCACGCAAACGAGATGCCGAACGAGACACTTGGCGTGATCGCTTTCGGCCAACATCATGCGGACAATATCGAAAATGTGCTCATGCGCCGTCTCAGTCAGATGAACAATTCTTCGCTAGACGAATTCTTCTCGGTAAGAAACGAAGAACGATTCTTCGTCAAGAATATCGAGCGTGTACAAGGCGACGAGCGCGACGCAATCATCCTCAGCGTTGGATACCACAAGGATGCCAATGGCAAATTGCCTTATCGCTTTGGCCCCATCCTCCAAGAGGGCGGTGAACGTCGCCTAAATGTCGCTGTTACGCGGGCCCGATCTCGTCTCACGCTTGTTTCTTCATTCAGCCATCACGATATGACACCGGGCCGTTCTTCGGCGAGGGGTGTTGAATTGTTGAGGCAGTACCTGGAATATGCTGCTTCAGGCGGTACCAACCTTGGCGCTGATGTGGTTGACGTGCCACTCAATCCATTTGAGCTGTCGGTCAAGGACGGATTGGAAAGTCGCGGTATTCCTGTTACGGCTCAATATGGCGTATCGGGCTATCGCATCGACTTTGCGTGCGCACACCCGGATGAACCCGGACGGATGGTGCTCGCAGTCGAGGCCGATGGTGCCAGTTACCACTCTGTGCCTACCGTGCGCGACCGCGATCGTCTGCGACAACAGGTCCTAGAAAGTAAAGGATGGCGATTTCACCGCATTTGGTCAACTGCATGGGCACGCGACCGCGAAGCGGAACTCGACAAAGCCGAGGAATCTTGGCGACAAGCCGTCGATGCAGCAGACAACAACGAACCACTAGCATCAATTGCCTCATCCGCAAGAACGAACCAGAATGGCAGTCCCACACCACAACGTGGTCCGCATCCCGGAGTTCCCGAAAGAGGTTCGTATGGTTACGACAACATAACTGATTACAGCCACTCGGAGTTGGTAAGTCTTGCCCAGTGGATCCAGTCGGATACTCTTCTGCGAACAGAAGACGAGTTGATTCGCGAGATGATGATCGAACTCGGTTTCAAACGATCAGGAACGCGCATTAACTCTGCCCTTAAACAGGCTATCGAAGATGCTCGTAGTCGACCGTGACGGTACCGTGGGCGACAAAAACACTTAATCGGATAATATCTATGCCCCACTCAGAATTCAACCCCTACACCCACTACGAAGAAGTGATGATCCCGATGCGCGACGGGGTTCGTCTCGCCGCGGATGTCCATTTTGCGGTCGACGAAGATGGAGAACGTTTAACTGATCCTGCCCCCGTGCTTCTCGTTCGCACGTCATACGACAAGTCCAAAACGGAGTGGGACACGGTTCGCGACTACTATCCGCGCCAAGGGTACGTGTTCGTCAACCAAGACCTGCGTTCTCGGTTCCGATCCGAGGGCGATGGTCGTTACTACCACACGTGCAACCCGTGGGAAGGTGAAGACGGATTCGACACCGTCGAGTGGATCGCGCGGCAACCGTGGTCCAACGGCAAGGTAGGCACTCTCGGAAGCTCCCACCGCGGCATCGTTCAAACAGTGATGGCACTACACCGACCACCGCATCTAGTCGCCCAATGGGTAGAACAGGCACCTACCAACATCTACGCTCACGAGGCGCGTGAGGGTGGCGCGATGTGCTTCCACATGGCGGCTGCGATCCACAACCACGCACTCGATTCGCACGAGTTGCGCGACAACCCAGAAGGCGTCCTCGCCGTAGCCAAGACGTTCCAGAACATACGCGAATTCCTTTCCAACACCCCTTGGAAACGTGGCGAAACCGCTCTCGCCCATGCACCAAGCCTCGAAGAAACCCTCTTCAACTACTACACCGCAGGCGACTATGACGAGTGGTGGGCTAACGAAAACAACGATCAAACCCCATACCTCGATCGCCATGCTGACATCCCTGTCATACTCACAGGCGGTTGGTGGGACCCGTTTGCAGGCGGGACTGCCGATCTCTTCGTCGATCTGACTCGGCGCAACAGAAACCTGACTCACATGGTGTTTGGTCCTTGGGCCCATGGGACTCAACGTACAGACGCCACACACGAGGGCGACGTCGAATTCGGTCCCGATGCGCAGTGGGGAATGTCAAAGTTCAATTCGATACGCCGACGATGGTTCGACCGATGGCTAAAGGATGAGGACAACGGGATCGACGATGATCCGCCGATCATGCTGTTCGTTATGGGCGGCGGTGACGGCACGAAGAATGCGGATGGTCGACTCAACCACGGTGGTTATTGGCGGGAAGAGCAGGAATGGCCGCTGGCACGGGCGGAAACATCGGAGTTTTACTTCCACTCTGATGGAAGCCTGACCGCCGACATACCAGATGCGGTCGACGCGTCAATAACCTACACCTTTAACCCAGATAATCCCGTTCCGACGTTGGGCGGCAACGTTGCCGGTTTCAGTGCTATTGACAAACCCGAAGAGGGAGGACCAACTTTCGACGAAGCTCCCCCTCCGGGCGAACAAGCCGATACCATCCTTGCTCACTCATACTCTTTGGTAACTCCCGGGCCGATGCATCAACGCGAGCAACCGGGGTTGATGGCATGCTCCGAGCCGTACGGATTGCTGTGCGACAGGCCGGATGTCATCACCTTTGAGACAGAGCCGCTGACCGATGACGTCGAAATCACGGGTCCTATAGAAGTCAAACTTTGGGTTTCGTCTTCAGCCGTTGACACCGACTTCACCGCCAAGCTTTTGGACATCTATCCGCCGAGTGAAGACTATCCTGACGGCTACCACATGAATCTGTGCGACTCCATCCTCCGGACTCGATACCGCAACTCGTGGACTGAACCCGAGATGATGTCGCCCGGCGAGATCTACCCCATCACTATTGAACTGACCCCGACCAGCAACCTCTTCAAAGCCGGTCACCGCATACGCGTCGACATTTCAAGCAGCAACTTCCCGCGTTTCGACATCAATCCCAACACCGGAGAGCCGATGGGGCGGCACACTCGCACCCAGCCAGCCGAAAACACACTGCACCTAGATCGCGACCATCCGTCGCATATCGTGTTGCCAGTAGTTCCGATCAGTTAAGCCACGACCCTGAAGCCCATATTGCCGGTGCTGGAGTCCGGCGTGTTAGACGTGCGCGCACCGACGCGGTATCGGTTGCAGTAGGACTCGTGGCATAGATACGAACCGCCGCGGATGACTTTGGCTGCGCCGTTCCGTGGTCCGCGCGGATTGTCGCGGGTTACGCGTCTCGCATTCCGGTGGAATGTAGGAGAAAACCAGTCGGCGCACCACTCCCATACATTTCCGGCGACGTCATAAATACCGAATCCATTGGGTTCGTAGCTGCCAACGGGGGACGTGCCATGGTGTCCATCATGGAGTGTGTTGGTATTCGGAAATTCACCTTGCCAGATGTTACACATGTGTTTTCCGTCCGGCTCAAGGTCGTCGCCCCATGCGTATGTAGCTTGATCCAAACCGCCGCGAGCTGCGAATTCCCACTCGGCCTCGGTCGGCAACCTGGTGCCTGTCCAATCGCAATACGCGACCGCGTCGGTCCACGAAATATGGGTCACAGGATGGTCCGCGCGATCTTCGATGTCGCTATCCGAACCGTCCGGATGCCGCCAGTCTGCGCCATCTACTCGCCACCACCATTCCGAGCCTTGGACGACTTGGGACACATGCCGTTCAACTTCCACGGAAACGAAATCTTTGAAAACGAATGACCAGCCGAAACGCTCAGCGTCTGTCAAGTGTCCCGTAGCCGAGACGAACGCTTCAAACTCGCCGTTAGTCACAAGGTTGGGTGATATAGCGAAAGCGTCAACGATTACTTCGCGTATGGGGCCTTCACCGTCAGCGGGGAACCTACGGTTGTCCGTACCCATCCGAAACTCGCCGCCGGACAGGCGCATCAATCCTCCGTTGTTCGGATCATTGGTTGTCGAATGTGATGATTGATGACCGCGCACGAACGTTGCGTTTTGTGGGTCGATACCTCGGTCTGGCGAGCAACAAGACTGATCTGTGCTATCCATGCTCATATCCGCATTGTATTTCTTGCGGTACAACACAATTTCGACTTCGAAACGCTAACATTCATACCCATCGAAGCAGCAACTTTGCAGACTGATTACCATGAAAACTGACGCAGCCGTCCTCCACGCACCGAAGCAACCTCTCTCCGTGGAGACACTGGACATCGCACCGCCGCAAAAAGGCGAGGTGTTGTTGAAGATGGTCGGTGCCGGTATCTGCCACTCGGACTACCACTACGTGGACGGTCATCTCACCAACGTCAATCCTCCGATGATCCTCGGACACGAGGGCGCGGGCACAGTCGCAGAGGTAGGCGAGGGGGTGGATTGGTTGAAGCCCGGCGACAAGGTGATTCTGTCTCTGGACTCCATGTGTGGACGCTGTCGGAACTGCACCGCCGGCCATCCTTCGCTTTGCGAAACGAACTTCAGCTACGGATCTTCGATGCCCGATGGGACGACGCGCTTTTCAAAGGACGGTCAACCCATCAATCACCGTACGCCAACGTTCACTGAGTACACGATGGCGCCGGAAGACAAGTGTGTTGTGGTGCCCGACGATACCAATCTGGCTGCAGCCAGCCTGATATCGTGTGGCGTGATCACCGGTGTCGGCGCAGTCGTCAATCGGGCGAAAGTGCCGACAGGTGCGACGATGGCGGTGTTCGGTTGCGGTGGCGTCGGTCTCAGCGTCGTGCAAGGTGGCAGACTCGCCAACGCGGCACAGATCATCGCAGTCGATACCGTGGACTTCAAACTCGAGAAGGCCGAGGAGATGGGAGCTACTCATTTCGTGAATGCGGTGAAGGAGGATCCGGTAGAACGCATAATCGAAATCACAGGCGGCGGTGCCGATTACGCATTCGAAGTTGTCGGTCTGCCGGCAATCGCGAAGCAAGCTTTCAACTCCACGAGACCTCTAGGCACCACAGTGTTGGTGGGAGTGTTTCCAACCGCCGCCGAGATGTCGGTGGACGGCTGGGAGTTGCTGCGCGGCAGATCGATTCTCGGCAACTGGCACGGCGATGGGCGTCCACGTGTCGACTTCTTGTGGCTCCTCGAAATGAATAAGCAAGGCAAGTTGAAACTCGACGAGATGATCACTCGTTATCGGCCGCTAAACGAGATCAACGAGGCATTCCACGACATGACGGCTGGCGAAGCTGCGCGGACCGTGCTCACGTTCAACTGAAGACTTCGCGAGTTCAAATTCTCTTCATCGATAAGTTCAGCACCAGCCCGCAACAGCATCATGTCTCTATTCGACCGTATCGGCTTCGATGCCTCCGCCAATCGACTTGAAGGCGCACTCGATTTCGCTGAAGCCAACGGTTTCTATTTCGTGGACTTCAACGCCGACACCGGGCCTAACCACATGGACACTTGGTCACCGGACAGGATCGCGGACGTTCGAGACAGATGCGAACAGACCGGCATCAGCATCGGACTGCACACGCTAAGCGGCGTCAATGTGGCAGAACTCTCGCCCTATGTTTCGAGAGGCGTCGAAAACTACATGCGCGCATCGGTCGATCTCGCAAACCGGCTTGGTTGCCAGTGGACTACCGTGCATGCGGGCTACCACTTCACTTCAGATCCCGAGGAACGCTTGGCGGCAGCGATCGCGCGGCTCGACCGGATAACCACATACGCCGCAGATACTGGTCAACGGGTTCTTCTCGAGAATCTCAACTACGAACCGGAACACGCCGAGGTACGCTATCTCGCACATAACATCGAAGAATGTTCGCGGGTATTCGACGCGATTCCAGCCAACCGACTTGGATGGGCTTTTACGGCAAACCACGCCAATTTGGTGCCGGAAGGAGTGGACGGCTTTCTCGACGCATTTGGCATCGAACGGATCGGCGAGGTTCGCCTCGCAGACAATAATGGCGATTACGAAGTCCACATGATCCCTGGTCAGGGCAACATTGATTTCCGGTCATGCCTCAACCGTTTAGAAAACGCCGGGTACCGTGGTCACTATTCGATGGCTTACGGATCACCTGACGACAAGATCGCTTCACGCAAATACCTCGCCTCATTGGTGGGATAGGAGAAATCAACTATGGCATTGGCAGCACAATCTGGCCCGACTCCACACGGTGAGTCGACACGTCCACCCGCTACCGGTCGACGGGGGATGGTCGCATCAGGTTCGCAACACGCGACCATTGCAGGATTACAGGCACTACAAGCGGGCGGTAACGCCGTTGATGCAGCGGTCGCCGTAGCATCAGGATTAAACGTCGCCGAACCATTCATGTCTGGAATGGGTGGTGTAGGCATCGCGCTAGTCCACATCCCACCAACCTCTCCTTTATCTAAGGGGGAATTAAAGGGGGTTACCCGAACGATCAACTACTCTGGTCACGCACCCAACGACATTGATCCCTCGGGAATGACGCGTGATGACATGGACTATGGTCCGCTCTCAATGCTGGTTCCGGGCAACATCGGCGGGTGGTTGATGATGCACGATGAGTACGGGACGCTGCCACGATCCAAGGTGTTCGAATACGCCATCGATTTGGCTGAGAACGGTGTGCCGATGACGCCGCTGATGGCCACAACGATCGCCGACGCGATCGACAAGATCGATGAACTGACCGAAGACGATGCCAACCCGCCGCTCGAGTATTTGGCCATCGAAGCTGGCGTTCTACTTCGCCAACAGCAACTCGCTGAAAGCATGAGGCGCGTTGTGGAAGGCGGGATCGTTGAGTTTTACGAAGGCTCGTTGGGCGACGAGTTATACGAAGGTCAGAAGGCAGTCAATGGAGTTATCAACCGAGAAGAACTCGCAGCGTACAGGCCACGCTGGGAAGAACCTCTCTCATCGACATATCGCGACTACGAAATCCGCGTGCCGAAACCGAACTCTTCGGCGTTCCAGATGCTCCAAACTCTGAACATCTTGGAAGGCTACGAACTAGAACCCGGCACCGCATTGACCGAACACTTGATCGTCGAAGCAGTGCTCAAAGCCGCCGACGATCGTGTGCTCTACTCCGGCGATCCGCGACACGTCGACATTCCGCTCGACCGTCTCACGTCGAAAGAATACGCGGAAAAGTTGAGGTCGGCGATTTCACTGACCGAATTCAGCGGATTCCCCGCCGAGCGATGGAACCGTGGCGTCGTCGAAGCTTCATTACCCGGCGTCTGGAATCCCGCAACCGCCGGCGTATCGCCGATGACTACACATTTCGCCACCGCCGATCAGTGGGGCAACGTGGTCACGGTCACGCAGACACTCGGCGGTGGATTTGGCTCTTGTCACGCGCCTAAAGGCACCGGCGTGTTCATCAACAACATGGGCAAGTGGTTCGATCTCAACGAAGGGAGTCCGAACGACCTCGCCGGCGGCCGCGCCGTCGACTTCGTCATCGCCCCGTCGCAGATCTACTCAGGAGACGACAGCACCTTCATCGCCTCGATCGGTACCCCTGGCAGCTACGGCATCCTGCACACAACGATCCAGATGATCCACCAGTTCTTGGACTGCGAGCACAACATCCAAGAAGCGATCGAAATGCCTAGATTCCGTTACTACGACACTGGCGCGCTCATGTTCGAAGCTAGATTCGATTCAGAGGTGTTGGAGCAGCTAGCTGCAATGGGTTACGAGTACGGTCTCCTACCACCCTTCACCAACGCCGTAGGCGGCGCACACGGCATCCATCGCACGCCACACGGGACTTACATGGGCGGAGCGGATCCACGGAGAGATGGGTTTGCGTTGGGTTACTGAACCGACTTCCGAAGGTTTGTCGATTCACGCGATGGGATGATGGAGCCAAAACTCCAGCCTCACCCCAAAACCCTAACCGCCCCCCGCTCCTTCGCGATCTTGACCAACTCGGTGCCACTGATCATGGCGATTGGTATGGCGTCTTTGCGGGTGGCTTCCTCGAAAGCGCCACGTTGGAATTCGCTGGTCGTGATTATGAGCCCGTGGTCGCCGATGCGCATGCCACCGCGTAGCAGTTGAACGTCCCCGCCATGGACGTCTCGGTGCCAGTTTAGGGCTTGGATCGAGAACTTGACCTCCATCACGGAAGCTACGGACATGCTGGCGTGAATGTCGAGTTCGCCGGGTCGCAGACGGTTGATGACCTTGATGTCCGTCATGCCGAGGCTCGCAAGGAATACGACAATGAACCGCTCGAAGCGTTGATTGGTCAAGGTGTGTACGCGCCTGAGGATCGTGCGATCTTCCTCTTTCGCGACGGTGGTCTGTGCAGCTTCTTCTATGTCGCGCGACAACCTCGAAGAGACTGTGATTTCGCCTTGTTGATTCGCCTCATTAAACCGCATCGCGCCGGCTGATTCGGACTCGGATTCGGACGATGAAGCCGAACCGTTCCTGGAGGTTTCGTCACTTGCAGATCCCATGCTTGCGCCATCCGTGAACGCGCTGTCAGCGGAGTAATAACGTAGGGCGTAGGTGTTGTTGCCGACGCGTACGAATGTGGATTCGCGGCCATGCTGAAGCATGTCCTGGATCAGCTGCGATCGGACCTTTGATTCGTCCTCGGATCTGTTGCCGCGCAGAACTCCGGCGGCCTCCAGTACCGTCGTCATCTCGCCGATGCTTAAGGGGCGTTTGGCGCGACTCAGGACCTCTTTGGTCGCATCTTGGACCGTCCACATCGCTCGCGCGTTGGCGCGTGCAATCGAAGACGCGATCGTGATCGGGTTGATCGTCGATGCCGCGGTCGTCGCGATTGACGTGCCGGTTCGAATCGTCTTGTCCAGCATCGACGGCAGTGTGAATCTACCGGAAGGAGTCTTTACGATGCCCGACGATCCCGTCCCATCCGAGGCGAAGTGTTCAAGTTCGACCTTTACCGATGCATCGTCCAGCGGTTCATTGGCGTCAATCTGGACCCGCGCGGATTTGATCTGCCGAACTATTTCTGAGGGCGACAACGGCTCCCCGGCGCGTCTCAAAACATCGAAAGCAGCGTCGAGAAGTCGCATATTGTCTCCGTTCCTAGACGGCTTCTCCAGCCAATATTCCGGTCAATCGCTCGTGATCTACAGCCACCCGTCCATTAACAACTACGAACGGGACCCCCTCTGGGTATTGCTCCGGGTCTTCGAAAGTCGCTCGATCCGTAATGCGATCAGCGTCGAACACGACGATGTCGGCGAATTTGCCCTCGGCGATCTCGCCGCGATCCTTCAGTCCGAAACGTAGCGCCGCATTCTGGGTCAACCGCTGCACCATGAGCTCAAGAGGAATGTTGTGTCGCCGCCGCAACCGGCCGATCATGCGCGGAAAACAACCAAAAGCGCGTGGATGCACCATGCCACCCGTCGGGATCGCGTCGGACCCCACCATGTAGTCGGGACGTTGCATCAATTCCATGATGTCGGCTTCTACCTGTTGCCACACGCGCACACTCGCAGGCGGAGCGCCACGGAAACCGCAGTTCAGGCTTTCTTCGAACATCACCGTGCACATCATCTCTTCCACCGTCACGCCCCACTCCTCGGCGACATCGTCGAACAACATCCCTTCAAGATGCTTGTTCTTTTCGGATCCGATGTGCGACCAAATATTGCCAGTGGCGCTTCCACGTGACCCGCTGACGATTCCCGAAACGATCTCTTCACGGCTCTCTCCGTCGGCTAACAGTTTGAGCATCGATTCAGGTCCGCCCTCGTGGAACCAGCTTGGGAAGAAACTCTGTGGGAAGCTTGAACCCACCGGATATGGATATGTTTCCAGCGTCACATCAACACCGTCGGACTTGGCTCTCTCGACCGGTTCCAAAATCGACTCCAAATCACCAGCGGAATCCGGTTGCGTACGGTAGTGCTCCAAATGGATCTGCGCGCCCGATCGACGTCCAATCTCCATCGCCTCCTCAACGCCACCACCGGCGAAGCCACGATCGACGTTGTGATTCCTGAGGTGTATCGACAGCGGACGATCGTATTCCTTGACAACCTTCATGATGTTAACGAGTTCGTCAGTGTCGGAAAAGGAACAGGGATAGTAAGACAACCCTGTTGAGAAACCACATGCGCCCTGTTCGAAACTCTCACGAATGATCCGTTCAGCGCGGGTCCAGTTGCCCCCGGTCAATGGCTCATCGATCATCCCACCAACAGCTTCTAGCCGGACTGGTCCGTGGCCCAAAAACAGAGCAACGTTGCATGACGTTTTGTTGTGATAGTTGGACATCGCCGTAGCGTATGTCGACATGTCCAGATCTTCAGATGCGTAACCCAAGATGCCGCTCAGATAGTGCATGTACATCAGGTAGTTTTCGCGGGATAGCGGTGCCAGAGTCAATCCGTCGGGTGCGACGATCTCGGTAGTGACACCTTGGCGGATACCGCATGCGTGTTGGCCGTCACGAAGCAGAGCCGCGTCGGCGTGAGAGTGCACATCGATGAATCCAGGTGTAACCACAAGACCGGTGGCATCGATAACTCTGGACGCGGTGGCCGCTGACAGATCGCCGATATCGGTGACACGTTTACCTTGAATTCCGACGTCGGATCGCACGCCAAGTGCTCCGGTGCCGTCGTAGACCGTACCGTTGATAATCAACAAGTCGAAATGCATCGGATCGCCATCCAATCGTTGCTACATCGCTTGTTCGCAGAATATCGTAAATCCAACATTCAAAACTGAATGACGAACCACGTTCGACAGGTTACGAGTTAGTGCCGTAGTGATCTCGTTTGGCGAACGTGTTCGCCCACGAAGCAGTGCCTTGGAGCGACGAGTCTTTGAAAACTACCGGATGTTGAAGCATCTCTTCTTCTTCGCCGTAGAGTTTGAGCGTGTTGTAGGCACGAAGGTAGATGCAGTCTTTG
This sequence comes from Dehalococcoidia bacterium, assembly GCA_965203505.1. Lineage (GTDB taxonomy): Bacteria > Chloroflexota > Dehalococcoidia > Lucifugimonadales > Lucifugimonadaceae > Bin127. The sequence goes on from OZ241880.1 coordinate 167,317, forward strand.
TCGAGGATCTCACACTTGCCCGCTCGCGTTCCACCGCACGGCCCGTTACGTTGGTTCTTCACGCATTGCGATTCTGGACATAGCTCGCCGATGTCTGGCAAAGAGCAGTCGCCGCAGTCACGACAACCGTAGAGGGGGACCTTCATCATCTGCTCAGCGGCGTGCGCGACCTTAGTTGCGACTTTGCTCTTCTCGATCTGCCTGTAGATCGCCGCGCTGGCATTGAAGGCCGGGGCGTTGTGATCGAACACGAAGTGCTTGCCGAAACGACCGATGCGATACGGCAAGTCCGGGTGGAATGCACGACGAGTGAACGACGATCGTCTTCCCCGTCGCAGGTCGTATTCCCGGTTCAACTCCGCCGACGCGGTGTTGGCCGCATCGCCTGGCTCGAACAGGTAGAACTCGTCGGGTTGAGAATATCCGATCTCTGCCGCGGCATCTTCCCAATCGTCTCCCTTGAATTGATCGGCGATGTCCAAAATCTGCTCAATGCGTTTGTAGTTCAAACGACCAGACAAATATGCGCCGCTGTATCCGGTGCCTCGCAGTACAGCTATCTGTTTCGCCGCCAATTCGTTGAAAAAGGATCGTCCTCGATCTTTGGACTTAGCGGCGCGATTGGCTACCTCTACGAGATCTGAATTCACTGCCACGCCGGGGATACCCCAACGTCCAAAGAAGCGCGCGGCAGGTGCGCTCAACACGTAGATCGACCCCATCACCGGCGGTTTCCGCGCACCATGTTTCCACTCGAGATAGCGGACTAGCTCATGATGCTTGCGAGCATCGTAGCCGATCTGAGACACGAACCATCCCGCCCCGGTCCGGATCTTCATGTCCATCTTGTAGAGCTGTGTCAGGTACTCGCCCTCGTACAACTTGAACGGGTTGACTGCTGCGCCGGGATCGAAGTTTGTCCGGCCTAGTTCAGTTTGAGAGCTTCTGCGACCGGGCAGGGTGACGCGCAACCCTCCGTTCATAAGCCGAATCATCTCGAGAAGACCTACCGAATCGGTGTCGAACACTGGTTGCGCCTGACCGGAAAATCCGTCAACCGGGTAGTCTCCAGATAGACACAGAAGGTTCTCAAACCCGAGACTGGACAGCGACCAGAGCCGACCTTCGAGCGAGTTGCGGTTGTAGTCCTTGCAGGAGAGATTGATGACGACTTCGATGTCGCGATCCAGCAATTCGCGTCCGAGCGTTTCAGGCGTGATGTGGGGATTGCCGCCCGGGTTGTCGGTGAAACAGACCGCGTCGACTCGCCCGCCGTCCGCCGCCGCCTGCGCCAACTCCAGAGAGTGTTGAGCTCCAGCTTCCATAGCGAGCCCACGAGAAGTCTCAACCTCAATCGCCACCTTGAACCCGTCGCTCAGAAGCGCCGACATGCCAGACGAAGCAGAAGTTGGTGCATCAACAGGAGCCATCGACCTCAATTATCGCACCCCTGAAACTGCGTTTCCGCAAGCAATAATATTGAACTGCTTAGTTCTCGACACCAATTTTGCAACCGATGGTTGATCGCATCCTCAATTTCGTGCCCCTGGCTCTAGCTACAGGCCTCGGAGTCGCCTACCTCACGCCGTTCGCCAAGGCGACGCTCGCCAGTGCGGTCACGGTTGCTGTCTACGCGGCGATTGCGTGGGGCGATCTCAGTCTGAACCTGTTGCTGATACCGATCATCGCCATCATATTCTTCGTTGGAGTGGCGGTTTCGGCGAAGGTGAAGAGCGACGAAGATCCTGATCCGAGCAAGGTGGTGATCGACGAGGTGGCAGGTCAACTGGCGGCATGCCTGATTATCGCTCCGGTCGAATGGTGGTCGATGCTGGCCGCGTTTGTGCTGTTTCGAGTTTTCGACGTACTGAAGCCAATAGGAATACGACGCCTAGAGGCGATCCCTAACGGTTGGGGCATCATGCTCGACGACCTCGCAGCGGGCCTACTAGCCGCCGTGGTCATCAACGTCGCCATCCTGATCGGCGATCTGTTCGTCTGAGCGTTTTATCCGGTTCGACGTTCCCCGACGTTCCCCGGTCCACGATGCTGCGAGATGTGGTCACGCTTGCCCTTGAATCGTTTAGCCAAGAATTCAGGACGGACGGGCCATAGGACCGCTCCGGCTCGGTCCGCCCACGCGTCATACTCCTTCAGCATTGCAGCAACACGTTCGGGTTCAGTTGCCGCGTGGTCGCGCTGTTCGGTGCGGTCTTCTGGGATGTTGTAGAGCTCCCACGGATTGTCCCATTCGGCGACGAGTTTCCAATCGCCGATGCGGATGCCACGATTGCCCTCGTGCTCCACCGCGACCGGCTTCTCACGCGCCCACTCCTTGCCATCGAGTATCGGCACGATCGACTCGCCTTCCAGCGGGGTGATCTCATTACCGTTGTATTCCGATGGATAGCTGGCTCCGATGGCATCGTAAACCGTCGCGGATATGTCGGTGATGTGCATCGGCACGTTGTCGATGATCGCAGACTCAGCGATCTTATCCGGCCAGTGGACGATGAACGGCGTAGATACACCGCCCTCGTGGATCCAGCGCTTGAAGAACCGGAACGGAGTGTTCGATACATTCGCCCAAGGCAACTCAACGGCTTGGAATGTAGTGTCGGGACCGGGACGGAGTTCGGGGATATCTCCCACTCGCACCCGCTGACCATCCAACGTGAGATCGGTCTCCCATTGCGACGGGTTGGGCCAATCGCTGTCCTCTTGGAACAGCTCGGCGCATCCGCCGTTGTCCGACAGGAACATGATGAGCGTGTTCTCGAACTGGCCGTGCTCTTTGAGCTTTTCGATGACCCTTCCGACACCGCGATCGACCTGCTCGATCATCGCGCAGTAAACCGCCATTCGGATGTCTTCGTATTCTTGGTTCTCGACATCCTCCCACGGCGGCGCGTCCTCGTCACGAGCCGATATCGGCCACTTCTCATCCACGATGCCAAGTGCCTTCTGCTCTTCGTGACGCGAACCTCGAATCTCGTCCCAGCCGCGCATGTACTTGCCTTCATACTTGACGATGTCCTCTTCCCATGCGTGGAGCGGCCAGTGTGGGGCTGTGAAGGCTATGTACTGGAAGAACGGCGCTCCGTCCGACATCGCACCGTCTATCTGGGTCACGGCGTGGTCGGCGATGGCGTCGGTGAGATGGAAGTCCGACGACTCGACATCTATCAGGGTGTCTTGGAGCACCAGCGACTTCGGATTCCAGAACGAATCCGCAGCTTCGAGCAGTCCAAAGTATGTGTCGAAACCCCGTTGTGTGGGCAGCGGATGGGTCGCATCGCCGGGTGTCCACTGGTCGCGTGCCCTGCGGTCGTAACCGCCACCTACGTGCCACTTGCCGGACATCAGCGTGCGATAGCCTGCCGACTTCGCCACCTCCGCCATAGTGACGCAGTTCTGGTTCAGATAACCCTGATAAGCGGGCGGTCCCAGATCTGCCGTCATCTGCCCGACCCCCGCCTGGTGCGGGTTCAGCCCAGTCAGCAGTGCGGCCCTCGATGGACAGCAACGCGCACCGTTGTACATCTGGGTGAAGCGGATGCCGTTGTAGCCGAGCGAATCGAGATTGGGCGTGTTAATCTCTCCGCCGTAGCAACCGATGTCTGAGAAGCCCAGATCATCGACCATGATGACGATGGCGTTGGGGTTACGCGCGGATGCGTTGCCTTCGGTTGTTTGTGCCATTCTGAAGGCTCCTTCAAAGTGTTTTGAGCCGATCGAGTACGTCGGCGTCGCGCAGGTCGTGCACTACAACATCGACAACTGGTGATCGAGATAGTCTACTGTCGGCAGTCAGTACTTCTAGGTTCCGGTTTTTGGCGGTCGCCAAGTAGATGGCATCGTAGATGCTGACATTTCGATGGTACTGCCAAGTGAGTTCCGACAATCCTTCGTGTGAAATCCTCTGAACGCGCAGTTTCTCCAACTCGCCGATCGCCGCGAGTGCTGCTTCGTTTGAGAGTTTGTTACGCAATACGGAATTCCGCAACGCAGACAAAACCTCCAGATCGAGCAACTCCGGTGCGGACAACTCGTTGTTGAGAAGTATCCCGGCCACGTCGAGGCCTAGCGGGCTGTCTAGGACATACTCAACGACGACAGATGCGTCAACGACGTAATGAGGCACTAGAAATCGATGTCTGCGTCTCGTTGTTCGCGCTCGAGGCGAACCAGCTCCGATGGACTGAACGAATACTCCTTCGGTGGCCCAGCAATCTTCCGTTCGTAGGATTCAAGATCGTTCATCCCGACCTCTAAACCGTCAAGCAGGAGCTTATCCATTGTCGTGTTGACGTAACTTACCTGTCGTTGCAAGCGTTTGTACAAATCGTCGGGGAAGTTTTCGACTGTGAGAGTGCTCGCATTCAAACCGTTTCGCTTTGATCCGTTGGCACCGTCCGCGGCAGCACGCTGAGCACGCTCGCGTGCAACCTTCGCATATGGGTTGTTCGTTACTATCAACCCTCCGTTTACCACTAAGTCCTCGCGAAACTCAAGCCGTCTCGCCTGTCGTTCCAAGATATCGATAACCGCATCATCCAAACTCCTATAGCGCTTGCAAGCCAACCGCTCCAAACGTTCGCGCAGTTCGTCAGGGATGTTCTCTACTCGAAGCGTAGCCATTTGCGTTCTAACTTTCACCCGTACCAAAACCGATCGCGTTGCGGTTCAGCTGCTCCAAGCCGTCCAATCGCTCTAGCACTGAGGCTAAGATCGCTTCGATATTGTTGAGACGCTCATCGACACCATTCATCCTCGCGGACAGATCCGCGCTGATCTGCAACGCTTGAGCTTGCAACTGCGTCAAAGTCGCCATCGTCTGTTGGTTGCCGGCGATCGTGTTCTCGCGCAGCGCCTCGAGTTCTTCAGAAGTCATAAGTACCAAATCCTGTATATCGAACTAATGATAACAGAACCGCTAATGACCATTAACCCTCCCCATACTCCGCATCCAACTCCATCGGGTACAGCGGCACCCGCCGACGGTGATACGTAAACGTCGACATATCAGCCGTCGTCACCCCCGGCGTGTTAACCAAGATCACCTTCCCCGCAATCGGCTGATACGCCGGACGCGGCGACACCACACCCTTCGCAACCACGATCTTGTAGCGCTCCGGAATGATCCCGATGTGATACATCTGCGCCCGAACCGTGTTACCAGCCCGCACAGACGTCAACACCAGCGTCTGCCCTTGGTCTGTGTCCAGCCGCACAGTCACTCCCGAATCATAGAACCGAAAACCCCCATGCGACGCGCCGAGTTCTTCGTACTGTCCATCGGTGATGGCACGCACGGTGCCAGTCACGTTCACAGGGCTGCCATGCATATCGTCCGTCTTACCACCCACATCTAGCGTCACCGTAGCACCCACGCCAGCTTCAACACAAGCATCCACCGACTCTGGATCATACAGCGTCTGCAAGAACCCCGAAATCCCGCGTCCCACGACCTGCTCAAGAATGTGGGTCGAATCCGCCGACGATCCGCCTCCGATATTGTCACCAACATCCATCAACACGATCGGCCCCTCCCTCGCCGCATCGGCCTCATCCGGCATCGCCAGCGCCGTGCCATCGATCGCAACCTCATCCGCTTCATTCAAATCACGCGGACCGACATACTCGGCAAGCGCCATATCCAACGCCTCAGATATCGAAGCAACTTCCACGTTCAACTCGGCGCGTCGCTCCCACGCCTTGGCAGCCATATCTTTGGCGACCGACTTCGCGAGATCGAGGTCCCCATCGGCGATAGCCACCCACGACATCCCCATCTCCTCGACATCCGAATACGGATACCCCTCAGCCACGCTGGTATCCAGAATGCCCGGGATCTCGTTCGCCTCCAAGGCGTCATCGACAAAGCTCTTCATCGGGTCCTCCCCGGTGAACTGCTTGACGATGTTGACATACATCGGCGGCATCTCGATCCACTGCACCGGATCGATCTCACCCTTCGCCGCTCTCACCACCATCTCCGCCGTCTTGCGACCCCTCACCTTCGGATCCAAGTGCGGATTAGTCCGCCACACCACACAAACGTCCGTATGCTCCACCACCGGCTTCGACACATTCCCGTGCATATCGAGCGTGATCCCCACTCGCATATCCGGCCCAACAATCTCCCGCACCGCGCGACAGAACTCCCCATCCATATCCGGAAACTCCTCGCTCACCGCAGCGCCATGGTTGGAGATGAGGATCGCATCCCACGGACCCTGATCCCGCAACATCCCGAACATCTCCTCCGTCAACCGATCATACGCATCCTTCGTAATCGTCCCAATCGGCCCCGTAACGGCATACATCAGCGGCACAAGCTCAAACCCAAGTTCCTGCGCCGCCTGATGATACCCAGAAATCGTGTACTGAGCATCCACAAAATGATCAATAACCTCCCGCCCCCGCTTAATCCCAGTCTTCTCAAACTCCTCATAACTAGCCGGCACAATCGAAAACGTATTAGTCTCATGAGAAATACCAAACACCGGAATACGCATGACAACCTCCCAAAACTGAGCGACGGATACCTACCCAGAAGGTTAATCTATCAAGCGACGCATCGCAGATGCGAAGCGTCCCTGCCCCTTTCGCCCAGCGAAAGGGGCGCGAGCGCAGCGAGCGGGGTATGCACGGGGAGGGAGGCGGAGGGGCACGCCGTACAGACAGAGCTCGACCCCACCCAACCCCACGCGCATACCCCGCTCACTCGCTTCGCTCGTGCGCGCCCCTTTCACCTTGTGAAAGGGGCAACAAACACCACCCTGCCCCTTTCGCCCGGCGAAAGGGGCGCGAGCGAAGCGAGCGGGGTATGCACGGGGGAGAGGGGAGGAGGGGCACGCCGTACAGACAGAGCGCCGACCCAACCAACCCCACACGCATACCCCGCTCACTCGCTTCGCTCGTGCGCGCCCCTTTCACCTTGTGAAAGGGGCAAAAAACACCACCCTGCCCCTTTCGCCCGGCGAAAGGGGCGCGAGCGCAGCGAGCGGGGTATGCTCGGGCAAGGGAGGCGGAGGGGCACCGCCGTACAGACAGAGCGCCGACCCACCCCAACCCCACACGCATACCCCGCACACTCGCTTCGCTTGTGCGCGCCCCTTTCACCTTGTGAAAGGGGCAAAAAACCAATCACCCCCTCGCCCGCAGCGCCTCCCGGATCACAATCAGCACACCCTCGATATTCGTCATTACCTCATCGTTCCAGAACCGCACCACTTTGTAACCAGCGCGATTTAGCCGCTCAGTTCGTAAATCATCAAGCGCCCGCCGCTCGTCATGCTGCCCGCCATCCAGCTCTATCGCCAGCTTGACCTGCGGACACGCAAAATCCACAATCGCGCCATCGATCACATACTGCCGGACGAACCGATAACCATCCAACCTTCTCGTCCTAAGGCGCTGCCACAGAGCGAACTCAACATCCGTAGGATTGTTCCGCATCTCCCGCGCAAAACGCTTCAATTGTCGCCTTGAATACCGCATACCCCAGATAATAGCCCCGTTCCTCCACAACACCAACCCAAAATGGCAACCAGCCCCATACACTGCCCCTTTCGCCCAGCGAAAGGGGCGCGAGCGCAGCGAGCGGGGTATGCTCGGGCAAGGGGGAGGAGGGGCTCCGTCGTACACACAGGGCGCGACACCACCCAACCCCACGCGCATACCCCGCTCACATCGCTTCGCTTGTGCGCGCCCCTTTCACCTTGTGAAAGGGGCAACAAACACCACACTGCCCCTTTCGCCCGGCGAAAGGGGCGCGAGCGAAGCGAGCGGGGTATGCATGGGCAAGGGGGAGGAGGGGCTCCGTCGTACACACAGGGCGCGACACCACCCAACCCCACGCGCATACCCCGCTCACTCGCTTCGCTCGTGCGCGCCCCTTTCACCTTGTGAAAGGGGCAAAAAACACCACCCTGCCCCTTTCGCTGGGCGAAAGGGGCAAGCGAACAAAAAAAGAACGGCGTCCACGTTACCGCGGACGCCGTTCTTAACCTCTCTACCTAAGAGTCCCTACCTACTTCTCCGCCCTCTCGCGCCTCCGTGCTACTACTAGCAGCGTGCCGAAGCTTATGATGGCTGCGCCGAGGAGGAGTGCCCAGAGGCCGGCGTTCGACGTCGGGGCTTTGCCGCCTGTTTCGGGTGGTATTGGGGTGGGCTCGGGTGTCGCCGTCGGGATCGCCTCGGGTGCGCCTTCGCTGCCTACTGCCAGTGTTGCCGGCAGGCTGCTCAGGTTGCCGCACACGTTGGTGCCGCCGCTGCCTAGGCGGACCGAGGCTGACAGGATCGTCAGCGAATCATCCGCGTTGATCGCAACTATCGCAAGGTCCGAGATGTTCGTCCTCAATTCGTCCGGCAGTGGCAGACACGCCGTGGCGGGCGAGTTGAGAGCGTAGGACGAGATCACAGCGCTGGTTGCGTCCACAGCGCTGACCTCGTACATGTTGCCGCCGAGGGTGTAACGCTGGTGCGTCATGCCGGCGTTCGATGCCGAGCCTTCGTCGGACACTCGGATACCGATGTACTCGCCGTTCGGAATGGCGCCCGAGCCAGCGGTCAGCGAGTAGCCCTCGCCCGTGAACGTCCCGCCGCCTTCCGGCGTGAACACTTCATACTGGTTGCCGTCCGCATCCGTCAAGATCGTCGGAATCTCACCCGGAGGGTTCTGCGGAGCCGGACGCTCAGGCTGTTGGACTGACACACGTCGCACTTCGACCGAGAAGGTCGCCGTGCAGAGTGTGTCCCGCATGTCTTCTCCGCCATCCTTCTCGCGCGGCCGACAGTCACCATCGTTCGCGAACGATGCGGTGATCTTGTAAGTGCCTGGCGACGACGGAGCGGTGTACTCAACCTCCCACGGAGTTTTCGGGTCGTTGTCGTCGAACGAGCTGTCGCCCTCTTTCCACACGAGACCCATGCCGGCGGACAGTTTTTGGTCCTGTACGCCCTGCAGGCCGTATGCCATCACGCTCAGAACTACCTTGTCTCCGGCGGAGACTGTAACCCCTCGGATCGCCTCTTCGATCTTGGAGATGACGCCCGGGGAGCCTACGATCGGCGATGTGGCCAGACTCGCAGGACTCGTCCTCGACTCTGGGTAGCGTTCATTGTCGGTGAAGGACACTCGAACCGAGATGGTCTTGCCCGAGTCGGATGCCGTCAAGACGTATGAGGAACCCGTAGCACCTGAGATCGGGTCACCATCACGCAGCCACTGGTACATGAACTGCTTGTCGCCGTCGGAATCCTCTGGGATGCCATCATCATCTTTGATGTTGCTGGTGTCCACTTTGAGTGTGGCTCCAACCTGCGCGGTCCCCATGATTAGGGGATCACCCTCAGCAGGTTCGTTAAACGACGGACGGCCGGGCTCTGACAGACCTAGCAGGGCCATGCCAACTTCTTCGACGCGCTCCTGAGCCTCTTTGCTGAGGACGCCCATTGCGCCTTCAGCCCGAGCTGGGTCGCCACTTCCGACGAAGTGACCACAGTAGATGCTGGTCTCGGCATCCATCGACTCGTCGACTTCCGTCGTGGTGGCATCGTCAGGGACCGCGGCATTCAGATACTGGTTGTCTTGTCCAACCGCCAAGCGCATCACGCGGCAGTCAGTCGACTCCCACCAGTCGCCGACGCTGGCCGGTTTGTTGTCGGTATTGTATGGCCAGTCGAAATCGTTGTCGTCCTCAGGTGCTGTAGGGGTCGTCGCAGATCCACCAGAGGCAGCATCTACTAGCGACCCATCGCTGGCAACCCAGGCACTCAACATTGCCGGCGGGTCGAACAGTTCCATCGCGATAGCGTCGATAATCGCCTTGGCGCTGTAGTAATTTTCTTCGTCAATAGCATCTGTGGTCGCGTCGTTATCGTGGTCTACGCCAGTATCCGTCGTATCGCCGTCGTCGTTTAGGTCAACGGCCGAAGGGACAGCGTGCCGGGTGAGAAGCGCAGTGATCGCCGCCGGCAGGTGGTCGGTATCCGGCACTATTCCCGTCAACATGTCGTACGGCTTCTGGAAGACGGCCTTGTCGGCGTCGGTGACGGTAGTGACATCATCGTTTGTAGCATCGCCGTCATGATCGTAAGCCACCCTCATCGGCGGGTTGCCGTATACGACGTAGACCATCTGGTCGGCGTTCAGCGTGGCCCACCACGCGGCGACATCGGGAAGCGCCTTGAGGCCTAGCACCGCCCGACCATGCGTGAACGCATTCGCCTGCAACGCCTTGCCGGCGGCGGCTGGCGGGTCAGTCTGAAGATCATCCCAGTCCATACTGTAACCGGCGGCGGATGGAGTGCCTTCCGGTTCGTTGTCCACGCCTACCGCGATCCGCCTCTGCGTGTGACCGATCGAGTCCCACCAGTAGATGACCTCGTCTTTGTCATCGTCGTTCATGCCGCCCATGTGGTAGATGTACGTCCAGCGGTCATTCACCAATTTCTTGGTGATGTCATTCAAATCTGCGTACTTCGCACGCGCCTGCTCAATGCGGTTGTCCATCGACTCGTCAACATCGGCGGTGTTAGTGTCATCATCATCTACATCCTCATCTGCCGCTCCATCGCCGTATAGCGCCGCGACTCTTTCAGACACTGCATCCGTCGCCGGCTCAGGCATGTCCAGCGAGTCCCACCACATCATGGCTTTGCTGTTGGTAGCCGAGCTGGCAGTCAATGTTTCGATGCCGAGTATCGCCTTACCGACTTTGTCGACGCGAGCCTTGTCATCGCCGGTCAGGCTGGAGTACATGCCGCAGAAGACGCTAGACTCGTTGTCTTCTGTGGTAGCAAGATCGTTGTCCGCTCCGTCCAAATCAAGCGCATCGTTGTCTTCACCGACCGCGGTGCGCATCTCCACACAGTTCATGTGGTCCCACCAAAGCTCGACGCTCTGGAAGCCGCGGATGTTCTGCACAGATTTGTCGGTCGTGCCATCGGGGGGATCGGAGGTGTCGTCAAGATGATCACCGACAGCGTAGATGTCGTTCGCGCCTGGGACAGTAGGATCGGGGCTGGTGACAGCGGGGGCAGTAGTGACAGTGACGGCTGTAACATCTCCGTCGACGAATGCTTGGATCGATGCCCGGTTTTCGTCGGTCTGGCTAGCGTGGTCGAAATCAAGCTGCGCGATCTCAATCCCCGACAATGGGGTACCGGGAGGCGTGGTCGTCGTGTCCGTGTCGGTCCTGGTTGGATCGCCCAACTGCCGTCCATCCTCAGTCGCATCGTTATCGACCTCTTTACCAAGCAAGACGTTGACGCGCTGCTCGCCAGTGAGCGCTGCCCACCAGGCCTTTGCGCGCACCTCGGCCGGGTCCGTCGTGGTCTGCGCAGTAGCCCTGTCGCCGGGCATAGAGATTGTGCTTATGACGACGGCGAAAACTGCCGACAAAGCCAGCATAACGCCCACCGCGTTCCAGTTCCTTATCAGTGATGTAGGGGATTTCATCACGTTGCGTTTCCTTTACAAGCTTGACTTGTCGCCAGTCCGTCGTTAGCGGTTTCATGCGCGCGTGAATCTGAAACAAGCGCGTGCCATTCCGACTTACGCAAACATCATACCAGTGTACACAAAAGCGCGCAATACATCCGCGCGCCACTTTTCCCCAACATTCTATTGGACTTGCGAGGTGCCGACCTACATGGATGGACAGGATGGGCAGGATAGCCCCGAGGCGTCGGTTGGTAGGGGCAGGTTTGAAACCTGCCCCTACGTGCATCTGTCCGCCCGTGGCGGCCGGGCGGCCGGGTTGCCCCCGCTGTGCGGGGGAAATGTCCGAAGGACAAAGGGGGCGCGACGTCGCCTCGCCTGCCTGCCCCTCCTCCCATCCCCGTGCATACCCCGCTACTTGTGTCGGTCTTTTTGGGCTCGCGCCCCTTTCGTCCCACGAAAGGGGCAAAGAGGACGTTCATCCTTTGCGATATCCTACGAATCAGGTCATATATTTCACCCCATGATCCCCCTGATCACAAACCACTTCGACGAACTGGTCGAAATCTGCCGACGACACCATGTCAAGCGCCTAGAAGTCTTCGGGTCTGCAGCCGTTGGCGATTTCAATCCCGAAAATAGCGATATCGACTTCCTAGTCGATTACCAGCTTTTGCCTCCCAGCCAACACGCCGACGCCTACTTCGGACTCCTCGAAGACCTCCAATCCCTCTTTGGCCGTTCAGTCGATCTCGTCGAAGACAAAGCAATCGACAATCCTTACTTCCGCGCATCCGTCGATGAGACTCGCCAACCCGTCTATGGACGCTGAACTCAAGACCTACCTGGCGGACGTCAAACAAGCCGCGGAACGCATCATCGAGGTAACCCTCGACAAGTCGTTCGAGGAATTCGAGGGCGATTGGGTAGTGCGAGCCGCGGTGGAACGTCAATTCATCATCATCGGCGAAGCAACCAACGTCATCGCCTCCAGAGACGAGACAATCGCCGACCTTTTGGGTGACTACCCTCAAATTGTCGGCTTTCGCAACATCCTCGCCCATCAATACCGCGACGTCCTAGACCGGACCGTCTGGGGAATCATCGAAAACAACCTCCCTAACCTACTCCACGAAGTCACCAACCTCCTCGAACAGCCCTGAACCACCGTCCCCTTTCGCCCGGCGAAAGGGGACGCGGAGCGAAGCGAACGCAGGGGTATGCCCGGGGAGGACGCGGCGGCATGGTTGAGGACGCGCTGGTCGTTTGGCTGGTAGGGGCAGGTTTGAAACCTGCCCCTACATGCATCTGGTTGGCGCGGCCAGGTACGGGTTTCCCCCGCTCCGCGGGGGAAATGTCCGAAGGACAAAGGGGGCGCGTCGCCACCTCGCCCACTACGCACTCAACGGCACTATGCGTTCCTTGGCAAGTTCAGCGCCGTAGCGTAAAGCCGCCTCGACCGCATCGGCAGAAACCGAAGGGTAACTCTCGACTATCTCCTCGACGGTTAATCCGGCTGCAAGATTGTCGAGGATGACCGAAACCATCACCCGCGTGCCGGTGACACAAGCCTGACCATGACACACGTTGGGATCAACCGATATATGCTCGTGCCAACTCACAATTCCTCACTCGCGACATGCTTGCCTGCGCTAAATATTATCCCAACACCCCATCTACACCCTGTCCTGCGAGATAGCGACGCAGAGGCCGGGCGGCTGGGTTGCCCCCGCTGTGCGGGGGAAATGTGCCACGCAGAGTAACTACGGCTACGACGTGGCAGAAGGACGAAGGGGGCGCGACGTCGGCAAGCAATCGCCCCTACGAGATGTCTGCAAACCTCCCAAAAGGGAGCGAGTGTAGTTCAGCTCCAGAATCTCACGATCGCTGCGATGATGGCCGTTGCGACGCTCATACTCCCAATCATCAAACCGCCCAATTGCCACTTTGCCCGTTCTAGGTCCGACTTCACCCGCTCAAGGTCAGCTTTCGTCGCCAAATGACGCAATTCAGTCCGAAATTCAACTTCAAGCGTGGTCATCCGACTTTCAACATCTTCCCCAGTTGCCATGATTTAAACCCCACAAATTTGATAGTTAAGGTTGACGATCAGCGTCAACAGTAATCATACACACCCAGCCAACCCCGCACCGCCAATCCCTCGTAGTCGCCCGGGGAGGTGCATCCGGATTTCCCCCGCTATGCGGGGGAAATGTCCGAAGGACAAAGGGGGCGCGACGTGGCAGAAGGAAAGGGTGCGCGAGCCTCCTGCCCCTTTCGCCGGGGGCTGTCCCCTTTCGCCCAGCGAAAGGGGCGCGCACGAGCGAAGCGAACGCAGGGGATGCCCGGGGCGGACAGGCGGCATGGTTGAGGACGCGCTGGTCGTTTGGCTGGTAGGGGCAGGTTTGAAACCTGCCCCTACATGCATCTGGTTGGCGCGGTCAGGTACGGGTTGCCCCCGCTGTGCGGGGGAAATGTCCGAAGGACAAAGGGGGCGCGACGTCGCCTCGCCTGCCTGCCCCTCCTCCCTGCCCCGCGCATACCCCGCTACTTGTGTCGGTCTTTTTGGGCTCGCGCCCCTTTCGTCCCACGAAAGGGGCAGGGTTTTGCAACGGTCTCCTCGTGGGTGAGGGGAGGGGGAAGTATCGGCGATCAGGCGCGTCCTCGGTATTGCCAGTCGCGGATCCATTCTTGGGGGATGTCGATGCCGAAGCCGGGGGCGTCGGATGGAGTCACGTAGCCGTCCTTGGCTATGGCTTGGCCGGGGAAGCGGGCGACTTCTTCGAGGGGGATGCCGGGGGGCGATCCGGTCCAGTATTCGGCGATTGGCATTTCGGGGGCGGCCATTGAGACGTGTTGTCCCCAAGGGGTGCCGCCGCCGCCGTGGGGGATGGTCTGGATTCCGGCGGTTTCGGCGATGGTGTAGACCTTCATAGTCTCGGTGACGCCGCCGCTCCATCCGATGTCGGGCTGTACGATGTCGATGGCGCGGCGCTCGATGAGCTGGGCGAAGGCGTGTCGGCCGCGGTGGTCTTCGCCGGTTGCGAGGGGTATCCAGGTGATGCTGCGCTTGAGTTCCGCGTGACCTTCGATGTCGTGAGGCGGGAGCGGTTCTTCTAGCCATCGAAGGTTGTAGGGGCGGAGCCGTTCGGCGAGTCGGAGGGTGAACTCGACGTTGAAGGACATCACGGGGTTGATCATCAATTCGGCGCGGTCGCCGACGAATTCACGTGATTTGGCGACGTGTTCTTCGATGAGGTGCAGTCCTTCGTCGCCTTGGGAGTAGTGCGCGGGGTTGGTGATCTTGAAACGAGTGAAACCGAGTTCTTGGAACCAGTCGAGGTCGTCGCCGGTGGCGTAGAGCGGTATCTTGTCGCGGACGGGTCCTCCGAGGAGTTCGTAGACGGGTCTTTGGAGAAGTTTGCCTTTGAGGTCCCAGAGTGCGATGTCCACGCCAGACATGGCGGTTGCGACGATTCCAGCGAGGCCGTGTCGGTGTCCGGCGCGCATTACGAGGTCGTTCATGAGCTCGATGGCCATGCAGTTCTGGCCTTCGATGAGCGGCGCGATGACGTGGTCGATGTAGGATGCGACAGGTTGTCCGAAAGAGCAATGACCGAGGCCGTATGTGCCGTCTTCGGCGATGGCTTGGACCCATACTTCGGATAGTCCGCGGTGTCCGGGCATCTCTTGTGGGAAGCGGGAGTATTGGGGGTAGAAGTTGATTGGCATTGCGCGCGGCGATTTGGTGGGCCATGGGGCGCGGCGCGCTGGGGTTTTGGGTTTACGCGGCGGGATGTCGACGTGGACAGCGCGGAGGGATTTGAGTTTCATCTTCGTCCTCTGGATTCCGGCTTTCGCCGGAATGATGTGGTTTCTGTTGCGAAAGTGGCTAACTTGTACGGAAATTGCCTGCTTTTCCGGTGGCCCATGCTTTGATGAGGTGGTGGGCGATTGCGATGGGTCCTGGCACGCGTAGGTCGTCGTTTTTTTCGGCTAGGGCTAGTAGGACTTCCTCGCGGTCCCACCAGCGGACGTCGGTCATCTCGAATTCGTCGATGTCGACGTCGGTAGTGAGGGCTTCGCAGTGGCTGCCGATCATGAGTGACGAAGGGAATGGCCAGGGTTGTGTGGAGTGGTATTGGACGCGGCCGACCCGAATGCCAGCTTCTTCCCAAACTTCTCGGCGGACAGCTTCTTCCATCGACTCGCCGTGGTCCATGAATCCGGCGAGGGCTGAGTACATCTTCATGGCGCTGAGACGTCCGGCGGATTGTCCGAGGATGCATCGGTCTCCGTCGGTGACGACGGTGATGATGACGGGATCGGTGCGCGGGAAGTGTTGGGCGTTGCAGCCCGCGCACTGGCGCATCAGACCACCGCGTCGCATCTCGGTGGGATCGCCGCATCGTGCGCAGAATTGGTGTGTGGAGTGCCATCCGAGGTTGGCGCGGGCTTGGGAGAGGATGCCGGTTTCGGCGCCGGAGATGATCATTGCGGATTCGCGGGCGTCGCAGAGTTGGAGGCCGAGCCTGGAGGATTCTGAATCGGGGATCTGGTCGGAGCCGTGACGGGCGCTGCCCTTGACGTTCCACGCGACCAAGGGGTTTCCTTGGTCGTCGACTCCTAGGAAGGATGCGAGGTTGGGTTCGGTTCCGACGAGTTGGTGTGCCGTTTTGTAGTTGATCCAGCCGAGATTGGCGGCTGTGTCGTCGGTGTTGGTGATTAGGGGATCGAGGCCGGCAAGGATGAGGACTTGGGTGTTGTCCGAGCGCATGAGGTGTGCGATCTCGGATTCGTCTCTTCTGAGTGCGTCGCCTCGATCGATGGGGTTTCCAGCGAAGGTGTGAGGAGTCTCTATTCGGTTCAAGATTCTTGTGCCGATCTCGATTCTTGGCCGATTTCCAAACATCACTTTACCCGCGTTCGTATGAGGATTCAGCGTCTTGATAATTGAAAGTGTTCGGATGATGACTCGATCGATAAAATTCGCCGGAATTCTGCTAGCCGCTCTTGCCGCGGCGATGGCGGTTGTACCGTTGGCTTGCTCGGCGGAGGATGTTGCGACGGCGACGTTAGCGCCTACTGCCGCGTCGGTGGTGGTCGTTGAGCCGACAGCGACGGTTCCTCCGGCACCGATTCCAACGGCGACATCGACCGTAATTCCTACCGCCACGTCGACTCCTGCTCCGACGGCCGCGTCAACTTTGACGGCAACATCTGAAGTGGACGACGCGGGCGTCGATTTACATGCATTGGAGCGCCGGGTATTTGATTTGACTTTGATGTTGGCGGAGGAATTGAGCCCTCGTCAAAGCGCGACAGAGGAGGAGTTGAGGGCCGCGGAGTATCTGTTGAAGGAGATAACGCGGTTGGGGTACGATACTGCGCTCCAAGATTTCGAGGTGACCGAAGCGTGGGGTTCTGGCAGGTTGGAGATCTTGCCGGAGGCCGAAAGCGGAGAGCCGAATGTGAAGTTCAGTCGTGAGGATGGAGAGACGGAGCGGATATATTTCCTTCCTTTCAATCCATTGAAATCGGGGATTGTCGAGGGTGAAATGGTTGCAGCTGGTCTTGGATACGACGAGGACTTCGAGGGGATCGATGTTGACGGCAAGATCGCGTTGGTCGGGCGTGGCGATGTCAGTTTTGAGGAGAAGGAGACGAATGCCGCAAAGAATGGCGCGGTTGGTGTCGTGGTCTATAACAATGAGCCACGGTTTTACTTCGGTGGTCGATTGGATCAGGAGCCGGATATCTTCGCTGGCGGGATACCAAAGGAGGATGGCGAGCTTTTGTTTGACGCGCTTGAAGACGGAGAGACGATCAATGCTGAATTGATGGTGTACCCGCTGGGCAATGGGCCTTCTCGCAACGTGATCGCTGAGTTGAACAACGATATCCACGATGATCAGGTGGTGTTGATCGGCGCGCATTACGACACGACGCCTTGGACTCAGGGTGCGAACGACAATGGAAGTGGTATTGCGGCGGCTTGGGTATTGGCACAAGAATTGGCAGATGACGAATTGCCGTTTGATTTGCGGTTCGTGTTTTTCGGTTCAGAGGAGACGGGGTTGCACGGCAGTACTCACTACGTAGAGGAATTGGCATTGGCGGAGTTGAACAGGATCGAGGCGATGATCAATTTGGATGTGGTTGCGACTGGTGAGTTGTCGGCGTTTGGCACCGAACCGTTGATAACGTATGTCAGCGAGGCAGCGGCGGAGTTCGATTTCGACGTGGATACTTCAGCTGGATTGGACGGAGCGTCATCGGATCACTCGCCGTTTGAGGAGAGAGATGTTCCGTTTGTGATGGTTTATGCGGATGATCTGAGGTTCATCAACCATCCGGACGATGTCATCGAGCATCTTGATTCTGAGCCGATCGGGCAGACCGTCGCGGTTGTGCTCGGCGTAATTGAACGACTGGCGGATAGCATCGAGCCATGACGAGATCCAGTTCAGGAGACGCTCGAGACCGGTTGGTAATCCGCGGATTGGAGTTGCGTTGCGTGGTAGGCGTTGAGGAGTGGGAGCGTCGGATGGCGCAGCGGGTTGTTGTGGATATCGAGTTGCGGGGAGATTTCTCGGCGGCGGCTAAGTCGGATGATTTGACGGATGCGGTGGATTATCGTGTGCCGTGTGTCGAAGCGGCGAGGTTGGCGGCGGATGGTGAGTATGTGTTGGTCGAGACTTTGGCGGATCGGATCGCTAGGGCGGTTTTGGGGGTGCACGATTGTGTCGAGGGAGTGACTGTTTCGGTGTTTAAACCATTGGCGCTGGCGGGATTTGGGAAGGCGGAGGCGAGGGTGGAGGTTAGGCGGGGGCGGTAGGTTTCGCCATTTGTAGGGGATGAAGTGGGTTTGGTGGGTTAGGGTTCGATAGCGGGTGTTTGGGATCATCGGAGGACATGTATAGCAGATATGAGATATTATGGTTGAAAAGAAGTGGACGGTTAAACCTTTGAATGCGACCGTGCGAAAAGAGATCAGGTCGCTTCCTGACGATATGATCGACGAATTCGTACGGATTTCGAATTTGATCCGGAAGTACGGGATTGAATTCGTTGGCATGCCTCACGTTAGGCACATTAGGGGCCGACTGTGGGAGATGCGCCTTCGAGGCAGAAGGGGCGTTGCAAGAGCTCTGTACGTGACTGTCCATGACAGACGGGTCGTGGTCCTAAGGGCATTCACCAAGAAATCGCAACGGACTCCGAAACGAGAGATAGAGTTGGCACTTCGCCGAGCAAGGGAGATTGAGTCGTGACATATATTGATGAACTTCATGACGAGATGATGAAATCACCGGGCTACCGCGCCGCGCACCGTGCGTCTGGACCCGTTTACCAGCTCATAGAAGCCTTGATCGCTGCTCGCGCTCAAGCAGGTGTCACGCAGGCAGAGATCGCGGAACGGATGGGCACGACTCAATCGGCGGTCGCTCGGCTCGAAGGATGGACGGCTAATCCTTCGGTGAAAACTTTGCGGAAGTACGCAGAGGCTACGGGTACGCGGCTCGTGATCAGTTTTGAGCCAGTCGACGGTGACCAATCTTCGGAAGATGAAGAGGCAGCGTTTAGTAATGGCTCGGCGGCCGTTGAGAAAGCTGATGTTGAAGTCGAGGATCCCGTTTCAACGCTGACATAGCGGTGGTTGGCTTTCATTTGAGGGGTGTGTCCACGTCGAGACGAGTGACATTCGCCGTATAATCCAGCGGAGAAAGTTCACCACTCTCCAAAAGGCAAAATCGGCCATGAAAATCCTGTTAGTCGGCGGTTCCGGGCATGTCGGGACGTTTATTACTCCTTATTTGCGGGAGGTGCATGATCTGCGGGTGTTGGATTTGGCTGAACCGCGGCATGATGGGTTGGAGTTTGTGAAGGGGTCGGTGACGGATACTGGGGCGATCAAGGAGGCGGTGGATGGTGTGGATACGTTCATCTGGTTGGTGATGCAGAGTCCGCAGGGCGGTTCGGTGACGGACCAGGATGAGAAGGTGATCCGGGAGAACTACACGGTTAACAACATGGGGTTGCATCTGTTCTTGTGGACGGGTTACAACAATGGGCTTCGTAACGGCGTCTATACCAGCACGATGAGCGTGCATTTCCGGTACCGCGACTGGTACCAGTCGGAGGAAGAGGTGCCGCTTGATACGCCGAGTGCGTATGGTTTGTCAAAAGGCTTCGGCGAGCTGATCTGCCGCTACTTTGCGAGGCATTTCGACATGAATCTCGCCGCTATGCGCATTACTGGACCCCGCACTCGCGAGCAGTGGATTGATTATCGAAGCGCTCAATATGAAGTTGACCCGAGTGGTGCCCGACCTTTGCTCGTCACCGACGAAGAGGATCTGGCGAATGCGTACATGGCTGCCGCGGAGTTCGTGCAGATCGGTCACGGATCGTTCGAGCCGTTCTTCATCGCCGGTGATGAAGACCAAGTAGAGCACAACCTGACCAAAGCTGAGCGTGTGCTGGGTTGGAAGCCTCGAACGCATTTGAAAATCGAAGTGCCCAAGGTCCACGGCGCGTAACGCGCCGGCGTGGGCGAGATGAAAAATGCACACGCCTAGCGCTTTCGAAGCATCGTTCATCTTCTTTCCGCAGCCGCAACTGCGGGGTGATCCTTCGCATGTCGGATTGCGATATCGGGACGTTTGGCTTACGGCGGATGACGGCGTGAGGGTTCACGCTTGGTTAATACGGGGGCAGGAGAGCGAGGATCCCGGTCAGAAACGAATTCTGATGCTGATCACCCACGGTAATGGTGGCAACATTAGCATCCGGCTGGACCAGTACCGAGAGTTTGTGGACCGGTTCAAATACATCGACATCTTCGCATTGGAGTATCGGGGTTACGGATTGAGCGAGGGATTGCCTAGCGAGGAAGGGATCGCGATGGACGCGTTGGCGGCGCGGCGATGGATCGACGATTATGCGAGCGCCGTGCCAGTCGAGGAGCGGCCGTCGATTGTGTATTTTGGTAGGAGCTTGGGTGGCGCAGTCGCGACGCGATTGGCGACTGTGATGCCGCCGGATGCTTTGATATTGGAGTGTCCCATCTCGTCGATACCTGATCTGGCGAAGACGGTGACACCTTGGCGCTTTTTGCCAGTCGAGAAGTTCATTCACAACCGATTCGACGCGGTGTCTCACGCGGCGGATGTGCGGTGTCCTTTATTGGTGATGCACTCGGAGTTCGATGAGATTGTGCCGATCGAGTCGGGACGGAAGGTTTTCGATGCGGCGGCTGGGCAGAAGCGGTTCTACGTGATCAAGGGCGCGCCGCATAATGGGGCGGATTACTATGATCCGGAGGGGTATTACGCGGCGATGGGGGAGTTTTTGGGTGACTTCGTTTGAGGAGAGTTTCGTTGCTGTTGACAATTTCGCGCATGGCGTCGGCGAATTTCACCTATCTCCGTTCAGTCAGCCGCCCAGAAAGATATTTGTGTATCACGCTTGACAGGAGGGTTTGGTAGGGTATCCCTTCTTCTCTCGCCCGTGAGTGGGCTAGATTGAAGTCGCGTTCCGTCATCCGCAGGTTCACCCGTTTGGTTTTGTTGAACGTGTTGCGGGCGGTCTGACGGGCGAACTCAATCTCCTGTTCAACATTTGGAACAGAAACCAATTCATTACGCTCCAGACTCTCGAGAATCTCTCGCTCTTCTGGGTCCAAACGGTCCTTCATGACTGGCGTTCCCTTCGGTAATCTCTAGTCGCTTTGCGGCTCGGAATGATGGTCTTCAGAAACGGCGTTCCATCGGACTGCACGACGAATGGAACGAGGTGCACGTAGTCATCAATCTCGACGACGTAGATTCGTTGACCCGCATATCGTTCTTGGTTCGGATGTGGCACCACGTCAAGTAAACCACCATGTTCAATCGCGGTTACAACTCTCTCAAATGAGATTGCTCGCTCGGCGATCAGCTGTTGGTTTTTCTCAATGCTCCAGTCGAAACTGGTGTTCATGAATTAATTGTCGCGCTATGTGTGCATTTTGGCAACATTAGGGTTTCAAACCTTGCTGCCTTGATTTCACTCCCACCTGAAGGCACGTACGGCTAGGCCGAAGCAGATTATTGCCCAGACGGTGAGGCCTAGGATCGAGCCGCCTTGGATGAAGAGGGTTTCGCCGCTGTTGACCATTTCTCGCATGGCGTCGGCGAGGAACGTTAGTGGGAGCCATTTGGCGAAGGCGACTACCCAGTCGGGGATGACTGAGTGAGGGATGAAGACGCCGGACAGGAACATCATCGGCAGAGTGATGATATTGGCGAGGGGTGCTGCGGTGTTTTCGTTTTTGGCGATACCGGAGACGGCTAGGCCGAGGGAGGCGAACCCGATTCCTCCGAGAATGATCAGCGGGATGACTTCGAGCCAGAACATTACGTAGCCCGGCGAGACCTCGACTCCGGAGACGAAGATGCCGACGAGCAACAGGGCGTAGGTCTGCATTATGAGCAGGAGCATACGGGTGAAAAGTAGCCCCGCGAGATAGTGCCGAGGATTTATGGGTGTGGCGTGGAGCCTTTTCAACACGCCTTGGTTGCGGAGTCTTACTAGGGTGAACACGACTCCGAATAGTGCGCTCTGCATGATTGAGAGCGAGACGATGCCGGGGACGACGAAGCCTTTGTAGCCCTGCCCTCTTCCAGCGACTTCGGTCGTTGACACCATAGCCCAATTTTCGACGCGGTATTCGGGTGGGACGTCGGCAACGGTTTTGAAGACGCCGTCTAAGACTTGGCCCAAGATGGCGCGAGCCGCCTCTGCTTCCTGTGCGCTTCTACCGTCGTACGTCAGATCGATCACAGATGCCGCACCAAGCTCGCCGAAACCTTCTGGTATCACCATCACGGCGGTGATGTCACCGTTCATCATGTCGGCTCGTAACGTCTCCTCGTCCTCGGATTCGGGGACGTTGAAGAGGGGTTCGCCGTCGGATTCGCCTTTCAACACCGAGACTAAGGTCTTTGAGGCGTCGTTGTTGGCGTTGTCGACGATGCCGACTTCTGGTGGATCGAACCCGCCGAAGTTGAATAGTCCAAAGACGACCATCATGACGGTCGGGAACGCGAGCGTCCAGAAGAGCGCGGCGCGATCGCGGAAGAACATCTTCAGTTCGGCGATTATGAAGGCTTGGTAGATGCGCATGGTGGTTGTTGGTGGTGCCCCCTTTGCCTTCGGCATTTCTCCCGCGAGCGGGGGCAACCATTAACTGCTACTCAATGAGGCTCCTGCCCGTGAGATCAATGAAAACGTCTTCGAGGGTTAGGACGCCATCTTTGCGGACGGATTCGGCTCCGCGGGCATTTAGTTGGTCGATGAGGTTCTGTGGCGTGTCGTTGGCGACGATTTTGCCGTGATCGATGACCGCTACGCGGTCGCAAAGAATCTCGGCTTCTTCCATGTAGTGAGTGGTCAGCATAATCGCCATGCCTTCAGATCGAAGGCCGTCGATGAGGTCCCACATGTTGCGGCGTGCCTGAGGATCTAGTCCGGTCGTGGGTTCGTCGAGGAACATTGCGACGGGAGTATTGATTAAGGCGACTGCGATAGAAAGACGCTGCTTCTGTCCGCCAGAGAGGTGACGGTACTGAGACTTGGCACGGTCGGCGAGGTCGACTTTTTCGAGGGCGTCTTCGGCTGACATGTCTGAGCCATAAAGAGTTGCGAATAGATCGACAGTCTCTTTGAGGTTCAGGTTGTCGAAAAAGGCGTTCTGCTGTAGCTGTACGCCGATCATGGCTTTGACCCGAGTCGGGTTTTTGGTGACATCGACGCCATTGATGAAGGCTTCACCGCTGTCTAGATCGCGCAATCCCTCGAGGATTTCTACCGTTGTGGTCTTGCCAGCGCCATTCGGACCGAGCATTCCGAAAATCTCGCCGCGATGAACTTCGAACGAGACACCGTCGACGGCAACGATGTCTTTGTATCGCTTGCGGAGGTCGCGGACTTGGATGACGATGTCGTCGGTCGCCGATTGAGGTTTCGTTTCTGAGGACGGCGATTTGTTATAGGTCATTGCTGAACTCGAAGTAAGAGACAGAAAAGGTGCGTTCGCTAAGCGATAAATGATAATCGCGGGATGGTTTCAGCCCGTTTTGCAGGTTTCATATAGGCGGAGGAAAGTAATGTCAGCGCTACCGGTTCTGGTTTCATGGTCCAGCGGGAAGGACTCCGCTTGGGCTTTGCACGTTTTACGTTCACAGCCTGACAAGTATGATGTGCGGGGGGTTTTCACGACCGTCACACCTGAGTTTGACCGGGTTTCGATCCAGGCGACGCCGAGAAGTGTGTTGCGACGACAGGCAGAAGTGATGGGCTTGCCTCTGCATGAAATACCAATCCCCTATCCATGCTCGAACGCGGAGTATGAGCAAGCGATGCGCGAGTTTCTGGACCATGCTCGCGCGTTGCCTGAGGACCTTGGTGCCGAGCATCTGGCATTCGGTGACCTGTTCTTAGAAGACATTCGGGAGTATCGAGAATCTCGGCTTGAAGGAACCGGATTTACTCCGATATTTCCTGTCTGGGGTATGCCGACGCCAGAGTTAGCTCAGGAGATGATCGCGAGCGGCTTGCGCGCTATCGTGACTGCGTTGAATCCCACCATGTTGCCGGCGAGTTTCGCCGGTCGGTGGTTCGACCAAGGGTTTCTCGACGATTTGCCTGACAGTGTGGATCCGCTGGGCGAGAATGGTGAGTTTCACACTTGTGTTGTAGCGGGACCTATGTTTCCGGAACCGATCAACGCGGTGCCGGGGCGTATTGTGACGCGAGAGATTTCGTCAGCGTCGGACGAAGATGATGATCCGATCCATAGCGCCAATCGCACGTCGACCTACGTTTACGCCGACGTTGAGTTGCTCGATTAGGCGACTTTGGTGGCGACGTCGCCAACGCGGATAGTGCCGGACTTGACGATTTTGGCGTTTGCACCGCGGCGTCGTTGTTGCATGGCCTCGGGACCGCTGACGAATCTCAGCGCAGCATTGCCAAACCTCGATGAGAATTTGACGCATCCGGTGTGCGGTTCCGCAGTCAGTTCGATAACGGCCGATCCGATTTGCAAGCGTGACCCTACGGGCAGGTTGTCATGGCTAAGGTCGATGTCTACGACGAGCTGGTCTCCGGCGAGTTCCCATCGCGATTTCGAACCAGAGACGGCGTCGACTAGGCGGGAGTTGATGATCGTTAACTGCGCGTCCGGGTTCGACGAGCCATCTGGTGTACGGGTGCTGCTACGGTCTTTCCAGTTGTCGCCGACGAGGCCTTGCTGGTCGTCAAGCGTCGCTTCTGCCAACTGTTTGCGCTCACCTATCGCGGGACGTGCGGCGATCATCTCGAGGCTTCCGCCGTTGGACGGTGACGCCAAGATGTGATTGAGCGCCGATTCCAAATCGGTTAATGAAGGGTGTTCAGGCATGAGCTAAGTGTAAACTCATGGTTTGAAAGTTGAAACTGCTGATGCTTCTACGCTACGGAGCAAATCGCGCCAGTTTCGTTCTAATTTGAAGGAGTCGATGTAAATGTCTGCCAATCGGGTCAACAGGGCTGTGGAGCTGCTGTCACAGGGCCAACCAATCTACTACACGGGCGGCCACACGGGTGCGATTCTCACACACGAGCAGGGGATGAAGGACGCGCAAATCTGGGCTGACTACATAAACGTCGGCATGGAGCACGGGCCGTTCGATTTGGGCGGACTGCAAAACTACATGGAGGGGTTGGTTGCTGGCGGGCCGACGAACAGCGGCCATCGCACGCCGACCGTAATTGTGGAAGCGCCCGTTGATGGCACGACGGAAGACACGATCCGCTACAACGCGTGGCAATTCCGCCAGATCCTCGCACGCGGCGTTCACGGGATATTGCTCTGCCAGGCGGAAACGCCGGACGCGGTGCGCGCGTTCGTGGAATCTTGCCGTTACCCACGCGCCGCGGCAGGTGTCGGCTACGGTCTCAATCGCGGAACACGAGGCGTCGGTTCAGAGCCGGGAGCTGCCGCGATATGGGGTCTCGAAAACGCGGAATACATCGCCAAAGCCGATCCGTATCCGTTGAATCCTGACGGAGAGCTCATGCTCGGCATCAAGGTCGAATCGGTTCGCGGTGTGACGAACATCGAATCGATGCTGGCGACGCCGGGGTTGACGTTTGCCGAATGCGGACCTGGTGACTTGCACATGTCTTACGGTGTCGACCGCGGCGCTCCGAATACTCCGTTCGACCCGCGTGTTCAAGAAGCTAGCGAGAGGGTGCAAAAGGCTTGCGAAGAGCACGGTGTGGCTTTCCTCGGTGGCGGCACGGCGGAGAACATCACGGACCGCATCGATAGCGGGATCCGTGTCGTTTCTGGTTCCAACCCCGAGATCGCGGGGATTGGTCGAGCGCACACTAAGAGGACGATGCCAGTCTAGCGATGCTGCCGGTTGTCGTCGATACTTTCGCGGAAGCGGTCTCCGATGTGCCTGATGGCGCAACGGTGATGATTGGCGGTTTCGGCGGTTCCGGCGGACAGCCGACGAGGTTGATGCTCGCGCTTGCCGACCACGGTCCGCGCGAGATCACTATCGTCGGCAACGTGGCGGGAATATCGAAGACCACCGGTTATGGCTGGCCACCTCATCTCGAGCCCATCGACCAAGGCATCTTCTTCGAGCTGGGGTTGGCGAACCGGATCATCTGCTCATTCCCGATACCGGGTCAGACGCGGCCGCTTTGCGAGATTGAAAAAGCTTGGCGGGAGGGTCGCGCCGAGGTGATCGTGATACCCCAAGGGACCCTCGCAGAGCGCATTCGTGCTGGTGGCGCTGGTATCGCTGCGTTTTACACACCGACCGGCGTCGGTACGCCAGTGCAGGAAGGCAAGGAAGTGCGCGATTTCGGTGGGCGGCCGCATCTGCTGGAGCATGCTTTACGCGCCGATTTCGCTCTCATACGGGCGAAGCGCGCTGATACCTACGGCAATCTCGAGTATGTCGGCACTTCGAGGGCGTTCAATCCCGTGATGGCACCGGCGGCGGATGTGACGATTGCGGAGGTTGACGAGATTGTGGAGCCGGGTGGGATCGATCCGGAGAGGGTTGGGACTCCGGGGGTTTATGTCAATCGGATTGTGCGTCGGGAGGAAGGGGACCCTCTTCCGTAGCGGCTCGACCGTTGGGCCTTCGTCCCATTCAACGGGCTATCCGCTCATCCTTCCGCGCCACGATTATTAGGAAGGATGGGGCGATGAGAGTGTCGTCGAGGCCGGGCCATTCGGCTATGGCTTCTTCGGTGGCGTGTGGTTCGATGAAGTCTTCGATGATGAATCCGGCTTGGATGACCCAGCGCATCCAGCGTTGGAGTGTGAAATTGTTGCCGGTGGTCTCGAAGTCGTACTTGTAGCGATCGCTGGTCCACTTGCAGACGAACGGGGTTTCGTCGAAATAGTCGCCGATTTTGACCGCGATCTTTTTGCCGTTTGCGTCGCGGTGCCACTCCCGAAACACCGTATCAGTGACGGGATGGGTGTTCGTGAAGACCAATCGGCCACGATCACGCAAAACGCGGTGCGCGCCGCGAATGACTCTTGCCGGATCGGGCATGTCGACCAGCGATACGCAGGCGGATACGAGATCGAAAGATGCTTCGGGGAAGTCCTCGATGACTTCTGCGGCATCGCCTAAGACGTATTCGATGCCTAGGTTTTCACTTGCTTCGCGTCGTTTCGCGTGTCCGAGTTGGTTGGGTGAAATGTCGATCCCTACAACCCGCTTAGCCTTGTGTTCGGCCATTTCTCGGCTGAAATAACCAGCCCCGCTCCCGACATCCAGCACCTCCAAGCCGCGGACATCCCCGCACGCCTCGGTCATCGCTGGTCCGAAGAAATTTATCCGATAGTAGTCGACTCCGCGGTTCTGGGCGTCGGCGTAAGCGTCGGATGCCGCGTCCCACTGTTGGCGTACAGATTCGAGGTCGAAACGATCGGTTGGGTGCCTCGTCACCATGTCTCGATTCTAATTGGCGGAACACCCCGCGCGACCTTCGGTTAAGGCCTCGATACGTAGTATCATTTTGAAGTTAGACACCAGATATCACACACACTGTTTATCTTTGTGTGCGGGAGAATTGAGCAATGAACAACATCGCAAGAACGATGCGTTTCGGTTTAACGATGCGGATTTGGCTTTTGGCAGCCTTTTCCGCTGCAATCTTGACATCGGCTGTCGCGTGTACTCAAGATCCGGATCCGACGTCTACACCACAACCTGAGCCTACAGCAACTACAGCATCAGCAACCACAGCGCCGGAGCCGACTGCAACCGCCGTGCCACCGACTGCGACCGCGGTGCCGGCTACGGCAACGCCCGAGCCGGAAGTGGAGGCGGTTGACGCCGAACCTCTGAGCATAATCGCTACGAGCAACATCGTTGGCGATTGGGTTTCGATTGTGGGCGGCGACAGAGTCGATGTTCTGGAACTGGTGCCGCGCGGAGCGGATCCGCACGCTTATCAACCCGGCGCTCGCGATATCGCTCGTGTGG
Organism: Dehalococcoidia bacterium; assembly: GCA_965203505.1. Lineage (GTDB taxonomy): Bacteria > Chloroflexota > Dehalococcoidia > Lucifugimonadales > Lucifugimonadaceae > Bin127. The sequence goes on from OZ241880.1 coordinate 195,319, forward strand.
CCGATTCTGACCTCGTGTTCGCTGTTGGGTTGGCGCTTGAGGGACTGTGGTTGGAGGAACTGATCCATAATGCCGCGGCCGACCACGATTCAGTGTTTGAGATCGCGGAACACGTAAACCCGATCCCGTTCGTTGACGTTCACGGTCACAGCGAAGAGGCACACGATGAAGATGAACACGCCCATGAAGAGGATGAGCATGCGCACGCGGAGGACGAGGACGAGCATGCCCACGAGGATGAGGACGAACATGCCCATGGGGACGAAGATGAGCACATGGAGCACGAGGAAGGCGAGCATGTCGAGTTGACGGGACGGCTCTTGGTTGGTGATGCGGATTCAGGACATGTGATCGTTCTCGACCTGATGACGGAAGAGATTTCAGAACTTGACATTCACCTTCCCGGCCCGGTTTCAGCTCTTTACGCGAGTCCGAACCATCGTTTCGGGTACGCGATTTACCGTGGCGATGCGGGAGCCCATGCGGTTCACACCATCGATGGCGGAGTGTACCTCGTGCCGCACGGTGACCACGAAGACCTGGTTGTGGTGCCTGTGAGCGAGGTGGGACTGACCGTCAACGACGAGCTTCCGATCCACTTCACGAACGGTGGAGAATGGTCGGCGATCTTCCACGACGGCAGCGGTCGCGCGGCGCTCTTGAATGAGCACGAAATCGAGGAGGAAGGTTCCGCGTACGAGATTCCCTATCTTGACGCCGGTCCGCAGCATGGTGCGGCGGTACCGCTTGAGAACGATCTTTTCGCGGTGACTGTGGCGAACCCAGATCCCAATGACAGCTTGCCGATCGGCGTCGAAGTCAGGAACCTCGATGATGAGGTCGTCTGGGACGGGAGTCGGGAAGCATGCCCCGGGATGCACGGAGAAGCGCACAATCACCACGGCTCAGCTTACGGCTGTAACGGCGGGGTATTGTTCATCGAACCACATGGCGATCACTTCGACTACTGGTTGATCGAGAACGGTGAGGGCATGCCCGAGGCGGGCCGTGTCGGCAGCTTGTGGGCGCACCATGATGCGGAGCACTTCTTCGGATATGCCGTGTCGGTAACCGCATCTGGGTTCGAGGACGCGGGTATGTGGATGATCGCCCCGGAAGAGCGGGAAATGGTCCAGGTTCTTTCCCCGTCCGATGGCAAGAACACAGTGACAGGTGCTTACGGCAGCCATGGCGAGGTGTTCTACGCGCTCACTTACGACGGCGTGTTGAACGCGATCGATGCCGCCGATGGGGACGTTATCGGCGAAGCACAGCTGACGGAGCCAATCGACCCAGGTGCGGGCTTCGATGGCGCCCCAAGCCTCATTATCGTAGGCGACACGCTGTTCATGTCTGATCGTGAGCACAAACACATCGTGGCGTTCGACCTCGGCCACATGGAGGTTGTGGAAGAGTGGGAACTCGATATAACCCCGACGACGCTGGCGTTCGTGGGAATCGTTTCGGGTGATGACCATCCCGAACACGGCCACGAGGAGGACGAAGACACCCACGAGGACGAGCACGCCCACGAGGATGAGGACGAACACGCCCATGGGGACGAGGATGAGCACATGGAAGAGGGCGATGCCCACGGTCACATGGATGAACACGGCCACATGCACGGCTCGTTGGATCCGCACTTCTGGTTTGACCCGGAACGTGTGATCATCGCGGTCCAAGAGATCGCCGAACAGCTCAGTGCAATCGAGCCGGCATCGGAAGACTACTTCAACGCTAACCGCGACGATTACATCGCCAAGCTCGAGGAGCTGGATCACTGGATCGAGGACACCGTCGCAGCTGTCGATGACCATGACCGGATCATGGTGACGTCGCATGACGCGTTCGGGTACTTCGCTGCCCGGTACGGCTTTACAGTCGCCGGAGTGATCATCCCGGGCGGAGGTACAGAGTTAGAGCCTTCGCCACAGGAGTTGGCAGAGCTGGTCCATCAAGTGGAGGATTCGGGTGCAACCGTCGTCTTCTCGGAGGTGCAGATCAGTGATCGACTTGCGAGCACTTTGGCGCAAGAAGCTGGGATCAGGCTAGTCGGCGGATTGCATGCTGGCACCCTAGGCGGTGACGGCAGCGGCGCCGAGAACTACCTCGACTTCATGCGGCTCAATGTTGGTATCATCGTCGGAGCATTGTCACAATAGGCCATGCTCGATGAGCCAAACTCACATCCACGAACCGGAGCTTGAAACGCAAACGGTACCGCTCCCGGCGGTAGACGCGCATTGCATGTGCGTCACTTACGGACAGGAAACCGTCCTCAAGGACCTGACCTTTTCCGTGCCGTCGGGAGCGTTCGTGGGCATCGTGGGGCCGAACGGTGCTGGTAAATCGACGTTGCTCAAGGCGTTGGTTGGGATCGTCGAACCGACAGAGGGTTCGGTACAGATCTACGGGAACACCCCCTCTCGGTCCCGGCGGCTGGTCGGTTACGTTCCGCAGTCGGACGATGTTAATTGGCAGTTTCCGGTGACGGTGTGGGATGTGGTGATGATGGGCAGGACGCCGAGTCTGGGTGTTTTCCGTTATGAATCGGCTGCGGACAAGCAAGCAGTGAAAGATGCATTGCATCGGGTTGGCTTGCTCCACCGGAAGGACGATATGGTCCGTGCGTTGTCGGGCGGCCAGCGACAACGGGTGTTTGTCGCGCGGGCGTTGGCGCAAGACGCACGTGTTTTATTGCTGGACGAGGCTTTCAGCGGCGTGGATGTGGGTTCGCAGTACGAGTTGGTGGCTGTGCTGAGAGGATTGTGCGAGGAAGGTCAGACGATCTTGTTGACGACGCACGATTTGGCTAATACGGCGAGGCAACTGGACATAGTGCTGTGCCTCAACTGTCATCTTTGCGCATGTGGTCCGCCGGATGAGGTTTTCACCCCCGCGGTGCTGGAAGAGCTTTACGGTCCGCACGTCGTCTCGGCGGAGAGCGGTTACACCATCTGAGAGGTAGTCAGGTAGGGCGTCGATGGACCTGATTTCTTACATCGTCGAGCCGTTCCAGTACAGTTTTTTGGTGCGGGCACTCTTCGCTGCAGTGATAATCAGCGTCATCTGTCCCTTGGTGGGTGTTTTTGTGGTAACGCGGGGCTACGGGTTCATGGGGGATGCGATGGCGCACTCGATACTTCCAGGGATGGCGATGGCGCTGATCGCTGGTCTGAGTCCGTGGGTTGGTATGCTGCCATCGGCGCTGGTGTTTGCGTTTTTGGTCGGCTTCACAATCCGCAAGACCGGTATCCAAGCCGATGCGGCGATCGGGATCCTTTTTGCAACGATGTTCGCCGTCGGCATATTGTTTATGTCGCTTTGGGGCGCGCAGGTCACGGTGAGCCTAGAAGACATCCTTTTGGGGCAGCTCTTAGCGGTCACTCAGAGCGACATCCTGGTGACGCTAGGCGTTGCGTTTCTGACGTTACTGGTATTTGCCAGTTACTTCAAAGGGCTGATGTTCGTGAGTTTCGATCCAATCGGAGCGGAGGTCGCGGGTATACGTGTTGAGCGAGTCGACTATGTGCTATTGGCGTTAATTTCGGTGGTGGTCGTCGTGACGATTCAGGCTGTTGGCGTGATACTCGTGCTTGCGATGCTGATAGCACCGGCGGCGGCGGCGACTCTGGCAGCGCAAAGGGTTGTGCCCACAATCGGCTTCGGGATACTGTTCGCGCTGATCGCGTCGATAGTCGGGCTCTACGCTTCTTACTACTGGAACACGCCGTCGGGAGCGTCCATCGCGCTTGCGTCTGGCTTGATCTTCGCGATCGTGGCGTCAATCAGACGACGAATATCTTGATCTCAAGCTCCCGGGCAGGGAGCAGGGATCTTGGACACTGATGCGGTGGTCGATGGTTCCGCCCATAGCACCTTCGACGCAACGGCTCAAGCACTGACCGCGTTGCATGGGATGATCACGTGTGCTGGAGCTGTGCGGATCGCGCGTGGCGCGCCATCCTCCACACCCGAACACTGCTACACGAATTAATCTAGTGTTCTGGTGCTGAGCTGGATGGATCTGATCTCTTACATCACTGAACCGTTTCAGTACGGTTTCATGTTGCGTGCGCTCGGAGTGGCGATAATCGTCAGCATCACTTGTCCGTTGGTGGGGGTTTTCGTCATCAGCCGTGGCTACGGGTTTATGGGCGATGCGATGGCACACTCGATATTTCCCGGCATGGCGTTGGCACTGGTCATTGGGTTTAGCCCTTGGTATGGCATGTTGCCGGCTGCGCTGGTCTTCGCGTTTCTGATCGGGTTCGTGATGCGTAAGACGGGGATTCAAGCGGATGCTGCGATCGGGATCCTGTTTGCGACCCTTTTCGCGCTCGGTATCATTTTGATTTCGCTTTTCGGATCACGAGTCTCCGTAAACCTTGAAGACATACTGTTGGGCCAGATCTTGGCGGTGACGACCGATGACATCTTGATCACATTGGGCGTTGCGCTTCTGACGGTGGCGTTGTTCGCCGGGCACTTCAAGGAACTTATGTTTGTGAGTTTCGATCCGATCGGTGCGGAGGTCGCGGGCGTAAATGTTGCGTGGATCGACTATCTGCTTCTGGCGATGATTTCGGTAGTGATCGTGGTGACTATACAGGCGGTCGGTGTGATACTTGTGCTTGCAATGCTGATCGCGCCAGCGGCGGCGGCTACTTTGGCGGTGCAACGCGTTTTGCACATCATCAGCTTCGGGATATTGTTCGCGCTGCTGGCATCGATATCCGGCCTCTACGCGTCCTATTACGCCAACCTGCCTTCGGGGGCATCGATCGCGCTGGCGTCCGGCATCATCTTCGCCATCGTCGCAGCGATCAGACGGCGCATTTCTTGACGCGACCGGCAAGTTCACTGCCTCTCTGATCATAGTAGCCGTCGAAACCCCGGCGACATCTGTCGCTGATCCGATTGTCGTTAGCGGCAAATTCGCGTCTAGGTTTCCGTGTTGATTGCTCCCAAACAGGCCTGTTATTGGGCACAGGAATACGTTGTATCGGTCGGATGGTGATCTATCAATATTAGGTTGCAATTTCATACTCAGTTTGAACCAATCCTTTTTGATACGTCATATATCTTGCCTTACACCTATTTGATACTTCATCCTATTTGGGGTGCGGGATGACATGATTTCAAGCACGGTATTTGATTGAACAAGAAATGTGGCAGATGCGCTTACTGCAGAGATTTTCTCTTAAGAACTATGGCATTTTGCGGAAGAACATGTAACATTGATGTAGGTTCGCTGAAACTATATGGTTCACATCGTTGGCGACAATGGAACGCTTGGATCTGTTGAAGCAAGTGACATAGACCGAGGAGAGAAAAATGGCCGCACACGCACACGACGTTCATGAGTGCGACGAACACGAGCATCACGCCGGTGAGCACATGCACGACGAGCACGAATGCGATGACCACGAACATCACGGTGATGAGGAGGGTCATGTGCACGACATGCACGAGTGCGATGACCACGAGCACCACGAGGGCGAGCACATCCACGATGTTCACGAGTGCGACGAGCACGAGCACCACGCGTAGGCTGGTCTCTCTAAAAGGAACGTCCCGCAATCTCGAGATTGCGGGACGTTTTTGTTTGTCGCTCGAGGACGAACGGGCTAACGGCGGGGTCCGCTTTAAACGCGCTACGCGTCCTGGCCAAGAGAAAATCAATTTGGCGCGAATTTGACACGCGCGGCTATAAAGAACGAGAGCTTTTGGGCTTTATATCCCTGTGACTCCAAACTGATGTTGCCGCGCAAACAATCGATTTCGTCGAGTTGCTCGTTACTGAATCTCTGCCGATAGCGAAGAAATCCTGCTGGAGGTCGATGGGACCGGAAGAATTTCGCCCAGGTTGCTTATTGCTTATATGGCTGGACGCATCTCGAAAGAGAGTTCGTTGTTCTCGTAGTCTACGATCAATCGCCCTTGATTGAGAAAATCACGACCTAAGAGCGATGGGAGGTGATTCATCAAAGCGAAATCAAACTGACATAGATCCAGTGGACCGACAAAGGTGCGGAGGTTGGTCTTGGAGTCCTTGAAATGCAGTATCGCATCTTCAACGCCATAGGAGGCTTTGCCGCCAACCCCGGAGAAGATAAAGGGACATGCATCGGCGGCGTAGGTTTCGATGTCAATCCCGAATTTGAGTACATCCCGAGGGTGGAGTACAGTTCGCATCGCACCTGTATCGACCAAGAACTCCACAGATGCCCAGACGCCCAGATTCGGGATCTCAACGACGGCTCTGATTGTCGGTGACGGGAATGGGTCCTGCTCCCGAAATGACCCGTTGATCTGACTCACAGAAGCATGTTGCGGGGTTCGTGCGTAATGAACTCAACCGCAGCATTTTCGATGGCGCACTTTGGACGTGCGTCATCAAGTGCATCGGGTAACGTTGGACCTTCTCCCACCAACTCTTCTCCGTACACGACAATCCAGCGATCTGGGTGTTGATCTAGTAACTCATGCCAGTGCGATTGGATGTAGAGGCGGTCTTTCTCGAATTGCTCCAACACAGCGATGACATCTTGTTGTTCAGTGGCCATTGGTCTCGCCTCGCTTCAAACATCCCTGGTTGGAGTCGCTAGGATATAAGTCCCGATCTTTTTATGCGGCGTTCTCGGTGCTGCACCGCGGGCAGATGTCGTATACCTCGATGCGATGGTCCATTACTTTGCCCATCACTCCGTCGACCGATGAGCTCAGCGCGTTTATCGCACTTTCGATAGCCTCTGCGGCGAACATTCGCACGATACCGCAGATTGTACAAACCGCGTGGTGATGGTGCGGATGATCGATTAACCCGCCTCTTACCGTATCAAAGGGGGCGGATACGCTATAGGCCATCTCGTCACCAGGCATCACTACTTTGCAGATGATGTGCTCATCCTGCAGCATCTTCAGCGTCCGATATACGGTCGCTCGCCCGATATCAGGCAATTGGGCGCACACCTCCTCAGCCGTGAAGGTCCTCGGCACAACGGAGATGTAGTCGATGATTTCGCGACGGGGGCCAGTGACGCGCACATTTTGCTCGTTCAACGTGCCAACTATCGACTCTGGAGAACGCGGCATGCTCTAATCCTCTAGCGTTGCACGCACCGCATCGGCTATCTTCTCCGATGATGGGTATACCAAACGCTCCAGCACGGGAGTGTATGGGATGTGAACCTGTTCTGCGGCCACCTTCACGATCGGCGCTTGAAGGTCCCAAAAACCTTCCTGGGAGACGATAGACGCGATTTCAGATGCTGCGCTGCAAACCTTGTGCGCCGGGTCGGCGATGACCAAGCGCCCTGTCTTGGCAACCGATTCCAAGACAGCGTCTTTGTCTAATGGTACCAGCGTTCGTGGGTCCACCACCTCGGTTGAGATGCCTTCTTGTTCCAGATCCTCTGCGGCTCGCAGCGCCATCGGAACCGCACCCGCTATCGCGACTACCGTGACATCGGTGCCGGGTCTCGGCACGTCAGCGACTCCAAAGGGAACCAAAGCGGCTTCGCCCTCTTCGACGTCGCCGGATGATCCACCGAGAGTCCCGTCTTCGAACACGATACAGGGATCGTTGTCGCGAATCGCGGTCTTCAACAGCCCTTTCGCGTCGCGTGGTGTGGCAGGCACGAGGATTTTAAATCCGGGCATGTTCATGAACATCGGATAGGAGCGGTCAGAGTGGTGAGCGGCAGATCCACCGCCGTAGAACATGGTTGCGCGAAATACGACGGGCAAGCTGGCTTGACCACCGAACATGTAGCGCATTTTCGCCGCTTGGCTCACGAGTTGGTCCATGGCCACCCACATGAAACTCGTCAGCGTTTCGACGATCGGGCGCATTCCAACTAGTGAAGCGCCGACGGCGGCTCCGAAGAAACCGTTTTCGGACAACGGAGTGTCCAACACGCGGTTCTCACCGAATTGGTCGAGCAATCCAGCGGTTGCGCCGTAAACGGAACGTCGGATGTCTTCGCCCATGATGAAGACGTTTTGGTCGCGCTCCATCTCCTCGATGATCGCCTGGTTGATCGCCTCTACATAAATCGCGTTCGATGCCATTACGATGGTGCCTTCGTGTGACTTTGGTTCAGTAAATCCGGTTGTCGGTTGCTATGGCGCCGGTATGGGGTCCGCCCACATATCGTCGAACAGCTCTTCTGGTTCAGGGTAAGGGCTGTTGCGAGCGAACTCCACCGCTTCTTCGATCTCTGCTTCCTTCGCCTTTGAAATCTCAGCACACTCCTCTTCAGTCAAGATGCCCTGTGAAGTCAGCGTGCGCTCCAAAACGTCGATCGGATCGCGTTCGCGCCACTCGTCGATTTGCTCTTGGGTCCGATATTCACCCCGGCGGACCCGGCCGAGCCCAAGTGAGTGTTCTTCGTACCGGTAGGTGAGCGCTTCGATCAGCGTCGGTCCTTCGCCAGCTCTGCCGCGGGCGACCGCCTCGCGGGTCGCTTCGTACATCGCGACTGCGTCCTGGCCGTCGACGAGCACACCCGGCATGTCGTATGCGGCGGCCCGATCCGAGATGTGCTCGACGGAGACCGAGTCGTGGTATGACGTGGTCACGGCGAACTGATTGTTTTCGCATAGGAAAATAACCGGCAGACTCCAGAGCGCAGCAAGGTTCATTGATTCGTGACAAGCGCCTTGGTTGGATGCGCCGTCGCCGAAAAAGACCATCGAGACAAAGTCTTCACCCCTGATCTTCGCGGCTAATGCGGCGCCTGTAGCAACGGGCACCGACGATGCGACGATACCAGATTCGCCCAAAATGCCAATCGAGAAGTCGGCCAGATGCATCGATCCGCCCTTGCCTTTGCAGTAGCCGTCGACGCGACCGTAGAGTTCGGCCATCGCCCGTTTGACACTTCCACCTTTCGCCAGCGGATGACCGTGGGATCGGTGGTTGCCAGCGATGTAGTCAGTGTCTTCCAGCGCTGCGCAGGCCCCCACTGCAACCGCTTCCTCGCCGATGTAAGGGTGCGCGGCCCCCGTGAACTCACCTGCCGAATGCACCTCCATCACCCGTACCTCGAAGTGCCTAATAAGCCACATCCGCTCCAACATCTGCACCAATTTTTCCTTGCTGACGTTCTCCAACTCAACTGCTCCCTTTTCTGCACAAATACCGATTGCTCGATGGATTTACGCGACACAAATCGCGTCGCCAATATCTTATTCCATAACTGACAAAACAGTCGTATCGATGCGGGGAATCGTCAGTCGACGGGCTTGCAGGTTCCTGTGACTTGGCTTAACGCGATTAAAATAGCGTTACAGATCATTAAGTTTTGAGGTTCTTGATGTCTTCGGCAAAAAACCGCTACGAGTTGGCGATTGAGCGCGCCCAGAAAATGTATTACAAGCGCATCAAGCAAGAACTTGGCGACGGCATCGACGGGCGTTGGATAGTGATCGCGGTCGACTCCGGCGAATACGAGGTCCATCAAGACGGCTACGTCGCGTTGGAAACGTTGGAGGCTCGCCTAGGTAAAGTCGATCACGTATTCGTGCGCGATGGCGAGTTCTTGGAGGGCGACTTGGGCGGGTTGGCGCAAGTGTTGTGGTCCAACATTCCGCAAGATGAGATCGACGCGATGCCACACGACGGTGCTCTCAACTACAAACACTATCTGTACGGGTTTCCGAAGAAAGACAAATACCCGTGGGACGATTGATCTACGTTGACTCGAGTTTTTTGATCGCTCTGTTTGATCCGGCGGACCGAGTTTTCATGGCCGCGCAACGGCTTCGTTCGGAATTTCTATCCGACGAAAACGTTCTCTTGGCTACTTCACGAGATGTGATGAACGAGTTGCTCGCGCACTACAGTCGCAGCAGTCCGACTGCGCGACGACAAGTCGCCAGGTTTGTCCGCCGCGCTTTTGCAGATCCGAAATATCGTGTCGAAGTAGTGAACGCCAGCTTGTATTCGGCTGCGCTCGACCTTTATGAAAATCGCGATGACAAGCGTTACAGCATGGTCGATTGTGTCGGCATGAGTATCATGCGCCGCGATGGCATTGAGGAAGTCGTGACGACCGATCGAGATTTCGTGCAAGAAGGTTTCAACAACTTGATGCGGTAGCAGAATTTGCTGTTTGCAGCGTCGAGAGGTGGCAAATCGTTGCAGAAGCGACCCGTTTAGAATCTCTTCATGATCGATGAAGCAACCATCGAGGCGAGGGCAGGTAACGGCGGCAACGGAATGGTGACGTTTCTTCGGGAGGCGTTGAGGCCACTCGGTGGCCCGGCAGGCGGGAACGGCGGAAATGGCGGGAACGTGAGCCTCATTGCTGATCCGTCTTTGAACACGTTGTTGAAATTCCGTTGGCGACGGCATTTCATCGCGAAAAACGGCGGTCACGGTGCCCGCAATCGTCGTCAGGGCGCGAACGGTGAAAGCGTCGATATCACGGTTCCTGTAGGCACCGAGGTATGGCAACTGCGTGAGAAGCACGACGAGGAAGAGGTGTTCTTGGGCGATTTGGTGGGACCCGGTCAAGTTCTCGAGGTTGCCAAAGGCGGCCGTGGCGGTCTTGGTAACGCTGCATTCGTCTCCTCTGTCAATCGCGAACCGTTGCTCGCCGAGGCGGGAGAAATTGGTCAGACCGTCACGTTGCGACTCAATCTCAAAGTCCTCGCCGACGTGGGACTCGTAGGAATGCCGAACGCCGGGAAGTCGAGTTTGTTGACGGCGATCAGTTCTGCTCGGCCGAAGATCGCCGATTATCCATTCACGACGCTCGAACCCGTGCTTGGCATCGTGGAGCACGGCATCGACGCCTTCGCGGCTGTTGACATTCCCGGTTTGATCGAAGGAGCGTCTGAGGGAGTTGGGCTGGGGCACGAGTTCCTGAAGCACATGCAACGCACCCGATTGTTGGTTCACGTCGTTGACGGAAGCGAGGGCGAGCCGGGCGAGCGGATCCGCGCCATAAACAGGGAGCTGGAGGCGTTCGATCCTCGGTTGGCGCGGGCACCGCAGATCATCGCGGTAAACAAACTTGACCTCGAAGAGGTCGAATTGCTGCACGGAGAGATCGCCGACGAAGTTAAACGGGCCGTTGGTGACGAAACTCCGGTTTACTTGATCTCGGCTGCGACACGCCAAGGCGTTGAAGATCTCGTGTCCGCGGTTGCGTATCGATTAGCGGATATACCCAAGACTGACACCTTTGACTCAACGACGGTTCGCGAATACGCTCCGCCCGAAGGCTACGATCCGTTGGAAGACGACAATCTACCTGTGGTTCAGCCTAAGGGACCCGATTTACGGATGGTTGTACGCTCTGGTGCTGACAGCTTTCGTATCATCCATGACCGCGCGGTGCGCTTGGCCCAAGGCTCCAACCTCGACAACTGGGACGCGCTTGTCCAGTATCACGAGCGGCTGGAACGAATGAAAGTGACTGACGCGATCAGGCGTGCCGGAGCGCGGAACGGTGATGTGATTCTCGTCGGTGAATGGGAGTTTGAGTGGCAGTAAGACGAATAATCGTCTACGGCGGTACCTTCGACCCCTTCCACAACGGTCATTTATCGGTTGCTCGTTGCCTTCTCGAGGAAATTGACGCCGATACTTTGGTCATCGTTCCGGCGGGACGGCCGTGGCTCAGGAGCAATCCACCAGTAGCTTCATCAGAGGATCGCCTAAGGATGGCCCAACTCGCTACAGAGGGAGAACCGGGGATCGAAGTATCGGATGTAGACATTGTTCGCGCCGGCACGACCTACTCGATCGACACCATCGCCGATCTCCGCCGCATATACGGAACCCAGCACGAATACTTCCTGGCGATAGGTTCCGATGCTGCCGCCGAACTGTATCGCTGGCACCGCTACGAAGACCTAGTCGATGCGTGCACCTTTGCCGTAGTACAACGTCCACGAGCGCTATTGGGCTCAGAGCTCCGATTGCCGTCCGAGACCGTTTTTGTTGAAGGCCCAATGGTCGATGTCAGCGCCTCGGTTCTGAGAACTTTATACGCGTCTTCCGAGCCCTCCGAGGCGGTGAATTTCGTACCCAGTTTAACACACAGGTTTATCATCGAAAGTGGTCTCTATAGATGAACTCTACCCAAGCAATCGCGCGTGCCGAGCGCCTTCTCGAGCGTTCGATCGAGCTCCAAGCTCTCCAATACGGCGAATTCACGCTTTCGTCGGGTGCGAAGTCAACCTATTACTTCGACGGTCGATTGCTGACGACGGACGGGGAGAGCGTGGAGATAATCGCGAGTCTTTTTCTAGACGTTCTTGTTAGGCGTGAAATTCATCGCTTCGGTGGGCCTGCAGTCGCCGCCGTGCCGATCATCGGCGGATTGGCGTTGATGGCACACTCGCAGGACTACAACCTCAAAGGCTATTTCGTTAGATCCGAAGCGAAGACGCACGGGATGGGCAAATTGATCGAAGGTCACATCGCGCCGAACGAGACAGTTGCCGTTTGGGATGATGCTATCTCCACCGGGGGCTCACTTTTCGGAGCCATCGACGCGGTCAGCGAATTGCCGGCACAAATCGATGTGGTGTTTACTATCCTCGACCGCAATCAGGGTGGAAGCGATCGGTTGAGAGAACGCTCGATACCGCTGTTCAGCATATTGTCAAGCAACGCTGAAGGGCGCGTTGGTGTGGATCAAGCGTCGCTGCGTGAGTGGTTTGAGTAACTGGCTCATCAAGAACGCGACCAACCCTGACCCCCAACGAACCCAGACGATCGAAGGCGCCATCTCGGGAATACTTCTCTTTTTGGCGACAATCGCCGCCATAGCTATGGCTTGGACCAGGTTACAGGCGGATGTTGACCAACCTACGTTCGAAGAGATGCTTGTTGCGATTGACGAGAACCTGATTTGGTACCACTGGCACGGCACGATGCGCGTATTGTTCGGCGGTTTACTGATCGCTGCGGCTAGTCTCATGGGGCCTGCGATGGCATCTGCCCAGGGGTGGCAATTGAGGGGCTCCGGCGTTCTCCTGGGTATTGGCGGGATAGCGATGTTGCTATCCGGTGTCCTTGTCATCTTCGTAGGCTCGGTGTACTGGAGCGACACCTTTGAAGTTGAGCAGATTGACAGTTATCGTTCACTGTCAGGCAACATCGGCAACACCGCTATCGGTCTGGCGATAATCTTGATGACCCCGATCCAATGGAGACTTGGTGGGATGATGAAGTTTCTCAGCGGATTGGCTCCGCTTTCGGGCCTAGGCATGGTCATCGTCTGGTGGGACGCCTCGAGTGTTCACCAGATTTCAGGCGTGCTTTTTCTTTTGTGGATGCTCGGAACTTCGATTAGCTTGATGTTTGGTTGGTTTGGGCACCAAAAACATAATGATCCCAGTTTGACATTGGGACAGGCACGGAAGCTGAAATACTGATCCGCTTGTTCGTTGTCAACATCCCCGCGGTTTAGGCGCGAAAAGTCGTCAACTTCTCACATCTAAACTGGGCATCTTTCAAGTAACACACCAAAGCCTTGAACGTGGCCTTCAAATGTTGACATCAGATCGACACAAAGTTGACATCACGGTCGCTACTCAGGGGCACCGATATCAGTTCGCAAGATATCGTCGAGCATCATCTCTCGACAAACCCGACATTCTTGTTGTTATCTAAGAACTTACGTACTTGAAGTGCCTAAACATCTAGATTCTTAACCTCAAGCGCGTTCGCCCGGATGAAGTCACGCCGCGGAGCGACCTCCTCACCCATCAAGGTCCTGAAGATGTCATCAGCACTGATCGCATCCTCCGCGGTGACTTGGAACATCACGCGGTGTTGGGGGTTCATAGTGGTATCCCAGAGCTGGTCCGGGTTCATCTCTCCGAGGCCTTTGTATCTCTGGATGTTGATGCCACTTGTTTCGGAGTTTTCTTCGAGTGCCTCAGGTAGTTCGTGCCAAGCTAGGTCTTGCATCAAAACGTCTTCGCGACGTCTCAACTGGAAAGCGTCCGCGGCGATGAAGTTCATGACATCTTGGTACAGTCGCTTAGAACGCCGAACAGCGGGATTGTTGTAGACATCTTCGGTCAGCTCATAGTCCCGGATCTGATACGTCACCGGGGTGTCATTATGCTCTTCCGCAGGCTCCTCGTTGACTTCGCGGGTAAACGGTGTTTGCTTTTCGTCGACGCTGCCGTTGAACAGACTGACTTGGAAGCTCGAATCGTCCTCGAAATCATCGTCTCCATCTAAGTCACCAATGATCTGAGAAGATCTGCCTCTCGTGAACGTCAGATTCTGGAGTTCAGGATCTCGCAGCAAGTCGAAGAACACCTCTTCCGGCACGCCGAGAACCTTCACGATGTCAAGGGCTTCACGGAACTCACGAAGCTGTGTGATGGTGCTACCTAGACGCTTACCTTTGACTTCGACTCCGACATCATCATCCTCGGCAGCGATCGACAACCCGTTGAAGACACGCTCCGCCATCCAGTTGTCCAAATCAGCATCTGCGTAGAGCCAATTGCTTCGGCGGCCCTTCGATGCCTTGTACAGCGGCGGCTGAGCGATGTAGAGGAAACCTCCGTCGATCAACTCACGCATGTTCCGGAAGAAGAACGTGAGTAACAACGTCCGGATGTGTGCGCCGTCGATGTCCGCATCCGTCATGATGATGATGCGGTGATAGCGCAACTTCTCCGAGTCAAACTCCTCACCCATGCCGGCGCCGATGGCAGTGATCAGGGCGGCGATCTCTTCGTGAGCGAACATCCGCTCTGGCCGAGCCTTTTCAACGTTTAAGATTTTGCCCTTGAGAGGCAGAATCGCTTGGAACTGGCGGTCACGTCCTTGTTTGGCGGAGCCTCCGGCGGATTCGCCCTCAACGATGTAGAGTTCGGACCGCGACGGGTCTTTCTCGGTGCAGTCCGCGAGTTTGCCGGGCAGAGAACCGCCATCCATGGCGTTTTTGCGGATGATTAGGTCACGGGCTTTTTTGGCAGCCTCTCTAGCGCGAGCAGCTGTGGACGCCTTGTCGATGATGATGCGGGCCTCGTCGGGATGGTCCTCAAGGAACTCACCCAGCTGCCGACCGACCAAATGCTCCACCGTGCCTTTGACCTCGGGGTTGCCGAGCCGACCTTTCGTCTGACCTTCGAACTGCGGATCCTTGACCTTAACGCTGATGACAGACATCAGTCCTTCGCGGACGTCTTCACCGGACAGCGTCGCGACGCCATCCTTGCCTCCGCTGAGGAGGTTGTTCTTCTTGGCGTAGTCGTTGAGCACGCGAGTCAGTGCTGACCGGAAACCCGTGACGTGCGTGCCACCGTCGCCCGTGCGGATCACATTGGCGAACGATAGACAGTTTTCAACGAACGATTGGTTGTACTGGAACGCAACTTCCACTGTGACTTCGTCAACCGTACCGGCGGCGTAGATAACGCTGTCGTGGATACCGCCACGGCGTCGATTGAACGTTCGCACGAAACTCTTGACGCCACCATCGAAGCGAAACGTCACATCGTTGTGCGGCCAATGCGATTCTTGATGCCAGTCGCTTCGCAATCGAATGGCGAGGCCCTGGTTAAGATATGCCATCTCGCGGAACCGCCCGGTAATCGCATCCCAGTCGTATTCGACAGAAGGGAAGATTTGGGTATCCGGCATCCAAGTTGTCACGTTGCCGTCGCCGGGGAGATCGTCCGACGTTTGGGGACGCCTATCTACATCGGTCATGGTGACGCCGCGTTCGTAGCGCTGGGAGTAGACGAACCCTTCACGTCGCACTTCGACAATGGTCCACTCTGAGAGAGCGTTGACGACCGACGCTCCGACACCGTGCAACCCGCCGGACACTTGGTAACCCTTGCCGCCGAATTTGCCGCCGGCGTGCAAGGTGGTCATCACGGTCTCAAGCGCTGACTTGCCGGTCTTGTCGTGAGTGTCTACAGGGATTCCACGACCGTCGTCGGAGACCGTTACGGAGCCATCAGCGTTTATTCGTATGTCGACGGTTGATGCGAAGCCAGCCATCGCCTCGTCAACGCTGTTGTCGACGATCTCCCGAACGAGGTGGAACACACCCTCGGGCCCGGTCGTGCCGATGTACATCCCTGGGCGTTTACGGACGGCCTCGAGGCCCTCCATCACGGTGATGTCTTCGGCGTTGTATTCGGAAGATCCGGCGTGTCCGTTGCCGTTGGTCGCAATGGTGGTTTCTGTAGTCATACGTCTCCAAGTATTCAGATCGATCAGGCCCTAACGCCCTTGCATTGGGCTCCCTGCGACACACCCCCGGATATCTCGATCCAAGCAAATGAATCCACGCCATCTCGCGTGCGCGCGTGCGCGCGTCTTTGAGAATCGTGTTCCTTCATCATCTCAATCTTATCAGCACGGGCCCAGTCAATCACTAACGGCGCGGCAATCCAATCGGAATCTGAGCTGATAGAGGGAATCGGGAGTGAATTGCGGGAGAAAGGGGCACGCGCGCGCCAGAATGGCGCCCAATTCACCGGCAAAACGGGAGCTGATTTCCCAATCGCACCGACCGCGGTGTGCCGAATGGAGGACCAGTGTCGCGAAGGATCGACGATCGATTACTCGAACGCGGCAGGATCCACAGCCGCGCCGCGGTCGAGGGCGATGTTGATCAGATCCACGAGCCGGCGCGCCGACTTAGGCGTCAGCTCAACGGCAACCCGCGCACCGAGGCCTTGCGACTCGTCGACAAAGTCAATGTTGAGCGCATGTTCCAACGTCATCTGAGTCGGGTGGTCATACGACACGTTTACTTGGTTGACCTTTATCCAATTCGCCGTCCCTTTTCCGCAACCTGCAACTGGGGTCTTTTCCGAGATGAATGTGCACATGGGATGTTCTCCTACGATATGTCGAGCGGACCGCTTGGTCTATCCCAGATGTTTGGGAAGGAAGTCGAATATCTTCCCCCAACCGTCAACCGCTTGTTCTTGGCAATAGACCGACCGGTCGTAGTAGAAGAATCCGTGTCCGGCGCCAGCGTACATGTGGAATTCGTAATCCTTGCCGTGTTTCGTGAGTGCCGCCTCGTGGATCTCGACCTGTTCGGGCGACGGACTGGTGTCTTCCTCTCCGAAAAGTCCCAGCACGGGGCACGAAAGGTCGGCGGTGTAGTCAACCGGTGCAACCGGGAAGTTATCGTTCAGTTCAGATTCCGCCATCACCACTCGTCCGCCCCAGCAGTCAACGACCGCATCGAAACCCTGCACTCTCGAAGCCGCCAGCAAAACGTGCCGTCCGCCTGAACAAGTTCCGAAAGCCCCGACTTTACCGTTCGAATTCGGAAGTGATCGCAGGTATCGCATTGACGCGGCGAGATCTCCAACCGCTTGGGCGTCTGGGATTCCCCCTTCCGAACGGACCTTGGCCGCTACATCATCTGGAGAGGCATGCCCAGTGCGGTGGTAGAGATCGGGGCAGATGGTCGCGTATCCGTGATGTGCGAACTTACGAGTCGCCTCACGGTACCATTCATCCCATCCCGGCATATGATGGGCGAGCACCATACTTGGATGCGGCCCGGGACCCAAGGGTCGAGCTAGATACGCATTGATCGCCACTCCATCCGGCGCTTGCACAGTCACCGTTTCGGCGATCATACCCTCATACATATCGGTCGTATACATGGCGTGGCCCCTTTGGCTTTAGTTCAACTGCACAGAATCGATGCTACGACACCAAGGGTAACGCTCTCGAGAACATCAAGGCGAAAAACCTCATGACCGCGGACTTTCCAGTCAAACTAAAGCGACGAATGTTATATTGCACATCATCATGAGCAACGCATCAGAAAACGGCGCTGGCGAGAACGGTATGCGTCAAAAAGGCCCGCTTGAGGGCATCAAGGTGATTGAATTCGGCAATTTCGTCGCAGGTCCGTTCGCGGGCCAGATACTGGCGGACATGGGTGCCGAGGTCATCAAGGTCGAACCACCGACGGGCGATCCGTGGCGAGTGTCGCAACCATTCGCACCTTACGAAAGCCGCACGTTCCTGCCCCTAAATCGGGGAGTGAAAAGTGTAACGCTCAATCTGAAAGATCCAAACGGCAAGGCCGCGCTGGCTAAAATCGTCAAAATGTCCGATGGGGTTATCTCCAACAATCGACCGGACACCGACAAAGCTCTTGGCATCGACTACGAATCGCTCGCCGCGATCAATCCCGCCATCGTATACGTCGACCTCACCGCTTATGGAATGAAAGGGCCGCTGGGTGGAGCGCCCGGCTTCGACCTCGTGATGCAAGGCTTCACCGGCGCTGTCACGTCCGAAGGCAAGATCACGCCCAACGGTCAACCCGAAGTCGTTTGGTCTTCGTCGTACATCGATCTCTCTTCGGCGTACTGCGCAGCCTTGGGCATAGTTGCAGGCATCGTTGGCCGAGGCGACAGCGGCAAAGGGCAAAAGGTCGAATCCAGCCTAATGATGAACGCGCTCGCGATGCAGTGCATGAGAATCATGCACATGCTGGACATGCCAACGCCATCCATGACCTGGTACCAGGACAGGTACCCGCAACTCCTCGCCGAAGGTAAGACTTATCAAGAGTTGCAGCGCGACTACCAGAGCGTCGTTAGGCCCTCGATCTACCGCTGCTACTACCGCGCCTACCGCACCAAGGACGGCGGAATGTGTCTCGGCACACTCGATTGGGCGGCTAGGGCACGGTTGCTCCAACACCTCAACCTCGAGGATCCGCGTGTCACAGACCCTGACTACGACTACGATTCGCCAGATGCGGACAAATTCGCGCAGGAAATGATCGACACGTTCGAGGAAATCTTCGCTTCGAAGACAACGGCCGAGTGGGTCGAAGAGTTGAATGCCAAGGACATCCCCTGTGGGCCGATCCGCTTCAGTGAAGACTTGGTCTGGGACGAACAGGCCATCGCAAATAACTACATCATCGAGCTAGAGCATCACACCGGTCAGCGCTACCGGACATCCGGCCCGATCCTCAACTTCACTGCCGGCATGCCGGACCTCAAGGCATCGCCTGCCTTGGGCGAGCACAACTGGGAGGTCATGCGAGAGGCGGGGATGACGGAGGAGGAAATAGCCGCGGTTGTGGGGTGATCGGACGGAGGCTAGGTTGAAGGCGCGCGGGGAATTTGATCACGATCAGTTCTCGAAGGTACTCGCGTACTACCGCGAATGTCTGCGGTATGACGCAGACCGTTCGGTCTCGCTTCGTAAAAGCGATGAAGGCGTCACTTTCGTTCCCTTAAAACTTAAGTCTGAATGGACGCTGAGCGGCAAAGACCCATTGGAAGCGCCAGTTGCTGGTGGATTCGCTTCTGATCTAAGTCAACGCGGGCTATCAGCGGATCTTATGTACGCGTACCCGTTATTGGCTACGCCGGGTCGAAATCGTGAACTTGAGCTACTCCCCGTTTTCCTGCAACCTGTTTTACATGAGGTTGTAGGGGATAGATTGAGCGTTAGGTTGAGCCACGATTGGCCCGAAGTAAATGATGCGTTTTGTAGTGCTATCGGTGTCAGGAGCCCTGAAGAGAAAGCACAACTGTATAACTATCTGGGATTAACTGGGGATGAAGAACATCTACCCAGGGGATTGAGCGACTTCGTCCGTCGTCTGGCAGAGCGGCCTGGATTGCTCGTAAGCGAGCGGCTGAATCCAGAATGCATTCCTCAGGAACCCAAAATTGGGCACACCCGATCTGCCGGGATGTTGAATCGGCATCTCCTAGTGATCACCGAACGCCCGAACTTCACGCGCGGACTTGAACACGAGCTTGAAGCGCTTTCGAGAGATTACTCATTTGATCGAGCCAGTAAGACTGCGCTGCGGTATTTCTTCGGTGTGGAGACGCGTTACGCGTCTGTGGACGATTCAAGTGCCACTTCTGAGCGTGATATCACAGAGGTAGTACCGCTGAACGAAGAGCAGCGGTCGGCGGTGCAATCGGCGTTCAGCAACGATCTAACGGTCGTGACCGGCCCGCCCGGTACGGGCAAATCGCAGATCGTGACCACTGTATTAGCAAACGCCTGGCTCCGCCAGCAGAGCGTACTTTTCGCAAGTTTCAACCACAAAGCAGTCGATGTCGTCGAAGATCGCGTGAACCGCTTGAGTAGCACGCGATTGATGATCCGGATGGGGCGGCGCGCTGTCGACCGCGACCTGCGAGACGAAATCGTCAATTTCCTTTCAACCGTGCTCGCATTCAACGTCAGAGTAGATGATCGGTTGGCAGTACGTGAGAGTCAACGAGACGTTGAAGGATTACTGAAAGATAGGGCGATGATATGGGCGAATTTGGAAGATATCCAGAAACATCGCAAACGCGCATTTCAACTTGACAACCAGATTCGAGGTCTCAAAACAGAACGGGCGAAGTTGGAATGTCAATATGGTGCAGTTGGTCGTGAACGCGCCGAAGATGAAGAATGTCTTTACAACCAAGTCTCGAAGGTTTTGGAAAGTGCAAAGAAGCTGAAAGGCGAACGCGACGCTGCACAGGTTGATCGAGATCAGAAGATCGACACGATCAGCGAGGAGATCGAAGACCTGCGGACAGCCGCTGATTATGTGCGGCGGACAGACCATCGGTTTGGAAAAGATGACGAAGTCGGTGCTGCATTCTTCGCGGACATGTACGACATGTACGCAGAACAGGATTCGTTGAGACAACAGAGAGCGATTGCAAGCCGGACACGCGATGCCAAAATCGAGCATCTGAAAAACCAGCAAGAGCGGTTGGAACAAGATTTCGATGCACGGAAACGGGAACGCCAGAGCGGGCAGGATTTAGTCGCTTTGAGGGGCATGGTCCAGGAAGCCCATTGCATCGTCGCGCGCGAAAGGGATCGGACCGGTTCAATCTGGTCGAAGATTTGGAGAGGGTTGAGACGATCTGCCGCGCTTGAGCGTGTTGCAAGGTTGTCGGATGCTTGGTCCGACGAATACGACATCTTGGGACACCCGCCCTCAGAGCCGGTCCGCGCTACTGATTTGGAGCGTTGGGCAATATACCTCTCCGACTCGTTGAATCGATTGACGATGTGGGAGCAGGCCATTGAACGCAATCGCGAGCTGGCAATCCGATTGGAGAGAGTTGAGACGGAAATCGCCGAGGTTGAAGCGGATTTCGCCGCTAACGACTTTGATCTTCGCGCGGCGCAGGTAGACGAACGTATTTTCAAACGGAAGCAGTCGGAGATCGCCTCGCTGTTCGACCGCATCAAACGCAACCGCAATCAGGTAACCAAGGTTGATGAAGCTCTGGCGCGCATGCGATTCAATGACCGAATCGTCGAAAAATACAGCGAAATCGAAGATCTGAAACGCGAACACAAGTCTCGGTTCGACGCGAGATTCGCTGAACTGGACGCGAAACTTGCGGACAACCGCCGGAAACTCGAAGATTTGTCGCGGAAATTCGCTACAGCCACTGCTGACTTGTCGAAATTTGGTAAAGTCAACGACTTGGCGACGAATCTCCGGCGCGTCGAGCACCAACTCTGGGACGCAGGAGAACGAATGATTGGGGCATCATTGCGTGTCTTGCCGGATAGATTCGACGTTGGCACGCGGCGAGAAATCGGCGCTTTTCAATCACTTTTCCAACGCTTGAGGGACGATGAGTTGGGCGGATCAACTTTCTGGGAACTTATGAATCAGATGGATCAATTGTTCCCGAAGATTCTCAGGGTGTTGCCGGCGTGGTGCGTAACCAATCTGTCTGCTCGGCATAACGTCCCGTTTGAACCTGGAATGTTTGACCTTGTAGTGGTTGACGAGGCGAGCCAATGTAGCATACCTTCTGCGCTACCTCTCTTGTATCGCGCGAAACGGGCGATGATCATAGGTGATCCCAATCAGTTGCGTCACATCACGAAAATCGGGAATCTCCAGGATCAAAAGTTGCAAGAGAAGCACGAACTCAATGCAGCTTCTGATTTGTCGTTCGGTTACGGTCAGGAATCGTTGTACGATGTCGCCCTCCGAAATGTCGGTAGCGGCTCCCTCCGGTCGTTGCGTGAACATTTTCGTTCGCACCGCGACATTGTCGGGTTCAGCAATCGACACTGGTACCGAGGAGACTTGGAGGTGTGCACCGACCACCAAGACTTTCAAGTTCCGGATAGTATGGAACCCGGCATCCGCTGGGATGACATCAAAGGTCGCACCGAGCGTCAATCGAACGACAACGGCATCATCAACCGGGAAGAAGCCGAATCGGTGTCTGATCAGGTTGTTGACCTCATCAAGTTCGGGGGATTTACCGGCAGCGTAGGTGTGGTGACGCCCTTCCGTGCACAAGCGAATCTGATTCGAAGCATACTTAACGACCGCCTTGATCTGGACGATATGCGGCGTTGCGAGTTGATCACTAATACCGCTCACAGATTTCAAGGCGATGAGAGGGATGTGATGTTCTTTTCGCCGTGCGTCGGACACGGAATGTCGGACGGTGCACATTGGTTCTTAGCCAACACAGGCTATCTATTCAACGTTGCGATAACTAGACCGCGAGCACTGTTAGTAGTCGTTGGGAACCTAGAAGCATGTTTGGCATCGGAAATCCCCCATGTAAAAGAATTCGCAGAGTTTTATAACAACACCCTCGAAGGTAAGGATTCAACCGACATTTCATCAGGCTTTGTTAACGGCACAAACATCGGGCATTGGGAGCGTCCTTTCTACGACGCTTTGATCGCCGAGGGATTGAAACCGATGCACCAATACGTTGAGGGACAGTATCGTCTCGATTTCGCGTTCGTGACGGACAAAATGAAACTCAATGTTGAGGTCGACGGAGAGATGTATCACCGCGAGTGGGATGGGAGCCGAAGCCGTGTCGACCTGATGCGAGACCACCGGCTCATGGGAATGGGTTGGCAGATAAAGCGGTTCTGGGTCTATGAACTGCGAGACGACATGGAGCGATGCGTTGCCGAAACCAAGGAGCTTCTACTCTAAGATCTTCCCGCAATGAAACGCGTCTATCTAGCAACCCCCATAACCAGCGTCTCGGAAGAAGACCGCCAATTGATCGTTCGTTGGTGCGAGTGGTACATCGAGACCGAGCTCGCCGACAAAGACGTCTTCTGTCCCGCCATCGAATATGACAGGCGCTGGGCGGATGGGCCACGCCAGACGGAAGATGACCTGATCGCGATAAGAGACCGCAGTTGGGTGAAATTGGACGACAGCGACGAACTCCATGTGCTCCACCCCGATCTCTCGACCAACGCCGCAATCGAATTCGGCTATGCGATGGGCCGAAACCTAGATCGCGTCGTCGTGATCGCGTTTGAGGAGCGCCTCAATGGTTCCATCGACCAGTACCGGTTCAAGTTGTTGATGCATCGGCAGTACGTCGAGTTCATCGCTTACAGCTTGTCCGAACTTGGGTTGGAGATCACGACGGAGGCTAAATCTTCACAAGGATGCGTTACGAAGATTTAGACGCGTATCGCTTCGCAAAAATCTCTTATGAAGATTTGGCGTCGGATCGACATTCTGGACTAGGTGTATTCCCAGAACGTCCCCGGCTCCGCGTCTCCCTTCAGATACGCCAGCAGCGGCTCGCGCATCATTCGGTAAGGCACCTGTTCGACGAGTTTGACTGCTTCAGGCAGAGGAACGAAACGGCATTCCATCACCAGTCCATCAGGGTCTTTCGGCTTCGGATCACCGCGCCATCGTTGAACATTGAACGCGATGGCGATGGAGCAGCCGCCTTCGTGCTCAAAGTTGACGACGTATTGAAGCGAGCCGACGGCGGTTACCACGATGCCCGTTTCTTCCCGTACCTCGCGTTTCAAGGCATCGGTCAACAACTCGCCATCTTCGACTACGCCGCCTGGGACCGACCAACTCGGCGCGTCGTCATCCTCGCCTTGTTGTCTTACAAGGAGTATCTCGTCGCCGCGTTGCATCAGGGCGACGACCACGATGCTCATCGATAACCTGGCCCGCGTCCGCGCTTCCACTCGTGAGCACGCGCCACTTCTTCGTCCAACTCGACCCCCCAACCCGGCTTCGTGGGGACATCGAGCAAACCGCCGTCGTGGAAGTTCAGTGGCCCACCCGTCAAATCGTCCTTCCACGGCACATCGTCGATATCAATCTCGCAGATACGGACGTTCGGCAACGTCGCGCACAGGTTGATGCCCTGCATAGTCGCCAAGTGCGAATAGTAGTTGTGAGGTGCGACATTGATCTCATGCGACTCGGCTAACATGCCCACGTCGCGACCACGGGCGAACCCTTGCCAAGGCGCATCGATCATCGCGATGTCCATCGCACGAGCGGCAAAGTAGGGCCGGTAGTCCCGGATCGTGAAGAGGTTCTCGCCGGAAGTGATAGGACAACTGGTGCTGTCCTTGACTTCCTTGAGGCCGTCGATTTCGTACATGTCGATCTCGACCCACATCATGTTGAACTGCTCGAGAACGGCGCAAATCTGTTTCGCAGCTTGCGGTTTGACGTTGAAGTTGAGGTCTAGGGCGATCTCGACATCCGGACCAACCGCCTCCTTGAACGTCCCAATGTACTTCTCGACATGTCCGAGCAGCGCCGGCTTGATAGTTTGATCTGGCGAGTCCGTGCCAAACCCGTAGCCGTAACCCATGTTGTCGTCGTCGAAAAAGATGATATTCGTCTTTAAAGCCTTGAAGCCCCGCTCCTTCACCTCGTGCCCCAAGTCGATCACCGCTTGAAACGAGTCCATCGGTGGCACACCAATGAGTTCGTGGTTGCGCGATCGCGAGGAGCCGCAATGCGACCAGTAGACTTGCTGTTGCTCGCGGGTCGGACCTCCGAACAAGCTGTGGACCGGCACGTCGAGCGCCTTGCCCTTGATGTCCCACAGAGCGAGTTCCACGCCAGCGATCGCCCTTGCGGCGATTCCTCCCGGCGCTTGTCGTGACATCCGGTACATGTCCCAGTAGCGCGCTTCAACCGCCAGCGGGTCTTGACCTAACAGAATAGGCTCGTAATCGGACACCGTGCCGATTACGCCGTAAGGATTTCGTCCATCCGACATCTCGCCGTATCCTGTTATGCCCTCATCGGTCCTAACGGCGCAGAACTGCCATGGACGCCAGCCGGCATCCACTACGAAGGTCTCGATATCGGTAATTTTCACGGCGCAGCTCCTCGGCGTTTAGTTGGATACATGAAACACGATCGACTAGATGGTAGATTAACCAAACTCGAAGCAGAGGCGCGTTTGAACCATCAACGATAATGGGGCGTATAGACGGGCAGTAGATGTCTGACCAGATCAACTGACCGAAACGAAGAACCAAATGCTGGGCGAATCGCTAACCTACGACAACTCCTCCAACGGCTACGAACCATCCATGTTCGATCATGGCCGCACGCTCGACCGGGTCACTAAAGCGCGCATCGCAGAGAGTGTGGACAAGATTCTGGCTGCGATAGGTCCGGAAAACTTGGATGAGCAAGGCACCGAACGCACCCCGCTACGTGTCGCGGAGATGTTCGACGAGCTTTTGAGCGGCTATTCCATCGATCCTGAGCAGCTTTTGAATGGGGCACTGTTCGATGTCGAATACGACCAGATGGTGGTGGTCAAATCGATCGAGTACTACAGCCTCTGCGAACACCATCTGTTACCGTTTTACGGTTTCGCGCACGTCGGATATTTGCCCGACAAGAAGGTGATCGGCCTGTCGAAGATACCGCGCATCGTCGACATGTTCGCCCGTCGCCTACAGGTCCAAGAGCGGATGACACAGGAGATAGCGACCTTCCTCGATTCGTTGATTGAGCCCAAAGGCGTCGGGGTCGTTGTCGAAGGAACTCACATGTGCACGGTGATGCGCGGCGTCCGCAAACAGGACCCCCGAATGGTGACGAGCGCGGTGATGGGTGCGCTACGGGACAATACCGCCACTCGGCAGGAGTTCATGGACCACCTCCGCAACGCAGCGGTCTAACCGCTGTCGATCTTCGACAGCGCGTGCGTTTCGCTGGTGATGCTCCGGTCCCCTACTGCAACGGCGAGAAACTCATCGGGAGCAAGAGCTTGTTCGCCTGTGTGAGCGGGGCGATTCCGCCGGGAGGTGGCCAAACACCTTTGGCACGAGTTTCTTCGCGGATAGCGGCACGCTGGTCGTAGCTCTCGTACGCCCACATGTGGATCCAAGTGTTGAGCGCCCCCAGCTCGGAGTACCAAGCTCCGACCAACGGCGAATACTTCTCTCGTTCCTCGATATGGTTGCCCCAGATCTCGATCACCTTCGGAATGTCAGGAGGCGCGTAGGTGTAGATGCGCATCTCATACACCGGCCCTAGCTTGGCCTCGCCGCGATTCTTCATGAATGGAGCAGGGAGAAATATCTCGGATCGCATCTTGCGTACGAATTCAGCATTGTCCGGCGGCCAAATCCCCTCCTCGGCTACTTGCGCGCGGATCTTTCGACGCTGTTCGAGGTCATCATAGGGCCAGACATGGAGCACCTGGTTGATCGGTCCGACTTCCGTGTACCAGAAACCGAAGAGCTGAGAGTAATTCTGGCGACCCTCTTTGAGCTTCGCCGTGGTTCTCGCCTCGAACTCGGGCACAGCTCTAGTCGTGAGGTCGTACGTCCTGAATTCGTAGATCATATTTAGTTCCTCGATTGTCTGAACTTTGACTGCTCGAAGGCTAACATGAAGGCCAGTATGGCGAGCCACGGTTCTAGTCGCCGATCGCGATGAACATATCAGGATCAACCGCGCTGGTGACAGGCGCATCGAAGCGAATCGGGAGCGCGATCACCCTATCGCTGGCCGAGAAAGGTTGCACTATCGCGGTGCACTACCTGAACAGCGAAGAAGAAGCCGTGGAGACCCGCGACATTGCCCGCAGTTTCGGAGTGCAGAGTTACACGATCCAAGCCGACCTCGCGTCACCCGAACAGTGCGCCGATTTATGGCGAGAGACGACAGAAAAACTTGGCGCAGTTCCGAACATACTCATCAACAACGCGTCCTCTTTCGGGCGTGCAACGCTTGACCAAACAACGGTCGGCGATTTCGACCTCACGATGGCGGTCAAAGTCCGCGCTCCGATGCTCTTGGCGCAGATGATGGCAAGAGATCTGCCCGAAACGGACAACGGCAAGATCGTCAACATCAACGACCGACGAAGGGTGTACAAGTCGAGATTTGCGTTTGGCGTCGCGAACGCCGCGATGAGCGGGTTGACTCGATCCTTGGCGGCGGCTTTAGCGCCGCAGATTCAAGTTAATGAATTGCGTTTGGGCCCGATATTGCCCCTATCCGACTATCAGACATCCGGTAAATCACGAAGATCCTTAGATACCTTGGGCCCGGCCGGACGCATGGGCGAGTTGGACGAAGTTTGCCGCGCCGTTATCAGTCTGATCGAAAACGACTACATCAACGGCGAGTCTTTGATCGTTGACGGTGGTTTGAGTGTGTTGAATCGGTAGTCGCGTCTTCGAATTCTTGCACCGAACACTGAACGCGTATATTATTTCCGCACGCGCGGGCGCTCCATTTGGCGCGCGTCCGCCATTACGACATGGTTACGCATCCAATGCAGAAAACGTTGGTCACAATCGACGGCCACATCGGTTCGGGTGCCTTTGTAGTCGGCAAAAAGATCGCCCGAATGTTTGGGTGGCGATACTTCGACCGGGTTCGGCTACCTTCAATCGATGCTCTTCATGCTGAGAACTCGACTGACGAACTTCTCCACCTGCAAGATGGTGATTTTTCGGACCGCCTCTGGGCTTGGATCGAACGTGCTGCATCCTATTTCGCTATCGGAGCCGCAGGCGACGATCCATACCTGCAAGGTGCCGCAGACATTCACGCGCCGCTCACGTGGGACACGAACGGGCCGTCCGCGAATACGTCGCTAGACAACGCCTACGATCTTTCGCAGCTGGCTAAAGATGGCAACGCGGTCATCGTACATAGAGCCGGCGCCGTCGAGCTCGCGGAACACGACTCGGTGTCTAGGGTCGGCATCTTCGCGAATTGGGACGACAGAGTTGAGCGCGTGATGAACCGCGAAGGTTTGACGCGGATCTCGCAGGCGGAGCAAATAATCGCCGAGCGAGAGAAAGCACAGCGCGAGTATTTCTACAAGATGCACCGCGCCGATCCTGAGGACCACGATCTCTACGATCTGGTAGTCAACACTTCCGACAAACACATCAACATCGCCACGTTGGAAGTCTCACGCCACGTAAAGGAATCGCAAGAGAGCGTCGCGGTCTAGCTGAGGGCAGGTTGAGACCAGTTCAAGATGCTTCGGCGTTGGGCAGTAGCCCTTTAGAAATCATCTCTTCCGCTTCGCGCAGATCTTTGTGGCTTTCTACGGAGATCCATTTAGCTGAGGATCGCAGCGCCCGCATACGGCCTTCGTCGACAATCTGCGGAAATGTGGCAGTCTCATGGTCGCCAACATCTGGAAATCGGCTTTCGAGGCCGCGCTCGAACGCGTAGATGCCGCCGTTGATCCAGAACGGAAGTTCCGTCTTCTCGGCGAAACTCGTAACCACATCGTCTTCCGATACCAGAACCACACCGAACGAGCTGACATACGGGATGAGCGTGATCGCCGCCGCCGCATCGTTTTCGCGGCGCAACTTTAAGAGTGGGTCGAGAGATTGGTCTGTCAAAATGTCGCCATTCACAACGATCACTTCTTCCGCGTCTCGCGGCACCAACTGAAAACCTTGCTTGACGGCGCCGCCCCTGCCTAGTGGCTGATCTTCAGGCGAATAATGAGCCCGGAAGCCGAAACGCGAACCGTCCCCGAAGTGCTCTTCGACCTGTTCAGCGCGGTATCCAGTGAGAAACACGATATCGGTCACACCGTTGGAACAGAGCCAGTGCGCTTGATGCTGCAGCAACGGAACACCGTTCATAGGCACCATTGGTTTGCAGATATGGTCGGTGAGCGGTTGGAGACGTTCGCCACGCCCACCGGCAATCGTCATTGCCCACATGATTCGACCTCCACCAAATGTAACGTCGGGTACCGGCTGCCGGTTAACTCAGCAGGGTTCCCCTTAGTTCGAGTTTAACCATTCCCAACAGGCGTCGATCTCTTTCTCAGTCATAGGATCTTGAACGACGATCGATTTAGAGGCAGGTTTGTCATCGGAACCATCGCCCATCCACTTGGGCCACACCGCTATGCCGGCGCCTAGCTCCTCACGAGTAATCTCAACGTCCCGAGGTCGCCACCGAACCTTGCACGTGTCCAACCATCCGGCCAGCGTTTCGGGGCTCTGCTGGGTCCGCCAAGCGATGATGATCGCGCCGAGCGCGCACATCTCGCCGTGTATCCAGAATTTGTCCGCCGCGATCTCCACCACGAAGCAGAACGCATGATCCGCACCCGGCGCCCGATCGTCTTGGACCAGAGAGTCGTCCCGCGCCTGGACGGCATTCATGATTACCTCGACGGACTTTGGCGTCAATTCGTCGTTCGTGCCGAGACTCGCTGGAAACTCCGTGACGATCTTGTCATATAACGCGAGG
This sequence comes from Dehalococcoidia bacterium, assembly GCA_965203505.1. Lineage (GTDB taxonomy): Bacteria > Chloroflexota > Dehalococcoidia > Lucifugimonadales > Lucifugimonadaceae > Bin127. The sequence goes on from OZ241880.1 coordinate 224,832, forward strand.
GCGTTGGCTGTCTTCGATTCATCTACTGGCTCGGTCTTGCCCAACTCGGCGGACCTACGCCACTCCGAGATGCCAGCGTATCCGCACAGCACGTCACCTAAGCCCGCGGTGTTCAATCGTTCCGGCGCCTTGAGCACCACATCGTAGTCGACCAACACGTATTCGCAGTTCACCACCGCGAGTTGACCGATGATCTGACGCCCGTCCCAATCCGCAACGAATCCGTGGATAATGGCGCCGGTCGAAACTACCGTCGGCACCTGCACAAGCGGCTTATCCTTACGCTTCGCAACTAGTTTCGCGTGGTCGAGAGCGCGCCCAGCACCAAGTCCTACAACGAGGTCTATATCGTCTGGAAGCGAATCCGAAACCTCGATCAGGTGCGTTCTGTCAAGCCATTCGTTGATCCCGATTCCCTCAGGCTGGTGATGCAATTCGTCTTTCGTCGCCTTCCACGCTGATGGCGTGGTTATGACTACATACCTCCCCCAGTTGGCTGAATCGGCCTTCAACAATCCATGTCCGAAGCGGATATCGTAATCTCGGGCAAGTCTCGCTTCTGTCATCTCAAACTCCCGCTCTTGTCATCCTTCTCGCGTCAACAAGGTTACTCTAAAGACGTTCAGGTGATAGTGGGATCATGAGTGAGAAACGACGTAGGCACTGGTCGCGGTGTTGGGCTGCCGGGCTTCTCGGCTACTTCTTCGTGGCCGGGTCCAGAAATCGCCGACGCAAAACCGGCGAAGATCTTAACAATTTCTACGCGATTCGGTCACTAGAATCGTCGTCTAACCAGATTGAACCCGAAAGTGAATCGACGAAACACGACATGACGAACGGCCCCGAGCGCGAAGATACCGCGGCGATCGACGCCTTCAAGCAGATAACGGGTCGTCAATGGTTGATCGCGGCGATTGTCCTGATCGCCGTCCCGATAGTCGCGTACGCGGGTACGTTCTACCTTTACCCATACCTGCAAGACCAGTTCGAAAGCGAGTCGCCCGTCGCCGCGATCCTTGAGGAGTACGGCGCCTCCGAAGATGCCGAAACTCAACTTCTCACAATCCGACGCGGCGATCTAGTCAACTCCGTCGCGGTCAACGGGACTCTCGAGTACGCCAATCGCGAACGACTTTCCTTCGGACTGTCCGGCACTGTCGAGTCTGTAAATGTGGAAGTGGGAGACGCGGTGCAGAGCGGCGATGTGTTGGTCACTCTCTTTGACGACGCGGTGGTCTCAGCCGAGCAAACGCTGCAAAACGCGAGCGTCGCGCTTCAAGATGCTGAACAGGTTCTGGACGAACTCGTCAATCCGGGAAAGAAAAAGATCGATGACGCGACCCTCAAAATTCTTGAATTTGCCCAAAAACTGGCTGACGCAGAAACCAACCTCTCCAACCTGCTGGCTCCCTCGAAACTCGATCTAGCAACTGCCGAACTAGAGGTATCTGAAGCCACAAAAGCATTGACGGACGCTGAGAAGAGGCTCCATGAGTTGATAGACCCTCCTCGGATCGACGTCGAAAAAGCCCACCTAGCCGTTGATCAGGCGGCTCAGGCAGTCGTTGACGCTGAAGATAAATTGGACGATCTAACCCGATTGAACCGATCCGATCTAGCGGCGGCTGAACACAACGTTAACGAAGCGGTCAAAGAACTTGACGAAGCGGAACAAGCGTTGAACGACCTGCGCAACCCCGATGCCGCTTCGATCAACGAAGCGGAACTTGATGTCATGAAATCTGAATTAGCGGTAGTCGAGGCAGAAAATGCCGTCTTAGAAGCGGGCAACGCGTTGAAGGATGCGGAAGATGCGGTCGAAGACCGCTTGAGCATCGAAATCCTTAAGTCTGAAGCAGAGGCCGATCTCGTCGCGGCCGAACTCCACTATGCCTCCGCGGTAGATGCATACGAAGAAGCAAAGCAACCCTATGACGAGGAAGATTTGGAAGAGTTGCGCCAGCAGAGGGCTGAAGCCGTGAGCGATATCAATGTGGCGGAGGACCAACTGGCACGACTGTTAATCGAGGTCGACGCTGAGGTAATTGAACTTGAAGAAGCACTTGGCGACGCGCGCGATGCGTACCAAGATGTCTTCCTCAAATGGCTCGGAATGGACATAACGGTTTACGAGTGGCAATTATCGCCAGACCAGATATTCGCACAAATCGGCAAGACATTGCCCGAGATCATGTCGCCCGCCGGAGGCTTCAACCGCCTGGCTGAGCGCAACAATATTTCTTCTAGTTGGTTGGAGGATGACCCTGACACTCCTTGGAGCGAATCGGTTGTTGCCACTTGGACCGAATTCTTCCTGAGCAATCTGCGATTCGATTGCACCGAACTCGGCACTGGCATCACGGATGAGTGCGTCAACATCGAATTTGAGAATGCTTGGGAGGAACTCAGGTCGCGTACGGAGGCGTACGAAACCGTAATGCTCGCCAACTCCGAGGAATTCGACAAAGCCGACGACGCCGTTGACGCAGCCCACAAACACGTTGACGATTTGAACGAACAATTGGCTGATTTACTCGAACCTACCGACGAGGAAGTTCTGAACGATCTAGCCGCAAAAGTCGAACTCGCAGATTTACAGCGCCAAGACGCGAAAATTAACCTTGAGCGGCTATTGACATCAGAGATCGACGAGACAGTCGCAAGTCGCTATGCCGACCTCGAGAGGGAGAAACATGATCTCGCGGTGGCTATCCAAGAACTGGAAGTCGCCAAAGACTCGTTCGAACAAGCATCCCTAGATTTGGCCGATCTTCTGGCCGGCGGATCAGACATTGACATCGCGTTAGCTGAATCGAGCGTCGAAAAAGCTGAGACTGATATCCACGACGCTGTAGAAGCCGTGAACGATATCCGGAGCCGCGATGCAGAAGCGATCAACGTCGCGGAGCAGGAGGTTCAAGTTGCGATTGCCGACGCAAACAGCAAGCTCGAGGCGTTGGAAGACCTTCTCAACCCAAGCCCACGCGATATAGAAGTGTTGGACCAGGAAGTTGAAGTCGCGCGCTCCGACCTACTAGCCAAGATCGACAATCTTGAAGATTTAACCGAATCAGATGAACTCGAAATCGAACTCGCTAAACAGGAGGTTGAAGTCGCCGGGGCCGATCTCCAAGCTGCTCGAGATGAATTGGACGACCTGATCAACCCCGATCCAGCCACCGTCGCGCTCCGTCGAGCGGAGGTTGCAACAGCACGCGGAGACCTCGAGGCCGCGCGAATAGCTATCGACGAGGTCCAAATCGTTGCGCCGTTCAGCGGTGTCATATCGGCTGTTTCCGTCGCGGAAGGCCAACAAATTAACGACGGCGCCGACGCGATCGAGATCGCCGACTCGTCGATCGTCGAAGTTTCTGGAACCGTGGACGAGGTCGACGTCCTATTCCTGCAAGTCGGCGATCCCGCATCCATCGAACTCGAAGCCCTCGGCGACGAACCGCTAATCGGCAACATCTCCGACATCGCCGCCTTTGGTGAATCGAACCAAGGAGTCGTTACCTATCCAGTAACCATCCAAACCGAGCAGCCCGGAGGCACTCAGCTGCCCGAAGGGCTTAGCGCGGTCGCGGAGGTCGTTATCCGCGAACAAAAAGACAAACTGCTCGTCCCAATACAAGCACTGTTCGGTTCTGTTAACGATCCAATACTTCTGATATCGAACGAAGACGGATCGATCCAACCCCGCAACGTGACTCTCGGCATCTCCGACGACTTCTGGACCGTCATCGAGGATGGGGTCTCAGAAGGCGAGACAATCCTCATGACCGTCGTCGGAGCCGACACCAGCCAGTTCGGCGGATTCCGCGCCATCACACGGTCAGTTTCCGTTGGCCGGGCGCCCGGACGTTGATCACCTAGCTGATCCGACGATCGCAGGCCGATCATGCACCACGCAACCAACACCAACGACGCAGTAATTCGCATCCGCGATGTCGCGAAGGAATACGACATGGGTGCCATTCAGGTCCGCGCCCTTGACGGTGTATCCATGGATATCCATAACGGCGAGTTCGTGGCAATCATGGGTGCCTCCGGCTCCGGCAAATCGACCCTGATGAACATCATCGGATGCCTCGATATCCCGACTTCCGGAAGCTACCACATCGACGGACAGGCAGTTGAAGCCATGTCTAACGACAGCCTCGCCGATATCCGCAGTCGCAAAGTCGGATTCGTCTTCCAGACGCATAACCTCCTACCCCGCCTCACAGCTCTCGCCAACGTCGAACTTCCGATGATGTACGGCCGCTGGCCAAACCGTCGCCAACGCGCCGAACGAGCTCTCGGATTGGTGGGCCTCGAAGACCGCATAGATCACCGACCGACCGAGTTATCCGGCGGACAACAGCAACGCGTCGGCATCGCCCGTGCCCTAGTCAAAGAACCCTCCGTCTTGCTAGCCGACGAACCCACCGGCAACCTCGACACCGCAAACACTGCCGAGATCATCAACATAATCGCCGACCTGAACCACCGAAACGGCATCACTGTCATTGTCGTCACCCACGAACAAGACATTGCCGCCAGAGCCGACCGCATCATCACCCTAAGCGACGGCCGAGTCGTCAGCGACGCAACCCGGCCTCAGGCAACAGCAGCGTAACTCACGGCGACCAATGTCCCCTATCGACATATTCAGAACATCGATCTACTCGCTCACCGCGAACCGTCTCCGGGCCGCGCTCGCGCTCCTCGGCATCGTACTCGGAGTCTGCTCCGTAATCACCCTGATGTCCATCGGACGTGGCTCCACCGATCGCATCACCGAGCTTATCCAAGGACTGGGCAGCAACCTCCTCACCGTCATACCCACCAGCGAACCCCTCACGTTAAAGGATGTGGATGCTCTTAGAGACCCTCTATACACGCCGTCCATCAAGGCCGTCGCCCCGGAAATCAACACCTTCGGCACCATCCACATCGATAACAACACCACCGAAGCACAGATATCCGGCGTGACACCCGAGTTCCTGAACGTCCGCAACTTGGAGATGGCAACTGGAACATTCGTCGGAACGCCGCACGTAGAAACACGTGCAGAAGTCGTCGTCTTGGGTGCTCAAGTCTCCGAAGATCTATTCGGGAATCAAGACCCCACCGGCGCACTGGTAAGCATCAATGGTCGACGCTTCCGAGTCGTCGGAGTTCTCGCCAGGCAAAGCGGATTCGGTTCTGCCGACAACCTGGCCATCGTGCCCATCACTACCGCCTACTACCGATTGTCGGGACAAAGAGTACCTGGCGGCATCAGCGTGGACCAAATCTCAATCCAGGCCCGTGACGTGGAGCTAGTCGACCAAGCCATTGAAGAAATCGAAACCGTCTTGCGCCTGAGCCATCGCATAACCGAGGCCGACGACTTCACCGTCTTCAACCAGCAAGAAATCCTCGATACCTTCGACGAAGCCAACCAGACCCTCGTCGTCTTCCTTGGGACTGTAGCCGGCATCTCACTCCTCGTCGGCGGCATCGGAATCATGAACATCATGCTCGTCTCCGTCACCGAGCGCACCCGCGAAATCGGCATCCGACAAGCCATGGGTGCGAAACGCCGCGACATCGTCGCCCAGTTCGTAACCGAAGCGGTATTCCTAACCTTCGGCGGCGGCATCATCGGCGTAATTGTGGGCGTCGCTCTCGCGACCGCCATAGACGGTCGCTTCCTCATCGGTACCGAATGGTCCACACGCGTTACCAGCGACATCCCCATCATCGCCCTCATCGTTTCCATCGCCGTAGGCCTATTCTTCGGCATCTACCCCGCCGTCAGAGCCGCAAGACTAAACCCCATCGAGGCCCTCAGATACGAATAGACGAACCCAACACTACATGGTGATATGAAATGAAGAGCCCGTTCGCAATACTTCTGGCAATCGTCGTGCTCATCGGCATTGTCATCGGCGCCGCCGCGATCTTCTTCTTGGCACCGACCGACGAGGCCGACGAAGAATCAATACCTTTCGCATCGGAAAGCGAACTTCCAACTCCAACCACACGCAACGCTCCGGCACGAACGCAATCCGAAGGCGACGCGACGCATGCCGAGGTGGTAATCGTCTCAACATCGGTAGTCACCGAAGAAGGCTCTCCAGACGACCTTCCGCAAGAGATCCAAGAGCGCATCGAAAGCGGCGAGGCGCAGGTCGTCATAACCGTTGAAACCTCCGGCGAGGCCAACGGACGTGGAAGATTCGGCGGCGGCGGCGGATTCGGTAGCGGTGGTGGCGGTCCCAACGCGCAAGCGATTCAAGACGCCATGGAAAGCAACCCTGAAATCCAAGCGTTGATGGAGAACGCGCAAACCGGAAATCTTAGCCAAGCCGACCAAGCACGCCTCCGAGAACTCATGTTGGAGGTCCTCGCCGAAGCGGGCATCGAGGCGCCCGGCGGACGACAAGGCGGCTTTGGCACTCCTCCGGTCACCGGTTCAATCTCTGCAATCACTGGCTCGACCGTAACCATCGAACACGACGACGACAGCGGTCTGACAACCGATTTCGACATCGGCGAAAACTCCAACATCACCGTCATTAAAGAACTCACCCCCGCCGACCTATCCCCAGGAACCAACGTCGCCGGCACCGTCCAAAGAGGCGAAGGCGGACGCATATTCATCATCAACCTGGCTGTCATACCCGAGCAGCAAAGCCAAGGCAGCGGTTTCGGGGGAGGCTTCCGTGGTCTCTTCGGAGCCTTCGGCCAAAACAACGACGCAACTAATCTGTCCAACATCAACGGAACCATCGCCGAAATCAATGACCAAACCATCTCCGTAGAAACCGACCAAGGCACCCTCCGCCTGACCACCAACGACGAATCGACGATCGTCACCACCGAAGTCGGCACCCTAACCGACGTGGCCGAGGGCATGGCGGCAATAGCCTTCGGCGGAGACCCTCCAAACAACCTGATCGTCGGCCCCGAAATCCTCCTAGAACAAAACACCTCACCCGGCGCTCGTGGCCCAAGCGACCGCCAAGGCAACCGAGGTCAATGACTATCCAACCAACCCCTGATGTAACATCGGAACCATAACTTACAACATCTGAGATACCTATGACTACCGTTGAACATACTCACACTGAATTCTCCACCAAAGATGAAATGGCGGACTTCAGGATCATCGTGACTGACATGATGTTGCAGCTATCACAGACCAATTTGGCTGCCAATGCTAGGATGGATCGGTTCGAAACGCGAATGGATCGTCTCGAAGCGCGAATTGACCGTCTCGAAGAAAGAATGGGCGAATTCAGGGAAGATTTGAAAGTAGTCTTAGTGACATTGGAGGAGCTGCTTGAAACCAATCGGCGCGGCTTTGGCTTTCAAACTTCCAACGATTGACACGGCCATCAATAGCTTTTCACTTAACCACCTAGATGTGCAACCGCTCGGGCTGGCGCGATAATCCAGCCCATGCCCGAACTCCCAGAAGTCGAATCCATCCGACGTTACTTAGTATCAAAACGACTCGAGGGCGAGAAAATCCAGCGCGTAGAAATCGGTTGGGCCGATAGTGTCGCGGCTCCCCAGCACGACATCGAAGGCTTCGCCAACGGCGTTTCCGGCAAACGCATCGGTAGCATTGATCGCCGCGGCAAATACCTGATCATGCCCCTCGGAGACACAGACCATACATCATCTAATCTGGTCCTCCACATGGGTATGACCGGTTCGGTCCACATCCGCGATCCTAGAGAAACATCGGTCAAATATCGCCGCGCTGTCCTGTACCTTGACGATGGACGCCGCATTGAGTTGAACGATTCCCGTAGGTGGGCCCGGCTTTGGTGCGCGGAAAAACCAGAACATGCGTTTCCGAATCTCGGGCCGGAGCCATGGGACCTCACGTCAAGCGAATTCGCGCAACGAGTGAAGTCCAAACGATCACGGGTTAAACCAGCCCTTCTAGACCAAAATTTGGTGGCAGGTGTAGGCAACATCTATGCCGACGAATCGTTGCACCGAACCGGCATCTCACCTCTGCGCCGTTGCAACCAGATCAGCGTCGCGCGTCTTGAGATCCTCCATTCGGCAATCATCGCCGTATTGGAGCACGCCATCGAGTTCATCTCAACCCACCCGAGCGCCGACGGTAGTCCATACGTCGTCGACGCGTACGACGAGCGCATGCGTGTTTCGCGTGGATCGAAATCAACCTGCCCAGACTGCGGACAAGCGATCATTTCCAAAAGCATCAGCGGCCGCACCGCCTACTATTGCCCACGATGCCAGCATTAGAATCGTACTATCGCAACCACGCCGCAACACATGGAGGGGTGGCAGAGCGGTTTAATGCGCTGGTTTTGAAAACCAGTGTCACCTCACGGTGACCGCAGGTTCGAATCCTGTCCCCTCCGCCACATTGGGAACATGTCCGATCCAACGCAATCCGAACGGCCCAAAGCAGCGTTGATAGTTGGTGCCAAACGCGTGGGCCAAGTCGTCGCGTATCGGCTCGCCGAAGACGGCATCAATCTCGCAATAGCATATCGCAGGAGCGCGGCCGAAGCTCAATCTCTCGCCGATTCAATCGACAATGTCGACACCGCGCTGATACAAGCCGACCTCAGCGAAGAGTATCAGGTGATCGGAGCCGTCAAAGAGACCGTCGGTGCGCTCGGCGGCCTCGATTACGTCGTTAATCTAGCTTCCGACTATCCTTACGCACCTTTCGACTCGCTCAATGGCGCCGCGTGGGACCGTGCTATGGCGTCTGCGAAAGGGTCATACCTAATCGGATTGCATGCCGCGAAGCAGATGCGGCGAAACCCTGGACCCAACCGCGGACATATCATCATGTTCGGCGACTGGGCAGCCGAGGAGACTCCTTACACCGACTACCTGCCATACCTGACAGCGAAAGCTTCGATACACTTCATGACGCGTTGCTTGGCAGCCGAAGTCGCAAGTTTCGGGGTCCGTGTCAACGCAGTTGCCCCGGGCCCGACGATGCGACCACCCGAGATCACCCCAGAGGACTGGGACCGCGCCATCGCCGCCAAAGCACCTTTGCAACTCGAATCATCTGTTCACGACATCGCCGAGATAATCGCCACGCTGCTGCGCACATCGTCAATCACCGGTGAGATCGTCAGAGTAGACTCTGGGCGGCACATCCGAGGTGTTTAGACGGTGTCCTACAAAGTAACCAGAGTCATCGATTTTTGCTACGGACATCGGCTCCTCAAATACGAAGGCGAATGTCGGCACCTGCACGGCCATAACGGCAGGCTCGAAGTAGACATCGAGGCCGAAGAGACCGACCATCGCGGAATGGTAGTCGACTTCTCCGACGTGAAAGACATCGTCAAGACTTGGATCGACGACAACCTCGATCACCGAATGATCCTGCACCGCGATGACCCCTTAGTACCCGTACTAGAGGAACTCGGCGAGGCCCACTACACGATCAACCGGAACCCCACTGCGGAGAACATCGCAGCGCACATCCACGACATGACCTCCTCTGAAGCCCTTCATATCTCGGAGATCCGGCTGTGGGAGACGCCCAACTCCTACGCGACCTATACTGCGCACCAGAACGGACGCCCGTTGTGAAACCACCCACGGCGGTGTTGACGAGCGGCGGCATGGACAGTTGCATCCTCCTAGCCAACGAAGCCGAAAATGGCACCGCGTACCCGATTTACGTCGAAACTGGCATTCCGTGGGAGTGGGCTGAAAAGAAGATGCTGGATCACTTCATCGATGTCCTCGACAGTCCGAACATCAAACCAGTGACGATCCTCTCGCTACCCGTCAAGGCGCTGTACGGAGACACGCACTGGACGATGTCGGGCGATACCGTGCCCGGATACGACGAGCCTGACGAAACCGTATACATCCCCGGGCGCAACATCATCTTGATCACCCTCGCCGCGATCTGGTGCAGCCTCAACGATGTCCACCGCATCGTCATCGGCTCACTGGCCGGCAACCCGTTCCCAGACGCCACCCCCGATTTCTTCCAAAGCATCGCCGACTCGAACGGGATGGGCCTCAACCATGAAATCACCGTAGAAGCCCCGATGCGCCATCTGCACAAAGAGGACATACTCGCCGCTAACGCACCATCACTCCCGCTGCATCTGACCCTAACCTGCTCCAATCCACAGACCGCTAACGACGATGCGGTAATCCACTGCGCGAACTGCAACAAATGCCGCGAACGACATGAGGCATTCGTCGATGCCGGGATCGCGGACTACACGCGCTACGCGAAATCGTTAAACGACATTCCCTCTCCCTCGATGGGAGAGGGTTAGGGTGAGGGTGAACCCGATGGGAGCACCGTCTGAAACACCCTGGTACGTCCGATTCTTCAAAGGCGACTACCTCCGCGTCTACGGCCATACTCTGCGACAGGACCGCACCGACCTCGAAACCCAATTCGCGATCCACGCCCTCGGCCTCCAGCCTCATCACCGCGTCCTAGACCTCTGCTGCGGACAAGGCCGACACAGCATCGCCCTCGCAAAAACGGGCCTCGACGTCACCGGCGTAGATTTAAGTGCTGAGATGCTCGACATCGCACGATCCGAGGTCGCAGACGCTGGTTTGGCGCTCACGCTCCGTCAAGCCGACATGCGACGACTGCCCGACGAATTCGAGAACCAGTTCGACGCCGTCATCAACATGTTCACCTCCTTCGGGTACCTCGAATCCGAAGACGACGACCGGCAAGTCCTCCACCAAGTAGCAAAGTCGCTCAAACCCGGCGGCAAACTCCTCATGGACCTCCTCAACCGCGAGTGGGTAATCATCAACAACGAGGAGTTCGACTGGCACCAACACGAAGACGGCCGCGTCGTCCTAGAGCGACGCGCCCTCAGCCTGGAAAAGAGCATCAACCACCTCACCTACACCGAGATCCTCCCCGACGGCACGCGCCGAGTGATGTCCGATCTCCAAATGCGCCTCTACACATTGACCGAGATGATCAGCATGCTCGACAACGCCGGCTTAACCCTCCAAAACGTCTACGGCGGCTTCCGAGGCGAGGACTACGGCGTCAACACACGCCGCATGATCGTCATTGCAAGTAAACGCGAATCAGGACGAGTTCGTGCGTAAGTTGGTGCTCGTGAAACACTCGATGCCCGAGATTGAACGTGATAATCCCGCGTCAACTTGGAGACTCGGCGATGTCGGCCGCCGTCGAGCTGGGGTGCTTGCAGACCGTCTGAGACCGTTCAGCGCTGATCTGATCTGGTCAAGTCGGGAACCGAAGGCTGTCGAAACGGCAGATATCTTGGCTGCAACATTCGGCGTTCCGGTCAGACAGGCAGATGGCTTAGAAGAGCATCACAGGGATGACGTGCCATTTTTGCCGAAACGAGATTTTCAAAACGCAGTCGAGGCTTTCTTCCGTCATCCCGACCAACTTGTACTAGGTTCAGAAACCGCGGAGCAAGCGTGCGAAAGGTTCACGGCGTCGATTGAAAACGTTATAAATGTGGGACAAAAGGACATCATCGTGGTCACTCACGGCACTGTGATCTCGCTTTTCGCCGCAAGCGTTGCCAGAGTCCATTCAATGTCCCTTTGGCACCAATTGGGTCTGCCTTCATTCGTGGTATTGACTTTGCCGTCTATGGATATCCAAGTAACAGTTGGAAGCGTGACAGCGCCCGGAGACGCCGATTGCGACGCCGAACACGTCCGGGCGCTTGGATTGAACGGCGTTGACGAGTTGAGAATGAGAGTGGCGAGTTCGACAGGCGAGGAGAGCCCTACTGCGTAAATGCTCGTCGCAGGGAAAGCGATCGCCTAAATCCCCTCCCACAGCATTCGTATCGGTACCGCGTACATTCCGCTCCCGAAGCCGACACACGTTTCGCCGTCGTAAAGAACCACGCCTGCTGCAAACCTCCCTTGACAGGCCTGCTCCAATTTGCGCAATCCTCGAAAATCCCGATTCGTCACGGTAGAAGCCGCCTTGACCTCAACTCCGGCCACAAATCCGCCAGATTCCATCACGATATCGACCTCGACCTGATCTTTGTCGCGATAGTGGAAGAACTCGATTGGATCATCATGCCAGCTGGCTTGTCTGCGCAGCTCTTGAAACACAAACGTTTCCAACAAAGCGCCCATGATTGTCCGGTGACCTCGCAACGCTTTCTCTGTCATCCTGAGCAGGGAAGAAGCAAGACCAGTGTCGCCGATGTGGATTTTGGGTGTCTTGATCAGGCGCTTCCCGAAGTTGCTGTACCACGGCGGCAGCAACTCGACCAGATAGACACGCTCCAATAAAGCGACATAGTCGCCAATCGTGGTGCGGCTGAGTTCGAACGGCCCAGATAGCCTCGATGTGTTGAACAACTGCGCGGTCTGCGTCGCGACGAGTTGGAGCAACCTTGGCAATGATGCAAGCCCCCGAATCCGTGACAGATCTCCGACGTCCCGTTGGATCTGAGCTTCAATGAAACTCCGATACCAATTCGACCTTCGTCGCTCTGTGGGTCTGGCCAATGCCGGCGGGTAACCGCCAGCAACTATCCGATCGATCAGGTCTTTGCCCAACCGCTTCGTTTGTCGAATCGGAAAGCCCTCGGTGAACAATGCGTGAATGAACCCGAGCGCGTCAGGATCAGAATCATGTAGCTCGCTCTGCGCCATGGGATGCAGCTGGATCGTCTCAAGTCGACCGGCAAGAGATTCTTGCACAGTCGGCACAGCCAACACGTTGGTTGAGCCCGTCAGAACGAATCGTCCCGGCACCCTTGCGCGGTCGAGTTCCAGTTTCAGACCCGTGAACAACCTGGGCACGCGCTGGACCTCGTCCAACACGACCCGCTCAGGGAGTTCGGCGATGAAACCCATTGGATCGGCTTCGGCGGCCAGACGGATCACGTCATCATCAAAACTCAGGTAGCTGTAGCCTCGGTTCTCTTGGTTGCTGATCCGAGTTGCCCGCGCTGGAAGATACTCCGGCGCGCATACCATCTGGACGAGCGTAGTCTTCCCGCACTGCCGCGGACCTTGTATCAGGACGGCGAGGGAATCTTCCAATGCTTCGACTAGGCGCGGCTCGATTAAACGGCTGTGGAGACGATCGCGAGCAATCGGCTGATCGCGAGATTCTTGTTCGTATGATTGCGAGGTCATGGTTCGTTCAATTGCAAGGTTAAGCTTCGTATGATTGCAAGTTTATCATTCGTTCAATTGCAAGGTTAAACCTCGTATGATCGCAAGGTTCGGGTTCGCCCAATTGCAAGGTTATTGTCGTTTTCCAACTGAAAACATGCCAAAATGCTGAAAGCATGGAGCGACAAATCAAACCTCGCAAAACGAGAATCGAAAGAGTGGAACAGAGCAGTAGCTAACTCGACCTACCGAGTCCGGCTTACCCGTTCACATCACAACCCACAAACGTCCTCCCAGCCAACCGACACGCCTCCAAAACACTGAAACTCCCCGCCGCTGGGTCTAGCACAACATCGCCCGGACCAGTCACTGCCTCGATTAATGCCCGTTGCAACCCCACCGGCTTCGCGTGGGTGACCTTCGAAGTCGGCTTCTCCTCCCAAACATCCTTAATGTCATGCCGCGTCCACACCCCCTTCGCCCTTTTCGGCAACTTCTGCAACACCACGAGATACTCGGCGGTACGACGCGTCCGATACCCCATGCCGATCCGGCCCTTGTTCCATGTCACCAGATCTACCGTCTCAAGCGCTGTCCCCTCGACCCACTCGCCGATGCCCGAACAGAGGTGATACTTGTCGATCCAAAGGAAAAGATGCCCGCTAGGCCCCAACACTCTCCCGATCCCCCGGATGAACGCTCCGATCGTCTCCGAACTCATCTGCGGCAGAGCCGACCTCTTCTGCCCCCTCAACACCCCTTCGTTTCCATAACCCAACTTGTCCAACACACCCCGATACTGCGGATCGAAAAACGCCGCCGACACGCAACCCACCGGCAAACGCCCCAAAAGCTCTAACCCATCCATAGCCACACGCGAATCACGAACGACCCAATCGGGCAATGCCTTCTTAGCGATGGTCAGAGATCGCTCGTTGGAGTAGACGCTCATTGAGAGAAGTCTATGACGCGGTGCCGACGTTGATGCGACCCTCCATCACTCCAACAAATAAGTCGGCTCAATCCCCGTCACGTCGTTCCCCGCCTCATCCAGCAGCAATCTGATCACCTGCTCCGTCTCCGCGTACTTGCCCTCGCCGAAGTGACGGAAACGCAGGTTACCGTCGAGATCGAAGATGTACTTCGCTGGCCAATACCGATTCGTGAAGTAACGCCAAGTCGAGTACTCGTTGTCCTGCACGATCAGCCACCCAAGATCGTTCTCCTCGGCGGCCTCTCGCACGTTCTCGAGCTCCTTCTCAAACTCGAACTCGGGAGTGTGCACCCCTAGAATGGTGAGCCCGACATCGTCGTAGCTCTCATGCCATGCCCTCAGAGCCGGCCACGTGTTCTCGCAGTTGTATCAAGTGTAGGTCCAAAAATCGACCAGCACTACCTCTCCGCTCTCTCGAAGCGCTTCGATCGTCGTCGGTTCGCCGTTCAACCACTCCTGCGTGTTCCGCAACTCGTAGTCGGTCCGAGTGTTGAGCGGCGGATACTGCTCCATCGCAATCCCCGGCAGAAATCCCTTTGACCAATACGGCGTCTCAGTTGCAGTAGGTGCCACCGTCGGCACCAGCGTTGCCGTAGGTGCGACAGTCGCCGTCGGCGCAGAAAGGTCCGGAGTCGCCGTGACATACTGAACCACCACCTCGCCAGAGTCGCTCCCACATCCAACAACCACCACCGAAACTGCAATCAAAACTGCTGTCGCAAGAAGGGAAGAGGGTGTCAGACGTCTACGCGGCAAAGTTAGACTCGCATACATCTCGCAAGAAACGGACCGAGGTTGAATCCTTAATGTCAACGATACCATCCAACGACGAACCAATCGTCGTCGCACCAACTCCGACTCCATTTAAGGACGACGAACAGCAATCCGTCGATTTCGGCGCTCTGGAACGCAACGTCGGCCGCTGGCTCGAAACACCCCTATCTGGCTTCGTAGTCGTCACCGCAAACGGCGAGGAGACTACGTTGAGCGAATCCGAACGGCTGGAGACGGTTAAGACAGTGGTAAGCGCCCACAACGGCGAAAAATTCGTCATCGCCGGTGTCGACGAACGCTCCACCACCGAGACGCTCCGCCTGTCAGAGAACTACGCAAATGCAGGTGCCGACTTCATCCGAATGCGCATCCCGCGCAATATGTCACCGTCTGACCTCGTCAACTACTACGGATACGTAACCTCCCGCTGTCCCGTACCGGTCGTTGTCATCCACCAGACCTTCGCGTGGGGAGGCAACCCAGCCGCACCCCCTCCGATCATCGCCGAACTTTGCAGCATGGATAACGTCTTTGCGTACATCACCGACCACTCGATCATCTTCGAGCAACAAGCCATACCCAGAATCCCGTCCAACGTCCGCAAATGGATCTGCAGCGGCGCATTGCTCGCGTTCGGCACCATGATCGGCTGCGACGGCGCCTGCATGTTGCTCGGCAACATCGCACCCGCCCTCTGCATGGACACCATCAGCGCCGGCTTCCGAGGCGACTACAAAACGGCCGTCGAACTCCAGCGCACCGCCTCCAAACTGAACGCCATCGTCATGAACACCATCGGCGCACCCAAAACCGCGCTCGCCATGCTCGGCTACGAGTACGGAGACCCCCGCCGACCAACCGCACCAGTCTCCGACGAATCCAAAGCCGCTATCGATTCCATCCTTCGCGAAACCGGGCTGCTCTAAACGCTTTGTCTTACCCCTCTCAGCCGGGGGATATGCCGAAGGAAAAGGGGCCACGAGCGATATCATTAAACCTTGTTGCCTGCAACAAGGCAGCGCCGCCCACGAACAACACCCGCGACGAATGAACCTCCACGAGTATCAAGCCAAGCAGCTCTTCGCCGATTACGGCATCCCAGTCCTGCCTTGGCGCATCGTGGAAAGCCCCGACCAAGTCTCCGCCGCCACCGACGATCTCGGTTGCCCCGTCATCGTCAAAGCCCAAGTCCACGCCGGAGGACGCGGCAAAGCCGGTGGCGTCAAATTTGCCGCCACTCCCGATGACGCAGTCGAACACGCCTCCAACATGCTCGGTACCCGCATGGTCACTCATCAGACCGGACCCAAAGGCGTACCGATCGACAAGGTGATGATCACCCCGGCCGCCGACATCGTCCACGAATACTACGTCTCAATCGTCATGGACGGCGACGAAGGCGCACCCTCCATCATCGCAACCCGCGAAGGTGGCGTCGAGATCGAACAGGTAGCCGAAGAACACCCCGAAAAGATCGTCCGCATCGTCGGCGACCCGCTGCTAGGCCTCCTTCCATACAAAGCCCGCGACGCCGCTCTCGCCCTCGGCTTTTCCTCATCCCTCATCCGCCCCGCAACGGCGCTCATCTCCAACGCATACCGACTCTTCACCGAAAAAGACTGCTCCCTCGTCGAGATCAATCCCCTCATCGAGACCGAAGACGGCAACATCATCGCCCTCGACGCCAAAGTCGCGATCGAAGACGACGCCATGTTCCGACATCCCGAGCTGCGCGACTTCCATGACCCCAACCAGATGGACCCGCTCGAACGCGAAGCATCAGAATACGACCTCGCTTATGTCAAACTCGAAGGCGGACGGGTCGGATGCATGGTCAACGGCGCAGGTCTCGCCATGGCCACCATGGACATCACTAAGTGGGCAGGTGCTGAACCCGCCAACTTCCTCGACATTGGAGGTTCAGCCGATCTCGACCGCATCGAACACGCCTTCAAAATCATCGTCTCCGACCCCGACGTCGAAATCATCCTCGTCAACCTCTTCGCCGGCATCGCACGTTCCGACGTCGTAGCCACCGGCATCATCAACGCCGCACGCGACCTCGGCGCAACAAAACCCATCGTCGCAGCGATGCGAGGCACCAATGCCGAAGAAGGTCTCCAGCTACTCCACGATTCCGATATGGACATCACCCCAGCGCCCGACATGACTAGCGCCGCCGAAATCCTAAGAGACAAACTGAACTCAAACGCGTGAAGCCCTAACGTTCCGGTTGCCCGCCTCAAAAATCCTCTCCCCCTTGAGGGGGAGATTGAGAGGGGGTAAGGGCGAGCGGCTACCGCCAAAAACCATGCCAGTCCTAGTGCAAGACACATGCCGCCTCGTTGTGCAAGGCCTCGGCCGCGACGGCTCGTTCCAAGCCCAACGCATACTCGAATACGGCACCAACATGGTCGCCGCCGTCCACCCCAACCGCGGCGGTACCAAGTTCATGGATCAAGTCCCGTACTTCGAGACCGCCCGAGAAGCCGTCGCCGCCACCGGCGCGAACACCGGCATCGTCTTCGTACCAGCACCATTCTGCATGGACGCAATCCTCGAACAGGCCGACGCCGGTATCTCCCTCATCGTCTCCATCACCGAAGGCGTACCCGTCCACGACATGATGAAGGCCAAGGCATACCTCGACCGCACCGGTTCCCGCCTCCTCGGTCCCAACTGCCCCGGTCTGATCCACCCCGGCGAACGCATCAAACTCGGCATCATACCCGGTGCCGCCGTTTCTCCGGGCAACGTCGGCGTCGTCTCCCGCTCAGGCACACTCACATACGAAGCAGTCGCACAACTCGGCTCTGTAGGCTTGGGCCAATCCACCTGCGTCGGCATCGGCGGCGACCCCATACCCGGCACCAACTTCATCGACGTCCTCACCGAGTTCAAAGACGACGACGAAACCGAAGCCATCGTCCTGATCGGCGAAATCGGCGGCACCCGCGAGCAAGCCGCCGCCCAATACATCAAAGAAAACATCACCAAACCCGTCGTCGCCACCATCGCCGGCCAAACCGCACCCCCCGGAAAACGCATGGGACACGCCGGCGCGATCATCACCGGCAAAGCCGCCCAAGCCTCCGAGAAAAACAAAGCCCTCGAAGCCGCCGGAGCCACCGTAGTCGAATCCCCCGCCTACATCGGCGAGGCGATGGCCGGCATTCTGGGCTAACGCCCGCTGCTACGACCCTTTAGTTGCATCTGCCGAAATTTGCAAAGCGGTCAACGCAAATGGCGATGATAATAGGGCGAATTCTTGCGTATATCGTCCGGGACCTCAAAACCGCCCTCACCGTATTTGACGTTCCATGCCTCGACCTCGTAAGGTGGCCGGACGTTCTCATGAAAATACCACTTGAGACGGTAGGACTGCACTCGGTAGGTTTCCGGATCGAAGACGATCTCCGCGTCATAGCTGCCCGCAGGGTATTCCCCGGCCTCTCGGACCAAAGACATCGATCCTCCCTTCAGGCGTCTCAGTTCGAATTTGCCGGGATATTGTTTCGTGTCGGTCAGAAACTCTATCGGTGACACGAGCGACGGTCCAAACTTGATGTCACGTCGGTACACGCTCGTGATTCCCGCTGGAGCAGGCTCGATGGCCCACCTTGAGCCGTCGAAAACCCACGTCTCTTCGTCCGAAAATCCGAGTATTATGGCTTCGAGGTTGGGCGCCGAAACCTTGACCAGCCGATGTTGAAACGGATGAATCATCGAAAACTGTGCCTGGACACTCGGCCCAGATTCGCGCTTATTCCCTTGAATCTCCGCGCCTCTCATCTCCAACGCGACACTGCCTGCGTCCACCAGTTCGCGCCACAACCGGTAACCGACGAATTCGATATCTGGTAATGAGGGTACATAGTCGAGTGTCTCATCGGCGAACACCACGAACTCTCGAATGTCAGACCTCAACATCCCCGGCGTGACTTGCGGCAGATACAGCAGTGGTAGCGCTTTGACATCGACTGCGGACGTGTAAAACGGCGGTTCGCCGCGATGCCAATCTCTGTAGAAGCTGCCGTGTTCATGCGGCACTAAGACCATCGTCGCAGCAAGGCCGACATCGTATCGGACGAACTTCTCGAACACGTCTTTTTCGAGCGGCTTGCCGCCGAAGACGGGTGCTACTGAAACGTACCCTTTTTCGACTGCGAAAGCCTCCGACTCGGAGAACGCGTGTCGAACACACGAATAATGCACGTTACAGTTGGATCCGAAGAGCTCTCGGGTCCGTTGATTACTCGGATGCGCCAAATACGCTTCGACGTCAGCTTCGTCATGGCTATCCACGATCTCGTATTCAATACCTGTGATCAATTCGACATGGTTTAGCGCTTCGTCGAATACCGCGACGTAATGTGGGTCACCGTCTCGGTAGACGTTCACCATCGCTTGATCCCACTTGCGTACTCGTTGTCCCTCCAAGCCGGCACATGGCCTCACACGTCCGCGACCAGGGTCGACGAAGCAATTCCAAACCTCACGCGACGCGCCTACGAAACGGTCCGGTACTTCGACATTGAACGAACCGCTAGCCCTCCCCGCATCGACGTACACCGCGTTTACGCCCTGTCCCAAACGCAAATCCGGGAATTTCATCTTCACCGCGACTCGTCCGACATCTAATTCGATGGGCGTCTCCAGATTCGCACAGTTGCGATCATTGGCTACGGTCTCAAAGCACAGGCCTTGCACCGTTTGAACGCTTGGCCCGGCGAAACCTATCTGCCGAACCTGCAACTCAAGGTTGACACGTGCTTCTCCGTTCATGAAATACCCGATAACCTCTACATCCGAATCCCAAACGACCTTGTACTCCGGTTGAGGTTCGATGTCGATGGTTATCTCAGCAACTTCTGCACTACGGTCTGCGCCCAGCCAAGGTTGTTGGAACCCCGAGAACGTAGCCGACAGACGCGTCACGCCTGGTCTGAACCCCGTTGCAAATGCTCCCCAACGGATAACGGAATTCGACATTTCTGCCGACCAGGTACGCTCGATCAACCCGCCAAATCCGCACGCAAGTTCGACGCAATGCAACGTCGATGATACGGAACTTATCGGCCAAGCGTCGGCGCGCTCAATTTCAAACTCGATCTGGACAGTAGCAGTGCCATCCTCGTTGTACCCGACGATGTCGTAACCGACGAACCTAACATTGGGAGGTTTCGCAACCGGTATCGAAACATGCAGGAATTCGAACGATTGCGCCTCGAAGCTTGCGGACGGAGCTGGATCAATACTCTCAAACCTCACCTTCAACTGCCTCTCGCCTGGGACAACGCCTCCCAACTCGATGTAAACGCCGTGTGGCGTCCCAACAGGATCATCATTCCACCCCGGACGGATGACTATCTCGGAAAAACAGTTCGGCTCTTCTACGCATTCCGCCGACGCTCGGAAGTGCGTGACTGGCCACTCTTCCGCCCGGCGCGCCAGATACGCGATAGTCAAGTCGACTGTGCCATCGTCGTTGAACTCCTTGATCTCAGTCTCCACATGCTCCAAGTCGATTAGCTTCGGTCTCGACAAAGACAGTGGATAGTTGGCGAATCGATGTTCTATGCGCCCCAAACTCGCGCTGCTCAAGCTCGCGCTAATCGATAGGTCGTAATCGCCCGGCGAAAGCAACATCGAAAATCCGCCCGTAATCCCCGAAGCAGGTGTGCCCGTCACATGTAGATATCCACGATGGCATGACCGGACCCCACCACAACCGACATTGACCGTCGCGACGCCATTCGCGCGTGCGAATTCGTTTGGCAGCATCAATGTCAGCCACACTGTAACGGCGCCGTCGTCGCTCCGCGATTTGATCTCGTGCGCCACGGCGATGGGTTGCGCCACTCCAAGGTTTCCGATCAAAAAAATCGATACGAAAGATACCGAAACCGCCAAAAACGTTCCAATTAATCTACGGGCCATTCGGTAATCTTCAAATCGCACGGATCGACAATGAAACTGAGCTCAAGCGAGGTTCGAGCCGGATGATCGGCATCCTCACCTTAGGTAAATATTCTTGTCAGCGACCCACTCGATGCTCATAGAATCAGACGACCGACCACAATCGCGATCGGCACGCGGCTTGGGGATGTATTATACGCTTATCGGGATGTATTATACGCTTATCGTACACCACTCATGGAGATTCGCCGTGATCGGTTCGCAACAGGAACAACAAGACTCAAGATATGGACAGCCGCTTCCGAATGCTTCGTCGCCGCGCCGCGCTATCTTTTTTAACCGCAACTTCTCTTCTACTTTGGGTGCTCGCCTGCACCGGCACGCAAGGCGATCAGGGTGGTGAAGGTCCTCAAGGGCCAACCGGTGCCACAGGTGAAGCTGGTCAAACAGGCCCTGCGGGCCCCGCTGGGCCCGTCGGCCCGAAAGGCGATGCCGGTCCAGCAGGCCCCCAAGGTCCCGCAGGTCCTAGAGGCGGCACTGGCGAAACTGGACCCCAAGGGCCTTCAGGTCCGAAAGGTGATACGGGCCCGACGGGTCCACAAGGACCAGCCGGACCCAAAGGAGAAAAAGGATCCACTGGCGCACAAGGCGCACAGGGACTGATAGGCGACACCGGACAGACCGGTCCTACCGGCCCTCCCGGACCCGCAGGACAACGAGGCGAGAAAGGCTATACCGGACCCCAAGGGCCCGCTGGCCCCTCAGGTCTCCAAGGCGAAAGAGGGGTTGCCGGCCTGCAAGGTCCCGTCGGGTCTGCCGCACCGCCCAATCCTGCGACATTCAGCGTCTTGGAAGGCCATCGCGCAGAGATCGAGCTCGAAACGCAGACTCCAACCGGCGTCAGAGTCGAATTCGTAGGAGCTACTGTTGGATTCTTGGGTGCGGGATTCTTTCCCGGCGAACAGATCTCATTCGTCATTGTCGGGTCGTCAGACACTGTTCTCGAAAATCACGCACAAGCAAACCAGAGTGGAGCGTTTATCGTTTGGATTACGATCCCTGAATCCGAATACGCACCCGGCACACCAATATCCGTCCTCGCATACGGCGATCTGGGCACCGCCGTCGCAGCCGGATATATCATCCCTGAGCGATAGGCCCCGCATGCAGGTGCGATGCTCCATCTTCATCGAACCGCCCGAACGCTGTTCGTCACTGGGTCAACAACGAATATGCACGGCGAACGCGCCTCCGTCCCGATAGTAGAATCAAACTCAGCACCCCCCCCCACTCCCGTTCGCGCCCCAACTCGGCGCGTCCTTAACCCCCACTCAATCCCAACCAGTGGAACTCCACCACAAACAAGAACTCGACGACTCCGATTCGAGACACGGCAAACTCACCCGCATCGGCGCAATAGACTACGGCGACGGCGACGGATGGTCGGCACGGCTCCGACGGCAGCTACGAAACCCGTCCCTAATCACCTTCTTTATCCTGGCAATAATCGCAATATCGATCCCCGTCGGCATCGCCTTTCCCGGCTTCTACTCCGGCGCAAAAGAAGGAATCGTCCGCATCCGACAAGACCCCGTCGTCCACTTCCTCGAAGTCGCCACCCCCAGCTTCGTCTACCCATACCTCCAGCAAAACATACAGCAGATGAAAAACGCCCAGAGCCAATACGAGTGGCGACGCGTCTCATTCAAGCTCGGACCCTGCTTCGAACCCAACCTCAGACAATTCCCCGACGGCAAATACACCCAAGGCATCGCATCCGCCTGCCAAGACCTCCATCAAATCCAACTCGACTTCGCCGAAGACTGCAACTCACCCACCACCTGCAACATTCCACCAGCCGCCATCGCCCGACTAGACGCCATCAGCCAACGCCTACAAGAAACCTTCTCCGACGCCTACACCACCCGCCACTTCGAAACCATCGGCGCCGGCGAATAGCGGGTTCGCATCCACCGACCTCATCGTCACCTTAAACCCGCACCCGCGTAACCGGCAGCGGTGCCCCTGGTGGTCGCCCTATCCTCCAAACCACCCTGACGTACAGCGTAGGGGCGAAACCTTGTGGTCGCCCAACCAACCAACCAACCACGCCCCGCAATCCTCGAGCAGGCAATTTGACCGCGCCCAAACGTCCTCCAAAAACCACCCACTCATATAATCGCAACCAAACCAAGATTCCCTTCTCAACCTGATTCGCAGGCGATGCAGTTATGACCACGCAGACCGAAACCCAAGACCGCGAACCTCTCATCCTGGTCGTCGATGGCCACTCGATGGTCTTCCGTGCATGGTTCGCGCTCTCTCGGGGCGGCGGGTTGACCAACAGCGAAGGACAGCAGACGCACGGCGCATACGGCTTCCTGCGAAACCTCATCGCCACCATCCGCGAATACAGCCCAACCCACATCGCCGTAACATTCGACACCCGCGCTCCCACTTTCCGCGACGAACTCTTCGACGAATACAAAGCTCAACGACCGCCGATCGATCCTGAACTCCATGCGCAGATCCCGATGGTCGAAAGCGTGTTGGCCGCCATGAAGGTGCCCGTCTTCGCAATCGACGGCTTCGAGGCCGACGACGTGGTAGGGACCATCGTCCGCAAAGCCGAATCCGACAGCATCCGGTCGCTCATTCTCACTGGAGATGCCGACCAGCTCCAACTCGTCAACGACGAGACCAACCTCCTGATGTACTCCGGTTTCGGCGACACCAAGGTATATGACATCCAAGCCGTCCGTGACCGCTATAACGGGCTTGGACCCGAGTTCGTCGCCGAGATCAAAGCACTTGAAGGCGACCCTTCCGACAACATACCCGGCATCGCCAAGATCGGACCTAAAGCGGCGCGCACCGTATTGAATCGCTTCGGCCACTTCGACGTCCTGTACGAAAACTTGGACGCCGTCGGTGAAATCCCATCCAAGGAGTTGCGCGGCTCCAAAGGCATCATGAACCGGCTGCGCGACGGTAAGAAGATCGCGTACGACGGACTCAAACTCACGACCATCGTCACCGACGTGCCCATCGATATCGATTTCAGCGAATGCCGCATCGGCGGCTACGATCGCGCCGACGTTGTGGCCGCTCTCACTACCCTCGGTTTTGGCGAAACCATCGTGCGCAGCATTCCTTCCGCTGAAGATGCCGAACGTGGTGTCTTCCCCCTGCCGATCACCGGACGACAACAGGGCGACCTGTTCGCCGGCTCTCAACCCGCGACGACCCAAGTCAAAGTCAAGGCCGGCGAACCGCTTGGAAACTACAAAGTCGTTTCCACCGTCACCGAACTACGCAGCTTGGTCGCGAAATTAGGCTCCGACGAGGGATTTGCATACGACACCGAGACCAACGGCACGGACGCGATGCAAGACGAGATGGTCGGCATGTCGTTCTCGAACGCCGAAGGAGAGGGTTGGTATGTGCCGGTGAGCCATCGGGCTGGAGAGCAGATCGACCGTGTCCACGCCTTGGAGTTGATCGCGCCGCTATTCGCCGACGCCAAGGTTCCCAAAGCCGCACATAACGCTAACTTCGACATGATGGTGCTGCGACAAGCGGGCGTCGAAGTCAACAACGCCGCGTTTGACACCATGATCGCCGCTTCACTCTGCGGCCACAATCGAATTGGACTCAAGGATCTCGCACTCGAACTCTACAGCTCCGAGATGACGCCCATCACCGACCTCATAGGCACGGGACGCAAACAGATCACCATGTCCGAAGTTGACATCGAAGCGGCCGGACCGTACGCATCTGCCGATGCCGACTTCACGTACCGCCTCTGGCGACATTTCGAACCCGAGCTCGATGGACACAACGCACGCGGTGTATTCGAAGGCATTGAGATGCCGTTGCTGCCCGTCATCGTCGACATGCAACGCACCGGAATGGTCGTCGAAACTGACGTCCTGACACGCTTCTCCGCCGCGTTGGGCGAGGAGATCGCGCAGATCAAACAAGCGACCAACGCGCTGATTGGCGGACGTCAGTTCAACATCGCCTCAAACAAGCAACTCGGAGAAATACTCATCGATGAGTGGGGCGCGCCACCGACACGCAGGCTCAAAACCGGCTGGTCGATGAATGCCGACGCGCTCGACCGGATGAGAAACCGAAGCGGGCTCGACGATCGCATCTATGAGCTAATCGACGCCGTGCTGCGATTCCGCGAACTCTCCAAACTCAAATCGACCTACGCCGACGCTTTGCCCAAGATGGTCAACCCCGCAACCGGACGCGTTCACACCACCTTCAACCAAGCCGGGTCCGCGACAGGTCGACTCGCCAGCAACGATCCTAACGTTCAGAACATACCTGTCCGCACACCACTCGGCCGTGAAATCCGGAACGCGTTCTCAACGATGTACGACGCAGGATGGCAGCTTCTTTCCGCTGACTACTCTCAGATCGAGTTGCGGATCCTAGCTCACATGTCCCGCGAACCGGGACTCCTCGATTCATTCCGAAACGGCGAAGACATCCACAACGCCACCGCCCAAGCCATGTATGGCGTCAACGAAGCATCGTCGGAGCAGCGCCGCATCGCAAAAATCCTCAATTTCGGTGTCATCTACGGACTCGGACCACAAGGCGTCGCCCGCCAGACCGATCTTTCGGTGCAGCAAGGCCGAGAGTTCATCGACCTCTACTTCGGCAAATACCCCGGCATTCGCGACTTCATCGAGTACCAGAAACAGACCGCCAACATGCGAGGTTATGCCGAAACCTTGAAAGGCCGCCGACGTTACCTGCCCGATCTACGTTCATCCAACCAAGGCCACAGAGCCGCCGCCGAACGCGTCGCCGTCAACATGCCGATACAAGGCACCGCCGCCGACGTCATAAAGATCGCAATGATCAACATCGCCGACGAGTTGCAACGGCGAGGCATGGACTCCAGAATGACCGCTCAAGTCCACGACGAACTCATCTTCGAGGTCGCACCCGGCGAGTTGGAAGAGATGACCTCCATAGCCCATGACATGATGCCCGCCGCAATGTCACTCGAAGTCCCCCTACTCGTAGACACCAAAACCGGCGTCCGCTGGGGCGAACTCGAATGACCACGGGTCACGTATTCATCGCCGTAAGTCTCGACGGTTACATCGCCCGGAAAGACCACGCGATCGACTGGCTCGAAAATCAAGGCACCACCACTGAAGAACACGGCTACACACAGTTCATCGACTCCGTTGACGGCATCATATTCGGCCGCAAAACTTACGAAGTCGTCTTGAACCTGACCTCCGGCGAGTGGCCTTATGCTAAACCCGTAATCGTCCTCTCCCAAACCCTTACCAACTCCGACATCCCACCCCACTTAACCGACAAAGTCACAATCACCAACCAAACCCCAACCGACCTGCTGCAAAACCTCGACCAAAAGGGATGGAACAGAGCCTACGTCGATGGAGGCATCACGATCCAATCCTTCCTTAACGAAGGACTGATTGAAGATCTGATCATCACCACCCTCCCGGTGCTCATCGGCGACGGCATCCCTCTATTCGGCTCCACCCCCGAAGACATCCACCTCGAACTAATCACCCTAACCCAATACCCCTCAGGCCTAGCCCAATCCCACTATCGAGTTTTGAATCGAAACGGATGACAGGATCTCTCAAAACTCCGCCACCACACCCACCGGCAAACCCAAATCACGCCGAATCGCCGCCGAAATCCGGTTCAACCGCTTCCCATTGAGCTCCTCATCCTGCATCGTATCGGTGATTATCGCCACGCCCATGTTGTGATCTGGATCCCCCCAACCGATCGAAGTGCCCATTCCACCGTGACCAAAAGCTCTAGATCCAACCGGAGCGGCCATCCGGTTCGGCTGTTCGTCAAACATCCACACGCCTTGACCGACACGTAATTTTGCCATGCTTTCGATGTCGTACGCACTCGCATGGACCGCGAAAACTCCAGTTGCCCCGGCTTCGCTCAACCACCTCTCACTTTGAGGAGTCACGCCCCCCGCACAAACCGTCGCATACAACCTCGCGAGATCGTCGGCAGTCGTGATGCAAGTAGCGCCTGGCGAAACAATCTGGTTATCCAGCAGCCAGTCCATCTTCCACGGCATTGCGGGATCGCTATAACCAGTCGGCACATGAAGCCTCTTCACACGGCCGCGCGTCTCAGAATCTTCATAATCGACCAAAAACCGAGTGTCGCTCAGATGCAAAGGCGTAGCGACTTCTCGATCGAACAGCTCCGCGAATCTCAGTCCAGTTGCCCGACTCGCAACCTCGGCCACCAGAATGCCAAACGTAATCGAGTGATAGTGAATCACCTCACCCGGCTCATACTCCAGCGGCATCGACGCAATGATGTCGACCATCCGCCCCCAATCTCCCCAATCCACATCGCCTCGACCAAAGTCGCGCGGCAACCCCGCAGTGTGAGTCAACACATGGCGCACCGTCACACCTGTCTTGCCACGCTGCGCAAACTCAGGCCAGTAACTAGCAACTGGCGCATCGACCTCCAACACACCTGAATCCAACAATCGCCAAACCACCGCCGCCGCCATCGCCTTGCCCGACGAGAACGCCCGGAAAAGAGGTTGCGGTTCGGGTGTCACACCCGATCCGTCCCTCGAACTCAGAAACAGGAGCACCTCTTCGCCATCCACGTATATCGCGATGGACGCCGTGTGGTGCAACTCCAACTCCAGTTGTGATTCCAACTCCGCAAAAAGTCCCGGCAGCTCCACATCGGGAGATTCCAAAGGCTCCGGCGCAACATCAGAAACCGCCCCTTCAACCTCGTCGACCAGAGGTCCAGCCACCGCAACAATACCAACTTCATCCTCACCAACCTCTCCGACGCGCGAAGATGCTTCCTCGTCTGCCAGCAACCTGCGATATTGAACGATCTGGGTTTCCAGCAGATCCAGAGTGGCGCGGATTTCTTCGATACCCGCGAGCGAAACAGGTTCGGTTACAGTTCGGGTGGTTGAATCGCCTAGTTCGGCACCACCTTCGACACTTGGCTGATCTTCACCTTCAGTTCGGATCGTCGCGTCGTCTGTAGGTTGAAGATCGTCTCTGGACAAGAGTGATTGCTAGGGTTAATTCGCGGAAACTTTGTGCAAGTTGAAGGTGTCTTGAAGCTTGTTCATCCCATCCATCCAACTGGCCTGCATCTCCTCTGACCAAGTCGGATCGAAGTCCGGATATTTCTCCAACACCTTGAATGCTAATTCTCTCATCGCCGAGATCGCAGGATCATCGTCGCCTGCTGTCGCAACAGTCGTTTCTGATGCTTCTTCAGCACCTTCAGGCCGCGAAGCCGATCTAGCGGCCCGCACATTTGAACGAGATCTTGCGCCAGATTTTCGATGCGACCTCAGATATGTGGACAGCGGAATTCCTGCGTGCGTAGCGGCATGAATGAAAAACGTTTCACACTTGATGAGCATCGATTCCGTACACCCGAACTCCCGCATCGCTTCGCGGAACTGCGCCTTGGTTGCGCGTTCCAAATCGAGTCGGAACACCGGAGTGTAGTAGCTTCTCAGAATCTTTTCCAGAATCCGGTGGTGCTGTTCGCCTTCAGTTCTGACAAGCAGTTTGAAATCATCGCTTGGGCGCCCTTCCGCATCTACGAGCCTTAGCGAGCGAAGTGCGCTTGTTATCTGAGATGTCGCAGTTCCAGAGAATTTGGAATCGAAAACGGAACGGTCGATTCTATCGGGCATGTTTATCGTGAGAGATTCCAAGAAAGTTCGGAATGTCCGGTACGCGACATACGGCGGATTGAGATTTGGTTCCGTGGCCATGATTTCAAACTGAAAAAGGTGCCGATTTGTTCAGTTAAGGCGAGTATATGCCACTCTTTTTCCAAATGCAACGAGAATTATGGAATCTTCGGAATAAATTTTGGACAACGCAGGGACAGTTTCTTTGTTTACAAGCCCCCAGAAACCAGAATCTGACCTATGAGCACGATGGAGGCAACCAAACAGTCCGACAAGGCAGGTGATTTGAGATGCGAATAGCGATTGAAAACATCCTACCGGACCCCAATCGACCGGTCTACGACAAGGCGCACAGGGCATGGGCGCGCCGACGCCGACAAAGGCGCATGCCGGTGGTTCTCGCCGAACAGGGAAAGTTCTACCTGCTGTGTGGACACAACACTATCGACGCCGCGCAGAGAGCAGGCGAGGATCTAGTGGAGTGCGTTGTCCGCCAAGGCGTTTCGGACGAAGAGCGCGAAGAATTCCGCCTGACCGACGAGTACTTTTCGTCGCTCCTGCCACCGATAAAGATGGCAGAATCCTTTATCCGCTACCGCGAAAAGTTCCACGTCACGCAGCAGGAACTGGCTCGAAGAACAGGCATCACCGCCGGCACCGTTCACCACTACGAGAGCCTCAGAAAGACGCTGTCGCCGAAACTGCAGGACCACGTCGATCGGGGGGAATTGACGTTCAAAGAGGCACGATGCATCGCCGACGTAGACGGACATCAACGACAAGAAGAGTTGGCCCAACCGTTCATCGACTCGCGCCTCAGCAGCGTTCACGTCGAGGAACTGATATCGAAGGCGAAGTCGAGCCCGCAAAGGTCCTCTGCCGATCTGATTGCGGAGTATGTCGTCGACGAACCCAAGGTTGAACCGGTAGTGCACCAGCAACCCACGAATGGCGTCGAAGTCAACGGTCACACGACGATCCGCGGTGGGCGATCGAACGGAAGTTACCAGGACGACTTGGAAGGGATGCAGGAAAACGCATTCATGCTGGCTGGGAGCTTGGAGAAGCTGGCCAGCGCAGATATCCCTGAGTACCGTCGTCTGCGTCTAGTCAGCACGTTGCGCATCCTCTCTAGCCGCCTCAACAATGCCCTTGATCATTTGAATCGCTACAAGGCAAACGGTTCGGCAGTGGGGCGCTCAAATGGTCGAACACGTTTCGCTCAAGCCGTGAAGGTTCGCTGAGCCGACGTTGAAACTGCGCCGCTCTGGTTTTTCGAGAAATATCTCGTCACCACAATTCCCGTGCATCAACGTTTGCCAGTCTTAGGCGAATGAATTAATCAAGAACCTACTCAAACACAATCTGTCGACGGCCGGGCGGCCAATCGGCAAGGACCGCCCGAAACAATGCTGTCGATAGGCATTGGCGCACCAACCGTATGGGCGCAAATGTCTGCAATGAGGATGGGGTGCTTTCTCAGCCTCCTTAAGCACCCCGATCCTCTTTCATGGGTGAACGAATCCCCCAAGTCAAAAATTCGAAGGCGGTCACCCTGCACCGTGATACGCAGATCGTTGAGCGACCGAATCGAATTGAATGCTTTCTAGAGAGGCGCGGTTCTGACATACCATCTTTGACAGCGCGAAATCATCGGAAATCGCCGTCGAATGGTATAGCATTGCTTCAATCGCTCGCACTGCGCTGCAAGTTGAAATCAAGAGCTGTAGCCGGGCGATCAATGCCGAAATACCGTGAGTGCCCTGGTGATGCCAAAAGATGCTTGAGAGATTTCACGTTCCGGAAGATGAAGCCGTCCGAGTAATGCCCGACCGGATGCGTGCAGCCACGAAGACGGTCTTCCTAAAAATGGGATTGACCGACGCGGACGCCGACCTGTCGACTGATGTACTGATGTACGCAGACATCAACGGTGTCGATACTCACGGCGTTTCCAACATGTTGAGGATGTATGTGCAGGGATATCAGGCCGGCAACATCAACCCCGACCCTGAAATGCGGATCATCCGCGAGACAAACGTAACCGCCTCGTTCGACGGAGATGGCGGACTTGGGTTGCACCAAGCTCCAAGGGTGATGGACATCGTCATCGAAAAAGCCAAAGAACATGGAATGGCCGCGGCTACGTTGATGAACTCGGGTCATCTAGGCGCCGCAGGGTACCACGCCGTGCGCGCCATCGACCACGACATGATCGGCGTGTGCATGACCGGAGGCGGTGGATTCGCCATGTTGCCGACATTCGGCGCCGAACCGCGCTTTGGCACGAATCCCTTGGCATGGGCAGTCCCTGCGAGATCGCAACCATACTTCATTTTTGACGCTGCGACGACGCAGGTTGCCGGTAACAAGATCCGGCTGCTGCAACGACTGAACGAGCCGATCCTGCCAGGATGGCTGGCTCGTGACGACGGCTCGCCGATCATGGAGGAGGAACAGGTACCGGAGGAGGATATCCGAGGCGAACGACGCCATTGGTACATGCTCCCATTTGGCGGAACACGCGAGATGGGATCGCACAAAGGCTACGCAATCGCCTGTATCGTCGACATCATGACGAGTACCCTTTCCGGCAACGGCCCCGGGTTCGTGACGGAAAGTGGAGGGCATTTCTTCTCCGCGTACCGAATCGACGCTTTCACCGACCCAGACAAGTTCAAAGACGACATGGACCTTTTCTTGGACGGATTGGCGACTACGCCGCCGGCGCCCGGTCACGCCCGGGTCGTGTATCCCGGCCTGATCGAGAGCGAGGAACGAGAAGATCGGTCCGCTAACGGCATCCCGTACCATCCCGAAGTATTGGAATGGTTCGATTCGATCAACGCCGAACTGGAATTGAACCTGCAACTTCCTTGAAGGCGCAACTCATCTCAATTTGATCACGAACAACCGATTCGGTGGGGAGTTAGGCAGGGCTAGGATGACGACGACCAGCAGCAGGGTGCCGAACGCCGCCGTTGCCGAGTTGCCTTCGGCGGTTGAACTGCTGCAACAACTGATTCGGTTCGACACGTCCAACCCGCCGGGTCAAGAGCGTGAATGTGCTGGGTGGCTGAAGTCGCTGCTCGACGACCACGGTATCGAAAACCAGATTCTGCACCCACCGGGCAAGCCCGATCGTTGCAGCGTTGTAGCCCGTGTCGAAGGGCGAGGTGATGTGCCCCCCTTGCTGCTTCAGGGCCACATCGACGTCGTGACAGTGCATGGCCAAAGATGGAGCAGGGACCCTTTCGGCGGTGAGATCGCAGATGGGTGCGTCTGGGGTAGAGGCGCTGTGGATATGAAGGGCGGTCTGACGATGATGTTGCACGCGATGTTGCGTGCACACCAATCCGATGTGCCGCCGCCGGGGGACATCATCTTAGCGGCGATTGCGGACGAGGAGTTGGGTGGCAGGAACGGCGCAGCATTCCTCGTTCATGAACACCCGCATCTGTTTGAAGGTGTTGAACACGCTTTAGGCGAGCTGGGAGGCTTCACGGTGCATGCGCGCGGTCGCCGGTTCTATCCGATCATGGTCGGAGAAAAACACATCTGCCGAATCCGAGTGAAATTCTTGGGCAGCGGGGGGCACGGGTCTCAGATCCATCGAGATACAGCCATGAGCCGCGCTGCTCGCGCGGTTCGTCGAATGGAACGTCGCCACCCGCCGTTTAAGCTGGTTGACGCAACCCGTGCCATGCTCGAAGCAATGAGCGAACAGATGTCGATCACCGAAGCTATGGCGTTGAGGATGGCGATGAGGTCGAACACAACAGGCGTCGCGTTAAGCCTGATGGGCGACCGGGTTGGTCGAATGCTCGAACCGATGTTGCGCGACACGATCAATCCCACCATCATCGAAGGCGGGCTGCAAGAAAACGCAGTGCCGTCGGAGGTGGAAGTTCTCCTAGATTGCCGCCTATTGCCGGGATCTAGTCAGTCAGACATCGTCCGCGAGGTGATGGCGGTAGTCGGAGAAAACGCGGAGATCAAGGTAGAGCGTTACGACGATGGTCCGCCGACTGTAGACATGGCGTTGATGCCCTACCTTGCGAACCTAATTGAAAAGGCCGATCCAGGCTCCAAAGCGATACCTTATATGGTTGCCGGGGGCACCGATGCCAAGTGGTTCCATGAACTGGGGATCGATACGTACGGTTTCACTCCGATGCGGCTTCCGCCAAATCTGGACTTCATGTCGCTGTTCCACGGGGAGGACGAGCGGATACCGGTTGATGCCCTCAATTTCGGGTGCGCCCTGATGCACGAAGCGGTGAGCGGTTATCGGGGGTAGCGGGGAATCCTGGTTACAGACTGCGGCGTGCCGCTTCTATAGTGGCATCGATATCGTCGTCGGTGTGGGCGAGTGAAACAAACCACGCTTCGAATGGAGACGGCGGCAGATACACTCCGTTACTCAGCATCGAGTGGAAAAATTCGTTGAAGCGTTCTCTGTCATTGGTTGATGCGCTCGCCATATCGACTACGTTTTCGGCACCGAAAAATACGGTAAGCATCCCACACACGTTGTTGATAGTCGCTGGCACCTCGGACTCGGTTAACAAGCCGCGGAGACCGATAGCCAAACGATCTGTTTTACTCGCGAGCTCGTCGTAGGCCTCCGGGTTACTCAATTCGCGTATTGTCGCGGCACCAGCTGCCATCGCAACAGGATTGCCGGAAAGCGTACCGGCTTGATACATGGCTCCCAACGGCGCGACGTGCGACATGAGTTTGATACTTCCGCCGTACGCGCCGACCGGGAATCCGCCGCCTATAATCTTGCCGAGGCACGTGATGTCGGGATTGATGCCGTAAACCTCTTGGGCACCGCCGTAGGCGACCCTGAAACCCGAAATGACCTCGTCAAAGATCAGCAAACACCCATCGTCTCGCGTGATCTGCCGTAGGCCGCGCAAGAACTCGAGTTGGGCGGGCACAACTCCCATATTGCCGCCGATGGGCTCGATGATCACACAGGCGATGCGCTCAGGATAAGTTTCGAAGATGCGCTCTACCGTCGCTAAGTCGTTATAGGGCGCAACCAGCGTATCTTGAGCGAGCTTGGAGTTGACGCCAGCTGAATCAGCTATCCCGGTGGTCGCCAATCCCGAGCCGGCGCGTACCAACAACGCATCATCATGGCCGTGATAACCGCCGTCGAACTTGAGAATCATGTCGCGACCCGTTGCAGCACGCGCGAGTCGCATGGCCGACATCGATGCCTCGGTGCCCGAATTGACGAATCGGACCATCTCGATTGAAGGCACCGCATCGACGATCAGCTGGGCGGCTAGAACTTCGTACTCGGTCGGTGCGCCAAACGATGCGCCGGCCGCAGCTGCGGTATGTGCCGCTTCGACTACTGCCGGGAACGAATGCCCGAGAACCAATGGCCCCCAGGAACAGACGTAATCGATGAACTCGTTGCCGTCTACATCCGTGATTTTGGAGCCTTCGCCGCTTTCGAAGAACAGCGGATTGCCACCTACGGACCCCCATGCTCTGGCTGGGCTATTGACACCACCAGGGATAATCGAGGTCGCGGCTTGGTAAAGGCGTTGCGAGTTGGTGGTTTCCATAATGGCCTTGACCGTTCGGCGCACCCGAAGCGGTCAGTTGAAAGATTTCACCGGTTTCGACGTTTGATCATCTGGATCGGATCTGCCAAGATTCGTTTGACCATTGAGCGAGTCATAGCGTCGATCGCGTCGCGCGCCTCATCGCTCACGGGACCCAGCTTCGCGAGAGTGCGCTGCAATTCCGCCGCGCGGATCTGTTCAGCACTTTCGCCGATATCCTTCAACAGCGGTTGAACCTCGATGTCGTCGATGAAATCTGCCGCCGCTTCAGCCACGATGGCTTCCGCCTTCGCGCTAGCTGCTGCGATCGAACTCTGGTGTTCAGACTGCAATTGCTCCAAGTTTTCGAGTGTGTAAAGATTCACGTTTTCGAGTTCGCCTACGGTCGGTTCTACGTCTCTGGGTAGCCCAAGGTCCAAAATATGCAGATCCGTTGATCGGTCAGCGATTGCGGGCGCTACATCGCGTTTGAAAATGATGTTGCGGTCCGAACCAGTGCAAGTCATGACTATGTCGACGTCGGACATGTGCTTGGCGACTTCGTCGAGAAACACGGCCGCCGCGTTCATGTCATTTGCCAAACCAAGCGCTCGTTGCTTGGACCGGCTAGCGATCCGCATATCCGTGACGCCTGATCGCATAAGCGCCATGGCGGTCAGACGACCCGTCTCACCCGCGCCAACTAACAAAGCTGACTTATCGCTCAGATCCCCAACTTCTCGTTCCATCAACTTGACGCCAAAGCTCGGGATCGAAACCTGTGACCAACCGAGCCCCGAATCTTTACGAGCCTTCCTGCCGGTACGAAATGCGACGTGGAACATGCGAGAAATTCGCGTGTCAGTCGGTTGGCCGACGGACGCCAGAGCTTGGAATGATCGCGAGACTTGTCCGGCGACTTGATGGTCGCCTTGAACCAGCGAGTCTAGGCCGGTTACGACGCGAAATAGGTGATGCACCGCGCGATAACCAGTTTTCGCATAGATGAACGGCGCCAACTCTGATCTGAAATCGGGCACATCCACAGCATTACCTCGCGCCCCCAGTGCGTAAAGGTATGCGGACATCTCTTCGATTGCGGCACCGGAGTCATCCGCGACCGCGTAGAGTTCGGTTCGATTGCAGGTCGACAGGATGGTCGCAGCGCCGTCTGATTGCAGGCGTCCGGATAGATCGAGAATGCGGTTTGGAAGATCTTCTACCGGAACTGAGACGCGCTCCAACACTTGGAGCGGGGCTTGATTGTGGCTAACGCCTGTGAGGACGAAATTCAACGTTGCGTCGCGAAAACGGCGAAGGACTAACGTTCAATTATCTACATCATCGCTGCAATCGCCAACGAATCGCGCAGCATGGGACGGCGGTCTCCGCAAATCGGGATGTCAGTACAATCAAAACCGAACTAAGAGCACTGATGGAATTGGATCATGGCAACTGACATTCTCTCACCGGATGAACGTGGGTATGATGACCCGAACATTTTGGTTACAACACAGTGGCTTGTAGAACACATCGAAGATCCAGGCGTTGTAGTGGTGGATACTGATGATCCGTCCGAGTACGCGGATGGCCATATCTCTGGCGCATCGAACCCGCCCGACAACTATTACAAGACGTCTCTAGAAGACCGAACCCACATCCAAGGTCCGGAACAATTCGCAGCGACGATGTCAGAACTCGGCATCGGCGATGAGTCGCTGGTCGTGGCCTACGACAGAACTGGCGGTCTGTACGCTCTGCGCCTGATGTGGGCGCTTCACTACTACGGCCACACCAACGTGAAAATGCTCGACGGCGGATACCAAAAATGGATCTCCGAGGGTCGCAGCCACGACATGGACCCATATGAATCTGATGGCTCGGCATCCTTCACTCCACGCGAACCCGACCGCGCTATCTATGCCGGCATCGATGACGTGCTGCAAGCAATCGGCGCCGATGACACGACGTTGCTAGATGTCAGGACCGACGGCGAATGGGACGGATCCAACAAGCGGGGCGGCAAACGAGGAGGGCGCATTCCCGGTGCGATCCACCTCGAATGGGTGAACTTCCATACTGGTGGCGAAATCCCAGTACTGAAGACCGCGGACGAGATTCGAGCGTTGCTGGCAGAGAAAGGCGTCTCGATAGACAACAACGTAATCACCTATTGTCAGGGCGGGATCCGGGCAGCGCAAGCGTATTGGGTTCTGAAACTCGTTGGAGCCAATAGCGTCAGAAACTACGACGCTTCGTGGCGCGAATGGGGCAACAGCGATACGGTGCCAGTTGAAGCAGAGACGTGAAGCTGAATAGCACCGCGCGTCGAATTGGTTCGTATATCTCAACGTCAACAAAAACGGTTCGACGAGTCGCGATCGAGCCAAAATCGCTCCGCATTGTGATCGGGAGCAGCAAAGGGTGGTTGGAACCGATGAGATTTATGGGTAGAGGCAAATGGGAGTGGAACTCTCGCGTGGCGCTTGTCGGCATCACGATTATTTCGATATCGACACTGATAACCGTTGTTGCGTGTGGTACCGATGAACCGGAAGTCGTCGATACACCTACGCCAGAGCCAGTCGTTGAACCGACGGCGACTCCTGAACCTGAACCCACAGCGGTACCGACGGAGGAGCCCACGCCGGTGCGGACCAAGGCACCTGCGGTAGAGCGAAGCGAGCCAGTTGAATTGTTCCAGAAAGATGTTCGCAACATCGATGCATGGATCAACAGCCAACCAACTTCAATCGCCGAACTCACCAGCCAAGGCAAGGTCGTCCTCGTAGATTTTTGGACTTACACATGCGTGAACTGCTTGCGAACGCTTCCGTTCTTGCGTGACTGGCACGATAAGTATTCCGAAAATGGTCTGGTGATACTCGGAGTCCACGCCCCAGAATTCGATTTCGAAAAAGAACTCGAGAATGTTGAAAGATCAGTGGAAGAAGAGGGCATTGAGTGGCCTGTGGCGTTGGACAACGAGATGTCCACGTGGAGGAGTTTCAACAACCGATACTGGCCCGCGAAGTACCTGGTAGGTATCGATGGCGAGATCCACTATTCACACTTTGGCGAAGGCGCGTACCGAGAAACTGAGCTGGAGATCCGCAAAGTGCTGACGGATGCGGGCTACGACATCAGCGCCATACCCGTGGGAGAAATCGAAAACACAGAGCGGGACGACACGGCTCGATCGGTAACCCGTGAGCTTTATGGTGGATACGACCGCAACTACAGCGTCTACGGTCTCTACGCGGCGCAGGACGAATACTACGTGCAACCTGACCGAGAAGTCGAGTACGAAGACAGGTATGCGGAATTCGATAGTTATCCACCGCAGAAGTTCGCGCTTCAGGGTCTCTGGCGCAACGAGCGTGAGGCGATCGTGCACGCACGCGAGACAGACGATCTAAGCGACTACATAGCATTCCGTTTCCACGGAAGAAGTGCCAACGTCGTTATAGACCCGCCTGAACCGGACGAGTTCAAGGTATACGTCGAACTCGACGGTCGACCACTCGCCGACAATGAAGCTGGCGATGACATTCTTTTCGACGACGAAGGGCGATCCTACTTCAATGTCGACGAAGGTCGAATGTACAAAATCGTCGAAACACCAGAATACGTTGAGAGCACGCTCAAGTTGAGCAGCGATTCCGCCAACTTCGCGATATTCGCATTCACATTCGGGATTTACGAAGGTGGCTTCTAATGTCTGTGGTTTCGAGAAACTTGGCCGGAATCGATCCGGTCTGGTTCATCGCCGCCACCCTTTTCGCGGTGGTGACATTGGCCGCATGCTCGTCCGAGGCGCCTACCCCGACATCCGTGCCGCCAACTGCGACATCTGTGCCGTCGGCGGCAACGCAGGAACCGGTCGAAGAGAATGCTGTTCCCGAACCGACAGGATTGTTCGAGGAGCCCGAGCAGGAGTGGCAAATCCGCACGGACAACGAGGATTTAAAGCTGATCCTCGCAACCCCGGACTTGGGACCCGGCAAACGACGGTTCGCCGTCGTGCTCACCGACACTTCTGGAATCGTCGCATTGCCCGTCGTGCAGATGGCTTCCTTCAAATACCCAGACGAATCAGCCTCTAAAACGGAGCGTGAAGGGCCATTGGAGACCACTCTGGCGCGTTACTACCCATTCCCTTACGGCACACGCGGGATACACGTGACTGAATTCACGTTCGACGAACCGGGATATTGGGGCATAGAGGCGAACGTGCCGCGCCCTGACGGGACGGTAGCCAAGATTGAAGTGTTGATGGAGGTGCATGATCAGACTATGTCCGTCGACGTTGGGCAGGTGCCACCGTTGAGCGTTAGCCGAACTCTGACGGACGTTGATGACGTTTCGGATCTAACCACAGGATCCAACAATGATGAGAGTCTCTATCAAGTCACGGTTGCAGAGGCTCTTCAAAACGGGAAACCGACGGTGGTGGTGTTCGCCAGCCCCGCTTTCTGCACCAACGCGGTCTGCGGCCCGCAGGTGGAAGTCCTGAGCAACCTCAGCGCGACGTACGGCGACAGCGCGGATTTCATTCACGTCGATCTGTACGTCAATCCCAAGGAGATACAGGGCGATCTGACACGCGCCATCCAGACTCCCTTGCTCGCAGAATGGGGACTCGTGTCCCAAGAGTGGACATTCATAATGGGCAATAGCGGTGAGGTAGTGGGGCGCTTCGAGAACTTCGTCCCACAGGATGAGCTCGAACTTTCTTTGCTGTCGGTTTTAAATCCCGAACCCTAAGAACAATCTGAGATGTCTGCAGCCCCGACCGATGCTCCCGCGTCTCCGACCGCGATAGCCGCGGATACAGAGCCGCGTCTGATGACGATGGGTCTGGAGCTTCGACGCTGATTCAACTCGATATCGACCAATACTCCACTTGGCGCGACGCGTTTGAACTTTCAGCGATGCCGAGCAGCAGTGCATCCGAGATGAACTCGGCTCCGATCAGTTGGAGACAGTCTTGGACAATCTCATTTCATCTGGTGATGAATCTGAAACGTGGGAACTTGAGTTCGCCGAATGCCTAGATTCCGAAATGCTGAAAGCGATCGTGTTAGCTAACACGCTGGCGATGACAGAACCTGAATTGACCGCAACGGGCGCGTCGTGCGTGGAGGAATTGATCGCAGGAACCGATTTCCGCGCAGTAATCGCAGGTGAAAAAACTGGAGCTGACCCACAAGATATCGCTGCAGCGGGCGAGTACTTCGCGGGATTGATGTCCTGCCAGTTGGCTGACCAATTGAGGGCTGCAGAGGGACTCGAAGGTGCACTTGGAGACGCGCAGGCATCCGATAAAATCAGCGGTCTGACGATCAATTGTTTCTTGAATCCGGGACGCGGCTTCGGCAACCAACGCGCCACTCGCATTGGATTGCACCCCGGGAGATGGGGTTAGATCTCAATTGAGAACCGCGAAGCTCGCGGCGTGTTTCGGCGCCGCACAAACCACGGTCGTCAGGCTCAAAGCGGGTTTTCGGTGATTTTGGTAGGATTGGTGCCTACAGACAGCAATGTCTGATGTTCGTTTGATGCGGTTGTTTCCACTTTTTGGCTCTCAGGTTCATTTAATGGTTCCGGAAACCAAATCGCTTGACCCAGTCGAGATCGAATCGCTTTTCGTGCCGCTCGATGGTTCGGAGTGGCATGAACGCGCAATTTCGTACGCCGTTCTCATGAGCGAATGGTTTGGGTCAACGATCGATCTCTACTTTTCCCTCGCAGATGTTCCTCCGCTGACTAGACACGGGGAATGGCGTCAGCGCGCTCACCTGTCGTTGGAAGCACCTGAAGACATTTCTAATCGCTCCGAATCGATCGTCAACAATGGTGCCGTCCATGAGTTCGGGAAAATTCTCGCGTCAGACTATCTAAACGAAATAACGAGCCGCATGAAGCACTTGGGTATCGAGGTCGAGACGGACCTTAGCGCCGGTAGCCCTGCCCATATCTTGTCGCACAAGGCTCAGCAACACGAAAATTCCATCATCGTGATGTACGCAAGGCCGCAACACCGACTTTACCGATACGTCCGCAAAAAGATGGCGGAGGAGTTGCTGTTGGTGGCGACTGTCCCGTTGTTGATGATTAACGACGACCCAGAGGTCGACATTCACAACGAGAAATTGGAACCAACGTCGGTGATCGTGCCTTTACGTATCAAGAGTGCAATGGAGGCAAGTCTGCCTTACGCGATCATGATCGCCCAAAAAGCAGGCGTGGGTATCAGGGTTTTGGAGAGTAACGTCGAGTACCGAAGAAATCGCAAACTCTTCAACCTTTCACGGGAATTCACGCTTAAGGTGTTAGACGCTAGCGGTGTCGATTACTCACTCTTGGCATACGATTTCGGTCTTACGGAATCTCTGAACCGGGCGCACCGCGCCTCCCCGAATTCGTGGATCGTTATGGGTTCGAGACTCCGCCGTGGATTTAGCAGACAGTTCCTGCCTTCGGTTGCTGACAATGTTAGGCGCGAAGTCTCTTGTCCAGTATTCGCAGTGCCGCAGGCCGAGGTAATCGCCGACCGCAGGCAGAGGTTGGACAAATGGTTAGCCGATTGGCTCGCGCATCAGGGGCCGGCTTCGATGGTGGACCCGCGCATCCCGACTACCAGCCGCACGAGGAGTCTGGCGCGGCAGATTGCCAAGGTGTATACATTCGATGATCCCGGCCAACGCGGACAGCCCAAAAGTCCCAATTGAATTTCAAGGCGGCGTTACGCCGCAACTGGCGGATCAACCCGTTGACGTAGATCTGGAGCGCATAACGTATGAAGTCAACGCGCCGATCGTCGTGCCGAACCAGGTATAGGGCACGATCGAAAAACCAATGATCGCCCAAAACAAGATCGGTGCTCCCAACAAGCGCTCAGTATCGCTTAACTGCCAATAAAACAGGATCGCCACGGCCGGCAGTATCATCAATCCGGCGACGATCAGTCCGAACCAAATTATCTTGGCCTCGTCCGCTTTGGCGATTCCCCCTCCGACGAAACCCGCCACGAACGGGCTGATCGGTATCGCAATGAAATGGACCAACGGTATCGGAATGGCCACCAGCATGATGGCGAACGCTATGAGGGCACCTTTGAGCATCTCTGGATTTGATTGGACCCGTGGCTTCGCGTCCCGCTGCGTTAGTATATTTCTGTCACCGATTCTGGTGGTATGATTTGCGATTACTTATCGGTCTGCAGGAGCGGTTAGGCAGGCAAGATTGAGCATCACACATCCACCAACGGACATTTTGGTTTTGGGTTCGGGAGCATCGGGGGCCGCTGTGGCATGGCGATTGTCCGACTCCGATTTCGATGTCGTGTGTTTGGAACAGGGACGCTGGATCAAGCCCGAAGAGTTCCCGAACGAACACGCGGATTGGGAGGTCCGGGCGCGCACAGCATGGCATTTCGACCCAAACGTGCGCGGTCTCGACGTCGACTATCCGTTGAACGTAGACGAGTCGCCGATCGATCCTTTGATGTTCAACGCAGTTGGCGGCAGCACGATCCACTGGACCGCCCATACTCCACGTTTCCACCCGTCCGACTTTCGAGTCAAATCACTTGATGGCGTCGCGGACGATTGGCCTCTAACATACGACGAGTTGGAGCCGTTCTACGATGCCTATGATGAGTTGATGGGTTGTTCTGGCATCAACGGCGACCCTGCGAACCCACCGAGGAAAGAACGTCCGATGCCCCCGGTTCCTATAGGGCCGGACGGCGAAAGGATGGCGAAAGCCTTCGATCGCCTCGGTTGGCACTGGTGGCCCTCCGACAGTTACATAAACTCCGTCCCTTATCGCGGTCGCCAAGCTTGCAACAATTGTGGAAACACTGGACTCGGATGTTCGCGCGGCGCCAAGGG
The DNA here is from genome assembly GCA_965203505.1 of Dehalococcoidia bacterium. Lineage (GTDB taxonomy): Bacteria > Chloroflexota > Dehalococcoidia > Lucifugimonadales > Lucifugimonadaceae > Bin127. Next base: position 266,823 of record OZ241880.1, read on the forward strand.
CCAGACCGATGTCGCCATTTGGCCGGAAGCGATTGCAAACGGCGTTGAACTCCGAACCGAGTCGAGAGTTTTCCAGATCGAGACCGATGCGGATGGTAGAGCTAAGGGTGCGAGCTATTACGACGCCGAAGGCGAGGTGAATTTCCAACCGGCGAAGGCTGTAGTCCTCGCGATGAACGGCATCGGTTCCCCCCGCATCATGCTGAATTCGACATCGGATCAGCATCCTCACGGGCTCTGTAACTCGAGCGGATTGGTCGGCAAAAACTTGATGTTTCATCCATACGCGATGGTTAGCGGGTTGTTCGATGATGGTCTGCAAACCTACAAAGGCCCGCTGGCGAACATGATCATTAGCCAAGAGTTCTACGAGACTGACCCCGCAAAAAACTTTGTCCGCGGTTACTCGTATCAAGTGGCGCGTAGTTCGGGGCCGGTCTCGACCGCTTGTGGCTACATGTTCGGACGGGTCCCCTGGGGATCTGAACATCACACTGAGTTCGCTGAACGCTTTGGCGATGTGACAGTGCTCGGAGTTATTGGCGAAGACTTGCCTGAGGAACACAACCGGGTGGAGTTGGACCCAAAACTGACCGATTCCAACGGGATCCCAGCGCCGAGAGTGTTCTACAAGTTGAGTTCCAACTCGCGTAAACAACTAGATGACGCAATCGCAAACGCCGAGATCGCACTACACGAAGCAGGCGCCAAGAAAGTGCTGGCCACGCCATTCTTGAAGGTAGCTGGATGGCATTTGATGGGAACCGCTCGCATGGGCGATGATCCCCAGAATTCAGTTGTCGATCGATGGGGGCAATCACATGACGCTGACAACGTCTTCATCGTCGACGGATCGGTTTTTGTAACCTGCGCGGCCGTGAACCCGACGCCCACTATCGGCGCGTTGGCGCTTCGGACCGCTGACTACTTAGACCGGGAACGTGCAGATCTTAGATCCTGAACGCAGGTGATCAACTATGTCAGATGCAGATGAAATGAACCTGACCGACGATGATCGACTGTTGCTGAAATCGGCGATGGATCTAATCGTCCCCGCAGTTGATGACCTGCCCGGTGCGGGTGAATTGGGGCTGGTCGACAACGCATTGGGGTTAGCGAACCGAGAAAAAGATTTCGGCGACGCATTGTGGAAAACTCTGTCGGCTCTTCATCTCGATCCGTCAGTTCGAGCCGCAGGCGGGTTCGCGGCTCTGGACGACGAACAGCAAGTTGCGGCATTAAAGGTCTTGGAAGAAAGCCTGCCAAGCGTTTTCGACAAGTTTGTGGATTTGGTTTACATCGTCTATTACAGCGACGAAAGAGTCCATAAACGTTTAGGTTGGCGGAGCGGCGCGTTACAACCGATCGGATGGGAATTGCCGCCTTTCGATCCGGCGATCCTCGAAACGGCATCGAAGCGCGAACCGTTCTGGCGTAAAGCGTGACAAAGCGGGATATTGCAACCACTGCATCGCGATATCATCAATGCTGACAGACCTCTAAACCGAATTGCACCATCCATATGCCCAAACTGCAGCGCCTTCTGTACATCAACTGCGAAAGCACACATCCACAATCAACCGCATTGTCGGCGGCGATGTACGAGCCGGTATCTGGTTCAATAACGCAGCTCGATCCGACCAGTGAAGGACTGCCGTACGAATCGGTGCAAGCCGCAATGATCGACGGATGGCGCGTAGTTCAAGCGCCTGATGTTTGGGCCGGGATCGGAACCGAAGACGCGGGTGAAGTCATCGGATTCCAGTTCATTCTCGAGAAAATTGAGGATTTTGACGACTGAAACGCGCAAGGCCAACAAGCGATGACAACCGCAACGACAGCGACCGACCACAGGTTCACAGATGACGAGATGGCAACCTTTGTCATCAACGGCTACCACATCCTAAAACCTGATCTGCGCGAAGGAATCAACGACGAAATATACGCGACGCTCGATGGAATGTCCACCAACCCGGGCGATGCCGTCCTCGAGGAAGTCCCGCAGCTCAACGAGATCTGGGATTCTCCCGAGATGGTCGGCGCTTTCACTAGCCTCCTCGGTCCAGACTACGAAATGTTCCCACACCGACATTGCCACCGAAACTCGCCGGGCACGCCGAGCCAGCAGATCCACCAAGACAATCTGAATGACCTTCGTATCGAAGGTGGGCAGATCCGTGCACCAGACCGTATCGACCTTGTTTTGGCGATGTACTATCCACAAGATGTCACCAGCAACATGGGTCCGACATTGATTCTCCCTGGTACGCATGTCCTCAAGTCCTTGCCGGAGCGCATGGCATCCCAAGGGAACTTCCGCGATCAAGTCATCGCCACGGTTGAAGCGGGTAGCGTCGTAATCCTCCACTACGACATCTGGCACGCCGGCACCGCCAACACCAGCGAGACCGTTCGGTACATGCTCAAGTTCCTCTTCCAGCGGACGACGAACCCGTCGGTCCCATCTTGGAACCACGATCCCGCAAATGATGTTTCGATTCGGCGACGCTTGGAAGCCGCAAATCCGATGCCCATGCAACGTGGACTGGCCGCCAAACAGCGCCATTTCCGCACGCGCATGTGGAACCGCCTCGCCGGCGATGAAGCGCTCGACCTCTCCTACCACGACAAATGGGCCGGAGGATCTTGGAATTAGTCGCTGATGCCCTCATCCGACTCCCTTTCCTCATCCATACGCGGCTCCGAACTCGCTAGCGACTTCACTGTTTCGCTCGACATCGACCGCCGCATGTACCGCGAGGACATCGCCGGCTCCATCGCGCACGCCCAGATGCTGACCAATCAGGGCATCATCTCTCAAACCGATGCCGACTCCATCGTCTCCGGTCTGAATCAAATCCGTGAAGAGATCGAGTCCGGCGTTTTCAACTGGAAGCCTGAGCTCGAAGACATCCACATTAATGTAGAAGCTCGGCTCTACGAGATCATCGGTGATGCGGCGGGGCGCCTGCACACCGCACGTTCCCGCAACGATCAAGTTGCCACGGATGCTCGCCTCTACGTCAAGCGGGTCGCGAACGAGTGTCGTAAAGCTTGCCGTGAGTTGCAGCGCGCGCTGTTGGACCGCGCTGAAGAGAACGTAGAAACCGTCGTACCTGGTTATACACACCTGCAAAAGGCGCAGCCAGTCTCGTTCGGTCATGTGATGATGGCCTACTACGAAATGTTCGGCCGCGACACAGCAGCGTTCTCGCGGTCCCACGATTCCGCCGACGTGCTTCCGCTTGGTAGCGGAGCGCTCGCAGGGGCCACCTATCCTCTTGACCGCGAATACGTCGCTGAACGCCTAGGCTTTTCGAGGACCAGCGCGAACTCGATGGATGCTGTATCCGACCGCGACTTCATACTCGATTTCATCTTCGCCGCCGCAAAGACGATGACACATCTCTCGCGACTATGCGAAGACATCGTTATCTGGTCTTCTGAGGAGTTCGGTTTCATTCAACTTAGCGACGCCTATTCTTCGGGCTCGAGCATGATGCCCCAGAAACGCAACCCCGACTACGCCGAACTTATCCGCGGCAAGTCTGGGCGTGTCTACGGCTCTCTCATCTCCGTGTTGACTATCCTCAAAGGTCTCCCTCTGACCTACAACCGCGATCTCCAAGAGGACAAGCCAGCCCTGATGGATGCCGCAGACACAGTCGCCGCCTGCCTCGACGCCGCACGCGGCATGATCTCCGAAATGACAGTTAGTGTCAAAAACATGGACGATGCGTCTCAAGGAAGAGAGATTCTCGCCACCGACTACGCCGACCACCTAGTCCGAGATCGCGGCCTCCCATTCCGCGACGCTTACGTACAAGTAGCCGCCTTAACGCGAGACGAGACTAGCGATGACATCGAGATTCCTGACACAACCGCAACCGATTCGATCGCAGCCCGCGATGTACACGGAGGAACCGCTCCAAGACGCATTCGCGCCGCGGTTATGCGTGCATACGGCGAGCTTGGGAACGCTCGATTGGCAGGAGAGTGGTGAAACGCACGCCTGCAATCACCATCGGTCTCGCGCAATCGCCAATAACTGCCCAGTCGTATAGTTATCCATCGGACGGAAGAGAAATCGGTTCCGTTTAGTAGGTCAGGGCAATCCGAGCGTGTTCAATGCCATAGCAACCAGCGTCGCTTCATGGCGCGGCGTCGCGATAATCATCGTGGCTTGGATCATCTTTGCCGGGTTCATCCAAACCGTTTCTCCCAGCATCGAAGAGGTCTCCACCAACGAAGAATCGGAGTTCCTGCCCAACGATACTGAATCTCTGCGGGCAATCGATATCTCATCCGAAAAGTTCCCGTCCGCCCGTGGCACCCCCGCCGTAATCATCTACCGAAACCCTTCCGGCATCACTGACCAAGACATCGCCAAGGTCGCCGAGATCGATGCTCTGATCCGCGCCGATGATGAGCATGAAAACATCCAGCTCGTAATCTCCGATTTCGGACCTTTGCCGTTGGCCGAGGGCAGCCGACCTCAACAAGGCGCTCCTAGCGATGATACTGCCGGGCCCGAACTCTCGCCCGATGGCACCGCTATAACTATTACCGTTCTCGTATCAGGCTCACCGGCCGAGGATGCGTACACCGAAACGGTGGAGTGGCTGCGCAGTCTCGACGATGCCGTTATGGTTGAGGCGCCTACGACCGTACATGTCACCGGACCGGCGGGCATCCTCACCGACGCCATCGCCGTTTTCAGTCAGTTCGACTTCCGCGTCAGCGCCATCACCATCGTCTTGGTCTTGGTGATACTACTCCTCATCTACCGCTCACCCCTGCTTGCACTCCTGCCTGTGGTATCCGTCGGAATCGCACTGACCGTTGCACAGTCCATCGCCGCGCTTCTCACCGACAACCTCGGGCTCGCCCTTAATGGGCAGGTTACGGCCATCATGGCCGTACTCATGTTCGGGGCTGGCACCGACTTCACACTCTTCATCGTCTCTCGTTACCGCGAAGAACTCCCTATGCGTGGCGACAAATTCGAGGCGATTGCCGTCACGATGCGAGCAGTCGGACCATCGATCGCATCAAGCGCCGGAACAACCGCCGTTGCCATGATTACTCTCATCCTCGCACTCTCCGGAAGCCTCAAGACCATGGGACCGATGCTCGCAATGGCGATCGTCGTCATGCTCATCGCCTCTTTGACGCTCATTCCGGCCGCACTCGTCGCAATGGGCCGTGTCGCATTCTGGCCGACGAAGCAGCTGAAGGCCAGCGATGGACAATCTGGTTTCTGGAGCCGTGTGGGGGTACTGATTTCTCGGCGTCCCGGAACTATGCTCACCGTCACCGTAGTTGCCATGGTCGCTCTCTCCGCCGGATTGTTTGAGATCACGCCAACATTCAGCTTCGTCGACGGCTTGCCGAACAGTGCCGAATCCAAGGCCGGTTTCGATACCCTCCAATCCGCCTACCCGCCAGGCGAGTTGGCACCGACGACCGTCTTCGTATCTAAAGAGGACGAATCCATCCTCGACCACTTGCAGGTTGTCGAAGACCTGTCAGCGGCACTCGCCGCTGATCCTGTGGTCGACAGCGTGGCCTCGCTCACGAGACCATTTGGGCAGCCATTGCCCGTCGATTTCGCCCAGTTGCAACCGCTCGTCGCAATGATGCCAGAAGACCCAAACCAAATCGGCGAACTGCTCTCTACTCTACCGCCAGAACAGGCGCAGTTGGCTGGTGCCTTCTTCGCAGGTCAGCGCTTCATTTCTGAAGACAGGACGACCACCCGGCTCAGTCTGGTCCTTAACGAAGACCCGTACGAGACTGCCGCAATGGACGCTATCCCGCGTCTCCGCCAGACGACGCGCGATGCCGTCGGCGCGTCGACGTTGGGCGGCGCGACTGCCGTCGTTGGTGGTCCCACCGCCACGAACTACGACAGCCGCGCCGCCACCGACCGCGACTTCGTGGTCATATCACCCATCGTCATCGCCGCGATATGGATCATTTTGGCGCTATTGCTAGGTAGCGTAATCGCCCCCACCTACCTCGTCCTGAGCGTCGTGCTGAGTTTCGCCGCGGCCCTCGGAATCTCGATCGTGATCTTCGAATACGTATTCGGACACGACGGCATCGGCTACGGCAGCATCCCATTCATCTTTGTATTCCTCATCGCCCTAGGCGCCGACTACAACATCTACATAATGTCCCGCGTCCGCGAGGAAACCCGCAAACGAGGACTCGCCGAAGGCACGCGCTACGCCATCACCCGCACCGGAGGGGTGATCACCTCCGCCGGCATCATTCTCGCGGGAACCTTCTCCGTCCTCACCACATTCCCACTCCTCAACCTCTTCCAACTCGGATTCACCGTCATGTTGGGGATTCTGCTCGATACCTTCGTCGTGAGAGCAATAATGGTCCCTGCCATAGTCATGAAGCTAGGCGAGGTGAACTGGTGGCCCTCGAAAACGCCTCGTGCCGCCGCCCATTCTCCTGAGTTGACCGACGCAGACACGCCGGTCTAAAGCGATTTCGTTCGGTCTGACCGCCTCAATCTGAGGCAAGGGCACTTGAGCCCGATGCTCCTCACTACTCCGCCATCAACATACGTCCGCGCTTCAACAACGTCCTGATCTCTCGAGCGGTGAGTTTGATCCTGCGTTCCTGACCGTTGACTAGCACCCGGCGAGTCTGCAAGTTCGGCTTGAACTGCCGCTTGGTGGCGTTGAGGGCGTGGCTCCGATTGTGACCGAACTGCGGCTTCGGTCGCGGTCCAAGTTTGAGTGCTGCTCGGATCTGCTCTTCGGACATGGACATAGCGCGTGGTTTCGGATCAGATGTTCAGGTGTAGTTGACGGCGAACGAATGCTCGTTCGCGACGTGAGAGGTTGCTAACGATTAGGATAACATCGCGATCAGATTGGCCGTCCCGGACAATGCGCGGGGCGAAGATTTTGGAGCCGAGGATCCATCGATGCCCGCTGCGATTACTACCAATGGCTATCTTTTGCGCGACTTAGCTCAAGCCGCGCTCGCCGCGATCTCGACGAATCAGGACCAGTTAAACGCCCTCAACGTCTTCCCTGTGCCCGACGGCGATACGGGCACCAACATGACGCTGACGATGCGCAGCATCGCATCCGACATGGCGGAAAAAGCCTCGGAAAGCGTTCCTGCGACATCGGAAGCCATGGCGCGGGCCGCATTGCTCGGTGCTCGCGGCAACAGCGGCCTGATCATGGCGCAACTCTTTCGAGGACTGCGCGACGCGATGACGGATGCGAGCAGCGTCAATGGTTTGAACTTCTCCCACGGGTTGACAATCGCCGCCGAGTTGGCCTATGGTGCTGTGCCCAACCCGGTTGAAGGGACCATGCTCACGGTTATACGCGAAGCAGCTGAAGCCGCAGTGCAGACCGCCTCGGAATCCGATTCTGTTCCGGACGTGGTCGAATCAGCAGCGACACAAGCCCTCGACACCACCGAACGCACGCCAGAGATGCTCGAGGTTCTCAAGGAAGCCGGTGTTGTCGATGCTGGCGGGTTCGGGCTGACGATAATGCTGATGGGCATGTCACAGTATCTCCGCGGTGAAGGCGATGGCTCGGTATCCGTCGCGGCGCCCGGCATCGAAAATCTTGTAGGTGACAGCGGAGTCGTCGTTGATACGTCATCTCTACACACCGCCGAGGAAGAAGCGTGGGGCTACTGCACGAACATTGCGATCGAAGGGACAGCGATCAATATTCCGCACCTCACCGAGGAGTTCAACAAGATCGGTCGCTCAACGGTCATAGCCGGCGACGATACGATTGCCAAAATTCACGTGCACATGGAAGATCCTGGAGAGGCAGTAAGCCTAGCCGTGCGGAACGGGGCGCTTACACTCGACGTCTCGATCCAGAACATGGACGCCCAGACCGCCGAATGGGCCGAGAGCCGTCGAGCCGATGCGGCGCAGTCGCAACAGCCGTCGGAACCAGTCGACATCGCCGTCGTGGCGGTTGCGGCGGGTGACGGAATGTCCAACTACTTTCGTGAAGCGGGAATGGGGGCATGTTCAATCGTCGAAGGGGGCGACACGCTTAACCCAAGCGTTGCCGACCTGATAGAAGCGGTCGATACCGCTCCGTCCGATACGGTGATCTTGTTGCCGAACAACAAGAACATCGTTGGTGCCGCGCAACAGGCCGCGGAACTTACAGACAAGTCGGCCGAGGTTATCGAGACGCGTTCTATGCAAGAGGGCATCGCAGCGATGGGTGCATTCGATCCCGATTCCGATCTTGAAGAGAACGTGGAAGAGATGTCGGATATGCTCGACGGTCTGCACGTCGGATCGGTGTTCCGGGCATCTCGCGACGCTACGATGGGCGGAGTTCACGTCGATAAAGGTCAGTTCATGGTCACGGTTGACGGGGATACCGTCAGCGCATCCGATGATGCGTTGGAGATGCTGATCGCGGGCGTGAACTCGGTGATGCACAATGGCGCTCTCGTGGCCGTCTATGTCGGAGAGGAAGTCGACTCCGAATCTGCCGACCTCGCGGAGAACAAAGTCGAGAAAGCACTGTCGGATTACAGTCGCGTTGACATCCAATTCGTCCGCGGCGATCAACCCCACTATGCCTACCTTTTCGCAGTGGAATAGGAGGCATTTCCCAGCAACCCACTAGGTTTTGAAGCACCTCTTCAACGTCGTAATATGGCGGCGGTTTTTGAACCTATACTTTTATCCAGTTAGTCGCACGAATCGCATCTGATACATCAACTCAACCTTGTCGGGCCAGTTCGTTCATCTGCACAACCACTCCGAGTATTCGCTGCTTGACGGATACGGTCACGTCGAAGACATGGTCGGGCGCGCTGCCGAGTTGGGTCAACCGGCCATGGCGTTGACAGATCACGGTAACGTCTACGCTGCGATCGAATTCTACAAAGCCGCCAAGTCCGCGGACATCAAACCGATCATCGGGATGGAAGGCTACGTCGCGTTCGGGTCGAGACACGAACGAACCGCAGCCGAAGGCGCCGGCGGCGGGTCTCAACCCCACATCACGCTACTCGCCGAAAATCTCACAGGTTATCGCAACCTTCTACAACTGGCCACTAAGGCCCATCTCGAGGGTTTCTACTATCGGCCCCGGGTCGATCGCGAGTTGTTGGCAGAGTATTCCGAAGGGGTGATCGTCCTGTCCGGATGCCTATCTGGTGAGTTGGCAAGGGACGTTTTGAAAATGGGCGGTGACTTGACTGCTGCCCGTGAGACGGCGAGATGGTACCGAGATGTCTTCGGTGATCGCTACTATCTCGAGATGATGCACCACGAGCACGTCCCGGGTCAGGACACCGTCAACAAGGCGGTCTGCCAGTTGTCCGAGGAGATGGGGATCGATCTGGTGGTGACGAACGACTGCCACTACGTCTATCCGGAGGATGCACCGCATCAGGACACCCTTACGGCGATCGTGACCTCTAGCAAACTCGCCGATGGGCGTCGGTTGCGGATGGAAGACGATTCTTATTACGTCAAGTCCGCCGCCGAGATGGCCGATGTTTTTCCTGAGCACCCCGACGCGCTTCGCAATACGTTGCTGATCGCCGAAAGGTGCAATCTGGATCTCTCGCAGCGTCGTACGAAATTGCCGCAGTATCCAACACCTGGAGGGTTGTCTTCAGCCCAATACCTGCGGCAGATCTGCTACGAGGGGGCCATGAACCGATTCGGAGAGATTTCGGACGCGGTTAAGGAGCGCCTTGAAAAAGAACTCCACATCATCGAGGTGACGGATTTCGCAGATTACTTCCTAGTCGTTTGGGACATCTTCAAATTCGTCAAACGAGAGGGCATCCTGTCGACTGTCAGGGGGTCGGCGGCGTCGAGTTTGGTCCTGTACTGCTTGCAGGTTACAGACTTTGATCCGTTGCCTTACGGTCTCTTCTTCGAGCGTTTCTTGAATGTCGAGCGTCGTGAGATGCCCGACATCGATATGGAGTTTGCGGATGACCGGCGCGGGGATGTGATCCAGTATTGCCTCGAGCGATACGGACCTGAACGCGTGGCCCAGATAACAACGTTCGGGACAATGAAGGCGCGTGCGGCTATACGTGATGCGGCGCGGGTGATGGAAGATGGCGCGATCGAGAACTCTGACATCAATGAGGCGTGCAACCGGCTCGTACGCGTAGTCGCCAACTACTCTCCGATGACCAACGATGACGAAGACGAGGCTCCGCCCCGAGAATTCAATTTGCAAACCGTACGGGAACAGAGCATGGAGCTTCAACAGCTGATCCGTCAGAACGCGGTCGCGGCGGAGGTGTTAGAGAAGGCGATGGGAGTCGAAGGACGAGTCCGTAACGTGAGCACTCACGCTGCTGGGGTTGTGATTTCCGATGACCCACTCGTGAAATACACGGCGCTCCAACGTCCGCAAAAAGGCAATGACACAGGATTGGCTGCGACGCAGTACTCGATGTACCCGATCGAGTTTGCGGGATTGCTGAAATGGGACTTTCTAGGGCTGACTAACTTGGCTGTCTTAGACCGCTGTCTGAAGATCATCGGCGAGCATCGCGGTCTGAAGATCGATCTCTACGACATCGACCAAGTGCCTCTTGATGACGAAGCGACATTCAAGCTCATGGCGGACGGTGATACGTTCGGTTCGTTTCAGCTTGAAGGCGCGGGCATGACGCGGTACATCAAAGATTTGAAGCCGACTTCGATTGAAGACGTCGCCGCTATGATCGCGCTGTATCGCCCCGGGCCGATGCAACATATCGATCGGTTGATCGCGTGCAAACATGGTCGCCAAAAGATCGAGTATCCACACCCGAGCATCGCCCACCTGTTGGACACCACTTATGGTGTGATCGTCTATCAGGACCAAGTGATGTTGACCGCGCAGGACTTCGCGGGTTACACGCTCGGTGAAGCAGACATCTTACGCAAGGCCATGGGCAAAAAAGTGCCTGCGATTATGAGGGAGGAGGAGCGCAAATTCGTTGAAGGCGCCGTCAAGAAAGGCCACAGCGAGCAGGAGGGCCGCGACCTGTTCACTTATATCCTGCCCTTTGCCGGCTATGGATTCAACAAAGCCCACGCCGTTTCCTACGCCTATATCACCTACTGGACGACGTATTTCAAGGCCAACTACCCCCTCGAATACTTCGTGGCGATGCTGGAATCGTTTACCGGCGCTCCCGAGCGTGTGCAACGATGCATATCGGAGGCCAAGAAAAGAGGCATCGAGGTACTACCACCAGATATCAATGTCTCGAAGACTTCGTTCACCGTGGACGAAAACGTCGGCGAACGCGGCGGTATACGATACGGCCTTGCTTCGATAAGGGGCATCGGACCAGCTACCGTTGAGGAGATCGTGGAGACACGAGAAACCGATGGCAACGGACCGTTCGCAGACATCGCGGATTTCTGCGATCGTTTGGCGGAAAAGCCCCCTCCTGAATCGTCGTTACGGTCTCTGATCATGGCGGGAGCGTTCGATGGCATGGCTCCTCGTCAGCAGCTCCTTGATCACGCCGGCCAGTTGATTACGCACATGAAAAAGATGGGTTCGGCGCGTTCGTCCGGCCAACACTCCATGTTCGGTGGCGGCGACTCGAGCGAATCATTCCTCGGAATCGAATTCGACCCGCCGCAAGAGAATGGTGGCGTCGACCAAAAAACGATGCGCGAGTGGGAGAAAGAGCTATTCGGGTTGGTAATCACCGAGAGTAAAGAAGAGATGGAGAAGCGCGCAGCGATCGAGCATGAAGCGGACCGCGCGATCGTGTACGCGAGCCACGAACGTCTGGGAGAAGAGGGTGCTCGCGTCAAAGTGATCGGGAAACTCGTTTCGATAGATCACCGAAGCACGCGCAACGGCAACCCGTTCGTAACCGCGAAGATGGCCCTTCTCGATGACGAGATCGAGTTGACGGTTTGGTCGAACACGTTAGATCGCACGCGTGGCATCTGGTACGAAGATGTTTACGCCGAGGTAGGTGGGTCGATCAGGATGTTCAATGGCGCGGCATCGGTAGATGTCACCAGCGCCGCGGGTTACGTGCCTTCTGCTAAGGCTGCGAACGGCCATTCAAACGGAGCGGCGTATCATGAGAAAACCCGTCTTGAGCCCGTGAAGGCGCAACCAAACGATCGCCACATGTCAGACACTCAACACGATGCATCCGAAGAACCGGCAGTAACGATCCTGTTCGACTGCGATGGTGAATCGGCACCATCACGTGAGACGATTCACGAAGTACTGCTCGCCCTCGGTGAACATGCAGGAAACGGCAAAGTCGTCGCCAAACTCTCGATTTCGGGCAAGTCCGTATCGATGGATTTTCCGTTTTTCAGCGTTGCGCCCACCCAAGAACTGCACTCGCAACTTGCCGAAATAGTCGGCGATAGCAACGTTGAGATGCACTTCAACCCTGCCAACTAACATGCTGGACCGCTGGGTCGAATTCGCCACTGCGCCGGATCAGCTAACCGCCGAAACTTGGGCTGGGTTAGTGCAGAATGAAGGTTGCCCGTGCGCCGTGAAATCGGACGGGATCCCGTTTCTGGGCGTTTCGGCGTTACCGGTCAGGTTGATGGCGCCGGAGGAGCGCGTTGAGGAGGCACGGGGGATTTTGGAGCGGTTCTTGAACTTGGAATAGGAGTGATCGGCGGTTGTAAGCGCTTCGAAACCTATGTAATCTGTGTAGCGTAGTTTGCAAAATACATAAGCACACGCGCTGAAATCTATGCAAATTGCAAAGTATAGTTTGCAATTTGCATAGATTTCTGCTAGAATTCATCGCATGATCGAACGCGACATCGCCACACATCTTTCCAACCTGTTCCGAAAAAACCCCGTTGTAACCGTTACCGGGCCACGTCAATCCGGCAAGACGACTCTGTGCCGGCAAGTCTTTCCGGAACTCGGTCACGTCAACTTGGAAGCGCCGGATGAGCGAGAGTTTGCCGAATCAGATCCTCGCGGGTTCCTGGCTCAACTCGGTACCGGAGCGATCATCGACGAGGTGCAACGTGTTCCAGCGATACTTTCGTACCTGCAGGTATTGGTAGATGAAAATGGAGGCAACGGTCTCTTTGTCTTAACCGGCAGCGAACAGTTCAGGTTGTCGGCAACAATTGGTCAGTCGCTCGCAGGTAGAACGGCGCTCCTCCGCCTGTTGCCATTTTCTCTCGCGGAGCTCAAGAAGTCAGGAGGCGGTAACGATCTCGACAGTATTCTTTACACGGGTTTCTATCCGAGGATTCACGATCGGGGATTGAACCCGTTTCTGGCGTTGGGAGATTACTTCGAGACCTACGTCGAACGCGACGTGCGGCAGTTGGGCAATATCCGCGATCTCTCGAGTTTCCAGCGTTTCGTCCGGTTGTGTGCAGGGCGTGTTGGGCAGTTGCTCAACGTGTCTTCCCTGGGTTCCGATGCGGGAGTTTCACGCGCAACGGTCGACCATTGGCTTTCGGTGCTCGAGAGCAGCTACATCGTGTTCCGTCTGCAGCCGTATCACGCGAACATCCGGAAACGGTTGGTAAAGTCGCCGAAGCTCTACTTCTACGACGTAGGTTTGGCGAGTTACCTGATTGGGATCGAAAACGCGGATCAGATCGCCACGCATCCGTTAAGGGGTCAGTTGTTTGAAAACGCGGTTGTTTCGGAGGTGTTGAAGCACCGCTTCAACAGCGGTCGGCGATCCAACTTGAGTTTCTTCCGCGATTCCAACGGCGTTGAGTGCGACCTGCTTTACGAGACCGGACGGGGTTACGGCGCGATCGAGATTAAGGCGGGAGCTACCGTCTCGTCCGATTACTTTTCAGGTTTGAACAGGGTTTCCGACATCGTTCCCGAAATCAAATCGAAGGCTGTGATCTACGGTGGTAAGGCGACTCAGTTGAGAACCGACGCTTTGGTTTCGCCCTTCGGCGAGATATCGAATGTCCTAAACGGGTTCGACACAGGCGAAAGTTTCGGGATTGATCCGCTCAGGCTTTCCGCCGCCACTTCCGTAAACTAGCGGGGTTATCGACGGGCGGATCCTGATGCCGTCCCCACTCGACGAATGCGACCTCCGCGACATACACGTCGCCGCGCGAGTCAACGCCCACAGAGTGCGGCCACAGGAACTGGTCTGGGCCTTGCCCGAAGTGCGGATTGCCGAAGCGGTCAAGCATGTTGCCTTCCCAATCGAAGATGCTGACGCGGTTGCCGATGTCGGCGACGCCACGTTGCACCGGTGCAGGGCCTTGTTCTCCGATATAAACAGTCGCGGCTGCTCCTTTGCCGACGACTTCGACGCCGCACGCCTTATGAGCGGGCCACTGGCGGACGAATTCGCCCTCGGTGGTGAAGACTTGCACTCGGTTGCTCTCGCGGTCGCAGACAATCACCAGATCGTCGTCGAGGACGGAGATGTTGTGCGGCAAGTTGAATTTCCCGTCGTCGGTTCCGGGTTCGCCCCATGACATGATGTGATTGCCTTCGGCGTCCATCCGGTGGACGCGGGAGTTGCCGTAACCGTCTGAGATGAAGACGTCACCGGTCGCTGGGTTGACATCGGCGTCGGTCGGACGATTGAACATCTTGCCGCTTTGGCGGGGAACCTCTTCGCCGGTGCCTATGGTTAGGAGGTGTTGGCCATCGGTTGTGTATTTGTGGATCAGGTTCGCGACGTCATCGACGAGCCACAGGTTGTCTTCTTGGTCGCACGAGATGCCGTGGGGCCGCATGAACCACGTGTCCCAGAACTGCATACGGTTGCCGTACGGATCCTCAGTTATACGAATGGAGCCTTGTGGATCGTCATTGCCCCACGTATTGATGATGTTGCCATCGGGATCGAAGACGAGCACCGGCATGTTGCCGCGGTTGAAGACATAGACGTTGTCTTTCGAATCAACGGTGACAGCGGTGGCTTCTCGCAACCAAATCCCATGCGGGATTTTGGCCCATCCGGGCACTGGTTCGTAGTTGGTCACATGGTCTTCTGGCAGCGACACGGCTCAGGTTCTCCGAGAGAGTGAGTAATCTTCGCGGTGCTAGAATTATGCACCATCTCAAACGGAATCGACGCCTTTGAAACGCAACAACCAGAAGGAAAACTGCGACATGCTAGCTGATTTGACGGGACGAACTGCTTTGGTGACAGGCGGTGGCCAAGGGCTTGGATTAGGGATCGTCGAACGGATGGCGGGCCAAGGAGCGAACATCATCATCGCTGACTTGAACGATGAGAACGCGGCTGCGGCTGCGTCAAAGGTCGAGGAGATGGGCTGCAGAGGTTACGCCGTTCATATGGACGTTACAGACCAGCAGAGCATTTCCGAAGCGGTCGCGTTGGCATACGACTCTGCTGGACGCATCGATATTTTAGCCAACAACGCTGGAGTTTCAGGTGCCCCAGGTTCTTCAGGAACTGAATTCCGGGACGTGGACTGGGAGTTCACTTGGAAGGTCAATGTGAAGGGGCTTGCCGACGTGACCGAGGCGATTCTGCCTCAGATGCGCGAGCAACAGTACGGCAAGATCATCAACATCTCCTCCGTCGCGGCTCGCGCAGCCCGGTACGTGACTGGCTACTACGCGACGACCAAGATGGCAGTCATTGCCTACACCCAAGCGCTGGCGCGTGAGTTTGCCGCAGACAACATCAATGCCAACGCAATCGCGCCGGGTAGGATCTGGACGGCGTTCCATCAGGAGTGGATGGAGCGACGCGACGAGCGCGGCGACCCAGATGTTCGCGGCCGAGCCCACCTCGACGTCTTCGAAGAGGCCGCAGCAGAAGTCATTCCGCTGGGTAGGCCACAGACACCTTCGGACATCGGCGCACTTGCAGCGTTCCTAGCGTCCGAAGACGCGAAAAACATCACCGGTCAGACCATCCAATGCGATGGCGGACAGGTGATGGTATAAACACGCTTGCCTGTTGATCGCGCCTCCAACTGGAGGTTCTAGACACGCATTCTGCCTTATCGGGCTGTTTGCACAATCGCCGCGTTTGGGCATTCGTGTCGTGACCCCGTGCGTCCAGACTCGACAATCAGATCGACGCATGCCGCTCGTCTCGATCGTAGGTTCGAAACGCGGCGATAATACGACTTGACGAGCGGATCGTAGGAGGTGCGCCGCGGATCACGACGACGGAGTAGGAAAATGTCAGAATCGATGGACCCTATTGGCTTGGCTGAGCGTGGTAGCGAAGCAGCAGGGAGTGCTCGCCTGTTGGACACGGACGCGCTCGTCGCTGGAGAGTATGCCACGTATCGTCTCGTGTTCACCGTGGGCGCGAGCGGAGTCGGAACAGGTGGGGTGATACGGGTTGGCACCGACTCGGATACGGACTGGGGCTTGCCCCAAGTTCACGACCCAACTGGAGCAGACTATCTTAATGTCATAGCTCCCGATGGTGCAGAAGTAGCGACTCAAGTGATCGACTTGGTAACCGCTAACGTGATTAACACTGGTCGTCCGTTGAACGAAGGCGAAGAGATCGCCATCACTTTCGGTGATCGGTCAGGCGGCGGCTCTGGATCCCGAAGTCAAACATTCATTGAACCGAGACGCTATTTCTGGTTCGAGGTTGATGCTGACGGTTCTGGAGACTACGTTCCTATCAAAACACTACCTGAGTTGTCGGTTATCGGAGGCGAAGCGGTACGGTTGGTGGTTGTTGCGCCATCAGATGCCGCCGCAGAGGAAGAGTTCCGCATCAGCATCAAGGCTGAAGATCGTTGGGGCAATCCTGCCAATGCGTACCGGGGGAATGTCAAGATCAGCGGGGCCGGAGTTGCTGTTGGAGCAGACGAGGTACATTTCGATAGCGATTGCGGCGGGGTTGTGTGGATCGACGGTTGCCGGATCACTGAACCCGGCGAGCATCGCGTCATCGCCGAAGATCACGATGCCGGACTAAAAGGTGTCAGCAACCCGATCATCGCATCCGAGGAAGTTCCGGATTACCGCCTCTATTGGGGCGATCCGCACGGCGGACAGGTGGTGGACTCATACAAGATCGCTGACTTCTTCAAATACGCACGAGATGTCGCCGGCATACATTTCGCCGGATTTCAGCGCAATGACCCAGCTATCACGACGGGTGCCTACGAAGTCCAGCAACAAGCAGAGCGAGAACATTACGAACCCGGACGCTTCGTGCCACTTCCCGGCTACGAGTGGTCGGCCACGTACGACCGTGGTGGGCACCATAATGTCTATTTTCGCCGCTTCGACCAAGACCTGCGTCGTTCCGGTCATGCCGATCACCTCGATCCATGGGACATCGACACGGATCTGCCGCACGTGCGAGAGATGCACGCAGAGTTCCGGCATTCTGACATCGTGGTCACGCCCCACGTCGGTGGTGTCGCCGCCGACCTGCAGTGGCACGAGCCGCAGATCGAGCCTGCGCTGGAGATCACATCCACCCATGGCCAATTCGAGTGGTTCCTGCGTGAGTCGATCGAGCGAAAGTACAAGATGGGGTTCGTAGGCGGCAGCGACTGCTACACAGGAAGGCCGGGCGACGACCACCCCGGTTACCAGTTGAGACGCTACCAGAAAGCTGGACTTGCAGGTGTTTACGCCACTGAGTTGACGTTGGACGGTGTTCTGAACGCGATCAAAGCGCGGCGATGTTACGCAACTTCTGGCGTTCGCATCGTAGCTGTCGTCACTGCCGATGGACACTTCATGGGTTCGGAGTACTCGACAGCTTCATCCCCGGAAATTGCGGTGAAAGTGGTCGGCGCAGGCCCGTTGGAACGGGTTGAGCTGTTTCGGGGACTGGAGTTGATCCACAGTGAGGAGATGTCGCCCGGCAGGTTTTCAAACCGGGTGCGAATTACTTGGGAAGGTGCGAGTCGACGCACCAGTTACTCGGGAGTGGTTTGGGATGGGACGGTGAAGATATCAGGTGGATCAATAACAGATGCCCGAAAAATCCGGTTCGACAGTCCGCGATCTCACGTGACCGAATCGAGCGACGATAGCTTGGGATGGAATTCTTGGACATGTGGCTACCGAAGCGGTTTTGTGTTGGACATTGACGGCACGCCGGATACTGGTATTGATGTTGCGGTTGCGAGCGACGTGATCGCAAGTTCGCAGTTCGGAGGGCATGGCGAAACCGGGGCGAGGCGCATCAATTTTGCCGCCGCTGACCGAGTGCGAATCCCGACCACGCTAGGCGCACTCGCAGATGGTCCGCGAGTAGTCGATTTGGGTGAATTGGATCGCAAAGTCACAGTGGAACTCGCGCCCGCTCCGGGGCCTGAAAGAGTCGAGTTTAATTTCGTCGACGAATCTTCCAAACCCGGAATCAATCCATATTGGGTGCGCGTAACCCAGTCCGACATGGAAAAAGCCTGGACCAGTCCGGTGTTCGTCGACTATGTTGCGCCGGTCTAGACGACGATCGCGTTTCGCAGCAGATCGCGAACCAGCAAGCCGCGGGTACGGATGGTTGGGTGAGGTTCAGACACCGTTTTTGTATAATTCGGCGGTTGCGTACTCGCGGCTCCATCCAACTTAAAGCGAAGCGCAGCCGATCCGAACCTAACCTCCTCCAGCAATTCTTTGTCGAGCATCAAGCCGTCGCGCTTTCAGTCAAGAGCGCGCCCACCTAGAACCGATCATTTGAAGATCGCGAAATCTGTAGTCGCATCCGCTACCATCGCAGTGGCATTCGCGTTCGCCTTCGCTTGTGCGAGCGATGAAGAACCCACGCAAGTACCGACTGTAACGACACCGCCGGTTACCCCGCAAGAAACACCGACCGCAGCTGCGGTCCCGGAACCT
The DNA here is from genome assembly GCA_965203505.1 of Dehalococcoidia bacterium. Lineage (GTDB taxonomy): Bacteria > Chloroflexota > Dehalococcoidia > Lucifugimonadales > Lucifugimonadaceae > Bin127. The sequence continues at coordinate 285,620 of OZ241880.1, forward strand.
ACCGACATGCCGGGTGATTCGGATGCAACCGACGCAACCGGCAATGCGACAGCGAACGGCAGCGTACTAACCGAGGATGACGTGCTGGCAACTGTGTTTGACGAGTGGGGTTCGACCTGCCTGAACGAGGCTTATCCTCCGCACGCCCCTCAACTCGACGATGTGGATGAAAATGATTTTTCTACCGACGCCAACGGCCTCCAGTTCGTGACGATTTCGGAGGGTGATGGCGAACAACCCAAATTGACTTGGGAGGTCGACGTTCAATACACCGGATGGTTAGAAGACGGATGCATTTTCGACAGCTCGTACACGCGGTCCGAACCGACCATGTTTCCGGTGAATGCTGTCATTCCTGGTTGGCAGATGGCGCTCACACAGATGAAGATCGGCGAACGTCGGCGCGTCATCATACCGCCTGATCTGGCGTACGGACCAACGGGTTCGCCGCCGGTGATCCCTGCAAACGCTACATTGACGTTCGACATCATCTTGATTGGAGGCACTGATCCAGACGCCGCCTCCGCACTAGCCACGCAGACCGCGGACGACCTCCTCCTGCAAGCAACCGCAGAAGCGGCCGATTTCGATGCGGATGCGCAAAAGTTCGAACCTAACGTCGTTGATTACATTCAAGATGTCAAAGGTTTCCTTGCGGCTGTACCGCAAGGCGAGATCACTTGCATGACCGCCTACGCTGGCAGCATTGAAGGGGTAGAAGGCGTATTTTCCGGCCAACGCCAACCGAGCTCGTCGATCATCGAGAGATTTGATGAGTGCTTGAGTGATATCACTACTCGAAATATCGCTGCTGGAAGGATCTTAATCATCAATCCCGACCTTTCAGATGAGACCATTTCCTGCATCGAAGGCAGATTGGAATCGCCGACTCTGAAACCATTGTTCAGCATTTTCGACGACGCTATAGTGTCGGAACAGTGGATATCCTCGCATTTTTGCCTAAACGCGGACGAACGAATGGTGTTTGAGGAGAGGTTGTTTGCAGACCAACCGGATCGTGAGCCGGTCAGAGCCGGGCGTACCTTTATCGACGTGCACGAGTGCATGGTTGGTGAACTCGGCGCAGCCAAGTATCTCGAACCTGTCCGACAACCCGACACCGCCAACCGCGAAGCCATGGGCCAGTTCTACACCAACTTCACCGAACTCATGATCGCGGATATCCGCTGTCGCCAAGGCGACGACGGCTACGAGCTCTTTGACGGAACCACGATGTCGGAGAGCGCGGCGGTATGCATCGCTGAGGAACTCGGTGAATACCGTTTCGGAGAAGTGTTGTTAGACCGTATATGGGTGCCGACGGTTGAAGAACACGTCGAGGTGGCTACAGCTTACGCCGAATGCGGTGTTCCTACCGATTTCTTAGGTTTGCCCGAAGGTATCGGCAATCTCGAGGGATCTGATCTCTCCTGCATTCTCGAGGAACTTGAAAATTCGGACAACTCCCGGGAGACTTCGTTGCGAGCGTTCAGCGATGTCGGGGCTCGCAACGATATCAAATCGGGCGACTTGGTGGCATTGCTTTTCGGCGCACAGTCTTGCGGGTTAGAGCTGCCAGGCGTTCCCGCGGGAGCCAAGGTTTCCGATTCCGCCGCCATGTGCATCGTTGACAAAGTGGACAGCAGCCTTCTGGTCCAAGGCCGTTCCGCCGTAATGCCCTCATTTGAGCAGGCGCTCGAAGATTCGGCAGACTGTTTCAGCGGCAATTGACACTCATTTGAGACATCGAACCGCTTTGACGTTGCTACACTGTAGCAATGCCAAACGATGTCCTGAATGTCGGTGATATCTCTGTTACTTCGCTAACCGATGGTCGGTTGGTTTTCGACCAGCGAATTACATTTCCAGATACCCCACTCGAACACTGGGAACAGTATTACGACATTTTCCCGGAATACTTTTCAAAGCCGTATTTCTTCCTCAACTTGGGCGTGTTCGTCATGCGCTCGGCCGGCAACACGCTCGTGGCCGATACAGGGTTCGGCCCGCACGGACAGATGCTCGGATCGGATACTCCTGCCGATCTGCTCAACGACTTCGATCGAAAGAGGATCGGCACGGAAGAAATCGACACGGTTTTCTTAACGCACCTGCATGGCGATCACGTGGGATGGAACACGCGCCCCGAAGAGTTGTCGAAGCCAACGTTCGAGAATGCTCGGTACCGGGTCCATCGTGCGGACTGGGAGCATTTCACGTCGTCGGAGATATTGGCAGATGCACTTCGTGGCGAGGCCGTTAAACGAAGTGTTATCCCATTGGAGGAAGCGGGTGTTTTGGATTTGATCGAGGGGGAGGAGGAGTTGGTGCCGGGGATTACTGCGATACATACGCCGGGGCATACCCCTGGCCACATGAGTCTGTTGATTTCATCTGGTCGCCAGCGAGCACTGATGATTGGCGACGTATTGGGGGCGCCTATGCATGTCACGGACCCAGACTTGACGTATTGGCCGGATACCGACAAAGAGATGGGCAAAAAGACTCGGCATCATCTCTTGGACATGGCCGAACGTGAAGAGATGGTCGTGATGGGCAGTCACCTCAGCCCACCCGGATGGGGGACGCTAGTGCGTTGGGATGGCAGGCGTTACTGGAAGGGGTTTTGACCTTGAGCAACGAAGTGCTGGACGTAGGGAGTATTCGTGTTGCATCGCTGAGCGACGGCGGGGTGGTTTTTGACCCGAGGTTGATGTTCCCGGAAACGCCGTTGGAGCATTGGTCGCACTACTACGAGATATTCCCCGAGTGTTTTTCGGGGCAACGTTTCTTGATGAATCTGGGCGTGTTCGTGATGTCGTCGGGCGGCAAGAATGTGATCGCAGATACTGGGTTTGGTCCGCATGGGAAGATGTTGGGTTCGGAGACTTCGGCGGAATTGATGGACGACATGGCGCGGAAGGGGATAAGGACGGCTGACATCGACACGGTGTTTATGTCGCATCTTCACGCCGACCATGTCGGATGGAACATCGATCCTGCGACTAGCGATGTACCGACGTTCAGCAAAGCTCGATACACAGTTCATCGTGCTGACTGGGAGCATTTCACGGTCCCCGACGAAGACAGCGAGTTTGGGATGGAGCCGATCGAGAGGAGCGTGATGCCACTGGATGAAATCGGCGTTTTGGATCTGATGGATGGCGAGACGCAACTTGCATCTGGAGTAACGGCGGTTCCCACCCCCGGTCATACGCCCGGACACATGGCGCTGTTGCTGTCATCGAGAGGGGAACGAGCGCTGTTTGTCGGGGATATCTTGATCAATCCGATGCATGCTACTGACACTGATCTGCCGTTTGCTTTGGATACGGATCAGGCGGAGGCGATGAAGGTCCGGCACGAGGTATTGGATCAAGCTGAGAGCGAAGGGATCATCGTTTTGGGTAGCCACCTAAGCCCGCCGGGATGGGGCACGATGGTTAGGTGGGAAGGCAGACGTTACTGGCGGGGATTGAGGTAAATCCGTGTTCGGAGTTGGTGGTGTGATAAAATAAATGACCATAGTCATGACTATAGTCATAAAGGAGAGTCCGATGCAAAATCCCACGGATCCGCTGGAGTCACAAGGTGAAGCAGGCGCGCGAACCATTACAGCTTCGGAATTTAAAGCCAAATGCTTGAAGATCATGGACGAAGTCGCTGAATCTGGCGAACGAGTTGTGATTACAAAGCGTGGGAAACCAGTTGCTGAACTGTCGCAGGCTCGCGAACTACGCAGCCCAATTTTCGGTTCGATGCGCCACACAATGAAGATCATTGGCGACATCGAAGCTCCTTTGGGCGTCGAATGGGAAGCGATGAAGTGAGCAGGATTGTTCTCGACACAAATGCATTGATTTGGCTGGTCAATGGCAGCACCAACCTGGGGGACGAGTCCAAGCAATTGGTGAATCAAGCGATTTCGGACAACGACCTGTTCGTGTCGGCTATGTCGTTTTGGGAGGTTGGCGTTCTTGTCGCCAAGGGAAGGATGTTGCTGTACGTGCCGATGTTTGAATGGAGACGTTTCGCGCTGGATCTCGGCATGGCGGAAGTGCCAGTGACAGGCGATATTGCGATGATCTCAACGGCATATTACGGGCTGCCTAACGATCCGGCTGATCGGATAATCACAACGACAGCGATGGCCGTTGGAGGAAAGTTGGTAACCTCCGACCGGAAACTATTGCACTGGGAAGGTGATTTACGTCGGCACGACGCGCGACGGTGACCGTTAAAACGCTCTGACACGCGCGGCTAGGAAGGGATCCCACCATCCAGCACGGCGCGCCGATCAGACCTTATTCCCCTGAATCTTCTTCCGGCGTCCGCTCGCCTAACCGCGCGTCGATCACGATGAGGCCGGTTCCATCGCCGCCAACAATTCGCAGGTGGTCGACGATTTCTTCGACCATCTTCTCCTCTTCGACTTGCTCCTCGATGAACCATTGGAGAAGGACTTGAGCAGCGCGGTCGTTCTCTTCGACGGCGGCTTCGTAGAGTTCGTGGATGGCGGCGGTCACCTTTCGTTCGTGTGCAAGGGCCTGTTGCATAGCGTCAATCGGTGATGCCCAATCGGCCGGCGGTTTGCCGATGCGATGCAGGGTCACCCGATTGCCGCGGTCGTGGACGAAGTCGAAGAACTTCATCGCGTGCTCGATCTCTTCTTGAAACTGAACCTTCGACCAGTTGACGAAACCGGGCAGGTTCAGGTCTTCGAAGTAGGCAGCGATGGATAGGTAGGCGTGGGCAGAGTAGAACTCCAACTCGATCTGATCATCGAAAGCGCCTAGAAGACGTTCGCTAAGCATGGTTGTCCCTTTCTCATCAACAGAGAATCACCGTGCGTCGCTACCCTGATTGTACGGGAGGCAACAGAAACCGTCACGCTCCATTCAGCTCGGAGAAACAGTGCCGGGTTTCTCAAAGCCTAATCAAAGAAGCCCTTGTCCTCATCGGCGAGGTGTTTCTTGGCTTCGGGAACGTTGAATTCGATTCCAAGCCCAGGCGTGTCCCAGACTTTGATGTGGCTGTTTTCGACTATCGGGTCGGGTAGCCCATCAATCAGGCCGTACCACCATTCAGGTTTACCGGCCGGGTATTCGAGCGCGATGTAGTTGCGTGGCAACGTCGCAGCTAGGTGGACGTGCGCGGCGATACCGATGAGCCCGTCGGCAACACCGTGCGGGGCGATCATGATGCCATGCATGTCGGCGAATTCCGCGATCCACTTCATTTCGGCGATGCCGCCGACATCCAGCGGATCGGGGCCGATCACTCGGACAGCTTTGGTTTCGATCAAATCCTTGAAGTTCTGGCGGAGGTATATCTGCTCGCCGGTGTGGATCGGCGTTGAGGTCTGCATCTGCACCTCGCGGAAGAGTTCCGGGAGGACGTAGGGTGTGTAATCGCCTGTGATGGTGTCCTCTAGCCACATTACATTCAGCGGTTCGAGTGCTTTGGCGAGGCGGAGGGTGTCGTGGACAGTCATTCCTGGGCCGCAGTCGAGGGCTAGCCCCACTTCGTCACCAAGAACGTCCTTCATGGCTTCCACGCAGGCGATGGTGTACTTCAGGCCTTGCTCCGTGAGTGGACCTCCGACGGGCGGCCGCACACCTCCGCGGGCAGGCCCGCTGTATTTCGGGAGTTCGCCGTAGAAGTAGTTGGGGAATTCGGCCGCCATCTGGGAGTGAAACGAAATGCCCTGCTTGATGATGGAGAAACCTTCCTTAAACTCCTTCATCTCCGCCATGTTTTCAGCGAAATGTTCGGGTTGGTTGCCCTTCATCGGCACACGGATGCCGCCGTTGTAGACCCGAACCTTGTCGCGCACTTTGCCGCCGAGAAGCTTGTAAACCGGCACGCCAGCCGCTTTTCCGGCGATGTCCCATAACGCCACCTCGATTGCACTCACCGCTGCACCCCAAGGCTTGAAACTTCCGAGCCTGCGGATCCGACTCACGACGCGTTCGACATCGGTCGGGTCCTGATCAAGAATGGCCTCTCTGTAGTAGAGGACGAACGGCTTGAGATATGGTTTCGTCCATTCGGCCTGACCCCAGCCGTCGATGCCTTCGTCAGTTGTGATGCGAACTATGGGATTGTCGCCGATGATGGCGCACTTGAGATCGGTTATCTTCATTTTGGGTTCCTTCGGGGAGGCTCCTTACATTCCAATGGGAATGATAAGGGAATCTTGGGAACAACGAACGTCTAATCGAAGCGCAGACGAGGTCGCGGGTGCTCAGATAGGGTCGAGGCGAAGGAAGAAGTGGCGACCCCGAGCAGATTTGAACTGCCGATCTCCTCCTTGACAGGGAGGCGTGTTAGGCCACTACACCACGGGGCCGCAAAAACAGCAACGATACTGGCACAATCGGCTACAGCACCGTCCTTTTAGATTAACCGATATCAAGATTCACGTCAACGCCGCGGGTAATTATCCGCTTGACACACCCAAATCGCCCTATTCGAGGGCAACTTCGAAATGGTTTTGTTTATGATGTTGGGACTGGCGGCCCCGCCGGGATTCGAACCCGGAACCTGACCCTTCGCGAGAGGACTGCTCTTTCCATTGAGCTACGGGGCCGTTAGCCCCGCATCATAAGGATTACTTGTTCCTCTGGGAAACCCCTCGTGATCCCGATTGCAATTTGACACGTATGATATAATTGTATGCATGAAATCGGACACGACAAGCATCAATTTTCATGACATCATGCGGTGGTCAGAGGACGAGTGCAGGCAGTTCCTCGAACTCATGAGATGGGGAGATGACCCCCGTTGCCCCAAGTGCGGAGCCGACAAACCATACCGCATAACGCGTAAGACGAAGACCAAGAACAAAGTACGGACGTTGTTCAAATGCCGTGCCTGCCGAAAGCAGTTCTCGGCCACAGTCGGCACCATCTTCGAGGACAGCAAGATCCCGCTGTCGAAATGGTTCGCGGCCATTTACCTCATGTGCTCGTCCAAGAAGGGCATCAGTGCTCACCAGCTCCACAGGATGCTATCCATCCGGTACGAGTCTGCCTGGTTCATGTGCCACCGGATACGAAGCGCGATGGCCGACGACTTGGACGGGCTGCTACACGGCATCGTGGAAGCCGACGAGACATACGTCGGCGCGAAGACGAAGCGCGGGCACCCCATCGTCCACGAGCGCATCAAAGACGAGGAGAACATGGGGCTGCGACCGAAGACGAAGCGGCCGGCCCCGTTCGAGGGCAAGACGGTCGTGTTCGGCATGATCGAGCGTGGCGGCCGCGTCCGCTCACAGGTGGTTGAGAACACCCGACGTGACACGCTCAACAGCATCATCCTGTCCAACGTCGATCCCGACGACGCCACCCTCATGACCGACGGGCACTCCTCCTACCGTTCGATGCACAAGCACATGCGGCACGAAGTAGTTGACCACGAGATCGAATATGTGCGCGGCGACGCGCACACCCAGAACATCGAAAACTACTGGTCGATATTCAAACGGGCCGTGGTTGAGACCTTCCATCACATCTCAGAGGGCTACACGCCCATGTACCTGCACGAGTTCGATTTCAGAGGGAGCCGGTGGGACATCACCGACGAGGAGCGTTTCGCTCTTCTGATGGGTCAGACGCGGGGTCCTCTTCTCTGGTACTGCCGGACTCCTCAACCCGAGAATCCTCATGTCTGATGTCTCCTTGTCTTGTAATGACGGGCACGGCATCCCTGAACGAGGCGTCTATCTTGACCGGCAGGCCTTAAGAAGGCATTTTTCCCACGTGTGCTGTAGGTTGTGTGTAAGCGGCGGTGAATTCAACAGAACCTTGATGATGTTCTCAGGGCTGTCAGGGCTGCCCCCGGGACTTGCACCGTTCCGACGGGTATGATGAAGATGCGTAAGTGTTCAAAATCAATGAAACGGGAAGGCTAAATGGGTTACAGATGGATTATGGTGGTAGTGGCGCTGATCGGAAGCGTGGCGTCGGGCGTCGCGGCGGCGAGGGAGTTCGAGGACTGCGCCATTTTCACGCCCACGGGACAGTTACTGTCGCCGAGTCTCGGTTGCGATCCCGATTGGATCACGGGCGTATTCACGGGCATCGCGACGCTGGCGCTGCTGCTGATGCTCGGTGAAGCCGTGCTGTTGTTGAGACGGATCGCGAAAGAGTGACATAAAGCAGATGGCCGCATCTCCTCGGTGCCCGCTGAGGATTCCATCTGTTGATTGCTTTGTTGGAGCGGGTTCGAAGGGATGCGACCATATCAGCCGAACTGTTGGTCATCACTGTTCTGATTTACCTCCTTTGCATCTCCAGTTAAGGAAGCCAGGGTGCGGTCCCGCGTGGCACCTGTAGGTGTCTGACGCGTCCAATTTGGCGTTGTATGTGGCGTGATGATCCCATGTCATCTGAGGCACGCCGTTGAAGGTGAACCTCGTCTGGGTCCTCACCGACTTCTTCGTGGACGTGTTGGTTACGTACTTGAGGGTGCACGTCCGCCACACTATGGCCGGTGGCGTGCTCTGGCACCATTTCTCGGGCAGCGGATAGTTGAACGAAAGAGACGTGTTGGTCTCTCGGTATCTGAACTCGATGTCGGTCTCGGCCGAGACCGGCAGAGGTTCGTCGTCGTCGTCGTCAGGGTTCTGGTAGTAGCCCCACAGTTTGAGGTTTGCGTACACCTCCCAATCGGTGTGGTCGTCGCTGGACATCAGCACATCCGATTCGTCAGGCGGTTGCGTCACTCTGACGATGTTCTCTACGATCAGCCTGCAATCGTCATCGAACGCTACCGTGATCTCCTCCGACATTTCGCCGTCGCCGAGTGTGCCCTCGATATTGACGCTTCCGCCGAACGAGCAGAACCCGTCTCTAGACCTGCTACCTGTGCCGACGATCTGATTCACCACCGCCATGTCCGCGTCTATCAGGATGTCGCCGTTGCTTCCTCCTCCTTGTGCAGAGATGTTCTGCACCCCCAGCCATGCGACCGTAGCGACCACCGCCACCATGAATACTGCGAAGACGTTCCTTTTCACTAGCATCTCTCACTACCACCTTCCAGTGTTCACCAACAGTTTGGAAATCCTTGACAACAACCTAGCAGACCTCGTCGTGGCGTGTCAAGTTGCTTGTCGGCTATCCGATTGACATATCCAGAAAACACCGTCAACGTTGCTGAATTGCCAGAAGTGTGTAATTTGTATGATTTGGGAATTACAACCTTGTGATTTCGTGTTAATCGCTTTCGAACAGCGCAGAAAATGCTCGCAAGATCAAGGTGACGACCCAGCAGCCGAACCAACCCATGACACAAGCGCCCCCGAACGTTACCATATTCTCGACGGTATTATTGGCAGCATCAGAATCAGGCGACGCGCCCAGAGCAACGAGCAAAGAAAGCGCGCAGTCCCGAACCAATAGAGGAATCGGGACACGCGTCGCAACGGCCTGCCTTTACTCGGCATCAGGCGAAGGAAGCGCTTTGATTCACAGTGCCGTGTGAGGCAAACGGGAAGGCATTCCAGATGCGACCGGTAATGCTATTGAACTCAGCGAACGATCTTTCGTAGTCGTCATCAGGTTTCACCTCCTTTTGGGTGTGTCAAGTGCAAAACCTGCCACGTTGCGCCAGGCTTCACCCCGGCCTTCTCAACGCCATGCGCCGCACCCGCGCACGTGCGGCTTGCCGAACCTGCGCGGCGACACGCGTCCGCGATTCGAGCGTAAGAATGAGCGGAAGCGCCAGCAGCACCATCAACGCCATCACAGCGTAACCCGGACGGTACGAATCAGTGAAATCGAACATGAACCCAACGAAGAGCGGCCCAATCGTTCCAAATACCGCGCTCACCGAACTCGCGATACCGACTATCGAACCGTAGCTGCGACGGCCGAAATAGTCGGCAAGTATCGACAATCTGAGCGGAATGGATGCGCCAAATCCAAGTCCAAAACCGAGCACAAACACTGGCAGTGGTATCAAACCCCACGAAATGCCGAAGTAGTCGGAGTTGATCATTGCCAACGCACCGACTCCCAGCATCTGAACGAAGAAAGAGAGGGCGAGCAGCAGCTTCTTGTCGAAACGGTCACCGACAAAACCGATGCCGGCGCGTCCAAAGATGTCGCCTAGCGCCACTGCACCTGCCGCGCTCGCCGCGAGCCAAACGCTGAGTTCGTATTCGATGAGTGCGGGGTAGTGGAACAGGTTGGTTGAACTTACCAACTGACCTAGGCTGACCGCGATCGAGATTTGCCAGAAGGCGCGCAGCCGCAGCACCTCCCGGACACTGATGGATACCTCCCGGGGTTGGCGTGAACGAGTTGCCGTTCCCGTTTGTGTATTGAATTCCGCGTCACCATCCGGCTGAAGCCCATAGTCTTCTGGCCTCCGACGCATCAGCAGGGTCACCGGAACACCAATGATCCAGAAACCTACGCCGACCGCGAACAGGATGGGGCGCCAACCATACTGGTCGATGCTCCAAACCAACAGTGGTAATGCGACTGCTCCGACGGCGGAGAATGTCATCAGCACCGAGAATGCTCGAGCCCTTTGACGCACAAACCAGTTGCCGACCGTCGCGACGAAGACGATGAACGTGCCGAACGACATGCCGAGTGCCAGAAGCAGCACTGAAGCGTAGAAATGCCACAGGGTCTGCATCATGCTCATCACGATGAACCCGAAACCAGTCACAATCACACCGAAAATCATCACCCGCTTCGGACCGTAACGATCCAGCGCCACACCGACAAACGGAGAAATCAGACCGCTCTCACCCCGTTGGATCGACACTGCGGCGGCAAACGCTCCCCGGCTCCACCCGGTCGTCGCCAAAATCGGGTCTACGAACGCCTGGAAACCGCGCCAAAATACGGCAGACGCATAGAACTGCATCAACCCGCCACCCAGTACGATCCACCAACCGTAGAAGATGTTCGATGGACGTTTTCTCAGCGTGACGATGCCTCCATAGGGCTTTAGACGGGGATGCGTGATTAGAGTGGTCGCTTGAGTTTACGAAGAAGCCCAGCGCGCCGCGAGGCATACGCCGAAGTTTGCACGCTCATACCGCCGTTATGCATTTACCGCACAACCACTAACGATGAATCGTTTCACCTGATGTGCAAGCAGGATATCGCGTCGAACTCGTCGAAATCTTCACTCAGAGGCGCGAGAAAACTCGAAAATCCATCATATGCCGATTTCAGAACAGCAACCAAACGCCTCGATCAGACAACAACCTAATCGACGTCACTGCGGTAAAGATGACAAGAAACCACGCGATTCGACGCAGTTTGATAAAGCGGTGGTGCCTCTTTGCAGACTTCCATCGCGTGGGGGCATCGGTCCGCGAACTGGCAACCAGAGTATTCGGCATCCATCGTGGTGTTGGCAACTTCAGTGGTAGGTGCAATTACTTCCAATCCGCTTTGCCATTTCTGGTCTGGGTCTGGCATCGGGATCGAACCGATCAGCAGCTGCGTATACGGGTGTTCGGGCTCTTGGACCACGGGTACAACATCACCTTCCTCTGCCACAACCCCTCGGTAAAGCACTACGATACGCTCGCTGATCTCGTAAGCCGTCGTCAAGTCGTGCGTGATGTAGATGATCGAGATGCCAAATTCGGTGTTCAGTTGACGCAGATTCTCAAGGATCGTGGCTCTCAGAGACGCGTCAACCATCGAGACTGGTTCATCTGCAACGATGAGTTTCGGGCTCAGCAGTAGAGCCCGAGCCACCATTACGCGTTGGCGTTGCCCGCCGCTTAGCTGATGCGGGTAACGGCCTAAGGTGTCGCGCGGGTTCAACCCCACCTGCCGAAGCGTGTTCTCGATGATCTCCACGGCTTCATCGCGTGAAGACGCAACGCCTGTCTTGCGTACCGGCAGATGCAAGGCGTGATCGACCTTGTAAAACGGGTTATAGACCTCGAACGGGTCTTGGAAGATCACTTGGACGTCGCGTCGAAACTGTTTGCGTTCTGCCCTTGACAACTCGCTGACCGGTTTGTCGCGGTAGAGCACTTGACCCGATGTCGGCGGAATTATCCCTAGAAGCAGCCTTGCAATCGTCGTCTTGCCGCTACCGCTTTCGCCAACCAGTGCCGTAATGGTGGGTTGGTCTTCAAACACCGACATTGAAAAGTCACGAAGCGCGACCGTCTTGCGGCTGAACCATCCGGCGCCGAAGATTTTTGACGTGTTCCTTAGTTCGACTAGGGGTGGCATCACGCATCAGTAGAGCAAACAGGCGGCTTGTTGCTCGCCCTGACCGTCGGTTTGACCGCCGTTGACAACTTGGAGCATCGGTTCATCGGTCGAGCAAATGTCCATTGCTTGCGGACATCGAGGGTGGAACGGGCATCCGCTTGGCAAAGCGTATAAGGAAGGTGCGGTCCCAGGTATACCGCGCAGGTCGCCCCGTTTACGGTCCTGACGCTCCAGTGACGGTAGGCTGTCGATGAGCATCTGCGTGTATGGGTGTTTAGGCTCCCGCAGCAATTGCCTGAGCGTTCCTGTTTCGACGAGTTTGCCGGCATACATCACGCCGAGCGTATCGACGAACTGCGCCATCAGACCGATGTCGTGACCGATTAGCAGAATGGCGGCGCCAAGCTCTTCCTGTAATTCGGCAAGAGTCTCCATGATCTGACGCTGCACGACGACGTCGAGCGCGCTGGTGGGCTCGTCGGCGATTATGACCTGCGGGCCCATCGAGATGGCGATCGCGATCGTCACGCGTTGCTTCATCCCGCCACTGAGTTCGTGCGGGTACATCTCACCTACCTGCGCGTTCAGACCAACTTTCCCCAACAGGTCGTAAACGAGTTCTCGATACTGATTCGACGAATGTTCGGCACCGTGGTCGCGCAGCCCATCGACGATCTGGTTCTTGACCTTGGCAACCGGATTCAATGAGTTCATTGCGCCTTGCGGCACCAAGGCAATCTTTGACAGCTTCGCGTTGCGCATCTGTTCGTCGCCCAGCTGGAGCAGATCGGTGCCGTCGACAATCGCGGTGCCCCCAGTGATTTGCCCCGGTGGTTTGATCAGCCGCATCAGCGCGAGTGCAGTTGTTGACTTGCCGGAACCTGATTCGCCTACAAGCCCCATCCTCTTACCCGGCATGATGTCGAAACTGACGCCATCGGCGGCCTTAACCTCCCCGCGGGAGGTGTAATACGAAACGCGTAGGTCTTCGACCTTGAGAGCGGGGGTTGCGCCGATCGTAGCCGTTGCGGCGCTCATACCTGCCGCCTCAAGCGCGGATTCGCGATCGGATCCAACCCAGCCGTGATCAGATAAAGGCTACCGAACACGAGCCCGAGAGCCAACACGGGCGGCGTCCACCACCACCAAAGTCCGTTGAGCGGGGCTGAGTACTTGATCGCCCAGTAGATCGTGTTACCGAGAGTCGGCTGGTTCTGGGGACCCAACCCAAGCGCATCCATACCGATCGTCGTGAGCATCGCGACCGCGACCGCAGTCGCGAAACTCGCGGCGAGGAAGGGGAGCAGATTCGGAAGCATCTCGAGGAATATGAGTTCGAACACGTTCGCGCCAGAGATCTGCGCTACTGAGATATAGGCTCGTTCGCGCATCGTCAAAACCTGCGAACGGATCGCGCGCAGGGGCCACATCCAAACGAACGCGGCGATGATTATCGCTTGCTGTGTCACATCCACCGATGCTTTGAGCGTTACAGCGACCACCACGAGGATCATGAGCACCGGCACAGTTATCAATATGTCCGCCAAGCTCTTGAAGAAGTTGTCGATAATACCACCAGTGAATCCGCCTACGAACCCCAGCACGGTGCCAATGATCATTCCGATCAACGCGGCAAGGAACCCGACGTACATCGTGAGCGGAGTTCCCATCACCGTCAACGCCCAGACATCGCGTCCTAGGCTGTCGGTGCCCAATACAGAGAATGTGCTTCGATCCTCGCCTTTGACGCGATAATCGATCGTCTGCCAAGGCGGTAAGTCGAATTCGACCGTACCAGCGCGAGTGAGTTCTGGGTCTTGGAATTGAGTTCCGATGACGCCGAATAAGGCCATTGCAAGCAAAAGGAACAAGCCAGCCCACAACGTGGGGTAGGTACGCACCCATCGAAAAGGCGTCAGCAATCTATCCGACAATGGACTTTCGGCGTCAATGTCCAAAGTCGAGTCGATCGATCCTGGGTCGTTATCTGCGTGTGTCGTCATGACTGATCCGCTAACCTGCGTGAACTACCGGTCACCTTAAGTTCGGGCCGCGTAAGTGATTCGTGGGTCGATGCGTGGGTAGAGCAAATCGAGTATCAGCGTTGCGAGCGCGATCGAAAGTATCACGAGGTAGACGATGCCGTAGAGCAACGTGTAATCGAAGCTTCTTATCGCCTGCAAGAGCGAGGTCCCGATGCCCGGATACGAGAAGACCACTTCGACCAAGATCACTCCCGACACGACCTGTCCGAGCGTGAGAGCAAACGATGTGACTTGGGGAAGCATCGCGTTGCGTACGCCGTACCAAGCGAACAACCGCCAAGGTTTGGCACCTTTGGCTTCAGCGAGCAACATGTAATCTTCGCCTTGTGTTGTCACCATCATGCCCCGCATTCCAATCGCGGAGAAGCCGATGCTGACCAAGATGATCGAGAGAGCCGGAAGGATGGCGTGATGGGCAGCGTCTTGTATGAAATCCCAGCTCCAGTCGGGCGAGGTGCCGATTTTGTATCCGCCACCCAATGGAAACCAGTCGAGTTGGAAGGCCAAAAAGTTGATCAACGCGATGCCGACGAGGTAGTACGGTATCGCCGACAACGACATGACGGGCGGGAACAAGAGTTTGAACACTCCCCAAGCGCCCGGCCATGCTACGAGCGCGCCCAAAGACATGCCCAAAAACATGTAGATGAGCGATGAAATCGTGACCAGAACCAAAGTCCAAGGCAGCGCCTGCGCGATGATGTCGCGCACGGTTGTCGGAAAGAATGCGACCGAGAAACCGAAATCGAAACGTGCGAAGTTCCAGAGGTAGCGGAGATATTGCTCCCATAACGGTTTTTCGAGACCGAAGCGCTTCTCGAAATTCTTGATCATCGCCTCGGTGTTTCCGCTCGAAACCGCACCGCGGGAGGCCAGCTGGCTCATGCGCTCCTCAATCGGATTCACATCAGCGAGGCGTGGCAAAATGAAGTTGAATGTGGCGGCGCCCCAGACGACAAGCAGGAAAACTCCGACGCGTCTTAGCAAGTACTCAACTGTCATAGTCCTGATACTTCAGATTCAATAGCACGCGTGTGCGCGCTGTGATAGATTTCGTTAAGCAACGGTGGCGTGTAGAAGTTTTTGGTCGCTGCGCCGTTTAGCGACGGATTGGCAATCAGATTAGCACATCGACGCGGCACCCGTTTCACACAGTTGAGAAAGGAACTTAGTCATGAAGAGAAGCTTCGAATCGGCCGTGAGATACACATGGCTGTTCCGCCTATTGGCTCTCTCGATGGTCGTTACCACAGTGATGGTAGCGGCTGTGGCTTGCGCAGAAGAAGAACCTACGGCTACACCTGTACCGCCGACCGCGACTCCCGTTCCTCCGACGGCGACACCGGAACCCGAGCCAGAGCCCGAAGAGGTGATGAAGGACGACGGGATGATGATGAAGGAGCCGGCGCCGTTGCTCGATCCCGACTCGGTGTCACGCGAGAATACCTTGATCGTAATGAGCGGCGGACAGGACGGTCGGTTCCCGGACTGGGAGAACTTCAACAACTACGTCCCGGGAGGTGTAGGAGGTTGGCACACCGGACCGTTGCAGACGATAAGCGAACCGTTGATAATGTTCAACCTGCTGACTGGTGAACACGAGATGTGGCTGGCCGAAACGATGGACATCAGCGACGATTTCTCCGAAGTCACCCTGACCATCCGCGACGGTGTGTATTGGAGCGATGGAATGCCCTTTACCGCCGAAGACGTCGCATTCACTTTCAACATGGTGTTGGAACACCAAGACTCGATGGTCCACACCGCTGAGATCCACCTTCTCGACAGCGTCGAGGTGATCGACGGCAATAAAGTCAAGTTCATCCTAAAGGATCCATCGCCAAGCTGGTGGGTCAACACACTGACCAGCAACCACGGCCTCTCGGAACAGATCGTCCCGAAACACATCTGGGAAGACAAAGACCCGTTGACGTTCACCTTCTACGACCCTGAGCAGGGTTGGCCGGTGACCACTGGTCCATTTGCGGTTGTTGACGCATCCCCTGAGCAGAAGGTCTTCGTTCGCCGATCCGACTGGTGGGCCGTCGAAGCAGGTTTCAAGGACTTGCCCGGTATGGAGAAGGTTGTCTACATCCCGCAACGCGAAGAGTCGGCGCGGGCGCAGATGATCATCCAGAACGAGATCGACGCCATGAGCATGGCGCCAGTGGCGACGTTGCTCAACATCTTCGAGCAAAACGCGGACGTGGTCAGCTGGAGCAAGCAGGACCCGCCGTACGGATATCTCGACTGGTGTCCGATCGGCCTATTCGTGAACAACGCCGCTGACAGTCCCGTTGCCAACAGCAAGGACATCCGCTGGGCGCTCAACTACGCGCTAAACCGTGAGGTCCTCGTCGACAACGCCGAGCGCGGCGCCGGCACCGTGGCGTTCCACATGATCACGCCGTATTCGTGGTTCGATCCGTTCGAGGAGGTGTTGCAACCGATCTACGAGAAACACTCCTTAGACACGACTGACCACTACGACCTTATGGAAGAACGGATGCAGGCCGCGGGTTACGAGATGAACTCCGATGGCATGTGGGAGAAGGATGGCGAAACCCTCTACATGAACATCAACTTCCCGACATGGCTGGACCGCTATGGCGTACACGTCACCAAGCAGTTGCAGGACGCCGGCTTTGAAGCCGAGATGGACCTGAGCCCGGGGGGGGGGGCCGAATTCGGACGCGGTGAACGCGACTACTCTTTCGGTTGCAAGGGCCCGTCTGGAGTTCTTGGAGCTGACCCGTACTACATGCTCTCGCTCTACTCGTCTGCGACTTTCCGCGACATCGGCGAACCGCCGATCAACCCGTGGGCGACCGCGCGTTGGCGCAACGAAGAATTCGACGCGATCGTCGACGAAATGGCGAAGGTCCCGGCGACTGATCCCAAGACGATGGAGATGTTCGAAGACGCGATGGAGATCTGGTTCGAAGAGCTGCCAGACATCTACATCTCCCAGCTCATCATCCGGCACCTCGGAAACGAGCACTATTGGACAGGTTGGACATCTAAGGACGACAACTACGGCGTGTTGCACCCGTGGCAGCAGGAGTTCCTGAAGATCGTCACCACACTGCAACCCAAGTAGCGCTCGCGGGGACACTGCGTAAATCGGTAGGGGCGGCCCGAAGGCCGCCTCTACTCGTTCAGCGGAGGTTGCACAATTGCACCCTCCATCATCAGCAAACGCGACTTTAGAGGCAATCCTACCGAGCCACCGAATCCGTGGAGATTGCCATCAGAGCCGATCACTCGATGACAAGGGATGATGATCGGCACGGGGTTGGTCGCCATTGCCCTGCCTGCCGCACGTGCCGACGCCGTGGACCCCGACGCCTGTTCGGCTAGCCATGCGTAGGTGCGAGTTTCACCTCGAGGTATGCCGCGGCACGCTAATCGGGCGCGTCGCGTGTATTCAGTCCATCTGGATTCGTCAACTCTAATCACATCGAGCGAAACGTCTTCACCTTCGCAATAGCGAATCAGAAGCTGTATGGCGTCAGTGGTTCCAGTGTTTGAAGTGCTGATCACTTTGGTTTCGAAGTTGCCGAGCGTTTCAACGGCCGATTCGGGCGACGGTTCGGGCAATGAAGTTCGCACGACGCCGCGCTCCGTCGCCGCTATCGCCATCCACCCGAGATTCGTCTCGAAAACATCTGTGGCAACTAATCTGTCGTTCATGTCGTGAACCGATACTGTTCTTGCGCTTCGTTAGGCACGTAGGTCGGAGTCATGCCCAGCATACTCATCACGCGGTGCTTGAGCACAGCCCTCGCCAAGCTACGCCAGGTTTTGCCGAGATCCACCGTTTCATCAGGGGATACGGAAGTGATGTCTGATTCAGCGTCCGTCTCGTTTTCGGACGGTTCGACTGCTGTTTCCGAGATTTCCCGAGGCCCGTAGACGCACTTCTCAAATGCGTCGGTGATATTGCGCGCATCTCCGTAACGCATAGTCATGTCGCCGATCCTTGTCGTGAACTCTCGCACTGATTCGTGTGTCGGCCGGCGGTATCCCAAAAACGACGCTACCCGCAAGAACTGCGAGTATGCCCGTATCGGTTCCGGTTGCCCGCGCAAGTTCCACCGCCAACCCACCACAATGATCGCAACAATCGCCAGCAACCCAACCACTGATGCCGTGGGTATCAGAGGGACATCGATAATCGGCCCTTGGTCCTGCTCAAATTGAGACAACCTGCCGCTCCGCAACAGGTCTTGTTCCATCAACGCGATTTCGTCTAAGTCATCAAGATATTCGAGGTAGTCGGGGTCGAACTCTGCGGAACCGATGAGTCCAGGCGGGACCCCGCTCGTTGGCGACGTCGGAACCAAGACGTTTCGCGGCACGACAGATCTGCCCGGTGTGACTTCCACATCTATCCAACCATACGGAGGAGCATAGATCTGCGTCCAGCCGTGTCGGTTCCGATCTCGGATCAAGAATTGACCTTGGTCTGGAACATATTCTCCAGCGCTCCAACCCGCGATCATCCGAGCGGGAACACCCACAGACCGCAGCATCACAGTCGCGGCGGAACCGTAGTACTGGCTGTAACCCTTGCGTTTGCTCGTGTCGCAATCAGGACGATCGGACGGACAGGGTTCGCCGATGGTTTCGAACAGGAAATAGCTCACGCCATCGTCAAACGGCCCCGGCCCTTCTATCTCCAGCGAATACACCTGGTCTTGCAGGAACGCTTTGATCGCCATCGTCTTTTCCCAAGGGGTATCCGCCGCCGCTTCATTGACAATGTCCCTGGCCAACGCCCGAACCTCGAGCGGCAAAGTCTCCGGCAGCTGCAAATACCGATCCGCGACCCAGCCCGGGTATTCCGCCGTGGACTCCTCCAACGCGTCGATTTCGGCCGTGGACACGAACGTTGTCGCAACGTAACTCTGGCTCTCCTCCAACACCTCGTCAAACGAGACGGTGTTCTGCTCAGTAGGTCCTCGGCGAACCAATCGCATCAGTTCGGCGTTCGTGCCATCGGCTTCCGCGAAGACTCTCCAATTGAACGATTTCCACACGATCTGGCTACGGGCTAGATCCATCGCTTCGAGGTTCTCGGCGGTGATTTTGAATCGCGTGGTATCGCGACGGTTGGGCGAACCGAGCGGGTCCAGGTCTGGTTGCACCAGCTGCATCAGGTCCTCCGAAGTGACGACGAACATCAACCGGTCGGGCGGCTCCACTCCGTTCTTGTCCGCATGTTCCTTGAGCGCCAACGAGGAGACGCGAATCCCAACAGTTTCTGGAGTGTCGTCTGTCGCGCTCAGCAACTCCGTCAAAGCCGTGTCGGACATTGTGAAGATCATGTATTCGACCTCGCCGGTGTCATCGAACGCCAATTCTTCGAGCGAGCTGGAGGTGATTGAAAAAGTAATCTGCTCCTCCAAATTGGCCAACGTAAACATGCCCGACTGAATCTGACGTATGGCCGTATTCACCTCGTCCGCTGTCATCGCTGGTTGCGTGTTCAACGTGAACCGTGGGCGATTCCTGTCCCCGCCTCGAGATGAGTAGGTTGGCGATTCCTCCGCCATCTGCATTAGGCGTTCTCGTAGAGTGAAAGCGAATTCTCGCAAATCATCCGGCAGTCTGGCCAGGTTCGCCGGACTCCCCGCGAGTGGTACGTCCCAAGCAAGCGGTTCCAACACTTCGATATCGGCTCGGTAATCCACTGCGTGCACCGCGCCCGCAGGTATCACGCGATCCGTTTTGCCAAGCGGTTCGACACTGATATCTAACCTAGCGCGCTTTTCGACGCCGTTTTCGTTAGGGGCGACCAAGAGTTTGGTCCCTGGATCGGCTGGCACCGCGACGCTCGGCGCGGTAATCCAGCCTTGCGATGTGTATTCCTGATACACGCGTGCAGGGTGCAGTTTCGCGTATCGAGTCCGAATCCACATAACCGGATCATCAGTCAACTGGATTCCGCCTTGAAATGGCAAGACCGCATTTGGCGAATAGATCATATCGTCGTCGCCGCTTGGGATTCCCGCCAACAATCGTTCAGCCGTGTCTTTGAACTGGGTGAACGGATCCAAGAACACCGAGTTCCATCTGTCGCTAAGGTCCGACGATCTCGGCACGAACAACGGCATCAAAGCCGCTATCACCATCACGAAGAATGCCAAGATCAGACCGTCGCGGGCGGCTATCCATCGCGCCTCTCGAGGTACCGTCAAACCCGATTTTCGCCACTGATCGATGCGACCCACTGCAACAAGGTGCGAGAACAACGCGACCGCGCCCACCATGAAGAGATAGAAGGTCTGCTCGTGCATCCCTATTCGATGACTGAGATTAGTCAACAGGGCGGTACCGAGAATCGCGGCCGGTATCCAAGGGCTGTTGAACCGGAAAGTCAACGTAGTGACGACGTACGCCGTGATCCACGTCACTGTCATCATCAACATCGCGAACGGCACCTGATCACCGCTGACACCGCCATTGACGGCTATATCGATCCAGAGTGCGAACCTGTCCCAAGCGTCGAACGATCTAGCTACTGGGTTACTGCCATCTGCGTTTAACGAACCCTGCCAAAACACGACCGCTACTCCAGCACCCAAAAACACGGCGGATCGGATCAGCAAGCTCCAAACCCAATGCATGACCAGTTTCGGAAGCCTGACTCTCAGCATGAAGAACGCTATCGCCGTCGCGAACAGCGTCGTCGGCACGATGCTCGGCAGGTCGCCCCATTTCGCCAACTCAACTGACCAACCTACCATCGCAAGCATCCAACCCAACAGCCCCAGCGCGATCCAATCGTTCGCCGGGATTTCAGATATGAACGCCCGCCGCATCAATCTGCGTCTCCACACTCGGCGCGTGCGTACCGACCGCGACGAACGGCCGAAGATGCCACCTATCTCTGCTGTTGTCGTCGTCAAGACTGCCCCGGGGGCGAGCCGACGCGCTCTGGAGCGATCGGTTCGTTTGTGGTTGTTTCAGATTCGGTTTCTCTCTCGCCGATGCTGGTCTGGTCACCCACGCCAGAGTAGAGTGCCGAAATCCGCGCCGCCGCCGCGTCTGCGTCCGCGGTGGTGCTCAAAGCATCGGCGATATCGTCGCCAAGGTAAACGCGGTACGTCGTCACTCCCGACATCGACAACCTTGGAATCACCGAATCGTTAGATTCACCTCCGAACGATTCGCGGTCCATGATTATGCAGATCACCTGCACCCCGCGCCGTTGCAATGTACCTAATGCGTCGATCCAGTCTCCGTCGCTAGCGGCGGTTATCACGACGACTGTAGAACTGACGAATAGTTCGCGATCCAGTGCAGCCAAGGCTTGGATGATCGGCACGTCCCCAGTGGGCATGCTGGCGGCGATGTGCCGAAGAATGTTCTCGCGGTGGGAGGCAGTGTGATCGGGTGTCGCCATCAACGTGTTGCTGCCATACGCGACATACCCGACTTCCGTAAAACTGCGCGTGTACTTGTCGACGATCGAAGCCGCGATCGTCGCACCATACTCGTCGGTAGAATCTTTCCCGCTTCCGGCTTGAGCGTCGACGTTCTGGTCGAAAATCACCCACATCTCGCCAGCCGAGCCTTGGTCGAACTGTTTGACCATCAACTCGCCGGTTCTCGCGGTGGTCAGCCAGTGGATTCGCCCGATCGGATCGCCGTCTGCATATTGCCTAACAGTCGCAACGTCAGTTGATAGCACGTTCATGCGCTGCCGTCGCGAGTGACCGTCGGCGAGGAGCACACGCGATGCCGCCAAGTCTGGCATTGGCAGTACGCGTGGGTAGACAAGCACCTTGTCCACGCCTTCGAATTCGATGTCTCGCGGGAAAAGGTTGAACGGATCCGAAGCACGTATCACCAACGGGCCAAGATCGTATTCGCCTCGTTGAGTCAACGCGGCTTCCATATCGACCCGTTTGAAGGTCACCATCAAACCGAAATTGGTTACCTCGCGGAACTCGACATCAGGGAGTGTCGTCTTGTCTTCAACCTCGACCCAGGCTTTGGGCGCACCGTTGGAGTTTTGGATGACGATGCGCTCAGTCAGCGTGTCACCCACGGAAAACGGGCCGGTAGGCCGATTTACGCTGGCCTTCATGTTCGCCGCACCGACCCGCGACCAGACCCACGAGATGATTATCAGGATCAAAAGCAGATACGCCAGGCGCATCGAGAGATCGAAGCCCGTCGCGACGGTGTTAACCAACTTGGCGCAGATCACAAATATGATGCCGATAAGCATCCGATGACGCAGAAGCGAATCGACGAACCTCCGCAACAGGCCGCGGTCTTCAACCGGGCCAACGATTCCTCGACCAATCTTTGGTATCGATGCTTGCATTTGTGAATTGGGTTAATGCTGGTGAGTCGTCAACCGCCGACGGATGTCGTGACGCGACCGCCGCTGGCGCCTGGGACTGCGATCTGTTCTAATGCTTCATCGACGATATTGCTTTGGTTGACGCCTCGCATGCGCGCTGAAGGTGAGAGCAAAACACGATGTGACATCACCGGCACCGCGATCGCTTTCACGTCATCTGGAATTACGTAGTCCCTGTCTTGCAACATCGCGAACGCCTTCGCACCCTTCATCAGGTTGATACTTGCACGCGGCGAGACCCCGAGAGTTGTGTCTGGATGGCTCCGGGTGGCGTTGGATATGTCCACGATGTACTGCTTTATCAACTCGTCGATGTAAATCGAATCGGTATATTGCTGAAGCTCCACGATCTCATCTGCCGAGCAGCTCGCGCCTAGCAGGTCGATCGGGTCAGTCGACTCTCGGCCGTCCATGATTGAGACTTCTTCTGACGGATCCGGATATCCAAGCGAGATCCGCATGAAAAACCGGTCGAGTTGCGCTTCTGGCAACGGAAAAGTCCCCTCATATTCAATCGGGTTTTGGGTTGCGATCACCATGAACGGACTTGGCAATGCGTGTGTGACCCCTTCAACCGTCACCTGCTGTTCGCCCATAGCTTCCAACAAAGCGGACTGTGTCTTCGGAGTGGCACGATTGATTTCGTCCGCCAAGACGATCTGCGCCATGATCGGTCCCGGCCGGTATTCAAAGTTGCCGATTTGCTGGTTGTAAACCGATGCGCCTGTGACGTCGCTCGGCAACAGGTCAGGTGTAAACTGCACACGCTTAAACTCGCACCCCGTCGTGATCGCGATCGAGCGCGCAAGCATCGTTTTCCCGACGCCAGGGACGTCTTCGACTAGAACATGGCCCCGGCTTAGCAATGCGACCACCGCCAAACGGACGGCTGCATCTTTCCCGATGATTACACGGCCGACGTTCTCGGCGATGCGATCAATCGTATCGGCGTGAGCAGGGTTAACGCTTGGTTCGGCAGTTGCGGTTGAAGCTGTGGTCAAAACAAAGCTCCTTTCGGAGTAGGATCGACTTCCCAATAGCGACGGCGGTAATCGTAATCCGCCCGTCAAAACTCAAAGCAAACGCAATAGTCGACTGCGCCAAATATAGCATCAAGCACCGTCGACACTTCGCGATGGGTCTTCTCGTCGAGTACGCGGCCACGGAACGAGTCGGTAAACAGCACGCAAAACGACGTGACGCAATACGAAACAAACATCGGATCGGTTTCGGATAACGATACAACGCCAATCCGTATTAGGAGGCTTTATCTCCGGGACAACCTCGAAGCGTTGCGCGAGATGGAAGAAAAAGTGGTCGCCCTCGTCTATCTCGATCCACCGTTCAACACCAACCGCACCTACAAAATCGTGTTTCGTGGACCCGATCTACTGAGGCCGACAGCGCTCCTACCCATGTTTAAGGAACGCGACGGCGTTTGGACGTTTAACTAGGGATAGAATGCCGATGTTGGCGGGAACGGGATCCCATCGACTCAACGGAGGTTTTTTTGACCAGGGCACTCTATCTTGAAGACAACTTGACCGCGATGCAGCGCATGGACGACGAATTCGTCGATTTGATCTACCTCGATCCCCCGTTTAACTCGAACAGAAACTACAACATCGTTTTCGGCGGACCTTCTGGGCTTCGATCGCAGGCGCAAATCCAAGCATTTCAGGATACTTGGTTTTGGGATAACGCAGTAGGATCGATGTACGAAGAGTTGGTGGTGGGTGCTCCGCGCATCGAGATTCGGAATACCATGATCGGACTATTTAGCGTATTGGGACATTCGGGTTTGATGGCATATCTGGTGAACATGACTGCCCGGATCATTGAGATGCGACGGATTCTTAAGTCCACAGGTAGCGTTTATCTTCACTGCGATCCGACAGCTAGCCATTACTTGAAGATTGTGATGGACTCTGTTTTCGGGCAGGACAATTTTCGCAACGAGATCATCTGGTGCTACCGGGGAGGGGGCGTGCCACGGCGTGACTTCGCGCGCAAACACGATGTGATCCTGCGCTTTTCGAAGAGCCCCTCATATCAGTTCAATCCCCAGTACACCGAGTATTCTCCCGCATCACAAGCCCTCGTTAGCGCACGAGGCGGTGTCAGCATCGATGACCGCGAGAGAGACCTCGAAAGAGGCGCTCACATGCCAGATTGGTGGCCTGACATCAACTCATTACAAACATGGTCGCCTGAGCGCACGGGATACCCAACCCAAAAACCATTGAAACTGTTGGAACGCATCATCAAGGCATCGAGCAATGAAGGCGAACTCGTGATGGATCCATTCTGTGGTTGCGGTACCGCGATTCACGCCGCAGAGTTGCTTGGCAGGTCATGGGTGGGTATCGACATCGAACCTATGGCGCTCAGTGTCCTTAGAGAACGATTTGATCGGGCCGAATTTGATGTCGAATTCGAAGTATTGGGGGTGCCATCGAGAAATG
The DNA here is from genome assembly GCA_965203505.1 of Dehalococcoidia bacterium. Lineage (GTDB taxonomy): Bacteria > Chloroflexota > Dehalococcoidia > Lucifugimonadales > Lucifugimonadaceae > Bin127. The sequence continues at coordinate 310,719 of OZ241880.1, forward strand.
CGTACGATGACGAAGCCTGGAAATCGATGGCGGAGGCAGACCCTTTCAAATTCGAAAGGGCCGTCATCGGACAGATCGACAACTGTATTCCTTGGCGCGATAGGCAAGTTGCCGACAAAGGTATAGACGGGGTCATAACTTTTCCTGTCGGTAGGGAAGAGTTTCGTCACGCGATCGTTAGTGTTAAAGGCGGCCGAACTTTGAATCCCGCGATGGTCCGGGACCTCAACGGCACGGTTGAGCGAGAATCTGAAAACGGCGTGGTCGCGGGAGTGCTCATTTGCGCGTACGAACCAACTGCAGGAATGATCGAAGAGGTTCGTTTATCAGGCGAATTTGATGCGCTAGGCCGACAATACCCACGTTTGAGCGTCATCACATTGAGTGAGATGTTCCGTCGGATGCGCGAGAATTCGCCGGGCTTACCCCTTCCGACCACCATGCCGACAGGTAGCAGTTACCGACTATCTCGATCCGGCGGCGAATCGCAGCATCTATTCGACATCGGAGAACCGTTCAATCCACAAACCGACTAACGCGGCGCGGCCGAGTTAGCCAGAAGCTGACGGAGGGTAGCTGCGTCTGCAGGCGGCAACGCTGGATTCTCAAAAGCGGCAACGTTGTCCTCGAGATGATGGATGTTAGACGTGCCCGATATAACCGTCGATATCGCCGGATGGTCGGCGGCAAATTTATACCCGGCCGAGATGATCGACGGCACGCCGTCGCCGATCAGCCAGTCCAAACCATCGCGGATCTTCGGGTGATCGACATCGATCTCTCCGCTCTCCCGCCAAGAATTCAAAAGTTGCTCGTATTCGTGCTGCCGGGTCAGAGTGAAACGGACCGGCGCCATGTTGAGGATCGCGGTGCCGTGCTTCTGGGCAAGAGGAAAAAACTCCTTCGCAGCGAACTGATTGAGAATGCCGTACTTGAGCATGATCGAGTCCCAGACATCCGGGTGCTCCTTGAGAGCGGTCAAGGGTACGGTGTGGCGAGGGTCTTCGAGCATCATCTCCGAAAAACCGATCAACCTCGCTTTGCCTAGTTCTTTTTGTCGCAGCAGGGTCTCAGCGAATTTTTCTGTGACATCGTGGTATCTGCCAGGCAGTATCCCGTGGATCTGCATGATGTCAATCACGTCGGTGTTGAGGCGCTCCAAACTCCGATCGATCGATTTGACAAGGCTGCTCGGGTCCGGCAAAACACCGTCGGCAGTCTTCCACGTCCATTTCGTGGCTATCAAATACGAGTCTCTCGGAACCTCGCGCAACGCCTGGCCGAGCCATACCTCGCTGTCGCCATAGTTCGCTGCAGTGTCGAACAGGTTTATGCCCAAGTCCAGCGCTCTGGCGATCAGATCGCGCCGTTGCCCCGCAGTCAAACCCGCCACTTTTCCGAACTGGCTGGGACCTCCACTGCCGTAGGAGACGAGGGAGACGGGGATGCCGGATTTTCCGAGTGTGCGGTAGTGCATGGGTTTGCGATTTTGCGCTTAGTTTTGGGCGCGTCGAATCAAGGTTAGCAGGCACTTATCGGCACTGGATTGAAGATGGGGATTATACGCACAGGCACCCAAATCGCATCGACTGATGAGGATCACTACTCCGGAAACTCCTCTCGGATAACTTTCACCCATTACAGCGGGAAGCTAAGGGCTCAGCACGCGACCTCTTTGAGATCATGCGCTTGCTCAATTTCGTAGTCACTCGTGCCCATCCCCTCGGCAACATCGAGATCGAACCATACTCCATCTTTGACCGCACATCATTTTTGCGGTTCGGTCATACTTTCCATCACATCTTCTTCCATGTGTGATCGTCTTGCCAGACTTTGCCCTCACCTTCTAGAATTTCCAACACCCCTGTCACCATATTGGTAGTACCTCTGTATTCAGCCCCATCCGTTTCGTCATCTATCAAACCGAGTTGCCGACAAACAGTACCGGTTCTCAATGCGTATCCATCAGGAGTACGTCCATCTTTGTTGACGACATCGATAATCGCCCATTTCAGCAGCGTTACAGCAGCTTGGGCGCAGTTCTGCCGTGACGCGTGTGCAGTTAACAAATGTCCGGCGTCTGCTCGCGCATTGCGATTCATGATTCGTCTCCAGAATTCGTACTATTGAAACTTGCCCGACGTGTTTTTTGGTGGTCGGTCGTTGGCTATGCCTAGTACGGCGATGCAAGTGACGACAATAGCGACAATCACAGCAATTACTGCCAAGAGGATAGCGCCGACAACCTTGAACGCTGTTGGTACGGTTTGACTTTCGGGTTCAGCAATCCCGGTTCCTTCTGGACTGCACGAGCTCGGTTCAGGTTTATCGGTCATGGTGGAGCGGATTATACCAACTGCCTTTCGCAGGATTCTGTGCAGAATTTAGGGTTTTATGGCGAGGCATAGTCAGAACTGATTTGGGTACCTAGGCACATAATCCCCTAAAGGAACCCGCGGCGGAACGAGTCGATGGGCTCGCAGGTTTCAGGGGCCGGCTGTTTAATTCGTCGCCTAGTCGTAGACCATAATCGCGCGACCCAGGATCTCGCCGTTCTGGAGATCGTTACAAGCTTCGTTGATTTGGTCGAGCGTGTATCGCCGGGTTACTAGCTTGTCGAGCGGGAACTTGCCTTCTTGGTGCCACCGCAGGAACTGTTCGAAGTCCTTCTCAGGATAGGTCGCGCCGAGCGATCCTCGGTACTGCTTCTGGTGGTACATGAATTCGCCTGGGTCCACCGTCATCTGCTTAGCTGGCATGCCGATCAAAACAGCCATTCCACCGTGATTGTCCGCGCCCGGTCCTCCCCCTCGCACTGAAGGCAGTATCTGTTCGCTCGTCAACTGAAGACCTATTGCGTCAAAAGCGTAATCAGCGCCGCCACCCGTGATGTCGTGGATCGCTTCGATCGGATCCGTATTCATGGCGTTGACTGTATGCGTGGCGCCCATCTCCTTGGCATACTCAAGTTTGGTGTCATCAATGTCGATCGCGATCAGCGGGTATGCCTCCAGCATGGCCGCCATGATCAGGGCAGAGGTACCTACGCCGCCGATACCGTAAATCGCCACCGAATCGCCAGGACGAACCCGCGCCGTGTTCAAAACCGCGCCGGCGCCGGTCAACACCGCACAACCGACGATCGAAGATAAGTCAGTGGGATTGTCTTCGGCAATCGGAATTACGTATCCGCCCCAAACCAAGGCGTCCTCGCCCCATGTGTACGTGTTGCCGTTCAACGGTTCTTCCCGGTAAGTCGCACCGCACAGTTCAGGTGCCCACCGACCGCGGATCGGGTCCTTAGGCACCCAAGTCACGATCGCCAGGTCTCCCTCCTTGACGTGCGTCACATCAGATCCAACAGCGGTCACTCGCCCCGTTCCTTCGTGTCCGAGCAACGAAGGTGTCGCCGTCTCTGGGTTGTGCATCTGGTGCAGCTGAGAATGGCAAACGCCGCTAGAGTAGAGCTTTACGTGGACCTGATCGGAACGCGGGTCCGGAATCTCGATCTCGTCGACTTCCAAAGGCTTGCCGTGTTCTACGTGGATTGCGGCTTTGCTTCTCATGTTTACCCACTCCTAGCGCATGTCAGTCGGATGTCAGGCCGACAATTCGTTACGGCAAATGATACGCTCTGGCGTTTCGAATCGCGGAACCGGTACTCGTCGGTTACTGTTCTGCGGCCAGGTCTATGGCGATGTCGCATGCTTGCAACGATCCGAGGAACGGTGCGAGATCTTCGAGGTCCAAAACCTGGGATTGATGTTCCTCAGTGAAGGCGACGAAATCACTGATCAACTCGACGCCAGCGTGTTCGACGATGCATTCGGCTTCTTCGAGTGAGAACATGGACAGGATCGGCAGGAATCGTTCCCGGACAGCGCTACATCGGGCCAACACTTCGGTTTCTGCGAACAGATCAATAACGTGTTGGGCTTCAGCCCCCTCGCCAGAGTTGAACTTCTCTATGGCTTCGAAAATCTTAGCCGCGGTTTCTTTGTCGGCGTGCGCTTCGACGCAGACCGCATCGCGGGCTTCCATCCCGGACGGAGAGATCTCGTCGATCGGACCTTGGTGTTCGGCGGCCGGTTGCTCGGGTGTTACAGGGGTGGCGGTTGGAGGGATCGGCGTTGCGGTCGGTTCGGGCGATGAACAGGCGACGATAGCGAACACCAGAGTGGCGAAAACGACGAATACTAGGAGATTCCTGACTCTGTCATATGTCACGTATGGACTCATCGTATCTCTTGAATTTTCGTGGATAGCGTTGGCACGTTGTTCACCTTAGGCTTCAAGGCAGCGGGCGTTGCTGATCAAGCGGAGGCGTTTCGGATCGCGGATTTGAATCGGTGCGGGGTGCCGTTTCGTTCGTTACTGTCCAGCAGTGAGATCCAGCGCCACGTCGCACGCCTGCAAAGAGCCTAGAAGCGGTGCTAACGCCATCAGGTTCAGAGTCTGTGCCTGCTGCTCTTCCGTGATGGTGAAGAAATTCATCAGCATCTCCACACCAGCCTGTTCGACCACGCATTCGGCATCTTCTGGAGTGATCTGAGCCACGATTGGCGCAAACCGTTCCGGCATCACGCCGCAGTGCGAAAGCGGTTCGGCAGCGGCCAAAAGGTCGAGAATGTGATGGTTTTCAGCGTCCGTCCCAGAGGTTAGTGCTTCGATCGCTTCAAAAACCTTGGCGGCAGTTTCAGCGTCGGCGTGTTCTTCAACACAAGCCGAGTCGTCCGCTGATAACCCCGAAGGACTGATCTCGCCTATAGGCTCCGCCTCTTTAGCCGCTGGCTCTTCGGCCGGTTCAGGAGTCGCTGTCGGAGGTTCCGGTGTCGACGTGGGTGGCACGGGAGTCGGCGTCGGTGGGACACGAGTTGGTGTCGGTGTCGGAGGGATCGGAGTCGCCGTCGGCGGAACTGGCGTCGCCGTGGGTGGAACCGGTGTAGCGGTAGGCTCCGGCGATGAACATGCGATCAATGTTGCACCTGCGGCAAGCAATAGCAGCGCGGCCAACACTACGATTTGCGACGATTTAACTAGTTGTTTCATTCTGCTTCCCTTGCACTCCATCTAGTTCGACGGGTTAACTCGCGAGGAGATGCTGGCGCAAGGTCCCGAACGCGTACATCGCGGCTCGCCGTCGATCTGGAGCACCACTCCCCGCAGATTGGACGTGCCGCATCTCAGTCCTATTTTCGTCGGCGATCACTATGTAGGTGTCGCCTCTGCCTAGGTTCACCGCGCTACTTTCCGATTCCGGTGCTTCAGGGATGCCGTGAACCGCGATCCCAATCGTGGCTCCTGAATGTTCGCGGATCGCATCGGCCAACGCGTTCGCCCGTGCTTCGCCCGACAGGTTGTTGCTTCCGTCGTTGCTGATGAGGCGATCTCGCGGCAAGTCGGTGTTAGCGACTATCGCCTCAAGAAAGCTCTCGCCCGCAGCAGTTCGCATAGAGTCGGACACCGCGCCGGCGCTCAGATCTTCGTAAACCGCAACCGTAGCACCGCGTTCGCGCAACATTTCTCCGATCACGCTCTCGATCGTTTCTTCATCGGTGCCAAATACGTGATCGCCCAGAAGCTCTCGGACCTCCGCCTCGACAGGCTCGATTAAAACGTTGGCATCTTCAACGTTCGCGGCGCGCGCCGCGATTCTGACGTCGACTTGACCGGGACGCGCCAACACGCCAACGGTCGGGTTCGAGGATTCGGCGATCAAGTGTCCGATCTGATGGTCGACCGCGCTCTCACCAAGATCGGCGACCTTCAAAACTCGATAGTGAATCGTTTCGCCCAGTTCGTACCTGGCCCGAAGATGAGGGATGATCTCGTTGGTGATGAGCCACTTCATCTCGAAGGGCACGCCGGGAAGGCTAATGATAGTACCTTTGTCCGATTCGACCATAAAAGCTGGAGCGGTGCCGTTCGGATTCCTGATGACTTTGGCACCTTCCGGGATTTCAGCTTGGCGTTCGTTGTTTTTCGTCAGTATGAAGCCGCGATTCTGAAAACGTTCGCGTAATTCGGTCAGCGATTCCGGATCGGTGACGACCTTGACACCGAACACCTCCGCCACCGCCTCGCGTGTCAAATCGTCCTGCGTAGGACCTATGCCGCCGCCCGTGATGACGACATCGGCACGATCCAGGGCGATGCGCAGAACCTCCGTCATACGGTTCAAATTGTCGCCTACACACGATTTGTAGTAAACATTCGCGCCGTTTTCTGCGAGTTGCTGCGAGATCCAAGCCGAGTTGGTGTCGACAATCTGCCCCAGCAGTAGTTCCGAACCGATGGATACGATCTCGACGTTGACTGACATTTTCTAAGGAACACCACCTACTTGAGCTGCTATGCCGATGTCCATTATGCACGAATAAAGGTGGTACGACGCGCCTCCTGTCCGACCTGCATCCGACTTCTGCACACCACCGAGTTGACACGAGGTGTTTTAGGTGGTATGTTCTAATTAGAACGCAAGTTCGACAACAAGTGAGGGCTTACATCATGACTACGCAACTTTTGGAACGACCTGCTCTTCGCACAGAATCCGAGACCGACGTTCTTCACAACCCGGCGGCAACGCCAACAACCGTCGATCCGGTGGCTGCTGATCTGAGCATTGAGTCCGAACTTTCGATGCTCGCGAACCCGGTTGCCGAGTTCATCGACGCTAAGGACCAACTCGGCCAACGTATCATGCAGTCGGCTATGGCACCCGAACGAGGTTCCTTCGCAGTTAAGTGCCGTTCCGTCGCCCACGCAACCGATTTCGCCACCCCGATTCGCAGCATGTTGCTGACACTGACCTCCGGATTCGGTGGGATCAACGTCACCATTTCGCCTTCGTTGAATCTCAACACCTGGCCCGCTATGGACGCTTTGGTGGCGGCACTCGAAGAATCTGGCGCAGGTGAGCTGTGGCAACCCATCGGCGAGAGGAGCATCGCCATCGGGGCAGCGCGCCACCTGTTCGTCAGCGTGGACAATCCCATACGAGACGAATCCAACTCCGTATTCCCAAACGCACTCGTTGAAGTCGTCGGTGCCCACCTGATCGATCCGTCGTGGTTCGATCGCATCGTGGCTCCCCGTTGCCGATACGAAGCTCTAACGTTCGTCTTTTACGGCCAAGCAGGATTTGAAGGGTCCCTTTTTGAGCGAGCTTGGCGAGAAAGCCAATTTCAAGGAATCGTCTGAGAAATGACCATTGCGACTTTTGAACGCGTCGATCAATTAAGAACTTCTAAGCCCAAACCTCCCAAACGCCGCAAACCTCGACCAACGCGTAATCGAGGCCTGCCAGAGTTCGCGTCGTATCGTGACACCGGTTGTGAGCTTGCGCCTTCATGCTTGGAATGTCCCCTCGAGGTGTGCAAGTATGACGACCCTAACTGGGGCAAACGCAATCTCAAAGCCCGACGCAACGAGGAAATCGTTAACATGCGCGCCCGCGGTATGAGCGTCGCCCAAATCGCAACCAAGGTAAACACCAGCGAACGCACCGTATACCGCGTGATCCAACGCGACTACTATCCGCGGGTTGCGACCTCGAAAGCGGCATGATTCCCAACGGAGTCGTGGGAATGCCGCGAGTGCAGCAACAATAGCGCTGCCGCTAACATCGCGCATCGACCCTCCATTCGTAACTTGAAGCATGAACGCAATCGCGATTTGGAGGCCAGTGCACGATGAAAGCTCTTGGCGTCAATGACGTTCACTCACAGTTAAACGCCACCAACGTCCGCGAAGTAATAACGCCACGCTCCGCCACCGAAGTCAGACACGCAATTCGCCGCTCCGTGATGTTGGGGCATAGGGTGGCCGTTGCGGGTGGGCGGCACTCAATGGGAGGGCAACAGTTCCTGACGGACGGCAGAGTCATCGACACACGCAATATGAAACAGGTTTTGAGCCTGGATTGCGAACGGGGGTTGGTAACAGTAGAGGCGGGCGCCATGTGGTCGGATCTCATACCAAAGCTCCGACGCATTCAAGGCGTCTGCGAAAACCGATGGAGCATCATACAAAAACAGACCGGTGCTGATCGAATGAGCATCGGAGGCGCACTCGCCGCAAATGGGCACGGTCGCGGACTGACGCTCAAACCCATCGTGCAGGATATCGAGTCGTTCCTGCTAGTCGACTCCGAGGGTACGGTCATCGAGTGTGGTCGCGACTCAAATTCCGATCTCTTCGCACTTGCTATTGGCGGCTACGGATTGTTCGGCGTCATCACGTCAGTAACGATGCGACTGCAACCTGCAGGAAGGTTGGAACGGGTTGTAGAGGTGTACGATATCGACGACCTGCCGGAAGCCTTCGAACAACGCATCAGCGACGGATACGCTTACGGCGATTTCCAATACATGACGGATGAAACTTCACACGATTTCATGCGCGCCGGCGTGTTCTCGTGCTACCGTCCTATCGATGGACCGATGACAGTGGCCGACACTTCAAGATCAACGCTCTCGGCCGACGATTGGAAGCGACTCATATATCTGGGACACGTCGATAAAGCAGCCGCATTCAAGGCCTACGCCGATTTCTACATGGGAACCAACGGGCAGACATACGACATCGACGAGTTTCAGTTGAGCGTCTATATCGACGGATACCACGCCGAACTGGACCGCATGATGGGCTCCGAAAAACCAGGTTCAGAGATGATCACCGAGGTATATGTACCAATGGCGCAATTGCCCGCGTTCATGTCCAAAGCAAGTGACACGTTGCGACGGGAGCAGGCCAACGTCATCTACGGCACGATCCGTCTGATCGAGCAGGACGACGAAACCTTTCTAAACTGGGCGAAACAAAGATGCGCATGCATCGTCGTGAACCTTCACATCGACCACACTGAGGCAGGAGTCGCCAAAGCCGCTGATGCGTTCCGTGCACTGATCGACGACGCGACTTCGTTGGGCGGGAGCTTCTTCCTGACGTATCATCGCTGGGCAACTGATGGCCAAGTAAAACGTGCCTATCCTCAATTTGGAGAGTTTCTCGAACTGAAACGCAGGTACGACCCTGCGAACGTCTTTTCCAGCGATTGGTATGAGCATTACCGAAAAATCGCCTGAACGTGCTGGATACGCACCGCGATCGTATTCGGAATTCTCATAATTGCGCTCCTCCCACGCGTCACCGGGTAAGCCGTCGAATTGATGATCTTCGACATATTTCAGCGTCATAATTCCAGACCACACGAGTCGCGTTAGCCAATTAAACTTCACGCCAGCGATTTTCGAAACCCAACAGAGCTCGTTGCGATGAAGTACGACGTAATCATTGTCGGAGCCGGATCCGCCGGCTGTGTCCTAGCATCTCGATTGTCCGAGGACCGCAACCGAAATGTACTGCTGTTAGAGGCAGGCCCCGATTATCCCGAATTCGAGTGGCTGCCAGATCACATCAAATACGGCGTTCGGCCGTGGTACGAGTCTTACGACGTCGATGAGCACACGTGGGGTTACGAAGCGCTCGCGACTCCTCGACAAGATCCGTTCAATCTGCCACGAGGGAAGGTGGTCGGCGGTTCTAGCGCCATCAACGGCCAAGTCTGGTTCCGCGGGATCCCCGAAGACTACGACGAATGGGAGGCGGAAGGCAACGAAGGATGGGGATACCTCGATGTCTTGCCATACTTCCGCAAGATCGAGACCGACCTCGACTTCCCCGGCGACGATTTTCACGGCTCAGACGGACCGATTCCGGTTCGGCGCTACACAGAGGACGAGTTGATGGCAAGCCCGAAAGCGTTCATCGACGCGTGTCAGGCAGCCGGATACCCTTTCACTCACGACCACAACCACCCCGAATCGACAGGCGTCGGGCACTTGGTTCTCAATCGCGTCAACGAAATACGGATGAGCACGGCTGTTACCTACCTGCAGATGGCGCGCGAACGCATGAATCTCACGGTTCGCTCCGGGGTGTTTGTCAACCGTGTGTTGATAGAAAACGGCACGGCAAGCGGCGTGGAAGTCGAATCGGGCGGTCAAACCTACCGATTGGAGGCCGATCTCACCATCCTCAGCGGTGGAGCAATCAACTCACCACAAACGCTGATGCTTTCCGGCGTCGGTCCTGCTGAACATTTGAGGGAGCACGGGATCGAAGCGATCGCCGACGTCCCAGGCGTAGGTCAGAACCTGCGCGACCACATCGCCGTGTTCATGAGCTACGAAAGTGACGTTGATGAACCAATCCCGGACCGACCGCCGCCTTTGCAGATAGGCATGCGTTACACCACGCCCAACTCGCCTTTCCGCAACGACATGCACATGCGGCCAATCTCGATACGCACAGAACACGTACCGATCGATTTCGATCCGACTACACGCGCGTCCCCAACAGGTTTCAGCATCGCATTGCAAAAAGCCGTCGGCAAAGGCGAACTGCGTCTGGCGACCTCAAACCCCCACGATCAACCCATCCTCGACTATCGCTATCTGAGCGAACCCTTCGATGCCGAGCGACTACGAGGTGCCGTCCGCCTCGCCGCTCATCTCTCCGAACTACCCGAATATGCACCGGCCAAAATGCGCCGAATCACCCCGACGGACGAACAGTTGGCCGACGACGATGCCTTGAACGATTGGCTGCTTCAGAACGTACGCACTCAACACCACTCATCCGGCACCTGCAAAATGGGCCCGGCTTCCGATCCGATGGCAGTTGTCAACCCCAAATGCGAGATGCACGCCATCGAAAACCTCATGGTCGTCGACGCATCCATCATGCCCGACGTAATCCGCGCCAACACCAACGCCACAACCATCATGATCGCGGAAAAGATCGCGACGGAGATGCGAAGGGGATATCCGTGGCAACGTGCTTAGGTGCGAAACACTGGCGAGGGCAGTTACGAGATTCGAGGCGATGATTAGGTTTGCATATTCGTGGCACCAAGAAACTAGAAACGTTTTGGCTGCGCGATTCCAACGTTAAGAGCGCACTACAGAGCTTTATCTATCAGGTTAGGAATCATGACTGGTCAGCGCCGCATGAGCTATTGGCGGATTTCCCAAGGGCGAGCATTATCGGTGGTGATCGCGTGGTTTTTCGGATTCGCGGCAACCGTTACAGACTCATCGCATCCGTCGACTATGAACGCCAAATCCTTTACATTCGTTTCATCGGCACTCATTCCGAATACGATAGGATAGACGCGACTAGGGTGTGAATGTGGTAACCACGAAGAGGATCAAAAGCGACGAAGAATTGGTTGCGGCTTTTGCGCGTGTTGACGAACTGTGGGGAGCGCCAATCGGCACACCTGAAGGCGACGAACTTGATGCTTGGGTTGATCTGATCGGCGAATACGAAAACAGAACAGTCGACATTGGCGAGACTGACCCTGTCGGCGTCATTGAGTTCATGCTAGACCAACGAGGCTTGACTGAAGACGATCTGATACCGATTATCGGCAGTCCTGATGCAGTGTCGGAGCTCCTAGCCGGTAAGCGCAAGATCACCAAGCGCCAAGCCGAAGCGCTACACGAGTTGCTACGTGTCCCTATGGATCTGCTACTCCAAATCACCGAAGCCACTGAACCTCAAGTTAGTGGCAACGGCGCTGAACTCGAACCTGCGAAGCGTGCTTCTTAAAGCTAGTGGCCTACACGGATCAGACTAGTCCCGGCTTCGTAACCGTGCCGTGCGTTTTGACGCTACCCGTCTATCCTAGCGCCACCGATCAGTCCCACAGCCAATCGAGTTCGGTGAAAGCGAGATTGCGTTCGAAGTTCACGATGTTGTCGTTCACATCAAGGATCAAACACCTTTCGTTTCCACCGTTCATGACTCCTCGGAGACCGCGCCCGATCATCTGAAAGTAAAGGTTGGGGCTGTAGACTGGGCGTGCCACGATGATGGCACGGGTTTTGGGGGCGTCGAAGCCTTCTCGGAACACGCCGTAGTTCACTAAAACCTTCAGTTCACCCGCCCGAAACTGTTCCACAACTTGCCGACGCGTGTATCTGTCAGTTCCGCCTGATACCGCTCGTGCGGAGATGCCATCGGCGCTCAATATGGCAGCAAGAGTCTGTGCGTGTTCAACGGAGGTGGCGAAAATGAGGGTTGGCCAAAGTTCGGGACGGGAGGCGATGTGTTCTTTGTATGCGTCAATGATTCGGCGGGTTCGTTCGGTGTTGCGCGCAAGTGAATCTTGGACGTCGTCAGGCAGCCATGGAGAGTTTTGTATTTGTTGGAGATGATGCCAGGAAAGGGTGTATTTTGTCCCTTCAATTTCCTGATGGTCGGCGCGTGCGAGCACTTGCATATCCTGAAGATCGCGCATCACATCGTCGGCTTTATCTGACTCGAATGCCCCACGGTCAAGGCGGTTTTGGCCATAACGTCTCGCCAACCAACTCGTTTCTGTTTCGTTATAGCCGCGATATGGCGTTGCAGTTAATCCGAGCAGATAAGGTTCGGTTGGTCCTAGTCGTCGCGTGAAGCCTAGTTCTTGGAGCGCGGATGTGAAGGTCGTCGCGATTGAGCGGTGTGCTTCATCGAAAACAACCAGCTGGAAATTGGTGAGGAAGTCGTACTCGGATGTGTTGCGTGAGAGTTTGCTGGCTAGCGTTTGGATGGAGGCTACAACGACGTGTCTTTCGGATGTGGGTTCTGGCGGCGGTTGTCCCGCCCACATTCTGGAAATGCGGAGTATCTGGTCCTGGGTTCCGAAGGCGCGCCAGATTTCTTGCCACGCTTCGACGGCTTGTTCACACAGTTCGTCTCGATCAGCAACCCAAAGCACTCCGCCGCTGAATCCGTCTTCGACCATCGCGTTTACGATGCCTTCGACGGCGACGCGGGTTTTGCCGGAGCCGGTCGGCAGGCTTATCATGCCGCGTCGCGCATCTAAGACGTTTCTGCGGCTGCGGAGCATTTGACGGAGATTTGAGGCGATGCTCTGTTGGTAGTCGTGCAGATCGGGCAGTTTTATCGGGCCAGGCACTTCCATGAATGGTTCGCGTCTAGTGTTACGCTCGCCTGCCCACTCGGGCGGGAATCCCAATTCTGTAACGAATTCGATAGCTTTTGATGATCCTGCCCATTGCGGTGGTGGGTCCAAATGTGCGATTTGACGGCGGTAGTGCCGTAGCGCGCCGGTATGGTGCGTCGATATAGCGGCTTTAGCAGCGTCGATCCCTGTGAAACTGCCGTGTTCGACTAGGTAGTAGTCGACGAGTGGGGCAGGCAAACCTTTTTGTAGAGCGTGTTTCCCGACGGCTTCTAAGAGCCGCGAAGCGTCGTCGTGCTGTGCTCGGACTCGAGCGCGGTTTGCCTCGATCTCTTCATCTGTCGGTTGGTTCAGGACATCGTAGAATTCGCCTTCATCCTGCAACACATTGAGTTCGTCCCCTATCGCACGTAGTTCATCTTCCCGATCCATTCTCGTGACCAGCAGATTGGCCTCGTGTACGGCACTCGAGATTTCCAATATGTCACCGTATTCGTCCACGATGAATTGGCACCGGATCAGCTTTAGATTCCGGATATGCGAATCTAGGTGTCGCCCAAGGCCCGGCCAGGTTTCCACAAGTTGAACGGGCGGATCGGCGTTTATGGCAATGCGTCTGGTTTGCGGCGGGTCGTGGAGATCGAAGAGTTCCTTGATCTTCTCGGCGTTTGGATGTTCAAGCAGGATCCGCTGAGCTTCGCGATTCTTGGGAATTTCTCCGAGAGCATCGGCGAATGGGACGATGCCGGAGAAGGTTTGGATGTGGCCGTGCTTGCGGATCACCTCTATGGCCGGCTGTGCGAAATCTAAAGACCGGTAATAGTCTGAACGCGTGTCGTGTCGCATTGTCCATTGACGGAACAGATCTAGTTCATTCAATGCAATCTCGGTGTAGACGGCGCTCCCTTCGTGCGAAAGGGGTTCGATCACGGTTGTGGGCCCAAACCCGATCGTTGAAACAAAATTGAGCATCCCATCTCGCGGTCTGTTGGTGGCATAGGACGACACATTGTGGGCGAACTTATTTCTGCACCTTTTGCGCCAACGGATGAATTCGCGATCCGCAGATAGGTCCCAACGGTGGTGTGGCCGATCAGAGATGTCGAGATTTCTAAGTAACGTTTCATATCGTTGGCTGAAATCCGCGTTGATCGCAACGCAGTCGTCGCGGGTGCCATCCTCGGGTACAATCGCTCCGGGCAATAACGCGGAGTGAGCGGGTACCCATTCTCCGGAAATTGTTTGGACACGCAATTGGGATGACCAAGCGCGGAGTTGTTTGACTTTGCGTACCGCAAACATCGGGACTGCGCGTGCCAAATCCCAAATTCGCTCCCAGTCAGATCCACCTAGATCGTCTAGACGATTTCTGCCCGAAAAGACCTCGTCGAAAATGACCTCAAATTGTGCTTCGGGTGAAACTTCCTCGACGCCAAGTTCGAATAAACACTGACGCGTCTCTACATCTCGAGCGAGAGCGCTGTGAACGAGCGACGGAAAGTCGCCATCGAAAGCATTGGACGGAAGATAGATTTCTGTGTCCAGCGAATCTAGCGTGCCGTCAGTTACCAAAATTATCGATCCGAGGTGGTGTGAGTTTCTCACCTGTTCAGGTAAAAGAGCTGCTGTCCGGATCGCAGATTTGGATGCGTAAATCAAGTGTTCGGAAGGCGCGTCCCTGACTAGTGCCTCTAACCATTCGGAAACTGTGGTTACAGGAGTTCCAGCCCCGCCTTGATCGGTTGCCAGCGTACCGTTCGGATCACATAGACGTTCAACGGAAGTCCATCTTTGAGGTGTCGTTGCAGATCGGTGAAGCCAGTCGTTGTTTAGACGGTTGGCAGCGTACCAACTAGCTATTGCAGGTTCTGATCGACTTGAGCCAGCGCGCCGGGTTGCAACTACCTCGACGGGTGGGTACTCAAGCTCATCGAAACGACGTAGGGCACCCGTCATATCCGGTATTATCGGCCTTCCATAGAGTAGCCGAAAAAGAATGTTGCTCAAGGCAACTGTGTGTCCTCGATCCACCTGGCGAGCACGACGTGGCAAAGCATCCACATGCTTGGCTGGGTCTTGAGCCGTCGACAGATGATGCAAATTGTCAGCGATCAACTCTGCCGCCGCGGACACCAGTTCATCGTTGTAAACGCCGGTCAGCAGGTTCTGGCGGTCTTCGTTAGTTTTCCATGGGGCGTTAAGTATTCCTGGGACAAGGCTGGGAGTCGATGTGGGAAAGAAAGCCCAAAAATTTCCCGCAGGATTGCTTCCCTCTAACGGTGTTGCCCACCAAATCGGAACTTCATGTGCATCGTCCAATGCGCGACTATCAGTACGCGCGTCTTCGGACAATCTATGCATACGATGGAATACTTTCCACCTAGAGGTATGGTTTTCATCGCTGAGATGAAATTCGTTTTCGGTTTCAGTCAACGTGAATGAGTGCCGTAGGCCCAATTCGTCGATCCTGATGTCCAGTTCCTCGACGTGCCGAACGAACAGGAGGAATTTAGCGGGGAACTGCTTGGCTTGGGCTGCGAGTTTTTCGTAAGCGCCTGCCATCAACGGTAATCTCACGATGTTCGTCGCCCAATGCATGAGTCCGCGCAACACATGATCTTCATCAGCTGCCGGTCCCGGATCGATCGGCATCGCCAGCCGCAAAACGGGGTAACGTTCGAAAACGTGTTCCGGCAACTGCCGTTGAATCATCTGTTTCGACGAATTCCTATCGAATTTGAATGATCCTGATCGACTGAAAAACTCGGGCGAGTCGGATACACCCAGAACCGATTTGAAACCGAGTCCGAAGCGACCGATCTCCGCTGTTCCGCGCTTCGGCGACAAGTATGAGAACATGAGAGCTTTGACGCCGTCCGTATCGATTCCCTCGCCAGAATCTGCGCAATAGAGATGGGAGTCGGTTAGGCGGATCTCGATTCGTCCGGCGCTTTTGTTGGACAGTGCGTCAGCACCGTTTTGCACCAACTCAAATAACTGACGGTCGGCGTACCCGCCGCGAGCGGTATCCTGCTCGTGGTTAGCGTGCTCCAAAACATAGTTCGGTTGTGCTCGATACGCCTGCAAGGTACGTCCACATTCTTCACCGATGTACTTGCCAATCTCATCATCCGGCCCTGCCCAATCTCCGTTCAAGGATTGAGTTGAAACGGTCTGCCGATCAATCCCGATCCGTCCGCTGACAGCTTCAGTACCACTTGAGTTCAGACTGGCTATTCGTGCAAGTGCCGCATTTACTCGGCGTGATTGTCTGCGACGTCGTTTACTGTTTTTGTTTGATCGTCTCGGCATTGTTGATTGTGTATTTCTTGAACAATTTCGGGGATTCACTTTACTAAAAATTCAACGTGAATAGATCATATGATCTGAATAAAAACTGATGTGCTTCCCAGATTGGGGTTTCGCGATTGAGAGCTGAACGCGCCACAAAGCGAGGGCTGTCGGATGAAAGCGTTAACGAGAATCCGTCACCTCAATGAAAATGGAACTTATGCTCCACCGATACCTGATGCTCTCGCCTAACTTAGCTCTTGCGATCTTAATCACGCTCACCTTCATCACCCTCGCCTGCACCCCCACGCCCGACGACACCACCCTCGAACCCACCCCCACCCCCCGCACCACCTTCGTAAACGCAACCCGCGTCCCAACCGTCACACCGTCACCAACCGCGGTTCTGCCGACACATACCCCAACACTTACTCCCGAACCTGCGGGCACTCCCTCACCTACTCCAACCCCCGAACCCCTATCCGAACGCGAGGCGTATTGCCGAGACCACGTGCTGCCCACGCCCACTCGTGAACCGGGAGAGACGCCCACACCGGTCCCGACTTCACCGCCCGGCATCCCCGAAGATGAGGTGCCGAGCGAATGGCTGGCCAAAATGGATGAGGTCGAAGTGTGGGTTCAGGGCTACTACAATGTGGACGACGATCTGGTCGGCGAGTTCAAGCGCCGATTCGTGGACGAGGACACGTGGCAGCAGTGGATGAGGGACGATGTCGAGGATTGGGCAACCGACGAAGATTCGGCCGTCGATCTTTGGCAGCAGATCTATCGCACGCTGACTTTGCTGTCGCCCGAAGGTGATCTCGTCGAGTTTGTCACTGACTACCAATCCGAGCAATTCGTCGGCGTCTACGACTCCAAAAAGCGCGAGTTCGTCGTCTTGGCAAGTGGAGGAGAGTTCGACACGCTCGCGGAACTAATCTACGCACACGAATACGCCCATCACGTCCAAAACGAGAAGTATGACTACCCCTTTTTCCACGACTGTTACCAAGCTGACGAAGACGCCCACGATGCGCTGCACGCGTTGATCGAAGGCGATGCGATCAGAATGGAGGGCGAGTACATCAACGATGTCATCGGTTGGGACCGTTACGAGGAACTCTTCGACAGCCAAGACGTTTCCGATGATGACCCGCCCGATGAGCCGGACATGTTCCAATTCCGGCAGACCCAATCACGTTTCACCTACTACGATGGCGCAAGATTTGTCATCGATGTCGCTCTTTTTTCACCGTGCCCCGGCTGCGATTCCGAACGCGACCGCATCGATCACGCATTCGCAAATCCACCTTTCACTACCGAACAGGTATTGACGCCCCAAAAGTTCTACGATGCTGAAGAACCGTTTGCGTTGAACTGGGGAGATGCAACGTTTGAAGACGGTTGGCAAGTGCGGTCGTCAACAACGATCGGGCGAGCAACATGGATCATCCTCTTGAACACCTTGATCGATGGCGATATCGACGAGGTGCATTCAGCACATCCCGGATGGCGTGGCGACTTCGCCACCTTGTTGGAAAACGACGAAGGGAAAGCTCTCTATCTGACAGTCGCCGAGTGGGAGAACGACGAATATGTCAAAAGCCTAGCCGGCGCATTCGATGGTCGTTCTCGATTGACGAGGGTCGAGCATCCGCAAAAACCCGAGCGTCAACCATTCGATGATCTATACCTTTGGCAAAGCGAAACGGGCGCTATCGCAATGGGCGTGGAGTTTCTACCAGTGGACAGGTTTTATCGCAAGTTCGTCGCCGTCGGACCAGATGTCGAGTCCGTCGAAACAGCGGTTTACGCTGCCCGCGACAATCTGATCGTCGCTGGCGCGGCAGCAGACCAAGGCGTGGCTCCCGTAAGTTCAAAAAAATTAGCTTCGGTTTCCTCGCCGTCGGACCCGACTTCGAACACGTTGACCAAGCAATCCGTGCGGCCCACGCAGATCTTTACTAAACCAACAACCGGATCGTAGGCACCGCCCGTCTCACCCGTGCACAATTTGGACCTCGACCGCACACGCAGTCTTGTCGAACGCGGCATCTAGGAACTGCTGTCATCAATCCTGTTCAACATCGCTCGGAGGTCGATGAGCATTTTGGGGATGTCGGTTTTGATCGTGTCCCAAACGATGTCTGTGTCGATCGCTTGGTACCCATGCGTAATCCGATCGCGCATCCCGATGATCTCGCCCCACGGAATATCCGGGTTCGAACTGCGAATTTCTTGGGGAATGTGCCTCGCCGCCTCGCCGATGATGCTGATATCCCACAACGTCGCCTTATATGTCCGTTCGTCCTTCACGAATTCTTCGATATTCATGCGATCGGTGAATGCCAAGACCGCGTCACCGCTCGCGATCATGTCCGAGATAAACGGCCGCCATCCCTGCTCGGGCTTTTCTCCATCAAACATTGATCAGATCACGCTCTACGTTTGGTCGAATCTCTTTACGTAGTTCGTGCATGCGCGCCAAGTCTACCGAACGTCCGAAAACATCTTCTAGATAGATCTGGGCTCCAAAGTAAGACCTGAAGGTAGGTTTCACACCAAACTTCACAACTACATCGACGTCGCTCTCTTCAGTCCCCTCATCCCTCGCGAAGGACCCGTACAGCGAAATTTCAGACACGCCAAACCGCTCCTTCATGATCGGCTTATGTCGCCGGAGGAGGTCAAGAACGTCGTCTCGGTTGAGTTTTGAGGACATTGCAACGCGGGCCGGAGGTTTTGTGGCTATGGTGCGATTTTAACCATCTGCCCGATTTGCGCCTCAATTCTGAACAATATGCACCTTCACCGCCCCCGTAGTCTTATCAAACGCCGTATCGAACGCCTCGCCAACATCCTCCAATCCGAAGCGGTGTTTGACCGCGTCACGGTACGGATAGTGTCCGGAGGCGAGCAGGTTGATCGCCACCACGTAATCATGCACCCCGTCGATGATGCCGTAGCAGTTCGACGAGATGATTTTGATCTCCCGGATGAGCGGGTCGAAGAGGTCGACCTCCATCGGTATCTTGATGCCGCCAAGGTAGACCATGATGCCTTGGTTACGTGTGGCTTTGATCGCCTCGTGGAACGAACCAGTCTGATGTCCTCCGACCGATTCAACAACCACGTCTGCGCCGACGCCGTCGGTGACTTCCATAACCCGGTCCGCCAACTCTCCCGGTTCCGCTCCAGTTACGATGTCAGCGCCCATTTTTTCCGCCATTTCGGCCTGTTGCGGATACTTGGCTGACGCGATGACTTTGCTTGCTCCAAAGGCGTGCGCGCAGGCGATCGATGACAGCCCGATTGGGGCAGAGCCCACGATCGCGACGACATCGCCCGGCTTCATCCCTGAATACCGAAGTCCGTGGACCGAAACCGCCATCGGTTCAACCAACGCGCCATCGGTCCAGTCCATATCGTCGCCGATCTTGAAGAGACCGAGCGGACGTCGCGTCATGTATTCAGCGAAACCGCCCCCCGAATCCTCCACGAAGTTCATACAGTGTCGGTATTGACCATAGTTGCAGAACCGACAGTCGAAGCAGGCGCGCCCGGAGCAGACCGTATCGATCGCTACGCGATCGCCGACTTGCAACTTGTGGTTGCCGGGAGGCAATTCGACGATCTCACCAGCCACTTCGTGACCCGACGGCATGTCCTGTGCTTCGTCGCGCCGCGTCGTCATGTGTAGGTCCGAGCCGCAGATACCAGTTTGGCGGACACGTATCAATGCCGCACCCTCAAACATCTCCGGCATCGGCGCGTCCTTTGTCCGATACACCCCTGTTCCATCGTCCAACGCCGCTCGCATCGTCGTTGCCATAACTCAACCTCCGTTTCTCGCTCTGTCTCAATTCGCTTGTGTTGCAGATAAGGATACGCGCGATGAACCCCTCAACATCGCGTCTAAAATACGCACAGCGAAATTCAGCATGAAACGAGATCAACATGGCACCACAAGCTAGCGGAACCCAGACCAACAACCGCGGCGTTTTCTCGATACCCGTTACTCCATTCAACGAAGACGGCAGCGTCGACTACGAGTCGTTGCGGCGCTGCGTTGGGTACTGCGTGGAGGCAGGGGCGCACGGCATCGTAATGCCAGTGAACGCCAGCGAAGGTCCGCGGCTTACCGATGAGGAACGCGATGAGGTGCTGCGCGTCGGCGTCGCCACAGTTGGTGGTGCCGTGCCGGTGGTTGCTGGTGCGAGCGGAATCTCGATTGAACATTGCATCGAACGTGCCCGCGTCGCCGTCGAGTGCGGAGCGGACTCCATAATGGCCATGCCCGTCAACGGCATGGGTGGAGGTCAAGAAACGATCGATCTATACGGCGCTCTCAGCGAAGCGACCGGACTGCCGATCTGGCTTCAAAACAACAAACCGCCAACCGGTCCAACGATCCCGACTCCGACACTGATCCGGATCATCGAAGAGATCCCGCGCGCCAACCTGCTCAAAGAAGAGAGCCTGTTGCCGGGCAATGTCATGACCGCCGTGCTCGATGCGTGTGGTGACAAAGTCGAGTCGATCATGGGCGGCATGGGAGGACGCTTCCTGTTGGCGGAGTATCGACGAGGCGGCGCAGGCACGATGCCGGCGGGTCACATCACCGAAGCACACGTCGCCGTGTGGCACGCTCTCGAAGCGGGCGGAGTCGATGAAAGCGGTCAGCAAGTGGTGACTGACGAGGCGCGAGCAATATTCAATCGCATCCTGCCGTCGCTGAACTTCGAATTCTTCTTCGGCGTCACTACCTACAAGCAGGCGTTTTGGCGACGCGGCATCATAAAGACGCCGATCACACGGCAACCCGGATCAAAGGCGTTCGACCGCTACGACGGCGAAGAGCTGGATACCATTCTCCACGAGATTTCGGACCTGCTTACGTGGCGCCGCTGACAGCGTTACCAAATATGGTCGATTGATGGACGCCTTACAAAGAGTCCGGGGTTGGGGCACGTGGTTACGGGTTTGGCTGCGGAACGCTCGCTGTTTTGGTTTTAATCTTCTCGGCGATCAGCGTGGTTTTATTCGGTATCTGGGCTTACAACGCGATCGACGACAAGATGGCGCGGCTAGAGCAGCAACTCGACCGCGCTCAAGATCAATTCGACCGAGCATTGGACAATAATGACCGGGCGTTGACGACGTACGACGAGATCCTCGACGACATCGAAACCAACAGACGAGAAATCAACCAACAGATGACAAGGGTCATCGAACGTAACGAAGATTCGCTGAGGCTCTACCGAGAGCTTTTAATCAAGGCTGACGAAGCGGCTGATGAGGCAGAGAAATTGCCCGCAGACCTCCGCGATTTCAGGATTGAGGTCGCACGCTTGGCGGTTGAAACTCAAAGGTTGAACATGGAGATCGTGGCAGTGCAAAACGATGTGTGCGCGCTCGGTCGAGGAATCAACACGATTGCTGAAGACATTGATGATTTCCGATCGGTGCTCGGGCAAGTCTTAGACGCGTTCGGGTCTGCGCCGTAATATCCAAGAACCCGCACCTATGACCGCAAGCAACGCTATGCCGAGGATCAAGAGATGCATCGCAGTTGTAGACGTGAACACCGCCCCTCCCGTCACTGGCAACTCAACGATTTGAACTTCCACGACCGGTGTCGGAGGCAACGGCGCCGGCGATCCTTCTATGCCCACGACTACCGCCGTCGGCACCGTCCCCACATATCCGCACATCTGTAATCCAGATCTGTCTAGCCTAGAGGTGGACGTAAGTACGGTCTGCGAACCGACCGCTGGGTCGGTCGCGATCAACCGAACGGCGTCGATATTGGCCAGATATCCGCTCGGCAGCGGAACACACGCCATCGCCGGTTTTCTGAACGTAAACGGGGACTTCAATGGTTTGCCCGCACCATCGACGGCACCGATGACGTAGTAGTGCCCACCGATCGTGTACCGATGATGAGTCATCCCGACGTTTGAGGCTGGGCCCTCCTTGGTCATGCGCACCGCTACTAGCAGCGCGCTCGGAACGTCGCCCGGCAAAGCTTCAAACGAAAATCCATCGCCCACAATCGTTCCGCCCTCCCTTGGAGTGAACACCTCGTAAACATCGCCGTCCTCGTCAACCACTATGACGGGGATCTCGCCAGGCGGGTTTACTGGCGTGGGGTCGGATGCTCTAGCCGTTTCAGTGGCGTGCAAGGAGGCGAAGACGATCATCGAAAATGACATCAACGCGATCGCGACGAGCGATTTGACCGCTAATCTATGCCGGTCCGTTTTACGTATATCAAACATGAGTAGCCCATCCGGGTGTGCGGCTTTCGATCCTCTTGCCTCGGATCTGCGCGTTGAAATCAACTTCCATAGTAAACCTATTGATCATTTGGCCTATTTGACTAACCTTTATGAGAAAAGCGCTTCGGCGGAAATTAAGCCGTTCCGACAACATATCGTGAACGTGTAAACTGAGACACACACGCAGCTGCAGATTCGCCCTGCGGCAACCACATCCCCCTATGGCGAATACTCAGACACTCGATACGAAGACCACAAAATCGTCGAGGCCGTCGCACCGGAACGGGTACCAACGTTCGCTCGCCCAACTCATGAACGCCGTTCATGAGTACTTGCCCGAGGACGAGATCGAATTTATCCGGGCTGCATACGAATACGCCTATCTGGCGCATGACGGGCAGAAGCGTAAGTCCGGTGAGCCTTTCATCGTCCACCCGATTTTGGTCGCCTTTCGACTCGCACAACTTAAGCTTCCCTCAGACTTGATCGCCGCCGGTTTGCTTCACGATACCGTCGAAGATTGCGGCATCGAAGTCGATGATCTAAGCAAGGAATTCGGCAACGGTGTCGCGCTGCTAGTCGACGGCGTGACGAAGTTGAAGCAGATCGAGTTGAGGGCGCTCGACGGTGGGTCCGCAAAGCGCAGACACGCGGAAGATCGGGAACAGAAGCGGATCGAAAGCCTGCGCAAGATGTTCATCACCGCCGGCGAGGATCGACGTGTGTTGCTCATCAAACTCGCCGACCGGATGCACAACATCGAAACTCTTCGACATCTCAATTCCGAGCAACAGGAACGTATCGCTCAGGAGACGATGGACATCTACGCCCCGTTGGCGGACCGCCTGGGCATGAACGATTGGAAATGGCGCCTCGAAGATCGAGCGTTTTACCACCTTGACCACCGGGAGTATCGGACAATCTCAGGCCTCGTCAAGCGCAAGCGACGCGAAAGGGAGCAGTACACGTCGCGCGCGGTCGACATGTTGCAAGATGCGATCATCGTAAAGAACGGGGTCAATGCATCCATCACAGGCCGTGCGAAGCACCTTTACAGCATCTCGCGCAAGAAGAAGCGATACGAGGAGTTGGGCCGTACCTTCGACGAGATACACGACCTGATCGCATTGAGGGTGATCACCAACAACACCGCCGACTGCTACAACGCGCTGGGTATCGTGCACGGCCTTTGGCCAATGATCGAAGGCACGTTCGACGACTACATCTCGAAACCGAAATCGAACGGGTACAGGTCGCTTCACACCACCGTGCTCGGACCGGACAACACGCCGTTAGAGGTGCAGATCCGTTCTCACGAAATGCACGAAGTGGCGGAGCAAGGATTCGCTGCGCATTGGGCATACAAACAAGGCGGCAACAACGACAGTGAAGGAGATTCTTCTGATCGCACGATGACGTGGCTCAAAGACATGGTGTCACTCATCGATGATCCCAACGAATCCGATGAATTTATCGATCAGGTAGATGAACAACTCAGCACGGACAAGATCCAAGTCTTCACCCCGGCCGGTGACGTCATAGAGCTGCCACCCAGCGCCACGCCGCTAGATTTCGCGTACCGCATCCATACCGAGTTGGGTCACAGCACTGTCGGTGCCATGGTCAACGGGAAGATGGTCCAACTCAACACGCCGTTGGAGCCCGGGGATGTGATCGAGATTCGTAAAGCCCGAGCGCCACGTGGCCCGTCCCTTGATTGGCAAGACACCGAGAAACGCTATCTAGTCACTAACAGCGCACGCGCCAAGGTCCGCCAATGGTTCAGCCGCCAAGCCCGCGAAACAAATATGCAGCAGGGCAAGCAGCAACTCAAACGCGCGCTCGATCAACTCACACGAATGGGCCACGAGGTCGACGCGGGAGAGATTGCCGAACGGATGGGCTACGCGTCGACCGATGAGCTTGTTACTGACTTGGGCAAGACCCGGCAGCAACCGTCGGTGATTGTGCGCACCGTCGTGAAGGCGATGGAAGATGTCAGTCCAGATAACCTCATCGCCGAGCAACTTGCCGCCGGTGAGCGCGAAGCCAAACAAAACTTCGGCCACGATCTAGCTAAAGGCGTAGTCGTCATGGGACTCCCAGGCGTGCAAGTGAACTTCCCGCTTTGCTGCAGCCCGGTTTACGGAGACGAGATTGTCGGATACTTGACGCGGGGCAGAGGTGTGTCAGCACACCGCGACACTTGCCGCAACCTTCGCAACATCGATCCCGACCGGCTCGTCGAAGTTGCCTGGGGACACATGGCCGGAACCTTCCCCGCGAGATTGCGCGTTGAGGGATCAGACCGCATCGGCTTGATACACGATCTTTGCGGAGTGATACGAGACGAGCGAATCAATCTCCACAAGATGGCTTCTGGCGAGGACATCGGCAAAGGCAGCACACGCATAGACTTCACTGTGTACACCAGCGGTCTGGAGCAATTGGCGAGATTGTTTGATCGCTTAGAAGGCGTACGCGGCGTCTCACGCGTCGAACGCGTCAACTGAAACGCGTCGATTCGGCTCGTTCACGATCCCACTCTTATAGAATCGAACGAGTCTGCGTTATCAGACCAGTCCACATCGGACAGTTTCTACTTGAAAGGTAGCCAATGCCTGCAGCCAAGTCAATGCGCGTACAACGTCGCCGAGCGGCGCGAAACCGTGCCGTGCGCTCGCTCGTACGTACGCGTGTCACAACAGCGCGCAAGGCGATCGACGACGCTCCGTCAGACGCCGATACAGTCGCATCGCTCCGTGCCGCGATGAGCGCATTGGACGTCGCGACCCGAAAAGGCGTCATACACCGCAACCAGTCCTCACGCAAGAAGAGCAGGTTGGCCAAACGCCTCAACAAAGCTCTCGCGAGCTGATGCTCGGAAATCACAACGATCCGCCACACGTCCATCACCATCAGCAGGGCGCCTCGACTGAGCACCTGCACACGCATGGTACCGTCTCGTACGACGAGCCGCAGTCGCGATTTCGTTGGCAAATTCATCACCCGTTCGAAGGCATCCACGATCGCGCAGCGATAGAGGTTTCGCCCTGGAAGGGGCTGTTGCCGCGATGGCGTTTCATCATCCCTTCCGACTACGAAGGCGTCGTCAGGTGGGGCGTCGGACCTCCGGGCGCTACTGACATCAGATTCGAAGCCGTCAGACGCCCTATGCGACACGGCCCGGTTCAACTGATCGACGGTCCCGAAGTCGAGTGGCTCGGCGGACACAATCCGCTGTCAAACTCCCTCAGCGCCTACATAGTCATCGACGGCGATCCGCCACACTACCTAGCATTCGGGCAAGCCGATGAACCCGAAGCGCCACCCTCATCCCTCGAAGGCATCTACTTCAACGCCCACCAAGCGCCCCATCCGCACTGAGCAGCCTTCCCTCGCTGTTAGACTTTCTCCCACACTTGCGACCTTGAGGGAGAGACAATGACCGAAACGGTCAAATGCGATCTCCGCATCAACGGCGGAAAACTCCTTAACACCGACACCTCCCAACTGGAAGTCGGCGATATCGCCATCAAAGGCGACCAAATCATCGCCATACTCCAGTCCCCTTCAACCAAATCTCCCCTTCCCCCTTTGGGGGAAGTGCCGAAGGCGATGGGGGTCACGGGAGCGAAGCGACAGCAGGGGGTGCCCGAAAACTACATCGCAGATCGCGTGATCGACGCCGCCGGCCTCGTCGTAACCCCCGGCATCATCGACATCCACACCCACGTAGCCGGAGGCCTCCGACGCTCTTCGCCCTACGTCGAAGACATGATGCAAGACGCCGACACCGCAGGCGTCAACTCCGGAGTAACCACCGTCGTCGATGCCGGCTCATGCGGCATCGCAAACATCGGCGGATTTGTCAACCACGTAATCCCAAACGCCAAAACACGCGTCCTAGCCCTCCTAAACGTCGGCTCCCTAGGCGTAAACCGCATCCCCGAAGTAACCTCCGCCCTCGACATCGAACACGACGCAGCCGTCGCAACAATCCAGTCCCGAAAAGACGTCATCATCGGCGTCAAAGCACGCATGGTCTCACCCGGCATCGCAGAACTCGGCATGGACCTACCCAAAGCAGCCAAATCGATCGCTGACGACGCCGGAGTCCGACTAATGGTTCACATGGGCGACACCACCGGCCAATCAGACCAAGCCGTAAACGCCGCACCCAAAATCCTCGCCGAACTACTCACCGAAAACGACATCGTAACCCATTCCTTCAGTGCAGCCCGAGGCGGACTCCTTTCTTCTCTTCCCCCGTTCGACGGGGGAAGTGCCGCAGGCGATGGGGGCCCGACCCTCCTCCGCGAAGCCCTAGACGCCCGCGCCCGCGGCGTCAAATTCGACATCGGCGTCGGCGGCAAAAACTTCTCCTTCGACGCCGCTAAACGAGTTCTAGACGGCGGCTTAACACCCGACACCATCAGCTCAGACGTCACGCTTCAAAGCCGCTTCGCCGGCACCTCCTTCTCTCAAATGGACTGCATCGGCAAAGTCATCTCCCTAGGCATCAGCCTCGAAGACGCCCTCATCATGTCCACCCGCAATCCGGCAGCGGTTCTCGGACCCCAAACCGAACAAATGCTAGGCTGCCTCGCCCCCGGAACCCACGCCGACCTCACCATCCTCCGAATCCACGAAGGCGAATGGGAATACATCGACGGCGACGGCATGATAAACATTGGCCCATACGCACTTGAACCCGTAACCTGCATTCGTGCAGGTCAAGTGATGCCCATCGATTACGGCCCCAGAGAAGGCGGTTGGCTGCCCAACCGGAAACAAACATGAAAACCCAGACCATCCTCGACCGAATCGACGAACTCCCCCGCATCAAGCTCGCCTACCTCAACACCCCCTTCGAGGAAGCACCAAACCTCCGCGCAGCAATCGCCGACTCCATGGACGCCGACACCGACGCCGTCCCGCAACTCTTCATCAAACGCGATGACGCCACCGGCTTCGCCTTCGGAGGCAACAAAGCCCGTCACATGGAGTTCCTCTTCGCACACCTCATCGAACGCGACTTCGACACCATCGTCAACATCAACCACTACCACTCCAACCAAGCCCGATTCGTCGCCGCCTCCAGCGCCAAAATGGGCATAAAGTGCCACATGGTCGCCGTTGACATGATCGAAGCCCCAGTAATGGGCAACCTCCTCATCGGACACCTCACAGGCGCCGAAATACACCGCGTACCATCCGAATACTCCCGCTCTGTCGCCGAAAAACTCGTCAACGACGAAAACAAAAACGGCCGCAACGCCACCATCCTCTCCGACAACGACTTCTCCGACATCGCCGGCATGATCGGATTCCTCGAGACGGGCGCAGAAATCGATGCTCAAATCCCTTCCCTCGCTCGCGGGGGAAGTGCCGAAGGCGATGGGGGCCTAACGCCCGACACCCCCCTCCGCATGTGGGGCCTAGTCGGACGCTCAATCGCCGGCCTCCGCCTATACGCCCGCAACACCGGCAAAAACTGGACCGCATCAGCCACCGCATACTCACACACCCAGCCCGACAGCTACGAAGCCATCTACATCGACCGCTCGACCCGCGTCGCCGAACTCCTCGGACTCGACACCGCACTCGAACCCGGCGACCTCGACACCATCACCGGATACACCGGCGACGACTACGGAATCCCCACCGAAGGCGTATTCGAAGCCATCCACCTCGTCGCCAAAACCGAAGGCATCATCCTCGACCCCAACTACACCGGAAAATCCATGTCCGCCCTCATCGGCGAAATCCGAGCCGGAAACCTAGACCCCGAAATCCCCGTAGTCTTCGTCCACTCCGGCGGCCTACCCCAAACCTTCGCCTTCGCAGACCAACTCTGGAACTGGCAACCCACCTAACGCCCCTTTCGCACCGCGAAAGGGGCGCGAGCGAAGCGAGCGGGATATGCTCAGGGAAGCCGATAGGGTTTCCCCCGCTCCGCGGGGGAAATGTCCGAAGGACAAAGGGGGCACACAAACCACTATTCAATAACATTCAAACCATGAACCCCCAATCCATCCTCAACTCCATCTCCGAACTCCCCCGCATCCAACTCGCACGCAAAAACACACCCTTCGAGGAGATGCCCCGACTCCGCGCAGCCATCGCCGAGTCCATGGACGCCGAAATCGACGCCGTCCCCCAACTATTCATCAAACGCGAAGACACCACCGGCTTCGCATTCGGCGGAAACAAAGCCCGACACATGGAGTTCCTGTTCGCACACTTCATCGAGCGCGGCATCGACACCATCGTAAACATCAACCACTACGACTCCAACAACGCCCGATTCGTCGCCGCATCATGCGCCAAAACCGGCATGAAATACCACTGGGTCGCACACGACATGCTCGACGAACCCGTCACCGGCAACATGCTCATCGCACAACTCGCCGGCGCACAAATCCACCGCGTCCCAGACCAACCTACCGCCAAAGCCCTAGCCGAGAAAATCAACACCCAAGAAACCCGAAACGGCAGAAACTCAACAATAGTCTCCCAAACCCCCTACTCCGACATCGCCGGCATGATCGCCTTCCTAGAAACAGCCGCCGAACTAGACACCCAAATCAGCCGTCATTCCGGCGAAAGCCGGAACCCACGGGGGAAGGGCCGGGTTGCCCCCGCTCGCGGGGGAAATGTCCGAAGGACAAAGGGGGCGCGCGCATCGTCTGACTCCCCCATCCACATCTGGGGACTCTGCGGACGCTCCATCGGCGGCATCCGACTCTACGCCCGCAACACCGGCAAACCATGGAAAGCCACCGCCGTCGCACAGCAACTCGAATTCCCCCAAACCTACGAAGGCATATACCTCGACCGATCCGCCCGCGTCGCCCACCTCCTCGGACTCGACACCGCACTCCAACCCGGCGACATCACAACCCTAGCCGGATACACCGGCACCTACGGATACACCACCGAAGCCGCCATCGCCGCCATACACCTCGTCGCAAGCACCGAAGGCATCATCCTAGACCCCAACTACACCGCCAAATCAATGGCCGGACTCATAGACCAAATCCAAAACCGCAACATCGACCCCAAAACCCCCATAATCTTCATCCACACCGGCGGCCAACCCCAAACCTTCGCCTTCGCCAACGAGCTATGGAACTGGCAACCCAGTTAAACCAACCCATCCGAACATACGATCCGCACAACCTCAGGCGCGGGCGGCGCATCCATCTCCGATCCCCGAGGCGGATTCAACCTGAATCGCTCTCGCAATGCCTCAAGTCGGCGCACCAACGTCTCGCCTTCCAGCTTCAAATTTCGAATCTCAGTCAAAGCACGATCCACCGGATCCGATACATCGCCCAGATAAATCGCTCTGAGATCACCGATCCGACGGTTGAATGAAGCGCTTCCAACCACCGATTCGCGCGCTTTATTCAATTCCCGGGAGATGTAGCGCCGATTTCTTGTGTCGATCCGTTGCCTAGATCGACCGATTCGACGTCGCAAGTCGGTTTTGAACTCCTCAAACGCCGCCATTACCCGCTCGTTCGTCTGCTCTGGCAACTCACGCGCCGGAGTTTCGGGCTCGCATTCCGCAGCTTGAATGAACTGTGCGGTACTGATGGCACGCGGGCGCAAGTCTGAACCCACGGCGAAACACCCTCGGTAACCCCCTGATTCCAGCAAAACTAGCGTTTCGCCTTTCTTGGGTGGGTCAAACGGGTTTGATACCGAACCGTCGTCCACCGAAGGACCGGAAAACGGCATCTGCGAACACTCCACTTCCAACGCTCCCTGCGCATACCTACCCGCATCATGGTCATCTTCTACCACCTCAACAGTCAACGCCGACCGAATTCCATCCGGCAGGTTCTCAATCGTCTGCCACAACTCCTCATCTTCCTCTTGAATACGCTGCAACAACGAAATGGCGCGCTGGTTCACCGCCAGTTCGTCAAAGCCATCATCAATCTCCGGCAACTCCTTCTCGCCGTAGATCCGATACATCGCCTCTTGGTTTAAGCGCTCAGACTCCGAAAGCAACTTATTGTCCAGCCCAATCACATCATGGAAAGCTTGAATTCGATTGGTGAGCCGATCCGTCAGCGCCAGTTCAGCGTCCACGTCCGTGTCGGGCCACATGTTGTGCAAGAAAATCCGATCATGTTCAGTCCCGATGCGATCCACACGACCGAACCGCTGTATCAATCGCACCGGATTCCAATGCAGGTCGTAATTCAACACCCGAGCACAATCTTGCAAGTTCTGACCTTCAGACACGACATCGGTTGCCAACAAAATCCGAACCGGCGTCCCGCGCATCCTCTCTCTCGATCCCAAATTCCAAGTCGGCGAAAATCGCTTTACGATGTTCTCCGCACTGTCCCTGTTGCTACCGGTCAACCGAGCGATATCGCCCGTCTCACCGTCACGCGTCAGCTCTCGATGAAGATATTCGACTGTCGTTTCCGCTTCCGAGAAGATCAGCACCTTGCCTTTCTTGACATCCGGTTTGCTCAAGAACTCGCGGAGTGAATTCAATTTGTCGTCGTCTTCTGGCCCAATATCTGCCACGCGACGCCGAATTCCGTCCAAGACTTGATGATCCGCGTCCAGATCCCCAAGCCACTCGTCCATCTTGAAATCATCCGCCGAATGAACGAGTTTACTCCGGTCCGCACCCAAATCGATACGGCGATCTTCCTCCTGTTGCAGCACCTCCAACGCCGTATCGGCGTCAAAGCTCTCACCCGCCAACATCCGCGTCGCCGTGCTACCGATCGGCACAAACCCTGACGCCAAAGCCTCGCGGAAATTCCGGTTGCTACGAATCAACGACCCCAGCGTCGACCTAAACGCCTCGATACTCGACTCCAATCGCTTCAACAACAAGACCGCCATGAGTCGAGCAATCCGGTTCTGAGCCCTGAACAAATCCTCATACTCGGGTTTGTCAGCCGCTTCAGGTTCGATGTAATCCGTCGCCCGATATCTGAATCCTTGATGTTTTCGCAGTTCGCGCTGAAGATCATCGAAATCTCCAGCTTTCGCATACACCTTGTCCAAGCGATAGCTGACGTTGTCAAGCACCGGATCAGGAAACGCCACAGGTCTGCCTTCTATCTCAGCGGAGTCGTACAACTCTCTGATGTCTTTCCTACGCCTCCTGATGAAAACGTGCGTCAAAACTTCCTCAACCTTCACTGGTCTGCCTGTAGGTTTGTTCGGCACCCTAGGCATATCTTCCAAGCGACCACCCGCACGTCGCCACTCAGCCAATCGTTCCTGCCCAGCCGCGTACGCCATCCACTTCTCGGCATCATTGAAAAACGCGGACAAAGCTAACGGCTCGACATCCATCCCATGATCGGTTTCATCCAAGAAAAGCCGCAACTGCCGCAATATGTCTTTCGGACCCATGTTTTGAGGCGTGGCGCTCAGCAAAACAACCCTGTGCTTCCCGCTCGACAGATAATCCAATAGCCCCATGGACCTTTGGTTAACGTTCCTGAAGTTGTGTGCCTCGTCCACAAGCACCGGACCGCGGTTCGAATAGTCCTCGGTCAATACAATCCCGCGCCCGTTCGCTTCAGATTCGACGTACCTCCCCAATTCCTCGTCGTATTCAGCGCCTACGGGCGCCGCAATCATGCTGTGAGAAACTATCGTGGCACCAAGTTGGAACGCCTCGTTCACCCGCGTCCACATCGGCCGCAAACCAGCGGGGCAGAGGATCAATGGTTGGCCATCTTCCGGGTACGTTTGACGCAACTGTCGCAGCAATTCAGCCCCAATGAATGTCTTACCCAATCCGACGACATCGCCGATATAACAACCCCCAAACGACTCGATCATCGCCAAACCGCGACTCACCGCGTCCAACTGGAAATTCGCCAACTCGACCGCACGCGACGGTGCGATCGTCAATTCACCACCGATCTCCTCGCGGTAGAGCTCATGCAGAGCCTTCAAATAAACGTGATACGGCGGCGTCTTAGCTACCGCCCAAGACCGGTCCAACTCAGTGATCAACTGATCGCTGATGTCCTCAGACGCATTCCACAACTCGTTGAACCAGTTACCCAACTCATGCATCTCAGCATCACCGGTAACCCGAACATTCAACTCCGTGTTGCCCGTAAAACCCGCCAACGTGAAATTCGAAGACCCGACAACCGCCGCCCCTGGTTCAGCGTGATCGTCATACCAACACAGATACGCCTTGGCATGCAACGGACTGTTCACATAGGCGCGCACTCGCACACGTCCCGAAGCGACCATATCCCGTAACTTCGCAACCGCGGCCTCCGATGCGCCGCTTTGCGGCAATGCAGCAACGCCCTCCGCTACCTTCTCAACTGATTGACGCGCGATACCGCTACGATCGCTACGCCGAACCACCTCATCCATCTGTTTCCGCACGGCCAGAGCATCCGCCTGCTGCAAACCCACCGCAACCTCTTCAAACACTTGGCGATCTGTCCGACCCACCAATATCCGCACCCGATCCAACCGCGCCAAATCATCCGCAACCGCCTCAAACCCACTCATGAAGAAAAACCCGACCGCAATATCAGCCCGCGCCGAACTCCCAAACATCTCCTTGAGACGCTCTAACAGCGCCGGTTCGGTTGTGGCATGGAGGATGTTGGAGGGCAATTAAACCTCTTCTTCTTCTGCCGGATCCGCATTATGATACAGATACTCCAAACTTGATATATTCGATGAATTCAATAAAACCCCGCCTTCGTCGCCTAAAGGCAACAATGTGTAGTCCTCCGATCCATTCCTGCTGTAACGAACAGGTCCCTTTAACACCAAATCTTTGGCATTGTCAGAATCTGCGGAAATAGCATAGTAGTCAAGCGAACCGATATAAACATCTCCATTTTTCATTCGAGCACGCACGACTACATTGCTGAAGCCCGCCGCTTCACGCTCAACGCTCAGCGATTTATACCAAATAGGTTCATCGTACAATGGTTTGCGTTCACCTTTGCCTTGCCCGAATACCCACGCTATACCTCGCGTCACCATCGATGGAAAATCAAATATCCCTGATAATACCGACGCGACTACCAACAACACAACATATCCGACTATTTTCGGTAACAATACATCATCAGATGGCTGAGTCAAGTCATCGGCTAAGAAAACTTCAATCTTTAGTGTGCTTTCGGTCACGCTTTGCCAACATGACATGATGATCGTTGGCAACATAACGCTGATGAGATGCGCGATCGTCGCATGATAAAGCAACATGCTCCACTCGATCAACGTCGATTTGTCCGATACGCTCGGATGATACAAACGCGTCACCGTGATCGAAAGACCACCCGGCAACAGAACTATTATAAGTATCAGTATTGAATCTACTGCGGCGTCAATCATTCGACTCGGCAACCTTGTGAGTGGCCTTTTGAGTCATTTCTGCACCCTTTTTTTCAAGTTCGTCGAAAAGGTGAGTGTAATCTCCTTTCGGGACCTCGACCTTAACCGAACCGTTCCGGAGATACACGTACGCTGGCATCGCCGGGTGCCCGTTGGAGGTCTTGCCCTTTGCCATGATCACACTCCTCTCGAAATTCCTCAGATTAGCGTGCCTAACATACTACCACCACAGCACGCCTTCACATCTTCGAATCGGGGCGCCTAGTCCCTGCCGCCCGACTCTCATATATCTCCCGAATCATCTTCTCCGCATCCACCTTCCCCCGCCAAGCCCCGAAACTCGACCGCATCGTCGCCAAGTCACGCTCAGTTATACGCCGACCCGAGATCGTCACGACTACCGCTCGCCATCCTCAAGATCAAGCTCCTCCGAAGGTTCCAGAACCCCGTTCCTGTAAGTAGCTTTCACGGATTGAACCATCGATACACCTAATCAAGTGCCCAGCACCCATTACTGCCTCAGTCTACCACTCCCGTCACCGACTATTCCCCAATCTCCCCGTCGCATCCAGCAACAGATACACCAGCGAAAACAGGCGATGGAACAGGTAGTCCACATGACGATCATCCTCGGAAGGATGCCTGTCGACCAACAAGCTCAGAGGATGTCAAAATTCAATCATGGGATTTTCAAATTGTCGTCAGCGTCGACATATTTATCAATGTCATTAATCATCCACTTTAACATCTCGAAGTTTTTGATTCTTGTGCTTTCGTTTCCGACGCTCTTGCGTATAGCGAGCAATAAATCACCCATTTTGAAAATAATGTCGAAATTCGCGTTCGTAGTTGAATCCATTTTGTATGCGGACTGATACAGTGCATTAAATGCCTTAAGAACCTCATCATTCGCAAAAAGCGCCAGATTAAACGCGGCTTCTCGATATTCTTTTGAAAGAATAATTTTCCCTGCATCTGCTTGGTTGGAATCTGAAATTCCACCAGTCCCTGATAGGGTACTCTCATCCTTAGTGAACATTACGACGAAGGGTTCCAAGATCACTTGATAGATCTTTAACCTGTCTTCACGCATCGCTCCCTCGAGTTGATTTGCGCGTTCGATGCTTGTTTTGAACGCCCAGCCCAGACCTGAGATGACCAAAAGCAAAATTGGCGTCAATATCGTGGCAATCGTGGCCACCGCATCGAACCATGTCGTTTCTGTCATGTATAACCTCCATTAACTATACGCGCACTGTATCAATGTATAAGTCAATCTTAACACAGTCCCCTCAAACCAGCCCTTAATACCCCATCACTCACACACTCCTAGCCCGACGCATCCGATTCTCCACCAACTCCCTAACACCCTCATAAACCCCATCACGCTCGCCCTGCGTCAAACCCAACACATCGAAGACTGCATCATCGATTTGCATTCGTTCGGGGGACGGTGAAAGAACATCCCAATCTGTTGAAGCAAAAACTTTGTGATTGACCGCTGGAAGGTTAGCAGGGTTGACCACGGGAACACTCCCTAACTCGTAGAGCTCAACTTTCAACGCACCTCCTCCAAGATTAGCGCGTCCGTTGAGATTTAGCATGAGTTGGCTCAAGGTTGAATTCATAGTAGTGCAAAGTTTGGATGCGTCAATATCGGAATTCGGCAAAACGTGAAAAACGTTGATGAAATAAGTACCTGGCTTTACAAAGAACGTGCGGGCTGTCGAAGAAATAACGTAGTTCATCGCAATCTCCGCAGTCTCTCCCAATCCGAGGTTGTACCATAGCCGCCTCCTAATTACTGAGCGTCGTTCGTGAGATCCTTCCGCTTCACCTCGTTCTATGTAGTTCAGTGCAGCACTTCCAGCCAACTCATCTTTAGTTCTGTCACACACGAACAGTTTGTTGCCCAGATTAGACGCGTTCACCATCACGCTACGCGATTCCCGGGGCGAAGTCATAACTGGTGCCAGAAATTCGTCCTCCAATCCGTAGTGGGCGATCTCTTGTTCGTTCAACAAAAAGAAGTCGTTCGCACCAGTCTTGACCCCGAACTTCGGGGCGACCAAATCAGACAATCGTACCAACTTACCCTCGCCTTTCGCCATCACCGCCCGATAGATGTCTGGTGCACGAAGATACTTTGCACCCCACTTGTCGCCTACGAACTTTCGACGACCTTGTGCATCGGGAGACCCGAGCGACGCACCCATCAATTCGGCTTTGCTCATCAACGTATCGCGCCGCTTGCTCGCATCTGAAATCGCAACCTCAAACTCATCTCGTAACGACACGAAGCGTATCCCTTCATCAACTTCGCTCAACGACTTCGAGATGACGCTGATAATCGTGTTGATCTGCGCCGTCGAAAACTGTCTCTCTACCGCGCTCTCATAGACCGCATCAACTCTAGCGTTCTTCAACAAGTGCTCCTGCAACTTCGCACCGTAACCCACATCCAACCAGCTGTTGGAGCAGACAAAAACCTGCACGCCGCCAGCGCGTAATAATTGGAGTGCGCGGACATAGAAATAACAGTAGAGATCGGATCGTGCCACCGACGAATCTTTGTAGACCCTACGCAGTTCAGCTTTCGTTGTCCCGATCTTTTCTTGCCGCACATACGGCGGATTGGCCACCACCACGTCAAATCCACCAGCACCAGCAAACACCTCTGCAAAATTCACCCGCCAATCCACCACGTCGTCTGACAGGACTGCATCCCCAAACGCTCCACGAATCTTTTCTTGTGTCGAATCGACCCGCGCCCTCAATAGCATCTTTTCTTTCGGGTCATGCGCGTACATGTAGTCCGACTTCAATCGAACCACGTCGAGTTCACGAATCCAGTGGCTCGACAACTCGCCTAGATTCTCTGGACTCGGATCCGGCCCCAATAGACTGTCCCCGCGCAAGATCTTGAACTCCAAGTTCGGCAACGGCTCTGGCCAGGTATCGGTGATGTCAATCGCTAGCGACAGCCACAACCGAAGCATTGTGATGTTCACCGCAAACTCGTCGATGTCCACGCCGTACAGGTTGTCGCGGATGATCTGCAACTTCAACTCGTAAAGCTCTTTGCTATTGACGCCCGCCCTGAACAGCGTCGTCTGCAACTCGATCAGTTCCTGCATCATCCCCAGCAGATACGCGCCAGACCCGCACGCAGGGTCGATTACCTTCACTGATTCCAATGCCGCCGCAATCTGCCGCGCCGCGTTGATCTTGATTCCCCTCGTTGAATGTTCGTCCACAAAGCGCGCTATCTTCGCCTCGTCCGCCGCACCTACACGCGCATTCAGATAGCCCTTCAAAGCCTCCCGACACATGAACGACACCACTGGGCGCGGCGTGTAGTACGAGCCCGATTCATGCCTACCCGTTACCAGTTCCTCGAACACCTTGCCCAGCATCTCCGGGTCCACTGCAACTTCTACGTCCAACGGCGTCGATTCCATCACCGTGAAGTTGAAACGGTCAAACAACTGCGTCAAGATCGGACGAACAGCATCGTCCGGCACAACCACACCATCGCGCCTGTCAAATTCCGTCTTCTCAAATAGGCCACCATTGAGGAATGGCACAGAACCGATCGACGCCCTCAAAGTCGGATCAATCGACGTCACTTCCCGATTGAACGGATTATTCAGCCCTTCGAAGAATAGCGGCGACAACCGCGATTCGTAGAAATTGTCCTGATCCGCACTTCCGTCATAGTCTCGCCAAACCGCGTCCAGATACTCATAGTTCCCCTCAAACTCCAGCCAACCCTTGCGCGAAATGAAATACACGAACATCAAGCGGTTGAACAACGTCTGCACATACAGATTCTTCGCATCATGATCGCCATCGAAGCCCGTCACCTTCTCCATCGCACCGTTAAACACCAACTTGTACTCAGTAAAGAACCGTCTGGTCACCGCCTCAACATCAAACGCCGCATCAAGTTCCCTTCGAATGTCGCCGCTAACCTGCCAATTCGCCCAGATATTCGATATCTGCTGCACCAACGTCCGTCGCGGCAGGCCCTTTTCAACCACCATGCGCCGCAGAGAAGGTTGCCGGCCCTCGAAACTCGGATACACAAAGTGCAGATGATCGCTTTTCCGATTCGTGAAAACCAGCAGCAACTCGTCGCCGAATTCCGACTCGATCAACCGTGCGGCTTCCTGTGCCTCTCTCTTGTTGACGCGATCCGTCCCGATTTCCGATTCCGACATATCGACGTACACAACCTGAACATCATCCAACCGCGCCACCAAATACGCCTCGGCCGGTAGGATCACTTCGTCGCGCGCCCCACTCAATCCCACACTGAAATTGAACGTGCTGTGGAAGTCAAGAATCCCCACGAAAAGCTGCCTGATCCGCTCAAGCCTATCCGCCGTCGATCCAGCATCGAAAATCCGCTCGATTTGTTGATCGACCTCGCGGGCATCTTGCGGGTTAATGATGGGCATGGACTTTGGTTCCTACTAGCGCAACATTTCGATTATAGAGACCCCACCGTCCCCTTTCGCCCAGCGAAAGGGGACGCGGAGCCCAAGAGACCGACACAAGAACGCAGGGGTATGCCCGGGGGCGGCCGGGTTGCCCCCGCTCCGCGGGGGAAATGTCCGAAGGACAAAGGGGGCGCGACTCCACCCTGTCGCCAACCCCCTTCTCAAACCCTCGCGCCCACCCACCACCCAACACGTAATCCCATGAATCCCACCCGAAATCCCAAAAATCCCAATTCCCATTTGACTCCCGCAACATCCGTGCTAATATAGAAACTGTTAACAAGAAACATCGCCGCGCCGACGGGTGCGGACACCCACAATCCCAACCCAGCCGAAACCCGGGATCAGCGCAACAAAGTGGCGACGCCCCGCATCTGAGGAGAAAGGACAGATGACCCAACGGCCGGGTCCGTTAGAAACGAACGCTGCTACAAGGTCCAGTCGCGTCGCACGAAGCAGGCGCCGCAACACGAGCCAGGCGGATACTCCGTCACCTTCGCAAGCATTTCCTTCCCCCGCTCGGCGGGGGAAGTGCCGAAGGCGATGGGGGCCCGAGAGACCTTTCTCCCTCCCCCTGCCAGGTGGAGATCAAGAGGAGGTCCCGCAGGGGATGCCCGCCCAAGGTCTGGACGAACGTTCGTGAATCCGGAAGACGTCTAACCTCAAGCGCCACGAGGAGAGGCTACAGCTCCAGATCGGCAAAATCCGATCGATGGAAGACGGCAAACCACTTTGAGCACTTCCGTCCCCTTCGAAAGCAATTTGCCTTCCCCCGCTCAGCGGGGGAAGTGCCGAAGGCGATGGGGGCCTGCGAGCAAGCGAAGCGACCGCTCGCAGGGGGTGCCCAAGCCGTCAACCGGGCCCACGGTCTGGCAACGAGGGCAGAAGCTGACCATCGGGATGGATCCCGTCCAAGAACCCGCAACGCGGCGATAAAACAACCTCGGGTTTCCCCCGCTCAGCGGGGGAAATGTCCCAAGGAACCGGGGGCACTCGAGCGTCCCCACCAACCAAGAAAATCCTGCAAACACCCCGCAGGCCATACCAACACACCCTCCTGTCCCCTTTCGGAACGAAAGGGGACGCGATCAGCGAAGCGAGATCGCAGGGGTATGCCCGAGGCTGAGCCGAAGCCCCCAAACCCCCAACTACACCGCCGACCCCCAACCACACCCCAACATCCTGCCCATCCTGTTCATCCATGCAAATCCCCAGAAACCTCCACGATCGCGTCCTCAATCGCATCACACAACTCATCCAACTCCTGCGCCGTGATCGTCAACGGCGGCGAAACCGGCAAGATATACGCCCCCACTCGCACCCAAACACCACGCCGCTTCAATGCCTCCGTCAATCGACCACCAATCCCCACCTCCGGCGCAAACGACCGCTTACTCTCCCGATCCGCCACCAACTCCAAACCCTGCACCAGACCTATACCCCTCGCATCGCCCACCATCTCGTGACGCTCCTTGATCTCCGCCAAACGGTCCGCAAGTTGAACACCACGCTCCCGAGCATTCTGAATCAAGTTCTCCCGCTTAATGATCTCTAAATTCTTCAAACCCGCAGCCACACCGCCCGGATGCGCCGAATACGTATACATGTGGCTCCAAGTCTTCTCCGGACCACCCGCAAACGCATCCCCGATCCGCCTATCTCCAATGCACCCGCCTAACGGAAAATACCCACTAGTAATCCCCTTCGCAAACGAAATAATGTCCGGCTGAGTATCCACAACCTGAGCCCCGAACCACTCTCCTAACCGACCGAAACCCGTGATCACCTCATCAAAGATAAGCAAAACCCCATATCGATCACAAATCTCACGCACCATCGGCCAGTAGTTCTCCGGCGGCACTACACCCCCCAACGGCTGCGTCACCGGCTCCCCGATCACCGCCGAAACCGACTCCGGACCCTCACTCACAATCACCTTCTCAATCGCCAACGCCGCCAACTCACCACACTCCTCCGGCGACTCAGAATTGAACTCGCACCGGTAAAAATGCGGCGCCGGCACATGCACCGCGCTCGACGGCTTAGGCTGATAATCCGTCCGCGGAAACCCCGGATGCTCACCCAACCACATCGTCCCATAAGTCGCCCCATGATACGACCCCCGCCGCGAAATCACCTTGTACCGACCCTTCTCACCTATCCGCATGTGGTACGCCTGAGCCAACTTCAAAGCCGACTCATTAGCCTCCGAACCACCCTGACAGAAGAACGTCCTAGTCAAATCCCCCGGCGTCAGCTCCGCAATCTCAGTCGCCAACTCCACTGCCGCGGGCGTCACACTCGCATAAACATTCGCACTCAAATCCGAAATCTGGTCATAAATCGCCCTCGCAATCTCCTCCCGACCATGCCCGGTATTCCGGAAATACATCCCCGAAATGCAGTCCACATACCGATTCCCCTCAACATCCCAGATGTAGATCCCATCCCCCCGTTCCACAATCAACGGACCACCCTCTTCACCCAACATCGCATGGTTGTTCATACCAATAAAGATGTGGTCCAAAGCGGCCTGCTTCAGCTCAGAAGGACTACGAGAAGCGGTAGCGGATTGCATGTCGACGGCCTTTGACGATTGACATTTACGAACTGAATCCCACTCTATCGCAACAACCAATCACCCAAGACACCGCAACTAGAATCTCATCCCATGCGACGCTGCATAAAGATCGGAGCCATCGGCGGATTCCTGTCCGGCACCCTCATCTTCCTCGGATACGTCATCACCTCATGGTGGGTCTGCACAACCCTCCTCAACTGCCCCGGCCACTGGCTCCCATACCTCATCATCTACGCCATCGGCGTCACCATCACCACCCTAACCGGCCTCTTCGCAGCCCTAATCCTACACACCCTCTACCGCCTAACCCGCGTCTAGCCCCCCACAGAAGGGCAGGGCAACACTGGTTATAGACTCAAATCTCGTGCTCGTCGAATCTCGCCCATGTTGAGGAAATCCCCCACATGACCAACTCCGAATCCGTCTTTGATGTAGTCGTAATCGGCGCCGGACCAGGCGGTTACCATGCCGCAATCCGAGCCGCACAACTCGGCCTCAGCGTAGCCATCATCGAGAAGGACGACGGCACCGGCATCGGCGGACTCGGCGGTGTCTGCCTGAACTGGGGATGCATACCCTCCAAATCCCTACTCAAAAACGCCGAACTCGTCAACGAGATGAAGCACGCCGCCGATTGGGGCATCGAGTTCGACAACGTCCGCTTCGACATGTCCAAAGCCGTCGACCGATCCCGCCGCGTCTCTAATACCCTCACCCGCGGCATCGGCTACCTCATGCGCAAAAACAACATCACCGTCATCGAAGGCACCGGCAGACTCATGTCATCTTCCCGCGTCCAGATCGACGGCGACCAGTGGGTAACCGCCCAAAACATCATCATCGCCACCGGCGCACGCGCCCGTTCCCTCCCAGGCCTCGAAATCGACGGCCAATCCATCATCACATCCCGCGAAGCCCTCGAACTCCGAGACCAACCCGAGGCAATCGCCATCGTC
Source organism: Dehalococcoidia bacterium (assembly GCA_965203505.1). Classification (GTDB taxonomy): domain Bacteria; phylum Chloroflexota; class Dehalococcoidia; order Lucifugimonadales; family Lucifugimonadaceae; genus Bin127. Next base: position 352,685 of record OZ241880.1, read on the forward strand.
GGCGCATCCGCCATCGGCTGCGAATTCGCCTACTACTTCAACGCATACGGCAGCGAAGTCATGCTCTTCGAACTCCTACCGCGCATCGTACCGAAAGAAGACGAAGAGGTCTCCGCCGAACTCGAGCGCCAGTTCAAGCGCCAAGGCATCAAGATCAACGCCGGCTCAATGGTTAAAGCCGTCGAAAAGAACCCCGACGGCACCGTCACCCTCAGCTACACCGTCGGCGAGGACGGCGAAACCCAGACCTTCACATGCGACAAAGTCCTCCTCGGCGTCGGAGTCCAACCCAACTCAGACGACATCGGACTCGCCAACGTCGGCGTCCAAACCTACGGCCCCGGCTTCATCGAGGTTGACGGCAACATGCGAACCAACGTAGGAGGCGTCTACGCCGTCGGCGACGTCACCGGCAAACTCCCTCTCGCACACGTCGCATTCGACCAAGGCATCGTCGCCGCTGAAACCGTCGCCGGACACGATCCCGAGCCCATCGAAGACTACCTAGCAATGCCGCGCTGCACCTACTGCCACCCGCAGATCGCATCTATCGGCATCACCGAAGCTGAAGCCAAAGACCAAGGCCTCGACTACAGCGTCGGAAAAGTCCCCTTCCAAGTCGCCGGAAAATCAGTAGCCGTCGGCGACCCCAGCGGCTTCGCCAAAATCATCGTCGACAACGAGACCGGCGAGGTCGTAGGCGCACACATAATCGGCAGCGAAGCCACCGAACTCATCGCCGAAGTCGGCATGCTCCGATATCTAGAAGGCACCAGCGAAGAACTCCACCGCGTCACCCACTCGCACCCCACGATGTCAGAAGTCGTAAAAGAAGCCGCCGCCGCCGTCACCAACGAAGCAATACATTTCTAACTCAACGCGTCTTCGCGTTCCCTCAACTTCGTTGCCAGATCATCATGACCTAAGGCCGCGATCTCGTCGATTAGCTCTTTGCGTGCTTCCTCGCGTCCCTCTTTACGCGACCTGTTTATTTTCTCGCGTAACCTCTGCTCTTCTTCGCGTAACCTCTGCTCTTTGGCTTTGAGTTCGCGCAACCTCTTCTCTTTCGCTTCAACCTCGATCCTTAGTTTTCTTGACAGAATCATGGCATACCCCCAAATCTCAGTCAATACGATGGCGGCCGTCGGAGCGATGCCGACACCAAGCAACGACATGTTGGTTATGATACTCGTCACGATTTCGTGAACCGCCCCAGCACGTTGCACGTGCAACCAGAGGATGATTATCGTACCTACCAAGTACAGCAACACGTACAACCCAAAGTAAGCACCGATGTCGTCACTTCCGACGCTCCAGATCGTGGAACGTTTTTCGTCACTGTTCGCGGACTGCATTTCCCTCCTAATCGCAGATATCTGATAACAGCAACTGGCATATTAGCACTGATGTGCAACATCGCAAGTGTCGATGGCGAAACTTGTATAGTTGCAATGCGGATTTCACAGCGAAAGGCGGAATCAACTTGCCAAACCAACTGCGTGTCGGACTTGTCGGCGTAGGTCAACGAGGACTCAACCACCTGCAACAGCTCGTGAGACTACAGTCGGAGGAGATCGGCACGTTCGCAGCGATCGCCGACCCGTTCGCCGAAAACCTGAGCCCCGAAAAGATCAAACAGTGGGAACCCAACTACGACGAACGAGGCATGTCGCTCTTTTCGTCCGCAGACGAGATGATTTCATCGGGCGAGGTGGATGTGATCTGGTTCGCCATGCCGCCCAACCAGCACCGCGGCGAGATCGAACGCGCCGCCGAAGCCGGCATCGCCGTCTTCGCCGAAAAACCCCAGACTCTCTTCTTCGACGAAGCCCTCTCCCAAGCCGAAGCCATCGACAAAGCCGGAATCCCCAACACCGTCGGCTTCCAGATGCGCTTCCACCCGGCGTATAAGGCGATCCGCGACCACCTATCCGACAAGTGGACAGCGGCGATGATGATGGTCGCCGAGGGCGCCGTCGAGGGCCACGGCGTCAAGCACACGCACACCGAGGAGCGCGGCGGTCCCGAAAACCGGATCTGGACGGCCAACCGGGCTTGGTCAGGCACTTCCATGGTGGAGGCGGGCATACATCAGACCGACATCATGCGGTATTGGTCCGACGATGATGTCGAGTGGGTGCGGGCCTCGTATGTGGAGCGCCCCGAGCATCTGTGGGCGTCGGAGGGCGACAACCCGATCTACTACAACGTCACCTACGGCTTCAAAAAGGGCGCAATCGGCACCTTGGTGTTCACGAAACCGGGGAGATCCTACTACAACGGACGCTTCGACTGCGTCATCTGGGAGCACGGCACGATCAAGTTCGAAGGCAACCGCATCGTCGACTACCACTACGCAGGCGACGACTGGTCACCCGCCTTGCGACCCGGCATCGACGAGACCCGACACGTCATCTGCGATGACCCTGGCTACGACGGAATGGCGATCCCCAACACCTACGAGCTCGCAAAAACCTTCCTAGAATCCATCATCGACGACAACGAATCCCTAACCCGCAACACCTACCGCTCCTCCCTAAACTCCCTAGCTGCCGTCCTAGCAGCAAACACCTCAAACAACCTAAACGGCGAACAAGTCAACATCCAAGAATTCATGCACAGCGACCGCTACGCCAAGTACCGGAGCCGCCCCGCGGGTATTTAGCACCACCAAATCCGCTACCCATCCATTCCCATATCGCCCGATGGACACCAGTCATCCCGGCGAAAGCTGGCGCTTCAGCGGACGGAACGTCCATCCAGAGGGGCGGGGTAGTCGGGGTGCCCACGGGGCCGGGTTTCCCCCGCTGCGCGGGGGAAATGTCCGAAGGACAAAGGGGGCGCGAGCCATCTCACACCAAACGATAGGGGCGCGTCGCGTACACCCTCAAACCAACCTCAAACCAAACACCACCCCATTCACAAACCATTTCCACAACCAAAACGGTCATATAATCCACCAAATGCGCAACATATTGAACCGCCCATAAATCCGTGGATTTCAACCTCGAACACGAACAAAGCGTCAGATCAGCCGCGTTCAGTTGGCTGGCATCGCAGGTTTCTGGCGAAAATACGGTAATTAAACGAAACGATCTGCTTCGCGGATTCGACTACGGCGGCGAACGTGTGTCGCTCATGTCGCAGCAAGGCATCTTCAAACCGAGGATCATTGACCTACCACTTTCGATAACGACCTCCCCGAAAAGCCCGTACGACGATGAGATGGGCGCTGACAAGCTGCTCCGCTATAAGTACCGTGGCACCGACCCGCATCACCGAGACAACGTCGGACTACGTACGGCGATGCAGCACCAACTACCGCTCGTCTATTTCCACGGACTAGTCCCCGGCCGCTACATGGCAATCTGGCCGGTTTACGTAGTCGGCGACACACCAGGAAACCTCGAATTCTCCGTGACGTGCGAAGCGTCGACGATGATCGACCCGGTGTTCTCAGTGCAGGACGAAGGCGAACCGTTTGGCGAGCTGCGCCGAGAGTATGCCGCCGTCGAAGTCCAGCGACGCATACATCAAGGCGCATTTAGGGAGCGAGTACTCCGCGCCTACCGCCACCAGTGCGCGTTCTGCCAACTTCGGCACGGAGAGTTGCTGGACGCAGCGCACATCACGCCCGACAGCGCGTTGCACGGAGAGCCAGTAGTCAGCAACGGCATGTCATTGTGCCGACTCCACCCGCGGCGTTTGACCGGTTTACACGGGTGCATCCTAGGCGGTAAGGGGTGGTAACTGGTGGAGCGGTAGAGTAAAATCCAACCATGCCGCCAGTGATGGCGGAATCCACCAAAACTAAAGAAGAGATAGAGACGACTAGTGGACGCAGTTTCTCTTTTCACAGGATGTGGAGGATCCGACAAGGGGTTGGTTGACTCTGGTTGGCGGGTTGTGATGGCAAACGATATTTTGCCGTATGCCAAGGAGGTTTACGAAGCAAACCTTCCAGAGACGGATTTCCGGACCACCAGCATTAAGGAGATAAAAGCCTTTCCTTCGACCGACTTGCTGATCGGTTGCTATCCGTGCCAAGGTTTTAGCCAAGGTGGTGCTCGCGACTCGGAACGCAGTGTCAACAGACTCTATCTGGAGTTCGATCGGGCCCTCAGAGGGATTAGCCCAAAGGCATTCGTAGTGGAGAATGTCGCAGGGATGGCTCGAAGCAACAATCTTCACATTTTGAACGACCAACTTGCCCGCTTCCGATCAGCTGGGTATCGGATTCCGGACCCGCTTATCATCAACTCAGTTGACTATGGATTGGCACAGGAACGACGACGCATCTTCATAGTGGGCATTCGATCTGACATTGGATTGACGTATGAGTTCCCGAAACCGACGCATGGACCGGGGATCCAACCATTCAGAACGCAACGCGAGATGTTGAAAGCGTTCACAGAAAAGTGGCCCGAAGGCGAATTTTGTGACCAAGACTTCCACTGGTACTATCTTTCACGAAACCGATACCGTGGTTGGGATGAACCTAGCAAGACAATTCTTGCGAACGCTCGCCACATGCCGTTGCATCCAGATAGCCCCCGCATGATAAAAATCAGCACGGACAAGTGGGTCTTCGAAGGGGATGATCGAGACGCAAGGCGTCTTTCATTCAGAGAAGCTGCAGCACTTCAAGATTTGGCTGACTGGGAATTTCCGGACACCGTGCCTTTGATGAAGAAATACCAAGTCATCGGTAACGCTGTGCCGCCGATGCTTTTTAGGCAGATCGTAGACGCCATACCTAAGGAAGTTTTTGAGTAATCAATCCCTCCAGATTCAAACTCATTGTTGTGTTGGTGCACGGTTGGAATTGATCACGCGCAAGAACTGGTCTTTGAACTTCCTGAAAGTGTGTGCAGGGACGTTTTGACCGCGCTTGCGAATCCCGCTCTCCACTAACGCGTCGGCGTAAAGATTGAGAGCGTATAGATTAAGTTTAGCTGGATCCCTACCAATCGCTCGATTGACGAAGGGATGATTTAAGTTAACGTACAGTAGCAACTCTTCGTCCGTTGGCATCTCGAAGTGTGCGTGAACATCCGAATCGGCCAAATCGTCGAACCAATAAACTTTGAGGGTGGGCACATCCTCAGTGCCTACCTGGATATAAGTTGGCTGAGCGTCGGCGGCAGCAACAGCACGCTTCAAGCGTATTTCGGCATCTGCAGTCAAATCTCGGGCTGGTGGTGGACCTGTTTCTACTATCGTCAGGGTTGAATCGACTTCGGCTCCCTGTAGTGAATCACTGGTGTTATCACCTGTAAGTTCCCCATCTGCTGACGTAGTTTTTGGCCCCGACTCGATCGATGAGTCGTCGAGTTTTTCAACGTATTCAGCGACGGCACTTTTGAGTTGGTTGATGAATTCGTTCTCCAGATCGCCATCCCAATCGAACGCATCTTTGGTCTGTGTCACAGGCCATTGGTCAAGATTTAGTTCGCCGACTAGCCGTTGGGCAGGATACTGGTTAGGCGCGCCGAATATTTCATGGGGTTTATATCCGTTGCCAGGTCCGCCGAGAACCAAGCGATTTCGCCGAAAAAGATGCATCCCCGCTCTTCTCGCTCGACCAGGGATTCTTATCCAAACTTTGCCAGTTACTTCAAGACCAGACACGTCGAAATGTACATCTTTCTGCCATCGGTTTATAGTCCCATCCGGTAACTTTTCTTCGAAAACAGGATCAGGCTCCCACTCAAAAGATTCGCCGTTCCAATTGATCGAGATATCACCCAAATCAATATCTCTTCTATACATACTCGCGATATTTTCACGAACACTGTTAAGTGCTCGACCGCGGAAGGTCCTGTGGAGATTCTCGATCTCGATCCGCGTGTAGTGATCCAAAGGTTCTAATCCGAATCTTTGCGTTACGGTTATTGCATCCGGCTTCTCGGTCTCTAAACGACTAACATCAACGAACGCGTCGTACTCAATTTCGTTACCTAAACGCTTTGTGACTACCCGCCATCGACTTCCAAACCAACAGGCGGCCATTTTAAGGCCCATTCCAAACTCGGAACGACCATTAGTATTTTCAGGCGGACGATTTAGTTGGATCGCTCGTTCTAATTCGCTCCAATTCATCCCGTTGGCATTGTCCACGATAGCTAGAGTCTTGGCCTTGGAGTCATACGCGATATCAATTTCGAGTTTAGGCGTTCGACTAGTGACTTCAGCGATATTCTTTTTGTGATCAAAGTAGTTCTGGGTCGCATTATCTACAAATTCCGCTATTGCCGACCAAGGACGATAAGAAATTCTTCTGAAAGTGGCGTATACGCCCGAGTCAGGACGGATGTCGATGCTAAGCGATTTGGGCTTTTTCACTCGATGAATCCTTGTGTTTTTCTACTGTTCGACGATGAGCTCGGCGAGGTTTCTAGCGGGATCAATTACGCGCACTGTCGCGCGGACATGCTCAGGCACAATGGTCAAAGATAACACTAAACCAGGCCCGCGATCGAAATGTCGGACTTGAACGAATCGTGATTCGGGAGAACCTGAAACGGCGGGGAGCCGTACCTTGTAAAAGGATGCAGGGAAATCTCTAGGAAGTTCCATGACTACGCTGTCTCCAAGTGAATCGCCGCGTCTCAAGGCATAAGTGTCAGGAGCGGATAACCGTGAGAACTCGCTTGGGAGACGATCAACCAGTAAAGCCCATCCGCCGATGTCACCGTAATATGGTTCTAGCACAGCGAGGTCGAATCCTGATTCTCGACATGTCCTTGATATCAGCTCAGTGTATTGATCCACGATGCAGAGGAGCCCAGGGTCTCTAGTCGTAAGGCGTATTAACGTGTCAACACCAACGTCAGGAAATGCTCTCTGTAACGACGGCACAAGCAACCTATCATAGATGCCGTTACCAAGAGTTTCTAACTGTGGGGCGATATGACCTGAAACCGAATGGGAAGCCAATTCGACCTCGACAACGTACCAATCTTCGAGATCGTTTGAGATTATGGCAATATCTGGTTTGGCACCGTGACCGTGCCAATCCTTGACGAGAGGCTTCCACCCAGCAGCCTTGTAGTTCGGCATGATGTGGTTGATGACCCGAAGCACCTGCGCTTCGAAGTCCCGTTCATATCTAGGAGTGCGTGGTTTGAAGGTTCGAGGTGGATTTTCAGTCAGGAATGATCTCATTGGCCTTCAAACCATCGTACGCCAGCAACGCCTTCAAGTCTGACGGATTCGGCTCGTAAAGTTTCTGCTTCGCCCGGTAGAACATAGATCGTAACCACCGTTGCCGTTTTTTTGTCAGGATGAGGACGCAACACTCTACCGAGGCGCTGTATGCGTTGTCTTACCGATGTTGTCGAAGCGCTTATGATGCCGAATTCGGACTCGGGCACGTCTATTCCTTCGTCAAGCGCCCTGCATGTCACCAGTACGTCAATTTGGCCTCTCATGTAAAGCAGCAGGTTCAAGTACCGAGTTGGTGCACCGAGTTGCGAGTGATAGGCCCGCACCCGGTGTCCACGCCGCGTGAGTTCTGCAGCGATTTCGTTAGCAGATTGTATCGACTCGTGGAAAACGAGCCCACGGTGCCCCCTGAGGCGATCTACAAGAGCGATGGCAGCCGGCAATCGCGAAGTGACTCGTTGACTGTGTCGACTTCGCCTTAACAGCAAATTCCGAAGTCGCTTGGAAGTATCTAATCCGATTTCACGAAGTTGTTCGGATTCCATATGTATAGCTCGATTGTCCGCTGCGAGCTGTCTCTGTTCCGTCTCATTGGGGGTTACTCGAAGATTCCACAGTTCGAATTCCGAGATCACGCCATCACGCGAAGCTTCCTCGTATCCATAGCGGTATACGATTGCTCCCAATTTGGCTGAAACTACCGTTTCGAAAAAGTCATCGTACTGTCGCTCAGGTGTTGCCGATAGCCCTAATGTTGCGACGTAACTGCCGTCCAATACTTTCCGATTGGTTGGGGATCCTGCACGGTGACATTCGTCAACAATGAGAAACCACTCATCTTTGCCGGTCAACTCCGAAGCAATTGCACGCATGCTGTCAAGCACGCCCAATGTGATCGTGGAATCTTGAGTGCGTCGCATCCCCCCACCAACGAGATCAATGTCGTCGTCGCCGAGGTCCAATTCATCGCGAAGAGCAACTCGCCACTGATCCATCAACGCGACTGTAGGAACCACAATCAATACCTTGACATCAGGGTATTGCTTCCAAACTTCCACTATGCACAACATAGCGAAGAATGTCTTGCCGCCTCCTGTCACGACGCTCACTACTCCCCTGAACTGTGACGACCAAGCGTCAAGTGCTTCGAGTTGCCAACGTCTAGGTTCTCGTCGTAGGTTTTTCGGGCTTGATGCTTGTTCCATAGGTTTCGATTGATCAAGTATCTGGAAGTCACCGAAGCCAACACTCAAGGTGATCAAGCGGATTCTACGATACGGAATTCGCTGTGTAAAAAGGAAGACTTCTGCACAGGAGTGGGGAACCTAGTCTACGAGAAGTCATTGGGGCCGACGGCTATGTAGTTGGGATTCAACTCGTACACGTTGCCCGGTGTGTCGGCGAAGTGATAGAAGCCGCTGCGGACCTCTATGGGTGGGTTTGGGGCGGTATTGTAGTGGTGGAGTTCGGAGTAGGCGATCTCCAGTCGGTAGAAGTTAGGGCTGGACATCATGACTTGGGTGCCGACGGTCATGGTTATGGGGCCGATGGCGTCGTGGTCTCGAACACCCCGGCGCCTTATCCGATCCAATCATCCTAACCCCAGTCCTAGCCCATCAAGAGAGCGCCTTACCTCTAACGCAAGCGCCCCAAACCTCCAACAACAAAATCCCCCCAATCCCCCCTTCAATCCCAAAAATCCCAATTCAGATTTGACTCCTGAAACATCTGTAGTATATTTAAAGACAGATCGACATCTACACAGTGCTGCGCAGACGTGTGCAGACCCCCGTCCCAAACGGCCACAGGGATCACGTGAGGAAACGAAGGCAAAACGGCATAGACAGCGCGTCAACCAAAGCGCCGAGTCGGACCGTCATCAGTTACTCCGGCGGCGTCCCTCATCGGATCGGAAATCCGGTGCAAGGTCGGGAGGGCCGTGCCGAAGCGTGGGAGGAAAAGTTCCCGGAGCGCGGCGCATAAGTCCTGCGTCGCAAAGCGAGCCAGCTCGCATCCGTTCGACGGATGCGTTGCCAAGGGCCGGGAGACCTGAACGTGGAGCCGACATAAACCTACTCCTGTCCGCCGCAGGAGGGAGGCTACAGCGCGAGTGAAGCCCGGGAAGAGCTGATCCAAGGAAGGCGGCGCAATCCGAACGGCGGCCCCAGCCGTCGAGCCGACTTCCATGCCCGCGGTCTGGCGACGCGAGCCGCGCTGGAAAACGGAAGCTAGCGGTTTGCAACACGCTCTGCGCAGCATCTGACCCCTCTCCGGGGTCGACCTTTTCGGCAATCCGAAAAGGCGATGGAGAGGGAAGGAGCCGAGGTCCCGGCCGGGGCCGACGCTCGAGGCGAGGACCTGTCTTTACGGGACCGAAGACCCTAGCTGCCGGGCCTTCCCCCGGGAAGGCCCGGCAGCAACCCCGAACAAACCACCGGGTGGGAGCGGACATATAAACACGTACGAAAACAACCGTAGGGGCGATCCCTCGTGGTCGCTCACCACCATCCGTAGGGGCGATCCCTCGTGGTCGCCCGGGGCGGACGCGGGTTTACCACCCACCCCCCATCAAACCCCATCACAAAAATCAGCGTAATCAGCGGTTCAGACAATCCCCCCACAAATTCCCCCATCCGCAACTCCTATATAACCTTTCCCTGATGAACTCCGCAGCCGACATCCTCAGTAGCGGACCCGCGCGAGATGCTTGGCTCTTCTACGTCGGCAGGTTCGTCAGAGACGGCGCCCGATCCCTGATGGCGGTTCTAGCCGTCATCTACCTCGTTGAGATCGGCTTCAGCAACGCCCAAGTCGGCATCATATTCGGCTTCAGCCTCGCCGGAGGTTTCGTAGTCTCGGTAGCCGTCATGCTGCTCAGCCGCGCCGTTCCGACCAGAGTCTTATCAATCGCCAACATGCTGATGCTCGCTGCGGCAGGCGTCGTGTTGATCATCTCCAACGAGTTCTGGTTCCTGATCCTCGGCGGATTTTTCGGCGCTTACGCCGCCAGCGGTGCCCACTGGGGCGGCATGATGCAACTCGAACAGACCGGAATCGCCGCCGCAATCCAGCAGCAAAGACGCACCAGAGCCTACGCAAACCTCAGCATTGGATCCTCCGCCGGCCGCGCAGTCGGCGCACTCCTCGCAGGCCTCTCAACCCTCCTCATCGAAACACTAAAGTGGGAACCACTAGCCGCCTACCAAGCCGTCCTCTGGCTCTACGTAGCAATGAACCTGCTCGCCGCTCTGGTTTACACGCTACTCTCCAACGCCGTAAACCCACAACCCTCCCCCTCCCCTTGCTCTGCAGGGGGAGAGAGAACCTCCCCCTCCCCCCGCTCCGCGGGGGGAGAATCAAAGAGGGGGGCTCTGTTCGTCAACCCATTCAAAGCAAAAGCTCGACGCCCCATCCTTACCATGTCCTCTCTGTTCGCCTTCGACTCCTTCGCCGGCGGCATGGTCTTCGACTCGTTCCTCAGTTTCTGGCTATTCACCAAGTTCGACATGTCGGCAGCCGCCATCGGCGCGGTGCTAGTCGCAGGACAAGCCCTTAACATGGTGTCGCTCGTGATCGCGCCGTGGGTCGCGGAACGGATCGGACTGCTCAACACACTCGTCTTCACTCAAGTCTTCAGCAACATAATGCTCATATCGTTTGCGTTCGCGCCCTCGGCAATAATCGCTGTTACGCTCTTGATGCTCAGATCGCTCGCAGACGAAATGGACGTTCCGACGCGCCAGGCATACATGATGGCGATCATCGAACCATCCGAACACCCGATCATGGCCGGAACAGCCAACTTAGGACGCGGCCTCGGCCGCATCCCCAGCGCAACTGTAACTGGCTGGCTATGGGCTGGTTCCCTGACCGTCGTACCTTGGATCGCCGCCGGATCAATCAAACTCGCCTACGACCTCGCAATCTGGATTGCCTTCCGACGAGTGAAAGTCTGAAATACGATGACCAACATGCGAGTCGCTGCTCTATACCGACACCCAGTCAAGTCACTCCCCGCCGAACCCTGCGATTCATTGCAGATCACCGACGACGGTCGAGTACTCGGCGACCGCGTCCTAGGTTTCCGCTTCGACGACGCCGGACCACCCGACGACGTCAAATGGCGTCAAAAGTCATGGTTCGCATCGCTCCAACACTCACCAGCGCTCGCCCAAATCCGATGCGGTTACGAACCGGCGTCACGGCAACTCTGGATCAAGCTACCGGAACTGGACCACCCGATCGAAGGCAGCATCGACGAACCGGGAGACCGCCTCCGCATCGAACACCACTTCAACCAGTGGTACCAATCCTTGGAAAACACCCCCGCCGCACTAGGGCGTCGCAGATTACCTCTTCGTTTAGTCGGCAACGGCACCAACGGTCGGTTCCACGACACATCAGCCGGTCTGACCACCCTTCACTCCCGCGAAAGCCTCGCTGAATTAGCCAAAGCCGCCAGTATCGCCGAACTCTCGGAACTGCGTTTCCGATCCAACATCGCCATCGAAGGATGCTCTCCGTGGGACGAACTCGCTTGGATCGGTCAAACGATTCGTATCAGAGATATCGAGTTCCGAGTCCGCAAAACCGTCACACGCTGCCTAGCAACCCACGTCGATCCCGCAACAGCTGAACGCGACATCGACATCATAGGCACCCTGACCCGCATCATCGGCCAAGATCAACCCCAATTCGCCGTCTCAATCGCCGCTAAAAACGCAGGTACGGTCCGCGTCGGCGATGAAGTGACTGTTCGCTGATTCCGAGTTAGCCCAATCGACCGTGGTCGAAATGCGTCCGAAGGTCCGGATTCGCAACAATATAGTCCTTCGTGTGCATCACGATGTTCTCTTGCAACTGGATCGACATCCCACCATCAACCGGCAAAACAACGCCCGTAATAAAAGATGCATCAGGCGAGCACAAGAAAGCGATCGCGTTGGCGATATCCGCTGGAACGCCAGTACGCCGCACCGGATAGTGCCGTTCGAACAACCCGAACCCCGCATCATTCCCAAGCTCCGCCCACATCGCCTCGCCGCGCTCCGTCACGATATGCCCCGGCGCAATCGCATTCACCGTTATACCCAAAGGACCGAAATCCACCGCCATCTGACGCGTCAGACCGACCACCGCCGCCTTGCCAGCCTCGTAAACCAACGCCCGCGGTGCCTGCAACAGACCGTGCACCGACGAGATGTTGACTATGCGACCTACCTCCATCTTCGGCGCATCGCCATGCCGTCGTCCCGCACCCCTCCACTCAGGTATCTCAAACGAGTCAGGATGCCCCGAAGCCTCCATCGCCGGAACCCCATACTTCGCACCCAAGAACTGAGCGCCGACCAATAGATCCATCCCCGATCGCCAAGCATCCGGTTCAACATCCACCGCCGAACCGTCACGTCCAACACTACCGCCATATGCGTTCTGGATCAAGATGTCGAGTCTCCCGTGCTCACCCACACAACGGTCCACCATCGCCTTCGCTACCTCTTCCTGAGCAACATCACCCACCATGTACGACGCCGTACCGCCAGCATCATTTATCCGCTGAGCATTCCGCTCGGCAGCATCCTCGACGATGTCAACGATCAAAATGCTGGCACCGTCTTCTGCCAGCCGCCGCGCTGTTCCGCCTCCGATACCGAGCGCTCCGCCAGTGACGATTCCTGCGCGCCCAGCAAGTGGTTTGTGGTGTGACATTTGTCTTCCGATTCCCCTGTCAGTGTCAAGTTGCTGGAATTATCTTACATCCAACATCGCCTTACCCATGCAGTATCGTTGTATACAGATGCCCCCATTCAGTGCCATCGCTTCGCCCTCAACCTTCATCCGCAGTACGATCGCGCTGACGGCGATAGTCATCACACTCCTCGCGGGTATTTCAACTTCCGCACAACCGTTGACCCTCACCTCCGGCCCGTACGTGATCGTCGCCGATGAAAACGTAGGCAACTACCGTGTAATCGTCCACCAGTCACCGGAACGCGTCATCATCGGCACATTGACCTACGCCGTGCAAGTGCACAGCAGCCAAACGGGCGCCAACGTCCCCGACGCCATCATCAAGGTCTACGCCACACCCTCCGAACACGGCGCACGGCAAGTCGCACCTGCCCTCAACTCACCCGCCGATCGCGAATACTACGTAGGCCGACTCGAGATCGAAGAAAAAGGAGTATGGGCGATCGACGTCGTCGTTGAACATCCAGAATTCGGCAGCGAAACTCTAACGCTGGCCACCGAAGTCTTCGAACGCTCCAGAGGCGGCGACAACCTCGTGCTCGGCACCATACTCTGGGTCTTCGTATCCATCGCTTTCGTCGTGATCGCCATCTACCTGATCAGAAAATCAAAACGATCCCGCATCGAGCTCGAGCGTATGCGAAACCAATCAGAACAACCCGACGGGTAATCCTAAGGAATCTACTGATGTCTCGAATCAACAACGTAAGGATCAGACACGTCTTCGGAACTATTGAAACCGAAGGCGAATTCTGGGAAGAGCGTCTCGTCATGCCGCTCGACGTCTACGAAGAGTTCCGAGAATCCAAGCAACGCTTCAACGTTGTCACCGAACAGTCGGGCATCAGCCACATGGAGCACGACGCTTACTTCATCCAGATCGAGACCGATGATGGAGCGATTGGTATCGGTGGACCGGTCGAAGAGACCGTCGCATTCCTCGTCGACAAGCAACTTACCCCGCTACTGTTGAACCGCGATCCCATGGCGCACGAGTTCCTTTGGGACATCATGCACCGCTCCCAAGTCCATGGTCGACACGGTCAAGCGATGATGGCAATCTCCGTGGTGGACTGTGCCCTGTGGGATCTCAAAGGCAGAGTCCTCAACGTGCCGGTCTACACGCTGCTAGGCGGTCCAACGCGCGACAAAGTCCCGGCTTATGCTTCGATGCTCGGTTTCAACGTCACCGACATGGGGTTGGTACGAGAACGCGCGGCATGGGCGAAGTCGCTCGGCTACACCGCGCAGAAGTGGTTCTTCCGATACGGGCCGATGTCTGGTCACGAGGGATTGAAAGCCAACATAGCGATGGTTGCAACCCTGCGCGACGAACTCGGAGAGGGTTACGACATCATGCTCGACTGCTGGCAGGCGATGGACGTCAACTACGTGGTGAAACTCGCCGGTGCCATCGAAGACTGTGCACCGCGATGGTTAGAAGAGGTCGCGATGCCAGACCGCATCGACTCCTACCGCAAAACCCGCGACAAGACCAACATCCCGATATCAGGAGCCGAGCACGAATATACGCGTTGGGGCTTCAAACGTTTCATCGATGCCGAGGCTTTGGACATCCTACAACCCGACATCTACTGGGCAGGCGGCATCTCAGAGACCCTGAAGATCATGGCGCTGGCGACGGCGGCGGACCTCATCACCATCCCGCACGGCCACTCCTCACCCGCCGGCATACACGTCTCCGTCACCCAATCGCCGATTCACACCCCGTACCAAGAGTTCCTCATCAAGTGGAACACCGTCCACCAGCACTTCTTGGCAGAGCCCGTTAATCCAATCAATGGAATGATCGAGTTACCAACCACGCCGGGTGTCGGCATGGACCTTGATGAGGGGAAGATTGAGCGGGAAATGGAGCCTAATTGGTAGGCTGGGATAAACATCTCGGTTTAAGCGTGAAAATTTGACACCTGTCACGTTGCAGGTTACATTTTGAGAAATGATTGTCAGTTTTCGGCATCGAGGGCTTGAGCGACTGCATAGCCGGAGAGACCGACGACGGATCAACCCGAACTTGGTTGCAAAAACCGAACGTATTCTTGCCCGGCTCGACGATGCAGTTCATCCACGGCAGATGAATGTCCCGGGATATCGATTGAGAGGCAGTTTCGGAGACACATGGGCAGTCACTGTTTCGGCCAACTGGCGCATCACATTCCGGTTCGAAGGTTCAGATGCACATGATGTCGATTTGGTTGACTACCACTGAGGAGATCTCAACAATGCCAATGAAGAACCCACCGCACCCTGGTGAATCTGTCCGTTACGATTGCTTGGAACCTTTGGGGTTGAGCGTGACAGCAGCCGCTAAGGCCCTCGGTGTAAGCCGTAAACAACTCTCAGACCTGGTAAATTGCAAAGCCGGCATCTCGCCCGAGATGGCTATCCGACTAGACAAGGTCTTCGGCGGAGATGCACGAACATGGTATCGAATGCAGGCATCCTACGACATCGCGCAGGCATTGAATCGCGCTGACGAGATTCAGTTGAAGCGGTTGTGGCCAATTGAGTCCGAAAATGAGGACCAAGTAGCGGCTTGACGGCAAGCGCTTCGTAACTGAAAGTCTAGCCAAGCGTCAGCCGACAAACTTCTCGATCACTAAACAGGCGTTCTGCCCTCCGAAGCCGAAACTGTTGGACAGCGTGACGTTTACCTCGGTCTCGCGCGCTTCGTTCGGGATGTAATCCAAATCGCAATCCGGGTCGGGCGTTACCAGATTGATCGTGGGATGCAACACCTGGTCTTGAATGCTGCCGATGCAAGCCATCGCCTCCATCGAACCCGATGCGCCTAGCGAGTGGCCAATCATCGATTTCGTGCTGCTGACCGGCACGTTATACGCGTGGTCGCCGAAGGCGCGCTTGATCGCAAGCGTCTCCGATTTGTCGTTTAGAGGCGTCGACGTGCCATGAGCGTTGATGTAGTCGATATCTTCGATGTTCCGTCCGGCATCTTCAAGCGCCAGTTTGATTGCCAAAGCCGCACCCTTGCCTTCGTCGTGAGGCTGGACTAGGTGGAATGCATCGGAAGATACGCCCCAACCAGTCACCTCAGCGTAGATTTCGGCACCGCGCGCCTGCGCGTGTTCCAAGCTCTCCATCACAAACATCGCCGCACCTTCTGCAGGCACGAAGCCGTCGCGGTCAGCATCGAATGGCCTCGATGCTTCCTCGGGAGGGCAGTCCCGTGTCGAAAGCGCGTGAATGGTCGAGAATCCCCCCATACCAAGTTCGCAAATCCCAGCTTCGGCGCCGCCGGTCAGGATCACGTCAGCCGCGCCCCGGCGTATCACCTCCGCCGCCTCACCGATTGCTTGCGTACTAGCCGCACAAGCCGTCACGCACGTGTTCGTATAACCCAGAAGCCCAAACACTCGGCTCACGTTGGCCGAACACATGTTTACAAGCATCACCGGTATGTAGAACGGACTGATTCTAAGGGCGCCCCGTCTGTTCATGACAACAGATTGCTGATCGGTCTCAGGTAACCCGCCCGCACCGCAACCGATCAGCACGCCGACTCGTTCGCGATCTTCCTCGTCGAGATCGAGTCCAGAATCTTTGATCGCTTGGTCCGAAGCGTGGACGGCGAACTGTGAAAACCGGCCCATCCGTCGGGCTTCACGTCGGTGGATGATGCCGCCTTCGGATGGGTTGAAGTCTTGGACTTCGCCTGAGACTTTGCACGGGAAGGGCGTCGGGTCGATGATCGACATGCGACGAGTTCCGGGAACACCATTTTTGAGGTTGTTCCAGAACTCTTCGGGCGATTTCCCCAAGCACGTCATTGCGCCCATGCCAGTGATTACTGCTCTACGATCGTCGGGATATCTACTCATCTGTTCGTCGCGTCGATAATCAAATCGGTTGGGATTTCAATCGGAGGTTTCGTCTATGCGATTCTATCGCTAGTCAAACCGGATTCATCGTATGGCTGCATGTACGGCTGAATGAGATCGTTGTACAGTTCCGGTTCGATGTCCAGTAGATACTCGCGTGCTTCAGCAGCAATAAACAGCGATCCAGTCACGATGATCAACCCGATTTCTGGATGGGTGTCCGCGATCCTGTACGCCTCACTCAAGGCGGCGTCAACGCTCTGACTTTGCGAAAACTCAATACCTTGTTGGGACCCAGCCTTTGCAACACGCGACGCAGGAACCGATTTTGGATGCCTCGACTGCGTTGCGATCGTGCGAACTGCATTGGATCCGAGTTCGCGAGTCATCAACTCGTGGTCATGGCCCTCAGTGGCTCCAACTATCAAGATGTAAGGTGTGGAGTTTAATTCCCGAACCGTGCGACTGAGTGCTCGCAACGAAGCACCATTGTGGGCCCCATCGAGGACGATAAGCGGCCACGAAGGCAAGTCGACGATCTCAGCGCGGCAAGGCCATTCAGTATCGGATAGACCGCGAATCGCAGCGTTGACGTCGAAGGCGTGACCGCGGCGGTAGAGCACGTTCAATGCAGTCGCCGCCGTTCTAGCATTGTCGATCTGGTGCGCACCGAGTAACTTGATGCGAATCTTGACGTCGACCAGGCCGGGGTCCGGTAACGGGTCCAAAGCTAACGCGGGTTTAGCGACGACAGCATTGCCGTTTTGAAACTGAGGCGGTTTCCAGCGCTTCATCACGAGTCGCTGACGCAGACCCTTGTCCAACTCGGTGCTGATGTCAGACACTGCGGATGTGGCACAGGCGCTGATCGTCTCAGAGTTTACCTCCGACGCGCGTTCTCGCATAACCCGCCAAGTGACAGGATGGTTTTTCGCCACAACGGTCGGGACTCCGGGTTTAATGATCCCTGCCTTTTCCCTCGCGATCTGTGAGATCTTATCGCCGAGAATTTTCACGTGATCGCGACTTATTGAAGTGATAACGGCGACTTCCGGATCGACGACGTTCGTCGCGTCTAGTCGTCCACCCAATCCGGTTTCGATCACCGCGATGTCGGCGTGGTCGCGGAAGTGGACAAACGCCATGGCGGTAAGCATCTCGAATACGCTGACGACGCCCAAATCTCCAGCCTGCTCAATCGCTTCTGCGAGTGGCCAGATCTGATCTATCAAGTCCGCAAAATCCGAACGCGAGATGTTTTCGCCGTTTAGCTTGATCCGCTCGGTGAAGGTATGGAGATGCGGTGAGGTGTACAACCCGGTATTGAACCCAGCAGCTTTCAACCCCGACGCGATCATGGCGCAGGTGCTGCCTTTGCCCTTCGAACCTGCTACGTGCACGACAGGAGTAGCTAAGTGTGGATCGCCCAGCATCTCCATCAGTCGTTCAACGCGCCGAAGATGCCAATCAGGAGGCTGATTAGCGCGTGATTTACGTTCAAAGTCAGCGAGCGAAAGAAGCCGATTGACAGCGTTCTTGTATCGTTTCCGCTCACCATTCATCATGCAGTAAGGGTAACGTTTTCATCCCTTACCGAGATTGATACGATTGATTCAGATCACAACGATACCCGAATCGAATCAACCCATGAAATTCCAAATATGAATTATCGCGACCAAATCGAAGACGCCCTGAAGGGGCACGGAGCCGATTACTGCGAGGTTCGCATCGAAGAATCAGATTCGACCCGCCTCACGTACCGGGGACGCTCACTTGACGACATCAACATGACCAGCGGGAAAGGTGGAGCGGTGCGCGTTTGCGTGCACGGCTCGTGGGGCTTCGCCAGCTTCAACGATGTCACCGATCTCAAACGACGTGTCCGAGACGCTGTTGACCAGGCTCGAAATCTAGCCGCGGGCAACAAAGGCGAGACCACTGAGATCGCGGACGTTGAACCGCATGTCGACATCGTCGAACCTCACATCGTCAAAGACCCTCGGCAGATTCCGCTAAAGGAAAAGACCCGATTAGCGGATCACTACAACGACATCGTCTGGTCCGAATCCGGCATCGTCAGTTCCGACATCATCTACGGAGACAACTCCCGCAAAGTCGCCTTTGCAAACTCGGATGGCACGTACGTCGAGCAGGAGGTTGTGCACGTCATAAGCAGGATCTCCGCGCAGGCTCGCGACGGCTCCGATGTGCAACAGGCCGGATTTAGTATCGGAAATCTAGGCAATTACGGGGTATTTGAGGGGCTTGACGAAGATGTCGCTAACGCGGCGAAGCGCGCCGTTGATCTGCTCAAGGCTGAACCGCTTACGGGCGGTCAACGCACCGTGATCCTCGATCCGGTCCTCGCTGGCGTGTTCGTTCATGAGGCATTCGGACACCTATCCGAGGCGGACAACGTGTATGAAAACGAAAAACTCAAAGAGTTGATGTACATGGGCCGCAAATTCGGTGGCAATCACCTCAATTTCACTGACGGAGCGGCGCTCGAAGGTATGCGCGGCAGCTACAAATACGATGACGAAGGCACACCTGCCACGGTCACTCCGCTGGTGCGCGATGGCGTGTTGGTAGGTCGTTTGCACTCGCGCGAAACCGCCGCCAAAACGGGCGAATCCCCGACCGGAAACGCCCGAGCCATCAGTTATCGATTTCCGCCGATCGTGCGCATGACTAATACTTTCATCGAGAACGGGGAAGCCACGTTCGATGACCTTATAGAAGGTGTGGATGAAGGTGTTTACGTCAAGAACTGGTATGGAGGAATGACGCAACACGAGATGTTCACCTTCTCGTCTGGCGAGGCATACATGATTCGGAATGGGGAAGTGCAAGAAGCGGTTCGTCCCGTGATGCTCTCCGGCAATCTGTTCGAAACGTTGAAGAACGTCGATGCCGTCGCCAATGATCGGGGTTTCAACCAAGGTGGCGGGTGCGGCAAAGGCGGTCAAATGCCATTGCCCGTCGGCACTGGGAGCCCACACATCCGTATTCAAAACTGCTTGATCTCAGGAGCCTGAATCCGAATATGAACGACTACGAGCAATTGCTGGAGCGAGCTACCTCCAAACATGGCAACGCCGAGATCTACGGTGTCGCCTCGGAGCAGAGGCATGTCGAGTTTGAAGCCAATCGGGCCAAAAACATAGGCCAAAACCAAGCATCAGGTGTCGCACTTCGCATTATCAACCGGGCTGGTCGCATCGGATTTTCTTCTACCAGCGATGACGCAAAGGTCGATCAACTGATTGACAGGGTAGGATCCCTGGCCGATTACGGTGCGGAAGCGAAATTCGAATTCCCTGGTTCCGCCACTTACGCCGATGTACCGAGCTACGACGATCGAGCCGAAGACGTGACTGATGAAGAGATGTTGACGTTAGGCCGTTTCGCGGTCGACGCCATTCTTTCCGAGTTTCCTGAAGCGCTGTGCTCAGTCGACGTCAACAAACGGACGCACGAGCAGCAATTGTTGAACTCCGCTGGTGGTCAAGCTGGTTACCGGGGTACGAATTGCAGCTTTTTCCTTGCGGTGGAGTTGATCCGCGGCACCGACATGCTCAGCGTCTGGGACGGCACAGTTTCAGTCCGACCGATCACACAAGAAAACGTGGACGCGCTGATCGGAAAAATCCTACGCCGGCTTCGGGACTCGCAGAACATCGTCGATGCGCCTAGCGGCAATGACCTGCCAGTCGTGTTTTCTCCGGGCGGGTGCGTCAGCACATTTCTACCCCCGTTGCTTTCTGGATTCAATGGCAAAAACGTTGCCACTGGTTCGTCGCCGCTTATCGATCGTTGGGGCGAGAAGATGCTCGATGAACGGATCTCGATATGGGACGATCCGTTGCATCCCATGACGCCTCAAACCCATCCGGTTGACGATGAAGGCATCCCATCCCGCCGGATCGACTTTATACGTGATGGAGTGATCGGAGAGCCGTATTTGGATCTGCAGACTGCTGGGGAGATCGACAAGGACTCAACTGGCTGCGGACTGCGCGGAGTAACCACCACTCCATCGCCCAGCACGTCTTACATCACGATGGCCGGAGGGGATATACCGGCTTCTGAGATATTCGATGGCGTAAAACGCGGAGTGCTGGTGGAACAATTGCTCGGTGCCGGACAGGGCAACGAACTAGGAGGTGACTTCCGAGCTAACCTGTCGCTAGGATTCCTCATCGAAAACGGTGAAATAGTCGGGCGTGTCAAAGACACTATGATCTCTGGCAACGTCTACGAAGTGCTGAAGAAGGTTGAGGCGTTAAGTTCCGAACCCGAACCGGTATTCGGCACGCGCGTGGTGCCGTGGATCCGAGCCCGCGGGGTAGAAGTCGCGACGTCGTCGTGATGCTCGCCGAAACAAACGAGTTGCGAAATTGAGTACCGAAGGTTTACAGACGTCGCCAGACGAAAACGAAGCCGAAAACAAAGTTTCGGAGATGTTGCGCGACCTCTCAGGCGTTGATGACAAACAGGCGCGATCGGTCGTCGCCGCGTGGCGCGACTGGCGACCCTCAGACGTGTTAGACACCGTCGTCGAACTTCGGACCGTCGCTGAAGCGGATCGATCATTGGAATTCGACACGCTGTTCAGGGCTGCGGTCGGATTTCCGGACCCCAAGGTGCGTCTTGAGAGTGTGCGTGCTTTGTCTAACGGCGGCAGTTTCAACATCGCCCAGACGCTACTCGAAGCACTGGAAAAAGACGAAGATGTGCAGGTGCGCGCAGCAGCCGCTGATTCGCTCCACGCTTTCGCCGACCCTTCGCAAGCTCGGAACATCTCCAACGCTGTGCTCGTGAGGATCGCAACGGCCCTCAATCTAGCCGCTTCACAAGATGAGCGTGTCGTCCGCGGCAAGGCATTGAAGGCGCTCGCAGCGATGCGCGTTGAAGAAGTGCCCGATTTGATAGACGCGATGTTTGACGATGCAATCGGCGACCCCGAGTTGATGTCGGACGTGCTCCTCGCGATGGGAGAAACTGGTGATAGGTCGTGGCTTCCGGCAATTGAAGATGCGTTTTACAGCGGCGATGCTCAGATCCGGATTGCCGCAGTGATGGCGTTTGGTGACATCGCCAGTGACGATGATGTCGAGAGTCTTTCGGAGCCGTTCGACGACCATGTGCTCGACGTCCAGATGGCCAGCGTACACGCTCTAGCTAGCATTGGATCTCCCCAGGCTCGGGAGATGCTCTCGCTCGCCGTTTCGAGCAGCGAGCCCGAAGTGCAACGGATGGCTCAAGCAGCCCTCGACATGCTGAAAGCGGAGGACGACCTCATATACGCCATTTCGCCAAACATGGTTGCTCAAGGCCTATTCGGTGTCCCGATGGGTGCTCGCAAACCCGCTCGCGATCTATCACGTTACGATGCGCCAACGGAAGAAGGTTGGGCAAACGTAACCTCCGAGGGACAAGAGGTCGATGTCGCCGAGACTCCAGACGATATCGGGGAAGATTACGAAGACTATCTAGAATCAGACGAATTCTTCCGCGAAAGCAATACCAACTGATGAGCGAACACCAGCGAGGACCGACGCAGATTTGATGAAGATCTCGGCATCCTTGCTTTCCGCCGATTTCGGATACCTCGCCGACTCCATCCGCGCGGCTGAAACTGCAGGCGTGGACGAATTTCATTTCGACGTCATGGACGGCCACTTCGTTCCCAACCTCACGTTCGGCCCGCCGGTGCTCGAAGCGGTAAAACGTCACGCCACCAAACCGATCGACGTGCACATGATGGAACGTTCTCCCGAGCACTTGATCCCAGCATTGGCATCCTCCGGAGGCGATATCATCACCGTGCACATTGAAGGTGTCGCGGATGTCGACGAGACGATCGACCTCATCTTGGAAACTGGTGCCAAACCAGCGATCGCCATTCGTCCGAAAACACCCGTTTCGTCGCTCTGGTCTGTAGCCGATCGCATCCGGCGCGTTTTGGTGATGACGGTCGAACCCGGTTTCGGCGGCCAGCAGTTCATTCCGGAGACGATACCAAAAATCGCCGAAGCGCTCGCGCTGATGCAATCGAGTCATACCGACAACGAGATCGAAATCGCCGTCGACGGCGGCATCAAATCGAACACAATCGCCTCGACGGCATCCGCCGGCGCCACCACCTTCATCGCAGGCTCAGGCATCTTTTCTCACCAAAACGGCATTGATGCCGGGGTGAGTGAGTTGCGTAGGACGCTACGCCCGCAGTGATTACAAAGTCGTGTCTAGTGAACGAAAGAATTCGAAACAGACGAGTTAGCGGTGAGTCGCCCAACTGGCCCTGATTGCTAACCCGGTTAAGAAAACAGCAACTCCAAATATAGCGAAAAGCATCAACAAACTCCGCTTTGTAGCATAACCCCCTGTATCCGGCGGGCGTGCTTCTATCCACTCCTCGATCGCGGCAGGATTTGAATTCGGATCTTCACGTTCACTGCCGGTAGTGATAGTTACTAGCCGCGAAACATCGCTCCATCCTTGAGGGTTTACAGCGGAGATCGTGTAGGAATATGTCGTGAATGGCTCTACATCAATGTCGTGATAGGTCCGAAGTGTTGGGAATTCGTTGCGTACAACGAAGATGTCCAATTGTTTGCCCGTGCGAGGGTTCAACTTCTCGATCCGCCACTCGGTAACTTGGTCGCTTGTTTTGGGCCGGTTCCACGTGAGCACGACACGATGATGACCATCCGCGAAGATGGATTCTGCATTGAGGTTGCGGGGCGTCGCGAGGTGTACGGTTGGTACAGGGAGGACAAGCGAAGGTGTCGTCACTTCCAAAGGCTCCGATTTCGGGCCCACTCCAGCATCGTTCTTAGCTTTGATCGTGTAGATGTAGGTCGTACTTGGTTTGAGGTTGAACGCGTCTTCAGTAGATGTCGCATTGATCGCGGGTCCTGCATGGCTAGTGATGTGAATGAAATGCCCGTCTTCTGCTCGTCCTGGCACCGTGCGTTCGATGAATATGTCTGTAACCGACGGGTCTTGAATTCTGTCCCAAGTTATCTCGATTTGGCCGCCGGCATACCTAGCAGCTAAGCCGGTTACCGCATCAGGGAGCTGCGCGCCCGGCACCGATCTGGTGATCTCCACCTCGTCAGAGATCACGCTACGTCCGGTGATCCGACTGAACCAGTCGACAGCATACGCGTACCGCGTCGACTTCTCCAACCCATCGCTGTCGAAGAAATGGTTTTCAGTACTACCGGTGCTGGCAGCGATCAACTGCAACTTCGACGCGATCGGTGTGCTGGTATCCGTCCCGTGTTTGTGACGGACGATGCGTCGCCAAATCCTGTATCCCGTGATCGAAGGGTCACCCGGATCGTCCCACTCAAGAAGCACGCCGTTTTCGGCATTTTCAGCGGTCAATCCCGTCGGACGACGATTTTCCGAGACCACCTGCTTTGGCATCGCGGTCGGTGTCGCGCTACTTACACCCGTGTTCAGTTGCGTAGCATCAGGGTCGCCGAGGGTCGTGACCGTGACGCGTTGCGAAAAATCTCCATGACCATGGGGGTTTATCGCGTGAAGGGTGTATGTATAACTGGTGGAAGGATGGACGTCGAGGTCGACAAATGAAGTCAAAGTGTGATCGCGATTGCTGAGCCGGATGTGCCGCAGTTCTTCGCCAGTGGCAGGGTTCCAAGTCGTCCACTGCCAACCAGTAACTCCTTCGTTCGCAGGATGCTCATCCCAAGATAACAGGACCTTGTGCTGCCCGTCCTCGAATACTGCTTCGGCGGTGATTCCCTTCGGTGCTGACGGTGTTTGAGAAACTTGGGCGAACGCGGCTGGCGATCTACCGGCACCCAAGAACAGCATCGCCGCAACGGCAGACGTCAGCACAACAATCAAGATTAGTTTCGGTTCCATCTCTGGAAGATCCACGCGTCGGTTACTCCGCGTGATGTCAGCACACGTGCTATCGGACGCTGATCACCTCAAGTTCGTTCCATTCCGACGAGTGCGCGATCAGCACGACCAAGACACAATTGGTTCAATTTCGACCTTTCCAACGATCCCAATCATTCGCAATCCTCAAATTTTATATAAGTCTGCCCCGCATATCATGAATACTTGATCGTTTAGCGAAGCTATGAGCCGACCATGAGCACCGTCTTTTACAGAAAATGGCGTCCCACACGTTTCAGCGATGTGGTGGGGCAGGAGCACATCACCGATACCCTCCGCCGAGCGGTCCTGACCGACCGCGTCGCTCACGCGTATCTATTCACAGGGCCGCGCGGTGTCGGCAAGACCTCTACTGCGCGGATACTTGCCAAAGCTTTAAATGCCGAACTGGACGATCACGGTGACCCGCTTCCCGACACCGACGCGGCGATCGCAATCGACGAGGGACGTTACATGGACCTCATCGAGATCGATGCGGCATCCAACCGAGGTGTCAACGACATCCGTGACCTCCGCGAGCGCGTGCTTTTGCGCCCAACCGTCGGCGAGTACAAGGTCTACATCATCGACGAAGTTCACATGCTCACCACGGAGGCGTTCAACGCGCTGTTGAAGACGCTTGAAGAGCCGCCTCCGCAGGTTGTGATGATCCTCGCGACCACCGATATCCATCGTGTCCCGGCGACCATCATCTCGAGATGCCAGCGCTTCGATTTCCGACGACTCACAACTGACGATGTCATTGGCAGGTTGATACTGATCTGCGAAGAAGAGGATATCGATTGCGAACCCGCCGTGCTTGAACTCGTCGCACAAGCGGCTTGGGGTTCCCTGCGAGACGCCGAAAACCTCCTCGAACAACTCGCGGTTTCGTACGGCACTGGTGAGATCACTGAAGCACAAGCGCGAGAGTTGCTTGGCATCGGCGATACCTCTTCCGCGCGCGACCTCGCAAGCGCGATCCTCCGCAGAGACACCAAACGCGCACTGGAGATCATCGAAGGCGAAACGTCAAAAGGTGCGGAGTTAAAAGGATTGAGAGACAACACGATCTCGGCGTTGCGCGGCGCGTTGCTGACGAAGCATGGTGTCGCAAGTGCATTCGGACAACTTGGCGACGCGCCTGAACTCGAACCCGAAGCGATGAAGGCTTCCGCCGAGCAAATGCTCCACGCCATCACGATATTCGGACGCAACGACCGATTCGGAGAAGCGTCTTCACCACTGGCACTCGAGATTGCCGCACTGCAAGCGGTTGCCGAACCGCCAAAACCTCAGCCTACGACAGCATCAACGCAACAGCCGAGACGCGATCGGCAACCAGCGCGCCAGCAATCATCCCGCAACACCACAGTGGACCAAGCAGAACGGCGACCAGAACTGTCAGGTTCTCAACCGTCGGATGTACCCGTTGGTTCGCGCATCCTTGAAGAGATTGGCAAAGCCGCGGGCACTCAAGTCAGGACCACATTCGCGCAAGTCAACTTCATTGGTCCAAACGACGGGGTCCTGATACTGCAACCCAAATACTCCAACGCCGAGAAACGGCTGCGTGACACTTGGATGAACGATGAAGTCCGAGCCAAACTTAGGCCCGCGTTTCAAAGTGTGTACGGACCAGACATTCGTGTGAACCTCCAGCAGGCAGCCGCGGGAGCGAACCCGGCCGCCAATGTATCACAGGAGACCCCGGCTTCCGATTCGCGACCGCAACCTCCAACTAAACCCTCAAACCAACTTGCCGACCAGAACCAGCCGTTCAACGTCCCGGCCGAAATCGAATCACATCCCGCGGTTCAACGCATCCGCAATCTAGGCGGGCGTGTGGTTAACGTTGAAGATAGTTAAGTTCGGCTAACGGCGACCTCGGCTATGTGACGCATTAACATTGAACCCGAAGCGCTTGACGAACAGGCGTTACAACCAACGAGCACAGGTGGCCAACGCATCATGATGAATCGCAACATGCTGAGACAAGCTCAGGCGATGCAGAAAAAGATCCAAGAGATGCAGCAAGAGATCGCCGAAGCAAAGTCTGAAGCGTCCGTTGGCGGAGGTGTTGTCAAAGTTGTAGTCGTTGGTGGATCGCACGTCGAGAGCATCTCTATCGACCCAGAGGTGGTGGACCCTGAAGACGTCGAGATGCTTGAGGATCTCGTGATGGCCGCCGTCAACGAAGCGATGGAGAACGCGCAGGAGTTGGCGGCGAAGAAGATGCAGGCCATCACTGGCGGGTTGAATATTCCGGGGCTCGGTTTTTGAACTGGTCGTAACCTATCTTCTGCAAATGACGCAAGTAAACGATGGCCGCGTTCCAACCTGACCCGCCTCGTCCCATCACTCCGGTAACTCCGCGCACCAACGCGCCACGTGGTGTAGCCGCGCCAGTGGCACGGGTCATCGAAGCGTTTCGCCGACTTCCCGGCATCGGACCAAAAAGCGCCCAGCGTCTCGCCTATCACTTGGTTCGGATGCCCGAAGCCGAAGCGCTCGAACTCTCCGAATCGATCACCGGTGTCAAGCTACGCATCAAGCTCTGTGAAATGTGTGCCGACATCACCGAAGAGCCTATTTGTGGGATCTGCACAGACCCAAAGCGCGATCGGTCCGTCATCTGCGTGGTCGAGGAACCGCTTGACGTGACCGCTATCGAACGGACCCGCGCCTATACGGGCATGTACCACGTATTACACGGCGCCATCTCGCCCACGGGCGGCATCGCAGCCTCCGATCTCAAGATCAAGGAGCTTCTAGAAAGACTCCAAGACGAGACCGTCGACGAAGTGATCGTCGCTACTAATACGAACCTTGATGGTGAAGCTACAGCGATGTACCTGCAACGCGCCATCAGCCCGGCGGGAATTAAAGTGACACGCATCGCCCGGGGCCTGCCTTCTGGATCCGATATCGAATACGCCGATGATGCAACGCTGGCACATTCACTTGAATCTCGTTCCGAAATCACCTCTTGACCCTCAGCGTCGGCGATAATCATCGTCTGAACACCGAAAACCCGGGGAACCCTAATGAAAATCGAACAAATCGAGACCTTCTTGGTTAACAGATTCCTAGTCATCCGCGTGACGACCGACGACGGCACTCAAGGCATCGGCGAATCTTGCTACTGGGCATATCCCCGTGCGGCTGAGGAGACTGTCAAGATCCTCGGCGATGCCATTGTCGGCATGGATCCTGCCGACACTGAACATCTCTACAACTACATGCACCGTTACAATGGCAGCTTCCGCGGAAACAGCATAGCCGCTGCTATCAGCGGGATCGACATGGCGTTATGGGACATCAAGGGCAAACGTCTCGACGCTCCAGTTTGGGACCTCCTTGGCGGGCGCGCCCGCCAGAAGGTTCGTGGAATCTTTCTTGGCGTCGGCGGTGAAACTCCCGACGAAGTCGCTGAACGGGCGCAAGTTGCCGTCGATCGCGGCTATACCGCCCTCAAGTTCACTCCAATGCCGCGCGAATTCCAGTTGCTCAAGTATCCGCTCCTCGTCGACAACGCTGTCGATATGCTCGCGGCGGTCAGGGAGGTTGTCGGCAAGGAGTTCGATATCGGCATCGAGATCCACCGCAACATGCGACCTTCCGAAGCCGTCGTCTTCTGTGAAAAGGCAATGCCGTTCAACCCGTACTTCATCGAAGACCCGATCGTTCCCGACGGAGTCCTAGCGATGTCGGAAGTCGCCACCAAGATGCGATTGCCGCTTGCCGTCGGAGAACGCAACGCGCACATCTGGGAGTTCCGCGAGTATGCCCAGATGACCAACTGCTCGTTCTTCAAGCCCGACATCGCAGTCGCTGGCGGCATCACCGGCGTGAAGAAGATCGGTGCCATCGCAGAGGCGCACCACATTCTCATCGCACCGCACAACTTCCAAGGCCCGATCGCAACCGCCGCATGTGTCCAGCTAGGCATCTCGTCACCGTCTTGGGACGTGCTCGAAGCGGTTGATGAAGACAAACCGCCGCGTCGCGACATGGTCGATGCGCCGATGGAGGTTGTCGACGGATACTTCACCGTTCCCGAAAAACCGGGGCTCGGCGTGATCTTCAACGAAGAAGCGCCCAACTTGCACCCATTCGAACCGGCGCGCATTCCACCGCCGATTCGGGAGGATGGGAGCGTAGGGTTGCGGTGAGCGCCGTTAACCGGGAGCAAAACGGCCAACGTTCACCCTCTCTCGAACGCCTTGCAGCGGCACGCGCAAGGGAAGATGAACTCGGACGATCTGAGCGCTCGGTCCGCATGCAGAGCGCCGCATTCGGATTTCTCATCGGAGGGTTACTCGGTCTGTTTATCGGCCACATGGGACTGCTGCTTCTCGAAGCCCGCGAGGAATTCCTTCTTGACACATACTGGACCCGTGAGATCATCGCCTTCGACGACCAGCGTCCGCTGATTCCCACATACTTCATCGGAGGTGGCCTCGCGGGCGCGCTGGTGAGTTACCAATTTTTCGTCCTCCAATCCCCAATCCCGGGTATTCGAGGATGGGCACT
Source organism: Dehalococcoidia bacterium (assembly GCA_965203505.1). Lineage (GTDB taxonomy): Bacteria > Chloroflexota > Dehalococcoidia > Lucifugimonadales > Lucifugimonadaceae > Bin127. Next base: position 381,919 of record OZ241880.1, read on the forward strand.
CGCCGCTCTCGCGTTCGCCTTCGGTTCAGTGTTCCTCATCGGCTACCTCGCTTCATTGATGATCGTGAACTTTCTCGATCCGATCGCCGGGCCGACTCTCGACGGTGGGCAACCAAGCGTCGCCTTACGGTTCGCGTTATCCCTGTTCACTTCAATCCCTTCGAGCTTCGGTATCATGGGCGGTGCTTTTTACGTCGGCTTCGTCGGTACCGGGATTTTTCTAGTGCTCTGGTACGGCACTAAAGCGGCTCTTGAGCGAACAGCCCATATTCAACCGTTGGCCGGTCGGATACCCTCCGCGGCCGTGATCTATTTTTGCGCCGCGACTCTCGCTTCAATCCCGTACGTGGTCTCGATCTTGGGCCCAGACTCGACGATCGAATCATTGGTCTCGCTACTCTCGTCATTGGAGATCTGAAACCCGAAACAGTCTGCCCGTGAATTCCTACCACCGATACTTCTGAACGCACTGCGCAGCGTGCCGTGGCCTATTCGGTAGGATGAGAAGTTGAGGTTACGATAACCCGATGCGAACTCCCGGACGACGATACTTCAACACCGAAGGCATCGTGGTTCGCGCCCGCGACCTCGGCGAGGCGGACCGGATCGTCATCCTATTCACTCCAAGCCGCGGTCTCGTTTCATGTGTCGCTCGCGGAGCGCGCAGAACCACGTCAAAGACCGGTGGACACGTCGATCTGCTCAGGCACATAACCGCGCACATTTCCGAAGGCCGATCCGACCTGCACGTCATCAGCCAGGTCGAGACCATCAACGCCCACCTCGGCTTACGATACGACCTCGATCGCCTCACGCTCGCGTCCCACTTCGCCGAAATCTGCGAACGCTTCTCGCTACCAAGCGCCGCAAACCCAAACCTCTTCGCGCTCCTGCGCGACTCCCTGACCTACGCTGAAACGACCGCTAAGCAGACACTCCCCCTCCTACGCCTTTGGCACGAACTGACCCTCCTCACCACCGTCGGCCTCCAACCCCAACTCCACCGCTGCGTCCGCACCAACACCGCAATCCCACCCGGCGACCACTGGTTCTCCCCATCCGAAGGCGGCCTAGTCAAACGCCCCGACAGACTGGCAGACGATTCGACAACGCCCGATCCCGTCGCCTTCACCGAGGAATCCGAACTCTCCGACCCAATCATCCCCGCACCACTCAACACCATCAAGTTGCTACGGCACATCGCAAGAACACCCGAATGGCCGAGGCTGGAACGATTACGCGTCGAAGCACGGGACGTAGAGAGCGGATTGCGGCTGGCAGGCGCGATGCTCAGGTATCAGCAGGAAAGGGGAGAGGGGCGCGCTGAGCGGGTGATGGGGGAGGTGGGATTGTGAAGTACACACATCACGGTATGCCGACTACTGCCAGATTACCGAACGTCAATTGGCCTTACGTCCTCCGGGCGGTTTACCGGTCCGATGGATCGCGGCCGTTTTAGGGGGCGCTTTTCGCTCGATCCCGCTATCAAACGCCCACGAGGTTTTGGAACCAATCTTCGGACCTTTGGCGCGATGTGGGTTTTCGCTACTCATTCCGACCCTTGGGTTTTACATCTGCACCGGGCGGTTTCCGCGAACCCGTTGGTTTTGGGGGTGCCTCGCGAAGACGACTACCCTTGATTGCATCGGCAGACGAGCCGCCGAACTTGGCGGCGGGAGCTTTATTCTTCGTGCTCAAGTTATCTGCTCCTACTTGTCCTCAATACTGTACACCGTCGTTGCCTGCCAACCTCTGCGACCGTAGTCGGCCTCCGAGGAATGTGGGTTGTAAAACATTGAGTACACCAAGATCGAATTGAAGCGTTTGGCTATTACGAATTCGTAGGTTTCAGTGTGGGATTCGTTCGGTTCAACGGTTATGCCACCCGGGGACCAATTTCGGTGTATCTCGTCCAATGTAGGCCATTGAACGTAGTTGTGTTCTTGTTCAACGAACGTTTGTTCATATAACTCTTCGACTATTTCGTCGGTTAGTTCCCCAAATTCCTGGATGCGGAACAAGGTGTCGTGGATCGTTACACGCACCTTCGAATTGTTTTTCAATCGAACGGTAACAATGATCGCGTTGTAGCTAGGACTTAACGCATTGTGCGATACGAACTGGGTAACGCTCAGATGAGGCGCGTTGTGCCGGAACAGCCTGAATTGATAGATAGCGAAGAGCCCACCCAAACTGAACGCGATCAGGGTACCGACGCTTCCCACGATGCCCGCGGATTTGGCGATGCTCAAATCCAAGAATGTGGTCAACGACCATACGGCCAAAATCGGGATCGACGAAATCAGCAAAGCGCCGACGATCATTCCGAAGATTTCCCATCTTAACGATCTGATCATCGCACTTATCCATCGCAACAATGGGCGATACAATCTCTCGGTTGACGGAATTTACACGTCGTCGTAGCTAACACGCTGACGGAACCACTGAGGAAGGACAGTGAATAACATCCGTCGATCTAACGGGTTGGCGGGTTTAAACCGCTTACTCGCCGTCCACCACCTGCGGCTGCTGCAGGTACTTGAACAGGTCGGAGTCGCTCTCTAGAACGATGAGGGCTTTATCGTCAAGGATTTTTTCGTAGGTCTCTAGGGAGCGGCGGAACTCGTAGAATTCGGGGGCGAGTTCTAGGGCTTCAGCTAAGATCTTGATGGCTTCTTCTTCGGCCTCGCCGCGGAGTTGGGCGGCGGTTCCGTTTGCAGACTCTAGGATGATCTGGACGTCGCGGTCGACTTCGGCTCGGATCTCGCGGTCTCGCTGGGTACCTTCTGCCCGGAGACCCTCTGCAATGCGAGCACGTTCGGCTCTCATGCGTGCGAAGACCGATTGTTCGATCTCGGTTGGGAAGTCTGCGCGCTTGATACGGACATCGACGATTTCGATTCCAAGTTCGTCAACCAGAGGTTGGAAGTAAGCGACGGTGGCATTGCCGAGCATCTCAGGACGTGCTTCCCGACTCAAGGCGTCCAGTTCTTCGTTGGTTGGCGGCCTGCCGCGGGTGGCGATACCCTCGTCGGATATCTCGGTAACGATGATAGTCAGCCGCGGGTCGCGGAAGTTGTTGTTAAAGAGGATCATCGCGTTTTCGCGACTAATCTCGGATCGGTTGCTGGCGTTGGCTACGCGGCGCATAACCTGTTCGCGGGTCTCGGAGATGACCTCGGATTGGGTGTCGAGAGCTACTTCACGCCGGAGCTGCGAGTTCACGATGTCGGAGACGCGGGATACAGCTTCCCCTTCGGTCTGGAGCCGCTGGAAGAACTTGAGCGGATCGACGATACGGTAACGGGCGTATGCGTCGATGACGAGGTTCCGCTTGTCGGATGTAAGCAGCGATGCCGGTTGTGCGTCGACGCGCAGCAGACGGCTGTCCATCTTCCTTACGGTTTCAACGAAAGGCTGCTTCACGTAAAGCCCGGGGCTACGGTAGTCGCGCTGGAACTCGCCGAAGCGCGTAACGATGGCGAGCTGTGTCTCGTCGACGGTGAAGAGGGCCTGCGGGATCAGTATGAACGCCGCAACGATGATGATAACTATGGTGATGATCAGGCGAGGCATGGTTTATGGACCTCCGCCCGTCGTGGCTGCGCCGCTCGTCGTCCCCCTCGTCAGTGTGCCTAAGCTGTCAAGTGGCAGTAAAGGCAATGCGTCCGAATTGGACGGGAGAACAATCTTTGATTTGTTGGCGAGGATGCGTTCAATGGCTTCTAGGTAGAGCCGCGTTCGCGTGACGTTAGGCGATTCTTCGTAACCCGCTAGGATGGCCTTGAATCCTTCGGCTTCACCACGTGCGCGCTCGATACGACCTCGTTTGAAACCGTCGGCTTCTTCCACGATCTGGGCAGCCGAACCGGTGGCTTGCGGGATCTGAGCAGCTTTGTATGCCTCCGCCAAGTTGATGTCGCGTTCTCGGTCTTCGCGGGCCCTGACCACATCTTCGAAGGCGTCTTGAACCTCGGCCGGCGGGTTAACGTTTTGGAGAAGTACTTGTAGAACGTCGATGCCCGCGTTGTAGTCACGGGTGAGCTCTCGCATCTTCTCCAAGATGCTGGCCTGCACCTGCTCCTTCTCGGTCGTCAACACGTCGTCGATATCGCGGGCACCGACTACCTGCCGGACCGCGGTTTGGGCGATGTCGCGTAGGGTTTCACCATCGGGCAATCCCGGTGAAACCTCCCGGTCGGGGTCGCCGGGGTCGTCAACTTCAAACAGGAAGTTGCGGAGGTTCGAGATACGGTACTGGACAACTACCTGAACATCGACGATGTTCTCGTCACCGGTGATCATCTCTGATTCGATCTGGACCGGCGTGGTGCTTGAGCCGTTAGCGGCGCTCCTGAATCCGAGCTCGAGACGGCGGGTTGTCGTGACTGGCACTACGTTGCGAGTGCCGACCGGGCCGGGCCAGTGCCAGTGAAGGCCTTGGTCAGCTATAGCTACGAATCTTCCGAAGGTGCGGAGTGCCGCCTGTTCTTCGGGCCCTACTGTGTATACGCCAGTTGCTAACCATACGATCGCGGCGATAGGAATGAGGATGAGCACAACCGCGCCGCCTCTGCCAGAAGCACTGCCGCCACGCCTTTCACCGTCGTTCCGGTTCGATTCGCCACCGCCGCCGAACCCTGGAATGCCAGCAAACGCTTCCTTGATCCGGTCCATGATGTCGCCGAGAGTGACTTCGGGCTCCTCGTCACGTTCGGGAGGGCGATACATCAGCGAATCATCCGCGCCCTTGTCGGCGGCCGATGCTTGTGGGGTGTTGGACATGTAGAGGAACGTAGGGCGTTTACCGCGCGTGGATTACGTCAACGATAGGGTGATACGCCGTTGGCGATGACAGAGTTCTGTGTCGAGATTTCGATCCGTGTGCAATTTCGGAGGAATTGCCCTTAGCGAAATTATAAACAACCGCAGCCTTGTAAACGCCGCACTCATCCCGATAAGCATCGACGGAAAGCGTAAACGGGTTCGAGTGCCAACTTCAACAACGCGAAACTCCCCCTGCACTTCACAGGGGGAGTTCGTCGGTCAAACTGAACGCTTGACTTCAAGAACCGTTCTCCGATTCGAGCGCGCTGACGATCCTGCCGGCGTTCATCGGGGTTTCCCGGAGACGAATGCCGATGGCGTCTTTGATCGCGTTGCCGACTGCCGGTACTGGCGGAACGATCGGCACCTCGCCGACGCCTCGGACACCATACGGGTGCACCGGGTTCGGCACTTCCACGATCACTGTCTCGATGTTAGGCAGGTCGAGCGAGGTCGGCATGCGGTAGTCGAGGTAAGACGAGTTCGACATCACGCCGTCGTCGCCCATGTAGTACTCCTCGTTCAATGCCCAGCCGATACCTTGCGCTGCTCCACCTTGCATCTGACCTTCTACGTATGACGGGTGGATAGCACGACCAGCGTCTTGCACGATGGTGTAGCGAACTACGTCGGTTTTGCCGGTCTCGGGGTCAATCTCCAAGTCGCAGATGTGAGTGCCATAGGCACCACCAGCTGCTTCGAGGTCGACGCTGCCGGTTGACGTCACCGGTCCACCAGTGTCGTCGAGTTTTCCGGCGAGGTCCTTGAAGCCGATGCTGAGTTCGGGGTCGGAGCTCGACGAGAAGACGCCGTCTTCGAACTGCACGTCATCTTCGTCGATGCTCCAGAGCCTCGATGCTCGGACCTTGAGCTTGTCGATCATCTCGATCGCCGCGTTGTATGCGGCGTAGCCCGTCGCGTACGTGACGCGGCTCCCGCCAGTAACGGCGGTGAAGCCTACGGTGTCGGTATCGACGACCGTCGGGTTGACGTCTTCGGCAGTGATGCCGAGGGTTTCAGCCGCTTGCATGGCAATGGAAGCTCGGGTTCCGCCGATATCGGTTGAACCTTCAACCAGTTCCACCGTGCCGTCACCGTTCAATGAGAGGTTGACTGACGACTGGAGGCCAACGTTAAACCAGTAGCCGCTAGCGAAACCGCGGCCCCGGACTCGCCCCGGAGAGGCTTCGCCGAGTTCCGAGTTCCAGTGGTCAGTCTCCTTGGTGGCGTCAAGCACTTCTTCCATGCCGATGCGCGGGAAGATAGGACCGTCGCCACGCCGAGTGCCTTCTTTCGCGGCGTTGTCGCGCCGGAATTGCCACTTGTCGAATCCGGCCTGTTCACAGAGGTCGTCGACGAGCGTCTCAATCGCGAACGCCACTTGGGGCGAACCGGGTGCTCGATAGGCTGCGACCTTGGGCTTGTTGACCAAAACGTCGTAGCCCACGATGCGCATGTTCGGGATGTTGTAGCAGGCGTAGATGCACATGCCCGATGCGCCAACCAGAGAGCCGGGGTATCCTCCAGCTTCCATTCTGAGTGTCGAAGTCGCCGCAGTGAGTTTGCCGTCGCTGGTCGCCCCGAGTTTCAAGTGGATTTTGCCGCCTGCGGCAGGTCCGCTACCTTCGAACACGGAGCGTCGTTCCATGATCATCTTCACAGGAACGTTGCCTGCTTTGCGAGACAGGGTTGCCGCCACAGGTTCCAGGTAAATCGGGATCTTGCCGCCGAAACCGCCGCCGATTTCGAGCGGTGTCACGCGGATCTTGGACTCCTCCATCTGCATAACCGCCGCGACCTGTTGCCTGACCGTGAACGCGCCTTGAGTGCTCGTCCAGATGCGGAGACGCCCGTCTTCGTCCCAAACCGCGGTGGCGTTGTGAGGCTCGATGTAGCCCTGGTGGACCATCTCGAGCTTGAACTCACCTTCGACAACGTGATCGGCTTCGTCAAACGCGGCGTCTGGGTCACCAAACTCGTGTGTGAACTCTTTGACGTGGTTGGGGTGACCACTCTCCTCCGCTCCCGGCGAGCCGACGAAATCGTCGAGGATTGCGGGCATGTCAGCCGCAACTGTGTCATCGACGTTTGTTGCGGACGGCAAAACTTCGTATTCGACTTTGATCGCCCGCGTTGCCTCCTCGGCGGTGTAGCGGTCAACTGCCGCAACGCCCGCAACGGCGTGGCCGGCGTATAGGACTTTGTCACTCGCGAGGATGTTGTCGACCGCCCACTTCAAGTTGGTCGCGCCTTCCCCGAGGTCAACCATCTTGTTTTCGGCATCCGGCAGGTCGGAGTTCGTGACTACCGCGTGCACGCCGTCCATGGCTTCGGCAGCGGACGTGTCAATCGACTTGATGCGAGCGTGGGCGTGTGGACTGCGCAGCACTGCGCCCCAGATCATGCTTGGCAGTTTGATGTCCGCGCCGTAGATTGCTCGGCCCGTCACCTTGTCCAAACCGTCGTGGCGGATCGGACGAGTGCCGATTACCTTGTATTCGCTCTTGGGTTCAAATGTTGCAACCATATTGGGGTCCCCTTAATTCGGTTGGCGATCGATTAATGAAACAGCCGACCACTGGCGTGTGTACGCGCTCTGGTCGGCTGTCTATTCGCGTCTTTACGACATCTCCGCCGATGCCTTCTGCACGGCGCGAACGATCTTGTCGTAGCCGGTGCATCGACAGAGGTTTCCTGCGAGCCAGTGTCGGATCCGGTGTTCGTCCGGCGCGGGCTCGTTATCGAGGAGGCCTTTGGCGGCTACCAAGAATCCGGGCGTACAGATGCCGCACTGCAACGCGGCTTCTTCCAAGAATGCCTGTTGCAACGGGTGCAAGCCTTCGGGCGTGGCCATTCCTTCGACGGTCTCGACTGACTTACCGTCGATTTCGGCGCCAAGAACGAGGCAAGAGTCGACGATGCGACCGTCAAGCGAGACGGTGCATGCGCCACAGTTGCCGTCCAAACACCCTTCTTTGGTGCCAGTCAAGCCGACGATCTCGCGCAGTGTGTCGAGGAGGCTCATGTAAGGCGGCACGAGGAACTCGTGCGCGTTGCCGTTGATTGTGGTACGGACGTGTACCCGAGATGGTCCTGGTGTTATTTGGGTTGTCATCTGCTTCTAACCTCTCGCTCGCTCTACGGATTTGTTGATCATTCGTCGGGTCAGCACCGCTGAGAGATGCTTGCGCTGATCGATGGTTCCACGCATATCGCTGATTGGCGATGCGGCATCGCCGGCGGCTTGTGCTGCCGCTTCGATCACGTCGTCGCTGACTGGGTTGCCGACCAAAGCGTCTGCGGCGGCCGGCACGACAAGCGGAACCGGTGCGACTGCGGCCAGTGCCACGCGCGCTGCCTCAAAAGTGTCTCCCGCGTCGTTCAAGCGGACCGACACGCCCGCGCCAGCGACCGCGATGTCCATCTCGTTGCGCGGTATGAAGCGCTCGTATGCGGCGCCGAAGTTGTCTCCGGGGTTGGGTAGGACCATGCTCACCAGTATCTCGCCGCGGCCCAAGACGCTCGAACCAGGGCCAGTGCAGAAGTCTTCTACCGCAACTTCGCGATGGTCGTCGCCGCCCGGTCCTGCGATGCGGCAGACCGCGCTGTATGCGATCAACGGACAGATGCCGTCCGCACTTGGCGATGCGTTGCAGAGGTTGCCGCCCAATGCCGCGCGGGATTGGATCTGGATGCCGCCTATCATCTCGACGGCGTCGATGATGCCCGGGAAGCTGTCCCGGATCTTCTGGTCTTCGTAGATCTGGTAGCACGGTACCGCCGCGCCGATTGCCACACTGCCATCTGGATGATGGCTGATCTCGGTCAACTCAGGGATGTTTTTGACGTCAACTATCGCGTCAAGATCCCACCTGTTCGCCCGTGCCTGTACTAGTACGTCCGTCCCGCCGGCGATCGGTCGTGCTCGGTCGCCGTGCTTGTCCAGCAACGCGACCGCGCCTTCGATCGTTGTGGGCGCTTCATATGCAAAGGGATGCAAAAGCCCGCTCCTTTAGCCTGTTTGCCTATCAGCCCAACCAACCGAGCATTACACCCAGATGGATACACGCCGATTTTCTCGCATTAGAGTTTAAGCGAGATTACACCCAACTGCAAAAAGTTCTAAGAAAGTCGAACTGGTTATCCAGACGGAAGGCTGAGAGATTACATCAGTCGTCGCAACGCGAATTGCCAAACTCCCAAAGTGGCGACGATCGCCAAAACGCCGGCGACGATGAAGGCGAACGGCGCTCCCCACAACTCGGCCAACGTGCCCATCAACAGAGCTCCCAACGCCTGTGCACCCCAAGTGAAATTCATCAGGCTCATGACGCGGCCGCGGAAAGTGTCCGAAGTCAATGTTTGCACGACGGTCGTGCTCATCGTTCCCTTGACTACGGACAGACCGCCAATGGTGCCGACGACGATCAGAGCGAATATGAAAATGTCTACGGCGCCGAAAACGATGTAGCAAGCGCCTACAGATACGCCACCCAACGCCATGTAAAGAGGAGGTTTCGACCGGGTTCCGATGAGGGTGACGGTGAACGTACCGATCAGGCCGCCGATGCCGGCAGCGAGGAGCAGTCGGCCGTAGGTGGCGCTGTCGCCGAAATAGACCTCTTCGGTAACGACTGGCATCAACGTTTCCATGGGTGTCGCCACGACCCCGATCAAGATGCCGTAACCGATTATCGAAGCGATGGCTGTTTCTCTGCGAACATACCTGACTCCGTCGATCATGTCTCGGAACCGCTCTTGCGCAGCCGTTGAGAATGAGGATTTCTGGCCAATTGCTTCTCGACTCTTCATGTGAACAGTGGAGTGTATGGTGGGATCCATCAACATCAGCGTCAGCACTGTCAACACGTACGACGCAGCGATGATGAAGAACAATCCCTCCATGCCCACCGCGCTCTCAAGCGGATGGAAAAGTAACGGCCCCAGAATTGCAGCCCCACCATAAACAACCGCATACAGCGAAATCGCGCTGGGTAGCTGTTCCTTCGGCACTAGCGACGCCACCATCGCTCCGCGCGTGGGGATGTCGAACGCCAGCATCACTCCTGTGACCGCCGCAATAGCCAACAGGTGCCACTCTTGAATCACATCCGTCGCGATGAGTACCGCGGTGACGAAACCAACCGCTGCGAACAGAAATCGGGTGAATCTAAGCAACCTCAGCCGATTCACCGTATCCGCAACGACGCCGCCCCATACGGAAAAGATCATTACCGGCGCCATTGTTGCTGCCGTCACTAAACCCAGGAGAATCTCAGAATCGGTGAGTGTCCGCATCAGCCACAGACGACCATAGATCAACGTCCACATCCCCACGTTCGAAAAAGCGGCTGCAATCCAAAACAGCCGGTACTCTCGGTAACCGAAGACAGCGAATCCAGTGCGCCTCAGCACTCGAAGATACCGGCTGCTCGGTCGATCTCGTCTTGGTAACGTCGTACCTTGCCGGTCACGATGTCTTCGATTTCAACCGCTTGATGCGCTTCGCCCGATTCCATTACGCCGTACGCGAGCGCAAGCGCCGCCATACCTTCTTTGCTGCCTACCTCCGGTGAACCACCCTCCATCACCGCACGGGCCAGATCCATGTACTCAATCGCAAGCACTTTGAAGTCAATCTGGCGGAAATCCATTTCATAAGACGACATCCGTCGTTCGCCGTCCCACAGGGTGGTTGTTACGTCGTCGAGTTCGAACTCGGGAACCAGAGTGAGCAACTCGTCTCCATCGATCGTGCTGCTGTCGCCCCGAACTATGCGCGGACCTGTCCCGCTTCGGCTGGGCGGCCGGTAAAGCGTACCTTCGCTGCCCATTACGACTGAGTCACCTAGGTTGTATCCGTACGACGTGTCGGTGATGATCATCTGGCCCGCCGCACCTGAAGCGAACCGAATTGACGCGAACGCAGTGTCGACCGCGTCCTGTTCGACGATGTCACCTATCGCTTCCCCACCGGATTCCCTTCGATGCCCGTACATCCGAGCCAACCCAGGCGCTTGGTCGGACATCGGCCGGAGAACGCGTTGGCTTTCGTTGACATCGGTTTCTGCGAAAACGCGAACGGCGGGACCCATCAGGTAGAGCAGCAGATCGGCGTTGTGCACGCCGGAATCCAGAACCGTGCCTCCCGCCTGATCCCTTTTGGCACGCCAAACCGTGCTGTGCATTACGCCGCGGTCAGCGCTCCCGATGTTGAAGTCCAGTGCGAAATACGGCTCACCGATCGCACCCGCGTCGATCAGCGCTTTCGCCAAACGATTCATCGGGTCTCGCCGGAAATTCTCAGAGATGGACAGAGTTTTTCCGGTGCGTTCTGAACACGACGCCATCAATCGGCATGCGGTAAGGGTGAGACCCATCGGTTTCTCGACCATCACGTGTAATCCCGCTTCCATCGCCTCGATTGCCAAAAGGTGATGGGTAGGCGTGCTCGTCACGATGTCAACTGCGTCGAGCGAAGTATCAGGCGCGTTGACAGCGTCTCCGAGACTCGCAAATACTCTCGGGCCCTCGCCCGTTCCCTCCGAAATCACGGCCGCCACAGCCTCAGCAGAGTCGATGTGCGGGTCGCACACTGCGACGATTCGCACGTCGTCGAAGTACTTCCTGAGTTCGAGGTAACCGTTGGCATGGCGCATTCCCATGCCGCCGGCGCCGACTAGCGCGATGTTGATTTTCATATCAGTGTTGCGATCCATTCAGCGAGTATTGTGCTCATGGGTTGGTCGAAGTGATGTCAATGTTTCGCCGCTTCAGGAGAGGATTCTAAGACGTGCTTCGACATTTGACATCTGGATGTCGCCACGTCAGTCAAGAACCGCGCATTGTTAACAGTTTCGTAATTTTCGTGAAACGAATACGAAATGATTTGTTCTTAGTCTTTGGGTCTGATCCACGAAGAGGAACACGGCTAGCCCATTCATCACCGCCACAGATGGCGGTGAAAAGACAGGTACGGGCACCAAATGTGTGCGCCGGAGTTCGAGCGAATGGCATCGGTCCAAATCGGAATCGGTCGATGCCGCGGGTGGACACAAAGTCCTTCACCACAAGCTCGTACTGACCACCGGCAACTCGCTGCGCAAGCCTCCGTTTGGCGGGTTGCACTCGGACTACGGCGCTATCTTCTACGGACAGGATTCACGTCGCCAATCTGCCCGCAGAAATGGCACTGATATCGGTTTCGGAAGTGCCGGTAGTGATCAGGTCGCTGATCGCTTTGCCGGTGAGAGGTGCGTAATGAACGCCCTCCGACCAATGGCCCGACGCGATGTAAACGTTGTTCCAACCTGGCGCTTTGCCTACGTACGGTTTGCCATCGGCCGGCATGGGGCGGAGGCACGCGGTGTGATGGGTAACGGATTCTTTGCTGATCCGGTCGGTCAGCCGCTGAACCTTGGGAAGGATGAAATCCCATGCATATCGTGAAGGCTCTCGGTCGTATCCTTTGCCATCCTCTTTAGTCGCGCCCAGTACGGTGCGGGAAAGACGCCGGGTGAGGATCACGCCACCCTCATCCATGTTATGCATCGTAGCCGAAGGCCGATCTTGGTTGAGTTCACCAGCTTCGTCCTCAGGCAAATGCATGTAAAGCAACTCCCCCTTCTGTGGAAATACGGGCACGTCGTAGCCCAACCATGTGCCCGCCTCGTTGGTCCAAGGTCCCATCGCCAAAACAACGGCATCTGCATCCAACTTTGACCCATCCGCGAGCGTGACGCCTGTGTCCGTTAACCATTTTGCTTCTGCTATCGCCACCTGCGCCCCTTTTGCTTCGGAAGCCTTCAGCAGCGAACGAGTGAGCAGACGTGAGTCCACTGTAGGTTCAATTTCTGTGAAGCACGCGCCTTCTACCTCTGGCGCCAACCAATCGCAGACCTCACGCGCCTCGCTCCCGCTCAACCAGTCGGCGCTCAAACCCTCTGACCTGCGGTCTTTAAAGAATTGCCGCGCTTCTACGTGACCTGCCTCACCGAATGCACATCTCAGGTACGGCTTGAGGTCGTATCCGTGGTCTATGCCGGTTTCAATTGGCAACTCCTCCGCCAACTCGGCGTGCAACTCCAACGACGCCGCTGAAAGAGCGAGCAATCCCGGATCGTTCGAACCCGAATAAGGCGTCAGGATGCCAGCTGAGTATCCGCTCGCGCCCGACGCGATACGATCCCGCTCAACGACTATTACGTCAGATATTCCAGCACGCGTCACGTAGTAGGCCGTGGCGCAACCTATGATGCCGCCGCCTACGATGACGACGCGTGAAGTCGAGGACAATGCCGTTGTCACGGCCCGGAGCGGGACCCAGACGTAAATATCTCACGCCCGCTAGCCGCTTGTAACGGCCGATTGTTTGCGCCGGTCATGCCTTGCAGGGCGTCAACCTGTGCCTGCGACACGGTGCCGACCTCGAGCATTAAGAACCAGTCGACCGGTTCTGCACAAGGGGGTGTAGTCATCGATCCCTTGTAGGAGTAGTACCCAAGATCGGATGTCATGTAGCCTCTGGCGTTCAGCACCCCGGTGACTTCGGCTTTTCCGATTTCAGACGGTGCGTTGTCGATAATCTCCTGCACGAGAGGATTCGCATCGCCGATTTCGAACAACATCGAGATCACCGCCACGTCGCCGAACACCTGGCTGTGCAACAGCTGCAACTCCAATGGGTAAGATTTGCCGTCGACGTGGTGCTCACTCGGCGTTCGCGGCGTCACGGTCTCGAGCTGATATGTCCGTTCGCCGAAGCCGAGACGGTTGCCCGTCGGATAGTTGACAGCAATCGATTTTCCATTGTTGGATATAGCTTCAGCCTCTTTGCGGAACGAGAACGACAACGGAGGTGAGAGGTTGCCTTCTTGGTAACCCGTAACATCGATCGGCGATTGTTGGGTGCCACTCCCGCAGCGTTCGTAGTCAGGCGAAAGCGATGCCCAATTCCCTGGCGCTCCTGCGCCCGAGTAACTCCATTCCACTGTCTCCTGTACTTCTTCCACAACCTCTTCGCCGCCACACGCAGCCAAAATCAGCGGCACCGCGATGGCAGTCAAAACAATCAATCCGCGAAGATTTCTTCTTGCCGATCTCAATTTCATTCTGTCCTTGGACTGGTCTTTCGCCGCGCGCCAAAAAGCGAATACGACGTTTGTGCACTCTCGATAGATTCTAGGTTAGTCCCAAGGCGTCATAAGGGGACATTGAGAAATTGATTCTTCTGAAAGCAGACGGTCAACGCCGAATAGCGTCATATCGTAACCCGCGTCGCCTTTCGTAGCCATATCGGCGACGATCTCTCCAACGACTGCTGAAAACTTGAAACCGTGTCCTGAACAGGGGCTGCAAATGATGACATTGCGATGCCCGGGGTGCCAGTCAAGCAGGAAATGGTAGTCCGGCGTGTCCGTGTACAGGCATACCGCCGATTTCAGCACTCGTCCGTTGAGTTGCGGAAGGATGTCTGATATCGCGTGCCGCAGCGACTTTTCATCCTCTTCCCGGACCGCGCGATCCAATTCCACCGGTTCATCGAATTTTTCGCCGCCGTGGTGGAACGCCGTCTTCACGCCTCCGCCGAAGTCCGGTTGAACGTAAAGTCCGCTGCCGAGTTTGTACTCCCAAGAATGGTTAGGGCACGCCTCAGGTTCGAATAGTTCTGGGCTGCTCGCCGGTTGGAACCAGAAGAGGACTTGCCGTTCAAGTCGTAACGGCAGCTTGAGTTTGGACAGGAATCCCGGGTTCCAAGCGCCGGCTGAGAAGACGATCTGGTCTGCGGTGTACTCGGTGTTGTCGGTGTAGACGCGGACACCTTCTCCGTCTGGGTGCCAGCGTCGGACCGGTTCGTTGTAGTGCAGGTCGGCACCTTGCTTCTGAGCCTGGCTCAAGTGCGCTGCAACGCATTTCTCAGGGAACAGGACTCCGGATTGCGGATCGAATCCACCGATCATGTTGTCGCGAGGCTGAAACTGAGGCCAGCGAGAGCGGATTTCTGAGGGTTCGAGTGTCTCAAACTCGAGGCCATGCTCCTTCGCCGCCCGTTTCACCCCCGTGATGTTTTCGCTCTCGTCCGTGCCGACCGTCAAACCACCGACGATGCGCAGCAATTGAGCCCGACCCGAGGCACGAGGGGTCACATCGCCATCGTCTGCCAAGGCTTGTTCCAGTTCGCGCCAGACCTCGTATCCTCGGCGCATTATTGGTACGTAATCGGGGTGTTCGGCGTATACGAGGCGGATTACGCGAGTGTCGCCGTGGCTCGAGCCCAAAGTGTGCGGCGGTTTGTAGGCGTCGAAGCCGATTACACTCGCACCGCGTTTGGCGAGTTGCCACGCTGAAGCGCTGCCGTGGGCTCCTAGGCCGACTATGATTACATCTGCGGATTTGTTGCTCATCGGCGCGGGTCCTTTTGGCGTGTCAGTTGAGTGAGAGTGGGGCTACTGCGAATAGTACTTGGAACGGTTTGCAGTATATGACTACGCTGTTTTGGTCGTCGACGTTCACGTCGTCAGGGATGGGGTAGTTCTGGTTTCCGATGTTGCCCTTCAATTTTCCGAGTTCGACGTAGGTGACATCGTCGGCGTGGACGTCGCCGCGGCCCATCGGATCGGGGTGCGTGGTGAGCAAGACTCGGAGATCAGGGCCGTTGATGACGTTGAAATCTTCGAAGCGGAGAACGAAGCCGTCGGTTCCGAGATCGTAGATCGTGGCGCTTCCGCTGCCCCTTTGGAAGCTGTCCGCGTCGCGGAACTGTCCGACCTTTACCGCATCTGGAGCGAGCATTGCGCCCATTGCCTCCATCATCTCCTCTTCGACCATGGTTTCGTTTTCCCCACTTCGTACGATTGCGGCTTCCATGGTGGCGTTGGCTTGTGCCATCTCCATGCCTTCCGGCACGATGGCGTTCATGAGCGCCGGGAAGTCCTCATCGACTGTCCGGTCGATGAACAGGGGCGAACCGAGCCACCAGGCGAGCGCGAGGCCGGGAATGATGATGATCGCGGCGACGATCGCGGTGAGGGGTTTGTGGTTTTTGATCCAATCTATGGCTTTTGACCCGATTGCTTGCATAGGGTGGCATCCTCGTGATTCGATGTGGCGGGACAAGGGGGATTTGTTTCTTCGCATTTTAGTTTGAAGCCAGATCGTTCCCATACGTACGCCCCTATGTACGCTGCAACTGGCGGTGCGGGGTGCAAATACCCTCTGTTGAGAAGATACGCCGCTTGAGAGGCGGGACGCCCAACGCCACCGTTGACCGTTTTCGTGTTCGTGCGCGGTTAAACTTGCCCCTAGCATCTATTGGCACTTCGCACTGTGCGTCCTCATGTCCTTTTTTGACGCTAATCGCTTCGCTCGCCGCGCTCGACTTGTCGCGCGCGGTCGCCGTCGCTTCTACGGATGGAATGTGGTCGGAGCGATGTTCTTCGGAATGTTCCTCGTCTTGGGCACTCGACAGAGTTTCGGCGTGTTCGTCGACACTTGGGAACGGGAATGGGGTGTGACGACGGGCGATATTTCAATCGCCGCCGCGATCGGGTGGATCATCAACGGGGTATCGCAACCTGTTTTAGGAAAAATCGTAGACCGGTATGGCGGGAAGGTCATCGTAGTCGTAAGCACCATCGTCCTCGGCATTGCTTATCTGCTGATGGCGTTTATCGAGGGTGTCCTGATGTTGGCGGTGCTGTTCGGCGGCATCATTTCGTTCTTCGCCGGCGGCGTATCACCCGGCACGTCCGGCGCCGTAATCACACGATGGTTCCAGCGCAAACGCGGTATGGCCATGAGCGTAGTCGCCGCCGGAGGTTCGCTCGGCGGGTTGGTGATGGTTCCGTTTCTTGCCCAACTCATGTTGGCCACGTCATGGCAGACCACGTTCGTCGTTTCCGGGATAATTGTCCTCGCTCTGGGGGTGCCGGTGTCCGTGCTGATACTTCGCAATAGTCCGGACGAGATGGGCCAGTTGCCCGACGGTGAGGTCAGATCGACGGACAAACGCGCCTCCGCCGAGCAACGGTCGCGAGCTCAAGCTTTGATGCGGGGTGGGCCGCTCGGCGCCGAAAGTTGGACCGAATCGTTCAAATCTTGGCCCATGTGGCAGCTTTCGATCGGCTACTTTGTGTGCGGCATCACCACTGCTAGCATCTCTACACACTTCGTGCGCTGGGCCATCAGCGAGGGCATTGCGCAGGCCGACGCGGCTTGGGCGTTCGGAATTCTTATGGGGATAAATGCGGGTGGCGTCGTGCTCATCGGATTGCTGTCCGACTACATCCAACGGCACTATCTGTTGGCGCTCGTGTATCTCGTCAGGGGAGTGGCGTTTGTTTCGTTGATCGTCTTGCCGGGAGCGATGGCGATGTGGGCATTCGCCTTGATCGGTGGTGCCTCGTGGCTGGCGACTGTGCCACTTACGACGGGATTGACCGCGGATGTTTACGGAGTGAGAAACGTCGGGATGCTGGGCGGGTTGATCAACTTCTCGCACCAGATGGGCGGTGGCGCTGCAGTGCTGCTCTTCGGACTGACGTTTGACAAGTGGAACACTTACGACCCGGCATTCGCGGCTGGGGCATTGTGGCTGCTCGTAGCCGGCATCGTGATCTTGACGATCCAAGAAAAGAAATATTCGATCAGATATGCGCCCGCCAGTGGAACCGCCGCTTGACGCACGATGCATCTACCTATCGTCGAACTCGATACCCACGATTCGGTACACATGCACCATTCGGAATCGGTCGATCCGACGTTGGCGCAATGGATCAACAACCTTTTGCATGATCTTCTAGGTTGGGGCCCGTGGACGTTTGTAGTTGTCCTAGGGATTGCCATCGCTGCGATACCGGCGTGGCTCATCTATTCTGCGTTGAGGCACCCAGACGTCCATGAAGAATCCAACGGCTCGGACGACTGACGATTGGTACCCCGTACGGGATTCGAACCCGTGATCTCCGGCTTGAAAGGCCGACGTGCTAGGCCGCTGCACCAACGGGGCGGGGAACACGCACCACACATCACCTCACGACCGCTTAAGAATAACATTTCGTGCCGGTCGCGACGCTAACCCTCCGTAGAGGCGAACCCTCGTGGTCGCCCCACCACTGTCCCCTTTCGCCCAGCGAAAGGGGACGCGGAGCCCAAGAGACCGACACAAGAACGCAGGGGTATGCCCGGGGGCGGACGGGCCGCCGGGTTGCCTCCGCTCGCGGGGGAAATGTGCCACGCAGAGTAACTACGGCTACGACGTGGCAGAAGGACGAAGGGGGCGCGAACCGACCAATCCCAAGAATCCCAATTCACATTTGACTCCTGCAACATCTGTAGTATTATGAAAAACAGATCGACATCTACACAGTGCTGCGCAGACGTGTGCAGACCCCGTCCCAAACGGCCACAGGGATCACGTGAGGAAACGAAGGCAAAGCGGCATAGACAGCGCGTCAACTAAAGCGCCGAGTCGGACCGTCATCAGTTGCTCCGGCGGCGTCCCTCATCGGATCGGCAGTCCGGTGCAAGGTCGGGAGGGCCGTGCCGAAGCGTGGGAGGCCCAGTTCCCGGAGCGCGGCGCATCAGTCCTGCGTCGCAAAGCGAGCCAGCTCGCATCCGTTCGACGGATGCGTTGCCAAGGGCCGGGAAACCTGCGTGGAGCCGACATACACCTTCTCCTGTCCGCCGCAGGAGGTAGGCTACAGTGCGAGTGAAGCCCGAAAAGCTGATCCAAGGAAGGCGGCGAACTCCGAACGGCGGCCCCAGTCGTCGAGCCGACTTCCATGCCCGCGGTCTGGCGACGCGTGCCGTGCTGGAAAACGGAAGCTAGCGGTTTGCAACACGCTCTGCGCAGCATCTGACCCCTCTCCGGGGTCGACCTTTTCGGCAACCCGAAGAGGCGATGGAGAGGGAAGGAGCCGAGGTCCCAGCGCTGGGACCAAGGCTCGAGGCGAGGACCTGTCTTTACGGGACCGAAGACCCTGGCTGCCGGGCCATCCCCTGGGAAGGCCCGGCAGCAACCCCGAACAAACCACCGGGTGGGAGCGGACATATTTGCGCGTCCGGAAACATCCCCTACGGGTTGTTTGCCCTCCGCCCCGGGGAGCCGTGTTGCCAATGTTGGCTTGGTCGGCTTGGTCGGGCGATGGTTACTCTAGCAAGGCGATTGTGACGCCGTTTCCTCCAGCGTTCTGGGGTGCTGGTTCGAAGGTTTCGACGTGGGGCTCGCGAGCGAGAATGTCGCGAACCGCGTGACGGAGCGCTCCGCTGCCCTCTCCGTGAATGATCCGAACGCTGGTCAGTCCTTGCATGAAAGCCCTGTCGATGAACTGCGGGATCATCGATTCGACCATATGCACCCGCGAGCCGCGAACGTCGAGGTCTCCGGCAGCATCTGCAACGTGCGCCAGTTTCGGCCGCACCTGAGTATGTGCAGGGGCACGTTCGGTTTCTCTGGTGTCTGATGCTGCTTTGATAAGCGTCATCATGTGCGGACGTGCTTGGAACCGCATCGTTCCAGAAAGAACGACAGCTCGATTGTCGCGGTCCAACTCCACGATCTCACCAGTGACGCCGAGGCTCTCGACGCGCACGGAATCGCCGACTTGGAACGTCGGCGCATCGTCGGGCAGTGATCGTCTGGAGGTTCGGCGTGGCCGGTCGGCACTACCCAACCAGTCCTCACTCCCGACGGAACGTGCGATATCCGCCGCCGACTGCCTTGCCTCTTGCCAAGTCTGTTGCCGTTGAGCCTCACGCATGAGCCGTCGCAACTGACGGCGCACGCGTTGCGCTTCACGTTTGAGCTGTTCGCGCGCCTCTTCGATCGTCCGGTCGCGTTCCTGCTCCGATTCAGCGAGATTCGCGCGCGCTTCAATCCGCAGACGCTCAGCCTCGGCGCGATCCTCTGCGGTTTGCTGTTGAACTTCGCGGACTCGATCGCGCTCGATTTGCAGCGACTTCAAAAGACTCTCAGTCTGCGAACGCAATGGATCGAGCATCGATTCAGCGTGTTCGATGATCGCGTCCTCCAACCCAAGCCGCTTGGCGACTTGCATCGCATAACTTTGTCCCGGCAATCCCATGATCAGACGATAGTTCGGGAGCATAGTTTCGGGATCAAGTTCGACCGATGCGTTGCCCAGAAATTCATGGGTCGCGGCAAATTCAGATACCGGACGATGATGCGTTGTGACACAGGTCCAGACATTGTTGCTTACAAGGCGCTCCAATATCGCACGCGCCAGCGCCGAACCCTCTTCAGGATCGGTTCCCGTGCCAAGTTCATCGAGAAGAACCAACGATCGTTCGGTGGCGTGTTCAATGATCCGTATCACCCGTTCCATGTGAGAAGAGAAAGTGGATACGGAGCGATCGATGCTCTGAGCGTCGCCGATATCGGCAAAAACGCCATCGAACACGGGTAATTCGGAAGCCTCACGCGCCGGGATCTGTAGTCCTGATTGATGCATCAACGCCATCAATCCCAAAGTCTTGAGCGCAATCGTTTTACCGCCGGTGTTGGGCCCGGTAATCACGAGACCTCGGCGATTGGCATCGAGATTCATTGAGATCGGGACCACATCCTCGCCGATCAAAGGGTGACGGGCTTCGACCAAAACCAGCCCGCCCGACTCGTCCGATTGAGACTTTTGCGAAACTCCCGTCATTCCGGCGGAAGTCGGAATCTGGCGGTGATGGGTATCCCGGTCGCAGTTTGCAGGGAGCGCCCGATCCGCGTCTAAACCCCCTTCAATTCCCCCTTGCGCATCAAGGGGAAGGGTTTTGTAATGGTCGTCAGAAGGTGATATCCCCCCGGTTTTGGGTCTGACACCGCCTATTTTTAACGACAAACGGCCCCTGGCCACGGCTGCATCAAGGCTGGCGGCCGCCTGCATCGACGCCAGAGCGTCTTCTCCGCGAACTGCTACCGATCGCGATAGTTTGCGCAGTACACGCTCCTCCTCCTTTTCGGCTTCATATGCAGCTTCGCGCCAATCGTTGGCGACATTTACTACCGCGAATGGCTCGATGAAAGCGGTCTGCCCACTCGAAGACACGTCATGAACGATGCCGGGGACGGACACGCGGTGTGAAGATTTGACCTCCAACACCAGACGATCGCCGCGCGACGCGATCGCGTCCGACTGCAGGAACGGCTTGAGGCTGTCGCGCCCCGCGAGGTTCTCCATGACGCGCATCGCGCGTTGATAAGCAGTTCTGGATTTCGCCCTGAGCTGACCCAATCGCGGCGTGGCGGTATCCAAGACGTCACCGGAATCGGCGAGCGAGTCCACGATGTTGGAACGGACCTCGCGCAGATCTCGGATCTGAGAGGCCATTTCGGACAGATTCGGGGCTTCTTCAGCAATCATCATCACCGTGGATCTTGCGACCCACATCGATTGAAAGATCGCACAGAGCATTAGAAGTTCTGAACCGTTCAACATACCGCCCAACATGGCGCGACGCAGAGGGTCGCGCGGGTCGCGCATCCCTGCCAAGCCGATGTCGCCTTTGCTATTGAGGAGCTCCACCGCCTCCGCAGTCTCATCCTGCAGACGGCTCACGTCCTCCGGGTGCCGTGCCGGACGGGATTCGCGGACGATCTCCTTCGACATGTAGAACCGGGCTTCGCCGGCCAACAACTCCCGAACGCGGTCGAACTCCAAGAGGTTTTCAGCTTCGAGGAGCATGGAATCTGCGGAGGAAACCGGATCATCTAGCGTCTGATCGGAATCGGTTGTCGTAACGGATAATGACATCGAACTCCAATTTTAGACCTGACGAATAAACGCTCCGCGCCAAAATGGCATTGGCCAGATCATGGAACACGCATTACAACCCGCATCGGTCGTAGATGACGACAGCTTAAAGAGAGTCCGCGCGGCAGGCGATCGATTGATGTCGCTATCCGGCTTAAGTTACGAAGGCGAGTTTTTAACGGTCGGCGATTACGAGAACGTTCATGTGATGGAATTTGGTTCCGGCCCTCCGCTGTTGTTGGTGCATGGTGCAGGAAGTGGAGGCCCAGCATGGCACCGACAGATCGCTGCATTGGCTACCGGCCATCGCGTCATCGTCCCTGACGTGCCGATGTTTGGACTATCCGGGATGCCGCATCGGATTCATAGCCCAAGAGAACAGATCGCCGAAGTGATACTGGGCATCATGGACCTAATGGGCATCGAATCGGCGGACATAGCTGGCCACTCGATGGGGGCTCTGGCATCGCTCGGCGCACTGATGCGTGCTCCGGATCGTTTCAAACGGGCAGCCTTATTGTCATCGCCGGGTTTCGGTCGTGGTTTGAACTTCGTCCTCCGTCTCGCTTCGGTGCCTGCGTTGCAAAGATTCGTAGATTACGGGTCGAGGCGGGCGAGGAACATCTATTTCGATAAATTCGAAGCGCAGAAATCTGGTCCGTCGGAAGAACGGGAGTTGTGGAAAGAGCTTCATTTCCAAGTCGGCAACCGCGATAACGGCATTGAGACTTTCCATCAGGGACTAACCAGCTTTGCCGGTATCTTGGGCCAACGCGATGTAGTTGGCTCCGAAATGACAACCAAGATCGAAGCCGAAACGCTGCTGATATGGGGCGATTCAGACCGCATTATTCCGACGCGTCACAGTAAACGCGCCGAAAAATCGATTCCGGGAGCACGTCTAGAAATCATCAAGAACTGTGGACACATCGTTCAACTCGAGGCGCCGGAACGCGTCACCAAGCTAATGTCCGACTGGTTCCGAATCAGCTGAAACGGTCTCCAACAGAAAAACCGATATCGCCGGCTGCTGTTTTCGCGCCTCGACCGATTCGCGCCCGTTTGATCGTCAGCGCACCACCTCCCGATGCGATCGTCGCGCCTTGATCGCCGAGATCGATTACTGTGCCGGGTTCTTGTCCACTAGCACCGCGGCTTGCGATTGAGCTGCCGAAGAAAGCGACTTTTTCGTCGTTCAATGTCGACCATGCCCCTGGTTGGGGATCGCATCCGCGGATCAGGTTATGGACGGTACCAGCGTCTAACGACCAATCGATCTGCGCATCATTTGATCCGCACCACCCTTCGTATGTCGCTTTGGATTCTTCTTGGACGATGCGGGGCGCGATTCCTTGGTTGACCAAGTCCACAGATTCGAGGATCGCATCGACGCCCATCGAAAAAAGGTGGTTGAAATAGAGCGAGCCGACGGTGTCGTCAAGACCGATGTCGACTCGTTTCTGCATCAGGATCGGTCCCGTGTCCAAGCCCTCGTCTGGCCAGAATATCGACAGTCCTGTTTCTGTGTCGCCATTGATCACCGCCCAGTTGATCGAACTTGGGCCCCTGTGTAGTGGTAGGAGGGAAGGGTGAAACTGGATGGTCCCTTGAGATGGCGCTTCGATGATTTCCTTGGGCACAATGTCTGTGACGTATGCCATGACGCATAGGTCGGCTTCGAGCGACCTGAACGCGTCGATACTCTTCTGATCTCGCATTCGATCAAACTGCCAACATGGGATACCCAGGTCATCAGATGCGCTGGCTAATGGCTCGCGACTTCTGCGCCTGTCAGGCGCCGCGAACACACCGACGACCTCGTGTTCATCGAGGTTGTTCAATGCTTCCAGAACGGATTTTCCAAAAGCTGATTGACCGATGATGGCTAGTTTCATGCCAGAGTTCTTATCCTTGTGTTCGTGTGGGTGCAAAGTTTAATCGGTCGCAAACTACCGCCCCATATCGTACGCAATAGGACAGGCATCTTTTGACATCGGAACCTGCAACATCAGACGAGTTCTTTGCCCGTGGATTGAAATCGGCACAACTTGGGCAACCTGACGCGGCCGCTCGGGATTTCGAGGAAGCTGCGTGGCTGGACCCGGACAACGCGATCATCCAGTTCAATCTTGGAACCGCGTATCTGAGCATGGGAATGTTCGAGCAAGCGGTGATCAACTTGGACCGGTCACTGGAACTGGATCCGGACAGTTCGGACGCGCTGGGTAACCGCGCGGTAGCCAGAACCGCCTTAGGTCAAGATGAATTGGCGGCTGAAGACATCACAAGGGCGATCGAATTGGGCGCACCGCCAGATGGTATTCATGCGGTTGTCGAGTACGTGAAGCAGCGGCGGAAGCCGGCAGGATAGGCGCGAAACTCTATCTCGCCATAGCGAGTGCCCGTTTTCCGCTTTCGGTTTAGCGGAATGACGGTCAGAAGTCGCCGTGATCCTGGCGTTGTTCAATCCGTGAATTTCTATGAGTTTTCTGATCGCGGCTTCACATGCCGCCCACGCGAGTAAAAAACGCAGCTTCATCGAGTCCGTTTCTCCGCAAGCGTTCCGCTCGATCCAATCTTGTTAGGATCTCATCGGCCTCGTAAGATTTGGCAGCCTCTGGCGTATCCAAGGCTTGGGGCTCGCCGATCAAGTGCAGGTCGAAACTCCAGCCCGGTTGCACATAGATGATCTTCGCCATCTCAACGATAGCGTCGTTGCCCAACAGCGAGGACCGAGATTTCACTTTGATGACCTTCTTCTCGCTGTCCTTTTCAACCACAGATCAGGCCTATAGTCAGGTAAAAATCTAGATGAGTTTCTCGCCGTACTAGATAGCTCTTGCGCTGATACTCCTCGGCGGCAAGTTCCAGATTGATCCGTTCGGATTTTTCGGATAATGTTTCCGTGTTGATCTACTCTGCAGTGATGCTTGAGAATTACCGGGAGAAAGCGATTCGCTTCGCGCTTCTGCGATGGCGCAGCAGTGCCGCGCCGACGAGGATGAAGGCGGCTCCTATGATCAGCGGGAGGAGTAGCGCGCCGTTGATGGGCGCGGTGCCTCCGGTGTCGGGCGTCTCGACCTCGTCTGGGGACGCTGTGGGCGTCGGAAGATCGGCGGGGGAGCCTCGGTGTCCGACCGCGACGGTTGCCGGCAAGGTGCTTAGACCGGCGCAGACTTGAGTTCCGGAAGTCGCGATACGCACGCTGCCCGAAAGAATCGTCAAAGAGTCGTCTGTGTTGCTGGCCACCATCGCGATGTCCGCGATGTTGGATCTCAGCACCGGCGGCAACGGGAGACAGACGCGCAGCGGCGCCTCCAGAGTGTAACTGGAGACCAGCGCTCCGTCGGCATCGACCGCTATCACGTGGTACCACTGCCCTGCGAGCGTGTAGCGTTGGCCAGTCTCGCCGATATTGGACGCGGATCCCGCGACATCGATCCGCACACCGACTATCTCGCCGTTCGGCACCACGCCCGGATCGGCGGACAGTGTGATGCCGCCGCCATCGAAAGTGCCGCCTTCCTCAGGCGTGAGAACCTCGTATTGGCGCCCCTCGGCGTCGACTAGCACCGACGGAATCACCCCTACAGGATTCTTCGGTGCTGGTCGCTGGTCGAGAACCGCCGAGGAGCGTCTGACGATGATGGTGAACTTCGCCGAGCATCGCTCTTCAAAGTCTTCGCCGGCCATACACGCGCCATCGGGCGAAGTCGCTGTCAACGTGTACCCTCCGTGAGCCGTCGGAGCGGTGTAGATGATGGTGTTCGGATGATCTGCGGCTTCGAAAGCGCCGCCTGCGCCATCGTCGTTCCATATGAACATGTGACCGTCGGCGAGGCCGTTGTCGAGGATGTCCTGACGGCCGTAGACGTCGAAGCTAAGACGCAATTCGTCTCCCTGTGAAACCGTAACCGAGCGTATGGTCGGCTCGATGCGGGAGATCAGACCGTAACCGCCCGCGGACGATACCCCCGATACGACTTCCACCTCGGCCGCGACGAAACGTGAGAAGGAGTCGGTCAAGCCGCAGACCGCGACGTTCCCGGAGCCCGGATCGTAGCCCGAAGGAACATCGGAGGGTTCGAGATACATCCATCCCGAACCGTCGTGGTGCCTCGTTGATTCTATGGTCGTTGCCAGGTTGAGATACTTCGATGCTGAACCGTCGTGCCTCAGTAACCTGAGCTCACGGTCCGCGTGCGTCGACGGGACGGGGAGGCACACCACGGCCGGGATGCTCAACTCGCCACCTAGCGCATCGCCGTTGGCACCGCGGTGCTGCACGGCGATGTCCACCGCCGATTCCTCGATCGGGTCAACGACGCGCTCAATGCGCGGGTGCGGCGGGACATGTACATCCTCGGCGTCGAGTGCGACGCGCCTCCAGGCGACCCGGGACATTACGGCGTCGGACGCTGTCGGGGAGGAGCCGTCCGGAAACGCGAGGAAGTTAGGCCGGGCGCGGAGCCAGACGCGGAGCCCGGGTGCGGACACGGCGTCGCGGGGCATCGTCAGCTCATTGAGATTCGTCATCGCCTCCAGCGCTTCCCAACCGCCGTCGAGGTCGTTGCCGTGCAGGTGCAACCGCCACATCCTTGTATGGTTGTCGAGCCATGACGGTATCGAACCCGACAGACTGCTTTCGTGAAGATAGAGAACAAGCAGATTGTCCCTGGTGCTCAGGTTGAGGTGGTCGTCCGACTCGAACGTCGACCACGACAGGTCAAGGTCGTTGCCGCCAAGGCCGAGCCGCGTCAAAGCGGTCAGCGCGTCGAAATCCGGCAGCTCGCCCGTGAGTTCGTTGTCGTGGAGATACAGGTACTGCAGGCCGATGTGACTGGCGAGCCAAACCGGTATCGAGCCCTCCAAGCCGCTGTCGTGAAGATAGAGGTGCGTAAGCGCGGTGCCGGAATCGAGGGGCAGCTCGCCGCCCGTCTCGAACGTCGACCAGGAGAAATCGAATTCGTTGCCGCCCAGACCGAGCCGCGTCAGAGCGGTCAGCCCGCTCAGATCCGGCAACGCGCCCGACAGAGCGTTGTCTTCGATACGCAAGATCGTCAAGCCGGCGATGCTGTTCAAATCGGCCGGTATTTCGCCGGTCAGCTCGTTGTTGTGGAGATGCAGCCGCGTCAGCTGAGTGAGACTGGACAGCCACGACGGTATCCCGCCTGAAAGCTGGTTGCTACTGAGGGTCAGTTCTTGCAAGCTTGTGAGCTTGCTCAGCTCGGATGGAATACTGCCCCTCAGGTTGCTGTTGCCGATTACTAGATGGGTCAAGCTAGTGCCGATGTCGCCCAGCTCGGGCGGTATCGAGCCCGTGAGTTCGTTGCCGCCCAGCGAGAGCCCCACCAAGCTGGTGAGATTGCCCAGTTCGGGCGGTATCGAGCCTGTAAGCCGATTGTTCCAGATTATCAGATGCGTCATCTTGGTGAGGCGGCCCAGTTCGGGCGGGATCGTTCCCGTAAGCCGGTTGTTATGGAGATACAGCCCAACCATGTCAGCGAGGTTGCCCAGTTCGGGCGGGATCGCACCTGTAAGTCGGTTGTGGTGGATGTCTAACTGTTGCAGGTTGGTGACGTCGCCCAGTTCGGACGGTATCGGGCCAGTGAGCTCGTTGTCCCAGAGACGTAGCCATATCAGTTCGGACAGCCGGCCCAGCTCGGGAGGAATCGATCCCGTAAGCTGGTTGTTATGCAGTTGTAGCAGTAAGAGGCTTTCGAGGTTGCCCAGTTCGGGCGGAATGGGTCCCGTAATCTCGTTGTGCGCGAGTTCCAAATGAGTCATGCTTGTGAGGTTGCCCAATTCGGACGGGATCTCGCCCGTCAACCGGTTGTTGGACAGCCCCAACGTCAACAGATTGGCGAGGTTGCCCAGTTCGGACGGGATCTCGCCCGTGAGTTCGTTGTCGTGGAGATACAGCCGTTCAAGGTATGAGAGCTGTCCCAGCGAGGAGGGAAGCGAACCGGCAAGCTTTTTGCTTCGAAGTTCCAACCGTGTGACACGACCATCGGTGTCCGTCGTAACGCCGTACCAAGCGCCTAGATCCGCGGCGGTTTTCCAGTTCGTGCTGTTCGTCCAGTTCGTGCCGTCCGTCGCATCGTAGAAGGCTTCGAGTATCTGCCTTTCGGTCAGCGTCTGCGCCTGCGTCGGAGAGGATGCCTGATGCAACGTGGCGAGGCACAATACGGTTACTGCCGTCGAAATCAGAAGCGCGCGCCCGGCAATCAAACTCGAGATCATTTGCCGTTTCCAGAGCCGACGATCACGCCGAGTAAATCGCGGGCGGGCACGTTAGAACCCTGCATCACGTCTCGTCCCATCTGCGGTCATCCTTTCTTCGTCTTGGCACTCGGCGGCAACATCTGAGTTGGTTCGGTGCGCGTTCCCCTGATCGCGCACCGAGGCCAGACGCGGATCGCCCCACCATCACCCGTTCGTTCAGACGACGCGATAACGCCGCGCCGAGTCCCAACCCGGCAGTTGTTAGTCCGGCGACCAACATCAGCAACATCAACGCTGCATTGGACGATGGCGCGTATCCGCCCGTGTCGGGCAGCATCTCAGTTTCTTCATCCGGTATTTCGGTGGGCAGTGCTTCAGGCGCTCCAGCGGACCCTACAGCCACGACTGCGGGCAATGAACTCAGATTCCCGCACACCTGCAACGACGGCCCTCCGACCTTCAAACGCGCCGACAAAATCGTCAGGGTATCGTCGGGATTTACAGCGACGACGGCGATATCTCGGATGTTGCCGCGCAACTCCGCCGGCATCGGCAAACACACCTCCGCCGGCTCGTTGAGAACATAAGACGCGATCTCGGAACCTGTGCCATCCACCGCCGAAATCATGTATCGTTGACCGCCGAGCGTATATTGGTGATGAGGTTTGCCGACGTTCGACGCGACACCCATCTCCGCGATGCTGATGCCGATGATTTCGTCGTTCGGCACCGCCGCCGGCGGAACCTCAATCGAAAAGTCCTCACCAATGAACGATCCTCCGTCTTCAGGCGTGAAAACCTCGTACTGACGCCCCTCGGAGTCGACCAGGATCGCTGGTATCTCACCAGATGGATTCCTCGGTGCGACTCTTTGCTCCGCAGTCCGATCTGAACGCAGGACCGTGACCTTGAACGAAGTGCGGCAATCTTCCGAGGTGTCGATGCCACAAGAAGCGAGCGTCGCGTGAACCGTGTATGTCCCTGGCGCATCCGGCGCGGTGAATATGATCTCACGGTCGTCTGGATCACTGTCCGCGTCCAGCGACGGCTCCGCTTCGCTGAACGTGCCGGAACCTTCCTCGACGCTCCACACCACATCGGTCTTTCCGTCGATCAGCGCGTCGTCCACAATGTCTTGTCGGCCGTATGGCACGACGGCGAGTAGAACGGAATCGCCGCCGCGCACGGTGACGCTGTCGATGCTGGACGCGAGCCTGTTGATCAGGTGTTGCGCGCCTCGCAACTTTTCATCGAGGACCCGCGTGTTGAAAAACGGGTGGAGACCGCCCGCCAGAGCGTCGTCGTCCGATACGCCCCAGACGGCAGTGACCTCGTCTTCCACATCCTCGTCCCTTGCAGCGGAGACCGTCACCGTCTGCCACGTATTCCAATCGCTCGCGGTGAACGTGACAGAAGCTGGAGAGAAAGATAGATCAGGGTTGTCGGAGCCGAACCGTACGCGCAGGTCTCGGGCCGGCTCGGCAGACAATTTGAGGTCGAAGCTGGACCTTGACGCCTCTATCAGATCAGCAGCTTCTCGCTGAATAAAGAATCCGGGCAACTCCGCAAGGTCCGACAACTCTCGGTCGCCCCTGCCGTAAACACCGTTGTGACCAGCCAACTCGGTGTTCGGCAACCAAGGGCTGAACGATATGCTGGCCTTGCCCGGCATATTGATGACGTCTTCCACCAGCTCATGCGGCGACGTTGTCCCTGTTCCCCAGTGGTTATGAGTGGCGTGCACACGCGCGTGAGCGACCCCGAACACGGTTCCCGCGTTGTTTCGGTTTGTGATCCGAGCACCTACAACGTGCCCGGTGATCACGTTGTACTTGGCGTTGACCTCGAACCATGCGGTTGCCGAGGTTCCGCTGTTGAACGCAGTCGCGGCGAAAATTCCCAGGGATCGTGAAGTTCCCTCCAATGTGTTGGAGATGATGTCGACCTTGATGCGCTCGTCTTCAGCACCAGCGCAAGAAATTATTTGGATCCCCGCGCTCGAACTGACATCGGGGTCGTCGTGGTGTCCGTGTATGTAGTTGCCGACTATTTTGGCGTTAATGTTGACCCGTGTTCCATCTGCCGCAGCACACCAGCCCGATCCGATCACGATCCCGGCCGAGGACGCCTGGCTGATGTTGTTGCCGCGGATCTCCAAGTTCGCCTCGACCGTTTCGCCGTCCGGCGAATTGGGGACGAACCAGTTCGGAAAATACGCGACACCTCCAGTAACCATGGAGATTCTGTTGTCCGACACGACGCCGCTGGCAGCTCCCTGCACGTCAAGGGCGTTGAACGCGTTTTTAACGACGTTGTCGCTTACGGTCGCGTTGACATAACCGTTCACGTGTATTCCGACGCGAACCTCTCTGCCGGAGTCGATATGGTTGCCGGTGATGTGGATCGGCAGACGGTTAGTCACCATATCCGTGTCATCAATATCGGGAACGTAGGAGCTAGATGTCTGCACACGAATGACCCGGTAAGCGGAGGATGACGCAGGACTGCCTATCTCCCCACTGCAGGCAGTCTCTTCCATTCGACGTGGATTTTGGACACCGCGCGTGTCATCGCGCATGTCCAAAAGCAGGTTGTTGGAGATGACGCCAGAGGAATCTTCGAAAAATATCGCCCAGAGAGCGGCCGCGGCGGGCGGTGCGTCGTATACGCAGTCGAACGCGAAGTTGAAGCGGTCGAGTGTGACGTTGGTGGATTCTGTGACGGCGAGAAGGGCATCTCTGCTTCCGTCAATACCTTCAACTATCAGCCTAGGCCTCAAGGTGGCGGCCGACGTTGAATCGGGCGCGTTTCGGGCTCGAAGCACGAAGTTCGTCGCGCCTTCGATATGCATCGCGTTGCGGTAATCTCCCGCCCCGAACACCAGCGTCGTATCGCTCTTGTAGGCATCCTTCAGCGTTGCAATCGCTGTCGACGCGTCGATATCAAAATAGGTACCGAAGGTGGCAGGCGTGACCGAATGAGTGGTCCTGGTGGGCTGAGCTTCGGCGAACCGCCCGCTAGGAATGGTTGCGGTCGCTATCAGTCCGATCAAAATCGAGAGGGCTGAAGCGGTAAGGGTGCGGCGAATCATATCGCCGATGCCAGAGCGGGTAGCTGTACCCCCCCCCCCCATTTCCAACTAATGTTCATATTTATGGCATATCCACTTAACGAGCTTTTCGATCAGCTATGTTTCTCGGACACGTTTATGCGCGACGCTCCCACTAGAGTGAAAGAGATCACAGGAAATCAATCTTAACGCCGAATTTCATGATATTTCATGTCAAATTAGGAATTTCGCATAGCATTGTCGTGATAATACGCACGAATCGGAAAGTCGCGCTGGCGGCGAGCGCAGACAAACGCCTATCCGCAGGCGGCAATCGTCGTCGCAGGCGGCCGGGCCGCGTCATGACTAGGAGAGCGTTGAACTCTGTTAAGAATGGAGCGCCGACAAGCCGGATACAGAGTGAGCCTCAGATTCCAATGCTTCGAGAAACCGTCGACGTTTCCTTGTTGATCCCTGAAGAGATTCAGGCACTCCTTCAGCAACAAATTCGAGTGGTAGAGGCGAGACTAAAACTCTTAGACTCAGTGGAATTTCGATTCGAGAGAGTAGACCCGTCACCGATCCATGCGCGAATTCGCGATCGCAGATTGCGGTCAAGAACCTTTTCGCCACCTCACCAACAG
This sequence comes from Dehalococcoidia bacterium, assembly GCA_965203505.1. Lineage (GTDB taxonomy): Bacteria > Chloroflexota > Dehalococcoidia > Lucifugimonadales > Lucifugimonadaceae > Bin127. Next base: position 413,427 of record OZ241880.1, read on the forward strand.
GTGATGGCCGCCGCGGCGGCGCAGCGCGTCGTTGATCACGGTGATGAGTTGTCGATCTGTGATGATCTTCGACTTTTGTAGAAGCCGCGCTTCTTCTTCTTTTGAGTGCAAGAAAGTTTGTGCAAGTTCGGTCACGTCGTGGCGCAACTCGATCTCTAGCCCGTGAGCGTCGGCGATCTCTTGTGGCGGGGTTGCGTCCAGGCGGAAAAGGGCGCTTAGGAGGAAACGTCCGCCTGGTTTTAGAACTCTGACTACTTCGTTGATGTCGTAAACATCTGTGGAGACGACGAGGTCGCAGGAACCATATTCAAGCCCCGTGTTCTCAACCGGCGCGACGATAAAGTTGCATTGCTCGTCGACACCTTCGATGCGTGCCAAGTCTGTAGCCGTGGCAATCGCATTTTCGTCGATGTCGTTGCCGAACACGGTGCAGCCGTAGAGCGAAGCGAGCCAACGCGCATTGCCTCCAACTGCGCATGCCATGTCCAACACCACCGAATCGCTGTTCGGTTCGATGTCTTGCAGACCAACTTTGAGTATGGTCTGGTTGGCGCCCAGATGCATGAATTCGCCGAATAACAGGCTATCCGCCGTCGCCGTCTCGTCGTACCAGTGTTGTAAGCGTTGGGTTTTATTCATCTTCGAATTTCGGCCGGGTTTGTTTGGTAGATACTCTCAATTTCAACACAGCAACGTATTCAGCTGCTCCAAAGAAGTGATACGTGGATGAGCAGAGAACTGGTCGTGCCGTGAATCCCTATCGAGCAACACGGGTTGAATGCCCGCAGCCAGGGCTCCGTTGACGTCGGTTTCTATTTGGTCGCCTACCATGACGGCGTCGCTGGGCGGTGTGGCGTCCGCCCGGCGCAGCGCTTCGGCGAAGATCCGCGGGTCAGGTTTTTCGCAACCGACTTCGCTGCTGGTTACGGCAAAATCGATGTAGCCGGTCAATCCGAGTTGGTCTGCAAGTTCATCACCCCCGCTCGGCACATTCGACACGATCCCAACGATGTATCCCTGCGCTCGTAAAGTGTTCAAGTTGGCAAGCACGTCGTCATAGAGCACAAGCTCGTACTCTTGCTTCGCGACCTCTTGCCAAATCTCGTCTGCAAGTTCGAGATCGACTTCAATGCCGCACCCGTCCAAGACCATCTGCTCGAACTTTGCGAAGAACTGATCTCGTTCTTCTTGCGTCATCAAACGGATCGGTGTAGTTGTGTTTTCGTGAGTCATATAGGCCTCGGCGACCGCGTAGCCGGCATCAATGCCCTCTCGCGTAACTTCGATCCCGAATTTCGAAGCCACCCTTTGATGCAGCACGTAACGGTCCGGGTACCAAGTCGCCAATGTGCCGTAGACGTCGAAGAGAATCGCTCTTGGGTTGGTGACCACTGAGTCTTCGTCCCAACGAGGTTTAATTCTGGTCAAATGTGCGCCTCGTGGTCGATCGTCTCCTTTGCGAAGACCATTGCTGAAACTCTCCTCGCCCCGGCGCGTTTCAGGGCCGCGGCGCAATTCATCAATGTGTTGCCTGTGGTGCTGACATCATCGACGAGAAGAACGTGGGCGTCGTCAAAGTCGAAATTAGCCGCGAATGCACCCCTTAGCGATGTTGTGCGTTCATGCTTGGTGAGATCAACTTGGGACGCTGTGGAGCGCGTTTTGGATAGGGCATCTGGAATGAAGAGCAATTGCCGATTTTCTGCGACGTGTTGAGCGAGCAAAGCGGCTTGATTGTAGCCACGCTCGCGTAAACGTTCCGTGTGGATGGGGACGGGAGCGACGCAGTCGATCTGCGCGTTCTTTGAATACGGATGCTCCGAAATCAGGTCTGCGATGACCGGCGCGATCGCGGTGATGTGTCGGTACTTCAACGCGTGCACGGCGCTTCGAACCGCACCTCCGTATCGGAAGATTGGAACTAATCGATCCAACGGCGGGGGAAGCGTAGCGCATTCACCGCATCGATAAACGTGTTCAGCCGTGGGTTCGGCGCAAGTGACGCACGTGTTGTTCGGCAATCCAACCGAGCTATCGATGCACTGTTGACACAAGAATGCACCTTCGACGCCGCAATGAAGGCAGGCGATCGGCATCAAAAAATCGACGATGGATTTGATCGTCTTGCCAGCAGTCGGGATCACGGATGAGGTTCCTGAAGTCACGAAACGAGTGCGTTTAACCCCTGTATTCGTAGATCGTCACGGGACCTTGGACGAAGACAGGGATAAGATTCAGTTCTGGTTCGATTGCGAACTTTTCAATGCCGCTCTGCGGATACGCGCCCCGTTCAAGTTCTCCGACATAAACATAGCGCACTCCGAATTCGTCGAGGAAATCCCGCGCTTTTGAAACGTCTCTTGTCGTATAGAAATCGTTGATCGCAGCGCGTCGCCGTTGGACCTCCCAGTTATATTCGTGGCGTTGCTGGGTCTGGTGCCAGTCCCAACCAAGGATGGTAGGCAAGCCAGTGTAAATGGATATACGGTTCGCCCATGTGTAAAGGTCCCATTGCGCTTCCACAATCACTGGCGCACCTTCAACGTGATTCCTCAGCCATTCGATGCCCGGTCGATCGGTCGCAAACTCTAACGTCATGCCGCGGTTGCGATAAACGGCATCATCCATGTACGCTTCGCCGTCGATGCCGGGACCGATTCCGTTAAAGCGATCATCGAGTCGAACGTCAGTTGCCATCACCGGATAGACCAAAACCCCGACAGCCAACACAGCGAACACGGAAATCCACAGAGTCTTCACCCCGCTCATTCGGCGTGTGACGAACGCGCCGATGTCCCAAAGACGCCAAATCGCGTACGTGGCGGCAATTGCCAGCAGCCACCAAGCTTGGATGTAGAACTTGAAGATCGTGTTTTGCCGTCCGATGTCGTTTTTGACGGTGATTAGGTCCACACCCGCGGCGATAAACAATCCCATCAGCACGAGTGCGGAGGTGATTATGATGTAGCGCTGTCCCGGGTGACGTCGGATGTACGCGAACCATCCAGTAAGGGCGACCACGGCTGCTGCTGTAAGCGCGGCTAAAACCGTGATGAATTGTGGATACGAGAAGATTACCGCTATCCAGGTGACACCTGCGGCGCCGATTATCAACACAAGCGACCAGGATGGATATCCGTAGTCGACCGTCAATTTTCTATAGATGTCGCTGAAACGGAACGTGCCTCGTCGCCACTCCAGTACGATCCACGAGCCGATCGCGAACACGAATAGACCGTGGATCAGCAGGTAACGCCAGAGCGCGGTCTTAAACTTGCTGATTTCAACTCCGTTGTTGAAGAGTTCGAAGTTCTGATGGAAGGGCAGATAGACCACGTATCCGACCACCGCGACAATAGCGATTTTTCCTAGGGCTTGCACGATCCCCACTAGCTTGCCGCGGTGACCGTATAGAAACTCGCCGACGAGGATGAAACCGCTCGCGAATAGCAGTTGGGTTGGATAATCCCAGGAGTTGATCAAACGCAGCGAACCCACCACCACACCCAGCACGACGAGCGCCGCCAGCGATTCGAATTTCGATAATCGTCCCATCCCAGACCGCAGGAACACAACGATCGACAAGCCCAACGCCATGACTGCGAACGGAATGGCGATCATATGGGCATGTAGATCGGCATACAAAAACGTGAAGAACGGGAACTCGGTGATTTCGTTCCCGCCGGGCTCATGCTCGAAAACGCGCGTGCTTCGCCAATAGTCGAACGCGGGGAATTCTTGTCCTCTGATCGCGGAGTCGTATAACCCCGTCGCGACTTGGATAAAACCGTCGACGTTCGCGGCGACTACGGCGAGCACCGCAGCGAGGATGCCGAACATTGCCGGTGCAGTTCCGAGTTTCACCGCGCCTCGCGCACGCATCGCCAACGCGACGATGTTGTAACCCACGGTGTAAACAGCGCCGACGGTCAGCGCGAACACGAGCGGGACAGCCAAGTTGTATGCCACCGAAGGGATGATGCCGGTGATGCGTATCAACGTTGCGATTATGAACTGACCGTAGTAGTAGTAGTTCAGATACCCGCCGGCGAACCAAGGGTCGTAAGGTGGCATGATCGTCGATCGCGTTATGGCGTTCAAATAAGCGAAGTCCATCGGCTTCTCCCCGCCTCGCCACGCGTGCCAGAGGTCAGGGTTCGCGATCCGAATCGCGAGAAACAACAGAAACGCCAAAAGGAAAATGAGTTCAGCGACGGCTAACGTCTTCCAGCGGGCTTTCATAAAGATGACGATCTCGTCGCCTAGGTGCCAAAAAATGACGAACGAAACGATCGCTAACGAGATGATCCCGATGCCGATGCTGACAGGATTGAATCCGATAAGGCTGAAGCTGGACAATAGCCACGCGATTGTCGCTACGATCAGCAGACCCAATGGCTTGCTGAATAGGTAGCCACGGTCGTGGAACGGTCTGAAAACAACGTACGTCAGTGGCCATGCCGCCAAAGCGATCAGTTGCACCGCGATCAGCCACACCAACCATGCGTACTCGTTGGGCAGACTCCGCAAGAAATAGATCGCGTTCCAATCTTCTCCGGCTCGTTGGATCCGCGACTGACCATCGTCGTAAACCAATCCCACTTGAGGGTTGAAAACGCGGTCCAACTCGTCCGAGGGTGTGCCTTGGTAAATCCTTTCGAGCAACTCGGCTTGAGAGAGGTTATCGACGTTTTGGAAGACCAGCGCGTGTGGATGCTCATACACCGTGAAGCTCTCATCCGCCCAACCGAACCAATCCCAGTTGTAAACGCTCCCACGGGGTTGGCGATAACCGTTCGGCAAGCTGAAGGGAACTCTGGCGTATGGATCATCCCAATACACCACGCCCAAGAACGACGGCACTCGGACGGAAGAATAGGCGAGTCGATAACCTAACTGATCTTCGAAAAGCAATTCGTAGAAACGTGATGAGATCGGATACCGTCCCGGCAGACGCGGGATCGTCGCGGCCAACCGATTGCTGTACAGCACGAAATAGTCGGCGTCTTCCATAAGCCGCGCCACGGTCGAGAATTTGGCTCTGTTGTCCACTTCGTACATGGGTAGTTTTTCGTGCATTCTGAATCCCAATATGTTCGGGATTCCTTCCTCCCAGTGTTCTTGGATGACCACTGTTCCGGGCCCTTCGTGCTCTCGAAGCCAGCGCGAGACCTCTTGTGCGGGATGCGGCCCTGTGAAGACATATGTGTAGGCAACTGTGTAGTGCGCGAGAAGCAGAAACCCAACAATCGCGACCGAATACCCGGCAAATCTGCCGAATCTGCCAACTCGTGGCATCAACGATGTATGCGCCCACCAAATCGCACACCCTGTAAACACGATTAGCAGCGGAGTTGCCGGCAACATGTACCGCAGGAACTTGACTTCGAATTGGCCATTGATCAAGAGATACGGCAACAGAAATGACAGTACGACCACAAACGCGAGGTCACGTTTGATTGCAGTGCGAGCGATAGCCCAGATCAGTCCCAACCAAACCGCAATCCCAAGAGAAATACCCAGCCCCCAAGTTGACAGTTGACGAATCTGATAGAGGAAAGCCGGCGTATCGATGTACTGTCTGGTGAACGGAAAATCGACTATACGACGAACCATCTCGGATTGCTGGTAGACGTTGCCTACATACGTGTCCCAATCGATGATCATGTACGGCTGTGTGACCAGGAGCGCGATCACCGCGGCCGCGCCAGTTAAAGCGACGTACTGCAATCCGAGTTTGACGTCGTTCGGGTCGACCTTGCCGGTTCCACCTTTTGTCAACGCCGGTCCAATCATCAACAGCAGATGAGCGGTGCCCACGGCCAACGCGACCGGTGCAGCCGAGAATTTAGTCGCCATCGCCAACCCGAGCGTCAAACCCGTCAAGATCGCGTCAGAAGGTTTCTTGTCCTGCACCATTCGGACCGAGAAATAAATGGTGGCGACGATGAACATCGTCATCGGCGCATCGACGGCGGTATAGTGAGCGTTCTGTATCTGAATGACAGCTAACGCGGAAAGCAACGCCGCTATCAGGCCAGCGCGACGATCACCGATTAGACGTGACGCGAGAAGAAAAACGAACAGAACCGTGATCGTGTCCGATACGGCGGCCAAATTCCGCCCCGGAAAACGGAGATCGAACAGGTTCAAGTTGCTGTCAGTAAACGGCGACGCCAATGCTCTGAAACCCGACAAAACGTAAAGCGGCAGGCTGCCGTAGTTGAACCATTTCGGGTTGAGCCTAGATTCGACATCGAACAGCCCCGGTTCGCCCAGTTGAGCGAAATCCAACCTTTCCGCTCGGCCCAGAAAATCACGTTCATCGGGGTGGTACAGACCGCCCTGATCCCAATCAGTTCCGATAACGCGCAAAAGCAACGCGAGGATCAGGATTACACCAAGCGCTAGATTGATCGCATCAAATCTCGGGGTTGCGCCAAACCCCATCGCCCCGTTGCCGGATTGCCTCGCTGGACTGGTGGTGGCCAATTCGGTAGAGGTGGTACTGTCCTGCACAGGTTTGACGCGTTCGCCCAACACCGCAACTTCATCTTCGGGAGGTCCGCAAGACGTGCGTTCATTTACGGCGTCGGATTTAGACGGTTTCGGTTGAGATTCCATCAAACTTGGCGTTTCCAATGAACACAACGCGCCCGTCTGTCCGAGAACATCGCACGGGCTATAACATAACTCTAGACGATTGATTCAGCGGAAAGGTTCAATGGTATGCCTACTACCCGCACAAACGAACGAGTGGCATATTTCAACGGCGAAATCGTGCCCGAAAGCCACGCTTTGGTGCCGTTCAGGGACCGCGGCTTCAAGTACGGCGACGCGGTGTTCGACATGACCCGCACGTTCGGTCATCGCATATTCAAACTTGACGAGCATCTGGACCGCTTCTACAACTCGCTGGGCTACGTTCGAATCGATCCCGGCATCTCCAAGCGAGAGATGCACGAGGCGACGATGCAGGTCGTCGAGCAGAACTTGAAGCTGCTTTCCGATGATGATGACTATTGGGTTGGGCAACGCGTATCCCGCGGCGTCGACCTTGTCGGTGGCGACATGTGGGCCACCGACGGCGGGCCGACCGTCATCATCGAATGCACCCCGTTGCCTTTGGGACCACGGGCGCGCCTGTATCGCGACGGAATAGATGTCTGGGTTCCATCAACCCGTCGAATCAGTCCTGACGCCTTGAGCCCACGAGCTAAATCTCACAACTATCTCAATCTGATTATGGCGGACATGGAGGCCAAAGAATACGATCCTGAATCTTGGGCGATTCTGCTCGACGGTCGCGGCTTTTTGACCGAAGGCATCGGGTCCAACATCTTCGTCGTTAAAGACGGCGTAGCTTACACACCCAAGGCGCAATTCGTGCTGGGCGGGATTTCACGCGAGACCGCGATCGAACTGGCAGACGAGATCGACTTGGATGTTGTCGAGGCCGACTTGGACATGTTTGATGCGATGACCTCCGATGAGGTTTTTCTGACGTCTACGTCGCTGTGCATATGCCCGGTTCGTAAGGTTCAAGGATCATCGGTGGGCGATGGAGATGTCCCCGGACCGGTAACCAAGGCATTGATGGATGCCTATGTGGACCTCGTCGATTTCGATTGGGTCGGTCAATACCTGAAACGGTTAGAAGACTGACCTCTCGAACAGAATCGACAACGTCTCAATCTCCTCCCCAACGCGCCGACCGCCGAAAACCGCTCACGCTCGGGGCAGGTGGTTTGGCGTTTCTACTCGCCTCGCTCTGGGGCGGGCTTCCCGTAGCCGTCAAGGCCGGATTGGAAGATTCTCCGCCGCTTCGGATGGGTTTCTTGCGATTCGTGCTTGGCATGGTCGTGGTGCTCATCTGGGCGATCGTGACGCGGCAGACTTTGAAGTTCTCTCGCGCCGAGTTGTTCCCTTTGTTCGTTCTGGGGGTTTTGTTCTCGGTACAGACCGCGTTCATGAATCTCGGTCAATACAACACGACCGCTGGCCACACTGGCGTGTTGATCACAACGTTTCCTCTTTGGGCCGGAGTATTCGCTCATTTCCTAGTGCCAAACGACAGATTATCGAAGCGGCGTGTGGTTGGCGCATTCATCGCATATGCTGGCGCGGCTGCGATATTCGTGCGCAGCATTTTCGGTGGTGTAGACGCAATAGACGCACTGAATCCGTGGTTGGGAGACCTGTTGATCATGTGTTCCGCCTTACTCCTAGGCCTTCGCCAGGTCTATCTGTCTCAGTTGGGTCAAAGGATCACAGTCGTCAAACTCCTGGTGGCGCAAGGCATCTTCGGAACCGCGACATTCACTATCGGTTCCTTAGTGTTCGAGTCCGCACCCTGGCAAATGACCGTGGTCCTCGCGACGTCGCTGTTTTATCAAGGTGTCGTGATCGCCGGATTCGCGTTTCTTGCTCAGACGTGGCTTTTGAGCAACTACCTGCCGAGCCGGGTGACCCTGATTTCGCTTTCAGGGCCGGTGGTAACAGCGGTGCTATCTTGGTTGATACTGGGCGAGAACATCGGCCCTGAGTTGTGGGTCGGGGCAGCGCTCGTCGTTGTCGGGTCTTACATTGCCCAGACAAATCAGTCCGATACGAATTGAACAACTAGGAGCTGGTGAGAAATGTCCGAAGTGCCCAACAACTTTCGAGCAGGTTCAACCGCGTCGGTCACACGTCTGATTACCGACGAAACCGTAAGGGAGTTCGCGGAACTTAGCGGAGACACTCAACCGTTGCACCTGGACGACGAATACGCTTCTCGTACGCGATTCAGTCAGCGAATCGCCCACGGCGCCTTGCTGGTTGGCATGGTTTCGGCGGTTTTGGGGGTCAAGATGGCCAGCAAAGGAGCGACGATCATCTTCTTGGGTCTCACTGTTAACTTTGTCGCCCCGGTCCACATCGGTGATGAGATTACAGCGAATTGTGAAGTGGTATCGGTTCGCGAGGACAAGCCCATAGTGAAGCTTGCAGTGGTTTGCAAGAACCAACAGGACGCGGAAGTGATGACTGGCGAAGCGGCTGTTTATATCGATCTTCATCCGTTGAAACAGTAGCGGACATTCCACAACACGTCCATTGTGCATTCACAACCCATCACGACCTTCCAAGCCAGGCGGATTTTGCATCACCTCTTTCACTCTCGTACACTAGAAAGTAGCACTTTCTCCTAGGTCAGATTTGGCGCGAACGCACACCGCCAGCAATCTGGCAGACCGACAATCAATATTGAGGAATACACCTTGGTATCAAAGACCGACGACTCCGCAATCGCAACCGCCCCTGAGGACTACACCGTCCAAGAAGCGATTACCGAGTATGTCATGACGATCCCGGACGGGAAGAAGCGGAGCATCCACCCCGAACTATCGAAATTCGCGCGTTGGTTGGGCTCTACCAACACGTTAACCTCACTTCGACCGTCGGACATCAGCCCGTACTCTGAAACTTTCGGCGCGAGTGCGTCCGAAACTAACAAACAGCGCGTCACCGCAGTCAAAGATTTTCTCAACTACATCAAGAAAAAGGGCTACATAGACGTCAGTCTCGCCCCGCATATCCGTGTACGCAAACCGACCATCAACGCGGCGCGCGGCGGAGCGATGAGACGCCGGAACAGTGAAGTCCAAATCACCCAACAGGGATACGACGAGATGGTCAACCGGCTCGAAGATCTCCGCGTCGAAACCATCGGATTGGCGGAAGAAATCGAGCGCGCCGCCGCCAGCGGTGACGTGCGTGAAAACTCCCCGCTCGAAGCCGCGAGAGAGAACCAAGGAATGGTCCAAGCCCAGATCAACCGGCTTGAATCTACGCTCAAGGTTGCGACCATAATCGATGAATCGGAACGAAAGGCCAGCGATCACGTTCAGATCGGTTCATGGGTACGGTTGTCGAAAAGCGGCACCGACATGACAGTCGACTACCAAGTAGTCGCCGCGAACGAAGCGAATCCGCTTCGGAACAAAATCTCTGACATCTCCCCCGTAGGCAGCGCAATACTCGGCAACAAAATTGGCGACATCGTGACCGTCAAAGCGCCTGCTGGCGAACAGCAGTTCACCATCGACGCGATCTTTTGATCCTCTCGCACCGAAATCGACTCAGATTTCCGACATGCCCTCCCGTGAATCGACCTGCGGATAGCTAGTAGTAATCGGCCGTGGAAGGGTATTTCGATAGCGTCACAATACTCGCTGCGTTCACCGTCGGCGTGGTCGTCTTACTGCTGTTCGATTTGATCCTTCTAAGTGGTAAGGATCACCACGTCGGCATGCGGGAAGCGACGCTCCTGACGATATTTTGGACCCTCGTCGCAGCGGCAGTCGGAGTATGGGTATTCGTAGCAGGGGGTACCGAACTCGGAATCGAGTACGCCACGGCGTACGTAGCTGAACGAGCCCTCAGCATCGACAACCTCTTTGTATTCCTGGTCATCTTCAACTACTTTGTGCTGCCTGACCTTTTCCGATCTAGGGCTTTGCTGTTTGGGATCGTCGGTGCTCTTATCGCCCGCGCCGTATTCATTTTCTTCGCCATCGGGATAATCTCGATCTTTGAACCCGTCCTGTACTTGCTTGCAGCGATCCTCATTTTCACGGCATACAAGCTGATCACCAGCCACGATGAAGAGATCGACCCATCCAAGAATCTCGTCGTGCGTGTCTTCCGGAAGTTCACGCCGGTCTCGGATGAATACGACGGTCACAATTTCTTCACTGTCAAGAACGGAATCCGCGCTGCGACGCCCTTCGCTCTGGTCGTCATCGTGCTCGCATCCACCGACGTAGTATTCGCAATCGATTCCATCCCCACAGTCGTCGGCATCAGCAAGAATCAGTTCATCATTTGGTCATCGAACGCCATGGCTGTGCTCGGAATGCGCCCCTTGTTCTTCCTCCTTGAGGGTCTGGTGAATCTTTTCCGATTCCTGTCGTACGGACTAGCCACGATCCTCGCGTTCATCGGCGTCAAGATCATTGTCGAAACCGCCATCCATGACCAGTTCCACAACTTCATTCACGACATCGGCGTGCCGACCGACTCGGTCTCGATCACTATCACGTTGGGTTCGTTGGCGATCGTCATCGGCATCCTTGTCATCAGCGTGATCGCCTCAGTTTTATTGCCCCAAACGGCAGAAGACGATACAGGGCACGACGAGGTCGCGGCGTGACCACCGCACGCGCATCGGCGCGTTCGCAACTGGCTGAAGAGCTCAATCGAGCCGTCACCGGCGAAGTGCGTTTCGATCGATACGCGCGGCAAATGTACTCTACGGATGCCTCCATCTATAAGATGACCCCGCTTGGAGTCGTCTTGCCTCGCGACACCGATGATGTCAGCGCCGTCATCGAGGTATGCAATCGAGCGGGTGTGTCGGTCTTGCCGCGTGGAGGAGGTACCGGATTGTCGGGCCAGACCGTCAACCGTGGCGTCGTCGTCGATTTCTCGAAATATATGCATAACGTCATCGAAGTCAACGGCGAGGAAGGATGGGTCCACACTCAACCCGGGATCACAATCGACGAACTCAATCGGCAAGTAGCTTACACGGGCAAGTACTTCACCCCGGATCCGAGCACGTCATCTCGAGCCAACATCGGTGGCGCGATGGGCAACAACTCGTGTGGTTCGCACTCAATCATCTATGGGAAGACCGTGGATCAAGTGCAACAGATGTCCGTTGTTCTCTCCGACGGTTCAAGCGCTCGATTTCAAGCTTTGAACGCCGCTCAGCTTGAAGGAAAAATGGCGTTGTCGAATTTGGAAGGGAGTATCTACCGCGGAATACCCGGCGTCGCTGATCGTGCCGCGGGCGAGGTGGATCGTCGTTTTCCTAAGATACTCCGGAGAGTCGGCGGGTACAACATCGACCGTGTCTACACATCCCCGCAACTTGCCGACAGTCCGATCATCGACCTCACGCAGGTGATGGTCGGGTCTGAGGGAACATTGGCGGCGGTCACCGAAGCGCGCCTCAAACTTTGGGACATACCGAAATATAAAGGCTTGGCCGTCCTGCATTTCAAAACGCTTCGCGAGTCGATGGAGGCTACGGTTGCGACGCTCGAGCACGATGTCAGCGCAGTCGAACATATCGGTCAGATCATCATCGAACAGGCGCGCAAATCTCTTGGTTTCGCTCGAAACATCGGTTTCCTACAAGGTGAACCATCAGACATCCTTGTGGTTGAGGTGACTGGCGAAACCGCGGCGGAAGTGAAGTCGAAGCTCGAAGCATTCAGAGACACGATCCGACGCAGCACCGCAACGTTCGCCGTGACGTTGCTGTCGGAACCTGCCGAACAACGTCAAGTTTGGGCTATGCGAGAAGCCGGTTTGGGCCTCATGATGAACGTCGAAGGCGACACCAAACCTTTGCCGTTCGTGGAAGACACCGCCGTCGCACCAGAACATCTGCCGGAATACGTCGAGCGCTTCGACGAGATCGTGAACCGTCACGGCACCGAGGCTGGATACTACGGCCATGCGAGTGTCGGGTGTCTGCACATACGGCCGATGGTCAACTTGAAGAAAAACGCCGGTATCGACACGATGTATGCGATCGCCGACGAGATTTCCGACTTGGTGCTCGAATTCGGTGGATCGCTGAGCGGTGAGCACGGCGACGGGATCGTGCGAGGCGCGTGGGCAGAAAAGATGTTCGGCCCTGAACTGGTGGCCCATTTCCGGGAAGTCAAGGAACTGTTCGATCCTGAAGGCATCATGAACCCGGGCAAGGTCTTCGATACTCCTGACATGCGCGAAAACCTACGCTACGGTACAGATTATTCGACTGCGCCGTTGCCAACCAAGCTGGACTGGCGTGCCGACGGAGGCTTTGCCGCAGCGATCGAGCGATGCAACGGCGTGGGTGCATGTCGAAAGGTCAATGCCGGAGCGATGTGCCCTTCGTACATGGCGACCCGCGAGGAAGAACATTCGACGCGTGGCCGCGCCAACGCACTGCGCGGCGCCCTTTCCGGTGCGTTGCCGCTAGACGACATCACATCGGAACGAATGTTCGACGTGCTCGATCTTTGTCTCGAATGTAAGTCGTGCAAATCTGAGTGCCCTTCTAACGTCGACATGGCAAAGATCAAGTACGAATTTCTTGATCTCTACTATCAAACGCACTCAGTCCCATTGCGCTCCCGAGTTGTAGCCAACATACATCGATTGAACTCGCTCGCTCCCGGCCCTTTTGCTCCGCTGGCCAACTTAGTGAATAGATCGCCTCCTGCGAGGTGGGCTTCGGAAAAGTTCCTCGGCATTGACCGCCGTCGCAAAATACCAAAAATCGTCAGCCAAACATTCGAGCAATGGTTCAGACGCAGAACTCCAAAAACCACTGGTTCACGCGGTGACATCGTCCTTTTCCACGACACCTTCATGAACTTCAATCACCCCGAATCCGGCAAAGCTGCAGTGAGACTGTTGGAAGCGCTAGGGTATCGGGTATGTTTGGCCGAGCGCGTTTGTTGCGGGCGTCCAATGGTGTCCTCTGGATTGCTTGACCAAGCCATCGGAAACGCCCGGCGAAACATCGATGCATTGATTCCGTATGTCGATTCAGGTGCCAAGATTGTCGGCTGCGAAAGCAGCTGCATCTTGACACTCAAAGACGAATATCCAGATCTCCTCAGCGGTGACCCATCAGCGAAAGCTGTCGCAGAGGCGGCGTTGATGCTGGAGGAAGTGCTAATCGACGCGACAACTGACGGCGGGCAACAGATATCTTGGAACGATCGATCGGCAGAGATACTCTTGCACGTGCACTGCCACGAACGCGCCCTAATTGGCACTACCCAAGCCGTGTCAACCCTAAACTTGCCGCCAAACTATCGCGCCGAACTGATCGACGCCGGTTGTTGCGGCATGGCTGGATCTTTCGGGTATGCAAAAGAGCACTACGATGTGTCGCGAAAGGTGGGCGAGGATCGGCTCTTCCCTGCGCTACGCAATGCCGCACGTGGCACACGATTTGCTGTAACAGGGGTCTCTTGCAAGCAGCAGATCGAAGACGAATTAGATCGCCCGGCGCGCTTCTTGTCAGAACTGCTGGCCGAGGCCATCGATGACGAATAGCACGAACCGAAGTGTTCTCACAGTGCCCACTGTCGGTATAATCGCAAATCCCGCCGCCGGTAAAGACATCCGCCGTCTGGTGGCACAGGGGCGCGTAGTCTCCAACCAAGAGAAGTCGAACATCCTCCGCCGCGTCTTCGTCGGTCTCCATTCGCATGGTATTGACAAAGTGTTGGTTATGCCAGACATGGCAGGATTGGCACGCGGCGCGATGCACGACACGCGGGACGAGTTGCACTCGGAGTTCATCGATCAGTCGCCTACCGGTAGCCAGCACGACTCAACCATCGCCGCCCGGATGATGCGAGATGCGGGAACCGATTGCATCGTCACGCTAGGCGGGGACGGCACTAACAGGCTCGTAGCTAAAGGTTGTGGCGATGTGCCACTGGCGCCGATATCGACCGGTACCAACAACGTGTTCCCAAAAGAGATTGAAGGAACACTTGCTGGCATCGCTGCAGCGACGGTCGCGAAAAACCCGCGACGCCGAACAGATGTTTGCCGACGGTCGAAAAAGATCGAGGTGATAGTTGACGGAGAGGTCCGCGATATCGCTCTCGTAGATGCCGCAGTATCACGACAAACGATGGTTGGCGCTCGAGCGCTGTGGGACGTCTCCACTCTCCACTCTGTGTTTTTGACCCGTGCCGAGGCGTCAAGCATCGGAATCGCGTCCATCGGGGCAAGGCTGGCACTCATCGAGATAGATGATCAGCGAGGACTTTACATCCGCTTCCCTGACCCGAATCAGTCTGGAAGAAATTCGCTCGTGGCTCCCATCGCGCCCGGAATGGTGAAAGATGTCGAGATCGCGGATTGGCAGACAATCGAATCCGGTGAGTTGGTCACTATCGGGGAGGTCCGCGGAACCATTGCGCTAGATGGCGAGCGGGAGATTGAGTTGCTTGAGGGTATGCAAGCGGCGATGAGCATTAAATCGGATGGACCCTGGGTGGTCGATTTTGATCGCGCTCTGCAGTCTGCTTGCGCCAGCGGTTGACCCGTTGGTCATTCAATTCGATATGTTCTGTTCATTGCTTGATTTTGTACATGTCATCGATGACATGTACAACGAGTCATACGTGCCGCCGCAATATGTATAAAAATCGGCGTGTTTTGTGCATATCTTTGCCGGCATGCACAATGGTTGATCATGCAGGCAATGACGTGTATAATATAAGGCATGAAATTATACATGTCATGTGGGCGACGTGAGTTCTATGACCTCTTTTGAACCTCGACGGCCCCACAACGCGTTGCCGACTTTGCCTCCCGTCGCTGAGATCGAGACGATCGGGATCATGCGTGCCCTCAACTTGGCCAGCCGCGCATTGGCAAACCTGAACGGGACCGCGTTGAGTGTGCCGAACCCGCAATTGTTGATCGACACATTCGCCATCACCGAGGCGCAAGCGAGCTCGGAGATCGAGAACGTGAACACCACAAGCGACGAATTGTTCAGATACATGGCTGTGGGCAACGAACGAGCATCTGACGCGACAAAGGAAGCGGCACGTTATCAGCCAGCGCTCGCGATGGCGATAAACCGTTTGGAGGAAGACCGGCGGATCGATACTCGCTTGCTAGTCGATATCTGTGGTCAAATCCTCGGGAGCAACGTTGATGTCCGCGACACCGCTGTGATAATCGGCAATCTGCGTGTGGGGCTCGTGGTCTACACGCCCCCGCGCGGTCGGCCAAGATTAATGAAGCTCCTAGACAATCTCCACCAATTTGCGCATGAGAAAGAGTCCGGGTTGGATCCGATAATCAAGATGGCGATCATGCACTACCAGTTCGAGGCGATCCACCCGTTTCCTGATGGTAACGGGCGTACCGGCCGCGTGCTCAACATCCTCTATCTGATGCAACAGGGGTTGCTGGATCAACCCGTGCTCTACCTGAGCCGGTATTTCCTGCGTCACCGCCGACAATACTACGCAGGGTTGCGCGCCGTTACAGAATCAGGTGCTTGGGAGAATTGGATCCGCTACATCCTCGCCGGTATCACAGAGGTTGCCGAAGAAGGGCGCAACGATCTAGTGAGAATCAGAGAACTGCGCAGGGAATTCGCGGACCGGGCGAGGGTCGATGCTCCTACCGCTTCTTCCGAGCAGTTGATGGATCTCCTGTTCATGCGGCCGTACACGACAACGAAGATGGTGCAAGACATAGAAGGGGTCACGCGAGCTACCGCCCGATCACGGTTGGATGCACTCGCCAACGCGGGAATGTTGGAGCGTGTTAAATCGGGCCGCTACCAACTCTTCCGGAACCACCACTTGATCGATATTCTCTTGGGCCAGTCTTACGACATGGAGTACGTGCTTGATTTCAGTGGGGATTAGGCTCAGATATGTGCAAAAATACGCAGAAAATGTACATACCCTGTTTCATATGTACAACCGCTTAACATCTGCCGCATGATGTGTGTAGTTTCAGCAGCAAAATCGTACGTTTCGGCCAACTAACCGTGGCGTATCTCCCGTATCAGTGCAACGACATCGCGGCTTCTTGATTCCAGCGTAGCCCAGTCACTGTCGGCAACTACATCGCTAGATACCAGCTTAGAGCCTATACCTACGGCGCATACACCAGCTTCGAACCATGGTCGCAGCGATGTTTCGGTGATGTCCACGCCGCCCGTCGGCATGATTGACGACCACGGCATCGGCGCCAAAACGTCTTTCACGAATCCAGGTCCCCCGACGGCAGACCCGGGGAATATCTTGACGATGTCGGCACCTAGTTCCTCCGCTGCCGATATCTCCGAAGCGGTACCGCAACCAGGGATATAAGGCACTTTCCTTCGGTTACACACCTTAGCCACGTCGGGATTGGTCACTGGCCCGACTATGAAGCTAGCGCCGTTGCTGATGTAGATCGATGCGGTGCCGGCATCGAGGACCGACCCGGCACCGAGTATTGCGTCGGGTAACTCGGCGGCACAGAACGTGTCTAAGCTGGAAAACACCTCCCACGCGTGGTCGCCTCGGTTGGTGAACTCAAGTACTCGAATGCCGCCGGCGGCACAGGCCCGTGCGATGTTTTTGGCCTTTTCGATGTCGCCGTTGTAGAAGACTGGCACTACCCCAATGGCGTGCATCGCATTCAAAACTTCCAGCTTGGTGTGCCGTGCCATTCGTTTATCTCCTGAGACCGTTTCTCCCGTTGACCCTACCGAGTCTATCCGCCTACCGTCACATCAACGCGAATTCGGTATGTTAATCTCAGTTCGCGTGTCAACTTCAAAGGATTGAGGATATGGACGTCAATCCCGTAAAGGCGAAACTCAAACAGAACATACCTTCGCTTGGAACTTGGTCATCGAGCGGCGATCCGACTGTAATCGAGACGTTGCTGCACACGACAGATTTCGATTGGGTTACGCTCGATTTCGAGCACAATCCAATCGACGTTTCGACGGCCGTCAACTGCTTGCGCGCCGGCAACGGATCTGGAAAGCCGATTTTCGCTCGTATCCCTAGCAACGATCCCATATGGGTCAAGCGCGTCTTGGATATCGGGTTCACTGGGATCGTGGTTCCAGACGTCAAAGATGAGGACGAAGCTGAGCGCGCGGTTCAGGCGGCCAAGTACCGGCCGCGTGGCGTACGGGGCATCGGTTCTACTCGCGGACAGCTTGTTTACGGCGCGGACTACTATGAAAAGGCCAACGACATCATCATGGTCGTCTGCATGATCGAAGACTGGCGCGCTGTCGACCGGATCGACAAAATCATGGAGGTGCCCGACCTTGACGTGTGCTTCGTGGGGCCGAACGACCTAGCCAGTACGCTAGGTGTGCCGACCGGCCTCGATAACAAACACCCTGACCACGTCAAAGCGGTCGAAACCGTCGTGGAAGCCGGCAAAGAACACAATGTTGCGACGGGAATTCACTGCATCGACGGCAACGAAGCCGCTCGCCGCATCGCGCAGGGCATGACTTGGTTTCCTATCGCCTCCGACGTCCGATTGCTCAAGAGCGCTGTCGACACTGAATTGGCGAACGTCGCAGCGGGCACAGGTGACAGCGATGACGGCGATGAAAACGCCACGTTCTACTAGGAATCTGAATTCAATCCGGCAAACGACCGAGGAGACTTAGCCAATGCCATCAGTTGTAACGTTCGGCGAGATCATGTTGAGGCTCGCGACGATGCGTCGCGAAAGATTCACGCAAGCGCGCGAGTTCGAGGTCACGTATGGCGGTGGAGAATGCAATGTCGCAGTCTCGTTGGCGAACTTCGGCTTCGATTCGATCTACGTGACGGCGGTGCCTGACAACGATATTGGGCAGGCATGCATCAACTACGTACGCCAGTGGGGCGTTGATACATCCGAAGTATTAAGTCAAGGTCAGCGGCTCGGCACATACTACCTCGAAAACGGCGCCGCGATGCGGGCTTCGAAGGTGATATACGACCGCGCCGCTTCTTCGATCGCCGAATTGGGCCCCGGCGAGGTCGATTGGGAGCGGATATTCGACTGCAAAGACTGGTTCCACTTCACCGGCATCACTCCCGCGATCTCCCAATCAGCGGCTTTGGCGTGCGATGAAGCGGCATCTATCGCGAAATCTATGGGATTGACGGTCTCTGCCGACATGAACTACCGCAAGAACCTGTGGTCGCCGACGGAAGCACAAGCCGTCATGCGCCCGATGATGAAGCACGTGGATGTAGCGATTGGAAACGAGGAGGACGCGGAGATGTCGCTCGGTGTGGCTCCCGAAGGCGTCGACGTGGAAAGTGGCGAGATCGATGCAACTGCGTACGAACCCGTCGTGAATCGCCTCGTGGAGGAGTTTGATTTCCAACAGGTGGGCATCACACTGCGCGAATCGCAGTCTGCCGACGACAATGACTGGTCGGCGATCTACTACGATGGCTCAGAGATTATGATGGCACCCAAGTACTCGGTGCGCATCGTCGACCGCGTTGGCGGTGGGGACGCATTTTCCGCTGGATTGATCTACGGAAACCTGCAAGAAGGGTGGACTTCGCGGCAGATCTTAGACTTCGCGGCAGCTGCATCCGCGTTGGCCCACACTTTCCACGGTGATTTCAACTTGGTTTCCGTCAGTGAAGTTATGGGCGTCGCGGGCGGCAACATCAGCGGTAGAGTCCAGCGATGAGTGGCGAGTTTGAAGGCAAAGTCACACTGGTTACCGGTGGATCGAAGGGGATCGGGCGCGCCTGTGCGTATGGTTTCGCCGCGGAGGGAGCCAGCGTCGCCGTAACGGGTCGGACGCGCGACGAATTGGAAACCACTGCTGCGAAAGTCAGGCAACTTGGCAGCGAGGCGTTGGTTTGCCAAACGGATTTTCTGGACCGCGAAGAGGTTGCGGGGATTGTTCCTGCGGTCTTGGCCGAGTTTGGACGCGTCGATATTCTCGTCAACAACGCGGCGATTATCCACCCGCGGATAGATCTGGTAGATCTCGAAGACCAGACTTGGTACGACGTGATCGAGGTGAATCTGAACGCCGCGGCGATGCTCACCAAAACTGCGGTGCCGGCAATGATTGAGGCGGGCGGCGGTTCGATCATCAACATATCCAGCATCGGAGGTCGGAGCGGAGGCAGAGGTCGGAGCGCGTATCGCGTCACGAAGGCATCGTTAATCAGCCTCACACAGACGCTGGCCGCCGAGTTGCACAAGCACAGGATCAACGTTAACGCGATATGCCCAGGCGGAACCGACACAGAGGGATACCGCGAGGCTTTCAACAATCGAGGGCGAGCGGATAACCCTGACTTGATGTTGCCCGAGGAAATAGCGAACGTCGCCGTCTTCTTAGCATCTGAGCGTTCGTCGGCGATCACGGGCACCGCGATCGATGCCTTCGGCGGGAACAATCCGCTCTTTTCTTAGGCATGCCTGACGGGTCGTTGATACTCACGATCGACCAGGGCACTACATCGACGCGGGCAATCGTTTTCGATGAAAACGCTCGACCATTGGGTTCGTCGCAGCGTGAGTTGCGCCAGATCTTTCCCCAGCCCGGTTGGGTAGAGCATGATCCGATGGAGATCGCCGAGGCCGCTATCGGCACGGCGCGGATGGCCCTGACCGATGCCGGTGTTTCAGCCACTGACATCGCCGCGATTGGGATCACAAACCAGCGCGAGACGACGGTTCTGTGGGACAGTAAGACTGGCAGGCCAATCGCCAACGCGATTGTGTGGCAGGACCACCGCACGGCGGAGATCTGCAACGGGCTAAGCGATTCGGGCAAGGCGGATGACATCTGGTCGCGGACTGGGCTGATCGTTGACCCGTACTTTTCGGCAACGAAGATGCGATGGATGCTCGATCACCTGCCCATTCCCAACCTGCAAGGTAGAGCTGCTAACGGCGATGTGCGTTTCGGCACGGTCGATTCTTGGCTGATGGATCAGTTGGCACGCGGCACAACTGGTTCGCAGCCAATCGAAGTTCCGCATCTAACCGACGTGACCAACGCATCCCGCACGATGTTGCTGAACATTCACGATCTTGCGTGGGATCCGGATCTCCTCGGAATTTTCGATATTCCCGAGGCCGCTTTGCCCACGCCAATGCCCTCTGCGGGCACGTTCACTAGCACTCATGCGTCCATCTTTGGCGAAGAAATACCGATAACCGGCGTGGCCGGAGATCAACATGCAGCACTATATGGGCAAGTCTGCTTCACACGCGGCGATATGAAGTGCACATACGGGACAGGCGCGTTCCTGCTCGCCAATAGCGGTGCTGAATCTCATGCGCTTTACACGGATTCGGCAACCGCGGGAGCGATGAACTCGGATGATCTAGAAGCGGCTTCGGGTGGTCTCCTTTTCACGCTCGGATGGCAGGCGGGGGCATCGAAGGTCTACGCGTTGGAGGCATCGATATTCAACACCGGGTCTACATTGCAGTGGCTCCGCGACGGTCTCGGGATCATATCCGACGCCACGGAGTCTTCAGACATCGCCGTCTTGCTGGGTGACAACGACGGCGTCTATCTCGTGCCCGCATTCTCCGGCCTAGGCTCGCCACATTGGGACCCCCACGCAAGGGCCTCGATTACCGGCATCAGCCGAGGCACGACCAAGGACCACCTCATCCGGGCGGCACTCGAATCGACGGCATATCAGGTCAAAGAGGTGATCGACATCATGGATTCGCAGCTACGACTGCCCCGCCGCGGCAACCGTCGCGAACGCGTCCTGCGAGTCGACGGTGGCCAGACTCGCAACCCATTCCTGATGCAGTTCCAAGCCGACTTGCTAGACCGACCGATCGAAGTCTCGGCCGTAGACGAGACCACAGCATTGGGCACTGCCTTCCTAGCCGGACGCGCCGCGGGCATCTGGCGATCCGACCGCGAGTTGGCAAACCTATGGAGTTGCGCGAGACGTTACGAACCCGACATGTCGGAGGCAGAGCGCGGCAGATTGATTTCGGGATGGAACGAGGCTTTGCGGAGGACGAAGAGCGGGTTTGGAGGCTAGATCTACCACGTGTAACGTATCAACAAAGGAGCACCGTCATGCCTTTGCAGTTGGACCACGCGATCGTGCCGGCTTACGACAAGGTAAAGTCGGCGAAATTCATCGCCCGGGTATTTGGGTTGAAATACAAAGGAACGTGGGGCCACTTCGCCCCCGTCAAAATCAACGACATCCTGACGTTGGACTTCGACGACTCCGATGATCCGCGATCGAACCACTATGCGTTTCTTGCGTCAGATGAGGAGTTCGATGCAGTGCTTCAACGAGTGAAGGATGAGGGGGTTGCCTTTGGGAGTGGGCCTAGGTCTCGGACTGACGGGAAGATCAACCATTTGCATGGCGGGCGAGGGTTTTACTTCCAGTGCGCGGATGGTCACATTTGGGAAGTGATCACCCACACGTACGTTACGGATTGAATCCGTCGGCATGCGGACAGCTAACGTCGCTCGCGGTGAGCCACATAGCTGCAATCTCAGCGAAGTCTAATTTGCACGCGAAATCTGGCCACAGGGCTGATCCGCCGAT
Source organism: Dehalococcoidia bacterium (assembly GCA_965203505.1). Taxonomy (GTDB): domain Bacteria; phylum Chloroflexota; class Dehalococcoidia; order Lucifugimonadales; family Lucifugimonadaceae; genus Bin127. Next base: position 435,548 of record OZ241880.1, read on the forward strand.
GAGGATGATTTTCGAACCACGTTTCGTTGATGCACCGCCAAAATCAATCTTGGGCGAAGAGCCACGTCAGGAGAGCATCCACGAACGTTTCACCGATGGCAGGGGAATGCTCGCTGCCCACGCCTTTCCAAAATTCGATGCTGATCCCATCGGCGCAGGCAGGTGCGACGCGGAATGCTTGAGTTTCAGATCCCGGAACCCATTGGTCGAGATCTAACATCGCGTAGGGCGTAGGGTCTTCGGGCCAATCGCAGCCCGCGATCCGGCTCCAGCGAGTAACCATATCTTGCGCGCTGGCCAAGATTGCGCGTTCGCCGTCGGAATTCGGTCCGATTTCGGCGCCTTCGTACGGAATTACACTGTCCTCAGTCCCGTGGATGTGCAACACGGAGACGGGCGGTGCGCCTTCGCAGGTCGAATCCTCGACGTAACTCGTCCCAGCCAAGCTGACGATTGCTCGTAGACCAGACAAGCCCTTGCACGCAATATGGTGCGACATAAAGCCGCCGTTGGAGTAGCCGAAGAAATAGATGTGGCCAAAATCTCCAAATTTCCGCGCTTCCGCCACGAGTTCAGTTAGGTAGGCGATGTCGTCCTCGCCGGACTTGCCACCTTCACAGCAGTGGTCGGTAGGGTTCCAAAAGCGGTTTCCCGCGGCATCGCGTACGCCGTTCGGCAGGAGTAGAGCGAAACCGTCGGTGTTGACGCGCTCGTGGAGCGGGACGTATGAGGACTGGTAGAACGAATTTCCTCCGAAACCGTGAAGTGAGACGATGAGCGGCGTTTCACCGTCGACAATTTCCCGAGGTGTTACCAGGACTGTGCGATCGCCTCTCCCGGCGTGTTCGATGTAGTGGACCTGTCCTCCGGCTTCCTCTGCCATCCTCGCCGTCGCCTCTACAGCGGAATCCACCTGAATCGTCGACTGCTCGTCTTTGCTTTCGACCTGCTGATCCTTGTCGCCAAGGTTCCAATCCGCCTTTGAATCTATGTCTTCGAGATCCCGAATTTGTGCATTCAGATCTTCTTGGACCTCATGCAGAACTGCGATTTCTGATTTGAGTTCAGCGTTCTCCGCACGTAGGGCTTCCAGTGATACTTCCATCTCGCGGATCATTCGATCCTTGGCAGAATCCTCAACATCACTCGCACATGCATACAGTGAAATGACCGCCAGTGCGCAAATCGCCAAAGTGCTGAGAGCTAAGAATGAGACAGATTTGGGAGACGCCGGATCGAAAATAGCCTTCATCGGTAGCGCGAGGAACTGTTGCGTGTTGTTGACGAAATTGTGGAACAGATCATTCGCCGATAGCTGGTCAATTGGCAATTCACTAGCTCGAATCTTAACCTGTCGACCGCCTTGCAATCGGGCGATGTGCCACCGAACGGCGGCGGAGGCACTTCGCACCGTCGGTTTTGAGGTGTTGGAGACGCGCGACCTCGCTGAGCAGACCGGTCCGTCGATACCCTGGTACCAACCCTTCGTCGGTTCTTGCCTATCTCTGGCGACCTTCCGAAGCACACAATTCGGTCACAGCTTCACCAGCGCTTCGTTAAAAGTCCTAGAGACGCTCCGCCTTGCGCCTCGTGGGGCGGCTTGTGTAGCGAAAACACTGAACTTGTGACGCTGCGATGGTCGAGGCAGGCGAACTCCGCATCTTCACGCCGATGTACTTCATCCACGCCCGCAAACCGGATCAGCGTCGTCGTCTTCGACGAGTGATTCGGTGCACGCGTCCGATGCCGACGTTGCTTCAGATTCGATAGATCGCAAGAAGGTCGCTACTCCTAGTTTCGGCGCCGATTAGAATAGAAACCTACGCGGCGGTTCGAAGGGACAGTGTCTCGCGTCGCGTTCCCATCACGGTGGGGCTGTAGCTCAGTTGGGAGAGCGCGTCAATGGCATTGATGAGGTCAGGGGTTCGAATCCCCTCAGCTCCACCAGACTTGGTGAAATCAAGAACCTTTCAGATTAGGTTCGCACTAGTCCTGTAATCCTGTCCTTTCCTTCGCCCTCCTGGTGCGAAGGCAGATACACAGATGGATACCCCCGCCGCGTCTGGTGGAGTCTCCATCTTTTCGGGCGCGTTCCATCACGGCACGCAGCGCCGTATCGACGTCGAGCCTCTAGCTTCCGCGGAGGCTGAACCGCGCCAGGCACCAAGACACGGTCTCCCGTGGATGCGGTTCGGTGGACCGGCTGACCAAGGGGACTTCTCCAGCTTTTGCCCCGCGAACGGTCTTGTTTCGGTCGATTTTGGCGAAACGGGCTATGAGTCACTGTTACGTTATCAATTTAGGGAGAGACTTTATCTATAAGTTACATATAAATTGCTAAACTGTTTAATTGGGAATTTGTGGAACCAGTCCACCCTTGTCGATCCATGCAACCTACGGCCTCATCGCCGTCCGACGCGAGGCACTCTCGTTTCCCGGTTCTGGCATCATCCGTCGCGGCTCTGGCGCTGATTGCGCTCTCGGTTTGGTTCGGACACGAAGCGTCAGGGCAGGACATCTGCACGCCAAGCGTGTTGGACCTGTGCTACGAGGAGAACGGGGACGTAATGCTCGCCACGTACACGGTCGCATCGTCCGAGTCCATGAATCTGCATGTGACGCTTTCAGGACGCGACCCCGGTCTGTTCGAGTGGGATCTGGAGGGCGACGAGTTGACCATCTCCTTCCGCTCGGCAATGGACTACGAGAACCCGCGTGACGAGAATCGCGACAATTTCTACGAGGTTTCGATCGACCTGTTCGACGGCGTCAACCAGACGTCCTACCCGATCACGGTGACCGTCGTCGACGCGGACGAACCGGGCGAGGTGGAATTCTCTGCGGTGCAACCCCAACAGGGCGTCCCCTTCACGGCGGAGGTGGTCGATCCCGACGGCGGAATCTCCCGCGTCGCATGGGTCTGGGAGAAATCGGCACGCGGCTCGGACGAGTGGACAGTCATCCGTGTCGCCGCGTCGAACGTGTACCAGCCAGTCGCCGCGGACCTGAACCATCATCTGAGGGCGACAGCCTTCTACAGCGACGAGCTGGGTTTCGCAAAAAAAGCGAACGCGGTTTCGGACCGCGTCGTCCGCGAGAGGCCCGAAACCAACCACGCCCCCGAGTTCCCGACCGGCGAAGACGGTAGACGGTCTGTCGACGAGGATTCGCTGCCGGGGACGCCGGTAGGCGATCCGGTGACGGCCGTCGACGACGAGGACGGCGATCTTCTGGTCTACAAACTCGGAGGCGACGATAGCGCGGAGTTTGACATCGACAGGAGTACGGGACAGCTGCTCGTCAGGTCCGAACTCGACTTCGGAACTAGACATCAGTACCAGGTGACGGTGACGGTCACGGATCCTTCATTAGCCACGGCGGTTCTGGGCATAACGATAACGGTGCGGAATGTCGCCGAGATCGGCACTGTCACGCTTTCCACGCAGCGGCCGTTCGTAGACCGGCCAATCAAAGCCGCCCTGAACGATCCTGACAGTGATGTCAGACGCGTGTCGTGGCGCTGGGCCAGTTCCCGTGACGGACTCACCGGCTGGCACCTCATTTCCGGTGCCACGTCCAGCGCCTACACGCCGACCTCCGACGACATCGACCAGTATCTGCGGGCTACGGCGTCGTACCGCGATGCGGAAGGTTCAAACAAACGCTCGTACGCGATCTCGCGGGACCCCGTCGATAGATTCGGCGACCATGCTCCCGAATTCGAGAGTGGCGAGACCGGGGTCAGGCGGATCCGCGAGAACCTGCCTGTAGGGAGCGAGGTCGGCGAACCGCTCCGCGTAGTCGATCCAGAGGGGAATCAGACGGCTTTCTTCTTACGGGATTCTTCGGACCGCGATTTATTCGAACTCGATTCAGACACTGGCCAATTGCGCACCGCGGCGGTGTTGAACTACGAAGATCGCTCGAGGTACGAGTTGAAGATCTCGCTGCACGACAGCCCTGGACCCGACGGAGACGACACGCATCGCACGGTCATCGTACTGGTCTCGAACAGGATCGAGACGGAATCTCGACTCGCCCAACTGAATCTCGCGGGACTGGCTCTGGCACCGGAATTCTCGTCTGACAGATATGTGTACACCGCCGAAGCGTCGGCGGATCTCGCCGCGGCCAGGGTTGCCGCTGTCCCGATGCTCGCGGACGCCTCGATCTCCGTGCGCGTGAACGGCGATCCGTCGGACGATTCTCTCGCATTGCAGGGCCGCGGCCCCTTCGTCGTATCGGTCGAGGTCGTCGCAGAAAGGCCCGAATACCGCTCGGCCTATGAAATCATCGTTGAGAAGCCGGAAAGCCCGCGATTTGTAACCGAACTGGACGGCGGAACGAAACAGATCAGGAGCGACTCGCGGGATCGGACGATTGTGTTCCGCCCTGCCGGACTGACCGCGTCGGACCTTTCGTCAGAGCTGCGTCAGAGCGCCAACATATACCGTCGACACACGAAAGAAAGGGCGGAGCGGTGCGAAGCAGAGGGCTTCGCGGCGAATCGGCGATACGACGGAGAAAGCCAAATCACGCTCGTCGTCGCGGAGGATTGTGTCGCCGGCGATTACACGATCGATGTGCGCGTCTTCAAATACGAGACCGCGCCAGCGTCTGAAGGTCTCGGCTTCGTGACGAGCAAGCAGAGAACCGTGCTGGTAGCCCGCGGGGCGCTCGACATGACCTACATCGCACCCGAACCGGAACCTTTGCATGCGACGCGCATCGAGCCCGAAGTCCGCGACGTCGTGCTAAGCGTAGGCGACGAAGTCGCGTTGAACGTGCTAGTCTACGGCGCGCAGGGAGACGCGGTCGACGAAGGCGTCGACGATCTTACGTTTGAATGGGACGACGGAGACGCCGACGGGCAGTTCGACGGTTCAGGACGGAAGGTGGGCTACATCCCGCCGGATGAGGTGGGCACCTACACCGTGACCGCGACGCTGGATCCGGAAATCTGCATCGCCGAAGACGCAGCCGCATGTCAGGCCGTTTTCAGCATCACGGTACGCCATCCCCCGGAGGACGAGATTGAACCGCCCGCCATCGTCGGACCGATCGGCGCGGTTCCGGAGACCATCATCGATTCTGAAGGTCTCGCCTACGAGGTGCTGTCGTCGCTGGGCGGAGGTTTCGCGGTCGGCGATCTGACCCTAGACGCGCCCGCCGGATCGATTCCTAATGGCGAATTCATCGGAATCCGGATCGTCGCATCCGGGCCCGCAGCCGACCAAGCTGACGGCGGGGATCGATACACGATCGCCGGCGACGCGTTCGCCCTCGACGTCGTCGACCGTTCAGGAAACCGCATGTCGCCATACGCCTTGAAGGACGCGGCGGAGGTGTGCATCCCGTTGCCGGTCGGACTCAGAGGCAGTATCGACGAACTATCGGTCGCCACGATCGGGCCGCGCGGGTTCGCGGTGCTCTCCTCCCAGCTCCGGCTCCGATCCGGCGAGGACCCCCGGCTGTGCGGGGCTCTGAGCGAGCTGCCGGCCCGGGTGTTCGCCGCCAGCCGGAGGGCACCGGTCGAACTTTCGGCTTCCCCGACGCCGGTGGTCGAAGCCAGACTGCCTGAGACCGGCGGGCGACCACCGATCCATCCGGCGCTGCTCATGATCTTCAGCCTCGCCTGCGCCGCCTGCGCCGCTGTAATGTTCCTGATCGAACCCAAGTCACATCGGGACAACGGCGAACTGGAAGTGACTCGCTAGATGATGCTCACCGCTCACGAGACCATTGCAAAGGGGAGTATACCCCTGTGACTCCAAATCTCCTCTGAAATCCATGATATTTCACCGCTAGACTATACCTAGTTTCGATAGGGTATTCACTCCATTGAGTGCTTTGGATAGCTTGAATATGGAGTCATAACCTGCTAAAATCAGGGTATGTCAGATACAGCGATTCCAGCCGATCCCGCGCCCCCGAAAATCGGACGGAAGGGCATCGGCTTCATAGAGGCGGCGGAGAGGTTCGGAGACGACGAATCCGCTCAGGAGTGGATCATCTCGGAGAGGTGGCCGGACGGCGTGAAATGCCCCTCATGCGGTTCCGACGTGTCCGAGCTCAAACGCCGTGGTTCGCTTCGGCGGTGGCGGTGCAAGTCCCGCAGGGACTGCGGCAAGAACTTCACCGTCAAAACCGACACCATCATGCACGACTCCAAACTCCCGGTGTGGAAATGGTGCATCGCCGTCTATCTCTACTCCACGAACCTCAAAGGCATATCCGCGAAGAAACTGCGTCGGGAGCTGGGGATCGGCTCGTACAAGAACGCTTGGCACATGGCTCACCGCATCCGACGAGCGATGGAGACGGACGAGAACTCGTTCCTAGGACCCGTCGAGGTCGATGAGGTCTACATCGGCGGCAAAGAGCACAACAAGCACGAGTGGCAACGCTTGAACGCCGGACGCGGCGCGGTGGGCAAAACCCCTGTGGTCGCTCTCAAAGACCGCGAGACCAACAAGGTCGTTGCGCGGGTGGTCGAAAAGACCGACCAGCCCACGTTGACGGGATTCGTAAGCGAATACACCGAGCCGGCCACCGAGGTCTTCACCGACGAGTTCGCCGGATACAACCGACTTCCTAGAAGCCACAAAATCATCAGGCATTCCGCGAAGGAGTTCGTGCGCGGCGAGGTCCACACCAACGGCATCGAGTCCTGGTTCTCGATGCTCAAGCGCGGCTACGTCGGCGTGTACCACAACTACAGCGTCAAGCATCTGCCGCGCTACATCGCCGAGGCGGTCGGTCGGCACAACCTTCGACCGCTCGACACCGAGACGCAGATGTCAGAGATCATCATGGGCGCGGTCGGCAAGCGGCTCTCGTACGAGGCGCTGATCGGGCCGGAGCACACGCGTCAGCCCGAACTTATCTAGCCGCCTATCTCGTGAGCAGTCGGATGTTCGGCTCGACGAACGCTGCGTACAGTTCCTCTCCGAAAAGCAGCAGGATCGCGGCGATGATCGCGGCGGCGATTAAGATTTCGCGCGGATGTGATACAATCCACTCTTGAATGTGCGACAACATCGCACTTTCTCCATTTCTGGGATGCTTGCCAAGTTGCATTGAGCCGTACCATTTGCTCGCAATTTGACCGGGCATCCCGGCTATTTGCTATCATGTAAAAAGCAGCAACGCATCTCGGGTACTCAAAAACGAGTAGCATCTGCCCTTGAACCGCTCCGCGCCAACGGAGCGGTTTCTCGTTGTTGGCGAATTGTACTATCGCCATCTGTCCTGCCCGTACCTCGTTTCGGTGATAACCTTGTTTGCCGTTCACAGGACGTAGACGCTCCGTTCAAGCGTTTGCCCCAACAGAAAAGGCGTTGATTCGCCTGACCGCACACAGCAGGCGCGCTGGTCGTGCCTCCCTGCGGTCGACCCTGTTGGGAACGTCCTGTGAACAAGCGTTGCCTGAGTTGCCAAGGGAGGCCCTCGGTGTTTGTTCGTTCTTTGGCGGTGGATGTTGTTTGGGGAGTTGACGCGGCGCTTCCGACAACATGAGGGGCAAGAGGAAGCGCAAAGCGGCCGCGAAGCCGATCAAGTTGCCGCCGGGCGATGTTCAACGGTTGCGCATCTCGATGCTCGAGCAGATCAACGCCGAGAGAGAGCAGTTCGGCCTGCATCGTGTGACGCTCAGCACGAATCAATCCGCTCAACTACATGCAGAGGACATGATCGTTCATCGCTACTACTCCCATACAGGCATGAATGGGTCGTCCGCTCCGAGCCGATACGTGTCATCGGGCGGTTCGCCCGATGATCGAGTCGATGAAAACATGTGCGAGGATCCGTACCCGTCCAGTCAGAAGAGAAGGATGCGGTTCTCGGAGCGCGATCTCGATCTGCTGATGAAGCGGGCGCATGGATCGTTGAAATTGAGCAGGCAGCATAGAGCCATCATGATGGGAGGTGCGAGCGAAGTTGCGCTCGGATTCGCTTGGAACTTCAAAAGATTCGTCGTCGTGCAGGTTTTCATCTACCGGATGAATACACATTCCCGCAGAAAGCCGCCGGCACCCCGCAACTCTCCCCATCCCACCCGGCAAAGCAGGAGGCCGTACGTCACTCCGACCATTCAACGAACAGCGGGCCAGATCAAAATGCCCATCCATCTACGGAAGGGGCGACAATCGACATTCGTTCCTATTGCGGGTAGCCGAAGCAGAGGCAAAGCGTTCTGGGTAGTTGCAGTCGTCTTTTTGATTGCCGTGATCGTGTCGCACCTTTATCTGGCGGTCGAATATCCCTCATCCACCGACGAGATGATGCGGGATTGGGCCAACATCTTTCAGCGCGTGTTCGGCAGTTGATCAAAGGGTTGCCCGATGTGTTGCCACCGATGCTTGCCGATCACAGCGGTTGCCCTATTTTCGCTGATTCTGGCGTACCTGGCAGTGTCAGGCATCGATCCCACGTATTCCCAGCATCTTCGAGACAGTTGGCGAGGCTTCGTGGAAAGTCCGCCGCCGATACCCCGCGTTGTAGTCGTGGTGCCGTCGCCAACCTTTGAGCCATCGGCCACACCAGAGGAAATCTCGACTGCAACGCCAACCGCCTCTCCAACTCCCACACCCACCTCCATAGCGACATCTCGTCCGATCACACCGGCTATGTTCACAGGCACATCAACCGCAACTGCAACGGCGACTAGCACCCCAACCCTTGCACCGACACCCACATCGACGGCGACGCTGGTCCCCACCGCGAATCATACTCCTACAGACACACCTACGGCGACTCCGATTCCGCCGCCCACCTTCACGCCCACATCGATATCCACACCGACACCGACGAACACACCTACGATCACACCGACTCCATCCAACACCCCGACCGCGACTGTGACTCCCACCCCGTCAAATACACCCACATCAACCCCTACGTCGACGATCACTCCAACACCGCACCCATCTGGCTTGACGGAAGAGATTCTCGCAGACATGCGGGAAGTGATGCTGATACTCATCAACAGAGCGCGTGAAGATGAGGGGAAGAGCCCGTTGGAATTGAGCGACAACGAGGCAGCTCAGATCCACGCCGAGGACATGGCGCTGCATTGCTATCTGTCGCACATCGGGCGAGACGGGTCGGAGCCGTCAGAAAGATACGTGCGGGAAGGAGGAAGAACGAGATACGGAGTCGGAGAGAACATATCGGGCAACGATTTTTGCTACGATCCCACCCTCAACTGGGTGCAACGCACTTTGGCGGAGAATCTGGGCATGGCGCATTGGGGGCTGATGGATAGCCCGGGGCATCGTCAGAACATTCTGAGGTCGGGATACGACCGCGTCGCATTGGGATTCGCCTACAGATACCCGACGCTGTGGGTCGTCCAGCTCTTCATTGATGATCGTTACCAGTAGCGAACTGCTAAACTGAACGAAGGAGAAAATGATGGCAAAATCGCAGAAACGCTACATCGCCAAAAACGGAGTGGTCGTAGATGCTGAAACCGCCGAACGCCTAGGCGTAGAGGACGGGGTGGAGTTCGAACACTGGATCGAACCCGGCGAGGCGTTGAGACGGATTTTCGGAATTTCGGCGGATCAAGCCAAAGCCATCCGAGAGGAATACCCCGCTCCCAAGTGAGATTTCAGAGGGGATTTGGAGTCACAGGGGTATACTCCCCTTAGTTTTTGTCGTGATTGCGTTGGTTGGCGCGGTAGCGTTTGCCAATGCGTTGCCGGGTTACTTGGCGGGCGGCGATGCGCAAAGCGATATCGATGCGGTCACAGAGGCGGGGATACGTGGCGTAACAGCGATAGTTGGGTCTGCGATCGGTGGGGGTGTTGTGTTCGGTGTAGTGGCTTGGCTGTTGTGGCCTCGGGATTAATTGACGCATCAGGCGGGTTCGCGGGAGAGGTTGAGTTTTAGGAGGCGTTCGAGGATGGTATCGTCGTCGAGGTCTTGTGGGTCTTCGGTCCAGCCGTAGGAGTCGAAGACAGCGCGGTTGAGTTGTTCGTGGTCGCGTTGTAGCCAGGTTTGGTTTTTGTTGTAGATGTGGGTTAGGGTCATCTCTCGTATGATTTCTTGGGGAGCGCCTTCTTTGGGAGTGAGCATGTTTTTGCGGTGCCACATGATAGTTTTGACGACATCATCGATGGCATCGCGTTGATCCTCGGTGGGTTCGGGGAATGGAAAGGTCTCAAAGCAGGTTGTGTGGGTGTAGCGGAATCCACTCTCGCGATCACGGACTTGTGTGCCCATCGCACGCGACCAGACTTCGTGTACGCGTGATTGGAGGACGCCGATGAAGTAATCGTCCTCACGGGCGAAAATGACGACAGATTCGTTTGGTATCGTGTTGGATTCTGTCCAAACGAATAAACGGTGTTTCGAGTGTCGCGGAGTGGTTACGTATCTTCCGAGAGGAGCGATTGCGTTTCGGAGTTCTGGGCGAGGGCTCGCAAAAATCCACCACGGTACGTGTGAAGCGCTTGAAGTGTTGGCGCGATGCGGTATTACGCGCTCTTTCACGATCTCGAACGGTTTGGCGTAGCTTGAGGCATGATTTTGATCGGCATCGACACCGAAATCGATTATCCAGCGATTGGTTGGTCGATCAGTGACATCTTTCGCGGTGATCAACGGTTTAACCACATCGGCATTGTGTTTGCCGTCGGGGTTGTTGTCCCGCAAAACGTTTGCTGCTTCACTGTGGGAGATGTCAAATGGGCCGACTGGAATAACGCCTTGGAAGGCGATGCCAGAATTTTCAGCAAGCCTTCGGGCTTGAGTTACATCAATTTTCCCAGTTGTGAGATTTGCAAAGATGGTGTTGGCACTAGCGCCGTCCAAACTTCGTTGGGTGTCTGAACCGTCATCGAACCCGACCATTGATATATGGACATCCGCACCGTCAAGAATCCAATCTCGGTCCGAGACTGCAAAGAAGATATCGCCAGATTGTTTGATGTTTTCGAGGACGCGCCGCGAAGATCCACTGCGAATGGATTGTGTCGCCAGCAACCCGGCTCTTTTAGACCGATTGTCAGCGATTTGCATCCGGGCTTTTTCAAACCAATAACAACAAAGGTCGGCACCATTGGGTACGTAATCTTTCCAAACGCCATATATTCGTTCGACGATTTCGTCGCCCATCTCCTGTCGCATCCTGCGATTACCCAAAAATGGCGGGTTTCCAACGATGAAATCGGCTGCGGGCCAATCGGCGGGCTTTGGTTCTGGCCCGGAGTTATCGATGATTGCGTCTCGGCATTCGATGTTTTCTATAGGATCTCGGTGCTCGATGTTTCCGTTTCTGGTTTCGTTGCGGATGTGTCCGATCCACACGTTGCGGATGTGTCCGATCCACACGACGATGCTTGCGAGTTGCTGGGCGTATTCGTCGATCTCGATTCCGAGGAGTTGCTGCGGGTGAACGCGAGGTTGCGGGATATCGATGCCGTTCTCGATTGCCCAGAGGATGATGTCGCGTTCGAGTTTGTGTAACAGGTTGAGCGTGACGTAAAGGAAGTTTCCGGATCCACATGCGGGGTCTAGAATTCTGGCGTTTCCGAGTTTGTCGATGAGTTCTTGGATTTTGGTTAGGGTTTCATCTGAGTTTTCGGGTTTGAGTGTGGGCTTGAGAGCATCCCAATCGCGCCTGAATGGTGCCATCACGACGGGTTCGACTAGTGCTTCGATGTCTTCGCCGGATGTGTAGTGTCTGCCGTGTTGTGCGCGTTTTTCGGGGTTGTATATACGCTCGAATAGAGTGCCGAAGATCGCGGGTTCGATCTGTGACATGTCAAGGGCGTCTGCTTCCCGAATGAGGGGCATCAGCGAGCTTTCGATTTTGAGATTGTTGCGTCGTCCGTCGAAGAGTCCGCCGTTGAATCGTTTGATAGGCGGCAATGCGATTTGGTCGCCGTCGCTCATGGCTTCTAATAGTCGGTTAAGCCGTTCGGGGAATACGACTTCGGGTTGATCTCCGACGTCCCGGGTCATTTTTGACAGGATGTTCCGTTCGAGGAGCGCCATGTTGCTAGCGAACATGCAGAAGAGCATCTGAGAAAGGAGTCGTGCGATCTCGATGTCTTTTCCGGGGTTGAGCTTTTGCAGTTCGTCGGAGATGTTGCGGAATTTTTCGGCGGCGGCTTGCGTGAGTTGGTCAGGGTTGTGCCTTGGGCCTAGATATCCGGGGTCGTGGAAGCAGTACCAGAGGACTTGGTATACGGATAGGGGAGATTCGGAAACGACTCCGAGTGCGGTTCTACGTTGTGCGGGAGCGTCTACCGCGCCCAGATCATCGAGGGTGATGGTGTACGTGTCGGACACGGTACCAGTGAAGTTGGTGTGTATTCGAATGGTCCGAAAGTCGGAGACGATAAGGAGAGGCGGGTTGCCGAGGCTGTCGCGGTATTTGAGTGTTTGGACGTATGTGTTTTCGAGATTCAGTAGGGGCCGTTTGTATTCCATTACGAAATGATCACGTAGCCACACATCTGCGAAACCCCTTCGGTCGCCGGGTGTGGGTGCGAACTTCTGGAATACGAAGTCTTGGTTATTTAGATCGTCTAGCGGGTTCTCGTGTCCGACGATGTCGCAGAGTTCGTTGAAGTGGCGTTGATAAGCGCGATGTTCGGATTCTTGGTAATCGCTCCATTTGAGAATGAAGCTGGTCGCGAGCGATTGCGTTCCGTAGGGCGCTTCGCGGAGCGGGTTGAAGGGTTCGTCGAGTAGCAAAGTGGGTTGGTCTGGGAGGGCGTTATCGGGGTTTGTGGATCCGTTGCTCAAGGATCGGTTGCGTGTTGGCATAAGTGTGAATGTGCGTAAGTGTTAATTTACGCATGTTGAGGCGCGTTGATTCGAGTCGGGTGGCGGAAGAATGGGATTGAGTGGCGGGCGGCGTTCCGGCATCCCCTGCGAGCATTGCTTCGCTTGTGCCTCCTCTGAATCCCCTAAAGAGACCGTTGGCGAGGATCGCGGGTGATGGGAGAATGGGCATGTGTCGCGGGGATGAATTATTGATTATGTCCGCAAATATGGATCTGCGAGGTTGAAATTAAAGAAAGTTGAATCGAGTTTCGGGTGATTAAGATTTAGCATCCCAAATATTAATCTGGGCGCGTTACGTCAATCGTTGTTCGGCGACCATCTCAACACTGGCCGACGCGCCGCCGTCGCCTCATCGAGCTTAGTATTTGGCAACGTGTGTGGCGCATGATTGACCGAGTCTGGGTCGCTGTCGATTTCGTCGTCGATCGCTTGCATCACTGCGATGAAGCGGTCTAGCGTTTCCTTCGATTCGGTCTCGGTCGGCTCCACCATCAGCGCTTCGAGCACGATTAGCGGAAAGTACATCGTCGGCGCGTGGATGCCGTAATCGAGGAGCCGCTTGGCGATGCTGAGGGCGGGGACGCCGCGGTCGGCTTGGCGCTTGCCGCTCAACACGGTCTCGTGCATGCAGATTCGGTCGACCGCGAGGTCGAACCGGTCCTGAAGCTTGGCCTGGACATAGTTGGCGTTGATTATTGCGTTCTCCGAAACGGCCCGCAATCCGTCGCCGCCTAACGATTGCATGTAGGTGTAGGCACGAACCAGTATCGAAAAAGAGCCGTGGAAACCATTGATCTTGCCAATGCTGTTTTGGGGTCTGCTCAATCGGAGATCGCTGCGGTCAGTTTTTGTCACCACGGGCTCCGGCAAGAATGAAGCCAGTTCTTCGGTGACCATCACGGGCCCGGCCCCTGGACCACCTCCGCCGTGAGGCGTAGAGAACGTCTTGTGCAGGTTCGAGTGGCAGATATCAACACCCAAGTCGCCAAGCTTGACCAGACCGAGCAAAGCGTTCAAGTTGGCGCCGTCAGCGTAGACCAATCCGCCTGCCTCGTGGACGATTTGGTTGATTTCGACGATGTTCGGCTCGAAAAGTCCCAACGTGCTCGGGATTGTGAGCATGAAGACGCACGAGTGGTCGTCAGCCTTCCGGTGCAGATCTTCGACATCGACGTTGCCATTTGCGTCCGTCCTGATCACAACCACATCGAGGCCCGCCATCGCTGCTGAAGCCGGGTTAGTGCCGTGCGCAGAGTCTGGAATCAACGCAACGTTTCGGTGCTCCTGTCCCTGAGCTTGCAAAGCGGCGCGAGCGATAAGTAGACCTGCGTACTCGCCCTGTGCGCCAGCCAACGGCGCCAATCCCACGCCCGGAAGACCGGTCGCTTCGCCAAGCCACTCTTGCAGCTCATACATCACTTCCAGTGCGCCTTGCACGGTATCGTCATCTTGCAGAGGGTGGATGTTGGCAAATCCGCCGAGCGACGCTATCTGGTCGTTGAGCTTAGGGTTGTACTTCATCGTGCACGAACCGAGTGGATAGAAGTTCGTGTCGATCGAGAAGTTAAGACGGCTCAGAAGAGTGAAGTACCGAATGACCTCAAGCTGGGAGACCTCAGGAAGCTGGAGAGCGCGCTCATCCCGCAACATTGAATCGTCTGGCATCTCTGCCGTTGGCACATCCGGCGATGGCATTTCGACCGCACGTCGACCGCTCACCGACCGGTCCATGAGCAGACTGCGGTCAGGCATGTCCGCAACACTGGAGTTGGGGGATACCGGCACACTCATTACGCCATTCCTCCCGTTCCGATCATCGACAAGGCATACAACAACCGGTCGATGTCATCGCGACTGTTCATCTCCGTCGCGCAGAAGAGCATACCCTTCGGAACCACGTCAGAAACGTCTAGTCCACCGATAATGCCGAGATCAGCCAATTGTTTGTTGACTTCACTTGGCGCGATTGGACACTCAACAGGAAATTCGTTGAAGGAGGTTTCGCCACCTGAATCGGCAACTGACCAGCCCGGTAATTCGTCGATCGCTTTTGCGAGGTAGTGCGCCTTGTGGTACGACAACTCGGCAACTTTGCGAAGTCCGCTGGGTCCCATAGTGGCGCAGTAAACCGCGACCATCAAGCCGATCAACTGGGTACTGGTGCAGATATTCGATGTCGCCCGTTCGCGACGGATATGTTGCTCGCGCGTCTGAAGCGTCAATGTGTAGCCGGTTCGACCTCGGGTATCAGTGGTTCTGCCTATGATCCGCCCAGGCAGTTGCCTGATGAACCGTTGTTTGGCGGTGAAGAGACCCACGTAGGCGCCACCGAAAGTTATCGGAACTCCCAAAGGTTGCCCTTCAGCCGTGGCGATGTCGACGCCGAATGCGCCGGGTGGTTTAAACATGCCCAACGCGATCGGGTAAGTGTGCATCACCGACAAGGCGCCTGCGGCGTGAGCAGCATCGGTTATAGCTTGGGCGTCTTCGATCTGCCCGAGGAAATTCGGGGACTGAAACGCGATACAAGCCGCGTCCTCTGGAATGTCTCCATCGAAAACGCGTTCGCGGCTGATCGCCTCGATCCTCACGTCCTGGTGCCGGGTATACGCGTCCGCCACCTCAAAGAGACGCTTATCGGCTGTGTCCAGAATCAGGATGCGGTTTCTTCGGCTGACGCGCGAGGCCATCAATCCGGCTTCGGCAAACGCGGTCGGGCCGTCGTACATGCCCGCGTTGGCGACATCCATTCCGAATATCTGCGCGACTGCGGATTGGAATTCAAACCCGCTTTGCAACACGCCTTGTGCTGCTTCCGGCTGGTAAGGCGTGTAGGAGGTGACGAACTCGCCACGTTGCAGCACTGCGCTGACGGTCGAAGGTATGAAGTGGCGGTACGCTCCTGCGCCTAGAAACGATGGTCGAGATCCAGCGTCTTGGTTGAGCGCAGCGAGCGCCTGCATCCGAGTGGCAACTTCCAATTCCGACGATGAATCCGGCAGATCCAATTCCGGGTTGCGATGCCGTTCGGGAATATCGTTGATGAGCGCCTCGAAATCATCCACACCGATCGCCGCGAGCATTTCGTTGCGCTCGGACGGCGTGTTTGGGATGAATGGGTGAGGCGATATTCCGTTGGATGACAATTAGCTACTCCAGCGTAGCCGTGTACGTGGCGGCATCCATGAGCGAATCGAGTTCCGATTGGTCGTCGAGTGTTACTCTCATGATCCAACCATCGCCGTACGGGTCGGCGTTCACAAGTTCCGGCGCCTGCTCCAATTTGTCGTTCACTTCGGCGACGGTTCCGCTTACAGGCGAAAACAGATCGCTGACCGCTTTAACCGATTCGATTTCGCCGAACTTGTCGAATTGACCCACCTGCGACCCGACTTCCGGCAACTCGACAAACACGACATCGCCAAGTGTGTCCTGCGCGTAATGTGTAATTCCCACTTCAACAACGCCATCGCCTTCGACACGCGCCCACTCGTGCTCGGACGAGTACCTCAAATCATCTGGATACAACTCAGATCGCCTCCATCGATACCTTCGTCGACAACGGCATTAACTGTAACAAATTCAGTTCCTGTTCAACGCCGAGTACGTGGTCGCAGCGCGGTCGGCTTCACGGGCCTGTCGCTACGGTAGAACGGCAACTGGACGACTTCTGCGTCGACCATCCGACCTCTCACGTCGATTTGGACCGCGGTTCCGATTTCGGTATGGACCGTGTCGATGTACCCCATGGCGATTGCCGATTCCAAGGTGGGCGAGTGTGTGCCCGAGGTGATCACACCGACTTCTTCACCGTTGATGTGAATCGAGTGGCCGTGTCTTGCGATCCCACGAGACCGCATAGCGAATCCCGCGATCCTTCGTGGCGTACCGTTGTCTCGGATCTCGCGCAAGGCTTCGCCGGCGATATATTCCGTACGGTTAGGCCGAACGGTCCACCTCAAACCCGCCTCGTAGGGGTTGTTCTCGACCGTCATGTCTGAACCATGGAGCATCAAGCCGGCCTCCAGCCTCAAAACGTCGCGAGCACCCAAACCGCACTCCGTCGCGCCAGATTCGACCAAGATGTTCCAGATTCCGGGAGCGTGTCCGCTGTCGAACATGATTTCGAAGCCGTCTTCTCCTGTGTAACCCGTGCGAACCGTCAATATCCGTTCGCCGTCGAGCGTGGCTTCACCGGCGTGGAACCTCGTGGTCAAGCCAGCCTCGTCGTCCGTCAATTCATCCAACAGCGGAACCGAATTCGGACCCTGAACCGCAATCATCGCGATATCTAAAGAGCGATCGACGAGTTCTACGTCAACGTCGTCGCCCGAAGTGAACGCTTTCAAATGTGACCTCAACCAAGCGCGGTCGGTATCGGCGTTGCCGGCGTTCACGACCAATAAGAAGCGATTCTCGGCAAGGTTGTAAATAATCGCATCGTCGATAATGCCGCCTTCCTTGTTGCAGATGACGTGATACCTGCCTAAGCCGTGCTCCAGTCGAGACGCACGCACGCTGAGCACCGTATCCAGGAACCGACCCGCGTCCGTGCCCCGAAACTCCAATCTCGCCATGTGCGAAACATCGAAAATCCCAACATCGTTCCGTACCTGCCGCACCTCGTGAATGATCCCGTCGGGATACTGCACCGGCATGTCCCAACCGCCGAACGGAACCATGCGCGCCCCGTTCGCGACGTGCGTATCGTAAAGCGGTGTCCTCTTGTTCATACCCTTACTCTTGAATCTGCCTGCTATCTACCTTTAATCGTACGGCCGACCTGCGAGGTGTCTTGACGACCTAGAGGGACGAGCGAACTGTGGAGACGTTTCGAGACCCTCCAGATCTACCGACATCGCGTCGATGCCGTATTGAGCGACCCTGAAATTGCCGAGCCCGCGCGGATCAACTAACGCATTCATCGATCGCAACTCCCATGTCAGTTGATACGACTCGGATCCATCTCGCGGTTGCGCCAGTTGCTCACGGACTTGACGGGTGTATTCGCCGATGCCGAGATCGAAAAGAAAATCTCTTTGGGTTCTTAACGGTGACAACTGCTCGAAGCCGAACTTCGTCAACGCTTCATCTACGACGGTGAAGTCTACGTGGGCAGTGATGTCTTGTTGCCCAACATACCGAAACGGATTCTGACCCAAAACGTGTTCGTGGTAACAGCGCAGTGATCCTTCGTAGCGATCCGGGTGATAGAGAGCTTGCCGCGCATATCCATAGTCGATCGTTAGCACGAAGCCGCGCCTGAGGATCTGCGCCACGGTGGATGCCCAATCAGCGATTCCGAGATTAACCTCGCCACGATATCCATCCGGCAACCTGTTCAAAAACGGCCTCACCCTGTCCTCAATCTCGCGCGTCGATAAATCGCCATCCAAAAACACCAATTCGCCATCGTCACCCAGTCCGACATATGACTCTAGGATCCCGCCGCTTCGGATCGCGAAGATGTGGCAGGGAAACGCATCCAACAACTCGTTGCTGATTACGCACCCGATGATTGGCTCCACCGAACTCAACTCACCAGCATCCAACGTATCTCCTCGCGGAACGATGTCATACGCGCGATATCGAATAGCGTCGCCGAAGCCATCACCTTCGACCGCATCCAGAATGTCGCGCGCCAATCCTCCCTCACCCGCGCCGATATCCAAAACATCGAAGACTTCGGGCTCGCCTAACGCCTGCCACGCTTTGAACAGCCACCCGGCGATCAGCGCGCCGAACGCGGGATGCATCTGCGGCGACGTGGCGTAGTCGGTGCCGGGGTCCGGGGAATTCGTGTAGTAACCGTGCTCGCCGTAGAGCGCGTGCTCCATGAAACGTGCAAACGTGACCGGACCTCGAGCCCGAATCTCCGATTCGATGATCTGACGCGCCGGCGTCGATTCTTCCGGCATGTCGGCGAGGGTTATCCGCGCTCGGATATCGGCACGTACTCGCGTTCGCGTCCGCCCGTGTACTTCAGGAGCGGCCGGATCAAAATATTCCGCCGGTACTGCTCGACGACCTGGATTACCCAACCCGGTACGCGACCGATCGCGAAGATCGGTACGAACAAGTCCTGCGGAATGCCGTTCAAGTAGTAAATGACGCCGGCGAAGAAGTCGACGTTAGCGTGAACGCCACGCCTAGCATACGGCGACATCGCCTCTTGAACAGCCGTCAAGATCTCGTACCACTCGGGCTGACCCTTCTCCTCACTTAGCCGACGCACCCCTTCTTGCAGGTGTTTAGCCCTTGGGTCCGCCGATTTATAAACCCGATGTCCGAAACCCATCACCGGAGTACGATTTCTCAACAAGTTGCGAACGTAGTTTGCAGCGTTGTCCGGGCTGCCGATCTCACGCGCCATCTGCATCACATTCTCCGCCGCACCGCCGTGAGAAGGGCCGGACAGAGCACCGATGGCTGCCGCTACCGCGCTGTATGCGTCCGCCTTCGTGCCCGCGACGACACGTGCCGTAAATGAGCTCGCGTTGGAACCGTGGTCCGCATGCAGAACCAAGTCCTTGTCCATAAGCTCTGCTGTGTCATCCGAAGGTGTTTCACCGTCGAGCATGTACAAGAAGTTCGCGGCATGATTCAGATCGCTGCTGGGTGCTACCGGATCGTTGCCGCGTCGGATGTTGTAGTGGGCGGCGATGATCGTCGGCACTTGCGACGTCATCCGCATCCCCTTGCGGAACGTTGCATCAACATCGTCCCAAACCGCATCCTTGTCGGGGTCAAACGCTGACATTGCCGAAACCGCCGTCCGCAACACATCCATCGGATGCGAATCCTTGACCGCTTCGATTATCGGGAAGATTTCGTCCGGCAACTCGCGTTGACTTCGCAGTTCGTCGTTGAAAGCGTCTAACTGCTCCTGCGTCGGCAATTCGCCGTGCAAAAGCAGATAGGAGGTCTCCTCGAAGTTCGAGTTTTCGGCGAGATCGTGGATACTGTAGCCCCGGTATTCAAGCACACCTTCGCTACCATCGATGAACGTGGTCTCTGTGCGGTCGAAATAGATCTCCCGCAATCCTCGGTGAAGCCTGATATCGTCGTCCTGGGCCATTTAGCTCTCGTCCGATCCTGACAAATGTTCGATCCGGCGTTGGGGCTGAGAAAATCGATGCATCAAGTGCTCGCCCCAACACGCCAAACTCTTAGATGCGTTTCAAACTATTTTAGAGCATCAAACAGGGGTGACACCCACGCGTCGTTTCTAGCGGCGAACGGACCGCACCGTTAAACTTTTGAGCCAACGCAGCGGAGTTTTCTGTTGATAATCGACGTCCATTCCCATAACCCGACGCACGAACATGACGTGCCGCCCGAAGAACTCGTTACAAACCCGCTCGTCGGCACCGGCGTGAAACTTGCCGGCTCGCTGAGCGAGTACGTTGCGGCCATGGAAACGGTTGACAAGGCGCTCGTTTTCGGGATAGCGCCCCGCCCGGGCGGCGACAAAAACCCCTTAACCGATTGGTACGCCGGTTGGGACGATGGCCTGAACCAGAACGACATCGCGGCACGCGTCGCAGCCGTCAATCCCGACAAATACATACCTTTCATGTCCCTCCATCCCGATCAGCCAGACATCGACGAGGAGTACGACCGCGCCGTCGGCGAATTGGGTTGCAGAGGCATAAAGCTCGCATTGAGCTACCAAGCAGTCGATCCGATGAGCGCCGCCGCGTTTCGTCTGTTCGACCGACTTCAATCGGACGGTCTGCCGATCATGTTTCACAGCGGAATGTCAGCTTCACCCGACGCGGTGCTCCGGTACGCCCACCCTCTAGCGATGGACGAGGTGGCCATCGCATTCCCAAGATTGAAGATGATCTTGGCGCACACGTCGCATCCTTGGTACGAAGATTGCATGTCCGTAGTGCGGAAGCACCCCAATGTGTGGACCGACATCTCCGGGATGCCGTCGCGACCTTGGATGGCGTGGCGCGCGATGCGAGTATTTCACGAGTTCTCGGCGACGCACAAGATGCTCTTCGGCTCCGATTGGGTGCTCTGGACACCGCAAGAAACCATGGACGGTTTGCGCGCCATCCCACGCTTCGCGAGAGAGCACAACCTCCCACAGGTGCCGGAGGACGAGATCGAGGCGATCATCAACCGGAACTCACTGGAGTTGCTGGGGTTGGAGTGAGGGGGATCAAACCAAAAAAATTCCGGTCACATGTTGGCCGGATATGGATAATCGCCGTAGATCAGGTTTGAAATCCGATTTTCCGAGCGACTTCTCGCTGGCGCACGTCGAGCGTGATGAACGAGATTTGGCTAGGGTCCGGCGCGGCGTACAACGCGACTGCGATGTGCCACAGATCTGCACCCCTGAGATAACCAGCACGTAACGTGACGTCGTATTCTGGCGTTAACGGCCGATCCGGATGAATCCAGTCCACGTCCGAAATGATCTTTGGGTCGAGTTCGACATCCTGACGATGCATGGCAGACTGCAACTCTGCTTCCATCAAATTCGATGAAATCAGTTTGGAAGCACGGTCGATGTGCTCTATAGCGTAAGAAGCGTCAGCCTCGTCAAATTCGATGGCTAGGACCGCGGAGGTGTCGACATACGCGATCAAAATCTATTTCGATCTTCCAAGAACCGCTGCAAAGCGCCTGGTATATGTTTGCCGACCTTTCTAGGGAACCTGGGACCTTTTGCGCGCTCCAATAAACCCTGCCGTTCCAGATCGTCCAACCTTTCCTCGATGCTCTGCGGGGCTTTTTGGATCGGCCGAATTTCGGCGACCGGCTCTCCGCGGTAGGAGACCGTGACGGTGTTCCCCTCGCGAACTTGACGGATCACCTCTGAGAATCGGGACTTAGCTTCGTATGTTGAATATGTAATGGCCATAGGTTCAATGTTAACTAGTCAGACTAGTCTATTGGGCCAATTTCCGGATTCGCTACCATGATTTCGATCGCAATCGCGTTGGATCGGCCATTCGCCAATCCAATGAGCCTTAAACTTTCTCTCGTCTAAGTTATCGAGACTGGATGAAGAACCAATGGACAAACAAAACCCTCTCATCTCTAACCCCGCCAAGGAGAAGTTGCAAGCTGGTGAGCCGATATTCGGCATCAACATCTTCGAAGCACTTACACCTTCGGTAGTCAAAATCGCCGCCAGCCTCGGCTTCGATATGTTGATGGTCGACGCCGAACACGCCCTGAACGACGACAACCGATTGGCGATGTTCCTAACCTTGGTCAGAGACAACGGAATGGCTCCCATCGTCACCGTCACCGCTCCGGAGCGCGCACTCGTGTCACGCGTCCTAGATGCCGGAGCACTCGGCATCATACTCTCCCACTCAGAGACACCGGAGCAGATGGAAGACCTAGTCCGATGGGTCAAGTACGCACCCGAAGGCGTCCGCGGGCTCGCCATGGGCGCAAACGCAGGTTACGACGCATCCGACGTGGCGCGCTACTGCCTCGAAGCCAACGAAGCGACACTGATCCTGCCGAAGATCGAGTCGCCACTTGGCGTCGAAAATACTGGGGCAATGATGGACGTCGAAGGCGTCGACGGCGTCGTATTTGGTCCGGGTGATCTGTCTGCAAAGATGGGCCGTCACGGTGAGTGGGAGAACCCCGAAGTTCTAGCAGCTATCCAGAACGTGGTCGACGCCGCGATTTCCAAAGGCAAGGCCGTCGAACCAGCAACTATGCCGAGCAACAAAGCCGAATTCGAACGCGAGCTAACCAAAGGCGCAAGAATCTTCGGCCCCACAAGGCAGACCGAATACGACCTCTACCGAAACGCGGTCGAAAGCGCATTAGCCGCGTATCGCTAGTCGTTGCCCATCGCTTTGGTTGCCCTGCTGTCAGGTGGTATGTTGATGGTAGGAATAGGGAACGGGAGCCCGAGGTACAAGCGTGCCGCATTCGGACACCACGTGATGACCACGAAATCTACATTGAGCCGCGACGATGTACTGGGTATCGCTCGCGACCACAAGGAAGTCCTTAAGGAGCAATTTGGCGTCTCCGAGGTGTATCTTTTGGGGAGTATACCCCTGTGACTCCAAATCTCCTCTGAAATCCATGATATTTCACCGCTAGACTATACCTAGTTTCGATAGGGTATTCACTCCATTGAGTGCTTTGGATAGCTTGAATATGGAGTCATAACCTGCTAAAATCAGGGTATGTCAGATACAGCGATTCCAGCCGATCCCGCGCCCCCGAAAATCGGACGGAAGGGCATCGGCTTCATAGAGGCGGCGGAGAGGTTCGGAGACGACGAATCCGCTCAGGAGTGGATCATCTCGGAGAGGTGGCCGGACGGCGTGAAATGCCCCTCATGCGGTTCCGACGTGTCCGAGCTCAAACGCCGTGGTTCGCTTCGGCGGTGGCGGTGCAAGTCCCGCAGGGACTGCGGCAAGAACTTCACCGTCAAAACCGACACCATCATGCACGACTCCAAACTCCCGGTGTGGAAATGGTGCATCGCCGTCTATCTCTACTCCACGAACCTCAAAGGCATATCCGCGAAGAAACTGCGTCGGGAGCTGGGGATCGGCTCGTACAAGAACGCTTGGCACATGGCTCACCGCATCCGACGAGCGATGGAGACGGACGAGAACTCGTTCCTAGGACCCGTCGAGGTCGATGAGGTCTACATCGGCGGCAAAGAGCACAACAAGCACGAGTGGCAACGCTTGAACGCCGGACGCGGCGCGGTGGGCAAAACCCCTGTGGTCGCTCTCAAAGACCGCGAGACCAACAAGGTCGTTGCGCGGGTGGTCGAAAAGACCGACCAGCCCACGTTGACGGGATTCGTAAGCGAATACACCGAGCCGGCCACCGAGGTCTTCACCGACGAGTTCGCCGGATACAACCGACTTCCTAGAAGCCACAAAATCATCAGGCATTCCGCGAAGGAGTTCGTGCGCGGCGAGGTCCACACCAACGGCATCGAGTCCTGGTTCTCGATGCTCAAGCGCGGCTACGTCGGCGTGTACCACAACTACAGCGTCAAGCATCTGCCGCGCTACATCGCCGAGGCGGTCGGTCGGCACAACCTTCGACCGCTCGACACCGAGACGCAGATGTCAGAGATCATCATGGGCGCGGTCGGCAAGCGGCTCTCGTACGAGGCGCTGATCGGGCCGGAGCACACGCGTCAGCCCGAACTTATCTAGCCGCCTATCTCGTGAGCAGTCGGATGTTCGGCTCGACGAACGCTGCGTACAGTTCCTCTCCGAAAAGCAGCAGGATCGCGGCGATGATCGCGGCGGCGATTAAGATTTCGCGCGGATGTGATACAATCCACTCTTGAATGTGCGACAACATCGCACTTTCTCCATTTCTGGGATGCTTGCCAAGTTGCATTGAGCCGTACCATTTGCTCGCAATTTGACCGGGCATCCCGGCTATTTGCTATCATGTAAAAAGCAGCAACGCATCTCGGGTACTCAAAAACGAGTAGCATCTGCCCTTGAACCGCTCCGCGCCAACGGAGCGGTTTCTCGTTGTTGGCGAATTGTACTATCGCCATCTGTCCTGCCCGTACCTCGTTTCGGTGATAACCTTGTTTGCCGTTCACAGGACGTAGACGCTCCGTTCAAGCGTTTGCCCCAACAGAAAAGGCGTTGATTCGCCTGACCGCACACAGCAGGCGCGCTGGTCGTGCCTCCCTGCGGTCGACCCTGTTGGGAACGTCCTGTGAACAAGCGTTGCCTGAGTTGCCAAGGGAGGCCCTCGGTGTTTGTTCGTTCTTTGGCGGTGGATGTTGTTTGGGGAGTTGACGCGGCGCTTCCGACAACATGAGGGGCAAGAGGAAGCGCAAAGCGGCCGCGAAGCCGATCAAGTTGCCGCCGGGCGATGTTCAACGGTTGCGCATCTCGATGCTCGAGCAGATCAACGCCGAGAGAGAGCAGTTCGGCCTGCATCGTGTGACGCTCAGCACGAATCAATCCGCTCAACTACATGCAGAGGACATGATCGTTCATCGCTACTACTCCCATACAGGCATGAATGGGTCGTCCGCTCCGAGCCGATACGTGTCATCGGGCGGTTCGCCCGATGATCGAGTCGATGAAAACATGTGCGAGGATCCGTACCCGTCCAGTCAGAAGAGAAGGATGCGGTTCTCGGAGCGCGATCTCGATCTGCTGATGAAGCGGGCGCATGGATCGTTGAAATTGAGCAGGCAGCATAGAGCCATCATGATGGGAGGTGCGAGCGAAGTTGCGCTCGGATTCGCTTGGAACTTCAAAAGATTCGTCGTCGTGCAGGTTTTCATCTACCGGATGAATACACATTCCCGCAGAAAGCCGCCGGCACCCCGCAACTCTCCCCATCCCACCCGGCAAAGCAGGAGGCCGTACGTCACTCCGACCATTCAACGAACAGCGGGCCAGATCAAAATGCCCATCCATCTACGGAAGGGGCGACAATCGACATTCGTTCCTATTGCGGGTAGCCGAAGCAGAGGCAAAGCGTTCTGGGTAGTTGCAGTCGTCTTTTTGATTGCCGTGATCGTGTCGCACCTTTATCTGGCGGTCGAATATCCCTCATCCACCGACGAGATGATGCGGGATTGGGCCAACATCTTTCAGCGCGTGTTCGGCAGTTGATCAAAGGGTTGCCCGATGTGTTGCCACCGATGCTTGCCGATCACAGCGGTTGCCCTATTTTCGCTGATTCTGGCGTACCTGGCAGTGTCAGGCATCGATCCCACGTATTCCCAGCATCTTCGAGACAGTTGGCGAGGCTTCGTGGAAAGTCCGCCGCCGATACCCCGCGTTGTAGTCGTGGTGCCGTCGCCAACCTTTGAGCCATCGGCCACACCAGAGGAAATCTCGACTGCAACGCCAACCGCCTCTCCAACTCCCACACCCACCTCCATAGCGACATCTCGTCCGATCACACCGGCTATGTTCACAGGCACATCAACCGCAACTGCAACGGCGACTAGCACCCCAACCCTTGCACCGACACCCACATCGACGGCGACGCTGGTCCCCACCGCGAATCATACTCCTACAGACACACCTACGGCGACTCCGATTCCGCCGCCCACCTTCACGCCCACATCGATATCCACACCGACACCGACGAACACACCTACGATCACACCGACTCCATCCAACACCCCGACCGCGACTGTGACTCCCACCCCGTCAAATACACCCACATCAACCCCTACGTCGACGATCACTCCAACACCGCACCCATCTGGCTTGACGGAAGAGATTCTCGCAGACATGCGGGAAGTGATGCTGATACTCATCAACAGAGCGCGTGAAGATGAGGGGAAGAGCCCGTTGGAATTGAGCGACAACGAGGCAGCTCAGATCCACGCCGAGGACATGGCGCTGCATTGCTATCTGTCGCACATCGGGCGAGACGGGTCGGAGCCGTCAGAAAGATACGTGCGGGAAGGAGGAAGAACGAGATACGGAGTCGGAGAGAACATATCGGGCAACGATTTTTGCTACGATCCCACCCTCAACTGGGTGCAACGCACTTTGGCGGAGAATCTGGGCATGGCGCATTGGGGGCTGATGGATAGCCCGGGGCATCGTCAGAACATTCTGAGGTCGGGATACGACCGCGTCGCATTGGGATTCGCCTACAGATACCCGACGCTGTGGGTCGTCCAGCTCTTCATTGATGATCGTTACCAGTAGCGAACTGCTAAACTGAACGAAGGAGAAAATGATGGCAAAATCGCAGAAACGCTACATCGCCAAAAACGGAGTGGTCGTAGATGCTGAAACCGCCGAACGCCTAGGCGTAGAGGACGGGGTGGAGTTCGAACACTGGATCGAACCCGGCGAGGCGTTGAGACGGATTTTCGGAATTTCGGCGGATCAAGCCAAAGCCATCCGAGAGGAATACCCCGCTCCCAAGTGAGATTTCAGAGGGGATTTGGAGTCACAGGGGTATACTCCCCTATCTTTTCGGGTCATTTGCGCGGGATGAGGCTACCGATGCTAGTGATGTTGATGTCGTCGTGAAGTTTGATGGGAAGCCGTCGTTGATGACCTACAGCGGGACCCAGATTCATTTAGAAGAGGCGTTCGGTCGTTCAGTGGACGTTGCCCAGCTCGACGACTTTCGAAAAGAGTTGCGTCCTTACGTCGAGCGGGATTTGATGGAGGTCTGAGTTGGCCGCGCGTGACCGTGACAGGAAGCCGCCGACCATCACATTAGGATTGATGACTGGTCGGAGGTTCGCCTTGGAAAAGCGGTAAAACTGACAGAGCGGCTACCACGTTGCGACATCGCTCCATCATCCCTCCGACCATTTGAGATAGCGCAGGCGCGACCTCGTACTGTGATTATATTCCACACTTAACTCGCGCTCGCGGGGATGCCGTGGCGTGGCGCTGCTCTTTCATTGCCGCTCGGAGGGCGTTGAAGGTGAGGGGCCAAGCGACCGGGCAAATCCTAGTTTATGCATACACCCTAGGAATCTCAGTTCAGACATCACAACGCCAAACTCTCCACTTCCCCAGTCAAACGCCCAATAACCTCATCCACCCCAATCGCCCCCAGATTCTCGCCGGACCGCGTCCTCAACGCCGCCGAATCAGCTTCGATCTCGCGGTCACCGATGACCAGCATGTAGTTGATCTTCTGCAGCTGCGCACCGCGAATCTTCGCATTCATACGCTCGCTCGCGTCGTTAACCTCGACGCGAAGACCAGCCTTTTTCATCCGGTCCGCAACCGTGAACGCGTAATCGTTATGACGATCCGCAATTGGCACCATCATCGCCTGCGTAGGCGACAACCACAGCGGCAAATTGCCGCCAAGGTGCTCAATCAACACCCCGATGAACCGCTCCAATGAGCCCAGCATCGCACGGTGGATCATCACCGGACGCTCGCGCTCACTAGCCGCGTTCACATACTGCAGATCAAACCGTTCCGGCTGGTTGAAGTCGATCTGCACCGTGCCTAACTGCCACTCGCGACCGAGTGCATCCGGTACGAACATGTCGATCTTCGGACCATAAAACGCACCTTCTCCCACTGCCGCCTCGAATTCTCCACCCCGTTCACTCAAAACCGCCTCGAGCGCCGACTCCGCACGATCCCACTGAGCATCTGAACCCACGCGTTTCTCAGGCCGCAGCGACAGCACGAAACGCGTCGAATCAAATCCGAACACCCCGTAGCTCTCGTTGAGCATGTCGATGAAACCGTTGACCTCTTCCGCGATCTGATCTTCGCGACAGAAGATATGCGCGTCATCCTGCGCGAACGACCTCACCCTTGTCAGACCCGCAGTAACACCTGACAACTCGTACCGGTGCAACCGTCCGAAATCAGCGTACCGTATCGGCAATTCACGATACGAGTGCAACGACTTCGAATACATCACCGCGTGCGACGGACAGTTCATCGGCTTAATGCCGTACTCCTGCTCATCGACCTCCAGCATGTACATGTTCTCGATGTAGTTGTCGTAGTGCCCCGACGTCTTGAACAGGTCCGTCTTGAACATCTGCGGCGTGATCACCTCGTCATACCCGTAACGCTGATACAACCCCCGGACGTAATCGACCAACGTGTTGTACACGAACGCGCCCTTAGGACGGAAAAACGGGTTGGCGGGCGCAACCTGATCGAAGAAGAACAACCCCATCTGAGCACCGAGTCGACGGTGGTCCCTCTGCTGCGCCTGCTCACGCTGCTTCAGATAAACCCGCATCTTGTCGCGAGATTCCCACGCCGTGCCGTAGATGCGCTGCAACATCGGATTGGCTTCGCTTCCGCGCCAGTACGCGCCCGCGGTCGTCAGCAACTTGAACGCCGATATCTGACCTGTCCTGTCCACATGCCCTCCTTCGCACAGATCATCAAACCCGCCGTGTGAATGGCTCGTGAACGTTACCCGTTCATCCTCCGGAATGTCGTCGAGCATCTCCAGCTTGTAGCGGTTATCAGCTAACAACGTCCTAGCCTCTTCGCGTGTAACCTCACGTTCCACGAACGGCGTATTCGCCCGGATCGAAGACCTCATCTCATCTTCGATTGCTTCAAGGTCCTCAGGCGTGAACGGCCGTTCCACGTCGAAGTCGTAGTAAAAACCGTCTTGTATCGGCGGTCCGAGCGTCATCTTCGCCTCGGGGAACAGCTTCAAAACCGCCTCCGCCATAACGTGAGCCGTCGAGTGCCGCAACGCGTCACGATACTTGTATTGCTCCTCAGGGGAGAGATCCCTGAACCTTCGCCGCCGCTTCTTCGGTGCTTCCTGTATGTTGTCTGCCATGTCGCTAACTTCTGTGCTGGTTTAAGGCAACGGGCAACGCATAACTGCACCGCCAACGAGGTACGTCAAGGACAAAGCCGCAGTTAGATCCCCGTCGCCTTCAGATCGAGGGGTTAGGCGCGGGACCGGGAGAAATCAACAGGCCCGCGCCCACATAGTGAAGGTGCGACGCCATCTTGGGTCGCCCTCCCCGAATGCGGGTCTTGTGAGCCGGCTATTCATCAGAAATGCAACTGGTTCGGTTGCAGCGTGATGATCCTAAGTTTAACGCACGGCTCTATTCTTGCTCACCCGTATCAAGCGCGCTCCAACGGCAATATCGTGATCCCTACCGCGTCGCTCCGACTTTATCCATCACCAAAGCCGCTGCACGCCGTACCGACCAAAAGGCGTTTCGTTGGAGATTAGCACCATATCCTCCACCATCGCCTGAGCGATCAACATCCTGTCGAACGGATCGCGAATCGGACCCGGCAACGAACCCGCGCGGATGAAGGAATCCAATGTGATCGGCATCGCGTTGAAATCCTGACTCGCCATGTATCCCGGAATGTCCTGTATTAATTCTTCAGCTTCGGGGAGTTTGCCAAGACGATATTTGGTAGCGATTTCCCAAGCCGCAGCAACACTGATCAACACTTCGTTCGTCTCGACTTCGTTCGTCTCGACTTCGATCGCTCGACGCGCTGGTTCGGATAGCTGCAAATCACCGCCGAACCACCAACTGAAATCGTGATCGACGTATGAAGATCGAAAAAGTCGAATCTCTACTCCTCGGCGGTGCCGACGGATCGCCCGGAAACCATCACATCGTGCGTATCTGGACCGACGACGGGACCTACGGCGTCGGCGAATCCTCCTGCTAGGCCTACTCGGCCGCAACCGACGCAATCGCCAAGAAACTTGGCGACTACCTCGTCGGCAAAGACCCTTCCCGCATCGAGCATCACTGGCAGTACATGTATCGCATGGGGCCGTTCCGAGGTTCCGCCCTTTCCGGCGCCATCAGCGCCATCGACATTGCTCTCTGGGACATCAAAGGCAAGCGATTTCAGGTTCCCGTCTGGGACCTCCTCGGCGGAAACACCCGAGACAAGATCAGGCTCCATCTCCTCATGGGGCCCAAAGAACCATCCAAACTCACCCTCCCATACGACCGCAGCGATGAAGCGCAAGCTCTCTGCGAAGCCTCAAAGGAAGCTGCCGAAGCCGGGTGAACCGCCATCAAGACCGATCCGCTGCCCATCGGATTCGAGTCCATGACCCTCGAACGACTGATCTCGGACACCGTCTACAACGTCGCCGCAATGCGCGAATGTGCCGGAAAAGACGTCGACATCATCCTCGAAATCCACCGCAAACTCACCCCGATGAACGCCATCACCTTGGCCCAAGAGGTGAAGCATTGGAAGCCACTGTTCTACGAAGATCCGATCCAGATCGACAGCGCGGTCCTGCAAGGAAGAGTTGCGCAACGCACAGCGAACCCTGTCGCAAACGGCGAACGCGTCCACAACATCTGGGAGTTCCGCGACATGCTCGACGCCGGAGGACCCCAGTACGTCCGTCCCGACATCGGCCTCGGCGGCGGAATTACCCACGTCAAGAAGATCGCCGCCCTAGCCGAGTCCTACCACTCCGCGCTGTGCACCCACAATGCCCTCGGCCCGATAACTACCTCCGCCGCAATCCAAGTCGACTCCTCGATACCCAACTTCGTGACCCAGGAATACGGCCTCGGAGACGAACACCCCGCGAACGCCGTCTTCATCAACCACCACAAGCGCGAAGGCGGCTACATGCTCCTAACCGACGCCCCCGGCATCGGTATCGAAATCGACGAAAACCTCCTTGAAGTAGCCAAAACCACCTACCAACCCCGCAACTGGCCCATGCCCATGCGAACTGACGGGTCGGTAGCATACGCCGTCTAAAACACCACACCCCATCCTGTCTATCCTGTGCATCCCTGCAAAACGCACATCGTGCTAACATCACCACAGCCAATTCTGAACAACACTTGGAACCAAATTGATGGCGAATAAAACCACAATCGCGAAAGTCGAATCGATGCTCATCGGTGGCTCCGACGGATCACCCGGCGGACACCACATCGTGCGCATCTGGACGGAAGATGGAACCTACGGCGTGGGACAATCCTCGTGCTGGGCATATATGGAAGCCACCGACGCCATCGCCAAGAAGTGCGGCGACTACCTCGTCGGCAAGGACCCCAACCGCATCGAGCACCACTGGCAATACATGTACCGCATGGGCCCCTTCCGCGGCTCCGCGCTATCCGGCGCCATTAGCGCCGTCGACATCGCGCTCTGGGACATCAAGGGCAAACGCCTCGACGCGCCCGTTTGGGACCTCCTCGGCGGCAACACGCGCGACAAGATCCGCCTCCACCTACTCATGGGTCCGAAGCAACAGACCGAACTACCCTTCCCCCACGACCGCGGAAAAGAGGCGCACGGCCTCTATGAAGCCGCAAAGGATTCAGCGGAAGCCGGGTGGACAGCCATCAAGACCGACCCGTTGCCCAACGGATTCGAAAGCATGACCGTCGAACGACTCATCGCCGACACCGTCGACAACGTCGCCGCTATGCGCGAAGGCGCCGGGAAAGACGTTGACATCATCCTCGAAATCCATCGCAAACTCACACCCATGAACGCCGTGCTCCTTGCGCAGGAGCTAGAGCAGTTCCATCCTCTCTTCTACGAAGATCCCATACAGATCGACAGCATGGTCCTACAGGGCAGCATCGCACAGCGCACAGCGTTGCCAGTAGCTAACGGCGAACGTATCCACAACATCTGGGAGTTCCGCGACCTCCTAGAAGGCGGAGGATCACAATACGTCCGACCCGACATGGGCCTCGGCGGCGGCATCACGCACGTCAAAAAGATCGCAGCACTTGCAGAGTCCTACCACTCCGCGCTTGCAACCCACAACTTCCTCGGACCCATCACAACCTGCGCCGCGATCCAGGTCGACGCGTCGATCCCCAACTTCGTAACTCAGGAGTACTCGCTGCGAGACGAACACCCCGCAAACGCCGTCTTCATCAACCACCACAAACGAGAAGGCGGTTACATGCACCTCCCCGACGCCCCCGGCATCGGCTTAGAGATTGATGAGGATTTGCTTGAAGTCGCGAAGACAACGTACGAAACCCGCGACCTCAACATGATCCCGATGCGGACAGATGGTTCGGTGGGTTATTCCGTATAACCGTCACCACTCGTAGGGGCGACCCTTGTGGTCGCTCTGGGGCGGAAGAGCGGGGATGCTCGGATGGAAGGTGAGGCTACCCTCCACAATCGAACCCAATAAAATACAAACAAGCCCTGCTTTGCGTACACACATCATGACCAGCAACGTTTCAGACGAAAACCAAAACGGCCTCCCATCCAACAAACCCTTCTACGACGAAGACGGAAACCTGCACGTCACAGTCACTACCGGAGGCCCAAACCCGACATCCTCGGTTCGCATCCTCCCCAAATCCGACGCCGAACCACGACCATCAGGTCTCGGAAAAGGCACGGCTAAAATCAAAGACGCCTTCTTCGATCCCCTTCCCGACGAGGTCCTAGACTTCTTCGATCCGCATCCAACTCAAACTTCACCATCTTCTGATTAAACCTAAACCAAATCGCTTGAAGCTCTTGCTAGACACAGCGGTCTTCATCTGGGTCGTCGATGAAGACCCAAAGCTAAGCTCACTCGCGCACAGCGTAATCACGCACCCTGACAGCCAAGTCTTCCTGAGCGCCGCATCAGCGTGGGAGATCGTCATCAAATACGGAAAAGGACACATAATCCTACCCGACATACCAAATGCTTACATCACAACCAACAGGCAACGCCACCGTATCGAATCTCTGCCCATCGACCAACAAGCCACGCTAGGCGTCCTCCAACTGCCAGACATCCACCGAGACCCCTTCGACCGCATCATCATCGCCCAAGCCATCGCCAACAACATGCTCATCGTCACTCCCGACAACCGAAGCACACGCTACCCAGTCTCCATAATCTGGTAACCCCGTTATTCCTACCCACACCACGTCATTCCGGCGAAAGCCGGAATCCAGAGGGCTAGAGCCTGCCCCGGACTTAAACCGACTCCACGCCCAGTTCAGGTATCCGTGTGAAATGCCGAACATTGTTCGTCAGCACCGTCAGACCGTGAAACTTTGCCGTGCAGCCGATCAGAAGATCGAAATCCCCGATCATCGTTCCCGTAGATCGCAAGCGCCCTCTCTCCACACCGAACAACCTACAGACATCTTCATCCAAGGGGACCACATCGAGGTCATCCAAAAACACCCGGAGAAGACTCTCGCTGGCTACTGGATTCCTTGAATAGGCAACCCCTTCGAAGAGCTCGGCAAGCGATACCACGCTTATGCCAATGCCACTAGGCAAAAGTTGCTTTACTCGCCTCACCACCTCGTCATCGCCGTCCAAATAGTCGATCACCCAGTCGGTGTCGATCAGATACATCATCGCATCAGAGCTTCGGCTCAGAACGTGAAACTATCTGACGACTCTCATAAATGTCGCGTTTCAGCCGCTCAGCATCCACTAGCCCCTTCCAACTGCCCGCAGTCTCCACCCGCTCCTTTGTCGCATCAGGAGCATCGCCCGGTTCGTAAATCGACAATCCCACCTCTTGCCCATCCTCAAGATCAAGCGACTCCGAAGGTTCGAGAACCCCATCCTTGTAAGTCGCCTTCACCGATTGAACCATCGCTGCTCCTCCATCTCACCAACCGTCGCTGTAGGACATTGTACGACGCAACACTCCGTTCATCCCACAACAACCACCTCCCCGCTGCCCGCAAATCACACGCTACCCAGTCTCCATAATCTGGTAAACCCGTTACTCCCGCCCACACCAACGTCATTCCGGCGAAAGACGGAATCCAGACGCACTGTGCATTAAGTGCAAAGATTTGTTCTGCGACATAATTGTATTTATTCAGGACTTATGTTAGCATTACTGCTCATACATGATCATCCATATGTCAGGAGATTGCATCATGACAAGCAGAAGGAGTCCCAACTACCCGCAGATAGACTTGGCCGTCGCCGTACAGTTGGCTACGCAAATCTACACCCAGGAGAAACGCGGGAGCTTTCCGATGGAAAGCATCGCTGCCGCGTGGGGGTATTCATCCGTGAAAACCAGCAACTTTAGGATCCGACTCGGTGCCTTACGCCAGTATGGATTGCTAACTAAAGGGACCAAGGAATCTCAACTCACTGATTGTGCAGTTGTCCTCAACATAAGAACGCCGGCCACCAGGGACTATCAGGAAGCGCTGCGCGAGGCAGCCTTGTCTCCAGATCTCTTTAGAGAAATCTACGAAACTCGGAGAGAGGGTTCCGACGAAACCCTTAAACAGCACCTCATGTTCGCAAAGAACTTCACAGACGAAGGAGCGGCTCGTTGTATCAAGGCTTACAGAGGCACTATGAACATGGTCGATTGGGGTGCTGACGATATAATGTCAGGACAAAGCAATGAGGATGTCGTTGAAGAACATGAGGAAATCCCTGTGATTGCTCCAACTACCAACAACGCTGGCGTTGCACAACAAGGCGCCATAACTATCTCTCTGCCTTTCAGTACGGAAAGACAGATCACGGTAACCCTGCCAGTGGACATAAAGCTGCCGGAATGGAACCTGCTCATCGAAACACTGAAATTCTACGAACCTGATAAGCCAGAAAGCGATCATAGTCGATCAGCCAGCGAACCATAGGAGCCGTTCTACACCCACGCATCAGAATGATGACGAAGCCCCCGTCGTCTAATGGACAAGACACTCCAATCGCTCCGGAGGCAATGCGGGTTCGACTCCCGCCGGGGGCTCCATATTCAACCATTCTATCAGTGAAGGGCTTCACCTGAATCTTCGCCAAGACCCAAAGCCGCCAAGATCCGGCCGCTACGCCCATTGACATTCGGTTCACTCGCGAAAAGCATCCGATAGCGTCGCATCATTGCCTGTGTATCCGTGTCATCCGGGTCCAAACCCAACATGCTAGCGACTACATCATCGATCTGGTGACGGTTCGTGTCGCGGAAACAGTACACGAAAGACTCAAGCGTCAGTTTCGACAATCGATCGAAGTGTGCCCCCGCGATTGACCTAGCAGTTTCCGCTTCCGGTGTATCGGCGTGGAAAGCCGGACAAGGAATACCCGGTATCGCGCCTATTTGAACCGCCGCGCGCGGTCCTCGCTGCCCTTTCTGCCCGTACGCCCGACGGACAATCGCACCGAAAATACTGTTGCTGAACAGGGCAATGCATTTCGCGTTCTCTTCCGAAACATTTTGAAGCGCGTTCCAGGTTCTTCCACCATGGACGAGAGCCCTAGTTTTCGCAACGGCCAACGCCTGAGAGGTCCACGCCAAGTTCCTGTTCACGAACCATCTGCTACGTTGCGCCGTCACTTGCTTGGCGAGTTTGCGGTCAATCACCGAACCGCCATGCGTTGGTTGCACAGTCATCCTGATTTGATTCCTGCCGTCGGCAGCCCACATAGACCTGTGCGTCGGAGCAACCGACAAATCCTTTAGCGGTGTCCACTCGAACGCACCGATAGGATCTCCTCCAGTTGGGTATCCAATCGTGTGATGGGTGGGTCCGGTACCAGCGAGATCACCCAGCGTCATCATCGGCAACGACAATTGTGTCTCTGCGAATAGATCAGGGTCATAGACTTTACCGTCGAGCAAACTCTCCGAAACCGTAATAAGATCAACGTTCCTGTTCCCTATTGCGCCCCAAGGGTCTCCCGGTCCGCGTTGCCTGACCCGCGTCCAGTTGCCCCAAGTCTTAGCTCCCGACCTCAGATTCGTCGCGGCCTCAGAGATTTCCCGCGCCAGCGAGTACCCTTCAGCCATTGTTGATGGTGCGCTACTCAGGTTGACGCAAAAAAGTTCCGTTGGTCTCCAACGGTCAGGACGCTTCTTACGCTTCGTCGCTATCACTAGCATCTCGCTCATTTGAGTATCCGCACTCATGCTTTGAAGCTCAGATGAACTGGTGTTGGAGATTATGGTGATGTCTTCGAAGTGCTTCTCTATACCGATACGCCACTGTGTCCAACTACCAGCGTGAGCAGCCGTCAGAGGGAGCACATGCGCGAAGACCCCCTTAGGGCCTAACCGAATGTTGCTCATGTTTCCGAAATCGCTACCCAGACCCGCTTGGCCGTGAGACATCTTCCACCCGTACTTTGCCGCGATCGTGCGAAGAGGTGCCAGTCCGGTTGTTGCTTGCCTACGTCCTTTTCTTGGCCGCGAATACGGCGGATTCATCAATACCCAATCCACGCTCCCAACCGGAATCCGCACCGTGCCGTTCTTGGTATCCTGATCCGGACTCATCCCTCGTCCCCCACTACCAAGCATGTCCGAAATCCCAGTACTCTCCGGGTTCAACAGACACAACGAACCCGCCTCATGCGTAACCACCGCGATCCGACAATCATGGTAGTCCTGCGTAACTTCCATGTCCGTCAATCGTTTGGCAGTCAAAGTGCCTGCGATGCCATCGACATCCAACGCGATGATGTGCTCTTCCATCCGCTTGCGATGGAGACTTGGATCGTTTCCGCCTTTCAGCAAATAAAGCCGCCTCAAAGCCCGTTCGCCAGCACCGATGAGCGTACCAGTTCCACTCGCCGCGTCCATCAGGTTCAATGTGGCAGTTTCATCGACCGACCGATCGTTAAATCTCTGCGCCGCCAACGTCGCCAAGAGTTCCGCCACCTCCGGTTTCGTGTAGTGCGCAGCGCGCTCTTCCCGATCAGTCACTAGTCGCTGCCACAACTCGCCGGCGAAGTTGTAAACATGCTTCGCCTGCAATTCGTTCAAGTTATCGCTTAGTTCCTCAAGATTTCTTAACACCTCTGACACTACGGCGGACGATCCAACTGCCAGGAGGCTAGACTTCGCGAGTTCGATGACCGGTACATAGTTGACGCCTTCGATGATCTCCCATGCATCGATAAGACGCCGCTGCCGCAGTATGCCGAACCCGGAGTTCTCACGAATCGATTGAGTCGTCTCCAACCCCTTGGAACGTAAAGTCGGACTGTACAACGCCAGATCGTTGTGCAGATCAATCGTCGTCAACCAGATCGCGCACACTATCCTCGTCGCCTCCTCCGCATCATCGGCCCCGACAACATCCGCCAATCTCGCAAGCAAGTCGCCACCCGTCGCTGTCATTGCCTGCAACCCATTCAGCAAAGCTGTACCTAACGACTCGATCTGATCGGCCACTTTCGCACTCTGCCGATCGATCTCCAATTGAGGAACTTGAGCATATTCGCAGTACGCGATCAAATCCGACGGGCGCGAAACCAGCGGGTCCTCCGGCCACACCCTGGTCGTCGATACCAACTCCACCGTCAACACCGCCTCATCACTTTTTAACCGTGCTAGAAACTCCGCCCGTGTATCCCCTTCGCAATCCTCGTCTATCCCCACCGCGATCACTTCCGTCAATTCACGTGTCTCACCGATGAGTTTCTTGCCCAACCTAGACTCAGCATCACCAACCGCCGGCCACCCATACTCTGTCTCTAACACCACGGCCCTGCGACCAGGCTCGCGAACGACGATATCCGGCCTTCCGTTGTCGCCCACCAGCGTCTGCCTTCGTTCCGCATTGGCCGACCACCCCTTGCCACACTCGTCAAGATACTGCGCGATTGCGCTGTTGGCTTCGATCTCAGGCAGGATGCCGATGGTGGTTCGTGTCGTCATCGCGTGACAAATCTGGAGGCCCAGTATCGGGCGTAATCACGATAGTACCGCATGTAAATTTCACCCCTCCCCCAAAACCTCCGCCACACTCCGAATCCGCGCCAAACTAGCCGAAGCGTACTCCGACGCCTCATATCGCTGAATCTGCTGCTCCTTCAACCCAAGCCGACCCGCCAGCGACTTCTGACTAAGCCCCGCGCGATCCGCGCCCTGATCAACAACCTCGGCACCTCGCTCACAGAGTCGAGTTCACCAAACTCAAAATCGCCAGACTTCAAACGCTCGTAGTCCTGCAGTTCCTCCTCAAGGTCGGCAAGCTGGCTTCTCACGGCATCCTTCTTTGCCTTGAACAACAGCGGATGCACCCCGACATCCTCCGCGGTTTCGCCTTCCAACTCACGCAAAGCCTCCGCGAACCGGTCCGCTTGAGCCTTCGTTATCCGATACTGTCTCTCGTTCTTGATCACCACGCCACCTTCAAACTAAACATCGTACCCCAACTATTTCATTGCGTTGCGAATTCTGGCTGCAACCGCCGACAGTTCCGCGACCTACAGCGGGCCGGCAACGCCGTGTACGATGTTGAGCAGAGGGGCGGCTTGGTGGCAAATTTCCAGTTTCGCAAGGAGGGGCGGCATGACCGAGGGCACGAACGGTCTATTGAGCGCGGGTACGGTCGCAGATATCCGCAAACGCGGGTGCACAGTGGTGACCGGGGCTGGTCAAACAATCGCAGTCTTCGCCAAAGACGATACCTTCGCCGCCGTAGACAACCGTTGCCCGCACATGGGTTTTCCGCTGGATCGGGGCACAGTCAAGAACGGCATCCTTACCTGCCACTGGCACCACGCCCGATTTGACCTCGCAAGCGGTGGCACCTTCGATCCCTTCGCGGATGACGTCCGATCCTTCCCCGTGACCGTCATCGGCGACATCGTCTACGTCGACCCAAATCCATCGGAACAGGATCCCATCGAGCGTTGGTCTAAACGCCTCCAAGAAGGCATGGAAGACAATATCCGACTCGTCATCGCCAAATCAGTTCTCGGTCTCAACTCATCGCCGGCCGACTATCGGACACCCTTGACGATCGGGGCACTATTCGGTACGACGTATTCCAACGACGGCTGGGGTCCCGCCCTCAGCATGCTCACCAGCACCGCCAACTTTCTTCATCTCCTGCAACCCGATGATCGACCTCTTGCGCTTTACCAAGGTCTGCGACAAGTAGCCGCAGAGTGTGCCGGCCAACCTCCACACTTCATCGTCGAACCTTTGCCAACCGGAGAAACCCGTCCCGAAGTCTTTAAGCAATGGTTCCGAGACTTCATCGAAGTTCGAGACACCGACGGTGCCGAACGCGTACTCCGCACCGCCATTGATCTCGGCCTACCCAAACACGAAATTCACGACATCATCTTCGCCGCAGCGACGGACAGGATTTACATCGATGCAGGACACGTCGTCGACTTCTGCAACAAAGCGTTTGAACTTTTAGACCACATCGGATGGGAGCACGCGGCGCAAGTTCTCACCTCTCTCGTCCGAGGCATGGCCACCGCTCGTCGAAGCGAAGAACTCAACTCCTGGCGCAACCCGATCGACCTCGTTGCATTGGTTCAACAAGCGCGCAACGAATTGCCTGAACTTTGGGAGAAATCGGCTGCTGTTCGAGGTAGCTGGACCGACCATGAGAACCTGCCTGAAACGATCCTCGGCGACGATCCCTACATCACGATCGCATCTATCAACGAGGCGATCCGGAACGGCGCAACCGCCGAGCAACTCGGCGGCAAGGTTGCCTACGCCGCGTTTCTCCGCATGGCAAGATTCCACACTTCAAACGAATTCGGCGATTGGGACACCGTCCACAACACGCTAACGGCTGCCAACGCGCTGCATCAAGCTCTAGAACGCGCACCATCGATCGAACTGCTTCGTGCCGTGTACGACACCGCCATGAGCATCTACTTGGACCGCTTCTTGAACATGCCGCCCCAGCGCATTCCGGTGCCTGTTTCGAACGGATCGACAAGCGAAATACCTCAGCTTCTGCTAGACGCCATGAACTCCCAACAGCGGGTCGAGGAATCGGCTCGTCTGGTGACAGATTTTGTGGGCAATGCCGAGGATCCGGACGACATCATACCCACGCTAGCCCATGCAATGCTCCGCGAAGATTCCTCGTTCCACCATTTCCAGATCGTCGATGCCGCCATCAAGCAGTACAATCACCGCAAACCGAACCATTCGGCCCGAAACTCCCTAGTCGCAATGGCGCGTTTCCTAGCCGCCCACTACCCGACACCCAGATCAGTAAACCAGACCTACAACATTGCGGTCCGACTGCAGCGCGGCGACGAGATTTTCGCCGAAAGTTAAGGCGTTTCGCCGACGATATCGCTCGAAGAACTATCCGACGCGAAGCTAGTCCTTAACGCACCCTGAGAATCGACGATATATAGCGCGCGGGAGGCGTCAATTGACTAAAACCGTTGTCATCGCCATCATCGCCGCGACCGCCGCCATCACCGCTTGTCAAACACTTGACAACACGATCACCACTAGGAACGTACCTGATCCAACCGCGATCCCGACATCACCTTGCGAACCCGGAGATTCCATCATCGTCACACGGGAATACCCGATCGACGTAATCTACGACAATCTGACAGCACAAGCAGATCCCGAAGTAACCGCCACACCGCTAACCGGATTCGTAGAGGTCCCATGCGAATAAACAAACGACTCACTCAGCCGACGGAAACGCCCCCTGTGCCAGCAGGACAATCTTACCGGCTCCAACGCGGAGACGAGATATTCAGCGAGGGCTAGACAGCTGGGCAAGAAAACCGTGGGTGTTTGGTTTGAAGCCGTTAGATTACGAATAACCGAAAATCACGAAATCCGTAAATTTCTGCTAATCTGACACCAGATTCGACCACAACAT
This sequence comes from Dehalococcoidia bacterium, assembly GCA_965203505.1. Taxonomy (GTDB): domain Bacteria; phylum Chloroflexota; class Dehalococcoidia; order Lucifugimonadales; family Lucifugimonadaceae; genus Bin127. Next base: position 476,365 of record OZ241880.1, read on the forward strand.
GTCGGAGATGTGGTCGCTATCACCGATTTCCCTCCGACGTTTGTGATTGGCAAGGCAGATTAACTATGTCAGATACTGTTCAACTGATAACCGCGTTCTCGGGTCTCACAGTAGCGGTAGGCGCGCTCATTATCTCGATCGGCGTGTTGTACCTCGTGATGAAACTTGGAGATGCCATCGGCGGATCGCAGGCTGACGACGACTAAAACGAGTAAGTTCGTCTCAACGACCATCACGGCAGTAGATCGCGCGATCTCTACTGCTTGGGTTTCGTTTGACCCGTAACTTCTGCCAACAGATCGAAGAAGCCCCGCTTTCGCTCGGTATTCACCCGCCAGTTGACCGGGATGTTCTGGTAGCCGTCTCGATAGTTGCCGAACTGTGATTTACCGCCGGCAGCATCGCCAGGATCGAAATATCCCCATGAAGCGTAGGCCGAAAGAGCCGAGAGGAAGTTGTTTCGCGGCTTTTCGAAATCGAAATGGTCGTCTTCAGTGAAAAGAATCGGCTTGGGGCTGTAACTCGGTAACGCCCGAGTCTCCTCAACCATCTCTGCAATCCGTGATGGCTCCGTGACCCCGTTTCCGTGCATCATGATGTAGTCGGAAACGCCCGCGACATCATCGTCCGGGACGCGGCCGCCGCCGTAAGACGTCCCTACCAAGAATCTCCGATCATCGACCTCGATCGACTTGGCGCGATCAATCAGTTCCGCCACTCTGTGCGGCTGCATAATCTCGTGCTCGTATCGAAGGATGTTCGCCTCGTTATTGATCTCGATCAATACATTCCCATAGCCCTTCTCCAACACCCACCGCGTTGCATCATCGACAGCTCGACACACCGCGGCTTCATTCACCAACCGCTCGTCCTGTCCGAAGTAGAAGTAGCCCAGAATCACCACCATCCCCAACGCATCGCACGCCGCGATTATCCTAGCAGTCCGATCCAAGAACTCAGACTTCAGCGAACCATCGGGGTTGAACGCCGAGTTGTGCCAAGGCTGTGATGCCGGACTAGGCAATCCCGCCCAAACCACGTCATCGTCGACCTCGATTCTGCGCTCAACCATGTTCTCGCGAAACATCGGCTCCCGGTAATACCCCGTCGGGCTTCCCCCTTGCAGATTCACGGTTACTCCCAATAGACCGTGCGATCGATACACCGGGAGCATTGCAACAAACTCATCTGTGTTCCGATCAGCGTCCCACTCGCCAGTATCCGGATACGCAAACAGTCCTCGGGTGACTGGATTTTCGTCGTCGAAGACCGCATTCGTCATGCGGCTGTTCATCAGCAGACCTTCGACATTCCACCCGCGGTATTTCCGGCCCACGTAGGTTGCTCGACCATCGATGAGCCAAGCATCGCCGGAGATTGAGATGAGCGTCAATTCAGATATCTGCCAAGGTTTCGACGAAATCTCTTACATGAACCGCGCTCTCGCGGATCTCCGTCTCGTCAAGCCAATTCTCGTAGAAATTAGTATGCAATTCGCTCGCAAACGCGAATTGTTGTCTGAGTTCGGTAACGTCCATCTCACTACGAAGCCGCCTGAGGATTCGGTGGAACTCACCGTGCGAACCATGCCGCCAACCGCGACGTTCGGCGAGCGATTTCAATGCTTGCGCGCTCGAACCCCAAAACTTTTCCGAAGCTTGGCGTAGATCGCCCGCGTCCAACTCGACCATCGCTTGGTCAAAAAGCGTCGTCGAAGCGGTTCTATATTCCTCTGCCGTGGTCATGGCCCGATTGTATCTTGGCTAGATCCCAAACCCGTTATCTTAAACTTGAAGATTACGTAACCCGCTATGAACTGACACGGCAAATGTCTGAAGCGACTAACACTTTCGACCCTGTCCTGCCCGAAGCCGAAATCGATTTTGTCGAGACCGAAAAGAAGTGGCTCGAGCGATGGAACACGCCGAACGGCGATGGTCAAACCATCATTGACCTCTACCTCGCGCGCAACAACGAGGCTGAGAAGAACTACTCATTTATCGACGGCCCGATAACCGCGAACAACCCTATGGGTGTCCACCACGCTTGGGGACGAACCTATAAAGACCTATTCCTGCGGTTCCGCAACATGCAAGGGTACCGCCAGCGTTTCCAGAACGGATACGACGGGCAAGGGCTGTGGATCGAAGTCGAAGTCGAAAAAGAAAAGGGCTTCGGGTCCAAACAAGAAATAGAGACTTACGGCGTAGGCAAGTTCGTCGAGGAGTGCAAGGCTCGCGTCGACCACTTTTCCGACATCATCACACGCCAATCTAAGCGGCTCGGCTATTTTATGCAGTGGGACGATTCGTACCACACGAAGTCGGACGAGAACAACTACACAATTTGGGCGTTCTTGAAGCGATGTCACGACAACGGTTGGCTCTACAAGGGCAAAGATGTGATGCCTTGGTGCCCGCGATGCGGCACCGGGATGTCGCAGCATGAAATCGCCACCGAAGGCTACGCTGAAATCGTCCACCCTGGCTTCTTCATCCGTCTGCCTTTGCTCGATCGCGATGGCGAGTCGTTATTGGTCTGGACCACGACTCCTTGGACTCTCGCCGCAAACGTTGCCGCCGCCGTAAATCCCGACCATGATTACGTCAAAGTTCGCAACTTTTCCCCTCTCCCCGCCACGGGAGAGGGTCAGGGTGAGGGAGAAAGCCACGACCTCTGGTTGAGCGCCAACCGCCTCCACGTCCTGGACGGCAAACACAAGATCCTTGAAAACGCGAAAGGCACCGACCTAGTCGGGTGGCGTTACCGTGGTCCCTTTGACGATCTCGAAGCTCAGTCGGAAGCCCGCGATCTCCACCGCGTTATTGATTGGGACGATGTGGGCGACGAAGAAGGAACCGGCATCGTCCACATTGCGCCCGGCGCAGGTTCAGAAGACTTCCAACTTGGACGTGAACACGGCCTACCTGTCATCGCACCGCTGGACGACGCTGGCGTTTATGTCGATGGTTTCGGCGAACTCACGGGTAAATCCGTTGATGAAGTCAACCCGATAATCTTCGAAACCCTCCGCCAAAGCGGCGTCTACTACAAGGTAGAAAAATACTCACACCGATATCCGGTCTGTTGGCGTTGCAACTCCGAACTCGTGTTCCGATTGGTCGACGAGTGGTTCATCTCGATGGATGAGTTGCGCCTCACGATGATGGACGCCACACGCACGATCAAGTGGGTGCCCGCGTTCGGCGAAGCCAGGGAACTTGATTGGCTCCGCAACATGCAGGACTGGATGATCTCGAAGAAGAGGTATTACGGTCTCGCTCTTCCGATCTACGAATGCAACGACTGCGACAACGTGGACGTCATCGGATCGCGCGGTGAGCTGCGCGAACGGGCCGTCGAGGGTTGGAACGAATTCGACGGTCATTCACCCCATCGACCTTGGATCGACTCCATCAAAATCGATTGCCCCAAATGCGACTCACTCGTCGGTCGGATTTCAGATGTCGGCAACGCTTGGCTCGACGCTGGAATCGTCAGCTTTTCGACTATTGGTTACAACGACGATCGTGATTACTGGAGAGACTGGTTCCCTGCCGACTGGATCTCGGAATCTTTCCCTGGCCAGTTCCGAAACTGGTTCTACTCTCTCATCTGTATGGCCGCCGCCCTGGAAGGGGTTGCGCCAACAAGGGCTGTGTTCTCATACGGCTTGATGCGAGACGAAAAAGGCGAGGAGATGCACAAGTCGAAAGGCAACGCGATCCCTTTCGAAGAGGCGGCGGACAAGATGGGTGCCGACGTCATGCGATGGGTATTCGCGCGCCACATCCCACAGAACAACCTCAATTTCGGGTACGGAGTTGGCGACGCGACGCGCAGGCGATTCGTCCTCCCACTCTGGAACATCTACTATTTCTTCACGACATACGCGCGCCTGGACGGCTGGATGCTTACGCACGAGATGATGGAGCGCCAGGATTCTCAGGATGTTGAAGGTTTGGGCGAACTCGACCGATGGGCGATCTCTGAACTCAACTCGCTGGTCCGATCGGTCACCGAAGATCTGGAGAACTGGCGCATAGAACGGGCTTCCGAGGCCATTGAATCATACGTTGAACGCCTCTCGAACTGGTACGTACGTCGTTCGCGACGTCGTTTCTGGAAGTCAGAAGACGACGAAGATAAACAGAACGCTTACAACACCCTGTATACCTGCCTTACCACGCTCAGTCGGCTAGTCGCGCCCATCATGCCGTTCATCTCGGAGGAGATCTACACCAACCTCGTCAGCCGTCGATGTGACTACGCTCCACAATCCGTGCACCTCTCCGATTGGCCCACCGCGGATGAGAACGTCATTGATGAAGACCTCGCCCTGCACACCGACCTAGCGATGCGGCTCGCCTCTCTCGGAAGATCTGCGCGATCCGCCGCTGGCATCAAAGTTCGTCAGCCGCTGAATGCACTCATTGTCGAACTGAATTCGCCTAGCGAGCGAGCGGCATTAGAGATGATCGCTGGCCAGCTCAAAGACGAACTCAACGTCAAAGACATTCGTGACTCCTCTGAGTCCGACAGCTTGATGGCATACCGTTTGCGTCCCAACCTGCCCGCGCTGGGTCCGAAGTACGGTCGGGGGGTCAACGAAGTGCGCACCCTGTTATCAGAAGCCGATGCCTCTGCCGTCGCTGCATCTGTACGGGCAGGAGAGAATGTCCAACTCGGCGACTTCGACCTCGCCCCCGATGAAATCCTCGTCGACAACATCGCCGCCGAAGGCTATGCCGTCGAATCGGACGGCACCTACACCGTCGGCATCTCCACCGAAATCACACCCGAACTACGTGCCGAAGGCTACGTCCGCGACATCGCCCACATAGTCCAAAACATGCGCAAGAACGCGGGCTTGGAAATCTCCGACCGCATCCACCTCAGCATCAACGCTCCCCAAGGCAGCGACATGGCGACAGCAATCGAAGACCACGCCGACTACATTGCCAACGAAACGCTGGCGGTTGGCATCAATGGCGGGATTGCGGATGAGGTCGCGAGGGATCGGCACAGCTTGGATGGGGTGGAGGTGGAGATTGGTCTAGCGAAAGCAGGTTGAGGGATACTTGGGATGCTCACCCGAATCAAACTCGAGAATTTCAAGTGCTTCAGGGAACTTGACTTGAAGTGCGCGCCGCTCACGCTTCTCACCGGCATCAATGGTACGGGCAAGAGCAGCGTGTTTCAGGCGTTGGTGTTGTTACGCCAAACTGTTTTACGACGCGCTTGGGAAGATCGTCGGCTCTTTAGCATGGGTCCGCAAATTGATCTCGGGCCAGCCTCAGGATTCCTGCACGGTGACGCTTCACATGTTCGCTTTGTCCTTGAAATTGATTTTTATCGAGAAGATCAATTGAACAATACTGGCGACGAAAAATCCCCGCTAAGACAGGCGCTTGAGTTGATTAACTCTACGAGCACATTTGATCAAACATTCCATTTTTCGAGGTCTGATAATCAGCTCGTCAATGAAGAGGGCGTTGAGATTGACGACTTTCTTGACATAGAGGATGAGAACAGAGAAATAACCATGGCGAAATACCCACCATTCGGTGGCGAGTTAGTCTATGTCAATGCTGAGAGGACTGGCCCGCGAGTCACTTATCCTCTGTCAGCGTTTCAGGATCGGGAGGAGAGTTTCGGAAATAATGCCGAGTTAGCTTGGAGTTACTTGAATCACCATCAATGGTCTCTTTTTGATGGTGATGATCCCAGACTTCAAGGCCACGAGCCGCAACGCTTGTTGGATGTCGTCAATATGTGGTTAAAAGAGATCAGCCCTGGTACGGTCGTTAACTTGGAGGATATGCCTTCCACCGACCGACTCGTAGCTAGCTTCAGCTTCGAAAATACCAATGAGGCTCCGCCGCTTCAACATCGACCTACAAACGTAGGCTTTGGCCTCTCCTACACACTACCGGTCATCGTGTCCTTGTTAATGCCGAAGGAAACGTTGTGCCTCATCGAAAATCCTGAAGCACATCTACACCCACGCGGACAGACAAAAATAGCTGAGTTGGCGGCAAGAGCCGCCAAGTCGGGTGTGCAGGTGATGGTAGAAACGCACAGCGACCACTTCATCGATGGAATCCGCATCGCGGTGCGTGAAGGGATCTTGACTCCCGACGATGTAGCCATCCACTACTTCGAGCGTCAAGGCAACGAGTCGGTCGTCAGGTCACCAGTTATCGATTCGAATGGCCGATTGTCTGAATGGCCGGCTGGATTCTTCGATCAACACGAGATGAACTTGGTTCGTCTGCTTCGCCCGATCCAAGGCAGTTGACATGCGCGAGATGGTGTTGAACCATGCGAGTTTGGTCGCCGCAGAACCACATACCATTCTTGGCTGGTTACGCGAGCTAGCCGATGGCGTGTATTTGCTTGGGTCATCAGGCATCGTGGCAAGTTGGGTGAGAACAAGTAGCACATGGTGGGATGCTCCGTGTTGGTCTAAGTTATCGTTCGAGAGGGCATGTGAAACGTTAAAGCATCAATGGGATCGCGACAAGATTGTCTTGATCCAAGGGTGGCTTTCCAAGGCACCTTACCTAGATGATGTCGAACAACAGGAAAAGGATCGCCTCCTTCTTTGTGAGGCTCGTGGCTACGATACATTTAATTTGCCTCGTGAGGATGGCGAACCGCTGGTGTACTGCGCGATCACGAACGGGATCGCTGTTGGATTTCAGTCGAATCCGATCTGGGACCGTGACCAGATTGATGTTCATTTCCTTGAACTACTAGACGAAGACAGCGATCCTGTTGAAGCTTCGGAAATTATTGACAACCTCACACGCCCTCAACACGCGGAATCGATTTCCGAACGTCATCGTGCCAACATGCGAGATTTCTCGAGTTTCGAAGATATGTGGGAGCGTAGAGATGAGGCCTTCCCCAACCTTGTGTTCGGTCCCGATGTCCAAACACACCTGAAGCGAATCAATCCGTCTGCCCTGTCCGCGATTGACAAACGCTTGACTGGATTGGATCGAACGGTTAAGGACTGGCGAAAGTTAAACTCAGCCATTCCTCAATGGCCTTCACACGTTACTGACGAGAGCAGTTCGGTTTACAACGATGTGTCTTTGCGTGAACGTCGTAGATTCGCTTCTAACGCCGGTAAACGTGAATTGTTCATGTGGCACGCACGCTTCGGAAGTAGTGGACGCATACATTTTCGCGTTGAAACAAGCTCACGCGAAATCGAAATCGGCTACATAGGCGAGCATCTGCCGCTGTGATCGGAAGTTGGTTCGCAAAACCTTCTCTTTTCGGCTGCGACAAGCAGTTCGTGAAATGTGCTAAGCATCCGGCTGCTCCACCCTAACCGTTATCGTGTCTGTGTCGTGGTACTGGTGGTGTTCAACTGATAGGGCGTAGCTGCGTAAGAGTTGCAGCGACAGTTCGTGTTCGATGACGTCTTCGACTGTGAAGTCTTGCATCTGGCGGACTCTGTCTTCGATGTTCTGCCCACCTTCGCCGCCGATGAACTCCAACTCTGCGACGTCGCCCTCGCTTGACGCAACTACGACTAATGTGCGTTCAGGCCCATCGGGTTCATTGTTGTCGTCATCCAAATCCAAATTGAAATCGATCGGAGCCAAGGTTAGCAACGTCTCCTCTCCTACCGCCATCAAACGATCACGCATCGCGTCGTCCCACCGCCTGCTATGCGCGAACCTGGTCAAGAATTCGTTGAGTTCAGGAAGGGAATCGATGTCGAGTTTCGATCGGAAACGCATGCGTCTCGGGTTGGTCAACTCGAGGTAGAGAATCATCGCGATCGCTGCGAATCCGCCTGTTGTGATGCCGCTCTGCATCAGGCCGTTCAGGATCGGAGTGAGATCTGGGACATCAAAGAGCTTGAATTGGAACGCGGCACCGATCCAGAAGCACATTCCCGCGACGACAAGTTTCTCGGAATTAGGTTCGGACTGTATGACGGTTCGAGCACCTTCGGCGAAAAGAGTTCCGGTGACGAGCACCAAATATCCAGTCATGACGGGTCCTGGTATTGTGCTGAGAAGTCCAGAAGCCTTTGGCACGAATGCGAGAAGGAGGAATATCACTCCGATGGCATAGCCGATGTGGCGAGAAGCAACGCTCGTGGTCTGCATGAATGAAGCGCCAGCAGGATTGATCGCGTTGGGCACGGTGCCAGCAAAGCCTGCAAGTGCGTTAGAGACGCCTGATCCTGCGATCGCGCCTTGAACGCCGCGGAAGTCGATTGAACGATCGCCGCGGAACGAGGCGTTTTGCGCGGTGATTGCGGCACCGTTGGTCTGGATGGCGATGATGATGCCTAGGAACACGTAGGAAGGTAGCAAGGTCCAGAACGGCACACCGAATTCGAGGGCGAGTCCGGGCCATTCCTGAGGCAGGCCGATCCAAGGCGCATCGACGACTCGGGTGACATCGTAGATGCCAAGGACGGCTGCGGCGATGCACCCACCAACGATGCCAATAGGTGGACCCCATAGTCTCAGGAGTGCGGATCCTCGCAATGCCAGCGCGGCGACTATGGCCAAAGTCACGAATGCGGTCAAGCTGCCACCAACGGGATCGTCGGCTGTTGTGTCGTCCAACAGTTTGAATACGACGGAGGCCAAAGTGATCGACAGGATCATCATCACTGTGCCGCTGACTATGGGTGTGACGATGCGACGGAAAAAGAACAGCCATCTTGACACGATGAGTTGGACGATCGCGGAGACGATAACCAACGAAGTCAGCGTCGCAGGCCCGCCTTCGACGACTGCGGTGATGCAAAACGGGATGGCAAAAGCGGCAGTGAACATCGGCAGCACGATGCCAGCGCCGACAGGCCCGATGCGGCGCGTCTGGATGAGGGTTGAAATCCCGACGACGATCAGAGACGCGAACACCATCCAGGTAACGTAGCCTTCGCCGAGGTCTGATGCCTCGGCAACGATTACCGGCGTGACCAGCAGCGTCGCAGATGCGATCAGGCTGAACTGCCACCCGAGTCCGATCGTCTGAAGAATCGGAGGACGGTCTTGGGCCTCGAAACTAGGGCTTTGTGCTGCTTCCGCCGTTGTCAGCGTCTCCTAACTAAAGATGCAAGGGAATATCCATATGGATGCTACAAGACGCGGTTGAGGTGCGACGTTTGGCAATATCAGTTATGCATATCGAGAAAATTCTTCAGTTTTTGACAAATGGATTGATTACTCTTACGCCGCCGTAATCTTGGGTAGAGCTCATGTCTTCGGAGTAGACGGTGTCGCACCCCGCGGATCGGGCGGCGGCGAGGATTGCGGCGTCCCAATAGGAGAGTTGGTAACGGTTGCAGATGGCGACGGCTGAAAGGAAGATGTCGAAGGTCACGGGCACTACATATAAATCGCCCAAAGTTACCAGAAATTGAAGAGCTTGCTGATGTGTCAATCTCGAGTTTCTAGAATGTCGCGTCGCTTGAGAGTAAAACTCTTGCAGAACTTGGACCGACACCTTCAGATCCGGTTCCTCGAGCAAATCAATCGCACGGTGGTGTTTTTCGATCTCCGTTGGGTGCAGGCTTGCCGCATAGAGAAGAATGTTGGTGTCAACGAACGAGGCCACGTTCTTTCATAGCCTCTTCGTAAAGTTCGTCACGTGTCAGGTTTTCGCTGGGGTCTAGCCCGATCCCCTTGGCTTTCCAATCGTCGAGCAGTTTTGCCAAGGTCTCCCCTCTTCGTGCCAGATAGTCGAGGTGTTCACTAGTTTGCTCTTCTGTTGGCGGGGCGGGTTGTGCGCATAAGTCTCGTAGGTACAGCCTGACAAGAGCGGAAAGCGACAATCCTAATTCCGCTGCCCGAATACGCGCTTGACGGTGGGTTTCTTCATCCACCGATACAGTGATGTTTTTCATGGCCACAGTCTCACAGTTTCACAGATTCGCAGTTACTGTGTAATCGATTGTATCTAGATATGCGGCATCAGGAGGCGCGGCTCGGCCGCAAACTCGCGACGCTAACATATCGACTTGAACGCATCATCTTGAGGTCGAAAAATTGAAAATCACAAAGGTCACCCCGATGCTCGGCCAAGGCAACATCTGCGCTAGTTGGGTGTTCGCCAAAGTCGAAACCGACGAAGGGATCATCGGATATGGCGAAGGCACGCGCCATGCTGGTCCTGTAATCGCCGAGGCCATCCGCTGGCTCGAACCGCACATCGTCGGGAAGAGCCCGTTCGATGTCGAAGCTCTACACGCCACGATGTTCAAAGCCACTCACTACACGTGGGGCGCAGTCTTTAGTTGCGCGATCACTGCTATCGAGACTGCGTTGTGGGACATCATGGGCAAGGCGGTTGGAAAACCCGTTTACGAATTGCTTGGTGGAAAGGTGTGGGACAACGTCCGACTCTACTCGCACATCGGAGGCGGCAGCCAGATCATCGGCATGGGCGTCGACGAAGGCGCGATCACATCGGACGATTTCGGAGCGATCAAAGAACGTGCGCAGGACCTAGTTGATCGCGGCTTCACATGCGTCAAGACGTTTCAAGCCGGCAGGTATAACGTTACCGAAGGCAACTCCGCTAGATTGGGAGACTTCTGGCCCAACATGCATATGCATCGGAGCGACATTCAATCCACGGCCCGCAAAGTCCAGTTCATTCGCGAACAGGTCGGCGACGATGTCGAGATCACGTTCGATGCGCACGGTCTAAACGCGGTCTCGGCGCTCAGACTAGCCAAAGCTCTCGAACCGTTCGACCTGCTCTGGTACGAGGAACCTGTTCACCCTTTCAATCTGTCGGCGCTCAAACAGTTGCGGTCCGAAACGTCGATACCAATAGCGATGAGCGAACGACTCCACGCGTCAACCGAATTTGCCGAGGTTATCGATACCGATGCCGTCGACGTTTTGATGGTCGACGTTCAGTGGTGCGGAGGTGTTTCACAAGCCAAAAAGATCGCCGCGATCGCCGAGTCGCGGTACTTGCCCATAACCTTGCACAACTGCAACAGCCCTTTGGCCTCCATCATCAACGCGCACATAGCCATGACACTTCCTAACTTTCTGAACATGGAGTTCATGGACCCAGACGTGCCTTGGCGCGATGAGATTATCACGGAACCGTTGCGTGTCCGCGACGGTTACCTGGAAATCAACGAAAAACCAGGATGGGGCGTGGATATTGACGAGGATGCGTTGGCTAAGTATCCATACCGTCGCGAAACGAGCGCGTACGAAGAGCGGGATCAAAGATTGCGGCGTGGCGACAAGAAATGAGTGTCGCCTGCCCTTGCCCTATTGGACATGCACGATGAAGACTTGATGCGACTTAACTTCTCGGGCACTCAATGCATGCTCTCACACTTACAATCCCATTCTTCTGCCAGACCCCGGAGCGAAATTCCGGCCTGCTTCTGAGGTTGCCGATCACGTTTGATGTCGTACTCATGCGTGAGGCATCCCAGCGACTAACTTTTTTGCGGCCATCGTTATACAACACTTCGATCCACGCCTCCTTAGTGCGAAGTAAAGCCTCTTTGAATTCGGGATTCGGTGGCTCTAGCGTGATCGGAAGGATACGGTCGCGACTTGCCGTGAGCACCGGCTCTGGTGATTTCTCATGTTTCAGCGCTGGTCGCGGAGCCGCATCCATCTCAGTGCTTATGGCCTGTACTCGTTGCGACAAGAATTCCATCACTAACTCCGCATCAGGCTTGAAACCGCAAATGCGCTCAGCGGTCTCGGAAATTAAGTCAACTAGGATTTCATCAGGTGTTTCGACGATTAGTGTCCAAGCTTCAACGATAGCTTTACCGGTGACCTCTGCTCGTCGCTGCGACTGCACTAAATTCTCGGCATCTCTAACCGCCTGGCCGCTGCTCACATTTTCTTGAGAAAGGTACCTGATGAACCGTTGTTCAACGATGTGGGGTTCTTGGGATTCAAGGTCGATCGTCAAGAACCGCCTCTGTTCCCAACTCCCTTCTTGCAGGGGAAGATAGAACCACCAAGTGCGTCCGTTAGTCAACGCGCTCAGCTTTACCCCTTCTTGAAAGCAATACTCCAACAACTGCTGTTGGTGATGTGAAAGGTCTTCGCTAGGCCGTTTGACTTCTACGAATACGGTGTTCGAAGAATTCGCGTTGAGCGCGAAATCGACCCTTCGGTTACCGACCGTGTACTCAGGCATAACTTTAGAAACGTCAAAGGGATTCCATCCAGCGATACTGAGCAGTCTGAGGACCACTCCCTGTTTGGTGGCAGATTCGTCCAGTTTGAGCAAGGGCACGGTATCTTTGATTTGCTGGACCGCTTGGGCAATCGTCTCGGCCACGCTCTCGTTTCTCCTGAGTTGAAGTGGATAGACGACTATTAAAGTAACAGAATTCCCTTCGGCGACCATGTCCCGTGCATTTCGTCGGGTGGAGTGCGTTGGACTCGTACGCTTCCGCCGCACAAACTTAATCGATATCTCGCCAAAGCAAATCGTTGTTATACTGCAACCAAACTGAAACGTCGCGACGAAATTCGGTAGGTAAGCGATGAGCACAAACGAATTGCAATTGATGGCACACCTTATGCGGCGAGCTGGCTTCGGTGCGTCTAGAGAAGAACTTGAAGCACTTGTCGAACAGGGTTACGACGAGACCGTCGAGCAACTTTTGGAAACCGATCACCCGAGTTCCATGGATATCGATTTGATCCGGCGGTACCACCCCGATCACATGGGCATGATGGGCAACAATATCGGTTCCCACTGGATGTACCGCATGATCTCGACCGATGCCCCGTTGCGGGAAAAGGTCGCACTTTTCTGGCACGGCATCTTCGCAACTGGTTACGCCAAACTCGCTAACGGCAAGGTTCTGCACGACCAGATCCGTATGTTCGCACGGGTCGGGATGGGTAAATTCGACAACGTTCTCCTTGAGTTGTCGAAAGACCCTGCGATGATAGTTTGGCTCGACAACTGCGAGAACCACAACGGAGCGATCAACGAAAACTACGGCAGGGAACTGCTTGAACTGTTCTCGATGGGTGTCGGCCACTACTCCGAAGACGACATCAAGGAGGCGTCACGAGCGTTTACCGGTTGGACGATCGGCAACACCGACTATATGACCTTGAAGTCGATGCGCGACTCCATCTGGCCCTACGGACGTTTGTCCTTCCACTTCGAGTTCAAACCCGAAGACCACGACACCGGTGAGAAAGAGTTCCTAGGTCGCAAAGGTAACTTCGACGGTGGTGACATCATCGACATCATCTGCGAAGAAGAGGCAACGGCCCGCTTCATCGCGAGGCACATGTACAGCTTCTTCGTAGCCGATGAGCCTCCTGTGCCGGAATGGCCCTACAAAGCGCCTAGGGATCCCGAAGCGATCGACACTTTGGCCAAGGCGTATTTTGACAGCGGCTACAGCATCAAAGAGATGCTACGAACCCTCTTCCATTCCGACTTCTTCAAATCCGAGGATGTCTGGTACCAGCGTGTCAAGAGCCCTGCAGAACTAATGGTCGGCGTCCTCAAACTTACGGGTGAATTCCCCAGGCCCCGCGAGGAGATGATCACGACCCACTTGCACACCATCTTCATGGGGCAACACCTGATGAACCCGCCCTCGGTCGAGGGCTGGCATTGGGGCACCGAGTGGATCGACTCCGGTGCACTCGTGGAACGCGTCAACTTCGCATCGGAACGCCTTGGAAACCTCGAAAGCCCAGGCGTGCAGAGCATGATTGAGAGCGTTATCGGTGACGACGAGAACGTAGATCCTGCAGAACTCGTCGACCGTGCGCTCGAACAGCTTTCGCTGACGCACGTTACAGACGTAACGCGCGAATCCTTGATCGAGTTCGTCGAACAAAACGACGAGATGGCAGGCAACAACGGCGGACAAACTCCTCGCGAGCGTGCCGCAAACGCGATCAAGATCGTCGCCGCTACTCCCGAGTTCCAAAGAGCGTGATCGAAGCGAACCAACTGGTCAACATCGAAACGCATCACATCGCTTAGGCGTGTAGTTACAGAGACTAAGAAAATGGGTGAAACGCAGGAAAAATCTGATCGGATCGCATACAACCGCACCATCGGCGTGACTGCCATGTTCGGTCGCGGCTTCTACTACCCGGTTGACATCGTCGCCGATCAGGATGACCGTCTTTACGTGCTGAATCGTTCGTCAGATGGCGACAAACGAGGCGTACGCGTCACCATAATGAACCTCGATGAGGAATACTTCGGGATTTTCGGCGCTTGGGGGGCCGAGAACGGCCAGTTCACTTGGCCCAACTCGATCACTCTGGACAGCGAACAGCGAATCATCATCAGCGACGATTACCTCAACCGAATAACCGTGATGTCCACCGATGGAGACTTCATCGAAAAGTGGGGTGAACAAGGTTCCGGAGAAGGAAAACTGGACGGCCCGACTGGCTTGACGATGAACGACGACGACGTGTTGGTCTCCGACCACCGCAACTTCCGCGTTCAGCGGTTTTCTGCCGATGGTGAGTTCAAAGGTTCTTTCGGTACACCCGGCTCAGATGAAGGCGAATTCAATATGCCTTGGGGGATTTCATCATCTCATGACGGCAATGTGCTAGTCGCCGATTGGGGCAACGATCGAATCCAAAAGGTGACTCCCGAAGGCGATTTCGTTGCCGCTTGGGGTAGCACCGGCGATGGAGACGGAGAGCTGCATCGTCCGTCAAGCGCATGTGAGGATGAAGATGGTTACGTCTACGTCGCCGACTGGGGCAACCATCGGATACAAGTCTTCGATCCCGACGGCGAATTCGTCCAAGCGAATCGCGGGCAGGCCACTATCTCGAAGTGGTCACAAGCGTTCCTCGACACCAACAAAGAGGAAGCCGCCGCAAGAGCGGAAGCCAATCTTGACCTAGACCCGGACCTATTCGAGCGAGATGCCAACGAAGAGTCATCTCACATTGAGAAGTACTTCTGGGGTCCATCGTCGATCAGATTGATCGGCGACCACGTCTACGTTGTCGACACAGTTCGACACCGAATCCAAGTTTTCGACGTAATCGCTTAAACCAACAAGGGGATTGCCAAAGCCGCAATATCCAAGCCCAAACATGGGAGGAAATCTAATGACATCGCAACGTGATCCAGCTTTGGTGGTCATCCAACTTTCCGGCGGAAACGACGCCTTGAATACGGTAGTGCCCTACACCAACGGCATATACCAAGACTCCAGGACGGCGATCCGTCTCGAGGAGCACGAGGTCCTCGACCTGAATGGAAAACTTGGCCTGCATCCCAGCATGGGGCCGATCAAAAACCTCTGGGATCAAGACAAGGTGGCCATCGTCAATGGCATCGGCTATCCCAAGCCAAACCGCTCGCACTTCCGGTCCATGGACATTTGGCACACCGCCGAATCCGTGGACGTCGCTCCCGACGGCTGGCTTGGTCGAACCATACGCGAGATCGATCCGGAACATCAGAACGTAGTCGCCGGCGTCAACTTCGGACGCGGTCTCCCGCGAGCTCTCCACTGCAAAGGCGTTCCGGTCGCCTCGGTCGGAAACCTCGCCACATACGGTTTGATGCCCGACATCGAAGATATCGAGACACGCGACCTCGCGCTCAGCATCTTCACGCGCATGTACGGCCCGCGCGAAGGCCGGGACCACATTCTGGAAGCGATTGGCGACACCGGAATGAGCGCCTACCTCGGCGCCGACATCCTCCGCGAGGCTCCTGAACAGTATCGATCTTCCATCGAGTACGGCGACAACATGATCGCTCAGCAGATGAAAGACATCGCGCAGGTGTTGTGCGCCGATGTCGGCACTCGTATCTTCTACACCCAGCACGGCTCTTACGACACGCACTCCGGCGAGCTCCTCAACCACGCCACACTGTGGGACGAACTCGCCAACGCCGTCGGGGATTTCTACGCGGACCTCGCAGAGCACGGCCTTGAAGACGACGCTGTGGTCATGGTCTTCAGCGAGTTCGGGCGCAGGATCGACGACAACGGATCTGGCACCGACCATGGCTCTGGCGGCGTCGCGTTCGTCATGGGCAACCCTGTGAAAGGTGGCTTCTACGGCGAGTACCCGTCGCTCGAACCCGTCGACCAAGTCGAAGGCGACATGGCTTACAACAACGACTTCCGGGGCCTCTACGCAACCCTGCTAGACGACTGGATGGGAGTAGACCCCAACCCGATCCTAGGCGGGAACTACGAACAGTTCGACATGATCGCGCGGTAGTTCATCAACCGCACCCAACGCGGTCTGAAAGCGACGCGACGGTCCATCCCCGTCGCGTCGTTTTTCTTTATCACCAAAGCCGCCGCGCCGCCCGTCTGGATGGATGTTCCGTCCGCTGAAGCGCTGGCTTTCGCCCGGGCATACCCCTGCGATCTCGCTTCGCTCGCTCGCGTCCCCTTTCGTTCCGAAAGGGGACGATGATAGACGTGTTTATATGTCCGCTCCCACCCGGTGGTTTGTTCGGGGTTGCTGCCGGGCCTTCCGGGTGGAAGGTCCGGCAGCTAGGGTCTTCGGTCCCGTAAAGACAGGTCCTCGCCTCGAGCGTCGGCCCCGGCCGGGACCTCGGCTCCTTCCCTCTCCATCGCCTCTTCGGGTTGCCGAAAAAGTCGACCCCGGAGAGGGGTCAGATGCTGCGCAGAGCGTGTTGCAAACCGCTAGCTTCCGTTTTCCAGCGCGGCCCGCGTCGCCAGACCGCGGGCATGGTCGGCGGCTCGACGACTGGGGCCGCCGTTCGGATTGCGCCGCCTTCCTTGGATCAGCTCTTCCCGGGCTTCACGCGCGCTGTAGCCTCCCTCCTGCGGCGGACAGGAGTAGGTTTATGTCGGCTCCACGTACAGGTCTCCCGGCCCTTGGCAACGCATCCGTCCGTTCAGAACGGATGCGAGCTGGCTCGCTCTGCGACGCAGGACTTATGCGCCGCGCTCCGGGAACTTTTCCTCCCACGCTTCGGCACGGCCCTCCCGACCTTGCACCGGACTGCCGATCCGATGAGGGACGCCGCCGGAGCAACTGATGACGGTCCGACTCGGCGCTTTGGTTGACGCGCTGTCTTTGCCGCTTTGCCTTCGTTTCCTCACGTGATCCCTGTGGCCGTTTGGGACGGGGTCTGCACACGTCTGCGCAGCACTGTGTAGATGTCGATCTGTTTTTCATAATACTACAGATGTTGCAGGAGTCAAATCGTTGTCTGAACCGGGGATTACGGGGGCGTGGGTGATGGTTGTTTGGGTGGTAGGGCGACCACGAGGGATCGCGCATACGTCGTGGTGGGTACGAACAACGTCATTCCGGCGAAAGCCGGAATCCAGAGGGGTGGTCGGCAACGGTGTGGGTTCGCGCCCCCTTTGTCCTTCGGACATTTCCCCCGCGCAGCGGGGGAAACCCGGCCCGGCACCGCCCTGTCGAGAGCGGAGTAATCTGGGGCAACTCCTTCGGATCGTTCATTTCTGCTAGCAGAGCTGTGCCGCTACCGCGCGTCTGAAACGAGTCCGTCTCAGGCGTTCCGGTGTACCAGCAACGCTCGTTTACCTGAAGCTCTCCATGCCAATCGCTTAACGCTAGGTAGTCAAGTCGTGCGAGCTGTGGATGTTCGGGATTGGTCGGGTTGGCTCTCTGATTTTCATTGGCATCGAAGCCGTAGAAGCCGGACGCGGCGGGCTCTTCATTGGCGTAAGCGCCTCAGCGTGCGGAGTGCACGGAGCGTGATCCATCGGTTCGGTTCTCCGGGAGCACCGGCGATCTCCTCGTAGAGGGTGTCCTTGTGCCGCACGTCTAGGCGCCAGCGTCCATCGGGAAGCTGATGGCTTTCAACTGTCTCGATGGCTTCTGCCAGGCGCGGATCGTCCTTGTAGCCCGCAGTCACCGCGTATTCAAGGCCCCGCAGGACATCGTAGTGCCACAACGGAGGAAAGGCGAGGCGCCTCCAACCTTCGTCGATGACAACACCCGTGGAGAGCCGCCGGAGGAGGTGCCGCTCTAGCAGATACTCTTCACCACGCTCGCGGGCTTGCGTGATGGCCGTGTCTTCCCCGAGGAACTGCTCGTGTGCGAGCAATCCCTCCAAGACGCAGATCGTCGTATGGAACGAGGAGCGCACGGAGCCGTTGATCGTCTCACAGTTCCACCCACCATCATCGAGCTGCTCGCTCAGCAGAAGGTCCACCAATCGGAGACTCGGCTTCCCGAAGTAGGCGCCGAGCGCCACGACGCGCCCGTTGATGCAGGGTTCTTCCTCCCCCTCGAAGAACGGAGAGTATCCGTGCCACGGGCCCCAGTTCACGTGCGAGTGCACTAGCTCAATAGCGCGTCGAGTGCGATCGCTTTCAGGATCCGCGCCGAGATCACGCAGGTAGAGGAGGGTGTACAGGTTCGTCCACCAGAACGGGTGCGCTTCTCCATCGCCCCACTGCCCGTCTGGGCGCTGCTCATCGAGCAGTCGTCGGCCCCATCCCTCCTCTGCCACGCGGGCACGCTCGGTGGCGACATTATCGGCGTCGACTAGATCTTGGAGGACTTGCCAGCGGATGGCGGGGTCTGAGTCGAGAAGCCAATCCAGCACCGAGGCGGCGGGGGGCCACGCTGTAGTGTCTGTGTCTCGCACCATGGTCTCTATCCTTGACATGCAACTCTATGGTTGCGTATTATATTGTGTAGATGCACAAGGACCTGGTCTTCAAGGCACTAGCGGATCCAACACGGAGGTTGATGCTGGACGAGCTCTGTGAGCGCAAGGAGCAGACGCTTTACGAGCTCACGGCGCGTTTGATCATGCGACATGAAGTCGCCATCTCCCGACAGGCGTTAGCCAAGCACATTGATGTCTTGGAGAAAGCAGGGCTCGTGAGTTCAGAGAAGCGTGGCAAGTATCGGATGCTTGTCTTCAACGATCAACCGATCAGGGGTGTCATGAATCGATGGCTTAAGTGACACTATGAAAGGAAAAGCAGGCCAGATATGCAAATTACACTCACCGGCGTTTTCGTAAGTGACCAAGACGAAGCTCTGAGGTTCTACACCGAGACTCTCGGCTTTGTGAAGAAGCATGACGTGCCCGTGGGGGAATTCAAGTGGCTTACCGTCGTCTCGCCCGATGACCCGGATGGGACGGAGCTTCTGCTTGAACCAAATGAAAACCCGGTAGCACATGTATATCAGAAAGGGATATTTGACCAAGGCATCCCAGCGCACTCCTTCAGTGTTACGGACATCTATGCAGAATACGAAAAATTGAAGTCACTGGGCGTAGCTTTTACGATGGAGCCGACAGAAATGGGCAACGTCACTATTGCGGTCTTTGACGACACCTGCGGCAACCTGATCCAGATAATGCAGACGTGACGACTGGACGACGTCCGCGGAACCCCGCGGTAACACGTCCAGAGCCTCTGCCAGCCTCGACGCTTGAATAAAATCCTTGCGGAGCGGAGGAATCCTGACCAGGTCCTTCCGTAGTCCGGCGTTTCGGATATGGCTCTGCATCAGTTGCGATGAGGAGCACCGTGCTTTCCCGCTCGATGAAGTTCACCGCCTCGCCCGCGCCGGCTGCCACGTCAGTCTCCAATCCGTCTCCGGTTTCCTCACCTGTTTCGGATCTGGCACTGACGGCCCCGGGAACTTCCACGCCAGCGCCTACGACGGAATCGATCTCCGGGGCCGGGGTCGAACCTGTTGCCGCGACCGTGTTCACGCCGATACCAGCCCTTGCCTGCTGTCTCACTGTGCCCAACCCGGCGGACAAACGGGGCAATGCGGCTACTTCGCAACCCGCTCGAAGACCAGTGTCTGCCCGCCTTCGCTGTGAAGGGTGAGCCGTTCTCCTGAGACCTCGAACCGCTGCACTGTCGCCAACGAGTCTTGCATCCGCTGTTCCTGTTGGAACAGCGCTTGGGATGGGCAACCCGCTTCCGTCCATGACAGGTCGTCAAGGCGCATCTCCGACTCCTGTACGCCGTATCTCGCCGAGTAAGAGTTGCAGCCCGTCCACCCCGTCATGTCCGTGGCGGTGGTGAACTCGGCAGATGGATCGCCCCCTACCACCTCGGCGGGAGCGTCGGCATTGCCCAGCGCGACCAACCGCCACTCCGTATCGGCCAACGGATTCCCTTCGCTGCCACAGGCCACTAGGAGAAACACGAAGCCAAGTAGAAGCCACCGCATCATCCTTAACCTTTCAGTGTGCGGCCTTCTCTGAGCATCCATGCGTGCGGCCTTCCGCGTTTCTGCCTGCGTCCCTACGGGCTATGCCCGTTGCCTCACTATACGCCGCCTATACGTTTGAGGGTAAGGCTGTCGCTCTTCTTTTCCTCTTCACAATCCCCCCGGTCCCTGATTACCGGACTGATTGCCGGATCCCTCTTCCGAAGGGTCCTGCTCCTCTTCCGTGATCACCGCGACTTGGATGACCGTGACCGTGTAGGTCTTGGTAGTGACGCCGTCCTCGGCGGTTACGACCACGGGGATGTTCTTGTCCTCGTCCTGTGTCAGGGAAATCAGGACACTCAATCCATCAGGGTCGGGCCGTACGCCATCTACGGTAGTAGTTGCGCGGTAGTCAGTGGGGAAAGCGTAAACTGTCACGCTGGTCACGGTCCGGAGCACGTTTACCGTGTAATCGGTCGTGTCTGCATCGAACGCAAGCTCGCCCGGCGAAATGTACAAACCCAGCAGACTCGCGTCGCTGGACTTCACACCCTCGACCGTGATCGTCGACTCCGGCGACCACGGGCTCACCCCCTTGTCGTAGGTGAGACCGCGGGACTTCACCCTGTAAGTGGATCCGCTGAACACCTCATGAGTATTCACGACCGGCTCGACTGAGTAAGTCGATGAGGCCGGGACGGCCCATCGGGTATTCGCTCTGAACTTCCACGGACCGTCGTCTTTCTTGATGGCGGTGTCGTACCCGACGATGGGCGTGTTCCCGCATGAGGCGGCCGACGGGCTGATCGACATGGAGCGGTTCGAGTCGTCCACTGTGAGCGTCGGTGCAGCCGAGGCGGTGCACGCAGAGTTCGTACCGACTATGTCCAGCGTGAAGGAGGGAGTCAGGGCGCTGTAGGTGGAGTCGTCGCTGCTGACGGTGTGTGTGATGCTGCCGGCGTCTTCGTCGTCCGCGGCTCCAGCGTAGGTAAAGACCTGCACCACCTGCACGTTGTTCCAGTTCTCGGGAGTGAAGGTCAGCGGTCCGTCGTGGCCGGTATTGACCCATATCGCGGACGAAGCGCTTGCGGGTGCGATGGTCACATTCGCGCTGGGCCGGGCCCCAAGCTTCACGAAGTAGTTGATCGACAGTCCCTCCGAGATGGTCATGCTGTTCGCACTGACAAGTTGCCCGCCGCTGCCGTCACTTAGAACGCCTTGCTTGACATAGAAGGCGACGGCAGACTCCTGAGCCACGGCTGGCTGGACCAGCGTCGCCAGAAGTGTCATCAGCGCCAGCAAGACGACGCCGGCCGTCATGACCGTCCACAAGAGACGGCGCGGCATTGAAATGAGCTCGGATTTCATCATTGAATCACCTCCGCTTACCGGCCCTACTCAATCTTGGCTCCAGCCGGTGCCGAAGACGTAGCCGTCATAACCCGCCACGAATACCCGCAGCGACTCGGACTCCACCCAGTCGCCGTCAGTGGTGGCATCGATCGTCTGTCCGCCTAACAGTTCCTGGACGTCCCCGCCTATCAGCGTGAGGTCGGAGTGCCCCACGATCTTCCCGTCTGGGCCTCCTATGAAGGCGAACCACTTGCCGTCGACCGTCTCGGCGGCGTTGTAGTAGGCGATCGCCTCCTCAAGGCCAGCCAGGGCGCTTCCCGGACTGGCGAAGTAGGCAATTGTTCCGGCCAGCCCGACATCGCGGTACTTGTCCACGGCGACGGATACCAGCATCCTCGTGAACTCGTCGGCGTCGATGTACCAGCCGGAGCCGAACAGCAACCCGTCGTGTTTCATCATCCACGCGTTCTTCAGCTCGAAGTCGCCGGAGCCTACGCCCCCGCTCTCCGGATTGCGGTACACGTAGGACACCCACTTGCCTTCCTCCGTGGCCGCGAGCATCTCCGGCCCGAATTGGTAGCCGTTGGCGTCGGTACCCACCCAGCCCTTAAGGTCGAGGCCCAGACGTTCGGGGGCAGGGTGTCCGATGACGAGGTCGTTCTCGTCAATTATGAAAACGTACCACTGCCCGTCCACGCTCTGGGGGCTGTTGTAGTGGGCGAGGGTGGCGTCCAGGCCGTGAGCCTCGTACCGGGCGATGGCGTTCGAGACAAAGTGCTGCGTGTAGTCGGCGGCGGCGGACTTGGACGGGATGGAGGCGATGGCTGCCCGGATTATCTCCTCTGCCTCGGCGCGGGACAGGCCCGGCTCGGGTTGGGGCATCTTCTCGATGGCATCGTTGACGATCACCTCCACGCCGGCGGTATCGGACTGCGACTGCGCGGCAATCGCGTCGTTGACAATTCCCTCGACCACGGCGCGGGACAGGCCCGGCTCTGGTTGGGGCATCTTCTCGATGGCATCGTTGACGATCCCTTCCACGTCGGCGGAATCAGCCTGCGACTGCGCCGCCACCTCCTCCCGGACGATCTCCTGGACCTCAGTGCGGGTCAGCCCGGCATCCCCGCCTCCGCAGGCGGTGAGCAGAGCGGGGAGGATGAGTAATAGTCCCGCAGCCAGTGTAATGCGTCGTATCGTTTTGTTCATTTGCCTATACTCCGCCGGTCGTCCACGTGCAACGTGCAGTGACTTCCGGGTGGTCGCTGAGTCTGAATTCGAACCCGGTAAAGCCGGGGTAGGCGGACCGCAGTCCGCCAAAGTTATTGTTGGAGGTGAAGACCGAGCTGCCGCTCGTGAGAATCGGCACTCCCACAAGCCATTCGCCATTCGTGTCGGCCAGGACCCGGTATTCCGTCGGCTCCTCGGCGGACGGAGCCGGGCTGAGGACGAGCGCCGTCTCCGGCGTCTCGGAGGCGGTCATCGCGGACCCGCACTCCGGGTTCTCCCAACCGGTGTCCACGCTCAGCGTCCCCGGCGTGGCGGATTCGTCGTCGTTGATCCTGACCTGCACGGAAGTGATCGGGCCCGGCCTCACTCCCGACGGCCAGGCTGAGTTGGCCGTGTCCAGCGCCACGGTGAAGGTCTCGTCGGTGTCGTCGGTGGCTAGAAAGTTGAGTACGGCGGTCGTCGAGCCTGCGGTGATGGTCGTCGCCGTAATGGCGCCGTAGTCGCCGCTCTCGGCGGTGCCGGCGGTGGTCGTCAGCGGGATACTCACGGCTCTCCCCAGGGACGCCTCTTCGCCCCACCTCGCTGACGTCATGGTCACTATCACCTGCGCGAAACCGCCTTCCGCCACCGGGTTGGGGCTGACGGAGAGGGACACCCGGCGGAGCCCGCCGTCTTCGATCCTGATGGTCAACCATGACGTGGCGCCCCAGGCATAAACCGCATCTTTCGTCACAGCTTTGAGCGCCACGTGGAACGTCTCATCGGCCGTGTCGGTGTCGGCGGTGGTGGAAATGACGCCCGTGCCGGTCGTCGAGCCGGAGGGGATGGTGATGCTCTCCAGCGTCCCGTAGTCGCCGCTCTCGGCCGTGCCGGCGTGCATCTCCAGCGGGACGACGGTATTGGAGCTGCGGGCTCGGGAAAGCGTCGCCGTCACCGTCACACTGGTGCCCTCGCGCACCGTGCCGGCGTTGATGGAGAGGGACACCGTGGGAGTGGGCGCGGTCAGACTAAGCTCGACCGTGTCGCCGACGGACCAGCTCAGGCCGGAGTTGGTCCAGATGTGATCGTTGAAGTTCGATCCGCTGCCATGGGTGGCGTCCTTGAGCGGGAAGGAAGCGGCACCAATCCGCAGGGTCAGATCGTCAACCGCAGCGCCGACCGCGCCGGCATTGAAGATGAGTTCGTCCAAGTCTGGGTCCAGGGCGATCTCACTGATGGTGCGCGTGGCTCCGTGCGTGAACTGATCGCTTGTGAGCACGTCCGTCTCGCTGCATCTGCTGTCCGCCTCGGCGCTGTGGCAGCCCAGACCAAGACTGAGTTGCTTCACCGTCAGCGTTCCGGTCCAGACGGTGGTGGTCTGGGCCTGGGCGGGCTGTGCGCCGTGCGCAAAGAAGAACGCCAGCGCGACCGCCAGCAGAATGAGCGGGGATAGGCGGAAGATAGAAGTTCGCATCATGCCGGGAATCCGGGGATGTTCAGAGCTTGAAAATCGGGGGGGGGGGGGGGCTCCGTGGCGGGGTGTTTTCTCTCTGTGGTTGAACATGGTTGCTGACTCCTCCTTCAATGGTGTTCGCTGTGCCGGTCAGGCTGGCCGTTTTGAGATCAGATTGCGCATGGCGGGTTAGAGGCCGCCGAAGCCTCCGGCATGTACTGCGGTGGTGCACGCGGCCCGGCTGCCGTTCTTATCCTCGGCGGCGTAGGTCACGGACCATTGCCTCCGCGCCTCCTGCGATGGCGTCCCGCCAAGCTTCCTGGTCGCGGGGTCGAAGGTGATTCCGGATGCCACGCTGGACAGCGGCTGCTGCGAGTCGGATTCAATCAGGCTGTAGGTGAGGGTCCCGGCGCCGCCCGATGCATCCGGATAAGTGATCGTCCCATCGGCGGCGCCGTCCAACCACTCTTCGTCGCTGGTGAACGCGACGATCGTGGAGCTACAGAAGTCCCTGACCGTGTCGTCGAAGGTCACCGGCGGGGCGACCGACACATTGAAGGTGAGGGAGGCCGTGCTGCCCAACTCGCCGGTGGCGGTGTAGGTGACGGTGGCGGGGCTCGTGGTGACGGTCGTGGGCGTGCCGACGATGGCGCGGTGAACGCTCGACAGGGAGAGTCCGTCGGGCAGGCCCGTTGCCGCGTAGGTCACCTCGTAGTCATCACTGCCTGACGGGAGCGGGGCGTGGTACACCTCCTCGTTCTGGGTGAACGTCAGGTCGGGGATTGAGGCGGATCCAAAGCTGACGGGCGGGTACTGGTAGACCTTTATCGTGTAGGTCAAGGTGTCGCCGTTCTCCGCGGTTACCGTCACGATGATGTTGTGCGGGTCGTCGGGGTCCGTGTGGGGCGTGATGGTGATTGCGGAGCTGTCCGCGCCGCTGGTCACGGTCTGGGGCGTCCCGCCGCTCTCCAGCTGCACCGTGATGCTCGCAAGGTCGCCCGCTGTGGCGGTGGGTCGGACGGTGACGCTGGTGATCTCCTGGAGCATCACGGCGGTGTAGACGCGAGGGCCATAGGCCCACACGGGGCCCGCCGACGCGGTGCTTCCGGTGGTGGCGTTGGCGATGGTCAGGTCGCTGAGGGTGGCGTCGGCGGATTGGGGGGCTTGGGCGTGGGCGGGTTGCCCGTAGTGCAGGAAGAATGCGGCGAGGCTCACCGCGGCCACAAGCACGGCGAGGGTCGTGACGCGCCATAGGGAGCTGGTCTGAAATCCAAGGTTATGCATCATCATTGCTCCTTTGAACGTCTTTGTTCATCTGCTCATGGCCTCCTCCGCACCGTCTAGATGCCTCCTACCTTCACGGTGAAGCTCACCTCTGTCGACCAGGGGCCCACGCCGTCATCGTTCCTGGCGGCGACGCGCACCTTGTAGTCGCCGTCGTCGAGGCCTTCGATGCTGACGCCCCTGACGCTGCCGGTGAAGAAGCTGAGAGCGACGTCGTCGGGCGCGGAGTTGACCGGCCTGTCCGGGTAGCTGCCGTCCGATGCAATGACCTGCACCACGTAGCCGGTCGCTCCCGTCACTGCGTCCCAGGACGCCGCGGCGTCCCGCCCCGTTGCCTGGGCTGCTGCCAGGGACGCGGGCGCGGCGGTCGGGACATCGGAACCGTTGACTACGGTGACGGTGAAGTCCTTGGTGGTGCTGACGCCGTTGCCGTCCGTTGCCGTGTAGGTCATCGCCGTGACGCCAGCAATCGTGGGCGTACCCGAGAGGGTGGGGTTGCTCCCCCCGGAAAAGACCAGGCCATCGACCTGCGGCGTGAGGTCATAGCTCAACGGGGCCACCATCTTCCACCACGGCCCGCTGGCCGCCCCCAGTGTGAGAGCGACGGCCCTGCCCGCGGTGTAGGACTGGTCGTCTATGTTCGAGAGGGTCGGAGGTCCGATCACGGAGATGCTGCTGCTGGCCGACGCCGACGCCCCGTTTTCGTCCCTTGCCCGGTAGCTGATGGCGTATCCCGTGTCCCGAAGAGCGATCCGGTTGACATTCGAGTTACCGTCGATGGTCAGGATTCGGGTGGAGGAATCCAGGGTTACGCCCGCGCCGGGGACACCCGCCGCCACCGTCTCGGTGGTGTTGAATACCAGTTCGTAGGTCAGCGTCCCCGTGCCTCCCGTGGCCTCCGGCAGTGTGACGGTGAGGGGAGCGGCCTGGCCCGCGGTGTAGGTGATGACCTGCCCGTAGTAGGTATTGAGGTCCTCCGCGTCAAAGGTCACTGGCGGTGCCACAGTCACATCGAAGGAGAGGGAAGCCGAGGCGCCGGATCCGTCGGTGGCGGTGTAGGTGACCGTGACCGCGCCGCTCGTGGCGCTCTCCGGGGCGCCCCGGACCACTTGGTCGTCCCCCGACACCAGGGAGAGCCCTGCGGGCAGTCCCGTGACCGAGTAGGTCGTGGTATGGGGATAGAAACCGCCGGTGGCCCTGGGCAGCCCGAATGAGGTTTTCAGGCCTGCGGTCAGGGTCTCATCCTCGATGGTGGCATCGCCGAAGGTCGGCAGGTCCGTCACGAAGTCCAGGTCGAAGTAGTAGATCTGGGCAGCGCCATTCTTGTCGACGACGCGAATGGCAGGGTGAGGGTTCTCGGTGGTTGGGCTGGCCGTCAAAGTGCCGCCTGAACTGCTAATCGACTTGACCATCGTGGTGTCGTCCAGGCTCTTCTCGGTGTCCGGCCTCATCCGGACCACGACGTGTTGGATCTCATCACCGGTCCAAGTGGGCGTGAACGTGATGTCTTCAAGATCGGAGGGAACGAGGATGGTGTAGCTCTCCGTGTTGGGGTTGAACACAACCGGGTTCGGGATGAGCTGGAAGGTGTAGGTTTTGTCGCCGCGCGTGATCGAGCCGGTGATGCCCAGCCCCGTCAGGTGATTGCCACCGTGGTTTGCCTGCGCGGGCTGCGCGTCGGGCGCGAAGAAGACCGCCAAGGCCGTCAGCGCGACGGCCAGCAGGAGAAGCGAGGATCGGCGGAAAGATTGGGATCGTATCACGTCGGACCGTCCTTGGTTTTCAGAGGATGAAAATCGGGGGGGGGGGGGACATGGTTACAGGGACCTCCTCCCTATGGCGTTCCGCGCAGGCTCCAGTTGTTCATCGGTCGGGTACTCCCCGATCAGTGACCGCGAAGATGAAATCTTCTACATGGACAGTGAATCCATTTTAAGTTTTTGTAAATAACTTGTGGGTAAAGTTACTTCCTGAATTGATAACGTAGCGATGACTTTCGACCCGATTCGCAAGAATCTGCCGCAAAAAGTCCCATTCGCGGGTTGCAGGCTGGCAAATGACGACCAGCCGGTCAAGGGAACCGGACCACGGGGGACCGTGTCTCGTGAGCGGTGAGCATCATCTAGTCATCTACTCGTCGTCTCCTTGGCACCCGCCTAGATGCCTCCCGCCGGCACGTTGAACTTGACCACAATCGACCAGTTGCTTGGGCCGTCCGCGTTCGCGGCGGCGACGCGCACGATGTAATCTCCGGCGGTGAGGCCCGTGATCAGGGCGTGCCCCGTCTTGTCGTTGCCCAGGTCCGTCTGGGAGTCGTAGACCGTCATGCTGGCTTCCTCGGGCAGGGCGTCGACCACTACGGCCGGGAAGACCAGCTCCGGGAAGAACGACCCGTCGTCGGCCCCGACCTGGACCACGTAGAAGGTCGCTCCGGCCACGTCCGCCCAGTCCAGGAACACGATCTGCCTCCCGGACGTGGTCGCCGCGTTGAACGCCGTGAGGGCCGGCGCAGACGTCGGGGCCGAAGGGCCGCTTACGGTGATGGCGGTGAATCCGCTCTCGGCGGTGACGCCGTTGCGGTCCGTCGCGGTGTAGGTCAAATCCACACTAAGATCAGCCAAACCGGTGGTAAGCGTGCCGGAGATGGTCCTGGTCCGCCCGTTGAAGGAGAGGCCGAGGGCTGACAGGTCCACGCCATCCAGCTCGTACCGGATGCCGATTCCCACCCTGGTCCCGCCAACCGCCTCCGGCAGCGTGAGGGAGACGCTATCGCCGAACGTCCATGTCGGCCAAGATATCGCCGGCAGGGTCGGGGCCTCGTTCACGGTGATGGAGTTGGTGGCGATGACGCGGGCGCCGTTCTCGTCCTCGGCCCAGTAGTCCACGCTGTAGAACGCCTTGTCGGAGGGCGCGCTTGTGCCGGTGTCGCTGCTGAGGACGCGAGTGGTGGGGTTGAAGGTGAACCCCGGAGCGTCGTCGTTGATGCTGTACTCCCAGTGGGCGGTTACCTGCCGCCCGTCCACCGTCCTCGTCTCTTTCACCCAGTAGCTCAGGCCGTATTTCAGCGTGCCGTGTCCGCCATCGGCCGCGGGCAGCGTCATGCTGATGGGCTCCGACTGGCCGACGGTGTACTCGATGATGGTGTTCTTGAAGGTCCGGACCGCTCCCTCATCGACGAAATGCACCGGCGGGGCGACCGACACGTTGAAGGTGAGGGAGACCGAGCCGCCGATCTCGTCGGTGGCGGTGTAGGTGACCTCGGCCGGGCGCTCGTTCTTGGCCGTGGGCGTGCCGATGATGAGCCTGCCCTGGCCCAGCCGCAGCCCGTCGGGAAGGCCGGTGGCGGTGTAGGTGATCTCGCCGGAGTAGTATTCGACGGAGACCTTGGGCAGCCTGAGCGCGTCGATCTCAGCCTCGCTGAGGCCCAGGTGCGAGATTTCGTGGTCCGCGGTGTAGGTCCTGTCCTCCACCGAGGTGGTGTCGAAGGTCGGCGAGTCCGCCGTGATCTTCGTCAGATTGAAGTAGTGGAAGCCGTCGTTGGCGCCGTCGCCCGTTTTCTTGACAACCTTAAGTGCGGGATAGCTGGGGCTGGAGCTGTTTGTCAGGGTGCCGCCCGAAGCGGAGACCGTGGCAATCGCCGGGGCGTTCCCAATGTTGGGGCCGGCGCTGCCTCTCTCAATCAGCTGTACCTCTTCAACCGTGTTGTCCGTCCAAGAGGGAGTGAAGGTGATGCTCTGCAGGTCGCTTGGTACCCGGATGGTGTAGTCGGCCGTGTGCGGGGCGAACGCCGGGTTCGCTACGAGCGGATATGGTGTACGTCTCGCCGTCGCGGGTGACCGTGCCGGTGATGAACAGCCCATCCAGCGTCGGGGCCGAGTTGCCGTGGCCCGCCTGTGCCGGTTGCGAGTCGTGGACGAAAACGACCGCCAGCGCCATGAGCGCGACGACCAGAGCGAGGAGCGAAGATCGGCGGAAAGATTGGGGCCGCATCATGCCGGGCCTCCTTTGTTTTTCAGAGGATGAAAATCGGGGGGGGGGGGGGCATAGTTGCCGTCTCTCTGTTGCTGAACATGGCCGATAAGACCTCCTTCAATGGCGTTCCGCGCCCGCGTGAAGAGCGGTGGTACATATCCCGTCAGTCGCGCAACGTGAGTTCGCAGAGTCTGTGCTCCGGTTGTTCATCGGTCGGGTATTCCCCGATGAGTGACCTCCAAGATGAAATCTTCGATATGGACAATGAATCCATTTTAAGTTTTTGTTAATAACTTGCAGGTAAAGTTACTTCCTAATTTGATAACGTAGCGATGACTTTCAACCCGATTCGCAAGAATCGGCCGCAAATAGTCCCATTCGCGGGTTGCAGGCTGGCAAATGACGACCAGCCGGTCAGGGGAACCGGACCACGGGGGACGGTGTCTCGTGAAGAGACCGTTGCAAAACTCGCGTCATTCCGGCGAAAGCCGGGATCCAGAGGGGCCGGGGCAGCGCGGCGCAGTTTGCAGGGAGTGCCCGATCCGCGTCTAAACCCCCTTCAATTCCCCCTTGGGCAAAGGGGGAGGGTTTTGCAATGGGGAGTATACCCCTGTGACTCCAAATCCCCTCTGAAATCTCACTTGGGAGCGGGGTATTCCTCTCGGATGGCTTTGGCTTGATCCGCCGAAATTCCGAAAATCCGTCTCAACGCCTCGCCGGGTTCGATCCAGTGTTCGAACTCCACCCCGTCCTCTACGCCTAGGCGTTCGGCGGTTTCAGCATCTACGACCACTCCGTTTTTGGCGATGTAGCGTTTCTGCGATTTTGCCATCATTTTCTCCTTCGTTCAGTTTAGCAGTTCGCTACTGGTAACGATCATCAATGAAGAGCTGGACGACCCACAGCGTCGGGTATCTGTAGGCGAATCCCAATGCGACGCGGTCGTATCCCGACCTCAGAATGTTCTGACGATGCCCCGGGCTATCCATCAGCCCCCAATGCGCCATGCCCAGATTCTCCGCCAAAGTGCGTTGCACCCAGTTGAGGGTGGGATCGTAGCAAAAATCGTTGCCCGATATGTTCTCTCCGACTCCGTATCTCGTTCTTCCTCCTTCCCGCACGTATCTTTCTGACGGCTCCGACCCGTCTCGCCCGATGTGCGACAGATAGCAATGCAGCGCCATGTCCTCGGCGTGGATCTGAGCTGCCTCGTTGTCGCTCAATTCCAACGGGCTCTTCCCCTCATCTTCACGCGCTCTGTTGATGAGTATCAGCATCACTTCCCGCATGTCTGCGAGAATCTCTTCCGTCAAGCCAGATGGGTGCGGTGTTGGAGTGATCGTCGACGTAGGGGTTGATGTGGGTGTATTTGACGGGGTGGGAGTCACAGTCGCGGTCGGGGTGTTGGATGGAGTCGGTGTGATCGTAGGTGTGTTCGTCGGTGTCGGTGTGGATATCGATGTGGGCGTGAAGGTGGGCGGCGGAATCGGAGTCGCCGTAGGTGTGTCTGTAGGAGTATGATTCGCGGTGGGGACCAGCGTCGCCGTCGATGTGGGTGTCGGTGCAAGGGTTGGGGTGCTAGTCGCCGTTGCAGTTGCGGTTGATGTGCCTGTGAACATAGCCGGTGTGATCGGACGAGATGTCGCTATGGAGGTGGGTGTGGGAGTTGGAGAGGCGGTTGGCGTTGCAGTCGAGATTTCCTCTGGTGTGGCCGATGGCTCAAAGGTTGGCGACGGCACCACGACTACAACGCGGGGTATCGGCGGCGGACTTTCCACGAAGCCTCGCCAACTGTCTCGAAGATGCTGGGAATACGTGGGATCGATGCCTGACACTGCCAGGTACGCCAGAATCAGCGAAAATAGGGCAACCGCTGTGATCGGCAAGCATCGGTGGCAACACATCGGGCAACCCTTTGATCAACTGCCGAACACGCGCTGAAAGATGTTGGCCCAATCCCGCATCATCTCGTCGGTGGATGAGGGATATTCGACCGCCAGATAAAGGTGCGACACGATCACGGCAATCAAAAAGACGACTGCAACTACCCAGAACGCTTTGCCTCTGCTTCGGCTACCCGCAATAGGAACGAATGTCGATTGTCGCCCCTTCCGTAGATGGATGGGCATTTTGATCTGGCCCGCTGTTCGTTGAATGGTCGGAGTGACGTACGGCCTCCTGCTTTGCCGGGTGGGATGGGGAGAGTTGCGGGGTGCCGGCGGCTTTCTGCGGGAATGTGTATTCATCCGGTAGATGAAAACCTGCACGACGACGAATCTTTTGAAGTTCCAAGCGAATCCGAGCGCAACTTCGCTCGCACCTCCCATCATGATGGCTCTATGCTGCCTGCTCAATTTCAACGATCCATGCGCCCGCTTCATCAGCAGATCGAGATCGCGCTCCGAGAACCGCATCCTTCTCTTCTGACTGGACGGGTACGGATCCTCGCACATGTTTTCATCGACTCGATCATCGGGCGAACCGCCCGATGACACGTATCGGCTCGGAGCGGACGACCCATTCATGCCTGTATGGGAGTAGTAGCGATGAACGATCATGTCCTCTGCATGTAGTTGAGCGGATTGATTCGTGCTGAGCGTCACACGATGCAGGCCGAACTGCTCTCTCTCGGCGTTGATCTGCTCGAGCATCGAGATGCGCAACCGTTGAACATCGCCCGGCGGCAACTTGATCGGCTTCGCGGCCGCTTTGCGCTTCCTCTTGCCCCTCATGTTGTCGGAAGCGCCGCGTCAACTCCCCAAACAACATCCACCGCCAAAGAACGAACAAACACCGAGGGCCTCCCTTGGCAACTCAGGCAACGCTTGTTCACAGGACGTTCCCAACAGGGTCGACCGCAGGGAGGCACGACCAGCGCGCCTGCTGTGTGCGGTCAGGCGAATCAACGCCTTTTCTGTTGGGGCAAACGCTTGAACGGAGCGTCTACGTCCTGTGAACGGCAAACAAGGTTATCACCGAAACGAGGTACGGGCAGGACAGATGGCGATAGTACAATTCGCCAACAACGAGAAACCGCTCCGTTGGCGCGGAGCGGTTCAAGGGCAGATGCTACTCGTTTTTGAGTACCCGAGATGCGTTGCTGCTTTTTACATGATAGCAAATAGCCGGGATGCCCGGTCAAATTGCGAGCAAATGGTACGGCTCAATGCAACTTGGCAAGCATCCCAGAAATGGAGAAAGTGCGATGTTGTCGCACATTCAAGAGTGGATTGTATCACATCCGCGCGAAATCTTAATCGCCGCCGCGATCATCGCCGCGATCCTGCTGCTTTTCGGAGAGGAACTGTACGCAGCGTTCGTCGAGCCGAACATCCGACTGCTCACGAGATAGGCGGCTAGATAAGTTCGGGCTGACGCGTGTGCTCCGGCCCGATCAGCGCCTCGTACGAGAGCCGCTTGCCGACCGCGCCCATGATGATCTCTGACATCTGCGTCTCGGTGTCGAGCGGTCGAAGGTTGTGCCGACCGACCGCCTCGGCGATGTAGCGCGGCAGATGCTTGACGCTGTAGTTGTGGTACACGCCGACGTAGCCGCGCTTGAGCATCGAGAACCAGGACTCGATGCCGTTGGTGTGGACCTCGCCGCGCACGAACTCCTTCGCGGAATGCCTGATGATTTTGTGGCTTCTAGGAAGTCGGTTGTATCCGGCGAACTCGTCGGTGAAGACCTCGGTGGCCGGCTCGGTGTATTCGCTTACGAATCCCGTCAACGTGGGCTGGTCGGTCTTTTCGACCACCCGCGCAACGACCTTGTTGGTCTCGCGGTCTTTGAGAGCG
Organism: Dehalococcoidia bacterium; assembly: GCA_965203505.1. GTDB lineage: Bacteria > Chloroflexota > Dehalococcoidia > Lucifugimonadales > Lucifugimonadaceae > Bin127. The sequence goes on from OZ241880.1 coordinate 509,581, forward strand.
ACCACAGGGGTTTTGCCCACCGCGCCGCGTCCGGCGTTCAAGCGTTGCCACTCGTGCTTGTTGTGCTCTTTGCCGCCGATGTAGACCTCATCGACCTCGACGGGTCCTAGGAACGAGTTCTCGTCCGTCTCCATCGCTCGTCGGATGCGGTGAGCCATGTGCCAAGCGTTCTTGTACGAGCCGATCCCCAGCTCCCGACGCAGTTTCTTCGCGGATATGCCTTTGAGGTTCGTGGAGTAGAGATAGACGGCGATGCACCATTTCCACACCGGGAGTTTGGAGTCGTGCATGATGGTGTCGGTTTTGACGGTGAAGTTCTTGCCGCAGTCCCTGCGGGACTTGCACCGCCACCGCCGAAGCGAACCACGGCGTTTGAGCTCGGACACGTCGGAACCGCATGAGGGGCATTTCACGCCGTCCGGCCACCTCTCCGAGATGATCCACTCCTGAGCGGATTCGTCGTCTCCGAACCTCTCCGCCGCCTCTATGAAGCCGATGCCCTTCCGTCCGATTTTCGGGGGCGCGGGATCGGCTGGAATCGCTGTATCTGACATACCCTGATTTTAGCAGGTTATGACTCCATATTCAAGCTATCCAAAGCACTCAATGGAGTGAATACCCTATCGAAACTAGGTATAGTCTAGCGGTGAAATATCATGGATTTCAGAGGAGATTTGGAGTCACAGGGGTATACTCCCCAAAACTAAGGCGAGAACCAACCTGACCATCGGGTTTCGAAGCGTAGCCGCAATTTCACTCATCAAGTTCACTCGACGCCCCAACGGCGACGCCTCGGCGGTCTACGGGAACTCGGTTTGCGACTGATGTCGAACATACCCCCTATTGTTGATCGCGACGCGGCATGCCGCAAATTAAACACTCCCGCCAAACAGCCGTAGGCGCGATCCCTCGTGGTCGCCGGGGCAGACGACGCCAACCCGTAGGGGCCATCCCTCGTGGTCGCCAGGGTGGAAGGAGGGCGGGGCACCGTCCCCTTTCGCCCAGCGAAAGGGGACGCGGAGCCCAAGAGACCGACACAAGAACGCAGGGGTATGCCCGGGGGCGATGCCGGGCCGGGTTGCCCCCGCTCCGCGGGGGAAATGTGCCACGCAGAGTAACTACGGCTACGACGTGGCAGAAGGACGAAGGGGGCGCGAGCCGACCATTCCCAAAAATCCCGATTCAGATTTGACTCCTGCAACACCTGTAGTATATTTAAAGACAGATCGACATCTAACACAGTGCTGCGCAGACGTGTGCAGACCTCTGTCCCGAACGGCCACAGGGAGCAACGTGAGGCAACGAAGGCAAAACGGCATCGACAGCGCGATTAACCACCGCGCCGAGTCGCAGCGTCTTGGTTCCTCCGGCGGCGTCCCTCATCGGAACGGCATTCCGGTGCAAGGTCGCGAGGGCCGTGCCGAAGCGTGGGAGGCCCAGTTTCCGGAGCGCGGCGCATCAGTCCTGCGTCGCAAAGCGAGCCAGCCGGCATACCTTCCCCTCTTCCGTACTTCGGGTTTCCCCCGCTGAGCGGGGGAAATGTCCGAAGGACAAAGGGGGCGCGAGGAATGCCGTGCCAAGGGCCGGGAAACCCACGTGGAGCCGACATACACCTTCTCCTGTCCGCCGCAGGAGGGAGGCTACAGTGCGAGTGAAGCCCCAAAAGCTGATCCAAGGGAGGCGGCGAACTCCGAACGGCGACCACCATCGCCGAGCCGACTTCCATGCCCGCGGTCTGGCGACGCGGGCCGTGCTGGAGAAACGGAAGCTAGCGGTTTGCTACACGCTCTGCGCAGCATCTGACCCCTTTCCGAGAGGTCGCCCTTCTCATTGATCCGAGGAGGCGATGGAGAGGGAAGGAGCCGAGGTCCCGCGCCGGGACCGAGGCTCGAGGCGAGGACCTGTCTTTACGGGACCGAAGACCCTGCGCTGCCGGACCTTCCACCCGGAAGGCCCGGCAGCAACCCCGAACAAACCACCGGGTGGGAGCGGGCATATTTGCGCGTCCGGAAACAAATGCGTAGGGGCGATCCCTCGTGGTCGCCCGGGGAGGCGGAGGGGGGCACTGTCCCCTTTCGCTCAGCGAAAGGGGACGCGGAGCCCAAGAGACCGACACAAGAACGCAGGGGTATGCCCGGGGCGGACGCGGAACCACCAAACAATCGCAAAGCCCACGAACACCACATCCCCTCTCACCCCCGCCGATGTGCGGATGGAATCCATCATCGACATCCCGGCACAGGCGACCACAAGGGTTCGCTCCTACGGGACCTTTGCACAACCCCTTCAATTCCCCCGTTGGCATCAAGGAGGGAGGTATCTGCAATGGTCTCGCTATCGCCGGAATGTCGGCGTGCGTCGATGATGTATATTTGCACGTCAGAACCTTCCGCGGGGTAGATGAACCTCGGTTGATAGCCGAATTGGAGCGCAAAATGTATGTTGGCACACAGGTCGGAGCGCGGGATGACGCAGATCTTACTCAGTGGGCGCAGCTCGGGGTCTTGAACGTTTGCAGCGATCCTCGCGAAGGTAATGCACATACGTGGACGCGAGACGACCTCGCAAGTTGGCGGGAACACGTCAACTCGTTCGGTATCGAGCTGGATATGATCCAACTCCCGCTCTCTTCAACGCCGATCGAAATCGCACAAGCTCCTAGCATCATGCTTGGGATCGATCCCGACCGCGACCGTGAGATAGAAATCGTCAACACTCTGATCGAGAACTGCGCCGCGGTAGGCATACCATCGGTCAAATACAACATGAACCTCATCGGAATCCCACGTTCCGAGCGGGAGTCTGGTCGTGGAGGTTCAAGCAACTCGACTTTCCGATACGAGAAGGTGAAGCACGAGGACCAACCCGGCATCGCTGGCGAAGTCTCCGAGGATGAATTCTGGGAACGGATCGATTATTTCCTCGAACGCGTGGTTCCCGTTGCCGAAGAGAACAAGGTCCGATTGGCGTGCCACCCTCACGACCCGTATACTCCTCCGGGCTTCCGTGGCGTAACGCGAGTTTTGGGCACTCCCGAAGGGTTGAAAAAGTTCGTGCACATGCACGATAACCCATACCATGGCCTCAACTTCTGCCAAGGAACTGTCTCGGAGATGCTCGACGATCCAGGCGAAGAGATCTACGACATCATCCGCTACTTCGGCAGCCGCGACAAGATCTTCAACGTGCACTTCCGCAACATCCGCGGTCACAAACTCGACTTCATGGAGGTGTTTCCGGATGAAGGCAGCGTCAACATGTTCGAGTGCATCAAGGTCTACCAAGAAGTTGGCTACAAATACATGCTCATGCCCGACCACGTCCCGCAGATCGCCGGGCGCGACCCACAAGGAACCGCGTTCGCCTTCGTCTACGGCTACATCACCGCCTTGCTGCAAGCGATCGGCGAGCCGCGCACGCAGCCTTGGGTCACCAAAGGGCCTTGATTTCCCGATAAATTGTCCAACTTAGACAGCGAATACACCATAGCCATCATCATCGCCGTCGCCACGGTGGTGGTGGCGATCGTCTTGGAGATCGCCCTCAAGATCGCCAAGAACCGCATGCGCGCGAACAACGAAGACTTCGTCCCTGGACCCAAATACGTCGTCCTAGAAGCCATTGACGGTCCGGCCATCCTAATGGTCCTCCTGATCGGCGGAACTTACTCAGGTTTTCTCGCCTTGGACCACTGGCAAACAGGCCGCGCCCTAGAAGCCGACATCGCCATACTCGTCCAAAGGGCCGGCAGCGTCGCAGTCGTAGGTGTGGGCGCCTTTCTTGCATCCCGGATTGGTGCATTATTACTCGATTGGTACGCTGAACACGTAGCTGCCAAGACATCGACGCAACTCGATGACCAGCTGATCCCGTCGTTCAAGCGGATGTTGCCGATCTTGGTGTACGCGCTGGCAATCCTATGGGCGTTGGCGATATTCGAGATCGAGATCAGTCCATTGCTCGCAACGCTGGGCATCGGCGGCATCGCGATCGCGCTGGCGGCGCAACCAACTTTGTCCAACTACTTCGCAGGCACATACGTCATCTCGGAGGGCGAGATCGAACCCGGCGACTTCATCGAGATTGAAGGCGGACCATCCGGCTTCGTAGAAGACATCTCTTGGAGGAGCACTAAACTACGCTCCCGCTTCAACAACCTCATCATCATCCCCAACTCGATGATGTCAGACAACATGATCACCAACTACTCCCGCCCAGCGTTGGCGATGAACGTCATCGTCACAGGCGGCGTCAGCTACTCGTCTGATCTCCAGCAAGTCGAAGACATCCTGATGGAGGTCGCGACCAAGATAGTGGTTGAATCTGAACATGCGGTTACGGAGACTGAGCCTCGTGCAGGTTTCAGCGTCTTCGGCGATTCGAATATTGATTTCTGGGTATTCATACAAGCGACGGATCGAGCCGGCTCGTTCCAACTCAAAAGCCAGTTGATCAAGCAGATCCACGAGCGATTCAACGAAGCGGGAGTCGTTATCAACTACCCGATCCGACATCTGGTTGTGGACGACGTGCCCGAGGAGGAAGCGGAAACCGAGCGCGAACCCACGCCTCCGGAGCAGATAGTGGAGTTCGTGCGGAAGAATTAAACCGTGATTGGCGAACTCGGCACACAAATGAAGTGATTGAAACGCCGATGTGCGCTGTAGGTGCATAGAATCGCCTCCATGCCCACCTACCCTCATATAGAGCGTTACTACGCCGAGTTGACGGATCTTATTGAGTTCGGTGGGTCGGACAACGAGCTAAACATACGCCCAGCGTTTCAGAACTGCTTGGACGGTTACTGTTCAGACAACCGCGAGCGTCTCAAGTTGGTGCCGGAGCTTGGCGCTGATGGCGGCATCCCCGACGGCACCGTCAAAGACTCCCTACGCATGGCACGCGGCTACTGGGAGGCAAAAGACACCCACGACGATCTAGACACCGAGATCCAACGGAAATTCAATCGCGGCTACCCGCGCGACAACATCCTCTTCGAAGACTCCGAAACCGCCGTACTGTTCCAAAACCGAGAAGAGACAATGCGGGTCGACATGCGAGAACCCGCCGATCTCAACCGAATCATTCTCCGCTTCCTGAATTACGAACTCCCGCAAATCGAGGAGTTCCGCCACGCACAGGATCAGTTCAAATCCGACCTGCCCACCGTCCTTGAAAACCTCCGTCAGTCTGTCGAAGAGGCCGAGGCGAACAACCCGGAGTACCAGCAACACGCCGCCGAATTTCTCGAACAGTGCCGTCAGAGCATCAGCCCGGCCGTCTCCGAAGCCGATGTGCGCGAGATGCTCCTGCAACACATCCTCACGCAGGACATCTTTCTGCGCGTCTTCGCAGAAGACCAGTTCCACCGCGAGAACAACATCGCCGCACATCTGACCGCCCTCGAGAACACATTCTTCACCGGCGATGTGCGTCGCCAAGCCATCGATCGACTGCGCGCCTATTACGGCGCCATCGGTCGCGCCGCTGACGAGATCGCCGACTACTCGGAAAAGCAGCAGTTCCTCAAAGCCATCTACGAAGACTTCTACAAGACCTACAACCCCGCCGCCGCTGACCGCTTAGGCGTCGTCTACACGCCCAACGAAATCGTCGACTTCATCATCCGAGGCACCGACCACCTGCTCCAGAAACACTTCGGACGAACTCTGGCAGACGACAATGTCCAAATCCTCGACCCCGCAACCGGCACCGGCACCTTCATCACCAGCCTCATCGATTACCTTCCAGCCGACCGTCTCGAATACAAATACCTCAACGAAATCCACGCCAACGAAGTCGCAATCCTCCCCTACTACATCGCAAACCTGAACATCGAATACAGCTACCGCGAGAAGACCGGCGAATATCTAGAATTCCCCAACCTCTGCTTCGTAGACACCCTCGACAACATGGACTGGCAACAGTCAGGTAGCACAGGCGGAGCAGTAACCCGGCAGGGCGGATTCAATCTCGGTGGCCTCTCTGTGGACAACTGGATACGCATCCAAGAACAGAACGACAAACCCATCAGCGTAATCATCGGCAATCCGCCATACAACGCCAACCAGCAGAACGAAAACGACAACAACCGAAATCGTACCTATCCCGAGATTGACCGTCGCATCAGCGAGACCTACATCGCCGCGAGCAACGCCCAGAAAACCAAGCAGTATGACATGTACAAGCGTTTTATCCGCTGGGCTTCTGATCGGTTGACCGACGACGGGGTAATTGCGTTCATCACAAACCGTGCCTATTTGGACGCCTATCAGGACGATGGATTTCGCAAGATCGTTGCCGATGAGTTTACTGATATATACGTGCTGGATCTCGGTTCAGACGTACGCCGTAATCCAACAATCGCGGGAACCACTCACAACGTTTTTGGAATACAAACTGGTGTGGCTATAGGTTTCTTTGTTCGCGAAAAAACAACCTCGGACGGTTGTGCTGTTCAGTACAGTCGTCGCGAAGATGAGGAGCTTGCCAACGATAAACTTTCGTACTTGAGGGATGTCGATCTGCATGAAGTCCCTTTTTGCAAGATATCTCCAGATGCCAAATCGCTTTGGCTCAACCAATCCACGACTGGTTTTGGGGAACTCCTTGCCCTCGCTAACCGACAAACCAAGTACGCCAAAACAACCAACGACCAAAACGCGTGTTTTGGTTTGTATACGATGGGCGTTGCAACGAATCGAGACGATTGGGTTTACGATTTTTCGGTTACTAACTTGCGAACAAAAGCTTTGTTTTTCGCCGATGTCTATAACGATCTAATCGACGACGACACCGAAGCATTCGCGCCCGTTATCAAGTGGAGCCGGGACTTGCGCAACGAATTCCAGCGAGGGAAGCGGATCTTGTACAACGAAGCTAATCGCGTCCAAACGCTTTTTCGCCCCTTTGTTGTGAAACATCATTTCGCCGATTTCACTATGAATGATGTGCTGACTCAAAACCATTACTCGATTTTCGGCGATGGTCTGAACCTTCCGAACACGGCCATTGCTTTCTGCGCAAACAGGAAGTACTTCTACGTTTTGGCATCAGATAAACCTGTCGATCTTCACTTCACAGGCGATACTCAATGCCTTCCCCTCTACCGCTACACCTCCGAAGGCGAACGCGTCAGCAACATTACCGAGTACGGACTTCGACAAATCCGAGACCACTTCGGAGACGACGACATCACCGCCGAGGACATCTTCGCCTACACCTACGCGGTTCTGCAAGATCCCAAATATCGCGAAGCCTACGCAGTCGATCTCCTGCAGGAGTTTCCTCGCTTGTTTTTGCATGACGACTTCCACACGTGGGTAAGCTCGGGTCAGGAACTCCTAGACCTCCACATCGGCTTCGAATCGGCATCACCTTGGAAGCTAAATCGCGTTGAGCAACGAAAACCATCAGGCAACCCCCGCCTCCGCGCTGACAAAGAACGCGGCACCATCACCCTCGACAACCAAACCACACTAACCGGCATCCCCGACTCGGCTTGGGAATACCGCCTCGGTAGCCGCTCCGCGCTCGAATGGGTCCTCGACCAATACAAAGAGCGCAAACCCAGAGACCCGACCATCCGCGAACGCTTCAACACCTACCGCTTCGCCGACCACAAAGAACACGTCATCGACCTCCTCCAACGCGTCACCACCGTGAGCGTCGAAACCGTTCGCATCGTCAACCAGCTGGCCGAACTCTCCGACATCAGCACTAGCCAAGAGCGGGGTTCCAAACAATCGGCAACGCGTTAGTCTATGGTTATTGGCGTGAGTGACTGTGGACACGATCGCGAAGATATCCGGACGCATCTCCAGATGATGCAGTCGGTGATCACGCGCATGGCGGATAACAGCCGCGCCTGCAAGACATGGGCGGTTACGTTGGTAGCGGCAATCCTGGTCGTGGTTGCTAGGTTCGGTGGTGGGAACAACGATACGGCTTTCGGCGAGAACGCGGCGCTGTTAGCCCTTGTTCCGACGATCCTATTCTGGTTGTTGGACGGCTACTATTTGGCGCAAGAGCGAGGTTTCCGAAAGAGTTACGACAGGTTTGTTTCGCGCCATAACGCTGGCCAACGCGAGGATGGTGCGTTGTTCAAGATTGAGCCTCTGGGCGCAGGAAAACTCCAAACGATCCTCTGCATGGGGCGGTTCGCAACCGCGTCTCTATACGTGACGATGAGTGCGTTGATCGTCCTATTCGTTCTAATCTCGGGCTAGGACAGCTTACGGCAACCAAACTAGACTCAACGGAGTTTGACGCGCTTGGGGACACGCAATGGGTCTTTCCATCCTCGGTTACAGTTCCCACTTCTGTTTTTCTTGAACTGCGTTTTGCCGATACTGGGATTGGTCCCTTTTCTGCGTTCAAAAGCCTCGTTGATCCACCGTCGGAAACGCCGGGTTACGTCTCGTTTTGGCCAGTTGTAGATTTTGGCATACGGATCGTCGCCACCAAGGTTGATCGCCAGTTTCGGCGGCAAGACTCGGGGGTTGATCGTCTTATTGCCACGTTTCGAGTTGCTGGGCAGCAATATCCCTACAAGACCACATCTGGAGTTCTTCTTCGTGGCTCGGAGACTAGAACCGATCTCCCAATCGACATGTTTGCGTTGCCATGTACAGTTGCCGATCAGCACCACCGTCACAGTTGCACCGCGGATAAATTCATCCCGTATTCGCTGCCGAACCGTTTCAGTTTTCAAAGGATTGTCGTCAATGTCATCGTCGTGAACAGACTTGTCGATGATGCTTCCTTTGAGCAGCTCCGTGAATCGCTCTTTGTAAGGTCGATCAGCATCGCAGTCGTGGTAGCTGATGAAAACTTGGCGTTTGGGTATCTCTGGCTCGCGCTTTTCCCGAGATTTTCGATTCTTGATGTTGCTAGTTCTCGCCATGACGGAACCTACCCGTTCGCTAGCCAATCCGTCAGCGGTCCAACTTCCTTTTGCCGCGATGCCATGTTGACGTCTAGCCGTTCCAAGTGCTGCTCCAGTGTGAGTTCGCCGGTGGGCACGCTGTGCGTTTCGAAGAATTGCTTGATGTCGGCTGCCTGCTCAGGTTTGGACAGCGATTGAACGCCGCTGACCATCCTCACGATGCTGTTGTCGGGATATGCCTCAAGCATTTCGTCCCAGTGGGATTTGATGAACTCCCATGCAGAGAAGCCGTGATGGCGGTTGAACATGGCACCTCCGGCAAGGTACGGCGCGTCTTGCGAACGGACTTCGCCGTTTAGGCACATCTCTAACGTGTTCTGCATCTCGCCTCCGCCAGGGAATGAAGCAAGCAGGCTCATGTATCGGCGTTCCTCTTGCGGAGTGTCGGGATCTTTGAAGCGACCAAGGAAGACCTCGTAATCGCTGGCGGAGCCGACAATTGCGACCGCGCCGGCTGAGGCCGACGCCAAATTAGGCTCAATCGCCGCGCCTGAAAGGTAACCGTCGTGCATTTCACGCAACTTAGCCAACGCGTCTGCATCTCTTGCGGTAACTGCCAACGAGCGGGCAAGCACGCCGCGCAACTCTAGATCACGAGGCGAATCGTCGTCACGCGGTTCCCAGCCCAAACGCGACAGCCCCGCGCTGTAGAGAGTTACCAACCGAGATCGAAGGTAATTCCTCGCGCCCTCGTCTTCGATGATGCGTTCCAAACTCGCCAAGTTGCGCGTCAACAGAGTCCACACATCCAAATCGTCCTCGTCCGAGTAACTCTCGGCGAGCCGAACGTAATCGATTGCAGACGAACTCCCAGCCGCCATCGCCGACCACTGATCGTCTGCAAGGCTGTAACGCTCGATGGCTTCCAAGTCACCCATGGCGTCGCGCAGTGAGGTCATCAATTCAGGCGAGTAGTTGACCCTGTAAAAACCATTGCTGCCGCCGTTGGCGTTCACCCACTTAGCTTTGGCCAATTCAGCGATTTCGACATCGTCTTCGGTCATCAGCATCTTCATGCTTCCGGTATTACCGTCGGAATCGGCGTACCTGATGCCCATCGGTATCGGCCAGACCGTCTCATCGGCTTCGTCCGGCGATTTGTAGAAGAAACGCTGCTGCGTGAGGATTGTCTTCTCGCAGCCGTCGCACTGCTTGACGTTCACCAACGGATATCCACGCTGGTAGATCCACGCGTCCATCGTGCTCCGGACCGGTTCGCCCGTGACCTCCTCGAGCGCGTCCCACAGGTCGGAAGTCTCGGTGTTGGCGTATGCGTGCTTCTTCAGGTAGTGGCGAATGCCATCGCGGAAGCGATCCGGTCCTAGGTGCTGTTCCAACATTCTCAGAACAGAGCCACCCTTTTCGTATGTCAGCAGGTCAAACATGCCGTCGGCGTCCGCAGGTGACTTCACCTCGTACTCGATAGGCCGCGTTTTTTGCAAAGAATCGACGTCGAACGCAGCGGAGCGTTCTAGGCTGAACTGGTCCCAGCGTCGCCATTCGGGATTGAACTTGTCGGTGCACATCGCCGCCATGAAGGTTGCGAACGCTTCGTTTAGCCAGATGCCGTTCCACCACTCCATCGTCACGAGGTCGCCAAACCACATGTGGGCAAGCTCGTGTGCGATCACATCGGCGATTCTGAGGAGTTCAGGTTGCGTGGCGCGCTCAGTATCCACGAGCAGGATCACTTCTCGGAATGTCACACATCCGAGGTTTTCCATCGCACCGAAAGCGAAGTCTGGGACTGCGACGAGGTCGAGTTTCTCGCCCGGATAGGGAATACCGTAGTAATCGGTGAAGTACTTCAGCGAAAACGCACCGGTCTCTAGCGCGAAAGGAGTTAGATGCCCTTTCCCTAACGGGTGGATGATTCGCAACGGTACGCCATCGACATCCACTGGATCGGTAGCCTCGAACGGACCGACGATGAAGGCGACGAGGTACGTCGACATCTTGATCGTGGTACCGAACTTGACGGTCCGTTCAGTCCCGTCGTCAGAAATTGTCTCTGAGATGATCGGACCGTTCGACGCCGCGAAGAGGTCGACCGGAACGGTCAGCGCGACTTCGAACGAGGCCTTCATCGCCGGTTCGTCGAAACACGGAAACGCCTGCCGGGCGTCGGTACTTTCGAATTGGGTAGTTGCGATTTTCCGCTCTTCACCAGATTCGTCCGTGAACGTGGAGATGTAAAACCCAGCGAGTTTGCGGTTTAGGATGCCGTCGAAATCGATAAATAGCGTGTACGAGCCGGATGGTGCTTCGCTCTCGAGGTGGATCGTGACGCGTTCGAGCCCTTCGTCGTAGGTGAAATCGGATGCTTCGATCATGTTGCTGCCACCGACCAGACGCGCCGACTTCAGTTCGATCTCTTTGGCGTTGAGGACAATCTCGGAGACAGTTTCGGTTGTGTCGATGGAAATGTCGACGTTTCCGGTGAAGGTCTCGGATTCGAGATCTGGGGTCAGGTGTAGGTTGTAGTGGCTCGGGTTTACCGAGGTTGGTAGGCGGTAGGGGTTGGATTCGGTGGTGGAAGCTTCAGTTTGAGGCATTCGGTTTCTCGGTTTGAATGTTAGTCGAGCCGCGTTTAACAAACGGCACAATATTTGAATCTAACAACTGGCGCGCAGTGGGAACGTAGATTCTGTTTCGCCATTTCGGAACTGACAAACGTTCTCGTCGGATAGGATGGGACGCATGTGGTGACGCTCAGCTTTAAGATTCAGTTAGAGAGGTACTTTTTATGGGTCTTACTCATGTAACCGCAACAGTCCGGAACCCCGCTGATCCCGAGAAGACGTGGGAAGGGCTGTTCTTGGTTGACACCGGCGCGACCGACTGTCTGGTGCCGCGGCGTCATTTGGAGGAGATAGGCTTGCAACCGAAAGGTGAACGCATATATGCGTTGGCCGACGGGAGCGAGATTCGAATGTCCATCACGACCGGGGATGTCGAATTCATGGGAGAGGTCGTCGGCGCGACGATCGTGATGGGTGATGAGGAAGCCGAACCGTTGCTCGGAGTTACAGCATTGGAGTCGGTGGGAATTGAGGTCGATCCGCGGAATCAGGAGCTACGTCGGATGCCGTTTGTGCGGTTGAGGTAGTTGTCCGCCCACCTATGGGTACTCGCTTTCGCGGGAATGAGGTCGCAACGGGCCGCCTAAATTGTCTCCAGCGTGTCCTCAGCTTCCCGCGCCTCAACTTCTCCGAACTGACTGGCAGCGACCTCTCGCAATTCGGCAAAGTCGTTTTGGATGCCTTTCAGCAGGATGCCGACATCGCTAGAGTGAAGCACAAAACGCGAGCCTAACTCGATGGCTTTTGTTGAGGTCTCGATGGACTGCTGGTGGACCATCGTGGGAACACCGTATTTCTCGCCGGTGTCGATGATGTGCTTTAGCACTTCGAGATATTTGGGATTGTCTACTTCGTCGGGAATGCCGAGAGATGTGGTCAGGTCGTTGGGGCCGACGAATATGCCGTCAATCTCGGCGCATTGGAGGAGTTCGTCCAAGCGGTTGACGCACGGCTCGGATTCGACACCCATGATGAAGAGGTGGTCCTTGTGGCGGTTGTGGAGATACTCGCGCGTCTTTTCGCTGGGCAACTCTCCTGTCAAACCGACGCGTTCGAAATACTCACCTTTGAGAGGGTGGAATCGCACCTTGTTGGCGCATCTTCGGACTTCTTCGACGGTTTCGCAGTATGGAACGAGCACGCCGTCTGCACCTGCGTCGAGGGCGATCGCCACGTAGCTGTCGTCGGTGTTCGGCGTTCGGATTATGCAGGTGACACCGGCGCTTTTGATGCTGGTGACGATCTCCGCGATGCGTGCGCGGCTGCGTGAGGTGTGCTCCCAGTCGATGATGATGTAGTCGAGAGTGGACCCGGCGTACACCCTTGACCAGCGCAATCCTTCGATCGCGGCGATCATGAATCCGAATACGGGTTTCCCCGCCTTGAGCGTGGCTTTTAGTTGTGCGGGTTCCATCTGTATTTACTCCATGTCGAGGACTACTTCGCGCCCAGTGCGCGCAGATTCCTCAGTTGCCTCCAACACCTTGAGCACGTTCAGCCCGTGAACCTGCGGTATCGGGGTATCTTCATCGCCGCGTTCCAACGATTCGATGAATTCGGTGAACTCATCTAGCAAACTATCGCGTTGCGGCACTTCTTCTTTGCGCCACGTACCTTCGGATGTATCGCCGATGTAAAGTGCAGGCGCATCGCCGCCGCCATACGGTAGCCGGAATCTTGCCATGCCGTTGGTGAAGAACCAGTCGCCGCCATATTCCGTCGCACCCCGATCCCAGGCGATCCGGCTGATACACGCAACGATGCCGCTCTTCCAACGGATGAAATACATACCTGTGTCGTCGCAATCGATCGTAGGGTGTTCTGACTTGGGGTGGGTGAATTGACCTTGCTGCGCTGAGACTGTCGCGACGTCGTAACCGATTATCCACAGCAACCGGTCGATCTGATGCGATCCGTCCATCTGACCCATACCGCCGCCGCGGGATCGATCGAGCATCCATTCCGGACGCCCGTACGGACCGTACGGCTTGTGCCATACATCGTAGGCCATGATCACTGACCCGAGATCGCCACTATCAACGACGCCCTTCATCGCGCGTACGGCGGGATAGTAACGCTGAGTGTGGGCAGTCATCAGCTTGACGCCATTTTCTTTGGCGGCGGCCAACATCTCCTCAGCCTCGGACGCCCATACTGCCGTGGGTTTCTCCATGTAGATGTGTTTGCCGGCCGCTGCAGTATCAAGAGCGGCTTGGTGGTGGAGCCAATGCGGCAGCGTGCCGATGATCACATCGACGTCATCGCGTTCGAGAGTGTCGCGGTAGTCGGCTACGAAATCTACGTCGGGGTGTCGATCCTGCCAAGATGCGGCGACATCCTCCCTAGGCTCAGCGACCACTTTGATCTCCGCACCGGGGGTCTTCTTCACAACATCGATGTAGTTACCGCCGATGCGGCCGGTGCCGAGCACCGCGACTCCAAAAGACATAGGGCGTGATCCTGCTTTCTAACGGGTTTTTGTATAGATTAGACGAGTCAGGTTTCGACTCTAACAGGGCAATGGGTGGGGACCATGCTTCGGATCCCGGCGTAAAACGTTTGCACCCAAATTCAGATTGTCTCGAACTCCAGTGCTGACAGATTCAATTCGGGTGAGCGTTTCGAAAGATACAGCATCTCTATTCCGACTACTTCGTTCGCGTGGTTGTAGTCGAGTACCACGCCGGGCGAGACTTCCTCGGATTCGACAATGGGAGAGTCATCGAGGCGCAGGTAGAGTGCATCGGTTTCTTTGTCCACTTTCAACTTCATAGCTGTCCTCTCATACTACGATCAAAGAACACACTCACAACGCGCCATGGCCGCACACTGGTGTTCACCGCCGCCCGCAGGATTCGATCTCCGCTCTCGGGTACAGAACGGTAGAAACGCTCAACTTCCGGATCGTTCGGATCGCTAGTTCGTAGTTCAGGATTAGTGACTGTCATATCGACCCATTCAGCCGGTATCTGTCGTTCCATCATTACATCAAGAGCGTGCCTAGTGAAAACCATCCTTGGCTTGTTGGCGCGTATGTCGCAGTCCGAACTCAATGTCTGAACAACATACCAGTCGCATCGCGTCTTTGATCAGAGATCAGGCTTGCAAACATTTTCATGCCTAGACCAGATTAACTGATCTAACATGACCTAATCGTCCTGTTCACTCTAGATTGAACAACTTCGCCAGTTCAACCACATTTCCGATCTCCATATCTGGCGACGGAGCATCATCCGGATAACGATCGCTAACGCGAACCCAAGCTGTCTTCATGCCGACTCCAACTGCACCTGTGATGTCCGTGTACGGGTTGTCGCCGACGAAAAGGATTTCGGCTGGTTGGATATCGTCGATGCCTTCGAAGGTGAGTTTTAATCTACGCACCGCTTCGTGATAGATGTGCGGGTCGGGTTTGTCTGCTCCGAAGAGGCGGGAGACGATTGCGAAGGGGACGACGTCGATGTAGCCACTGTGTTCGAGTTTGATGACTTGGGATTTCTTGCCGTTGGTGACGACGGCCCAAGGAAAATTGGCATCGTTCAGTTCTTTGGCGAACTCCATCGCGCCTTCGATGGGTTTGGCTTGGCGACCGAGGGTGTCAAAGAACCATACCTCGAATTCGACAGGCTCTAACGGAACTGATGGCCAGCGCTCGGTGATGCGTAGCGCAGCATCCTGCGCGTCAATGGTGCCATGGGGCGAGAGCGACCAGAAGAAATCTAGCGCTTCGCCCCAATCGGTTGTTGAGTTGATATCTGGTTGAGTTTCGTAGAACTCCCGAAATGTCGCCTCGAACGCCGTGCCGCGATCCAGCAGCGTGTCGTCCAGATCGAACAGCGCGGCGCGAATATGTCGGGGGTCAAGAGTCAACTAGTTGTCCACCGAAGCCTGCAGGAGTATCTCGACTGTCACCTCGTCTTCGACCGTGAAGAACTGACTCACGGGTGCCACCATACCGAACTCTTCCCACACGAACTTCGCGGTGCCGAGCACGACCAAGTCTGTGCCGTTGTCGAGGCGTGCGGTGATGTCGAATTCGAGGTCGGCATCGGCGCCGTTCACGTTGACGGTGCCAATCAACTTAGTCGTATGCTCTGCGCCGCTGTCCAAGAACGGGGCAGGAACATTGCCAAGGTCGGCGAAGCGTACGGTGGCGATGGGTTGGTTCGGGAACATCCGCTCGCGGACATAGCGGTCGCGGCGTGATTGATCGCTCACTAAGGTGTGCAGGTCGATCTCAATCGACGCGCTGTCCAAACTGAAATCCACGACGCCGCTGATCGTTTCGGTCTCGAGCGAAACCACAACGTCGGCGCCACGAAGGGTTTCATCGACTTTGAACAGTCCTTTGGAACCCGCTCCAATCGTGAAGACTTGGGCAAATTCCGACCCCATACCTGCTACCTTGCCGGGTGCCATGCCAGTTGGTCCAGCGTCTAAGTCAATCGAATCGCCCACGCTTGCAAAGATGCCAGTTGAGGCTATTTGCCCGCCGTCGATCTTCCAGATCTCGATCGTGTTTAGGACGTCGCCGTTCTCGTCGAACTCCTGATCGCCTGCAGCACCGACGTAGTCGATATCCTGGCCAGCGGCGATGAGTTCCACAGCTCGCGGCAGATCGCCCGGGCCGACTTTTTCACCCGGTGCGCTAGCTACTTTGCGGATTGCGGCTTTGATGTCGTCACCATCCTCGGACCCTGCTTCGGCGATCGCTAGTGCCAAGATGGCGGCAGCGTCGAAGGCTTCCGAGATGAATAGGTCCGAGGGATCGCCGTCTAGCTTCGACGCATAGAGGTCTTTGAAGGTTTCCTGTGTCGGGGTTCCCGGCGCGCCGGGAGCCGTTCCATAGTTGCCTTCGAAGTTATCAGCGCCGATCTGGTCGAACATCTCTTGGTTCTTCGTGCCGTCGACAAACATGAAGTCTTCGAAGAACTGGCCTTCTACGGCTTCGCGCAGATAGACTCCAGCCGTCTCAGGGTAAGACATAGCCATGAGAACGGTCGCTCCACCTTGGGACGCTTGGCGGAGTTCCGATACGTAGCTCGCTTGACCGCCTTCGATTGGGACCGCGGCGGAGACTGTGCCGCCGAGGCTTTCGAAAGTTTCTGAGAACACGTCGGATAGACCTTCACCGTATGCATTGTTGATGTAGAGCGTCGCCACGTTGTCGTACCCGAGTTGCGATGCGACTTGCGCGGCGATGACACCTTGCAACGCGTCCGATACGGTTGTGCGGAATACGAAATCGTTGTCGCTCAACGCCGAGATAGCAGGCGATGTCGAAGCCGGTGACATGAGAACCGCACCGTTCGGAATCGTGACAGACTCTGCGACGGCGAGCGTGACACCAGACGAAAGCGATCCGACGATGGCTTCCACGCCGTCCACGTTGACGAGCGCGCTAGCAGCGTCTGTCGCGATCTGGGGACTCGTGCCACTGTCGCGGTGGACCATTTCGATTTGGCGACCGTTAATGCCGCCCGCTTCGTTGATAAGCAGTGCAGCGAGATCGGTAGCTGCAACGATTGGCGGACCGAACACCGCCAAGTCGCCAGTCACGTCGATGAGAGTACCGATCCTAATCGGCTCTCCGGAATCCTCCATCATCGTCGGCGCTGCCGTGATGTCGATCGACTCGCCGGGCCGCGCGAATATGCCGGTGGAAGCAATCTGTCCGTCTTTGATGTTCCAAACTTCGATGGTGTTCTGGACATCGCCATTCTCGTCGAAGTCTTGATCTCCTGCCGCGCCGACGTAGTCGATATCCTTCCCTTCGCTGATCAGTTGGAGTGCTCTGGCGAGATCACCTGGGCCAACTTTTTCGCCTGGCGCATTTGCCACGTCGCGCATCGCGGCCTTGATGTCGCCTCCGTCTTCGGAACCAGCTTCGGCAATAGCCAAGGCCAAAATCGCTGCTGCGTCGAACGCTTCGGAGATAAACAGGTCCGATGGATCGCCGCCCAGTTCGGATGCATATAGTTCTTGGAACTTCTCCTGCGTTGGGGTACCAGGTGCACCCGGAGCTGTCCCGTAGTTGCCCTCGAAGTTGCCCGCGCCAAGAGTGTCGAACATTTCTTGGTTCTTGGTACCGTCGACGAACATGAAATCTTCGAAGAACTGGCCCTCGACGGCTTCACGTAGATAGACGCCAGCGGTCTCCGGGTAGGAAATGGCCATGAGGACGGTTGCGCCGCCTTGCGATGCTTGACGCAGTTCCGAGACGTAACTCGCCTGACCGCCTTCGATCGGAACTGCGGCAGAAACGGTGCCGCCGAGACTCTCGAAGGTCGACTCGAACACCGTCGACAAGCCTTCACCGTAGGCGTTGTTTATGTAGAGCGTCGCGACGTTGTCGTATCCGAGTTGGGAGGCTAGTTGCGCGGCAATCACGCCTTGCAACGCGTCCGATACGGTCGTGCGGTAAACCGTGTCGTCATCGTCGAGATTGGTAATTGCCGGAGAAGTCGACGCAGGTGACACTAGCACTGCGCCGCCAGGTATGGTCACAGATTCCGCGACTGCGAGAGTTACGCCTGATGACAGCGAACCCACAATCGCTTCCACACCGTCGACATTAACGAGCGCGCTCGCCGCGTCCGTCGCAATCTGAGGGCTAGTGCCACTGTCGCGATGGACCATTTCTATCGGGCGACCGTCGATACCGCCTGCCTCATTGACGAGCAACGCGGCCAAGTCGGTGGCAAGTACGATGGGAGGTCCGAATGCGCCTAAATCGCCCGTCGCATCGATCAAGGTACCGATCCGGATCGGTTCGCCAGTCGGCTCCATGGCCGCTTCAGGCGCCTTGGTCGGAGGCACCGCCGTCGACGTTGCGGGAACTGACGTCGCGGTAGGTAGATTTGGTGTTGGAGTGGGGTCATCGGTAGTACATGAAGCCACCGCGACGCTGACGCTCAAGGCGGCTATGAGCAACGCCGCGAACACTCCAGACAATCGAATGACGGCGTAGGATTTCAGTGCAGACATTCTCGTGTATCCATCCTGTTATTTTTCATCGGCGATCAGGCTTGAGAGCACCTTCGCCATTTCAACGGTTTTCGCAGTATTCCTTCACGGCGTCCATGTCTTTAACCAGACCCATACTGATCACGAACTTCATGATCGGCGTTAAGATCTTCGACTTGAACGTGTAGGGTGAAGCGTCCATTACCAGCGTTAACTCAGTCCCACCTTCGACAGGTGTCACTGTGAACACCGAGTCCCATATCGTGCCGCCTTCGTCGGACACCAGCCTCACTTGCTCGTTCTCCACATACTCGGTGACTTCCAAGACGGTGGATGCTTCTCGACCCATCATCAATCTTGTCTCACGGAAACGCGAGCCGACGCCGCTCCTGACTTCAGAAAGGAACTCGACATTGACGATGTGAGGGATCGCCTTGGAGTAGTTGTCGATTTCGGCAACCGTGCGGAACACCAAATCTACGGGCGCATCGATCGTTCTGCGGACAGTGGTTCTGGACATTCAATCATTCTCAGGCGGGGGCGGGTTCTGGTGCGGTCCGACCTACGCCTAGATTTTATCGGTATCGTTGTCAATGCCCAATGTGGCACGGTGTTCGGTCGAACGTCAACGTTGACCCGCTCGAACGGAGTTTGTGTCCCTGACCATTCACGATGAATACGTCAATTGACGGCTTCCAGATCTATCGGCTCACCGGGCAACGCGAATATCCCTGTAGAACCGACAACACCGTCGGCGATGTTCCAAATCTCGATTGTCCCGCTCACATCGCCGTTTTCGTCGAAGTTTAGGTCTCCGGCAGCACCAACGTAGTCGATTTCTTGCCCGTTGCGCAGAAGTTCCAGTGCACGCGCTATATCTTGTGGACCCACCTGCTCTCCGGGCGGTCGCGAAACTTCGCGCAATGCGTCGCGGATCGCCTTGGGTTGATCTGAGTCTGCCTTTTCGATCGCCAGCGCCACTAAAACCGTCGCGTCGAATACTTCACTCATCAACGGAATGTTGATGTTGCCATCCTTACGTTCTTGGTATGTTTCGAAAAACCATTGACGCGCCGGCGACAACGGTGCTCCCGGAGTAATCCCGTAGGATCCATCAAAGTACTCCACTCCAACGCTGTCGAACAGATCTTGATAGTAAGCCGGCGAGAAAAACACGAAATCCTCGAAGTATCGACCTTCGACGGCTTCCCGCAAAAGAATGTGCAACGTTTCGGTGTATCCGATCGGAAGCAAAGCCTCAGGATTGCTTTGCGCCGCTTTACGCAACTCGGAGGAATAAGTAGCCTGACCCAATTCATGACTAATCTGATCTGTCACCTCACCACCAAGTTCTTCGAAATGGTCGCTGAAAACACCCGAGACGCTCACTCCGTAGGCATTGTTGATGTAAGTCGTAGCCACTCGATCGAATCCCAGCTCACGTGCCAATCGGGCTGCGACGACGCCCTTGACTGCATCTGAGACACTCGTACGAAACACCAAATCATCGTCGTCAAGGGTTGTAAACGCATTTGACGAAGATGCAGGTGATATCAGGAGCACACCATTAGGTATCGTGACAGACTCCGCAACAGCCAAAGTTACGCCGGACGCCACCGCGCCGATGATTACCGGCACCCCGTCGATGTTGACGAGCGCGTTCGCTGCATCCGTGCCCAACTGCACGCTCGTGCCGCTATCGCGATGAATTCCTTCGATCCGATTGCCATTGACGCCGCCAGATTCATTGATCAAGTCGAATGCCAGGGACATCGCCAACTGACCGTGCGGCCCCGCGAACGCTAAATCACCAGTCGACGGTAACAGAGTCCCGACTTTGACCACGCCTCCAAAATTCGGTTCGGCGCTCTCTTGCGACGAGGACGATGACTCGGGCAATTCAATGTCATCGCCGGGTAGCGCGTAGATGTCGGTGTCTTCGATGGTGTTGTCCTTAACACGCCAGACGCGCATCGAACTTACAACGTTTCCGAACTCATCGAAGTCGACATCGCCGGATGCACCCACATAGTTGATGTCTTTTCCGTCCCGTACCAGCTCTAGCGCTTTTGCGATGTCGCCCGGACCGACTATCTCTCCGGGCGGATTCGCTACGGCGCGAAGAGCATCACGCACTTCGACTGGGTCGTCGCTGTCGGCCTTCTCGATGGCCAACGCCAATACCGCAGCGGCATCGAACGCTTCGGTGATCAACGATGCTGATGGATCGCCATCCGTACGCTCCGAATAGAGTCGCCTGAAGGCCTGAACGCCCGGCGAATCCGGAGCGCCGGGTGAAATGCCAAAGTCACCTTCGAAGTAGTTACCGCCGATCGCATCGAACATGGTTTGGCTGCGCGTCACGTCGACGAACATGAAATCGTCGTAGTACTCGCCTTCAGCGGCTTCGCGCAACAGAATCTGGCCCGAATCAGGATAAGCGATAGTTAACAGAACATCCGGATCTCCCTCGGCCGTATCCCGAATCTCCGATAGATAACTGGCTTGACCGAGTTCGTGAGATACGTCGTTTGTTACAGTCCCGCCCATCGCTTCGAACGCTTCGATGAAGGAATCGTTCAAGCTCGAGCCGTATGCGTTGTTAACGTACGTCGTCGACACCCGGCTGTATCCTGCGGCCGCTGCGAGCTCCGCCAACACCTGACTCTTGACTGCGTCGTTCACCCGGGTTCGGAACACCATGTCATCGTCCGCCAACGCGGTGATCGCGTTCGAAGACGAAGCCGGTGACATATGAAGGATGCCGCCCGGTATGGTCACCGATTCAGCGATGGCGATCGTGACTCCAGAGGACACCGCACCCAGCAATACTTTGACACCGTCCACGTTAACAAGACCGCTCGCGGCATCAGTGCCAACCTGTTCGCTGGTCCCGCTGTCGCGGTGCAAGGCAGTGATCTCTCCGCCGTTGACACCACCCGCTTCGTTGACGAGTTCGAACGCAAGGTCCACCGCCTTTTGCATCCCCGGTCCCAGCGTAGAGAGGTCCCCACTCACCGGTAGCACGGTTCCAATCGTGGTCCCTTTGTCACCGGAATCTTCAAGCAGACCGCACGAATACGCTACCAAGGAGACAACGATCATCAGTGCCAGACTAGTCAACCATTTGGACTTCTTCATATTTTTCGAATTTCCTCGCTTCAGGTTGTTTCTGCAACCGATGAATCAATTGTGACGTTGACAACCAAATGCGCGTACGTTTGGCTGAATTCACCTGACCGATGACAAATCGATTTGGTCTCCAGGCAATGCGAAGATATCGGTGTCTTGGATCTTGCCATCAACCATCTGCCACACCCGCATCGAGCTCAATACATCGCCGTTCTTGTCGAAGTCTATTGAACCCGCTGCTCCCTCATAGTTGATTTCCTCGCCGTTCCGAACCAATTCCAACGCTCTAGGTATGTCGCCAGGGCCAACCACCTCACCCGGCGGATTGGCGACTGACCGTAACTCATCGCGTACGGCTACCGGATCATCCGTATCGGCCTGTTCAATAGCCAACGCGAGCACGATCGCCGCGTCAAATGCCTCCGCGATTATCTGAGCATTCGGGTCGTTGCCTGTCCGCTCCGAGTAGACCCGACGGAAATCTCTTACTGCAGGCGTCTCTGGACTGCCTGGAGCGAGTCCGAACGCACCATCGAAATGTCTGCCTCCGATGGTGTCGAACATGTCCTGCGACTTCGTCTGATCAACGAAGATGAACTCGTCGAAATACTCGCCTTCGGCCGCCTCGCGCAACAAAGTAGTTCCGGAGTCCGGATAAGCGATCGTAATCAATGCCTCGGGATCGTCTTTCGACGCGTCGCTGAGTTCCGAGATGTAACTCGCCTGACCCAACTCGTGGGGCACCGCGGCCGAAACGATACCTCCGATCGCCTCAAAGTTCTCGACGAAGGACTCGTTCAAGCTTTCGCCGTACGCGTTGTTCACATAAGTCGTCGACACCCGCTTGTAACCGATTGCCTGTGCCAACCTAGCCAATGCCTGCGCCTTGATGCCATCATTTACCCGCGTTCGGAAAACCATGTCGTTGTCGTCCAGCGCCGATATCGCCTTGGAGGATGATCCCGGAGAAATCTGCAACACTCCGCTGGGGATCGTTACGGATTCCGCGATGGCGATCGTAACTGGCGAAGCGTGAGCAGCCATGATGAAGTTGACGTGGTTGACGTTCACCAACCCGCTCGCGGCATCCGCAGCCAGAGTCGCGTTCGTTCCACTGTCGCGATGGAGCACTTCGATCTGTGAACCGTTGACTCCTCCAGCTTCATTGATCAGATCGAACGCCAAGCTCATCGAGGCTTGCGCCGCCGGTCCCAACGTCGACAGGTCTCCGCTCACCGGCATCACCGTTCCCACTCTGACGTTTCCTCCGCCATCATCCAGCAGTCCACATGAAAGCGATGTCAAAAGCAACGCAGACAAACTTGCCGCAACAATAGCCAAAGACGCCGAATTGACTAAACTCGCCTTTGATGAGGATCGAAATTCCATGCGTCATACGCCTTCAGACAAACATCCGCGCTTTATAGATTCTAGTTTTGCTAAACCAGCCAAATGCAACAATTGGCTTGCTCTAGAAGTTGAAGTGGAAAGAATCAAGCAGGCGGCGGTGGCAACGACAAGCTGGGCGGCTCCGTGAAACCGAATTCGTTTGAGGTCAGCCAGTAGCCGATCGCCAGCATCGCAATCGGAAACAAAAGGGCAATCCAGATGATTCCTCGCGAATCTTTCCAACGCTCAAAGACCGGGGTCAACACGCTGGTGAAAATTGTGATCACTGCGCCAAGCGGGATGATGTAGCGAATGGCGTTCGATATGTCTCCGGCGTACTCAATGACCGCCGCCGCGATGACCACCAGAATCAGGAGCACTGTCAAAACAATGTTGAACGTGCGCGATCGACTCTGAACGTCACCACGTAGTCGAGCCCAAATCATTCCTGCAATCACCGCCCCGATCAATGAGACGAAAGCGACGCTCCCGGCGTTACCAACCAAATCGTCTGGCGAGGTGAGCGGCGCGTTCACACCCATTGCGACTGCACCGCCGATCAACGTTGCAAGGTACGCCGGTATGCGCGCGAGGACGTGTCGGCGGAGGCCGGTTTCTTCTTGGCGGATTTCTTCTTGCATTTGGTTATTGCGGTGGACCTTTTGAGCATCCCCCGCTCCCGCGCCCCCTTCGCTGGAGCGAAAGGGGCTTTAGGGTTTGACCATTCCACCGTCGGCACGCCTCACGGTATCCCATGCGCCACCAAAAGCACGTTCTTTGAACGGGTACTTGGCCGCCATATCCTCGTCGATGTCGATGCCGAGGCCCGGCTTGCCGTTCGGCCACATCATGCCGTCGCGGACCTCGGGAAAGCCGGGGAACATGTCGCGCGTGCGCTCGCCCGGAATCGCGTACTCCTGGATTCCGAAGTTGTAGCAGTTCACGTCGAGCATGAGGTTAGCGGCATGACCGACCGGTGAAGTGTCCCCAGGACCGTGCCATGCGGTCCGTACGCTGAACAACTCGCCCATGGCGGCGAATTTCTTGCCGGGCGTGATACCGCCGATCTGCGACATGTGCATCCTAAGGAAATCGACTAAACGATCCTTGATCATAGGGATGATTTCGTGCGGACTATTCCAAAGCTCGCCCATGGCTATGGGTGTCGCGCACTGCTGGCGCACCATCCGGAAATACTCGTTGTCTTCGGGACTGAACAGGTCCTCAAGGAAGAACAGTTGGTATTGTTCGACCTCTTTAGCGAACCAGACACCGAGTATCGGAGGGATTCGTTCATGGACATCGTGGAGTATCTCGATGCCATATCCGAAGCGGTCGCGGATGTGTTCGAACAGGTCCAACGCGCCGCGGACGTAAGGTTTCGGCTCGAACACGCCGCCGGGATGGGCGTAAAGCTGGTTCGGGTCGTAGTCCCGTAGCCATGTGGTCGCCGCGATCGGACCTTGTGAAACGTCGCGAGCATTGATCGATCCATCGCCCGACGCGCCATGGGAACCGTACGATGAGTATCCGGTTGTCGCGACCTGTACCCGGATGTGGTGGAAGCCGTTCTCCATGTGCTCCGCCATCCTGTCGGCGGTTTCTTCCTTGCTGCCGCCGCTGGCGTGGACATAGACCGGCGCAGCTTCGCGGGCGCGACCGCCCAGAAGGTCGTAAACAGGCATACCGGCCATCTTTCCTTTGATGTCCCAAAGCGCTTGGTCCACACCCGACAGAGCGTTGTTAAGAACCGGTCCGTTGCGCCAGTATGACGAAACGTATGACGACTGCCAGATGTCCTCGATGTCGGCTACGTTCTTGCCGATCAGAAACGGCTTTAGATAGTCGTCAACAGCAGCCTTCACGGTGGACGGACGCTGCGTAAAGGTCGCGCATCCAACGCCATAAAGCCCCGGTTCAGAGGTTTCGATCTTGACGATCACGAGTCGGATGTTGTCCGGCTCGGTCATGATTGTTCGGATATCGCGAATCGTTACGTTGTCGGCGGCGCTCATATCTGCTCCCTGTCAAAGTTCGTGAAAAACAATGATACGAACTCGGACCGCGATGTTGCGCAGACGCGCCGCAGTATCGTTAACATGCGAACATACCGAAATGCTTTGTTAGGAGCGATGCGATGAAGGCTATGACTTGGCACGGCGGGAACCACTTCACACATGACGAGGTGCCGGATCCAGTCGCAGAACAGGGCTTCGTTGTCGTGGAAATCGATACCACCGGGATCTGCGGCACCGATGTTCACATCACACAAGGCCTCTTTCCTTCGGAACCGCCCGCGATACTCGGCCATGAGGGGGCGGGAACCATCGTGGATGTCGGCGAAGGCGTCTCACGCGACCGCATCGGGCAACGCGTCGTCGTCAATCACTCCGCTCACTGTTTCGAGTGTTGGAACTGCCGCAACTGGAATATTTCGCGATGCGAGGTAGCACCCGGCTCATCGAACGGGCTCTTCGCACAATACGTCGCTCTACACTCTCGGGTCGCTCTCCAGCTACCGGAAGACCTCGATATGGAGACGGCGGCGATGACCGAGCCGGCAGCCTGCTGCCTTTCTGGCGTAGAGATGCTCGACATTCCATATCGCGCCACCGGTCTCGTCATCGGCGCAGGCATCATGGGCCTCTTCACCGCTGCGTTCATGAAGACGCACGGCGTCGAGACTCTCGTCGTCTCCGAACCGGTCAAGGTACGCCGCGAAATGGCGAAACAGTTCGGCGCCGACATCCTCCACGATCCCAACGACGTTCCTCTCGAGGACGTGATGGCCGATGTCACCGATCAGGGGCGCGGCTTCAGCGTAACTGCCGAAGCGGTTGGAAAGCCGGAACTGGTCGCCGCCTGCATCAATGTGACAAAACCGCGCGGCCAAGCCCTCATGATCGGTGTCTGCCCCGAAGGAGCGCCGTTGCCCGTCGACCTCTACGACATGCACTTCCGAGAGATAAAACTCGTCGGCGCCTTTGGACGCGGCAACGTCTTCTACCGCGTCCCCGGCGAGCTCGAGAAGCTCAACCTGGAAAACGTCATCTCCGGCCGCTTCCCGCTTGTCGAACTCCCCGACGCAATCACCGCTTCCGCCGAAGGACTCGGGGTCAAGTTCGCGATCAAGCCTAACGCTTAACCCCCACAATCTTGGGAGACCCGATATGAAAGCGATGACCTGGCAAGGCGGGAACCGGTTCACTCATGACGATGTGCCTGATCCAGTGGCGGAGCCTGGGTTCGTGGTGGTCAAGATGGACACGACGGGCATATGCGGGACGGACGTGCACGCTACGCAGGGGCTCTTCCCGTGGTATCCGCCGCAGATTATGGGTCACGAAGGCTCCGGTGTGATCGTGGAAGTCGGCGCGGGGGTCGCCAAGGATCGGATAGGTCAACGAGTTGCAGTGAACCGCAAGGCGCAGTGCTACGAGTGCTGGAGTTGTCGGAACTGGAACACGTTCCATTGCGAGGTCGCTAGGCAATCCTCGGACGGGATGTACGCGGAGTACATCGGCCTCGACGCAGGCGCCGCCTTCGAACTACCAGAAGGTCTCGATATCGAGATCGCCGCTCTTACGGAGCCAGCATCGTGCTGCCTCTCAGGGGTCGAGATGCTTGACATCCCATACCGGGCGACAGGCTTGGTTATCGGAGCCGGCGTCATGGGCCTCTTCACCGCCGCTTTTTTGAAGTCGCACGGAGTCGAGACGCTGGTGGTGTCGGAACCGGTGACGGTGCGCCGCGATATGGCGGCGCAGTTCGGTGCGGACATCCTTCACGACCCGCGCGACGTTCCGCTTTCAGAGATCATCGCTGACGTCACCGACGAAGGTCGCGGTTTCGATGTCACAGCGGAGGCGGTCGGCAAGCCGGAGCTCGTTGCCGCCTGCATCAACGCCACGAAACCGCGGGGCCAGACGCTCATGATCGGGGTCAGCCCGGAGGGATCGCCGTTGCCGGTCGACCTCTACGACATGCACTTCCGCGAGATCAAGTTGCTCAGTTCGATGGGCCGAGGGGACGTGTTCCATCGGGTGCCGGAGGAGCTGACGAAACTCAATCTTGAAAACGTGATCTCGGGCCGCTACCCACTAACCGAACTGCCGGACGCCATAACCGCCTCGGCGGAGGGTCTGGGCGTCAAGTTCGTAATCAAACCAAACGCCTAAACCTCAACATTCAAGGAATTCCGACATGAAGGCACAGACTTGGCACGGTGGCGCGCATTTCACTCTCGACGACATCCCCGATCCCGAACCAGCGCCAGGATACGTTGTCGTCAAAATCGACACCACGGGCATCTGCGGGACGGACGTCCACGTTACGCAAGGGTTATTTCCAAAAGATCCACCTCAGATCTTGGGGCACGAAAGCTCCGGCACCATCGTTGAAGTTGGCGTCGGGGTCTCCAGGGATCGGATCGGCCAACGCGTGTGTGTCAACCATCCGGCGAATTGCTACGAATGCTGGTACTGCCGCAGCTGGAGCGTTTGCCGCTGTGAGAACCAGCCGCCGTTTTCGAACGGTTACTTCGCCCAGTACACGGCCGTTGCGTCGCGCTCTGCCGTCGAGATTCCAGAATCCTTAGATCTCGAGACAGCCGCCCTTACAGAACCTGCGGCCTGCTGCCTCTCCGGCGTCGAGATGCTCGACATCCCGTACCGCGCCACAGGGCTGGTCATCGGAGCAGGGATCATGGGGCTCTTCACCGCCGCCTTCCTAAAGTCCCACGGCGTCGAAACTCTCGTCGTGTCAGAACCGATCAAGATCCGACGCGAGATGGCAAAGCAGTTCGGAGCCGACATCCTCCATGACCCTTACCATGTTCCGCTCTCGGATGTCATCGCCGACGTAACCGACCAAGGACGCGGCTTCAATGTCACCGCCGAAGCTGTCGGCAAACCCGAACTTGTTGCGACCTGCATCAACGCAACGAAACCCCGCGGCCAGACTCTCATGATCGGAGTCAGCCCGGAAGGCGCGCCGCTTCCGGTCGACCTCTACGACATGCATTTCCGTGAGATCAAACTCATCGGAGCCTTTCGCCAAGGAGACGTAACGCACAGGGTTCCAGACGAACTCGCCAAACTCAACCTCGAAAACGTAATCTCCGACCGCTATCCCCTTGAAGAACTCCCTGATGCCATAACCGCCTCCGCCGAAGGGCTAGGTGTCAAGTTCGTGATAAAACCGAACGGCTAGCGATTGTCACCGTTTGTCAATTCCAACATTCGGTTGACGAACTGGTGCACCTTTGGTCGGTCCGCGGTGAATTCGTAGTCTTCCATCGTGCCGTTGTAGAAATTCGAATGGAAATAACGCGCCACTGCGAATCCGTCGTCAAGAGACTGATCTTGATATTCGGCGGCCAGATCTTCCACGGCTTGCACCATCGTCCGATGAGTTTTCAACTCGATTCCCCGGCTCTTCATCTCAGCGATGACGACGTGCGAGGCCGCTCCCCACAACTTCTCTGAAGCTTGCAGTATGTCGCCAGCGGCATACTCTCGGTCGGCGTCGTACAAGAATCTTTGTGCGGTTTCGACGTGTTCGGAAGTCAACATTTGTGCAAACCTTTTGAATTAATCAACCGACTCCATTGATACTAACACATTTAGCTCATTAACGACGGTGTCGCTGTCTGTACAACTCCGTCTCGCGATGGAACGCGAACCAACCAAACCAGAAC
This sequence comes from Dehalococcoidia bacterium, assembly GCA_965203505.1. Lineage (GTDB taxonomy): Bacteria > Chloroflexota > Dehalococcoidia > Lucifugimonadales > Lucifugimonadaceae > Bin127. The sequence goes on from OZ241880.1 coordinate 538,295, forward strand.
GAAATGTTCGATGGCACAGCCTTGAGCACGTTAGATGGATCCGAGGCGTCGGTTAGCCTTTCCCGCGAGACATCCCACTCCGTCCCGTTCTCGTCCACGACCCTCAGCGGAAACCCCTCTTCAGGCGCATCTTTCGGCAAGTTGAATGTAAGCCCATCAGGGTTTTCGTAGATGTGTGCGTCGGAAGTCGTAGCTGACGCCACAACCACCAAATCGATATGGGCAATACGGTCGTGCACGATCCGCTCCGCCCGCAATACTTCGATCGGATACGCCTTGTCGATCCCTTTTACCGTCACTCCGAGAACCTCTGCTTTTGGTGGCAATGCCTCGTCCCGGTGCGCGATCGGGAACATCGAGTCGGGATTGACGCGGTAGGCGTAGTAGATGGAGCGTTCGTCGCTTTCGTTGGTGTAGGTCCACGGTGGATACGTCCCGCCCTCGCGCGTAACCACCGTGGTGTCCGGGTGTTCCGCCTTCCACTCACCCCATGTCGTCCTAGATGTCGGGAAGAACTTGAGATCGACATCACTTCCGACCAACTCTCCGACAATTGGCTCACCTGTAAACTGGTGCCAGAGCGTACGCGTCGCACGGTCGTACATCACCTTGTTGCTGCGGTACAGGAAGCCCGATGTCCCGAAGGTAGTCGGCTCGCCTTTGATGATGGCGCGATACCCGATCGCGCTGTTGCAAAGCGTTCACCAGGTGAGCGATAAAGGCTCGCCCCCCAAGATGTCATTCGCTAACTCATGCGCGTTGATGATCCGCAGCGGATAGGCGCGATGCTCACCGTTGATCGATACGCCGATCACGCGCTCGTCATCTTCGAGGTACTCAGCCAACGGATCGTCTGCTGGAGCGTGCGCCGGGTTTTCGAGCGGCGGGATACCATCCGGAACTACTCCACCCCATTCGAGTTCCGTCAAGTCGAAATCGACACTGGCCTTCCCGCCGAGATACGGCGTCAGAAACGCTCCGAAGCGGCCATCGATCTGGCGCAGGTAGTTGATCTTCCACTCGGCATACTCGGAGGGCGGCGGATATTCATCGCTGTGCTTACCGATCCACTCGGACCACAGCAACCAGTTGTCGCCGATTGTCTCGCCGGTTAGGAATTGGAGCGTCTCTACGGCAGCATCGATCGCGTTTTTTGCCGATAGGTACCTGAACGATTCGACCAGTGGCCGGACTTGTGAAGTGTCGTTTTCGGCACGGATCTTTTCGAGCGTGGTTATGGTCCGGTCGTTCAGCGGCCCGAACCCCGGCGAAAGTTCGAAGCCGGCGAAGACGAGATACATGGCCGTATTTGGGTTGTACGGCACTGGCGTCGAAGTAGGTCGCACAGTCGGTTCGGCCGGTGGCGTTCCCGCGGTTTGTTTCGCAGGTTCGGTCGCTTTGACGAATGACGATCCACTAGTCAACACAGGAGTAGACGTCGCCGGTCGACGTACTTCTCCGATAGTGGTCTCGTTCGCGAAATAGGACATTACCGCCGGCAGTAACAACGCCAGCGCGCCGAGCGTCGCGAGCAAGATCGCGGTTGTGGCTATGTTTTTCACATTCACCTGACCAAAGCTCGACTCGCCGATGCGATGTCGGAGTACACCCCGACGGCGACACCAGCAGTTAGCGCCGCGCCTACCGCAGCTTCCTCACGTACTTCGCCGATCGAGATCGAATTGCCAAAAGCCTCTTCCATGCAGCGATGTAAAGTGGGATTCAAGCGCAGACCGTTGCCCGATCCGACGAAACGGCTCCGCGGACCCGCGCCTAGCTCTACTGCGCTCCGGTAAGATTTCGCAAGTTCGGAAGCCATCGATCGAAAAACCGACAAGGACATCGAACCAGGCGTGAAGTTTCCAGGTGTAATGTTCAAAAACTCACCTCGTGCGTCAGGTCGTTCACGCGAACCTGTGAATAGAGCTGAAGCGGTCATTTTTTCGGCGGATTCGTCGTTCATTGCATCGCCTGCAAGCTGCGCGAGGCGTTCATAGACCTTATCTTCATCTACGTCCTCAACGTCAAACACGGTTCCCGCACTCCGCACAAAGAAATCCTTCAATGTCCGGAATGTTCGGCCGCCTACAACACCGACACCAGCCAATAGGTAACCGCTCGCGATGTGTGGTCGCAGTTCAAGCCATCCATGGTCGTAGGTTCCGTCGATTGGATCGCGCGACAACCCTGTTAGGTCTTCAAGAAAAACGGTCGCCTGACCGCCGGTGCCAATGTTGATCGCGACCGTCGAATTTGAATCGTCAACCGCTCCGACGAATGAGCATTGATGGTCTCCGGACGGTATCGCGACCGGAGTTCCGCTTCTCACGCCGATCGTTTGGGCCATAGCCTCGGTCAACTCGCCGCGCACTGTGCAAGAATCCTGAATCTCCGGGAAGATTCCGCGTTCGATACCCAGCGACTCGATCAGGTCGTCATTCCACTGGCGTCTCGGGACATCAAGAACGCCCCAACCGGCGGCATCAGTCGCGTCGGTCGCTGGCCGTTTGGAACCGACTAATTTATGCGCCAAGAATTCTGGTGCCGTGATCGCCGCGGCTACACCCGAAGGCATCTGTTTCATGTGGTTCAGCCAAAAAAGCGTTGGCACCGTGTAGCCGGTGACGATTGGACAACCGGCATTTCGAAACATCGGCAAGCCACCATCGCGCTGAACGGCATCGCCGCGTTCCGCCATAAGTTCCAAGAAACTCCGATCAGACCTCGGCACAAGGTCCTTCCCGCGCTGGTCTTGCCAAGCGATGAAGGGGCCCACCGGATCGCCGTCGACGTCCAACAGCTGGCATCCCTGCTGTTGACCGGTGATGCCGACCCCGACGATGTCGCTGATGCCGATCTTTTCGCAGAGTGCACGCGTCGTATCGGCGACGCAGCGGACCATCTTTTCGATGTCCCACTCAGACCTACCAATCACGCGGTCAGACGCTGAAGTGGTTTCAGAATCGTTAGCGGTTGAGACGGAAGCGAGATATTCGGCCTTGTTATCCGATATCCGAACCGCGACGACCGTGACCGAAGTGGATCCGAGGTCTATACCCAACGCGACGCGCATGGGGTAAGTCTAAGGGCAACGACTGTTCACGTCGCGCAGGTACTACACGGACGACGTCCGGAATCGCCACAACGCGACTATGGCGAACAGCGCCCCGAACGTCGCCAGTGCCACCATCTCCGCGGCAACGTCGCCCAATCCCGCGCCGTAGAGCATCAGTTTGTTGAACCCGATGTTGGCCCAACCGTGTGGAGTGATCTTCGCGAGGGTCTGCATCCAATCCGGCGTTATGAACAACGGCCACCAGCACCCGCCGATCGGCGCCAACGTCAGCGACGCCAGAACTCCAGCCATACTCGCACTCCTCGCCTCTTGAATAAAGCTGGCAATCAATACGCCGAACGAAGACGACGCGACAACCATGAGGACCGAAATCAATATCACCGCTAACGGAGAAACTCCCAAGTCGATGCCGAAGGCGAATATCCCTACGACCCACAACACCGAAATCTGTAGCAACCCCAAGAACGCAGTGCCCATCAACTTCCCGATAATGATCGCTTCGCGCCGCACACCGTTAGATATGAGACGCTCCAAAGTATGATTGCGCCTTTCCCTCGCGATCCCCTCGGCACTCAATGCCGCGGCGAAAAAAACGAACATCGTCAAGTATCCGGGCAATGTGAAGTTCGAAGCGTTCCACGGTTCCACATCACCTACCTGTTCGATGTCGATTTCGACGGTACCAGAGGATCCTTGTTCCATCAATCCCGTCTCGAACGCGGTTCCGGCGATCAACGAAAAATCGGTGCCTGTCGCTTCACTGATGGCACCGGCGACGATGTGAAAGTCGTTGAATGGCTTGGCCAGTGTGTTGGCAAAACCGACCAATGCGAATTCGTGACCTGAGCCCTCGCCAGTCGACACGACCTCCAGTGACGTTGGATTGCCACTGATCAATCTTTTGGTGAAATCGGCGGGAAACACGACGTAACCGTCGATTTGATCATCTTCCACAGCGCGAACGGCTTCGTCGTACGTCATGATAACGACGGTGCCTTGATCCTCCCTTGCGAACGCATCGACCAATTCGTTGCTGACGCCGTCAGTCTCCAGTGTCGTGAGAACGAATTCGACCGGTTCATCGCTCGGGCCTTGACCTCCGAGAGCCAGTGTGAATCCGATCACGAACAAAAATGGGAACAGGAATGAAAACGCAACCGCAAGACGGTCTTTAAACAACACCTTGGTGTCTTTCATCGCCAAAATGATGGCTTGACGGATGGTCGTTCTCAAAACGCCGGTCACCTCATGTAACCCTGAAGATGAACCGTGCGATGACCAGACCGGTAACCGTCACACCCGACAACACGCCGACTCCAACCAACTGTTCCGTCAGATGTGACCCATCCGCGAGAATCTGGCTCATGGCGTCGATCGCATAGTGATTGATCGTCACTTTTGATAGCAAGTACAGCGGTCCGTCGGAACCGACGTCGAAGAACGTTCCTCCGAATACCGTCATGAACATCGTTATGAAGACCGCCGCCCAGATGGCTTGATCACGCGTCCGTGCAGCCGAGCCGATCACCATTCCTACGGCAGTCACGGCGCATGCCACCAACACGCTGAACACGGCGAGCTGCAAGATCTCGGAAACTCCTCCAAACCGCAACAACACAAACGCCAAGATAAGAAGCATTGCAGCTTGAAAACTCGCTCTTAAAACTCCGGCGAGAAACTTACCGATGAATAACTGGTTGATGCCCAGTCCGGTGGTCATCAACCTTTCTAAAGTCCCGCCCCGCCTTTCATCGACGAATGATTGCGACCCGAGCGTCACCGCGAACATCAGAAACATCACCAAAATTCCAGGCATCAATCTATCCAAAACGTCTGGTTGGTCGCTCCAATCGCCCGTCACCACCACTCCGACCGGCGGGTTTACCTGAGCGTTCGACATCGAGACTTGAACTGCCCGGTCCAATCCCTCGGCTTCAATGTTTGCACCAGCCAATGCCTCCTTAACCGACCGCCTCACCCGAAATACACTCCCAAGCTCGCTGGCAACGCTTCCAACCATCGCCGCAACTATCTGACCAGTTTGTCCGCCGTTGCCTCGCTGTTTGTAGGTCAGGCGCGGCGGTCCACCGGACTCCAACTCAGACGTGAAACCGTCAGGAATGAATACGACGAACAAAACCGATGAGCGGTCGAGAGCGCTTTCCGCGTTTTCGAGGTCGCGCTCTCGCACCGATAGTTCGTCAAGAGCATCCAATCGACTTATCAGCTCGCGGGCATGAAAGCCACCGTCCAAATCCACAACATCAACTGTGGCGTTGAAGTCCGTATCGCCGCTAAACGCACCGTACATCAACGCGAACAAAGCTATTGGCAGAGCGATGCTAAACGCCAATTCGCCTCTGTTGGTCAGATATCGCTTAAGTTCGAAGATCGCTATGTGAATCGGTCGGAGCAACTTGCCGTTAATCTCTCAGATTGCGACCGGTAAGTTCAAGAAATACTTGCTCCAGCGTCACTTCATTTGGATCGCCGAACTCTGATTTAAGCTCCTCGGGAGTTCCGATCCTGATCATCTCACCATGGTCAATGATCCCTAATCGGTCACACAGATGATCCGCTTCCTCCATGTAATGCGTCGTATACAGGATCGTCATGCCCTGTTCTCGTAATCCTTCAACCGTTTCGAAAATGTGGTTGCGCGACTGCGGATCGATGCCCACCGTTGGTTCATCGAGGAACAAGAGCCGCGGGTTGCTCATCAACGCGATCGCGATGTTGACCCGCCTCTTCATTCCGCCAGAAAAGTTGTCGACTTTGTCTGTGGCCCTTTCTTGCAAGCCCACGGCCTCCAAATGCTCTTTGGCTGCTTCACGCGCAGATCTGCGGCTCAAACCAGCCATACGACCGAAAAACACCAGATTGTCGATCGCTGACAGCTCCGGATACAGCGCCAATTCCTGTGGACAAACTCCGATGATTCCCCTAACTCTGTCGCTCTCATCGAGTACAGAATAGCCGCCGATTTGGATGTCTCCTTCGTCCGCGGGAAGCACAGTGGACAGTATTCGGATAGTAGTCGTTTTGCCAGCCCCGTTAGGACCCAGGAGTCCGAAAATCTCTTGCGATTCGATCGTGAATGAAACGTCGGCGACCGCGACGATGTCATCAAATGACTTTCGGAGGTTGTCGACTACGACGATCGCGTCAGATTCAGCCACAATCCCTCTCCTTCAGGTATTGTGTCGGTCGACTGTCAATCGGAGGACGCACATCCTCGGTCGGCAAAAGAAAACGGATAGACCACCACACGGTAGCCGCCTAGCCATAGTTGCAGCCGATGCCTTTGTAGCCGATCTCCACGTCACCGTCTGCTGTCACGAGCACCGGTGTGATCCGATCTCCGCCGGAGAGACGTTCGACTTCGCTCCAAAGATCAGGCTGCTTCGAGACGTCGATCTCCTCGTAATCGATGCCTTTCTGCTGCAGATCGGACTTCAGCAAATCGCAGTAGCCGCAAGTGGGGTGCGTGTAAACGACGGCCATTTCGCGGGTTGGTTCTTTAGTTGGCATGGTTCGGATTATATCTGGGCTACTATCCAGCTATTGCGGCCCAATGTCACTTACTCCGTCGCAGCCTAAGAGCATTCATCGACACGGAAACCGAAGAGAAAGCCATGGCCGCGGCGGCCGCCACCGGACTAAGAAATCCGCTTTCGCTGACGATAATTCGCAGTTGGTCGGGTGGTGGCGAGTCGGCGAATACCGGGTGCAAGACTCCGGCCGCGATCGGGATTAACAACACGTTGTAGGCGAATGCCCAAAATAGATTCTGCCGAATTACTCTGACCGTTGCCCGGCTGATGGAGATCAACCTCGAAACGGCCGCCGGCTCATCGTTCATTAACGTCACGTCGGCGGTTTCGATCGCTATATCGGATCCGCTCGCCATAGCGATGCCGACGTCGGAGGTCGCGAGGGCGGGACCATCGTTGATCCCATCGCCGATCATCGCGACGCGTCTACCTTGCTGTTGAAGCGCGTCCACCCGGGATGCCTTGGCACTCGGCAGAACTTGTGCCTCGACGCGTTCGATACCGACTTCCTGAGCCACGAAATTCGCCGATTCACTTCGGTCACCAGTTATCAGATGAGTTTCCACGCCGGTTTTTTGCAAAGACGCGACGGCGGTTTTGGCATCGGCGCGTATCGTGTCCTGCAATCCGATCGCCGCCACCAATTGACCATCCATAGAAACAACGACTGGCGTTTGAGCGTTGACCTGAATCCGCTCAATCGCGTCGGAGATTTCGCTGTTTTCCTCCAACAAAACAGCCGATGGATTCATCACCGCGATCAAGGAGCTATCGACCCGAGCGTAAACACCCTTTCCGGTAATCGATTGGAAACCGTCGGCGTTGGGTATCGCGATGCCGCGCCGGCGCGCCTCATCTACGATCGCCTTTGCAACCGGATGCGCCGAGTAGATCTCGACGGCGGCAGCAGCACTGAGAACCTGATTCTCATCAATCTCAGCGTCGGGATCGACATGAACGGATACCACTCTGGGCTTGCCCGCGGTCAACGTCCCCGTCTTGTCAAACGCCACCACATCTACGTTGGCGGTTCGTTCCAAAACCGTTGCGTCACGGATCAAAATACCGAACTCGGCAGCGCGCCCAACTCCTGCCACGACGGCGGTCGGGGTTGCCAAACCCAGAGCGCACGGACACGCGATCACGAATACCGTGACTGAAACCAAAAGCGCGTTTGGAAACGAAGGGTCTGGTGCCACAATGAGCCAGAACAGGAATGATGTCAAACCTGCCACAAGCACGGCGGGGACGAATTTAGCTGTAACACGATCGACGAATCTCTCAATCGGTGCCCTCGTCGATTGAGCCCGTTCGACTTGGCGGATTATCTGCGAGAGGATCGTGTCTGAACCGATCTTAGTCACCACCGCCCTGAACGCTGACGAAATGTTCAACGTCCCAGCGAAAACCGCGTCTCCGGTCTCTTTTGCAACGGGCAGATTCTCACCCGTAAGCATCGATTCATCGATCTCTGCCGCCCCGTCGGAGATTCTGGCGTCGGTCGGGATTCGTTCTCCCGGCCTGACCAATATCGTCTCTCCCACGCGAAGACCATCGACTTCTACCTCCACAAAATCTCCTTCGCGGTCGACGAGGGCAGTCAGAGGTTGCAATTCGATCAATTTCCGCACCGCTTCGGAAGCTCGAAGCCGGGTTCGGCCTTCAAGCCACCTGCCCACTAACACCAACCCGATGATCGCCGCCGAGACCTCGAAATAAGTGCCTGTATGGTGCCCGGGCGCGACGAAACTGGCCGCATTCGACCACAAAGTCGAGTCGCCTTGTACCAACTGCGTGATCGTGACTAAGGAACTGTAACCAAACGCGACCGATGTGCCGACCACGACCAATGTGTTCATATTGGATGTCTTACGTTTCGCCGCTGCCCACGCAGATCGATAGAAGGGGGCCGCCACGCGAATTTGTATCGGGACCGCGACGATCAAGAACAAAAGGTTCAAGGCGATTGACGGGATGTCGGGCGCAAATACCGAACGGGCAAATGTCGCTGCCATGATGAACGCGGCAGCTACAACACTGACGATTGCGCTGTTGCGAGTCGCTTTGAGTTCGGAATTTTGACTCTCAAACCTCGCGTCTTCCGAATTGACCTGTCCTTCCTGACCACTCGCAGCATCACCATCAGGGATCGCGATCCCGTAACCCGCTTCGTCTACTGCCGCCGAAATGGCGCCCCAAATCTCGGTGTCCGCACTTGGAACTTCAACCGTCGATGTGACGAATTCGACGTTTGCTGAATTCGTCGCCAATGAAACTTCAGCGGATTCGACGCCGGGAACGGAAGAAATGGCATCTGTGACGTGCGAGACGCAGGCGGCGCACGTCATTCCGTTGATGTAGACGGTCTTTGAAACCATCGAGCGCCCTTTCGCTCAAGGAAAATGAGGAAGTTTTACCGATTCCCCAATGGTTTAAGGTTAACCTGCAATTCTTCTCGACAAGGGTACCGAAATGGACGCTGCATCAGGCTCGACGGGTTTGCCGCGACGCCAAATCGTAATCACCATGGCCTGTGCCATGACAGGCCTGTTCTTGGCCGCTCTGGACCAAACGGTTGTGAGCACAGCCATGCCGCGCATCATTGCGGACTTGGGCGGTTTCGATCGATACACCTGGGTCACCACCGCCTACATCGTCGCCTCAACCATCACCGTGCCAGTCGTTGGGCGTCTATCCGACATCTTCGGCCGCAAGGTCTTCTACATGTTGGGATTGTTCATGTTCTTAGTCGGGTCTTTCGCCGCTGGGACATCTGGATCGATGAACCAACTCATAGCGTTTCGGGCGTTTCAAGGTATGGGCGGTGGAATACTCCTGTCTTTGGCGTTCGTCATCGTCGGCGACCTATTCGCACCGGCGGAACGAGGGAAGATCCAAGGCGTCGTCGCCGCAGTGTTCGGTTTGTCGTCAGTCATCGGACCGACGCTAGGTGGATTCTTGACCGACACGCTGACGTGGAACTGGATCTTCTACATCAACCTACCAATCGGTATCCCGTTGATATTGTTGATGGCGCGTTTCTTCCCGCGCGTCGAACCCGACTCGATGGACCGAACGATCGACATTTTGGGAATAGTAACCCTCGTCGTCGCGGTGGTTCCGCTAATGCTCGCGTTATCGCTGGCAGGCGTCGAGTACGAGTGGTCTTCACCGGTAATCGTCGGATTATTGGCCCTGTCTACGGTGTCGATCGGCGCGTTCGCATTCGCGGAAGTGCGGAGTTCGAACCCGATTATGCCGCTGCACATTTATCGCAACAGAGTGGTGGGAGTTGCCCTGCTCGCAACCTTCATAACGGGTTTCGGGATGTTCTCCGCGATCATTTTCATCCCGCTGTTTTTCCAAGGCGTGTTGGGCGCTTCCGCCACCAGCAGCGGCAGCTTCCTTACCCCTATGATGCTGGGAATCGTCGCCGGAGCCGCAATCTCTGGTCAAATCGTCTCGCGTCTCGGCGGTTATCGCATACCAGCCACCGCCGGGGTTTTGATCATGACCGCAGGATTGTTCGTCCTATCGACCATGTCATCTTCTACCGCGTACGGACTGGCAATTGGGTACATCGTGATGCTCGGTTTCGGGCTGGGATTCACTTTCCCATCATTCACGATCGCGGTTCAGAACTCAGTAGAGCACCGCTTCCTCGGTGTCGCGACTTCGGCATTGCAGTTCTACCGCGCGATCGGCGGATCGCTGGGACTCGCTGTCCTTGGCGCGTACATGACGAACAGGTTCCAATCTCAACTAGCTGAGAAACTACCCCAACAAGCGCGAGATGCTTTGGGCGAGGATCGAATCGCCCAAATATCCGAGAACCCAGCCGCCATGGTCGACCCCGACGCGCTGCACACCCTGACTACACAACTCGGGTCCTCGGGTGTTCTCGCCGGTTCACTGTTGTCAGGTTTACGAGACGCGCTCGCAAACTCGGTATCTGCAGTGTTTTTGCTCACGTTTTTCATCATGTTGGCGGCGATTGCGGTGGTGTTTTTTCTAATCGATCGCCCGCTCCGAACTGAGACGGGATCGGGCCCATCTCCACCTGGCCCTGGTGACTAGCTACTTGCCGCTGCAGCAGGTTCAACACCCGCTCGATCATCGACGCGACGAAATTTGTTGCGCTTCAGTTCTCTGCAATTACAATACAAGTCGATCATTCGGGATCGGTGGCGCTTAGGCGTCGATTGACAATTTGGGAAATCGACGTTAAAAGCACGAAGATTCCGGTAGACAAACGCGTGCTGTGCGGATAGCATTAAAACAGTGCACGTATTCCGCGGCCACGGCCCATTCGGGCGTTTCATAGCGCTTTCGCCGCCGGGAAAAACTCCCGGTAAGGTGAAGCGCGTTTTGGCGTGCTCCGGAAACTGCCGCATTCGTTCCACGGTGCCCACTCCAACAAGTCTCGTATAACGCGACTATTCATCCGTTGGATTCCACCCGCTCTAGGAGAACTTAATGGCGATATCACAGGCGCTCATTGTTAGCGGTGACGACCGCGACTACCGGGTTTTCGGCGAAACCAAGGTGCCGACCGACATGCCGGATCTGGTGCAAGTCCAGAAAGACTCATTCGATTGGCTGCTCGGCGACGGGTTGCGCCAGTTGTTTGAGGAGATCTCGCCGATCACTGATTACACATCTGACAACCCCAAGTACGAGATGAGCCTCACCGAGCACGACATTCTCGAACCTGAGTTCTCCGAGGAAGAGTGCCGAGAGCGCGAAATCACTTACTGCGTCCCGCTTCACGTCACCATTGAACTGAAGATCAACGAGACGGACGAGATCAAAGAGCAGACCATCTTCTTCGGCGACATGCCGAAGATGACGGAGAACGGCACGTTCATCATCAACGGCGCCGAGCGCGTCGTCATATCGCAACTCGTCCGATCACCTGGGGCGTACTACTCGTTGGACGAGGACCCTGCCACAGGCAATCGTCTCTGCAGCGTCAAATTGATCCCTTACCGCGGAGCATGGGTGGAGCTTGAGACCAGCAACCGCGACATACTGTTCGCAAAAGTGGATCGCAAGCGCAAGCTGCCGGTGACGACTTTGCTGCGTGCCATCGCCGCCGTCGATGACGGCAGTGAGGAAGACGCCGAGAATCCGCTCAAACTGGATTCCCTCGACGCCATGCTCGCGGTGTTCGGTGATCCCACCGACGGCGATGAAGATTCTGAAGTCAGGGACTACATCCGCTCAACATGGAATTCTGACGCCGACGCTAGCGACGAAGACGAGGCGCTCAGAGAATTCCACAAACGGATGCGCCCTGGCGAACCGGCGACAGTCGAAGGGGCCAAACGCTTGGTGTCCCAGATGTTCTTCGACACCCGTCGATACGATCTCGGGGACGTTGGGCGCTACAAGCTCAACCGGCGCATCGAGGTAGACGTCGAACTTACCCGCCGCACGCTCACGAAACGAGACTTCGTGAACATCATCAAGCGGATGATCAAAGTCAACGATGGCGGGGCCGCGCCAGACGATATCGACCACCTCGGCAATCGTCGCGTCCGAACTGTCGGCGAGTTGATACAGAACCAGATCCGAGTCGGCCTCGTTCGCATGGAGCGCGTCGTCCGAGAACGCATGACCACGCACCCGGGCGAAACGACACCCGCAGCGTTGATCAACATACGGCCAGTTGGTGCCGCAGTCAAAGAGTTTTTCGGCGGTTCGCAACTGTCTCAATTCATGGACCAGACGAACCCGCTGTCCGAACTAACCCACAAGCGAAGGCTTTCCGCGCTTGGACCAGGTGGGCTGACACGAGACCGCGCCGGGTTCGATGTTCGCGACGTCCACCACTCCCACTACGGTCGAATCTGCCCGATCGAAACGCCGGAAGGACCGAACATCGGACTGCTCGGTTCTCTCGCCACCTACGCGAAGGTTAACGAGTTCGGCTTTGTAGAAACCCCTTACCGCAAAGTCAGGGTCACAATATCCAACAAATCTGAGAATCTCATCGGCCGGACTTTGCTACAAGACGTCCGGGAGAAAAGCCGCAAACGTATCGTCGCCACGTCTGGTGCCATCATCGATGAAGCGCTGGCGCGGCGCTTGCGTCGACTCGGCGAGCAACCTCTCGAGGTTCGTCCTTATATATCCCTCGACGCCCAGGACGTCGAATATCTCTCGGCGGATCAAGAAGAAGAGGTATTGATCGGAGAGCCGACTACGGCGATCGACCACCTCGGACAGCTCGAAGGCGTCGTCCGTTGCCGAACCGGCGGCGAGCAATACGTAAAATCCCGTCCTGATGAAGTCCACTACATCGATGTCTCGCCGGCCCAGATCGTAAGCGTTTCCGCGGGGCTGATCCCATTCTTGGAGCATGACGACGCCACGCGAGCCTTGATGGGGTCGAACATGCAGCGCCAAGGCGTGCCTCTCATCCTTCCGGAAGCTCCGATCGTGGGCACCGGGATTGAGCGGCGAGCCGCGCTCGACAGTGGTCAAGTCGTCAGATCCAACACTGACGGCATTGTTGCTTCCGTCACCAGCGACCAAATCGTAGTCGCCGATGAAGAAGGCAAAACCTACGTGTACCCGCTGATCCGGTACGAACGTTCAAACCAGAGCACCTGCATCAACCAGCATCCGATAGTGAACAAGGGTCAACAGGTCAGCGCCGGTCAAGCGATCGCTGACAGCTCATCTACGGACGGCGGGCGACTGGCTCTTGGCCAAAACGTCCTCGTCGGCTTCATGAGTTGGGGAGGCGGCAACTACGAAGACGCCATCATCCTGAGCGAAGACCTCGTCAAGGAAGACCGTTTCACTTCCACACACATACAGAAGCACCAGATCGAGGCTAGGGAAACCCAGCTAGGTCCGGAAGAGATCACTCGCGACATCGCGAACGTCGGCGAAGGTAACTTGGCCAACCTCGACGAAGAAGGAATCGTCATCCCCGGTACGTGGGTCGGACCTGGCGACATCTTGGTCGGCAAGGTGACGCCCAAAGGCGAAACGGAACTCACAGCGGAAGAGAAGTTGCTCCGCGCCATCTTCGGCGAGAAAGCGCGCGACACGAAGGACACCAGCCTTCGCGTGCCGCACGGCGAAAAAGGCAAAGTCATCAAGGTGCGCGTCAGCAAGAAAGAAGATGGCGACGAACTGCCGCCCGGCGTATCCATGATGGTCCGAGTATGGGTCGCCCACACTCGCAAGATCATGCAAGGCGACAAGATGGCAGGGCGACACGGCAACAAAGGCGTCGTGGCAATGATCCTGCCTCGCGAGGACATGCCGCACCTAGAAGACGGAACGCCGCTCGATATCGTTTTGAACCCGATCGGTGTGCCTTCGCGAATGAATCTCGGTCAACTACTCGAAACCCATCTTGGATGGGCTGCCCGTCAACTGGGATTCTCAGCCATTACTCCAGTGTTCGATAGTGCCAGCGAGGTCGCTATCGAAGACGAACTGGCCCGGGCATGGTTCGTCAGCGCATCTCACGCACGGGACCATCGCGACCTCACTGATCATGAGATTGACCGGGAAACCGTGCGCTCGTGGCTCGCAGAATACGGTTACGACTATGACACGCTTTACAGCCACGCCCCTGAAGATCTGGGGAAAGCCAGTGAAACTTGCATGAGGCTTTGGTTGGCAGAAATCGCCGGCCAAGATGTCTCGGGGCTCCAGCGCTTGGAATTGCTCGAACAGTGCCGGAAGCTTGATCGCGAACTCGGCAACGCCGCACCGATCCTTGGCAAACAGACCCTCGTCGACGGACGCACAGGTGAAGGCTTCGACCAACCGGTCACCGTCGGCAGCATCTACATGATGAAGCTGATCCACTTGGCTGAAGACAAGATGCACGCTCGTTCAACTGGTCCGTACTCGCTGATAACCCAGCAACCCTTGGGCGGAAAAGCCCAGTTCGGTGGTCAACGCTTCGGCGAGATGGAGGTCTGGGCTCTCGAAGCCTACTCCGCTCCTCACACATTGCAAGAGGTGCTCACTATCAAGTCCGACGACGTCAAAGGCCGGGTACTCGCATACGAAGCGATCGTCAAAGGGCAATCAGTCGTCTCGGCTGACGTGCCGGAGTCGTTTAACGTGCTCATCCACGAGCTACAAGGCTTGGGCTTGGACATTTCGATGATTGGCGATCCCAACGCGGAGGTAGAGGACGACGAAGAGCAGACTCAGGCCACGGAAGAAATCGGGCTTGATCTCGATTCGCTCGGGGGCGACGTCTTGGACATCGGCGCCGAGTTGCCGCCTCCCGTGCTCGAATTCGATGTCGACGCGGCAGAACAAGAGGATGAAGGTTCCAACGGCTATGAGGAATCTGGGACCGACCTGAACGGCGAGCCCGCGCAGTTCGAAGCTGAGACGTCCGACGAATAACGAGAATGCGGGTGCAGGCATTCGATCGGCACCCGCATCCAACCGTTGGCAACACTAAGTCGCAACCGCGACTACGAGAGGTGAAACGGAATGGCATTCACACCCACACAACAAGCGGTCACCAATCCTGAAAACGATTTCCGAGCGATCAAGATCTCTATCGCATCGCCGCAGATTATCCGGAAATGGTCGTGGGGCGAAGTCAAAAAAGCAGAAACCATCAACTACCGCACTTTGCGGCCCGAACGGGACGGTCTGTTCTGCGAGCGGATTTTCGGACCGACGCGAGATTTCGAGTGCTACTGCGGCAAGTACAAGCGCCAGCGCGACATGCGCATGCGACGCGAGGGTTTCACCTGTGACCAATGCAAGGTCGAAGTGACCAGAGCGTCCGTACGACGCGAACGCATGGGTCACATCAACCTGGCTGCACCAGTTGCTCACATCTGGTTCTCAAAAGGCACGCCGTCCCGGATGAGCATCATTCTGGACATTACCCCGCGCAATCTTGAGCGAGTCCTTTACTTCTCCTGCTACATCATCACGAGCGTCGACGAAGAGGCGAGGGCGCAAGCCGTCGCGGAACTCTTGGAATACCGCGAACAAGAGCTGGAACGCATGGACGAAGAGCGCATGCAGTACAGCGTCAGCGAGCAGAACGAAGAATACCTGTCACTCCTGATGGAGCGCATAACCGTCCTGCAAACGGACCTCGGTGTTGAAAACGACGAGATGCCAAGCGCGCCCGAAGGTGCTTCCATAGAGGACGAGATCGAGACGAAGTTCGCTTACCACCGGATTCTCTTCGAGCAGAACGTCAACCTCAGGGTCGAGCAGGCCGAAAGCTTGCAGGTGAAAACCGAACTCACCGAGTCCGAATACCGCGAACTGAAAGACCGGTTTGGCGATGTATTTGAAGCCGGAATGGGTGCCGACGCAATCTTGGAACTGCTGGGTGAACTCGACCTCGACGAGATTTACGCCGAACTCACAGAGGCGATCCGCAACACCTCGGGTCAGCGACGCGCGAAAGCTGTAAAACGACTTAGCGTTGTCGAAGCCTTTCGAACCAGTGGAAACCGGCCGGAATGGATGATTCTCACAGTCCTGCCCGTATTGCCGCCTGAATTGCACCCGATGGTGCAGTTGGACGGTGGGCGTTTCGCAACCAGCGACCTCAACGACCTCTATCGGCGAGTGATCAACCGTAACAACCGTTTGAGTCACCTTCTCAAACTGTCTGCACCCGACATCATCGTACGCAACGAGCGTCGCATGCTGCAGGAAGCGGTCGACGCACTGATCGACAACGGGCGCCGTGGTCGCGCCATCATGGGCAGGCACAACCACAAGCTCAAGTCGTTGACCGACCTGCTCCGAGGCAAACAAGGACGCTTCCGCCAAAACCTGCTAGGCAAGCGTGTCGACTATAGCGGTCGAGCGGTGATCATCTCCGGCCCACAGATGAAACTCGACGAATGCGGTCTGCCCAAGGAGATGGCGCTCGAACTGTTCAAACCGTTCGTCATGAACCGTTTGATCACTGAGGGGCACGCTCACAACATAAAGACCGCTAAGCGCCGCGCCGAGCAGGCCGACGCAGAGGTCTGGGACACACTCGAAAAAGTTGTCGATGGGCACCCGGTTCTCTTGAACCGCGCGCCGACGCTTCACCGCCTCGGGATCCAAGCGTTCTATCCGAAACTCGTCGAAGGTAAAGCCATACAGCTGCACCCGCTCGTTTGCACCGCGTTCAACGCCGACTTCGACGGCGACCAGATGGCTGTCCACGTGCCTCTGTCGCCAGGATCGATAAACGAAGCCAAAACGCTGATGCTCAGCACCAGCAACATGCTCGCGCCTAGGTCTGGTTCGCCCATCGTGTCGCCGACGCTAGACATGCTTCTCGGCCTCTACTACATGACCGGACCGGTTATGGATGCCGCTGTTCCGGTACCAGCCGACGCCATCGCTTCTGATTTCGCAATCGGGAATGGCAGTGCTACCGGCAATGGACACGCCGGCATAAGTTACTTCGGCAGCCTGCAAGAGGCTCGCTACGCCGAGGAAACCGGCGTAATAGGTCTGCGCGACCGCATACGCGTCCGGGTTCCAGGAGACACACGCGTCTGGACAAACTCGACTGCAAGCGAGCCGGTGGTCATCGAAGGTCCTCACGACTGGATCGAGACGACCGTGGGCAGGATTATCTTCAATGAGATGCTCCCCGAGACACTCGGATTTCACAACTACGTCATGCGCGAAGACGAAGTCGATGTAGTTGTTCACCGCTGCTACAGCGAACTCGGCAACAACGGCACCGCAACGATCCTCGACGAGATGAAACGACTCGGTTTCGAATACGCAACGCGTTCCGGCACCACGATCGCCATCAAAGACGCAGTGCCACCACCTGAAAAGCAGGAGCTGATCGAAAAAGGTCGCGCTCAAGTCGCCGAGCTTCAAAGGATGTATGACGAAGGCGTCATCACCGACGAAGAGAAGTACACCGCCACGATCGAGACTTGGAACGAGACTTCCGACCTCGTCACTGACGCCGTCAAGGAACACCTATCCGAATACAACGGCGTGTTCGCCATGTCAGACTCCGGTGCCAAAGGAAACCTGGCCCAGATCAAACAGATGGCCGGCATGCGCGGTCTCATGTCGAACCCGCGCGGGCGCATCATTGATGTACCCATCGAGGCAAGTTTCTCCGAGGGACTCTCGGTCCACGAATTCTTCGCTTCGACCCACGGCTCGAGGAAAGCTCTTGCCGACACGGCACTGAAGACTGCTGAAGCGGGCTACCTCACACGCCGAATGGCCGACGCAGCGCAGAACGTCATCATCAACGAGCGCGACTGCGACACCCCGATTGGAATGACGATATCTGCCGAGGCTTCGCGCGCGCTCAACCTGCCATTCGAAGAGCGAATCTTCAGCCGATATCCCCTACGCGAAGTCGTCGACCCCACGACCCGCGAAATTCTGGCAACTTCAGACGACCTCATCGACAACGAACTTGCCAAGCGCATCGCTGATTCGGGACTGGAAGAGGTAGAAGTGCTGTCTCCGGTCTCTTGCATGACGGAGCGCGGAATCTGTGCGAAATGCTACGGGAGTATGCTCGCCGACAACCGGCCGTCAATCATCGGCGAGGCTGTCGGCATCGTCGCCGCTCAGTCGATCGGCGAACCCGGCACTCAGCTCACCATGCGTAACTTCCACACTGGCGGAATCGCGAGCGACCGCGACATCACCACCGGTCTGCCGCGCGTCCAAGAGCTATTCGAAGCGCGCAACCCTAAATCCCCTGCGATCTTGTCAGAGATTGCAGGCACCATACGGTTCCGCGAAGCACAAGGCAATCTCGTCATTGCGGTTGAGAACATCGAGAAGTTCCATCACGACGTGGAAGTTCCCGACGGTTACCGGCCATCTGTCGAAGTCGGGGACTGGGTCGACGCAGGATCGAACCTGATGTCGCTCTCCGCAGCCGGACGTCGCGACGCTATGGCCGAAGACGGATCGCTCGCGTTGCCCGAAGACGTTGTTTCCCAGGTCTCAGGTGAAGTCGAGAGTATCGAAGAAAACGCCATCCGGATCATGTGGGAGGAAACCGACGAACGCGAATACATGCCGCAAAACAACGCCGACATCTTGGTCTCCCAAGACCAAACCATCGAACCAGGCGCACAACTTACTGACGGTACGCGCAATCCGCACGACATCCTGCGTATAAGCGGCATCGAAGCCGTCCAACGCTATCTTGTCGAAGAAGCCCAGCGCGTATACCGGTCACAAGGTGTGAAAGTCCACGACAAGCACTTCGAAGTCGTCGTCAGGCAGATGCTTCAGAAAGTCAAGATCGAGAGCACCGGTGATACCAAGCTCTTGATCGACGAGGTCGTCGACCGATCCCAGTACCTGCAAGCGAACGAAGAAGTGCGTGAACTTGGCGGCGAACCCGCTACCGCATCTCCGGTTCTGCTCGGTATCAGCCGGGTCTCGCTGATGTCGCAGAGCTTCTTGGCCAAAGCGTCGTTCCAAGAGACTGAGCGAGTTCTGACCGACGCCGCGTTGCAAGGCAGCGTCGACCGCTTGACCGGCTTGAAGGAGAACGTCATCATCGGCCGCATGATCCCGGCCAGATTGGACCGTTCGCAAGAAGGCCGCGAACTCCTCGGTTTGCCCGATCCCGAATCCATCCCGACACAACCGGTAACGCAGGACTGGGAGCAGGCATTGGCGGCGATCGCAGGCGATGACATGGCGGCATCACTGGCTGCATTCGACGCCGAGAGCGACGCTTCCACCGTCTCTATCGGCTTCTCGGGCGAAGACGACGGCAGAGACGAGCAGCCAGAACCAGACTTCTCGAACCTGGCCAGCGCATTCTTCGGAGAAATGGACAAACCTGAAGAAACCGTCATCTCCTTCGATGACGAGAAGGAAGAGTAGTATTACCGTCCCCCTTCGCGAAACCGTACCCTCTTCCCCCGATTTGCGGGGGAAGTGCCGAAGGCGATGGGGGCACGAAGTACGGGCGACCCTCGTGGTCGCCCTCATGCAGGGATGAACACATTTCTCGCAACCGTAAGGGCAGGTTTCAAACCTGCCCTTAGTCTTTAGCCCAAAGGGTGATAGCGAACATGCAAAACGATGACCGACGTCCAAACGTAATCGTCTTCATGACCGACGATCAAGGCTACGGCGATCTGTCGTGCATGGGTGCAACCGACTTCCGTACACCCAACCTCGACCGCATGGCGTCCGAAGGCGTCCGCTTCACTGACTGGTACTCCAACAGCCCCGTATGCAGTCCGTCACGTGCCGCACTTCTGACGGGCCGTTATCCGGGCAACGCCGGCGTCCGCGCTATCTTGCAAGGACACCGCACCGCTTCCGGGCTGCCCAACTCGACGCCGACGATCTCGTCGCTCCTCAAAGACCGTGGCTATCAGACCTCGATGGTCGGCAAGTGGCACCTCGGACTCACCGACGAATGCCGACCCCACTCCCACGGCTTCGACTACTGGTTCGGCTTCCTCGCCGGCTGCATCGACTTCTACTCACACATCTATTACTGGGGAGCCAACCGCCCCGGCCCAGGCATCAATCCGACGCACGACCTCTGGGAGAACAACGAAGAGGTCTGGCACGACAGCGAATACTTCACCGAACTCATCGCCGAAAAAGCCATCGAACGCCTCCGTGCGATGGTCGCCGAGAAGCGCGCCTCCGGCAAACCCTTCCTCCTCTACGCCCCCTTCAACGCGCCGCACTATCCGATGCACGCGCCGGAGAAATATACGTCCCGTTTCGCGCATCTGCCATGGGACCGTCGCATCATGGCTGCGATGATTTCTGCCATCGACGACGCCATCGGCGCGATCATGAATGAACTCACACGGTTAGGGGAAGCCGACGACACCCTCACATTCTTCGTCTCCGACAACGGCCCGTCGCGTGAAACCCGCAACTGGCTCGACGGTACCCTCGACCCGTACTATGGAGGCACCTCAGGCGGACTCAAAGGCCACAAGTTCAGCCTCTTCGACGGCGGCATCCGTATGCCTGCAATTGCCCACTACCCCGCTCGCATCCCTGGCGGAAAAGTCGTGTCCACCCCCTGCGCCTCAATGGACATCGTACCTACAGCCCTCCACGCCGTAGACGGAACCGCGCCCACCGACGAAACCGGCGAGTTCGACGGCACCAGCATCCTAGACCTCCTATCCACCGGCACCGATCTGCCCGAACGCGATCTTTACTGGGAGCTAGACGGCCAGACCGCCATCCGCCGAGGCAACTACAAACTAGTCATCGACGGCGTCCTGGTAGAAGAAGACGAACCTCAAACCCACATCCACCTAGCCGACCTGTCTAATGACATCTCCGAGAGCAACAACCTAGCCGATCAGGCACCGAGATTGACATCCGAACTCGAGAAGGCAGCACTGGACTGGCGAGCCGGCATTCAGGAACGTTGGGACCGGGAATACGGTCACCTCAACCACGGCATAGTAACCTACGCTGATTTTCCGGTGGGGTGAACAGGTTTACGAAGCGAGCATCCCCTGCGTTCGCTTCGCCCCGCGTCCCCTTTCGCTTTGCGAATGGGGACATTTGCACAACCCCCGTAGGGGCGATCCCTTGTGGTCGCCTGTGCCGGGATGTCGATGATGGATTCCACGCGCGCATTGGCGGGGGTGTAGGGGCATGTTGCGCGTTGTTTGTTCCCAGGTTTTTGGGTGATGAGGGCGACCACGAGGGTTCGCCCCTTCGGAGTGTCGATTGTGGTCCTCGGCGGGGAGGGGGCGGATGGTTGGGATCTTGGAATGTCCTACGTGTGTTGTGCGTGGGGCTAGTGGTATTGGGTGGAAGGGGAGGATTGCGATCAGTGGTTCGGCAAACTAGAATGTGTGATGCTTGGACGGAGATTAGCCGTTCGCTAGGAAGAGAGGTTGACCCGTGCCCCGCCCGGATGATTCACAAGATGTCGATTACGAGCGAGTGGAGCTGGTGTGGCCGGGGAAGAATCGGCCGGTGGAGCGGGTATCGTTGCCATTCCAGACAATTGAACGGGTTAACGATGTACGGCGTTCGCGGGACGCGCAAGCCCATTTGGTCGGTGCTGCCGTTGGTGAGGTTTCTGGACCAAATTCAGAAACTAATTCGCGTCGCGTTGATGATGTCGCCAGCTTCGATGTCGAAACTGGTCGTACAGACCTTCCCGAGTGGTGGACTCAGGGTTGGCGTAACCGTCTGATCTGGGGCGACAACAAGCTGGTGTTGTCGTCGTTGCTGGAGGAGTTTGCGGGGAAGGTGGATACGATTTACATCGATCCTCCGTTCGCGACCGGGGCGGATTTTTCGTATCAAACACAGGTAGGGGATGCGGATGTGGAGAAGTTGCCCAGCATGATGGAGGAGGTGGCTTATAGGGATGCTTGGGGAGAGCAGGGAAATCGGTATTTGAGATGGTTTGCACAAAGAGTTCACTTATTGAGGGACTTGATGGCTGAACATGGATGTCTTTTCGTTCATCTCGATTGGCACGTTAGCCATTCAGTCAAGCTATTGCTGGATAGTATTTTCGGCCCTGAGTGTTTTATGAATGAAATATCTTGGAAGAGATATGCCGCGCACAGTTTATCGAGTGAACGATTTGATACGATCACTGAGCGTCTCATTTACTACGTGAAAAATCCGAGATCGTATAGATTTAATGTTCAATATGAACAAATAGAAGAGCATGAGTTATTTGAACGATTCCCGCATATTGAAAGGGGAGTATACCCCTGTGACTCCAAATCTCCTCTGAAATCCATGATATTTCACCGCTAGACTATACCTAGTTTCGATAGGGTATTCACTCCATTGAGTGCTTTGGATAGCTTGAATATGGAGTCATAACCTGCTAAAATCAGGGTATGTCAGATACAGCGATTCCAGCCGATCCCGCGCCCCCGAAAATCGGACGGAAGGGCATCGGCTTCATAGAGGCGGCGGAGAGGTTCGGAGACGACGAATCCGCTCAGGAGTGGATCATCTCGGAGAGGTGGCCGGACGGCGTGAAATGCCCCTCATGCGGTTCCGACGTGTCCGAGCTCAAACGCCGTGGTTCGCTTCGGCGGTGGCGGTGCAAGTCCCGCAGGGACTGCGGCAAGAACTTCACCGTCAAAACCGACACCATCATGCACGACTCCAAACTCCCGGTGTGGAAATGGTGCATCGCCGTCTATCTCTACTCCACGAACCTCAAAGGCATATCCGCGAAGAAACTGCGTCGGGAGCTGGGGATCGGCTCGTACAAGAACGCTTGGCACATGGCTCACCGCATCCGACGAGCGATGGAGACGGACGAGAACTCGTTCCTAGGACCCGTCGAGGTCGATGAGGTCTACATCGGCGGCAAAGAGCACAACAAGCACGAGTGGCAACGCTTGAACGCCGGACGCGGCGCGGTGGGCAAAACCCCTGTGGTCGCTCTCAAAGACCGCGAGACCAACAAGGTCGTTGCGCGGGTGGTCGAAAAGACCGACCAGCCCACGTTGACGGGATTCGTAAGCGAATACACCGAGCCGGCCACCGAGGTCTTCACCGACGAGTTCGCCGGATACAACCGACTTCCTAGAAGCCACAAAATCATCAGGCATTCCGCGAAGGAGTTCGTGCGCGGCGAGGTCCACACCAACGGCATCGAGTCCTGGTTCTCGATGCTCAAGCGCGGCTACGTCGGCGTGTACCACAACTACAGCGTCAAGCATCTGCCGCGCTACATCGCCGAGGCGGTCGGTCGGCACAACCTTCGACCGCTCGACACCGAGACGCAGATGTCAGAGATCATCATGGGCGCGGTCGGCAAGCGGCTCTCGTACGAGGCGCTGATCGGGCCGGAGCACACGCGTCAGCCCGAACTTATCTAGCCGCCTATCTCGTGAGCAGTCGGATGTTCGGCTCGACGAACGCTGCGTACAGTTCCTCTCCGAAAAGCAGCAGGATCGCGGCGATGATCGCGGCGGCGATTAAGATTTCGCGCGGATGTGATACAATCCACTCTTGAATGTGCGACAACATCGCACTTTCTCCATTTCTGGGATGCTTGCCAAGTTGCATTGAGCCGTACCATTTGCTCGCAATTTGACCGGGCATCCCGGCTATTTGCTATCATGTAAAAAGCAGCAACGCATCTCGGGTACTCAAAAACGAGTAGCATCTGCCCTTGAACCGCTCCGCGCCAACGGAGCGGTTTCTCGTTGTTGGCGAATTGTACTATCGCCATCTGTCCTGCCCGTACCTCGTTTCGGTGATAACCTTGTTTGCCGTTCACAGGACGTAGACGCTCCGTTCAAGCGTTTGCCCCAACAGAAAAGGCGTTGATTCGCCTGACCGCACACAGCAGGCGCGCTGGTCGTGCCTCCCTGCGGTCGACCCTGTTGGGAACGTCCTGTGAACAAGCGTTGCCTGAGTTGCCAAGGGAGGCCCTCGGTGTTTGTTCGTTCTTTGGCGGTGGATGTTGTTTGGGGAGTTGACGCGGCGCTTCCGACAACATGAGGGGCAAGAGGAAGCGCAAAGCGGCCGCGAAGCCGATCAAGTTGCCGCCGGGCGATGTTCAACGGTTGCGCATCTCGATGCTCGAGCAGATCAACGCCGAGAGAGAGCAGTTCGGCCTGCATCGTGTGACGCTCAGCACGAATCAATCCGCTCAACTACATGCAGAGGACATGATCGTTCATCGCTACTACTCCCATACAGGCATGAATGGGTCGTCCGCTCCGAGCCGATACGTGTCATCGGGCGGTTCGCCCGATGATCGAGTCGATGAAAACATGTGCGAGGATCCGTACCCGTCCAGTCAGAAGAGAAGGATGCGGTTCTCGGAGCGCGATCTCGATCTGCTGATGAAGCGGGCGCATGGATCGTTGAAATTGAGCAGGCAGCATAGAGCCATCATGATGGGAGGTGCGAGCGAAGTTGCGCTCGGATTCGCTTGGAACTTCAAAAGATTCGTCGTCGTGCAGGTTTTCATCTACCGGATGAATACACATTCCCGCAGAAAGCCGCCGGCACCCCGCAACTCTCCCCATCCCACCCGGCAAAGCAGGAGGCCGTACGTCACTCCGACCATTCAACGAACAGCGGGCCAGATCAAAATGCCCATCCATCTACGGAAGGGGCGACAATCGACATTCGTTCCTATTGCGGGTAGCCGAAGCAGAGGCAAAGCGTTCTGGGTAGTTGCAGTCGTCTTTTTGATTGCCGTGATCGTGTCGCACCTTTATCTGGCGGTCGAATATCCCTCATCCACCGACGAGATGATGCGGGATTGGGCCAACATCTTTCAGCGCGTGTTCGGCAGTTGATCAAAGGGTTGCCCGATGTGTTGCCACCGATGCTTGCCGATCACAGCGGTTGCCCTATTTTCGCTGATTCTGGCGTACCTGGCAGTGTCAGGCATCGATCCCACGTATTCCCAGCATCTTCGAGACAGTTGGCGAGGCTTCGTGGAAAGTCCGCCGCCGATACCCCGCGTTGTAGTCGTGGTGCCGTCGCCAACCTTTGAGCCATCGGCCACACCAGAGGAAATCTCGACTGCAACGCCAACCGCCTCTCCAACTCCCACACCCACCTCCATAGCGACATCTCGTCCGATCACACCGGCTATGTTCACAGGCACATCAACCGCAACTGCAACGGCGACTAGCACCCCAACCCTTGCACCGACACCCACATCGACGGCGACGCTGGTCCCCACCGCGAATCATACTCCTACAGACACACCTACGGCGACTCCGATTCCGCCGCCCACCTTCACGCCCACATCGATATCCACACCGACACCGACGAACACACCTACGATCACACCGACTCCATCCAACACCCCGACCGCGACTGTGACTCCCACCCCGTCAAATACACCCACATCAACCCCTACGTCGACGATCACTCCAACACCGCACCCATCTGGCTTGACGGAAGAGATTCTCGCAGACATGCGGGAAGTGATGCTGATACTCATCAACAGAGCGCGTGAAGATGAGGGGAAGAGCCCGTTGGAATTGAGCGACAACGAGGCAGCTCAGATCCACGCCGAGGACATGGCGCTGCATTGCTATCTGTCGCACATCGGGCGAGACGGGTCGGAGCCGTCAGAAAGATACGTGCGGGAAGGAGGAAGAACGAGATACGGAGTCGGAGAGAACATATCGGGCAACGATTTTTGCTACGATCCCACCCTCAACTGGGTGCAACGCACTTTGGCGGAGAATCTGGGCATGGCGCATTGGGGGCTGATGGATAGCCCGGGGCATCGTCAGAACATTCTGAGGTCGGGATACGACCGCGTCGCATTGGGATTCGCCTACAGATACCCGACGCTGTGGGTCGTCCAGCTCTTCATTGATGATCGTTACCAGTAGCGAACTGCTAAACTGAACGAAGGAGAAAATGATGGCAAAATCGCAGAAACGCTACATCGCCAAAAACGGAGTGGTCGTAGATGCTGAAACCGCCGAACGCCTAGGCGTAGAGGACGGGGTGGAGTTCGAACACTGGATCGAACCCGGCGAGGCGTTGAGACGGATTTTCGGAATTTCGGCGGATCAAGCCAAAGCCATCCGAGAGGAATACCCCGCTCCCAAGTGAGATTTCAGAGGGGATTTGGAGTCACAGGGGTATACTCCCCTATTGAAACGGAGACCGGGAGGCGATTCCAGCACGTTGCGTTAGAACAATCTTCTAATCGCAGCAGTCGCGGCGAGACAAGAGTCATCCAAGGTCGATCGGTCACCAGTAACATCGGTTGGAGATGGTCTCAAGCCACTTTCGATGAACGACTACTGGAAAACCCCTATCTGATTTATTGGACATCGTCGGGAAGGCCGCGATACAAAATCTATGGCGATGAATACGAAGGGCGTCCGCTAGGAGATATTTGGACCGATGTTCCATATTTGTCATCTGGCGATTCAGAGCGCAATAACTACCCCACCCAAAAACCGGAGGCCTTGCTTGAACGCATAATCAAGGCGTCTTCCAACGAAGGAGACCTGGTCCTCGACTCCTTCGTCGGTTCTGGTACTACCGCGGCCGTTGCAGAAAAACTTAACCGACGTTGGATCGGCGTGGATATCGGTAGGTTCGCGATTCAGACGACTCGGAAACGGTTGCTGGACATCTCAGGTTGTCGTCCGTTCGAAATGCAGAATCTGGGACGGTACGAGCGTTCTCATTGGCAGGGCATCGAATCGCCGACCGGTAACAATGTCGCCGAGTACATCGAGTTCATTCTCGACCTTTACACATCTCAACCCATACCTGGGCAGTTCCAACACTTGCACGGTACTCGCGAAGGGGTGGCCGTCCACGTGGGTGCGACCGATGCTCCAGTGTCAGCTGAAGAGTTGAGATCGGTGATTGCCGAGTGTGTGGATAACGGTTTCGCGGCTGTGGATGTTCTGGGTTGGGAGTGGGAGATGGGGCTGAATCCCGCTTTGCGAGATGAGTTGCGTCAGGTTTCGGGCATTGGGATTCGGCTTTTGAACATTCCGCGTGAGATCTTGGATCAGCGGAACATAGACGCTGGCGCAGTCAATTTCTTCGAGCTTTCAGTCGCCGACGCGCGAGTCATCTCTCCGTATGAAATGGCTGTCCATGTGGAATTGTCCGGTTTCATCCCTGCGGTGGATGAATACATGCAGCAACGTCTTTCGTCGGTGCCGACGGAGTGGTCGGACTGGATCGATTACTGGTCGGTGGATTTCGAGTATGACGGGGAGGTTTTTGTGAATCAGTGGCAGTCGTATCGGACGCGTCAGGATAGATCGTTGAATCTGGTTTCGGACCCTCATGAATATGAGGAATCGGGGTTGAAGTCGATCGTAGTGAAGGTTATCGATATATTCGGTAATGACACGACAGTGGAGTTGGATTATGAGGCAGGTGGTGTGTCGTGAGCACTCCGCGATTGTTACCGGCGTATCGGATCCCGGAGAGACAACAAGAAGAGTCGCGCGCGGTGCTGGTGCCCGCCATCCGCGAAGCGGTACATAGGTGGCGTCGGGATGGGTATCAAGGGGTGACGTCGACGACGCGATCGTTGTTGACTCATTGGTTTCATTCCGATCATGAAGTTGGGGAAACGGGCGAGCCGTGGCTTTACTACTACTGCCAACAGGAGGCATTGGAGACGACGGTTTATCTGTTTGAGGTTTTGAAGAAGCGCAACTTCTACGAATTGGCGCAGGAGTTTGCCACGAATTCGAGCCAGCAGTTGACTTTTGACCCGCGCGATGATCGTTGGGTTAGGTATGGGTACAAGATGGCGACGGGATCGGGCAAGACGAAGGTGATGTCGTTGCTGATCGCGTGGTCGTATTTCAACGCATTGCGAGAGGATGCTGAGATTGCGGCGGATTACTCGAAGACGTTTTTGGTGTTGGCCCCAAATGTGATCGTTTATGAGCGGTTGAAGCAGGATTTTGGGGACGATGGGAAGATATTCCGCGAGGATCCGGTGATACCGCCGGAGTGGCGTGACGATTGGCAGGTTGAGATTGTGACGCGTGACGATCCGTCTGATTCGGTGGTTCGCGACGGAGCGTTGTTTTTGACGAACGTGCAGCAGATGTATGATCGGTCAACCTCGAGACGCACTAGAGAGCCGCAACGGTTACGGGATGTGATTGGGGAGCCGGTTGTGGATGCCGATGTTTCGGCAGGACGTATGATTCGGCAAGCGTTAGAGAAGCGGTCAGATTTGATGGTGATGAATGACGAAGGGCATCATGTTCATGACCGTTCGCTGAGATGGCGGGAATCGATTGCAGATTTGGACGAAAGTCTGCGTAATCGCACTGGGCGTGGTTTGAGGGGGCAGATGGATTTTTCGGCGACGCCCAAGCACAGCGACGGCAGGTTGTTCAATCATGTGATCGTGGATTATCCGATCGCACAAGCGATCAGTGACGGGGTGGTGAAACGTCCGCATCTGGTGATGTTGGAGGGGGCGACCGAATATGAATCGGACGATGCTTCGGCGCGATATCGAGACAAACTGATCGCAGGGATAGATCGTTGGCGTGAGTTGAAAGAACGGATGGAGGATGTGGATCGCGAACCGTTGTTGTTCGTGATGACTGAGGATACGAAGTCTGCGGACGAGATTGTGGACTGGTTGACGAGTGGGGGTGGTTTTGACCCTAATGAGGTTTTGTTGATCCACACGAATGCGCGCGGGGAGATGTTGAATGAAACGCAGTCTGCATCTCGGCAACGCGAGATAGCGTCGTTGCGCGAAGCTGCCCGCGAAGTGGATTCGGAACGAAGTCCATATCGAGTGATCGTGTCGGTATTGATGTTGCGTGAAGGTTGGGACGTTCGCAATGTTTGCGTGATAGTTCCCTTGAGGCCGTATACTGCGGCGTCGAATATTCTGCCGGAGCAAACGCTTGGTCGCGGGTTGCGTCGAATGTTCCCTCTGAGTTCTGGCGACGAACGCGAAGAACTGCTGGTAATAGAGCATAAGCAGTTCCAAGATTTTTGGGATCGGGAGATTGAAGAAGAGGGGATGTCGGTCAGGATGACTCCTGACAGGGACTTCCGACAAAGCGCGATAACGGTTGTTGTGGATCAGGACAAAGTTCCGGATTTCGATATCGAGATACCTAGATTGTCGCCGCGATTGGTTCACAAGGTGCCAGATTTGGCGGCTCTGGACGTGGAAACGTTGCCGGTGGTTCATCTCGAGGTTTCAATGGATGGAATTGCGGACGCGCCGATACCGTTTGAGACGCGGGCCATCGACACTTGGGAGTTGGTAGATCGCGGCGAGATCGAGCGCGAGTTCCCGATGAACGAGGTCGGCTACCTCAACTACATGTGTCGATTGATCTTGCGGGAGTGCCGGCTCGGTAATCTGTCGAACACGTTCGTGCAGTTGGCACCGAAGTTAAAGCGTTACGTGGAAGGTGTCTTGTTTTCGGGTCAGGCGCCGATGTCCGATATGAGTGTGTTGTATCGCTTGAACGATCCGAGCGTAAAGAATTGGCTTTTCAGCGTCTTCGTCGAGGCGATTAACGCTCTTTCGGTTGAGGAGCGTGAAGTCAGCGATGAGCGGGAGCCAATTCTGGTATCGCAGACTCCGTCGTATCTGGTGAGGCGTGAAGTGTATCGGGAACCGCGAAAAAGCGTATTCAACAACGTTCCGGGCGACAGTGAACTTGAGTTGGCGTTTGCCCGATGGTTGGATGGACGCGCCATCGATGTTGCGGCGTTTGCTAAGAATGAGGCAAAAGTCGGATTCAACGTGAACTACATCGGTGAGACCGGTGGGATACGCAAGTACTTGCCCGACTTTGTGATACGCACTTCGTCGGGGGTGATGTACGTGATTGAGACGAAGGGGTTGGAAACAGTGGAAGTTCCGCGCAAAGATGCGCGAATGCGTCAGTGGTGTCGGACTGCTTCGGAACTGACGGGGGACGATTGGCGTTATGTAAAAGTTCTTGAAGGGGTGTTCATGGGCGGAAGTAACTGGGAATCACTTGCTCAGTTGGAGTTAGGGGTCGCAGGTTATCAGGGCTAATCTGCAACGGTGTTGTGTTGAGCGCGATACGTCACAGGATCTGACCCGTTGATTATTTCGCCATCTGGTTCGAATTAGGGAACTTTGGTGTTGATAATGGAACTATCGAGGGCATTCGCTAGTACACCAACTCTATGACGTCCGAGAACGACGCGTTCGAACTGAAAGATCGACTGCTTGACAAAAGCATCGAAGCGTACGTCTTGGCTTTAGAGACGGTTAATCGACTGACAATCCGATATCGTTTGGAATCTTTCTGTTTCCTTCTGTGTAACGCGTGGGAGTTGATGCTCAAATCCAAGTTGATCCACGATAGCGGCGATGATGAATCGGCGTACTATCCCGAGACCGAGGCAGGTGAAAAACGTTCGTTGTCGTTGAGCGATTGTTTGAACCGGCTTTTGCCGAACGAAAACGATCCAGTCAGGAAAAATATCGAGCGGATCCGCGATTTGCGAGACGAATCGGTTCACCTCGTCATCGGGGATATCCCGACTGATTTGATCGCGCTATTCCAAGCAGGCGTTACAAACTACCACCGCCTGTTGAACGATTGGTTCGAGGAATCGCTCGCGAATCGCCATCCGGTTCCGATGATGAGTATCGTTTACGACATGGATCCAGGTCGGCATGATTTAACGGATGCGCGTTTACGTTCACGGTTAGGCGCAGAAGCGTTTGAATACCTTTCGCGTTTCAGTTCTCAACTTGCGACTGATCATGAAGCGATGGGGCGGCCAGAAGAATTTCTGGTCACTGTTAGACACGCCGTCTACTTGACTAAGCGCGAAGCCGATGCAGACATCACTCTGACTTCTGGGCCTGGCGATGGTGAAATGGCGCACGTATTGGAAGTTGCGAAGGATTCGAGTGTCACACATCCGTACCGGCGCAAAGAACTCGTCGCGAATATGCGCGAGTTTTATCCAGGAGCGAGCCCGTACGATGTCCAAAGCGTTAACGCTGTCCATAAGGTCAAGTCCAGAAACGAATGGTATTACCAAGGGAAAGTAAAAGGATCTCCCGGGCAATACAGCCAGCTATTCTTGGATTGGTTAAAAAATCGATTCCATCAGGATTCTCGTTTTTTCGAGACCAGTCGCCAAAGATATTCTCAGCAACTCCGCGCGAGACGACGGCGCACGCGCAGCGCCCGACATTCGACGTAAACGAGATTGTTGCGGCTCTTCGGGGGATCAGACGAGGTCGCGGACTTTATGCGATTTGCGAACCCGTACAGGGGGGCGCGAAGATGACCGATTGGTCGAAAATTTGCGGGTTATGTACAGCAGTTGGAACGAAAATATCCGCAACGGAATGCAAGCGAAGTTGGATCAAATTGATCAAAGAGGCGGAGTTAGATCTTCGCTAGAGGTGATCGGACTGGCTGTTGTTCATCAAGAGTGAACTTGGTCGCTACCCCTCACCACCCCTCAGCCCGATACCGCTCCATCGCCTCCAACGAAACCTCAACCCCCAACCCTGGCTTCCCCGACACCTTCACAAACTGCCCGTGAAAATCGATCGGCTCCTCCAGCATAGCCTGATACATCGGAATGAACGAGATGGCGTGTTCTAGACGGTAGAAGTTGACCGTTGACATGCACACATGCGCGCCCGCAACGATCTGTATCGAACCCATCGCGTTATGCGGACTTATCGGAATGTAATACGCCTCCGCCATCGATGCGATCTTCTTGATCTCGCTGATGCCGCCTGTCCAGACGATGTCCGGCATGATGTAGTTGGCCAGATTGCGACGGAATATCGGCAGGAAGTCCCACCGAGTGTAGAGCCGTTCGCCGACGCAGATGTTGGGGACGGTGTTCCGGCGCACCGTCTCTAGGGCGTCGAAACTCTCCTGCGGCAATGGCTCCTCGAACCACTCGATGTTCGACTGCTCGTGCAGCGTGTTTGCCAGTCGGATCGCCGTCGGCACGTTGAAGTTGCCGTGCGCGTCGATCAGAATCTCCGGCTTCGGACCTGCCGCTTCTCGCACCGCTCGCACGATGTCGTACCCAAGCTGCTCACCCGCATGAGATATCGTTCCGTCAGTGAATTTGGTATGCACCGGCACCATTTCGTTGAACGGGTCCAGCTTCATCGCCTCGTGACCGTCCGCGACAACTTTCTTCGCCGCCTGGTAGTAGTCCTCCGGCGTCGTGGCACCAGTGAACCAACCGTTCGCGTATAGCCGCACCTCGTCCCGGAATTTGCCGCCGAGCAACTCGTATACGGGCACGCCCAAAGCCTTGCCCTTGATGTCCCACAACGCGATGTCGATCCCGCTGATCGCCGTCGATGCGAAACCGCGCGAACTCATGTAGGTGTATCGGCGGAACAGTCGATGCCAAAGCGGTTCGATATTCGTCGGGTCCTCGCCGATTAACACCTCCTTCATCGCCAACACCGCCCGCGCCGTCAGGAAACTCCCACCACCCGGATAGTTCGTGCTCTCGCCCCAGCCGTGAATCCCCTCATCCGTATCGATCCTCACGAACGTCCACTGACGCTCGTTTGGGCCGCCATACCCGTGGCCCGGGGGCGTCACTACATACGCGTTGATATCGGTTATCTTCATCTCGCAACTCCTGCGTCAATCATACCCAGCACCGCTCCCTACGGGACGATTGCATAACTCCGGTTTGAAACCGCGAACTCTGTATCTCGGTGTCACTCCCGGTTGCCTCGCCCCTCTGGATTCCGGCTTTCGCGAAGGTTTCGCGCAGGCGCCCGAGGGCTTCTGGGGTGACTCTTCATACGTCTACTCCGGTAACTACTGGGAAGACAAACTCGCCATAGATGGACAACCTTTCACCAGTGACGAGCCTGGAGACCTGCTGTTCAAGCCGCCGCTTGACACTTCATTGCCCTGGATCGGCGACCCTGCCGACCCTGCATCGATGGAGAGTTCACAGAAAGTTCGCACCGCCATGGCGATGGCGATCGACCGCGAGAAGTTGATGACAGCGTTGACGGACGGTTTCGGTCGTGTTTCCTACGCTCCGGGTTGGGACGTAAACCACCCGTTCTACAACAGTGACTGGAACATTCCGCATGATGTTGAAGGCGCACAGGCATTGCTGGCAGAGGTCGGTCTGGCAGACGGTTTCGACGTCGAGTGGTGGGCAGGACCGGCAGCCGGTTCCGGCGAGACTATTCAGGAGGCGATCGGCATCGAGTGGCTCGCGAACCTGAACATCAACAGCACGTTCGACAAGCAGAACTACTCGTCGTTCCGACCTTCTCTGGTCAACCGCACCAACAAGAAGATCTTCTTCAGCGGTGGAGCGGCATCCGCGCCACCGACTTGGCCGGCAGACTTGCATGCCACGTCGCTCGGCCGCCCCGGCGGTTACAACCGTGCAATGGAGATCCCGATCTTCGCCGAGACATACCTCGCGATGTCCAAAGAATCTGACATCGCAGTCTTGCGCGATCTGGTAACCAAGATGTTCGACTGGAACCGCGAATGGATGGTGTGGGTAGGCGTCTACCAGAGTCCTGTTGCGGCCCTGTACAACCCCGGCTTGATCTCCGAGTGGCAGATGCTGCCCGAAGGCAAGGGTGTACTAGGTCGGATGAACAGCTTGGAGTGGGTCCGGCTCGCAAACTGAGGCTGACCCCAGGCTTTATCAGGCCGACTAAAGCGCTACCTAGCAGGGGCGGTCTTTCGACTGCCCCTGCTTTGGCGCATCGTAATGACTCACGATCGATCTAGTCACAATGCAGCGTTTCATCCTAAGACGGTTCTTCGCAGCATTAATCGCGCTGTTTCTGGTTACGATCATCGTTTTTTCGTTGTCCCGTCTCGTCGGTGATCCGTTGGCGATGTTGGTTTCGGAAGGAGGTTACGGGATATCTGAGAGCGCGTTGCAGATCCAACGGGAAAAACTACATCTCGACAAACCGGTTCCGATTCAATATTTCTTTTGGCTAACCGACGTTCTACGCGGCGATCTAGGGCACGACTTATCGGACGGTTTCCCAGTAACTACCAAAATTCGAGAAAAGATCGCCCCTACGGTTCAACTGGGAGTATCGGCTTGGATTTTGGCTACATTCTTCGGACTAGCGTTCGGGATGATTTCCGCCGTTAAACGTGGGTCCCTAATCGACTACGCCGTGCGCCTGATCGCCAACTTAGGTATCACACTCCCAGCATTTTATGTCGGGATCATGGCAATCCTGATATTCGCCGTGACGCTTGAATGGGTCCCTGTGACCGTTATCGGGACCATCGGTTCCGACGATCCGTTGGCGCAGGTCAAGGCGATGATCCTGCCAGTTCTGACCTTGGCGTGGGGCGCTGCCGCCGGTTACATGCGCTTGATGCGATCCTCGATGCTTGAAGTCCTTGATTCCGAATACATCAAACTGGCGCGAGCAAAAGGCGTTGACGGATCAAAGATCATCTGGAAACACGCCCTGCGCAACTCGCTCATCGTGCCCATCACGGTTTCAGCTCTGCTGCTCTGGAACTTTGTCACAGGAACCGTCGTGGTCGAAGCAGTATTTGCGTGGCCCGGTTTGGGTCTGCTCGCCATCGAAGCTGTGGTCAACAACAATTTGAACCTTGTGGTTGGAACCACTTTGGTCGTGGCCGTCGTCTTGATCACGGCGAACCTCGTCGCAGACGTGTTATACGTCTTGGTAGACCCAAGAATCAGGTTGAGCTGAATCTCATGGCGTCCAACTACCAGTTACCCGAATACGCCCAAACAGGCGCGTCTCTCCCTGCGCCCGTTCGTTCCGTATTACGGGGTCCGATCGCCGTTTACGACTTCCTGCGAAGGTACCCGATCGTTTGGGCGACAGTATTCGGGATCCTCGTGGTGCTAGCCGCGTTCGCACCCATGATCGCTCCTTGGGATCCGATCCGGGATGCCGACTTCACACGTGTTCGCAATGCGCCGGTATGGCTCGAAGGAGGCACCTCAGAGTTCTGGCTCGGCACGGATCAGGTCGGGCGTGACCTCTGGAGCCGGTTGCTTTACGGTGGGAGAGCCTCTTTGATGGTTGTCGCAGTCGGTATGACCAGCGGCATGATCATCGGGACGAGCCTCGGGCTCGCCGCCGGCTTCATAGGCGGCATCGTAGACGAAATTATTATGAGGCTGGTTGATGCCTGGATCGCGTTGCCATTCATCATGATCGCTCTCGTTATCAAAATCGTGCTCGGCACTTCGTTCACTATCATGTTCCTGATTCTGGTTCTCATCTCGTGGGTAGGATTTGTTCGACCCGTGCGCGGAGAGGTGTTGTCCTTGCGCGAACGCGATTACGTTGCCTCGGCCCGCGTCGCCGGGGCGTCAGGTATCAGGATCGCCTTCCGGCACATTTTGCCAGGGGTCAGTAGCACAGTCATTGTGCTTGCGACTCTCGGCGCGGGAGGGTTGGTTCTTGCCGAATCAACACTGTCCTATCTGGGCGTCGGCATCCCGCAACCTACTCCCACGTGGGGCAATATGGTGTCTGACGGGCGCGACTACCTTGACACCGCGTGGTGGATCTCGACGATGCCGGGTATCGCGATTTTCCTACTGGTGCTTTCCCTGAACTTCACGGGTGATTGGCTCCGCGACCGCTGGGACCCCAAGCTTCGACAGTTGTGAACGCGCCGCAATTCGTCGCGATCGGTCACGTCACATTCGACGTTACGCCGGATGATCTAAGCAGACGCGAACCCGGCGGGGCCGTCGCCTTTGGCGCAGTCACCGCGTCGAGACACGGTGTCGAACCAGCTATCGTCACCTCATGCGCGGATGACTATCCGATCAACACTGTTATTAAGGCACCAGATCGCTTCGTGCGCGTGGCATCCTCCCACACGTCGACATTTGAAAATCGTTACGACGTCCATGGTGATCGAGTGCAGGTGTTGCATCATCGCGCTGACGATATCCACACCGAGCAGGTACCACTCCAATGGCGAAGTCCCGACTTGCTGTTCGTCGGCCCGCTAACCCAAGAACTACCCATCGATTGCCCAAACTGGTTCAAACCCCGCGTCTCATGCGTAGTCCCACAAGGATGGCTTCGATCTTGGCATCAACCGCTACCGTCCGTCGTCAGCGTGTCAAAATCGCCGCCGCCAAATATGAGCTCCGATTGGGACATCTGCGTAATCTCCGAAGCCGAAACTGATCCAAACACCATCCAAGATTGGCGCGCCGTAACCCGAAATCTCGTCGTCACCAAAGGCCCCGACGGCGCCGATCTCTACCAACCAAGCGCCACCAAGCCAACGCCGATACCATCCTTCGCCGACAAAATCGAAGGCGCAGGCACAGACACCACAGGCGCAGGCGATGTCTTCGCCGCCGCAATGCTCATCCGATACGCCGATAAAGCCGACGCTCAAGATGCCGCCATATACGCATCCGCATGCGCCGCACTATCCACACGCGCCCCGAGCTGGAGCGCGGTGGAAGAACCATCAGAAGCGTCGATCGCGCTGGTTAAGGGCTTAGGCGGAACGGCGGGTATCGATCCGTCGTGAGCAGGAACGCGTAGGCTATAACGCGGTATCCCCACCGTTCAACTCCAACGACGAAGTTGAACATGCCCTGAGGGTACTTGCCGGTGATGATGATCGCGAACCACGCAATGATCGTAATCACAAATGCCACGATCCCCAAGATGTACAAGACGATATAGTGCGGAATCGCCAGCAACCACTTGATCAAGGGCAAAAAGCGATTCAACTCGGACGCGGCATCTGGATACGCAATATCCAGATGCACCGACTGTTCTTCGTCTGTCGACGGGTATTCATCTGTCAACAGAGAGATGTAAGCGGAGACCCGAGCGTTGAACCGAAGCACCTCGAGTTGAAAATCGAACACCCACTTCGGGTACTTCTTGCGGAACAGGATCATGAGGAACGCTGCAAACCCTGCTGAGCTATATGAAACGGCAGCCAGGACCACGAGGATCGGAATCATCATGATCAACCTGAAAAAGGTTGTTAGCCGGTTACGCGTCCCGTCCCCGTAGTCGATGTTTAACTGAACCGGATAGTCATCGTTCATGCCTGCCTCCTCGCCGATATTCGGCGTGCTTTGACGAATTCGCACCGTCCAAACATTCAAGGCGACTATTTCCAGTCAACCCTGCGCATACCTTACCATCATTTGAGTCACAAGAGGACTACGGTTCAAATTCATCCCGCCCTCGGCGAGACCTTTACAAAACTACCGTCATTCCGGAGAAATCCGGCGCTTCAGCGGGCGGAACGCCCATCCAGAGGGGCGGTGGGCAGCGCAGTTCGCAGGGGATGCCAGATCGGCGTCTAACCCCTCTTGAATTCCCCCTCAGAGAGGGGGAGGGTTTGTTTTGTTCCCCCTTGGGCATCAAGGGAGGGGGTTTCGCAAAGGTTTCCCTAGGCGAGAAGAGATGCGTTTGTGTTTAACTTACCAACGAACGCGATGAATCTGGCAGATGGAGTTAGTCCGATGAACGAACTGGGTAATCGAGCGCAAGCCGTTGCGGCATTGTTGAAGGACGCTGGGCAGACCATCGGCGTCTCAGAGTCGTCAGGCGGTGGATTGATCTCGGCGTGTCTGCTGGCAGTCCCGGGTGCGTCCGCGTATTTCATCGGCGGCGCGGTCACGTATACCCGAACTTCGCATCGGGGATTCCTACAGGTACCAGACGATGCGCTGCACGGCATAAGATCGTCGACCGAAGAGTACGCGCTTACGAACGCTCGTGTGGTGCGGGAGCGTCTGGGCACGACTTGGGGATTGGCAGAAACGGGAGCCAGCGGACCCACCGGGAACCGCTATGGCGACGCTGCTGGTCACACCTGTATCGCCGTCACAGGGCCGGTGGAGCGAACCATCACGCTCGAAACTGGAGACTCGGACCGCGAAAGGAACATGTGGGCGTTCGTCGACGCTGCGCTTGGTCAGTTGGAAGAATGCCTCAGAGAGGCTGGGTGATCTACGAATTACAGCTGCCAAGATGATTTAACGCCATTGCTTTGGACGTTGGTTGTCCTTCGCCAATCGAGCTGTCTCCTCAATTCTTCGCTTCCGAGTAGGAGCGCGTTTCGCGGTTGAAATCCACTCCAATATGGCTCGTTTGACCCATCTTGGAAACGCTTCGAAGTTTCGTTCCGATCCTTGATGCGTGGCGAACGCCTCAGCCAGGTCTCGGGGCACCTCCAAGTTCTCGACGGCGTCGAGCGCGTTCCAAGTTCCATCTGATTTCGCGGTCTGAACTTTAGCCAATCCCGCCTCGTGCATCATGCCAGCATCGATCAGTTTTGCGATTCGCTCTTTGTTTGATCTCGACCAACCAGATCCTTTGCGACGGGGAGCGAACCATAGCATCGAACGATCTTCGTCCAACCCCCTGGTACGACTGTCCACCCAGCCGAAACACAACGCTTCCTCGACCGAGGCATCGTAACCGACGGACGGTTGGCGACTCGCCTTTTTGAAAGTAACCAACCACACGCCTTCGTGACACTCGTGATTTTTCGCGAGCCATGCGCGCCACTCTTGTCTGGCCTCGCATTGAACGGAGTTTTCTGGTGCGTTCGTGATCCTAAAAACCTCCTTGTATTCCCGAATACTAATGGAGAGGGAAGGAGCAGCCGGCGTTAAGTCATCTGGTGCCTCACCTGTTCTTTGAACGGCCGTTGATTTCGGTGGGTTCGTCGAAGTTTCCTTATTGAAAGACGATGCGGTTGTTTTGAAGACGGCTTTTCAGGCGTTTTTGCATTCATTTCGCGCCGAATCATACTGAATCAGCTAGTTGGTAATTCGTAGACTAATCAGCGCGTAGCGTACCGCGGGTGCGATTCTGATTACAAACTAGGTTTTCTTGCCGTGCCAAGCACCAATACGCCAGATCTGAAGTCCCAAGAAGAAGATCGACCAAACATCTTCAAACGGACCGAAAACCACGTGCAGGGACGGGTCCTGAAGGGCCTTCTCGAACTCGTGCCATTGCTGGTGACGGTGGTCGCTATTTTTTGGCTGGTAGGTTTCACCGAGGGAGTGAGGGATTGGCCGTTCATCGACGGCACGATTTTGGACCGTCCCGGCATCGGCCTTTTGATTTTGGGTATCGTTTTCTACCTTGTCGGATTGCTAGCGCTTTTTGGTGCTGGGCAGTTGATTCTCAACGGTGTGCACCGGCTGATGAATTTCATTCCCGTGGTTCGCACACTTTACGGTGTGACAGAGCAGGCGATGGCTTCGGTGGGATCAAGCGCCAACTTCAGCCGCGTGGTGTTCATTGAGTGGCCACGAGATGGCATGATGGCGATGGGGTTCGTGACCGGTAGAGCAAGGGCACCAGACAGAGCAGAGGACCTAGTCTCCGTCTATGTGCCGACGGTGCCGAATCCGACATCAGGTAACATGGCATTCGTCCTGGAAGACGACGTCGTGGAAACGGATATGTCGGTCGAAGATGCGATGAAACTCATCTTTTCGGGAGGTATCGTCCTACCGGCTTCGATCTCGATGGCGCGAATGCCGAGGCCGCCGAGAACGGAAGATAGTTTCGTCGGCAAATACGTACGCGATTGAAATGGGGAAGCTCCCGGAAATGGCGGCTCTGGGCAGTGGGCACGCTAAAATTGGCGTTTGGTGGCTGAATCAGCCATATGCTTTGATGTAACCTAATGTACCCAAGCCTGAAGGGGGTATTGCTCTGATGGAGATAAACACTGAAAGAGTGGGCAACGCGTTAATCGTGATGCCTAGCGAAAACCGGGTAGACGGAACCAACGCTCGCGATTTCCAAGTAGGTTTGGAAGCCGCAATCGAAGAAAGCGATCGCGCCGTCATCTTCGATGCCGAAACGCTTACTTACATCAGTAGTGCGGGGTTACGGGCAATACTGCTTGTGGTGAAATCGATCAATCGTCAAGGCGGCAAGTTCGCAGTTTGCTCGTTATCAGAGCCGATTCGGGAGATTTTCTCGATCAGCGGGTTTGACAACATTATCCCGATCGAATCTTCGCGAGATGCAGCGCTGTCAGCGGTTCAAAGCTGAACGTTCAACATCTCTCCTGCGACGTCATCGCTGGTAGCGGTCCCGTTGTATTTCGATACTCGCTGGGTTCGCGGGATGTCGTCTAGCTGTAGCACGTAATGCCCAAAGCCACAAAAAAAATCTTGGTTGTTGACGACGAGCCCGATCTCGAACCGCTCGTGCTCCAAAGAATGCGCCGGCAGATCAGGCGCGGCGAGTACGAGTTTGTCTTCGCTCACGACGGTGTTGAAGCGTTGGAAATGTTGACCGAAGACAAGGAGATCGACATGGTCGTCTCCGACATCAACATGCCTCGGATGGACGGTCTGACGCTGCTCCAGCAGATCCAGGACGTCAGCCCTGATATCCGCGCCATCATCATTTCTGCATACGGCGACATGGAAAACATCCGGACGGCGATGAATCGTGGCGCCTTTGACTTCGTAACCAAGCCGCTCGATTTTCAAGACTTGCGGCTTACGATACAGCGAACTTTGCAGCATTTGGACGAGTGGCGCGATGCCCTTCAATCGCGAGACAAACTCGTCGCGCTGCAAAACGAACTCGACGTAGCGAACAATATCCAACAATCGGTCCTGCCGGCGAGTTTTCCTGAAAGCAACGAATACGAAATTTACGGATCGATGCAACCCGCACGCAATGTTGGCGGGGATTTCTTCGATGTTCAGATATTGCGTGACGGCAAAATCGGCCTCGCCATAGCCGATGTCTCTGATAAGGGTATGCCGGCAGCCCTTTTCATGATGTCCAGCAGAATGTTGCTGAAAGGCGCTGGACAGAGGTTCGAGCATCCCGGCGAGGCGCTTGAAGAAGTGAACAATTTGCTTGATGCGGAGAACGAAGCGGCGATGTTCGTCACGCTGTTTTATTCGATTTTCGATCCTCGGAATTCAGAATTCTGCTACGCCAACGGAGGCCACAACGAACCGATAATCGTACACCCGGACGGCAGCACCACCATCATCGAGCCGACTGGCGGCACTGCACTTGGGATATTGCCGGGGATCCCCTATCACGAAGAGACGATCGTCCTCGAACCTGGCGACACAGTGATTCTTTATACCGACGGCATCACTGAAGCGTTTAACTCCCAAGGCGAACTTTTCGGGATGGATCGGCTGTGCGAGATCTTCCGCGAGCGCCAGCCGACGAGTGCGCAAGAAGCAAGCACGATCGTGTTTGATGCAGTCAATGAATTTGCGGGCGATGAACCGCAGTCAGACGATCAGGCTTGCTTGGTTTTCAGGCGAAACTAACGACCTAGGATGAGCGTCAAAGCGTCAGTTGAGATGAAGCCCGAGTTAGACGAACTCGGTGCCATCCAAGAAGCCATCGGAACCATTTCCGAACAGGCGGATTGGACCCCAGATCTGACGTTTCAGATTGAATTGATCTTGGAAGAACTTTGCATTAATGTGATCAATCACGGCGAAGTCGACGGTTCGCAGCCGATCCGGGTCGAAATTGAATCTGGGTCAGATCTGATCAAGATCGAAATCTCTGACAACGGAAAAGCATTCGATCCCACCAAAGACGTGAATTCACCGGCCCCAATCACGTCCATCGAAGACAGCAGCATCGGTGGTTGGGGAGTCCATTTGGCGCAAGTGTTCTCTGACGAAATGCACTACGAGAGAATTGGAGATACGAACTGTTTGACCCTCGTTAAACGGAGGGCTAGTTGACGATTACCATCCCTGGATCCCGTGTTTCAGGGTTGGCCGCAATCTGCGCGGCGGTTGCAATCGCGACACTCGCTTCATCAATTGGGTGTGCCGACGGGGCACAATCAGTCGACATCTCGGGAACTAGCGAACCCGCACCTGGTACCGGCTCATCCGGGGACCTAACCGGGCTGGGCGGGATCGCCGAGAACAACCGCAACGGTATATCCGACGACGCGATACTCTTCGGCCAATCCGCCGCATTCAGCGGACCCGCATCCGAATTGGGACTTGGGATGCGTGCAGGTATTCTCGCTGCCTTCAACGAGGTCAACGCGCGCGGAGGTGTTCACGGCCGCCGCCTCGAACTAACGTTCCGGGATGACGCGTACGAACCGGAAGCTGCAATTGCAAACACCGCCGCACTAGTTGACGAAGAAAAAGTGTTCGCGTTAGTTGGTGCGGTCGGGACGCCGACCTCCCGATCGGCTGTGCCCGTGGCGCAAGCCCGTGGCGCGCCTTACGTCGCGCCGTTCACCGGTGCCGAATTCCTCCGGAGTCCTGTTTATCAACACATCCTGAACGTGCGCGCCTCGTACTACCAAGAGACGGCCGAAATGGTGAAACGCCTGATGGAAGATCTTGGCATCACGCGCATCGCCGTAATGTTCCAAGACGACTCATTTGGACGGGCGGGTTACCAAGGCGTGAAAATCGCGTTGCAAGCGGAAGGAATGGAGCCCGTCGCCATCGGCATATATCCTCGCAACACCAAGGCAATCAAAACTGCTTTGTTAGACCTTCAGCAGGGCGAGCCTGAAGCGGTAATCATGATCGGCGCATACGAGCCCGTCGCGCACCTGATCTCTTGGGCGCGCCATACCGATTTCAACCCGGAATTTATGACGGTCTCTTTTGTTGGCAGCAACGCTCTCGCACGGGAACTGGGCGAGTACGGCGAAGGTGTCTACGTGACTCAGGTCGTCCCGTTTCCGTGGGATGACTCGATCCCGATCGTCGCTGACTACCAAAACGCGCTCGCAGAGTTTGCACCCGAGGAGGAACCGGGGTTTGTCTCTCTTGAGGGATATATCGCCGGTCGCTTCGTGATTGAGGTGACCGAAAGATGCGGTCGAGATGTTGATCGCGAGTGTTTTCTCCAAAATCTCCGAAACGGCGATATCTTCGACCTCGGCGGTTTCGAACTAGGATTCGGCCCAGAAGACAGTCAAGGGTCCAACGAAGTATTTTTGACCGTGATCGGTGCTGATGGCAACTACCATCCGATCG
Organism: Dehalococcoidia bacterium; assembly: GCA_965203505.1. Lineage (GTDB taxonomy): Bacteria > Chloroflexota > Dehalococcoidia > Lucifugimonadales > Lucifugimonadaceae > Bin127. Next base: position 581,381 of record OZ241880.1, read on the forward strand.
ATGTAATGATGGACACAACTCAGTGATCTCGCGAGCAAGGTCTTTGTTAGAAGGCCGATTCCGCCTCTCGGCGCAAATGTACGCCGGGATCGGCGGAGCGGTTGTTTTGACGCTGAGTGCGAGTTTGGTTGCATGGCTTTCTTTCGATCAGATCGGCCAAGCGACTAATCGCGTCAAGGATGAGAGCGTACCAGAGATGGTCGCTTCTTTCGGCATCGCCCAGTACACGGGAGTGTTGGCAGCGGCGGCTCCGCGCCTGACATCGGCGGTCACAATGAGTGAGTTCGAGCAAGTTGTCGCCGAAATAGAAGCGACCGAATCGTTGTTCGAGCAGCAATTTGGTTCTCTAGCTTCGGCGGGTGAGGGTGGCGACAGACTGGACCGCATCCGACAACTTGCGGATCGGTTGACACAAAACATCGAGACCATAAAATCCGAAAAACAGGAATTATTGGACCTGGACAAGCAAACAACGTCCATAAGCATTGAACTGACAATTTTGCAGCAGCGATTGGACGAGATCCTCATCCCCGCCATTGACGACCAGCTCTTCTACACGATGACCGGGTACAGCGAGCTTGGGGAATCGCCCGTATCGGCGAATGAGCACTTTTCGGAATCCGAGTTTTATCGATACCGAAACGTCGCCGATTTGCAGGCCGCTTCCAACACCGCGACTCAATTGCTGGCGAGCGCATTCACGGTTTCAGATGCGGCATTTATCGAACCGTTGCGCGAACGTGCAGAGGCAGCCCGTAGTCGCATCGAACGTAGCCTCTCGGTTCTCCAAGGCACTGAATACGTGCTGGTCATCTCTCAATTCTTCGATCGCTTATTCGAAGTTTCGTTGGGCGACGAGGGTGGGTTCGAACTGTTGGCGAGAGAACACGAATTGACCGCTCAGCAACAGACGTTGCTTGACCAGAACCGTGAAATAGCGATAAGGCTGGTTGAGGAAGTAGACGGCTTGGTAAAAGCAGCCGAATTCAGCGTCGCCGTCGAATCGGACGCGTCACAGCAATCGATATTGCAGGGCCGCCTGTTCCTGGTCGCCATCAGCATTGTCAGCGTCGTGGGTGCATTCTTGATTACGTGGCTGTTCGTCGGCAAAGTGCTGTTGCGTCGAATACAGACGCTCTCCAACCGCATGCTTCGGATGGCTGGAGGGGACCTCGAGACAGAGGTCGAGATTAGGGGGCGCGATGAAGTCGCCGAAATGGCCGGCGCGCTGGAGGTTTTCCGTCAACACGCTCTCGAGGTGCAACGTCTGAACTTGGTGGAACAGCTTGCTGAAGAACTGCAAGGTAAGAACGACCAACTCGAACGGGTTCTCGACGATCTTCAGAATGCCCAGGACCAGATCATCATGCAAGGCAAGTTGGCGGCCCTGGGTGAACTCACAGCGGGTGTTGCGCACGAAATCAGGAACCCGTTGAACTTCGTGAACAATTTCTCGGAAGCCTCTGAAGAGTTGCTCGAGGAGTTGAAAGAGATCATCGAAGAGAGCGCGGACGACATAGATGACGAGCAGTTGGAGTTGATCGAAGAGATCTCCGGCGATTTGGTCGGAAACTTGGTTCGAATCAAGTCTCATGGTGATCGGGCTAACCGCATAGTGCACGGCATGCTCGCCATGGGACGCGAATCCACTGATCTACAGGAAACCGACCTTAATGCCTTGGTCGACGAGTACGCTCAACTCGCGTACCACAGTGGTCGCGCGACGGATCCGGATATGAACATCGAGATCAAGGCGGACTTTGATCCCCAAGTTCCGACGATCCAGGCGATCTCACAAGATTTGGGTCGCGTTTTCCTGAATCTGGTTACTAATTCGTGGCATGCGACCGAGGACAAACGAAATGCAATGCGGGAAGAGGACCCCCAAGCGGCCAATTCGTACATGCCCGGATTGCAGATCTCGACCAAATTGCTCGGTGATGAGATTGAGATCAGATTCCGCGACAACGGAACGGGTATGCCCCCGGATGTGGTCGAGAGGATTTTCAACCCGTTTTTCACGACTAAAGCGACCAACCGCGGAACCGGTTTGGGCTTGTCTTTGTCGAACGACATAGTTAGAAGCCATGGTGGAAACATAAGAGTGGAAACCGAACCGGGTGAATTTACCGAATTCATCATTACTCTGCCCACCTCGAACCCGACACCTTTAGAGGCTACTCCGGAGCCTCTCGTAGCCGACTAGGGTTTTGGTCGGGAAATCTGCTGTTACCCTCGGTGGCATTTGGGTTTGGTTTCCACGCGCTCAACAACTGACACGTGGCTTGCCGTTCCAGACGGGAGACGCTTCGAAATCCATTGATTCGCCCATTGGATTCTTCATATCGTGAAAGGTGCGTTGGAAGATTGTTGATCGCTTGGAGCTGGAACTGAGAGAAGAAACCAAAAAGGCATTGGCAGCTCTCGGCGCTCTGCTGGTTGTGACTGTTGGGGCGTTGACCGCCCTTTACCTGGCGTTGTCGGAGATGATCCGAACGATTGACGTGGATTGACGCGTGGTACTGCGGCTCTCAGTCATCCAGGCTTGATCAATCGTCGTCGTATGCATCTGGCATCAACACGAATTCCGGATATGCTTCGATTCCGAGTTCGCCAGCGTCTTGGCCTAACTCTTCGACCTGCCTAGAGACTCGGATACCGATGGGCGACAGGGCGAGTCCTTTCCAGACGAGGAACGAAACGGCGAACGTGAATGCGCCGATGGCTAGAATGCCGATCAATTGGGTAAGAATGTCGGCACCGGCCGCGATGCAGGCGGCAAGGGTACCCCAAATACCGGCGATCAAGTGAGCTGGTATCGCGCCGACGACATCGTCTAGCTTCAACTTTTCGAAGAGTTTTATGCCGGCGGTACACAGCACTCCGCCGATTGCACCGATGATGACCGCCCAGTAGTGGTCGGTGAAATCCGGGCCTGCAGTAATCGAGACCAATCCTGCGATGGCCCCGTTCAAACCTGCGATCAGATCCATGCGGCCGAGTATGAATCTGGATACTGCGAGCGCAGCCATGACTCCTGCAGCGGCGGCCAGGTTGGTGTTTACCATTACATGGCTCATCGCGGCGGCGTCTGCCGCGGTGCCCAATGCGAGTTGCGAGCCGGCGTTGAAGCCGAACCATCCGAACCACAAGATGAACACGCCGAGGGTAACCGCAACGACGTTAGACGGCGGCGTTGAGCGCGGTGTGCCGTCACGTCGGAATTTGCCGAGTCTGGGGCCGAGAATGAGAACACCGGCCAACGCTGCCCAGCCGCCGGTGCTGTGTACGATGGTCGAACCGGCGAAATCTTGAAATTCGAGTTGATCCAACCAACCGCCGCCCCAAGTCCAGGCTCCGACGATCGGATATAGGAATGCGGTAAGTATCAGCGTGAAGAGGAAGAACGGCCACATCTTGACTCGTTCTGCCAGCGCCCCGGATACGATGGACGCGGCCGTGGCTACGAAGACCATCTGGAAAAACCAGTCGGACATCGTCGAATAGCCGGGGCTGGCGAGGTTGACTTCCGAACTGGTGTCGCCTTCAACCAAGGCGATGTCTTGTGCCGAGGGGCCATACATCAGTTTGATGGAGCCGATGAAGTCGCCTACCTCGACATACATCAGGTTGTATCCGATGAAGTAAAACGCCAAGCCTGCGATCGAATAGATGCCGATGTTTTTCATACAGATCATCGACGCGTTTTTGGTGCGGACCGAGCCCGCCTCCAGCATCGTGAATCCGGCGCACATCCACATTACCAAGGCGCCCCAGATCAGAAATGAAAACGTGTTTAGGACAAATAAGGTCTCGTCGCCCGATTGAGCAAAGTTGACGCTAGGTTCTCCCACGAACCATGCGGGCACTGCCAGAAAACCGCCTAAAGCGAACAGCGGTATTTTGCGAAACTGACCTACGACGAAAGCGAATGCGCCGCGTGATTTCACCTGCGTCATCGGACGGAATTTGGCTGCGATGGTGCGATGCACAACGATCAGACCTCCACGCGAACTGTGCGTCATGACGAGTGATACCGGGTATCGGAATTTTGGGTCGCGTGCATACAGTATGTCAGAGATTTGTGCGAGTGGAGGGTTCGCCGATGATGATTGGTTATTCGAGGCATCGCCGGGTTTCGTGTTGTCGGTGTGGGCGACCATGAGGGTTCGCCGCTACGGAGGGCATACCCCTGCGATCTCGCTTCGCTTGCTCGCGTCCCCTTTCGTTCCGAAAGGGGACAGGAGGGTGTGTTGGTATGGCCTGCGGGTTGTTTGCAGGATTTTCTTGGTTGGTGGGGACGCTCGAGTGCCCCCGGTTCCTTGGGACATTTCCCCTGTTGAGCGGGGGAAACCCGAGGTTGTTCTATCGCCGCGTTGCGGGGTTCTTGGACGGGATCCATCCCGATGTTCAGCATCTGCCCTCGTTGCCAGACCGTGGGCCCGGTTGACGGCTTGGGCACCCCCTGCGAGCGGTCGCTTCGCTTGCTCGCAGGCCCCATCGCCTTCGGCACTTCCCCCGCTGAGCGGGGGAAGGCAAATTGCTTTCGAAGGGGACGGAAGTGCTCAAAGTGGTTTGCCGTCTTCCATCGATCGGATTTTGCCGATCTGGAGCTGTAGCCTCTCCTCGTGGCGCGTGAGGTTAGACGTCTTCCGGATTCACGAACGTTCGTCCAGACCTTGGGCGGGCGCATCCCCGGCGGGACCCTCTCTTAATCTCCACCTGGCAGGGGGAGGGAGAAAGGTCTCGCGGGCCCCCATCGCCTTCGGCACTTCCCCCGCCGAGCGGGGGAAGGAAATGCTTGCGAAGGTGACGGAGTATCCGCCTGGCTCGTGTTGCGGCGCCTGCTTCGTGCGACGCGACTGGACCTTGTAGCAGCGTTCGTTTCTAACGGACCCGGCCGTTCGGTCATCTGTCCTTTTTCCTCAGATGCGGGGCGTCGCCACTTTGTTGCGCTGATCCCGGGTTTCGGCTGGGTTGGGATTGTGGGTGTCCGCACCCGTCGGCGCGGCGATGATTTTTTGAATTCAGTTTCTATCTTAGCACGGATGTTGTGAGAGTCAAATGTGAATTGGGATTTTGGGATTTCGGGTGGGATTCATGGGATTACGTGTTGGTTGTTGGGTTTGTTGCGGGGGTTTGATCCTGCGGGGGGGGGGGGGAGAAAGCGGTGGGTTCGCGCCCCCCTTCGTCCTTCTGCCACGCCGTAGCCGTAGTTACTTTCCGTGGCACATTTCCCCCGCGGAGCGGGGGCAACCCGGCCGCCCCCGGGCATACCCCTGCGTTCTTGTGTCGGTCTCTTGGGCTCCGCGTCCCCTTTCGCCCAGCGAAAGGGGACGGTGGGTCGATTGTTTCCGCGTTCTTGAGGGGAGAGGGTAAAAGACGCCTGTTGGATCGTTAGGCGGGGTTGTTTGCGAAGCTGGCCAAAATGCCTTTTACTTCGGCGGGGTGTTGCGACATTGCGGAGTGCCATTGGCCGAAACCGCCGTGCTGGTTGACGGCTTTGGTCCACTCATTGAGGAAGTCGCGTTTCGTCCGGCTCTGATCGTCGATCTGGCCCTTGGTTTCGAGTACGAGCATGGAACCGGATTTCAAGCGGATCAAGAAGTCCGGACGGTATTTGCGAATGATGCCTCGATGGACGTAGAGCACTTCGAAGCCGAGGTGATCGTTTTTGACCCATGATTCGACGTTTGGGTTGCGATCGAGTTCGAAGGCTTCTGATGCTTCCCATGTGCTGTCGTAGACACACATATTGATGTGGCTGCGTTTAGTGTGTTCGCATGGTTTGCCGGTGTACCAGGTCTGCATGTCGGCAGTTGATCGGATGGGGCGGTCCGTGTCGAATATGGGTTCCAGTCGTTCGGCATTCTCGAAGTTGATGACTTGGGCAATGTGTTGGACGACCCTTGTCATGTTCAGAGTGATTAGGAGTCTGCGTTTGTCATCGTCTTGATGGAACAGTGGCGGGGTGATTCGGATGCGATCGGACTGAATGAACGCATCGGTCAGTCGTATGAGCTGTGCGATGAGCGAAACGCTGTCCCCACCCCAAGTCGGCCGCATCTGGTCGAAGATGTCTCTCGCGGCTTCGAAGACTACCTTTTGAGTTCGATACTCCTTAGCTAGATTCTTCAGGTCGATGTCGCTGATTCGTGAAACATCCGGCTTGCCGTCGATTGTCGGTGCGAGTTCCGCCAACGTAGGGTTCTGACCCGCATCGAGTTCCAATGGTTCCACGTTTTCCAAATCGAGACTAAGCAGACGTTCATGGATGCGATCGATGCGGATGATGTTCGGCCATGAGATTTCGTGATTGGCCTTTTCGACGACGGGTTCGATCGCGGTCTTGGGGGTTGGCGGGGGCGGTGGGCCGTCTTCATCCGATTCATGCGGCAGAAAGGTGAAGGGCACGCCGAAAATGTTGACGTATTCGGGATCGAACATCCCCGCTTCGTTCAGTTCGTACGAGGTACGGCGAAGCCCGCGCCCCACGACCTGTTCGCAGAGAAGTTGGCTGGTGAATGCTCGCAAGCCCATGATGTGGGTTACGGTTTTAGCGTCCCATCCTTCGGAGAGCATTCCGACAGAGATAACGTTTTGGACGTTGGCGCCGGGCTGTCTGTGTTTGCCAACAGTGTCGACCATCGTGCGCAAGCGTTCTGCGCGTTCTTTGGCGGTCAATCGCTGCTGGCCGTTGCTTTCGCGCGGTGAACCGTTATCTGCTTGGTCGGCAACCGTGGCGATCGGCTCTTCCGACTCCTCAGCCCGTTTCAAGACTCTGGAATCGATATGCAGTATCCGCTCAGGGTCGCACATCTCGTCGATGAAGACGCGTTTGTTGTTTAGCGCATGGTTCACTCGCGCCGCAGTCTCCGTCCGATTGGCGACGGTAATCATCACCGGAGGTGTCTCTTGCCCCCCTTCATGCCAAGCTCTAGCGGTTGCGCGCCAGTCGTAACCCAACAGATGATAGGCATTCGTAACGAGGTCCGGTAGAGGTTCGTGAGGTTGTGCGCCGCGTCTATTGAGGTCATCCCTAACTTCATCGTCGTTGTAGATGTGATAGAGGCGAGATCGATAGGTTTTTGCGTCTGGCACCGCATCATCTCTGACGACCACGCGCGGAGTTTTCACCAAACCCGATTCGATGGCGTCGTTTAGACCGAAGTCGCTGACTATCCATCCAAAAAGTGATTCCTCGGCACTTGTGCGTCCAGACGGTACGAACGGTGTGGCGGAGAAGTCGTAGCAGGTCAGGATTCCGCGAGCGCGGTGGATGCGGTCCAATCCGCCGATCCATTTGGTGGCTTGATCCCGATCCGCCTTGGCGATTCCTCTATTCGACTTGCTGCTGGTTCTCCACGCGTGGTGGGCTTCGTCATTGATGACCAGCAAGTTGCGCGCTCTGGACATCTCGCCTAGCACGTCTCGGACGTATGCCTCATCGCTTTTCGCACCGCGTTTGTCGACGCTGCGTTTCTTGGCGATGTCTTCATCCGACTCCCAATTCAAGGCGTGCCAATTGCGGATCCGCACTTTACCTTGATTGAGTTTTTCAGAGAGCGCCGACGGGACTATATCGAACTCTTGGTAGTAGTTTCCGGTTCCTGCGGGGATCAAGACTTCGAGGCGGTTTCTGACGGTGAGACCCGGCGCAACGACGAGGATGTTTCGGGAGAATCGCGGGTCGCGCGAGTAGGTGACTTTGTTGAGAATTTGCCAAGCGATGACCATTGCCATGACGACGGTTTTGCCCGTACCGGTGGCCATTTTTGAGCATAGCCTTCGGAACTCGCCACCATCTCCAGGGATGTTTAGCCCGACGGTTTCGCTTTGGGGTGCTTCGGTTAGCCAAATCAGCGTTTCGACGGCCTCGAGTTGGCAGAAGAAGAAGCGCCGGATGTCGAACTCTTCGGGATCGGTCCAGTGCTCCAGCAATCGCTTGGTTATGGATGAGACACCGGGATAACCCGCGCGTCGCCATGAACGGACTCGATCGCGAATGAAATTGACGCGCGGGATTTCGACAAAGATGCCGGGATCGTCGAAAAGGCGAGACTGTTCGGAGGCTTTGAGGTACCCGGCCGGGCGTCTTCCGGTTTTTCTGGAGAAGGTACGGCGTTCGCGGTTATAGTGCCAATACCCTCTTGGCTCTTCATAGGGACCGTTGATGATAAGGCGGTCTATGGTTTTTCGTTCCATGGTTATCTACTAAATCGGCCTCATCAGTATGGAGTAGCCTTCCTGCTCGAAGTGATGATCGCTGGTGAGGATTTGGGTGATACCTAGTTGGTCCATCACATTCATGGAGACGCAATCTTGGAGGCTGTATCCCTTGTCTGGCCGATTCTCATAACGTGCGAGGCCCGAGTTGAAAGACTCGTGTGATCGTTGTATGACCTCTACGTTAGTATCGGCTTGGATCATTCGCACCGCTTGGGCTGCACGAGTACGTGAAGTAGGTCCGCTGTTTGCGAAAGTTGTCAGGAACTCCGCCAGCACATCCTCTGTAGTGACCATGAATGGGACACCAAGGTTGTCCATAGCCTGCTTTGCTACGGCATTCCATTGATCCGAAGGGTCAGTAATAGCAATCCAATAAGCGGTGTCGACAAACACCATACTCATCGCTTTTCCGTCCCGTAAAGATAGTGATCTAGATTGTCAATCAAATCGGCAGGAAGTCGATCCCGTTCCTCTTGCGGAACGTCCGCGAACAGATTCTCAATTCGTTCTTCGATGCTCCCCTTTGGAAAACCGGTAGGTGACGTCTCATCATCTATTGACGGCTCTGTTGATGGCTCTTTGGGTGATGTTTTTGGTTGCATGGATACCACCCTTAGACTCTCTATGCCTCGATCATCCACTATCTTCACTGCGACGCGCTGATTTTCCCCCATCTCAAACGGGAGCGATGTGGTTCCGCGGTAGGCTTCGATGAGGTCTTCGTCGATTTCGACGCGGAGGTTGCGGGCTAGGCGGGACCATCCATCTCTAGCACCCGACATTGGGAAGAAGACTTGCTGGGGGTATAGGCTTCGGCCGTCGTAGTCGGTATCTAGCATCCATAGGGCGATTCTGTCTTCTCCGCCGGATTCGACTCCGCCGGTCTTGGTGTTGTAGTAGTCGAAGCCTCTGACTTGGATTTGGTATTTTCCGGTGTTCGGACCGCGCCGTATCAAGTGCAGGTAGACATCGGGTTGTCCAACGAGCCAGAAACTCTCGTTGCTTGCGCGTTTCTTTTTGAGGTCCTCAGTAAGCAGGTCGGGATTCATCTGCGCTTTAAGGAAAGTCATGCCAGGCCAGTTGGTCTCGTCGATGTCCTTGGCGGCTTCGGGATCAAACTGGAATGCCGCGAAGACGATCATTTTGGGCCTAGGAACTAACGTGTGAGCCTCCTCGATCGCACGTTCGACTTGTCGCTGCTCTAAAGGAGCGTGTTCCGGACCAAACGAAACAACTATGCGTTGAGCGAAGCTAGCGGCACCATCGCTCAAAGAGTCAGATCCATCGTCGTTTGGCATGGATTCGCCGTCAGCGTGGAGGTCGTGCAATCCGGGCGACCCTGGCAGCGGTTCGAGTCGCGCGAATCGAATGAATTGGCCCAGCTTGCCGCGGATGCCGGTTCTTAGCAATTCGTCTCGCCATTCCGATTGGCGTAGGGATTCGTCGGAACGCGCAATCGTAACGTCCGCGGTCGCCGGCTCGGATTGGTCAACCTCGTCGATCGGCGTGACAGACGGGGCAGGAACAGCTTCGACGCTGAAAGGACCCGTAACACGTTTCTTGGAGCGGTCGACCAACGGCTGGTCGTAGAGGATTTCTTGCGGTGAGTGTCGCGCTATTGCGTCGTCTATTTCTTCACGGCTCATGCCTTCTCTGATGTCAGGGTTGTTGGCGATCGAACGTAATGTGACATGCGGAACGGTCCTGTACGCGAAACCTCCGCTGACACCCTCGTTGGGATGTGCTAATTCGTAGAAATCGAACACTCCTGTCATCAGACGTTGTTTCGCGAGAGATATAGCGACCCGCGAGGTATCACATGTAATCCAACGACGCCCCCAGTGTTCTGCGGCGTAAGCTGTAGTGCCTGAGCCGCATGTCGGATCGAGCACTAAATCCCCGGGATCTGTTGTCATTAATATGCAACGCTGAATTACCTTCAGCGATGTTTGAACAACGTATACTTTTCCTTCACTGAAACCGGTCATCAAAGTATCACGCCAGATATTATTGATTGGATAAACTGGGAAATCGAGAAGGTACCTTTTATACATCAGGGACTTTCCGATCGGCATTAGTCGATTTGCGTCCGATAACCGAGATAAACCAGTTAGATTAGTTTTCCAACCTCCTTTGCCAGGGCGATACGTTTGTTCCTCATATTCGAACGGGATCAGCGTAGTAGCACTGGCCGATTGAGATGTGAGATTATCGGCAGCGAATACACGCGTCCCTTCCGGTAGTGAATTGGCGTTGTGTAATTCATCCTTAGTCAATCTACGTTGCGATCGTCCTTCTGATATATCAGCCCAAACGTACTGTGTCGTGCCTTCTGAACCAAGCTGTTTTTCATGGAATAGCGTATTATATTTGATGCGGTCGCGATCTTTCGAGTACCAAATTAACGTATCGTAAACCGAATCCAGGTAATTACTTCCTTTCCCTGTTGTTTTGAGGAATGGGATTTGTGATACGAAATTGTCCGATCCAAATACTTCGTCCATTAAACTTCTTACGCGATGGACATTCTCATCGCTGATCTGAACAAATACACTACCACTCTCAGAAAGTAACTCCCGTGCCAACAGTAATCTGTCGCGCAAGTACGACAGATAGGAGTGAATTCCCAGCTCCCAAGTGTCTCGGAATGCTTTGATCATCTCTGGTGTTTGTGCAAGGTCTTCGTCGCGTCCATCGCGAACGGCGCGGTCGTTGACGAACGGTTGGAAGTTTGATCCGTAGCGGATGCCATAAGGAGGATCGATGTAAATCATTTGGACTTTGCCGGCCATGCCCTCCTTTTCGAGGAGGCTGTTCATGACGAGCAGGCTGTCGCCGGAGATCAGTCGGTTGCTCCAGTTGTGGCGATGTTTGTAAAACTCGATGGCGTCGCGGACAGGCGGGTTCTCTTCGGGGGCTTCGAATAGCGGTATCTGGGGCGCGCCGTTGCCGTTGCGCTTGCGCGTCGCCTCGATGATGGTACGCGGGTCGATGCGTTCGTGGACGTGCAGAGAGACGGTAGGGACTTCGAACGAGGTGTGTTCGGCCTTGCCGGCCCATTGGAGTTGGGGGTCTAGATGCGGGTCGTACTCGTACGTCTTCTTGCCGGCGTCTTTATCGGTATCGGGCGTGACGAGTCCGACTGGCGGGTTGTTGAGCCGTTCTTTGTCGCGATGTTCGTACGACTCGATGGGTCGTTTTTGCTGGCGTCGTGGCGGCATATGTTTGTTAGTTGGTTGGATATTTGCCGACGAGGGGTTCAAACATCATGATAATCAGTGTTATCACAGGGACGGCAAGTGCTTACGCGCAGTGCCCCCTTCGTCCTTCTGCCACGCTGTAGCTGTAGTTACTTTCCGTGGCACATTTCGGCCGCGGGCGGGGGCAACCCGGCCCTTCCGCCCCGTTCACCCTCGCCCCGGCCCCCTCTTAATCTCCGCCGCCGCCCCGGGCATCCCCCGCTCGCATCACTTCGTTTGCTCGCGCCCCCTTACGCTTCGCGAAGGGGGCGGTTGGTTCTCGCGTCGTACAATGTTTGGTGGCGAAGGTTGGTGAGATGGGAGAGTAAAGATGGTTCAATCGTTGAAAGCTACGTATCGAGATGGGGTTTTGGAGCCTTCGGAGTCGCTTGATCTTGAGGAAGGTGATGTGGTGATGTTGTCGATATCGGTAGAGGAGAGTGCGGAAGATGGGGAGGTGACCGAGGCGTCGTCGGTCGGGAATGGTGCGGGCGACTCAGCATCCATCGATTCGGAAAGCCAGAGGCCGACTGATGTTAAGGCTCTACTCGAATTTTTCAGGAAGATACGAGAATCGGTGCCTGAATCAGAGTGGGAGAACGTTCCTAAAGACAGCGCGAAGAACTTGAAGCACTATTTGTATGGTCATCCGAAAGAGGATGAGAGATGAGGGTAGTATTCGCTGACGCTGGTTATTGGGTGGCGTTGATAAATCGCCGTGACCAATTGGGTGAAAGAGCGGAGGAAGTGACGACCTCTCTAGGATCATTTCAAATAGTCACGACCGAAATGGTACTCATCGAGGTGTTGAATCACTTCTCAGCTCGTGGCGTACGAGCGCGCACAGCCGCTTTTGAAGGTATCGCAGATCTTAAGTTGAATCCCAACATTGATGTGATTCCGTTGACGAGCGCTCAGTTTGAGAAAGCGGTTGATCGTTACGGAAGTCGTTTGGATCAGAGTTGGAGCTTGGTGGACTGCGCTAGTTTTGTGTTGATGGAAGAGCGGGGAATTGGGGATGCGTTGGCGCATGATGTGGATTTTGTGCCGGCGGGGTTCAACGCGCTGTTGCGGACGGGTTGATGCTGTCGTGGTTGTTCGATGAATGGCCGCGGGATCATGGGAGCTTTGCGTAGCCACGGAACGGATGTGGTCGGTATGGTTCTGGGGATCGCTGGTTGTCAGTTGGCTAGGTCTTCAAGCACGACGTGTGCGGCGTTATGGCCGGGGGCGCCTGTTACTTCGCCGCCGGGGTGACCACCTGCACCGCAGAGGTAGAGGTTCTTGATGGGTGAACGGTAGTCGGACCATCCGGGCAAAGGGCGGCGCGACATCATCTGTTGCGGGATCATGTCTAGGTGACGGATGTTGCCGTCGGTGAGACCGATGCGTTCCTCGATGTCTTCTGGTGTCAGGAACACCCAGTCGATGATCGAATCTCTGAAGTTGGGGGCGTATCCGGACACGTAGTCGATGAGCCACTCGCCGTATTCCTGTCGCATCTCTGACCACGAGCCGTCTTTGACGTGAGGCGGCAAGAAGTAGACCCATAAGGAGAGGACGTGGTGTCCGTCGGGGGCGACCGTCGGGTCGTATGTCGACGGAATCTGAAGCTGCATGATCGGCGTCTTGGTCACGCGGCCGTTCTTGCAGTCTTCCCAAGCCAGCTCGCTTTGGTCGACGGTCGGGCAGAGCGTCATCATCGCCAAGTGTTCGGGATTGAAGTTGGGACCGAGGTGGCGGGAGAAGTCGGGCAGTTCTTTGACGGCGCACAGGAATTTGCCGGAGGCTGCCATCGTTTTTAGCGATCTCACTTCCTCGACGAATTCACCGGGGAGGTCGTCTTCATCGACCAGTGTGAGGTAGGTGCGCTTAGGGTCGGCGTTGGAGATGACAATGTCTGCTTCGACAATTTCGCCGTCTGCTAGCTCGACGCTGGTGGCTTGTCCTCCGTTGGTCAGGATGCGCTTGACGGTAGTGCCCGTCCGGATCGACACGCCCGACGCTTCGGCGGATCGTGCGAGCGATTGCGTGATCCCGCCCATGCCGCCGCGGACGATGCCGTAGTTTTCGGTGTCTTCCCGGAAGGCGCTGAAACGGTACAGGGCGGTGATGTAGGCACTGCCCGGTGCACTGATGTCGCCCATGTCGAATGCGCCCGTGCTAACTGCTGCCTTGACCTCTTCAGATACGAAGTACCGTCCGATGAGGTCTTTCAGTGGGACGGTTAGCAGCGTTTCCAATAACTCCTCTTCGCCTTCCTGTCGGAACCTCTCAGTGATCTCGGCGAGGGACGGCGGGGGGCCGAGGTAGTAGTCGCTGAGTATGCGTACCGCGCGGTGCCAGAAGCCGGCCCATTCGAACCAGGCGTCGGCATCCTCGGGGTATTGGTCTCGCATCTGTTCGACGGTTTCGGCGTCATCGTGCCAGAATGTGACCGTCTTACCGTTGGGATAGGGGTGGACGCGCGATGGGTCTAACGGGTAGATGTGGAAGCCGAATCTGCGCAGCTCGAGGTCGTCGATGACCTTCTTTTGGAGGATGTGGCAGATGTAGGAGCAGGTGGAGATGTGATAGCCTGGGAACCACTCCTCGGTAACGACGGCGCCGCCTACCACGTCTCTGCGCTCCATCACCTGGACGTTCAGCCCGGCTCGACCGAGGTAGCCTGCGGCCACGAGACCGTTGTGTCCGCCGCCAACGATGACGACGTTAGTCTTTTCGGCCATGGCGAGATCCTTCCGATTTCAATAGGCTATGTTGGACGGCAATAGTAGCAGATTCGCAGGTCATGGTCGGGTTAGTTCAGAGCGCGGCCGGATCGAGCGATGACTAAATGCATCAATTGACTGATGCGACGAAGCGCGTCCTGCGTGTTCATCGCGGGAAATACGATTGAGAGTTGGCCGGAGGTCGCCTGACAAGCGTATTTGGCGTCACACAGGTTAGGGGCCTTGCACCACGGTTGTGTGTCACCACGTCCGGCCAATTGAGATAGCGCAGGCGCTACCTCGGTTGAAAGGATACAACGCTCAAAGGTATCGCCTTCGCGCCCCCTTTGTCCTTCGGACATTTCCCCCGTGATCGGGGGAAACCCGGCAGTGCGCGCCACCCGGGGCAACGGTTTTGTAATGGTCTCGCTTCCGCGGGGACGTCTAGTGCGACGATACTTGCCCTCCGTCTACGTTGATGGACTGTCCACTGACCCATCGGCCTTCTTCCGAGCATAGGAATACGATCATGTTTGCGACATCCGTGCCCGTGCCTGCGCGGCCCATGGGGATGTTGGTCTCCAACCGCTCCCAATCCTCGCGGCCTCCGGGGGTGTTGTCGCGTTTGTTGTCCCAACGCGACGTATCGATGACGTCTGGGCAGACGGTGTTGACGTTGATTTGGTATTCGCCCAACTCTTTCGACAGGCTGCCGGTGAGACCTTGGAGACTCATGTTGGCGACTACATAGGCGGCGAAGTTTTTGGGTTGGATCTTCCCGGCGATTGAAGAGACCATGATGATGCTTCCGCCTGTTCCTTGCCGGATCATCGCTTGCGCCGCGGCTTTGGAGGCGTAGTAGGAGCCGTGAACCTTGATGTCAAGCACGCGGTGCCAAATCGCGTCTTCGAGTTCGACTACAGGTACGCGGTCATTTGCCATTGCGAATGCTGCGTTGTTGACCAAGATATCGACTGAACCCAACTCGTCTACTGTCTGATCGACGATTCCTCGGGCTTGGCGCGGATCGGCGAGATCGGCGACGATGGTCGATGCCCGGCGTCCGATGCCGCGGATCTCGTCGGCCACGCTCTCGATGTCCCGCCATCCCATCGCCTTTTCATCGTCGGGAAAGGTGTCGGGAGACCGGCCTGTTCCTGTGACCGCAACGTCGGCGCCGGCCTGCGCCAACGCTAGGGCGGTATCCCGTCCTATTCCGCGATAACGGCCTGCACCTGTGACCAAAGCCACTTTTCCTGAGAGATCTGCCATGGCGGTCTTTACCTTGTCAAGTGTTTCGGTTTCTGTTTGAACCATAACTGACATGAACAGGAACGGAGTGTTCGAACACGACGGCGGAAACTCCCGTCGTCGCGAGATTTTTGCAAAACCATCGTCATTCCGGCGAAAGCCGGAATCCAGAGTGGTGGTGAGCGGCGCGGTGTTTTAGCGGCAAGGTTTGCTTTTCCCTAGATGGGCGTTCCCGCCCGCCTTCGCCGGAATGACGAGTCGATGCGGATACTACGACTTGCTCGTCAACGAGTTACGCTTCTTGGGCTGCATGACAGCGGGCGGTGAACACGAGATGATTGGTGTGTCAAATGGGGAATTGCCGCCCGTCTTGACATCCGTCGCCGAGTCAGTGCAAAATATTTTATCGGAATCCACTAAACGAAGGTCTATAGGAATAATCCAAAGATGCCTTACCCCCCCCCCCCCCCAATACATATGTTCTAATTTAACTCGCCGGCTCCTCTTAGCCCTTCCGGCGCTGGCGTTCCTCATCCTCGCCGTTCTGACGGTCGCGATCCCGCCCTCAGCCCCCGTTGCCGAGGCGCATCCTCCGAATCATGATGACTTGGCGTGCGACGGGTCGGCCGATGCGCCCGAAGTCTGCGACACTTTTCCCAGGCCGCCCGTGTTTTTGGCAACGATGCACGTGGATAAATTTACCTGGACGCCCGACGGCTCCGAGTGGTACGGCTGCAGCACGCTCGGCAATTTCGCGAACTGCAATCAGGCTTGGCATGACAGGCATGCACTCCGCAAGCATGACGTGTTCAGGATCCCGCACGCCCCAGTCTCGTCCTATACCATCTGGATGCTGATGACCGCCGGAACAAGCGTCCAGTTCATCACCTTTGGCCATCTCCCCGATACCTTCAAGCTCTACACGCTGTACCTGGGAGACGTGGCGCTCCCCGTCAACAGCGCCAGCAGGTTCGAGCGGAGAACTATTGGGGGCGGCCTCTACAAGATCACCCATATAGTCTGGAGTCTGCCCGAGTCGCTGGGCTGGGCCGACGGCGACGAGGTCGACGTCTTCATGGTGCCGCCGCTATGGTCGGGCGAACTGACCGTGGGCGAGACCGACTTCGGGCTGGGCTGCGGCACGCCCAGGACTCCCACCAACACCGGCGCGGACTGCTCCTCGGGACTTAGCGGATCCGCCATCGCCAACTTCAACTACAGCGCGACTGTCAGTCGGGCGGTTCCGGAACCCGCCCGCATCGACTTCAAAGGCAACGCCTCCAACTTGGAGTACGTCAACCTGCGGGGGCCGGATGGCGTCTTCGGCGGCAACAGCCTCCGCTTCGCCGTGGACTCCTGGTTCTGGAAGCATCACTTCCTTACCCTGATGGTGGACGGTAAACCGTTCCGTTTCTTGGATGCCGTGGACTACGGCTGCCACCACTGCAACATTATCAGCGGCGTGGACCGCACCGGCGATTTATGGGACTCCGGCTACGATGCCGCCAGCGGCAGAGGCTTCCACGTCTTCACCTGGGGCGACAGCGGTCTGAACTGGGCCGAGGGCGACAAGGTGACCCTCGGCTTGGTCTATACGCCCCTGGTCTGGATGGAGACCGCTACTAACGCGCCGGTCAACGGCCCGTCCTATTTCCACGTCCGGGAAACTCCGCCCCCAGGAACCGAAGGCGACGTGCTCGGCTACTACGGCCTGGGGGTGGAAATCAGCGAGCCGGCCGGACCGGGCGGTGTGCGGGTGGACCTGACCGTGGACCGGGCCAGCACGGCCCGGCATGGCGTGGACTATGAGTTCCTGAACTCCTACGACAGCTACTTTGCCGAGGACCAGCAGGGCCAGGTCACGACGTCGCCCCACGTCTTCTTCGCCGAGGGCGAGGGCGGGAAGGGGCATAAGAACGTGTACCTGCGGGTCATCGACGACGACCACGAGGACAGCGGGGAGACGATCATCATCAATCCGGTGGCCGAGGGCTTCGAGAGCCACGGGATGGTGGTCACCATCCTGAACCATGACGACGGCCCGCCGCCCGAGGGCGCCGCGGAGAAGCAGCAGATCAGCCTCGCCCCCGAAAAAACGAAGGCGGAGGAGCGGAAGCAACCGATACCAGGCAAGTCCAGCAACGCCAACCTAAGGGCGCTGTCGCTGACCGCAGGCGGCGGGTCCCTGCACCCGGCCTTCACTCCGGACAACAACGAGTACACGGTACACCTAACGGAGCAGCAGAGCCGTTACTCCAGCCTTTACGTGACGGCGCG
This sequence comes from Dehalococcoidia bacterium, assembly GCA_965203505.1. Lineage (GTDB taxonomy): Bacteria > Chloroflexota > Dehalococcoidia > Lucifugimonadales > Lucifugimonadaceae > Bin127. Next base: position 599,088 of record OZ241880.1, read on the forward strand.
GCCGGAGCACGGCGGCGCGAAAGTAACCGTGGACGGCCAGCCCACCCAGGGCGGCCACGCGTACGTCAATTCGCAGGCCGGCTTCCGCACCCCGGTGACCTTCGAAGTGGTGGTGACCGCCGCAGACGGCGCAACCGCCAAAACCTACACCCTGACTACCACGACCGACCCCGTGCCGAAGCACTACTCCCTCAGTCCTGCTGCCACCGCCGCCGAGGGCGAAAGCGCTGCCCTGACCATCACCCTGGACGAGGCCGCCCCGGCAGGCGGGGTGGAGTTCACGGTGTCAGCGGGTTACGGCGGCAGTGCCACCGCAACGTCTAACGACGTGGGGAGCATAACCTCACCGGCCACTGTGGCCGAGGGCAAAAGTACGCTGGAAATCGCCATCCCCACCGTTGACGACGACGTTGACGAGGATGACGAGACATTCACAGTGACCATATCCGCCGCCACCGCTGGCTGGGGCAAGGAGGACACCGGCAAGGACACCGCCACCATAACGATCACCGACGACGACACGGCTGGGGTGACGTTGACTCCGACGACGCTGAACGTCGTCGAGAGCGGAAGCGGGACTTACACCGTGGTGCTGGACTCCAAGCCCACTCACGACGTGACCATCACGCCGACTGGCGACGACGGAGCGGGAGTGGCGAGTCTCTCTCCGGCATCATTGGACTTCGCCCTGGACGACAGGAACTCGGACCAGCCCAGTAACGACGCGACCGGCGGGGACGATGGCGCAGCAAGTTTCTCACCGGCATCATTGACCTTCACCCCGTCCGACTGGAATGTGCCCCAGAGCTTCACCGTGTCTGTCGCCGCCGAGAACGTCGGCATCAGCCACCAGGTCGGCAGCCGGGACGCCAATTACGCCGGCATCGCCGTGGCATCGGTGGACGTGTCGGTGGACGACACAACGCCCGATCCGGAAAAACAGGTCCTGGAAGCCCCGGTGGAGTTGCCCGGCCCGGTGGTCGATCTGCAACTGTCGAGCAAGACGGACAGCGTGACCGTCTCCTGGCAGGCCCCGGAGAGCGGTGGCGCGGTCGACCGCTACATCGTGCACCTGAAACCGGCTGGCGGCGGCAACAGCAAGAACCGTACGGTCGATGCCGGGAAGAGGACGACCACCTTCCGCAATCTGAAGGGCGGCGCGTCGTACATGGTCTGGGTGCGGGGACAGAACGCAGGCGGCAAGGGCGAGCGTACCCACGCTCGCATCACCCTGCCGGAGCTACCCGGTCCGGTGGGCAGCCTGCTGCTGGCAACAGCATCGGACAGCGTGACCGTCTCTTGGCAGGCTCCGGAGAACGGCGGCGCTGTTGACAACTACATCGTGCATCTGAAACCCGCCGACGGAAGCGAGGGCAAGAGCCGGACGGTCAATGCCGGCAAGACGACGACCACCTTCCGCAAGTTGGAAGCCGGCTCAACCTACGAGGTCAGGGTGCGGGCCGCGAACGAGTGGGGTAAGGGGGAACGCGCCAGCGCCTCCATCACGTTGCCTGAACCGGATCCGGTAGAACAGGAACCGCCGCCGGAGCAGGACGCCCAGCCAAAGCAACAAGAGACGGTCAGGACCTTCTCCGTCAGCGCGACGGCCACCGCCGTCGAGGGGACGGACGCGACGCTGACGCTCACCCTGAGCGAGGCAGCCCCTGCCGACGGCGTGGAGTTCACGGCGACGGCAGGCTATGGCGGCAGTTCCACCGCAACTGCCGACGACGTGGGCAGCATAACCTCGCCGGTGACAGTGGCCGAAGGGAACAGTACCCTGCAAATCAGCGTTCCCACCGCGTCCGACGCCGTGGACGAGGACGACGAGACCTTCACTGTAACTATCGCCGCTGGCACATCGGGCTGGGAGAAAGAAGGCGACGGCAAGGACACGGCATCCGTCACCATCACCGACGACGACACGGCGGGGGTGACGGTAACTCCGACGACGCTGAGCATCAGCGAGGACGGAAGCGGGACCTACACCGTGGTCCTCGCCTCCAAGCCCACAACGGATGTTACCGTCACGCTCACCGGCAGCGACGACGGTGCGGCGAGCTTCTCACCGGCATCGCACACCTTCACTCCGTCCGACTGGAACACGCCCCAGACCTTCACCGTCAGCGGCGTCTCCGACGAGGACCGGGACGACGAGAGCGTCAGCATCAGCCACGACGTTATCAGCAGCGACGGCAACTACAACGGCATATCAGCGGATTCGGTATCCGTGGCGGTGTCGGACACCACGCCGGAACCGGAACCGCCCGTACCGGGACAGATCGAGCCGTTCAACGTCCGGGTCGTGCCGGGCGACGGCACGCTGACCGTAACCTGGACGCTATCCCCGCGTGAGGTGGGCGACAGCATCAAGCACGCGCTGCGCTGGAGCCAGGAGGCGGGAGTGTGGGCGAACCCGCGGGGGTCGAGGAGTCCCAACGACGGCATCGTGGTCGAGAGCGGGGTGTTTACCTACACCATCACCGGACTTCAGAACGGTGTGGCGACCGGAGTGTTCGTGCGGTCCTTCGTGGGCAATGACTCCGGGGAGCGGAGCCCCCACTCCAGCAAGTGGGTGCGGGTCAAGGGCGACCACACCACCCCAAGAGCCGAGTAGCCGGGCATACCCCGCTCACTTCGCTGCGCTCGTTCGCGCCCCTTTCGCTCTGCGAAAGGGGCGATGGCTCCCGCGAAAGTCGGCGTTTCATCGTACGGAACGCCCATCCTGAGATCAATACGAGTTGGGCGAGGCGGCGCTGGGATCCGGAAGGCGCTTACACGCTGCTAACCGATATTGCGAACCGTGAGGCGGATTCCTCGGCTGACTCGGAATGACATTTGACGGAGTTTCGGCGGCACATTCGTATTGCAGGGCGACCACGAGGGTCGCCCCTACGGTGCTATAGTCTGACTGGGTAACTAGTGATGAATCGCGCGAACCATCGTCAGGCATGAGCGACTTCGAGTTCGTCAGCGAAAATTCACGCCTAGCCGAAATCGTCGACGCGATTTCGAGCGGTTCCCAAGTCGCCGTCGATCTCGAGTCGAACGGGTTCTTCAGGTATCGAGAGCGCATCTGCCTAGTACAGCTGGCATCAGACCATGGCACATTTCTAGTCGATCCCTTGTCGATCGACGATGTCGGACCGCTGGGTGACCTTTTAAGCGACCGATCGGTGGAGAAGGTTTTTCACGCCGCCGACTACGATCTTCGCAGCCTTGACCGGGATTGGGGTTTCAGGGTCGACAATCTTTTCGATACCAGCATCGCCGCAGCGTTCGTTGGAGCAGAGCGGTTAGGTTTGCAGGCGTTGGTCGAGGAAAACGTCGGAGTGAAGTTGGCCAAATCCAAAAAACTCCAGCGGTCTGATTGGACGAAACGGCCCTTGAGCGCTACAGCATTGAAGTACGCCGCCAACGATGTCCGTTACCTGATTCAAGTTAGCGACATCCTTAGGGCTAAGTTGGAGGAGTGCGCGCGTCTCGCGTGGGCGAAGGAGGAGTTCGAGCGGCTCGAAAGTGTCAGACACACTTCCGTTGATCGCCCAAAGAGAACGAAAGAGGCGTTTATGTCCATGAAAGGCGCCAACCGTTTGAACGGGAAGGGGTTAGCTGTTCTACGGGCATTGTGCCAAGTCCGAGAGCGTGAAGCCAAACGCCTCGACCGACCTGTATTCAAGGTGGTACCGGATTCTGCACTCGTTGCGTTGGCGGCTGACCCTAAAACAGATCCCTCCTCCATCAAGGGCATAGGTTGGTTCAGGCGTCCGCCTGCGTCGCGACGTCTGAAATCCGCGATCAAAGAGGGGCTCAATTCTGAACCGGTGGTTCTGCCGAGTCGCACTCGGAACGGTGAACCCAAAACTCGGACCGAGCAAGCGAGGGATGATGCGCGCCTTCGCAAGCTAAAAACTTGGCGACGCAATTTGGGCGGAAAACTCGAGTTGGACCCGAGCCTTCTTTGGCCAAGGGTGAGTCTTGAACGCTTGGCTCGGGACCTGTCTACTCTGCCTTTGGAACTCGACAGTCGAGAAGTCCGCGATTGGCAAAGGTCCGAATTCAGCGTGTCGTTGCGGAAGGTCGTCGCAATTCTCAATTGAGCCGAGTGTGACGGCAAGTCCGCAGTATCCGTTCACGGCGTCATCGCGAAGCAAACGGAAAGTCATTAGCCTGTTGCAGCAGACACCCCAGACGAATGATTCCGGTCCAGTTCGCGATTCTGCGCGAATAACTAGCCTCGATTTGATTCGCGGAGTTGCGGTACTCGGAATTCTGCTGATGAACGCGGTGTCGTTCAGGTTCGGGACGGTACCTTACTTGAACCTTAGCGCGGGCGGCTCGGAGTCATGGCTTGACTGGACCGTTGGGATTTTAGGCGAGATATTCGTCGACCAGAAGTTCATGGGGCTGTTCTCGCTCCTGTTCGGTGCCGGGATGATCCTTTTCATCGATCGTGCCAGCGCGCGAGGAAGGCGCGCCGTCCTGCTCAATATGTGGCGGAATTCGCTGTTGCTGCTTATCGGTGTCCTCCACTTCTTAGTGTGGGACGGTGACGTGCTGATGGCTTACGCGATATCGTCGTTCTTCCTGATTGCCTTGCGTAAGCTGCCGGATAGAACGCTGATCATCGTGGGGCTTGCGGTCTTCGCGCTGTCCATCGCCAGCACATTATGGGCGCAGCAGATCGCGAATATGACATCCGAATCGCTGTCAGGTTACTGGGAACCGGGCGAGCCTCCCGCAGACGATTACTTGGGCGTTGCGTTGCTTCTAGGCTATTTCCTGCGGGCGTTGGGACTGATTCTCGTGGGCGCTGGTCTATATCGCACCGGATTCATGAACGGCGGATTAGACGCTCGCACGTACCGAATTACTGCGGTGGTCGGGATAGCGATCGGATTATCACTGGCGACGCTTGGTGTAGTGATAACCGCCGTAAACGATTACTCCAGAGAGATCGCCTTTGTCGGTCAATTGCCGAACACGCTGGGGACTATTCCCGCTTCACTCGGTTACATGAGCATCATCATCCTTTGGAACAATCGCGTGGAGAGCTGGCTCAAGGAGCGGCTGCGTGCGGTCGGTCGGATGGCGCTCACCAACTATTTGATGCAGACTGTTCTGGGGGTGATCGTCTTGACGATGTTGCTAGGAGACGCTGATTTTGTGAATAGAAGCGCCGTTTTGGTGTTCGTGTTTGCCGTTTGGGCAGTTCAGTTCTGGTGGTCACAGGCATGGCTCAGCAAGTTCCAATTCGGTCCCGCGGAGTGGTTGTGGCGAGTAGCCACCTATCGACGAGGTCAGCCGCTTCGGCGAAACGAGTAGGGCGCCGATAATCCGCGTACAATCCGCTGAAGCGAATGCAATCTAGGGGGATCTGGACGTGGCTGAAAGATACGACACCATCATCGTGGGCGCCGGTTCGGCTGGCGCCATTCTCGCGACTCGGTTGACGGAGGACCCCGAACATTCGGTGCTTCTGGTCGAAGCGGGTCCCGATTATCCCGAGTTCGACGACATACCCGACAGCGTGAAATACGGGTACGGGCACGACATCCCGCCGTGGGAGCGTCCCCTCAACGATCATCGCTGGACCTTCGTCGCTCGCTACACGGATGAGGCGAGACCGGGCATCATCCCGCGGGGCAAGGTAGTCGGCGGCTCGAGCGCGGTGAACGGGCAGATATTTTTGCGGGGTGTGCCTGAGGACTACGACACTTGGGCATCTTGGGGCAACGACAGGTGGAGTTTCCAAGAGTTGATGCCATACTTCCGCATGATCGAGACGGATACGGACTTCAGCGGTGATTTCCACGGTTCGGATGGCCCGATCATCGTGCGTCGGTGGAAGTCGGAAGATTGGAATCCGGCGCAGATCGCCTTTTACGAAGCGGCTCGCGCCAACGGCTTTCCTGATTGTCCAGACCACAACGCTCCGGGCTCCACTGGGGTCGGTCCGACTCCGCTCAATAATCCGGACCGCGTGCGTTGGAGTACAGCTATTGGATACCTTTCTGGCGCGAGGGATCGGCCGAACCTCGAGATACTCGCTGATTGCCTAGTCCACAGAGTCCTGTTCGACGGAAATCGCGCGGTTGGCGTGAGAACCGAGATCGACGGCATCATCGAAGACCATGAAGCCGAGGATGTAATTCTGTCGGCTGGCGCGATCGGTTCGCCGCACTTGCTGATGCTCTCAGGCGTCGGGCCGCCAGATGCGCTCGACGAGGTGGGCATTCCGGTGGATCATGATCTGCCGGGCGTCGGACAGAACCTCCGCGACCATCCGCATGTGAGGGTGACGTGGCGAACGCGCGAAGACTTCGATCAGCCATTGGGGTTGCCGGGAGTCCAGTTCACGCTGCGATACACGGCGGAAGGATCGCATCTTCCGAACGATATGCTGATTCATCCGAGTTCTCGGAGCGTGATCGGGCGCAGGTGGTGGGGACAAGGTGCCAGCGACGAAATCGGCCTGCTTATGGTTGTGTGTTTAGATCTCGCAGTTGGTTCTGGAAACCTGAGTCTGCGCACGAAGGACCCTCACATCCAACCATTCCTTAACTACAACTACTTCGAAGAGGAGTTCGACCTCCAAAGGCTGCGAGAAGGCGTGCGAATCGCCGACCGTTTCGGGCAACACGAGGGGTGGGCTGACATCGTCACTGAGCGAGTAGAGCCTACCGACGTGGACCTTGAGTCGGATGAGTCGCTGAATGCCTGGATCAAAGAGACGGCGGTGACCAGTCATCACGTCTCAGGAACATGCAAGATGGGTCCTGCAACAGATCCCATGGCCGTAGTAGACCAGTTCGGTAATGTGCGCGGCCTCGAGCACCTGAAAGTGGTGGATGCGTCGATCATGCCGGACTGCATCCGCGCCAACACGAACGTCACATCGATGGTGATCGGCGAGCGCGTGGCGGCCTTTATCGGGGAAGGACTATGACAGCACGTTTCACGTTAAGCGCGTTCGGCGACGAAATCGCCGACGATGTTGACGAGCAGCTCGGAGTCTTGAACGATCTCGATATCGGCTACTTGGAGTTGCGGAGCGCGTGGGGAACCAACGTGCTCGAACTCACTGACGCGCAAGTGGGTCGACTCATCGAACGGTGCGAATCACATGCCATCAATATCAGCTGCATCGGTAGCCCGATCGGTAAGTCACCGATAGACGGTCAGATCGAGGATGTCTTGAATGACCTCAAGCGCGTCCTCGACATCGCGCAGATGGTAGGCACTGACAAGGTCCGCGTCTTTTCGTTCTACCCGGAAACCGATGGATTGCAGCCGGAGCGAGTTGAGTTGTCGATATCGAGGCTCCAAGTGATGGCAGAGGTTGCAGCCGAGAGAAACACCGTCTTGTTGTTGGAGAACGAAGGCGGCTTAGTCGGTGATGTACCTGAACGTTGTAGCGCGCTTGTCGAGGGGGTGAACAGATCGAACCTGCGATATGTGTGGGATACCGGAAACTATCCGCAAATGGGATTCGCGCAATCGGTCGACATCGGATGGCCGTTACTCGCAGATTTCACGGATTGTGTCCAAGTCAAGGACTGCCGTATAGCAGACGGCACGATCACCGTCGCAGGTGAGGGTGACGGGCAGGTTCGCGAATTGGTGGAGAACCTGCGAAACGTGGGTTATCAGGGATTCCTAGCGCTAGAGCCACACCTATTGGTCGCAGGTCAGCGCGGCGGCTTCAGCGGCGCCGAGGGAATGAAGATGGCCGCCGACGCTCTGCGCGGATTGATGGTTGAGGTTGGATGTGTAGAGGCGTCAGTTGCAGACGGTTGAGTGATCGCCATCGCAACTGCGACCGCCGATGCGTCCGAGTTCGGCGTACAATCCGCTCAGTAATCGGTAAACCTCTGGAGTTTCGACGTGCCTGATACATACGACACGATCATCGTTGGTGCAGGTTCAGCCGGGGGTATTCTCGCGACGCGATTGACAGAGGATCCCGATCATTCTGTGCTGTTGATCGAGGCAGGGACTGATTATCCGGATTTCGATGAAATGCCGGACGAAGTGAAGTATGGGTATGGTCACACCAATCGTCCTTGGCGTCGCGCTTACAGCGATCATCGATGGACCTTCGTGGCTCGCTACACGGATGAAGCGTTGCCGGGATTGATACCTAGGGGCAAGGTGGTCGGCGGTTCGAGTGCGGTGAATGCACAGATCTTCCTTCGAGGTGTCGTCGAGGACTACGACACATGGGCGTCGTGGGGTAACGACAGGTGGAGTTTTGAGGAGTTGATGCCGTACTTCCGTATGATCGAGACGGACACCGATTTCTCTGGGGATTTCCACGGTTCGGATGGACCGATCATCGTGCGCCGTTGGAAACCCGAAGAGTGGAATCCGGACCAAAAGGCGTTTTACGAAGCGGCGCTGGCGAATGGTTTCCCTGACTGCCCTGACCACAATGCTCCCGACTCGACCGGCGTCGGACCGACGCCATTGAACAACCCGGGACGGGTTCGATGGAGCACCGCGATCGGTTACTTGAGCATGGCGAGGGAAAGACCGAACCTCACGCTTCAACCCGAAACACTCGTTCACAAGGTGAATTTCGACGGAAAACGGGCAACCGGTTTGACACTGGAACACGACAGCGAGGTTGAGGAAGTTGAAGGAGAGAACATCATTCTGTCAGCAGGCGCGATCGGATCACCGCATCTGTTGCAACTCTCAGGTGTAGGCCCTTCTGACCGGCTAGAGAATGTCGGTGTCCCCGTGGTGCACGATTCGCCGGGTGTAGGACGTAATCTTCGTGATCACCCGCATGTCAGATGTGTTTGGCGGACTCGCGACGACTTCGAACAGCCATTGGGCATTCCCGGCATTCAATTCACGTTGCGCTACACAGCTGAGGGATCGCATTTAGTGAACGATATGCTGATCCATCCCGGCTCGCGAGGATTGATTAGCCGTCGACCTTTCATTCCTGGGACGCCCGAGGAGTTTGGTCTTGGGATGACGGTGTGCCTCGATCTTGCCGTCGGTGCTGGCGGCCTTTACCTGCGCACAGATGATCCCCATGTCCAGCCATTCCTTGACTACAACTTCATGGAGGAAGAGTTCGACCTCTCAAGAGTGCGTGAGGGCGTACGGATAGCTCTCGAATTCGCGAAGTACGAGGGTTGGGACAACCTGGTGACAGAGCGCGTCGATCCGAGCGATGCAGATCTCGAATCGGACGACGCCTTGGACGCGTGGATCAAGGAGGCGGTTGTCACCAGCCACCACGTTTCCGGCACCTGCAAAATGGGGCCCGAATCTGACGAGATGGCAGTCGTAGATCAGTACGGCAACGTACGCGGCCTCGATAACTTGAAGGTCGTCGATGCGTCGATCATGCCAGACTGCATCCGCGCCAACACCAACGTCACGTCGATGGTGATCGGCGAACGTGTAGCGGCCTTCATCGGCGAGGGGTTTTGACGCGGCTGCGCGGCCTATTGTTCTTCCGGCAACAGCACAACCCGAACGTACCGATCCGGCGTCATGTATTGCTGCGCGGTGGCCACTATCTGATCGAGCGTGATCGCGTCTAACCACTCATCGAAGCGATGGATGTCGTCGAACTTGCCATCTCGCTGTGCGATGGAACGAATCTGATCTCGCCAGAAATTGTTGTCGCGTAGCTGTTCCTCGCGCGGTGTGCGCAGCAGTTCCTTGACCGTGTCCAATAACTCCTGTTCGCCGCCGTCGCGAAGCCACTCGATTTCCTCGATGACAGCGGCTAACAGTTCGTCCACACGTTCAGGATCGCTCCCGTAGTAGATGGAAATGCGGTACTCCTGGTCAGGCAGCGATTGCAGGTTCGAATACACACTCACGAAGTAGGTGCCGCCTAGCGCTTCACGAAGCTTTTCGCGCAATCGGATCTGAAGCATCTCCGCGGACACTTGCAACGTCAACGCCTCCTGGCGATTCCAGTCTGCGTCGCCGACGAAGAAAACGCCCGTGATGCTCCTAGGTTCGATGCCGCTTCGGACGGAATGGTCAACCAAGTCCATCGGCGGGTCGATATCTGTGTCGATCCACTGTTCGGTCCTGCCTGTGGTCGGCAGGCTGGCAAGATATGTTGTCGCCAACGAACGAAGCTGGTCCCACTCGAATGCGCCGACGAACACGAAAGTTGCGTCTCCCAGGTCCGCGAACCGATCGGCGTAAACGGCCAGAGCGCGTTCCATGCTGAGTTCTTCGAGCAACTCGACGGTTAGAGGACGTTCGCGGAAGTGATACCCGCTAAGGACCTCTGCGCGTGCGTCCGAAAATGCCGCGTCCGGCTGTTCTGAGCGTGTCTCGGCTATAGCGCGCAAACTGGTCTCGTATCGTGCGTAGACACTGTCGTCGAGGCGAGGTTCGGTCGCATACAGGGTGATCAGTTGGAAGAGCGTCTCAAGGTCTTCAGGTGAAGCGTTGCCGCTGAACCCTTCGGAAAGTTCCAAGATGCTCGGCGACACAGAGACGCGTTTGCCGGCAAGTAGCTTGTCTAGCGCCACGTTGTCGTGCGGGCCTACACCGCTGCTGGCTATCAGGTCGTCTGCGTAGAGCGCTGACACGTAGTCCATATCCTCGACCAACGAGTGACCGCCGGGGCTGAATGCGGTGAACAAGACCTCGTCGTTTTTGAAATCGGTCTGCTTGGCGATCACCGTGATGCCATTGGATAGCGTCCACCGCTGAGCGTCTATTGAATCGATCGTCTCTTCTTCGGTAATGCTCCCCGCAGTCGGTATGTTCGCCAACAGCGGTACGTCATCAAAAGCGTCTACGTAGGGTTCCACTTGCAACGTGTCGGCTGAATCCAGTTGGGATTGGGCGATTGCTGCGAGCTCTTCGTCGGTGTTTGAGCCGGTCCCTTCTGGTCGCATGAATAGCAGAACCGTATTGTCGGCCAGCGCCCAAGAATCAGCGACTTCATCGACATCCGCCAAAGTGACCTGCGGTAGCACCTCTTGATAGAGTTCCCACTCTGCTTCGATTCCGACGGTCATCGTACCGGTCAGGAAGTGGTCAGCGTATATCTGTGCCAAGTCTTCAGACTCCCGTTGGTCTCGCTCTTTGTAAGCTTTTTCCACCGAGCTCAAGAGATTGACCTTCTCGCGTGCCAGTTCGGTTTCGGTGAAGCCATGCTGGCCAACGCGCTGTATCTCTTCGAGCAGCGCCGCAAGTCCAGTTTCGATGCCATCCTGTTCAGTCCATGCCGCGAATTGAACCAAATCCACCGGGTTGATGAACGGACCGCGTTGGGCAATTGCACCCAAATAGGGCGGTTCGTCGGATTGACCGCGCTCGAATAGACGCGCACTAATCATTAGGAACGCGAGTTGCTCAACCGCATCGGTCCTGAAATCAGCGTGGTCTTGACCAGATTTTGGTGGAAGCTTGCGTGTCAGGAAAACTTGAGTCCCAGGCGCTTCGGGATCGGTAAACACGTTGATGCGCGGCACATCATGCTCAGGCACGCCGTACTTAGGGCGATTCGTTTCCGGGCCGACTGCTGCGCGCTCTTGGCTCGCTTCCCCCTCGGGCGGTGGTGCAAAGTGTTGCTTGATCTTTGCCTCGATCAACTCAGCATCGAAGTCACCTACGGCGACAATTGCCATCAGTTCCGGGCGGTACCAACGCTCGTAAAACTCGACGAGACGCTCCCGCGGTGCGTGTTCGACGACCTCTAGCAGACCAATCGGGCTACGTACCGCATATGGCGATTCGCCGAAGATCGGGGTATACCAGTTCTCTCGGAAGCGTGCGCCGAAGCCTCGGCTTACTCGCCATTCTTCTATGACCACACCACGCTCGAGATCCACTTCCTCGGGATCAAACGAAACCGCGTACGCCCAATCGCTGAGGATTTCGAACGACGTTTCGAGAATTTCAGGATCGTCGGCCGGGATTTCGAGGAAGTACACAGTTTCGTCGAAGCTGGTATAGGCGTTGAGGTGGGACCCAAATGTGCTACCGATCGACTCCAGATAATCGATGATCTCATGCTTTTCGAAGCGTTCGGTACCGTTGAAAGCCATGTGTTCGACGAAGTGGGCGAGTCCGCGTTCGTTCTCCTCTTCTAAAATCGAACCCGCATTCACTACTAGCGACAAGTGGGTGCGGTTCAGCGGTTCTGAGTTTTGTCTGATGTAGTACTCCATGCCGTTGACAAGCTCGCCGCGGATGACGGCTGGGTCAAACGGTAGAGCCGTTTCGGGTTCCGGTTCAGGATCAGGTTCTACAGTCGCGGTCGGCGGAACGGGTGTAGCGGTTGGTTCTGGAGCAGGAGTCGGGGTGCTGGTCGGCGGGACGGGCGTCGCCGTCGGTTCGGGGGTCGATGTCGGCGTGTTCGTGGGCGGAACTTCGGTTGCAGTTGGTTCCGGCGTAGGCGTGGACGTTGATGTCGAGGTAGGGACCGGAGTGGGCGCTTTGACCTCAGGCGCCGGTGTGACGGTAGGTACGGGGGTTGCCGTAGGTTCAGGTTCAGGTTGACAGGCAACCAATGCCGTCAAGACCAAGACGAACAAAAATATCGCTACTGTCGGTTTCCAGTTGTTGATCATCTGTCCTGTCTTTCGACGTGCAACTAAACGGCGTTGACCACTATTGGTTAGCTACGTAGTCGGGCGTCTCTGTGGTTTCGCGTACGGTATCGTTAAATGCTTCAACAATTGACGCGGACATTCTGATTCTATTGTGATCACGCCCGATCTCCTGCTGCAAACCCTGTTCTCGCTGGACGACGACAAACGGATCGTCGGCACACGCGAACCAGACCCGAGTCCCGGTCCGAAGTTTTCCTTGATCCGCGGAAAGAGAGATCGCGCCTGGGCGGTGAGGTCAGACGTGCCACAGCATCTAGCCGAAGAACTCGACGCCTTGGCGCGGGATGAACCTCCAGTTGCCGACTTCCGAGATGCTCCCGTCAACGCGGAACGATATCTGTCGTTGATTGATGGCAGAGTCGACTCCGGACCTGCATTTGAGTTTCCAGACGAGATTGCTACTGCCAGCGGTACGGTGTTCATCGAGGACGCTGACCAGCTTGATTACCACTTCGCTGGCTGGACGAAAGATGAGATCCCCTTCCGAACTCCCATCGTCGCGCTCATCGATAATGGACACGCGGTGAGCGTCTGCTTCTGCGCGCGCCGTACCGACGTTACCGCTGAAGCGGGTGTCGAAACGGCGGTCGAGTACCGTAGTCGCGGATTTGCGACCCAAGTCACCGCAGCGTGGGGGTTGGCTATACGGGCATCTGGTCGTGTTCCGCTTTACAACACTTCATGGGACAACCACGCCTCGCTCGCCGTCGCTCGGAAATTGGGTCTATCCATGTACGCATCAACTTGGAGCATCCTGTAGCCGTGGTACGCGACCTGAGGAAACCTTGGGAGGAGGTTCCCGAGAAGCGAGTATCGCGATCGACCCGATGATGTGGGCGACGAAGAATGCGGCGAAGACTCCGGTGTACGAGCTGAAAAAGTCGAGGTAGAGTCCGCCGATCACAGGTCCCAACGCTTGGAAGACGGTGACATATGGAACGCTCGCGCCACGGACAGCGCCGATGTGTACTCTGCCGAAGTACTTTGCCCAGATGAATTCACTCAGTGGCACCGTGCCACCGAAGCCGAAGCCCCAACACAGGAAAGCCACGAACATCAGCAAAAGCCAACCGTTCTGCGCCGAAACCAGCATCAACGCCACGCCCGACGCGCATGTCAACAGCGATGTCGCGCAGAGATAACGCACGTGGATCCGTTGTAAGAGACACCCCCATGCGAACTTTGAGCAAAGGTTGGTGCCGCCGCTGAGCGCGATCGCCAGTGCGGCAGAGGAGCGCGTCATACCGCTGTCGGTCATGAACGGGATGGCGTGAACCATGACCGCAATTAGAGCGAACGTGTGCAGCGCATACCCGATTATCAAGAGCCAGATCGCAAGCGTCCTCACCGCTTCGCGTCTGGTGTATGAATTGGCCGCGTCACGCTCCTGCTGTTCGAACTCGCTACTTGGCCGACCTCGTCTCCTGGCAGCATCGTGCCGTGTACCATCCGGCAACTGTCCGTAGTCTTCGGGCCGCCGACGCATGACCAAAGCCGCCGGCACAACGATTGCTACCACCAGCACCGCGAGAACCACGTACGCGTCGCGCCAACCGAGCGAATCGACTACCCGAGTCATCGCCACTGGCAAGATGAGTCCGGCGAGCGATATGCCTGATGAACCGAGTGCGATGGCCCAACCACGCCGCGCCACGAACCACTTCGACAGCGTGACGTTGACCACTAGGGCGCCGACGAGTGCGAAACCTATTCCGCCTGACAGCATCGTGAGTAGCAAGAACTGCCACAGCGCATCGACGCGAGAGAGGGCGAGGAAACAGCAGGCGTAGACGACAGCTCCGATCAGCATGAGCGGTCGCGCCCCGTAGCGGTCAACGAGTGGTCCTACTATGAAACCCGCCAAACCTCCAACGACTAGTGCGCCCGACGCGCCGAGGGTGTACTCGGTGGTGGACCAATCTAGGTCATCGGTCATTGGTCGCAGAAAGACGCCGGCGATGCTGTTGCCGACGCCTATCGAGACGAACTGCCCCACGATCGCGCCGATGACGATCCACCAGCCCCAGAAGATGACAGGTCGTTTGCGCACGGAAGGCGCACTGGGGCCGCGGTTCATGCAGGCATGGTAGCACCGAAGAACCGCGTCGAAAAAGTAGACTTCTAGATGAGACCATTGCGAAACCTCGACGCCCAACCCCAGACGATTCGGGTTTCCCCCGCTGCGCGGGGGAAATGTCCGAAGGACAAAGGGGGCGCGAAGGGATTGCGTCGCCCACTGCCCCTCTGGATGGACGTTCCGTCCGCTGAAGCGCCGGCTTTCGCCGGAATGACGTGAGTTTTGCAATGGTCTCCCAGATAGGAGAGTTAGATTCGAACTGAGGTCGACTGTGCTTCCGAAAGTGTTCATCGACGGCCGTACCGGCACAACCGGGTTGCGTATCTACGAGTGGATGACTGGGCGCGACGACGTAGAGATACTGGCCCTTCCCCAGGAACTGAGACGGGACCCCGAAGAAAGGCGCGCCCGAGTATTGGAGTCCGATGTCACGATCTTGTGCCTACCGGATGACACCGCTCGCCAAGTAGCCGATTGGGTCCGAGAATCGGATACTCGATTAATCGATGCCAGCACAGCCCACCGAGTCGCACATGATTGGATCTACGGTTTGCCGGAGTTAGCTCCGGGCCAACGGGAGGCGATCGGCGAAGCGCGGCACGTGTCTAACCCGGGCTGCTACCCCAGCGGTTTCTTGCTGTCAGTGCGGCCGCTGATTGACGCAGGGGTTCTGGACCCAGATGCCCCGATCTCCATTAACGCTCTATCCGGCTATTCAGGCGGTGGCAAGTCTTTGATCGACAAGTGGGAAGACCCGGAAACAGGGTTGAGCGATTTGCCGTACGAGGCACCGTACTCCTTGGACAACCGGCACAAACACATCCCTGAGATGATGATGCATTCGGGCATCAACGTCGAACCCCAATTCGTGCCTGCTGTCGGACCATTCCGCTGCGGAATGCGTGTTCAGATTCCGCTGCACGCCTCGATGCTGACTTCGGGCTCGGACAGCGGCGACGTGTGGGAGGTTTTGAACGAACGGTACGAGGATGAACGGTTCGTAGAGGTTGCAAACTGGTCCGGCTCAGCAAAAACGGATGAACGTAGCTTCGATGCGCAGGCATGCAACGACACCAACCGCATCCAGATCCACGTCGTCCCACACCCTTCGGGACACGTCCTGATCATCGCGTTGCTAGACAACCTGGGCAAAGGTGCCTGTGGCGCCGCCATACAGAACCTCAACCTGATGTTGGGGTTCGATGAAGGCGCGGGCTTGCCAGAGTAAAGTCGAAGAATTCCGATGGACCCGCGCATCAGCATCATCACCCTCGGCGTCAAAGACCTGGCCCGTGCGGTGGAGTTTTACCGAGACGGCCTTGGCCTGCCGCTACACGACGAAGATACCGACTTCATCGCCTTTTTCAAGACTCGAGGCACTTGGCTGTCCCTCTACCCCTTGAACGCTTTGGCCGAAGACGTCGGAATATCCGTGGAGGGTAGCGGTTTCTCAGGTGTCACCTTGGCTCACAACGTCCGCACCCGCGAAGAAGTCGACACCGTGTTGGAGCAGGCGGTCAGCGCTGGCGCCAAGTTGCTCAAACCGGCACAAGACACCTTCTGGGGCGGCTACTCTGGTTACTTCTCCGATCCGGAAGGGTACCTATGGGAAGTCGCCTGGAATCCACACTTCTGGATCGAGTGAACGCGATGGCGTTTCGCCTTGAACCAATAGGACCTCTTAGCCGTTTCCGTAACCGCGATTAGTCCAGTTTCAACACCATCAGGTGTTCGTCCACATATTCGCCGTCTACGAGCATCGCACGCGGAGTAGTGCCGCAAATCTCAAATCCGAACGACTCGTACATGGAAATCGCGCGCGCGTTCGTAGTAGTCGCCGTAAGCTGAATGACCGAAAAACCGGGCATCCGCCGTGCCCGTTCCAAGGCGACCGACACCATCGCTTTGCCACACCCTCGACCCTGATGCTCGGCTGCAACATGCACAGCGACGATCCTACCGATGTGCTCGAGTTTAGGACCCTCAAACCGGAAGAATCCCAGCGATCCAACAAGATCACCCTCTACGAAACACCCCAGCATGAACCCGTCCGAAGAGCCTGCATTCTCACCCAACCGCTCAGCAAACCTATCCAACGGCCACTCTCGCTCCACCTCATAAGAAGAACTGAACACCGTCGGGTATTCCTTAAGCGCACGCAATCGTAACACCCGAAACTCGGCGGCATCGCTCTTGATCAGTTCTCGGATTTGCATGAGGATATGTCCTTAGTCGATTGTTGAACCCCACCCATGAAGAGGAATGAGATAGGCGTGCGACGCGGTGGCCGACGTTCGTTAAGGAAATTGACGCTGTAGCGGATCATTTGGTGTGGCACTAATTTCCCTAGCTAAATTCCAGAAATTTCTTTCCGCACCCACCCCACCAACTCGTCTATCGGCCTCATTTCCGCCAATCATTTGGTGAGCTTATGGGTTGTACTCTGACCCTCCGCCATACGGACTAGAGCGCCAGCACCGCCTTCGGAGATGACGCCTTTACGCCATGAGTTGAAGACGATTTTGTCCGGGCATATTCCAAGACACAAAAGGTAGTTGTAGGAACGATCTAGGCGGACATGATTGAACTGAAATGTTCCGTTCGCGCCCAACGACGCCGTCTTGATTTCAAAACGTTGGCCCGCAACGATTAGATCAGTGGGAGCCGTACGAGAACCGTTGCTCACATTTATTCCGGCGGTTTTCAGATACCTGCGGACAAAGTCTTCGCCGATCTGGCCGCGGTTTGTGTTGCCTAGTTGACGATAACCCGCAAGCCGCGAATCCCGCCAGATCGATTCTGGCGAATGCTCCTCGATGACCCGCACCATCAGGTCGATGGGATCTACGAGGGAGGTTCCCATTTTCCGCGGTCCGAACCACGTTTCCAGAAGACGAGGAAGTACGAGTGGTTCTTGCGAGCGTGAACTTGCTTGATCATGCGACTCACGCCAGGACGGTTTTTCCTCACGACCACGAACAGGTCTTCAGCTACGAAGCCCAGTTCCTCGTAGGCATTAATGATCTCAACGTGTGTGAAGCGTTGTCGATTGGCGCAAACTTCGTCTTGACACTTAACGACAATCACGCCGCGTTCACGCAGGACGCGGTATGCTTCAGCACCGGCGGATAGATACAAATCCAAGACTGCATCGTGGTACTTGCTCTTCGTCTGCCCTCCAGATCCGTTATTTGCGTAATATTTCTCGAACGCGTCATGCGATTTGTGTGCGCTCCCACCTGGCGAGTGCATATAGGGCGGGTCAAGAATCACGCAGTCGATTTCACCATCTTGATAAGGCAAATCACGACAATCGACGCCTGTTTTCAGGTCGGTCCGCCTTAGGTCGTACTTTGTGGGATCGACACCACGCCAGAAGACGCCTTCGCCGTACGTGACATCCGCAACGATGCTGCCGGGTTTCACGTAAAGGTCGAGTATCTTCGGAAAGACGACATCATTTCCTTCGAAGTGCGCGCTAAAGACCAAGTCGTTGGTCGCGACGCCGTGGCGCACAACCCGTCCGGAACGAGACGCAGAGAGCGCCGCGCCATCTTCGGGTGCCTCATCCGCTAACGGAAAGAAAAGTTCCTGGTTCATCGTTTGCTAAATCTGTCACGGAACCGACGACATTGCGAGCATCGATCCCGGATCGAAGATGGCTGAATTTTACCAGTTGCGCAATCAATCGCTGGCTGTGTGTCACACCTTCGGCGAAATCCGTCAAATGTCTGACCCAACCTGCCGCCGACTCGGACGATGCGCCATGCCCATGTAAACACCGCCGAGCCGCAACTCCTCTAGCATCTGCTCAAGCCTTTTCAACTTAGTCTCAGGACGTTTCGCACGATTGATCCACCCGACGTAATCGTTCTGTTGGTACGCGGGTCGGGCGCGGTAGGCCGTTGTGAGGCCGTGACGATTCAATGCCTCTCCTACAAAGTCCGGCATAGGTTGAATAGGCCGGGACAGGTTTCCCTTTGGGGAATCTACTTTAGGGTCCTGAGCCACGGTGCAAACTTTGGTTGACGAGGGTCGGCATATATGATTCTTTAACACGCTCGATTGTCAATCCGAACAGCGGTGGAAGCGTTCAGTTTCGAGATCCATTTTGGAAAAAGATCAAGCAGCCAAGGCCCCCAGGCCGTTCAATAATCCTGCGTATCTCGTAGATGCGGTGCGCAAGCCGATCCAATCCTACATTCACACTGAAGAGATCGGCGCCATCATCCTGTTGTTGGGAGCGGTGGCGGCTCTAGGTTGGGTAAATTCTCCGTGGTCGAACACCTACGAAGAATTCTGGCACACCCATATCGCTTTCGATATCCACATCTTTTCGATCTCTGAAGACCTCAAACACATCGTCAACGACGGCCTGATGGCAGTCTTCTTCTTCCTCGTCGGGTTGGAAATCAGGCGCGAACTCATGCACGGGGAGATGTCGACGTTCAGGAAGGCCGCGTTGCCCGCATTTGCGGCGGTCGGCGGTATGGTGGTGCCCGCGGCCATCTATCTGGCCTTCAACGGTTCGGGCGAAGGAGCGGTTGGCTGGGGTATCCCCATGGCTACCGACATCGCGTTCGCGCTCGGAGTTCTGGCACTTGTGGGCAAACACATCCCCTCCGAGTTGCGAGTGTTCCTGCTCGGCCTCGCAGTCGTCGACGACCTCGGCGCAATCGCCGTTATCGCCACGTTCTACACCGATACGATCGACTGGCTGCATCTGTTGATGGCCGTCGGCATATTCGGTTTGATTTGGGTGTTCTTCCGACTAGGGATCCGATCACTCGGTTTCTACATCATCCTGTCGATCCTTATGTGGCAGTTCCTCCTCGAATCAGGAATACATGCCACCCTCGCCGGCGTCGCGTTGGCGGCGATCATACCCTACCAACCGGACCTCCAACGCAAGGACTACCGCAAAACGGTTGAGCCCCTGTTACAAGACTTTGAACTGGCGCTGGAGCGAGGTGACGAAGAGACTGCGCAGTCGATCACCGAGCAGATCGAGAAGCTTACTCAGAGCACCGCAGGCCCGATGGAGAGGATCGAACACATGGTCCACCCTTGGGTCAGCTTCTTCATCCTGCCGGTCTTCGCACTCGCCAACGCCGGCATCGTTTTCACATCCTCCACGCTGACGGATGCCGTTAACAGTCAGATAACGCTCGGCATAGCAGCCGCCTTGCTGGTCGGAAAAGTACTAGGTATATTCGGCCTGTCCTGGCTCGCAGTCCGGTTGGGACTCGGTCAGCTGCCTTCGACCGTGCGCTGGACCCACGTCCTAGGTGTTGGATTCCTTGCGGGCATCGGATTCACCGTCGCGATCTTCGTCTCAGGAATAGCATTCGATGTTCAAGCCTTGGTCGACCAGAGCAAGGTCGGCATATTCGGAGCATCGCTCATCGCCGGCGTCGTCGGATACCTCTTCCTCCGCTTCGCGACACCGCGCGCCTGACGGGTTTACCTCACCGAACGCTGAGACGTCAAGTAGTCAAACGCCCGGTGTAGTCGATCAATGCTTCGGCGGCCTGCCCAAGCAGATCCGTCACCTCGGGATCGGTGATATCCCCCGCTTCATCCATGAAGTTGGCGACGTTCGGGAGCAGCACGCGCGGTGCATGAAGCACGTACCCTCCTTCCGACTCGATGCTGTAGGAAGCGTGCATGTGCATGCGCGGGGCTCCAGAGCGCCCCGGACCGGTCCCAATGATGAAGAACACCTTCCCAGTCATCAGATTGCCTTGGCGCGAAAGCCACTCGATCGCGTTTTTGAGCGTCGCAGTCATCGACCCGTTGTACTCAGGACACGCCACAACCACCGCATCCGCTTCACGTACGGCGTCCCGGAAGGCTTCAGCATCCGCCGGGATCCCCTCCGCTTCGACATCCGGATGGAACATCGGCACAGAATTCAGGTCAAACCTAGACGCTTCAACACCCCGGCCTTCGATCTCCGCCAGCATGTTCTTAAGCAGCTTGAGATTCCAAGACTCTTTCCTGAGACTTCCACATATCCCGAGTATCTTCATGACATTCCTTGCTTTAGCTGAATCGTCTGTGCTTGGTTTTTCGATCACCAAGACAAGGCGTAACACGCCCGACGCGGATCCGCCGAAGTCGCCAGCACGCCTGTATCCGGGTCCCGCCTCGAAATCGTAGCTCCCACTCCCGCACCGTCGACGGCCACTACTTGATGTCCCTTCACAGCGAGCTCGTCGCGCACGCCTTGTGGTATCGCGTGTTCAACTGCAAGCTGACCGGGAAAGTAGGAATGCGGGTAAAAGCTGTTGATCACATTGTTGCTTGCAAATCGCGGCGCTTCCACCGCAGCTTGCGGGTTCATGCCCCACAGCAAGCTGTTGAGGATCAACTGCAAATTGGCCTGCGCCTGATGGTCGCCACCCGGACATCCCACGGTCATCACCGGGACACCGTTTCTAGAAACAATGTAGTTGATCAGAGTCGTCCTCGGCCGCTTTCCCGGTTCCAAGCGATTGGGATGCCCATCTTCGAAATTGAGCATCTCCATCCTGGTGCTGAGTGCGAACCCCAACTCAGGGAAGAAGACCGATTTCGAGAACGAGCCGCCGGAAGGCGTCGCCGCAACCATATTGCCTTCACGGTCAATCACCGATATGTGAGTTGTGCCAACTTCATCACTGCTCCCTTCGCCACGACCTGAAGCCTCAGCCGACATATCAGAACGAGCAATGGCACCCGATACGGAAGAGTAACGCCACGGATCGCCCGGCTCCGGCGTCTCGGCGAACGCGCTGTTCGCATCGATCAGCGCCGCACGCTCCCGGGCGTACTCTTTCGACAACAACCCATCGATCGGGATGTCGGAGAAATCGGGATCGCCATAGTACGCCTGACGATCGGCAAAAGCGAGGTTGAGAGCCTGACTGACGGTGTGAATGTACGCGGTCGAGTTGTGACCCATCGCCCGCAAGTCGAAGTGCTCGAGAATGTTGACCGCCTGCATCAAAACCGCGCTCTGCGTCCACGTCCGTTGACCGTGGATCTCATGCCCAAGGAAGCTGGTCTTAATCGGCGTCTCGTATTTCGCCTCATATCCGGCTAGCGATTCCATGTCCAAGATGCCGCCGACGCTTTGGCTGCAGTAGGCGATGTTCCGCGCCACTTCCCCCTCGTAAAACGACTCCCGAGCGGCACGAACACCCTCCGATCGGTGCCCCTCAGCGGCGATCTCAGCCTCCACCAGTTTTCGCAACGTCGCAGCCATTCCGCCCTGAACCAGAAGTGATCCCGGCTCAGGGACAGCTCCATCGTCGTAGAAGACATCGCTTCCACCCGGCGGGTACTCCTCCCACTGCTTCCTAGTGTTTTCGTTGCCGATGCTCCTGAGCATGTATTCGTAGTTCGGGATCCCGCGCTGCGCATAGTGGATGGACGGGCCAAGCACCTCGCCGACCGTCTTGGTGCCAAACCTCTCAAGCAGCGACAAAAACGCTGCGACCACACCCGGCACGGTGAAACTGAGATGCGCCGACGGTCCCGGCCCCGTCGGAATCTCCTCATGACCCTGCGATCGATACCAATCGACACTCGCACGGTTAGGAGCCGTACCCTGACCACTCAAAGACAACAACTCGCCGCTCTGGGCGTGATACAGCATAAACACGCCCTCAGCACCCAACGAATACGACGCAATCGGCTCCGTCACCGCCGCCGCAAAACCCGCCGCAACCATCGCATCAAAAGCGTTCCCACCCGACAGCAACATCCGCATACCCGCCATCGAAGTCAGATAATGGCCGCTGGAGATAACCCCCTGCGTGCCGTAGATTACAGGGCGAGAGGTGGAGACGTTGGTATGTTCAGGCATGACGTGAGCGACGAAAATTAGACGGGTGGTTCAACGTGATTGTATTGTCGGCAACCGAGACGCAGGCAGAACATATCGGATAGTCATCAGGAATAGAGGCGCGATGTTAACGTGAAGGGGATATTGCGCCGATCTGATAGTTGCCGCTCTCGGAAAACGCGAGCATGATTGATCGATCCCGACATACCGAACCGACCGTGAACAGCGCGTTGGGACGTGCTCTTGCGAGTATGTTGCCAGCGTACAGAGTGAGGCATGAGGACACTGGCGTGATCGTCGGAAGACCGGGTCTGCATCCCGACGTTCTGATCACAGCGTCAGACCGTGCTCCGGTAGTCATTGAGGCTGAGTACGATCCAGCGAATTCAGTTGAGGATGATGCGGTTTCGCGCTTAGGACTTACCGTTGAAGACGGTCACAGGCGTATCGAAGCTGCGATCGCGTTGCGTTATCCCGATGCTTTGAAGCAATCGGCAGACCTTGATAATGACGTCCGCGCGTCCCGGCTCTCCTACGCTGTACGTTACGAAAACGGAGATCGTTTCCCGGCGTCGGGCTGGTTGGACGGATCGTGCGAAGATGTTGCCGATATGGTGCGCTTGCTGTCCGTTCCGCAGAGCGCCGTCAACGAGGCGTCCGATCACTTGGAACTGGGCATCGAAACCGCGGCCGATCGTCTCAACGAGATATCAGAGTTACGACCGCGAGTGGCGAGTGATATCGCTCGGTTGCTTGGATTGTCCAATGTTCACCAGACGCGACGCATGGCATGTGCAATCCTAGCGAATGCGATGGTGTTTCACGACCGCGTTGCCGACATGCACGATGGCGTGAAACATCTGCACATGGTCTGTGGTCCCGATGTCCCCGATCCACAGACTGAAATCCTCGCTTCTTGGCGTGACATTCTGGCGATCAACTACTGGCCTATCTTCGCGATTGCGCGTGACATTCTAAGTCGGATGTCGCCTCAGGATGCCGCCCGGATTCTGCGAGTGTTGCGCGAAACGGCGGGCAAAGTTTCGGCGTCAGGAGCGAACATCGCACACGATCTGACTGGTCGCATCTTTCAGCGGCTAATCGCAGACCGTAAATATCTGGCGACGTTCTACACCCTGCCTTCATCAGCCGCGTTACTGGCCCGCTTGGCAGTCTCAAAGATGCGAGATGTCGATTGGTCGGATGCGGATGCCATCGGCAATTTACGAGTCGGTGATTTCGCTTGTGGCACAGGGGCATTGCTGGCGGCGGTGTACGAGCAGTTCGCGACACGACACGAAAATGCTGGTGGGCGTTCTGATGATCTGCATCAAGTGATGATGGAAGAGGTTCTCTACGGCTTAGATGTAATGCCTTCCGCTATCCACATCACCAGCGCAACATTGTCGGGAGTGCATCCGAATGTCCGCTTTGGAGGTTCGCGGCTCTACACGTTGCCGTACGGACGTCAACGCGACGGAACGGTGGCGATCGGCTCGCTGGAGTTGCTGCAATCGTCGTCGGTGATGAGTTTGATGAACACCACCGACCCGGCGCTACGGACCGGCAGTGCAGGTGAAGAGACAGCATCAAACATTGTCGTAGATGTGCCCGATGAGGGTTTCGACGTGGTGATCATGAATCCGCCATTCACGCGAAACACCGGGCAGGAAGGTGAGCATATTGGAACTGCCAATCGTGCGTTCGCCGCTTTCCAAGCGACCGACGCAGATCAACGTGAAATGGGTTCACGTCTGAAAACACTTCAACGAGGTACACAAGCGCACGGAAACGCGGGCATCGCTTCGGCGTTCGCTTCGCTCGCACATCTGAAACTCAAGACAGGAGGTGTCCTAGCGCTAGTTTTGCCGCTGACAGTTGCAACGGGGGCGTCATGGAGTAAATTCCGTGAGTTGTTGACGAAAGAGTATGACGACATATCGATATTGAGCATATCGGCGGGCAATGGGGGTATCGCCTTTTCTTCCGACACCGGTATTGCCGAGTGTCTGGTGATAGCGCGTAGAGTTGAGCAACATGAGTCTTTGTCCAACCGCGCAGAGTTCACCTCGTTCAATCGCCGCCCCTTAGGTTTCGTTCAATCTGCTAGCGCCGCCCACGAGATCGGTGCCAAATCTGGATCAGTGAGAACGGTCGAAGAAGGACCCTATGGTGGCACTCGCTTGACGGTCGGCGACGAACTGATGGGCGAGATGCTGTCCGCGTCACACCGATCGAACGGTGACGCGTGGCCGGCGGTGCGCCTGTCAGACGGAGCGGTCGCTCAGGCTGTACACGCATTGGCGGAATCGCGCCTATGGTTGCCGGGCATCGCTGAGCCGATTGAGCTAAATACGGCAACGCTGAACCAAATCGGCAAGATGGGTTACTACCATATTGACATAAACGGACCGGTGCCACGCGGTCCCTTCGACAACGTAGCCCCGAGTCCCACTGCTACCTATCCGTCCCTGTGGAATCATAATGCCGAAAAAGAGACACGGATCGTCTGCGAGCCAGACTCGCAACTGATCGTCAGGCAAGGTATGGAAGATAAAGCCGGAATCATTTGGACAACCGCGAGCCGTTCTCACCTGAACCGCGACTTTCGCCTCAACTCACAACCTTTAACAGCTGCGTTTACTCAAACTCCCACTATCGGCGGCACGGCATGGCCGAATGTGATTTTCGACGATGAGCGATTTGATTACACCTTTGCAGTCTGGGCCAACAGCACGCTGGGGTTGTTGAACTTCTGGTGGCACTCCAGCCGGCAACAGACCGGCAGGGCAAGGATCAGCATCCGCCTCGCTGAAACGTTGCCCATCTTGGACTTGCGCTCCCTTACCGATGCGCAACATGCGACTGCGCGAAAGATCTTTGATGAGTTCAGGGATTTAGAGTTGAAGCCCGCTTACATTGCCGACATTGATCCGAACCGCGAAAAACTTGACCGACGCTTGATCTGTGGACTGTTGGGTTTCGATGAGAACGTCTTTCACGGCGTTCGGAATCTAACAGCCAAATGGTGCGCCGAGCCTTCGGTGCATGGAGGCAAAAAACGGCCAATTGTCACTGAGTAGGTCGAACAAGGTTTGATGTGGATATCAATCGAGGCCGAGTTCTAATTCGGTCTGGTGTTCGATCGGGCGTGCCACTCGGGCGCGAGCGAAGATTTCTTGTCTTCGAACTTCTGCTTCTGCTTCTCTGCGCGCTACTTCAGCTTCATGTGCGGCGATTTTCGCTTGCCGGGCGGCAAAGCAGGAATCGCATCGATCCAACGATTCAATGTCGTCTGTAGGTTTCCAATCTTTCGTATAGTTGCGCCAGATTTTCGTCGTTAGCATCATCTCCCTGCAGTCAGGACACGGAGCTTCCACAGGTTCATCAAGATACTCAGTTCTAATCGGCGGGTATTGGAATTCTGTAGTCATTATTGAGATGATACTTGGACGGTTCGTTCCTGCCCCCCGCTTCATCTTGTCGAGAGC
The DNA here is from genome assembly GCA_965203505.1 of Dehalococcoidia bacterium. Lineage (GTDB taxonomy): Bacteria > Chloroflexota > Dehalococcoidia > Lucifugimonadales > Lucifugimonadaceae > Bin127. Next base: position 625,101 of record OZ241880.1, read on the forward strand.
CGCGTCTCACGCTACTAATCAGGAAACATATCAATCCAGCCCCATATCGAAGCCGATCTGCCTTTCGGTCTTCTTTGGAACGCTATTGAGAAGATCGGCGAGGCTTTTCTCGTATCTTGCTTTGGCCTCGGCCCGACGAACCCTACTTGCTGCTACCCGTCTTTCGAGTTCGATTTTGCAGTCGTCGCATTGATTGAACGACATCACGATCGTCGAGTTGCCTTCCTTATCGTAAGCCCGCATCACATCACGGGGAAGAGAAGGGATACCGACACCGCATCCGCGGCAGGGGGCGATAATGGTGTCGTCTTCGGCGTCCGGAATTTTCGGTTCTGTGACCATCAGATTTAAGAATAGTATCGCGCGGTTGTGATTGTCGCGGTGGGGATGAGCGCTCGTTGTAGAGTACCGTCAGATTCGGAGCTGTGTTTCACGAAGGAGCAACTACGTTGAACCAACCCTAATATCCAACGTTGGAAACTGGGAAGGCCCGAATGTAATGTCCGGTCGCATGCCCGGTAGTTGAGCACCATGCGAACTGCATGGCGAAATCACCTGCGTGATAGCATTAATTACACACTTAGGAATCGACCATGGCAACTACTGATTCACAGGCGACGAGTTTTCGAGATCGGCTCGTTGAGAGCCTGAAGAAAAACAACCATACTCGGGGTTTGGTTGGTGCTATCGGGTTCATGGTTGTGGCGGTGCTCGTCAGCAATCTGATCGGTTTCGACCTCGGCGCTTTCATTGCAGGTCTGTTCAGGCCTTAAAGCCACGCAACATGGTTCGAATGAGGGGGCGGATCGAACAGTGGTTTTGGTTCTGGGTCTACTTGGCGCTGTATATTCTCGGAATAGGCGTCATCTATGCAGTTTTATCCGAGAATGTGACCGAAGGCGAGCCTTCGGAATTGGCAGAGATCGGCGCACCTCTCTTGGCATTTTGTGCAGCACTTACTGTGTTGTCGAACACCGTTAACGCCAACAAAGAAGCCAAAATCCCGCTACAAGACTTCGCTCCCGGCGTGTTCGCTGTTATCAGTGCGTATTTTTGGGTGGCATCGACGGACTATGTGGATCAGCACCCAAGCGACTTGGGTTTGATAGGTAGTTTCACCTTGCTGTTAGCCGTGCCCGCGTTAGCCGCTTTGGTAATCATGGCGGTGTATCTGTTGATCGAACGTTTACTACGCTCGAATAACTCGTAAACGCGGCGACGCGCGCCACATGAACGGATGCCGAGCCTTAATCGAGCTCTGAGCATGCGCGAAGGGTAAATTGTGAGGCGACGTAGTAGCCTAGCGTCAGATTCTCAGTCGTGTGACCAAAAGGAGTCGCAAAGATGGACGCCATGCAATCCCTCAACCTCGGCCTCGGCGCCCTCCCCCTCATCACCTCCGCCCGCACCCGCTCCATCTCCGCCGAAAACCCTACCGGCGAGAAGGGTAAAGGCGGCATGGCGATCCCCGCACCCGACCACCCCGTATCCTCACCCGCTCGCGACCTAGGCCAAGGCTGGAAGGTGCGACCCTTCATCTGGCTCAAATCCGGCGAGACATCAACCCTGATGGACGTTGAAGGCCCCGGCGTCATCCAACACATCTGGATGACCACGATGCGAGAGTGGGGCGGAAGTGGTCGCGGCTGCGTCCTGAGGTTCTACTGGGACGACGAGGAGACTCCGTCCGTCGAGGTGCCGTTAACCGACTTCTTCGCCGTCGGACACGACCTATTCGCGCCCGTGAACTCGCTGCCCGTAGTGGTCAACCCAACATCGGCGCTAACTGCTACTGGCCCATGCCGTTCAGGCACCACGCAAAAGTCACAATCACGAACGAGTGGACCGAAGATGTCCGCCTCTTCTACCAGATCACATACGCCGAGACAGATGTCCCAGAAAACGCGGGTTACTTCCACGCCCAATGGCGTCGCGCCGTCACCGACAGATCGAATCCCGATTACACCATCCTCGACGGCGTGAAGTGCCAAGGCCAATACGTCGGCACGTTCCTAGCGTGGACGCAGCTTTCCGACGGTTGGTTCGGCGAGGGGGAGATCAAGTTTTACATGGACGGCGACGAGGAGTTCCCCACGATCTGCGGCACCGGAACCGAGGACTACTTCTTAGGCAGCTACGGCTTCCCGGAGGTCTACACAACCCCATACGTCGGCAACACTCTCGACCACAAAGGCTCCGACGGACCTCCCAAGTGGAGCCTATACAGGTGGCACGTCCTTGACCCGATACGCTTCGCCGAGGACCTGCGCGTCACGATTCAAGCCTTGGGCTGGTGGCCCGATCCAAACAGCAGATTCCAACCCCTAGCCGACGACATCGCATCAGTCGCATACTGGTACCAAACCCCACCACACGCACCCTTCCCGGAGTTCCCATCGTTAGAGGAACGGTTGCCGAGATAACACCAACGATACGTCGCAAGAGGGTTTCCCCCGCGAGCGGGGGAAATGTCCGAAGGACAAAGGGGGCGCGCAGCCCCGCCGCCTAAACCGCCTCTCCCGTATAAAACGCGGTCGTTTGCGCCGCCGCGGCATGTGCCTTATCTGCATCCGTCCCCGCTGCTATCGCCGCCTGACCCCATGCGTTGCTACTGCCCGTGAGCATCGCTTTCCCGTCAGCAGAGTAGGCAAATTCCTCGGGATCAGGCCTTTCAAAGTCGGGATCGGATGCGTAAAGGGCGAGCCCTAGGAAACCCATCTCCCAGCCGACGCCGGCGGCCCCCGGACCGTATGTATCCCAGAATTCCGACAGGATCGAAGTGTGGATCAGTGTGAGGCGGGCACGATCGCCACGTGCATGAGTGAAACGGATGTCGACCCAGCTCGTATCCTCACCGAACTCCCAAGTGAGACCGATCTGATTCAGATAGTCGCACGTCTCGATCATGCCGCCCGCATTGCCTTCCAACTGGAAACGCCCACCGTGCCTGAGTTCGCCCGTCACGGGCATGAACCACAGCGGAATCCGGCTCGCACTTGTCACTGCGCCCCACACATCCAGCAACGTAGCGTCGATAACGCGTGAAAGAGTCACCGCCGCCGCAGATTGCCCATCGCGGTCGAGGAACGACACTGAGCGGTCTACCGCACTCAGTTGGGCCGATACATCAAAGTTAAGACTCATCTCAGCCCATATTATCGGGCAAATTGCACATTCCCACCAAACACAAACCAACGGTTCCCAAACCACACCCCGCCCCTACCCAAAGCGATGACGCCACACCCCTGTAGTCGCCCTCACCACGGGCCGTTTGCAAAACCTCGTCATTCCGGCGGAAGCCAGCGTTTCAGCGGATGCAACATCCATCCAGAGGGGTAGGGCAACGGGGCATACTACGCGAAACGAGTGGTAGCTGCCCCGTTCGACGCGTTGTGCAAAGACCTCACCGAGGCAGAGGGGACGACTGATTGTGGTAGTTTGGCATGATGCAGTTGATGAAGAGAGCGGGTAATGGGCGCGAACCCTTCTTTTATGGGTGGGTGATAGTCGCTGTGATGGCGGCAACTGGTGCCGTCAGTATGGGGATGGGATCGCTGAATTTCGGATTGTTTATCAAGCCGATGGGGGACGAGCTGGGGATTGGAAGAGCCGCGTTTGGGTGGGCTCAAACGGCTCGGCAAGGTGCGAGTTCTGCGACGAGTCCGTTGATTGGTTGGCTCCTAGACCGGTACGGATCGCGGGTCATGCTGCCCGTCGCGGCTTTAGCTACTGGCGGAGCTTTGATAGGCCTCGCGTATGTCACGTCCGCGTGGCATCTGGTGGTGTTGTTCGTAGTGATGGGACTCGTCGGGATGAGCGGACCGGGAGCGCTGGTGACGACGGTTCCGGTGTTGAAATGGTTCGTACGGAACCGAGGAAAAGCAGTCGCGTTCGTAGGGTTGGGTATTCCCATCGGGGCATTGTTGTTTATCCCGCTGACGCAGGTATTGATCAACGAGATCGGATGGCGTGGCGCTTGGATAGTGTTGGCCATCATCGGCTTGGTGGTGATCATCCCATTGGGTGCGATATTTGTTCGGCGGCAACCCGAAGATGTGGGAATGCTGCCGGATGGCGGCCCGCCGGAAGATTCCGACGACGGTTCGGGATCAATGCGGGTGGTGGAAGAGGTTTCGTGGACGGTAAGAGAAGCGGTCCGGACGTCCACTCTGTGGCGGTTGGTGATCGTGTTTTCGATGGTTCAGCTGGCAACCGGAACGGTGGCGTTGCATCGCATCGCGGCGTTTATGGACCGCGGAATGGATCCGACGCTGATATCGTTCGCCACCGCGTTCGATGCGGTGGCTGCCGGGGGATCGACGTTCCTATTCGGGATGCTTGTGAAATGGATCCCGGCGCGGTTCTTGGGGGCGTTCGGGTTTTCCATGCTGGCGGGAGCAAGCGTATTAACGATCTACGCCACGAATCTACCGATTATGTTCATTTCGATGTGGATCTTCGGCATGGGAATCGGCGGGATGATGTTTCTCAACAACTTCATCTGGGCGGACTACTTCGGCCGCGCGAGTGTCGGCGGCATCAGGGGATTAGCAAACCCGATCAATCTGGTGATCGGTGGGATCGGAGCACCGGCGGCGGGTTATGTCAGGGATTGGTATGGATCGTATGATCCGGCGTGGTGGGTCGGAGTCGGGTTGATGAGCGCGGCTGCGGTGTTGATCGTGCTGACAAGTGCACCGCGGAAGGTGTGATGGTACGGTTTATAAGAGGTTCAGCATTGACGCCCCACTAGGAGGAATTGATGGAATACAACGTAGTTTCGGATGAGGCGCCGGAGGGGATGACGGCGTTGGAGCTAGCGTCGCGGGGCCAAAGGTTCGGGGCGTTCCTAGTGGACCTAGTGATCTCGATAGCCGTGAGCACCGTCGGGTTTATGATCGGCTCTGCAATCGGCGATTTAGGCCCGACCTTGAATACGGTCTTCGGGATCGTTTTATGGATCATCGTCGTCGTAATGGTCGCCACCCGCGGCCAATCTCCCGGAAAGATAGCCATCGGCATAAAGATCGTGAAGACGGATGGCACCTCCGTCGGAGTCGGCACTGCGTTGCTCCGGGAGGTCATCGGCAAGATAGTCTCGACGATCATCATCTTCCTCGGCTACATCTGGATCCTGTTCGACAGCAAGAACCAAGGCTGGCACGACAAGATCTCCGACACGATTGTAGTGAAGGTTTGATATTGTCGCATCGCGATTATCATGGTTAGTACCGCCGCTAAAATCGAAAACTAGCAAGTTGTGGAGATGGAGGAACAAGGTGGTGCAAACCAAGATCGAATCAAGTGAGAAATGGGAAAAGGCGCTGAGATTTTACGAGTCTGGTATCAAACCTGAGCTTACGCCCGAGGATGACGATCGTTACATCGTGATTGATGCAGAGACGAAGGAGTGGGCGATCGGGGACACTGAAGATGTGACGTTTACATTGTGGGATCGGACTCAATCTTCGAATCTGGTACTGATTCGCCATCCAAATATTAGCACGGGGCGTCTTGGTTTGGGGGTTTCGCAGATCTTCAAATGAAGATAGGAACCGTTCGCGCCGTTGGGGGCGGTTTAGCGGCAACGTTAGAGATCGAGCTTCGCTGGTCGACGGGCCGTTCAGGAACGTTTAACGCGTTGCTCGACACGGGTTTCAACGGTGCTGTTTCGTTACCGCCCGACTGTCGGCGGCACCCGGGGATTAGCTAACCCGATCAACCTGGTGATCGAAGGGATTGGGGCACCGGCAGCAGGTTACGTTAAGGATTGGACGGGGGCGTACGATCGGGAATGGTGGGTCGGAGTCGGATTGCTGAGTGGTACGGTGCTGTGGATTGTGTTGACTGACAGGCGTGCCGCGGAGGGGGCGGGTTGGATTGTACGAAAGGTGAGGCCGCGTATCGTGGTTGTATAGGATGACGATGGCGCGTGATATGTGTGATGGATCATAAGGATGAATCGATGAAATTCGAAGTTGAGCAATCACCTGCTGGGTCTGAGGCGGGTGGATATAGGGCCGTAATGCTAGCTTCGGCGACTGACCGCCTGTTGGCGTGGCTTGTAGACAGTGTTATTGGTGGAGGTATCTTTATTGTTGCGACTGTTGTGGCAGGGGTGCCGCTTTTCCTGTTGTTCAGGCCCGAACCGAACGAGTTTAGCGAAGGGTTTTGGTTCGTGGGAGTTGTGGGATTCGCAGTTATGTTCGGTGTTCTGGCGACGTTCCTTTGGTACATAGTTTTGTTGTACATGGTCGCCACCCGGGGGCAGACGCCCGGGAAGAAGCTGCTAAAAATACGGATAGTAAAGGAGGACGGGAGTGATTTGGATTGGAGCGGCGCCCTGTTGCGAGAGTTCCTGGGCAAAGTCGTGATCATCGGCGCGATTACCAGCGCATTTGGGGGCGGATGGTGGTTTGGAGGGATTTTCACATACGTGACTTCCATCCTAGGAGACTACGTGCTTTACCTTCATCTCTTGTCGTTCTTAGTACTGCCTGCGCTATTCATCTGGATCGTGGTAGATGAGAAGAATCAGACTTTACACGACAAGATAGCGAGGACTTATGTGGTGAAGGATTGAGTCTCGTGCTTAGATCTAAATGTCGCGGCGGGTGGCTTCCGTTTCAAGGTCTTTGTCGCCTCGTGGGAAGGTTCAAATGAGACGTAAGAGTGATCAACCGCAAAGTGAGACGAATCATCGCGGTACCGGAAACAGCCTTCTAGAAGTAGATGAGTTTGCATCCCCGCTGATGAGATTGCTTGCCGCCACGATCGACGCCGTGCTCGGAATAGTCATATACGCAGTGGTGTATGTCATCGCATACCATGCTCTATTGGCACTCTTGGCACCCGAATCTAATGATCACAATCATGGATTTTGGATAGTCGGAGTCGTGTTGGCAACAGGATTTCTCGTCGTGGTTGCTGGTCTGATTTGGTTGGCCGTGCTATGGTCCACAACCTCTCGGTTTGGTCAAACGCCAGGTAAGCGGTTACTGAAGATCAGGGTGGTGGGAACTGACGTCAACAGATTGGAACCAAGCCAGATCGCGTGGCGAGAATTGTTCGGTAAAGCGCCGTGGTGGTTGCTATACGTTACGGCGCCGATGGAGTGGGTTCTGTTATGGGACGTTCCGATCATCCCGCCTTTGTGGGAAGTCGATGCATTGCATTTCGCGCCGAGTGTTGGCTTCTGGATTTGGTTGGTGTTGATGTCGGGACCAGTGTTGTGGATTATTGTGGACGGAAAGAATCAAACTCTTTACGACAAGGTAGCGGGTACCTACGTGGTGAGGGCGTAAGGTACCGGCTCAGCCCGAAGTCCGAATGCTATATCTCGATACCTCGCCGCGTGGCCACGGTCTCAAGGTCCTTGTCGCCGCGACCGCTTAACAGCAGTAGGATGACGGTGGACGGATCGAGCGTCGGTGCCCAGTCTTTGATGTACGCAATTGCGTGTGCGGGTTCCAACGCGGGGATGATGCCTTCGGTGAGACACAGGAGAACGAAGCCGTCGAGGGCCGCTTCGTCATCCACGGCGGCATACTTGGCGCGTTCTATGTCGTGGAAGTATGAGTGTTCGGGACCAACACCCGGGTAGTCGAGGCCTGCCGATACGGAGTGGGCTTCGGTCACTTGTCCCCACTCGTCTTGGAGCAGGTATGACATCGCTCCGTGCAGGACACCGGGGCGGCCTTTGGTGATGGTTGCCGAGTGACGTTCGGTTTCGACACCGTCTCCACCCGCTTCCACGCCGATTAGCCCGACGGAATCATCGTCGACGAAACCGCTGAAGAGTCCGATGGCGTTTGACCCGCCGCCGACACATGCGACAGCGTAATCAGGGAGCCGTCCGATCTGCGCCAGACATTGTTCGCGCGCCTCTTTGCCGATGACGTTCTGGAAATCGCGGACGAGCATCGGATACGGGTGTGGTCCGACGGCGCTGCCGATCAGGTAGTGCGTTGTTTGGACGTTGGTGACCCAATCTCGGATCGCTTCGTTGATCGCATCCTTGAGAGTCCGGCTACCTGAGAACACCGGTTCGACGGATGCGCCTAGGAGCTTCATCCTATAGACATTCGGCGCTTGCCGGTGGATGTCCTCTTCGCCCATGTAGACGATGCATTCGAGGCCCATCATGGAGCAGGCAGTCGCGGTGGCGACTCCGTGCTGTCCGGCACCGGTCTCTGCGATGATGCGTTTCTTACCCAGACGCTTAGCTAGCAGAATCTGCCCCATAGCGTTGTTGATCTTGTGCGCCCCCGTATGAGCGAGGTCTTCACGCTTGAGCCAGATCTGTGCACCGCCCAACTTCTGGCTCAGATTGCTGGCGTGATACAGCGGCGTCGGTCGCCCAACATAGTCGGTGAGTAGCTTCGAGAGTTCTTCCCAGAACGACTCGTCTTCGCGAGCCGCGAGATACGCTTCTTCGAGCTCGCTGAGCGCGGCCATCAAGGTTTCGGGCACGAATTTGCCGCCGTACTTGCCGAAACGTCCGAGTTCGTCAGGTACGTCGCGCTTGATAGGTGGAGTGAGAATCATGGGGAAGCCGTGGAAACCTAGCTGGGCAGAGATCTAATTGCAAGTATATTGCGGGCACAATGCATCATTCCCACATCGGCGCGTCCCGGGACATGTGCTCCGTGCCTAGAATTGACGCATGCCCGACAACAGTGAACTCCGAATTCTCTCGCTCATAGCCAGTGCAACGGAGATCGTCTGTGCACTCGGATTCCGCGATCAGCTAGTGGGGCGATCGCATGAGTGCGACTTCCCGGTAGATGTTGGAGTGCTTCCGGCGGCCACCGTGCCGAAAATCGAGGTCGGTGCTTCGAGCCGTGAGATCGACGATCAGGTAAAAGAAGCCGTGCGCGAGTCAGACGCAATGGACGCGCTTGGCGTCTACGATGTGCGTCTTGAAGTATTGCGCGAGCTCAACCCGACGCATATCGTGACACAGACACAATGCGAGGTCTGCGCCGTGAGTCTGCGTGATGTTGAGGCGGCGGTCGCAAAGATCGCCGGGGTTGAACCCGAGATCGTGTCGTTGCAGCCGAACACGCTGGATGATGTTTGGGGCGATGTGATGAGAGTCGCTACTTCGTTCGGTGCGCAGGAAAGGGGTTACGAGCTAGTCGCCGAGCTGCAGGAGCGAATTGCGGCGATCAAAGCGGCGGCCGCAAAACTTGAGGAACGACCATCAGTAGCTGTGATCGAGTGGGTCGATCCGATGATGGCTGGCGGAAACTGGATGCCGACGTTGGTCGAGATGGCAGGTGGGCGCAACCTGTTCGGCAAAGCGGGGTTGCATTCGCCGTGGATGACGTTTGAAGAACTACAGGCGGCAGATCCGGATGTGATCCTGATCGCTCCCTGTGGCTTCGATATGGATCGGACACGGGTCGACGTGCCGATCCTTGAGGCTAAACAGGGCTGGAACGATCTGAGTGCGGTGCGTTCCGGCAACGTATTCGTGGCCGATGGCAATCAGTATTTCAACCGGCCGGGTCCGCGCCTAGCGGAGACGGTGGAGATATTGGCTGAAGTCATTCATCCCGATCGGTTCGATTTTGAGCATCAGGGGATTGGTTGGGAGGCGGTTTAGGCAAGTAGTGAGTGCCGGAACACAATAGATGCTTCGATTATTCCGGCAATTCTGGCATGATTCTGATCATGAATTGGTCGAACATGGGCACGGTGAACGCGGTGTCGCCGTGTGAGGGGCTCCAAATCATGCCTTTGGCGATCAAGTTTGAACGGATTTTGCCGACCGAGGTCACTCCGCGTCGCAATTGTTGAGCTACATCGCCTGACCGATGCGGACCTTTACCCAGTTGAGCCATGGCCCGTAGGTATCGCTTCTCCCACTGAGTTAGGCGATCGAACCGAACCAAAAAGAAGTTGACATCAAGATCAGCAACTGCAAGGTCGGAAGCAAGCTCGACGGCTTCAACAGTTATTGGCGAACTATCGGCGACGTTCCACACGTACTTCCCCCAGCTTTGCAAAAAGTACGGATAACACTCGGATTCATCAATCAACTTGCCAATCGCTGCGGGTTCAAATTCGACGCCCTCATCCGACGCCGGTTTCGCGATAGCGGTTTTGGCGTCCTGGTGCGAAAGTGCTCCGATTTGTGGAAAATCGAACATCCTTTCCGCGTACGATTTCGCTCTACCTAACTGTCCGCGCACTTGTGGCAAACCCGCGCCAACCATGACGATCGGTAATTTCCGCTGCGCGATGAAGTGGAACGTGCTGATCAACGCGGCAAGTTCCGGCTCCTTGACGTATTGAAGTTCGTCAAGAAAAATAGCCACGCAATTTCGATCAGCCTGCGCAGCATTCCCAACGCTGGCGAAAAGCTCTCGAAGGTCATATTCCAAATCGCCAGTGTCGGCCAACCCAAACTCTGGTTCCACGTTTAAGCTGATCTCAACGTCGTGGTACTTGACCTTGACAGCGTTGATGAATCCAGCGAGCACTCTTAGTGCTTTTTCTGCGAGTTGTTTGGACTTTTGGCGCGTGGATAGTTGAAGAAGAACCGCAGATAGTTGGGGCGCAATGATTGCAGGCAACGAACGGTTCTCGGGAGCTTCGATCTGCAATGTGTAGAAACCGCTTTTTTCGGCGTCTTCACGCATCCTGTCGAGCAAAACGGTCTTACCAACACCGCGAAGGCCAACCATCACGACGTTTTTGCTTGATCGGCCTATTCTGACGCGTTCCAAGGCGACGCGCACATCCTCGCGAATTTCGTCACGCCCGACCAATTCTGGTGGCGGGGTGCCCGCGCCTGGTGCATAGGGATTGCGAATTCGATCCATGTAAGCAGTTTATGTCGAAATTGTCGAGTTTGTCAATTCATGACAAATCCCGTAATCTTGTTATAACTGCTCGTCCGTATTCTGTTCGGCCCACTTAGAACGTTATCTCCGTCTCCTCTTCAACCTTGTCGTCGTCGATCTCGTAACCGAACCCCGGTGCGTCAGAAACAGTCAGGTTGCCGTTGTCGAGGATAGGGCCGTTGTTCTTGTCGAAGTGGTAGGCCAACGCCGCGTGCTTCAACAACATCTCCACGTAGGGCGTGTGGATCGGCGACTGCGAGGCCGACCACGCCATACCGACAGGCGTGACGCCTTGGTGGGCTATCGTGATGAGGTCGTAGGCGGTGGCCATGGCTGAGATTTTGAGGACTTCGGATAGGCCGCCGGCCCAGTTGAGATCGGGCTGGATGATGTCGAGCGCCTCAGCATCCATGAAGCGTTTGAAGCCCCAGCGAGTGTACTCATGCTCTGCACCAGAGACCGGGATGTTGATCTTCTCTCGGATCTTGCGATACGAGTCGATGCGGTCTGGCATTGCAACCTCTTCGATCCAACGGGGCTGGTACTCCTCGATGTATGAGGCGAGCTTGACGACGTAGTTGACATCCATGGATTGCCAGCAGTCGAGCATGATGTCGATCTCGGGACCTACGGTCTCCCGCAGGGTTTTGACCATCTCCACGTTTTTCATCAGCCCTTCGTGGCCAGACATCGGCCCGTGGCGGAAGAACCACTTCTGGGCGGTAAACCCTGCCTCCTTAGCCATCGTCGCGCGTTCGCGGACGAGGCCCATGTCAGTGACGTTGTGCCCGAGCATGGAGGCGTAGGCCGGCATCGATTTGCGGCAAGGTCCACCGATGAGCATGTAGACAGGTTGTCCGAGCCACTTGCCTTTGAGGTCCCACAGCGCGATGTCGAGAGCGGAGATCGCCATCATGGGTTCGCCGTGTCGACCATGAACCGAGGTGCGGTGCATGATGTCCCACAGGAACTCTGTGGCTAAGGGGTCACGGCCGATCAACAGGTTCTTCAACTGCCAGATATGCCACGCCGTTGCTGAGAATCCAGTTGAGGATATCCCGCTGACGCCCTCGTCAGTGTCGATCTGGACGAAAGTTTGCTCGACCTGGAATGTGCCGCTGTCTAGCTGCGATCCGCGGTTACCGATCTGACGGCTGTTTCCCCTGAACTCTTCGTAAATGTCGGTCGGTTGAAGCAACCGGTCCTCGAAGAAGGGGCCGTCAACCTCCATGTGGCCTTTTAGGTGGCGGAGTCGTATGTTGGTAATCTTCATGGGTTGATTTATGTTGTCGCGCTGAGTGATTATTATGCTTTGTGCTTAGGTGCGGCTCGGTTGCGATGACCCATTAGACATCATGACATCAAAACAAAATGATGATATGATGTGGACATGAGAACTACACTGACAATCGACAACGACATTGCCGACTATCTGAGGGAACAGACCCGGTTGCACGAGAGGTCGTTCAAGCAGGTCGTGAATGAGACTCTTCGTCGGGGCATGGCACCATCTGCGAGCGAGAAGCCGCGGAAGCCGTTCAAAGTCAAACCTTTTCCCGGCGGATTCGCGCCGGGCGTGGATCCCCTGAAGCTTAACCAGTTGAATGACGAATTGGAAGTTGAGGACTTTCTAAGGGAGAGTTCGGGGTGATTGTCCCTGATATCAACTTGCTGGTTTACGCGTATCGTCAGGAAGTTGAAGAGCACGGCGCAGCCAAGGAGTGGTGGGAACGACTGCTGAATGGTTCGGAGCGAGTGGGTTTGAGTTGGGTTGTCATTAGCGGATTCGTCAGAGTAATCACGCATAGGAGCGTGTCGAATGTTCCGATGCCTCCGTTGTTGGCGATCGACGCCGTAAACGAATGGTTTGAATTCCCGCACGTCGTGACCATTCATCCTGGACCGGAACATCTATCTTTATTCCGAGCAAACTTGGATGCTGCAGGCGTTGGAGGGAATTTGGTCACCGACGCCCATATCGCCGCGATTGCTATGGAGTATCAGGCGGAGGTTCATTCCAACGACTCGGACTTTGCCCGATTTCCCGGACTGATGTGGCGGAATCCGATCAGAACGTCCCAATAACCAGGTCGATTGCCGATTCAGGTACGACAAAAGGATTCGACAGCCACGACATATGCCGGCTTCAGTTTTCCGGCGCCCAAGGAAAGACGACCCATTCGTCTGTGACCTTCCAAAACCAATCCGCGGCATGTTTCTGGTTAGTACGGACATAGAGGGCGGCAACCTTGATCTGATCGGCGTGATCATGGACAGCGCGACGGACGAGATTTAAGGTTTCGCCGGTGTCTACGATGTCATCGACAATGAGGAGTCGTTCTGTGGTTATGTTGAGAGTCGCAAATGGTTCAGGGCCGTCGACGAACCGGGCTCCTGACGCGAGCCGTTTATTCTCATCATCGTAGTGCTCGACGCGCACGGCTTGGATCAGGCGGACGTCGAGCATGTAGGAGAGCATGGCGGCGGGAATCAGACCGCCGCGGGAGACCCCGAGAATCGCGGTGGGTTGCCATCCGCTTGCGAGGATTTCCTCTCCTAGGGAGTTGATTCCTTCGATGTGTTCGGTCCATGAGGATGTCAGGACCGCGTTCAATGGTTGAGAGGTATCCGGAAGCATTGAAAAGCAATTCTAACCGTGGTATCGCGCCCGTTTCTGTCGACGAAACCATTAGATCATGTCTACCGTTGCAAGTACGCATCGTGATGCGTTGATGTTATGATGTCGGAATGCGTACGACGGTAACAATCGACGATGATGTACTGGCGGTTGCCCGGGCACTGGCAGAACGGACGGGAAGCAGCCTCGGCAGCGCCCTGTCGGAACTGGCGCGGCGCGGCTTCAAAAGCACTGCCGCTACGAGGGAAAACGGAGACGGTACAACGTTTCCTGTCGCCGCCGATGCAGGACCGATCACAAGTCAGGACGTGCAGCGGTCCCTGGACGACTGGCCGTGACCGCGTTGCTGGACGTCAACGTCCTGATAGCCCTCGCTTGGCCCAACCATGTGCACCACGTGGCCGCTAGAGCTTGGTTTGAGGATCATCGAGAAGGTGGTTGGGCGACTTGTGCCTTGACAGAGGCAGGATTCGTACGCGTGTCATGCAATCCGTCAGTGGTGCGGCACAGCGTCACTCCTCTCGACGCCATTGGAGTATTGGGGAGACTCATCCAGTTAGGTTCCCATACGTTTTGGTCGCTGGACCAGTCAATTCTGCATCTTCCGGCATCGATTGGTTCACGTCTCCAAGGGTACCGCCAAATCACAGACGCCGTATTGCTGGCAACCGCAATGCAGCGAAACGGACGGCTGACCACGCTGGACGCAGGGATAGAAGGGTTGGTTTCGGGGGAGGAACGCGCTTACTTGTGTGTTGTTCCTGTGTGAAGCGACGACCTGTGAACGCTCATGGAGTGAACAGTTCGCATTGGCAATGGGCGAAGTACGAACGCGCCGGCATATGACGGCGAGTCAGTAATCGGCGTTTTGACCGCGAGATTCGATGAACTGTTCGACTGGTTCCGTGACGCTTTCGATCATCATCTTGAGCGCATTCGCGGTTGCTTCTACCAGGGCGTCATCGAACGAAATCGCACTGTCAGCGACTATTTCCCGGGGTCGCAGGAAGGTATTGTTGTCTTGGATGCCGCACTCTAGATTGCCTTCTAGAAGGGTTTTCAAATCACCTATGTCGTCGTCAGAGTAGCTCAACGTTTGCCGAAGATAGTTTTTACGGGTTTCGAAATTCACGCGTACTCTAAACGAACCGTCGTTACGAGGGGTGACATGGAGTACGTAGTTGAACTTGGTGTTTGCCCAAGGAAAGCGGTCTCGGTACCACATGCAATACCACCGCTCTGAACTGCCGCCCATTGCGTGGGTGCTTCTGCCGTCGGTTTTCAATTGGTCAGTAAGTTCGTCTGATACTCTCGCTTCAACTTTGCGGACGAAATGTGTAACTTCATCATCTCGATTGCGAGCCCTACGTGTCGCTGCTTTTATTCCTGCGCTACTAGGTGCCTCGCCGCTGGCTCGATCGTCATTCGACCCGCCGATCTGTATGGAATATCGCTCAGCGCCAACGACCGGAATGATGGTGTTGGTCTGCACATAGAGCACATCACCATCTTGATACGGGATCAGTTGCACGCACGAGATCAGATTCTCGTCTTGCGCCTTGTCGTTCAGCCACAACACGGCCGAGGTGACTTCAGGAGCGAATCGATGGCTTGCCAGAATGATCCGTTGGTCGTCGTTGAGGTTTTCCAGCGAACCTATTTCGATATGCTCGAGTATCTTCCGTTCGGCTTCCGCTTCAGACACACGTTCATACGTTGCAAGCATACGGACAATGTCTTCGGATGTCGCGTGCCGCAAATAACTCGCATACTTGATTGCTTGCCAATGGGCGTCGGCTCCGCTGTGGTCGCGTTTGAGTTCGATTATTGCAAGCTTGCCGTCTCGGTCGATCGCCAACAGATCCAAGCGTTCGCTAGTTCGGTCGAAATCGCTGAATTCTTTGGCGATGATGAGTAGGTCGTCGCCCAAGATTTCCGGATTCGCTACTATCCATTCCTGTATATCTTGGCGCTCCTGCAATCCGAGATGCGAGAAATCTACTTCGTCAACCTTTTCCGATGCTTTGGAGTCGGGATCGACTCGGAAGAGTTGTGGTTCGGTGCTCATGTCGAATGTCTATTATGTATCGAGTATTGTCCGATCAAGATCGATCATCGTAGGGGCGACCCTAGGCGTCGCCCGGTGCGGCCGGGCGAGTATGCCGCAGACCCGTAGGGGCGAACCCTCGTGGTCGCCCGGTGCGGAACGTCGATTATGACGTGAATTCCCGCGCCGCCGACCAATCCGCGTAGGGGCGATCCCTTGTGGTCGCCCCACCGTCCCCTTTCGCCCAGCGAAAGGGGACGCGGAGCCCAAGAGACCGACACAAGAACGCAGGGGTATGCCTGGGGCGGAGTGGCGGCAGGGCGATGACGCCGCGTACCCGTAGAGGCGATCCCTCGTGGTCGCCCGGGGCGGACGTGGGGCCGGGTTTCCCCCGCTGCGCGGGGGAAATGTGCCACGCAGAGTAACTACGGCTACGACGTGGCAGAAGGACGAAATGGGCGCGACCGCAACGCCCCTTCCACCCCCCAACAAAAATCCCACCAATCCCCGAATCCCCGCAATCCCCGGTTCAGACAACAATTTGACTCTCGTGCTACATATGTATTAATATCGGAATCAAGGCGCACGAAACGGCTTTATCAACCACCGGATCGAGCGCACAGAACCATCGCCGCGTCGAAACGGAAAGCGTGCGCAACTCTCTTTTTCGATGCTGTTAACGACCAACCTACAAGAAACCGGTCCGCGGGCGGGGCAAACCCGGAAGGCGTGAGCGAAAGCACACGAGCGACGGGCGACGGAACCCGCTGCAAGCCTGAGTGGTTCGGGCGAAACGCAGGCCAAAAACCGGTCAGGCAGGGAGATTTGCCTCGGTGCGCGGATGCGGAGCAGATCGCTGGCTCCGACTAGCAAGCCAGGCGCGGCGCCGCAGAGATGCGGCCATCGGCCCCTCCCCTTCGCGATGCGAGGGGGACGCGAGCTGTAGGGGCGGGTTTCAAACCCGCCCCGCTCGCAGGGGGCGCCCGTTCAAGGTCCGCGCGACTGCCCTGCCGTTGACACCGAAACCCTCCCGCGACGTCGCGCGGGGGCGGCTACAGCGCTGACGAGGAGGAAGGACCGAGTGAAACCGAGCGGCGAAACCACAGTCAACCGCACGACCGGCGATGGTCTGGCGACATCGCCTACGCTGGCACCCTACAAAAAACCAATAACCCCCTTATCGCAAACGTCGACCAACCCGACGCGGCGATGATTCGAAAAACCTGACGCATGGGCGAACCCTCTTCCGTCCCCTTTCGGAACGAAAGGGGACGCGGAGCCCAAGAGACCGACACAAGAACGCAGGGGTATGCCCGCCCACCACCCACCAAAATCTGCACCACCCTCGCGGGCCATACCCGCGCGCTGAAAACCCCACCAAACGTCTCCCTTCCGCCGGAATGACGGAGGTTCGGGTGTTCAACAGCGCCATCACGCGTTCTTTGAGTTGTGAATTGTCTCTAACACGGCGGCGATTTCTTCGATGTATTCGGCGGCTTCGATACCTCTGTCAAGTTGGATGACGATCTGCGTGTTGCCGTATCGGTCGATCGCGGGTGAGAACCATCAGCAATGGTCCGTTTCGGACGTTGTGCAAAGACCCCGAACGCGGGAACCAAGAATCGATAAAGCACGTCCTTTCCGACGCAGGGTTTCTTGGACGCCTCAGTTGTTTGAGTGACCGTTCCCGTTACGACGCTCGTTGAGATCGTCGTTGTGAAAAACGCCTCGCTCTTCACCTTGGTACGCGTGCACGGCGACCTCGATACCGTCGACCCCCACGAGTTGGTTCATTTCCTGAAAAAAACGGTTTACGATATCGCGCAGGTCTTCTTCGGTTACGTTTTCTCGGACTACCAAAGTCGCATGGACCATCCCCTGTGGGTAGTGCACGTCGAGACGCCCCGCGTCCCGGTCCTCGCTATCCACCACGAAGAACGATTCGGAATGAGGCGTTCTGACCTCTCGCTGCAACGTGTAGTTAGACATATCTGACCCTATTCCTTCCCGTCGGGGACAATCATCTTCCATTCACGCTCATCGTCGGAAACTGAGGCTCTAGTCAACGATCTTCAAGTGCGGATCTGCCCATCACCAGTGACTACCCATTTGTAGGACATGATCTCGCGTATGCCCATCGGTCCACGAGCATGCAGTTTATTGGTCGAGATCGCGACCTCCGCGCCTAATCCGAACTCGCCGCCGTCATTGAACCGCGTCGATGTGTTCGAGAAAACTGCGGCAGCATCTACCTCGTTCAAGAAACGTTCCAAGACCTCGGCATCTTCCGCGATCACAGCCTCCGAGTGGCCGGAACCGTAGATCCTGATGTGGTCCAAAGCCTCGTCAAGACTTCGCACTACCTTCACGGACAATATCAACGCAAGATACTCGGTGCCAAAGTCTTCTTCATCGGCCCGCATAACCTTCAACTCGCGCCGTTTTGGACCCAACAGAGCCCAAGCCCGATTGTCGGCGCGGACCTCTACACCCGCTTCGGCAAACGGGGCCGACAGACCGTTCAAAACCTGTGCCGCCACGCTTTCGTGCACCAACAATGTGTCCAAGGCGTTGCACACGGTGTGGCGTTGCGCCTTCGCGTTGAACACTACGTCGACGGCTTTTTGCACGTCTGCCGACTCGTCGACGTATGTGTGACACACCCCTATCCCGCCGGTCACCGCCGGCATCTTCGCCTTTTCCGCAACCATGTGCACTAGTTCTGCGCTGCCCCGAGGGATCAACATGTCGATGCAATCGTCCATCTCCAACATCTCGCTCACCAACGAGCGATCTGTCGATTCCACAAACTGAACAGCGTCGGCCGGCATCTCCGCAGCGATCACCGCATCGCGCACCAGTGACGCAAGCGCGTGGTTCGTGCGGATCGCTTCTTTTCCGCCGCGCAGGATCACCGCGTTACCCGCCTTAAGGCATAGCGCAGCGATGTCGATCGTGATGTTGGGGCGGCTCTCGTAAATTACTCCGATCACTCCGAGGGGAACCCTGACACGTCGGATCAGTAAACCGTTGCTCGCCTTCGTCTCTTCCAAAACCTCACCAACAGGATCTTCGAGACCCGCGATGTTAACTGCGGCATCCGCCATATCCCCGATCCGCTCATCGTTCAAAATCATGCGCTCGGCAACGTGTTCGTCCACTCCGTCGACCACAGCCGCCGCGAGGTCCTGTTGGTTCGCAGACAAAATGCTCTGGGTGTTCTCCACCAGCAGCCCGGCCAACGCGCGCAATGCCTTGTCGCGTTGATCCGGAGCACAACGCGCCAAGTCGCCGGCGGCCTTCCGCGCTGACTCTCCCATACGGCGAATGTTAGTCTCCACTGCGATCATTTCTATCTCTCCAAAAGGCCAAAGACCTCTCCAAGTGCGGTACGAATACCGAGGCTCTAGCGTTGCCGCCGGAAGGGCGGTGTATCATCCGTCGAACGTAACTCCGAGCGCCATATTGTTGCGATGCACGATCTCGCGTCCGAAATAGTTATCCAAAACGTCGGGCAGCTCAACCGATCTCTTGCCCATCGCCAACCGCGTGTCTGAAGCGGAGTAGTTGCTCAAACCCCAAGCCACACTCTTTCCAGACACAGACTTCACTCCAATGATATCGCCGCGATCGAAATCGCCCTCTACATCGGTCACGCCAACCGGCAATAGGCTATTGCCTTGTTCCGTGAGCGCTCGCACCGCACCATCGTCGATCGTCACCGAGCCCTTCGCCTCAGTGCCCCCAGTGAGCAACCATCGCTTGCGACTTTCAGACGGCGGTACCAACGAATGGAAGCGCGTCCCGATCTTCTCTCCTGCCAGCAACCGCTCAACCACACGTTCGACATGGCCGTCTGCAATGATCATCTCGACACCCGAACGCATCGCAACCTCCGCCGCCTCGAGCTTGCTGCGCATACCGCCGCTGCCGCGATCGTCGATAGGACCACCTGCAGCACCCCGCATCTCGTCGCTGATCTCGTAAACGTCGCTGATCAACCGAGCGTCCGGGTCCGTATTGGGGTCCGCTGTATGCATACCGTTCATCTCACCCAGAAGCACCAAAAGGTCGGCGTCCAGCGCGTTCGCCAACATCGCCGACAGGCGATCGTTGTCGCCATACGTCACTCCCACGATCTCCTCCACAGCGACGACATCGTTCTCGTTCACAATCGGTACGATACCGGCTTCAAGCAGCATTTCCATAGTGCCCCGAACGTTCAGGTATCCCTCCCGTTGGTTCAACACGCTGCGAGATAGCAAAGTCTGTGCGACCTCGATACGATACTTGCCGAACAGAGTTTTGTACAACGCGATGACGTCTACCTGCCCAACGGCGGCTGCCGCTTGGCGCGCTGTGACGTTACGCCGCCGCAGACGCGACCGGTTCCTAGGGCTAAGATTGACGAGTGTGTCCATTCCCGCTCCAACAGCGCCCGACGACACGATGACGACTTCCAGACCTGTCCCGTGCGCCACCGCCAACTGATCGACTAACCCGGTAATCGTCTCGACATCCAACGCACCCGAATCACGGGTCACGATGTTGGTCCCCAACTTGAAAACCGCACGTTTGACCGCGCCTGAATCTTGGTCTCTGGCAGTGGGAACACGCGTCATATCGTGATTATAAGGTTGCGATGTCACAGCGATATTGCACATGCCATTCAAGCCAAAACCCAGACCTGAACGGTAGAATCAACTCTCAAGTAGAGCCCGCAAACGCATTGCGGGTTTTATCGCGCGTACCAGTTTTAAATGCCGTCAACTGCACAGCCGTTTTTGGCTTCTCTCACGGATCGATTGATCGAAACCGCAGAGTTCAACACGATCAGGATCGCACTTAACCAAACCAAGGCGAACGTACCCACCATCTGTCCTGAACCGGCGAATCCGCTCTTGATCGCCGCATTGTGGCGCGCATTGCATGTACCAACGCTAGTCATCACTCCGAATCCCGACTCGGCGCAACGTATGGTTGACCAACTGCCCACGTGGTTGGGTACTCCCGATGTCGACGAGGAAGGATCGCCGGTACATCACTTCATTGAATCGGGCGGGATACCGTTCGAACGATACGAACCAGACCGCGGTACCGGACATCAACGGATCACGACTCTGGACGCACTCCGGAACCACAAACACCTAGACTCTGGGCCACCCATAGTTGTTGCCTCCGTCCACGCCGTCGCAGAACGCACGATCGAAGCCAACAACTTCGACGACATAGTTCGCGAACTTCATGTAGGTGACCGTATCGATCTGTCGGAAACGATGCGCCATCTCACAAGTTCCGGGTACGAGGTCCAATCCACTGTCGAATTGCCCGGAACTGCATCTCGGCGGGGAGGGATCATCGACATATTTCCCGTCGGTACCGTCCATCCCATAAGGATCGAGTTGTTTGACGATGAAATCGAGACCATCAGACTTTTCGACGTCGAATCTCAACGCTCGTTCAAAGACACCGAAAGTGTACGCATCGTCCCGGCGAGAGAAGAGTTGCCGGCGTTTGTTGATCGACAAGCCATACAAAACGACATCGGCGACCTCAACACCGACAACATCGATTTCACCCGATTGTCTGGTCACCGTGTGTCCGATGAGTTGAATCTCGTCGCGGACGGCGTAATCGAGAACGAACTTGCGTTTTACTCGGGATTCTTCAACCGCGGCTCACTGTTCGAGTTCATGCCTCCCAGAACTGCCTTGATCGCGTTGAGACCGAGGATGATTTCAGATGCCGCAACAGGCATTGATCGTCGATTGGATGAAATCAGGCGCGTAAAGGAACGTCGTGGAGAAGTGCCGATCAACTTCCCGACGCCTCACATGTTGTGGCCGGAAGTCGCTCAAGGCATCGAAGCGTTCGGACGACGTTTAGAAATCGACCCTTTCGGCATTGACACCCGCGATCTCGGGACCAAACATCCACTGCCGATCAGCACTCAACTTTCGGGTCGCAGAACGGAGTTGACCGAGCCGTCGGACGACACCGACGAACCGGTGGAGGTCATGCTCGATGATCCGACACAAGCGCTTAAGAACGCCATTGCGGAGGGTGCAGACCAGGTCGTCGCGATTTCCAGCCACTCGGTGCGTCTGTATGAACTGGCTCAAGAAGCCGGTATGTCGATCCAGTACGAACGTCAAGGCCGAGTGACACCTAAATCCGATCACAATATCGCTCCTGTAGTGATCGCCGAAGGCTACGCAACCTCAGGGTTCAGCTTGGATCTTGCCGGAGGCGAAAAGATTCGAATCCTCACAGATTCCGAGATCTTCGGCATCCGCCGTCAACGCAGACGCGCGCATCGGCGGGCGGTTAGGCGTGGACCGCAACTTGAACAGCTTCAACCCGGCGTCTACGTGGTTCACGTAGATCACGGCATTGCCAAGTTCTTGGGCACCGAATCCAAGGAACCAGACGGTCGCGAACATTTGGTTCTGCAGTACGCGAAAAACGACCGCGTATACGTTCCAACCGAACACATCGACCGGATCCAAATCTACCAAGGAGGCGGCGAAACAGCGCCGCGTCTTTCGAGGTTGGGTACTCAAGAGTGGCGCTCAGCTAGGCGACGTGCGAAACGTGCGACCGAGATGGTGGCGAACGAACTGCTCAGCATTTACGCCGCAAGAATGTTGGCGAAAGGTATACAGACAGAGCCGGACACGCCTTGGCAACAGGTGCTCGAAGCTAGCTTCCCGTTTGAGGAGACACCAGATCAAATCACAGCTCTCCAATCCGTAAAAACCGACATGGAGAGCGAAAAATCGATGGATCGCATCATCTGTGGTGATGTCGGTTTTGGCAAAACGGAGATCGCACTTAGGTCGGCGTTCAAAGCGGTCCAGAACGGTCGGCAAGCCGCAGTCCTGGTTCCGACTACGCTGCTCGCACAGCAGCATTACGACACGTTCAAACAGCGCCTTGCCCCGTTTCCGATCAGCGTCGAGGTCATCTCTAGGTTTCGATCTAGAGACGAACAGCAAGACATCTTGCAAAGATTGGCCAGCGGCAAGATCGACATCATCATCGGCACTCACCGGCTCATTCAGCGCGATGTTGCGTTCAATGACCTCGGTTTGGTCGTGATAGACGAAGAGCAGAAGTTCGGAGTCAGGCACAAGGAGCACATGAAGCGGCTCAGGGCCGCCGTAGATGTCCTGACTTTGTCGGCGACCCCGATCCCGCGCACGCTTTATATGTCAATTGCCGGAATCCGTGACATGAGCAACATGGAGACGGCGCCTGAAGAGCGTTTACCGGTACGCACCTTCGTATCAGAGTCGAGCGACGACCTGATACGGGAAGCCATTCTGCGGGAACTCGATCGCGGAGGCCAAACCTTCTTTCTCCATAACCGCGTCAAGGGCATCGAAAGAGTTAGCCGTCGTCTCCGAGAGCTCGTCCCAGAAGCCGCGTTCACGATCGGGCATGGACAGATGCCGGAGGGCCAACTCGAAGACGTCGTCACCTCTTTCGAACGCGGCGAATACGATGTCCTCGTCTGCACCACGATCATCGAAGCTGGCATCGACATGCCAAACGTCAACACGTTGATCGTTGACGATGCAGACCGATTCGGATTAGCCCAGCTCCACCACATTCGGGGGCGTGTCGGGCGCGGCGCGAAGCAAGGATTCGCTTACCTCCTCGTCCAACCCAACAAATCGCTCACCGAGGAAGCCGACGCCCGATTAAACACCATTCTGGCGGCCACCGAACTCGGTTCCGGATTCAAGATCGCCATGCGCGACCTCGAGATACGAGGAATGGGTAACGTCATCGGTGCCGAGCAGAGCGGCCACGTTGCTGCTATCGGCCTGCACCTCTACACTCAACTCCTGTCACAATCGGTGGAAGAACTGAAGAAGCGCATGGAGCAGTCGCCCGATGGCGACGTCGATCGGATTGCAGCCGCACTCAGGAATGGCAGCGCCGATCCCGGCAATGGCGAACAGAAAAACGGTCATCCAATCAAACGAAACGGTCAAGCGGAGGAAGATTGGCGACCGCCGAGCATGATCCGCGCCGAGGTTAAACTCGGCATCGATGACAACGTTCCACCAGAGTACATTGAAGATTTAGCGCAGCGATTATCGCTACATCAGCGATTATCGTGGTCGAACTCGGTAGACGAAATCCAAGAGCTGCGAGCAGAGCTTAGAGACCGATACGGACCGATTCCCGACGGCGTGGAAGCGATGCTCGAAACTGCTCGGCTTCGTCTGCTGGCTGAACAAGCCGATGTCGCATCACTGCGCGCTAACGAAAATCGCGCCCGGATCCTACTCAACGCACCCGTCGGCGGCGCTAAATCTCAACTCCAACGATTGCTCGGCCCGAACGCTCGCGTCGGCAACACGCAAATCGTCATTCAACTCGACAAAGGCCTCGACCCCGCCGAATACATCGAAGAAATCGCCGCCGTCCTAGAAACCATCTGCAACTTCAAGCAACGCGTGATGGCGTTGCTTAACGCCTGAACCTCAATCATTCCGGCGAAAGAGATGTTTGCACAACTTCGCTGCTAGTGATTCAGTGTTTGGTGCTTCATCGTTTCGGGCGGTCCGGCATGCATCGAGAGACTGGTCTGAGGACGTTCGCGGACGAGGTCGTCGACGACGATCTTGTCCGCAACGAGCGTCTGGGCAACGATCTCTCGTGGCGACGGTTCACGGATCTGGGTCTGCGTGACGGCACGCCAGACCATTCGACGATCAGCCGCTTCCGCAGCCTGATGGTGGAGAGGGATCTGACGCCGGCGCACGTGAACGACACGCTGACGTGCGACGAGCTGATCCAGGGGGACGAGGAGGTGCTGTACGCCGACGCGGCGTACTAGACCGTGAAGCGCGCTGAGCTGCTGGAGGAGATGGGGATCGGAAACGCGGTGATGCACCGGGTTAACAAGCATCGTCCGCTGTCGCCGGAGCGGCTTGCGAGGAACCCGGAGATATCGAAGAAGCGGATGCCGGCGAAGGGCGTGTTCGGATACTTGAAGCGGACGCTGGGAGACGCACACGAAACCGCGCCCGGCCCGCCCGAAATGGTCGGAACCGGCGCACCAACGACCTATCCGCATCCAGCCCCCGCAAGCCCAAAGGTTGGGCAAACATCCCCTTCGCAGGAATGACGTGAGGGTGCCGGATCAACCGACTACGATGTTGAAGAGTCGCCCCGGTACGTAGATCTCGCGGCGGATCTGTTTTCCTTGTGTGTGGCGGAGAGCGCCGAGCGATGCTTGTGCCGCACTCGCGATCTCTTTTTCACCCGCGTCAGAAGGGACCGTGATCGTGTCGCGGACGCGCCCGTTGACTTGGACCACGATTCGCACGGTGTCGACGGTTAGCTTCGTTTCGTCCCACTCGGGAAGCAGCTGGTTGTGTATGGAGAACTCCCAACCGTTGCGCAGCCACAGTTCCTCAGCAATGTGAGGCGCAAGAGGCGCCAAGTGCAATAGCAATCGTCGAACGCAGGAACGCCACAGACCCGCTGAAACACCGCCTTTGTCCCAGGCGTCGTTCATCTGGTTCACATAAGTCATCAACGCTGCAATAGCGGTGTTGTACTTGTATGCCTCCATGTCTTCGATGACACGTTTTGATGCGTTGTGCGACGCGACATCCAACTCACGCTCGATACTCGTATCGCCGCCTGTGAGTTCGTCCGCGTCTCGGTTGCAGATGTCCCAGATGCGATGCATCCAGCGCCGGATGCCGTTGATGCCGGAGTCCGTCCAGATTCCGCCTTTGTCCCACGGTCCGAGGAACATCAGATAGCACCGCAAAGTGTCAGCGCCATATTTGCGTACCAACGGGTCTGGTGTGACCGGGTTGGAGCGTTTGGAGATTCTGCCCTCTTCGGTCGTCATCGTGCCGTGACTGAATAGATGCACGTACGGTTCCGAAAAGTCGAGGAGGCCGATGTCCCGGAGGGCGCGATTGAAAAAACGGGCGTACAGCAGGTGCATTACCGCGTGTTCCATGCCGCCGGTGTACTGGTCGACCGGTGCCCATGCGCCCGCAAGTTCGTGATCGAATGGATTTTCCAGATCTTCCGGGCTCAAGTAGCGCATGTGGTACCAAGATGAATCCATGAAAGTGTCCATCGTGTCGGTTTCGCGCTTACCCATCTCATCGCAATTCGGGCAAGGGGCGTTGAGGAACTCTTGATGTTCCACCAGAGGCGAACGACCCGACGGTTTGAACTCAGCATCGGAAGGGAGTTCGACCGGCAAGTCTTCATACGGGACCGGGACGGCGCCGCAATGGTCGCAGTAGATTACCGGAATCGGGGTGCCCCAGTAGCGTTGGCGCGAGATCAACCAGTCTCTAAGGTGATACGTGACGACGCGTTCGCCCCAGTTTCGCTGCTCGATTTTGTCGGCGATCGCCTCCTTGCCGGCTTCACTCGGCAGTCCGTTGAATTCGCCTGAATTCACTTGGGTGCCCGGAGCGATGTATGCGGCTTCGAGTTCTCGCCCGTCCCATCCTTCCGGTGCGACAACAACGCGAATCGGGAGGTCGTATTTTTTCGCAAAGTCGAAGTCGCGTTCGTCGTGCGCTGGAACGCCCATTACCGCACCGGTTCCATAGGTGGCGAGTACGTAGTCGCCCACGAGTATCGGAACTCTTTCGCCGTTGAGAGGATTGACACAATATGAACCGGTCGGCACGCCGGTCTTTTCGCGCACAGCGGAAGTGCGTTCTATTTCGGTTTCACGTGACGCAGCAGCAACGTAACCGTCGACGACCGAGTTGTGATCTGGTTGGGTCAGTTCGGCAACCAGCGGGTGTTCGGGGGCGAGCACCACGAATGTCACACCGAAGATGGTATCGATACGCGTAGTGAACGTGGGTATCGACTTAGTCGGCAATTCGTACTCGGAGATATCGAACTCGATGGTCACGCCTTCCGAACGACCGATCCAATTTTCTTGGCTTACGATCACTTTTTCCGGCCAATCGATGCCCGACATGTCCAGCAACTCGTCGGCATATTTGGTGATGGCGAAGTACCACTGAGGCATATTCCGTTTGACTACAACCGCATCGCAACGCTCGCACTTACCATCTTTGACCTGTTCATTCGCCAGCGTGGTCTGGTCGGCTGGACACCAGTTGACGGTGCCGTCGGAGCGGTACGCGAGACCATTTTCTAAAAACTTCAGAAAGAAGTACTGGTTCCACTTGTAGTACTCGGGGTCGCAGGTGATTATCTGTCGGGTCCAGTCGTACGAATTGCCCATCAGTTGGAACTGATTGCGCATGTTGGAGATGTTGCCGTAAGTCCAAAGTTTCGGATGGACGTTGCCGCGGATCGCGGCGTTCTCGGCGGGGAGGCCGAAGGCGTCGAAGCCTTGAGGGTGTAAGACGTTGTAGCCTTGCATCCTCCTGAATCGTGCGGCAGCGTCGCCACCGCTGAAGGCGAACCAGTGTCCGATATGCAGATCCCCGGATGGGTACGGGAACATCGATTGGATGAACCACTTCGGGCGGCTCGTGTCATCCGGATCCCACCTATAGATCTCGCCGCGGTCCCAAAGTTCGCGAATTCTGGGTTCGATTTCGTTATGATCGTACCGAATGTTTTTCGAGCCGAGTCGTTCGCCGACTGGTTGGGTGTGATCTGTCAGCATTTCGGGTGGCATTTCGGGCGCGAAGGCCATCGACGGGTCTCCGTTCTGTGCGATTGGAGTGTCAATCTTGAAAAGTACGATTATCCGAAATTTTAATGCAATGCATTAACTGGCCAGCTTACGCAAACCCAAGCCTGCGCTCTCTACGGTTGTCGAACGTGGGCTTCGACGTGGCCTCTGGAAAAATCGGTGCAATTTTTGAAAAAACGCTTGACAGATTGAAACAGATGTGCAATATAATACAATAGTGCGAATAAACAAACCTTGAAATTGGAGGGTAGCTTAAGACATGCCGAAACCAAGAGCCAAAACTCGAGAGGTGCGAAGGCGCATCTGGGAATTCATCCGCGATTACCGCCGGGAGAACCTTTACGGTCCCAACCTGCGCGAAATCGCTGAAGCGGTGGGCATCAGTTCCGCTTCCAACGTGAACTACCATGTGAAACCGATGATTGAACAGGGGCTGCTATCAGGCAATAGCAACGCTCGTTCCTTGAATGTCAATTCCGGGATTCCAATTGTCGGAACCGTAGCCGCGGGCACCAACGTGGTCATGCCCGAAGCTGTCGAATGGGATCAGGTGAGCGAATTCGATACCATCGATTTTCCCGATTGGTTGGTTGGCGACGTTAGCGATCCGTTCGCCCTGCAAGTAACGGGCGACTCGATGATCGATGCTGGCATCATCGAAGATGACATCATCATCATGGAGAAGACCAATCGAGCCCGTCGAGGCGACATGGTGATCGCGCACGTCAAGAGCCGCGAGGAGCACACCGTTAAGCGTTACTATCCTAACGGGCCTTCCGTGACGTTGCAGCCCGAGAACCGCGACTACGAACCGATGATCGAGGATGCGGGCGACATCAGCATCGAAGGCAAGGTGATCGGCGTCGTAAGGCGATACTGAAGTCAACTGAAAGCACGACTTCGCCGTTCGCCGCGGCGCCTGTCGCCCGGATGATGGTTGATCTTCCACGAATTCGGGCTTCGTTTAGAATTTGGTTTGATGCTCCGGCATCGATCGCAACCGAATAATCTGAAGCCGTTTCGGCGTAAGGTCTAACACGACATGTTTGGTAGAGGCATCGGCCCGTTAGAGATATTCCTCATCGTTGTGGTGGTCCTGATCGTTTTCGGAGCGGGAAGGTTACCTGAAGTCGGTCGTGGGATCGGGACTGCGATTAAGGAGTTCCGCGGAACGATCGGCAATAAGAACGATTCGGAAACTGCCAACCCCGAAGAATCCGAAACTAAGGACGACGAAAAATCGGCTTAGCTTTGGGCGTCCGTGACACCACGTTCTGCAGAGGCGTTCGTCTCCGATTTGCGCGTCGCCAGCTTGGTCAATAGCAAGCCAAGCTCGAACAGCACCACCACGGGCGCGGCCACTAACGATTGAGTCACGGGGTCGACGGTCGGGGTGACGACCGCGGCGAGCACGAAGGCGAACAAGATCACCCATCGTCTCTGTCTCGACAACGATTGGGGCCTCAATACACCGAGTTTGGCGAGAAGAAACATCACGATCGGAAGTTCAAATATCAGTCCCATCCAAATAACGAGCGTCGATACCAAGGACACGTAAGACGACAGCCGCGGCGTGACCAAAGCGATTTCACCGCCGAATTGCAGCAAGAAGTGGATCGCAGGCGGTATCACGAGGTAGTAGGCGAACGCGGCTCCGGCGATGAACAGCAACGTCCCGCCTGGTAACAACATGTAAAGAGTTCGCCTTTCGTTTCCCTTTAACCCTGGGCGTACGAACATGATCGCTTGGTACAAGACGACTGGAAAAGCGGTCGCGAACCCCACGAGCACTGATACCTTGGCCGTAACTGTCCAACCTTCGGTGATGTCGAGTTGGACCAATCTGGCAGGATCGTCTGGTCGCACACGCTCCAACGCATCGATCGCTGGGCGCTGCACGAAGTCTTGGATTGGACGATAGAAGGCGAAGGCTATGATGGTCGTAATCAGGATAGCGGCGACCGAGATGTAGAGTCGCTTTTTCAGTTCGGCGAAGTGCGACATCAGTTGCGCCGGTCGGTCGTTCATGAAGGCGCTTTCGACTCATCAGAAGAGAAGCTAGGCTCTTCGCTCGGTTCTGTTGGTTCGGGTTCGGGAACTTCGCCGTCTGATGCTTTCGCGTATCCTCCGGGTCTCACAACGGATCTAGCGAGCGATTTGAAGTCCGACGCGTCGGTAGTTAAGCTTTGGGCTTCAGCGCGGAAATCGCTGAGTTCCGAAGAGAGATCGCGTACCTCGTCGAGTATGCCATCCTGATCGAGGCGTTCGCGGATGCCTTCCATATCGACCGCTTCTTCAACCATCTGCGTGAGTTCCTCGCGCTGACGCCTCAACTCGGTCATGTATTTCCGAGCCGTTTTGGCACCTTGCACGAGGCGAACCGGACCGACGACGAGCAATGCAACGAGGAATACGACGACGAGCTCGAGCCCCCCGATGCCTAAGAAATTCATGCCGTCCTCCGCTCTTCGTGCGCTGCGCAGGTCGCATATATGTGGGCATGTGCAAATCGGCACGCTTTAGGCGGCAACATCGCACGCACCGCGCACAGCGGTAAGCCAACGACGTTGAGGTAACATCCATTGACCGAATCCGCTGGGTCGAACGTGGCGTCTTGAACACCGTAAGCGCCAGCACGGTCGTATGGGATGCCCGTGGCGATGTATGCCTCGATCTCGTCGTCTCCATATTGCCGCATACGCACTCCCGAAGTTACCGTGTGTGAGAAAACTGCGCCTTGCTGTCGGAACGGGGCGTACGTCAACGCGACGGTAGTAACCACCTCGTGTTTTCGACCGCGGAGATCAAGCAGCATGCGGATCGCGGTGTCACGGTTTTGGGGTTTACCGAGCGCGTGTCCATCGAGCGAAACCACGGTGTCGGCGGCGATGACGGCCGTGTCCCAGGGGATCCGGTTTCGCGACGCCGAAACCGCAGCGTCAAGTTTCGTGGCAGCGTTATGTTGCGTCAACTTGACTACGTCCGGTTCGACTTCGCCAGTAATCTCAGTAGGTCTGCCAGCGCCGGATTGAACGATGAAAATCATCCCTGCGAGCGCCATGATATCTCGTCTCCGTTCCGACCCTGAAGCCAAGATGTAGCGAAGATCACAACTGGCCGTAGCCTCAGATGAATCGAAGGTTGCGGCTATTTCTCGGGACGACATGGCGGGTGAACTTGGTGCGGCGGTCGTCGCGCCGATTAGCTCTCCAGCAGAGCTAGGGACTCGACATGCCTAGTCTGCGGAAACATGTCGACAGGACGAACTGATACCAGTTTAAATCCGCTGCGACAAAGAGCATCGAGGTCGCGTGCCATGGTGGCCGGATTGCAAGAGACCATCATGATTCGGCGAGGTGCGAGCTTGCGAAGAGCGTCAAGAGCCTCGGGTGCACAACCGACCCGCGGCGGATCGATGATCGCGACGTCTGCGGTCTGACCCGATGCAACGAGTTCGACTGCGGCGTGCTCAGCTTTGTCCTCGATGAAAGCGACGTTTTCAACGTCCGAGCAGTTGACGCGTGCATCCGCTACCGCCGCCGCTGATTCTTCGATCCCAATCACTTGGTAGACGAACGGGGCGAGCAGCCGCGCAAACGTGCCGACACCGCAGTAGAGATCGACCAAGGTATCGGCATTATCTAGGTCGAGCATCCCAACCACTTCATCGATCACCTGCGACAGCTGGTCGGTGTTCACTTGGAAGAACGAGGAGGCGGCTACTTGGAATGTGGCGCCCCGCACTTTTTCGATGTATTTTTGGCGGCCCGACTCGACGTCTTGGATATCCGCGGGCAACAAGGGTTGAACGATCATGTCTCCAGTGTTGGTACCGGCGCGGATCGAGAACTGCGTCATTCGATCTAAGCGGCCCTGAAGTCGGGAGAGTGTCTCGTTGATCCGGTCATCCATAATCATGCAGTTGTCGATCCGGACGAAACGTCTACTGTCTGCATTCATATATCCAGCGACGCCGTTTTCACTTCCTCGACCGACAGTAAACCGCGCGTGATTCCGGTATCCGTAGCGCTTTGGCGAAGGTAGAGTGTCCAGCACTTCGATTCCGCGCAGCCTGTCGTAATGGTGGAGAGCCCGGACCACTGAAGCGCGTTTTGTCTCGAGTTGTTCGGCGTAGTCGATGTGTTGCCACTGGCATCCCGTGCACTCGCCGAAATAGCGGCACTCGGGTTCGATCCGATGATCGGAAGCATCAGCTACCTCCTCTACTAGACTCGCCACTCGATCGCGGTAGATTTTGACGACTCGAACGGACACGCTTTCGCCCGGGATCGCTCCTGCTATCGTGACCGGAGCGTCATCGAATTTGGCGACGGCCAAGCCCTTTTCATCGAAATCGCCTGCGTCGAGTGTCAAGGTGTCGCCGATCTCCAAGTCCAGATGAGAAGTCAGATCAGGACCGCGATAGCGTTTTCTGTGCTTCCGTTTCGCCATTGAAGAATAGGACGGATGCCCTGCCCGGCACCGACGGTGTGTTGCGAATGCCTCGTTTTATGGGTGAATCTCAATATACAACTGCCCGTTTTGATACCCTGAAATAAGACAGATGTCGACTAAATCGAGCCGCTTCTGCAACGTCTAAATCGACTCTTGAATTGACCCAGACCGTAGATAACCCGTTGACGACGATTGGCTCGTTGAACGGCACCAAGACGCGCGTCCGACGGAGATTGCCGGAATGGTTCAAGGTTCGCGCGCCTGGCGGTGAGAACTACACCGATCTGAAAAAACGCTTCCGCAACTCGGCACTGCACACGGTGTGTGAAGAAGCCGCTTGCCCCAACATCGGCGACTGTTGGGAGCGGCGCACGGCGACCTTCATGATCCTTGGCGATACGTGTACTCGGGCATGTTCATACTGCAACGTCAAGACCGGTTGGCCGGGGGAACTGAACGTTGACTGGGCTGAACCTTTCCGATTAGCCCAGACCGTCAACGCAATGGATCTAAGGTACACCGTGGTCACGTCAGTCGACCGCGACGATCTACCGGATTACGGGTCGTCTATCTTCGCGATGACGATCAACCAGATCCACCGCCTCTCACCCAGTTGCAAGGTCGAGGTCTTGATACCCGATTTCGGAGGCAACCACTCCGCGTTAACAAGGGTGGTGACCGCTGATCCCGAGGTGTTGAACCACAACATCGAAGCGCCGCGCAGGATATTCAGCAAGGTGCGCCCCAAGGGTGACTACGATCTGTCGTTAGAGTTGATCCGCCGCGTCAAGGAGATTGATCCGGAGATGCCGACCAAGTCGGGCATGATGGTGGGCTTGGGCGAAACCAAGGACGAGATTTATCAGACGATGCAGGACTTGCGGAGCGTTGATTGCGATCTGTTGACCATCGGCCAGTACCTTCGACCGTCCGATCGACATCACCCGCTGATCCGTTTCTACCACCCCGACGAGTTCGGCGAGTTCGCGCGCATTGGGATGGACATGGGTTTCAAGCACGTCGCCTCCGGACCGCTCGTGAGGTCCTCGTACCATGCCGACGAGCAACACGAGTCGGCGATCGATGCGCTGCTCGCGAAACGGTAGGCAGTCATCCGGCGTATTTCATTTCCTGAGAGCACGCAGGAGATGATGCCCAAACGCAGCAAACCCCGAGTTGATGGAATCGCATTAGCCGCATTCCTGTTCCTTGCTGTCATCAGCATCGCGACGTTCATGCCGTCGGTTTTCGCCGAGAATCATAGCCATAGCTCCGTGACCGGCTATTTCGGAATAGACGACGATGGGCTCCCGATCGTAAATCGCCACGGCATCATGCTGGCTTTCGATGGCGACATCGCGCCTGAAACGGTGTCTGTAAACACCTTTCGAGTGTCGTTAAATGACGGATCTTTCGCCGAGGTAGTTGAAACCCGGGTTGAGGGGCGATATGTGTTCTTGCGACTTCGCAATGAGTTGGCTTCTGATGCGACGCCTATCGTGGGCATCACCGACGGAGAGGAAGTGGAGGACCTGGCAGGCAACTCGACCGACAGACGGAAGTTGGGTTTTGTGCAGATAAAGGATGGTATCGCCCCGCGTCTGACCGTCACTTTGAGCGGCGGCTCGGGATTAGGCACGGGCGATGAGGGGCCGAGTCGACTGACGAACGACACCATAGATGTTCGCATCACATCGGACGAGCCATTACAAACAGCACCAAGGGTTGTAGTCGTTTGTGAAGCATTGAGTTGGACCGAGCGCGAAGGTGCGCGGCAGATCAAACGCGATATCGACGATTTCATTGCGAATCGCAACGGACCGTTTTCGAGTAGGCCGCGGGAACCGTCGGGCACGTCGTATACGTGCGGTTACGATGCGGATGACGACGGTATGGACGACGCGTTCGAGTTGACTGAAGATGTAGCCAACTCGCGTCCGGGTCAAGCTTGGGAGTTGACGTGGCGTAATCCGACAGGTGTGACGACGAGCTTGAGGGACGGCGAACTTGCAGTCGTCGCATATGGTCGAGATCGGTCGCGATATGAACGGTTCGGCGTGACGGTTTCGAATTGGGCAACGGCGAAAGGCGGTTTCGGATTCGATACCCGTTTCGGTTCCAAAGCGCTGTTAGAGCAAGCGAAAATCCATCCGCCAGACGGATCAGTCATACGCGAGCGACGCCCCTTCGTTTTGCTCGAATTCCCAGAAGCTACTTCGATCAAATTAGCGTCAGTCGTTTTCGACGGCGAGGAGATCGTCAATGAGTTCGACGTCGTCAGGAGCAACGAATTCGTCTATTGGCCATTGAGCATGAATCAGGGTCACCACAGCGTTGAAGTTGAAGCCAAAGATTCTGGAGGGAATGAAACCGACTTGGAATTTCAATTTGAGACGACCCGGCGCGGCGATTTCGTGCTACCGCTGGTTGCGGGTTGGAACGCGGTGTCAGTTCCAGCTGATCCGATTGATCCGGAGATTGAGAATGTCTTCACCAAACCAGAGATCGAAATTGTGATGTCGTGGGACCCGTATGAACCTGAGGGACCATGGGCGTTCTCGACTCGAGATGGCGACTCCTGGGAATCTTGGCGAGACGGACCCGGAGTTGACGAGATCCGTGTTGGTTCAGGTTACTGGGTAAAATCATCCAGATCCATCGAACAACCGATAGCGCTTACCCTAGGAAGACAACAGGTGATGATGGTTGACGATGGTGGATGTGGTCCACCAAGTGCGCGTTGGTTTTTTGTGGGTGTCACCGACGCAAATGGTGACCAAACACAGAATCACTTCGGCGAACCATTGAAAGATCACGACGATGTTGTAATCACCGTTGGCGAGTACTTGAGCGAACACATTAGATATGCCTATGCGTGGGCAGCGATCGAAGGGGAGTACCGCAAGTTGGCAATCGACGATGCGGTGGTAATTGGTGAAGGGATTTGGTACTACGGCGGAGGTTGGGCTTCTTGCCCATGATTGTCGGCGATTCGCCGAAAAATGGAAATCCCAAAACATCGAGGTCCTAGTGCCGGAACGGATCGACAACCGTCAAAAACGGAAAACGAAAGAAATCCGCGTCCCGAGTGCAGATCTCACGAATCCCGTTCTCGCGCATCAATACCGCTGTGTGGACGTCATGCATAAGATTGCCGCTGGCTTCCGGTAACTCGGTGAGTGTCAACGACAGCAAATCGAAGTGCTGACTGGTTGCCGTCAACACCGAAAAACTGGGTTGCGAAAGGAGAGTCGACAGAAAGCTAGAAGCATCTAAGGCTTTGATCCCATGAGGAAACGGCCCACGATGCGTGGTGACCCGCAGGAACTCATAGCAAATTCCCCAAGTCAGGAACGTTGTATCTGGAATGCGTACGCGTTGATCGATGAAACGCCGGCAAGCAGCGTGATGCTCAGAATCCTCGTTCGCGGCGTAAACCAGAATATTGGTATCGATTACCAAGGCGGTTTTTCTTCTTCAAACAATCGATACAGTTCGTCTCGGTTCGCGATATCCACACGGGCGGCACCCATCGGCCAAGACGGTAATTCAAAGGGTTTTTCGCGAACTTCGCTCGGTTCGTCTCGACCGTTCGCGATCACGCGCCTGATACCTGTTTCCACCAAGGACGTCATCGTGACGCCGCGCCGCGCGGCTTCGATACGCAGCTGCTGCATCAACGCATCGTCGATGTTGAATGTAGTCTTCATATGGATAACCATATCAGCGTATGGTTATATGGCTGCACGCCCATGACGCATACTAGTCTTCAGCTGAAATGTCGACCCTGTACATCGTCGCCACACCCATCGGCAACCTTGACGACCTAACGCTGCGGGCCGCTCGCGTGTTGAGTGAAGTGCCTGCCGTCGTCGCGGAAGACACCCGCGTCACTCGGAAGATATTGGATCGTATAGGCGCCAAACCGAAGATGGTCAGTTTTCATCGTCGATCTTCAAAGTCCGAAGTCAGTAGGATCGTGAAGCAGCTCAACGACGGGGATGTCGCGTTGGTCTCCGATGCTGGTACTCCCGGCGTCAATGACCCTGGACAGTCTATCGTCGCGGCGGCGGTCGAACACGGACATGAAGTGGTTCCGTTGCCTGGCGCCTCTTCAATCATGGCCGCACTATCGGTTAGCGGCTTTTACGTCGATCAATTTGTCGCTTACGGTTTCCTCCCGGCATCAGGCGGGAAGCGCCGAAGGTTGCTTGA
Organism: Dehalococcoidia bacterium; assembly: GCA_965203505.1. Lineage (GTDB taxonomy): Bacteria > Chloroflexota > Dehalococcoidia > Lucifugimonadales > Lucifugimonadaceae > Bin127. The sequence continues at coordinate 660,989 of OZ241880.1, forward strand.
CAAAATTGCTCAAGAATCCGTCGCTGCGGTCTTTTTCGAGACGCCACACCGTCTCCGCGATACGCTCGTCGACATCGCCGCTGTGATGTCCGATCGCGCCCTTGTGATTTGTCGAGAAATGAGCAAGATGCACGAAGAGATATGGCGAGGAACGGCGTCCGAGGCGATCGCACATTTCGACTCTCCAAGAGGGGAGTTCGCGATTGTTGTCGCGCCACTCGATAAGAAAGCGGAGGCGGTATCGCCAAACTTAGGAGATGACGCTTTGGCGCGCATCAACGCAACCGCCGCGACCTTGACCAATCGCTACGGATCACGCCGCGATCTCGTTGAAGCGGTTGCTAAGAAAACGGGCTTGCCCAGAAGGCAGGTTTATCAAGCACTACACCGCGAAGCGTGAAATTTCGCGCGGCAGTCGCGGCGATCTGCCCAAGTAGAATCGACAGGAGGTGCCGCGCCGCTTTTCCTCCTTTGATAACCACGTGGCAAACGTACGCGGCCTGAAACGAGACCCTCAGCTTGTCAAGAAACATCCTCGTCTGCGTAGCCTGGCCCTACGTCAACAGCGAACCCCATCTCGGACACATCGCTGGGATGAACGTGCCCGCCGACATCTTCGCGCGGTATCACCGCATGGTTGGCAACCACGTCGCTATGGTTTCTGGGAGCGACATGCATGGCACTCCGACAGCGTTGCGTGCGGCTGACGAGGGCGTGCGGCCAGAAGATATCGCGTTCAAGTATCACGATATTTGGTCTGGTTGTATGGATCAGATGGGATTCTCGTACGACCTCTACACGCACACTCACACAAAGATCCACGAAGATGTCGCTCAGGATGTCCTGCTGACTCTGGACAAACGCGGCTTTATCTACGAAGACACTCAGTTGATGCCCTTTTCCGAAACCGAGCAGAGATTCTTGTCGGATCGTTTCGTCGAAGGGATCTGCCCGGTGTGCGGGTTCGACGGTGCCCGCGGTGATCAATGCGACGGTTGTGGCCGTACCCTAGATCCAACGGAATTGATCCAGATCCGCAGCATTCGAGATGGGTCTTCACCAGTATTCAAAGAGACGACCCACTTGATGATCAAATTGAGCGCGTTTCAAGAACGCCTTGAGGAGTGGGTGCAGACCAAGAACGACTGGCGGCCGAATGTCCGGAACCAGACGCTGGGATTCCTTAACGAAGGCCTCCATGACCGAGCGATGACACGGGACATCGAATGGGGCGTGCCCGTACCTAGCGAACGGTTCGAAGGCTATGACAAGAAACGCATATACGTCTGGTTCGAAGCCGTCATCGGCTATTTTTCGGCCACCAAAGCATGGGCGATCAATTCTGGCAGCGATGGCGACTGGAGAGATTTCTGGCACAATCCAGACGCCGAGTCGTACTACTTCCAAGGTAAGGACAACATTCCGTTCCATACCGTTCTGTGGCCGGCGATGTTGATGGGATACGGTGGATTGAATCTGCCGACGGATGTGGTAGCCAACGAGTACCTGAACCTTGACGGGCAGGGATTCTCTAGCAGTCGCAACTGGGCGGTCTGGCTGCCAGACTACCTCGAACGCTACGATGTGGACCCGCTTCGGTATTATCTCGCGTCGATAATGCCCGAAACCTCTGACTCTGATTTCACATGGGAGGGCTATCTCGCCGCCAACAATAATGTCTTGGTTGCGACGTTGGGGAATTTCGTACACCGCACGCTTACGATAACGACCCGCAATTTCGATGGCAAGGTGCCGGTTCCAGGTGACTTGGACGAGCAAGACGAGTCGGTTCTAGAATCGTGTTCGCAGACGCTCGAAGATGTGGCGGAATCGATCGAGATTCGTCACTTCAGGCGTGCGCTTAACCAAGCGATGGAGCTAGCGCGCGTCGGCAACCGGTACTTGGATGCTGAGGAACCTTGGCGGACGGTCAAGTCGGACCCGGAAAAGGCTAAGAGAACGCTTTGGACAGCCTTAAACGTCATTTCGACACTACGCACAGTGTTTTACCCATTCATACCGTTTTCGTGCGACAAGATACACGATCTGCTAGGGTTTGACGGGGCGACAGCGACTGACGGATGGAACAGAAGAGCCGTCGAACCGGGCGCAGCGCTGCCGAAGCCATCTCCGCTGTTCAGGAAATTGGACCCAAGTATTGTCGAAGAAGAGAAAGCACGTCTCGCGGCTCAGCAAACTGGTAACTAGCGACAGGAAAGTACCTTCGGCGGCTATCAACCGCTCAATTGGGATGACTAGGATCAAATGACCACAGTTCGAACCACTGCTAGCCAGGATATTTTCGCGCCGATCTCAGACGACTTGGACCGAGTCGTGGATGTGATAACTCAACTGAGCATCGACGAAATCGAACGATGTCCTGCGGGCATCGACGCGCTCGACACACTGGACGAACGGTTGGCGCATGTAATGGCGACGCCGGGAAAGACGATGCGGCCTGCGATGACGTTGTTGGCGTCCAAGTTATGGGGGGCGAACCCAGACGACAAGGTGATCAGCATGGCAGTGGCCGTGGAACTCTTACACGTCGCTGCGCTGATACACGACGACACGGTGGACGACGCAGATGTTCGACGCGGTAAGGCGACCGCAGGATTTTTGTGGGGCAACAACTTCGCGGTGTTGTTGGGCGACTATGTATTCGCCACATCAGCCAAATTCGTATGCGCTACCGGATCGGTTCGGCTGATCAGCCGTTTTGCCGAAACCATCGCCGAACTCGCCCGCGGAGAGCTGCATGAAATGGTCAGCAATTGGAACTGGCCCGTGACCGTAGACGAATATCTGGCTAGGATCTACGACAAAACGGCATCGCTGTTTTCCACTTCTGCGGAAAGCGGAGCGGTACTCGGTGGAGCGGATGAGAAGTCCATAGAGGCGCTGCGCGAGTATGGCTACTACTTGGGAATGGCATACCAAGTCAAGGATGATGTACTCGACTACGAATCGACGACTGACGAGCTCGGCAAACCTGCTAACCAAGACATATTGAGCGGCAAACTGACCCTGCCGGCGATTTACGCATCCGAAGAACCTAAGTGCGCTGCCGCGATTGAAGCGTTCTTCGGTCTATCCGAGAGCGAACGTTCAGATGCGCTCAGCGAGTTGTTGGACCTGATCCGTAGGCACGGAGGGGTCGAACGGGCAGAGAATACGACTTCAGAATTTATCGAAAAAGCGTTCCAACGCCTCGAAGTCGCTCCGCCTTCCGTGAGCCGCGATTCTTTGGCTTCTATCGCATCGCGCGTCAAAAGCATGTGATCGAACTGATTTGGTGGCCGGTTCCGACCGTTGCCGAATTTGTGTTCAATTGGAGCGCTGACCCATGAGTGGGACCGTTGGTCACCGCGATGCAAAATAGCGGTATGTCGCCCGACACGATCATCGAAAGACTGGTTGCGATTTACGGAGAATTCGAGCAGACACCGAGATACAACGCTCTCGACGAGCTCATCTTCACCGTTCTGACCCAACACACGTCTGACATAAACGCGGAACGAGCGTTCGACCGGCTGCGCGAAGCGATTCCGACCTGGGAAGAGGTGATGGCCGCAGATCAACAAGCGATTGCCGATGCGATATTCCACGGCGGCATGTCGAACCAAAAGTCGAAGAGGATCAAAGACATCCTCGCCGATATCCTCGATCGTCGTGGTGAGTTAGAAATCGATTTCCTCAGAGAATATTCCATGGACGATGCCCGCGAATGGCTGATCGAATTGCCTGGCGTCGGTCCGAAAACTGCGGCTGTGGTGATGTCGTTCGCGTTGGGCATGCCAGCGTTTCCGGTGGACACCCACATTCATCGTTTGTCCAAGCGATTGGGTCTAATCGACGATAAGACAACCGCAGACGCGGCGCACGGGATCATGGAGTCGAAGGTCCGCCCGGAACTACGTTTTCAACTCCACATGCAACTCATCACGCACGGCCGGCAGATATGTAAAGCGCGACGTCCGCTCTGCGGGGATTGCCCGCTTTCGGATGAGTGCCCGTCGAGTACGGTGTGAATTTCTAGCGGACCTCGTTCAGGATTAACCGAAGAAACTTTGGATCGCGGTCGAAACGGCCGCAATCGCGACGATGGTGGCGATCATCAATCCGACCATCCATCGGGTCTGGTTGGACAACGCAGCAACCAAGCGCGTCTCGAGCTGAGCGAGGTCTTCTTTCGTGGCAAGGTGGTTGCTGTCACTCTCGATCCGACTGATTCGCTGTTGAAGATCTTCCAAAATTAACTCCAGTATTAGTAAGTGTGTTACACGTAACTAGGTGTAAACATGATACTACACTGTCCTCGTGATATTGGGTGCGAGGCACTGGTGAGCGATGTCGCATATCCTTGCTTTGCGACAGCATTCGAGACACAGCCCTGTTGGACTGACGGCAGGAGAAGGTGAAAGCATGAAGATCGTCTCCGTAGAAGCAACCAAAGTGGATTATCCGCGTTTGAAGCCGATGACGGTGCCGCGCCCGGGGCCGTCCCGGAGCGACCTCAACGCGCAAGCCACACCGCTTCGACGTTATACGAAAGACTCCAACTTCGCGTTTGCCCGCAAGATTGCTGGCGGTGACCGCGACACGGGTTGCGTGGTTACCCTCGAGGATGGTACGTGGGGTTTCGGTTTCACCGACCACGGGCGTACCACTGCTTCCTTGATCGATGACTATCTCGCTCCAGTCATAGAGGGGCGCGACGTAATGTCGACCGAAACCCTCTATGACCTCATGATTCGAGCCACATCCGGTTTCGGAACCAACGCACTCGTGGCCTATGCCATCGCCGCAGTTGACCTCGCCCTCTGGGACGCCAAAGGTAAACTCCTTGAAAAGCCCGTGTACAGCCTTCTTGGAGGAAGCACGGACATATTGAAACCGCTTTACTCGACCGGAAACGACACATGGTGGCAGAAAGAGCTCGGATTCCAGAACTTCAAACGATTCAGTCCCTACGGCCCGCCTGACGGCATCGATGGCATCAACTGCCTCGAAGAGGAGATTGCCGAGGCACGCGAATTAGTAGGGCCAGATGCGGAGTTGATGCTCGATTTCTGGATGGGTTTGGATGTCGAAACCGCAGTGCGCACAGCGGAGAGATTGCGCCCATACAACTTGAAATGGCTTGAAGACGCATTTCTGCCGGACACTCTCGACGAGTACGAGCATTTTCGCCAGCGCGTTCCTTGGCAGACGCTGGCGACTGGCGAGCATTGGTACGGCGTCTACCCGTTCTTCCACGCTGCAAAGGAAGGTCTGGTTGACATCTTCCAACCAGACATCATCTGGTGTGGTGGTTTGACACCGCTGATCAAAATCTGCCACGTCGCAGAATCAGCCGGTCTATCGGTGATCCCGCACGGCAGCGGCGGGACCGCCTACGGTCAACACGCGTGCTACGGACTGACGGCGGTACCGATGATCGAATGTAGCGGACCCGTGATGACGGAACCTGGCGTACCTTTGCACGAAAAGGATCGATTGCCGGGCACCGTCGCACCATTCGAAGGCAAGCTGAAGCCGAGCGACGAACCGGGTTTCGGACTAAATCTAAAACGCGAGTGGTTCCCGCCGTTTTTCGACTAGATTTGGTTCAGTCCGTCTTGTGAACGGCCTCCAGCGACTGAATGATCCCTCGCATGTGCCCGACGCAGTAGGCGATGTACTCGCGTCCTTCTGGCCCATCGGTAGTAAGTCGCATGATGTGGTCGTAGTCGATGCATCCGTCGTAGTTGACGTCGTATAGGGCTTTCGCCACTTCATACATGTTCAGATCGCCGGAGTCTGGGATCACTTCCATGTAGCCTTTGTTTTCGGGGATCCTGCCAACCACATTGCGGAAGTGGACGTGGAAGAGCCGGTTCTGCTCTCCAAAGTGCTTGATGCCTTCGAAGATGTTTTGTCCAGATTCGTATCTGGTGCCGACACAGAAAGTTATGCCGTTGGCCGGCGATGGCACCTCACTGAATAATCGGTCAAACGTTTCGAACGAGTTGAGAATGCCCGGATATCCGTGAAGCATCGGGACTGGCGGATCGTTACCGTGAGTCGCCACCTTGACGCCCGCCGGTTCGGCGACTTCGCAGATCGCCGTGTAGTGCTTCACGTGACGCGCCCAAAGGTCTTCTTCGTCGGGAGCATCTGCCGCGCGCGGGGTCGACATTGCTTCGGCAAGTTCGAATTTGGCGTGTTTGTAGCCACCGCGGCCCTCGACATACTCGATTATTGATGGAAGATTGGGATTGCTCACAACAGCGGCATACGGTTGAACACCCAAGACCGGGATGTCGAACTCTGCGCACAACTCTGCATTGATGCACGCGTTACGCGTCTCCTGATCGGCGTTAGGACCGCCCAGATATGCGTCGTGGAAGTGACCCGAAAGACAGTTAGCACGTTCGATGACTTGACCCGCCTCGCCCAGTTTCTCCACAACCATCTTCATCCCGTCGCGACTCGCCGCCCCACCTGATTCCAAGTAACCAGGAACCATGTCCAAGGTGATATCCACGGCATCGACGCCGATCTGCGTCAAAAACTTCAAGTCTTCCGGACGGTCCAACCAATCCGGGCTGATGCGCGTTCCGATCCTCATCATCGCTATCGCCTCCTGTAACGGGTGTGCAGATATTGATACCACAGGTTCGAACATGTATCCGGTGTTCCCGCGCAAGCCGGAATCGATTTATTCTGTTTGATGCTGAACCCGAAACAGAATCGCAAGACGAATACAGGACGAATCATGGCTGAAGAGAACGCGACCAAACGCCCGAACATCATTCTGATACTCGCCGACGACATGGGTTATTCGGACCTTGGATGCTTTGGCGGTGAGATATCGACGCCGAATCTCGATCGGTTGGCGGAAGGGGGAATGCGCTTCTCGCAGATGTACAACACCGCGCGATGCTGCCCTTCGCGTGCTTCTTTGTTGACCGGCTTGAATCCTCACCAAACTGGCGTGGGTCACATGGGCAACAACATCGAGGGCGAGCCGTCGTATCAGGGGTATCTCAATAACCGTTGCGTCACGATTGCCGAAGTGTTGCGCGACGCTGGATACCGCACGGGAATTTCGGGCAAATGGCACTGTGGCGGAGACCCCGAGCGAGCCGACGAAGGGCATCCGCAATTGCAACGAGGCTTTGAGCAGATGTTCTGGTTCGAAGGCGGCAACGGGTACTTCAACCACTCGCGATTCTTCATCGACCAAACGGCGGTTGAGGCTTCCGGTACCGACTATCTCACGGACATAATCACCGACCACGCAGTGCGGATGGTAAATGATGTCCAGAACGACGACCGACCTTTCTTCTTACACGTCGCATACACATCGCCTCATTGGCCGCTACAAGCGTTGGAGGAGAACATCGAGAACTACCGCGGTAAGTATTCAGACGGTTGGGATGCGACTCGATCTGCTCGTCATGAACGACTTAAGGCTATGGGTGTGCTGGACGAGAAGTGGGATATCGCACCTCGTGATCCGACGGTCGAAGCATGGGAGGGTGCCGCACATAAGGAGTGGGAAGACATGCGCATGGCGGTCTATTCGGCGCAAGTTGAACGAATGGATGAAGGCATCGGGAAGATATGCGACGCGTTGAAATCGAATGGTGTTGAGCGCGATTCGGTTGTCATATTCCTTTCAGACAACGGTGGCTGCGCTGAGTTCCTGTGCGAAGACCGAGACAACATGGACGAATCGCGTGTTGTGCCGCTCACTCGCGATGGCCGTCAGGTGAAAGTTGGCAACTCTCCCGACATCGTCCCTGGTGGCGACGACACCTACATGAGCTACGACACGCAATGGGCGAATGTGAGCAACACGCCGTTCAAACGCTTCAAGCGTTGGACGCACGAAGGCGGAATCGCAACACCATTGATAGTTAACTGGCCTGCCGGCATATCTGAAAAAGGTCGCGCGGGTGGCATCTCGCACACTCCGGTCCAGTTGATGGACCTTAACGCGCTATGCATCGATCTCGGCGATGGCACTTATCCAACGGAGTTCCGCGGTTACGAGATCACTCCTCACGAAGGCGAGAGTTTCCGCGAGGTACTCGAAGGCAACGACAACTGGGCCAAGCAACGTCCGCTCGCATGGGAACATGAGGGTAACCAAGCCCTACGCGCCGGCGACTGGAAATTGGTGCGTGAACACGGCAAACCGTGGGAACTCTACAACCTGGAGCAGGACCGAACCGAGCTGAACAACCTCGCTGACGGCGATGCGGAGCGCGTCGCGGAGATGTCGTCCCTGTACTCAGAATGGGCGCAGCGATCCGGGGCTGTTGATTGGCCTCCGGGGCCTCGCGGGAGTTGGCTATTCCCCGGGTTGAACCCCGACGGAACATTCAGGATGCGAGGACACGGCCACATAATCCCACGCGGCTTCACTCGTGCAGCGGCAAACGCCCGCGAATGAAGATCAACACGTTTAGTACCGAACAACATCAGGAGGAAACAAACGACGATGGGCGGGTCTCAAAAGGTCGCCGAACGAATAGTTAGCAGTCCGATTTTCGAGTATTTCATCATCGCTCTGATACTCGCGAGCGGTGCGATTCTCGGACTCAGGACGGTGCCGAATATTGCCGATGAATTCGGCGATTTGATGACTTGGGGCAACCGGGTCATACTTGCAATCTTTATCATCGAGGCCGCGCTGAAGATGCTAGCGCTGGCACCCAAACCGCATCGCTACTTCGCGGACGGCTGGAACATCTTTGACTTCACCATCATTGTGTTCTCGCTCGTTCCGGCAACTGGTGCGTTTGCGATGATCGCTCGCCTCGGACGCTTGCTACGCGTTTTGCGACTCATCTCGACGATCGAGGATTTGCGACTTATCGTCGCCGCTCTCGTCAAATCGATACCCAACGTCGGCCACATATTGATGCTGATGAGCATCATCGTCTACATCTACGCGATCGTCGGTTTTCAACTCTTCCACGAGCACGACCCGGAAAACTGGGGAAATATCGGGATCGCGGTTCTGACACTGTTCGAGATCATCACCCTTGAAGGATGGATTGATGTCAACGCTAAAGCGATGGAGTTGAACTCGTTCGCATGGATCTACTTTGTGAGTTTCGTGATCGTAGGCACGTTCGTTGTGGTCAACCTCTTCATTGCGGTGGTCATCAACAATCTAGACCGCGCGAAAGAGGAATCGCTGAGGGAGTTGGAAGCGCCCGTTTCTAGAGACGAATTGCTGCGCGAGTTACGCGCAACGCAAGACAGTTTGCGAAGGTTGGAGACGCGGATCTCCGATTTGGGGGAAGATTCGCCAACTCAGAAATGAGGTTACTCGCTGGTTAAACCAAACGACGACAACTCACCGATTATCATTAACGCACGTAGTTATTGGATCAATTACACGATGAAGGTTCAAAGTGTCAACATCTGAACGATACCGATCCGCTGCCCACACGCTCTACGATCAAGGAATTGTCGAGTTGGAAGCTGGTGATCTTCGCCAAGCCTCCGAGAAGTTCTGGGGCGCAGCGGCCCAGGCGATGAAAGCGGTCGCGGAGCGCAACGGATGGCGACACAGGTCACATCGCCATTTTCACGAATCCCTCGACATGATGAAAGACCAGGATGATCACGAAGAAATCGTCAACTGGTTCAGCGTGGCGGAATCATTGCATGTGAATTTCTACGAGGACCAAGCCGCCTACGAGACGATCCGAATAAATGCGGACAAAATACGAATGCTGATTGATCGGTTGGAACGGATGTGATTGAGAGTTTGACTATGTCCGGCTACATTGAACCAACCATCGGCGAGCGATTAGCTTCGGCACGAACTCTGTGTCGCCAAGGCTACATAGAGTTGAACGAAGGCCATCATCGGGTAGCATCTGAGACTTTTTGGCGCGCTGCTAAAACCGCACTCAAGGCTGAGGCCCGTCGCCGCGGGTGGGACCATGGGTCGTTTGCTGAACTGTTTCATGTGGTGTACCGTCTCAGCCAAGAATCCAACGATCAGTCGTGGTCGGACCGGTTTGAAAGTGCCGCCGAGTTGCGCCGCGACAGCATTAAACAGGAGATGGATTCATCCGACATTAGAGCGCGCGGGCACGTCGTGGACCAATTGATCCGCACCATTCTTGAATTGAAACGCTCCGAGGACGCGCTTTCGCCCGGGGATTGGTTCGACCTTGAAGTGCCTGAAGATTTGCGAAAAGAAGCGTTTTCTAGATTGCTTGCGGGGGACCTAGCTTCCGCTAGCGAGTCCTATTGGGAAGCTGTGCATTTGGCGTGCCGGGAACTGGCCGAAAGACTCGGTTGGGACGCTTCTTCGTTCCCGAATCAATGGAAATTCATGTCGGATTTGGAGATGGAGTTCAGGGACAATGACGCGGTTAGGAGCGGACTAGCCAAAGCGCAGTTTATGCACAACGGTGCTACGGAGGGGTGGTTGAGCGAATCGGCTATTAGGGAACATGATGCAGTCGTCCGCGACCTGATTGGACGACTCGAAAAGTTACCCTAAAGCCTCATTGATCCCGCACAGGCGGCGGCCCCTTTACGAACTCGCCGCCGGAACCATCTTCCGGCGCGTAACCGAGTTCGGTTTTTGCGCGACTGATGTCAAAGATCTTCCACATGTTGTCGGACGTCGCGTAGTAGATGCCGTACCGGAGATCATCGGGAGCATCGATGCAGAGGCGTACGATTTGAGCGGTGTCGCGGTGACTTAGCCACAGCGACAGAGCAAACGGGTCGAAAGTGGGTTCGTCGGTAGAAATCACCCAACCAATGCGGAGGTGGATCGACGAGAGGCCGTGATAGTCGTTGTAGTAACTTCCAATCGCTTCTCCGAAGGCTTTTGACACGCCATAGAAACCGTCCGGCCGGATCATCGTATCTTCGTCGACGAGTGGGTACTTCCCGGTTTCGAGCTTGTCGAATTGACCTGCGGCGATGAAGCTCCAAGGTTCATCCAGATAGTTGCCACCCGTCGCGTGGTTTGACGACGCAAAGATCACTCGTTTGACGCCCTCGCGCCGAGATGCTTCGAACACGTTGTAGGTGCCGACGAGATTGTTGGGCAGCACCGAGTCCCATTCAGCATAGGATGAACGGTCAGCCGCTAAATGAACAACGGTGTCAATCCCGGCAAATGCTGGTTGCATCGCGTCGAGGTCGTCTAGCGATGCCACGTGTGAAGGAACACCGTTCGCCTCCTTCAAATCCAGGGACGAAAGATCGTAGCGGTCTCCGAGGCGGTCGATGAGGATGCCGCCTATTAAGCCCGCTCCTCCGGTGATCAGGACTTTCTTCTTGCCATTGCCGTCAGCCATCGATTTCGCCTTCCGAACTCATTCTCGTCAGCGGCCCCTTGCCGCAACTCATATGAAGGATAAATCGGCTGAATGGAACTTATCTCGGTCATCCAACGTCTAGATAATAGTGAGCAACAAGTCAAAGGAACAATCATGTCCTCGCTACGCATAGCAATTGTCATCGCACTGGCAACCACTATCGCCTTCGCATTCGCCTGCGGCGCAGGCGAAGAATCCGGCTACTACGACAGCTTCGGTTTAGAGGGTGCTCCCGGTGCCCCGGGTGAGCGAGTGGTGGAAACCGTAGTAGTGGAGAAAGTAGTCGAAGTGGAAGTGGCGGTCGAAAAAGAGGCCATGGTCGCGGAGGCCATGGAGTTAGCCCAAGCCGACTTCGCAGATACTACGGCCGCAATGCCAGCGGCAGCAGCAACAGCCGTTCCCGCTGCAGCCGCCGCACTCGCACCGCAGGTGGGTCAAAGCGTTGACATCTCCATCCAACCGACGAACCGTATCATCGTCCGCAACGCAGACATGAGCGTCGAGTCGAACAACCCCGCGGCAACGATCGACGCAATCAGCGACCTCGCCGTTGGGCATGGCGGATGGGTGGTCAACAGCAACACCATTGAGGAAGGCTCCTACTACCACATCACCATCAGAATCCCCGCCGAGACGCTAGACGCAGTCATCGATCAGATCTCCTCGATGGTCGCAAAAGTTGAATCGGTCAGTTCTGACAGTACCGACTTCACCGAGGAGTACATCGACCTCGGCGCGCGACGAAGCACGGTGCAGGAAACCGTCGATGCGCTCACGGAACTGCTCAAGAACGAAAACTACGGTAGCGTCGAAGAGTTGTTGGAGGTCCAACGCGAGATAACCAATTGGCAGAGCGAGTTGGAGCGGATAGACGGTCGCATGAGCTTCATCAGCGAATCTGCTGCCTATTCAAGGCTATCGGTGAACGTCAGCCGCTCACCTATACCGATGCAGGTCGATCTAGGAGAAGATGTGAACGTGGGCATAGGTGTCGGACGCAAGTACACGGCGCGCTTCTTCCCGCCCGAAGGCTACGACAATTTCGAGATCGTCTGGGACTTTGGTGACGGCTCCGGCCCGCAAACAGTCTATTCCGGGTTACGCACACGAGGCGAAGACGGACTCCTAAGCGTCCCCGTACGCCACACCTACCATTCCGACGAACTATCCCCTCACGTCGTTACCGCTACCGTTAAAGCGTTCTCTGACCGAGGGCTGGCTGAGGGCGAGGACCAACTGTGGGCGAACGTTTCCGAACTGCCGCGCTTCGACGCGTTCGTAACTGCGTCGCACTGGGATGTCGAGGAAGGCCAACCGGTAAACCTGACCGCATCGTTCAATCATCCCGACACGCTGCGAAACGTCAGATATTCGTGGGACTTCCGTGACGGCTCTAGCGTCGTCGAAGGCACAGTCGCCTTGGGCGACACCGGCATAGCAATCGAGCACACTTTCGACCGCCACCGCCGAGAGTCGTACCAGATCGTTTTCGAGATCCGAGGCGACAGCGATGCCGGCGAAGTCGAAGAGACACACTACGCCCCCGTCTACGTCTACCCCGGACCGGAGATCGAATCATCCGATTTCGACGCTGGCGGTACGGCTACGGACGCGGTAAACGTCTTGATCGCCTTCATCACCTTCGCGGGCACCGCGGCGATCTGGTTAGCCATAACTTCGCCGATCTGGTTGATCATCGGTGCGGTCATCTTCTTCATCGTCCGTTTCATTATTCGTCGGCAACGAAACGTGCAACGAGTGGTTTACGTTCCGACACAACCGGGCGATGGTGAAGGTGGCGACGAAAGCGAAGAGGCTACGACATCTACCTAAACGGCAAGTCCAGAAAATCGCGAAACCCTTGCGTCGTAACGGCGACACCGAGCCGTCATTCCGAGCAAAGCCGAGGAATCTCCCCTCTCCATTGATGGGGGCTTTGCAGAGCTCGATATCGGTACTGTCATAAAGCCAAATGGTCGACGCGCCCTCGTTTGCCCGTCCCCTCTGGATACCCGCCTGCACGGGAATGACGGTCAACGCGTCCGCGGAACCTAACGCACGGGAGACCGGCTTTCGCAGCTCGGCGCGCGCCCCCGCCCCCTCAGGCGGAGAACCGCGCGGAGACGATCAGCAACAGCCCCGCACAGCCAGCGTGACGCGCCGCATACCGCCGGTCTTTACCTATATGCCGCCGGTCGTCCACGTGCAACGTGCCGTGACTTCCGGGTGGTCGCTGAGTCTGTATTCGAACCCGGTGAAACCGGGGTAAGCCTCCCGCAGTCCGCCAAATGTGTTGTTGGAGGTGAAGACCGAGCTGCCGGTCGTGAGGATCGGCACTGCCGCCAGCCATCTGCCATTCGAATCGGCCAGGACCCGGTATTCCGTCGGCTCCTCAGCGGCCGGGGCCGGGCTGAGGACGAGCGCCGACTCCGGTGTCTCGGAGGCGGTCATTGCGGACCCGCACTCCGGGTTACCCCAACCGGTGTCCACGCTCAGCGTCCCCCCCACCGAGGCGGTTTCGTCGTCGTTGATCCTGACCTGCCCCGAGGCGACCGGGCCTGACGTCACGTTCGTCAGCGACGACAGGTCGCCCAGCGCAACGGTGAAGGTCTCGTCATCGGCGTCGGTGTCCTGGGCGGTGGAGATGGTGCCCTCGGCGCTAGTATCGCCGGCCGGGATCGTGATCGACGTCAGCGCCCCGTAGTCGCCGCTCTCGGCGGTGCCGGCGGTGAGCGTAATCGGGATCGTCACGGCTCTCCCCAGAGTCCCCGGCTCGCTCGCATCCGGTTTCACCAGGGTCACCGTCACGTCCACGTCGTCACCCTCGTTCACCGGGTCGATGGGGACGTTGAGGAACACCCGGCGGAGGGTCGAGGGGGCCCGCTCCTTCTGCATGGCAAACCCCACGACGTCGCCGGCGGACCAGCTCAGGCCGGTGCCGTCCCATGCGAAGCCCCTGTTGCTCGCGAACCTTCTCGCGTCGGACCCGACGAGCCTTGCGTCGCCGCCCACGTAGATGACAAGGGTGTTCAGCTGGCTGGCGGGAATAACCTTGTCGAGCCTAAGGCCAAACGCGCCTCCAGTCACATCAATGGCCTTGATCACGTAGTCCACGACGCCAACGGTGAACGTGTTATCGGTCAGGGTGGCGGCCGTGGAACATTCCTTACCGCTTGTGGCGTCATCACACCCATATGAGATGCCGGTGAGAGTCTCCTTCACCGTCAGCCTGGCGGACCAGACTCTCTCCTGCGCCTGCGCGGACGGCACGCCGGGCGTAAAGAAGACCGCCAAGGCGACCAGCGTGACCGCCAGGAGGAAGAGCGGGGATAGGCGGAAGACGGAGACCCGCGTCATAGCGGGCCTCCCGTGGTTTTCAGAGGGTGAAAATCGGGGGGGGGGGGGGGTAAATGACATGGTCGCAGGCTCCCTCGTTCAACGATGATTCGTATCACCTAATCTTGCTGAAACATCATCATACAACCTTAGAGATAACTTATGGGTAAAGTCATCGCAAGTTTGGATAACTTTACAGCAACTAACGGCCAAATTCGCCAGAATCGAGCGAAACAGGCCGATTACGCATGATGCAAAAATAAAAATCAGGTTGTGCCGATATGTCGGCAATGGAATGGCTCCTATTGCCTGACAGCCCGTCCCCGATCATGTCATCCTGAACCTAGCGCAGCCCTGGTCATGTCGTAATGAACGGAGCGCAGCCCCAGTCATGTCATTCTGAACGCGGCGCAGCCCCCAGTCATGTCATTCTGAACGCAGCGCAGCCCCAGTCATGTCATTCTGAACGCAGCGCAGCCCCCAGTCATGTCATTCTGAACGCGGCGCAGCCCCCAGTCATGTCATTCTGAACGCAGCGCAGCGGAGTGAAGAATCCCATACAGCACCCCATGACGGTTTTATGAGATTCCTCGCTGCGCTCGGAATGACAGCCTGCCGGTTGCGCCGCGTGTGCCCGTCCCCTGTGGATTCCCGCCTGCGCGGGTATGGCGGGGTTGTGCAAGGTTCTCGAAATCGCAGGAGCTCGGGACCGGGATCGGTTCCGAACTCTTTTCATTTCAAGGATTTCGAAAACTGAGGGAACAAATCTGTAAGTGAGTGCGTCTGTTCTTCAGTGATCAAAGACAACGTCACGGAGAACACGAAATGACGAACAGCAAAGCAGAACAGATCAAAAACCTCATAACGAAACCAATGGCGGCTTTCGCACTCGTGATTGCCACGACCGTCGTGGCAGCGACGATCGCGTGTAGCGGGGGCGAAACTGTGGTGCAGACGGTAGTCGTTGAAAAATCGGTGCCTGGCGAACAAGTGCTTCAGACGGTAATCGTTGAGCGGGAAGTGGCGGTGCCGGGCGAAACGGTGGTTCAGACGGTAGTCGTCGAAAAAGAGGTGGAAGTGATGGGCGAACCGGTAATCCAAACCGTAGTCGTTGAGAAGGAGGTGGAAGTGATGGGTGAGACGGTGGTGCAGACGATAATCGTTGAAAAAGAAGTAGCAGTTGAGATGGAAGTGATTCGCGAGGTTGAGGTAGAGAAGGTTGTCGAAGCGGAGGTAGCGGTTACGGCAACCGCAATGCCCGCGGCGGCGGCAGCTCCAGCAGCGCATCCTACTCCTGTTGTGCAGATGTCACCACCTATTCAACCTTCGCAACCTGGCGCTACTACTTTCCAAAACACGACGCGCAGTAATTTCGCCCTGACGTCGCAGGACGACACTTCGACGTTCAGTTTGGACACGGATCGCACTTCGTTCCAACTCGCTCTGAACTGGACGCGAGCCGGCTATGAGGTGGATCCTGCATCGGTGCGTGCCGAAGAGTGGGTGAACGCTTTCAACTACGGGTACGAATTCCCGCGCCACGACGACTCCTTTAACATCCGGACCGATGTTATCCCCCATCCGCTTGACGGCGGCCTGCACTTGGCTCGTGTTGCGTTCCAGGCACCGAATGTGGTGGTTGATCTGCCGTTGAACGTCACGTTGGTGCTCGACGGCTCCGGCTCGATGTCGGACGGAAATCGCGTCGAGACCGCTCGCGCAGCGGCTAACGCGATCCGCAGGAGCATGGGCAACGACGATCGGATGTCGATCGTCCATTTCGATAACCGAGTCAAGGGCGGGTTGACGGTACAAGATCGAAATCCAAACGATGGTGCCGTCGGTAGGTCAATCGATGCTCTGACGCCTGAAGGAAGCACCAACGTCCAAGCAGGGCTGAACCTCGGTGTCCAGTTGGCCGATGAGATGCGACGAAATCGACCAGGATCATTGAATTACATAATCCTGATGTCGGACGGTGTTGCCAACGTCGATGCAACGAACCCGTTTGCCATCTTGGAATCTGCTGCCGACCACGATCCAGGCAATCCGCTTCGCCTGATCACCATCGGTGTGGGCATCAACAACTACAACGACGTGCTGTTGGAGCAACTGGCACAACACGGCAACGGTTGGTACCGGTACCTCAGTGAGCCGGAAGAAGGTCGCCGGTTATTCAACCGCGAGAATTGGCTTGCCCTGTCAGTTCCGTTCGCAGACCAGACACGGGCTCAGGTGACTTGGGACGAGAATCTAGTTCGCAGCTGGCGAATGATCGGATATGAGAACCGCGTCACTTCTGACGAGTCGTTCACTCGTGCCGAGAAGAAATTCGCGGAATTGCCGGCCGGCTCAGCAACCACGGTGTTCTTCGAACTCGAGCTCGTTGATCCGTACGTGCTTGGAAACTCAAACCAGCCGCTTGGCGAAGTCGAGGTGCGCTGGGTTACACCCAGCACTGGTGAAGGAAATCGCCAACATCAGGAGATCGACTCGGTGCTTGCGATTCCCGAGGCGACAACCGACTTCGGCGTAATCGTGGCTTTGGCCGCCGACCGGTACAGCGGTCTGCACGAATACGGCGGCGTTCGTCCCGGTTCGATACATCGGGACCTGTCCGATCTCGCTAACATGTTGCGAGGTGTGGGATCACCAATGGCCGGGACAACGGCGTACCACGATTTCGAATTCGTTTTGAATTCATTGGTCGATAATGTCGAACCGGCACCCAGTACTGGTTACAGCAGGTAGCAGATCCGCATTGTTGACGCGCTGATCGCTCGTAAGTTGCTTACAATCTCGCGAGTGATCAGCGTGCAACATCGCAGCCGCATCGACGACTTTGTCGATGGGTTGACCAACTTCGACGACTTCGGCACCAAGACCGAGGTCGTCGAAGTTTCTTCTAGTGCCGGTACGCCGCCTCTGCTTTATTTCGTCAACGAGTTTTGGACGAACGCGCAGCGGGCCGGTCACGCTTTGCACGAAATCAGCTATCGAGCATGCTTCAAACCGCAACTACCGGAGTTCTTCATCGACCGACTTACCGAACCATCTGATGCCGTCTACGACCCGTTCATGGGGCGAGGCACGACTCCGATCCAAGCAGCTTTGATGGACCGGCATGCGTTCGGAAATGATGCTAATCCGATGTCGGTCATGATGACGCGCCCACGTCTCAACACGCCGGAATTGCGCGATGTCGAATTTCGCTTGGGTGAAGTGCCTTGGGATGTTAGCGAACTAACTCTGGACGATAAAAGATTCGGCGTGTTCTTTCACCCGGCGACGCTGAGACAAATCGTGGCGCTGCGTAGTTGGTTGAGTGAGCGTGAGGAGGCTGGGACGTTCGACGCGGTGGACGATTGGATCCGATTGGTGGCGATGAGTAGGTTGACGGGGCACTCTCCCGGGTTCTTTTCCGTATATACGCTGCCGCCTAATCAAGCGGCATCAATCGAGAGTCAGTCACGGATCAACGAGAGGCGCGGACAGACTCCGCCGGGACGCGATGTGAAAGCGCTGATATTGCGGAAAAGCCGGTCTTTGCTGCGACACGGGCGGTTGCATTCTCCCATGATCGATCTCAACTGCGGCGACGCGAAGAATACTCCTCACATACCTACAGATTCAGTTGATCTCGTTGTAACCTCGCCGCCGTTTCTCGACGTGGTCAACTATCAAAGCGACAACCATGTGAGGGCGTGGTTCTCCGGTATCGACATTGATGCCCAACCAATCGCCACTCCTTCGAGCACGGAAGACTGGCAACGATTCACCGGAGACGTCCTATTGGAACTGTGCCGCGTCGTAAAACCCGGCGGTGTCATCTGCTATGAAGTCGGCGAAGTGAGGAACGCGACGATCAAGCTCGAAGACGTGGTGTTTGCCGCCATCCTAGCCGCTGACTTGCCGGTGGAAATCATCGGTGTGCTGGTCAACCAACAAGAGTTCAGCAAGACATCAAACGTCTGGGGCATCACGAACAACCGCAAAGGCACCAACACGAACCGCGTGGTGATGGTGGCAGCATCGGATTAGCGATATGTGAGGTTGCTAGAACGGCAAACTTGTCGAGAAGTCCGGCACGTTCGCCCAACGACCTCCACCACCGGCTCGCTGCACGGCTATCGTTTTGATTACATCGGGGTTCGTCAAACCGTGAGGAGCCCGGCCCGTCAACGCGAAGCTCACGTTTTCCGCCTGCTTCTGTCCGCACTCCTCTAGGAAGGTCGGCGAGTAACCCGCCAAGTGCGGTGTCACGTAGATGTTCGGCAATGTGAGGATCGGATCCTCGGAAGCCACGGGTTCGACCTCCGTGACATCGATGCCGGCAAACGCGATCTGACCGTCACGTAATGCGGCGTGAAGAGCGACCTGATCCACTATCTTGCCGCGGGCGCAGTTCAGCAGAATCGCCGTCGATTTCATCTTCCCGAGCGTTTCGGCGTTGATGATGTGGTCAGTTGCGGCGGTGTGTGGCGAGTGGATTGAGATGATGTCTGATTCCGCTAGCAACTCATCAAGATCAACGAGTTGAACGCCATAGAGGTCGGCCTGCGACTGGTAACCGTAGGGATCGAACGCGATGATGCGCTTCGGGCCGAAACCACGGATGCGCTGTGCGAAGGCTCGCCCGATGTTTCCGAATCCAAGGATGCCAACGGTCTTGCCGCCTACCCGATCGACAGTTTCTTGGAACTCCCGCATTAGCGCGGGGTCATCGGACCACTTTCCGTCACGACTAGCCTGCACCGTCTCTGGTATCCGACGGAGGATAGCGAGTAGCATCGCCATCGCGTGATCGGCCACCTCGACGGTGTTGACACCTGGCACGTTGCAGGCGAGGACGCCCAGCTCGGTCGCTGCGTCAAGATCGATCGAATCGACGCCCACGCCCATGCGACTGACAACCTTCAACTTGGGGCAAGCTTCCAACACGTCGCGGCCCGTTAGGGGCCAAGTCGCGACGAGTGCGCCATCGGCATCTTTCAACGCCTCGACGTAAGGCTCGTGTTCGGTGAATGGCTCAAGTAGCTCAACTTCGATATCGCCCGCTGACTCGATGATGCCTTTCACATCAACGAACGTCTCGCAGGTAACCACAACTCTCAGTGTCATCTATCCTCGCTCCATGGTTTCGATTAGGCAGGGCAGGTTCAAGCCCGTTTGGATTCGCAACTATCAACCATAACGCCAAATGCCGGCATTTGCCCTAAGTGGATCGCTTTCACCATGGGCAAAGGCAGACCGTAGATCCTCAATCTGCTACCGAAGGCAAACCAATCGTCAGGTACGCTTAGGCCCGTGACACCGGAACAAGCTGTGCGCGACTACAATTTGCCCTGCGCATAGAGCCGCAAATGAGCGCGAGCACTTGCCTGAACTCGCCAACCAGCAGGAAACACCCCATGAACGACCATGAACGATATTTGTTCGACCTCAAAGGCTACCTCGCTGTGCCCAACGCGCTGAGTGAGGAGCAGATCACTGAGCTCAATCGCGTTCTCGATGAACATATCGCCGCCGAGTGTCCGCCTGATATGCGCACCCACAGGTTTGGCCCGATACTCGAATGGGGCGAGGACTACCGCGACCTCATCGACAACCCTGTGATAACGCCGTACCTCGCCGAACTGCTAGGCGAACAGTTCCGGCTTGACCACGTCTACCTCGACGTCATCAGGGCCGGCAAGGGACCGATAGGCACTCGGCTACATGGCGGCGCTGTGCCGTTCAACCCGACGCACTACTTCCGCTACGAGGGCGGTCAAATGCACAACGGCCTTTCGGTGGTCGCCTACAACCTAAAGGATGTTGGGCCTTTTGATGGCGGTTTCGGATGCGTGCCCGGATCTCATAAGAGCAACTATGCGTTCCCAGATGAGTGGAAAGAGATGGAAGAACCCGGCCCACTCGTTGAACGCGTAACTGGTCCCGCTGGGACGGCGATCATATTTACCGAGGCGCTCACCCACGGCACTCTGCCCTGGACCGGCTCCGACGAACGCCGCACGATTTTCTTCAAATACAGCCCGCATCCGATTTCCTGGTCCGCTGAATACCTCGACCCCGACGACTTTCCAAGCCTTACCGACGCTCAACGCGCCATCCTCGAGGTTCCCAACGCCCGCTATCGCAATAGGAACTAACCAGAAGGAGTGTGGCCTGGTTCTCCCTTTTCGAGAGGTCAGCGAAGTCGTCTGAGTTCTTGCTGCCTACGGTATCGCTGTTGGTAGTAGACGCGCTCATCATAGGTGCCCGGTTCGTAATGTCCGTCCTTAGGGTCCGGACCCGAGTAGACGTTAGGATCCGGCGGATTCGCCGCCACAACATCCTCATCAAAGTCCACACCTAATCCCGGTTCCTCGGGCACCGTGATGTAACCATCAATCGTCGGCAAATGTGGCTGGATAACCTCGTACCGTTGCGGTACATCATCCTCTAGGCGTTCCAGTATCAACGCATTCGCGATTGAGGCCAAAATGTGGATCGCCGCGTATTCTGCGACGGGACCCAGCGAACCTGAGTGTGGGGCGACGTTGATGTAGTGCGCCTCCGCTAGCGCCGCTATCTTCTTGAGTTGCGTTATGCCACCGATCCGCCCGGAGTCTGGCTGCACCACATCTACAATCTCGTCCTCGATAATCTCGCGTACACCCCAGATATGCGAATGACGCTCTCCAGCCGCAATCGGAATGTCGACGTTCTCCTGGACCCGCCTTAGGGCAGCAGTGTTCTCCGGCGGCACCGGGTCTTCGTAAAACAGCAGGTTGTAAGGCTCGAGTCCTTTGCCAACTATGATCGCGTCTTTCGTGGTGAACCACGGCGGTCCGTGGGCATCGACCATGATGTCCATCTCGTCACCAATGGCGCGCCGGATCGAGTCGACGATCTCGACAGTCCGGTAGACACCGCCCGTCTTGACGCCGGTGATGCCGCGATCCCTAAGCTCTAATGCTCTTTCCGGCGAATGGGCGTGTGCATACGTGCGTATGCGCTTGCGAACCCTTCCGCCTAGGAGATTCCAGACCGGCGTGTCCAATGCTTTGCCCTTGATGTCCCATAGAGCGATATCGATGGCGTTTATCGCTCCAGAACCTGGAGTGCCAGTCATGCCATGTCCCATCATCGCCACGATCATCTTCTGGTGCAGACGCTCAATGTCCATCGGATCTTCGCCGACGATCACGTTCGACAAGTCCTCAACCGCGGTGCGCACGACGCGCGGCCAACCCGATCCCTCACCGACGCCGTATATGCCCGCATCTGTATACACCTTGACGAAACACCAGTTGCGGCTGCCGCCTCCGGACATAAGAAAGGTTTTGATCTCAGTGATTTTCATTGCAATCTCTTCGCGATTCGCGGTTTATGCGGCGTAATGAACTCGACGTTGGTCCGCCACGTATATCGAATGAGAATGATACGCGCTACAATGCGGTTACACGATATTTTCAGCGCAAAGCAACGCTCCAGAGCGGGGAGAGCAACCTGATGGCTGATACCACTGTAACGACGTCCGACAACGGACCGTATTGGGTTAGCGGAAACTTCGTAGTCTCCGACGCCGACGGAAACGAGTTTCCGGTTGAGGGCGAAGCATACTTATGCCGATGTGGCTCGTCTGAAGAGAAACCGTTCTGCGACGGTTCGCACAACATGGTCGGCTTCAACGATTCGTGCAGGGCAGGGTAGCGTGACCGAGCCGACACGCATCTACGTTTGGAACAACGACGCGTTAGAAGTCGTTGGGGATTTCGATCTTCAAGACTCCGAAGGCGGCAAGTTCCGGCAACACGGTAAAGTCAGACTCTGCCGCTGCGGCATCTCAAACAAGAAGCCATACTGCGACAACTCCCACATTCGAACCGGATTCAAGAGCCAAGTTAGCGCGAACGTTGACTAACCGCCCATCGGTGGTGTCGCCAGTTAGGGCACCAAAACGGTACGCGCTACTGCACCCGCTTCCATATCCCTGAAAGCCTCGTTAACTTCAGTCAACGGCCGCGTGCGCGTAACGAGATCATCCAGATTCAAGCGTCCTTGCATGTACATCGCGATTAGCCATTGGAAGTCGTAACGGGGGCGCCCCGTGCCTGCGCTGCATCCGATGAGTGAACGGTCGAGGAACAGATGCCGCATCGGGATCATCACTTCACCATCGTCCGGCGCGGCACCGACAAGCACCGCGGTTCCGCCCTCGCACGTCGCTTCCAATGCTTGACGAAGTGTCGCGGGTTGCCCGATGACCTCGAACGCGTAGTCCACACCGCCGCCAGTCAACTCCCGAACCGAATCAACCGCGTCATCTTTAGACGCGTCAACCGTGTCGGTGGCGCCGAGTTTGGTCGCATATTGGAACTTCGACGGGTTCGTGTCGATAGCGATGATCCGTGAAGCGCCGGCAATGTACGCGCCTTGAATCACATTGAGTCCGACGCCACCACAGCCCCAAACGGCTACCGTTGAACCAGGCTCCACCTTTGCTTTGTTGACAACCGCTCCGACGCCGGTGATCACCGCACAACCGACAAGAGCAGCGCGATCGAGCCGCACGTCTGGGTCAACTTTGACGACGTTGTTCTCCCACGCCACTGTGTATTCCGAGTACGTCGCCAAACCGGCGTAGTAACTCGTGCCGTTCTTGCGGAATTGCGCCGAGGGTTCATGCGACGAGATGGGGTCGCACAGGTTCCACCGAGCGGTCGAACAATATTTGCACTTTCCACACATCGGCCGGATCGCAAACACGACTTTGTCGCCCGGTTCCAATCCGTGCACGCCTGCGCCGACCTTCTCGACCGTCCCAGCGCCTTCGTGCCCCAAGATTGTAGGGAGGTCATCGTTACGACGGTAACCAGAGTAAACGTTGTGGTCGCTGTGGCAAACCCCGGTCCCACCGATCTTGACCATCACTTCACCCGGACCGGGATCGTCGAGTTCAAGTGTTTCAACGACGGCTGGTTGCCCCTGTTCGTAAATGATCGCGGCGAGCGTCGAGGTGGTCATGACGGTGATGCTCCGTTTAAATTCGCGGATCGAAATCGATTTGATGTGATGATAGCAGTGGGTCTTCAAAACCAGTACGAACCTTGCACCAGTCGTCATTACGGCTAGCGAATATGGTTTAAACCGCATATAATCGCAATCACATCGCCTAGTGAGAAGGTACGTTTTTGCGAACTCAGGAAGAACTCAACTCCATCGCCGAGCGTGGTGACAAGTACTACCACGCCAGCATCAAGCAACAGCTCACTGATGCTGACAAAGGTCGTTACATCGCGATCGATGCCAATTCAGGCGAGTGGGAAATTTCGGACGGACGAGACGCCGCCGACAACTTGCGAGAACGAGTTCCGGGGGCAGACATCCATTTGATACGACACGTCATCTATCACACCGTTTCGTTTGGTTACTTTCCGTTGCAAGAATCCGAATGAGAGTCGGTTCCGTCGAAGACGTTGAGAATCGGCTCAACCTGTTTCTAAATGTCGTCGTTTTTGGCAGTGACGGGGAACGGCACTGGGTTCGTCCGTTACTCGATACTGGTTTTGACGGAGGTCTGACCCTACCGGGCGCGTTAATCGACGCGTTGGGCTTGGAATACTTGCAAGAGACACCGTCACGGTTAGCAAACGGCAGAATTGAACCGATCGCCACCTACCGCGTTTCGCTGTTGTGGCGTCACGGAATCGAACAGACGGAAGTCTACCGTACCGAAGGCACTCCGTTGTTAGGGTTGGATTTGTTGCGGGACCTGCGAATTGAGTTCGACACCGTCCACGGAGGCGAAATCTTGGCTAAACCCGTCCCGTCATAAAATCGTCTGTTCGACCATCTGTTCCGCCGCTTCCACTAACTCCTCTCCCCTGCGACTGGAAACAAAAACAACCCCATCCCCCACCTCAACCTCCACACCGCTCCGAACCCCGTACATCGTCCATGACGTTCGAGACGACGGCGCAAATGGGTTGCCACGCCCACCGTGCCTCACGATGTTGTGATCAGTTGGACGAACCGCAGTGATCGTGTCCCAAGTCAGGGTGCGATGCGTACCCAAAACGCCCAATCTGATCGTGACTCCATCCGCGCTAACTCTGGTCTCCATCAAAGTGGAGTTAAGCATCACGTAGACGATGCCAACGACCGCAATTGCGAAGCAGATATAGAAGATCAGCGCTTCTGAACCAGAGATCAGAGGATCGCCAGTGAGAGTTCGGATCCCAACCGCGGTGAGTCCGCCGGATACGCCGCCAAGCATCAATCCAAGAAACGCGAACACCCATCCCGGGGCACGGAGGTTTTCGACGAACGAGGGCGATTCATCTGTGGATGTTGCCATGCTTAGAACCGCTGGTACTTGATGTATGCCTCTTGAGGGTCCATTCCGTCGAGGATCATGTTCCGGAGTTCGTTCTCAGTGTTCATCACCTCATCGACGTGTTGGGCGACCGCCGAGGCGGATGACGCGGATATTACAACCACGCCATCGCGGTCTCCAAGGATGTAATCACCGGTATGGATCCTCACATCTCCGATTTTGATAGGCTCACCCATCGTTTGTATCTTCCAACGTTCGACGATGTCGGAAGGTGTCAGATAGCGACAGAACACCGGAAACCCTAGTTTGAGGATGAAGTCGGTGTCGCGGTTGCCGCCATCCACGACATAACCTTTTACGCCTCGGAATTTCAGCGTCTCGGCAGACAGTTCTCCCATATGAGCGATCGTCGAATCGTTCGGTTGGCAGACCACCACCGAACCAGCTGGTGCTGCGCTCAACATGCCAGTCCATGAGAGCAAGGATTCATCTTGCGAGATTCCTTCAACCATCCCGCCGCTGCACGTCCAGACTTTGCCGACGACAGGGATCGTGGGGTCGATCGGTCGGATGTCGTTCGGAAGGATACCGGCATCCAGCCCGAGCTCGCGCATGGCATCGTAGACGGCACCAGAGTACGCCGACTCTAGGATCGCGACGATTTGGTTTTCGTTAAGTTCTGCCGTCATTAGATTCATATGAAGTTTCGGAAACTGACATCTGTGGTTAAGCGAATGCCAATTCTAAACGGAAGCGCCGTTTTTCCTGGCACGCACTATTGCCAGCACACGTTCAACGGCGTGTTTAGCAAGTTCGTCGTGTTTCACTTCGTGCTCCCAAATTCGCACCACTCGCCATCCAATGCGTTGCAAATTCAGAGTGTTTTCCGCATCTCGTTCGATATTGCGCTCAAACTTCGCTAACCAATACTCAGCGTTTCGCTTCGGCATCGTCGCATGCTCAGGGCATCGATGCCAAAAACAACCGTCGATGAAAACCGCCACGCGGGGCTTTGTAAAAACAACGTCGACCTTCACCCCTCGACGATCGAGTTTGACGTAACGATCCTTCCTAAATCGCAGACCGGCACGGTGCAGCATACTTCGGAACGTGACCTCTGGTTTAGTGTCCGCCCGCCGATTGGACATCATCGAGCGGCGCGTGCCTTCGTCGGAGGCGGGTGGGGAGGCTGGTAGGGATGTGCGGAGGAGCATGTGAATGGAGTCTACGTGCAGACACAGAGAGACGATAGCCAATTGCTAATATGATCTCTGGGAATTGATTCAGCAGAGTTCTTGCTAGGAGACATCCATGTTCACAACTAACCCGATTCAGTTGAGTAAATTGCTTGACGAAATCGATGATGGTGAGATGCAATTGCCGGAATTCCAACGCGGATGGATTTGGGATGACTTTCGAATTCGAGATCTTTTGACGAGTGTTGCTCAAGGGTTTCCGATTGGCGCGATCATGCGATTGGATGCAGGAGGTGATATGAATTTCAAACCGCGACCTGTGGAGGGTTCCAGTCCAGACCAACAGCCTGACACATTCCTGCTTGACGGTCAGCAACGTATGACCTCCCTCTACCAAGCACTCAAATATCCGGGGCCAGTGGATACCCATAACTCAACACGGAAAAAAGTTGAGCGGTGGTATTACGTCGATATGGCAGAGGCGATGAAACGCACTCCTGATCATGACAAGATGATCTTTAGCTTGCCTGTCAACAAGCGACGAACTTCCAACATCGGACGCACGATTGAATTGGATCTTTCAGATGCCGAGTTGGAGTATGAGCAGCACATGTTTCCGACTGAACGCCTGCTCGAACCGACCAGTTGGCTCCTTGGTTACGTCAATCACTGGGCTGGCAAAAACAACCCCAACGGCGAGCCCGGATTGTTTTTCACCAAGTTCAACGAGAAGGTCATCAAATCATTTCAGACCTTCCAATTGCCGGTCATTGATCTAGACAAAAGCTTGCCGCGCGAAGCAGTCTGTGTCGTTTTCGACAAGGTGAACACGGGCGGAGTTCCATTGACTACCTTCGAGTTACTCACCGCAATGTTGGCAGCCGAAGGTTTCGACTTGCGACAGGATTGGCAGAAACGTCGACAACGCATCCGCGAACACAGCCGAGTCTTAAACGCGGTAGACAAAGATCAGTTCATTCGTGTTGTCGCATTGATGGTGACCGCGGATAGGCGGCGGCAATCCCGATTGACGGGAACCAGTCAAACTCCCGCGATCGGATGTCGACGCTCCGATATTCTCAGCATCAACCGCGCAGAGTATGAGAAATGGGCGGATGAAGTCGAAGAAGGCTTCAACCGCGCGGCGCACTTTTTGATCAAACAGTCGATCTTTAGCGCTCGGGATATTCCGTACGTTACTCAAGTAACGTCTTTGGCGTACCTCTACGCAACCATGAGCGATGAAATCGAGACCCAAAATACACAGCTGAAACTCGAACGCTGGTTTTGGTCAGGGATTTTCGGCGAGGTGTACAGTGGCCCGACTGAAACGATAGTGGCGAATGACGCACAATTCGTTCCTGGATTCCTAAGAGGGAAAGGGTCGTTTCAATTGCTGGATGAGGTGACTTTTGAACCCGCCCGACTACTGTCGCTGAGGACTCGCAACACGGCGGCATACAAGGGCATCAACGCGTTGTTAATGAAGCGCGGTGCGGTCGATTGGATGCAAGGTGCATCCATCAGCATCACCTCGTACTTCGATGAAAACATCGATATTCATCACATCTTCCCTCGCCGGTGGTGTGAAAGGGTGTCTGTAACGTTCCTAGGTGAACCGATCCCCGCGAGGATTTTCAATTGCGCCATCAATAAGACCCCGCTGTCATCTAAGACAAATCGCATAATCGGCGGACGATCGCCTTCCGAATACATGCGGAGACTACGATCGCACAACTCTGACTTGGAGGTCGCAATCGAGGGTCACAACATCGATGTTGGGTATTTGGAACGAGATGACTTCGATGACTTCTTCATCCGACGCGGCAGAGCTTTAATGGCGCTAATCTCCGAAGCCATGGGCAAGAAACTCGATGATGGCGAGGAGGTTTTCATGAACGCTCTGGAGGCGGCCAACCTGCGGATCGAAACTGATGATTACGATGACGAGGAAGAAATCGAGTTCATACCAATAGCGGCCGGTTAACCTTCATACCCTACCGAAATCATCGTCCTCTCGCACGATGTCATCTTCGCCGAGATAATCCCCCGTCTGAACCTCGATAATCTCCAATGGTTCAATCGACGAAGGGTTCGCGATGCGATGCTTGTGAGTGCGCGGTACGTGGATGGATTGGGACGGCCCGAGCATCTGATCCTCGCCGTTGATTGTCACGCGCGCGATTCCGCGCGCGACGGTCCAAGTCTCGGCGCGGTGCCGATGCCATTGGTACGACAACCTGCAATCTGGCTTTACGCTCAATCGTTTGACCTGAAAGCCTGGTCCGCTCGTCAACACCTCGTAAGAACCCCAAGGCCGATCCTCGCGCCGCGGATTGCGGGTTCTGCGCAGTTGGCCTGCGTCGATAGGTTCCGATTGTGGTTGCTGTGCGGACATGAATGGGTTCGGATAGTAAGCTAAATCCTACGTTAACCGATGACGTATTCAGGAATCCGACGCGCAGTACATGACGAACTCCTCCAGACGCCCGAACATCCTCTTTGTCCTGACCGATCAGCAGCGCCAAGACTCGCTCGCTTGCTACGGCAACGATTGGATCGAAACACCTAACTTAAACAGCATCGCCAATAGGTCTTTCGTATTTAATAACGCGTACGTCACGCAACCGGTTTGCACGCCGAGTCGGGCCTCGATCATGACCGGCCTGTACCCGCATGCGGTCGGTTTGCATCGCAACAACATACCGCTCCCCGCCGACTGCCCAACGATCGCAGAGCGTATCAGCCAAGACTACTACTCCGCCTACTTCGGGAAGTGGCATCTTGGTGATGACATGATCCGTCAGCACGGCTTTGATAGCTGGATCAGCATCGAGGACTCGCATCGCGCTAGGTCGACCAAACGCGAATATCGAAACGTCGAAGCCGACTACAACGAACATTTGAGAAAGCACGGCGTCGAACCACCCGGCCCCGGCCGTTCCTACGAGAACTGGTCTGCCACCGCGGGATTGACGGAAGAGCAGACTCAGGCGTACTTTTTGGGCGACAGCGCGGCGGAGTTCATCCGAAATCATCCAGATTCGGAGTGTGGAAATCAGCCGTTCATGCTCTACGTTTCATTCTTCGAGCCGCACCCGCCTTACACCGGCCCGTTAAATGATCACTACGCCCCGGAAGATATATCAGTCGGTCCGGCGTTTCTCAAACGACCAGATGACGGTTCATTGCTCAACCGTCTCCGCGCGGATTACTACATGGCAGGCAACTTGAACCCGCTCGGCATCGACGATTACCACGATTTGACAGGCGAGGTCGGGTGGCGTCGGCTGCGCGCCCAGTATTTCGCAAACGTCACTCTGGTAGACCGGCAAGTTGGAAAGATGTTGGATGCATTGAACGAGACCGGGCAACTCGATAACACGATCATCGTCTTCACCAGCGAACACGGCGAGATGGCCGGTGATCACGGAATGCTCGAGAAGCGTTCGATGTACGAAGAGGCGTCGAGGGTCCCTCTGTTCATTCGAGTGCCCGGTTCCGCGCCAGATGTTGCCAACGAATCTCAACGAATACCCGGATCCGTCTCGCTAGTCGACCTAGTGCCGACATTGCTGGAATTAAGCGGAACGCCTGAGGACTCGCCGAGTTGGCAAGCAAGACAACAAACGCGTACCCGCCTTGGCGACGGGTTCGCTCCCAATACGACAACCGACACTTCGGCTCGATGGCAGATGCAAGGAAAGAGCTTGGCTCCAGTATTGCGCGGAGAAACCGACCTCAATAACAACGATGTATTCGTGCAATGGAACGGTATGGGAGACCGCAACCTTGGGACGACCGAGATCAACCGCATGGTGTCCATGCACTGGCGCACGGTGATAACGCCCGACAGATGGAAGTTGAATCTCTGCCCCGCGGACCAGTGTGAGTTGTACGACCTAAACAACGATCCGCACGAGATGACGAATCTCTACGACGATCCTGCGCAACGCGACCGGATCCGAGACATGGCGGCGCGCATCCGTATCTGGCAAACTGCGACGGGTGATGACGCAGATCTGCCGAGGGTGTAGCGTGAGATGGCACGCGGCCGGTGCTACTCTTGATTGTCAACCCAACCTGAATCTGATCGATCAAATCAATGCCGTCGCCGCAGCGTATCGCCTCCATCCTCCCCGACACAACTTCATCCTACGAACGCTCGGCGCTCGCCAACGGGGTGCGGATATTGACAAGTCGAATGACGCATACGAAGGCGGTCAGCGTCGTCTTTTTGGTAGGAGCCGGTAGCCGATACGAAACAGATGATGAGGCTGGCATCTCACACCTCTTTGAGCACATGCTGTTCAAAGGCACGCCGAACAGGCCGCGTCCGCGGGACATCACCGGGGTTGTGGAAAGTGTGGGAGGCACCATCAACGCGTTCACGGATCGCGAGTGCACTGGTTATTGGTGCCGGATGGCATTGCCACACTATCGCCGCGGCGTCGAAGTGATCGCCGACATCATCAAATCGCCGCTGTTCCGAGAGGACGACATCGCACAAGAAAAGCATGTTGTTTTAGAGGAGATCAGAGCCACGCTGGATGCTCCCGGCGCTCTCGCGGGGTTGCTTTTGGATTCAGCGTTGTGGCCTGACCAGGCACTGGGAAGAGATATCGCCGGCTCGATCGAAACCGTCGAATCCATCCCTCGATCAGTGATGATCGATTACCACCGTGAACAATACGTTGGGCGTAACATCGTTGTTTCCGTCGCAGGGAATGTAGAGCACGAAGATGTAGTTGAGCAACTAGATGGCTTGTTGTCCGATCTTCCTGACGGCGAGCCTCGACCCATGTTTCCGTACGAAGACAATCTTCTCGGTCCGAGCATCGCGGGAGGACGCCGCGACCTCGAGCAGCTACACTTAGCCATGGCTTTTCAAGGCGTCGGGATGCAGGACCCTAGAAGAGCCTCGTTACGGATAATGACGGTAGTTTTGGGTGGCAGCATGAGCAGCCGGTTGTTTGAGGAGGTGCGCGAAAAGCGAGGATTGGCTTACGGTATCGGGAGTTCGATGCATACGCTCACCGACTGCGGTGTTTTGGACATACACACCGGAGTCGAACCCGCACGTTCAGTCGAAGCCCTACGAGTGATTGTGGACGAAATCGTCAAGATGCGTGACGGTATTACTGATGACGAGTTGCACGATGCGCGTGAGTTGGCTAAAGGGCGGATGATTCTCGGAATGGAGGAGAGCCGGGCAGTCGCGAACGATCTCGCGGCGCAGGAACTGTTGCGCGGAAAGATCGAGTCGCTGGAATCCCGGATCAACGACCTTGACACCGTCTCATTGTCGGACGTACAAGCGGTGGCCGAAGATCTGTTGACTTCGGACAAACTCGCGATGTCGGTGGTGGGTCCTACCGACGATTGGTCGGAATTCGAAAAAACGCTCGATTTTAATTCAGCGACCTAGTATCGGCGCATTGGTTGGTGGAAACGTGACGCGTTAGCATATGCTTTATTGATCGCATCTGGTATAGGAGACACCAAAAAGATATGAAGACCCGAGCATACATCTTGATCGAGACATCGGTTGGCAGCACAGCGAACGTCGCGGCGGAGCTAAAAAAGATCGACCAGATGATGGCAGTCGATATGGTCACCGGACCGTTCGACATCATCGCGGTCGTGGAAGCGGATAATCTCGTCGATATCGGTGGCATCGTCAGCACAAAGATGCACCAGGTCGGTGGCATCGTGAAGACCATCACTAGCCTCGCCGTAACCGCCGACTAATCGAATTTTCACTATGTGGTTTGAATTCAACGAAGAGGAACTCGCGTTCCGCGAGGAACTGAGGGAGTTTCTCGATGATGAACTTCCCGATGGTTGGATAGGCCCGAACGACGAGTCGACCGAAGAGGGTTGGGCGCTTTATCAGCGAATGCGCCGGGCGCTCGCCGATCGTGGCTGGCTCACGATGACCTGGCCGAATGAGTACGGCGGTCAGGAAGCTTCGCCGATGATCAGCCTCATCTTCGCCGAGGAGACATCCTACCGTCGCGCGCCTGGAAACGACCGCTTCGGGACCCGCATGTTAGGGCCTACCCTGATGCACTTCGGTTCCGAGGAGCAGAAGCGGAAATATCTGCCCGATATCGCCCGGGGTGGTCTGCAATGGTGCCAAGGATATTCGGAACCGAACACCGGATCGGATCTAGCGTCGCTCCAGACATTCGCCGAGCTTCGCGGTGATCACTTCGTAATCAACGGTTCGAAGATTTGGACCTCACTCGCGCACCGCGCCGACATGATGTTCATGCTCGTGCGGACGGACCGCGATGCGGAACGGCATTCGGGCATCAGCTTCTTGCTCCTCGACATGAAATCACCGGGGATTCAGGTCAACCCGATCATCAACATCGCTGGTGCACACAGCTTCAACCAAGTCATGTTCGACGATGTTCACGTCCCAATAGAGAATATGGTAGGCGAACTCAACGACGGGTGGAACGTAGCTATGAACCTCCTCAACTTCGAGCGAGGAAACATTGACTACGTCTCTTGGGCACGCCGATCGTGGGAAGAGATCCGCGATTACGCAGCGAACACCCGACGCTTCGATGGTTCGCTGATCATCGACGACATCAAGGTACGACGCCGTTTAGCCGAGTTAGAGGCTGAAATAGAAATGGCGCGATACATCACCTACGAGGTGGCGTGGCTTCAGACCCAAGGCTACCCGCCGTCTACGGAAGCCAGCATGTGCAAAATAGCGGCTACTGAAGTCAACTGTGCAGTCTTGGACTTCGGTGTCGAACTGCTAGGAATGCCAGGTTTGATCGATGATCCCGACGAACATGAGAATCTCGCTGGTCGTATCTTCAAGATGCGCATGTACCAGACCTCAGGACCGATCTTGGCAGGAACCAACGAGATCCAGAAAAACATCATCGCCTACCGGGGTCTAGAGCTGCCGAGGCGCTGAACGATACTCGTCATTCCGGCGCAAGCCGGAATCCAGAAGGGAAGGGCGCGAGCACTAAACCATGGACTTTGGCCTCAACGAAACCCAAGAGCTGATCAGAAGCAGCGCGTCTGAGTTCCTAGCTGACCGTTCACCGTCGGACTTTGTACGGGCGATGTCCCAAGATGATCAAGGTTTCACGGACGAGTTTTGGAGCGAGATCGGCGAACTCGGCTGGCTCGGCTTGATCACGCCGGAAGAGTACGGCGGTTCAGGCATGGACATGTCCGACATGTCCGTCTTGCTCGCCGAGTGGGGAGCAGCACTTGCTCCGGGACCGTTGGTGGAGTCGGCTGTCGTCTCAGCATCGGCGATCAATCGATTCGGCACCGATGCACAGAAGCAGGAATGGTTACCGGACATGGCCAACGGCAAGACCGTTGCTGTTCCCGCACTGACTGGCCTGGACGGATCATCGAATGCCGATGCCGTTGGAGTCCGGGCGTCCCAGACATCCAACGGATGGGTACTTGCGGGAACTAGCAGGTTCGTGCCCTACGGTAAATCCGCGGATTTGGTGCTGATCCCGGGCGAAACTGATGCAGGTGTAACGATGTTTGCGGTGCCGATCAGTTCGGCCGAAGGCACAGTCAATATTGAGCGCATTAAGATGGCTTCGGGTGTACCGGCGTGCAACATCGAGATGAACGAGGTCGTCGTCCCGTCGGCTTCCGTCCTTGGCGAAGTTGGCGGTGGAACCGATGTCATCGAGTTCATGACGACGTACGGTGCGGCGGCGCGAGCGATCCAGATGGTCGGTGCCGGTAGCGCGGTTACTGATCGAACTATCGAGTATGTCAAGGATCGACGGCAGTTTGGTCGGCCTATTGGTGCATTCCAAGTGATCCAGCACTACATGGCAGACATGGTTACCAAAGTCAAATCAGCGAAACTTCTAGCAGATCGCGCCGCTTGGGCTTTGACCGCGGACGCCGACGCTGGATCAGCTTCACGGATCGTGTCCCAAGCCAAATGGACTGCCAACACGTTGATGAACGACATCGTGTGGAAGGCGCATCAATCGCATGGCGCGATCGGTTTCACTTGGGAGCATGATCTGCACCTGTACACTCGACGGATCCTGTCGTGGCGTGCTGATTACGGCGATTCCGATTCGCACATCGATAAATTAGCCAAAACGCTCTGATCCGTTGCCGCTCCCTCCACCTTGATGCTCAAGGGGCTTTAGAAACCAATCAAGAAAAACGAACATGTCGGACTGTATCTTTTGCAGCATCATCGCAGGTGATATTCCCTGCAGCAAGGTGTACGAGGACGATCATGTTCTAGCATTCAACGACATCAATCCGAAAGCACGGGTCCATGTCTTGGTAGTTCCCAAAGCGTGCTTCGATCGCTTACACGAAGCAGGCGATATGCATGTGGGAATGCTAGGTCGGATTTTGGTAGGAGTCGGTAAGGTAGCGGAGGCAACCGGAGTTACGGGATCCGGATATCGCGTTCAGTTCAATCAAGGGCGCGGCGCCGGGCAAGAAGTGTTTCACCTGCACGCACACGTGACTGGTGGCGGTCCGGTTCCCAAGTAGGCTAGACTATGGGCAACTATGGTTGGGTTGCTCGTACGCCAGATCCTGCGCACAGTCATCTTTCAGATTGTGTTGACCGTGGTGATGCGGTTGGTGGGTTTGGTTTTGCGCCGGTTGAGGCTATAACCTTACTGTGCTCGTTCCATCAGGACGGTGACACCGAGGTCGATGTATTTGTTGCGCAGTTCCGGATCGCCCGAGCGGTAGCTCATCCTGACGTCCAGATCGTTGACTTGATCCATGACGTGTTTGATGCAGTCGTCGTCAGTCTTGAAGGGGTGATGCGGGTGCATTTCGCGGTCAAACTCGAGGTCGGCGGGTCCCCATGAGAAGAGGTCTACACCGGGCATTGCGAGGGTTTTGACGTTCTCGATGGCGCGGAGGCTCTCGATCTGGAGGCAGATGACGCCGTTTTCGTTCCACCACTTGGCATATCCGGGACGGTCGTGGCCGAGTTCGGCGCCCCAGCGGTAGCCGCCGACCCAGCTCCGTCGGCCCTCTGGCGGGAAGTAGAACCAGTCGAGGGCTTCTCGCACGGTCGACTGTTCTTCGACGAGCGGGATCTCGATGAATGCGGGTCCAAGGTCGGCGATGTTGCCGACTAGGAAGGCTAACTGGGTGTGTTTGATGCGGAAGTGGACCGGTATTCCGACCTCGTCGGCGACGTTGCAGTGGTCGACCAACATGTGCTCAGAGAAGGGACTGTGCTGGCTGTCGCAGGTAGCGAAGCCGTAGTCGTCCTTGCCGAGGATGTCTTCGAACTGGGACTTTGTGGAGCCGATCGGTATGCCGACTCCGATGACGATGTCGCCGCGCCTGATGCGTTCTTTGAGGTTTGCGTCGTTGCCCATTTGTGGGTTCTCCTTTTTGTCGAGTTTTTAGGTTTGCGGCTGTTCGAAGAGGACTGTTACGCCCATGTCGAGGTATTTGTTACGGAGCTTGGGATCGTAGGACCGGTAGCTCATTCGGACATCGAGGTCGTTGACCTGATCCATGACGTGCTTGATGCAGTCGTCATCGGTCTTGAAGGGGTGATGGGGATGCATTTTGCGGTCCCACTCGAGGTCTGACGGCCCCCACGAGAACATATCGACTCCCGGCGGTGATAGGGCTCGGATGTTTTCGATGGCGCGGAGCGACTCGATCTGAATGCAGAGGATGCCGTTGTTGTTCCACCACTCGGCGTACATCGTCATGTCGTTACCCAGTTCGGCGCCCCATCGGTTGCCGCCAACGAAGCTGCGTCGTCCTTTAGGAGGGAAGTAGAAAAACTCGATCGCCTCGCGGACTGTGGCCGGGTCTTCTACGAGTGGGATTTCCAACATCGCAGGTCCCAGATCGGCGAGGTTCCCGAGCAGGTATGCGTGCCTCGGGTGGTCGATGCGCAGGTGGACCGGAATGCCGACCTCGTCGGCCATGTTGCAGAAGTCGACCATCAGGTGTTCCGAGAATGGGCTGTGCTGGCTGTCGGTCATGACGAAGCCATAGTCGTCTTTGGATAGGATGTCCTCGAGTTGCGACTTTGTGGCGTTCATCGGCGCCGATACGCCGATCACGATATCGCCTCGGCGGATGCGTTCTTTCAGAGGGGTGTCGTTACCCATCAGTTGATCTCCTGTAGGAATTCGAGCGCCTGTGTTGACGCTGAGAGTGAATGCTATAGCAGACAGGGCCGAAAATGTGGTTCGTGCGAGCGTTTGGCCGGGATGTTCGTTGCATCGTCGAAATCGCCGGCGGATAAGATTGTCACTAAAGGCGAGAATTTCGGAGGGTATTCAGATTGCAGAAGTTGCCTGATGTTTACAGTCGTGATGAGTTTGATGCCGGTTCGGTCGAGCAAGCGGTACGGGATCGGTACACGCGCGTAGCGGAACGTGGCGCAGCCGCCACATCCAGTTGCACCGAAGAAGCCGGTTCGAGCTGTTGCGGCGACGATGCGTCATTGGCGACGGTGGCGGATGCTCTCTACGAGACGGACGATTTGGAAGCGTTAACGCCGGAAGCGATGGCGGCCTCTGCAGGTTGCGGAAATCCGATCGGATTGTCCGACGCTCGATTGGGCGAGACGGTTTTGGATTTGGGTAGTGGTGGCGGCATCGATTGTTTCTTGGCCGCTGAACGCGTCGGCGCAACCGGCAACATCATAGGGATCGACATGACCCATGCCATGATTGAACTCGCGCGGGAGAACGCCCATAAACTAGGTGCCAATAACGTTGTTTTCAAACTCGGCATGATCGAGGCGATCCCGCAACAAGACGCGTCGGTGGATCTCGTGATCTCCAATTGCGTAATCGCGTTGTCACCCGACAAAGACCGAGTATTCGATGAAATTCACCGGATTCTCAAACCTGGTGGTCGGTTTGTTGTTTCAGACATGGTGGTAACCGAAGAGTTGCCCGATGAGGTCCGTTCGTCGGCCGAGGAATGGGTGTCGTGCGTGGGAGGAGCCGATTTGCTCTCGAGATACTTAGATCGAATGGACCGTTCCGGGTTTGTCGACGTTGAGGTGTTGACAAACGCGCCCATGCGTCCGCGGTCGGATGGAACCGATTGGGAGGGTTCGGTCAGGAGCGTCACCGTACGGGGTTGGCGGAAGAGTTGACCGGCGGTACGTAAGAGCGAAATCGTTGGTTCATCCTTAGGCGAACCGTGTCTTATCGATAAATTCCGGTCAAATTATCCGCCATGCAAAAATCGATTCGCCTCGTCGCGGTCGATGGGAAATGGTAAACTGCGCCTACACCCTAATCCCAAGTTGGGACCATTAACGGAGGCAGTACGTATGGATGGTCTGAAGAATTACATGGTTAGGCTGGGTTCGCTTGAGCTGGCGACGGTTATCTTTTGGTTTCTGTTCTGGATTGCGAACGGGTTGGCTAAACTGATACCCGGCGTTCACATCGGTGTGAAATTTGCGGAGAAGGGTAACCCCTTCGGTGGCGCGTTGGACAAGATGGGCTGGGGCACAGGACTGGGTGAATTCGCCTACTACTTCACCGGAATAGTGGAGTTGATCGTCGGATTGATCTTCCTGTGGGCGCTGATCCAATTCATCATGGGCAGCGGTTCAGCGGCTCGCCGACCTTGGATCCTGTTCGGATTGTTCGCAAGCGCGATCATATTCGCAGTGTTCACGTTCCAGAACGTCGTCACGGCATCCCGACCAACACCTTTGATTTGGCACGTCACATACTTCGCAATTGTTGGAGTGTCTTGGGGCGTGATCGTCGGTCAGGGCGTATATGCGAACTTGATCGACGGCGACGACGGTTAGCTGATCGTTCAACCCTAGAGCTTGCTTTGGTGCTACATCCGGGTGAGCGTGTGTTGATCACGTTTACCCGGATGCTGTTTGTCCAGCCGTTCAATCGCTAAGAAACCCCCTAGCCGGATATCGCCGGCTAGGGGGTGTGGTTCGAACCAGTTGCTTAATTCGCGGGACTACCGCGAGAGATTGTTGTGCGGGTTGAACTTGGCAGCTTGCATGGATATGGCTTGGGCGTGTTGCTTACTGCGTTCTTCCATGCTTTCGTTGACCATGTCGATGCCTTGTCGTACCTGCATGAGCGTGTGCGATAGTCGCTCTTCGAGCTTCATCAGCATGCGGCGAGAGTACTCGTCGGTCTCATTTGTTTGCCGGTGGGAGCGCTCATCGGCGTTCTCAACGATCGTGTTGGCCTCGCGCTTGGCGCGGATCAAGACCTTCTCTGCCTCTTCTTCGGCTTCGTTGATGATGCGTTTCGCTTCTTCTTTGGATGCGTTGACCACCGAAGTCTGGTCAATGGTTTCCATCGCCTTTTTGCGGGCTTGGGCTAAAATAATGTCGCGTTCTTCTTCCGCTCGCTGCCGTAGTTCTTGAGCCTCTCGCATCGCGTCGCTGCGGGCCGTCTGCATAAACTCTTCGGCGTCGCTCAACATTTGATCGCGCTTGGTCACGATCTGGTCTGACAGGGACGTGACCTTTGGGAGCTCCCGCTTGAGTTCTTCAATGAGCCCCAGAGTCTCGTCGGATCTGACTATGCTTCGACCGGTCGCGCGCATTCGATTGTCTTCGATCGCGTGAGCGAGGCGGGAAAGCAGTTCGTATATGACGGGCTGCGCCGACACGATCTCGCTGCTATCGGAGTTGAAGCTGACACGTGTATCGATTGCCATTGTGTTCTCCTTGTGCGCCGGTTCGGGCGAACCTGTAGCACTAGTTTGGGTTGCCAGATTGGTGTTTCCTATCCATTGTGGTTGGTCAATTTCGCGTTTGTCGGGGCGACGACGTTAGGTGGAACCAAGGTTGATATGTTTCCCCCGAGCGTTGCGATTTCCTTGACACGCGACGAACTTACGTATTGGTTTTCGATCGACGAGAACAGACAGACCGTCTCGATGTCGTTGTCAAGGTGCCGGTTCATGAGCGCCATTGCGCTTTCGTACTCGAAGTCACTCGTGATTCTAAGGCCTCTTACGATAGCTTTCGCGCCTTGTTCGCGTGCGAAGTCGACAGTGAGGCCGCTGAACGGCATCACATTCACGTTTGCGGCGTCCGAGACGGTTTCGCGGATCATCCCGACGCGTTCTTTGATGTCGAATATCACTCGCTTTTGAGGGCCGTCATAGACCGCGACGATAAGTGAATCGAAAAGAGCGGCTGCACGCCGGACTACGTCTATGTGCCCATTGGTCACGGGATCGAAAGTGCCGGGATATAAGGCCAAGACTTCGCTCATCATCAAATATCAGTTTCGTTGCTACTGGGGAACTTGTAAATCGTGATGCTAGTGTCGCCGTATCGTTTGCGGTTGATGGCTTTGGCGCCTGATATCTGGTCGGGCAATGTGTGTCTGGAGCCGTGTTCGGCGATGATCCAAGCGTCTGGCTTGAGGAGTTTGTGGTTGTGTAACTCGGCTATGACCTTTTGCCACGGATCTAAGTCATACGGCGGATCGGCGAACACCAAGTCGTAGGATTTTCCCGCCAGGTGCCTTAGCACGCGGATCGCATCTGTTGGGTAGGTCGATGCTTTTTCGTTCAGGTTTCGTGTTGCGATTTCTTGGTCGATCTTGGCGGCTCTTCTTCGATCAATCTCGACAAAGTCCACGTGAAGCGCCCCATGGTCCAATAGGTCAAAACCGACCCCTCCGGTGCCTGCATAAAGGTCAAGTGCCGCTATTCCATTTGCGCCGTCGGGTCCGAGCATCGAGATGATAGCTGCGCGCGTCCTCGATGATGTCGGCCTCAGCCCATGCTTCGCTCTACGATTTTTCCTTTCAGCGTGTTTCAACTCCGGGTTGTGGCACGCGAATTCGTGGGTTGACGCCACGAAGTCCACGAACGCGATGACTACGATTATGCGTAATCGACTTATGCACGTTTCAACGTCGCGCGATGCGATTTACCGCGTTTCTTCAGATTGCTAAAGCGTGATGGCGCATCTGTAAGATTGATTCCATTGGCACGCGCCAGTTTATTCGGATAGTAGGTCAAAATTGAACCAAGCGTCGGAACACTCGGATCTTTCAGCGGTGAGCGATGGCGATCCTCGATATTCGCGTCTGGAACTTGATCGTCTTCGCAAGATAGACGAATTGCGCCGGCAAGGGGTCGATCCGTTCCCCGCGCGAATCGCCCGGACGCATGAAATCGAAAGCGCGATCGGTCTTTACATGGACCAGGAGTCGGCGCCAACGGATAGGCAAGACGCCGTTCAACCTCGCACAGATACCGTGCATGTAGCGGGCCGGGTGATGGCGCGCAGAGGTATGGGCAAGATGTCATTCCTCGATGTTCGCGACGGTAGTGGCCAAATCCAGGTGCAAGCCCGCGCGGACGTATTGGCTGATGACTTCGAGTTGCTCTCGTATTTGGACATCGGCGACTTCGT
The DNA here is from genome assembly GCA_965203505.1 of Dehalococcoidia bacterium. Taxonomy (GTDB): domain Bacteria; phylum Chloroflexota; class Dehalococcoidia; order Lucifugimonadales; family Lucifugimonadaceae; genus Bin127. Next base: position 701,603 of record OZ241880.1, read on the forward strand.
ATCGGTTTCAGGTCCCGTGATTCGCACTCGCCGCGGACAGATATCGGTTGAGGCGCAAACGTTCGCGATCGTTTCGAAGTCCATGCGGCCATTGCCGGAGAAGTGGCACGGATTGCAGGATGCCGAGACGCGCGTAAGGCAGCGCTATCTGGATCTTTTGTCGAACGATAGGGTGGTTCGCAACGCACTCGCCCGATCGAAGGTCGTTTCGGCGGTCCGACGATTTATGGAGGATCGTGGCTTTGTGGAGGTGGAGACGCCAATTCTGGTTCCCGTCGCGGCGGGTGGTTTTGCCGAACCTTTCGAGACGTATCACAACGCGCTAGGCCGGGGCCTCTTTCTGCGTATCGCTACCGAGCTTTATCTGAAACAGTTGATCGTGGGCGGCATGGACAAGGTGTTCGAGGTAGGCAAGATTTTCCGCAATGAAGGAATCGATGCTGATCACAATCCTGAATTCACAACGATGGAAAGCTACGAAGCGTACGCGGACTACAACGATGTGATGCGGATGACTGAGGAGTTGGTGGCGTATGTGGCAATGGAGGTGAACGGATCGACGAAAGTGCCCTTGCCAGATGGGGATGAACAGGAAGAGATCGACCTCGGGCCGCCTTGGCCGCGGTTGGACTTGCGAGGTGCGATCCGCGATGCTTCAGGCATCGATTTCAGGGAGTGTCCTACTAGAGACGCGTTAGCGGAAGCGATGCACGAGCGGGGGATGCATGTCGAGCCCAATTCGACTTGGCAACAATTGCTCGACAAGGTGATTTCTGCATCGGTGGAGCCTAAATTGATTGAGCCGACTTTCCTAGTCGACTATCCGTTGGCGATGTCACCGTTAGCGAAGAAGAAACCGGGGTATGACGATGTTGTGGAGCGTTTCGAGGCATTCGTCTTGGGCCGAGAGTTGGCGAACGCGTTTACGGAGCTGAACGACCCGGTTGACCAACGCGAACGTTTCGAACAGCAGGAACGGCAACGGGAAGAGTTCGATGACGTTGAGGCGGACCGACTGGACGAGTCCTTTTTGCTGGCTGTGGAGCATGGGATGCCGCCTACTGGCGGTTTGGGCATCGGTATCGACCGTTTGGCGATGTTAGTAACCGGTGAGAGTTCGATTAGGGAAGTAACACTGTTCCCGCAGTTGCGATCTTGAGGGCCAAAATTGATGTTGGATCTACGCAGGATAGTTAACGATGCCGATGCGGTGCGGGCCGGTCTCGCGAAGCGTGGCGAGGACGATGCTCCGGTCGATGGGATTATCGAGTTGGATGCGCGACGACGGAGACTGATTCAACAAACGGATTCGGCCCGTCATTTTCGGAACGAAGTCTCTCGAACCATCGGTTCGGAGAAACGTCGGCCGACAGAAGATGAGATCCAGCAGATGCGAGCGACGGGCGACCGTATATCCGCGCTCGAAGAAGAAGCTCGCACCGTTGACACGGCGTTACGCAAGTTGATGCTGGGTTTGCCGAACATCCCGTTATCCGAAGTTCCCGATGGGCTGGACGAGAATTTCAACGTCGTCTTGGACGAATCTGCAACGCCACCGGAGCGGGAGTGGGATGCTCCACATTGGGACATCGGCTCCAGATTGGGCATCATCGACATGGAGAGTGCCGCAAACATCTCCGGTAGCCGTTTCTACATGTTGAGGGGACAAGGAGCGCGGTTGCATCGCGCAATTGTGGGATGGTTACTTGACACATTAGTGGATGAGTTCGGTTACGAAGAGACGAACCCGCCGTACCTGGTTCGCGAAGAGACGTTGGTAGGATCCGGCAATCTTCCCAAGTTTGCGGACGATCTTTATCGTGACGATGAAGCGGGGTTGTGGATGATCCCGACTTCCGAGGTCTCACTCAACGGTATCCATCAGGACAGCATCATCGATGCCGAGTTGCCCTTGAAGTACTGTGCGCATACTCCGTGTTTTCGGAAGGAGCATGCGGCGGCAGGTCGGGATGTTCGAGGGATGAAGCGGGTGAAGCAGTTCGAGAAGGTGGAGATGTTCCGGTTTGTGGAGCCGGAGGGTTCGGAAGAAGCATTGGAGGAGATGATCGAGATTTCGTTGGAGCTATGTCGACGGCTGGGGTTTACGACGCGGTTGTTGAAGCTGTGTGCCGGAGATATCGCTTTTCAGTCGGCAAAGACGTACGATATCGAGGTTTGGTCACCGGGGGCTCAGGAGTGGTTGGAGATCAGTTCTCTTTCGACATGCACCGATTTTCAGACGCGAAGGAACAACACTCGTTACCGGCCCGAGCGTGGTGGTGGAACGCGATTCCCGCACACATTGAATGGTTCGGCGCTAGGTATGCCGAGAACGTTTATCGCGGTTTTGGAGAACGGTTTGCAGGCGGATGGGAGCGTGGTGTTGCCGGAGGTGCTTTGGGAGCGGGTGGGTTTTGATAGGTTAGAATCGGGTTAAAGACATTCAAGCGAGTGTTTCAGAGGTACGTGATGGGGTTTGCGAGCAAATTTGAATCTAAAGATATCGATGCTGCGGGGCGAGTGTTAGCCGATGTGCCGGCACCTGGAGAGGACGATAGCGAATGGGTTGAGGCATTTAAGTTGGTTAGCAATTGGAGATCGACCCATGCAGGTCCTTTGAGGACATTTAGGAACAATCTTGGGAGGCGTGTGGGGCGCCGCGGTATCGTCGCTCAGCGCCTGAAACGGATGCCGACGATCGTATCCAAACTCGAACGGTTGCCTTGGTTGAAGTTGTCTCGGATGCAGGACATTGGGGGATGTAGGGCGATCGTGCCTACGGCGGATGATGCTTTTCGTCTAGCAGGCGGGCTTGCGGACAGCAAAATCAGGCACGAACGACTCGACTACAAGAATTACATCGATGATCCGCGGCGATCTGGTTATCGAGGCTTGCATTTGGTGTACGGTTACGCAAGCGAATCCAACCCTGAGTTGAGAGGTCTGAAGACTGAGCTTCAAGTCAGGTCGCAACTGCAACACCAATGGGCGACGGCGGTCGAAACCGTCGGAACGTTTATCGGCGATGAGCTTAAATCCAGCCAAGGCAATAAGACTTGGTTGCGCTTCTTCGCGCTGATGAGTTCAGTGATTGCACGGCGTGAGAATGCGCCCCTAATCCCAGGAACACCGAATGATCATGGCCCACTGGTTGCTGAAATCAAAGAACGCGCCCGACAGGTTGGAATAGTAGAACGATTGGCGACTTTTGAGTCTGCCACGCATCTGGCTACGGACTTTCCGAACTTCAGGAATCGTCTCATCGTCATGCAATTGGATCTCCGAAACAATCGTGTAGAGGGAGCGGCGTTCGGAGAGCACGACGCAGAACGCGCTTCGGCGATGTACGCCGAAGAAGAACTGTCACATCGAGACGACCCTAAAATCGCGGTTGTGATGGTTTCTGCAAAATCCGTCCAGACGCTTCGACGAGCCTACCCGAACTTCTTCGCGGATCTGACGGGTTTCCGGAAGTTGGTTCGCGAGACTATCGCTTAGCGTTGGTCTGCGCTTTTCGGAGTTGGTCTGCGCGTCGTTCTCGACGGCGCTGTTGTCGCTTGGTGACCTTCTGCATGATCCGCTCGAAGTACTCTGAAGCGGTCTCTTCTGATTGTGTCTTTTTGGAAGCGATGGTCATGTCACAGTTCCACGGGTGCAACGCTGAGGGATACTCTAGGTTAGATTATCGCATGTTGATGAGCGGCGCGGATTTTGCTGATGCTATGCGAGTGTCGAGTTGAACTGGTTCATGGCGGTTTCGGTGCCTTTGGTGATGATGGTTTGGGTGGCTTGCGCGGCGCGTTTTGTGGCGGTTTGGATGGCTGTTAGTTCATCGTCGGTGGGGCGGCCTAGGACGTGGTCGATTTGGGTGTCGCCGTTTGTGGGTTTTCCGACGCCGATTCGGATGCGTGGAAAGGTGTTGTCGGAGAGGGTTTCGATGATGGATTTGAGGCCGTTGTGTCCGCCATCGCCGCCGGCTCGGCGGACGCGAATGCGTCCGGGCGCGAGGTTGATGTCGTCGGTGATGACGATGAGGCGCGGGGTTTCGGTCTGGTAGTGGTTTAGGAGGGATCGTGCTGCGGCGCCGGATCGGTTCACGTAGGTTTTGGGATAGGCGATGATCGTGGTTTGGTTCTCGATGGTTAGTTGGGCGATGCGGGATGGGCCTTCGTCGCGTAATCGAGCGTTGTGTTCCTTGACCAAGATGTCGGCTGCCCACCATCCGACGTTGTGGCGGGTTTCCGCGTATTCGGGACCTGGGTTACCGATGGCTAGGATGATCCAAGGATTTTGGGGTTGCTGGCGTTTTGGCGATCGGGATTTGGGGTCGGCGAAGAGGCGCGACAGGCGTTCTAAGGGGTTTAGGTTTCGGGTCATATTATCGGATTTGGGGACATGCTCACCCATCAAGGGTGCTTTGCACATCGTATGAAACGGACCGCTGCCGATGGTTTGGCGCGCCATTCGCTGTCGCTCCGCCCCTCTGGATTCCGGCTTTCGCCGGAATGACGTGGGTTGTGCAGTCGTCCCATCGAGGGAGAGGGGGCATCGACATCACACCAGCATCGCGGGTGTTTCAGCGTCTGGGTCTGGGAGTTTGCCGTCGAGGATGTCTTTAAACTGTTCTTCGTTGAGGACTGGTACGTCGAGACGAATGGCCCGTTCGAGTTTGGATCCGGCGTCGGCTCCGGCCACTAGGTAGTCGGTCTTTTTGGAAACGCTGCCGGTGGCTTTTGCGCCGAGTGCTTTGACGGCGTTGGCTGCCTCGGTGCGCGAGAAGCTATCGAGTTTGCCGGTGATGACGAAGGTCAGACCTTTGATGGGGTGATCGGCGGAGGGTTCGGGGGTATCGTCTTCGGTTTTGACTCCGAGTTCGATGAGGCGGTTTGCGAGTTCGATGTTGGGTTCGTGGTTGGCCCACTCGTGGATTGATCGGGCGAGTATTGGGCCGATGCCTTCGATGGCGGTCAGCCTTTCCTCATCGGCTGATAGAAGATCCGACAAGCTGCGGAATTCTCGGGACAGAGTTTCGGCGATCTCGGATCCGATGCCGATGATGCCGAGGCCGAAGATGAGGCGAGGGAGAGGTTGAGACTTCGACTGCTCGATGGCGTCGACCAGATTTTGGGCGCGCTTTTCGCCCATCCGCTCCATGGCTAAGAGGTCGTCCATGCGTTCTTTGAGGGTGTAGATGTCGGTGATGCTTGATACGAGTTTTTGCCGAGCGAGTTCTTTTGATAACTTTTCGCCCAGGCCTTCGATGTCGAGTGCAGGCCGGGAGGCGAAGTGTTCGAGGAGACGCTCGAACATTGCAGGGCAAGTTGAGTTGACGCAACGAATATCCGCCATGTCTTCATCACGGACGACGAGATCATCGCAAGCTGGGCAATCGGGTGGTATGCGGTATGGCTGGGAGTCGGGCGAGCGTTGGTTGTCAGGTGCGGGGCCGACGACTTGCGGAATGACGTCGCCGGCGCGTTGGACGATGACGCGGTCGCCGGCGCGGATGTCTTTGCGGTTGATGTCCTCTTCGTTGTGGAGTGTTGCTTGCGAAACGGTGACGCCTCCGACGACGACGGGTTCGAGTACGGCGTAGGGGTTTATGGCGCCAGTGCGGCCCACGTTGGTGCGGATTTCTAGGAGATTGGTGACGGCTTGTTCGGCTGGGAATTTGTAGGCGGTGGCCCATCGCGGGTCTCGTCCTACGGCTCCGAGGCGGTCTTGGAGGGTTATGTCGTCGATCTTGATGACGACTCCGTCGATGCCGAAGTCAAGGGAGGGTCGAATCTCGGCGACGTTCTGGATCGCAGCCATTGTCTCTTCTGCGGTTGCGACGCGGCGGGACCAATCGTTGGTTTTGCATCCCCATCGTTTGAGGGATTGGAGGGTGTCGAATTGCGAGTTGGGGATTTGACCGTTCTCTGCGTAGCCGATGGAGTAGAAGAACATGTCGAGCGGTCGTTTGGCGGTCTCGGTGGAGTCGAGTTGGCGAAGTGATCCGGATGCGGAGTTTCGGGGGTTTACGTATTGTGGGAGGCCGGCGGCTTCGCGCTCTTCGTTGAGTCGGTCGAAGGCCGAGATGGGGTAGAAGACTTCGCCTCGGAGTTCGATAACGCCGGGCACGTCATTGCCGTCGAGCTTGAGCGGAACTGACCTGATCGTGCGTATGTTGTCGGTGATATTTTCGCCTTGGGCCCCATCGCCGCGTGTGGCGGCTTGTGTCAAGAGGCCATTGACGTATGTTACGGCGACCGCGAGGCCGTCGATCTTTAGTTCGAGGGTTAAGTCTGCGGAGTCGATTTCGAGATAGTCAAGAGCGCGTTGGTACCAGGCGTTGAAGGTCTCTTCGCTGGTGACGTTGCTGAGGCTGAGCATCGGCACTGGGTGTTGAACCGGTTCGAATTGGTCTGACGGGGGCGAGCCGACGCGTAGGGTGGGTGAGTCTGGCGTTTTGAGGTCGGGGTGTTCGTCTTCGATAGTTTTGAGTTCCCGAAACAGCGCGTCGTACTCGGCGTCGGTGAGCGACGGTTGGCTGAGCACGTAGTAGTCGTGATTGGCGCGATTGAGGGTTTCGCGCAGTTCGGTGGCGCGGGATGTGGTGTTGGAGGATGTCAAGTTGAATTGGGAGGGATGATTGAAGGTTGTGTGTTCAAAATTCTAGCAACTGGTGGATTTTGAACTGGGGTGGTTGTTGTTTGAAATAGGATGGGCAGGATTTAAGGATTGGGTAGGATGGGGTGTTGGTTGATGGTTGGGTGAGTTGGGGGTTTTTGGGCGCGCGGGTATAAGGGTATGGCCTGCGGTGGATTTGCAGGTTTTGGGGGTTTGGTTGGTGGGGTGACCACGAGGGATCGCCCCTACGGTTGTTTTCGAATCATCGCCGCGTCGGTTGGGATCGCGTGTGATTGTTGTTTTGAATTTCAGTCGATATTCCAGCGTAGGTGACGTCGCCATCCCATCACCGACCGGGGCGGGTAATTTGGTTCACCGCCCGGCTTCGCTCGGTCCGTCTCCTCGTTAGCGCTGTAGCCGCCCCCGTGCGACGTCACGGAAGGGTTTCGGTGTCAAAGGTAGAGCAGTCGCGCAGACCTTGAACGGGCACCCCTGCCTGGGCGACCACAAGGGTCGCCCCTACGATTGGAGGCCGCATGGCTTGCTAGTCGGAGCCAGCGATCTGCTCCGCATCTGCGCACCGATGCAAATCTCTCTACCTGACCGGTGTTGGCCAGCGTTTCGCCCGAACCAAATGGGCTGGAACCGGGTTCCGTCGCCGATTGGCTGCGAGAAGTCGATTTCACCGTGTTTGCGGCTCATACGGTTACTCGCGGCGTTTCGGTTGAACCCCGGTCCGCTGACCGGATTTCAATATTCGGTTGTCAATTGCTGCGTTTGAAAGGTAAGGTGCACGCTTTCCTTCTCGACGCGGCGATGGTTCTTTTGGTGGGCGCCTTTGCCGGTGGAAAAAAGCCGGATTGGGGCGCTTGGTGTTGATGTTAATACAGATGTATCAAGAATGTCAAATCGTCGTCTGAACCGGGGATTGCGGGGATTCAGGGATTGGTGGGATTTTGTTGGTGGTTTGTTGGTGGTTTGTTGGTGTTAGTCACTTGGGGTTAGAGGCATGATGAAGTACAGTCCGTGACGATCTTTGCCGCGGGTTTCTGGTCGAACAGTGAATCCCATGCGCAGCTTGAGGGCGTGGTTTTCGCGGCTGTGGGAGTAGCTGAAGGATGCCAACTGGCAGCAATGAAGAGATTTTGCCAAATCGATCGCGGCTTTTTGCAATTTCGTGCCGATCTGCTTGCGACGGAAATCAGGTAGCACGAAGAAATTCTTCACCTTTCCCTGTAGCAACTCTTGGCCGTCGACCATCACGGCGGGAAGATTGTCTTCGGGACCAATCGGGATAACGATCAGTCTCAGAATTCCGATGACCATTTCTTGTGTGTGTGCGACGAGGATTCTGGAGTCGCGTTGATCGTAGCCGTCGATCTGGTCGGGGAGTCCGCTTTGATGTTGATCGAAGAAATCAACGACTTCGGACCAGCGCGGGTGACTGTTGGTCCACTCGGAGATTTGGTAGTTTCCCATGAGCTTCAATGATGCACGACGCACTCCTTCGTCCTTCTGCCACGCCGTAGCCGTAGTTGCTCGCCGTGGCACATTTCGCCCGCGAGCAGGGAGAACCCTTGCCCTCCACCCGCGGCGACTGTTTCGTGGGTAGCAATGGAACGAACCTTCGCTGTTTATACTTGCGATGTGGTGCGCGTAGGCGCGCTTGGGCAGTTTGGAGATCGAAGGCAACACACCGGGTAACTGATGGCTGAGGTTCGTCCATTTCGGGGGATTCGGTTTAGTGCGGCTTCGCAGGGTCGGGATTTGGGGGATTATCTTTCGCCGCCGTTTGATGCGATTACGGCGGAGGTTGAGCGGGGGTTGTTGGAGCGATCGGAGCACAATATCGTGAGGTTGGAGTTGGCACCTCGGGAGGGTGCGGACAGATATGGGTATGTGGCGGAGACGCAAAAGCAGTGGGAGGCTGATGGCGTTTTGATGCGGGATGAGGATCCTTCGGTTTATGTGACGGAGGAGTCGTTTGAGTATGGGGGCGTGGCGCAGACGCGGCGGGGGTTTATCGCCGCGGTGCGGTTGGAGGAGTATGACCGGGGGATCATCTTTCCGCATGAACAGACTCGGGGGCCGTGGGTGGAGGACCGGGTGTCGATGATGCGGGCGACGCGGTCGGCGTTGAGTCCGTTGCTAGTGGTGTTTCAAGACGATATTCGGCATTCTGTGGGTGGGATAATCCGCGCTGTGACGGGTGGTCCCCCTTTGGAGGTTGCGACGATGGCGGGTGGTTATTCGTTGCGTCTGTGGCAGTTGAAGGATCCCGGAACGTTGGGAGTATTGAATGGGTTGATGCGGGATTCTCAGATCTTCATCGCGGATGGACACCATCGGTACGAGGCGGCGATGCGGTACCGGAGCGCGATACGTGCAGATCGAGAGATAGATTCGGATGAGGCAGTGAACTACCGGATGATGCACATCGTTTCTATTGACGAGCCCGGATTGATTACGCGGGGGTACCATCGGGTGGTCCACGGTGCGAGTCGGGAAGAGGTGGAGCGGCTAGAGGCGCGAATCCGGGCTGTATGCGAGGTTGAAACTGTTTCGTTAACGGACCGAGTGGAGATGGCTTGGCGGCCCGGAGATATGTTGAAGGCTGTTGGGAAGCGTGACAGTGGTGATCTTGTATTCGGGATGTACGGTCTCGGCGGAGTGTTTCAGATCGCCCGGATGCCTGCGGAGGGCGATGGTGTTGCGTTCGGGGCGGATGTGGCGGAGCATTCCGATTATCGGCGATTGCACCGCGAGATCTTCGACGTTGTTTTTGATAGCGATCGAGTGGATGAGGTGGTGGATTTCGAGTATGAGGTTGAGAGTGTGGTTTCGCGTGTGAATTCTGGTGAGGCGCAGTTGGGGATCGTGATGCGATCGATACCGTTGCCGGATTTTGTGGACATTGTGACGCGAGGCCACAGGTTGCCGCCCAAAGCGACGAATTTCTATCCGAAGCCGCCGGCGGGGGCGGTTATTCAGTCGCTTGAAGGCGACTTGTGACCCCAAGTTAGCTGTTTAACTTCCTTAGTTCCTCGAGAACGATGGCGGTGTCGGGGCGATCGGCGATGTCTTTGCCGATGTATTGGTATGCGATTTTGCCGTTGGTGTCGATGATGAAAACGGCGGGTGCGGCTACGCCGTCGTTGTGCAGGTTGTAGACGTTGTATGCTTGCGGCACTTCTTCGCTCTTGGTGGTGTAGAGGAAGGGGAAGGTAGCGCCGGAGTTTGCGATCATGGTTCCTGCGCCTCGGAAATCGTCCATGCTGACGGCGAGTATTTCGGCGTTCTGGTGCTTGATGCGCGGATAGTAGCTCTGCAACTCGACGAGTTGCCCAAGGCAGATGCCTCAGAAGAATCCTCGGTAGAAAACGAGGACGACGTTTTGGTTGTCTTGGAAATCGGAGAGTGTTACGTAGGTGGGGCGGTTGGCCACTGGAAGGGTGAAGTCTGACGCGGTAACGCCGCCAGATGTGCTGGAGTCGCCGCATGCGACGGCAACGATGCCGATGATGAGCGCCGAAGCGATTGCGATGAGACGCGATTTGGTGTTCGGCATCGTGGAAGAGATTCCGTTCGCCTAACCTTCGACTTCGGCGAGTGCGTCCAGGACTTCTTCGCCGGAGACTTGGTGTCTGTAGTTCTTGCCGATGTTTTCGTAGGCGATGTTTCCGTTCTTGTCTACGATGAAGACGGATGCGGAAGCGAGGCCGTCGCCGAAGAGGTCGAAGACGTTGTAGCTGATGGGGACGTCGTTGTTTTTGCTGGAGTAGAGGACGGGGAAGTCGGGACCGGCTTTTGCGAGGACCGACTCGGCGCCGCGAAGGTCGTCGGTGCTGATGGCGAGCACTTCGGCACCTGCGTTTTTGATCTCGTCGTAGTGTTTCTGCAACTCACCTAGTTGCCGGGTGCAGAAGCCTCACCAAAATGCGCGATAGAAGACGAGGACGACTTCTTTATCGCCTTGGAACGAGGATAACGATATCTCGGTGCTGCCTTTGTTGGCTGCGGGGAGTGTGAAGTCAGGGGCTACGGGTAAATTCAATACGGTTTCGGCGACCTCGCTCTCCGCTTCGGGTGCGGGCGGATCTTCAATGGAAGATACGGCAGAGTCGGTCATGTCTTCGCTTTGGCCGCAGGCGAAGACCATTGCGATTGCGATCATCAGCGCGAGACCGGTGATACGTGTTCTGAATTTAAGTGCTTCTTTCATGGCAGGTTAGCCAAAACGGTCTGGCCGGAGACTTGATGTCGGTAGTTGTTGCCGATGTTTTCGTAGATGATGTTTCCGTTTTTGTCAACGATGAAGACGGATGCGGAAGCGAGACCATCGCCGAAGAGGTTGAACACGTCGTAAGCTCGCGGGACTGAGTTGTCGCCGGACGTGTAAAGGACGGGGAACTGGATGCCGATTTGCGGTGCGAGTTGTTCGGCACCCGTGAGATCATCGGTGCTGATCGCGAGCACCTCGGCGTCTGCGGCTTTGATGCTGTCGTAGTTTCGTTGCAACTCAACTAGCTGCTGGCGGCAGAAACCTCACCAGAAAGCGCGGTAGAAGACTACGACTACCGATTTGTCACCTCGGAACTGATCTAGCGAATAGTTGCCACCGGTGGTTACAGACGGAAGGAAGAAATCAGGTGCGGGCGGTCCAGAAGCTGCGGAATCGGGAGCAGGAGTGGGTTCAGGTGTGGGTGTTTCGGTAGGTTCGGGCGTGTTGGTTGGTTCGGGAGTGGGAGTGGCGGTCGGTTCGGGTGTGTTGGTTGGAGGGACGGGTGTTGGAGTGTTGGTCGGGGTTGGCGTTACAGTGGGCGGGATAGGCGTCGGTGTGTCTGGTAGCGGGGTTGAAGTCGGTTCTTCGGTGGAATATTCGGTTTTAGGTGTGGGTCCTTCCGCGGGTGTTTCGGCGGGAGGTGTCGGTTCGGGTTGCGGCGTGTCAGTCGATTGGGGCTGGGGTGTGTTGGTAGGTGGTGCAGGAGTATGAGTGGCCGGGACAGGTGTGTTCGTTGGCGGGACGGGAGTCTCGGTTGGAGCCGGTTGCGGCGTTGCTGTAGGATCTGGCTCGGGTGTGTCCGTCGGAGGGACTGGCGTATCGGTCGGTGGTGGAGGGGCCGGGGTTTTGGTCGGCTCGGGTTCGACGGCTTTGACTTCGGGCGCTGGGGTCGAAGTTGGTTCGGGTGCGATGGTAGCCGTGGGAGCGGTTGTTGTGGTTGGGGGGACTGCCGTTGGAATCGACGTGGCTGTTGGCGCAGGCCCAACTTTCGGCACGGCTGTAGGCGTCTCGGTTTCACACGCGATCACCAAGGATGTCAAAGCGAACACAAGGACGGCGATACTTGCGATGCCGATTGAGCGAGTATTTTTGGGGTTGAATTTCGAGAGCTTCAACACCTATGCTCCCGAGGTGTGATTTAGGCGGTCATCGCCTTTAGGGTGGATTCTGCCGCGTCGAGGGCTTCGTCGATGTGGTCTTTTTCAACCCATCCCATATGACCTATACGAAAGATCTTACCTGTGAGTTCACCTTGTCCGCCGCCGAGGACGACGTTGTGGTCGGTTAAGACTTTGGAGACGAAGGCTTTGCCGTCGAGTCCTTCGGGCAGTCTGATGGCTGTTAGGGTGTCGGAAGCGAAGCGACGTTCGGGTAAGATTTCGAGGCCGAGTTTTTCGGCGCCGTTGCGGGTGTGTTCGGCGATCTCGTGGTGCCTGCTGAAGACGTTTTCGATGCCTTCATCGACCATGGATTGCAGACCTGCTTCGAGGGCGAACATAGCGGGTTCGCACGGCGTGAAGGGCGGTTGTCCGATCTGTAGGAAGTCTTCGTACTGCTGGATGTCGAAGTAGTAGCGAGGCGTAGTGCAGGTCTCGTATGCTTGCCAAGCTTTTTGGCTGAAGGCGATCATGGATATTCCGGGGGGCGCGACCCACGATTTCTGTGCCGCGGTCGCAAGGCCGTCGATGCCCCACGCATCGACGGCGATGGGCATTCCGCCTGCGGAGGAGACGGCGTCAACGAGGATCAGGGCGTCGGATTCATCGTGGACGGTTTTGCAGATTTCTTCGAGTGGGTTTGAGACGGCGCTGGAAGACTCGTTATGGGTGAGGATTACGGCTTTGTAGTCGGGATCCGTGCGCAGAGCATCGCGAAGGACATTGATGTCAGCGGCCTGGCCGAGTGGGAATTCGAGTTTAGTGACGTCGGCTCCGACGGCTTCCGCGATCTCGGCGAATCGGATGCCGAAGAAGCCGATGATGATGGCGAGCACCTTGTCTCCGGGCGAGACGGTGTTGAACACCGCAGTTTCCATAGCTCCGGTGCCAGACGACGTGATGAAGTAGACGTCGTTCTTGGTCATGAGGACGGTGCGGAGGTTCTCGCTCATGCGCTCGAGCATGTCGGCGTATTCCGGCCCGCGGTGGTTGATCATCTGCTTGGCAGCGATCTGGAGCACCTCTTCGGGTAGCGGTACGGGGCCGGGGATACGGAGATTTGGTTCGGAGGATTGGGTCATGTTTGCTCGCGTGGTGTTGATGCTGGTTGTGAGTTTGGGGATTGGTTTAATTTTAGATTGGGGCTGATATAGGTTGTTGTCCACGGCCAACGGTCGGAATCGTCACGGGATCCGGCCAAACACATTCACGCGGCATGAACAGAGCTCGCATCATATTCCCAATCGTTACGGCAATCATCGTTGCAATCACCATCTTCGGCTTGGGATGCGTCTCTTTTCAATCACCAACAGCAACGCCAATAGTCAGCTACATGGTCTTAGGAGCAGGCAAAACCGAATGGTGGTGCGAAGACAAATACTGCTACAGAATCCGAGATTGGCCAGACGAATGCCATCGAGTCAAACGCGGCGCTCACTGGGATACAACACGCCCCCCGACAAAGCAAATAAACGAATTGATTGCCCAAGGCAAGTCAAAGTCTTGCAACCGCACAGGGCCAAATTAAGTTGTTGCCAACTCTGGGGATTTCGATCCACGGGGATGTTGGGAAGACGGTTTAGAAATCGCCTCTGATTTTTCGTCAGAGGACCCGTACGAGGCGGTGTTCGCGGCGGCCTCGGCGGAGGACGATGAGGTTGCCGTGTAGGAGGTCTTCGGGGGTGATGGCTCGGGCTGCGTCTTCGACGCGTTCGGAGTTGAGGTACATGCCGCCTTGTTGTACGGTCCTGCGGGCATCGCTGAAGGACTGGGCGAGGGACGTCGCGACGGCCATTTCTTCGAAGGAGAGGGCGCGGTTGTCGATGTCGCATTTTTCGACCATGATCGAGGCGGCTCCTTCGAAGAGGTCGTCGAGCTCGGCGGCGGATAGGGTGTCGAATTCACCTCGGAAGAAAGCGCGGGTGACGCGTTGCGCCTGTTCCAAGCCTGATTGGCCGTGGATGATCGTAGTGATCTGTTCGGCCAGAGTTTGTTGGGCTTCGCGTTTGCCGGGGGTTGTTTTTACTGCCTGTTCCAACGGTTCTACTTCGGTGGGGCCGAGCCAGGTGAATAGTTTGATGTATCGGATCACATCGGCGTCGTCGGTGTTGAAGAAGAACTGGTAGAGGCGGTACGGGGAGAATTGTGCTGGATCGAGCGCGGGTGCGCCGCCGATGGATTTTCCGAGTTTGTCGCCTTTGGAGTCTGTGATGAGTGGGAAGACGATGCCGTGGGCGAGGGTTCTTCCGTTCGGGGCGTTTCCGTGTTTGCGTCGGATGAGATCGACGCCGTCAAGGATGTTGCCCCATTGGTCGGTGCCGCCGGATTGGAACGCGCAGTTTTCACGCTCGTAGAGCATGAGGAAGTCGTAAGCCTGGAGTAGTGCGTAGGAGAATTCGGTGTATGAGATTCCTTCGCCTTCGCGTTCCATGCGGGATCGCACTGAATCTCGCCGGATCATCGTGTTGACGGTGAAGCTCTTACCGATGTCTCGGAGGAATTCGAGGTAGTTTATGGATCGGAGCCAATCGGCGTTATTGATGAGTTGCGCCGGGTTGGTTTTGGCGTTGAAGTCGAGGAACTGTTCGAGTTGGACGCGGATTTTTTCGCCGTTGGCGTCGATTTGTTCGATTGAGAGCAGGTTTCGCTCATCGGACCTGCCGCTGGGGTCTCCGATCATGCCGGTCCCGCCGCCAAGTATGGCGATCGGCGAGTGGCCGTAGCGCTGGAGCCGGGCGAGGCAGAGGAGCGGCAGCAGGTGACCGATGTGGAGGGTGTCGGCGGTGGGATCGAAGCCGTTGTAGCAGGTGATCTTTTCGTTGATCAGCAGTTCTTCGGCGCCAGGTGTTGCGTCGGAGAGTGCGCCGCGCCATTTGAGGTCTTCGACTACGTTAGGGAATTGGTTTTTCATTGCTGGTCTGGTGTCAGGGATCAGGATGTGGGTTGGTTTTGCAGGTTGGTGAATACTTCGGCGATGCGTCGCACGTCGCTCTGGATTGCTCGGTTGAGTTCATCAGAAGTGTCGAACGCTTGGTCAGGGCGGATGAATTCGATGAACTCGACGCTGATGTCGGCGTCGTAGAGGTCTTCGTCGAAGTCGTTGATGTGGACTTCGAAGGTGCCTCGGTTGCCACCGAGTGTGGGGTTGTCGCCGATGTATGTGGCGGATGGCAGGGTCCGGCCGTCGGGGAGTTTGGCCCAGGTGGCGTATATGCCCTTAGCGGGCATGACGAGTTCGCGGGACCATTCCATGTTGGCAGTAGGAACGCCCATCTCGCGGGCTCTGGCAGAGCCGCGGTAGACGTGGCCGCCGCGCTCGTAGAGCCTTCCGAGCATGTCTGCGGCGAGCTTTACATCGCCGTTCGCCAACGCGGTGCGTATCGACGAACTTGAGACGATTAGGTCTCCGAGTAGGACCGGCGGCACGGTGTGCAGCTCGAAACCGTTTCGCTCGGCGATCTGGTCAATCTGTGCGACGCCCAATAGATCGTGCCCCAAGACAGCTCGTTCGCCGATTACGAGGTGTCGCATACCGAGCGAACGCTGAAGTGTGGTGAGGAATTCTTCCGCCGACATGACGCGAATAGCATCGTCGAATTCGATCAGACTCACGGCGTCGATGCCCATCTCCCAAATGAACGAAGCGCGGGTATCCGGGTCGTACAGATGTGGAGGCTTGCGCGTAGGATCGATGACGGAGCGTGGCGGTTGGCGAAAACTAAGCGCCACGCTCTTTGCTTGATTCGACTGTGCAAGTTCGACGAGTTTGCGGAGCAGGGACTGGTGCCCTTTGTGCACGCCGTCGAAGGTGCCGATCGTTACGCATGTGTCGCGATTCGCGTCTTTTAAAGGCGCGAGTTGTTGGAGGAGACCCATTTCAGCGTGGTCCAGCGCGGGATCGAAACGCGGCTATGCGACTGCGACGGGTTCCCTGTTCAACACCCGTGCGGCCTCGCGCAACAGCTCTTCAGTTGTGGACCAATCGACGCACGGATCAGTTATCGAAACTCCGTACTTCAATGTGGAACTGTCGCCGTTCAGCGATTGGTTGCCAGCGTTCAGGTGGCTTTCCAACATGAGGCCCACGATGCCCCGGTTGCCGTCGGCGCGTTGCTGTATGACGTCCCGGAAGGCGATGGGCTGTTTCGTGTGGTCTTTGGCGCAGTTCGCGTGCGAGCAGTCGACAACGACGTTGGGTTCCATGCCATTGTCGGCCAGCGCTTTTTGTGCGAAGGCGATGTGCTCGGCGTCGTAGTTCGGTCCATCTGACCCGCCGCGCAGGACGATGTGACAGGCGTCGTTTCCGGATGTCTGAACGACTGCAGCGGCGCCGGCGTCGTCGATGCCTAGGAAGGCGTGTTGGGAACTTGCCGCGATCATGCCGTCTACAGCGAGTTGTATGCTGCCGCCGGTGCCGTTTTTGAAACCGATGGGCATGGAAAGACCGCTGGCTAGCTGTCGATGGGTCTGGCTTTCGGCGGTACGTGCGCCGATCGCTCCCCACGCAACCAGGTCGGCAATGTATTGAGGAGTGAACGGGTCTAGGAACTCGGTGGCACACGGCAAGCCGATCTCGCAGACGTCCATAAGGAACTGCCTGGCTCTGTGCAGTCCTTCTGCCATGTTGCAGGTTCCGTCAAGATTGGGGTCGTTAATCAGACCTTTCCAACCGACGGTTGTGCGAGGTTTTTCGAAGTAGACGCGCATGACGACCAAGACGCTGTCTTTGATCTCGTCGGACAAAGCGGCTAGTCTCTCGGCGTATTCGCGGCCGGCGATTTCGTCGTGGATCGAGCATGGTCCTGTGACCACGACGAGGCGTTCGTCCCTGCCCGCGATGATGTCGGCAACCTCTTGCCGAGACCTGTAGACCAGCTCTTCGACATCTTTGGACGTCGGGATCTCGGCAAGGTATTCGGAAGGGGGGTCTAGGGGGCTAATGGAAGCCACGTTCAGGTTTTTGATTCGTGAAGCCATTGGTTTTCCGTTTTTGTGGTGTTCTGGGGTTGATATGTTGATGGGCGCGCGGAATTTCGGTGCACTAGATTCGCTTATCGGGCTGCTCCGCGCAGAGGGCCAATTCGCGGTGACACGGCGTCGCGCGGGCAGAGTGCCATTGCTTCTATGCGCGGCGCCGGCAGATATAGAACCAGCGATAGTTGCCGCCGGTAAAAGTGAAGGTTGCCGTGGTGTTGTGGGATTCGACACGCGCCGAAGCAGCAGTTACGAGAACTGCGCTTTCCGCTTCGTTATGGCGTCTATTGCGCATCAGTAATGTCGGCTCTCAACACGACAGCATCTCTCAAGTATATGTGTTTGATCTCTTCCTGAGTTTTGTCGGTGTTCAGGTACAAGAGAACTCGGACGCATTTTGGCATGGATCCGGGTCGATCTATCTCAATGGAGTTTATTAGCGGCACAAGCCGCCAACCAAGTCTTTCGCGCGCGGCTACTGCCGGAAATTCGGCGTTCAAATCGGACGTCAACGTGAAGAAGACGGCGGCGATGTCCTCAGATGCGATGTCGTTCGCGGCCACCATCGCGTCGAGGAGTTCCTCGGTGGCGTCCATGATGGCTTCCCGTGTGTTTTCGGGGACGGTCGATGCGCCTCTAACTCCGCGTACTACAGTCATGATTGTTTTTGTGGGTGGCTAGGTGTTAATTCGCGTCGCGGTGGTTTTGCGTTCCATACAGTGTTGGATAGATGCGTCACTGCCGAAGCGACCGCAAGAAATCCGCGGCGGCTTTTGGTGCCTGCGAGTGATCCTCGTTCTGGATCTGGTTGATGAGCGCGCTGCCGATCACTGCTGCATCGGCGAACTGACCAACCTGCGCGACGTGTTCCGCCGAGGATATTCCGAAACCGACGCCCACGGGCAGATCGGTGTGGCGTTTTACAGTGGCGACCAAGGATTCCACTCTTTGTGAAACGACGGCTCGCGCTCCTGTTACGCCGAGCAACGAGACGCAGTAGACGAAACCTGAGGCATGTTTGCAAGCCGTCGCGATGGTCTCTTCGGTTGAAGTAAGCGCAAGCAATGGTACGAGTGAAATACTGGCTTTTTGGCACGCTTCATGGAGCGGCCCGGCTTCGGCGGCAGGCAGATCGGCTGCGATGATGCCGTTCACGCCTGCATCACGCGTGCGTGCGCAGAACTCGTCGAGACCGATCTGGTAGATCGGGTTGTAGTACCCCATGAAGACCAGCGGAGTTTCAACACCTTGTTTTCGGATCGCCGCTGCATTCCTGAAACACAGGTCGGGAGTGATGCCGTTTTGCAGTGCTTGGAAGCTCGATTTCTGGATTACCGGACCTTCTGCGAGCGGATCGCTGAAGGGAATGCCGAGTTCGATGACGTCTGCACCGGCTTCGGATAGAGCTCGGACGACATCAGGCGTGCTGTCGCGTTGCGGATGTCCGACGGTGACGAACGGTACGATCGCGGTGCGGCCCTCATTGGCGGCGCGCTTGAGTGCTTCTTGGATCGGGTTTGACACGACAGTTGCTCGCAAGCAATCTATCTTACTTTGGGATGTTTGCAAAACTCTCGTAAAAGACTACGAATGCTGAAATCCAGAGGAGCGGTGGGCGACGGGGTGGCATCGCGCCAGCTTCGTCCTTCTGACACTTCCTCTCTAGCGGGGGCGACCCTGGCGCTTGTGCTCCCCGGGCGACCACGAGGGATCGCCGCTACGGCGCGGGTTGTGCAATCGTTCCGCTTTGCGAGAGTTGACGGAGGAGGCGACGGCCAGTCAGGTCGCCGTATCAACGCGGTTTCGGGTGACCTTCCAGTATGGTGCCCAGAAGTCTGATCACACGGCGGCTGGGCTCACTGCCATGTGACGTCGCCGAACAGTCCGGGTTGGTGCGGTTTCGCTGCGAACGTTGCATACTCTTCGGCGGATCGCGCGATGGTAGTGAAATCGCCGTGTCCGGGCATAACGACGGAATCAGACGGCAGCGCCAGAAGATGGTTGGATACGCTGTCGACGATCTGTTCAAAGGCTTCGGGGTTTACGGTCTTGCCGGGCCCGCCCGGGAACAACGTATCGCCCGTGAAGATGTGCGGCGTCGCGGCCGGACTCTCGCCTGGAAGCATAAAGCTGGTGGACCCCGGAGTGTGTCCGGGCGTTTCGATGCAGCGGATCGAGATCTCGCCGATTTGCAAAATGCTGTCCTGAGACACGTCGATTGGATCGCGATACCCTCGGCGGTCGGCGATCTCTTCGGCGTCGTTTTCGCCGATGCCAACGGGGACCGCGAACTTGTCGGTGACCATGTCGAATCCTTCGATATGGTCCCAGTGATTGTGGGTTATGAGGATCGCTTGGACATCGGTGGTTTCTGCCGCGGCGATCATCTCGAGCGGCTGGTCGGGTGTATCGATGATCAGACTCTTGTTGGTGCTGTTGCAAGTAATCAAGTAGGCGTTGTTGTAGAAGCCTGACACCCACCTGCCGATGGTCCACATCTCGCCCTGATATTCGATAGCCAACGTAGATTGCCTGTTTCCAGTTTTCGTGAGGTTAGCGTTGCCGGAAACTGTTGACTGCTTCTTCGTAGGTGTCGACGATTTGTACGACTTGGTCACTGGAAGTGACCTTGAAGATGGCGAGGACGTTTTTTCCGAGGCTGCAGAGCACGAGTTTACCTTGTCTGATCACGAGTTTTGCGGCGATCGCGAGCAATGAGTGAATGCCGGCGGCGTCGATCGCTTCAACTTCTGCCAAATCGATGATGATGTTCAACTCGCCGTTCAGAATACGTTCCTGAATCGGCTTTTCGAACTCTTCGATGTCGGGCGCCTCGATCCTCCCTTTCGGGAGCAGCACGAGTATCGCGCCTTCGCGTTTTTGTGTGGCTTCGATCGTCAAGACTTGGGCCTCTATGGAAACTGAAAAAACGAGTTACTTGCTTAATGCGACGAAATATCGTGTATTCACGCCTTGAGATTATATTCGAGTGCGTCGATTCGTGAGAATCATGTGGCACGACGCCTGTTTTCGGGAGACCGTTGCAAAACTCACATCATTCCGGCGAGAGCCGGAATCCAGAGGGGCCGGGGCAGCTCGGCGCAGTTTACAGGGAGTGCCCGATCCGCGTCTAAACCCCCTTCAATTCCCCCTTGGGCAAAGGGGGAGGGTTTTGCAACGGTTTCGTTTTCGGTGGGAATCCGGAACCGTTCTGAGGTGCGGACACCGGGTTGGTTCAACGTGCGCCAACGGTTATCCACGCCGATTCCAAGCGGGACTATACTACTTACGAACCGACCGGATTGTTGAGACACAGAGAGCCGACAATGAGCTACGAAGAAATCGTTGTGTCCAAAGCTGAGGGTGTGGGCATAATCCGTCTGAATCGCCCTAAGGTGTTGAACGCGCTCAGCAAGAGGCTGACGCGGGAAGTGGACGCGGCGATCAGCGACATGGAGTCGGACGCCGACGTCAAAGCCGTGATATTTACCGGTACCGGCGAACGCGCGTTCTCGGCCGGCGGTGATATCCACGAGCAGGTGCGCGATGCTGAAAATCCGCCACAACCGGACCCGAAACGGGCTGAGTATTCGTGGCACGTCGCCGCGTGCGCAAAGCCGACTATTGGTGCGCTCAACGGGCTCGCTTACGGTGGGGCGGCGGTGATGGCTTCGAGTTTCGACATTCGCGTGGGTTGCGAGCGTTCGAGCTTCCGCTTCCTCGCCGCTTCATATGGCCGGGTGAATTCTACTTGGAGTTTGCCCATGCAGGTAGGCTGGCCCGTAGCGAAGGAACTGCTGTTCAGCGCGCGGGTCGTAGGGGCCGAAGAGGCGTATCGCATCGGTCTGTTGAATCACCTTGTCAGCTCCGACGAGTTGATGCCCAAGGCTTTGGAGATAGCGAGCCAGATCGCGGCGAACGACCCGCGCATGGTGCAAGGCATCAAGGAGCTGATGTTGGAAGACGTGGGCAATGGCTGGCGCTGGATGTATGACAACGAGGCGGCGGCGCAGAAGGGCAGGCTCAAGGCCACGCCCGTCGAAGAGGGGTTCGCCGAGTTTATCGCCCGCAAGGGGAGAAAGGAATCGTAGCCGATGGCATCTGAGAACGGCAGATTGAAGACACCGCTCGAAGGGATCCGGGTACTGGATCTGGGTCGTTACCAAGCGGGTCCGCGTTGCGCTCTGATGTTCGCGCGCATGGGTGCCGAGGTGATCAAAGTCGAGTCGGTGCGCGGCGATGAGAGCCGCGCGAACGGTCCAACAGTTCGTGGTCAGTCGGCGTACTGGGTGCAGTACAACAGCGGCAAGAAGAGCCTCGCGATCAACCTGCGCACCGAAAAAGGCAAGGAGGTGCTGCGCGACCTTGTGAAAGTGTCCGACATCCTGCTGCAAAACTTCCGCCCCGGGACGATCGAGATCATGGGTTTCGGTTACGAGAAGCTCAAGGAGTTGAATCCAAAGATCATCATGATCAACGTCTCGGCTTACGGTCAGTACGGGCCCAATCGTGAGAAGGTCGGGTTCGACCCGATCGGTCAGGCCATGGGTGGTCTGATGTCGCTCACCGGCTACGGCGATTTGCCTCCGATTAAAACCTACTTCCCACTTATCGACCGGATCACGGCGTTGCACGCCTGCATCGGCGCGTTGGCGGCTCTACGCGAGCGGGAGATATCTGGCGAAGGCCAAGCGCTCGAGGTATGTCTCGCTGACACTGGCTTCACGACCAACGAGATACCAATTTCGGCCTATCTGGGCGGCGCTGTGGAGACGACGCGTCCGGATACCGCGATCGGCGGTGGCGGGACGCCGTTCGGCGGGATGTACGAGACGGAAGACGGCCATGTGATCCTCGCCGCCGGCAACGACAACATGTGGCCTCGCGTGTGCGAGGCGCTGGGGCGGCCCGAGTGGCTGGATGATCCGCGTTTCGCGACGCGCGACGCCCGGACCGACAACGTGGATGTTTTGGAGGACGGTATAGGCGAATGGCTGAAGCAGCGGAGCACCAAACAGGCGGTTGACGATCTATCTGCGCACAGCATACCCTGCGCGCCGGTCAACACCACGGAGCAGGCGGCGAACGAACCGCAGCTGCACGAGCGCGAGATCATGATGGAGGTGCCGGACCCGGTGGCCGGCACGATGTGGGTGAGCGGAAAATCGATCAAGTTCAGCCGCACTCCGATGGTCGTGGGCTCGGCGCCCACCATCGGGGAGCACACGCGTGAGCTGCTCTCCGATCTTCTTGGCTACTCCGGTGCGCAGGTGCAGGCACTGGTCGACGAGGAAGTAGTTGGGGCGGACGACTCGCCTCAGGCGTAGGCCGGAACCAATTCCGGCGTTCGCCGGAATGACGGGAGTTTTGCAATGGTCTCGCGAGCGGGGGAAACGCTGCCGCGCAGTCAATACGGTGACGTTGCCGCGATAGGAGGTTGGGAAGCTGGCGATCAGCCCGCTGGTGAAGGGTCTACAGCGGAGGAGCCTTCGGTTGAACCGACGGGTTCCAACTCTTCCGTGACGTTACCACCGTCGCCGGGATCGGTGGAGACGCTTTCGACTTGATTCGGGTCGCGACCTTCCATGATTGCTTCGAATTGATCGGCGTCGATGGTCTCGTTCTCAAGCAGGAAATTAGAGACGGCTTCCAAGTGGTCTTCGTGCTCGGTGAGGATCTTCTTGGCGGTCTGGACACCTTCTCGGAGGAGCCGATCGATCTCGCGGTCGATGATCGCTTCGGTCTTCAAGCTGTAGTCGCGTTCTTCTGAGATTTCGCGACCGAGGAAAATCGCCTCTTGGCGCTTGCCGAAAGATCGATACGTCAGTTCATCGCTCATGCCGTAACGCATGATCATCTCGCGCGCGATGCGCGTCGCTTGTTCGAAATCGTTGGACGCACCGGTCGTTATCTTGCCGAGTTTGAGTTCTTCGGCCGCGCGCCCGCCCATGGCGGCGGCGATGCGTGAAATCAAGTAGGGCTTGGTGAGGTAGGATTTGTCCTCTTGCTCCCAGCGCGTGAAACCGCCTGCGTGGCCGCGGGCGATGATAGATATCTTACCCACGCGGTCGCCTTCGGGCATGAAGTATGGTACGACGGCGTGCCCGGCTTCGTGGTATGCGGTGAGCCGGCGTTCGTCTTCTGTGATCACCTTGCTCTTGCGGGCCGGGCCGATCGAGACGCGATCGATCGATTCGAGGAGTTCGTCGAGTCCTATGGATTTCTTGTTTTTACGGGCGGCGAGCAGGGCGGCTTCGTTGATCAAGTTGGCGAGATCGGCACCGGAAAATCCGGGGGTCTGCTTGGCGACGGCCTGCATCTCGATGCCTTTGTCGAATGGTTTGCCTTTTGCGTGGACGTCGAGGATGGCGGTGCGCCCGCGGATGTCGGGTGTGTCGAGCGTTACGCGCCGGTCGAAGCGGCCGGGGCGCAACAGGGCCGGGTCGAGGATGTCGGGGCGGTTTGTCGCGGCGATGACGATGACCGAAGAGTTGGTGTCGAAACCATCCATCTCAACGAGGATCTGGTTCAAAGTTTGCTCGCGTTCGTCGTGTCCGCCGCCGAGTCCAGCTCCGCGATGCCTTCCGACTGCGTCGATCTCGTCGACGAAGATGATGCAGGGCGCGTGCCGCTTAGCTTGTTGGAAAAGGTCTCGGACGCGTGATGCGCCGACTCCGACGAACATCTCGACGAATTCGGAACCGGAAATGGAGAAGAAGGGCACGCCGGCTTCGCCTGCGACTGCGCGCGCGAGGAGGGTTTTGCCAGTACCCGGCGGGCCGACGAGCAGGACGCCACGAGGAATACGGGCGCCTAGCGCTTGGAATCGCTCCGGGAACTTGAGGAATTCGACGATCTCTTCAAGCTCTTCCTTGGCTTCGGGGACGCCTGCCACGTCGAAGAACGTGACGGTGGCTTTGGCTCCTACGAACATGCGGGCGCGGGTGCGGCCGAAGTTCATCGTCTGGCTGTTGCCGGCTTGGGCTTGCCGCAGCATGAAGATCAGCAGACCTGCGAACAGGATCAGCGGCAGGAATCCGATCAGAGCCTGCAGCAGCGTGGCGAGGCCGCTCTGTCCGCGCACGTCGAGCCGATAGTTGTTCAGATCGGCGCCGGCGTCTGACAGCGCTTCGAAAACGCTGGTCGAAGTCTCCTTGCGCGAGGAGAATACCTGCGAACCGTTATCGATCTTGACAGTGTCGCCGTTTACCTCGATGCTGAGCGCGGGACCGGTGTTGTCGCGCGCCATCTCGACGACTCGGTTGAATGGGATCGTCTGCGCGTTGTCGCCTTGTCGGAACAAAAGCAGGATCAACGCGATCGCGGCGACTGCGATCAACAGATAGATCAGTGAGTTGCGCATCTTCACAGTTTGGATTGTAAATCACCCTTTAAAAGGATTTAGAGCCGAGTCCATGTAATCGATACGTTTATCCGAACCGCTTCGGATCTTGCGAGAGCTGGTGCGGGACCGTCGAAAGCGGGCCGGAGCTAGGAGTTGAAGGGTTTGTTGCCGTTTTCTTCGCAGAATTCGCGAGCTTGGCCGAGCATGAGTTCACGAACGCCGAGGCCGAAGGTGTTGGCTCCGATCGATTTGCCGGCGGCCACGGCGCGGCGCTCGATGTCTTCTGTGGCGGCGACGCGGTCCGGATGCTGCGGCTGGCCGGCGAGGCCCATGCTCGCGGCGAAGTCGTTCGGTCCGCCGGCTACTCCGGTGAGGCCGGGCACGGCGAGGATATCGTCGAGGTTGTCGTGCGCCTTTTTCGATTCGATCTGGGCGTAGACGATCATGTTTTCGTTGGCCCACTTCATGAAGGCGCGTTGACCTCCGTATTCGGCGATTTTCTCAGGGTCGCCGAACTCGGTGCCGCGTCCGCCGCCCCAGGAGCGCCATCCATCTTCTGGGAAGAGGCAGGCGTCGGCCAGAGCTTGCGCCTGCGCGCCGGTTTCCACGTGTGGCCCGGTGACGCCTTGAACGCCGCGGTCGAGATATAGATTGACCCAGTAGGACGCGATGTTGGGCACGCGTGCGGTGACGGACATGCCGAGGGCGTTGGACAATCGGCAGATGTCGTCGACGTTTTCGACGGAGTAGGCTCCGTGTTCGCCATCGATCGATATGGCGTCGAACCCGACGTGGGCAGCGAGTTCGATCAGTTGGAGCGATGGGAACGGCAGCGCGAACACCAATGCGTATCGGCCTTCGCGGTTCGCCTTGAGGATAGAGTTTTCGATCATTGTCGGGGTCTCCGGGGAGCGTGGCTCCTGATTCTTCGTGTGCGATGAATTCTAGCAACGCGGGGCGGCATCGCGCGTCAGATCCGACGATTGGACCCTCCCCGAGCGGTGGGGCGCTTGATGGGCGGATGGTCCGCGATTTCGTCGAGATCCAAGTCGATGCCGAGTCCGGGCGCGTCGCTGAGGGTGATGTAGCCGTCTTCTTGCCTGGGCAATCCACGGCATACGGTGAAGTACCAGGGCGAGTAGAACTCGGCGTGGTACTCCTGGATCTCGAAGTTGACGATCGATGCGTCGAGGTGCATCTCGGCGATGGCGCCGATGGGCGAGCAGACGTTGTGCGGTGCCATCGTGATGTGTTTGGCTTCGGCCATGATGGCGATCTTTTTGAGTTCGGTGATACCGCCGGCGTTGGCGATGTCGGGCTGGAGCACGTCGACGGCGTGGTTGTCGATGATGTCCGCGAAGGGGAATTTCGAATAGAGCCGTTCGCCGGTGGCGATCGGGATCGCGACCTTGCGTCGGACCTCGAGTAGTTCGCTGACTCTCTCTTCAGAAACGGGCTCTTCGTAGAACAGCGGGTGGTACTTTTCCATTCGGTTGCCGAGTTTTATGGCGTTCATGACGTCGAATTTGGCATGGGCTTCGACGAGGATGTCGACTTCGGCGCCCACGGTTTCGCGCACCGCGGCCACGCGCGCTTCGGCGATCGCAGCTTCGCGTTCGGAGATTTTGTAGTAGTTGGTCTGTGCGAAGGGATCGAATTTGAGCGCGGTGTATCCCATATCGACGACGACTTTCGACTCCTCGGCGTTCTGTTCGGGCGAACCGGGGTTGGCGTACCAGCCGTTCGCGTAGACGCGGATTCGCTCGCGCTGGGATCCTCCGAGGAGCTGGTAGACCGGCCGGCCGAGGATCTTACCTTTGAGGTCCCACAGGGCGATATCGATGCCGCTGATGGCGGTCATGGCGAGTCGACCGCGCTTGCCCGGGGAGTTGTGGTACATGTCGGTCCAAATCGCCTCGGAGTCGAGCGGATCTCGGCCGGTCACCCATTTTTCGACGAGGTGAGTGGCGAGCAGTTTAACCGCGTCGTCGGCTTCCATCGGGCTTGCGTCGCCGAGGCCGTACAGTCCGGGCTGGTCGGTGTTTAACTGCACGACGAGCCAGTTACGATCGGCGTTATGATGCTTGGCTGAAAATTGGTGGAACTGGATACTGGTTACGGCTGGCATGGCGTCTCCGTGACATTGAACTTGATGTTGCGGTCGCGCTTGCCAAGGATACCAATCGTCGGATACCAATCGTCGGCGGGTGACAGTTTACGATTCTCGGGACAATGGGTTGCGTTAAACTTTGCGAATTATGGGTGTTTGCGTCGCAGAGAGCGTTTTGCATGAGGCCTGGCGGAGCGCGGATGACGGTCGATCCCGGGTGGCTACCACTGATGGTCGGAGTTTTCGCATCCTCTATTCAGGCATTCCGGGCGGTTCGTACGGGCCGGATTTCAAAGACGCGGTCCTAGAAGCCAGGGACGGTTCCGAGATCCAAGGCGACATCGAGATTCATCGGGAAGTTTCGGACTGGTACGGGCACGGACACGATGGGGATGAAGGGTACTGTCGTGTGATTTTCCATGCGGTGGGATCGTCGGCCCGTGGCGAAAAACGGCGCGTCACGTTGAATGCGTTCGGAACCGTAGTCGACGAGATTGACATGGGGCCGTTGCTGGTCGATTCGGACGTTTTTTCCGTTGCTTCAAGAACGCGCTCTCGTCGAATGCACGGTGGAAGAGGCGGAGATGTGGTCCAAGCGGGAGATGAGTGGTTGGATGTTGCGGGCGACGAGCGCTTCGCGCAGTTGATCGCGAGCAGGAGCCTCGACGTTGACCGATTCGGGCCTGATCTCGCGATGCAGATGTCGATCTTCGAGTGCTTGGGTTTCCCGCGCAACCGGACTCAGTTCAGGACTTTGGCGCAACGACTGCCTTGGCCTTTTCTGGTGCGTTTCGCGCACCGATCTGACCGCGCTGAGCGGATGGTCGAAGATCGCGCAGAGGATGAAGACCGCGAAGACGATGTTGATCGCGCCGCCGAACTTCTCAGATGGGCCGGCGGTTTCGCGCCGAGGCCTGGGTTTTCGCCGGTGCCGGAGTTGGCGGGAGATGCGCCCCGATGGTGCAATGCAGCTAGCCGACCTGCAAATCGTCCGGCGATTCGGATCGTTGGCGCGGCGCATCTGGTCGCCGAGTGGTGGCGCAGCGGCGGACCGTTGAGGTGGGGATTGAATGTGATGATGGTGGCGGAGAGCTCGGCGCAACTGCGCGGTGCCTGTGGGCGGATCGACGGCATCGGCGCGGGGCGAGCGGGCGAGATCGTCGTTAACGCCGTCTTGCCGACGATCGCAGCTTGGGCGAAGATCGGTGGCGACGGTGCTCTGTACCGAGCCGCGACGCGAAGGTACCGGGAACACCCTTCGTTGCCTAAGAACTCTGTCTTGCGGGAAGCTGAACGGGCGATCCGTCTCCGCGGGTGTCCAGTCGGGCGCATCAGGGGAGCGCGACGGCAACAGGGGGCGATGCACGTCTTTAAATCGATGCTCTTGCGGCCGCGCGCAGCAAGCCAGATTCGATTGGGACGACGAGTGCTGTCGTCGTGACGGATCGAGCGCAATCGACGCGGTCCTGTTCGTCTTCCACGGTACCGGCGCATATCCCGGATCCTGGTTCCATCGCGGACGGCGGACCTGGTGACGGGTCCTCGACGGAACGGGGCGAGACGGGGCCCTCCGTCGCCGAAGGATCCAGGCGGGTTCGCTTCTGCACCTGTTCAGATGTGCCGACGTGGGACGTGGTCGGGAGCCGCGATGCGACTGTCGAGACGCAGGTTTCCAGCGACGGCGGACGACCGCCGGGCGCGGCTTCGCCATCAGAGATGGCTGGCGACGTTCCCGAATCACTTGCCGATCTTCCAGAGTTGGAGAGCCTGGCTGATTTGCTACCGGGAGAAACGTCTCTTTTTTCCGCTTTGACACATGGCGAGGAGAGTTCTGAGGTTCTCATGACCGATCGGCGTATCCTGTTGCGAGGCGCGCCCGACTCGAACGTGCTGTTTTCCACCGTCCGATTGACCGATGTCGATTCGGTTTCGATAGCGAGGGCGCGACCCAGCCGCAGGTCGTTGATTTGGGGTCTGATCGGTTTGGGGGCGACCGTCGGGATGTGGCAGGCCCTTGACGGTGTGGGCAATCTGCGATTGATCATCGCCGCGATAGTTTTGTTGATGAGCGCGGTGCTTTTGGCGGATTACGCGTTGAGACCGCCTGACCTACAGGTCTTGATCCGCGCGAAGTCGGGCATGGTTATGAGTATCGAGTTTGCTCAAAACCGCGCCGACGTCGCGGACCGATTTTCTGCCAAGGTTGTGGCGGCGCTGGAATCTATGCGCGCGTCTTGATGCGGCGTAGCAAAAGGCGGAGATCCGGCGATGCTAAGCGGGGTTTCAGCCGATTCGCAAGGAGGGAATGACATCGAGGTCGTATCCGTGCCGTCGGCTATCCATGAAGAGGTCGAGACCAGCGCGGGCGATCATGGCTCCGTTGTCGGTGCACAGCGGTATCGGAGGTGTCACTACCGGCAATGGGGCAGACTTCGTCATTGTCTCCCGCAATGGGCGGTTGGCGGCGACTCCGCCGACCAAGACGATCGCTGAACAGTTGTATTTTCGAGCCGCTTGGATTGTCTTGACGACGAGAACGTCGATCACGGAGTCTTGGAACGCTTTGGATATGTCGGCGACGATCTGGGGGGCGGGCGGCGGGTCGGTTTCGCTTCTCGGGTAGATGCCTTCACGCCGGGCACGGTTGATTACGGCGGTCTTCAATCCGCTGAAAGAGAACTCCAACGCCCCTTGCAGCCAGGCCCGAGGCAGCGGTTCGACGTCAGATCCGCTGGCGCTGTCGGCGGCGTTTTGGATGGCGGGGCCGCCCGGGTAGGGAAGACCGATGGCGCGGGCCGCCTTGTCGAACGCCTCGCCGGCGGCGTCGTCCCGCGTCTGGCCGACGAGAGTGAAATCCAGTGTGGCGCCATGTCGTTTTGCCAAGACGAGTTCGGTGTGTCCTCCCGACACGATGAGGCACATGAGGTTCGAATCGCCGATCTCGGCAAGGGCCTCGGAGACCGGGGAGTGCGTGTCGCTGGTGTCGCATTTGTCTACGGCGTCGGGTTGAGCCGGAAGTCTTATGTATGCTGCCATGACGTGCCCGATGAGGTGATTGACGGCGATCAGGGGTTTTCCGGTTGCCGCTGCTAGGCCTTTTGCGAAGTTGACTCCGACCATCAACGAGCCTGCGAGGCCGGGCCCGTTGGTGACGGCGATGGCATCGATTCCACACCAATCCGTATCGGCGTGTTCCAAAGCAGTCTCGACGACTGCGGGTATGGCTCTTACGTGTTGCCGCGATGCTACTTCGGGCACGATACCGCCGAATTTCGCATGCACCTCGGCCTGGGTGGCGACCACGTTTGCGAACAATCGGCCTTCGGTATCGACGATGCCGGCCGCGGTTTCATCACAAGAGGTTTCAATTCCGATGATCACTTGATTGTCAATCCAGTTTTCGGCGCGTTCATTGCGCGTTTTTTGGCGTTTGAGAGGGCTTGTTTGTGGCGCGTTGGGTAGGTGACGATTTGGGTTGTCGGTGCGTGGTTCTGAAACCGCGTCATCGGTTCAAGCGTATCGAATATAAATCATCCACCGAAGGTCCGCGATCGGAAAGTTGCGTTACAGTTCTGGCGTGCTTGCCGATTCGTTGCGTGGTGCAGCATGCGGGTAGTACACTTGACGGTCAACGGAATCCGCGTATCGGATGTCTCATTCGATGTTAGCGCGGGCCTGGGCGACGGGGTGCGGCGACGCCTTTGCGCCGGGTGATGTTGAGAAGCAGAAGCAGCGTCGGCGGAGGTAAGGACGTTGGAATCGATTATTTCGTGGCCAGAGTGTCTGGCATGTGAGCAGGGCGTGTTGGTGCCCCTGTCGGATTTCGGTGGGCAAGGCGCACCGGTACACTACAAAGCGTGGGTATGTACACTTCCGAATTGCGACTTCAATATAAAGATACGCAATGGAGATGTACACGTTAACGAACCGATTTTCGAGGGCCCGAGAGGCCGCTGATAAAGACGTTTCGCCGCCCGGCAGACGTCTTGAAGGTACGTCGGCGATAGCGAAATGACTCGAATATCCAGAATTGCGAAACCTTTGGGGATCGCGATGGCCGTAGTCGGCTTCGCGATGGTCGCGATTTCGGGGTTCTACCTTTTCGAGTATGCGCGTTCCGGATCCGATGCCGACGATTTCAACGTAGTCGCTGCACCGCCCGAGGAATATCTGGAGCTGGTGGGTCAGCGCATCCCTAATCCGGGAACACGCTCCATAGCGGATAAGACGACGCGCGTGGAAAATGTGCCGGCGGGCGAAATCACGTCGAACGTCGACCGGGTCGAATCCATCGATCCGAAATTTGAGATCGATCGTTCTGAAACGGTTTCGATCGCGTCGGTGCTGCCGCGCATCGGTTCGGTTTCTCGGCCGGAGGATGACCCCGCCTCGGTCGGGACCCATGCTGAGGCTGATGATGCGTTGCTAGACCGCGACGTTACGGCGCGTATGGTTGTGCCAGCCTCGGATCGTGACCAACGGGCCGCTGGAGGCTCGCCTGCGCCGGCTCTCCCGTCTTCGAGTTTGCTGGTCGAGACTTTCGCATCGATCTACCCCGGCGGCAATATGAACCCGCGTTACTGGTCGGAACCGCACTGGGCGGGCAATCTGCCGTTTGGCGGGCCGACGATCCCGGAAGATTTCTTGCCTGTAGATTCGACCGCTGCTGAGTTCGCTGCGCTGAGCGGCGAGCCGGGGCTGAGGATGCGCATCCCCGCGATCGATCTGGATGCCACGGTATCGGAGCTCGAGATACTGGATCTCGGGGACTCGCGGGAGTGGAGCACGCCTGACAAGGTTGTGGGTCACATCCCGACCACTGCGAATCCGGGTGAATCGGCGAACGGGTGGTATTTTGGACATCTCAGCAATTTCCTGAGCAACGAGGGTGACATTTTCCGCCGTCTGCCCGAGATCGCGGCAATGATCAAAAACGATCCGGTCGATATCTTCATCACCACTTCGAACGCCGAGTACATGTACCGAGTAACCCAATCGCAGCTGGTGCACCGTGACGAACTCAGTTTGACGGAAACGTCAGACGCCCAGATCTCGTTGGTGACGTGCTGGCCGTTCCGGGTGTACGACCATCGGATCTTGGTTTCCGCGGTGTTGGTTGCGGTGAAACCGTTGCCAGAGGCTTAGACGTTTCGCTTGTTTCGATCGGAACGAAACTTGTCTTGCGCCCTTAACAGGTGTGTGAAGGCTTCTCACCGGGACCGAAACTAGATGAATTCACCTTCGAAGCGAGGTCGCACCGGCGGCGAGATTTGGGGCGACCGCGTGCTTCTGGCTCTGCTCGCGGCATCGTTGATAGGGGCGTTGATCCAGATAACGATGGGTGGCGCGGTGCGGGTGACAGGGTCCGGCGATGGCTGTCCGGACTGGCCCACATGTTTCGGGAATTGGATACCGCCGTTCGAGTACCACGCGCTGATGGAGTACACGCATCGGACGATCGGTGTGTTTGTCGGGTTGACGATCATCGCCGCCGTGGCACGCGTCTGGGTGAAGCATCGGAGCGAATCATCGGTGTTGAGATCGTCTACGGCTGGTTTGATTGCAGTTTCGATAACTGGCGCGATCGGTGGCGCGGTCGTTCTCAGCGAACTCGATCCCGGCCTTCGGACCTTGCATTTGCTGCTGGCGGAGAGCGTGCTGTTGCTGATGGCGCATGCGCTGGTTGCGGCTTTGTACGCGCGGTCCGCCGTTTCCGCTGACGGGATGTCGCGCCGGTTGATGTACGTCGCGTTGATCGGGTCGGCGATGACGCTCATCGCTTTGTTGTCCGGCTCGTACGCGGTCTGGCGGGGTGCGGGCGCGGTGTGTCCGTCCTGGCCGTTATGCGGGGGTTCGTTGATTCCGCAGTACGAACTGGTCTGGATTCACGTCGCGCACCGTGTGATCGCTTTGATGTCGGTCTTTCCGGCGTTGGCGGCGGCCCACATGGCTATGAAGGTGCGAGGAGACGCTGACTCATCGGCGCGGACGTTGCGCGTGCTGGGTATCGCGATTTCGGCGATCATTGTGACGCAGGTCTTGCTGGGCGCCGCGAATCCATGGACTGGATTCGCCCAGTGGGCCAGGGTTTCGCACTTGACGGTGGCGTCGTTGCAGTGGGTCAGCATGTGTCTGCTGACGCTGCTGATACTGTTGCCGGTTGCGCGCAAGAGCCGGACTGAAGGGTTTGATCGGGGTTCGCCGCCGCGGGTTTCGATTTCGGGAGCG
Organism: Dehalococcoidia bacterium; assembly: GCA_965203505.1. Taxonomy (GTDB): domain Bacteria; phylum Chloroflexota; class Dehalococcoidia; order Lucifugimonadales; family Lucifugimonadaceae; genus Bin127. The sequence goes on from OZ241880.1 coordinate 734,311, forward strand.
GAGGCGTGACGGTGGGCGCGGCTGAGGGCCGGCAGCGACTCGGATCGGCGCTGCGAATGGTTTTGGACTACGTCGCGCTGACTAAACCGCGCGTCATGTCGCTGTTGCTGTTCACGGCTTTGGGCGGTTCGTTCGTTGCTGCCCGCGGCATACCGCCTTGGCAGTACATCGTGGTGATTCTGATCGGTGGAGCATTGGCTTCGGGCGGGGCCAGCGCGTTGAACATGTGGTACGAGGAAGACATCGACCGCGAGATGCACCGGACGGATCATCGTCCGGTGGCCGGTGGCCGCATCAATCCGTTGAACGCGCTGATATTCGGGATCGCGTTGAACGTCGCGGCGTTCGTGGTTTTCTATGTGTTTGCGAACGTGCTGGCGGCCGCTCTGGCTTTAGCTGGCTCGGCGCTGTACGTGGTGCTCTACACGGCTCTGTTAAAACGTTCGACGGCTCAGAACATCGTGATCGGGGGAGCCGCCGGTGCGATTCCACCGTTGGTGGGGTACGCGACGATCCTGGGGATGTTGGAGCTCGAAGCGTGGTATCTGTTCGCGATCGTGTTTTTCTGGACGCCGCCCCATTTCTGGGCTTTGTCTCTGCTGATCAAAGATGACTACGCCCGGGCGGAGATTCCGATGATGCCGGTGATCGCCGGCGAGGCGGCGACTCGGGTTCAGATCTTGCTGTACACAGTTCTCATGCTGCCGTTGACCGCGCTCTATTTTCTCGCCACAACGAAGTTGGGAGTGATGTATCTCGGATCGGCGATTTTGTTGGGACTGATCTTTGTGGCGTTGGCGGTGAAGATGTGGCGGACTGGAGAAAGGCGCGATACGGCGAACCTTTACAAGTATTCGTTGCTGTACCTGTTTCTCCTTTTCACGGCGTTGATGGTGGACGCGGCGACGGTGTGATGGGTGCGAAGATGCGTTTGAAGGTGGAACACTGATGGGTTGGCTGAACCGTGCGGCGATGTTCGCGGGTGCTTTGACATCGGCATATCTGGGTGCGTCGGCAGCTTTGGCGATAAACATGTCACGGCGCGGGAGGCGCGTGCCTTTGCAGGATGACCCGTCATCGGTGGGAATGCCGTATCGAGATGTTTCGTTTACCAGTCGGCGTGATTTCGACGATCCAGAACATGTGCTCAAGGGTTGGTTGGCATTACCGATGGGCGTGGAGATGACGCCGGTGTCGCGTGACACCAGATGGGTCGTGCTGGTCCATGGCGACAGCGCGAACCGGGCCGATCCGCAAGCGGGAGCGATGGGCGTTGCCAAATCCATGTGGGATCTGGGATACGGGGTTCTGATGTTCGATCTACGGGGTTGCGGCGAATCTGATGATGGCGAATTCACCGGGGGCTGGCAGGAACGCCTGGATGTTTTGGGGGCGTTGGACTATCTGGTCTGGCTGGGTGCGGATCGATCGCGGATCGGAGTACTGGGGTTTTCTCTGGGAGGGGTGGCGGCTTCGCTGGCTTGTGCGAACCCCGGCGTGGCTGGCGCGTTGATATCGGACAGCGCTTACTGCGATTTCTGGATGGTTATCAAGGAGCGGTCGAGGATGCGGCCGTGGGCATCGACGCTGTTGAAGCCGGGTATGGATCTGATGCTCCAGATGCTGGTCGGCTATCGATTGGATGAAGTGTCACCCGAACGGCATATCTCGGAATGCGATATTCCGATGTTGGTGATTCACGGTGCGAAGGACAATGTGGTGCCGTTGGTCCATGCGAGGCGTTTGGCTAGGGCTCGCGGTTTGAGTCAAACCGAGATCGATGAGGGAGACTGCGAGCAGTTCTGGGTTGTGCCGGACGCGGGACATGCGCAGGCGTTTCGAACGGGTCCGGCGGAGTATGTTGAGCGGGTGGCGGGTTTTCTGGACCGCAATCTGGCGCGTTAGGGCTCGTTAGGGCCTGTTGGGCGGGAAGCCGGAGATTTAGATTTCCGCTTTGGCGGTCTCGACGACCTTGGCGAAGGCGGAGGGTTCGCGGATTGCCAGTTCGGCTAACGATTTGCGGTCGATCGCGATGTTGGCTTTATCGAGTGCGTGGATGAACGCGGAGTAGGATAGGCCGTGCTCGCGGACGGCGGCGTTGATTCTGGTGATGGCCAGAGCGCGGTTCTGACGTTTCTTGAGCTTGCGATGCCGCGTTGCGTAGTCGAGCGCGTGGAGCATGGACTCTTTGGCGACTCGGTAGCGTCGGCTCCGTGCGGCGCGATGGCCCTTTGCGGCTTTGACGATCGCCTTGTGGCGTTTGCGGCGCGTGGTTCCTGCTTTGACTCTGGGCACGTTTGACCTCTGAACTCTATCGGGACGAGCCTACGAGCGCTTGCCTGATTGATTTGGCCATAGCTGGGGAGTCGATTCCGACTTTTCCGCCTAGCAATCGCTTCATTCTCTTTGATTTGCGTCGCCGGAAGTGGCTCTTGGGTCCTTTGGTGCGCAGGACCTTGCCTCTTGCGGAGATGTGGAAGCGCTTCTTCGCGCCCTTGTGTGTTTTCAACTTAGGCATAGGCTCAATTATGCAATACGCGCTCGTGCGGATCTGGCACGAGCGCGTTTAATCGGGTGTGAGCAAGCGTCTGTCTAGACAAACGCTTGAAAATCAGACGGTCTGTACCGCTGGTTCTTTGGTCTCGGTCTCGCGGCTGTTTGCGGTGCCGTTGCTCCGTCGTTCGCGAAGGTTTCGCCCGTTTGAGCTAACCGATTGAGTTGCGTCCTCGGGTTTCGGTGCTGTGCGTCCCGATCTTGGTGCGAGGAGCATGCTCAACGTGCGGCCTTCCATCACCGGTTTTTGTTCCAACCGTGCGTACTCGGCGACGCCTTTTGCGACTCGGCGGAGGACGTCCATCGCGAGTTCGGGGTGGGCTCGTTCGCGCCCTCGGAACCGAACGAATACTTGGACCTTTGCGCCGTCCTGTAGAAAACTGAGGACGCGTTTGGTCTTCTGTGCGATATCGTTCTCGGCGATCTTGGCGGTCAGCCGGACTTTTTTGAGCTGGCTGGTTGCTCGGGACGCCTTGCGAGCCTCTTTAGCTCGCTTTGATTGGTCGAACTTGAACTTTCCGTAGTCCATCAATCGGACGACGGGCGGGTTCTGGTCAGGGCCAACCTCAACTAGGTCTAGCCCCATGTCTTGCGCGAGGCGCATTGCCTCGTTGCGCTTCATCACGGTGGACGAAGCTGCACCATTGCTCGAACGTTGCACCAGAAGCACTTCCGGCGCTCTGATTCGATGGTTGATGCGATAGTTCCTTGCTATGTCGATTTCCTCTCTTGCATGTGAACGTCAGTTACGGGTTTGCCAAGCAGGTATTTCCCGTGATGCAAATATATCAAACTCTGCGTTGCTTACGTGTTGTGTTGGCGAACACGTTGCGAACACGATTGCTGGACCTCGATTCATTGGTCGATCACGGAACCGTCGAAGTGCAGACGGGTCTCGACCTCGCGAGGGACGGGCGGGCAGTTTTCCACCGCGTCGGGCTTGATTTCGAGACCGATGCCGGGTTGGTCGGAGATGATTAGATAGCCGTTGCCATCGTGCTTGGGGGTTCCGTCTACCATGTCGGATTTGGGTGGCACGTCTTCGCCGATCGGGTATTCCTGTAGCGCGAAGTTTGGTGCGGTGGCTGCGATTTGCAGGCAGGCGGCGGTGCTGACGGGCGAGAGCGGGTTGTGCGGCACGACGCCGGCGTGTCTTGCTTCGGCCAATGCTGCGATCTTCTTCGCTCCTGATATACCTCCGACTAGACATACGTCTGGCCGCACGTATTGGACTGCGCATCTCGATAGAGCCATCTCGAACTCCCAGAGCGAGGTGTAGCGTTCGCCGGTGGCGATGGGGATGTTTATCTTGTCGGCGACGTATGCCATCTCATCGAAGTTGTCGGGGGTGATCGGGTCTTCGTAGAAGTAGGGATGGAACTCTTCGATGCCGAGTCCGAGTTGGACGGCTTCGGTGGGTGTGAGGCGACGGTGGATCTCGATGCAGAGATCGACGGAATCGCCGACCGTCTCGCGATAGAGTCGGACGGTTTCGATGGCGTCTCTGATCTTTTGGGCGTGGGTCTTGAAGTATGGGACGTCGCGTTCTTCGTCGAGGAATGGAGTGAGGTGTCCTACGGCGGTGAATCCCATCTCCTTCGCTTCGGCGATTCCGGTGACGAGTTTTTCGGTGGTGTCGCCGAAGACGTGATAGTAGACGCGGGCGCGGTCTCGAACTTTTCCGCCGAGCAGCTGATGCACGGGTGCGTCGAAGTGTTTGCCCATGATGTCCCAGAGGGCGATATCGATGGCGCTGAGCGCGCCCATGACGGCGGATCCGCGGAAGTGTGAGAAGCGGTACATGTATTGCCAGTGGTGCTCAATTCGGAGCGGGTCTTCGCCGACGAGGTATCTTCCGAACTTCTCGATTGCGGCTTGGGATGCTTCGAGGTATCCCCAAGCGCCAGATTCGCCGATGCCTGATATGCCGGCGTCGGTGTCGATCTGGACCAGGAGGTAGCGGTCGAGCATCAGCGGGGTTACTTTGGTGATTTTCATGGGGAAGGTTCTTGTTTGGTCAGTTGCCTGGTGATTCGATCAGGTGATGATTATGGATGAAACAGGATGCGATTTCAGGCGCGTTTAAAGACTGCCGGGTTGGTCGGCAGTGTCGGGATGGGTGATCTTGAGTGATGTGGTCAAGTATTAGTCATGGTTTTTGGTTGACGTGTTGGTTTTTCGAATCATCGCCGCGTCGGGTTGGTCGACGTTTGCGATAAGGGGTTGTTGGTTTTTTGTAGGTTCCAGCGTAGGCGATGTCGCCAGACCATCGCCGGTCGTGCGGTTGACTGTGGTTTCGCCGCTCGGTTTCACTCGGTCCTTCCTCCTCGTCAGCGCTGTAGCCGCCCCCGCGCGACGTCGCGGGAGGGTTTCGGCGTCAAAGGCAGGGCAGTCGCGCGGACCTTGAACGGGCGCCCCCTGCGAGCGGGGCGGGTTTGAAACCCGCCCCTACAGCTCGCGCCCTCCTCGCATTGCGAAGGGGACGGGTTGCGTCTCTTTCGCATCTCGAGCGGGAGGGGCCGATGGCCGCATCTCTGCGGCGCCACGCCTGGCTTGCTAGTCGGAGCCAGCGATCTGCTCCGCATCCGCGCACCGAGGCAAATCTCCCTGCCTGACCGGTTTCTGGTCTGCGTTTCGCCCGAACCACTCAGGCTTGCAGCGGGTTCCGTCGCCCGTCGCTCGTGTGCTTTCGCTCACGCCTTCCGGGTTTGCCCCGCCCGCGGACCGGTTTCTTGTAGGTTGGTCGTTAACAGCATCGAAAAAGAGAGTTGCGCACGCTTTCCGTTTCGACGCGGCGATGGTTCTGTGCGCTCGATCCGGTGGTAAAAAGCCGTTTCGTGCGCCTTGATTCCGATATTAATACATATGTAGCATGAGAGTCAAATCGTCGTCTGAACCGGGGATTGGTGGGATTTTTTGTTGGTGGGTGGAAGGGGCGTTGCGGTCGCGCCCATTTCGTCCTTCTGCCACGTCGTAGCCGTAGTTACTCTGCATGGCACATTTCCCCCGCGCAGCGGGGGAAACCCGGCCCCACGTCCGCCCCGGGCGACCACGAGGGATCGCCTCTACGGGTACGCGGCGTCATCGCCTTGCCGCCTCTCCGCGCCGGGCATACCCCTGCGTTCTTGTGTCGGTCTCTTGGGCTCCGCGTCCCCTTTCGCTGGGCGAAAGGGGACAGTGGTGGGGCGACCACGATGGATCGCCCCTACGGGTGTTTGCGGAACGCCCGCGTTTCACCCAGCGAGCGGGGCGACGTGCCACGCAGCGAATTCGCCCTCGAAGGATTGATGTTCGATTCGCCGAGAACGTTTTGTTCTAGTGAGTCCTAGGTTTTGCGCTTGCAGCGATTTCAGCGATGGCGTCGAGTTTTTCGACGACTTCGAGATCGATTTCGTCGACTGGTACATAGTCAGCTAACTCGTAAAAATCTTTTTTTCGCATCAAATTCGGCAGATCTAGTTTCTCGAAGAAAGTTTCAAAGAGAGGGGTCAAAAAATCATCGCTGACTTTGGTTGTGCGGTCCCACGGAGAAACATTTCGGATCGTCCGCAACGCGGCCTCGACCTCATTGATGGCATCCGACATTACGCCGACTCGGCGTTTGATTTCGCCAGGGTCGAACAACGGGCCGATTGAATCGGATCGTGCTGAAGCGCGGGCGTATCCTTCCAGAGTTTGTGGAAAGCAGAGATAGTTTTCGATTTCTCTTCTGCTCCACATCATCGCTTCGGCCTGCCCTAATTCAGGTAACGAATCTCGGAATCTATCCCACAACGCGATGCCGTTTAGATGGGGGATCGCCTCTTTCAATCCGTGAAAGTGAGTTCGGACTCTTTGAGGTTGATTTCCAACGTAGTGCACATAGGGGCGTTCAAGAGCACATATCGCTTTTTCGTGCTCGAGTTTTCTTGCGAAAACCTGCAAAATCGCGAGGTCTGTTGGACCTTCAAGGTATAGAACCCATCCAGTCTGTTCGGCTTGGTAGTAGTGTTCCCATCCGATTTCATTCAACGATTTGAGGATTTCGCTTCTGCGGTTGTCAACACGATGTGGGCGACCTACGAAGGCGATGAGCATGTCCTTGCCGGCTGCTTCATTGAGTATGACTTCGGAATGGCTTGCAGCGATAATCTGACTCCCGCTTACCCTCGCGGCTTCAGTGATCAATCGATAAATTTGGCGTTGCCGGAGAATTTCGAGGTGTGCGTCAGGTTCGTCGAGTAGCAAAACTGCACCCGGATTGGCGTACATAAACGCGAGGATAAGCATCGTCTGTTGCAGTCCGCGGCCGCTCGCGGATAGATCGAGGGTGACGCCGTTGTCAACGTAACTCATCGCAATTTCGCCACGTTCCACGATGTATCGCGGGGGTTGTAACTCGACACCGAAAAGTTCAAGGATGTGGTTGGCGAGTTTCAGCCAGTCTGATTGGAAAAGCATCCGGTTGGGTGGTGGTTGTTGCTCCGAATATGACGCATCCGCGTGTAAGTAACTTTCAGCCGCCTCGCGTTCACGCAAATCAATGAGGTGGGCTTCGTACAAGCTGTAACAAAGATTCCGGAGAACTTCGGCTGTACGCCCCTCGCCAACTCTGACGTCTACGGCGCCTCGGTCAAGCCGAGTTTCGGTGGCTGTTAACCCCGACATCGGCGGAAGAAAAGCGATTCGCTGTTCGGCGGCTTCGGGCGGAAATGGTTGCCATTCTGGAGCTTTGTCTTCACTCACACGCAACGTTCGGCAGTAAAGAGCCTCTTCGTTGGCATAATCAAACTCCAATCCGCATGTCCAGCTCTTGCCGTTTGTTATTCCCTCAACCTCAATGTCAATGCGTATGTTTTGATTTCGTTGTTTGCCGTCGACCATCCGAGAGTCACGGATGTGCAAATCTCGCCAAAGCAGTCTTGCGCTCGGGACTGGTATCGTCACAAGATCGCGTCGGTTGATCGTGATGCCGCGTCCGCGTCCCGACGGACTTCTACCGGCACGGCGTTCGTTCCATCGTTTCGCGCCGATGTCCCAAAGTGCAAGTGCTTGCATCGCGGAGGTCTTACCCGAGTTGTTCGGTCCGATGAAAGCGACTGGGCTACCCAACTCGATTTCGACGTCTGGAAAGCGCTTGAAGTTTCGAATGGTGAGTTTAGTAAGCATCGTTTGAATCTGATGTTCGTCAACGAAGACCAAAAAGTCCGTGGGGTGATTCTAAGTCGCGCTTGGACATGTAATGATTTTCGCATGTTGGAGAGCTGTCAGGAACGTCTTAAGCCCGGAGCTAGCAGCATCGCCAATAGGATGAGTGGTGTGCCGCCTATTGCGCTGACGATTAGGGTTGGTTCGTTGCCGATGAGGGCTGAGAGGGTTCCGCCGAAGGTCCAGCCGAGGGGAAATAGTCCCATGGCGATGGCGTAGAGGGACATGACACGTCCTCGCATTTCGCCGATGGCTTCGCGTTGGAAGAGGTTGACGATGGCGTTTACCCAGAACATGCCTGCGACGCCCATGGCGAAGAGTAGGAAGAGGGTGAGCGGGTAGATGCGTGAGAATCCGAACCCGATCATTCCGAAGTCCCAGATGAAGCTGGAGACGATGATGGTGGGCATGACGCGTCTGGGCAGTCCGAAGATCGCGACGGATATGCTGCCGATGGCGAGTCCGACGCCGAGGGCGGTGGACATGACGCCGAATCCGACGGCTCCGACGTCGAGGATCTTGGTTGCGTATTCGGGCATGAGGGGGAATATGGCGACTCCGGTTATGTTGACGGAGCAGTTCATGACGAAGAGCCATGGGAGGACGGGGGATTTCCGAGCGTATGCGATGCCTTGTTTGAGGCTCTCGTAGTAGGAGGGTTTGTCTTCGGATTCGGATGCGGCGTATCTGCCTTTGGGAGCGTTGAGGATGAAAAGGGCTCCGAGGAGGTAGATTCCGGCGACGATTCCGTATGCCCAGTCGGCACCGGCGGATGCAATGATCCATCCGACGATGACGGGTCCGGCCATCTCACCGGCGTTTTGTCCCATCATGACGAGCGCGGTGGCCCTTGGCAACGATCGTGCGGGTATGAGATCTGCGAGGTAGGCCCAGAATGCGGGCATTGCGAATGAGACGACGGTACCGGCGGCGAGTGCGAGTGCGAGCATGTGCCAGGGTTCGATGATGCCGAGGGCGATGAGGATGGCCTGGATGATCGAGACGAGTGCGAGTCCGATGCGGACGAAGGCGAGGAGTTTTCGCTTGTCGAACCGGTCGGCGATGGCTCCGGCGAAGATTGGGAAGACGAGGATGGGAATGGAGCGCATGCCGGAGACGAGACCGACCCATAGGTTGGATCCGGTGAGGTCGTACATTACCCATGACTGGAGCGCGGTGCGTGCGACGGCTCCGATGTCGAAGAGGGCTTCGGAGGTTAGGAGGCGCGCGAAGCCGGGGATTGCGAAGATGCGTAGGACGCGTGGGGGGCGGGGGCGAGACACGGCATGTTTAGTGTTCTGGTCGGAGGTCAACGAGGGAGAAGGATCGAATCTGCAGATCGTTATGAGCGGTTTGCTTCGATTATCGAAAGTCTGATCGGGAACGAGATCGTGATCCAGTCTTTGAGAGAGTTTTCGACGTTGGGCTATACGGATTTCCCGTTTTGATGCCGTATTGGGAGGATAGGCGGTCTATTCCGCGCATTTACGTAGGCGGTGGTTAGGAATGAATCGAGATGCATGACTTGGTGACAAAGTCTTTGACATTGTCACAGACTTTGTCAAAGACCATGTGCCGTTAGCCTCGGTAATTTAAACTGAAAGTCCACTGAATCTACGCCGTATCGACCTTGACAATGTCATTGACATTGTCACTGCCGTTGGGGCCTTCAATTGCCGCGTTGGAACGTGAATTTCGACTTGACGGTCAACCGCGACCATCGCGAGTTGATTCAAGGTCTTGCGTTGATCAATTCGCTGTCTCGGACGATCCGAGACATACCGATTCCCCCTTCTCTCCAAGAGCGGCTCCATACATTGAATATCGTACGTGCGGTTCGCGGCACCACGGGCATTGAAGGAACCGAGTTAACCGAAGAAGAGGTGTCCGATGTGTTGCACTCCGATCCCGACGCGCGGGTGCTTTCCGCGAATCGGGAACGCGAGGAGCGCGAAGTCAGAAATTCCAACGAACTAATGCGTTTCGTCGAACAGGTGTTGCGATCGGATCCGGGTATTCCACTTACTGAGCGGTTGATTTGCAGATTCCACGAAATATTGACAACAGGGATCGATTACGACCATAACGAACCGGGTAGATATCGACAACAGGATGTGCACGTGGCAAGATACCAACCACCGAGATATGTTGAAATCCCCGAACTGATGGTGGAGTTCATTGGGTGGTTGAACGACGACCGGGCTAGGTCTCTAGACCCTGTTGTCCGTGCCGTGGTAGCGCATTTTCTGCTTGTGAGCATCCACCCTTTCGGCGATGGCAACGGGAGGACGTCGCGAGGAGTCGAGAGCTTTTTGTTGTACAAAGCCGGCGTGAATGTTCGGGGTTTCTATTCGTTAGCGAACTACTACTATCAGCATCGAAGCGAATATGTCCGACTGCTGGATCATGTGCGGTTCGAATCCGATCCTGACATTACGCCGTTCGTTCTGTTCGCAGTGAAGGGCCTCACCGAGGAACTTGAACAGGTTCACTCGGAGTGCCTGTCGCAGTTGACGATTGTGTCTTTCAAAGAGTACGCGCGCGAGAAGATGTCCGCGCAGGGTCGGCTGACATCATTGACTGGTCAGCGTCAATTCATGTTTATGTTGGAACTGGACGAGCAACGAGTCCCGTTGGATGCGCTTTTGTCTGGAATCCATCCGCTTGCTAGGTTTTATTCAAATGTGGGCTACAGAACGGTCTACCGGGACATTGACACGTTAGAGGACATGGACTTGATTGTCGTCGAAGATGGGGTGATCAGAGCTAAAACCGAAGTGATGAGTCAGTACACAGCTCAGCAAACAGGAAGCCATTTCATCCTGGACGAGCGGGTTGAAGGAGCTGACAGACAACCACCGCTGTTGTGATCTGAATGGATCAAGCAACGACGGATCAGTTTTTACGCCCTGCGGAACGCGGGGGATGCGATGTAGGCGATGATGGGGATGGTAATGCTGGCGATGGCGGAGGTTAGGAGGGCCGTTTCGTTGGTTGTGAAGTGGGCGATTGCGCCACCGATGGTCCAGCCGATGGGAATGAGGCCCATGACGATGGTGTAGAGGCTCATGATGTTGGGGTGGTGGATGGTGAAGGGGTTGGATCGGATCATGGTGAGTATGGCGTTGCCCCAGATCATGCTGGCGATGCCCATGATGAAGAGGATGAGGAGGCTTGTTGGCAGGTTAGGAGAGTATGCGAATGCGAGGGTGCCTGTTGCCCATATGATGCTGGATAGAACCGCGGCGATGGGGGCGCGTCCGCTCATGCCGAATAGGGCTGCACCGGCTGCACCGATTGCTAGTCCGCCGCCCAATGTGCCGGTCATGAGTCCGAAGCCGAGACCTCCGCTGTCGAAAACTGCGATGGCGTATTCGGGGATAAGCGGGAACACAGCGAGTCCGAAGAGGTTTGTCGTCAGTAGCATGGCGATGAGCCAAGGTAGGGGTTGCGATCGACCGATGTTGCGGAGCCCGATTCTGAGTGTCCAGATGTAGGGGTGGTGGTAGTTGCCGACTCGGGAGTCGTGGTCGGGCATCGGGACGTTGAGGATGAGGTATGCGCCAGCGAAGTAGAGGATTGCGATGAAGACGAATGACCAGTCTGCGCCGACGAGTGCGATGATGATGCCGATGGTCAAGGGTCCGACGAGTTCGCCTATGTTGTGCGAGAGTGCGAGTATCGCGTTGGCTCGCGTGGCCATGCGAGGTTGGACGATGTCTTGTAGAAATGCGACGAAGGATGGCCATGCGAAGGCGATGGCACATCCTGTCAAGAGTGTGAGGACGGCTTGATGCCAAGGTCGCATTGTGCCGGTGCCGATCAGGGTGGCTTGGACGATTGCGAGGATGCCGATGAATGCTCGCATTGTTGCTACGAGCAGTCGGTGGTTGACGTGGTTGCCGATGTATGCGGCGATGGCGGGGCTGAAGAATGATGGGGCTGCGCGAAAGGCGGCGACTGCGCCGACCCAAAGGCTCGAGCCGGTGAGGTCGTATGCGACCCACGACTGTGCGGCGACGCGGGCTAGGATGCCGATGTCAACGACGGCTTCGGATGCGACTATCCAGTTGAAGCCGCGGTCGAAGAGTTGGTGGATGAGACCGGCGCGGCGTTTGTCAACGCGGTTGTTGAACGGACGGTGGAATCTTTGTGCCGGTTCGCGCAATGGTGGGTGGCGCGGTCTGTTGTCGGTAGAAGTCGTGGCTAGGCATATGAACCCATAGGAATGATTACAGATTGCAACAATTCTGGGTCGGGATTCAGCGAGTTCCTTTACCGTTTGCGCACGATGTACGGATCAATTCCGTCTGCGTCGATGGTGACACCGATGCCGGGTCTGTCAGGCAGATCGAACGCGCCGTCTCGGAGGGTCCATCCGGTGTCGGATGCGTCTTGTAGGAGGTTTGAGAGTCCGCCCTGGAACTCTTGGAGGAGATCGGGTGAAGAGACGGCGGCGCATTGTAGGGTGGCGGCTTGGAAGACGGAAACGCCATTGCCCATGTGTGGAGTGACGGGGATGTTGGCGGCGTAGGCGAGGTTGCGCTGGCGGATGAAGTCGCTGATGCTGGTGCGGCCGATGTCGGGTTGGTAGACGTCGAAAACGGGTTCGGGAGTTAGCCAGTCGTTGAGTTGGTATGTGGTTCGGAAGTGTTCACCGATTGCGATGGGTGAGCCGTCGGCTTGGTGCAGGTTGCGGTGTCCGGCGATGTCCTCTGGTTGGAGTGGGCACTCGAAGAATCGAAGGTTGCGAAGTCCGAATTCTCGTTTGGCTGAAATCGCGTCTGCGAGATCGCACATCCAGAGCGTGTCTACCATCCACTGTTTTATGTCGGGTGCGCCGTCGATGAGTGAATCGAGTTCTTTTAATGCGACTTGGATGCCGCCGGATTGGAAGATTTTGGCTCCTTGAATGCCTTGTTCTGAGATGGTTTTGGCTTGGATGACGCGTTCTTCGATGGTGGCGCGCCTCAAGCCGGACATGTAGACCGGGATGTTGGTCCGAAAGTTGGCGTCGAGGAGTGTTGCGACGGGGGCGTTTTCGCGTTTGCCGATTCCGTCCCAAATGGCGATGTCGAGCGCGGCCAGTGCGTCCATCCAGTATCCGGAGTTGACTCCTCGGCCGCGTTGGGAGTCGTATACGAAGTCCCAGAGCGCGGTGGGATCCTCGAATTCGCGACCGATGACCATCTCGGCGATCGCTGCGTCGAGCATGACGCAGACGATTTCGGGTGCGATGGGTGTGTTGGATTCGCCCCAGCCGATGCTTCCGTCTGCCAACTCAACGCGCACTAGAGGGGTTTCGACCATTGTGGCGTAGACGGTTTGCCAGCCTGGTTTGAATTCATATCTGGCTAGAGCGGGTGTGTTACTGGCTTGTTCGCCTTGTCGCCTATATTGCTCCCAGTACCCAGGAGTGTCAGGGAAGGCGAGATGTGCGGTTTTTATCTCGCGGATCGTGAATGAGAGGTCGGCGGTGGTCATGACGCTTCGAGGTGTTGCTGCAACATTTGGTTGATGCGGTCCAGAGTTTCGTTTGGAAGATCGCCCTTTTCGTTTGCGATGTGGAGTTGTGCGAGGGCCAGCGCGGCGTAGGCGCGTGAGGTTTCGGGGGCGACTTTTCGGGTGGTTTCGAGATGTGTGCGGATGGTTTCGATGTCGCCGCGGACGTAGGGGCCGGAAATGGCGTTTGGCAAGCCGTCTTCGGCGATTGCTTCGACGGTGGATCTGAGTATCGGGGATAGTAGTTGGAGGGCGCGTTTTCGGTCAATGCCTGCGTGGTCCCAAAGCTCGGCTGATATCCCGACTAGTCCGGCGAGCAGGCCGCATGCCAAGACGGCGGATGCGTGGTATGCGTTTCGGGCGAGCTCGCCTTCCATCGAAAATGGAGTGCTGTCAAACGCTTTGGCCGTGTTCCAGAGCCACTGTTTCAGTTCCGGGTCTTGGCAGTCGATCGCGTAGGAGATTACGTGGAGTTTGGAGTGGTCGGCGTAGTTTGGGAACGTCTGTAACGGGTGGAAGCTGGCCACTGATGCGCCGGCGTTTTTGGCGTTGGAGAGGACATCCAGAGTTAGGACGCCGGAACAGTGGATGACATTGTGGTGATGCTGCCACGCTATGCTGTTGCATACCGTTTCGATCGCGGAATCGCTGGTGGTAATGAAGACGGTGTCGGCGAGATCGGCTACGTCGCCGGCGTTGCCGACGATGGCGGCATCGGGATAGTTTTGGGTTAGCCATTCGCGGTGGTCGTTGCGGCGGGAGGAGAGAGCGACGACTCGTCCCTCGGGCAACTCCGTTTTGGCTAACGAAGTCCCTAATCTTCCGGCACCGATGATGCCGATTCTGCGGTGGTTTTCAGGCAAGTTTGGGTGTTGGTTTTAGGCGGATGTGATGGTGCGTGGAGGGCGTTTTTCTGCGATAATTGAGTGAATCACAGTATCGCATTTGATTTGGGTCAGTTAGGTCATACTCGGTTCGATGGGCGCGGATCGGCGTCTTTGACGGAGAGCGCGCGGATCGGGTCAAGGCACGTCGTTGGGGCAGAGTTTAGTGTGCGATCAGGCCATCAGCAGCAGAGGAGTCTGTGAATATGGATTTACCCATCGGGATGCAAACCCTTCCCCCGGCGTATGGATATGACGATGTGGCGATTGTGCCGGGCGATGAGACGATAAATCCGGATATGACGGATGTCTCGACGAGTTTCGACGGTTTTTCGATAGACATCCCGTTCATGGCGTCAGCGATGGATAGTGTGGTTGATCCTAAGTTCGCGGTGAAGATGTCGGACAGGGGTGGTGTTGCGGTTCTGAATATGGATGGGTTGCATACGCGGTACGACGATACCGAGGGGATCTACGAGGAAATTGCGGGGGCACCGAAGAGTGAGGCGACGGAACTGTTGCAGAAGCTCTACACGAAGCCGACGGACCCGAATCTCATCGGTCAGCGAGTGATTGAGATCAAGGAGAGCGGCGGAAAAGCGGCGGTGTCGTTTGTTCCGCAGACGGCGAAGCGTCACGCTCCGCTGGCGGCGGAGGCGGGCGCCGACATGGTGGTGGTCCAAGGTACCGTTATCACTCGGCGACATCGTTCCAAGAACAGCCCCATCGGGCTGATTCTCTCAGAATTGGTCGAAGATGTCGGTATCCCCGTGGTCGTCGGCAACACGGTAAGTTATTCGGTTACCAAGGAACTGATGGATGAGGGGGTTCACGGGATTTTGGTGGGTGTCGGCCCTGGGTCGGCGTGCACGAGTCGAGAGGTTTTGGGCATCGGTGTACCGCAGGTGACTGCGACGATGGAGTGCGTGGCGGCCCGTGACGATTATTTGAAAGAGACCGGGCGATATGTCTCGATCATTACGGATGGTGGGATTAGAACTGGTGGAGATGTTTGCAAGTCGGTAGCTTGTGGTGCTGATGCGGTGATGATTGGGAGTCCATTCGCCAAGACGGAAGAGGCTCCGGCGAAGGGAATGCACTGGGGCATGGCGACGTGGCACGAATCGTTGCCGCGGGGCACGCGGATCGATCTTGGTGTGAAATATACGCTTGACGAGTTGCTGTTCGGTCCTTCGTCGACATCTGACGGGACATTGAACCTTGTTGGCGCATTGCAGGTGTGTATGGGCTACGTGGGAGCGGAGACCATTAGGGAGATGCATGGAGCGCGGATGGTGTACGCCCCGGCGATCAAGACCGAGGGCAAGATCTACCAGATGGCGGGCGCGTAGGGCTGCTTCCATATCCAAACGATGTTGTCCGGGTTGGATCATTCAGGGGACTAGATAGCGATGCAACTACCGGATTCGAGCGGTTTGCCGACGCCACTTGACGGCATCAAGGTATTGGATTGTTCCCAGATCTTGGCAGGTCCGTACTGTTCGATGTTGTTGGCGGACATGGGTGCGGATGTGGTGAAGATCGAGAAACCGGGTGGCGGGGACGATACGAGGCGGATGGGGCCTCCGTTCATCGAGGGCGAATCTGCTGCGTTTCTCGCCATGAACCGTAACAAGCGAAGCGTCGTTCTCGATTTCAAGCATCCGGACGGCGTTGCGGTGATGAAGCGGATGTTGGCCGACGCTGACGTGATCATTGAGAACTACCGGGCTGGCGTGATGGGTCGATTGGGTTTGGATTACGACACGGTTCGGGATTTGAACCCCGGCATCATCTACTGCTCGATATCCGGGTTCGGCAGAACTGGGCCGTATGCTGAGCGAGCGGGTTTCGACTTGATTGCGCAGGGCATGAGTGGTGTGATGAGTTTTACGGGGATCCCCGGGTCGCCGCCGGTGAAGGTGGGCGTGCCGATGGCGGATTTGAACGCGGGGCTTTATTCGGCGTACGGGATATTGTCGGCGTACATCCATCGGTTGAAGTCGGGCGAGGGGCAGTATCTCGAAGTGAGCATCATGGAGGCCGCCCTCGCGTACACGGTTTGGGAATCGGCGAGTTACTTCGCTACGGGTCAGATTCCGCCGCCGTTGGGGTCGTCTCACAGGCTTTCGGCTCCGTATCAGGCGCTCAGGACATCGGATGGTCACATTACGATTGGTGCCCCGAACCAATCGAACTGGGAACGGATGTGCAACGCGATCGGGCGCGCTGACCTGCTTGAGGTTGAGCAGTATTCGGACAATGCTGGACGTTTGCTGAATCGGGAAGCGTTGGAGAAGGATTTGGAGGAGACGTTCGGGACGCGAACCACTGCGGAGTGGTGCGATGTTCTGGAGGATGCAGGTGTACCTGCGGGGCCGATCTACAACATGGAGCAGGTCTGGGAGGATGAGCAAGTTCAGGCGCGTGAAATGGACGTGGCGTTGGAGCATCCGAAAGTGGGCGGCACGCGGAACATTGGACTGGCTGCGAAGCTTTATGGATCGCCGGGGAGAATTCACAGTCCGGCACCGTTGATGGGTCAACACACGCGTGAGGTTTTGGGAGAGTCGGGATTCAGTGGTCCGGAAATCGATGAGTTGATCGCTTCCGGGGCGGCGGAGACGGCTTAACGACCGACGTCCTACTCCGATATCGTCCGAATGTAGTTGACGAGGTGCCAGATTTCGTCGCTGGTCAAGATTCCTAGTTGGGCGACCATGGATGTGCCTTCGATGCCATCGGCTATGAATCCGTAGAGTTCGTCGTCTGTGTGGATCGGGACGTGGATGGCTAAGTCGGCGGGTGGCGGGTTGAGGGCTAATCCTGCCGGTCCGTCGCCCCGTCCGGTGTCGCCGTGGCAGGAGGCGCATGAAGCGGTGTAAGTGGCGAGACCCATCTCGACTGATTCTTGGCTTAGAGGGAACGGATTACCTTTGCTTTCGGCGGGAAGTCCGATGCCGATAGTGAAGACGTTGAGGGTTACCAGTATGCCGATTACCGCAATGAATCCCCCTACTCCATGACGGATTCCGAAATCGGTCCGATCTGATTGGCGCAAGAGTGTTGCGATGACGAGGTAGGCGATACCGGCGACGGCGATGAGGACACCGAAGGCAGACATCACGGTTTGTATGGAAGGGCGGATCAGATCTGAAGCATATGTCGATGATTTTGCGGCAAATCTAGTGGAAACGTGGGAGTCGAATGCGTCGGATCGGACTATGTTGACATCTAGTTGGTAAGCGCCGGCGATGCCTATGATGATGTCGTCGAGTTTCCAACTGCCGGGCGAAGGATTTTCTAGCGGTAAGAAATACTCGCCGAAGTCGTCGTCGAGGTATTTGACACGGGCGCGTACTTCATCGGCATGTTGGAATGGGTTCCCTTCGCTGTCGGTGATATCGACTGTGAGGGCGTTAGGCCCTGTGTTGCCGGGATCGAGCGTGACGTTTATGCTGGCGCCGGAGATCGTGTCAGCGTAGCTAACATAATCTTCGATGCCGATGCCTGTGCGCTCGGCGTACTGTCTGGCGGGTTCGATACTCGCCAAACCCGCAGTTGCCAATAGAACGGCAAACGCAACACCGAGTTCGATGGTGATGTAACGGCTTAGAGATTTGGTGTCGATGGTGTCGTTTCGGGTGTGCCTTGCAACGGATCGGTTGTTTTTCACGGCAAGTGCGATGAGGACAGCTAAGAGAATGACTTTGATTCCGAGGACTCTGCCGTATGGAGAATTCAAAGCTTCAGGGATGGTGACCTGCATCAGAGACGAGACGATGCCGGAGGCGACGAGAATGGTCGTGGCGAATATGGCTACGGGAGCGAAGCGAGCCGCGAGGCGAAGAAGCATCGCGCGCGATAGAGGTTCTTGGGATCGGAATGCTTGGAATGATGCGACTGCGAGATATGCGACGCCGCCGACCCAAATGGTGGCGGAGATGACGTGCACAAGATCGGTGGCGATTGCGAACCACCGAATGTCTTGCGGGGTCGCAGCGTTGTGGCTGGTGAGCGCGATGAGAAGCAGGTAGGCGCCTCCGAGCGCGATCGCGGCTACCCCCCATGGAGTTTCGGTTGACAGCGGAGGTTCTTCAAATTCGTCGCGATCAGGATCGCGGTGCGCGCGGTTGACGACCTGTCGAGCTCCGATCAGTGCGATAGCGGCGAGGATCGCGGCAGTGAAGCGCCATGACCAGAAGCTGCCCCATTCGCTTTGAGTGATGACTTGTGTCAGCCGCGAGGGGGTAAACGCTGCAAGCGCGTCGTCGAAAGCCAGATATGTTTGCAGAATCAGTTGACCGAATTGGGCTAGTAGGACGATCACAATCGCCCAGAGCGCGACGGTAGTGAAGCGGATGGACGTTGTTCGGGCGAAATTGATGGAGCTAGATTGATCTTCTGACCGAGCGGCACGAGTGACGACAAAAAGCTCGAAGGCGAGACCGCCGGCGAACACGGCGATGCCGATGTAGATGAACCAACGAACGAGTGGGTCGAAAGGTGACAGAAGTATCGGCTGTTGGTCGGATGCGGACTCCGATTCTGCGCCAAGGGTTTCTCCAACGGCGAAGAGGAACGATCCGGTGACTTTATGACCGTCGATGGATGAAACGTTGCGCCATGCTACCGTGTAGGTTCCGTTATCAAGTTCCGCCAGGCGCACCCACATCGCCGTCGGCTCTGTGGTATCGAACTCGGTCTCACCATCTGTGACTTCCGCGCCAGAACCGTCTCGAACCGATATGGCGCTGAACGCGGGTTCAATCGGTTCTGTGAACCAGATGATTACTCGTTCGGGCGGTGCGTCGAGTTCTGCCGAAGCTTGGGGCGATGATTCGACGAGGTTGGCGTGTGCAGAGGCCCGAAGTGGCGTAAGGGTTAAAACGACGAAGACAAGGAGCGCGACTGCGACGGTCAGAAATGGGTTGGCTCGCAGTCGCGAGATCATCACGTTCGCGTCATTCCTCGTCGTTAGCGATTGCGGCCTGTTGCCTTATTCGTCGCATCCGACGTTCGCGCTGCGCTTTTCGGCGTTTGTTTCCGCTTGACCACGCCAGGAAGCTCATCAGGATTACGAATGAGACGATTGCGACCACAGTGCCGATTTCGTCCCAGTAGCCAACTGCACCGTGTAGGAGAACTGTGATCATGGAGTTACCCAGCGGCTGTGGGTTGAATCCTCTTCAAATGATGCCGGGGGCAGACCAGAATAGGTCAATTGCGTCTTCTCGAAATGGTAATGGCGAGGATGCTCAACGCTAACGCGATGACACCGAACGCGACGCCCACGATGCCGATAACCATGCCGAGCGACGCGGTTGATGATGTGGTGGCCAGATCATCTTCGAGAATTTGTGCAGCGTTTAGCGCGCCTTGGGCAGCGTTTTGGATCTCGCGGTTACTTTCCAATACCACGGGGAACTGGATAGCGTCGGATGCGACGACGGTGTCAAATGTGTCGGGACCAGAGTCGAACGTCTCGTCGATGGGATTTCCTTCGATAGACCCGAAGAATCGCACTCGGTAGTCGCCGGGAGCGGTTGGGATGAACTCAGCCACGTAGTGACCCGGATCATCGAACATTTCGGTCAACGGCATCGAAGTTGACGTTGACGTTGATACGTGCGTCAATTCCACCTCTAGGGTTGCTCCTAGTCCGGTTACGCGATTCGTCGGGGTCGCGGTTTGGGCGGTACCGCCGGAGGCGCCCGCCTCGACCATGCTCTTGATCTCGGGCGTCATGGAAGAAAGAGGACCGCTCATCAACACCGCATTTTGGAAATCTTCATTAGTCCAAACGAGTGTGTCGCCAACATTCGCTTCGATGCGTGTGGAATTAATGCCATCTATGGTTAGCGAGACTGTTCTTTCAATTGGATTGCCTCCATCTTCCTCAGCCACGATGATCAAGCCTTGGTGATCGCCAGGATGGATGTGGTAGGGCAGTCCCAAACCCTTCAGCTCTTCAGAGATTTCGAAATCAAAAGTTCCGTTGTGCCTTATTCCAGGAGATATAAAAATGGCGCCGTGGGTCAGGACATCCATTTCGTCGCCAACGGTTGAAGAGGATTGGGTTTCTTCGTCACCGTGACTGTGCGAATGATCATCGTGATCGTGATCATGGCCGTCGCTGGTTGGCGGACTTTCAGTATCGGCATCCGTCATTGATGCGTCGCCAGTTGCATGTTCTTCGTCTGCGATCCTGGTGACAATGAGCGAAACGGCGTTGAGTTGGCCTTCGTAGGCTGGTTCGCGTAGGAAGCCGACGACGAAGTTGTAATCTCCGACTTGACGACCTTCATGTGCCGATGCCGGGGAGCTTAAGGATGTCGACAGTATCCCAATCAACGCCACGATCAAAATGGCTAGGGTATGAGATCGAGTCGCGGGTTGGTGTGTTGTTCTCATTCTGATAACCGGGATTGGAGAGCCGCGACAATCAATACGCAACTACTCCAACTGCGGTTCTCGTTTGACTGGCAACGTCACTGTCGATTCAGTTGGACTCCGCCCGGAATGTTGCATCAGGCCCTGGCGTAGTCGGGCCGATACGCCGTTTGAAGGGTACGAAGATCGAATCCTTCAGGTTGGGCACCAACTGCGAAGTCGTACAGCGCTGCTTTGAAGATGCCTTCTAGCGTCTGCACGGTCGCCAATGCTAGTCCGACTAAGAGTACCCCGACGATGACGCCGGCTGGCGGGTAGACGAGGAACAGCACTATGGCCGGAACGACGGCAGCAACGATGGCTAGCAAGTAGACGATGAAGAATCCGAACGAAGCAGTAATCTGGCGTCCCCAAGTCTGCCTGATGATGCCCGCGGATCGCTTTATCGAAGATACCGGTCCTTGGTTTTCAGAAACCATGACTGGGATAACGAAGAAGGTCATGAACTCCCAGACACCTTCAATCATGCTGTAAATCATCTGGACGATGAAGTTGTCGGTCTGGGAACGAAGGACTCGGAACAGAGTACCAACGATCGCAGAAATTACTGACCACAAGAAGATGTGGTGGATGTGCTTGGTCGCGTGGCTCAGCCCGGACATGACATTCGGGTCTCCGCCTCTCAATCGCTCAAGGGCCGCTGAGATCAGAGCGGCGTTGAAGAACGTGGTGATGAAGTAAGCCATGAGTATCATCACCAAGAAGCCGATCAAGTTACCTGATCCGGCACTGCCCGTCTCCGTGGCACCAGTGTCGGCGATGCCCGCCGCGAGGCCTGCGAAGCCCAAGATTAGGAGTCCCAAACCGGAAAAGACGGGAAAGAGGATGAGTTCACGGTCCTTCATGAGGACATCCCAGCTCATCTTCATAAGTTCGAAAGTGTGTCTGATAGTCGCAAACATGGGTGTGACCTGCTCCTCGTCGTCCGATTGGGATTGGGGACGATATTCAACGGGAATGGTACTACAGAAGTTGATTCTGCCCACCAAATGGAGCGCCTAAGAACCCATATAGCCACTACATGTCGGCGGCGAATACACGAACAGTTGATTGAGGCGATTTACTGTGCGACCTAATCAACCACCAAATGAGCGGCGGTGTTCGACAGCGTGGTTTCTGTGCTGCCGGGGAAAGGCACGGTGCTGAAGACGGCATTGCCGAGCATGATCATAGTCGCCGCTCCGCCATTGTTCTGAGCCTGACTGATGGCTTGTTCGACGCGTTGATCCATTAGGAGCCCGCTAGATTTGGCGAAATCTAAAGCCAGCGCGATCAGGTCAGAAAAGGTGATGCCGTTACCTCGTTCGATTGCGTCTTCAATCTCGGCTAGGGCACGTTCAGCAGAACGATTAATCAACTCGTGGCGGTCGTGATCGGCGAGTATTTCGCTCGTTCGAATCTTGCTGAAGTAGCGCCAGAAGACGGGTACCGATGGCATGTCAAATCTGTGAGCCGCCAGCGGATGTCCAGCGACGGTTTTCACCAAACACCCCCCGTTGTGTTGGGCGCAAACATCTCCGAGACCTGTGAGATTGCGTACCTCTGCAACATGGGCGATCATCGCAAGTTCGTCCCGGTTTTTGCCTAGATCGAGAAGGTGGTTGGCGGCGATTAACGAAGCGTAGGTAGCAGCGCCGCTGAGTCCGAACCCGCTGCTCAATGGCAGGTTCGAAGTGATTTCGACGGACAATGACTCGGATGCCAGATCTTCCAAAGCACTTGTCACGGTTGGAAATTCGATGGGTTTGCCATTGAACGTGACACTGTTAGGGCGGTTGGATGATCGAAAGACATTGACTTCGACACCGTCCTCAACGGTAAATCCCCAGCCCAGCGAGTGCATTTTCGCCGGGTCGTCATGGGCGATGATCTTGAAAAGTCCGGAGATGTTTCCCGGTGCGAAAGCTTTTGCCACGTCGCGCGTTGATGAATCTGCCGACATCGAAAACGGACTAGGAAGAAATTCGGGTCGCTGAGCGTTCGATTATGCCGTCGAGACCATGCCTCGCAGCACACTTGCCTCGTCGCTGGCCATGAAAGCGGCGATTTCGGCGACGTCTCGAGGGTTCGTCAGGTTAGCGACTTGGTGCTCGACTTCTGCGGCGGGCCGTTCGGTGATCTCGCCGGTGGATCTGAGTTGAGCGATTTTCAACGGGGTTTCGACGGCGCCGGGTGCGAAATCGTTAACGCGAATGCCTTGAGATTCGAGATACTGCTGCATCACCATCGTGAATCCGTGTACTCCGCCTTTGCTGGCGCCGTAAGCGTAGGAAGATGACCCACCTTTTACACCTGCGCCGGATGCGGTGAGTATGATCGTGCCGCGGTGTGGTCCAGGTTTCTTGAGCATCTCGATGGCGACGTACTTCGCCATCAGGTAGGTGCCGCGAAGGTTGATGTCAAGGACGGTATCCCAGGTTTTCTCCTCGAACTGGTCTAGCGGTATCGATGCGCCTTGCAGAACGCCCGCGAAGTGCAACAGCACGTCAATGTCTTCTAGCCATGCTTTCGCGGCGATCACCGTGCCCGCGACGTTTGCTTCATCGCGAACGTCCACGCTCCAAAATCTAGCATTGCCGCCGTTGTCATTGATCTGGATGGCGGCGTCGTTGCCGTCTTCGTTGTTGTTGTCAAAGATTGCGACTTGTGCGCCGAGTTCGGCGATACGGATTGCGGTCGCGCGACCGATGCCAGTTGCACCACCGGTAACGATGCATCTCTTGCCGGTAAGGTCTGCGGGCATACTTTGCTCCTAAAGGGTTATTTTGATTCTAGTCAACAGTCGTTCAGTCCCATTCGATGCCCGCGATTTCGGCGGCGCGTCGGATCCCTGCCGCGGCGGCGGGGATTTTTTCATCGGGATAGTGTTCCACAGTGACGGTTATCGAAGGTGCTGCTTCTTGGAGTCTCGTCAACAGGGTGACGTTGTCCAACAACGCATTTGGAGCACCGATTACCTCTTCTTCGAAGTGTGGAAGGAGTGCATCCACTATCGTGAAATCTTTAGCATCACAACCCACGATTTCGTCTGCCATCAGATCGACACATTCGTTGATCAGCGACGTAGTGTCGTAGGCGATGTCGAAGGAACCGACGAGGTTTACGGGGTCCATGTTGTAGCCGAGAGCGGGCATATCGACGGCGTCGAAAAAGTCGCGCACCCGTTGGGGTGTGTAAACAGGACATACGACGCCAGACTCGAGTGCGAGTTTTATGCCTTCGGAATCGGCTACGGTGCAGACACGTTTCGCGCTCGCCACGAGCCGATCGAATGTTGCGGACGAACGGTTTTCAGGGTGCGGCAGCCATGCGCCGTCCGGGTTCAAGCTACCTGGGCGGAAATATGTGGTTGGGCAACCCATCTTGGCGGAGAGGCGTATCGTATCTTCCAAGAATCGCACTGTCCAATCGCGCGTGGCGTCGTCGTCGCTGCATAACCCGCCGCCGTAACCGCCGCGGGTCATGGGCATCATCAATCCGTAGTCGCTGTACAGGGCGCTAACGCGTTGGATATCGGTGTCGTCGCCGAGCGTGGGGTCGGAGATGGTCAAAAGTGCGGAAACGAAGCCGTGTTCGGCGACTTTGCCCACCTGCTCTTCGGTGACTTCGAGCCAGTCACCTCTTACGAATCCAGCAACACCGAGACGCATTTGTGGTCACCTTTCGTTCCGAGCAATGGCGATTTCGAACCGCCGATATCTTTTCATGTTATCGCCGACGATGGCGTTGGAAGCGTTGAATCGGTTTGTGTGACACAGGTACGATTCGGTTAGCGTCGGGTGTTTTATGCGTCGGGCCGTGAGACGCGCTCGGTTCGGCGGATGCGGCGCTTATGGAGCGCGATCTGCAAGCCAAATCATCGGTATCACGCATTGGCATCAACAATTCCAGAGCCGCGGGAACTAGGCGATGTGTTATCAGAAGTGAGCGATCTGCTGGAGGTCGGCGGCGTCTCGGTTGCACTGAAACGGCTTTCACCCTTGCGCCCGGCGGATCTGGCTGCCGTAGTCGCGGAACTTTCCGAAGATCATCTGCGTCAACTCCTCGAACGGATGACCAACGAGGCGATAGCGGAGGTCTTAGACTACCTCGACGTTGATCGAGGGCTGCGTGTTTTCGAGGCGATCAGCGAGGTGCGACGTCCGGCCGCGCTAGACGAAACTTCGCCGGAGGTGGCGACCGACTTGCTCCACCGCATCGCTTGGGATGATGCCGCGCAGACGCTGGTGCGCATGCGGAATCTCAACGTCATCGGCGATCTGTTGATTCACGATGACGACGATGCCGGCGGATTGATGTCGCCGACGTTCGGAAAACTCCGCGAATATTGGACGGTCCAACATGCGCTGCGGGTGCTTCGCCAACTGGACTTAGATCCAGAGATGTTGCGCGAACTGTTCGCCGTGGACGCGAACGACATTTTGGTCGGTCGGATGGAGCTCTCAGAGTTGGTGTTTGCGCCGCAGAATGCGACGATCAGTGAGATCATGAACCGCGATGTCATTTCGGTGGCGGCGACTGAAGACCAGGAAAGTGCGGTGCGGCTGATGCAACGGTATCGTCTGCCCAGCATTCCGGTAACGAACCCACGCCGTCAGTTACAAGGCGTGATCACGTCAAACAGCCTTGTGGAGGTCGCAGAGCAAGAGGCGACGGAAGACATGTTCCGACTGTTCGGCGTAGGAGGAAGTCTCACGTCAAGCTACAACGTCCGAGAAGCTATCCGTAACAGATTCCCTTGGCTGGTTCTCAACCTTTTCACCGTGATAACGGCGGGTTACGTATTGAGTCTTTTTCAGCCGACGCTAGACGCTAGGGTTCTGCTCGCTGCGTTCCTACCGGTCGTTATGGGACAGGCCGGGATCGCGGGCACCCAGACGGTGACGATCATCGTTCGATCGATGGCTCTGGGAGAGAGGTCGATTTCGAATGTCTGGCATCTTTTGTTGTTCGAGTTAGTTCTATCTCTAGTTCAAGGTATCGCTGTGGGGAGCATTTTGGGCGTGATCGTTCATCTCTGGAAAGGCGATACCGCGCTGACTTTATTGGTCACGGGTTCTTTGGTGCTCAACCTGATGCTTGCGGCGCTGAGCGGCGTATTGGTGCCCATGTTTATGCGGCTTTTACGCATCGACCCCGCGATGGCATCGGCAGTCATCGTCACGACGGCGACCGACATCTGTGGCATCGTCATGTACTTGGGGTTGGCGAGCGTATTCCTATCGCTGCTCGTCAGCTGACGATTCGGCGTATCAGCACCGATTCATTCGCCGCCAACGAACGCCGTCGCGACGTGGCGGCGCTGGATCTTGCCCGTTGCGGTACGCGGTAGTTCGTCGGCGAAGTAGATCACGTCAGGGACCTTGAAATCGGCGAGGCGCTCACGACAGAAGTCTTGGATGTCGGTCTCTTCGCAATCGCTGCTTAATACGACTGCCGCTTGGACGGCTTCGCCATAGTGCTGGTCGGGCGCGGCGAAACACACGGCTTCAGCCACCGCTGGATGCTCCAACAATGTGGCATCGACTTCGAGCGGCGAGATTTTTTCGCCACCGCGGTTGATGAGTTCCTTTAGGCGCCCTGTCAGGGTGAGGTATCCATCGCTGCCTAACATCCCCTGATCGCCGGTTCTGAACCAACCGTTGACGAAGGCGTCGGCGTTTGCTTCCTCGTTGTTGTGGTAGCCCCACATTACGTTTTCGCCTTTTATGACGACCTCGCCTCGTTCTCCTGTGGATGCCAACTCGCCGGAATTTTCGTCGGCCAAGATGGCTACTTCGACGCCGGTCGCGGTTCCTACGGTGCCGGGGATGCGCGCTCCGGGTGGCAAGGGACTGCTCGACATTTGGTGCGAGGCTTCGGTCATGCCGTACGCTTCAAGAACGGGTGCGCCGAATCGGTCTTCCAGGGCGTCGAATACGGTGGGAGCGAGAGCGGCGGAGCAGGATCGGATGAATCGGAACGACTCGTGCGGGGCAGCGTCGTCGTCGGCACGGGTTAGCAGGATCTGGTGAATGGTGGGCACAGCGGAGTACCACGTTGACCCTGAATCGGATTGTTGTTGCCAGAACGCGCTGGCGGAAAAGCGTGATGGCACGACTACGGTTCCGCCAGAGTTCAGCGTCGATAGACAAGCGCCAATCAATCCGTGGACGTGAAACAGAGGCATGACTATCAGGGACGTATCGTCTGGAGTTAACGCGTAGGTGTCCTTGATGTTGTTGACAGATTTCATCAAGTTGAGATGGCGCAGAGGAACGCCTTTAGGTCGGCTGGTCGTGCCCGAGGTATGCAGGAACAGTGCGATGTCGGAACTATTGGGAGGCGACGCATCGACTGCCGAGGTCAATTCGCTTCCATTAGATGAAAGACTTATTTGGGGTCGGCCCAAGGAGGTGTTGAGTTCTGCATCGATGGTTTTGATGCCGAGTTGCGCCGCTGCTTTGCGTGCAGGATGCGGCCCGTTTGGCAGGATTGCGATGCGGGCACCTGCGTCTTCCATGTAGAAGGTGAATTCATCGGTGGTGTACGCGGGATTCAGCGGTGCTGCGATCGCACCAGCATGGGCGACCGCGAGAAAGGTGGCGACGAATTCGTAGCCATTGATCAGCACGATGGACACAGGCACGCCGGGTTCAACGCCGTTGGCAGCCAAGATGTCTGCCAATCGAGAGATTTCGGAATTCAAATCCTCATACGACCACGTTCCGATGTCAGGTGCGATTACCGCCGTATCGGTCCAAGAAGATGGTTGGAGGAGCGAGCTTAACGTGTTCGTGTCGGGCAAAGTAGACTCCGATCCGCTGCAAGAGTATTGTGCGATTGGTTGGATTGAGCGTTCGTGAGGATTCTAACGTTATGCAAACTCAATCGCGGACAACGACGAGAACTCGTTCTAGTCCAGCGAAGTCGCGTCGAACGTCGATGTTCGCTGAGGTGACAATCTCTTTCGCAAGATCGAGGCAATGATTCGCGACGGGTGGGTCGATCTCGATAAACGCCGCGGAAGGCGCGTTTCGACACAACAGATCGGGAAGCGAGCGGATCAGTGGTCGGAGCACTTTCATGCCGTCGAGTCCGCCGTCCAATGCCTGACGTGGTTCCCAGTCGCGGATTTCGGGTTCTAGATAAGACAAAGCCTCGGAACGGATGTACGGCGGATTGGACACGACGATGTCGAACTCCGCATCCGATTGTTTGAGCGTCGCGTCTTGGACCGCGAAATCGATCTCTACACCATGTTTGTCGGCGTTTTGCTTTGCAATTTCAAGAGCACCATCGCTGATGTCGATCGCGGTGACTCGCGCGGTGGGAAGTTGCTTGGCGATTGCGATCGCGATGGCCCCGGAACCAGTTCCGATGTCGCATATGTTGGGTGGAGCTGCCACCTCGGGCCCCCTTTGTCCTTCGGACATTTCCCTCGCGAGCGGGGGAAACCCGGCCGGCCCTCGCCGCGCGGCGACCGTTCTGCCAAGGTTCGGATACTCGCGGCAGAAATCGATGCAGAGATCTACCAACATCTCGGTTTCCGGTCTCGGTATCAACACGCGGCGGTCCACTTGGAATTTCAGGCCGTAAAACTCTTTTTCGCCGAGGATATAGGCGAGCGGTTCCCTTGTTTCGCGCCTTTTCAACATGCGATTCAAGGTGTCCGTTGCGGATTGGGAGATTTCATCTGCGTGTGAAGCGAGCAGTTGTTCTTGCGATAGCCCCGTAGCGCGTTGAAGCATCATTCGAGCTTCGATTGGCGCTTCGTCGGACGAGATACCGAAGTCGACCAGTGTCGATGTGATTTGGCGGACGGTTTCCGCGATCGCTGGCAATTAAGTCGTGACTTTAAGAGTCGGAAGCGGCTTGGATTTTGCGGGTCTGTTCGACCTGTAGAAGCGCGTCCACAAACTCATCGATCTCGCCATCAAGGATCTTCGGGAGATTGTGGCTGGTCATATTGATGCGGTGGTCGGTGACTCGGGATTGCGGAAAGTTGTAGGTGCGAATCTTCTCGGAGCGGTCTCCTGACCCCACTTGCGCCTTGCGATTCGCAGCTTCCTCCGCGGCTCGGCGTCGCAGTTCCATGTCCCATAACCGCGTCCGCAGGATCGCCATCGCTTGGAGCTTGTTCTGCAGCTGCGAACGCTCGTTCTGGCACTGGGCGACGATCCCGGAGGGTTCGTGCGTGATGCGTACTGCGGTAGCAACTTTGTTGACGTTTTGCCCGCCATGTCCGCCGGCGTGGAAGATGTCGATTTTCAAGTCTTTATCGTCGATCTCGACGTCGACGTCTTCTGCTTTGGGCAATACCGCCACAGTCGCCGCCGATGTGTGGATGCGGCCTTGCGATTCCGTTTGTGGCACCCGCTGGACTCGATGAGTCCCGCTCTCATGCTTGAGCCGCGGAAACGCGCCTTCGCCTTCAATTTCGAAGACGACTTCTTTGACGCCGCCGATGCCGGTGTCGTTGAGTGATAGCACCGAGGTGCGCCACCCATGATTCTCGGCGAAACGTTGGTACATCCGAAAAAGCTCATTGGCGAAGAGTCCGGCCTCATCGCCGCCGGTTCCTGCGCGTATCTCCAATACCGCGTCGGCATCGTCGGTTTGATCGCGTGGAATCAGTGCGATCTGGATTTCAGAGATTAGCTCTTCATGACGTTTTTTCTGCTCATCCGCGACTTCACGGGCCATCTCCAACATTTCGGGATCCGTTTCGTCCGCGAGAATTGATTCGGCGTCCGATATCTCGTCGTTTACGGAATCGAATTCATCCCGCAGCCGAACCAACGAAGAAACGCGCGCGTATTCACGCCCTAGCCGTTGCATCTGTTGCCGATTAGACACGATTTCGGGCAAAGACATCTGTGCCTCGATCTCGGTTTGACGTTCAGCTGCTGCTTCGAGGCTGGCGCGAAGTCGTTCTTCTGCGGTGATGTTGAGGGTGGGCATCAGATTATGGGGCAGATAGTTTTAGCGATGGTACTGGCTTCGAGGTTGACGGACATTTGATCGCCGTCGAATTGGAGCGGTTTGACGGCAACTATGCCTTGCTCCAATTCTCGATTGCCAATGATGACGGCGTAGTTCGCGTTGGATCGATTGGCGTATCGCATCTGCGCGCGCATCGATTTGCCGGCTGGTGCCATCGTGACCGACAATCCTTGGTTTCTGAGTTCCGCTGCTAAGGATGCGGCGCGGCGAGTAGCGTTTTCTCCGACGTGGACCATCACCGCGTTCACTGGTGGTATCGCGGCATCAATCGATTCTTGTCGTTGGATCTCTAGGATGATGCGTTCGATGCCGGAGCCGAATCCAACGCCGGGTGTGGGACTACCGCCGAGGATGCCGATCAACGGGTCGTATCGTCCCCCGCCGAATAGCGATGTTTGACTACCTTCGCTGTCGGGTTCAAACTCGAAGACCGTTCGGTTGTAGTAGTCCAAGCCACGAACTAGCGTGTGATCTATGCGGTAGTTGAAGCTAGGGTAAGCGATCTTCAAACCGTCGAGCAGTGCGAGCAGTGTTTGCCAATGGTCGCGTGCTTCGTCGGTCAGGTAATCCAACGACTTGGGTGCGTCGGCGCTTAATTTCTGCGTCGCGGGTTCTTTGGAATCGAGTAGTCGGAGTGGTGCACGTTCCAATCGGTCGCGGTCTACTTTGGGTAGTTCGTCGGCGTGATTCGAATAGTGGGTGCGCAGATCCTTGGCATAACTACCTCTGGTCTCAGGGTCGCCGATTGAGTTGATGCGTACGGTGACGTCTGAGAGCCCTAGGGCGGTAATGTAGCGTAGACCAATCTCAATGATCTCGGCGTCAATTACGGGTGAAGGATCGCCGATCGCTTCGCATCCGAACTGGTGGTGCTGGCGGTATCTACCCGCTTGAGGACGATCGTACCGGAACATCGGCGCGATGTAAAAGACGCGCACCGGCTGTGGCAGGTTGTGCATGCCGTGTTCGATGTAGGCGCGGCACACTGGAGCCGTGCCTTCGGGTCGAAGCGTCAGAGATTCGCCGCCCAGATCGTCGAACGAGTACATCTCCTTCTGGACGATGTCGGTTTCGCCTCCGACGCCGCGTCGGAAGAGTCCAGTGTGTTCGAACATCGGCGTGTCGATCTGTTGATAGCCAAACTGGCGCGCGGTCTGGATCGCCGTGGCGCGCACCGCTGACCAGAGAATTTGATCCTCCGGCAAGATGTCGGCGACGCCCCTCGGCGCTGTGAAATTCCGTTGTTCAGCCATTTCTCAACGATTCTATGTTCCCCGTTTGACCCGGCGTAGGTATGTGGGTCTCAGAAGCGTGCTTTGTTAGACTTTCCCATACGGAGTCGGGGCATGGCGCAGCCTGGTAGCGCACTTGACTGGGGGTCAAGAGGTCACAGGTTCAAATCCTGTTGCCCCGACCATTGGGACATCCAAGTCCAAACTGGAAGTGGGGAATTACGAAGGATGGATGGGGGCTTGCGCCATGAAAAAGGGGCCGTTGAGAGGATGGCGCAAGATCGAGACCTTCAGGTCGGATTTCAAGCCAGGGCCTATTTCATCTAATGCTAGTTCTAGGAGCGAGTACCCGCGGGTTGACTTCACGATGTTTTCCGCCTCGCTCCACGGGAACAGTTTGGTTGTGATGGCGTTAGGAGGCAAATCGCTTTCGTGCGCAAGAAACGTTAATGAGTTGTCCTCTATCGCGGGGTACTGATTGCTTGAGAGCAGATTTGTTGCGGGTCCCGCCTCCGCCATAACCCGGAATCGTACGGAAAAACCAGAGCCGCTCACATGCCTCGTAGCTGCGAAATTGCGTTGCTCAATCACCAGATTCTCTGTCAATTCGTCGATGTTTGCCTTCGATGCGGCGGAATCGGTTGCGACCTGCGAAAACGCATCCGTTAAGACATCGGATACGGGTAATGTCTGGAAAAACGCGCCTCCGACCAACACTGTTTTGCATAGGCGTCGACGGTCTTCGACACGGATCCCACGAATCAGGTAGTACACATCCCGTACTGGCACTTGTTCCGGGCATTTGTCTTTAGTGCTCAACCGAGCTAACGTCTTACGCGACAGATTCGAGATTGGTTTGGTAGCGGTTGGGATGGTGGAATTGAACGACGCAATCGAGAATGCCTTGGCATCTTTCAATTCGATGAATTCGCCACCTGTGAACTCACCGTCATCGTTTGTCTTGAGGATGAAATCTGGGAACTCCCAACCCGGGTCGTCCGCGATGATTTCGCTCGGGAAATCAAAGTCCGCCAGCTTGTTCACATCGATTAGCCCATCGCGCCGCGCCACAAGATGAGCGAAAAAGTGATAGACGGACGATGTAGGCATCGAGAACTAACCGACCAATACAGGTTGCGGTTCATGTTCGTTGATGGCTGACAAGATTTCGACTGAACGCTCTGAATTCCAAATCTCGTCCAAATCCAGCGTGTGCAGGTAGTCCTTTCGGAATCGCTCCACAGAATCGGCAGCTCGGTTTTGGGATAGCCGTCTTCTGATCTGCCGGTAGTTGACGGGGTCTTTTTCGACACCGATAGCTTCGCGTCCCAGCTGCGACGCTACTGACAGGGTGGTGCCAGTTCCTGCGAATGGATCGAAGACGCAGTCGCCGGGTTTGGTCGACGACAGAACGATCCTCAAGAGAAGAGCGATGGGCGACTGTTGTTTGTGAGCGCGTTCCCCGTCCGCGTCCCTCAATGCTTCATCACCGGCGAAGTAGCCTGATGTCAACTCTCTGATGTCATCCCAAATGTCAGTGACGTATATCCCGTTTTTACGGGGGCTGTATCCATTTGGCAGCGGCGGGTTGATGCGGAGTCGGTTGAAGACGCGGGCGCGCGGTCCGTTGGTTGTGTAAGCGATGATCTGGTATGCCTTGCCATATCGCACCGTACTGGGTACGGCGGATGTCTTCTTTTTCCAGATGATGAGGTTCTGGAAGTGCCAGCCCGATTCGCGTAACACGCGTAAGACTTCTTCGGTGTTCTTTTCGCGCTGCATGAAGTACATCGCGGCACCGGGTGAGGAGTGGGAAAGGGTCAGTCGGCAAACCTCGCGCATCCAGTCCCAGTATTCGGCATCGGTCATACTGTCGTCGTGCCGCCGATAGTCTTTGCCTTGATTGAAGGGCGGATCGAGAAAGGTCAAATCGAACCGAGGGATGTCTCCCGACGGCGCGCTGAGGAATCGGGAGCAATCGCCGAGGTGTACGGATGTTTTTGATGAGGTTTGCATGTTCGCTTCTCGAATCGTAGTTTATGCGACGCGGTTACTTGATCACGCCAAGCGTGTCAATCTCAGTACCGGTGGGCATTCGAGGCTCTAGGAAGGTGTGAACTGCTTCGAGCGGGTTGATTCTTGTGAATCCCCTAGTTGCGGGTACCGTGAAGTCAAAAAGGGTAAGAACGAGCTTTTTTGGCGGACTTACGGTCCAACTCGCGGTGATTGAACTCGTACGAGATTTCATTTTCGATAAACAGCGTTAGCAACTCGTATCCCGATCGCTCGGAAGCCGGTTTGCTAGCGTCTTTCAAGAATATGCCGACCTCGTGTCCCAGAATATACGTGTACGTATGCCCGTCGAAATCACCGCCATCGCTAGTTGCAACCATGTGGAGAGATGGGATTCCAGGTTCGTCAAAGTCGAACCGCAGGTAACCGGTTGCGTCGGGCTTCGGGGTTTTTTCCGACCAATAGATCACGACTGGGATCGATTCTGTGTTGCCCATGTCAGGGTCTTCGACAACGTCGGGGTTGCCAGGAAAGTGAACACGGATATGGTGCCGAATTCTTTCTGCTTCGTTGTGGTCGATATGCGCGTACATCTCGCCTCCTCTGGGTGTTCATTCTTGAAGGCCTGGCCATTCTACGGCCCGATTCGCGGCCGTCAAGTCGTAGTGACAATAATTCCAAAAACGTGCAAATCGTTGAACGCCGGTAGCTGGGGCTATTGCAAAGCTCCCATCATGCCAGCGAAAGACGAAATCCAGAGGTGTGGCGGGTCGCGGCACAGTTTGCAGTCCGTGCCCGATCTGCGTCTAAACCCCCTTTAATTCCCCCTTGAGCATCAAGGGGGAGGGTTTTGCAATGGTCTCGCCACCCCTTATCCCAGCCGCGCCCGTTTCACCGCTGGTTGCAGCGAGAAGAAGACCAGCGAAGCGGTGATCATGAGGATGGTGCCGGTGATGAGGACGGGTTGATAAGTGCCCAAGCGGTCGTAGGTGAAGCCGGCAGCCACGGGGGCGATGATGAGGGCTCCGTTGTAGATGGGTGCCATCATGCCTCGGATCGTGGCGTAGCGGGCGCGTCCGAAGAGGTCGCCGATGATTGCCCAGTTCAAGGAGCTGCCGGCTTCGGATCCGATGAAGAGCAACATGGCGAGGAAGATGGGCCAGGTGCCTTCGACGAGGGTGATCAAGAGCAAGCTGATCGCTGACGAGGTGTAGAGGAAGGACAGCATCAAGGGGCGTCCCACCCTATCGCTGAAGTATCCGGTTACGAGGATCACCGGCACGGCTCCCAGCGAAATTAGCCCCACAAGGTTTGCTGCCATCTGCTGTGTCTCGCCGCGCCATACGAGGATGGGGATGAAGTGGAGGAATATAGTGCCGTGAACCGAGATTCGGAGCGTCGTTGCGGTCACTAGTATCCAGAAAGAAGGCGTTTTCAGCGCCTGTTTTGTTGTGAAGTCGCCTTCGAACCCCGTTTCTGAAGTGTCGCTGTGGGAACTTTCGGAACGTTGCTGGTCCGCAGATTCGCGTCGCCGTAAGCGTCGTCGCATGTGGGACAGTGAAACGCCGCCGTCGGGGTTGAGTCCCATGCTCTCGGGCGACCTGCGGAATAGGAAGGACAGCGGTGCGATCAAGACGATCAGTGCTACGCCGATGATCCAGGCAGTGGTCTGCCATCCGAGGTTGATGACGCCGACGGAGAGCAGTGGGATTATGATCGCACCGCCGAGCCGGAACGCGGCACTGTTGATCGACATCACCATTCCGCGGTAACGGATGAACCAAGTGTTCAAGGCGGCGGTGGTGGCTTGCATGAAGGATGTTGAGGAACCTACTGAAATTACGCAGAGATAGACGAGCATGAACGCGATGTAAGTGCTCGTAGTTGAGAGGATGATGTAACCGATGCCAGTCATCATGGCGCCGAACAGGATTAGTGGGATGTATCCGAATCTGTCGAGCGCCCAACCGGTGATGGGTCCCAAGACGCCGTTCTCGGCTCTGGCTAGTGCGAAGGCTAGTGATGTTTGCCAGTAGGTGATGCCCAGGGATTCAGCCACCGGGATGAAAAAGACGGCGAAACCTTGCCAGACGACGGTTCCGCCGAACGCGTTCATGACGCAGGCGCCGGCGAGCAAGTACCAACCGAAATAGACCCCTTTGACGGGTGATCGGCGCGCCGCCCCGAATCGGTTCACGAGGTAGACTCGTTTGCGGGTTCGGATTCCAGCGTTTCAAACTGGTCGAGCCGCGCCCGGATTTTCGGCCAGGACTTGGCTAGACGGTCGTATAGCACGATGTTGACGATCATCCCCAAATTCAGCGATGCCATCGTTGGGATCATCACTGTGTGCTCGGAACGTTTCAGGATTTCGTCGGATATCGAGCCGTTTTCGGGACCGAATACGTAGCAAGCCTGTTCAGGATGCTCGAAGTCCATCAATGTTCCCGCGTCTTCGCACAACTCGATAGTCACGAGCGACGCCCCTTCGGGAACAGCGTCAATTAGGTTTTTTGATCTGATCACCGGGATATGCCGATACGACCGCATCGGGTCGGTGTGCAGTTTTGGGAGTCTGATGCCTGCGGTATCGCCTCCGATGATCACCATGCGGGCGTCGAAGCAAAACGCGGCTCGCATTGCATGACCTACGTTCACCGGATCGGTCGGTCTGTCGAGCGCTACGCATGCAAAGCCGCGCTCTTGCCGCATCGACGGGCGATTCACATATCGGTCGTACCGTACGCGCTTTTTCTGGTGCGCGGAATCGTTTTCGCCGTGCATAGGGCCCTCACCCTAACCCTCTCCCAGAGGGAGAGGGGATTTGATAGCGCTTCTGCACAACGGAAGAGGTTACTTCTGACCGAAAAATCAACTCGTTGAGGCGGCAATTGGCGGTCTTCGGTTGTGCCAGCCCGCGAGTTCTTCGTACGCGTGACCAACTCGGAGCACGGTCGACTCATCGAACGCGTGGCCGGAAATCATCAAACCTATCGGCATGTCGGAGGAGTCGAAACCGCAAAGTACGGAGTGTGACGGTTCGCCCGTGACGTCGAAGATTGAAGTGAATAGCGGGATTTCATGGCCCTTTTCCGCGAGAGCTTCGCCGGGAGGAACTGTACATTCCGCAATCGTGTGAGCGAGTACCGGTATCGAAGGAGTTGCGAGTACGTCTACGTTCTTAGTCGCTTCAGCCATCTGCACGCTAAACGCCTGCCTAGCGCGTTGGGCGCGAATGTAGTCGACCGCCGAGACGCTCAAAGCTGTGAGCATTCGAGTTCGGACCGCTGGTGTGTAGTCGTCTGCATGTTCGGGCAACAGTTTCTCATGCACGGCGAGGCCCTCTGCGACGGAAATGATCACATTTATGGCCCTGCCTTGCGAGACCCAAGGCATTTGTATCGGAACGATTTCAGCGCCATTGTTCGCAAGCAATTCAATCGCGTCATTCACGCTTGACAACACTTCAGGATCGACTATGTCTGGGTCGAAGAAAAAATGTTGAGGAATGCCGATCCGTAATCCGTCCAATCCTTTATCCAAATCGGCAGCGTAGTCTGGGACAGGACGATTCGACGAGGCAATATCGCGCGGGTCGTGTCCCGCGATGACGTTGAGCATGTGTGCGCAGTCGGCGGTTCGCCGAGTCATTGGTCCGACGTGGTCTTTGCTCCACGAAAGATCCAGCACTCCGGTGCGTGGCACTCTACCGTAGGTCGGTTTTAGTCCAGCGAGTCCGCACAGCGACGCCGGCATTCGGATACTTCCGCCAGTGTCAGATCCGAGCGCACCGTAGACCAATCCTCCAGCTACGGCGGCGCCAGACCCGCTGCTGGAACCGCCGGTTATCTTGTCTGTGTCCCATGGGTTATGAGCATCGCCAGTGTAAGGGTTCACGCCTGCCGACCCTAACGCGAATTCGACGAGGTTGGTTTTACCGACTGTTATCGCACCGGCGCGGTTCAAGCGTTCGGTGACCGTCGCGTTGGATGTGGCGATGTTGGATTGCAAGACTTTGGAGCCGGCGGTAGTCGCTTTACCCTCGACATCGACAAGGTCTTTGAGACCGATGGGAATGCCATGCATCGGTCCTTTGTAGTCGCCCTCACCGATTTCTCGTTCTGCTTGGGCAGCCGCCGCGAGCGATTCGTCGTGCCAAACGTCGAGGAATGAGTTCAACTTCGATTCGAGGCTCGCAATTCGTTCAAGCGCGATTTCCGTCAATTCGACCGGAGATACAGAACCATCTTTGATCTTTGGCGCTAGGTCGTGGATCGAGGCGAAAGCCAAATCTTCGCGTCTATCGCTCATTGGTCTTTCCCTTCTTCTGACTCTTCTCCGAGGACGACGGGGTTGAAGACATTGCAAGGTTCGTGATCTTGGTAATCAAGAGATCGGACGACCTCGAAAGCGTCGAAGAGCGTATCGCTCGATTTGGCGACCAGACGGGCGTGTTCGTCGGAGATGGGGATGCCCGAACGCATACCTGCTTCAGCGATGTCTTCTGATCTTGGGCGATGTGTTGGATCTGTCATGGCATTGGCTCGCTCTGAAAGGTGTCTGCCGACACGGTTCGCGTTTTCTATCCTTATATATACGTGAGGTGGTGTGTTAGCAGGATACATGCGCATGTGTGCATTCAGCCGCATGTGCGTTCTGTCATTGAGATTGGGGTAAGATGCACCCGCAAAAACAGATCGCAGAGATGGTTGTTTCGGCTCTTCAGTCGGCGATAGCCACGGATTCTTTGCCCGAGGTCGGCGATGTTTCGCCCCCGGTTGAGCGTCCTAAGAACGCTGAACATGGTGACTACAGCACCAGCGTGGCGTTGGCTCTCGCATCCAGCATGAGGATGGCTCCGCGGACGATCGCATCCGAAATAGTTGACAGCGTCGAACCGTCATCGATGGTTTGCGATGTGAGCATCGCGGGTCCGGGGTTCATCAATTTCAAGTTGGATGACGAGTGGCTTCGTTCACAGATCCACGCGATACGTGAACAAGGCGTGAAATTCGCGCACCTAAACGTCGGAGCTGGTCAGAAAGTGCAGGTTGAGTTCGTCAGCGTTAACCCGACCGGGCCGTTGCATATCGGCCATGTCAGAGGCGCAGTTATCGGCAAAGGCATCGCGAACATCTTGGATGCAGCCGGATACGACGTCCAGCGTGAGTACTACGTGAACGATTCTGGCAACCAGATGCGTATATTCAACGAGTCTGTTTATGTGCGTCTGCTTCAAGCCGCGGGGAATGATGCCGAACTCGGTGCCGAGTCTTATCCCGGCGAGTTCGTGCAGCAACTCGGTGCAGAACTGTTTGCCGAGTTGGGTGAATCCGTCGTTGGGGCCGCCGAAACTGAAGCGCTCGAGATGATCAGCGAACCTGCGTTGGAGCGGACGGTGGGCAACATTCGCACCACATTGGGCAGGTTGGGGATCGAGTATGACGAGTGGTTCAGCGAGAAATCGTTGATTGACGACGGTGATTTCGAAGAATCGTTGGAACTGCTGCAGGAGCGCGGGTATGTTGCTGAACGTGAAGGTGCGATGTGGTTCCTCGGCACCAAGATGGGTTTGGAGAGCGACAGCGTAATTATCCGCAGCCAGGAGCGCGGTCCTTCCTACTTCGGCACCGATATCGCATACCACTACAACAAGTTCTTGAAGCGGGATTTCGATCGCGTCATAAACGTTTGGGGCGCAGATCATCACGGACACATCGCGCGCATGAAAGCCGTTGTCGATTCGCTGGGTGTCGACCCTGAGCGCTTGACGATCATCATCAACCAGATCGTGAATTTCAAAGAGGGTGACGAGACCGTCCGATTCAACAAGCGCAACGACAATTTCATCGCCGCAGATGAGTTGTTGGACGCCGTTGGACCGGACGCATGCCACTACATCTTCCTCGAACGGACACCGGGCACTCACATGGAGTTTGACTTGGAACTCGCCAAGAGGGAGACGTCTGAAAATCCAGTTTTCTATGTGCAATACGCCCATGCGCGGCTATGCGCGGTCCTTCGTGCCGCCGCCGATCGAGGCATCAATTTTGAAGATGGTGATGTTTCGCTGTTGACCGCGGATGAAGAGTTGCGACTGATGCGACGCTTGAACGAGTTGCCCGACGTCATCGCACGCGCTGCCGACACTCTTGAGCCGCATCACATGCCTCATTTCGCTTATGAGGTCGCTCGTGAACTACAGCGTTTCTACGAAGCTTGTCGGGTAATTTCCAGCGAACCTGCGGACGCTGAGTTGACTAGGGCGCGATTGCTACTGGTCGACGCTGCTCGAATCGTCCTTGCTGGGACTCTCGGCATCATGGGCATGAACGCGCCTGAGCGGATGTAGTGTTTCCCTGCCGCTCTGGGTTTCGGATTTCGGTGGAATGACGGTTTGCTAGAGCGGGTTTCTATCGGAAGACGAACGCTTGTAGCGATCGAGTCGATCGACGTAACTTTGAGTGGCTCGTCTCTGTAATTCTTGGTGTCTGGTGCGCACCCGACCGATCGCCTTCCCTGGGACGCCGCGAATCAGCTGGAAATCTTCGAATACCGCGTTCTCGGGAATGACGGAACCGGCGGCTACTAGGCAGCCTTGTCCTAAAACGACGCCGTCGTTGAGGACCGACCCGTTGCCGAGCAAACAGCCGTCGCCGATGGTCCTACCGTGGCACACGACTCCATGGCCGATTGTGACACCGTCACCAATTGTGGCATCGTCATCGGCATGGATTACCGTGTTGTCTTGGACGTTTGATCCGCGACCTATCGATATCGTGCCACTGTCGGCACGGATGACCGCACCGGGCCAGACGCTGGATTGTGGACCGACTCTGACATCGCCGATGAGGGTCGCCCGAGCGCTTACGAAAGCGGATTCGTGAACCTGAGGGGAAACTCCATCGAGTTCGAGGAGCATTATTGTGAACTCAGTTCAGACGGAAGCACCGGGAAGTTCAGGTCCAGTTCGATTTCGTGGAATGTGCCTTTGTCTTCGTATTCAACCGATTCTTCAGACATAACGGTTTTGCCTTCCGGATTGCCGAGACAAAAAACGAAAGGGACATCTCTATCGGGCGGATGCACTGGTCCGTGGATGATGTCACGGTACTTTCCTTCAGGTAGGACTCTCACCTCTTTGGATCGTGACGCTGACAATTTCACGTAGAGCAACTCGCCTTCAGGAGCTGGTTCCCCATCCACGTACGCCGTCCCAGCGAATATGTAAGGCATGCCGGGTGGCGGTCCCAATGGGACGTTACCGGTGTCAGGCAACGGTTCCAGGTCGGGACATTCCATGTTCTCCGAACTTGTGATGGCGCTGGTCTCGCCTGTCGCTGTTGATTCTTCGGTGTCCGTTGTGCATGCGAAAACCGTTGTTAGTGCGATCAACGCGATGGCTGTTAGGAGCGGGATTTTCAATTCGATCAATCGGTGCATGGTTCTGGTGGTGTCAGGTTCCAATTGGCGGTTTGTTCGTATGCGTGGGCTATCTGCAATGCCGTACGGTCACCCATTTGCGGTGCCAGGATCTGAAGGCCAACGGGCAGGCCGTTGGATAGTCCGCACGGCACCGAAATCCCCGGCAACCCGGCGATGTTGATCGGGATGGTGCAAACGTCGCTCAAATACATCTGGAACGGATCTTGGGTTTTTTCGCCCAGCTCGAACGCCACGGTCGGCGATGTCGGCGTAGCGATCGCGTCGTAGATCTCGAAAGCAGTTTGGAACTCTCTGCGGATGAGCGTCCTCACTTGCTGCGCTTTTTTGTAGTAGGCATCGTAGTAACCCGCCGATAGTGCATACGTCCCAATGAGGATGCGCCGTTTCACTTCCGGGCCAAATCCGCTGCCCCGAGTTGCTTCGATGGATTCGCGCGCGTTTGGTTCACCGTCGACGGACATGCCGTACTTGACGCCGTCGAAACGGGAAAGATTCGCGGAGGCTTCTGACGGGGCGATGATGTAGTAGACCGCGAGAGCGTGGTCTGTCAGCGGAAGGCTCGTTTCTTCGATGTCGGCTCCGAGCGCTTCGAGCACCTCGAGCGAATCTTCGAACGCAGATCGGACTCCCGGTTCAATTCCATCGACGATGTATTCCTTGGGCACGCCGATACGCATGCCCTTGATGTCTCGTCCTAGATATTCGCCGAAGTCAAAGTCGAAATCAAGCGAAGTCGAGTCGAGCGGGTCCAGGCCAGAAATCGCGTTTGCGGCGTCGGCGCAATCGGCGACGGTGCGGGCGATTGGCCCGATTTGATCGAGGGATGATCCGAAAGCGATCAAACCGAAGCGGCTGATGGTGCCATAGGTCGGTTTGAATCCCACAACGCCGCAAAGCGACGCGGGTTGTCGGATGCTACCGCCGGTATCAGATCCCAACGCGATGACAGCTTCACCAGCCGCGACAGCTGCGGCTGCACCTCCGCTCGATCCGCCAGGTACTCGGTTTCGACCCCAAGGATTGATCACAGGTCCGAACGCCGAATTTTCGTTGGACGAGCCCATCGCGAACTCGTCCAGATTTCCTTTCCCAAGCACGACCGCGCCAGCATTTTTCAGCCGGGCAACTACCGTAGCGTCGAATGGAGGAACGTAACCGTCGAGGATGTGCGATCCGGCGGTTGTCCTGATGCCGTCGGTTGAGATGTTGTCTTTGATCAAGAATGGGACGCCGGTCAATGGCGATCCATTGCCGTTCTGGATGAGGTCATCCGCGGCATCTGCCTGAGACAGGACATCATCCTCGTCAAGGATCGTCAGATACGCGTTGGTATGACCGTCAATTTCCTTGATGCGTTCCAGATGCGCTTGAGCGACTCGGCGTGCGGTTGAATCGCCGACGCGAAATGCGGACTGCAATTCGCGCGCCGATGTATAGATCGAGTGGGTCGAGTC
The DNA here is from genome assembly GCA_965203505.1 of Dehalococcoidia bacterium. GTDB lineage: Bacteria > Chloroflexota > Dehalococcoidia > Lucifugimonadales > Lucifugimonadaceae > Bin127. The sequence goes on from OZ241880.1 coordinate 776,020, forward strand.
AGTCATCTGGGAAACATGTTGCGTCGGATCAACGCACGTGCAGGGAGATAATTCACTCGATTACGGGCCTCACGCGCACGAACTCTCCGTCGACGAATGGTGCATTAGCTAGGGTTTGATTCCGATCCATCGCCAGCATCTCGTCGTCTTCCCTCATCACAGTGTGCGCATCGGTCGTGTGACCGGTGGGAGTTACACCTTCCGTGTCCAATTCCGCCAAAGTTTGGAAGTGAGCGAGTATGTCGGACAGCTGCCGTCGCATCGTCTGGACCTCTTCGTCATCGATCCGCAGAGCGGCGAGACGGGCGATGTGTCTGACGTCTTCGACTGAAAGGATTTCTTCGCTCATGTCAATGTGCTGAAAGACTGGTTCGCACCTTGCGATTCTATATAGGTGTATCTCTGATTTTCCGGGCCGCTTGACGTCCAATCAGGTCAAGAGTTGGCGTACACTTTTCATGTGCTTAACACGACCAACTATGCGCGCCATCCCCGTTGAGTAAGCGCCGTCGATACATCTTCGTCACGGGCGGCGTGACAAGCTCTCTAGGCAAGGGCATCGCCTGCGCATCTATTGGTAGGATGCTCAAAAATCGCGGCCTCAAGGTCACGATCCTCAAGCTCGATCCCTATCTCAATGTTGACCCTGGCACGATGTCGCCTCTCGAACACGGCGAGGTTTTCGTCACTGTCGATGGAAGCGAAACCGATCTGGACCTCGGGCATTACGAGCGTTTTCTCAACCAAGACTTCACGATTCTCTCGAACGTAACCGCTGGTCAGATATACAAGGAGCTTCTGGACGAGGAGCGTCTGGGTTCGGAGTTTTTGGGGCAGACAGTTCAAGTAGTCCCGCACTTGGTCAGCGCCGTGGCGCGCCGGATCAGAAAGTTAGGTGAACACGAGAACGCGGATGTGGTCATCGTCGAGGTTGGCGGGACGGTCGGCGACATGGAGGCGGAAGCGTTCATCGAAGCGGTTCGGTGGATGCGAGATATGGAGGGAAGCCGGAACTCGTTCTCGATCCATCTCACGTTCGTGCCGCTGTTGAAGCCGACCAACGAGTTAAAAACGAAACCGACGCAGCATAGCGTCCGCGCGCTGCGCGCTTTGGGGATTCAACCGGACGCGATCTTGTGTCGTTTGAACGATCCGACTGAATCTGATGAAGAGGCATCGAGCCTGAAAGACAAGATCAGTTTGCACTGCGGGGTGCCGCGCAGCGCGATCATTTACCTGCCCACGCTCGGAAACGTCTACGCAGTGCCGGCGTGGCTCGAGCAACAGGGGTTGGCGGAGGTGATCATGGATCGCCTTGGTTTCGATCGGCGCGAACCTACGGTGCCGCCGGTCTGGCGCGCCCTGGCCGATGAATCGCATGTCGCGAACAATGGATTGGCGGTGCATGAAGACGAGATCGAGGAGGTTTCGATCTCGATCGTCGGGAAGTACACGAGCTTGCACGACTCGTATCTGTCGGTAGTCGAAGCTCTCCGACACGTCGAGTTGAACCAGCGGATCAGAATCAATCTCGGATGGATACCGTCCGAATTGATCGAGCAAGACGGTGCAGAGAGACATCTTTCGAAAGCCCAAGGCATCGTAGTCCCTGGTGGTTTCGACCGCCGCGGCACGGAAGGCATGATCCGCACCGCGCAATACGCTCGCGAACGCGAAATCCCGTACCTGGGGTTGTGCCTAGGGTTGCAGATGATGATCATCGAGTTCGCACGGAATGTCGCGGGCATCGAAGACGCAGATTCCACAGAGTTCGACAAGTATGCGTCCGAGCCCGTTATCGCACTCATGGAGGAACAAAAAGGCGTTACCGAAAAAGGCGCAACCATGAGACTAGGCGAGTACGATTGCGTGCTGGCACCCGGATCAAAGGCGTTCGAGGCCTACGCCGTATCGAATGCGGAGGAAGATTCGCAAGACGTTGAAATCAACATCAAAGAGCGCCATCGTCACCGTTACGAGTACAACAATGCGTACCGAGACCGATTAGAGGGGTTAGGTTTGTTGAGCAGCGGCTTCAATCCGGGGTTGTCATTGGTGGAGATCGCCGAGGTTGCCGATCACCCCTTCATGGTGGGAAGCCAATTCCATCCGGAATTTCGTTCTCGACCGGAAAAACCGCATCCGCTGTTCGATCTTTTCGTCAAATACGCGCGTGACCATCGACCAGAAGGCACGCAACAGCAGTTGTTCGCGGGCGCCGCATCTGCAGCCAGTTGATCTCGTTTCGGATCATGGTTGCGCGGCAGGAAGTCAGTTGGGAGCCCGGACTACGATGGATCGGCTGAAAAAGTGACATTTCCAGTATTTGACTCGATAACGTTGGTTTATATAAACTTTGTCGGCAGACACGCGGCGGCCGTGCGCTGTGACGTTGAAGAATTGTCGTAGACGGGGTGGTTTGACGGGCTGGCTACCGCTTTCACCGGAGATAAATCGCAGAGAAGCGATACCTCACTTCATTAATTCGCTAAACCTCAAAGCGAAGGTGCTTCATGACACGTACGCCGATTGATGCGTCAGTTTCGGTTGATCAGAACGGACAGCGACGTCCCGTCGCAGTTTCTAGGCCCAATGCCCACCATCAGGAACGATTGAGTCCTGATGCGCTCGGCAACTTAGGAGCGATGACCAATGCCGAGTTGATGGTTGAAGCCCGACGCAGCGGCTTCACCGATATTCCTGAGCGTCGAACCGAGCTCGCATTGCAAGTTCTGCTCCAAAAATCGGAGGAAACGGGCATCGCCATTGGCGCGGGCATTCTCGACATCCACGACAAGGGATACGGCTTTTTGCGACCGCCCGGCGGCAGTGGCAGCGACGAAGACATCTACGTGCCGAACGGGCTGATCCGAAAAAGCGGTATGAGGCAGGGCGATTTCGTAGCGGGCCCTGTGAGGTCGCAGGGTGAACGAACTCGAGGCCGAGGCAACAATCCGCTCCTGTGGCCGGAGTTGGTAAATGGTCGAGACGTTAACTTCGCACAACGGCGTCCGCGTTTCGAGCATTTGACGGTCGTTTACCCAGATCGTCAGATCACTCTCGAGACGACCGCGAAAAAGATGAACACGCGGATCATCGACATCATCGCGCCGATCGGCAAGGGTCAGCGTGCACTGATCGTAGCGCCTCCGAAAGCGGGCAAGACGGTCATACTCAAAGACATCGCCCACGCGGTCGCGGAAAACTACCCCGCGATCCACATCGTTGTCGCATTAATCGGCGAACGACCTGAAGAGGTCACCGACATGCGCCGCTCGATAAAGGGTGAGGTCTACTCCTCGACCTTCGACGAACAGGTTGAGCACCAGTGCGAGACATCGGATCGTGCGTTGGATCGCGCCAAGAGATTGGTCGAATCCGGCGAGGATGTGCTGTTGGTTCTCGACAGCCTGACGCGCCTGGCTCGCGCATTCAACGTCAAACTGCCGAGCAGCGGCAAGACGCTGTCCGGCGGAATGGACCCTTTGGCGCTCTACCCGCCCAAGCAGTTCTTCGGCGCCGCTCGCAACTGTGAAGAGGGCGGTAGCTTGACGATCGTGGCGACGGCACTGATCGACACCGGCAGCCGGCTGGACGACTTGATTTACGAGGAGTTCAAAGGCACCGGCAACATGGAGTTGCATCTGGACCGCACGATGGCGGAGCGAAGGATATTCCCGGCGGTGGCGATGGATCGCAGCGGCACCCGCCATGAAGAGCTGCTCCAAAGCCCAGATACTCTGAGGCAAGTCTGGCTGTTGCGCCGAATGCTCGCTCTGTTGCAGCAGCAGTCGTCGAGCGGCAACCCGACCGAGGGCACCGAACGCATAATCGAACGACTGGCAAGGTCGAAAGACAACTCTTCGTTCTTGCGCAGCATCACGGAGAAATAACGATTCGCTGATCGTGCCCGACCATAAGATAGATCGGCTCGCAACGAGCAATTCCTAACTCGCTCGATTCCGGGGAACTTTCAGGCCAAGACGAGCGTCTATATATAAAACAAGCGTTTCTCACGGATGCGGCTGTATGCAATAGCAGATCCGCAACAGAGGGATCTCTGCTCATCGCATTCTCCGGTCGAGGTCCAGCAATGGCGAAAAAAGACATCCGGTCCAAAACCCTGGCGCTTCTAGTGTTGGTGGCGGTCTTGGGCGCGTTTACCGCGACTCAACTGAGCTTGAACGATGCTGGGCGAGTCAACGCTGCGACTGGTGTTATCGACGCATTGAACGTGGGCACGTGTCTAGCAACCGACGCTAACGTGTTCGAAGACGAAGAGTGTCGGTTGTTTAACCGATCCGACCGTTGGGAAATAAGAGATGAGATAGAGGATGCCTCGGAACTCTATGCGACCTACGCCCATGACCCCAAAACCGGTTGGGATGAACCGCGAGCGATCATCGAACATGCCGATCTATTGAAGATCAGCATCCACGACCCCGGTCGCGATCGCCGAACGGGCGTACTCGTCCGGGGCGCGGGTCACGCCGATATTACGGGCGACTTGGCCGAGATAAATAACCTGCTCGTCGACCGTGGCTTGATGGAGAGCGACGAAGCCATCGCTTTCGAAGCGGGTACGCGGTTGACTGTCAGAGGTTCAGTCGACACCGCGAGGATCAATACGTCCGGTAGCCACACGCTGAACTTCTCCGGCAGTTCGACGTACAAACCTATGGATGTCGATGGCAATATCAGGTTCTTCGGCTGCATCACAGCAGCCGACGCGTGTGTTGCAACCGGAAGCGGCGATGACGCTTTGACGGATATCTCATCGTCGGTGCCAGTCGACGAAGACCGCACATCTGGCAGCATCGATCCAGACATCGCCCCTTGGATGGCCGTAAATCCCGGCATACCGGCGAATGCAGACATGGTGATCTACGCCGTCTACTACGAGACGAGCGGCCGTGAAGTGATGATCGGCGACAGTACCTATTACTACTGCGGCTCATCGAACGATGAACCGGATGAAGACAGTGATGGTGATTGGCGTTGCGGAAGCAGACAGGCAGATGAGCGCAACACAACGAGTGACGTCGAGTTCACATCGAGAGAAATCGATGGAAACGACGAGCTTACCGTGCGCGTAAGCTCCGACGGCGACGAATCATCCGTAAACCTCTATCTCACCGAGACTGGTCTGTTCACCGGCAGGTACGAAGGATACGTTCGGCTGACCGACTCGAATGGAGATGGCAACTACGCAGGCAGCACCTCCAGCAGCACCGATTGGGGCGCCAGAGTCAGGGACGCAAGTGCTGGGAGTAGAGCGTCCGCCGCCGCCGTTATCGGCGTCGCTAGCGGACCGGTGACCATCGAGTACCGTGATTCGGGTGGTCGGCGAAGGTCGTTGCGGATTTCAATCGACTACGAACCGCCGCGCATCGAGATACAAAACCCCCGCCACCTTTCGGCGAGCGACGACCACTCACCTGACTTCATAGGTTCATTCAACGATCAAGATTCCGGACTTGCGCGGGATTCTTTCCGGCTGGTCGTCGACAACGACGCCGACAGCTCCGGCAACACCGACTTCGCGTTGGACGGCATCGCGCCGCCGGCTCCGGTCAGAGGCACGGGGACCAACGGCAGCGTATCACGTCGTCACGACTACGTCGGATACAGCACGTCTGGCGACGATCCTTTTGGCGTCGTGGATCCCCGAAGGCTGTACGACTTGGGCGACGATTCTTGTGGCAGCCAGGATCGTTGTCACATATTGGCTGACGATTTCCGCGACGGCGCAAGTTCCGGGCGTTTCGACGACTCGGTGCGGTTGAGGCTAGGCAACGACGCATTGGAGTTCGGCGTCGATTTCCAAGCCTTCGTCATGGACGTGGCTGGAAATATAGGTTTTTCCGACTCTGATCCCAACAACCCTTACTTCATCAACGATCTGGGTCAAGAAGATCCCAAAGATCGGATCAGGCCAAACGTCCTCGGATACTACTCGGCGCACATCTTTGGTGTGGACGAAAAAGACCCGGAAATCGTCACCACTCGCTCCGCAACCGGATATTACGGCTTGGATAACGATGACCGTCCAATCGCTGATAGACGGGGATTGATGCTGGTCTTCGATGGACCGATCGCCTCGTCCTCGGTCTCGCTCGATACTTTTTACGTTGAACTGGACGACGGCTCGGAGGCGGAGGTCGTCGATGTTTATGTTGACGGCCGATACGTCTTCTTGAAGTTGGCCGAAGAACTCGGGTCAGGCGAGACTCCGTTCGTGGGCATCGCGGCAGGCGAGAACATCCGAGACAAGGCCGGAAACATCACTTCCGGTCGCGAGTTGCGACGATTCGAGGCTAACGACGGCATCTCGCCGAAGCTGACCGTGTCGCTAAGCGGAGGATCAGGGACCGGCGAAGGGTCGGAAGGTCCGAACCAATTGACTAACGGCATTATCAACATTCGTGTCGAGTCCGATGAGCCGTTGCAGGGGACGCCTCGGATCATAGTGGTCTGCGATTCTCTGAGTTGGGAAGAGACGGTCCGCGGTCGCAAAATCGAATACGACGTCGACGACTTCATCGCCAATCGATCCGGCGCGTTCAACGGGATCCCCCGCGAAGCCTCTGGCACCGACTACACATGCGGTTACGGCGCAGACGAAGACGACCCGTTCCAGATCACGGAATTGAACGCGAATTCACGACCGGGCGAAGTTTGGGAGCTTGAGTGGGTAAACCCACGCAGCGGAATAACTAAGCTGCAAGATGGACGGCTGCGAGTCGTCGCGTTTGCGCGCGATCGCTCGAGGCACGTGCGCGATGGTCAATACGTGCAGAGCTGGGGATCGGGTTACGCCGACTTCACGCTCGACACAGAGTTCGAATCCCCGTTGAAACCACGTGGCGGCGAAGTCCAGCCGAAGGACGAATCGAAGACCAGTGAGGCTCGACCTTTCATCTTCATTGAATTCAACGAACACACCGCTGTGACGCTCGATTCGGTCACCTTGGACGGCGTCGAGATCGCGACTGAGTTCGAGAATCCGGAAACCAACCGGTTTGTTTACTGGCCATTGAGCATGACTCGGGGGGCGCATGAAGTCGAAGTTTCTGCCATCGACGCCGCGGGCAACGGCGTGGAGTTCGATTTCGAATTCGAGTCGGTCCGGCGCGGCGACTTCGTACTCAACCTCGTAACTGGCTGGAACGCTGTGTCGCTCCCGGCGGATCCGGTAGATAGCAGCATCGACGCCGTCTTCTCAGACCCTGCGATCCAAGCGGTGATCGGCTGGGATATAGACGGCTGGCGCGTCGCCGTCCGCAGAAACGGCGTGTGGGAATCGAACGATCGCTTCGCCACACTTCCCTCGATCCGCGCCCGATACGGCTACTGGGTGAAATCATCTTCCTTTGTACTGGAGCGAGTTCCGTTGGTCGGCGCTCTCCAACGCGCCGGGGGCGTCGTGCCCAACCTCATCGACATCCCCACGGAAATCGGATGGAACTTCGTGGGCGTGATCGACACCGATGGCGATCAGACCGAAGACCACTTCGGCATAACCCTACGCGACAGCCGAAACAACCCAGTACTCGCCGGCGACTACCTCGGCCCCGACTACATCCGCGCCTACACCTGGGACGCCACCTTCAACCGCTTCGACGTCCTCCGCCCCACCGACCCAATGACCATCGGCGACGGCGTCTGGGTCTACTACAGCGACGGCACCGGCATCGCGCCGTAGAGACCGCCCCTCTGGATTCCGGCGTTGTCGAAAATACTGCCCCTTTCGTGGGACGAAAGGGGCGCGAGCGCAGCGAGCGGGGTATGCCCGGGGCGCGGGGTCGGCTTAACCCTGTCGGATTTTGCCAACAACGTTGTTGCCAACGTAATTGTTGGATGATTGGCTGTGTCTTGAAGCTATTGGCGCGGTGCGAGTTGAGCCGGGTTAGGTGTCAACTTCAGGACAAGGCTTCCAATTTTGAGTCGCTAACTCTGCGAGATACCTGATGTGTTGTTTTCGTTCGGAGATGTCGCGTAACGCTATTTCTGGGAGGAAGACGAGCGCGTGATATGGGTTTGCAGGCATCTGGCCAATAGCCGGCGCCGGGTCGGGTTGTACTCCGAACTCCTTGTCCGATATCTCCCTAACCGAGAGCATTGCCCAGCCTTGGAACTGTTGATTTTCAGGGGTTCGACGTTGCCGTATGATGCTCACCAAGTCGGCTATCTTGCCTAGACGCTCCGCCTCGCTGACTCGGTTGACGGATATTTCACGTCCTTCGCCGAAGTTTTTGAGCATCGCCCTGCGGATCGACGCGTAAGTGCGCGCCTTTGCTTCGGTGCTGCGCGCGACATCATGCCCCACGTGTTCGTGCGGTTGGACTTCGCCTAGGGAGACGCTGGCGGTCAATACCGCAGGGTCTCCAACAGCGCCTTCAAGAAACCTTCTCGTTCGGCTTCGTCCATGTCTTTGTAGTCAGCGTACGACCGGACGTTGAACATCACCAACACCTCACCATTTGGTTGACACTCGACCGAGACGTAATTGTGATTCGTGCCGCCGCGTGCCGTCGCCTCCATTCCAACCTCCAATACTGCGACGCTCGATAGCCCTTGCGGGCAATGATCCTCGATCATCTGCACCGCTCGCAACGCGTTCGAAAGAACCAAGTCGCTCGGAACCGGTATCTCATCCTCCTCGGCATCCTCTATTTCATCTTTGAAACGATTCTTGGCTTCGGCGATGGTTTCTGGGGATAGCCACGCGTTTGTGCTCAGAGGATTTCTCGTTTGTGTCTCACTAGTGGTCGTCACACTGGAGGTGCTATTGCCAGTTAGCCATAACTCAATTCCTGGGACAGGATCTGCGGGAATGAAAGTCTCCGCGTCACTACTTTGCACGCCAGAGATTGCACCTCGTCTCTGAGTTGGCACGTAGGAGTGATCTGACCCAGATTCGCTCGGAGATATCAACTCCCAAGCAGTGCGATGATTTTGAGACTCCGCCGATATCGACGTATCAGTTCGCGTGTCTTGCATCGTCATGATGTACGCTCCAGTTTCTCAATGAGCTTTGGTATCCGAATCCTTGTCTCGCGTAGCAAATTCCTTATTTTGCGCTTGTCGGGCAGCGGATAGTTTAGGTAGTGGCGATTCACGGTTACGTAGAGATTTGGGCTATCAAACACGTTTTCCAAACTTCGTACGGTGATCCGCCACCTCGACTCATCGTCCGAAAACTCTATGTCCCATGATGAGGACTGGAAATCGTGCATCCCGTCACTTGACAACACATCGAGGTCGAAGAATCGTTCTGCCAAGTAACTCGAAGAAGGGAATTCCGAACGTTGGGTACAAGCCGCTTCTACGTTGAAGCCAAATGTATGCAATTCTTGCGGAGTGTCGGTGTTCTTGATGACCAGTTCTGCAACTTCAGCGAGTCGATTTAGATCGTCCTGAAAGGCAGGATAATCTCTGTTAACTATGGTCCTGCCATCGGGAGTACGAACGACGCTGATGCGCTCTGATTGGATGTCCAAACTCAATGCCATATCCAGCCGTTGTCCGATTGACACAAAGGCCTTGACTTTCTCAAGGAACCTTCGCATTCCCGGTTCAGTGTTCAACGCCTCGAAATTGACTAGGACTAGGTTGGTCTTCGTTACCTCTGTTATCTCTACTGGCATATCGGTTTGCCGTTGTTGTTTTGCTGCACGTCCCGCGCAGCAGGCTTATCTTACCAGCCTAATAACATGCTACGTTCGGTGGTGCGCCACGCGATGCGTTTCGCTCCGTGGCGGGCCAACATTCGTGGTGGCGGATCGCGAACCGCCACCCAGCCTCCCCGCGCATACCCCGCTCACTTCGCTGCGCTCGTTCGCGCCCCTTTCGCCTTGCGAAAGGGGCTGGAGGGCGCTTACCTTACATATGCGTACACGTGCGCGCACGCGAGGGGGCGATGGACGACTCGGTCATCGCGCCCCCTTGTCCTTCGGACATTTCCCCCGCACAGCGGGGGAAACCCTTCCGCCCTTCCGCCCCCGGACATTTCCCCCGGGCAGCGGGGGAAACGCGGGCCACCCCTCCGCCCCCGGGCATACCCCTGCGTTCTTGTGTCGGTCTCTTGGGCTCCCGCGTCCCCTTTCGCTGGGCGAAAGGGGAGGGTGGTTCGACGGACCGTAGAATCTGGTATAAGGTATGCTCTACATTCGGATGGGGGCATGTTTGATGGTGACAGCTTGCCTCCGAGGCGCATTGTTTTGAACGCTCCTGCTGCTGAACATTCAGAAAACGATAACTCCGTGTCAGACTTTGTGGGTTTGATGTCCGCACCCGGGGGAGTCTTTCGACGCTCTTCTGCAATCGACATCGGAAATGAGCATGAGTTGCCCGTATATTCCTCGCGTGGCCAACATCATCTGAGCGCCAACCTGTTCTCCGCTTTTCTGGACAGCTTCGAGATGGAGCATTGGACGATCGACGACATCAATGATGCTCTCACAACCTCTGCAGCGGAAACCGACGCCTTTGTCAAAATGTGGGGCGACAGCTGGCGATTCATGGGCAACGTGATGAATCGCGTCATGGACCAATACATCGCAACGATGCCCGAAGACGACAGAGAACGTCTGCTAGAAAGGTTGCAGAGTGACCTAGCAGAACTCCGTCAGCCCTCAGAGTGATCCGCGCGTTGACGTCTCCATAGCGGAGATGTACGCAGGTCCCGTCCCCGATCCTGCGATGCTGCGCGATTTCGACGATGTCGTGCCGGGTTCTGCGAAGAGCCTCTTGGACGAATCGATTGCAATGATGGCACATGCCAGGTCGGTCGACGAGAAACGTGTTCGCCTCGTGGTCTGGACGCAGATGTGGTCGCAGATTTTCAGATGGGCGATCATATTGATCCTGGTGGCGTTGGGGGCGTACTTGCTTTTGAACAATCACACCATAGCGGGTTACATCCTCATCGCAGCGGGGGTGGGACCAAACGCTGTTGCGGCGGTTGTTCCGCTGTTCAGGCGACGCAACGGCGACCAGAATAGTTCCAAGCGATAGGTGGTAGGGGCAGGTTTCAAACCTGCCCCTACGTGAGTGGGTTCGCGCCCCCTTCGTCCTTCTGCCACGTCGTAGCCGTAGTTGCTCTGCGCGCCCCCTTTGTCCTTCGGACATTTCCCCCGCATAGCGGGGGAAACCCTTCCGCCCTTCCGCCCCCGGACATTTCCCCCGGGCAGCGGGGGCAACGCGGGCCACCCCTCCGCGCCCGGGCATACCCCTGCGTTCTTGTGTCGGTCTCTTGGGCTCCCGCGTCCCCTTTCGCTGGGCGAAAGGGGACGGTGCTGGGCGGAAGGGGACGTTTGCACAACTCGCGTTATTCGGGTGCAAAACGCGAATGTTTGCACCTTTCGTCCCACATAGGCCCGGTTCACTGTGTACGGGCTAACACCGATCCTGTAGGTCCGGAGTACTCCAGAACTATGTGCGCTAGCAGTGTCCTTCCGATGAGGGCCCGGTATGGACTGCGGATGTGCACACCAGCGAACTGTCCATAAAGAGTCAATTGCAGTTCAGGGACTATGATCTGCGCGAGGTAGAAATCAAATTGCCCGACACCTCCAACGCCGCCTAACATTCGACGATCGGCGACTCGGGGTAACTTCAAGTCCTTCGCCAGTTCGACGTCGATGCAACAATCATCGGCCCCGGTGTCGATCAAAGCTGGCAATAATCGGTCCGGGATTTTTGCTACTCGGCCTGTACGATAGTCGGCATCGTACCCGATTTTGACATCGAGCTTCGGGCCGTTCTGCACAAGCTCGAACGGGTCATCCTCGTACCCGCACTGAACCTGCGGCGTCAACGAATTCGCACTACCGACGGGACGTTTGAAACGGCTTTCCGACCAATTTGGCGTATCAAAAAAACGTCGTCACCAAACTTGTCCAAGGCGTCGTCAGCCGCATCATCCAATGTGGGAAAAACGCCGATCAACTTGCACTCGTGAAACACCGCCCATTCACCACGGTGTTCCGCCTCCAATCGGGCGCGCATGTCCTCGAACGCGGCGATTTCTCTATCCAGTTGATCCATGATTTTTCAAGCGTAACACCCGACACCGCGTGCATACCCCTGCGTTCGCTTCGCTCCCTCTGCCCCTTTCGTGGGACGAAAGGGGCGCGGGCGCAGCGAGCGGGGTATGCGCGGTGGAGGGGCCGGGTTTCCCCCGATCACGGGGGAAATGTCCGAAGGACAAAGGGGGCGCGTCGAAGTGAACGCGTCGCCCACCTAGACCACTATCCACATTTCCCTTCGTGGGAGAGGGTAGGATTGGCGGTTGTTTCGTTGGTAGGGGCAGGTTTCAAACCTGCCCCTACGGGGGATCGCCCACCCCCAACCCCGCGGGCATACCCCGCTCACATCGCTTCGCTCGTGCGCGCCCCCTTTGTCCTTCGGACATTTCCCCCGCGAGCGGGGGCAACCCGTACCCGCCCCCGCGTGCATACCCCTGCGTTCGCTTCGCTCCCGCGTCCCCTTTCGCTGGGCGAAAGGGGACAGTGGGCGGGCGACCACTAGGGATCGCCCCTACGAAAAGCCATTGCGCGAAATTGGGGTTTGATTGCGTTGTTGTGCATTGAATCGATTTCGTTTGGATTCGTATATTCGGGAACATGAACGCCAATCGGCGCGTTTTTATGCATCTGGACGTGTTTGCGTGCGGGTGCGGGGAGCGTTCCGAGGGCAAGGTTCTATCGACAAATACGGTGACCCACGAGTGAGTGAGATCCGCATGAGAGAGAGAATGAACATGAAATCGAAGATGCTGGGTGCGCTGGCACTCTTAACGCTAGTCGGCACGCTGTTCGTTATGCAGTCCGCACAACAGCACGCTCCAACGGCCGATGCCGCCGCCGGCAGCATCGCAGCCCTGAACGTGGGCACATGTTTGACCACGGACGGCAAAGTCTTCAAGGGCGATTGTGAGCGTCTCGTCCAATCCGGCACGGACGGATGGGAAATCCGAGACAAGAACGTAGAAGTCTCGACGTTGTACGCGACCTACGCTCACGACCCGAAGACGGCGTCGAACGAGCCGAGAGCCATCCTTATGGACTCCGACCTGCTCAAGATCAGCATCACAGACACTGCTCGCGACAGGCGAGATGGTGTGTTGATTCGCGGCGCGTCATTACCTGGTGCCAGTAGCTTGGACGACATAGATGGGGATGATACCGCCGATACCAATATTTTCGACTCGGATGGTGACGATACCGCCGATGCTGGGTTAGACGAATTGATAGTAGCCGACTTGGGGGACCTCGACTACCCGAAAGACTCGGACGGCAATATCATGCTCAGTTCTCACGAAGGTGCAGATGACGGCATCTGGCTCTACCAAGGTACTACTACTGCCGGTGATCCCAACACAACGTCCGAAGTGCCTTCCAGCGGCACCTTCACGCTGAACTTTACCCGAGATGGTGACATTCCCGGCGCGGCTGCTGATACTGCTCCTTGGCAATTCAATCCGGCGGATTTTGATGTCGACAGTGGTGCCGAGGTCAGGTTCTACGGTTGCCTGAGTGCTACCGCCGGGTGCACAGCTGGTACTGACGAGATCGAGAGGTTGGACGAACTGACCGTTGACGAAGACGCGTCAAACGGTAAAGCCTTTGGAAACACCGCACCCTGGCTTGGTGTTAATGCTAGTGTGCCTACCGGCTCGAGAGTCGTCATCTTGGCGATCTACTACCGGACGAGTAATGTAGAGGACTTGGTTGGTGGAGAGACCTACCGCGAGTGTTCAGGAACTGGTACTCCAAGCAAGGCGAATGAAATGTGGGATTGCCCGGACCCTCAGGATGTGGAAGAGAACAAAGGCGAGTACGATGTGGAATTCACCAAGGATGAGAAGGACGACAACGACGCGTTGCTGGTTCGAGCAACAGCGGATGGCAGCCTTGAAGAGCGAAGCGTGAACCTGCACTTGAGGGAGACGGGCCGATTCGACGGCGTCTACCAGGGATACCTGCGATTGACCGATGACAACGGCGATGGTAAGGATGCCAATAGCGATCCTGTGAAGGACGAAACTCTCAACTGGGGTCACAAAGTTGCCCATGGAATGGGTACGAAAGGCGATGGAGCGAATGACGACACACGCCGCGAAGAAGCGGCAGTGCTAGCGGTCGAGAGTGGACCGGTGACGATTGAGTATCAAGACACGGACGGCCGTAAGCGTACGCTGCGCATCGAGATCGACAACCAAGTGCCGACGATCAATGTGGCGTCGCCGTCGCATGGCTCTGCAAGCGGCGATCAGACGCCCGACTTCGCAGGCACGATGGAAGACACAGAATCCGGTCTAGTCGATGGCTCGTTCCGCCTCGTTGTCGACAACCGAGTTGACAGCAACGGCGACGAAGGCAAGAACAATGACTACGCGTTGACCGGCAATGGTCATCCGGATGCTGGGGCTCCTACCGGGTCCGGAGTAATACTAAGGACAGCGAATCCGCCTCTAGTTCAAGCTACGGGCATAGAAGATTACGCTGGGTATGACGCGACAAACACGTCACGGTTTGGTGAGGTCGGCGCGAAGGCTCTCTACAACCTGGGGGATGACGCGTGTGACGATGGTCAAAGGGTTTGCCACATCTTGTCGGAGAGTTACGACGACGGCGCCACGCGTGGCACGTTCAACGACTCGCTGCGACTGGACCTCTGGCAGACCGAGGACGAAGCACTAGTTCTACGCGACAAAGAGTTCGAGATCGACTTCCAGGCGTTCGTGATGGACATGGCTGGCAACATCGGTTTCTCCGACTCCGATCCTTCGAACCCGCGCTTCATCAACGACCTTGGTGAGAAAAAGGCAGACCGTCAAGCCCCGCTACCTAACGTACTCGGCTACTACTCGGCGCACATCATCACGCTCGATGAGAAGGACCCGGAAGTCATAACCGACCAAACGGCGACTGGCTACTACGGGATGTCCGACAAGAAACTGGTAGCGGACCGTTCCGGTATCGTGGTTGTGTTCGACGCCCCGGTCGCTGCCAGCTCAGTCTCCACCAACACCTTCACGGTCGAGTTGGACGACGAGTCGATGGCCTCGGTCACGGAAGTGGACGTCGATGACAAGTACGTCTTCTTGAAGCTAGCTTCCGAGCTTGCATCCGACGCCACACCTAAGATCGACATCGCGCAAGGCGAAAAGGTCGAGGACATGGCTGGCAACGAGACGTTTGGCCGCGAGCTCACCGCATTCGACGCCAACGATGGCATCTCGCCGAGGCTGACGGTTACGCTCAGCGGCGGAACTGGCACTGGCACCGGCGATGAAGGTCCGGAGAGGCTGACCAAGGACAGGATCACGATCAACATATCCTCGGACGAGGATTTGCAAGGTTCGCCTGAGGTCGCGGTCGTTTGCAGCAGCTTGGAATGGAAGGATGGCGACGCGAAGAGGGACATCGACGACTACGTTGCGAACCGCAACACTGCTTCGAATACCAAACCGGGAGACAGCGTTACACCGACGACAGCGACGAACAAAAACGTTGCGTACGACTACACGTGTGGCTACACGAAGAAGTCCGGCACAACGGACCTCGTGCAGGAATACGATCCAGACGACGGTAGCCGAGCACTGGCTCGCCCGGGCGACAACTGGGAGCACACGTGGCAGAACCCGACTGGTGAAATGCAGAAATTGCTAGCTGGAAAGATCACCGTAGTCGCATTCGCGAGTGACCGTTCACGGTTCCAGATGGGCGAAGACTCCAACGTCCGCAACTGGGGTTCAGCATCAGCCGAGTTCGCGTTCGACAACGTGCCGCCTGAAAACGCCGAACTACAGCCGGCCGACGGCGGCACCTCCAAAGAGGTTCGACCGTTCGTGCTGATCAAGTTCGACGACATGCACTCGGTCACGCTAGACTCCGTCGAGCTCGACGATGTCGAGATCGCGAGCGAGTTCACGCAGCCTGAGCCCAACCAGTTCGTTTACTGGCCGCTGAGCCTGATCCGTGGCGAGCACGAGGTTGCCGTCGAGGCGTCTGACGCCGCGGGCAACGAGTCGACGTTCGAGTACAGCTTCACGGTGGAGGAACGCGGTGACTTCCTGCTCAACCTGCTTGCGGGTTGGAACGCGGTCTCCGTGCCTGCCGACCCGGTGGACACCGCCATCGGCGCGGTCTTCACGAACCCGGCGATCGACACGGTGATCGGTTGGGATACCGACGGCTGGCGCATCGCAGTGCGGCGCGACGGCGTCTGGGAATCGAACCACCAGTACGGCACGTTGAACGAGATCCGGTCCCGGTACGGCTACTGGGTGAAGTCGAACAACTTCGTGCGGCAGCCGATCGCGCTGACGGCTAACGACCGTGGCGTCGGCGGCCCGAGGCAGCCGGTGGCGATCCCCACGCTTCCGGGCTGGAACTTCGTGGGCGTGATCGACCAGGACGGCGACCAGACCGAGGGCGATTCGGGCAATAGCCTGATGGCCGGTAAAACACCGGTGACCGCCTCCGAGTATCTGGGCAGCACGTTCGTGCGCGCCTACACTTGGGATGCGACGTTCAACCGCTTCGAGGTCCTGAGCAAGGATGAGGCGATGACGATCGGCGAGGGCGTCTGGGTCTACTACCAAGGCGGCATCGCACCGTAAGGTCTCCGTGGGGGCGGGTCTTGTGCCTGCCCGCAAGGGAATAACCGGTAGGGGCAGGTTTCAAACCTGCCCCTACTGATTTGTACGCCCCTTTCGTGAAACGAAAGGGGCGCGAGTGCAACGAGCGGGGTATGCTCGGGCGGCGCGGCGGCTGTCATGCTGAGCATTGTCGAAGCATCTCTCGGGAGATTCCTCGCTGCGCTCGGAATGACATGATTGGTGTCGAATGACATGGTTGTTGTCGAATGACATGGTTGGTGTCGAATGACATGATTGGTGTCGTTCATGCGGGCGGCGCGGCGGCTGTCATGCTGAGCATTGTCGAAGCATCTCTCGGGAGATTCCTCGCTGCGCTCGGAATGACATGGTTGGTGTCGAATGACATGGTTGGTGTGGAATGACATGGTTGGTGTCGCTCATGCGGGCGATCGCCGCTCCACCCGCCCCGGGCATACCCCGCCCACTTGCTTCGCTCGTGCGCGCCCCTTTCGTGGGACGAAAGGGGCAGGTCGCCGTCATTCCCGCCTGCGCGCAACGGAATAACCGGTAGGGGCAGGTTTCAAACCTGCCCCTACGTGGCGTGGGAAGCGCACAGTTCAGTGCGTGATAATCTGTTAACCAAATGGTAAGTCTCACTTTCGACACCCACAAAGTCGTCAAGGACCTGCAGGATGCGGGTTTCGACGAGGCGCAGGCCGAAGCCGTTGTGAACGCGCTGGGCAGCGCGATCGACCGCGACGTGGTGCGTACCGAGGACCTCAAAGACTTCGCGACGAAAACCGATATGAAGGATCTGGAGTTGCGGATAACTGTGAGGCTGACGGGTGTCATGTTGGCCACTGGCGGACTCGTCATCGCCGTCCTCAAACTCTTTCCCTGACGTCACACAAAAAACCTCCCCCTTGATGTCCAAGGGGGAATTGAAGGGGGTTTAGACGTCGATGGGGTATCGCCTGCGAACTGCACCGCCCTGGGCGACCGCAACGGAAGAACCGGTAGGGGCAGGTTTCAAACCTGCCCCTACGTGGCGTGGGAAGCGCGCAGTTCAGTGCGTGATAATCTGTTAACCAAATGGTAAGTCTCACTTTCGACACCCACAAAGTCGTCAAGGACCTGCAGGATGCGGGTTTCGACGAGGCGCAGGCCGAAGCCGTTGTGAAAGCGCTGGGCAGCGCGATCGACCGCGACGTGGTGCGTCCCGAGGACCTCAAAGACTTCGCGACGAAAGCCGACATCGTTGATGTCAGGCAAGAAATCGCGGATCTGCGAACCGATATGAAGGATATGGAGTTGCGGATAACTGTCAGGCTGATGGGTGTCATGTTGGCCACTGGCGGACTCGTCATCGCCGTCCTCAAACTCTTTCCCTGACGTCACACGTCGTTCCCGCGCGCTCCCGTCATTCCAGCGCCCGTAGGGGCAGTGCCTTGTGCCTGCGCGCAACGGAATAACCGGTAGGGGCAGGTTTCAAACCTGCCCCTACGTGGCGGCGGGAAGCGATATCATAGTTCGATGCGTGATAATCTGTTGAGTAGATGGTAAGTCTCACTTTCGACACCCACAAAGTCGTCAAGGACCTGCAGGATGCGGGTTTCGACGAGGCGCAGGCCGAAGCCGTTGTGAACGCGCTGGGCAGCGCGATCGACCGCGACGTGGTGCGTCCCGAGGACCTCAAAGACTTCGCCAAGAAATCCGACATCGTTGATTTGCGGCAAGAGATGGCGGCGCTGGAGTTGCGGATAACTGTCAGGCTGACGGGTGTCATGTTGGCCACTGGCGGACTCGTCATCGCCATCCTCAAACTCTTTCCCTGAAGTCGCACGTCGTTCCCGCGCGCCCCCTTCGTCCTTCTGCCACGTCGTAGCCGCAGTTACTCTGCGTGGCACATTTCCCCCGTGATCGGGGGAAACCCGGATCCCCCTGCCCTCTGGATTCCGGCTTTCGCCGGAATGAGGTAAGTTTTGCAAAGGGGTTGAAATTGCTGGAATCGATTTGTTGGGGTTGTCGCGCGCAGAGAGAATTCGGTATCATATACTTTTCATGGCACGTCGCGCGCGTTGCGCGTTGGCGCGCTTGCAAGTAATATGCAAACATCGCACAGATCCGGACAGTGGGAGTTTCGGGCTTCGTATGACTTTATGTCTCATGGGGTTCGTGTACGATCGTGCCGGGAAAGTAAGCAGGAGGACTGAAGCGTGCAGCTTTCAGCGAGAATCTTGACAGCACTGGCCGTGCTCGCGTTCGCCGTCGCCATCGTGGCCGGCGCCCGCAGTGCGAGCGACGAAGTCAGCGCGGCTACCGGAACGATCGATGCCTTGAACGTTGGTGCGTGCACCTCCACGAACGCGGATAAGTTCAACCTTGCCAACGACTGCTCCCAGAAAATGGCGTTCTTCCAGCAAGGGGAGATCGAAGAGATCGTCGAAATCGAAAATCTCTATGCCACTTACGCACACGACCCGAAGACGGCGGCCGAAGGTCCTCGCGGCATCATCACCGACGGTGACCTGATAAAGGTCAGCATCACTGACAAGGGACGCGACCGAAGGGATCCGGTTTTGATTACTTCGGCGGATACAACCTTTGACGCAGCCGGCGTAATAAGCGCTACAAACACAGGAAACCCGTTTGAAGGGACGCCTGGTGACGAGACAACGCCTCAGACCCTGCGCGTTGATGAAGACCTTGATACTACTGCCGACATTGATGAAACCTTCGATGCCAGTAAGACCGTTTCCGAATCGGTATTTGGCGATGAAGACGAATTTGCGGAACTGCCCGATCTTGAGCAAGTAGTCCAGTTTGACCAGAGCGGGGCAGGCGTAGATACGACTTTTGAAAACTCCGGTACGTACGAGGTCATCTTTGAACGCCCGGCAGCAACGGCAACAGATCCTGCGGTCCCGTTCAAGCCGATAGCCAGTGCCAAAGATGGTGGCGTAGTCAAGTTCTTCGGCCGGGTCAACGATGGCGGCGGACTCGATGATTTCGGAGACATTGGCGACTTCATCTCCCTAGACGAAGACGTGATCTCTGGCGATTTGAACACTCAACCCGCGATGGCGCTCAATGTGAGCGTTCCTCGAGGTGGCGGTACCGATCCTTCGGTAGTTCAACTGCAATTGATTTACTACGAAACCAGCGGCTTTGAGTACATCCAAGGCTATGAGCGCTGTTTCGAGGACCCGGACGCCACCGCCGACGATACTAAAACCCCCGACGTGAACGAGCAGCAACGCGCCATGGTTCAGGCGGCTTGCACAGCCAAAGAGATCGAAGACCTCAACGATGCCAACCGCGGCGACCGATTCGTGCTTTACGCGGAATCCGACGAGGATGCGGCGGACGATAGGCGGCACCTCGCACTGGTCGAAACTGGTCGGTTCACCGGCGTGTTCCAAGGCTACCTACGCTTGACCGACGCGGATGGCGATGGCGGCGGTGAGAACTGGGGAGTCGCCAAGACGAGTGGCGAGTACACAGACGGTGAAGAAAACGTACCACAAGAAAACCCGACGAGGGCGGTAATCGGTGTTGGCAGTGGTCCCGTGAGCATCATCTATAAGGACACGGACGGTAAGGACCGCCGATACGACATCGAGATCGACATCGATCCGCCGACGATTCAGGTCGATTCGCCCGTCCACAAGGGTAGGAGCGACGACGAGAAGCCATCGTTCATCGGTTCGTTCAACGACTCCGATTCCGGTCTCGCTGCGGACTCGTTCCAGCTTGACGTAGACAACCAGGATGATGCTGGAGACGAAACTCCGATCATGATGGAGCTCGCAAATGTGATGGGCAGCGATGGGGAGTACGGCCAAGTCCGCCGACGGTTGGACTACATGGGTTACGAAGCAAATTCGATGTTCGGTGTCATCGATCACATGATCTACCTCGGCGAAAGTGGTTTCCTCAACGGAACTGGTACTGGTGCGAAAGACTACAAGTCGCTTGAAGCGGACGACTTTGCGGACGGCGCTCCTGATGGCGAGTTCAACGGTGAGATAGAGATCGACTTTGATGAATTTCTCTCCACAGAGTCCGAATTCGCGGGATTCAACAACGCTGTCGACTTCCAAGCTGTGGTACGAGACCTGGCCGGAAACTTTGGCTTTTCAGACAGCGATGCTGCGAATCCGAGATTCATCAACGACCTTGGTGCAGCCGACGCCTCCGGTGACGACAAAGATGCTGATCGTAAGAAGGGCAAAGATACGCACAACGTCTTAGGTGTCTTCTCACGCCACGTCGTCTACATCGACGAACTCGATCCGGTAATCCGGATGAACAAGTCGGTGACGGGCTTCTACGGCGTGGACGACGACAAGAACCCGGTTAGAGACCGCTCGGCTGTGATGGTCGTGTTCGACAACTCGGTGAACGGTGCTCTGATTGACAACGGCACGTTCACGCTCGAGCACGATGACGAATCGGGCATCGAGGTGATCGACGTTTCGGTTGAAGGCAAGCTGGTCTTCCTGAAGCTTGGCGAAGAACTGGCTTCCGACGCCCGCCCGACGCTGAGCATCAGCGAAGGCCGCGAGGTCGAAGACTTGGCCGGCAACGTGCTCGGTTGGCAGGAGAAGGACGCCGAGGCGTTCAAGGTCAAAGACGGCATACTGCCCGTCTTCACATTGACGCTGAGCGGTGGCTCAGGAACCGGCGTCGGCTCCGAAGGCCCGTCCAAACTGACTAACGCCGCAATGGACATCGCCATTGCGTCGGACGAAGACATTACTGGCTCGCCGAAGGTGATAGTGGTCTGCTCGAACATCGAGTGGATGGAAGGCACGGGCGATGATGCTAAGGACAAGGGGCTCAGCGACTACGTTAGTAACCGAACAGGCACCAAAGAAAACACGGGCGAAACTGGTTTGATGTGCGGCAACGCGACGAAGCCAGACGTGTTTACTGGCGCCTCTTCGCTCTCACGCCCGGGCAACAACTGGGTATACGCGTGGCGCAACGCTTCTAACGAAGCCCGCGAACTGCACGACGGCAAGCTCGTAGTCGTCGTCTGGGGCCGTGACCGATCCTCGTACGAAGCGCATGACAGCGACGACACAAACGAGAACTGGGGTTCGGAGACGACTGAGTTTGTCCTCGACAGCATCTTCAACAGCCCGTTGAACAAGGACGGCTCTGGCGGCAGCGTGCAACCGGAAGCCGACTCCGAGGTCAAGGAGCCGCGACCCTTCGTCTATCTCGACTTTGCCGGTGAAGCCACCACTGCGAAGGTAATCGAATTGAAGATCGACGGAACAGACGTCCTGGCGGACCTCTCGAGCGTTGGAGCCAACCGGTTCCTGTACTGGCCAGAGGCGCTGGACTTCGGCGAACACAAGGTCGAGTTCGATGCACGAGATGCGGCGGACAACAAGCCGACTGGCAACACCTCGTTCACGTTCGACGTGACGGCGCGTGACCCGTTCGTCGTGGACCTCACGGCTGGTTGGAACGCGATATCGTTCCCGGCCAACCCGATCGACACGGCGCTTGACGCGGTCTTCACAGATGAGGCCATCGACCGAGTGGTCGGTTGGAACCCGATGAACCAGACCGGTCCGTGGAGCATCGCTACCCGCATTGACGGCGTCTGGACGACGAGTGCGAACTTCGCGCCGT
This sequence comes from Dehalococcoidia bacterium, assembly GCA_965203505.1. Classification (GTDB taxonomy): domain Bacteria; phylum Chloroflexota; class Dehalococcoidia; order Lucifugimonadales; family Lucifugimonadaceae; genus Bin127. The sequence continues at coordinate 798,281 of OZ241880.1, forward strand.
TGACCGACGTTGAGGTCCGGTACGGTTACTGGGTGCACTCGATGGCGTTCGTGAAGCAGAGCGTCGATCTGGAAGGCCCGATCAACCGTGAGACCGGTGGCAGGCCGGATCCGATCGGCATCTACACATTGCCGGGTTGGAACTTCATCGGCGTGGTTGACCAAGACGGCGACCAGACCGAGGACAACTTCGGCGATGTGCTGGAAGACAGCGAAGACGTCGACGTGACGGCGAAGAACTACATGCCAGGCTTCCGCCAGGCATACACATGGGATGCCATCGCCAATGGCTACCGAGTGCTGTCAGAAGATGGCAACATGATCATCGGTAAAGGCATCTGGGTGTTCTTCCCGGATGACACGACGATCGCACCGTAAGGGACCCCCTCTTAATCTCCCCCTAGAAGGGGGAGGGGAGGAAGGAGAGTCTCCCCCTACAAGGGAGAGAGGAGAACCAACCTCCCGCTAGAGGGAAAGAGAAACGCCCCCGTGGAGACACGGGGGCGTTTTCAATTTACATGGATGGACGGGATGTAGGTGGGTGTTGAGTGTTTGATGTAGAAGTGTTGGAGAGAATTTGATTGACAGGGCGCGCGCGGTGGCATATATTCGGTATCATATAGTTTTCAGGGCGTGCCTACGGGCGTGTGGTTCGTTGCGCGTCTTGAGAGTGCTATGGAAACATCCGGGCAAGACCGCTCAAGTGCCGACATTATCGATGTCGGCGAGAGTGCGTCGAGTATCGAACCGGTAGAGATATAGATAGAGGAGGACTGCAGCTGTGCAGCTTTCATCGAGAATCTTGACGGCTCTGGCCGTGCTGATCCTTGCCGTTGCGGTGGTGGCGGTGCGAGCCGGCTCGACCGGGACGGTAGAAGCAGCTACCGGTACGATAGACGTGCTGAACGTCGGGACTTGCTACACGACGGACACCGACGTGTTCGCAGTAGGTGCTTGTGACTCTGGGGACGGTGAAGACTATGATGTCGCGGGACGCGAGACGATCTCCGAGGTCGGCACGGTATACGCGACCTATGCCCACGACCCGAAGACAGCTCCCGATAGCCCGCGCGGTATCTTGATGAACTCCAACCTCATCAAGATCAGCATCGCAGACTCCGGAAGGGACAAGAGGACCCCGGTTTTGTATGGCGCTGGACCCTCGAAGCCGTGCGACACCAACGGCTCTACTGGCGGCCAAGCCACGGGTGACGACGCGACTCGGATTAACTGTACTGATATCGCAGATACTGCGGGAGATGACGATTTCTATATCGCTGACGATGCAGATACGCCAGATGTTGACGAGTCGGCATCTTCTCACCTCTCGATCATTCGAAAAGACTATCCGGGAGTATTGCCTGAAGAAGTCGATTTTCGATGGACACAGCGTGGAGTGCCAAGAACAACGGAATTCGATGTAGACAACGCCGTCGGCAGCAGCAGGGTAATCACCGGTATTACGATCGACCGGACTGGCACTGGTGACGGAGCCACACCAGAAGTGTTTCCGGTATACAAGCCGATGTTCGTGGTCGATGGCGACGATTCGCCGATCAGCCTATACGGAATAATTGACACCGATGGAGGCCTCGCCACGCCGGCAGGTCAAAAGTTCGAAAAGTTGAACAAGTACCTGGCGATTGACGAAGATGTCGGTTCTGGCCGGGTCGAGGGTGAAGGCGGTGAAGACAACGCGGCGGTCGCTCCGTGGTTCAGCGTTCGCACCTCAATCCCTGAAGGCGCGGCTGTTCGGGTGATGTATGTCGTTTACGAAACGAGCGAGACAGAGGTACTCATCGGTGGTCAGAAGAGCCCGGATCTGGATGCGGGCGCTGGCTACAGTGCCGAGACCGGTAACGCAATGCCGAAGTACGCGCCTGATTTCACGAACTCAGAGAAGAAACTGTCGACCGCGTTGGTTGTAGAGGCTCGCTCGGACGGACGTGTTAGTTCGCAGAATTTGCAACTAAAGGAGACCTCGCGGTTCAGCGGGCGTTACGAAGGCTATCTAAAACTGACCGACGAAAACGGCGACGACGCGAATGCCGATGACGTCCCGACTAACTGGGGTTTGAAAGTCGGCCCGGCGACTGACACCGACATTGACGGTGCTGCGACGATAGGTGTCGAAAGCGGACCAGTCAATATCGCCTATCGGGACACGGACGGTGTGACGAAGATGTTGTCGATCGAGATCGATACCGTGCCGCCGAACGTGAATGTCGACTCGCCTGCCCACAAATCTGAGGGACAGGACACGTCACCTGAATTCTCTGGCTCCTTCAGCGACAGCGAATCGGGGCTCAGGAAGGACACGTTCCGGTTGTACGTCGACCACACGAACGACATTAACGAGAACGGGATCAAGGGCGAATTGGCGCTGGACCTCCGTGTAGACGGCAGCGACAGCAGCAACCCATACGGTTTAGTGACTGCCGCTGGTGAAACCAATGCCGTGGTTGAATCTCACGGCGACTACACTGGCTACGGAACGGACCATCGTCTATTCGGTGTTATCGAACACGACGAAGTGTTCGATGTGGACACCGCTGCAAATGACGCAAACGACGAGATCAGGTCTGTAGAAGGCGACAACCATGACGATGGCGCGACGGACGGTACGTTCGGCGACTCGATTCGGATTGGTTTCCCTCTTGAGGAGGACAGTGACAAATTCAACAACACGATCGACTTCCATGCTCTGGTCGCAGACCGCGCCGGCAACATCGGCTTCTCGGACAGCGATAACGAAGGTCCCAGGTTCATCAACAACTTGGGCGAGGAGAAGGACGATCGTGAAACTGGACGCTACAACGTTCTAGGTTGGTATGCGCGGCACGTCTTCTTCCTAGACGAGACCGATCCCGCGATCTTCCAAGAGCAGACCGTGACCGGTTTCTACGGTGAAAACGACGACGACGTCCCACAGGTCAACCGGAAGGGTATTCTGGTCGTGTTCGACCGAGCGGTCGATCCAGACTCAATCGACGTAGACACGTTCGCGGTGACTCTAGACCCACCGGCTGAACCCGCGGGAGCCACTGGCGCCTCGGCGAGCATCATGGACATCGATCCGCAAGGGCGTTTGGTCTATCTGTTGCTCGACGAAGAGCTTGCGTCTGACGCGACTCCGATGGTCGATATCGTTTCCGGTCAATGGGTCTCGGACCCGGCCGGCAACCGATTGACCGGTGGCGATGTGTCGCCATTCGAGGCCAACGACGGTATCACTCCGGTGATTACGGTAACGCTCAGCGGTGGAACCGGTTCTGGCGAGGGCAGCGAAGGTCCGAGTGCATTGACCAACGACGACATCATCGTCACTATCTCCGCCGATGAAGAGATCAACGCTACGCCGTCCCTAGTCGTGGTGTGTTCGAACATCATGTACGACAGCGATGACGACGACACGGATAACGACAAAGAGTTGTCAGACTTGACGAAGGCGCGGAGCGGCGGATTGAAGGACCGCGCCAGCGCGAACTTCAACGCCCCGACTAAGTACAACTGCGGTGATGATGATGACACGATCCAGCTTCAGCAGGTGCAGTCATACTCTCGCCCGGGTCTCGCTTGGGAATACCAGTGGGTGAACTTCAGCGGCGACAAAGAGTTGAAGGACGGCAAACTGACGGTTGTGGCGTATGCACGTGACCGACGTTCGTACCGCAGCCCTTCGATGCGCGCGATATCGGCAGACGAGTTGACGGATGACACTTACAACTGGGGTTCCGCGACCGCCGAATTCCGCTACGACACGACGCTGTCCGACCCGATGGCAACGCCTGGCAAGGGTGACACGGTTACCGAGACACGTCCGTTCGTGTTGCTCAACTACACCGACAAGTCGACTGTCTCGATCGAAGAATTCACTATCGACGGCACCGTCCAAGAGGTGCAGGCGCTTGGTGAGAACCGGTTCCTGTACTGGCCAGAAGAGTTGAGCATCGGCAGCCACGATGTTGTGGTTAACGGTATCGACGCTGCTGGTAACAAGGACACGTTCGAGTACAGCTTCAAGGCGGCTGAGCGCACACCGTTCAACCTCAAGCTGATCGCGGGTTGGAACGCGGTTTCCTTCCCGGCGAACCCAGTCGATCCGATGATCGAGAACGTCTTCACTGAGGACGTGGTCGACATGGTTGCCGCGTGGGACATCTCAGACCCGACGAAGCCGTGGAGTATCGCTTCCCGCATGGATGGCGAGTGGTCGACTCACAGCGACTTCGCCACGCTGAGCAAGGTCTCGGCGAAGTATGGCTACTGGGTCCACGCCCAAGGCTTCGTGACGCAGAAGATCGCGTTGATCGGCCAGATCAACCGTCTCGACTCGGGGGTTGTGCCGCCGGACCTCGTGGCGATACCGACCGAACCGGGTTGGAACTTCGTGGGCGTCATCGACCAAGATGGCGACCAGACGCAGGACAACTTCGGTGACATGCTGAAGACTGGTGACACTGGCGTGAAGGCCGGCGACTACCTTGGTGACAACGGCAAGGCGTACACCTGGGACCCGATCCGCAGCAGGTTCGATGTCCTCGAGGCTGGTGACTACGTGAAGATCGGTAACGGCATCTGGGTCTACTACGGTGGCGGTATAGCGCCGTAGGACCCCCTCTTAATCTCCCCCTCTTCCCCTCTCCCTCGATGGGAGAGGGGAAGGGTGAGGGTGAGAGCATAGGCAAAGAGAGAACGCCCCCGTGGAGACACGGGGGCGTTCTGGTTTGCATGGGTGTTGAGTGTTTGATGTAGAAGTGTTGGAGAGAATTTGATTGACAGGGCGCGCGCGGTGGCATATATTCGGTATCATATAGTTTTCAGGGCGTGCCTACGGGCGTGTGGTTCGTTGCGCGTCTTGAGAGTGCTATGGAAACATCCGGGCAAGACCGCTCAAGTGCCGACATTATCGATGTCGGCGAGAGTGCGTCGAGTATCGAACCGGTAGAGATATAGATAGAGGAGGACTGCAGCTGTGCAGCTTTCATCGAGAATCTTGACGGCTCTGGCCGTGCTGATCCTTGCCGTTGCGGTGGTGGCGGTGCGAGCCGGCTCGACCGGGACGGTAGAAGCAGCTACCGGTACGATAGACGTGCTGAACGTCGGGACTTGCTACACCACGGACACCGACGTGTTCGCCGTAGGTGCCTGTAACGACGGCGATGTCGACGACAACAACGACGACACTGAAGACAACAGCGGTTACAAAGTCGCCGGGCGAAGTGCGATCACGAAGGTCGATAAAGTCTTCGCCACCTACGCCATCGACCCCAAGACATCGGGAGACGAACCTCGCGCAATCGCTAAGAACGCTGACGTGATCAAGATCAGTATCGAAGATACAGGAAGGGACAAGCGCACAGGGAAGATATATGCAGTCGGTGCACTCCCAAGGGCCGACGGCGAAATAGTAGATGTCGACGGCACCTTCTACCTCACGGGGACCTTGCTTACTGAAGTTCGGGGTGCGTTGGGATCTCTGGCAGACGAATTGACGGACAGCATTGATCATGACGGCGACGCTACCAACGACGACGTAGACGGCATCCAACTTGCGAGCACGACAGCGTTCTTCGAAAGGCTCGCCGGCACAGGCAGCGAAATACCGACTTCGGGTGACGCACAGTTCGGACTTACCGGTGTTGGCAGTACCGATCACCCTATGGCACCAGAGGATGCCAAAGGCAAGTTCTTTTGGTTCGGAACCGCTGATGAAGACGGAGACAACACGGCGGAATTTGTCAACCTGACTGGCGAGTACATTAGTTTGGACGAAGACCAGAGTTCCGGCACAATTGACCGAATCGCACCGTGGATGCGAGTCACCGCGACGATTCCGTCTGGCACCCCGATCACAGTCCAATACATCTACTACCAGACGAGTAATGAAGAGGAGCTGTTCGGTGGTGCGACGAAGGCCGGCTATGGGACGGACCCCAACCCGGCGATGGACCTTTCGCCGGTATTTGTCGATGACGAGGACGATGAGGATGCCGATGAGCAGGACGCGCTGGTGCTACGCGCGAGTGCAGACGGTAACGTTCCTGCACAGAACCTCTGGTTGAAGGAGAAGGGTCGATTCAGTGGCAGGTACGAAGGCTACCTGCGACTGACCGATGCCGATGGTGACGGTTCGGCCCCAGCCCCCAGCGACGATGAAGAAGCCGTCCCGAAGTCCAATTGGGGTCTTGTTGTCGGAGCGGCTTCGGGTCACCAGATGGGACAAGCAGCAGTCTTAGGCGTCGAGAGCGGCCCGGTGACGATCAGTTACAAGAACTCGAACGGTGACCTCCGCACGGTTGCAATCCAAATCGACAAGGACCCACCGGCAATCCAGATCGATTCGCCACCTCACAACCTCGCGAGCAAGGACGACTCGCCTGAGTTGCTAGGTTCATTCACAGATGGTGGTGGATCGGGTCTACGCGAAGACTCGTTCAAGGTCTACGCGGATAACCGACCTGATGAGAAGGTGGACAAAACCCCGGTCTTCGACTTGGGAGTAAACGACAAGGATGCTACGACGGCAGACCGTGGTTACATCTGTGTTGACGCAGACGAAGACGAGATGGGTGAGTGCGAGAGCGACGGCGTAGCGGCCCTGCGAGGTCACTACGCGGGCTACAAGACTCACCCGACATACGGAATCATCTTGACGAACACCGAAGTTTACATGGGCGAAGAAAACGACCCGGACAATGAAGGCGACGAGTTCAAGACAGGCGATGCCGAAGACTTTGAGGACGGCGACACGAATGGTCTGTTCGACACGGTAGTCCGTATCGACTTCCCGCCGGACGAAGAAGATGGTCGGCGCTACAACCACATCATCGACATCCAAGCAGTGGTGATGGACAGAGCCGGTAACATCGGCTTCTCGGACGCCGAACCAAGCGACCCGACATTCATCCACGATCTCGGCACCAAGAAGGCAGACCGTGACGATGACAAAAAGCACAACGTAATCGGCTGGTACTCACGCCACGTCTACTACCTAGACGATGTGGATCCGAAGTACTCGAAAGACGAGTCGGCAACCGGATTCGTAGTCGACGCCGATGGTGAAGTCGTGGCATCGAGTTCCGGTCTAATGATCGACTTCGACGGCAAGATCGATGCGACAACGGTTGGCGTAGGAACGTTCGAGGTTGAGCTCGACGACGGTACCGCTGGTACGGTCACCGGTGCAGTGGTTAAGGACGACAAGGTCTACCTGATGCTGGAAAGCGAGCTTGAACCTAACGCGACGCCGAAAGTCGACCTCGCGGCAGGCCAGGCGATCTCCGACTTGGCAGGTAACGAGTCGACCGACCGCCGTCTAGAAGGCATCGAAGTGTCAGACGGTATCCTGCCGACATTCACGGTGACCTTGAGCGGTGGCTCCGGTCTGAACGAGGACATCGATGGTCAAGGTTCATCAGAGCTCACGAAAGAGCAGATGAAGATCTCGATCATGGCGAACGAGCCGATCCAAGGCGCGCCACAATTCGCGGTCGTATGTTCGAACCTCACCTGGGGTAAGGAAGCAGACGAAAACGACGTAGCAAAGTTTGCGTCGAACCGCATGGGATCATTCAAGACAGGCACGATTGACAAGCAAGAGCCGAGTGCGAAGCACGCGGTTGCTGACACGGACGACGATCCGGACGACGCTTCAGTGCCGAAGGCCGAACGCACGATGTGCCCGGACCACACGGACGACAACGCTGCCGACGCGGAGGACGCCAAGACGTTCTTCGAAGTTGACATTGCGCGTGCGAACCGGCGCTCCGGCAACCTGTGGGAGTTCGACTGGTCGAACCTGACAGGTAACCAGGCAGTCGAAGACGGCAAGTTGTCAGTCATCGTCTGGGGTCGAGACCGTAGCTCTTACATGCGCGGCAGCGACCGCATCCAGAACTGGTCATCTGCAACGGCAGGCTTCACGTACGACACCGTTCTCAAGACAGCTTGGGAAGGTGACGACGATGGAGACAAAGGCGAACTGATCCCGGACAACGGTGAAACAGTGTTCGAGCCTCGCCCATTCGTGCTGCTCGACTTCGGCGACGAGGAGACCAAGGTCGATGTGACCCTCTTCGAGATCGACGGAGTTGACCACGTTGCGGACCTGCAGGCGCTGGACGACAACGAGTTCGTCTGGTGGCCGGACCCGCTGGCGTTTGGCACCTACAAAGTCGCCGTCGAAGCCAACGACGGTGCGAACAACAAGGGTGAGCACAGCTACAGCTTCACCGTCAAGCAGCGAGCGCCATTCGTGCTCGACCTGCTCGCCGGCTGGAACTCGATCTCGTTCCCGGCCAACCCGGTCGACCGAGCCCTGCACGCCGTGTTCACGAACACCGCAGTCGATCAGGTCATCGGTTGGAACGTGACCGAACCTGTGAGCCCGTGGCGCATCGCAACACGTCAAGACGGCGTGTGGACGACGAGCGACGAGTACGCGACGTTGAACGATGTCGAAGCTCGCTACGGCTACTGGGTCCACTCCACCGGCTTCGTGACACAAGCAGTGCACCTCGCCGGCAAGGGCGACCGCTCGACCGACGGCCAGCCGAACCCGGCTGACATCCCGACCGATAAGGGCTGGAACTTCGTCGGTGTCGTGGACGTCGATGGCGACCAGACACAAGACGACGCGGGCGAGACGTTGCGCAACAGCAACAACGACCCGATCACAGCCGCCGCCTACCTCGGCGACTACGTCCGGGCATACACGTGGGACCACGTGAACAACACCTGGGACGTGCTCAAGAAGGACGAAGGCATCACGATCGGTACCGGCGTCTGGGTCTACTACGGCAGCGGAGTAGCGCCGTAACGACCGTCGCATAGCGACTGAACGGCATACGCCCCTCAGGAAACTGAGGGGCGTATGTTTTTGTTGGAACCCGCATCCCGCCAATTCATATACTTGAATCCTGTTATGGATCCACAGTTGAAGTCAGACGCCGCCGAGCTACGTAATCGGATCATGCAGATCGCGGGGCATCTTTGACCTGCCCAACAAGCGGTCACAAATCAAGGCGCTGGAAGAACGGGCGCTGGATCCCGGGTTCTGGTCGGACCACAAGCGTGCGCAGTCTCACATGCAGTCGCTGACCACGCTGAAGGACGATGTGACGACGTGGGAACAGTTGCTTCAGCGTTCGGACGAGTTAGTCGAGTTCATTGATCTGGCTGAAATCGAATCTGAGGAGTCGATGATTGGCCAGCTTGTGATTGACGCGGAGGAGTTGAGGTCGGATCTTGCGGAGCAAGAGTTCCGGCTGCAACTCAATGGCGAGCACGACGGCCGTGCCGCGATACTTTCAGTGAAGCAAGGAGCGGGAGGGGTCGACGCTCAGGACTGGTCGGAGATGCTCTTGCGGATGTATGTTCGTTGGAGCGAGCAGTCGGGATACGATTCCGATGTACTCGATTTCACACCAGGTGAGGAAGCAGGCATCAAGTCTGCTGCTGTGCGAGTGGAAGGAGATCATGCGTACGGGTATCTCAAATCTGAACGCGGCGTGCATCGTTTGGTGAGGTTGTCCCCCTACGACTCCGGACATCGTCGCCACACTAGCTTCGCTCTTGTCGAAGTGTATCCGGAGCCAGATGAAACTGACGACGTAGAGGTCGATCCGACCGAAGTTCGTATGGAGGCGTTTAGGGCGAGCGGGCATGGCGGACAGAGCGTCCAAAAGAACTCCACGGCGGTGCGTTTAACGCATGAGCCGACCGGTATCGTGGTATCGGTCCAGAACGAGCGGTCACAGGCGCAAAATCGGCAAGTTGCGATGAAGATTCTTCATGCAAGGTTGACGGATTTAGAGAATCAACGAAGGGCAGCGGAACAGGCCAGGTTGAAGGGTGATCATGTTTCCGCCGAATTCGGTAGACAGGTGAGGAGTTACGTTCTGCATCCGTACCAGATGGTGAAAGATCATCGGACCGATTATGAGGTGTCTGATGCGCGAGGAGTGTTGGAGGGTGATCTGGACGGATTTCTCAAGGCGTTTCTCCAATCTTCGATTGCCAATTGAAGGATTCTGTTGACAGACAGCAATGGGAAACGCGGAATGTCAGGCGATATTGCAAGTTCGTTTGTGGCCGGCCAGAAACAATGACCACGGTCAATTCGGCATGTACGGCAAATACGCAATCCGCGCGTTGGCATCAAATCGTAAGTATTTTCAGGAACGATTGAATTCCGGAGACAACAGATGAAGAAAGCAAGTTTCTTTAGCTTCTCGCTGGTCGTTGCGATTTCGCTGTTTATCGTGGCGTGCGCGAGCGAAGAGGAACCCACACCTACGCCAATCCCAGAGCCGACAGCAACCCAAGTTCCGACCGCGGTTTCGACGCCTCCGCCGGCTCGATCGGAACGTCCGACACCGGTTACGGGCCAGTCGAAGATCGCGCCGGAGTTGCTTCAGACGCCGGAGCGCGAGGGAGATGACCGACGGGACGGCGGTGTTTTCCGTCGACTTTGGGCAGACCCACCGACGCTAGACCCAGCACTGGTGACGGATGGAACGTCGTATCACATAGTCATCGAGCTTTTCAGCGGTCTGGTAAAGCTAACCGGCGCATCGGACGATCCGATCGTAATGGATTTGGCTGAAAGCTATACGCTGTCCAACGACGGCAGGACGTACAAGTTTGTTCTTAGGGACGACCTGAAGTTCAGCGATGGTTCGCCGATCACGGCGGCTGATTTCAAGTGGTCGTGGGAACGTGCTGCGGCACCCGATACGGAATCTCCGATCGTGGATGAGTTCTTGGGAGACATCATCGGAGTTCAAGCGATCATCGATGGCGAAGCCACGTCTGCGGACGGGATTGAAGTTATAGACGATCAGACTTTGCAGGTAACGATCGACGCACCGAAACCTTACTTCATCGCCAAGTTGACATACCCGATTGCCTTCGTCGTGAAAGGGGATAACGTGTTGTCTGGTGGTGAGAACTGGACCGACGATCCGATCGGTACCGGTCCGTTCGTGCTCAAGGACTACAGCATCGGTGAGCGGATGCTCTTCTCGAAGAATCCTCATTACTGGGGCGACCCTGCATATCTGGACGAGGTCCAACTCTTGCTCGCTGGCGGATCTGCGATGGCGATGTACGAGAACGATGAGATCGACATCACTGGTATCGGCCTCGCCGATCTGGAGCGGGTGACGGATCCGACCGAAGAGATATCCAAAGATGTCGTGGACGTGCCGCCTTCATTCAGGACCAGCTACGTTGGCTTCAACGTTGAACGTGAGCCGTTTGATGATGTGCACTTCCGCCGAGCGCTGAACTTCGCCGTTGACAAGCAATTGGTTGCTAATGCCGTATTCTCCGACTTGGTTCGTCCGGCCACTGGCGTCATCCCTCCAGGCTTTGTGGGATACAACCCCAATCTCAAGGGTTTGGAGTTCGACGTGGATCGGGCGCAGGCGGAGCTTGAGATGTCGCAATACGCCGATGCAGCTACACGTCCTCGCATCGTGATTACGTTGCCGGGCACGGGTGGGTCTCCGAGTTTGACGACGGAGGTCATCGCCGATATGTGGCGGCGAAATCTCGGTGTCGACGTCGAGATCCAGCAGGTGGAGTGGGCAACGTTCCTGCAGGATCTTCACAGGAACCGCTTGCAAGCGTTCTCGCTGGCATGGCAGGCCGACTACCCTGATCCTCACACGTTTGTGGATGTCCTGTTCAGGACGGGTAGCTCGATCAACAACACCAACTACTCGAATCCTGAAGTCGACGAGTTGCTGCACCAAGCAAACGTAGAACCAGATCCAGTTCGCAGGATCGAGCTTTACCAAGAAGCCGAGCAGATGATTGTAGAAGATGCAGCGTGGTTGCCATTGTGGTGGGGTGTTGAAGGCAAGGTTCTTGTTAAGCAACGTGTAGAGGGACTGACGTTCCCACCGTTGTCTGTGCCGATATATCAGCACGTCTGGATTGACGGCTGATTAGGCGGCGTTTGTCAATCTGATCGCAGTCGGGTAGGTGATTGCTTATGATCACCTATCCGCAGCACAATACGCGCTGATTTGCGGTGTAGTTTCCCGTTCATTTGGTACCGTGTATCTATGTGGGAATTCGCAGCACCGTAGCGCAAGAGATGGAGCAAAAGGAAAAATGATCCGTAACCTAATGATTGCCGGTGTACTGTTCGCCACTGCGTTTGCGATCGCGTGTTCGAGCCCAGAAGAACCGACTGCAACCCCAACTTCAGTTCCCCCGACTGCTACAGCTGTCCCTCAACCAACTTCGACACCACAGCCAACGGAGGAGCCATCAAGCGTCGCGCCGACCGCGACGGCGATTGCTGAAGCTACAGCGGAGGCGAAGGTTCAAGCAACGGCTTCGGCCGAAGAGACTGCGACCGCAATGCAACAGGCGGCCGAAGAAGAGGAAGAGGAGATAGATTTTGATCCCCGCCGCGGTGGTGTATTTAGATTGCTGGGCAGCGATCCAACCACACTAGACCCTGCCCTTACCACGGACAGCACCTCGTACGACATCGTTTTGGAGATTTTCGGCGGATTAATGCGATTGACTGACAACCCGAACGAACCGATCGTTCTTGACTTGGCGGAGAGTTTCACGGTGAGTTCGGACGGCACGGTGTACAGGTTTGTGTTGCGGGAAGGGATTGAGTTCAGCGATGGGAGTCCTGTAACCGCGTCAGACTTCAAGTGGTCTTGGGAGCGCGCTGCGTTGCCAGAAACAGGATCGCCAATCGTCAAAGAGTTCCTTGGCGATATCGTCGGAATCAACGACATCGTCGATGGGAACGCCACTTCAGCCGAGGGAATAACCGTAATCGACGATCAGACGCTCGAGGTGAAGATCGATGCACCCAAACCGTATTTCATCGCAAAACTGACGTACCCGGTCACTTTCTTGGTCAATCGAGAGAACATCGAGACTGGCGGTGAGCGTTGGACGGACAATCCAATCGGCACTGGACCTTTCGTCCTCAAATCGTATGAAATCGGTGTCAGTTTGGTGTTGGAGCGCAACGAAAACTATTGGGACACGCCGGCGTTCCTAGATGAGGTGCAATTCAATCTGGCAGGCGGTTCGGCGATGGCGATGTACGAGAACGATGAACTCGAATTTACCGGCATCCCGACGTCGGCATATGAACGGGTGACCGATCCGAACGAACCGATATCTAGGGAAGTCGTCGACGTACCGCCGGCGTTCGTCACCAGTTACATCGGATTCAACGTCGAGGAACCGCCATTCGACGATGTCCACTTCCGGAGGGCACTGAATCACGCAGTAAATAAGGAGCTGATCGCGGAAGCAGTTTTGCAGAGCCGAGTGCGTCCAGCTTATGGACCGATACCGCCTGGCTTTATCGGATTCAATCCCGATCTCGAACCGTTGGGCTTCGATGTGGAAAAGGCCGTAGAAGAGCTGGACATGTCGAAATACGCGGATCCTGATTCTCGGCCGCGAATCGTGCTGACTGCCCCCGGAACTGGCGGCTCGCCGCCCACCTGGCTACAAGCCGTAGCAGACATGTGGGCTCGCAATCTGGGCGTCGAAATCGAATTTCAAGAGGTTGAATGGGCTACGTTCTTGGAAGAGGTCGACAATTATCGACTCCAGGCGTTCCGGTTGGCATGGAGCCCAGACTATCCAGACCCTCACACGTTCGTAGACGTGCTTTTCCGCAGCGACAGCACGATCAACCAGACACAGTACTCGAATGCCGAGGTAGACGCGCTTCTCGACGAAGCTACTACCGAACCTGATCCAGCACGGCGCATCCAGCTGTATCAACAAGCAGAGCAGATTATCGTAGACGAGGCTTCTTGGCTCCCGATGTGGTGGGGGTCTGAAGGCAAAATCCTAGTCAAACCACACGTGAACGATTTCAGGCTTTCGCCACTTGGCGGCTACTTCTTCAAGGATGTGTGGCTTGACAAGGAGGTCGATTTCTAGGATCTGTACGGTTTAGCCCTTTCGGGCGTCCGAAGCGGTTGTGTGATTTGTTTGGCCTAGTGCTAGGATTTGTAGCGCGATGCTGATCTACATATCACGACGATTGCTTTGGACGCCTGTTTTGATGTTCGTGGCTGGACTGTTCGTATTCTGGCTCGCTTCGTGCACGCCGGGCGACCCGGCTGAACTGATGGCCGGCCAGCGCGCCGATCCCGAAGCGATCGAACGGATTCGTGACCGGCTAGGGTTGAACGACCCGTTCATGGTGCAATACACGCGATACATCGCCGACGCTCTGAAAGGTGATTTCGGAGAGAGTTACAGATATCGGGGGCGAGATGTGTTGGAGCTGCTAGCCCCCAAGTTGAGGGTGTCGCTCGAACTCAACATCGTTTCTTATGTGGTCACATTGGCGATCGGTTTGCCTCTGGGGTTCTGGACGGCGATGCGCCAAGGAACGTGGAAAGATCCTACGTCTACGACATTCATGTTGCTTGTGTACGCGATGCCGGTGTTCTTCACCGCGCCGTTCTTGATACTCGTGTTCGCGTCGTGGTTGGATTGGATCCCGGTATCGGGATGGTCTGGAATGTTTTCGACGCAGGCGATATTGCCCGCTTTCACCCTCGGCGTCCCCGGCGCCTTTGTCTTCATGCGCTTTATGAGGGCATCCACATTGGACGTGCTGGGCCAGGAGTACGTGCGTACAGCCCACGGCAAGGGCATGGGGCATATGACGGTCAACCGGAGGCACATCGCACGCAATGCGCTTTTGCCCATCATCACCATTCTTGGATTCTCGCTTGCTGGGCTGTTCGGCGGTTCCCTCGTAGTCGAACTGATATATGGAATCCCAGGAGTCTCAAGGCTGTTGTTGGAAGCCGTGTTCCAGCGAGATTATCCCGTGATCATGGGCATGACTCTGTTGGGTGCAACGATGCTGGCAATCGCAAATATGGTCGCCGACATCATGTATTCGGTGATAGACCCTCGGATCAGATTGCGAGCATGAAATGAACGACTCGCGGTCGATCAGTTCAAGAAGCGGAGAACCCACGGAGTTCTTGGAGGTTGCGGCGTCGGACGGTATTTTCAGTCACGCTTGGAATCAACTCAGGAAACGTAAACTCGCCCTACTTTCGGTTTGCATACTGCTTGTCCTTTACACAGTCGGCATGTTGGCGCCTTTGGTGGCGACCCATGACTACACAGAGACGAACCTGGCAAAAACACAAGCGGCGCCGGACCTAGAAAACTGGTTGGGCACAGACCGGTTGGGAAGAGATATTTTTTCGCGCGTTGTATGGGGAATCCAGACGACTGTGATACTGACCGTTATCACGAGTTTGACGGCGAGCTTTGTGCTGGGGCTTGCGGCCGGGATGGCTGCTGGTTATCTGCGCGGCATCGTAGACATCATCACCACCAGAACAGGGGAAGTTGTATCCGTGTTCCCCGACATTCTGTTGCTGTTGATCATTGTCGCGACTGTACGTCCCCAGTTCAAAGAGTTCGGATACTGGATCGAAGACAACACTTTCATATCTGGAGTCATATCGTCAGGCGTCATCGACTACATCGTTCTGGGTGTGGCATTTCTACCGTTGTCATGGTTCGGTTCGATGCGTCTGATTCGAGGACAGACTCTGGCGATCAGAGAGGCTCCCTACGTAGACGCTGCTCGTTCGATGGGTGTCGGCACGCCTACGATACTCTTGAGACACGTTCTGCCGAACGTCATCACGCCGTTGATTGTGAGTGTCAGCTTCGGAATGGGAGGTGTGGCGCTCGGGGAAGCGATTATCAGCTTTTTTGGCGTCGGTGTCCAACCGCCACGCCCCAGCTTAGGAGTGATGATCGGAGACGTGACGGCGAGGACGGGTAGCGCAGCTGTGGAGACGTTGCGCAACCATCCCGAGCAACTCCTGCCTCCGATTATCGTAGTTTGGCTGATGATATTCTGCTGGAACATCCTCGGCGATGCGTTGAACGACATCCTCAACCCGCGCGCGCGGTGATCGAAGGAAAGTTTCATGGGTGAAAAACTGAAGGTTGGGTTGGCTTGTGATGCTCGTTACATGGATCGTGGCATCAAGGACCACGAAGTCGAATCGCTAAATGAGTTCGCAACGTTCGAATGGCGCGAGTTCAACGAGACTTCCGATTGGTATTCGCCGCCGATATCGTCCGAAGAGGTCGTAGCCGACTTCATCGAATTCGCTTCAGCTGTCGACGCGATGGTCGTTTGTCACGGAGCTCCGCGGGTAACGCCCGAGATTCTTGACGCCGTGCCCAATCTTCGCTTGGTCGGAGAACTGGAGGGAGACAGGTTCGCGCAACGGATCGATGTGGCTGCGTGTATCGAACGCGGTGTGAAAGCGGTTGACACTACGCACGCGTCGAGTCTGCCGGTGTCGGAGTGGGCGCTAGCGATGATGATGATGGGATTGAAGAAGGTCGGTGCTCATTACCGTCGCATGATCGCGCACGAGGAGTGGGGGACGGGATACCAGCGTGTGCACCATCCTGATTTTCAGATGATGGGTGACTTGACAGGTCGTACGGTCGGACTCATCGGTGGCGGCAATATTGCACGTCGGCTGATTGAGTTGCTGGTGCCGTTTCGGGTCGAGATTTTGGTGCACGATCCTTATCTTCCGCGTGAATTGGCTTCGGCGATGAATTTCACCATGACTTCGCTGAAGAACGTGATGAGTATTCCGGATGTTGTGGTGTGTCTAGTGCCACACACGCCTGCGACGGAAGGGATGCTGGGGGCCGAGGAATTGGGTTGGATACGGCACGGAGCGGTGTTCGTCAACGTATCGAGGGGTCAAGTGGTGCAGTCGGATGCATTGATTGATCGGTTGAGGCAGGACGACATCTATGCGTGTCTCGATGTGTTCGATCCTGAACCGGTACCGATTGATTCTCCGATCCGGCATTTTTGGAACGTTTTCTTGACTCCGCACATCGCTAGCACGACGGATGGGACGGGGATATCGTTTTTTGGTGAGATGGTCGATGAGTTGCGGCGGTTCCACCTTGGGCACGACACCAAGCACGATCTGATGCCCCGCACACTCGCGAATCGCCGCGGAGAAAGTCCAGGCGATTTAGACGCGGTTCGCTGAACAGCCGAAATTATGACGGCAAAACACTGCGAATCGTCAGCGGTGCGTTCCGCTCCTCGGTCGGGATAGCGTTGAATTGCTTGCTAACATGTAACGCGTATCCAATCCGGCAACTCAACAGCAGGTGTATCCCGTGTCAGCGATCGATCCATATTCATCAACCTATTTCCAGTCGCGCCGCTCGGCGGTGATGGCGCGCAACGGCGCTGTAGCGACTAGCCAACCATTGGCTGCGCAAGCGGGATTGAGGATGCTGCTTGACGGCGGAAACGCGGTCGATGCGGCGGTCGCCATGGCCGCTGCGCTGAATGTCGTCGAACCGGGTTCAACGGGCATCGGCGGCGACATGTTCGCGTTGATCTGGAACAAAGATGAACGACGAGTTGTGGCTTTGAACGGCAGTGGGAGATCTGGTGCTGCGGCCAATCCGGAAGATGTCCGCAAGGCAGGATACGAATCGATACCGAACGAGCTGGATGGGTGTGCGTTTTCTGTGAGCGTGCCGGGTACGGTGCATGGTTGGGAGACTGCGTTGGAGAATTACGGTCGCATGACGCTGTCAGAGGTGTTGCAACCCGCGATTGACTACGCGTTGAACGGTTACCCGGTCTCGGAGGTCATCGCTAGAGGATGGGAGGGATGCGAAACGAAGTTGCGGCACCGGCCATCAGGGGTAGAGATGCTCCCGGTGAATGGTCGCGCTCCCAAGTGTGGTGAGATGGCAACGCTACGGGAACTCGGCGGTTCTTTGCAGATCGTAGCTGAAGGCGGTAGCGAAGCGTATTATAAGGGCGATATCGGCAAGAAGATTGCGGCGTATGTGCAGCAAGAGGGCGGTTGGTTGACGGAAGAAGACATCTCATCGCATCATTCCGACTGGGACGAGGCGATCCACGTGAATTATCGAGGCGTGGATGTTTGGGAGTGCCCTCCGAACGGTCAGGGGATTGCTGCGCTGATGGCGTTGAACATCGCGGAGGGCTTTGACATCGGAGGCATGGGAAGTCAGTCGACGGATGCGTACCACCACCTGATCGAATCGATGCGGCTGGGGTATGAGGACGCGTTGCAGTACGTTGCGGATCCTCGAGTGGCGGAAGTGCCGATTGGTCCGTTACTTGCGAAGGAGTATGGCGACAGACGGCGGTCGAGCATCGATCCGACGCGTGCGCATCCTAACGTGTCGTACGGAGATCCGATGGGTGGTGGAGACACGATCTACTGCACCGCGGTGGACGGGGATGGGAATGCCTGTTCTCTGATCAACAGCCTCTTTGCGGGATTTGGATCCGGATTGGTCGTGCCCGGTACTGGGATTGCGTTACAGAACCGCGGTTCGCTGTTCTCGTTCGATCCGGACCACCCGAATTACCTTGTGGGTGGCAAGCGGCCGTACCAGACGATAATTCCGGCGATGGCGACGCGGGATGACGAGATGTGGCTTTCGTTCGGCGTGATGGGTGGTTTCCAGCAACCGCAGGGTCACCTTCAGGTGGTGTCCAACATGGTCGACTTTGGAATGGATTCACAGAAGGCCTTGGACGCGTTGCGGTTCAGCATCGATGTGCAAGGCGACAAGAGTGTGAAGGTTGAAGAGGATTTGGATGAGTCGGTTGTTACCGAGTTGAGGTCACGTGGACACGATGTTGTGGTCCAGAACGCGTATGACCGCGTCGGGTTCGGCGGCGGACAGGTCGTTTCGCGCGATCCTGAGACTGGGGTGTTGTGCGCGGGCACCGAGCCGAGGAAGGATGGCTCCGCGCTGGGTTGGTAGGTTCCCAACTATCTGCGGATGCGACGCGCGATGAATAGCGCCGCCAACATGGCGGTTATCAGGATCGTGGAGGCTTGCAACGGCCCGTTTCCGTTTGAGTTGCACAGTCCGCCGGAGCTGGTCGGTTCCGGGTCAGGGGATTCGTTTGCCGGCGCAGGTTCCGATGGTGGTCCTTCCACAGCGGTCAGCTGAACCATGACCTCTGGTTCTTCGGTTGGTGCTGCTGTGGGTTCGGGAGCCGGGGTGTCGGTCGGTACCGGTGTTGGGTCCGAACCGGCCTCGCCGACGGTAATGCCGCCTTTGATGGGGGTCAAAGTAAGTAGTTTGTATTCGCTATCTGCGCCAGATTCGGGTTCGGGAGTCGGCGTCGGAGTTGGTGGCACGTAAGGATCGGCGCCGATAGTCGCGCGCCATTCGTTGTCGAGTTGCTGGACAGTTTTTCCGTACACGTTGCGTATCGCGATGTCGCCGCTGCGACCTTCCGCTATAGAGGCGATAGTTTCGGCGATCTTGTCGGCACCGTATGTTTCGATGAGGTATTCGACGAAGTTTCGGCTTTGGCCGTATGAGACGATTACCATATTGGGTTCGCCGGGGAATGTCTGAAGACGAGAGAAGGGGATCAATCGGCCGGTGTCGATCGCCCAATCGAGGTAGTAGACGTACGACAGTCCTTTGTCGAGGTTGCCGTATTCTGCGAGACCTTCGTTGAGCCACAGCGGGACTAGTGCGGTGCTGCCGCCGGCGGCGCGTCCGACGAGGATGTGAGTGAGTTCGTGCGTGAGGGTGCCGATGTCACGGCTTCCAGAGAGGACCAGGACGACGCTGTGGTCGAAGAATGCCTGACCTTCGGTGATGAGTTCGCGGCTTATGGTGGCACTGCGTGCGCTTACAGCGCCGATCATCTCGGCGTTGTTGTTGTAGAGGGTTACGACAATTGGGGTTTCGGTCTCGCTGCCGGTGATCGGGCCCATGAGGTCCATTAATTCTTTCGCGGCTTCTGCCAAACGTTCGGCGCGGACCTGTACTGGTCCGTGGTAGTAGACGTGGATGGGGCCGCGACTTACGACATCCCATTCGTAACGCGCGTCGAGCATGATTTGGCTGTATGGCTCAGAGACGTAGGCGTTGCCCTCTTCGTCGAGCGCTTCGAAAACGAAGTCGATCGTCGTGCCTGGTGGCATGTATCGAGCGGAAGTGTTGACGCGCCAGATCAGTTCTCCGTCTATCAACGGTTCGGTTCGTTCAGTGAGATCGAGATAGTCGTATTGTTCGGTAGTCAGGGGTCCTGTGGTGAACCTGACTCTGAGGTCTACGATGTCGATGTCGGATTCGAAGCTGGCGTAAAAACGGATGTCTTCCGGGAAATTGCTCTCGAGACCGCCGTCGATAAATCGGACTGGCGGGGTTTGAGCTTGGACAGATTGGCCTGCCGCGGCTATCGCCGCGATGGCGAACAACATCAAAGTTGTCACTGTTAGCAACAACTTGGTCGTCCATGTAGATCTGGCGGTTACGGGCATCGGTTCCGAATTTGGTTGTGGCGCATTTTATTGCGCTCTCATTTGAATCGTAAAACGCGCGGTGTGCGCTTCGTGTCCTGCTAAAGCACTACGCAAACGCGGCGGTAGTCGGACGCATGTTCGGCTGGCTGTTAATCGGCATTGCGCCACTCTGTCCAGAACCGATAGAAGGCGCTGAGCGGTGTTCCAACCGCTAGTATCCATAGCGCCCATATCGGTTGTCCAATTATTAGCGCGACGGTCATGATGACGACCCTTTCGGGACGCGTAAGGAATCCAGAGGTGCCTTTGTAACCCAGACCCTCGGCGCGCGCTCTTATGTAGCTGACCATGATGGATCCGACGAATGCGACGAAGGCCAGGATGATGGCGTCTTGTCTGAAGGTTCCCGGGTAGGAGTAGTAGATGAGCAGCCCGAGCAGGATTGCGGCTTCGGAGAGGCGGTCGAAAGTGGAGTCCAGCAATGCTCCTTTGTCTGATACTTTGCCGGTCCGGCGCGCGATTGCGCCGTCGATCATGTCAAATAGTGCAGCGGGGATGCTGATAAGCCCGGCGATGAGGAACTGTCCGTATGCGGCGAATGCGGCTGCGATGACGGCAAGGAAGAATCCGGCGAGTGTGGCCGCGTTGGCGTTGAAGCCGATGGCTACTAGCGCTGCCGATATCGGCTCCTCAAACCATCGCGCGATGGCTGCGCGGGCGGATTTGCGGAGCCTTTGGAGTCCGGTCTCCGAATCAGCCACTGCTGGTTCGCCGTTGATGTGGTACAGCAGGGAACGGGGCGCGTGCCATGACCTCTTGGTAGTAATCGAGCAAGTCGTCGGCGACTCTGGCCCATCCGAAGCGTTGCACTTTTTCGTGACCGTTTTTGACCAGACGGCCGCGGAGGTCTTGATCTTCGATTAGCCGTTGGATGGAGTTGGCGATGGCGTATTCGTCGCCTACGTCGACTAGGAGTGCGTCCTTTTCGTGATCTGCCACACCTTCGAATCCTAGGATGCGGCTTGCGACGATGGGAGCTCCGGCGGCCATGGCTTCGACGAGAACGAGGCCGAAACTCTCATGCCCGGTGTTGGGGGCGCAGAAGACGTCGGCGTGTTGGTAATAGGCGGGGAGTTCTTCGTCGGTTACAGGACCGGCGAAGATGACATCGTCGATGCCGCGTTCGCCCATCATGCGCCAAGATTCACGGTCTGGGACACCTGCGCCGACGACGATCAGTCTGAGATCAGGGTAGCGCCATCGCAGCGTGCTGTAGGCGCCGAGCAGGAAACGGAGGCCCTTGCGCTTTTCGCCGACGCGTCCTACGAAGACGATGTTGATGGCGTCGGATCGGAATTCGCTAGGTTTGGGTCTAGGCGCTTCGAACCTGGGGACGTCGAGTCCGTTCGGGATGATGGTGTATTTGTCGGGGAAGTATCGGTCGGCGTATGCTTTTGCGGCGTTGGAGACGGCGATACGTCCGTCGAGTTTGTCCGCGACCATTGTGAATACGGGTTTGAAGCTCAAATATCCGGGGTGGATGTTTTCGCTGTAGGCATGGAAGGTGCCGACGGTGGGCCACGGCGAAAACCAACTGGCCGCGGCACCAAGGAATGGCATCAACGGTTCGTGGATGTGGACGATGTCGAATTGTTCGGATGTGAGGATTCGGCGCATCTGTCGTGCGGCGCCGAAGCTCATGGATATTCGCGACACGGACCCGCTGGCGTTGAATGGGATGCTTCCGCCGAGCGGCACGACTTCAAGTCCGCTGACGTCTGGGGCGGTTTGCGGTCTGGAGCGCGGAGCAAAGAGGACGACTTCATGTCCGCGCTGCGACAGTTCCTTGCTGAGGCTGGCCATGTGTGCCACGACGCCGCCATGGTAGGAAAGGTCGTATGGGGAGACTTGAGCGATGCGCATCTTAAGAGTTCGCTTTGGCTATTCTTACGAGCGGCAGGGCCGCGTTTCCGCTTCGACTACATCATACCAAGATTGCGGTTTTTGAGTAGGGTTTTGGACTGGGATGGGCGTGATTGCAATGATGGGCTGTGATGGGGGGTGGTAATTGGCGACGTTCGGATTGGTTGAGCAGTGCGCGCCCCCTTTGTCCTTCGGACATTTCCCCCGCGAGCGGGGGAACCCAGCCGTCCCCACGCTGCTGCGGTCTCGTGAGCGGGAGAAACCCTGGTTGCTCTACGCTATGGGTGGGTGGTGTTGGATCCATGGGTGGGCTTGTTCGAAGGTGGCGGACGCGGCTAGGACGGTTTCTTCGTCGTATTTTGGGCCGATGATTTGAAGGCCGACGGGTAATCCGTTGGGTGTAAAGCCTGCGGGAATTGATGCGGCGGGGCAGCCGGTTGCGTTGGAGTGCATGGTGAATGCGCCGTTCCAGAATTGTTCGGGGAATGACGAGGTGCCAGTGACCGAGCCGGGGAAGGGTTCGTTGACGAAGGCGGGGAAGCGGGCGACGGGGGCGAGGACGAGGTCGTAGGTTTCGAAGATGTCGTCGAATGTGGCTTTCAATTCGTCTATGCGGCCCAGAGCGGCGGCATACTCGGCTGTTGTGACTTGCGAGCCTCTTTCCATCCAGTACTGGCCGTAGGCGGTCATCTGGTTGCCGTATTCGTCGAGATATTTCGAAAGGTTGTTGTATGCGGTGGCGGCTTGGATGGGTCCGAAGGAGTCGTAGGGCTCGAGGAGGGTGATGTCGATTTCTTCGACGGTGCAGCCGAGGTCCTCGAAGGCGAGCGCGGCTTGGTGTGTGATGCGGGCGACATCTGGGTCGACTTTGGCGAAACCGAAGTCGGGGCTCCATGCGATGCGGAGGCCGTCGATGGGGCGTTCGGTTGCGGCGATGAAATCTGGAGGCGCGCTGCGGATGCTGATGGGGTCACGGCGGTCAAATCCGGCCATTGTCTGGAGGATGAGTGCGGCGTCTTTGACGGTTCGGGTGATGGGACCTGGTTGTCCGAAGAAGTTGGGTGCGGGAGGACCGGAAACGCCGTTGTATCCGGAGACTCTTCCGAGGGTTGGTTTGATGGCGTAGACGCCGCAGAAGTTGGCGGGAATGCGTAATGAACCGCCTCCGTCGCCGCCGGTGGCGATAGGGGCGAGAAAGGCTGCGACGGCTGCGGCTGCGCCACCGCTGGAGCCGCCGGGAGTGCGGGTCGTGTCCCAGGGGTTTTTGCCGGTGATGCCTAGAGAGTTGGTGCAGGTTCCGACGAATCCGAGTTCGGAGCAGTTCGTTTTGCCTAGAATGATGCCTCCGGCTTCGAGGATGCGGTCTAGGAAGGCGGCGTTGTTTTCGGGGACGTGGTCTTTGAAGATGACGGAGCCGCTGGTGGTGCGGATGCCGCCAGTCATCTGGTTGTCTTTGATCGGGATGGGTAGACCGTGAAGGGGACCTAGGTCGTCGCCTCGCATGACGGCATCTTCGGCGGCTTTGGCTTGTCGGAGGGCGATGTCATCAGTGACGAGGAGGTAGGAGTCGAGGTGATGGTCGATGTCATCGATGCGTTGGAGCAATAGTTCGGTGATCTCGACGGGTGAGACTTGCTTTGTGCGGATGAGATCGAGGAGATCGGCGGCGGATTTGTATGCGAGGTCTTGGTTGGGAATTTGCATGGATGGACAGGATGGACGGGATGTGTTTTGGTTGTGTGCGTCAAGGGTACGGTGTGAACTGTGATTTGTGTGATTGGGATGTTGAGTTTCGAAGTGAGTCGGGGTTTGGTGGGGTTTTAGGCGCGCGTGTATGCCTGATGACGATTTACAGGTTTTGGTTGTTGGGTTGTTAGGGCGACCACGAGGGTTCGCCCGTGATTGGGGTCCTCTTCGTTGTGAAGAGGGTGTGGATTCCATCGCCGCGTTTGCGGGGTGTTGGAATGGATCCTTCCTTTGGTCCAGCGTCCGCCCGCGTCGCCAGACCGCGGGCCAGGAGGACGGCTGTCCGCTCGTGCGTGACAGAAGGTTCACCGTCCACCATCGCTCGGTTGAACCCGAGCTGGTGCTGTAGCCTAGGCCCTCGCAGCGAGTGAGGGCCGACGTCTTCCGGATTCACGAACGTTCGCCCAGCCCTTGGACGGGCATCCCCTGCGTACCCCCTCTGAATCTCCCCCTGGGAGGGGGAGGGAGGAAGGGATCGCGTCCCCTTCGCGGAGCGAAAGGGACAGGAAATCCGCTGGCTCGTGTTGCGTCGCCTGCTTCGTGCGACGCGGCTGGACCTTGTAGCAGCGTTCGTTTCTAACGGTCCCAGCCGAGGTTTCATCTGGCCTTTCATTCGATGCGGGGCGTCGCTGACGACGGTGATTGTCTTGCGTATTGATCTTCACTGTCTTTCGCTTATCCCGGTGGTCGGCAGGGTGGTGTATAGAGGTTTCCGCACCCGTCGGCGCGGCGATGAATGTTGTTAACAGTTTCTATATTAGCACGGATGTTGCGAGAGTCAAATGTGAATTGGGATTTTTGGGATTGAAGGGTTCGCGCCTCCTTCGTCCTTCTGCCACGTCGTAGCCGTAGTTATTCTGCGTGGCACATTTCCCCGCGAGCGGGGGAACCCTGCCACCCCGGGCATACCCCTGCGTTCTTGCGTCGGCCTCTTGGGCTCCGCGTCCCCTTTCGCCCAGCGAAAGGGGACGGTGGGGCGACCACGAGGGATCGCCCCTACGGGGTTGGGGCGCGGTATTCTTGGGTTGAGTATGGCTGGGCAGCTTTTCACTAGATATTTCTTGTCTGACGGGATCAAGCAGACGGATGCATGGCGCGCCTTAGTTGATGATTCGGCAGTGCTCGAAGCGTTGCGTGATGCTGTTTCTGGCAAGTTCGAAAAGATCGATCTTTTTGACCGGCCGAATGAGGCAACTACCGAACAGGAACTGATCCGGCCGGTCTTGGAGATCTTGGGTTGGCGCGACTACTTGCCCCAGCAGTCGGTCGCTGGAGGCGAGGATGTGCCGGACCATTTGTTATTCCGGCACGAGGATGCGAAGAACCGTGCGGCTGGTGAATCATCCGCTTCGGCGAGGTTCATGCACGCCACGGTTGTGCAAGAGAGTAAGCGACACGGTCTGGCGCTTGATGCGCGCGAGAACTCTGGCAATGTCAGGTTAGGACGAACACCGCATGGTCAGATTCTTCGGTATCTATCAGCTGCCGACGTTGAGTCTGACGGCAAAATTCGATGGGGAATCCTGACCAACGGTGTTGTTTGGCGGTTGTACGACCATCGGACACGCCCACGATCGGCGGCGTTTTATGAAACCAACCTTGAGAACATTGTCAGGAAGGAAAAAGAAGACGAGTTGCGGATTTTCTACCTGCTCTTCAACCGCAACAGTTTCATACTTCGCGATGGCGCAACTGCAACGTTCCTAGAAACTGCGTTACAGGAGGGGAAACGATACGAAGAGCAAGTTGCGCAGGACTTGTCGGGCGTCGTTTTCGAAAAGGTTTTCCCGTCGCTGGTTGCGGCGTTAGCGAAGGGTTCGAGCGAAGACCTATCGACAATTCACAGAGCCGCGTTGATCCTGCTCTATCGGATTTTGTTCGTGTTGTACGCGGAGGATCGGGAGTTGTTGCCGATTCGTGACCGGCGGTACGCCACTTACAGCATGAGGATACTGCTCCGCGATGACATCAGAGAGAATATGGTCGAAGACATCGACTTCTCTTCGAACGCTACGAAGTACTACGACAACCTCGCGACTCTGTTTCGGATCATAAACCAGGGTGACGCTTCGATCGGTTTGCCACCCTACAACGGGGGATTGTTTTCAGACAGCGCGGCGCCTATGTTGAGCCAAGTGCGTCTCGACGATGCAGCGATCGCGCCGATAATCTACACGCTGAGTCACACCAACGGAGATGACGGGTTGCCGCGTTTCATCAACTACCGTGACATGTCGGTTCAGCAACTCGGATCCATCTATGAGCGATTGCTGGAACGTCAACCGGCACGGGACGCAAACGGTAAGATCACCATTCGCCCGAACGCGTACGCTCGTAAGGACAGCGGCAGCTTCTTCACGCCGCAAGAACTCGTAGACCTGATCGTCGATCACACACTCAAACCGCTTATCGAAGAGCGTCTCGAAAAGTTCGAAAGGCGTGCCAAAGAATTGGCGAAAGACAAGCGGAGCAAGGAACTCCGAAGGGCCGAACTGCAAAAACTCGATCCTGCCGAAGCGGTATTGGATCTGAAGGTTCTCGATCCCGCTATGGGCAGCGGGCATTTTCTGGTGACCGCTGTCGATTTCCTGTCGGACTACATAGCCGAGTTGATCGAATATGTTCCCGCAGTGCCGGAGTGGCTTGGCGACAACAATGCGTACGAATCGCCGTTGCTCAAGCGCGTTGGGAACATCCGTAACGAGATTACTGCCCGCGCGCGAAGAAAGGGCTGGAGGCTATTTGAGAATCAACTGACCGATCAAGCGATCATCCGTCGCATGGTGCTTAAACGTTGCATCTACGGGGTGGACAAAAACTCGCTGACGGTAGAGCTTGCGAAGGTTTCGTTGTGGTTGCACAGCTTCACCGTGGGTGCGCCGCTGTCGTTCCTCGATCACCATCTACGATGCGGCGACTCGTTGGTGGGTTTGCGTGTGACGGACATGGTCAACGAGTTGCAGAGATTGGGCGGGGTGTACGCGAGTAGCGCGGTGCAGGGTGCACAGTCGGCAGCCAAAGGGATGATGAAAATCGAGGCCATCTCCGATTCCGATATTTCCGAAGTGGAAAAATCGGCATCACTCTTCGAAGGAGTAGAGAATGCGACGGCGGATCTGGGCTCTGTGCTCGATTTCATCTGCGGTGTGCGTTGGATGACTGCGGGGATGAGGGTTAGAGACAATACAGGCTTTGAAGAACCGATCCAACAAACGCTGGTCGATTTTTCTAAAGACTCTTACAAACTTCTCGCCAAGGGGCCGGATGATTTTGCTTCGGATGAGCGAGTTGCAGATTCGAAAACCTGGTCCAAGTTCAAAGACCGTTGGCAAACCGTCAAATCAATCGCTGACGAAGAGGAATTTCTGCATTGGGAAGTCGCATTCCCGGGCGTGTGGGAACATTGGCAAGACACAAATCCTTCGGGCGGTTTCGATGCGATCATCGGTAACCCGCCTTGGGACCGCATCAAGCTCCAAGAGGTTGAGTGGTTCGCCACGCGTGCTGAGCACATCGCGCTGCTGCCAACTGCTGCCGAGCGCAGAAACGCAATTGACGACCTCCGTAAAAACGACCCTGATCTCGCTGACGACTTTGAACACGCCAAAGCGCGCGCCGATCAACTAGGCGAGGTTATTCGTGCATCAGGCGACTATCCGTTGCTGGGGCGCGGCGACATCAATCTTTACTCGCTCTTCGTTGAGCGCGCTAAAAGGCTCGTCAAACCTGACGGTTTTGTGGGTTTGCTCACGCCTTCCGGAATTTACGCCGATAGAAATGCCGCGGATTTCTTCAAGGAAGTGTCTACAGGAGGACGGATTTACGGTCTATTTGATTTTGAAAACAGGAAGGTGTTCTTCAAAGACGTTCATGCCTCTTTCAAGTTCTGCGCGTTGATTTTCGGTGGTGCCGATAGTCGATTAGGCGAGACTCGATGTGCGTTTTTCTTGCATGACACCGCTGAGATAAACGACTCGAATCGTTGTTTTTCGCTTACGTCTGACGATTTTGCACGCGTGAACCCAAACACGGGCACTGCGCCCGTGTTCCGAACGCGGCGCGATGCCGACATCACACGTCGCATCTACGAGCAACACCCCGTCCTCGTAGATCGTTCAGGAAAAGAAGAGGTTCGCGCTTGGCCGGTGAAATACCTGCGCATGATCGACATGACGAACGATTCGGACCTTTTCCGCACCGCTGAGCAACTTAAGAATGACGGCTTCTATCCGGTGCAGGGCAATCGTTGGCAAAAAGGTCAAGAGAAATACGTTCCTCTTTACGAGGGCAAGATGATGCAGGCGTATGACCACCGCGCGGCGAGTGTAGTGGTTAATCCAGCGAACCTGAATAGACCTGCGCGACCGCGTGAGGCAACAAAAGAGCAAAGTGCCGATCCTAACTGGTTACCTGACCCTCAATATTGGATCAACGAAGACGAGATTGATTGGCCTGATGGAGTGGTGTGCGCTGTTGGGATCAAGCATGTCACAGCACCAACAAACATCAGGACAATGATCGCGAGTGTGGTTCCGCGTGGTGGATTCGGTAACAGTATTCCGATTTTTCTGCCGTCACAAGAAGAATCTGACAGCAACGAATGGGCGTACCTGTTCTCTGCGAACTTGAATGCGTTTGCTTTCGACTTTGTCACGCGTCAAAAAGTGCAAGGGCAGAACTTGAACCTGTTCATACTGGAGCAACTGCCCGTGATTGCCCGACAAGATTACGACAGGCAATTCGGTGAGAAAACCGCCCGCGAGATAGTCCAAGACCATGTCCTGCGTCTCACATACACGTCGCATGATATGGAGCCGTTCGCGCGTGACCTCGGATACAACGGTGCTCCGTTCAAGTGGGATGTTGAAGAGCGTCGGCATCTGCGGGCTCGGTTAGATGCGTTGTACTTTCACCTGTACGGGATTTCGAATGAGGATGCGGAGTATATTTTGAGCACTTTTCCGATAGTTCGGCGAGATGATGAACGGGAGTTTGGGAGTTATCGGACAAGTGAGATGATTATTGCGTATATGAATGCGCTGAGCGCTGGGGATACTGAGGTCGTGGTGTCCGCGTAGCGTAGTTTGCCGTATATCGGCATCCGATATACACGTATCTCGCGTGCCACGAGCGGATCGGCTGTGCCTGATGCACGTGAGAAATCGAGGCATCGCTACCCCTTGGTTTCGAGGCGCAGAAGGCTTATCGGGCGATAGTAAATCTATAGGGGCAGCTCGAAACGTAATACAAAGTATCAATGGCAGCCTTGATACGAACCGACAAAAAGCCTCTCAAGAGAACCTAGGAGGTTCCTAATGCTCACCAAAGCATCGCTCCTGTCTCTCGGTGTCGCCTTGCTGGCCGCCATGTTCATCTTCTCCGGGCACTCCGCCCATGCCGACGACGGAGGTGCGTCGGATACGGATGCTTCCGGATGGTGCCACTTTGACGACCTGATCCCGCCGGGCAAGCCCGCCTTCACCAGTGTCACCCCGGGCGCGACCAGCATCACCTTCACGTGGAGTAGCGCCGCCAACGGCAGCGCCTCGGATAGCGGCGGCTTTATCACCGACTACACCATCTACCTGACCACCGACGACGGAACGCCCGTCTCCGAGACCTTGGTCGGCACCAGCGGCTGGTATCCCGAGGACTACTCCCAAGTGGTGAGCGGCCTGACGCCCGGCACGACCTACAAGGCGCGGATGCGTGCCCGCACCATCCTGGCCTGTTACAGCGCCTTCAGCGAGGTCGAGACGGTCACCACAACCGTGAACTAACAGACGCCGAGCAGGTTCTGGGGTGCAAACCCCGTCCATGAGAGCGTCCGGCGAATGCCGGACGCTCTCACTTTGTTTGCCCTTGGATTTCAGGCGCAGACCGGTTCCAGGAACTGACAACCCAACATGCGGCATGCAGGCTGTCATCATGCGACGTACAGGCTGTCATTCCGAGCGCAGCGAGGAATCTCATAAAATCGTCCTGGGGATGCCGTATGAGATTCTTCACTCCGCTGCGCTCCGTTCAGAATGACATGACCGGGGGTGGCGTTCAGAATGACATGACCGGGGGTGGCGTTCAGAATGACATGACCGGGGGTGGCGTTCAGAATGACATGACCGGGGGTGGCGTTCAGAATGACATGACCGGGGGTGGCGTTCAGAATGACATGACCGGGGGTGGCGTTCAGAATGACATGACCGAGGGCGGCGTTCAGAATGACATGACCGAGGGCGGCGTTCAGAATGACATGACCGAGGGCGGCGTTCAGAATGACATGACCGAGGGCGGCGTTCAGAATGACATGACCGAGGGCGGCGTTCAGAATGACATGACCGAGGGCGGCGTTCAAAATGACATGACCGGGGATGGCCTGTCACAGGACCCACTCCAATGTTGACGTGTCGACACAACTTGTTTTTTGCATCATGCGTGGCATCAAGGGGGAATTGAAGGAGGCTCAGAACCTGATCGTGCATCCCCTGCGAACTGCGTCGCGGTGGCCCCCTTTGTCCTTCGGACATTTCCCCCGCGAGCGGGGGAAACCTTGGAGTTTTGGAAAAGTCTCTCCAAGAGAGACACAGTTAAGTTGCACTTTGGGGATGTTTGTTAGAAAATAGTAGAAGTTGATGGAAACGAATGGAACTGTGATGGCCCTACCCCTGCCCCTCTGGATGGACGTTCCGTCCCGCGAGCGGCCGGCTTTCGCCGGAATGATGGGCTTTTGACGGAAGTTTTAGGAAGGAGCTACTCGGATGGCTAATTTGAGGGTGCGTGATGTCGCTGAGCGATTGGATGTCAGCAGCAAGACGGTCTACAAGTGGCTGCGCGAGGGGCTCATTCCGGCGAGCCGTCTGGGCAAGAGCTGGATCATCTCGGAGGATGCGCTTCAAGAGGCACTTGCTCCGGGTACGAACCGGCCGCTGGCTAGTGCGGTCGTCAACCAAGGCGTTGGCGAACAGGTCGCACGTTCCGTCGAAAGTTCAACGCAAGAATCGAAATCTCGAGAGCAGGAGCCGATCGTTTCGGTGAGACCTGTTGAAAGGAGAACCCCTGTGGGTCGTATCAATGTTGCAGTTATCGGTTTAGGCAATTGTGCCTCATCGCTGATTCAAGGTATCCACAAGTACGGCGAGGTGGACGATAACTCTGCTGCTGTTCCGGGTGTGATGCACAACGTTCTGGGTGGTTACACGATAGGTGACGTGAACGTGGTTGCGGCGTTCGACGTTGACAAGCAGAAGGTGGGGGTCGATATCAACGAGGCGATCTTTGCGAAGACGAACAATGCGTTGCCGTTTCACGACGTGCCGAATGCTGGGATCAAGGTTGATCGCGGGATGACGCATGACGGGATTGGGCAGTATTTGGAGGATGTGGTCGAGAAGGCACCGGGATCGACGGCGGACATTGTAGGGATACTGCGGGATCGCGAAGTGGATGTAGTGATCAACTACCTGCCGGTGGGTTCAGAACAGGCGACCAAGTGGTATGTGGAGCAGGTGTTGGCGGCGGGTTGCGCGTTTGTGAACTGCATCCCGGTGTTCATCGCCAAAGAGGCGTATTGGCAGAAGCGTTTCGAGGACAAGGGATTGCCGGTTGTGGGCGACGATATCAAATCGCAGGTTGGTGCGACGATCATCCACCGCGTGTTGGCGAGGTTGTTTGAAGATCGGGGTGTTCGGCTGGACCGGACGTATCAGTTGAACTTCGGCGGAAACACCGATTTCTACAACATGTTGGAACGGGCGCGGTTGGTAACGAAGAAGGTTTCGAAGACGCAGTCGGTTCAGTCGCAGTTGGAGAAGGAGTTGCCGACGGACGATGTTCACATTGGGCCTAGCGACCATGTGCCGTGGTTGGAGGACCGGAAGTGGGCTTACATTCGGTTGGAGGGGACATCATGGGGCGATGTTCCGTTGAATGTGGAGTTGAAGCTAGAGGTTGAGGACAGCCCGAACTCGGCTGGTGTTGCGATCGATGCGATTCGGAGTGCGAAGATCGCGATGGATAAGGGGTTTGCAGGCGCTGTGGAGCCGGCGTCGGCGTACTTCATGAAGTCGCCACCGGTGCAGATGCGGGATGATGATGCGCGGCGGGCGGTTGTGGAGTTTGCGAATGGGAGTAACGGGGCGGTTTGAACCGCGATTAGTGTGATGTGAACGATGGGCTATGATTTGAAGAACTTGAGTTTGGAGTGAGAGCACCAAGAGAGTGCATGTAGGTGGCTAGATGAAGGCTAGAATACCGCTGGTTTTGACGCCTCAACCTGAGGGTGGATACACGGTTACATCTCCATTGCTAGAGGAGCTGGTAACCGAGGGTGACACAGTGGCAGAGGCGTTGGCGAACGCGGAGGATGCGTTTGCAGCGGTGGTTGAGATTTATGAGGATAGGTTGGAACGTAGTTTAGAATCTCACTAACAGTGCGTTTAGAGAGGGTTCTTTAATGGGTACATTCAACTGTCCGATCCGTATCTCCAGTATGGATGGTAAGCAGTCCCGCGATATCGAGGCGGCGGTGGACACCGGTGCCGCTTATACGATCGTACCGGCTAGCGTGTTACAAGAGATTGGTGTTGAGCCGATCGGTCAACGTCGATTTTTGTTGGCGGACGGTCGCCGGATATTCATGGACTTTGGCGAGGCGAGGGCGAGTGTTAACGGCGAGAGTGTGACAACCGTGGTCGTCTTTGGAGACGACGATGCTCCTGCCTTACTAGGCGCGTACACCTTGGAAGGGTTGGCTTTGGCGGTGGATCCGGTGGAGCAACAACTGGTGCCGACCCATATGATCATGTATTAGAACGACGCACCGCGTCGCAGGATCGTCGTAGCGTGGCCGACGTCGGGAAGGTTAGCCGTTCGGTGCGTTGACGGTGTGGATGCCGCATTCTTTTGCGTCGGGGTCGGATTCCCACCACCAGCGTCCGGAGCGTTCGTCTTCGCCGGGTTTGACGGCGCGGGTGCAGGGTGCGCAGCCGATTGAGGGGTAGCCTTTGTCGTGGAGGATGTTGTAGGGGACTTTGTTGTCGATGGCGTATTGGTGGATCTGCTCGGCGGTCCAGTTGGCGACGGGGTTTATCTTGTATGCGTCGTGCGCGAAGTCTTTCTGGACGATTTCGATTTCGCTGCGCTTCATGCCTTGGTCGCGGCGCAGGCCGGTGATCCAAGCGTCGGCCTCGTTGAGGGCTACGTTGAGCGGGTTGACTTTGCGGATCTCGCAGCAGAGTTGTCGGTTCTGAACGCCTTTGTAGAAGAGGTTCATGCCGTGCTGTCGGATCATGCGGCCGACAGCACGGATGTCGGGGTAGTGGACCTCGACTTCGGTGTTGTATCGGCGTGCGATGCGGTCCATAAGGTCGTACGTCTCTTCGAATAGACGCATGGTGTCTAAGGTTGCGATTCGGGCTTTGGGGTTGATCTTCCAAAACATGTCGAAGATCGCCATGCCATCGATGGCGAATGACGACATCTGGATCATGCGGTCGCCGAAGGTTTCGTCAGCCCAACGGAGAATCTCTGAAGGGTGTGCGTCTTCGAGACTTATGTTGATTTCAGCGAGTTCTTCATCCGAGAACCGTTCGAGGACGCGTTGCGTTTCGATTTCGGTTTCAACGCTCTCCGTGATGGCTATCTCATCTTTGACGATGGTCAATTGGTTTTTCTCCGGTTGGATGAATTCGTCGGTGAAATCTGGGCAAAAAAAGCCCCCTGCCGTGTTTAATGCAGGGGGCGTTCGAACTGAAGAATTCGTGTTGTGCTACGTGCGAAGCGGCGCATCTAACCCCTGCTAGGGGCTGATACAAGAACACTCGGCGGCGGGGTGCCGCTCAGACACGGAGGACATATCACACGTCATTATATCTTGGCGATCTGATACGTGTCCGCGTGCGTGATGCCGTTGCAGTTTAGAATGAACTTAACTTGAGTTTAGGTTCGGCGACGTTGCCGAATTGGAGGTTCTCGCCAATGGCGATCATGACCGAAACAACCAGCGCGGGCGAACGGATCGAAGAGTTGCAGAGTATTGCCGGCGATCATCTCTTCATGCACGCGCAACAGATCGAAGATTGGCGCGGCAATCTGAAGATATATGTCAAGGGACGGGGTGCGTGGGTCGAAGACATCGAGGGTAATCGAGTGCTCGACGCGATGGGTGGGTTGTGGTACAAGGCGGCGGGGTACGGACGGACCGAGATTGCGGATGCGATGTATGAGCAGTTGACGGGTATCGAGACACCTCCTGCGAACTCGGCGACACCGTCTCAGATCAGATTGGCCGGGCGGATCGCATCGCTCTACCACGACAAGGATGCTCGGACGTTTTTCCTTTCGGGCGGATCAGAAGCGGTCGAGACGGCGGTGAAGATGGCCAAGAAGTATCAGTCGCTTACTGGCAAGGCTGGTGCGT
Organism: Dehalococcoidia bacterium; assembly: GCA_965203505.1. Lineage (GTDB taxonomy): Bacteria > Chloroflexota > Dehalococcoidia > Lucifugimonadales > Lucifugimonadaceae > Bin127. Next base: position 832,723 of record OZ241880.1, read on the forward strand.
TCAAGGTGATTTCACGTCGGTATTCGTATCACGGTGCGACGGCGATGGCGGTGAGTCTGGGGCGGAGTCCGGCGGCAGATCCTTGCGGGCCTGAGATGCCGGGTGCGATTCATGTGACGAACTGGGATTCGTATCGGTTGCCATTTGATGGCGATCCCGTTGATGTGGCGATTCGGTGTGCGAACGAGTTTGAGGTGGCGATCAAGCACACCGGGCCTGATTCGGTGGCGGCGATGATAGCGGAGCCGATCTCGGCGGCGGCGGGAATTCACATACCGCCAGCGGAGTATTGGCAGCGGCTGCGAGAGATCGCGGACGAGTACGATGTTTTGCTGATTGCGGATGAGGTGATCACTGGATTTGGTCGTACGGGCGAGTATTTCGCGCCGATGAATTGGGATGTTCAGCCGGACATCACGACAGTTGCGAAGGCTTTGACGAGCGGTTACTCACCGCTGGGCGCGACGATAGCGACGAAGAAGATTGCTGATGCGTTCCTCGGTGGTCCGGGAGAGACGTTCCGGCACTTAGTGACGTTTGGTGGTCATCCGGTCAGCGCGGCGGCGGCGTTGGCGAACCTCGACGTGTTCGAGGAAGAGGACTTGGTGGGTAACAGCCGTCGGATGGGCGATTACTTGTATGACGAGTTGCAACGATTATGGGATCACGAGATCGTGGGCGATATTCGCGGCGGACTGGGATTGCTTGCGGCGGTGGAGTTGGTGCAGGACCGTGAGAACAAGACGGCATTCCCGGCGAGCGCGGGATTGGCGAATCGGCTTCCGCCAATGCTTTTCGACAACGGATTGGTGTCGTTCCGAGCGGGAGATGTGATCTCGATCTGCCCGCCTCTGGTTGTGGATAAAGACGAGGTGGATTACATCGTGGATGCGATCGATCAATCGTTGACGAGGTTGAGCGTCGAATTGGGTGTGGCGTAAACTCCGCACCTTGCGATTCTGGCTTTCTGCTTTGCACCGTCGGGTATTATCTGATATTGTTCATGCACACGCGCGACGCGAATCCGTTAGGCGCGTCGTTTAGTTGCGTGCAACAAGAAAACGAGACTCAGTTACTTCCAAATCTCGAATACCGTCAGCATTGACGGAACCCCGATGAGCCTCAAGTCACCACAGGCGGCTTGAGCGAAGCTAGGGAGAGGTATTGATATGGCAGACATGACCACTGCTACAGCACAAGAGCGCGAGCACATGCTCGAGGACGCTGCGGAGGTCGACGCCGATGGGTTTGGCCCATCTGCCGCGACATCGGAGATAGTGCTCGATGTTAAGGATCTGCAAACCCACTTTGCGACGCGCTGGGGGACGGTCAAAGCCGTGGATGGCGTCAACTACAGCGTGCGCCGTGGCGAGACGCTGGGAGTGGTAGGCGAGTCGGGCTCAGGTAAATCGGTTACGGCACTCTCGATCATGAGGTTGGTGCCTTCGCCTCCGGGTCACATCGTAGGTGGTGAGGTGATCTTGAACGGTCGCAACCTGCTGGATCTCTCCGAGCGTGAGATGACTCAGGTTCGGGGTGGTGAGGTGTCGATGATTTTGCAGGACCCGATGACGGCGCTCAACCCGGTATTTACCGTTGAGAACCAAGTCGGCGAGGCGATTCGCATCCACCAGAAACTGCGCGGCAAGGACCTTTGGGACTCGATAGTCGACGCGTTGCGGAAGGTGAGGATCCCGGCGCCGGAGACGCGGGCTAAAGACTACCCGCACCAGCTCTCCGGAGGAATGCGTCAGCGCGTGGTCGGTGCTATCGGCATTTCGACGAGCCCGGACGTGATCATTGCCGACGAGCCCACTACATCGCTCGACGTTACTATTCAGGCGGCGTACCTAAGGCTTTTGCGCCAGATTCAGCGGGAGGCTGGCGTCGGCATTATATTCATCACCCACGACTTCGGCATCGTTGCGAAGATGTGCGACCGGGTGGCGGTCATGTATGCGGGTAGGATCGTCGAGTCTGCGGACGTTCGGACGATCTTCAACTCTCCGTTGCACGAGTACACGAAAGCGCTGATCAACTCGGTGCCGAAACTGGAGGAGAAGACGGGTCGACTGCCTCAGATCGAAGGTCAACCGCCGTTGCTTTACAACCTACCTGAGGGCGATGCGTTTGCTCCGCGATCACCGTTGGAGTATGAAGAAGAGGATGCGATGGTGCGTCCTGAACTGGTCGAGGTTGCGCCTGGTCACATGGTCCAACTGTCGCGCGCTTCGGTCGCCGACTTTGACAAGTATAAGCACTTAGTTTCCTACGGATGATCCCGGCTTTCGTCGGGATGACGGGCTAGGCCAGTAAGACGGACTTAGCATTATCGGATCAACCGCTTCACGAGGTAATTGATAGATGGCAACAGAAACCGCAACTCCAGTCGAGATCCCGGATGCACCGGGGGCTTCGAATCCGTCCGACGCGATCTTGCAAGTCCGTGGCTTGCGCAAATGGTTCGACGTCGGCGGACGCTTCCTCGGCATCGGTCAACGAAGCTGGTTGAAGGCGATCGACGATGTCAACTTCGACGTTCGCGAGGGTAGGACTTTCGGGTTGGTTGGAGAGTCGGGTTGCGGCAAGACGACGACGTTGAAGGTCATCTTGGGTTTGGAAGAGCCAACGGAAGGTCAGATATTTTGGCAGGGCGAGGACGTTGCGCTGATGGATCGTGCCGGGAGGCGCGAATTCAGGCGATCTGTGCAGGCAGTATTCCAAGACCCGTGGTCATCGTTGAACCCTCGGATGAGAGTGCAGGCGATCGTCGGTGAGCCGCTTGAGATCGCGACCACGATGACGCGTCAGCAGATCCGAGACCGCGTGTCTGATCTCTTGGTTGAGGTTGGTCTCAACCCATATCAGATGAACCTTTATCCGCACGAATTCTCAGGTGGTCAACGGCAGCGCATCGGTATCGCGCGAGCATTGGCATTGAACCCCAAGCTCATCTGCTTGGACGAGCCGGTGTCTGCGCTTGACGTTTCGATTCGTGCGCAGATCATGAATCTGCTCGTTGATCTTCAGAACGAGCACGGATTGGCGTATCTGCTGGTTGCTCACAACTTGGCGACGGTACGGTACATGTGCCACGAGATGGCGGTGATGTACCTCGGCGTGGTGCAGGAGATGGGTGACACTGAGGCGATCTTCAACAACCCGTTGCACCTCTACACGAACGCGTTGATCTCGGCTGCGTTGCCGTCGCACCCGGACATCACGCGTGACGAGATCATTCTCCCGGGCGAGGTAGTATCGCCGATCGACCCGCCGCCGGGCGACGTTTTCATGACTCGCACGCCGATCGAAGTTGATCAGTCGCATCCGTATGCGAACGAGCGTCCTCCTCTGGTGGAGAAGGAACCGGACCACTGGGTTGTGGAGACTCCTTGGAGCTTGGCGACGGATGAGGCGCTGCGAGCGTCGATCTACGACGAAGAGGCGGAGATTCGCAGGAGCGAAGAGGAACGGCGGCGCTTGGCATCTATGAACTGATCATCGGCGAAGACTCGCTAGAAACAAAAAGGGCGTGTGCGGAATCGAGCACACGCCCTTTTTTGATTTTCAGAAGCAAGTCAGAGCGTTGGCACTCTATGTAGGCGCCAGTCTCTCAGCCGCTCGAATAGGATAGAGCGTGACCGGAGGTCCCTGTAGCGAGGGTAATTGGTCGACGCAAAAGTCGCTAGGCCTCAACCAAGATTGCGACCATGCGACGCCCTCCCTCCGGTCCACGCTTCCAAGTATACTGCCATCGAACAAGCTGTTGCGCGCATCGTCGAAACCGACACCATGTTATGCGAAGGTAACGGTCCAAATGATGGCTCCCAGGCCAGGATTCGAACCTGGATTAGAGGATTCAAAGTCCTCTGTCCTACCATTAGACGACCTGGGAATGAACCTAGATTCAAGGATATATTCCGCTTTGCGACGGGAATTTGGAGTTGCAGAAGGACGGGATTTCAGTTGATGGTTCGGTTTATCGACGCGATTGCTTCGTCTAGGGGGAGCGAGGGTGTCGTGGGGATGGGTTCGAGTTGGTTCGTGGAGATTAGGATTTTCGTGTTGGGGATTGCGGCGCGTAGGTCAGCGGAGAATTCGACTTTCTGGGGATTGCGTGTTGGAAGGACGACCGTATCGCCGATTCTTAGAGCGGTGAGGTGGTGATCAGATATGGCGGTATTGATGTGTGCGTTGCGGCGTGAGACGATGTTTGGTGTGGCGCGGATCGCTTGGGTTGCCAAGAGTATGCCGAAGGCTTGGGCGTCAGAAAAGGTGCGCTCGGCGTGTGAGATATTCGTGTTGCCTTCGGACCAGTCGAAGGGGCGGACGTCCGCGGACGCGCTTTGCATGAATATGGCACATTCGATGCCAGCCTGTTCCAGAGCGGATGATGCGATACCCGGGTAGTCGGGTGTCCACTTTCCTGTGTCGCCAGTGATTGTTGCGGGACAGGCGAAGTTGTATAGGAGGCATTTGATTTGGCCATCGGCGTCGTGAAATGCTGTGCTTCGGAGGGTTTCGCGTTCGGTCTCTAGGTGCTCTTCTTGGGGGGTGTGGGCGAAGCAGCTGAGATTGGGTGCTGTTGTCTCGACCGTTCCGATGGCTGCCGGTTGTAGCGATAGCGCGGCTTCAAGGGCAGCACCGGCGACGATGTCTGGCAGGTATGCGATGTAGTTCGAGTACTCTCCGGGCAGATCGCTTTCGTCGCGCCAGAGGGGTGGTGAAGTGGCGTTGCCCGTACATGCAATTGATACGTGATCGGTCGGTATGCCGGTCACGTTGGAGACTGCGGTGGTGATTCGGTTTCGCAGTGTTTCCGAGATGCCCCACGCATCGAGTGAGACGATCGCGACGGATTCAGCGTATGAAGTTAATGTGATGCATCGAACGGAGAGGTCATGATCGATGCCGGAAGAGGGTCGGTCTGGGAACTCGGGACCTGAGATGGTGAAGCCGGTAGGCGGCGTTATGAGTGCCTGTGAGACTCCGATGTGGAGCAGATTGTCTACGGTTGGCAGGTTCATTAGGTGACGATTTTGGGGCGAAGTAGGCGAATGGTAACACTGGGGTAGTGGTGGTTTTGGGCGCGCAGGCGTGAGGGTATGGCCTGCGGGGGAGGTGCAGGTTTTGGTGGGTGGATGGGCGGGCATACCCCTGCGTTCGCTTCGCTCCGCGTCCCCTTTCGTTCCGAAAGGGGACGGAAGAGGGTTCGCCCCTACGGGGGGGGGGGGTAGAGGGGGTAATGTGGGCGAATGGGTAAGATTGCAATAGTGTGGAGTGGTTTGGTGAGCCGTAACTGAAGAAAAGGCAGGTAGATAGGTTTAAATGTCGGTCGCTGCTTCATATCGCCATCTGTTGGAGGTCAGGGACCTCGAGACTGAGTTTCATACCGATTTCGGGGTTGTGAGGGCGGTTGATGGTGTCGACTTGCACATCGATGAAGGCGAGACGGTAGGGCTGGTCGGCGAGTCGGGATGCGGTAAGAGTGTTGCGGCGCTGTCGATTGTGCGGTTGGTACCTGATCCTCCGGGTCGGATCGTGAATGGTCAGGTGTTGTTCGAGGGGCAAGACCTGTTGCAGTTGGGTGTGCGGGATATGCGGCATGTGCGGGGTGCGAGGATCGGCATCATTTTCCAAGAACCTCTAACTTCGCTAAATCCGGTTCTTTCGATTGAACGTCAGATCGTTGAGCCGTTGCAGGAGCATCTGGGTATGACGCGTCGGCAGGCTTCGACGCGGGCTTCGGAGTTGCTGGACATGGTGGGCATTCCCGACCCATCGGTGCGATTGCGCGACTATCCGCACATGATGAGCGGCGGGCAGCGTCAAAGGATCATGATCGCGATCGCGCTGAGTTGCAATCCTCGGTTGTTGATCGCGGATGAGGCGACGACGGCGTTGGACGTGACGATTCAGGCGCAGATATTGGAGCTGATGAAGGATCTAACGGAGCAGTTCGGGACTGCGTTGCTGATGATCACTCACAATCTGGGCGTGGTTGCACGGTATGCGGATCGGGTGTGCGTGATGTACGCGGGGAAGATACGTGAGATGGGGCCTTCGGAGGAGTTGTACGGCAATCCGAAGCATCCTTACACGCTGGGATTGCTGGGGTCTGTGCCTAGGTTGGATATGCAGCGCGAGGCCGGGAAGTTGACGCAGATACCGGGGGATGTGCCGGATCCTGTTCGGATGCCGTCGGGTTGCGCGTTTCATCCTAGATGTGAGTATGCGGTGGTGCGATGTGCGGATGATGATCCTGGGATGGAGGTTGTTGGCGAGGGGCATGTGGCGGCTTGTTGGGAGCGGGAGAGGGTGGGTGTCGAGCGATCTGCAAAGCGATAGGATAGTTTCAAATCAAGAAACAAACGAAGTGTTCGCTAGGGGGCGAGAATGGATCTATCACGAGCAGTCGAAGTGTTCAAAGAACTCCGCGTGAAAATCGCCGAGAATCGTTCTTATCTTTCGGGCAATGAAACTGTTACCCGGATACTACTGATAGACCCAGTCCTCGAAATTCTCGGATGGGATGTTCGAGACCCTGATCGAGTTGAACTCGAATACGGGCCAGCTATCAGTAATCGGTCGACCGCTGATTATGTTTTGAAACACGATAACCAGAACGTCGCCATCGTTGAAGCCAAGCGATTCGGCACGGATATTGGAGATTTGAGGCATCGTGAACAAGCCGATGGATATGCTCGATATGCCGGGGTCAAGTTTTTCGTGCTAACGGATGGTGCGACCTGGGGTTTGTACGAACGAGATCTGATGACGAGCATAGAAGTACTTGCGCCGAAAGTCCGGTTCGATCTGGCCAACGACGATTTAGTAAGTTGCGCGTTGAAGGCCCTGTCGATGTGGCGTGCAAATCTGAATGCGAGTTCAGCAATCAACGTAGCAAGCCAACCAGTTCTAATTGACGATGAACCTGGAACCGAGACGGAGTTTACGTCTAACGAAGACGAAACGCCGAATTCCGATGGTCAAGGTTGGGTCCATTTGGACCAAGTTAAATACAGCAGCCGCGGGCCTAGACCTACCCACATAAGGTTTCCAGATCGAACCGAAATGTCCGTTCGTACTTGGAACAGAGTATGGATCAGCATAGCCGAATGGATGGTTGGCCGGGAACCATCAATGACTGCCGGCCGGTTCGGCAACTCAAAACCCACGGTCATCAAAACATCTGATGAAGGATTTTGGGGCAAAGGCGGTTTTCAGTTGAAAAACGGGTTGTGGATTGAACCGGGCGTAACCGGTAACACGTTGCTGAGAACCGCCCGGTCATTCCTTGCACACTTCAATGTTGATCCCAGTTCGGTTTGGATCAAGTTCGACGACAGTCCGTAGTGGATGTTGGGATCGGGCTTCGTTTGGCGGATGTGTCTGTTGAGCGGTAGCATCTCTGCCGCTCGGCACGAACGAGTCACCCTCCGCCACTTATAATCCGATTGGACGATTGAGTAAACTCTAATGCAGGAGCTATGAGATCTTGTCAACTATGGCGTTTGATACCTACAAAGCGGTGAAGAAACTCGAAGCGGCTGGTCTTGTGGAGGAACAAGCGGCGGCGATCGTCGCGGTGATGCGTTGGGCGGTAACGGGGCAACCCACGAGTTATGCGGAAATTTTCCGAAACTCGGACGACGCGGAGAGTTCGTGAGTTTTCGAGGGGCTATGTGATCGGTGCGCACCCTTTGGAGGTTCGTCGCCTGGCCCCCATTTTCTCCCTATGCCTTCCGAACTACTTGTCGAAACAATCGCGATGCTCAGGCAGCGCATTCATATTCGTTCACGTTACCTTGGTAGGAACGAAACGCCGACTCGACAACTGTTGGTTGATCCGCTTTTGCAAGCCTTAGGTTGGGATTTCAAGGATTCCGGGAGAGTAACTCTCGAAAAAAACGCGGGCGAAGGGTGGGCGGATTACGTGTTGTTGTCAGACGAGCGCCCACGAATTGTTGTTGAGGCAAAGCGATTTGGGACTTCACTTACGAACGAAGTAGTCAACCAAGCCGTGAGATATGCACTTTGGCTCGGGGTACGTCACGTGGCCATTACGGATGGAGATGAATGGCGAGTGTTCGAGATAGTTGATGTCGCCGAGAGGTCTCTGAAGCTCACGACCGAGTTCAAAGTCACAGGTTTAGAACTTTCGGAGACAGCGGCGAACGCCAATCTGATGTCACGGGATGCGATACTGAACGGATCGTTTTCGGTCACATCCGTGGATGAGTCAATGTAGCCGCGGATGATTCATCAAGATGCGCGACGCTAAAGACCGTAAAGGAACGCACTCGTTGGCTCGCCAACCTAACGCAACACTTAACATGGAAAACAAGCGGCAAGTCCAGCAGGGCTCAGTGACGAAATGACCCAAGCAAACGATACACAGACCACGATGCCGAACGAGTGGGTTTCGCTTGTTGATATCTATGTTGAGTTCGGTGGACCAGAACCTAGGCGAGTAGAGTTCCCTACGGGCGAAAAACGTGAAGCTCGAGGTTGGGGTGAACTATACGGACAGATAGCGTCTTGGTTAGTGCGACAAGGCAAACTTCATGAAGAGTTGGCGATGGAAGGCGGTGCTGGACGCTACTATGTGAGTGCATCACCCAATCATTACCGGGAACGCTTCGCAGATGGCTTCGAATTGCCTAACGGTTTTTGGTTGGAAGTTGGCGGAAACCCGCAGTTGGTATTAGATCGGACGATACTAATGCTGGAAAGGTTTGATGTCGAACCAGAGAACGTCAAGGTCATGTTAGAAAAACGCGATGACGATCAGTGGTTTGTTAGGTAAGTCAGTGGCTCGATAGATGTCGTCCTCATTATCCGACGTCCGAAACCGGCAACAATCCACTTCCCTAGCCACCGCTGTCGCGACTGTGCCTGACCGTGTGGGTGCGTTGGCGCGGATGGGTGAGTTGGCGGTTGCTAACCTTGCCGCGGTGCCTTTGCTTTCGGTGCGGGATTTGAATGTGCATTTCCCGATTAACCGGGGGTTCATAATTCAGCAGACGGTGGGGCATATTCGGGCGGTTAATGGGGTTTCGTTCGATGTGAATCCGGGTGAGACTTTGGGTGTTGTTGGCGAGAGCGGGTCGGGGAAGACGACTTTGGCTCGGGCGGTGATTCAGTTGGAGAAGCCGACTTCGGGGAGTGTGATATTCCAAGGGGATCAGTTGGTGGATGCACCGTCGGAGGTGTTGCGGGGTGCTCGACGGAACATGAGCATGGTTTTTCAGGACCCGTACGGTTCGCTGAACCCTCGGATGCGAGCGGGGAGTATCGTAGGTGAGCCGTTGCGGGCGCACCGCGTTTTCGAGTCGAAGTACGAGTATCTTGATCGGGTTGCGGAGCTTTTTCAGATGGTGGGGTTGCATCCGGGCGTGGCGAGTCGGTATCCGCACCAATTTTCGGGTGGGCAGAGGCAGCGCATCGCGATCGCTCGGGCTTTGGCCGCGAATCCGCAACTGATACTTCTAGATGAGCCGGTTTCGGCTTTGGATGTGTCGATACAGGCGCAGGTGATCAACTTGCTCGAGGACCTGCAGGACGAACACGATCTGGCGTATGTGTTCGTGGCGCACGATTTGTCGGTCGTGAGGCACACGGCGCATCGGACTGCGGTGATGTATCTCGGCAAGATCGTGGAGATGGCGGATGGTGATGAGATTTACGACAATCCGCTGCATCCGTATACGCAGGCGCTGCTGTCGGCGGCGCCGATGCCGGATCCGGTCTTGGAGCGCAAACGTGAGCGGATCGTTTTGACAGGCGACATCCCTAGCCCGGCGAATCCTCCGTCCGGTTGCGTGTTCAGGACTCGGTGTCCGATTGCGATAGATGATTGTGCGGAGGTTGTGCCTCAGATGCGGGGTACGGGGTCGTTGACGCGTCGGCATGAGGTGGCTTGTATACGGGTTGAGGATTGATGCCCTCCCCATCGCCCCGATCCCCCTAACCGCAGCCATCCCTGGGCATACCCCGCTCGCTTCGCTCGCGCCCCTTTCGTTGTACGAAAGGGGCATAGATGAAATGTCACGCGGGTTGTGTAAAACGACGCCTCAACTGGTGTAAAATCGGTTGCCATTAAACGACGTGAATCCGAACATGGAGGATTGACATGGCTGTTGCGACGAAATCCGTCGTAAGCGATTTTCAAGAGCAGGGATTCGTAAAGGTCAAGGGCGTGCTCGACCCCAAGACCGTGCTCGACCCGATCATCGAGGAATACGAAGGTGTGCTCGACGATCTGGCGAGCGATTTGTATGAGGATGGCGAGATCGAGTCTGAGTACAAGGAGTTGCCGTTCGACGCCCGGATCCTGAAGATCTACCAGGAGACTGGCCGACAACACGCTCAGTATTTCGACTTTTCGCTTCCGTTCCAGGACGTGAAGGAAGACACCCCTTGCTGGTTCGGTCCTGCGGTGTTTAACGCGTTCGTGAACGAGAATTTGCTCGATGTCCTTGAGCAGCTTATCGGTCCGGAGATTTCCTCGAACCCGGTGCAGCACGTGCGCATCAAGCCGCCGGAAAAGTATCTGCCGAAGACTGACGATGGCCAACCGCTAATCGGCGCAACGCTTTGGCATCAGGACCACGGCGTGGTGGTGCCGGAAGCGGACGAGACCAACATGGTCACGGTATGGTTCTCGCTCACCGACACGCCGGTAGAGTCGGGTCCGTTGAATGTAGTGCCGGGTACGCACCGGGGCGATCTGCTGACCCACTGCAACAACTACGCGTTCAACACGACGATGGTGCAGGGTAGACAAATCCCTGAGAAGCTCTTCCCGTACATGAATGCGACCCCGCTTCCGACGGAGCGTGGCGACGTGATCTTTATGCACAAACGCACGGTTCACGGCTCGCTTGCGAACCTGAGCGAGAACATGCGCTGGTCGTTCGACCTTCGGTACCACAACACGGGCGCGCACTCCGGCCGGATCGCGTTCCCCGAGTTTGTGGCTCGAAGCAGGTCAAACCCTGATTCTGAGCTTCGCGACCCCGTGAAGTGGAACGACATGTGGATGGACTGCCGCAAGCAGATGTCGAAGATCAACCAGGGCGGACAGCACGACATCCCGTTCGGTCGTTGGGAAGACGGTCACCCCGACTGCGAGAACTGAGCGGTCCGCACTCATCAAACGTAACCTACCCCTCCCACCAACAGGGAAGGGGTAGGTTATGACTCATTTCTTACTCACCGCGCGGTCGACTCTTCTATCACCTCATCGTCGGCTTCGACCTCCGTCGACAATAACGCCGACGCCTCGAGAATCGCGTCGGGGAAATTGAACTCGATCCCATACTTCGGATTCCGCGCCTTCACCTGGTAAGAGTCGCAACTATCCCGATCCGCAAGATCGAAATTCCAAGTCATCTCATACTCCAAAATTACGAACGACTTAGCATCCAACACGATCCTGATCTTGCGCTCCAACCCTCGGCTCCATGTAGGATTCGGCTCATCAAGCCTCGCCGCAATCTCAACCCGCTTGTCCGTCCGATAAACCACCGAGTAATCGGACGCATTCGCATAAATGCTGATTTCCGAGAGCATATCGGGTACTAACGAAAACCAGCTCGCGAACGATGTCCCATCGAACACACTATCCACACCCACATCACTCCACTGGCGCCCGCGCCTCGACCACCACTCGCTCTCCGACCAATCCGTATGATGCCCTACGTAGTAATAACGATAGTTGCCGTCGTGAAAGTGGTGCCAACGCGCATGATGCGGTAGCAGGTTGCCAAACTCAAGTTCAGCCGGACCAAAGGTTAGCCCAGTGCATCCGGGCCAACCGCCTCTCACCTCGAAGCTCATAGCTCCAGCATCCATCAGCGCGGCGTGGGCACGTCGAAGCAGAGTATGAGCAGATAGCTCCTCAGGTTCGGGCGGATCGTTCAATTCATCCGCAAACACGATCAGTTCGTGCACATCGTCGAAACTCATACCCGGTTCTACGAGTGGGTGCGCCAACAGCTCAAACAATCCACGATCCATCCCCTCGATCGTCGTGTAGTTCAACGCATCGTAGCTCATCACGCTCGTCCGGTCGTGATGCCGATGCTGAATGTTTGTCAATGCATGTAAAAGTTCATGGAGAGTCGCTACACGGATAAAATGGCTGCGCCAACGTTCGTCTTCCTGATCGATTAACCATATCGCGATCGTGCTCGCAGTAATCTGCCCATCGTCGTCAACCGAGGTCTCAGCGCAACCGGCGAAGTCGATACAGTCCAGTCCAGTCAGCTCCGCGTCTTCCCTCGCAACGCCAGTGTGAACCTTGAGCTGAGCTTCCTCTCTTGTCGCAACGCGTTCAAACTCAAGGTTCAGAAACGGTGCTGTATCGTCAAGGACGTCGTCGAGAATCTCAAGGTAATCCGAGTGGCCATGCGACCAAAGCTTTATCGGTTCACCTAATGGCCACTTGGTGACATCCTCCGATACCCAACCGGCGCACCCAATGCCCTCATCGCCACCCGCCGCCTGTTCTCCCGTCTGAGGATCTAAATTCGAAGTGTCGGTGAAACAGTCCCAAACGTCGCGTTCGACACCGACGATTCGTTCGGGTACGGATGCGAGTAAGGTTGTCGGTTCATCGGTGCCGTAGTGGAACTGGAGCGTCGTATTACCGCTTGGTAGCCGCAGAGATTGATGTACGACTGTGGGGTAGACATTGTCGACTAGGTCTAGAGAGACTTCTCCGCCGCAACCTTCGATTGTGGATTCGTCCTGCGTGCACTGGATATTGATCGTTGATGATTCATCGGTTCCGTTATTCACGAATGTCAGGTCGAGTTCCACGTTCGCCGAACCGTCGCTCCAATAGCTAGCGATATTGGGTTCAGAAGTTCGAGACAACGTCCAGACTTGTTCAGGTACCTGGGGTGTCGTGATGGTGGTTTCGACGACGTTAGATTCGCCCCAACGGTACGTGTCTTCGTTTTCGACTGCGAAGATGCTGATCGGCGTGTCGCCGACAGGCAGCCAAAGCCGGAATTCCGACGTTGTTTGAACGCCTGCTAGCAGTTGTGAGAATTGCGTGGATGAGGAGCAGTTTGACATCCATTCGCCACGGCAGTCTACACCGACGTAGAAAGAGTTCATGTCTTCGACGCCGGCGTTTTCGACCTTGACATTCAAGGACATGAGGCCATTTCCATCGCTATCCCAACCTACGTTCTTGGCTGAGAGTAGCTGGACCTGCAAATCCACGTAGTCGATGTCGACCATCACCGTCGCGGAGTTGTTGTCATGATCCGTTTCCAAAGAGGAGGAGGTGACTTCGAACGAGAACTGATAAGAGCCCGGGTTGATTTGGAAAGGCATGATGACCGTGGTTCGTTGTGCAGTGGCGAGGTCTTGGAGGGGGCCATCGTAGTTCCGTTCGCTAATGTCATCACTCGAGGTTTCCTGCCACGCGCTGCTCAATGTGAGGTCTCGGGCGGTTCTTTCACCGGAATTGGTGATTGCCATGACGAATTCGACCGTCTTGCCCCGTTTGAGGCGGTGTTCAACGATCGCGATACCGATGTCTGCTCCGGTCACGGTCAGGGTTCGCGAGACTTCAGAGTCTCCGAGAGTCACGTTTATCGTGCGTTCGCCAGGGATTAGAGCGAGTTCGAACGTGATGGTCAGCGACTCACCGCTGCCGAGTTGAGTGACGATGTAGGCAAGTTGCCGCTCGCCACCATCGACCGTGTAATCCAATCTTTGCAAACCGGAGAAATTGGTTTCGCTGGAGTTCCTAACCGTGACTGATGCTCGATGTGCGACACCGTTAGGAGTTTCGGGTTTTGCGACGATAGTGATAGTGACATCGTCGATGAGGAGGCCTGTGGATGGTGATTGGGCGCTGGCAGCGGTGTTGAATGCAAATATCGAAATCGAGATGGCGACTCCTGCTACGGTTAGGAATCGAAATGCATTGCGGTAGTTTGTCGGACGCATTGTGTGCGAATCCGTCATGAGACCTATGACGGACAGAAACAAAAACTTCGGCACTCTGATGCCTCCTCGGGCTCTGAACTGCGTTCTTGCCACAGGCGGCAGTCCGTAAACAAGCCGAAACAAGGAGGCGCGGAAACGGGTTCCGAGCCAGTTTCGGATTGTCAATTGTTTACGGATTTCGGGTTGGCTAAACCGCCTGTGGCAAGCCCGCATTATAAATCACGCCGTGAATTCGAAGAAGCCAGGAAGCAATATTGCTCATTCTGTATGGAAGATTTTGGACATATTCATTGAGTTCATTCGAGATAGCAGTTGGAGGAAATGATCCGATTCGCAGGAGTTGATGACGGTTTAGCGGTTATCGGAAGTCGAGTGAAGGCAGCTCATCTCAATTCTTCATTTTCCGCCCTCTGCCTAACCGCCTCGTACAAAGCGATCCCGGTACTGACTGAAGCGTTCAACGAGTCCAGCTGCCCAAACATCGGGATCGAGATCGCCCCGCTGCAGTTCGCCAGTGACAACCTCGAAACACCCTTCTCCTCGGACCCAACCACGAGCGCAGTCGGCACGGTGAAATCGGCTTGTGAATAGTCGGTTTTAGCGTCGGCGGCCAACGCAAGCGTTTGAAGCCCCAACTGATTCAAATACTCGATGGTCCGCGGGATGTTGACCACGCGAGCGACGGGTAGGTGCATGAGCGCCCCTGCGGAAGCGCGAATGGCACCCGGTGAGATTCCGGCGGCTCGACGTTCGGGAATGACGATGCCGTGACCGCCCGCGGCGTCCATGGTGCGGGCGATGGCGCCCAAGTTATGGGGGTCGACAATGCCGTCGAGGACGGCGATGAGAGGGTGTTGGCCTTTGCTGTCGGCTTGGAAGATGATGTCTTCGATGGAAACGTATCGGTTGTCGGGTAGAACTGCGACGACGCCCTGGCTTTTCTTGGTTTTGGATTGGCGGTCGAGATCGCGACGATCGAGATGTTCGATTGGGACCTCAGCAGTTTTGGCGAGGGCGATTATCTCTCGCATTTGCGGGCCCATTTCGATGCCGTTGGCAATCAGTAGGCGTTCGATCCGCCTTTCGGATCGGAAGGTTTCGAGGACGGCGCGTCGTCCTTCCACGGTGTTGGCGTGGACTTTTCGGGCTCTGCCGTATCGACTCATTGGTGATTTCGGTGCGCTTTAACGCTGTGATTGACTTAAAATCGCAAGTTGAGCGGGTCGTCGCACAAACTAATTCATTGATCAAAGGAGACCCGTGACAGCACAACCGAATTCTATTTCCAAAGATGTCGCCGGCGCAGTGATGGAGGTTATCCGAACTCGTCGGACTGTCCGCGAGTTCAGCGCTGAGCCAGTTCCGCGTGAGATGGTCGATCAGATCGTCGAAGCGGCGACTTGGGCACCGAACCATCGACATACGGAGCCGTGGCGTTTCATAGTCCTCGAAAAAGACGGCGAAGCACGTAGGAAAGTCGCTGACGCGATCTACGAGTGGACCTGGAACTACGTTAAGAACCCTAATCCGGAGAGGCGTGAGCGAAGTTCCGCCGATGCTCGAGACGAGGTGTTGCTGACGCCGGTGCTGTTGCTGATGTATTCTGTGCCAGGTTCGAATGAAGAGATAACCGAAGAGAACTTCTCCGCGACGTGTTGCGCAGCGCAGAACTTGCAGTTGATGGCGCACGCTATCGGGCTAGCCGTTGGATGGTCGACTGGGCGCCTTTGCAAGGCTGAAGAGGTGCACAAGGTCCTTGGTGTGGATCCTGATTGGGCAGTGGTTGGCGCCTTCTACATCGGATTTCCGACGGCGTTGCCGGAAGCGGAGCGCCAACCGCTCAGCGACGTTTGTACATACATGGAATGAAGTCGAAAGTTCGGCGCCGAGCCGTCGAATCAAATAAGACAGGAGATTGATTGATGGCAGAGTGTGACACGTTTTTGAACTATGTAGGCGGAAGTTGGGTCGCTGCGTCGACCGGCAACGTTTCGCAGAGTAGCAATCCTGCGGACTTGGACGACGTGATAGGTGAGTTTCAGGCGTCTAGCTCCGCAGACGTTGAAGGCGCGGTGGCGGTTGCATCCGACGCGGGCCGGGCTTGGGGATCCATGTCGGCATTGGCGCGCGGTGGTTACCTGTTAGCGGCGGCGGATTATCTGAACCAGAACGCTGAACGGTATGCTCAGGCGATCACGCGGGAATGCGGTAAAGCGATCATAGAGGCGCGCGGCGAAGTAGGTCGTGCTGTGGCGTTGTTGCAGTATTTCGGGGTTGAGGGTTCAAATCCGGTTGGCGACGTGGTTCCGTCGGTCGATCCAAACATATTGCTTTATACGAAGCGCGTACCTATTGGTGTCGTAACTCTGATCACACCGTGGAATTTCCCGTTGGCGATTCCGATATGGAAGATGGCGCCGGCGATGGTTTACGGCAATTCCATCTTGCTCAAACCGGCGTCTGCGACTCCGCATCTTGGGGTGTTGATCGCCGAGATGTGGGACGCGGTTGGATTGCCTGCGGGGGTGTTCAACTTGGTGACAGGTTCTGGCGGTGCGATCGGTGATGCGTTGATCGCATCTGACGGTGTTGCGGCGGTATCGTTTACCGGCTCGACCTCGATCGGGATGGGCATCGCGTCGTCGGCTGCGAGCCGAGGCGTGAAGTTCCAATTGGAGATGGGCGGTAAGAACCCGGTAGTGGTTATGCCTGACGCCGATCTTGAGCAGGCGGCGCAGGTGACGGTCGACGGTGCAATGAAGTATTCGGGTCAGAAATGCACGGCGACTTCGCGGGCGATCGTAATCGGCAATGTGATCGAAGACTTCACCGATCTTGTGGTTGAAAAGACACAGTCGCTCACCATTGGTCCGGGTGCTGAAGCCGATTCGGTTGTTGTTCCAGTCATAGACGAGGCTTCGCGTCAAAACATAGTGGCCTCTGTTGAACGCGGTGTGGATGAGGGTGGAAACGTTTTGACCGGTGGCGGTGTCCCGGCGGGCGGATCTTACGACAGCGGCACTTACGTGCAGCCGACGGTCTTGTCGAAGGTTTCGCCTAACGACTTCGTGGCTTGCGAGGAGATATTCGGCCCAGTCTTGGGGATCATCCCGGCGGCAGACATCGATGATGCACTGGACATCGCAAATGATGTGCGTTACGGGCTCAGCGCGGGTATTTTCACTCGCAACTTGAACGCGGCGATGCAGTTCGCGGATCGGATCGAGGCTGGGATTGTGAAGGTGAACGGTGAGACGGCGGGGGTCGAACCTCAGGTCCCGTTCGGGGGTATGAAGTCGTCGAGCAGTGGATCGCGCGAGCAGGGCAAGGCGGCGATCGAGTTCTTCACCGAGACGAAGACGATCTACGTTAACCAGAGCGCTAGCTGACCTAGGGATTGATCTGGAACGGCGGTCTTAGGTCGCAAACATGTAGTTCCAAATCGAGACTGAACAATTCAGTCGAACCGTGAAATTGTGCAGCACGAATTCGGCGTGATGTTTGCTTTGGAACAGCACCTTCGTTAAGATTCGCTGTTAAAGTGCAGACTAACCATGTGTGATGGAAAATCCAAGAGGTAATCGAGATGGTACTTGCGCAAACCAAGACCGACTTGGACCTGGTTGCTCACCTGTTGCGCCGCGCTGGATTTGGCGCCGACCGGGCCGAAATTGAACGCTACGCCCAGAAGTCCTACGACGAGATCGTAGACGATCTGATTCATCCGGATCGCTTTCCGCTAGTTGAGGATGACCTGCTAGGGCGTTTTTATCCCCACCTTGCCGCCAACAAGGATAATGGCGCAGTCTGGAACGGTAGGTGGATGTTCCGAATGGTCAATACCGAGCGTCCGTTGGAAGAGAAGATGGCGCTCTTCTGGCACGGTATATTGGCCACCGGTTGGACAAAGAGCGAGCATACGCCGAGCATGGTGAATCACATCCAGATGCTCCGCGACAACGGCATGGCTAATTTCCGGACGATATTGCTGGAACTATCGAGAGATCCGGCGATGATTTTCTGGCTCGACAACAACGAGAACCACGGCTACTCGATCAATGAGAACTATGGTCGGGAAATCCTAGAACTGTTCTCGATGGGGATCGGGAACTACACCGAGGACGATATCAAGAATGCTGCACGAGCGTTCACAGGTTGGACGTTCAAGCAACCGTTGCCGCTGTACCCGTTCGGTCATTTCGAGGCCGAATACATCTACCGCGAGGATGACCATGACGCGGGCGAGAAGGAGTTCTTGGGTCACAAGGGCAACTTCAACGGCGAAGACATAATCGACATCATCGCCCAGCAAGAGGCGACAGCGCGGTTCATTGCTCGGCACCTCTACACGTTCTTCGTGGCTGATGAGCCTCAAGTCCCCGCTTGGAGCATTCAACCGCCCAATGACCCTGACGCAATCCAGATCTTGGTTGATGCGTGGATGGAATCTGATGCCGACATCCGCCACGTGGTCAAGACGATGCTCACATCAGACTTCTTCAAAGAAGCTCGTATGAAGCGCGTGAAATCGCCGACCAACTTCGTGGCGAATGTCCTCAAGATTTCGGGCGACTATCGTGAAGTAGACGTTGGTTTGGATAGTTTCCAAGGCACGCTCGTCGCGATGGGGCAAACGTTGATGGATCCGCCTTCGGTCGAAGGCTGGCACACGGGTAAGGAGTGGATCGACGGCGGCACGTTGACCGAACGAGTGAACTTCGCAGTTGACACACTCAGCGATCCTTCCAAACCCGGCGTTCGCGGCATAATCGAATCGATCCATGAATTGCATGCACCGCGGACACCCGAAAGAGCCGTGGACGTAGTGCTAGAGCACCTGTGCCGCTTGGATGTGGATCCCGAGACCCGCGAAGCACTGATCGAACACGCGTACGAAGGTGGCGACTTCGACGGTGACACTGAGGAACGCATCCTGAGATTGATTACGCTCGCAGTATCGACTCGCGAGTTCCAGTTCGAATAAACGAGGAGAATGGCTCATACGAGTCGGCAAGGCCAAGAATCGGAGCAACTGAAATGGCAATGAACGGCAACGGTACCAACGGAAAGCACAAGGACCCTGTATTGGTCGTTATCCAACTTTCCGGAGGCAACGACTTCATGAACACGGTCATCCCGTATACCGAGGGTGTCTACTATGACGTACGCCCCTTAGTGGGAATGCCGGAAGACAAGGTGATCCCGATCACCGACACATTGGCATTCCACCCCAATGCGGGCGCGTTGAAGGAGATTTGGGACGAGGGCAAGGTCGCCATCATTCAAGGTATCGGGTACGAGAACTCAAGTCGGTCACACTTCCGGGCCATGGACATTTGGCACACGTGCGAACCAGAAACTATCGCGACGGAAGGATGGTTGGCAAGGGTCATCCGTGAGATGGATCCAAACGGCGAGAATCCTGTCACCGCCGTTAACTTCGGCAGGGGATTGCCGCGAGCCTTGGCCGCGCCGGGCATCACTGCGACCTCGGTCGGCGATCTCGATAACTACGGCTTGATGTCCAACATCGAAGTGGCCGATGAGCGTGATGAGAACCTTGAGATCTTCAAGCGGATGTACACGCCGGCGGTTGGTTCAGGCCTAGTGATGGACTACCTAGGTCAGACAGGACGCGACGTGCTCAAAGGGGCGGACATGCTCGCGGTCGCTCCGGGTATGTACAAGTCGAACGTGGAGTATGCCGACAACCCGATCGCGCAGGCGCTCCGAGATGTCGTTCGCGTTCACACCGCGGACCTCGGCACCCGCATCTTCTATACGAACCACCTCGGATACGACCACCACGCCCAAGAATTACCGGCCCACAACAAGCTCATTGGCGAGTTGTCAGAAGCGATCCGCGACTTTTTGCAGGACCTCCGCGATCACGATGCTGCCGACGAAGTGACGATCTTGGTCTTCACGGAGTTTGGTCGTAGGATCAAGGACAACGGCTCCGGAACCGACCACGGTTCTGGCGGTGGAGCGTTCCTGATTGGAGAGCACGTCAAGGGTGGCCTCTACTCCGAGTACCCACCGCTTGATCGTCCAAACTGGTTGAACGACGAAGACCTGCGTCACACCTACGACTTCCGTGGGATGTACGGAACAATTTTGGAGCAGTGGTTCGGACTGGACCCGGTTCCGATTGTCGGTGGTTCGTTCGAGCAGCTCCAGCCTTATGAAAAGACGTTGGTCTAACGACAATTCCCTCTTCCCTTCGTGGGAGAGGGTTATGGTGAGGGGCAGACAATAGCAAGCAAAGAGATTCCCGGGAGGGTTGAACCGTGAGTGAAAACGGTAATGGCTCTATGAACGGAGCGAACGGCAGGCCGCATGCGCTGTTGCGTGCCGGTTTCCCTTTCTACACGACGCTGGGCATGCGCCGCGTCACCACCTATCCGATGGACATCGTTATCGGAGACGAGGATCGGCTATACGTCCTCAACCGCACGGATGGTCAAGGTGGTCAGGTCCGTCGCATAAATTGGGACGACGACGATTTGGACATTTTCGGCTCCAACTTCGTTTGGCCCGTCCAGATGATTCGAGACGAGGACGAAAACTGCTACATCTCCGACGAGGGTAACCACACGATCACGGTGTGGCGACCATCAGACGGAGAGTTGCTCGACACTTGGGGCACGCATGGCAGTGAGCCCGGGCAACTGAATCGGCCATCCGGCATCGAGTGGGACAATGACGGCAACATGCTGGTGGTCGACACGCAGAACCACCGAGTGCAGAAGTTCACGGCGTCGGGCGAATACATCAGCGGTTTCGGCGAGTTCGGTGCTGACGATGGTCAGTTCAACTACCCCTGGGGCGTTGGCGTCGACCCGCACGACGGAGCGATCTATGTCTCAGACTGGCGGAACGACCGCCTGCAGAAGTTCGACTCTGACGGCAACCACATCTGGAGTGTTGGTTCGAGTGGTGACGGCATCGGCGAATTCAATCGCCCGGCGGGGGTGACTGTAGACAGGCACGGCGATGTTTACGTAGCCGATCGCGGCAATCACCGTGTGCAGCAGTTCGATCTCAATGGTCGCTACGTCGATCGTTTCATCGGCGACGGTGTCTTGTCAAAGAGTGGAAGGATTTACATCCTTTCGAGCACCACAGTGTTGCGGAACCGCGAATCAGCGGAGCTAGAGGTGACGCGACGATTGCGTGGTCCAGCGATGATGCGTTTCCACAACGATCCCAAGCGCGGCGACTTGATGTATGTCGCGGACTTTGGTTGCCATCGCATACAGGTCTACCGCAAAGAGGCGTACGAGCTGACGCCGGAGCAGATCGCGCCGGTGCCAACTGCGCCTACGCTGTATACGGTGTAAAACAGCACAAGCCGTAAACTCGCCCGATTTTCGGTTGCGGAGTGTTTGCAACGGTCTCACGATTCATGAGATCGCCATCGAACCGTAGCGTTTATACGAGCCGTCGGCAATGTGGGATTCGACGTTAGATGGCCTACCAGTCTCGACCTTGCAACGGTTGGTGTTCTGTGTTCTTAGCCGGATCGACGACTGACCGATCGATTCTTGCGGATTGATGCGACGTGATAACATTTGATAATACGACTTAGGGGTAGATAATGGCTACAGTAGATGAACGTATGACAGTGCTAGAAACGCGGTTCGACACTGAACTGAAACATCTAGCAAATAAAGCGGACTTGAAAGGGATCGAGACGCGTATCCAAGAGGTAGAGACGCGCTTGATGGTGCGATTGGGAGGATTGATGATCGCAGGTTTCGGCGTAGTGATAGCGGTATTGAAGCTCTGGGTTTAAAAAATCGCACGGACTAAGAAGCAAAAAAAGAAACACTGTGTCCGAGCGTACCAAGGGCAACGCGGATAACATCACCGGAGCTTTGATTAACGTCTGGCGAATTGGCAAGACTAGTGGCGGATAAGATCCGCCGAGACCCGCCGTTTCAGGCGGGTTTATAGTTACTTGGGAACATGGGTCCGCTGACAAACCCGAATGAACCAATCGCTCAGGTTCGGGAGGTTATTTGAGCCCCAGCTTCTCTTCAATGCCTTTGAGTATTTCCGAGGCGATCTCTAGTGCGCGTTCCGCGTCAAGGGATTCGTAGGCTTCGCAAGGGGCACCACTGGTTATCGTCAGCGGGTAACGGGCTCCCATGTGGTGGTGGTCGAGCAACCCGGCTACCGACTTCACGAATTCGAAGGAGGGGTCGAAGGCCTTGGCGTCTTCGCAGAGGTCTGCTAAGGCGTGTCCCCAAACCTGTTCCGCACCGTTGTTGTAGATGAAGGCAACAACCGCCTTTTCTGCGGCTTGGTGCGCCAAGAAACAGGCGAGAGCGTGCCTACCGGCGTCAGCATTCGCAGTGGCGGCTTCTAGGTCGTCTTTCGATTGCACGAACCAGCTTCGCGTGACGCGGTTCAATGAAGAGTAGTCGGTCATTACGCTCCTTGCGGGTTCAGATGATGGCGATCGATTTGCCAGGGATGCGTGATTCAGAAAAGTTGATCGCCGTATTGCTGAGCATGGATCAGCATAGGGTCTTCATCGGCTAACTCGAAAAATTCTGACTCGGTGAAGACGTGAAACATAGTTCCTACTGCTGGCCTGAGGTGAGTGACCCAGAAATCAGGGCGCCGATGATACGGTTCGTCGGTTTCCTGCACCACCACCAGTTCGAGTGTGGAGTCAGGTTTAGTCGGTTCGCCGTTGACGAGGTCGCCCACGAGGATCAGGCGGGTCATCCCGAGTTGCGGCATCTCCTCCACGAAGCGCTGCAACTCGCCTTCGATCATCCGGCGGCGCTGTCGGCCGAAGCCGTACATCATGGGTGACATGGAGGAACTCGTGTGCGTAGATCGGACGTTCCCACTAACCCTATCAGCGAAAACAAAAAAAGAGGCGGGTGGCACCACCGGGACAGGCTTTGGTTGCCTATCCGAGTGATGCCACCCGCCGGGAGGTGCCTCGGATCTAAGACCATTTGACACCCCGCATTTTCAACTCCTAAACACTTGAGCGAACTCTCGTGCCGAGATGAGCTTTGGGGGGATCTCGTCTAGATCGAGACACCTCTCCTATAGCTATATGCCATTACCTAGACGTCCCTCCTTTCGTTTCGTATCCGGCTCGTGGCACGATTGCCACCGCCACGGCGAACCGTCAGGTCAGGTTCACCGGCACGCTAAATTATAACGGACGCAACCCGCACCCGATACAAGAAGGGATGTTGATTGCGTCCGTAGGGCGACTAATTTCGACTAGGGTTATCCGATCTGCTTCGCCAGCGTTTCGGCGTCAGCGTTAGAAAGGATCCTGAAGACTTTGTTGCCCGACGGCGAAACGCCTTGGACGGCCTTGCGACCATTTTTCATGGTGACGATTTCCGGGTTCTGGACCGGCACCGTCGCCTTTTCCTTCACCGAATATGCCGTGATTTCCATGTGCCACCTCGATTCCTGTTTCAGTGGTTCTGCCGAGTTCGTTCAAACTCGATATGCGGTTGATTATAGGAATCGACGTTTAAGTTGGGAAACACCTTGCGCGATTACCCCGGCAAAAACGCTGTAAACATCAGTTTTCACGCAGTTGAACTGACACTCAACTGTCGTTTGCGAAGGATTTTTTGATCCGGTCGGCGGCTTCGTCGAGCGCGTCTTCGGCGAGATGAATGTGACCGGGTTGGACGTTGAAGCCGTGGAGGACGCCTTCATACCGGGTCAATCTGGTGTTAACTCCCGCTGATGTCAAAGCGGCGGCGTAATCTTCGCCTTCATCCCGTAGCACGTCGCATTCCGCAACGATGACTGTGGCATCGGGCAGCCCGCTGAGATCGTCGGCTTGGATTGGCGATGCATAAGGGTGTGAACCGTCGCCATCCGGTCCGAGGTAGTTGTCCCAGAACCAACGCATCCCAGCGTTCGTGAGACCGTATCCTTCGGCGAATTCATCGTAAGACGCTCTCGTGAAGTCGTGGTCGATAACCGGGCAGAACAGCACCTGATGCGAGATTTTCGGGCCGTTACGGTCGCGCGCCATCTGTGAAATTGCGGCGGAGAGGTTGCCACCCGCAGAAGTTCCGGCGACCGCGAGCTTCGATGGGTCGCCTCCGAACTCCGATGCGTTTTCGATGGCCCATTCGGTTGCGGTGTAGCAATCGTCGGCTGCGCCGGGGAACCGAGTTTCGGGTGCTAATCGGTACTGTACCGAAACGACTAATGCGCCGACTCGGTTCGCGAGTCCTCTGGACGTTGGACCCTCTAGTTCGTAGCTCCTGATCGTCCATCCGCCACCATGGAAGACCATGATCACGGGATATGGCGGCTCGGAGTTCGCAGGAACGTAGATTCGCAGAGGGATTTCCCCGCCGGGACTATCGATTTTCCTTCGGATTACCTTGCGCACAGGCTCGATAACCGGAGGAATCGCTTCATTGCGACGGTCGGTTTCGGCGCGCAGTTCCTCAGCAGAAACCGTGCCGAATGCGGGGATGTTCAGCGCCGCTGTTTTTTCCATGAAGGCGACGGTTTCGGGGTGCAGGCGTGGGTCGGTCATCTGTTGTTTCCTCGATTAATTTCGATAGTGTTCCGCATTCGATCAGAACCAGTTTTCCTTGTCGACTAAATTGCGCAACGGCTCTCCAGCGGCGAATCGGCGCATGTTGTCTGAGACGACTTCGTATCGTCGTTCGCCTAGGTGGCGGCCTTCGTCAGCGGCGATGTGGGGAGTGAGGATGGTGTTGGGTGCCTCCCACAGGGGATGGTCCGATGGCAACGGCTCGATTTCATACACGTCGAGTCCGGCTCCGCCAATGACACCGTTACGCAGGGCATCGTTCAGATCGTCGAGTTTGGTAGTCATTCCGCGCCCGATGTTTATGAAGATCGCGGTGTTCTTCATCAATGCGAATTTGCTGGCGTCGAAGAGTCCCTCGGTTTGAGGGGTGTGTGGGATCGTCAGCACTACGAAATCGCCTTGCGTGAGTGCTTCGTCCAACTCCGACGGTTCGCGCATTTCATCGACGTGATCGCGTGCTCCGGGTGCTTCCCATCGCGCGTCGACGCCAATCACCTTGCTGCCGAGAGCTTGGCAAAGCCGCGCTGTCTCGCTGCCGATGCCTCCGACGCCGACTATGACCACGGTCGACTCGGGTAAGAAGATGTCGTTGTACTGTTCGCCGACGAGTGTTTGCCAGTTCCGGTCGCGCTGGTGGTCACGGTAGATGTTGAGGTGCTTCACGAACGACAACATCATTGCGACGATGTGTACGGAGATGTGGTCGTTGTAGATTTCGCGGAAGTTTGTGACTTGCGTCGGGTGAGCGATCAACTCGTCAAAGTAGTAACCGGCGGGCGGTGCGGCGGCAGGTGCCTGCAACCATCTGAGATTGGGAGCAGCAGCGACGAGGCGAGGGTTCATCGTACCGAAAGCGGCATCTGCATCGGCTAGTTCGGCAGCCGCTTCATCTTCGTCCGCGGGTGTGACAAGGTTGGCGTCGGGAACGGAGTCTTGAAGTCTGGCGACGAATTCGAGGTTTTGCTGGGAATTCGGTGGCAGGAACACCATCTTGAAGGGCATCGGGTCGGTTCACCTCCGCGGATCGGGAAATTTCAAGTCACGGGCGGCATCACGTCGGGTCTGAATCCGACCGGATTTCGCCTAACGCAATGATACAGAGCATCAAATCCGAGATTGGATTATCCTTAGGTCATCGCAACTTGGATGTTTCGCATTCGATATCAAACCGTTGCGAGGCGTCGGTTGCCATTCTCTTGATGAAGAATTGCTCAGGGCGATCCGTTGAAGATAGGTGACTTCCAGATAGACATCGATCCGTCGGCATTCGATTCGCCGCACTGCATCGTTACGCTTCGGCCTTGGATCAACGTGGGGAACGTCGGTCGCATCGCTGTCAATCGATTGGGTCGGATGTACGGAGCGAAGAAGGCTGGACAGTTAGCCCGCCCCGGCAAGTTCTATGATCACACACGGTATCGTCCTCGAATCCGGATGAAGCGGGGTGAGCGCACGTTCCGAATACCCAACACCGAGATCACGGCTGCTCGGGTGCCGGGAGGACGTGACCTACTGATCCTGAAGCTGCTGGAGCCGCACGCTTGGGCCGAGGATTTCAACGATTCGGTTCTTGAGGTCTTGCAAGCATTTAACGTGGAGCGGTATGTGCTGGTCGGTTCGATGTACGACTCTGTGCCCCACACTAGGC
This sequence comes from Dehalococcoidia bacterium, assembly GCA_965203505.1. GTDB lineage: Bacteria > Chloroflexota > Dehalococcoidia > Lucifugimonadales > Lucifugimonadaceae > Bin127. Next base: position 858,915 of record OZ241880.1, read on the forward strand.
CGCTGAAAGTTACTGGTTCTGCTCGCGGCTGGGAACCTCCGAGTCAGTTCGAGGATGGGGTTCGCTTGGGTAAGAGCCGTTACGAAGGACCGACTTCGATGACCTCTCAACTGACTGAGTTGGCACGTACGCAACTCGGCTTAGAGACACTGTCGATGATTGTGCATCTGCCGCTCTACCTGAAGCTCGACAACGACTACGTCGGTTCGGCGCGGGTACTCTCCGTACTGGCCGAGTTATACGGGTTGCCGACGGACCAGATGCCGGAGATCCGGATGGGCGAGACTCAGTACTCACAGGTTCAGATATCAAGCTCCGACAATCCTAGACTCGCTCAGTTGGTAGCGAGATTGGAGCTTGAGTACGACGCTGAGGAGGCTGAACCGAGCGAGGAATCGGTCGAACTGCTGCCCGAGGTAGAGGAGTTCCTGCAAGACCTCTCGCGCGGGTGGGAAGAGGACGAAGGGCGGAAGTGAGGATAGGCGACGATTGGTTTTGAAACCTATCGCCGCCCGTTCAATTCCTAGGGTTAGAGTTCCTTAACTTCGACGCCGGCTAGCTGCTCGACGTATCGAAGGATGCCCGAGTGGTCGTTTCTGCCGTCCCCTCCGACGACCAACGAGGTTAAGACCTGTTGCAGGTTGGACGTCACTTGGAGCGGAACGTTTAGTGCTCGAGCCGTCTCCATGGCGTTGTTGATGTCTTTGTAGTGGAGCTCGATGCGGAAGCCGGGGTCGAAGTTGCGGCTGATCATCATTGGAGCTTTTGCGTTCATGACGTTCGACCCTGCGAGGCCGCCTTGAATGGCCTCGAAAACTGTCTGAGGGTTCACACCTGCTGCAGTAGCGAGTACCAACGCTTCAGCCAGACCGTGAATGTTTGCTCCGACGACGATCTGGTTTGCGAGTTTAGTCACGTTGCCCGCGCCATGATCTCCGCAAAGCACGGAGGATTTGCCGAAGACATCGAACAGTGGCTTGGCGCGCTCGAAATCTCCTGCGCCGCCGCCGACCATGATTGCGAGGTCGCCGGAGATGGCAAACGGTTCGCCACCTGACACCGGAGCGTCGAGAAAATTGATGTTCTTTTCGGCAAGACCGGCACCTATCTCTTGCGAAACACCGGGAGCGATGGACGACATGTCGACTACTAAGTCACCTTCGGATGCGCCGTCGGCGACACCGCCTTCGCCCAAGATTGCTTGTTTGGCCTGAGGGCCGTCTTGGACCATCGTGATTACGACATCGGTTGATTTCGCGACCTCTGCGCACGAAGCGGCGCCAGTGGCACCAGATTCGACGAGTTCGGCGATCGGATCTGGGAAGATGTCGTAAACGGTCACATCGTAACCCGCGTTGATGAGGTTTTTGGCCATGGGTTTGCCCATGATCCCGAGTCCGATGAAACCGATTTTCTCTGCCATGTTGTTGCTCCTCTCAAAGTCGGCGTAGGTGTTGGTCGCCCGATATATTCGCTTTGGACGGGTCATCTACTGCACAAATCGATGGTATAACCGTCGCGTGTACGTTTGGTCTAGTCGTCGTCTTTCCAGAATCGTTCTTCTTCGAAGTGGTAGTCAGTGTTGACGTACCGCTCTTTGACGTCTTCGATCATTCCGGGATGTCCGCAGGCGTATATGACGGTTTCGGCGGGATCTAGGTCGCGTTCCTTCACGAAGTCTTCGACTAGAGTGTTGATTCGGCCTTTAGGGCCGCTCCATGCGGTGTTGCGATCCTCTTCGGGGCGGCTCACCGAAGGGTAGAACTCAATGTTTTCATGTTCGTTGGCGAGTGCCGACAGCTCTTCGTCATAGCCGAATTCATCCAGGTAGCTGGCGCCTTCGAGCACGTAGAAGCGGTATTGGTCTCGGGGGACGGATGCGTCCGCGTTCCATTCAGGATCTTTGAGGAACTTTCGGAGAATGGACACGTATGGAGCGACGCCGGTGACTGTTCCAACCATGACGTGGTTCTTGAATTCCGGTTTGAATACGAATATACCCTTGGCGCGCGGTCGTAGGGTTAACTCGGTTCCTACGGAAAGATCGAAAAGCACTGGCGTCAAGTTTCCGTCGGGTGGGGGTACGAGTTCGACGAAGAGTTCGATCTCTGCTTCGTCGGGAGACGACACGATTGAGTAGGGGCGTTCGATGCCCTCAGCGCCGATCGTGCAGTACTGGCCGGGTTTGAAGGTGAATGGCTGCGCGGGTTTCAGCCAGATTTTCCAGAGGTCTTCGGTAAGGTCTTCTCGTCGGGTGATTTCGCAGGTGGTGAAGCGCCCTCTAATCGTGGGCTTTTGCGTCGATTGTTGCTGTGTCATTGCGTCTCTCGGTTTCAGTCTTCTGCGTGAAAAAGGTTACAACAAGGTATGTCCAGAGCCGATCAATCGAACGTGGTGAAGCGCTGGTGATACTATGATTTCACGATTTCGATGCTGAACAACGCCTGTATTGTTCACGACGGAATCGCCCTTCGCCCGACATCGTTGATCAGGGAGACCGAAATGGCAGGACCTACACCTGGAGTTGCTTACAGCATCACCATTCGAGCCGAGTACCCTAACCGTCCTGGAATGTTGGGATTAATCACCTCTGCCATCGGCAAGTGCGGAGGCGATGCCGCGGCGATCGACGTGGTCTCCACCAATGGCGGACGGATGATCCGCGATTTCACGGTTAACACGTCGGGCGAGGACCATTCCCGAAGCGTGATTGACGCCATCGAGGCTATCGACGAGGTGTCGGTCAACAGCGTTTCCGATGCCACTTTTCTGATGCACGTCGGCGGCAAGATAGAGATGCGTTCCACGGTTCCGGTCAGCACGCGCGACGACATGTCGAAGGCCTACACGCCGGGCGTTGGACGGGTGTGCATGGCGATCCACGAAGATCCCGAAGCCGTTTGGGCGCTGACGGGTAAAGGCCACACGGTCGCGGTTGTCACCGACGGCTCAGCAGTGCTAGGTCTCGGCGATATAGGCGCTGCGGCCGCGTTGCCGGTGATGGAGGGTAAGGCGCTGTTGTTCAAGGAGTTCGGCCGTGTAGACGCTTGGCCGATTTGCCTCGACACCAACGATCCTGATGAGATCGTCTCGATTGTCACCGCGTTGGCACCGGGCTTCGGTGGCATCAATCTAGAAGACATCAGCGCGCCGCGTTGCTTCCAAATCGAAGATCAGCTCAAAGAACGGCTCGATATTCCGATCTTCCACGACGATCAGCACGGCACTGCGGTCGTTGTGTTAGCCGGCCTGATCAACGCGTTGAAGATCGTGGGTAAGTCACCTGAATCTCTGAGGACCGTTGTCTTGGGGGCGGGAGCCTCTGGCACCGCATGCACCAAAATACTTCTGTCTTACGGAGTCCAGGACATCGTGGGGTTCGACCGCCAAGGTGCCCTTTCGCGCGATCGGGATTACGACGACAACGTAATGAAGCAATGGTTCGCTGACAATACGAACCCCAACAACGTCAGCGGAACTTTAACCGAATGCATCAAAGGTGCTGATTTTGTGCTCGGCCTCGCCGGCCCCGATCTGCTCGACGCCGATCAGGTTGCGAGCATGTCGGACGATGCGATAGTGTTTGCACTTTCGAATCCAAATCCTGAGATAATGCCCGAGCAGATTCCCGGTAACGTCCGCATTATGGCGACAGGTCGCACTGACTACCCGAACCAAATCAACAATTCGTTGTGCTTCCCGGGGCTGTTCAGGGGTGTCCTCGACGTCCGTGCTACTGACATCACAGAGGAGATGAAGATCGCCGCGGCTCAAGCGATCGCCGAGGTGATACCGGATGAGCACCTCGATCCTGACTTCATAATCCCAAGCGTGTTCGACCGAAATGTGGCACGCAACGTCGCGCAACGAGTCGCGATTGCCGCGCAGGATTCTGGTGTTGCGCGTCGCCGCCGCAGGCAGACAGACGAGGTGTACGCGACGATGCGGTCGCGTTAGAGTAGAAACATGGCGCAGCCGTTCACAATCAGATCCTAATGAGTTACGACGCGATAGTCATAGGTGGCGGCATCAGCGGATGCGCTGCCGCTTACTATCTCTGTTCTCAAGGCCAGAGTGTCGCGCTCATCGAGAAAGACTCGCTCGCGGCGCACGCCTCTGGTTTCGCGTTCGGATCACTCTACACACGTTTCCAACCTCCCAACGGGAGTCCGCCGATCGAGTGGTTCCGCGCCGAGTCGATCGACCTGCATCACGATCTCGCGAAGACCCTCCCGGAGTTGACTGGTTCCGACTACCACTTCCGGGAAAAAGCGGGTCTGATTTTGGCGTTCGGTGATCTGGAGGTAGCACAACTTAAGCCTTCTGGCGCGGCTTCGTTCCGGCGCGATGAATGGCCTGTAGATCGCCAGGATGTTCGTTGGTTGGCATATGGCGAATTGAGCCATATAGACGCTCGGGTTTCGACCGATGTGATCGGTGCGCTCTATTTGGGAGGCATGACCGAGGTTTCGCCTAGCGGATTGACCAACGCGTTGTGGGCAGCGGCCGAAAAGAACGGCGCCGAGTTGATTAACGCCGAGGTTTCAGCGATAGACGCAACCGGCGGTATGGTAACCGGGGTTACTACGAACGACGGTGACATTTCTGGCGGCGCGGTGGTATTGGCGGTTGGCCCGTGGTGTCGAACGTTGTTGCGGAACGGCAGTGCGACCTCACACATTGATATTCCGGTGATGCCGTTGAAAGGCGAGATATTGCGTTACGACTTGGGCGATGAGCCGCCAGTACCCGTTTCGTTGTGGTGGGGCGCGGATTACGCATCTTCGAAACCGGATGGATTGCTGCATGTAGGAGCCACACACTCCGATGCGGGTTTTGATGAAGGAACATCGGAAGAAGGCCGGGATGAGATCCGCCGATCTGCGGAAAAGGCTCTTCCATTCCTCGCGACTCGCCGCGTGGCACGGCAGACCGCTTGTTTGCGGCCGGTGACGCCAGATGGGCTACCGATCGTGGGCGAGGTACAAGGGATCGATGGTTTGGTTGTCGCAACAGGGGGTGGTCCCATTGGAATCGAGTTAGGGCCCGCGATTGGGAAATTAGCGGCGGATAGCGTGTTGGATCAAAGCGAAAACGGCTCGAGATATGGTGGATTCAGTCCAGCGCGTTTCGCGTGTTAGCATCGATTCATAGAGCGATGTTGCAATTGTCCTAGGAGCCAACGACCCGACCAGTCCCATTCGAAAAGCAGATGCCTTTAAATCAGTCCAGTGAGGCTGGCAAGGTGCGGATAATCAGATAGCCGGTTGTCGTCACGGTCAAATCCAAGCGGACAACCCACACCACACGAAACGCCCTCGTCGGTCCCCGACAAGGGTGTTTTTTTAAGGATCGGCGAACGTCTGGTATCGACCCATCTGAATGTCCGCAGGCGACACCAACTCAGAACGTAACTTGATGACGGGCGCAGAGATGCGCCGAGCATTGGCCCGCATGGCGCACGAGATTATCGAGCGCAACCACGGAGCCGACAATCTCCTCATTGCCGGCATTCCGACGCGGGGCGAACATCTATCCCTTCGCCTCGCCGAATTAATCGAACAGTTCGAAGGTGTCCGCCCGGATACCTCAGTCCTAGACCCATCGAACTTCCGAGACGACGCTCATCGGCGCCATGTAAACGGCTCGGATGGGGCAAATTCGTCCAACGGAATGAACGATGTTGACGTGACCGGGATGCGAGTCGTTGTCGTGGACGATGTTTTCTACACGGGCAGGACCGCTCGCGCTGCGCTTGACGCATTGATGCAATCAGGCAGACCGGCATATGTGCAACTCGCCGTTCTGATCAACAGGGGGCATCGCGAACTACCAATTAACGCTGACTTCGTCGGGCGGAATGTCCCGACTTCTCGTTCCGAACGAGTTGACGTTCGACTGCGAGAGGTGGACGGCGAAGACCGTGTGTCGATTTCAAGAATTAGCGCTGCCGCGCGCGGTACGGGTGGTGGCAAGTGACAACTACCTTGACCAGGAGATCAAAGCAGGACTCCAAGGGGCTCGGCATTTTCTCTAAGCATCTTCTAGACGTCGATTCACTTTCGAGAGATCAGATACAAGAATTGATCGATCCCGCCCGCGAGTACCGAGATCTGCGCGCCACTGGGCCGTACAAATCAGACATATTGCGTGGCGGATCGATATACACCCTTTTCTTCGAGAACAGCACCCGCACGCGCGTTTCGTTCGAACATGCTGGCAAAGCGCTTGGGGCCGATGTAATCAATATCTCCGCTGCGGCCAGCAGCGTGAACAAAGGAGAGTCGCTTCTCAATACCGCTTTGACGCTCGACGCTATGGGCGTTGGCGCGCTGGTGATCCGCCATCCGCATTCTGGTGCGCCCCACTTCGTATCTCGGCACACGGACGCCGTAGTCATCAATGCGGGGGATGGTGCACACGGGCATCCGACGCAGGCTTTGTTAGACGTGATGACGTTGCAGGACCGCATCGGCGATTTAGATGGTGCGAAACTTGCTATCATCGGCGACATTTTGTACTCGCGAGTGGCGCGATCCAACATCATCGCGTTCTGCAAGATGGGTGTGGATATCTCAATCGCGGCGCCTGCGACCCTACTTCCGAGCGGTTGGGTACCCGGTACGCATTCGTTGGGTGTTGATGGAACCGAGGTAACGGTGCATTGTTCAGTTGAAGACGCGGTTCGCGATGCTGACGCGATCATGTGTCTCCGCCTGCAACTGGAGCGCCAATCTGCTGGATTGTTACCAGATGTGAATGAATACTCGCGAATCTGGGGGTTGAACAAGGAGAGGGTGGCGCTGGCAAGATCTGGCGCCCCGGTCATGCATCCCGGGCCCATGAACGAAGGTTTGGAAATCAGCACCGACATAGCGCACGGTTCAATGAGCCTGGTCGAAACTCAGGTTGAGAACGGCGTCGCCGTGCGGATGTCGGTATTGGAAACCTACTGCGCGGACACGAGATACGAAGCGTGAAACACCAATCGCAGCCATTGGTAATCCGAAATGGTCGCGTCATCGACCCTTCGCAAGGCTTCGATTCCATCGCTGATGTTGTGCTGATCGGGGGTGTTGTGGCATCCATCGAATCGCCCGGTTCAACCCGACTCTCGGATGGATGGCGAGAATTCGATGCGTTTGGCATGGTCGTATGCCCGGGTTTGATTGATCTTCACACTCACTTGCGAACTCCCGGACAAGAGTGGAAGGAAGACCCGCGTACTGCTTCCGATGCCGCGGTGCGAGGCGGTTTCACAACGATCTGTGCTATGCCTAACACGTATCCGGCGCAAGACAACGCTTCGGTGGTTAAGGAGTTGGCGCAAAGATGCGAAATCGAGTCCGCGGTTCGGGTGCGCCCGATCGGTGCGATCACTAAGGGACGCAAAGGGAATGAAATGGCGCCGATGCACGAGTTGGTCGACGCGGGTGTGGTTGGCTTCTCCGACGATGGCGATCCTGTCATGTCGCCCCATCTGATGAGGCAAGCGTTGGCGTACTCATCGGATTTGGGCTTGCCGATCATCAATCACGCAGAAGATCGCGGATTGGTTTCTGAATGGGACATGAACGAAGGCGATGTTGCGACGCGCTTAGGATTGCGCGGCATCCCTAACAGCGCCGAGTCGGTGATGATAGCCCGCGACATCGAACTGGCCCGCATCACGAATGGCCGAGTACACGTGCCTCACGTTTCGACTGCCGAGGCGGTTGAGATAGTCCGACGCGCGAAATCGGAGTCGATCAACGTCACGGCAGAAGCGACGCCTCATCATCTGGCACTTACCGAAAACTGGGTTTACGGTGAGTGTGGCCATGTGCCACAAGTTCTTTCGTCAGGGGCGTACGACACCAATACCAAGATGGCCCCACCGTTGCGGACGGAGACCGACCGAGTGGCCTTGATCGAAGGCCTGTTGGACGGCACTATCGACGTCATTGCCACTGACCACGCTCCCCACGCGGACACTGACAAGGTCTGCACCTTTACGGAAGCCGCAAATGGGATTATCGGCTTGGAGACGGCATTGTCTCTAGTTGTCGATAAAGCCGGGATTGATCTCAAGCTAGCGATCAAACGATTCGCGACGGGCCCAGCAGCGATACTCGGTGACGCGGATATCGGCACGCTTAAACCCGGCACAAAAGGCGACGTAACAATCATCGATGCCGGTGCCGAATGGCGCGTTGACGGAACAACGTTGGGGTCGAAGAGCCGAAACACTCCGTTGTTTAACGCCAACGCCAATGTCCGAGTGGTCGCTACCTTCGTTGGCGGTAAGAAGATTTGGGACGCTAGCGCGAGTGGAGCAATTGATGCCTAGCAATTCACGCGGCCCCACGCTACTGGCCTTGAGCGATGGCTCGGTATTCCACGGCAGACGTTTGGGTGCAGAAACGGAATCGGTCGGTTTAGTCGTATTCAACACGTCGATGACAGGTTACGAAGAGATGCTCACCGATCCATCGTACGGTGGGCAGATCTTGGTTCCCACCTATCCACTCATCGGCAATTACGGCATCAATCTAAAAGATGCCCAATCCAAGCAGATCCAAGTCAAAGGGTTCGTAGTACGCGACGACTGCGACGCGCCTTCGCATCCGCACTCGGAGATGACAATCCACGAATATCTCGAAATGAACGGCATACCGGGCGTATCAGGGGTCGACACGCGGGCAATCACCCGTCGCATCCGGTCCGCCGGTGTGATGATGGGTGCAATCGTGCCGGGGGACGATGAGACGACGGCCACTGCAGCGTTGCAAGCGGCGCAATGGTACGGCGACCAGAACTGGGTAGACGAAGTCGCGACCGAAGAGGAGTTCGAATGGCATGGCGACGGAACTGACGGCACTCGCCCAGCAACGGAGCTTCTGATCAGGTCTCAGCGTGCCGGCACCGTTACGGCAGACAACACCCGGGACCGGCCGCTTCGCATCGCGGTCATCGATTTCGGCGTCAAGTGGAACATTCTCCGCAACATGATGGCGCGCAATTGCGATGTCAGAGTCTTTCCATGTGATGTAACTGCGGCGGAAGTCAAAGCCTTCAACCCAGACGGTATCGTCCTTTCACCAGGTCCAGGCGATCCAGCCGTCCTCGATGTTCCCGTCGAAACCATTCGAGAACTCTCCGATCTGGATGGTGACGGTCGAAATTCCATCCCTACGCTAGGAATCTGCCTAGGCCACCAGCTGGTCGCACGGGCCTTGGGTGCCGATACCTTCATGCTTCACTTCGGGCATCGCGGTGGCAACCAACCAGTCCAAGACCTCAGAACTGGACGCGTATACGTGACCGCCCAAAACCACGGATACGCCGTTGATCCGGATAAGCTCCCTGATCGGACTGGTGTGAGCGTGACCCACATCAACCTTAACGACAACACTGTTGCGGGCCTCGCGGACCAACCACACGGCATCATGGCCATCCAGTTCCACCCTGAAGCGTCCCCCGGTCCCCACGATAGCGAAATGATTTTCGACCAGTTCGTCGCCTCGATCAGGCAACGTTCCAGTAGGCGATAGCGAGCAAACATGCCCCTTAACGAAAACCTGAAAAAAGTTCTCGTCATCGGTTCCGGCCCCATAGTCATCGGTCAGGCGGCAGAGTTTGACTACGCCGGAACCCAGGCGTGCAAATCGCTCCGAGAGGAGGGCGTAGAGGTCGTACTTGTCAACTCGAATCCCGCGACCATCATGACCGATGAAGACGTGGCCGACCGCGTCTACATCGAACCGCTTACCGTCCCCGTTATTCAACGGATCATCGAGCGCGAGCAACCAGACGGCATTCTTGGAACTCTCGGAGGACAGACTGGACTGAACCTGACGGTTGAGTTGGAAGAAGCTGGTGCCCTCAAAGATGTCGTCGTCATGGGCACAAAGACACAGAGCATTCGCAAAGCTGAAGACCGCGAACTCTTTGCGTCTTTCATGGAAGAGATCGGAGAGCCGATTTCGTACGGGATTGCTGTAACGACAATACCCGATGCCGAAAAGGCAGCTGAAGAGATCGGATTCCCGATTGTCGTCAGACCTGCGTACACGCTGGGAGGAACTGGCGGGGGAGTCGCAAACAACGTCGAAGAATTACATGAAATCGTCGAATCAGGTCTAACCGCGTCACTCGTCGGACAGGTTCTGATCGAAAAATCGTTGCTCGGCTGGAAAGAGATCGAATACGAAGTCATGCGGGATAGCGCCGGCAACGTCATTACCGTCTGCAACATGGAGAACTTCGATCCGATGGGCGTCCACACTGGCGACTCGATCGTCGTCGCGCCCAGCCAAACCCTCACAGACAAGGATTATCAACGTCTCCGAACCGCCGCGTTGCACATTATCGACGGCCTCGAGATCGAAGGCGGATGCAACGTCCAGTTCGCATATCGACCGGGCAAGGAAGTCGGCGAGCAACTAGGCGAAGGCTCCGGGTACGACGACGAAGGTCCGATGTACTACGTCATTGAGGTCAACCCTCGAGTCTCTAGATCATCGGCCCTCGCGAGCAAAGCAACTGGATACCCAATCGCTAGAGTGGCGGCAAAAGTCGCCCTAGGCCTCCGTTTGGACGAGATCAGTAACGTTGTGACCGGCAAGACTCGGGCCGCATTCGAACCCGCGTTGGACTACTGCGTGGCCAAAATCCCGCGTTGGCCTTTTGACAAGTTTGGCTCTGGCGACAGATCACTAGGCACGCAGATGAAGGCCACTGGCGAGGTCATGGCTATCGACCGGAGCTTTGAAGCTGCACTCATGAAAGCGGTCCGGTCTCTCGAAGACGGTAAACGGTCCCTGCGGTGGGAGGACCCGGAGTGGCGCGACCGAGGGCTGTCTGACGCCGAACTTGCTGGAGATGACCTCCGCCTCTGGAAACTCGCGTTCAAGCTCCGCACCGGCACTTCGCCTGAAGAACTGACGCTGAAGACGGGCATTGACCTTTGGTTTACCCGCGTATTGGCCCGCATCGTGGAAATGGAACGACGGTTGCGCGAGTCTGAGTACCTCAGCGCCGAGTTGTTGCGTGGTGCAAAGCGTTTGGGCCTTAGCGACGAGGATATCGCCGAGTTCGCCGATGTGGGCCTGGCGGAGCGTGTGCGGGAGATGCGACGGGAACTTGGGATCGTACCGGTCTACAAAATGGTCGACACTTGCGCAGGTGAGTTCGAAGCTTCGACGCCGTACTTCTACAGCACATACGAGCAAGAGAACGAAGCTGAACCAATCGGTGTTGACTCCGCCGTGGTCATCGGATCGGGGCCGATCAGGATCGGCCAAGGCATCGAGTTCGATTATTGCTCGGTTCACGCCGCTTGGGCGCTACAAAGCGAAGGCATCCGAGCGGTCATGATCAACTCCAATCCGGAGACGGTATCGACCGATTTTGACACCTCTGACCGTCTATATTTCGAGCCGCTCGACGACGAGAGTGTTCGAGACATCATCGATAACGAGATGGGCGTCGGAGCAACGGCTACAAACGGTGCTGTTCCTCCCAATATCGTTGTCCAGTTTGGTGGTCAAACCGCCATCAATTTGTCGCAGTCGTTGAACGCCGCCGGCATGCAGGACTTGGTCCTCGGGTCAGATCCGGAGGTTATCGACAATGCCACGGATCGAGGTCGTTTCGAGTTGATGGCGGCTTCGAATGGACTTCCGTTGCCGCCCGGTGGGACTGCAACGGACACGGGTACCGCGTTGGCGCTAGCGGAAAACTTGGGCTACCCGTTGCTCGTGCGTCCAAGCTACGTTCTCGGCGGACGTGCGATGGAAATCGTGGACAGGCCAAATGAGCTCGAGCGTTATTTCGACCGTGCGCTTAGAGCAGTACCGGGCCAAACAATACTTATCGACAGGTATTTCCAAGGCATTGAGGTCGAAGTCGACGCCGTGTGTGATGGCGAAGACGTGCTAGTTCCCGGCATCATGCAGCACATCGAACGCGCGGGGGTTCATTCGGGCGACTCGTTTGCGGTCTACCCGGCGATCTGGCTGACAGGCGATGAGGTCGAAACGATCGTGGACTACACACGTCGTATCGGAAGGATGCTGAACGTGCGCGGGTTGATGAACATTCAGTACGTCATAACGGGCGGTGGCACCTATCGCAGCAACGCCGACGACCCTGGCCGTACGCAATCGGACGTCCGGGATAGCGAAACCTACATCATCGAAGTCAACCCAAGGTCTTCAAGAACAATTCCATTTATCTCGAAGGTCACTGGAATTCCGATGATTCGGATCGCGACTCAGGTGATGCTAGGCAAACGACTTCGGGATCTGGAGTGGGGAACAGGACTAATGCCTCGAAAGGACTTAGTCGCTGTCAAGGCTCCAGTATTTTCGATGTCAAAGCTGACAAGTGTGGACACGTTCCTCGGTCCGGAAATGAAATCGACTGGTGAGGTGATGGGGATCGATCGTACATATGTCCCGGCGGTTACAAAGGCGTTGATAGCGTCGTCGCACTCAATCAACCATGGCGATAGCGTTCTGTTGAGCATCGCGGATTCAGCGAAACCGGATGCCGAACGGTTGGTACGAATACTGGGCGAGAACGGACATCCGATTTACGCCACAACCGGGACCGCGCGGTTCGTTCGGAGCTTGGGTTACGAAGTGACTGAGGTTGAACGCCTTCTCTCCGCGACAGGTTCAAACGTGGTAACCGTGATCAATGACGGTACTGTGCAAGCAGTTGTGAACGTTCCTACGGGTGGACGTGATGCGGAGCAGGACGGCTTTTACATTCGGCGCGCTGCTGTCGAACGCCGCATACCGTGTTTCACCTCGATCGACACCGCGAGGTGTGCCGTGGAGGCAGCGCACGCGCCTCAGACTGCGGGTGATGCAGATGGCAGGTTAAACGTCATGACGCTGAGCGAGTATGTCAACGGCTAAAACCGTCGGGTCACACACTCCGCGCAACTAGTCGCAGGCGCGCTATTTCGCCCGACGCGCTGTGACGCCGAACCACACGCGGGGCACCGTCTCGAGATCCATCTCTTTGAAAACCTGTTTAAGCGATTTCTGGAGGGCGTCGCGGCCTTTTCCTAGCGGTACGCCGGGCATGACGCCTTCGATCCAGTCGCGGAAGCCGCTGATGTGATGGAAACCAGATTCCGGGACCTGAACACGGAAGTTTTCTGCTTGGACGATTTCGAAACCGGCCTCTTCCAGAAGCTCTTTGTATTCCTCCGGCGTCAATTGCCTTCGAGCGCCGGTTTTGTCGGCGTTCTTGTCGGGGAACAGTCCGTGGTCCCTGCGGAGAGTGCGCAACGATCGCATCATCCAACGTCGGTAGAAATCGTGCGATTCGGGTGGGTGCGAGCCGTCGAAGAACGAGGTGTTGAAGGCGAGAATGCCTCCTGGCTTCAGTCGCTCTCTGATCTGTTTGAGCAGTTCGAGTTTGTCGTTGACGTAGTGGATGGAGTTGCAGTAGATCACCGCGTCTACTTGTTCATTGACTGATGAAGTTAGATTTTGGACTTCAGCGTGAACGAAGCGGATGACAGCTTCTTTGCGATCGCCTAGTTCTTCGACCGCTGATTTGAGCGCTGTTGCGGAATGGTCTACTGCATATATGACGGTCTCTTTGGTGCCTGAAAGGCGGTCGAGAATCAATTTCGTGATGCCGCCTGTGCCGCAACCGAGGTCGATAATCTTATGTTGGTTGAAGACGCCCGACATGTCGACGAGTTGCGAGTTGACTTTTCGGTAAAACGGCTGCGACGAAAACTCATCAAATGTGTAATCGTCAGATTGGTGTTCGGCTTGCGGACTTGACATAGCAACCTCAACGTAACTAAGTGATTTTCGGGAGAGGTTAGCCTTGGTATGGGCCACTTCAGATTCTAGCAGGGAAACTAAATCCGTGAAGGGAAGTCGGTTAATCGCGGCAACGACATTGTCGTTCATCGCATTGGCAATCGTGGCGTGTTCCAATGCCGAAAACCCGCCCCTCATATTTGCGGCGGCATCACTTGTGGATGTGATGGGGGAAATTGGAAACGAATACCAAAAGGAAACTGGTCAATCCGTGCGGTTCAGTTTCGGAGGTTCGAATCTGCTCGCCAATCAGGTCAACGCGGGCGCTCCCGCGAACGCGGTGATCGTCGCTGGCGGTACGCCGATACACAAGCTGATAGAAGGCGGTAAGGCGGAGGACGGAGACGCTGTCCATATCTTCACTAACCGCCTAGTGGTGGTCGGTTCCGTCGAGTCGAAATATAACGTGACGAATTTGCCTGGCCTCGTTGGCGCTGGCAAGATCGCCATGGCCGATCCGTCCACTGCGCCCGCGGGCGAATACTTCGAAGCAGCGCTGAAGGAAACCGGATTTTGGGACGACCTGCAGGACCAAATCGTTCCGACGTTGGATGTCCGCGCTGCGCTAGCAGCCGTCGCTAGTGGAAACGTTGCTTACGCGTTCGTGTACGAAACGGACGCCATATCGACAGACGATGTGGAAATCGCGTTCGCGATCGAAGGCGGATCGGAAACAACGATTCCGAAGTACTACGCGTTGCGGCTATCGGGCGACTCTGCCGCGGATCGATTTATAGAGTTTTTGGCATCGCCACAAGCAATGTCGATCATTGAAAGATACGGATTCAGTCGCTGAATCCAAGGCGCGGTTGCACTCTTGCTCGAAGTAACACTGCTATCTATCCGAACCGCTTTGGTCGCCACGTTGCTGATGCTCGTGCCGGCTCTGCTGGTCGCAAGTTATCTGGTACGCAGTCGTAGTCGAGTTGCCTTCGTGGTCGATTTGATAGTCTCGATGCCTTTGGCGTTGCCACCGGTCGCGGTGGGTTTCATGCTGTTGTGGCTGTTCGGCGCGTCCGGTCCGCTTGGGGCGCTGACAGACGGCTTGGCGTTCACATGGTTTTCGATGTCGATCGCGTCGGCCGTGGTTTCGTTCCCGCTAGTAGTTCGGGCATTCGTCACAGGGCTGGCAGAGGTCGACCCGCGCCTCGTGTTCGCGGCGCGGAACCTGGGTGCGAGTTGGACCCGTGCTGCTTGGACGATAACGTTGCCGCTCGCGCGCCGTGGAATAGCGGCGGGGTTGCTTTTAGGTTTTGTGCGATCGTTTGCCGAATTCGGGGCAACTATCGTTTTTGCCGGGAACATACCTGGTAGCACCCAAGGATTGCCGAGCGCGATTTTTTCTCGGATATCCGCAGGTGATTTCTCAGAGGCTTGGCAATTGGCGGCGGTATCCATACTCATAGGCGGCATCGCGTTGGCGATTCATAATCGCCTCGTTTCAAAACACCGGCACGCTCAAATCGCAAGGAGCGGGTCTAATGTCTAACCGCTCGGTTTACCTAGATTTCGAAATCAAGTTGCACCAAGGCGATTTTGACCTCGATGTTGCAGGTAGTTTCTCAGACGGCATCACAGCGATATTCGGACCGTCGGGCGCGGGTAAATCGACGTTGCTTGCGTGCCTGGCAGGTATGACAACCCCGGATTCTGGGTATGTCAGGCTAGATGGTGAGACATTATTCGCATCTGATGAAGGTGTTCGGCGCTCTCCGCAGTCGATGCGTTCAGTGATGGTTTTCCAAGACGGGATGCTGTTTCCGCACATGACGGTTCGGCAAAACGTTGAATATGGTTATCGACTGACACCGCCCGAACACCGTGTGATCGACCCCGAAGAGTTGTGTCAATTCCTTGGCATCAGTGGTATGTTGGGCCGCTATCCTTCGACGCTTTCTGGAGGGGAGAGACAACGCGTCGCGTTGGCGCGGGGTGTCGCCACGTCGCCACGTCTATTGTTGCTCGATGAACCGGTCGCATCACTAGACATACGATTGCGCAACGAAGTAGTGACGTATCTGAAACGCGTTCACGAACGTTACGGCATCCCGATGATTTACGTCTCGCACTCGCTGTCAGACGTGATGGCTCTCGCGCCAAATGTGCTGGTATTGGAAAGCGGACGTGTTAAGTCATTCGGGCCAGTCGTAGATCTAGTCGCTGAAATGGCTTCGTTGACTCGGATTGACCGAGACGATATTGATAATCTGTTCCCCGGCACCGTTCAGGATTCGGGCGCGATCGACATCGGCGATGTGGAAATCGTTGCGCGATCGGATGGCCATCGTGCAGGTGATCGAGTCACCGTGTCAGTCAGTGCCTCGGACATCGTGTTGGCTCTAGAACGTCCTGGCTCGATAAGCGCTCGCAACATATTGCAGGGTACGGTCCGCCGCATCGAGATTGGCGACTACGCGGCTTTCGCGTTCGTCGACGCAGGCGCAGAGTTCGTCGTTGAACTGACTTCGGATGCAGTCGACGCTCTCGATCTCAGGAGTGGTTCTGAGGTCTACGTCATCTTCAAAACGAGCAGTATCACGATTGCGGCTGGCTGACGCCTAGACCCACAGGGCATTGGTCAGCGAGCGCGCATTTTTCGCAGAGCGGCTTTTTCTTGCAGATTCGAGCGACGTGGTAGTCGATGAGTGCGTGGTACTCGTTGAAGAGGTAATCGTCGTGCGGCAGGTTGTCGTGAAACAGTTTTTGGTATGCGCCGTAACTCTTACCTTCGATTTCCCATCCCATTCTCGAGAGGAGTCGTTTGGTGTATGCATCGATCACGAACGACGGTTTCTTGGCACCGTAGACGATTATGTCGTCCGCTGTCTCTTCACCGATCCCCCAGACGGATAACAGTTGGGTCCGCAACTCGTCGATCGGCAGCGCGAAAAGTCGATCCAAGTTGCCGTCGTAGTTGTCGAGGATGAACGTTGCGAACTCCTTCAATTTCCGGGTTTTCGCTTTGTAGTAACCCGATGGTCGGATCAGGTCGTGCATCTGCTCATCGGGGGCGTCCAAAATCGCTTGGAACGTCCATACACCGGCTCTATGGAGATTGACCAATGCCCGTTCGGTGTTCGACCAAGCGATGTTCTGCACGAGGATTGCACCTAAGACGAGTTCGAAAGCGCCGCCATGGACCGTGGGCCACCAGTTGCGCGGCCCGTACGCATCGAACAGCGCGGTGAAAAGCCATTCAATGTCTTCGCGAGTCGGTTCAACGGGCCCAGATGTACGGGGATCTGACCTCGCGCTGCTGAACTCGTAGATAATTTCAGGAGAGACGCGCATCGAATCTGTTGGGAGATGGAATGACGATTACTCGCACTGCAACCATGAGCATGAAGATGGCCGATGCGCTAGAGCGTTCGGGTAGTTGCGTATGTGTTGGGTTGGATCCTGATCCTAGCAAGATGCCGATCGATGACGTTTTCGAGTTCAATCGGTCGATTGTTGATGCCACGCATGATTTGGTTGCTGCGTTTAAGCCTCAAATTGCATTCTATGAAGCGATGGGCATTCCAGGGCTCAGGGCGTTGGAGCAGACAATCGCTCACATCAGAAACGTAGCCCCAGACGTCTTCGTCGTGCTGGACGCGAAGCGTGGCGACATGGGAAACACTGCTGAGGCGTATGCGAAAGCCGTATTCGAGGCGTGGGGTGTCGACGCCTGCACAGTGAACGCATATCAAGGTTCCGAAGCGATCGAGCCATTCTTGAGGTATGACGGTAAAGGTGTTTTCGTGGTGTGCAGAACGTCGAACCCGAGTTCAATGGAAATTCAGGATGTCGTTGACAGCTCGAGTGGTGAACTCTTATACGACCGCGTTGCCCGTATCGCGGTTGAGATGTCGCCCGAAAACGTAGGGTTGGTTGTGGGTGCCACGTATCCCGAAGAGTTATCTTCGTTGCGAAGCGCCCACCCGAATACACCGTTCCTCATACCCGGGGTCGGCGCACAGGGCGGAGATGCGTCAGTAGCTCGCGAACGGGGCAGACACAACATTCTCATCAACTCCTCGCGGGGTGTCATCTACGCATCCCAATCGAAGGCAGATTTCGACGTTGCGGCACGGGGCGCGGTATATCAGATGCGCGAGGAGATCGAGATCGGCAGGATACGCGCGGGTCGATGAACCGGACGCGCAAAGATCGGCCTGTGGTACCGTTCGAGGTCGGTGATCTGGTCACTTTGCGCAAACCGCATCCTTGCGGTTCCAGCACTTGGGAGGTTTACCGGATCGGAGCCGACATCGGCCTATTGTGCTCGGGATGCGGCCGACGAGTGATGCTCGAACGTCCGCTGGTTCAACGCCGGATGAAGGCGCGCCAACCGGCCAAGGAACGCGTTGGTGGCGAGGGTTGACGAACGCTTGGCGGATTGGCGCTCGTAGATTCGTAGTAAAGTATGAAAAGTGACGCCGCGCAGCCGCGGTAGTGTGATCCCGTTCTGTAACGCGTCGCACCGGTTAATGGTTGCATAGTCAAGGGAGTAGTCAGTCATGCTCGAGGTGGAGATTCACCAAATCAGGGTGGGGCGTGACGGATCTGCCGAGCGGTGCATCATCTTGCGCCCGAAAAACCACGAAGACCGGCGATTGTGTCCGATCATCATCGGCCCCAATGAGGCATCCGCGATCATTGCACCTTCGAGCGAACCCGCGCCATCTCGTCCGATGACGCACGACCTCCTTTTGAAGGCCATTAACGAGCTTGGCGGCACCGTGCAATACGTCTACGTGCGTGGTCTCGACAAGGCGACCTTTTTCGCGGACATCAACATAAAGGTGGGTGACGACGAAGTTGTGCTAGACGCGAGGACATCCGATTCCTTCGCCTTGGCGGTGCGGGCGCGAGTCCCGATCTACATGTCCGAAGAAGTATTGGAACAGGTCAACAACGATCTGCAAGGCCGCGAACCATCCGAAGAGTCGCGCCGCGGTGCAGCCAAAGAGCCGCAGTACGAAGAAGCGGCATCGCCCGTCACACCTGAGCAGCGCGAGAAGTTGAGCGCATTCTCAGAACTGATGGAGTCCTTGACGATGGATGACGAAGGCGAAGAGGCGGCTAAGTAGGGGCGGTGGGTTTGCAAACCCACGTCATTCCGGCGAAAGCCGGAATCCAGAGGGGCGGTGGGTAGCGCGGTAATCTCGCGTTCCCTTTGTCCCCGTATCAGGGTACGGGGCAGGCCTCGGACATTCCCCGCGCGCGAGAGCATTGCAAAACCCTCCCCATTTGCCCCGCGTGATGCGAAATCATGTGACAGGCAGGTTGTCATTCCGAAGGCAGAATGTCATTCCGAGCGCAGCGAGGAATCTCATACAGTCGTCCTTGGGGATGCCATGTGAGATTCTTCACTCCGCTGCGCTCCGTTCAGAATGACATGACCGAGGGTGGCCCGTCAGGCAGCATGATCCACTCCAATGTTGACATGTCGGCACAACCTGATTTTTGCATCACGCGTATGCACAAGGTGGTATTGAACGGGGATTAGATGCCGATTGATCGTCGCCTTCGAACTACGCCGTTCCCCCCTTTGCCCGGCCCCACTGGATTCCGGCTTTCGCCGGAATGACGGAGCTAGGCATCGTCGCTAGGACGGAGTTACTTCCCTTCGAGAATAAAGTCGGCGACGCGTTCGCCTATGACCATTGATGTGACGTTCGTGTTGGCGCGGATGCAGTCGGGCATGTTTGAGGCGTCGGCGACCTTCAAGTTCTCGAGTCCTTTCACGTTTCCGTACTGATCGAGCACTGCCATCTCATCGCTGTCCGGTCCCATCTTGGCGGTTCCCGAGACGTGGTGGCTGGTGCCCACGCACTTCAACATGTAGCGGTTCAGCAACTCGTCGTCGGCAGCCTCTTCCGGCGTCGGCGCAACTAGCTCCTCGATGATGTCGTTGTAAGGCGATTGCTCGCCGATCTCGATACACTTCCGCACCGCTTCTCGCATCCGTTCCTTGTCGAAGTCTGTGCCGAGAAGGTTGTAGTCGAGGTATGGCTGCGTGTGAGGGTCGGTGGATTGCAGTTTGATCTCGCCCGCCGCCTCCGCCAGGTAGAGCGCCGAGATCATCGATATGCCGATCGGCTGCGTGTTCGATATCAGGTAGACACCTTCCTGCGTGGTGCACGACAACGGATGGATGAACATGTCGTTGCGCCACTTCGATCCCTTGCACGTGAACTTCAGATTGATCTGGATCTTCGAAGCCAGCGGGTCTTGACGGAAATGCTCATAGGTGCGGAATATAGTCGAGACCTGCGGATGGTCGCGTAGATTCTGGCCGACACCTGGCGCGTCGAGCACAAGCGGAATATCCATCTCGTTGATGTGATCGGCAGGTCCAATGCCTGACAACATCAGAATCTGCGGCGAACAGATCGCACCTGCCGACAAAACGACTTGGTCCGCGTAAACGTCGAACATTTCGCCACCCGACTCAACCTTTGCTCCGATCGCCTTCTTGCCATCGAATAGCAGCTTGTGAACGTGGCAGTCGCCGCGCAACGTCAGATTTAGCCGGTGCCTCGACTGCGAAAGGTAACCGATGTTCGTGCTCCAGCGGACTCCGTTGGGGTTGTTGAACGGCGGCGGACCTACCCCGGTGGTGTCGGGGTTGTTTGCGTCTTCGTAGTAGGGATGTCCGAGGATCTGGCACGCTTCGACGAAAGCCTCTTGATCCGCGTTCCATTCGTCGCGCTTGAAACGACGGGCTACGATTGGGCCATCGGTTCCGTGGTAGTCGTCTGAGAAATCTTGGTCGGTTTCGATGCGTCGGAAATACGGCATCAGCTTTTGGAATGACCACTCGTCATTGCCCCACGACGCCCAGTCATCGTAGTCCTCGGGCATGCCGCGCAAGAAAATCTGGGCGTTGACGGAACTGGAGCCGCCGACGAGTTTGCCTCGCGGCACCATCATGTCCGGGAAGAGATCGTTGGATTTAGCCATGAAGTTCCAGTTGTGCTTGCTGTCCTTGCCGAAAGCACGCGCCCAGATGTTGCGATCGAACCCGTAGCCGAGTTTGATCTCCATCGGCAGGTCATCGACGGTCGGATAGTCCGGTCCCGCTTCGAGCAGAAGCACGTTTATGTTCGGGTCTTCGCTGAGGCGGGTGGCTATGATTGCGCCGGCGGATCCTGCGCCAATGACGATGAAGTCGTATTTCATGGGAGTTGCCTGTAGGTGGTTGGGTAAGTTGCGATGCGAATACGTTATCGCGTGTGGGCGATGTTTGCACAACCCACGTCATTCTGGCACCTCTCCGTCATTCCCGCTCAACCCACGTCATTCCCGCGAAGGCGGGCCGCTTGCGGGACGGAACGTCCATCCAGAGAAAAGCAAAGCACGCCGTTTCCCCCCTTCGCAAGGCGTAAGGGGACGCGCGAGGAGCACGCGCCGGGCGCATGAGAGGCGCAATGTCAGATGCCGCGTCGGGGACTTAGGACGCTCTCGAACTTACGGACATGCTGTTGAGATAAATTAAATAGAGCGGTCAAAGACGCGCCTATGACATGACTTGTGACTGCATCATTGAAGATTGCAATGCGGGCGCGACGTGATCGACGGACCCGTCCGAGAAAAAGATGGCGTGTCGCAAACGCAGCTCGCCGACGTAGAGAAGGAGACCCTCCTGTTGCACCGCCTGTCAGGTTTCGTCGCGATCCGGGCCGTTGCCCGGTTGCGGAACTGAGATCCGCCACGTGCCGCCAAGACCTTCGACGCTCACTCTTTGCGCCGTCGCCGCCGTCGCGTTGATCGTCGCGGCGCTGCTGGCGACGGCGCCCGGCGCGGCTCAGACGCAGAACGGCTCGGACCCGACAGCGACTCCCACGCCGACAGCGACTCCTATCGATGACGATCCGATCCGCGGAGCCTCCGACCACGAGTGCGACGACGACCCCCAGCGAGCGGACTGCCCTCCGCCTCCGCCGTCCGGCCTGAGCCTCACCAAGAGCGGCACGTCTCTAAGTCTGGATTACACCCGGAGCACGTGGCGCGGTAGCAACTTTCACTACTACCAGTTCGAACTCCAACGACGCACGAGCGGCAGCAGCGGGTCCTTCAGCAGCCATAAGACCGTCAACGACAGCCTTCCGCCCGTGAGTTTCGGCTCCGTGACCACGGGTTACGAGTACAAGGCGCGCGGCAAAAGATGCAAGACCTTCCGCCGCTCGGTCTGCGGAGACTGGTCATTGTTCACGTCCAGTGTGGAAGTGGTAGATCTGCCTCCTCCGCCGTCCGGACTCAAGTTGAAGCGCACCGGCGACGACATAGCAGTCACCTACACCCGCAGCACCTGGACCGGAAGCCGCTCGCACTACTACCGCTTCGAACTGCTGCGCTCGACCAGACTGGGCGGCCCGTACAGCTCGCACAAGACGATAAACGACTCCGTCTCCCCGGCGAACTTCAACAACCTCGACGGCGGATACTGGTACCGCGTGCGTGCCAAGCGTTGCAAAACATATTCCGGAACCGGATGCGGAGCATGGTCGTCTCTTTCATCGGCGACCTGGATATCCAGAACCGCCACCGCGACGTCCACACCCACGCCCACTCCTACGCCGACGCCGACGCCCACCCCGACCCCGATCCCGACGCCTCCTCCTCCAACCGATCTGGAGCTGGAGCGAAGCGGGGACGGCAGGCTGAGCGTCGACTACACCCGCAGCACATGGTCGCGCAGCCGCTCGCACTACTACCGCTTCGAACTGGAACGCTCGAGCTCCGAGAACGGGACCTACACGTTCCAGAAGACGGTCAAAGATTCATATCCCCCGGCGAGCTTCAGCGGTCTTCAGTCCAACTACTGGTACCGAGTCCAGGGCAAGCGCTGCACCACGTTCAGCGGCTCTGCCTGCAGCGGCTGGTCGGATTACTCGGATTCCGTGTATCTCCGGCCCCCGCCCACGGCTACCCCTACGCCTACACCCACGCACACCCCGACATTCACACCTACACCCACGAACACGCCAACGCCGACGCCCACTCCTACTCCGATCCCTTCGCCCCCTCACCCGACCGGTCTGTCTCTGGAGCAGAGCGGCGACGACAGTCTCAGTCTCAGCTACACCCGGAGCACGTGGAGCGAGAGCTCCTCGCACCACTACCGATTCGAACTGCAACGCTCGAACAGCCAGAACGGAACCTACCGGAAGGTGGAAACGGTCAAGGACTCGGTCTCCCCGGCGAACTTCCGGGGGCTCGGCGCGCACTACTGGTACCAGGCGCGAGGGAGGCGATGCGCGACCTCCGACGGCACGGGCTGCGGGGATTGGTCGCCGTACTCGGCCAAGGTCTGGCTCGTCCCACGACCCACGTCCACACCCACCCCGACATCGACTCCCACGCCTACGCCTACGCCTACACCTACACCCACACCCACGGCCACACCCACTCCGACGCCTTCACCCACACCACTCCCTAACGCGACGGATACTCCCACGCCCACACCGACGCCGACTCCCACTCCCACCCCCGCGCCGAGGACTGAACCCCCTGCGCCGCCCGCGCCGACCAACCCCGCGCCGACAGTGTCGAGCATCTCATTGGCTTCCGGATCGACGGACGACATCGTCGTCGAGTTCACGACGCCGAAGCCGGGCAGATACCAGATCAGCCTCCGCCACGCCAGAACCCAGAACGGCAGATACTCGGACCTCCCGATCAACGAGCAGGCCATCACCCAGCTCCCGTCGACCAAAAAATTCTCGGTCACCTTCAGCGACCTCACCCAGGGCCGGTACTACAAGGCCCGCGTCAGGGTGTGCAGGCTACCCGCCGGCAGCCGCTGTGAGAGCTATAGCGACTGGTCCGACACCTTGCCGCTGACGGTCAAGCTAGCAACGCCTCAGAACATAGACGTGGAGCCACTACCGCTGCGGAAAGCCAGGATCATCTGGGACAAAGTGCCGGGTGCCAACAGGTATACGATCACGGCAACAGGAAGGGCGGTTCGCGGTGTCGCTGCGGTCGCCACCACCTCGGACATCTCCAAAACGTACTACGACATAGCTCTTGACGATCACCTCACCAACAGCTTCAACAACGACTTCAGCGTCAAGGCATTGAACACCGGCAACAACATCTACACGGACAGCGATTACAGCACCGCGGTGCGGATAGTCGACAGCCCGATCCTTAGCGTAAACGGGGCAACTCCAAAGACCGATACAACTGGGCGCGCAGAAATCAAGTGGAAGCGAGCATCGAATTCACTGAAATACTCTATTAGATACCGTAAATTCAAAGGAAAACACTACACGCACAATCCGAAACGTAATCGGAGAGTATATTGGATGCCAAATAGCTTTGAGGCTGTCCAAACTGCTTTCCCTACAGGATTGACATCTCATACGTTACTCAATTTGGAACTTGGGGAATTATATGCGATCCAAGTCAGTTACGAGCAACAGGGCATCAAAATCTTTGCGGCTACCGATCGATATGTATGGCCATCGTCGGAGTTACCGGCGCGAGGCAAGCGAGTAGCGACCTATCCATTTTTTGGGCACTGGACGAACAAAGAGTTTAGATACCGCATCTGCGACGAGACTTTTCCGTCGGCGGATCGTACTGCTTGGGTCAAACTAATCGAATACGCTTTCGAGCAGTGGGAAACCGCAACAAATGAATTAATAAGTGTGTCTCGGGACTCGGTGGCATGTTTGGCTGCCTCTGGGTCTCGACCAATGTCAATGCTTATAAAACCCGCCGTCAACGT
This sequence comes from Dehalococcoidia bacterium, assembly GCA_965203505.1. GTDB lineage: Bacteria > Chloroflexota > Dehalococcoidia > Lucifugimonadales > Lucifugimonadaceae > Bin127. The sequence continues at coordinate 883,476 of OZ241880.1, forward strand.
CAACGAAGTGTACATGGTAGATGATGTTGCTTTGGGCGGCATTGTTCGGAGATTCACGAAGTTCATTAACTCTGGAATTTTAGGACAATGCGTGTTTCATACTGTTGCCTGTACAATCTCGAATGCATACGGCAACCGAGAACAGGCATCCACTCTGTTATCGAATGCAACAACATCAACGAATGCTGTTGATATCCTTTTCGCCAAAAGCAAATTCAAGTACGTTCTTAGTGATACCGCGACTCATCATCATGAAGTTCGTGTGCCGGATGCCGTCAAGTTCAATCAATGCATGGCAAAACGGAGTGACGGAAGCTTTAAGAATGATTCAATATATCAGTTCAAAAAGGACGGGAGAACGTATCAAACTGCGAACTACTATCCGTATATAACAGCGCTTCATGAAGCCGGTCACGCTCTTGGCACTTCGGGATTTACCATACCAAATCTCCTTTCATCCCGGGCGCAATACGACAGGGCGCATCCGAGCATACCGGGCTCAATAATGAACTACAACACGCGCATAGTCGAGGAGGCTCGATGGGAACCCGATTGTTCGCCCCATCCGTTCGATGTGTTAGCCATATACGCGCTGTACCAGTATCCGCTTCCATGATGATCGCGATGAAACCCGTACCCAACAAGGTTATCGCGCTGATCGCTTTGATTGCGTGTTTCCTATCGATCGCAGGTCCCTGCAACGGGCGGGGAGAGCCTGTCGAAGTCACCGTGCGCCCTGCGGGATTCTCTCTGCCGCCCCCGACCGAGTTGACGCTCATGGCGAGCGGAACGAATGATCTGCGTCTGGACTACGTGCGTAGTGATTGGGTCGGACGTGCTTCGCATCACTATCGCTTCGAGCTCATTCAGGCGAACGAGCGACGTGGCACCTACCAGCATCACGAGACAATCAACGATTCCGAATCTCCAGCCTATTTCCACCATCTGTCGACCGGCTACTGGTACCGCGCCCGGGGACAGCGATGCACGACTTACAAGGGGACGCTGTGCGGGGGCTGGTCCGACTACTCGGTGCCCGTCAAGATGATGCCATTGCCGACCGGGTTGCGTGAAAATCTACCCGCGAGCGGACCGCATACCGAAATCGGCGAACAGTCGTTCGGATATACCGCAGGAAGGTTGAAAAAGACGGACGTTGGATAAGACCAAACAGACATCAATCGTTTCTTCACTCTTCTGGATGTTGTGTTTCATCTTGTGGTTGACCATCGCATGCACTTCGGAGTTCGATGAAGCTTCTCCTCTGGTCTTCATTGAAGAGCGTGTAATGCGAACATCCGCGCCGTGTCACAACGCGAACGCTCAGGCAGTTTGGTGCGAGCCGCGCGACGTTTCGGATCTCAGCTTGCTTCATCCCCGGATCGAAGGTGCGATGTTCGATTACGATGTCCCGGACACCGAAGACCTGCTGGAAAATGGCCTGCACGTTGCTGGTGCTTCTCCGACGCACATCGCTTTCCGCGGTTTGGCCCGGGACGGCAGCGTGCGCTGCGCCTGGCACGGTGTGGCCCGCACGCTGACCCAGCGGGACGGGGCGATCCGATATTGGCTGGAGATTGCTGAGGACGAGGAACTGCCGTCGGCACCACAGCTGGAGGCCACCTTCACGGCCTACATCGATCAGATGGATCCGCTGATCCGTCCCGACATGCGTGCGAACTTCCTCTCACTCGCGCGTGGCGGCGCATCATCGGACGCGCAGTTCCTGGCGTGCTACGTCGACTACGACGCGCACGAGTACATCTTGGGAAGCGGTCCGAGCATGGTGACGGTGGCGTACGACGACCTGGCGGAGGTCAGATCGTACGATCTCTACCGCAAGTCTCACGCCGCGGGCTGGTTCGGGAACGAGACGCTGATGAGCGCGAAGGAGTACTCAGAGGCGAACGCGGACACAGTCTCGGACGCTGAGGATGTTTTCGAAGATGCGGTCGAGGGTCGTGAGAGCGTGGTGTTTCTTGCTCCGATGGGGGCGCACAACGCGATCGCGATCGAGGCGTGGCAGGCGGTGGCGCAGTGGGACCTGCAATCGTCAGACGGCGCAGTGAACGCGGTGCGCTACGGCACCGACGAGTTCGATCCCGAGCATACGCAGCCGCTGTCGTCGCTCAAGAGCCGGATCAAGAGCGCAGCGTCGAGCGACGCCTTCGCCGGCAAGCGGATATCGAGCATCACAGGGCTTGAGGGGTACTACCGTGAGATCGGCGCATACAGTCACATCGGCCCATTCGGCGTGGTGGTGGGGGCCGACGGACCACCATTGTTCACTCCGTCGCAACCTCCGCCCCCGCACAGTCAGACCGGCTCACCCACACCTACGCCTACCGCGACGGCCACTCCAACTCCCACTCCTACACCGACTGAGACTCCCACTCTAACCGCCACTCCTACACCGACTGAGACTCCCACTCTAACCGCCACTCCTACACCAACTCATACCCCTACACCGACCGAGACTCCGACTCCAAGCGCAACTCCTACATCGACTCATAGTCCCACCCCGACCGAGACACCCACTCCAACGCCTACACCAACAGAGACTGCCACTCCAACCGCCACCCCTACACCGACTAATACTCCAACACCTACACCAACTGAGACTCCGACTCCAACCGCAACTCCTACGCCGACTCATACACCCACTGCACCGCCGCCCGACGGTTAGGGCGGTCATAGCGCGGCTTTTGGGATAGTTGTGCAAATACTATGATTCCCGGAAAACCTGCGTCATCCCCGCGCATGCGGAAATGACAACAGTTGTGTGCAGGTTCCGCGTGTTCAACTTCTCGATTGCGCGGATTACGTTGCTATCATTTCCAACGTCACCAAACGTTCGCTGAAATGTCATCTGAAAATCCAATAGACCCCATCCGCTTCGAGGTCATCCGTAACGCCTTGGTGGAGGCGACGGAGGAGATGGCTTCGGCGTTGCGGCGGAGTGCGTATTCGACGAATATCAAGACGCGGCATGATTTTTCGTGCGCCATTTTCGATCTGAAGTTGAGGACGGTGGCGCAGTCGTTCAGCCAGCCGAACCATCTCGGGTCATTGGTGGAGACGATACCTAGGGCGCTGACCAACTACGGGATCGAGAATGTGAACGAGGGTGACGGGATATTGGTGAATATGCCGTATACCGGCGGCGTGCATCTGAACGACATCACTCTGATTTCGCCGGTCTACTACGACGGATCGCCCGTAGGTTACGTAGCGAGTCTTGCACATCATGTCGATGTCGGCGGCGGTGCTCCGGCTAGCATCGGCGCTTTTCGGGAGATATTCCAAGAGGGGATAATCATTCCAGGAGTGAAGCTGGTTAGCGGAGGAGAGATCAATCGGGATGTGTTCGATTTAGTGCTTGCGCAGGTTCGGGCGAAGCGTGAGACGGCTGGTGATTTCCGAGCTCAGATCGCGTCCAACAACACCGGCATCCGTCGTATGACCGCGCTCTTGGATCGGATCGGCAGGGAAACCGTCGAGAGGTACATCGACGAGTTGATCGAGTACACCGATCGGCGTACGAGGTCGGAACTGGCGAAGCTGCCCAAAGGGGTGTTCGAAGCCGAAGGGTGCATGGACAGCGACGGGTATTCCGACGAACCGGTGAAGCTCCAAGTGAAGATCGTGGCGGATGATGACGGGATGTTGTTCGACTTCACCGGGACCGACGCGCAACGTCCCGCGCCGGTTAACTCGACGTATGCCCAAACGCATTCTGGTGTGGCATTCGTGCTGAAGTGTTTGATCGATCCCGATGTTCCGGTGAATGCCGGTTTCTACCGAAATGTGCGGATGATCGCGCCGGAAGGGACGGTCGTGAACGCTACCGAGCCTTTTCCAGTGGTTGGCGGATGGGAGACGCAGCTTCGTCTCACGGAGGTGATATTCAAGGCATTGGCGGAAGCGATGCCAGAACGTATTCCGGCTGGTACGGAAGGGATGATCTGCCACTCGGGTTTTGGCGGAGTCGATCCGTATAGGAAAGAGACTTACTGCTTCCTTGAGACGATAGCCGGCGGTTTCGGCGGCAGGGCGACCAAGGATGGTCCAGACGCGGTGCAGCCACACGGCAAGAACACAGCCAATGCTCCGATAGAGGAAACCGAACTCAACTATCCAGTGCGGATCATTCGCTACGAATTGGTCGATGATTCGGAAGGGCCGGGTAAGCATCGAGGCGGTTTGGGGTTGCGGCGGGATTACCTATTTCCTGACCACGAAGCATCTTTCACGATATTGGCCGACCGCGAAAAATGGGGTCCGCACGGTTTGTTTGGCGGTATGCCCGGCGAACGAGCGCATTACGTCCTCAATCCGGATTCGAAAGCCGAGGAACTGGGTTCGAAGGTCACGGTTCAACTCGAGGCGAACGATGTCGTGAGTTATCGCACTTGTGGTGGTGGCGGTTACGGCCTCCCAGAGGAACGCGACCCTGAAGCAGTCCTAGGCGATGTCCGCGATGGACGTGTGAGCGAAGAGAGGGCGAGATCGATCTACCGCGTGGCTGTCGATACCGATAACTGGAACATAAACGCCGAAGAGACTCGTCGCCTGCGATCCGCTTCATCACTCGAACAGAGCGCCGAGCAGTGACCGATCAGTTTCGCCTCGGCGTTGACATCGGTGGGACCTTTACCGACGCCATTTTGCTGAACGAGTCGACCGGCGAGCTCCAGACCGGCAAGGTTCCATCCACTCCGAGCGATCCGTCCGTCGGTTTTCTCAACGTGGTGGATCGAATGCTCGAGGATGCTTCCGTAAAGCCGGAAACGGTTCGGTACGTCGTCCACGGCACCACGGTCGCGACGAATGCGATCATCGAAGGAAACCTAGCGAAGACAGCGTTCATCACAACGTATGGGTTCCGAGATTTGTTGGAGATACAGACGGGGATACGTCCCGTCCTTTACGATCTCCAGTTCGAGAAGATCAAGCCGCTGGTTCCGCGCTATCTCTGTTTCGGAGTACCCGAACGTCTCGATTTCAGGGGCGATGTGCTTGAGCCGCTCGATGAAGATGCAGTCTACGGCGTCGTCCAGCAATTGGCTCGGGAAGGCGTCGAGTCGATTGCGGTGTGTCTGCTGCATTCGTACATCAATCCCGAACACGAGCAACGGATCGGCGAGATTCTCAAGAACGAACTACCGTCAACGCTGTTTTCGCTGTCCTCAGATGTCGCGCCGGAGTTTCGAGAGTACTTCCGCGCAAGTACCACGGTCATCAACGCCGCGATCCGACCGGTCGTGTCGAGATATCTGGAGAACATCCAATCGCGCGTGCGCGGTACGGGTGTTACGGGCGAGTTGCTGGTGATGCAGAGCAGCGGTGGCGTTCTGACGTTCGAGGCGGCGATCGACAGACCGGTTTTCATGGTCGAATCCGGACCCGCCGCCGGGGTGATCGCGGCGAGCAATCTAGGAAACACGCTCGGTCACAAAAACGTGATTTCGTTCGACATGGGCGGCACCACGGCAAAGGCAGGTTTGATCGAGAACGGGACGCCGCGGGTGACCAAGGAATATGAGGTTGGCGGGACGGCGGCTACGACAGAACATGGTGCGCGAGGTGCGGGGTATCCGATCCGAACACCCGTGATCGATCTCGTCGAAATTGGGGCCGGCGGCGGCTCGATCGCTTGGATCGATTCTGGAGGCATACTGCGCGTCGGTCCGCGCAGTGCCGGTGCCGATCCGGGACCCGTGTGTTACGGACTGGGTGGTACCGAGCCGACCATTACTGACGCCAACTTGGTCTTGGGACGGATATCGCCCGACTATTTCCTCGGCGGAGAGATGGGTTTGGACGTGGAAGCGGCGCGGACGGCCATTCGAGAACGTTGCGCTGATCCGCTCAACATGGCGGTTGAAGACGTCGCGTTGGGCATCGTCGAGATCGCCAACAACGCGATGGTGGGGGCGTTGCGGCAAGTTTCGATTCAACGAGGTTACGATCCTAGGGATTTCCTTCTTGTTGCGTTTGGCGGCGCAGGACCTGTCCACGCCAATCGTTTGGCTGCCGAGTTGGAGATGCCTTCGGTGCTGATTCCGACGAGCCCCGGCACGACATCTGCGATGGGGCTGTTGGTGACGGACATCAAGCACGACTACTCGATGGCTCTGATTGAGCGTGCCGATCAGTTGGACCTGCGAATGGTCGAATCTCAATTTGCGCGGATGAAGTCTGAAGGTGAAGCGGCGCTAGCGAGTGAAGATGTGGCGTCGGAAAGCATGAGATTCGTTTATCAGGCTGACACCCGATACGTGGGTCAGAGCTACGAACTGACCATTACGCTGCCAGAGGGCGGGTTGAAGTCGGACCAATTACCGGGCGTGTTGGAACAATTCCACAACGAACACGAGCGTGCCTATGGCTTCAAGGCGGATGACGAGCCGGTGGAATTCGTCGCTCTGCGCCTAAGCGCGATTGGCGTGATCGCGAAACCAAAGGTGCCGGAGATTGATGCGGGTGGCGGAGACGCGGCGAGCGCGGTTAAGGGGACGCGGCTGGTTTATTTCGCCGAAAGTGATGGGTATGTTGACTGCCCGGTATACGACCGGTATCGGTTAAAGTCGGGCGATGAGGTAGAGGGCCCAGCGATTGTGGAGGAGGAGGATTCGACAGTTGTGGTGCATCCGGGATGGCGAGCGGAGGTTGACGAGTTTGGGAATCTGTTTTTGCGACGCGCTTAAGCAGGTGCCGAATTTGCAAGCAGGTTGAGAAGGCGGCCAAGTGCTGGCTCGGTCCGTCGCAGATGAGGTCAGCAAATACAATCCACTGGTGATGAATTTTCGCGACGGAGAATGGAGTCGGGTAGCGGTAATCGCGATTTCCAGTTTGGCGTTGTCGGCGGTTTTGTTGGTTGGGTGTACTGAGATTGAGGTGCCTACACCGCTTCCGTCACCTACCGCCGAGTTGCTGACGGCGACTGCGGTGCGGCCGACGTTCAATCCGACAAAGACGCCGGTGCCGCCCCAGATCATCATTGTTACCCCCACACCCGTGCCCACGACTGCGTTATCTCCAACAGCGATGCCAGTAGATCCAACTCCGGTCCCGACGTACACGCCTTTACCTACCCACACTCCAAATCCGACTTGGACACCGTATCCAACATGGACACCAGTGCCGACTTGGACGCCAACAAGCACCCCAACCGCCACTGCTACGAGTACGCCGACATTCACTGCAACTCCAACGATCACAGTTTCGCCCACACCGATTCCTCCGACTATTACACCGTCCCCAACACCCACGCCGACGCCTACTGCCACCCCTACAAATACGCCAACCGCTACGGCGGTTCCAACTAGCACCGCGACTCCTACACATACTCCAGAGCCGACACATACCCACACACCAGTACCGACTTGGACGCCGGTTCCTACGTGGACTCCTGTCCCGACCTGGACGCCTGTGCCTCCAACAGACACACCGACTCTTACACCCACGCCTACTTCGACGCCGACCCCGACGCCAACTTTCACCTTGACGCCAACTAGCACTCCAACATTGACACCTACGCCAACTAATCGGACGTACACAACAGAGGAGCTAGTGACTTTTTCTCGCCCCGCGGTCGTTTACATTCGCGCTTCCAGATGGTCAGGTACGGGTTGGGTTTACAAGACCAATTCTTCAGGAGAATTTTGGATTCTGACCAACGAACACATAGTCGAGCAAGACTCTAGCGTGCAAGTGTTTCCGGCGAGCGGTGGTGGACCGTTGATTGGTGAAGTGATTGGTACAGATGCCGTGAGGGATCTAGCGGTAGTGAAAGCGTGTTGCGACTCAGGCTTAAAAGCTTTGGAACTAGCTGGTGCGGACGAAGTACGTCAGGGGATGGAAGTGGTAGCTTTCGGATATCCCTATCGGGCTCGGGTTTTGTCTGACTTGAGTGTGTCGGAGGGCATCATTTCGTCGGAGGAATTCAACAGGTCTAGAGATTCGTATTTGGTTCAGACCGATGCGGCGATAAACCCGGGCAATAGTGGAGGACCGCTGGTGAACAAGCGCGGCAAGGTTGTAGGAACCGTAGCCTCGAAAGTTGAACGTACGCCTGGGGGTCGTCCAATTGACAACATCGGTTTCGCCGTTGCATCTCGGACAATTGCGAACAGACTTTCTGCGCTGGAAAGCGGAGCGGGCCGTGCACCGACTGCCACTCCTACACCGACTCCCACTCCCACACCGACGCCAACCGTGGGTCCGCCTCCGAGTTGCGCCAGTTCCTCGAATCCCAGTGTCGACGCTAGCTGGTCGCTCGTATTGGTCGCAGTCGGTGATACAGATCAACGTACGCTTGATGCAGCTGAGCGAAGATGCGTCGCAGAGGCGTTGTCCACACCTATTAACGAGATTCCTGCGGTTGAGACGGGCTACAAGTTGAACTACCGGTACAATCCCGCGGATGACGAAGTGGTTTTGGAAAGTTCTGGCACCTTTACCCTCTTTTTCCCCATGATACCCGGATCATTCCAAGGCTGGAAACCGTTCCAGATGGACGGTCCTGCTCGGTTTTTTGGAAGGTTGTGCCGCGAAGTTGACAACTGCGATCAGACACATTTGCAGAATCTTCTGCCCTACATTGCAATCGATGAGGACGTAGGTGGTGGGAGAACCGACGTCTCGCCGTGGTTAACAATCAATGCGTCCGTGCCCTCCGGCCATTCGTTGCGGATTGAGATGATCGCGTATTACACGTCCAGTGAATGACGTTTAACGCAGCGGTTCAGGCATCTCTGCGTTTTGTGGGAATTAATGCCTAACCCGGTTCACTGGGCTTCAATGCGGACGCGTTCGATACGTTGGAAGTCTTTGCGGTTGTCTGTCAGGACGGTGAGATTGTGGTGTAAGGCGGTGCAGCCTATGAGCAGATCGAAGTCTCCGATCGGTGTCCGTTGCAGTTGCAGACGAGCCCGTTGTTCTCCGAACAGTCGTGAAATCTCGTTGTTCAAACCGATGACCTCAATGTCGCTCAAGAAATTCAAGAGATTTGCTTCGGCGAGTTCGCGGTTTCTCGAACGAAATACGCCGTGGTAGAGTTCGGCGACGGAGATGATGCTGATCGCGATCCCGTCCGCGGCTCTCTGCTTCAGCTGTTCCGTGACGGTCTGCGATCCTCTGAGGTGGTGGATTGCCCAGTCAGTATCGACGAGGTATTTCACGGAAGATCCGGCAGCGGTTGGCTGCGTGAATCAGCCGCACGGCGTTCATAAATGTCCTCGATGAGTTGCTCGCAATCGACGATGTCTTTCCACCCTCCAGCACTCGCTTCGAGACCTTGGAATTTGTTTCCGGATTGCGAATCTTCTGTTACTGAGATCACAACTCTTGCGCCATCGTCGAGGTCCACGGGAGTCACGGGTTTGAAGACGCCGTCGGCGTATGTGGCTTTGAGTTCTTGGATCATGTGATTACCGCGCCATTTGCATCGGTTCAGTCATCCTTTTTCAGTATACGAGGCGTCGAAATAAAGAAGCCGTGACACCCCTACATGCTCGCCCCACCACTGTCCCCTTTCGCACAGCGAAAGGGGACGCGGAGCCCAAGAGACCGACACAAGAACGCAGGGGTATGCCCGGGGCGGAGAGGCGGCAGGGCGGTGACGCCGCGTACCCGCAGAGGCGATCCCTAGTGGTCGCCCGGGGCGGACGTGGGGCCGGGTTTCCCCCGCTGCGCGGGGGAAATGTCCGAAGGACAAAGGGGGCGCGACCGCAACGCCCCTTCCACCCCCCAAACACAATCCCACCAATCCCCGCGATCCCCGCTTCACACAACAATTTGACTCTCATGCTACATATGTATTAATATCGGAATCAAGGCGCACGATACGGCTTTATCAACCACCGGATCGGGCGCACAGAACCATCGCCGCGTCGAAACGGAAAGCGTGCGCAACTCTCTTTTTCGATGCTGTTAACGACCAACCTACAAAGAACCGGTCCGCGGGCGGGGCAAACCCTGAAGGCGTGAGCGAAAGCACACGAACGACGGGCGACGGAACCCGCTGCAAGCCTGAGTGGTTCGGGCGAAACGCAGACCAAAAACCGGTCAGGCAGGGAGATTTGCCTCGGTGCGCGGATGCGGAGCAGATCGCTGGCTCCGACTAGCAAGCCAGGCGCGGCGCCGCAGAGATGCGGCCATCGGCCCCTCCCACTCGAGATGCGAAAGAGACGCAACCCGTCCCCTTCGCGAATCGAGAGGGGCGCGAGCTGTAGGGGCGGGTTTGAAACCCGCCCCGCTCGCAGGGGGCGCCCGTTCAAGGTCCGCGCGACTGCCCTGCCTTTGACACCGAAACCCTCCCGCGACGTCGCGCGGGGGCGGCTACAGCGCTGACGAGGAGGAAGGACCGAGTGAAACCGAGCGGCGAAACCACAGTCAACCGCACGACCGGCGATGGTCTGGCGACATCGCCTACGCTGGCACCCTACAAAAAACCAACAACCCCTTATCGCAAACGTCGACCAACCCGACGCGGCGATGATTCGAAAACCTGACATAAGGGCGAACCCTCTTCCGTCCCCTTTCGCAGAGCGAAAGGGGACGCGGAGCCCAAGAGACCGACACAAGAACGCAGGGGTATGCCCGGGGCGGACGTGGCACCGCCCACCACCCAAACAACCCGCAATGGCGATCCCTAGTGGTCGCCCCAATTGCCCCGACCCTCTGGATTCCGGCTTCCGCCGGAACGACGGTGGTTGCGCAAACCTCCCGAAGGTGAGGTTTGCTTCATATAATTGTTCAAAGTGAAGGCGGGTTTCTGATGCCTGATGAGCGGACTCCGAAGAGTGTGCATGGCATCATCCCGACTTTGGCGCGCCTGACCATGATCGGATGGTTCGTCGGTGTGAGTATCGCTGGCGGGGCATTGCTCGGATGGTGGTTGGATGGACTGATCGGCAGCGCACCTTTGTTGCTGGTCGTCGGGGTCCTGTTGGGGATCGCCGTTGCGCTAGTCGGAATGATGCGTATGTTGTCTGACTTCGGGAAAGCGAAACATTAGGTGGTCAGCCCCGACGCCTTCCTACGAACTGCAGACGCGATGCCGATCGAACCGCAACATGAAGTAGGGGGAGAGATTGCTCTCATCCCCTAAGGGCTTGGCCATTGCGGTTCTGCTTCTAGCAGTGGCAGTCATTTCGGTAACGGGCGGTGCCCTCGGCGCTGCATTCGGTGGTGGATTCTTAGGCGGTGCGGTTCCTCATCTCCAAGTCGCTTCAGAACTCGTCACCTACATCGGAGATTACGCACTCTACAACACTGTGGTGATGTTCGTGGCTGCGATCGTCGTGCTGGCGTTGTTGACGTGGCTGGCGACGCGCAAGATATCCGAGGTGCCCGGCCGTTGGCAATCGTTGATGGAGATCCTTTACGAGTTCTTCATCGGAATTGCCGAATCCACGTCGGGCAAAGCAGGACGCATATTCATACCTGTTGCCACGGCGATCTTCTTGGTGGTGCTTTTCTCAAACTGGCTAGGCGTGTTGCCCGTAGTTGGAAACATCGGGCGGGTCGAGACGACGACGGAGTATTTCTATCACAAGTTTGAGAACAAGACCGAGAGCGAAGAAGCTGAGGAAATTTTGGATGAGCTGCACCACCACGTCGGCAAGAGCGGCGAAGGGATGGGGCATTACCTCGAGACTCACGCTGATGTCGAAGAGGTGCAGAAACTCGTCGGCAAAACCCTTGAGACGTACGGTGAACAGGATTTTGTGATTTTCGATGGGGACGGCATTCGGTTGCTGCCGCTAGGCCGCGGGAACGATTACAAACTGAATTTGATCGATGTCGTCGCATACGACATCGCCGATCCTACGCACCCGACCGCGGATGATGTCGTCAAAATCGCGCATCGAGTGGATGAGAGCGTTGCGCCGGCTTCATTGCCAAACACCGAGTTTTTCAGTGAAAACCCGGATAAGTACGTGCCTCTAGTCGGCAAACGTGCAGGGATCCTAGTCCCATATCTCAGAGGATCGAGCACTGACCTGAACATGACCCTGGCGATTGCTATCTTCGCTATGGTTAGCGTCCAGTTCTGGGGCATCAAGACGTTGGGGATCGGTGGTTACTGGGACAAGTTCATAGGCAACCCGTTCAAGCGTAATCCGATCGACCTATTTGTGGGAATGCTTGAATTGGTTGGCGAGTTCATCAAGGTCATCAGTTTCACGTTCCGCCTCTTCGGGAACATGTTCGCCGGGGAGATACTGCTTATAGCGATGGGGTTCCTGTTCCCACTCATAGGCATGATTCCATTTATAGGGTTGGAGTTGTTCGTGGGTTTCATTCAGGCGATCATCTTCTCCGTCTTGACCCTGATGTTCGGTGCATTCGCGATCATGCCGCACCACCATCCAGAAGGCGATCACCACGGCTCGGAGGGTCATTAGGTTGATGACTCTTCGACACACTACACAATTTGGCATGCTGCGTTCGACTCTGGGCGAGTCGAGTGCGTGTGATGTATCGACGCCGGCGAAATGCCTGTGCGTCGTAACCACCCACAATCGAGACCAGGAGGTCTAAGACGATGGAAGATCAATGGGTACCAATCGGAGCTGGCCTTGCGATCGGGGCGGGGGCATTGGGCCCGGGCCTCGGCATCGGGATGCTTGCCGGTAAGGCGATGGAAGCGCTTGGGCGCAACCCTGAGGCCGCCGACGCGATACGCCAGAACATGATTCTAGCCATCGCGTTCACGGAAGCCATCGCGATTTACGCCTTGGTCGTGGCAATTATCACGCTGTTCGCTTAATCAGCTGCTCACCTTCGATTCGGCGGGACAAGCGGTCAGATATTACGACCGCATTGGCAAACCCCGCCGACGCGGGTGGAGCGTCGAAAAGCGCGATGTAAAACGATACGGAGATTCTCATGGATGCATTGGGGATAGACCTATCCCGACTATTGACCTTCTTGGTCGGCTTCACGGTAATCGCGGTCGTCCTGCGTATGTTCCTTTACGGGCCGATCATTCGGATGCTGGATCAGCGCGCCGAGCGTATACGCGAGAGCCTAGAGGCTGCCGACAGAGCCAGTGCAGAGGCAGCATCGTCGGCTGAACGCGTTGAGCAAGAGCTTGCTAACGCCCGCCGAGAAGGGCAATCTTTGATCGCCGAAGCGCGCGAAGCCGCATCCCGGTTGAAGGATCAGGAAGCTGAACGCACTCGGGCTCAAGTCGACGAGATGCTTGATCGCGCCCGCGAGGAGATCCGGCGCGAACGTGAAGCCGCGGTTGAAGAAGTTCGCCGCGAATTCGCGGGTATTGCCATTCTCGCCGCCGAACGAATCGTTGAGCAATCGCTCGACGAGGACTCGCACCGAGAGCTTATCGATCGAGTATTGGAAGAGGGACTGGACTCTCGCACCAACTGAGTGTGCAGACGAGTTAGGAATCTGAACAGCAGATGTCATCGACCTCAGTCAGGAGATACGCTCAGGCCGCGTTCGCAATCGCGGTTGAGCGAGATGCTTTGACGGTATGGGAAACCGACTTGGAAGCCGCGCGCTCGATCGTCGGTGAACCAGACGTGCTGGCGTTTATGGCCGCTCCATCGGTTCCAGAGACCGTGAAACTCGACGGCATAAACACGCTGCTCAGCGACGTCGATCCACTGGTTCGTAACTTGGTATCGCTCTTGACAACTAACGGCGACATCGAACGGTTCGGCGGCGTATGTGACACCTTCCGAGATTTGTTGGACGAGCACTTGGGCATCGGAAGGGCCCAGATAACGACAGCCGTCCCGTTGGACGAATCGAGACGGGAACGTATCGTCAGCAGCTTGCAAGAATTGACGGGATATGAACGGATCGAAGTGACCGAAAATGTCGATCCTGAGATCATCGGTGGTGTTGTGGCACGTGTAGGTGACAGGCTGTTCGATGGTAGTACACGTTCAAGATTGCGCTCGATGCAAGAATCACTTGCGCAGCGCCCATTATCCGCATGAACCATTGAGAGGTCGGCGAAAGCAGACTCGCCGGGCAAAACGAACCGGCACTTACGCTAAGGAAAGGTAATTCGATGACCACCGCAGGGCAAGACATTGCTTCAGTGATCAAGCGTCAGATCGAGGAGTTCGGCGGCGAACTCACGATGGTTGACGTCGGTACCGTTGTCGAAGCCGGAGACGGCATCGCTCGCATACACGGATTGGCGGGCGTTCGGCTAAACGAGATTCTCCAGTTTCCGAACGACATTCTAGGACTCGCTCTGAACCTCGAAGAAGAGTCCGTCGGCGCTGTGATCATGGGCGACTACCTGCAGATCCGCGAAGGAGACGAGGTTCGCTCGACCGGTCGCATCTTGGAGGTTCCCGTCGGGGATGCGCTACTGGGCCGAGTAGTTGATCCGCTGGGTAGAGCCTTGGATGGTCAACCTGCTCCCAACACGACCGACACGTTGCCCGTCGAAAAAATCGCACCAGGCGTTATCACACGCCAACCAGTCAATCAACCGGTGCAGTTCGGCCTAAAGGTAGTCGATGCCATGGTTCCCGTCGGCAGAGGCCAGCGCGAACTCATAATCGGTGACCGCTCGACTGGTAAGACGTCCCTATGCGTCGACGCAATCATCAACCAGCGCGACTCCGACATGATCGGCGTTTACGTGGCGATCGGTCAGAAAGCGTCCAAAGTAGCGGGAACTGTCCAGCGGCTCGCCGATCAGGGCGCACTCGACAACACGGTCATAGTCGCCGCCAACGCTTCCGACCCCGCGCCGACGCAGTTCCTAGCGCCATACGCCGGATGTGCAATGGCCGAGTACTTTATGGAGCAGGGACGCGACGTGCTCATCGTCTACGATGACCTCTCCAAACATGCATGGGCGTACCGCCAGATGTCACTGCTCTTGCGTCGCCCCCCAGGACGTGAAGCGTACCCCGGCGACGTGTTTTATCTCCACTCTCGACTGCTCGAACGCGCGGCGCGCATGGCGCCTGAATATGGAGGAGGTTCGATCACGGCTCTGCCGATCATCGAGACGCTCGCCGGAGACGTCTCTGCGTACATCCCCACCAACGTGATCTCGATCACCGACGGTCAGTTGTTCTTGGAACCTGACCTCTTCAACGCTGGCATCAGGCCCGCGGTCAACTCCGGGATCTCGGTGACCCGCGTGGGTTCTTCCGCTCAGCGAGGCGGTATGAAGTCAGTTGCCGGAAGCCTCAAAACAGAGATGGCACAGTTCGACTCGCTGGCGACGTTTGCCCAGTTCGGCGCTGAGGACTTGGATCCGGTGACACGTCGTCAATTGGCACGCGGCGAGCGGTTCCGCGAGCTTCTGAAGCAGGACGAGAACGCGCCAGTTTCATACGAGAACATGGTCGCACTTTTCCACATCGCGAACGAAGGCGCACTCGACGATGTACCGGTGGAACGAGTGCGTGATTTCGAATCTCAGTGGTACGACTACATGGCGGCGAACTTGCCAGAATTGCTGGCCGAGATCAACGATTCCGGCGATCTATCTGATGAGGCGGGAGAGCGTTTGATGGAAGCTGCGAGCGCTTTCAAGCAAACCGCCGATCTCGCGGCTACAGCTTAGTGTGAGGATCCGTTGGCGACAATATGCCTAGCCTGAAGGACATACGCGACCGCATCAGGTCGGTCAGCAACACTGCGAAGATAACGAGCGCGATGCAGTTGATCGCCGCGTCGCGGATGCAGCGTGCCCAGCAGATGGTGCGCAACGGTCGTCCGTACGCTGACCAGATGCGTGAGGTTTTGTCGCACTTGACGATGCGATTGACCGAAGACGACGAGACGCTGGACCCGCTCCTGCAGCGACGTCCCAACAATCGGGAGCTTCTGGTGTTGATCACTCCTGACCGCGGTTTGGCGGGAGCACTGGTCGGTAACATCCTACGCTTGGCGGCGCAGGAATTCACATCTTCAGATGTCCCGATCGACACCGTCGGGATCGGACGTAAAGGCGAGCGGTTCGTCGCCCGCACGGGGCAGTCGTTGATCGCGACATTCTCGGTAGGTGACCGGCCCGCGCTGGCGGACACGCTCGATATCTCATCGTTTGTCATCGACCGATACCGTGACGGAGATGCAGACACGGTCAAGATGATCTATGCGCAATTCGTGAATACCGCGGTGCAAAAGCCGATAAATCAACAGCTGTTGCCGATTGAGACGGAGGTTTCTGAATCGGACGATGGGCCGGTGATGTACCTCGACTACATCTACGAGCCATCGCCGGCGGAGGTGCTTGCGGAGATCGCACCGAGATACATCGAAACTCAGGTGTATCACGCAATCTTGGAGGCGCAGGCCAGCGAACACTCCGCGCGGATGATTGCGATGCAGAACGCGACGGACAACGCCAACGAATTGATCGACGAGCTGACGCTCGATCTGAACAAGGCACGACAAGAATCGATTACTGGTGAGCTGCTGGATATTGTCGGCGGCGTTGCCGGTGTCCAAGGTTAATGAACGAAATAGGAGCCGGACGCAAATGGCACAAGGTAGCAAAGGCAAAGTAGTCCAGGTAATCGGCACGGTGGTGGACGTCGAATTCCCGCCGGACGACCTTCCAGAGATCTACAACGGACTAGAGCTTGACGTTGATGGTGAGCGTTTGGTCCTAGAGGTTGAGCAACACGTCGGCAACAACTGGGCGCGATGTCTCGCACTCGGAACGACGGATGGTCTGGCGCGCGGCGTGGAATGCATCGACACTGGTCAACCGGTCGCAGTTCCCGTCGGCGAAAACTCGCTGGGCAGAATCTTCAACGTTCTTGGCGACGCGATCGACGGCGGAGATCAAGTCCCTGCAGATGCGGACCGATTGCCGATCCACCGACAGCCACCAACGTTCGCGGAACAGTCGGGTACTACCGAGATTCTCGAGACTGGCATCAAAGTCCTCGACCTCATCACCCCGTTCCCCAGGGGAGGCAAGGTCGGGGCATACGGAGGCGCGGGAGTCGGTAAGACCGTAATCATCACGGAGTTAATCCGCAACATCGCACAGGAACACTCAGGCGTTTCAGTATTCGCGGGCGTTGGCGAACGCTCGCGCGAAGGCAACGACCTCTGGCATGAGATGCACGAATCAGGTGTCGTGGGATCAACCGCTCTAGTGTTCGGGCAGATGAACGAGCCGCCCGGGACGCGCGCGCGCATCGCTCTTACAGGGTTAACGATGGCGGAGTACTTCCGCGACGAGCGCGGACAGGACGTGCTTCTCTTCGTAGACAACGTTTACCGCTACATCTTGGCCGGGATGGAAGTTTCAGCGCTGCTCGGCAGAATGCCGTCTGCAGTCGGTTACCAGCCGACTCTTTCGACCGAAATTGGCGATTTGATGGAGCGAATCACGTCGACGGCGGCGGGTTCGATCACCTCGTTCCAAGCAGTCTACGTCCCAGCCGACGACTACACGGATCCCGGCATCGTGACGACGTTCGGTCACTTGGACGCGAACGTTTCGCTTGAACGTTCGCTCGCGGCGCAAGCGCTGTTCCCGGCGGTTGACCCGTTGGCGTCGAACTCCAGAATCTTGGAACCAGCGGTAGTCGGACAAGACCACTACGATGCCGCGTTCGGCGTGAAGCGGGTGCTCCAGCGTTACAAGGACCTGCAAGACGTCATTGCCATCCTCGGTATTGAAGAGTTGTCAGACGAAGACCAGTTGACGGTGGCGAGAGCGCGCAAGATCCAGCGTTTCTTGACTCAGCCGTTCTTCGTGGGTGAAGTCTTCACCGGACTCCCCGGCAAGTACGTGAGCCTAGAAGACACAGTAAAAGGCTTCTTGGAGATTCTTGACGGTAAGCACGACGACCTCCCGGAACAGGCTTTCTACATGGTTGGCACGATCGAAGATGCCGTTACTAAAGGTCGCGAGATGCAGGAACAGGTGGCTGCTTAGACGCCAACGAACCCCAGATCGCTTACTCAGGAGATACATAGAGAGCCATGGCACGGATGAGCCTCAACATAGTGACCGCCGAACGCGAGACTTATTCGGGCGGCGTTGACTACGTGACGGCTCCAGGTGCAGATGGCGAATTGACGGTTCTGCCGTCGCATGCTGCGTTGATGACAACGCTAGTTCCGGGCGAGATGCGTTTCGGCGTTAGTGGTGAGGAGCAAGCGATCATAGTTACGGGCGGCTTTATGGAGGTATTGGCTGACAACGTGACAGTGCTCGCGGACGCTGCTGAGCGAGAGGATGAGATCGACGAGGCGCGGGCAGAGGAAGCTGTCAGACGAGCCCAAGAGCGAATCGATACGCACGGTTCGGATCTGGACATGGAGCGTGCTCTAGCTTCGCTGAGGCGAGCTCAGATCAGACTGCGTTTCTCAAGACGTCGCGGCCAACGCAACCGCTAACGACTCTCTGGTTGCGGCGCGCCCCGCAACGCTTCGCACGGGATGCCGTTGTTGTCACCGTCGAGACGGTGAGGGTCCGATTCCGGTCCGCCTGCCTGAACGAAAAACGTATTGGCTTCTGCCCAAGTGTCGAAATCGTTGCAGTCCCGATCGAAATCGCTTTGCGTTTCGGCCTTCCAGATCCGGTTCAATCTCGATAAGACTCGGTTGATTTCGTCGAGAGGTGGTACCGCTTCGCAAGGTCGCCCGTCTAGATCGCGGTCTAACCCGTACCGGTTTTGCCCGGGAGTTTCGTACATTTCGAAAAAGTACTCAGCTTCATCGCGGTGTTGAAAATCGTCGCATACGACGTCGAAATCTTCGGATGGATGTTGGCTGCGCGGCATCAACCCCTCGCAAGGGATACCGTTGCCGTTCGAATCCAGGATCCGGTATTCCAGAGAGTTTTCGTCCAGTTCGGCGACGTGGTGCACTACCGACTCCCATGTCGTGAAATCGTCGCAAGTCATCACCTCGGGTGCAACCACATCGGCACCCAGATTGGGTTGTACCGTGAGAATCGACAACGTTGCTGCGACGACCAATGCGGCAACCCCCAAGGCTATGCAGAAGATCCCTACGAACCGTTGAAGTTCCCAGCGGGTAGAACGTGTGCTTTGAAATTTCGATTTTAGGAACTGGATCAAAGTTTGCGGAAATTGCTCAAACTACACATTGGTGGCGCGAAAGCGCAATCGTTCGACTAAACGCGGATGGGACCACCACGATTCCATCGCTATAGTAACCCTCAACAAACTAAGTTATCACAGTTAAGATCGTATCCGCCGCATTGTTATTGATTCGACGTTCAGCAGTTACGATTGTTGGAGGCTACTCGACACTGCCGGACATCGGAAACCGAATGGACGCAAGAAACTCATGAAGATCACCGATATCGACGTTTTCAGGATGCGCACCCCAGTACACAAGACGGCCGGAACCAATTGGATGTTCGTCCGCATCACCGCAGACACAGGCGATTACGGTTGGGGCGAAGCAAGCACGCAGTACAAGGACGCTGGCGTTGCAGCTGAGATCGGTGAGTTTGCTAAATTCTTGGTCGGTAAAGATCCGTTCCAGATCGAACACATCTGGACATCGCTATACCGGCGAGTGACGTGGACAGGGGGAGCGGTGACGATGAGCGCGATCAGCGGGATCGACCTCGCGTTGAACGATTTGAAGGCCAAAGCCCTCGGGATACCGGTTTATGAACTGTTGGGTGGTAAGGTGCGCGACGATATCCGAGCGTACGCCAACGGCTGGTTTGATCCGAACGACGGTGACTGGCTCGGAGGTGGCGCCGTTACGGTCGACGATCATCGTCGACGATCTGGGGAGTTGGTTGCCGACGGATGGCGAGCCATGAAGTTTTATCCCTTCAAAGGTGCACAGGTGATCACACCAGAGCGAATGGAGGAAGCGGTAGAGCTTGTCGCGGCGGTTCGCGATACGGTAGGTCCGTCGGTCGAGGTTGCGGTGGATGTGCGTGGGCGGTTGGATATCTGGAGCGCGCGGCGGGCAGCTCGGGCGATTGAGGAGTACAACATCGCGTGGTTAGAGGAACCGATCCTTTGGGACAACATCGATGCGCTTGCGGCATTGGCTAAAGACGTTAACATCCCGATTTCGACGGGTGAGCAGTTGTACAACCGGTGGGATTTCAGGCCATTGATCGAATCGAATGCCGCCAGCATCATCCAACCGGATATTTGTCACGCTGGCGGCATCACGGAGTTGCGGAAGATCGCAACATCGGCTGAGACTTACTACGTTTCGGTAGCACCTCACAATTCAAACGGTCCGATCTCTACCGTGGCCAGCCTGCATCTCGATCTAGTGATGCCGAACGCTTTCATGCAAGAGATCTTCGTCAGTTTCATGAAGGCGTATGAGGCGGTCCTGACCAATATGATTCCGATTGCCGATGGTCACGCTACTGTCCCGGATGGACCCGGATGGGGCACTGAGATCGACGTTGACGCGTTGAGCGAGTTTCCGCCGTGCGAATATGTGACCGTTGAAAGCGAGCCGTATTTGGCATTTTGAACCTGACGAAACGGTTGAATCGGGTGCTCGTTGCGAGTGCAACACGATCTATCTGGGTGCCCGCGAAACTCGAGGACTCGCAACGATGCACATAGCCGCAGCACAAGTCACCCTGCATATCCATGCATCGTCGTCCTTGAAGGACAAAAGGAGGGTGGTGCACTCGGTGGTCTCCAGGTTGAGGAACAAGCATTCGGTTTCGGCCGCCGAGATCGGAGCGAATGATTCGTGGCGCTCGGCGAAAATCGGGATATCGATCGTAAGTGGCGATATGCGTACTGCGGACCAGATTCTCGAGCGGGCGCTCGCGTTTGTTGAGCGGGCGGCTCCTGAAGCGGAGGTGGTTGACGTGGAGACTGATGCTTGGACGTTCGACGACATTTAGGCGATATGCCCGCTACTGCGGTAACAAAACCCAACAAAGTAAACGGCCCGGCAACCCTAGGGTAGCCGAGCCGCCTGTTCGAGTTCAATTCGGGCTTTAACCAAGCCCGACTAGATGAACCATCAAGCCGCTTTGACGGCAGCGATACGTTCTCGCTGCAGATCTTGCAGGATCTCGCGTGCCTGCGCCGGGCTGATGATGCGAGTGCACTGGATGCACTTGAGCATGATCCCGTCCAGTCCACGGCCGAACTGAACGTCGCCCTGGCATGATGGGCATCTGCGGGGGAAGATCGTAGTCTGCTTCATTTCGCTGGTCTCCATTGTTGAGATTGCATATGTGTTGGTTGGGATTGATGGCTAGAACCAAAAAGCCCCGATTCTGGACCGGGGCTTCAATTGGGAATGCGTTTGGTATATCGCTCCGCTTTCAATCACCCCGGTCGTCAGGCTGCCGGCTGTTCCATTCGAGTTAGCAGCTCTCTTGCCTGATGACGGTCGATAAGTCTCGTGCACTGCAGACACTTGAGTGTCGGCCCTTCGAGCCTGATGGCGAACAGGATGTCGCCTTGGCAATGTGGGCAACGTTTTTCGTAAATGATCGTCATCTCTTTGTCTGGAAGCCTCTCGTTCCTTCTTGGTCGTTCGCTTTGTCTGCCTGTTTCCGTGTCGGTTTTCTACGGAAATGGTCTCGTCAGCGATGCAGTTTTTCGCCAGTTCCAAACTTTTTAACTCATCACCGTAGGTCTTGTCAAGCACAATTGGGCAGAATTCGTAATTTTCTTCGGCAATTGATGTCGGATTTTCGGTTGAATGGTGGAATTCGTCGACGTTGATACAAAGCGTGTCATGTATGTTACTATGAAATTGAAAACGAATCAAGTGCTTGGTGAACAAGAATTGGGTGGAGGTGGTGTTACCCCATCGTTGGAGCTAGTGTGACACAGAGATACGACGAACAAGAAACGGCGGATGCAGGTTCGACGATACCCAACGCCGACGCTTTTCTGCGTCTTGTGAACAAGATCGCTGCCGAAGCCGCGCGGCGCGAAGTTGCACGTCGAACGGAAGAGGCTCAACAGAGTCGCGCACGTCGCAGGGTGCGAGTTCGAATCGGCGGAAGGGCCGATGCGTTGTACATCATCAGCGTTGCTGCCCAACTCGCTGACATGCACCCGCAGACGTTGCGCAAATACGATCGTGAAGGGCTGGTAAGCCCTTCGCGAACCCAAGGAAGCCGCCGATTGTACTCGGAAGAGGACCTTGAGCGGCTGCAGATTGTGCGTCGGTTGTCGGAAGACTTGGGGCTGAACCTGAGCGGCGTAGGGCTTGTGTTGGAGCTGGTTCAACATATGCGGGGGATGTTGGAGGTTCTCGAACAGAGCGAAGATCTCGCGAATTCGCCTTCCGCGAAAGCTGTCGCGGATGAAATCAAAGTGATCCTGCACTACTTGGGGGTGGAGTGATGTGGCTCGCTCGGCCAAGAATGAACGGTCGATGGGGACGTAGGACGTGGCGCCCAGGACATCGTCCTTCGAAGGCGGGTAGATCGATTGGATCTCAACGACAGTACATTGAACGATGCAACGATCTCCAATCACAACTAACCGCATCTCGTGCTCAAAACGAGCAATTTGAGCTCGAACTCAACGAAAATCGTAAACGGTTCGACGATTTGGAATCTGCAACGCGTCGTCTTCAGTCCGACTTGAAGAGGGCTTACGACGACGCTCAACGAAACAAGCGGATGCTCGAAGAGCGTCAAAAACAAGCTGCTGAGCGTGCCCGCATGGACGTAGCGAAGCGCATAATGACGGTCGCCGACGAGTTCTCGACCGCGATCGAACTGGCGCAACAGCAAAACATCGACTCGCAGTGGTTCGTGGGTTTCAAGGCGATGGCGGAAAAAATCGACAAAAGTTTGGAGGAAGCCGGGTACCGACGATTTGAGTCTCTTGGCGAGGAGATGGACCCGACGAGGCATGAGGCACTAGCCACCATGCCGACATCCGCCGATCTCGTCGGCAAGATCGTGCAGGTAGTCGAAGCGGGGTACGAAGATACAAAAACAACGAAAATCGTACGCGTCGCGAAAGTCTTGGTCGGCAGGCCAACCGACGACGCGTAATAGGAACCCGTAACCAACACAACGGTGAAACGAACTGCACCAGATCGAACTGGTGCAAAGAAAGGTAAGAAAAACCAAATGGCAAGGGCTATCGGGATAGACCTCGGAACCACCAACTCCGCTATGGCGTACATGAGCGCCGGCGAACCGGAGATCGTTGAGAACTCTGAGGGTCAGCGCATCACTCCGTCGGTCGTGGCGGTTAATACAAAGACGGGTGAGCGGCTGATCGGCATGACCGCAAGGCGGCAAGCGGTGACGAATCCGGAACATACCGTTTACTCCGCGAAAAGGTTCATCGGTCGAAGATTCGACGATGAACTTGTGCGTGGAGACCAGGATCGGGTTCCTTTCAAACTCGGTGGGTTGGATAACGGCGACGTTGGTATCGAATTCGACGGAAACGTGCGGCCGCCTGCTGAGATTTCGTCGATGCTGTTAGCCCGTCTCAAGCAAGACGCCGAAGAGAAACTCGGCGACACTGTGACGCAAGCGGTGATCACGGTGCCGGCCTATTTCAACGACGCACAACGTGAGGCTACAAGGGTAGCGGGGACTATAGCGGGGTTGGAAGTGTTGCGGATCGTGAACGAACCAACCGCCGCAGCGCTGGCCTATGGTTTGGAAAAACAGGGTGATCGAACGGTTGCTGTCTACGACCTTGGGGGCGGCACGTTCGACATTACGATTCTTCATGTCGGCGAAGGGGTGTTCGAGGTCAAGAGCACGAACGGCGACACGCATCTTGGCGGTGACGATTTCGACCTGCGTCTAGTCGACTACATGGTCGACGAATTCAAGAAGAAGGAGTACATGGATCCCAGCTCGGATCCATCCGCCGCCCAACGGCTAAGGCTTGCGGCGGAGGAAGCCAAGATCGAACTCTCTTCCGTTACGAGCGCCGAGATCAACCTACCTTTTATTTCAGCAGATCAGACCGGGCCCAAACACTTGGTTGAATCAATGACCAGGGCGAAACTCGAGGCGTTGACCGCGGATCTCGTTGAGAAAACTGTCGAGCCTTGCCAGAACGCTATGCGAGACGCTGGCGTTGGTCCGGACGACATCGATGACGTTATCCTGGCTGGTGGCATGACGCGGATGCCCTCGATCGTCAACCGGGTACGGGAGATATTTGGTAAGGAGCCGAATCGGACGATCAACCCGGACGAGGTCGTTGCGCTGGGCGCCGCCTTGCAAGCCGGAGTTTTGCAGGGCGATGTGTCTGGGATTTTGTTGCTCGACGTGACGCCGTTGACGTGGGGCATCGAGACCCTTGGCGGGGTGCGGACCGAGTTGATCCCGCGCAACACAACGATCCCTACCTCGAAATCCGATACGTTCACTACCGCCGCAGATGGTCAATCATCGGTCGAGATCCACGTTCTGCAAGGCGAACGTCCAATGGCGGCCGACAACACGTCGGTGGGCCGGTTCAGTTTGGATGGCATCGCACCCGCACCGCGCGGTGTTCCGCAGATCGAGGTTTCGTTTGACATCGACGCGAACGGAATCCTCACAGTGAAGGCTAAGGACCAGGCTACTCAACGTGAACAACACATCACGGTGACTGGTCGTTCGGGCATGTCAGACGACGACATCAAAGCGAAAGTCCAAGAAGCTGAGGACAACGCGGATTCAGACCGTGCGCGCAGGGAAACGGCCGATGCACGTAACCTCGCAGAATCGACGGCGTACCAAGCCGACAAGTTGATTGAGGAGCACGGCGACAAGCTACCTGACGATGTCAAGTCGGACATTCAGTCGAAAACAGCGGATGTCAGGACAGCTCTCGCTGACGAAAATGCCGAATTGGAAAGGCTCACCACCGCATCCAACGACTTGCAGCAGGCGATGATGGCCGCCGGCCAGCACATACATGCGGGGGCTGGCGCTGGTGCAGCGCCCGGTCCCGATGGTGGTCCTGGTCCCGATGATCCATCGGGTGATGACACCGTGGAAGGAAAGTTCCGAGAGGTCTGATCCTCACGATTGTCACAACCCGAACTTTGGAAAGATTCGGCGTCGTACTTCCGCGATGGCGGCTTCGTTGTGATCCACGATGTTGGATCTGACGTCGGGTTCAATGCGGTATTCGGATTCGTCACGGAAGGTCGTCAGGTTTTCGAGGGAAACGAAAGATTCTGGCACGGTCTCGGGCAGTTCGACCTCCGCCATAGTCGCGAGGTCCATCGTCCACGCCCGCGCGACTGCCGACATGTCGTAGCCACCACCGCCTACTGAGATCCATGGGCACTCAATTTCGTCGGCTAGCTGAGCGAATTTTTGGACGGCTAGGTTGTGACCCTGGGTTGTGAGTGAGAGGTGCGCGAGCGGGTCGTTGCGGTGGGTGTCGATGCCTAGTTGAGTAAAGATGAGGTCTGGTTCGAAGGCTCGGGCGAGGTCAGGGATGATTGCATCGAATGCTTCGTGCCATAACTGGTCGTCGGTGTATGGGGCTAATGGGATGTTGACGCTGTAGCCGTCACCGGCTCCGTTGCCGGTCTCGTCTGGGCCGCCGGTTCCCGGAAATAGCCATTGGCCCGATTCATGTATCGAAACCGTCATTGCGCGATCCGTGTCGTACAACCCGGCTTGGACGCCATCGCCGTGGTGGACGTCGATGTCGACGTAGAAGACTCGTAGGTCTTGTTCGATCATGTGTTTGATGGCGATGACTGCGTCGTTGAAGATGCCGAATCCGGATGCGTAGTTTCGCATTGCGTGGTGGTGCATTCCGCCGGCTGGGATGAATGCGCGCGTAGCGTCGCCGTTTAGAACGCGCTCGGTGGCCTGCATCGCTCCCCCTGCTGCCAAGGCCGCGTGGCGGAACATGCCGGAACGCGGCGGATTGTCCCCGGGGCCGAACCCGTATTGCCACAATCCAGGGACGATCGCGCCTTGGTCGATGGCTTTGACAACGTCGACGTATTCGGGATCGTGGAATTTTGTGATTTCGTCCGTGGTGGCTAATCGAGGTGATTCGAAGGCGACGTTCTCCGCTCCGAGGAGTCCGACGCTCGTCATCAGTTCGTGCATGTGAAACAGCCGTATGGGACGCATCGGGTGCGTTGGACTGAGCACGTGTTGCGACTGCTCATGCGAGTAGATGAGTGATGTGGCTGGGTGCGCGGAGGGCATCAAGGGTTGATGTTACCGCGATGGAGGCAATTGCACCCCCTGCGTGTTCGCTTCGCTCCCACGCGTCCCCTTAGCAGAGCGAAGGGGACGCGTGGGATCATGTTCGCAATCGTCGGTACATCATTGCCGCTACGCCGGCTGCGAGCAAGAGGAAAACGATGACGGCGCTGGGTTTGATCTGGGGCCACTCGCTGTCGGGGCCGGTGATGTAGTGAATGGTTCTGGTGGGTAGGGGTGTCAGCTCTACGACTGTCGGCTGGGGTTCGGGCGTGGGTTGGGGTGGTGGCGGAGTCAACGATTCTGCTGCTGGTTCGGTGTGTTGATGTTGAGTTTGTTCAGTTGCTCCGGTGCTTTGATCTGTTTGGATGGTGATCGAGCTTTGCCCCTCTTCCGTTCCAATGTTGCCGGTGATGATAGTTGGCAGTCCGGGGATGGTTGGAGGCAGATCGGTTTCGATGTTCACGGGTTGTTCGACGGATTCGACGCGGGGCAGTCCCCATTCATTTCGCCAGCCGTTTTCGATTTGGTCTAGGGTTCCGCCGTAGACGGCGGTCATTGCATCGTCTACGGTGTTGCCGGCGTTCAGTTCGCTGAGCAATTGGCCGATCGAGTTGCGACCGTAGTTTTCGATGAGATAGGAGACGAAGTCGGTTGACTGGATGTAGAAGTTGTTGATGTCTCGGCGTATTCCGGGTACCGCGTTCATTGCTGCGAATTCGGTGACTCTGCCGGAGCGTGCGATGGGTCTGAAGCTTCTGATAGCGGATTCTCGTTCGCGTGTCTCCCAGTAGCTGGCGTTACCTTCGTTGAGCCAAGCGGGTGCGGGTGTTGCGTATGGGGAATCTAGTGCTCTGCCGAAGATGAGGTGGGTCAGCTCATGGATGAGGGTTTCGGCGGAGGGGGATGCCATGATGGTGAGGTTGTATTCGTCATACGCGAAGCCGCCGAAATAGTGACCGTCGGTGGCGGCTTGGCTGATTGTGGGGCCGTGAATCGTCAACTCTCGGACGTTTGGGAAGATGACGGCCCTGAACTGAGGTACGTTGTCGACGCGTAGGGCTTGGGCGATTTCGGGCAGTATCGGGGCGGTTTTGGCGTGGAGGTTTTCGATGGCGCGGTCGTTGATGCCGTAGTAGATGATCTCTAGGCTGTCGTCGGCGATGCGGCGCCAATCGTGAAGTGTGTCGATGTGCTCGATGTGGTAGGTGTTGGAGGTGTAGACTTCGTCGTCGGTGGAAATGAACTCGAATCTGACGTTGAAGATGGTGCCGGGTGGGAAGTATGACGGAGATTGGACGTCGATTTCGGCGGTTGCTTGGATGGTGTCGGTTTGGGTGAATTCGACGTATGAATAGGAGGGTATGGTCTCGCGGCCGTGGGGCCAAATCCAGATTCTGGCTTCTTTGATCTCGGCGTCGATTGTTGTGTCGATTTCGACGATGATCTTGTCTGCTAGGACGACGTGGTGAGTGACGGTCTCGTTTTCGGTCGGGCGTGGGGATTGGGCGTCGACCGTGGTGGATAGGGATAGTAAGGACGCGACGGTGAGCACAACGACTAATGCTTTTGTCGTTGCGACGTGGATGACGGCGTGATTTTGGTTCGATGGGGCCAATTTCGAAGCGGGAGTTGAGTTTGGCGCGCGGGTGGTGGCGCTGAATTCCGCTGTATCTGAATACGTTTGGTGATACGCAAAAGATTTTATGCTCGTTGCTGTAGAGTGATTTTGTTGAGGAAGTCCATAAATCAAAGAAAGGCTAGCTGATGCGTTACTACCAGTCACTTTGTGGGGTCGATGTGCATGTGGGTGTTGAGGCGGAAGAGGGCGTGGTGACGGATTTGACGTCGATTTCGGCGGAAGCGGATTCGACGTTGAGTCTGTTGAAGGCGGCGCATCTTGGTGGGGTTGGGATCGATGATGTGGCGATGAGGATTTTGGAGCGTGGCGGCGGGGATCAGGTATCGGTTGAGGAGTTGTGTTCCTCGGATGCGATTTTGCCGCCGATATTTGCGCCTGAGGTTTGGGCGTTCGGGGTGACTTATATGGACAGCATGAGGGAGCGGCAGGCGGAGAGTGGTTCGCCGGATGTGTATGCGCTGGTGTACAACGCGGATCGTCCTGAGGCGTTTTTCAAGTCGACGGCGGAGCGGTTGATTTCGCCTGGGGATGCGTTGGGGATCCGTGGGGATTCGGAGTGGGATGTGCCGGAGCCGGAGTTGGCGTTTGTGTTGTACGCGGGTGAGATCGTGGGTTACACGGTTGGGAATGACATGAGCAGTCGGTCGATTGAGGGTGCGAACCCGCTATATCTGCCGCAAGCGAAGGTGTATGACAGGTCGTGTTCGATCGGTCCGAGTTTCGCGACGCCGGATGTTGTTGGCGATGCGCAGACGTTGGAGGTGGCGTTGGAGATCGAGCGCGATGGCAAGGTCGCGTTTGAAGGTTCAGCGAATACTTCGTTGATGAAGCGGGATTGCAACTATTTGGCGGACTGGTTGCAGCGTCATAATCGGGTTCCGAATGGGACGACGGTGTGCACGGGGACGGGTACGATTCCGCCGCCGGAGTTCACGTTGGCGGAGGGTGATGTGGTGAGGATATCGATCGATAAGATCGGGACGCTTGTTAATTCGGTGGTTGTTGTGTGAACGGGGGAATTTACATGGATGGACAGGATGGAGGGGATGTTGGGTGGTTGGTGTGGTTACGGACGCGTTGAAATGGCCTGCGGGTGATGGGCAGGTTTTTGTTGGTTGGTGGGGCAGTGTGTGCCCCCTTTGTCCTTCGGACATTTCCCCCGCGGAGCGGGGGAACCCGAGGTTGGTCTTTCATCGCCGCGTAGACGGGATGTTGGACTGAATCCTTACTCTTTATTCCAGCATGTGCCCACGTTGCCAGACCGTGGGCCCGGTTGACGGCTGTTGAAAGGTCGCCGTCTTCCATCGCTCGGTTGAACCCGAGCTGGTTGCTGTAGCCTCGGCCTCGTGGCGATCGAGGTTCGACGTCTGCCGGATCGGCGAACGTTCGCCCAGCCCTTGGACGGGCATCCCCTGCGAGCATCGCTTCGCTTGCTCGCGTCCCCTTCGCGGAGCGAAAGGGACAGGATGTCGCCTGGCTCGTGTTGCGGCGCCTGCTTCATGCGCCGCGGCTGGACCTTGTAGCAGCGTTCGCTTCTAACGGGTCAGCGATCGGTAGGCCCGGGAGGGTTGTTTGTAGGTTGCGTCGCCATGGCTCGTGTCAAGATTTCGTTTTGGTGTTCGTTCTTCGTGATCACGTTCCTGCGCGGTTTCCCGGTGGATCGCTGTCTAAGTTGTGTTTTTCGGTAGTGCCCGCACTCGTCAGCACGGCGATGAATGTTGTTAACAGTTCCTATGTTAGCACGGATGTTGTGGGAGTCAAATTGTTTTCTGAACTGGGGATTACGGGGATTTGGGGATTGGTGGGATTTTGTTGTTGGTTGTTTGGTTGCATGGGCGCCCACAAGGGTTCGCCCCTACGGGTGGTGGTGCGAGTTCGAACTGGCGTTAGCGCGCCCCCTTTGTCCTTCGGACATTTCCCCCGCGGAGCGGGGGAAACCCGGCCCCGCGTTCGCCCCCGGGCATACCCCTGCGTTCTTGTGTCGGTCTCTTGGGCTCCGCGTCCCCTTTCGCTGGGCGAAAGGGGACGTGGTAGTGGGGTTAGTTGGGTTGCCAGTTGTCGGTGAAGGGGGTTGGGAGGGTGTCGATGATTTGGGCGGTTTGGATGGAGGTGTGGGTGATGCGTTTGATCATGGAGACGATGTTGTCGCCGGTTTCTTCGAACCATTTGTTGGGGTCGTGGGAGGCGATCAGTGACGCGGTTGATTTATTCTGCATTGACTTGACCAGCTGCGGTCAGCGTGATCACTTCCGGCTCGGGTTGCTGGGCTTGGATGGGTTTGATGTCGGAGAGTTCGGCTAGTTGGTTGACGATGCGGACGGTTTCGACGCTTACGGTGGTGACGCGTTTTAGGAGGTCGATGACGTGTTCTTTGTGGTCGGCGAAGCGGTAGGTGTTGAAGTGTTCGCGGATGGTTGGGTCTCTGGGTTTGCGTTCTTTGTATTGGTCGAGGACCCATTCGAGGGCTGAGCGGCTGCCTAGGCGGTATTCCCATGCGGAGTCGGGGATGCCGGTTAGGGTGGTTTGGTTGTCGAGGGTGATGGTGCCGCGTTCTTTGTCGGCGCGGAGTCGGGGTTTGCCGGGCGCGGTCTGTTGCTCGATGCGATTTAGCTTCCAAGGTGATGCCGATTCGAAACCGATGTGGAGGTCTAGGAGTTGCTGCCCCAATTGGACCCATTCGTCGAAATCGGGATGGAGGGGCAAGCGTGGGAATTCCCGTAGAAGATCGATGGCGTAGGCCTCGCTGTATTTGGGATCGTGTAGGGCTGCATATGTGTAGGCAAAGATGTCTTCACCGGTGATGCCATCGTTGCTGTAATGATCTTGGATTTGTATTAGCCCCCACTCGGTGATATTGCTGATCCGTTCGCCTTCGGACGTGTAGCGGAACAAGGGGAGGCATTGGGTGCCATCAAAGAAGATATGGAGGTCAGACAGCGTATCGGTTGCCAACACCGCGAAGGGACGGCGGGCACCTACGGTCTGGAAACAGATCACCTTGTTGGTGCCTTGTGCTCCATCGGGGAATACGCGGGGTAGCTGGTAGTGCCTAGAATTCAATTGCCGCGAGTAGTAGAGGTTTTTTTTGGGAATTATATACCTTGCTAGCCAAGCCTCAGTTCGGGTTGAACTAGCGGGTTGATGTTGATTTTTGCTTCTTGGCGTAGCCGCGCACGTCCATGATTCTGCGTGCGATTTCTTCGGGGTCTGCGTCGATGCGTGGCGGCATCTCGTAGCGGATATCGTTGAGTTCCCGTTTCAACAGAAATCGCTCTTCGTGTATGCGTTGTTTCTTGGGTTTCGCCATCTGCGCCGCCGTTTTGCACAGGTTGGGAGATGAATTCTGTATCAGGGGTTGAACGTGGGGTGTGAGATGCCGAAATGCACCAGTAGTGCTTCCACGCCTTCTTCGAGTCGTTTGATCGACTTGCCTTGTTCGTACATCATTGCGACCATTGCCTGGTTCGCCGTAAGATCGTCGGAATCTATCACCCGCGACATGGTGAGAAATGTCTGGTTGAACAGTTCGTTGTCGGATTCAAGATGGTCGACTCGCTGTTCCAAAGTCATAGCGGGTTTCCTCATTGAGCGTTCGTATGGCGTGGTCATGCTTCGATTGTACTCGTTAATCGGCGCCTTGACGCGTAGATGAAACCGCATCGAATATCTGCCTGATGTCGGTCATTCCACCAACTGTGACCACGCCGGACTATGCCCATCCGTCAGCCGCACAACACCGCTACCGTCCGCATTCATAACGTACAAGCCCGTTAGACCATCGAGCACACCATCGCTGTCCGACGTAAACGCGATACGACTACCATCCGGCGACCACGCTGGCAAAAAATCTTCCTGATCGTTATCAGTCAGCGGCGCAACGCCACTGCCATCCGCGTTCACCACGTAAATCTCCGCATCATCATGGTAGCCCAATTCAGCACCGAACGCCACACGACCACCGTCCGGTGACCACCCAACATCCCCCACCACAAGCGATACTTCGTTCGCACCGAGCTCCTCCAAACCGCTGCCATCCGCATTCATCACATAGACGCCTAATTCACCGTCGCGCCTCGAACGCAACGCAATACGGCTACCGTCCGGCGACCACTCAGGTCCAGCATACACAGAATTCCTATACCAAAAAGCCCAATCTAGATCATAAAACTCAACTGGCTCAACACTGCCATCCGCGTTCCTCTTGTACAACGCTGCTTCACCATCACGATCCGAAACGAACACTTGCGCGCAAGATTCAGACGGAGTCCCCATCAGCAGCTCTACACCGCTTCCATCCGCGTTCATCACGTAGATATTGCCGCGCGATGCAAAAGCGATCCGATCTCCGTCCGGGGACCACGCAGGCGCATAATTGCTGCAACCGTCCGTCAACTGTTCGACACCGCTGCCATCCGCGTTCATCAAGTAAATATCGTAAACTTCCTCTTCGTTTTCACGTTCCGATGCAAACACGATACGACCACCATCCGGCGACCACGCAGGATCACGATCCATGGAGCCGTTATCCGTCAACTGCTCCAAACCGCTGCCATCCGCGTTCATAACGTAAATCTCATCATCCCCGTCACGATCCGAAACGAATGCGATTCGACCCAGCCCAAGTGCATCTTCTACCGTCGCATGTCCCGACAATGGCAACATCCCAGACGCAAATGCGCCAACCGCCACTGCAACTGCCACGACCACCGCTGCCACTCCACCAAATAAACGTCCGTGGGAAATCCGGGTTTTCATATCTACGCTCCTCTGACTGGTCTTCACAATCTTATCACCAACCCACACTTGACACACAACTTTGTGTTACTCTTTTGTGTCGCCAGGGAATTCACGAACCGAGCAATCGGGTCGTTTCCATAAAACGGGGGCGTGATTCGCGCCCCCTTCGCGGCTGACCCGTACGGGTTCGTGGCTTCTCTGGCAAGACGCTCACTGTTTTGCCGCAAGGGGGTTCCCAATGTGGAAGCTGCCGACCATCTTGGTCGTCCTAGCCTCGCTAGTCGTCGCGTTTCTTTGGTTCGCTGGTTCTCAGCAAGCATCGGCGGCACTCAAGTGCACATGGGTGTTTGACTGGGAAACTGGCATCGAAGAGCGAGTATGCAAAGAAGTCCCCGATCCCACGGCAACGCCGAAACCGAAACCCACGAAGACACCGACATCGAGACCATCGAGACCGCCACGACAGAGAGGCTGCACTTGGGTATACGACGGCATCTACTGGGAATGTGTACACACATCGCCACGGGCGACCAACACGCCGAAACCAAAGCCGACTGCCACGCCCAAACCGCCGACGGCTACACCCACTCCGCGTGTAATCAGACCAAATCCCGGACACAGGTATCGAAAACCGACTCCCACGTATACGCCCACACCAACGCCGACGAAAACAGCATTGATACGTGTATCGCCCCTGAAACAAGCATCTCCAGCGCCTCCAACCGCGACCCCTGTGGGCAATTGTGATTCGGGAGCAAATGCCGCACGCTCCAGACCGGTGATACCTGGCGAAACCGAATGTCCGCCACTGCCCACTCCCACACCCATACAAATAATGATTACGCTCCCCGACGGAACTGTGATTTTAGTTACACCGATACCAGACACGCCAACACCCGAACCCACCCCCACACCAGATCACGCCGCAACTGCTACAGCAGAAGCAATCGACACTGCTATTGCGGAAATCCCTGCGGATAACTTTGCCACGAAAACAGCCATCGCTGCCACAGCTCCCGCCATATTGACTAGTATCGCCGAACACGACCAATCAGCGCAACAACCGATATGCCCCGAAGCTGACATAGAGTGTATCTGCAACGTAGAGCCACGTCGCGAACCATGGAAAGGAGCTTGCGATTGCGAAAAGAACCCTACCCTATATAAATGCAACGATGTTTGGCTGGACCTTTTACGACGCGAGAATAATCCCAACTCAGAACCGACACCCATCCCAGACCCACTCGTGTCACGGTCCGGCGGCAACTCGCCAAATCAGAATCCATCCCCCACACCTAAACCCACACCTAAACCCACACCAACGCCCACCAAGCCAACCCCGACTCCAACGCCGCCACCACCACCAACGCCGACTCCCGATCCGTCAACACCGCTGACCTCTGACGACATCAGAAAGGCGCAGGCGGACTTGAACGCAGGACGCATCACGGCAGATGAATGGAGGGACATCGGGGCACGCTGGGACTGCCAACGAGGATTCACGCACCGATGCAAATGACGACGCTGAGACAGCACCTATCCGTCGTCCTCGTGTGACGTTACGACTGGTAGGCTGTGGACGGACAAAGACTCCTCCTTGGAAATGAATCCCCGCCGCAGCCTACCAGTCACCAGCACCAACGCACACCTAGCCGCGATCGGTCCACTCGGAACGGTTTGCTGTGTTATACTGGAGTTGTGACTTCCGAAAAAGAGGTCATGAAATTGTGGGGTGCGGGAAGGAGATACGCCGTTCTACCAAAGGTGGGACGGGAAGGAGAAAGACCCGCCCCGCAACCAATCCTATTCATCTGGCATGGATCACCGTGCTAGAATGGAGCAATCCACTAAGAAACGGTTGCGGATGAGGAAGTGGAGAACGGCAGGGAGTCAGCCTGCCGCCTTTGCGACGGGGTGATGAGTCCCGACGCGACACAGACGGATTAGACACCAGACACCGTCTGCCGCAACCAACTCTATCACCCTAGTCGGTGATCCGCTCCACTCACAGCATCGCTGGTTGGCGTGTCTCAGGTTCCCCGATGAGTTCGGCATACGGCAGTCGTTTACCCTCGCCGCCTCGCACAACAGCACCCATCTGGTCTTCGGTGTCCAACGGGCGAACGTTGTGACGCGCCTCGAACTCGTTGACGTATCTCTGCAAGTGCTTGGCGCTGAAATGGTGATACGTGCCGTTGTATCCCCGCTTGAGCGTTGCCCACATGGACTCTATCCCGTTGGTGTGCGCCATGCCGTTGACGAACTCTTTGGCGCTGTGCCTTACCGCCATGTGCGGACGCGGCAAGCCTATGTATGAAGCATGTTCGTCGGTGAACACCACAGCGTCTTTGTCCGTGCGTTCTTTGACGAACGTCTGCAACGTGGGTTTCTTGGTGTCCGTCACCACTTCCGCCGATACTTTGCCGGTGTCCCGGTCTTTCATGCCGACTACGGGGACTTTGCCCTCGATGCCGCGACCTTTGTGCTGTTTCTTGGACTCGTGCTTGTTCTTTTCCTTGCCGCCGATGTAAGTTTCATCAACCTCTACCGGGCCTGAAAATGAATCGACCGAGACATCCCAAGCCTCGCGTATCCGATGCGCCATGTACCACGCCGTCTTCTGAGTCACGCCGATGTCTCGGTGCAACTTCATGCTGGACAAACCCTTGAGGTTCGTGCTGTACAGATAGATCGCCATTCCCCACTTGGAAAGCGGGATGTTGGAGCCGTGCATGAAAGTGTCGGTCTTGACCGAGAAATGCTTGCGGCAATCGCGGCAACGGTAAGGCATGGGCTTGCGGCTTTTCACGTCGGCGACGTTCTTGCTCTCGCACCACGCGCAAGTCATTCTGGCGCGGCTGCCCCATCGCTTGGCGATGAACCAGATTTCAGCCTTTCGCTCGGTGCTGAACATCCGCATGAGTTCAGGCAGAGAGATGCCTTGACGCTCGCTTCGTCCAGGTGCTTTTGTCTTCGTTTTCATACCCTTGATTCTAGCATCTTTGGCTAGCATTGTCAAGGGGTTTTCACAGGTTTTTGGCTAGCAGGGTATATAATTCCCTTTTTTTTTATAAATGGGCGATATAGGGATTGCACAACTCGCTTCGGCGAATACTCTACGGCAACATTCCTTCGTAGGAATCTGCGTAGGTCATCGTCCCATTTGATTTCTGTTCCCAGTTCGGAATCGACGAAAGATCGGTTAGCGAGACGTCTACGCCGGCTCTCATAGGCATTGACAAAGTATTTGATTTTCGATGCAAGATTACGCCTGTTGAAGTCAAATACCCACGCATCGCGATGGGTTGCAACACCGAGGGAATACAACTTGAACACGGACCTCTCCCCATCTGGTGAATCCGCACGCATACTTTGCCTGTCGGCTAGTGGCGTAAGTTCCTCAAATTCACTATTGGCTTGGTTGAGCCAGTTGTTGTATTTGTCTGGTGTGATGCGATCAAATGCGATTCTGTCGCAATCAAGACTCGCTACTTCGCGCAGTTTCTGGGCATCAGATTGTGAGTCATCTAGGGTGAAGTAGTGAACCTTGCCCCGATCCCTATTCGCAGAATGGCGCACGAAGAAACCGATGGCTACTCCCGTTCTGATCCCGAACACATTGCCTACGCTACCTCTGCCGCGTACGTCGCCACCCAAGTCGATCACATAGACATCGGCGAATTCTTCCAGAGTGACTTTCCTGAAGCCATCATCCTGAATCTTGTCGATGTACCCCCTGTTTGTGATGAACGCAATGATGCCGTCATCGTCTAGCCTGTCCGACGCCCATCGGATAAATCGCTTGTACATGTCGTACTGTTTGAGGCGATTCTGTGCAGTGCTGGCTTGTGAGTAGGTTTCTTTGATGCGCTGGTCTATCTCCGGGTAGGCGCGGTTCGGGTTGAAGTCGTTGAAGTCCGTCTGCATCGCGTTATAAGGCGGATTTCCGATGATTACGCTGATGCGCTTTTTGTTCTGTTCTCGGATGCGTTTCCAGTTCTCGACTGAGAGACCTCCGAAGTTCAAAACGCTTTGGCGGGTTACAGCGTCGCCTGTGCTGCCGGACTGTTGCCAGCCCAGATTGTCCAATGTGTCAACGAACACGAGGTTGGGGAACTCGAGATAGTAGCCGGTCTTTTCTCGGTAGCTGTATTCGATGTTGAGGTTTGCGATGTAGTAGGGGAGGATTGCGACTTCGTTGGCGTGGATTTCGTTGAGGTATTTGTATTTGAGGCGGTCGGCGGGCAGATAGTCGATGAGGCTGGTGATGAAGGTGCCGGTGCCAGTTGCGGGGTCTAGGATTTGTACGTTTTCGTCTGCGAGGGTTCGTCCGAAGTGTCTCTGGAGGAGGAAGTCGGTGCCCCGGATGATGAAGTCGACGATCTCGTTGGGTGTGTAGACGACACCTAAACGGTCGGCAGCCGCGGGGTTGTATGTCTTGTAGAAGTCCTCGTAGATGGCTTTGAGGAACTGCTGCTTTTCTGAGTAGTCGGCGATCTGATCAGCCGCGCGACCGATGGCTCCGTAGTATGCGCGCAGTCGGTCGATGGCTTGGCGGCGCACATCGCCGGTGAAGAAGGTATTCTCAAGAGCGGTTAGATGGGCTGCGATGTTGTTCTCACGGTGGAACTGGTCTTCGGCGAATACGCGCAGGAAGATGTCCTGCGTGAGGATGTGTTGGAGGAGCATCTCGCGCACGTCGGCTTCGGAGACGGCAGGGCTGATGCTCTGTCGGCATTGTTCGAGGAATTCGGCGGCGTGTTGCTGGTATTCGGGGTTATTGGCTTCAGCTTCCTCTACGGATTGGCGCAGGTTTTCAAGGACGGTGGGAAGATCGGTTTTGAACTGCTTCTGTGCGGATCGGAACTCCTCGATATTAGGTAGTTCGTAGTTGAGGAAGCTGAGGATTAGGCGGTTGAGTTCGGCGGGTTCGGTCATGTCGATGCGCATGGCCTCTTCGCGGTTTTGGAACAGGACGGCGGTTTCAGAGTCTTCGAAGAGGATGTTGTCGCGCGGGTAGCCGCGGTTGAATTTCCGTTGGATCTCGGTGTCGAGGTCGTCGTGGGTGTCTTTGGCTTCCCAGTAGCCGCGCGCCATGCGTAGGGAGTCTTTGACGGTGCCGTCGGGGATGCCTCCTGGTCCGGCGAGTTCGGCGATTAGTTTGAGGTTTTCTCGGTGGTCGGAGCAGTATTGTGAGAGGCAGGTTTGGAATGCGGCTCGGATGCTAGATTCGTTGTCGGAGCCGCCGAATTGGATGATGTCTTCGAGTTCCTTGTAGTAGGTCTCGATATGTGGGAAGGTTGGCATATGTGGGATTCTATGCGTTGGTTCGTGTGGGTTCTTGGGCGCGACGTTTCTAGGGCGGCATGGTTGACCATTGGCCGTAACTTAGGTCGACGGTTACGGTTGATCGTCGGGAGTTGTGGGGACCGGTGTGGGGGATGATTGACACCTAGGGATTGAATACGTCATACATATGTGGTAACATATCTCGATTAAAGGTATGAACGCGAACATCGCCACACTTTCCGCCGCTGATCTCGATGCCGTTGATGAGTTGATGAGGCGCAACTCCGGGACGATTGGTTTCCTCCCACTAGAAGCGCTTAGGGATTATCTCGATAAGGGATTGGTGCTAGGCGCGTTCGCAGGGGATGGCAACTTGATGGCCTACCTCCTCTACGCGGCCAATCGAGATCGTTTCCGTATTACCCAACTATGTGTAGCAGAGGACTTTAGGGGCCAAGGGTTGGCAAGGCAGTTACTCGACGCACTGAAAGACTCCGCCGCGACTCAGAAGTTGATAACACTGAGTTGTCGTAACGATTTTCCTGCGCACAACATGTGGCCAACGCTGGGGTTCGTCCCGATTGGCGAAAAACCAGGTCGATCAAGAGAGGGCCATCCCCTGACTCTTTGGCGCTTGATTTTGGCAGCCGATGATCAACTGGAGTTGTTCAGGGCTAACGCATCCGAATCAGTTCTCGATGTCGTCATTGACGCCCAAGTTTTCTTTGACTTTGATGAACCCGGAAATGATGCGAACCGTCCGTCAAAGGTTTTGATATCTGATTTTTTCGCTGATTCCGTGAATCTTTGGTATACCGATGAACTCCTTAGTGAAATCAGCCGCAATCCAAGCGGCACAGAACGGGAAGCCGCTCGGTTAAGGACTCAGGAGTTCTTGGAAGCGAAGTATGATCCGATCGCGGTCGACATCTTCACTGAATCGCTCAATCGGATTCTTCCGAGCGGGACTCGGAGTCAGCGATCGGATATCAATCATCTCGCGAAATCCGCGTCATCTGATATTGGTGTATTCGTGACGCGCGATCGGCGCATATTAAACAAGGCTGACGAGATTGCGAACCTAGTCGGCCTTCATGTGCTGTCACCGACTGAGTTAGTTATCAGGCTCAGCGAATTGTCAGAAACACACCCGCACGAACCTGTTCGCGTGTCAGGACTGAACCTTCAATGGCGACGTTTCAGCCCCGAAGAATTCTCGAATTTCCCCTTCGACCGTTTCT
This sequence comes from Dehalococcoidia bacterium, assembly GCA_965203505.1. GTDB lineage: Bacteria > Chloroflexota > Dehalococcoidia > Lucifugimonadales > Lucifugimonadaceae > Bin127. The sequence goes on from OZ241880.1 coordinate 922,501, forward strand.
TGAAACAAGGAGAAGCGTTGGGGCGATTGCGAGATCGAGTTAGTTCCCTTCTCTCAGATTCCGAACCCCACGATGTTGAGGTTCTTTGGTTGGGTGACGAGTCTGTGGCTCTGCGTGGCCTAGCATACGAGACCAACCGAACACTCACTGTCACTTTGGGCAGGATTCGGGCCGCAAGCGATGGAGCTTTGTTTGGGCGGTTCTTGATTTCAGACGCGGTATACAGAGCGGCAAAAATGGGCTTAGAGATGATCAATCTGGATATCTCATCGATCCCGACTGATCCCATTCAGGGCCTATCGGATATGGGCTTTCGGAGGCACGGTAGCCAGTTCGTGAGATTTTGTTTCATTCGCTGCTTGGGCCGTGAAGAGACGTTGGAGAAAATTGGAGAATTGTGCCCAGAAGTCGTAGACAGTTTTCGAAACGATTCACTGTCAGAACTCGAACGCTCGTGCTCACCATTATCCGTGTCGTCTGACCAGAATTACTTCCTTATACCTATCCGTGAAGGCTACGCAATCAACTTGATTGATCGGGAACGAGCTGCGCAGGATCTTTTCGGCGGGAATCCCGAGGTGTTACTGAGATGGGACAACGTTTACTATCGAGCGGCCACTCACCACAACATGCTCAATGTCCCTGCCCGCATTCTGTGGTACATCAGCGGAGACCGTGGAGAGATCGCGTATATATCCCGCCTGGATGAAGTCGTGATCGACACGCCTAAGGAACTTTTTCGAAGATTCAGGCGGTTTGGGACCTTAGAATGGGCTGACCTCTACGAGATGTGCGGTCGAAACATAGACACGAATCTGATGGCGTTAAAATTCTCGCACACGTTCCCACTTGATAGATCGGTCCCGTTGAATGAGATTTGGGAAGTGTTCGACGAGGACGGCGTTGGACGATCAGTGCAAGCACCTACACGGTTGCCTGAAAGCACGTTTCGCAAGTTAATTGAACGCGGATACCCGGAGGAGCAATGAGCAAATCGATGGAACCACTGCTTTTGTCTTTGAAACCGCGGTACGCCAATCTGGTGTTTGATGGGTTGAAAAAGGTCGAGTTGAGACGGCGTTCGCCCAAAAACCTAGAGGGACGCGATGTCTTCGTCTATGTGACTAACCCAGATCGTATTCTGCGCGGCGGGTTCAAAGTGGGTAACGTATGGATCGGACCCCCCGAAGAGATCTGGGAAATTGCTTCCGAAAGCGCGGGATTAAGCAAGTCGGACTTCGATGCCTACTATGCTGGTCGGGATGTAGCTTACGCGTTTGAGATTGTTGACCCTTTGGAATATAAGAACCCTCTGACGCTTGATGCACTAAAGCGCATGTTCCGTGATTTCGTGGTGCCGCAATCTTGGAGGTATGTGAAACCAGACGAGTATCGAGCTTTCAGAGACATGATGCAATCGGATGCTCCAACTGAAATTGATGATCATGTCGTGGACAAGTCATTGGTGGAGGAAGCGCTGGCCGTCTAGTTGTTCCATGCGGATGTGTTGCCAGAGTTTTCTTTCGGCGTCGGTTGGGTTGTTCCGCATGTGGCGGGCTCGGGGTTTGAGTTTTGGATTTGGCATGTTGGGATGATATGGGTGTTAGGCAGGTTGGTGATTGTTGTTTGGCAGAGGTGCGGCCCGTCCCTGTCCCCGGGCATCCCCCGCTCAATGTGTTGGTCCTTTTGGGCTTCGTTCGCTCGCGCCCCCTTACGCTTCGCGAAGGGGGCGTCCGTTATGCGTTTTCGCGTTGGGTTTGGGTTGTTTGGTCGATGTTTTGTGTGATTGGTTAGAGTTGGGGTTATGTGCGGGTGCGTTGCCCGCTGACCTTTTGATCACGGGAGGTCCGCGAAGATGACTGATTGGACAAGATGTTCTGCTGTTGAGAGTGTTCCGGGCAGGTTGAGCGGTGCTTGGGTGTTTACGGGGACTAGGGTCCCGGTATCAGCGTTGTTCGGCAACCTTGCTGAAGGCGCGACTGTGAAGGATTTTCTCGATTGGTTCCCGGGCGTTGAGGAATGGCAGGTTCGGGAGGTGCTGGAACACGAGGTGAAGAGCTTGGACGCCAAAGTCAGGCATGCGAATCCTGTTTGACCATGCAACGCCTCAGCCTTTGCGTGGCTACCTCGCAGGACACGATGTAGATACGGCAGCCGAACAGGGTTGGGCGGAGTTGAGCAACGGAGAGTTGCTGGACAGTGCGGAAGATGCTGGTTACGATGTGCTGATAACCCCCGACCAGAGCATACCGTATCAACAGAATCTCGTGGGAAGGCATCTATCTATTCTCGTGCTGGGTTCGAATAGGTGGCCGATCGTTCGCCCCAAGGTAGCGGAAATCCGTTCTGCCATTGAAGCGATAGGAACAAGCGAGTTGATCGAAGTCGAGATGTGAGGGATTACGAGGGGTCAAGTGACAACGGACACAACTATAGTTGCGCCCCCTTCGTCCTTCTGCCACGCCGTAGCCGTAGTTAGTTTCCGTGGTACATTTCCACCGCGAGCGGGGGCAACCCTGCCCCTTGGCCGCCCCATTCACCCTCGCCTGGGACCCCCTCTTAATCTCCCCCTTGAAGGGGGAGGGGTGAGGTGTGAGTTCCTCTAGAAGAGGGAGGGTGAAGGTTCCGGGGGAGAGGGGAGATTCCTCGCTGCGCTCGGAATGACACGGCTATGCTCGGAATGACACGGAGCGAGCGGAATGACACGCGGGTTCCCTCGCCCGGGCATACCCCTGCGTTCGCTTCGCTGACACCCCCTTTAATTCCCCCTCGGAGAGGGGGAGGATAAAGTAGCTGGGCGAAAGGGGACGGTGCGGCGCCGCGTCCGCCTTTTTATGGGAAGGTGACGGTTAAGATTAGAGTTTGCGATGTGTTGGGTGTGGTTGGTGGCTGAATCTGGATATCGAGGTTTTCTTGTCTCAAACCGCTGAAAAACGTGATGGATCGGCAGAATCCGATGTTGATGCGCCTTTTGTGCAGGAGTTCGCACGGAAGGTGCGTGAAAATGTGCAGCGGGTGTTCGTGGGGAAGGATGAGGCGATAGAGCTGGCGATCATTGCGATGCTGGGTCGGGGGCACGTATTGCTGGAGGATGTGCCGGGGACGGGCAAGACGACGCTGGCGAAGACTATCGCGGCTTCACTGGGACTGGACTTCAAACGGGTGCAGTTCACACCTGATTTGGTGCCTTCTGATGTGTTGGGTGTGAATATCTACAACGCAGGAATCGGCAGTTTCGAGTTCAAGGCCGGCCCGATATTCACGCAGATCTTGCTCGCCGATGAGATCAACCGTGCGACGCCGCGGACACAGTCGGCGTTGCTGGAGGCGATGCAGGAGCAGCAGGTTTCGATCGATGGTGTAACGATGGCTTTGAGTTCGCCGTTTCTGGTGCTGGCGACGTTGAATCCTGTGGAGATGGAGGGGACGTTTATGCTGCCGGAGGCTCAGCTGGACCGTTTCCTTTTGAAGTTGTCGATCGGTTATCCGTCGGACGAGGAAGAGGCTCAAATGTTGGAGCGGTTCCAGGCGGGTGACAGTGCCATGGTGGTCGATGTTTGTGCCGAGGCGGAGGATGTGGAAAAGGCGCGTGACATGGTGGAACAGGTGCGGATCGCGGACCATGTACGGCAGTATCTGGTTTCGGTAGTGCGAGCGACGCGGAACAATGCGCAGATACGTTTGGGCGCGAGTCCGCGTGCGTCGCTGGCGTTGCAGCACGCATCGCAGGCGCGTGCGGCGATCAATGGTCGTGACTATGCGATGCCGGACGATGTCAAGGCGCTTGCGGCACCGGTTTTGTCGCATCGCGTGGTGCTGGAATCGAGCATGCAGATGCGACGTCGCGATGCGGCGCAGGTGGTTGACGATGTTGTGGCGCAGATACCGGTTCCGATAGAGCGGTGAGAGAGGGTGATGATTGCGTTGCGGGCTACGGGCACCCCCTGCGTGCTTGCTTCGCTCGCACGCGTCCCCCTCGTTTCACGAAGGGGACGGGTACTGCCCAATGTCCGCCCCGTTCACCCTCACCCTGGCCCTCTCCGATCAAGGGAGAGGGGAGAATGGAGTAGTTTGGCGAGTCGCTTCGGTGGAGAGGGGATTTTGAATTGAGATGATGATTAATCCGATGTTGAGGACGTTCCGCGAGAAGCGGACGCGGGATTTGCGCGCGCCGGATGTTATCGGCGAGTTGTTCATGCTTTTGATGCTGGTGGTGATTGGTGTGGGCGCCGGTACTGGGTCGGCGTTGGTCGTGGCGTTGGGGGCGACGGCGTTCGTGATTTCCGCGGGCGGGACTTTGTGGTCGAAGTTGTCGTTGGCTGAGGTGGCTTACGATGCGGTGCCATCCGATTCGCACGTTTTCGTCGGCGACGAGGTCAAGATTGTGATGACGTTGGAGAATCGGAAGCCGTTGCCGATCCCTTGGGTGCAGGTGATCGAGTTTTTGCCGACGGGTTTGACTCCGCTGAGCGACGAGAGCATCAAACGTCGGGCGTACGCGGGTGGCAGCGAGGTTGTTGAGACGACGAGTTTGGCTGGTTACGAGAGGGTGCGTTTTCGACATACGGTGCGGGCGCATCACCGCGGTCACTATTCGATCGGACCGACCGAATTGCGAAGCGGCGACCTCTTCGGGCTTTTCGGGACGGTGCGACGCGACTCGAGGTCGCCGCACGGGGTGACGGTGTATCCGCGGATCGTGCCGCTGGATGGTTGGGAGCTGCCGGCGGCGAAGCCGATGGGCGATATCTTGAGCCGCAACAACTTGCTGGACGATCCTTCCCGACCGCGCAGTATTCGCGACTACCGCCCTGGCGACCCTTTGAAGCGCATCGATTGGAAGTTGAGCGCGAAGCGGGATGAGTTGATGGTTAGGACGTATGACCAGAGCGTCAGCAACGACGTTGTAGTGATGCTGGAGTCGCGTACCGTCGATTACGCGTGGCACGGGTATCGGTACGACGTGCTGGAATCGGCGGTTACAGGTGCGGCATCCATTGCGGTGCGATGTGCGGATCTTGGCTATCGAGTGGGGTTGGTGGCCAACGGTGTGCGCCCAACACGGGGGGTGATGGCTGTTGTGCCGCCGGGCGATGGTCCGCATCACGTACGGTCGATATTGGAAGGGTTGGCTTTCGTCCAACCGCTGTCATTCACGCCATTGGATGGCCTTGCAGTCGAACGCGGAGCGCAGGCGATAAGCTCCGGCTCGTCGATCATATTGGTCGCCGGGTTTTTGACTGAACCCGTGGTGGCCTACATTCATCATGCCCAGCGGGAGGGGCACCGCACCTCGATCGCTTGGGTGGGTCGCGAGGAGCCACCGCAAGTCACTGGTATAGGTGTGATCGATGCGCGTGAGGTGTTCAAGGTTGAAGAGGATGTTGAGGACCTGTTCATGTCGGTTGTGGACGAGCAGTTCGAGATGAATGCGCGGATGAACCAGCCGGTCCGCGAGTACGACAATGTCTGATTGGCGCAACCAGATCGTGTTCGCCGCGATCGCGGTCGCGGAGAGCATCGTCCTTTTCACTATTCTTGCGGTGATCAGTGCTGGGCTGAGTCTCGACAATCCTCCCATGCACTGGGGCGTTGTGGTTCTCGTATATGTAGCGGGGATGGTGACATCGTGGGTTGTGGGTGGGCTGCGCGGTGGCATAGCTACGGTAGCGCTGATTTATGGTGCTGCTGGATTGGCGACGATATACCTCGCCATCGCGACCACTAGGTTCAACGATGGTTTCAACTTCGATTTGGCGTGGATCTACCACCTGTTCAATTGGGATCTGACTGGGGAGCAGGTAGCGGCGCTGGTGATGGCTTTGATCGTGACGGTTTTGATATGGCGCCGGACGTCGACGATTGTGCGGGATGATCGGGATGCGCCGGACCATTTGAAGCGGATTTTCAAGCGTGGGTTGGTTGTGTTGGCGATCGGTTTGGTCGTCGACGAGTTTGTTTCTGAACCGGTTGGTTTGGCCCAACTGCTAATTCCGTACTTCGTTGCGACGTTGGGAGGTATGGCGGTGGCGCGGCTGCCTAGCGACACGCCGGTGGTCGCGAGCCGTTGGGCGAAGATCATTTTGGTCGCTCTTGGTGCGTTCTTGGGCGTCGGTCTGATCGCGGGGATATTGGGAGGGCGGTACGGTTCGGCGGGATTGAGCGCGTTGTACACGGTTTACGGGTGGATGATTGACGCGATTCTTTGGGTGTTGCGGTGGCCGTTGCTGGCGGTTGGTTGGGTTATCACCAAGATCATCGAGTTCTTGCAGTCGTTCTTTGGGTCAGAACCTGTGGAGCAGGAACAGCAGCAAGAGGGAGGTCAGAGGCCGGAATTCCCTGAGCGTGAGGCGGTCGAAACAGCGGATTCGGCTTGGGTGGAGGCTGTACTGGATGCCTTGCAATGGCCGCTGACGTTTTTGCTGCTGTTCGTCGTGTTGATCGTTGTGGCGTTGGCGTATCGGAGAATCATCAGGCGTCTGACGCGCGAAGATGGAGTAGAACGCGAGACGATCCGCGACGAGGTCGAAGAGGTATCGTATTGGGATCTTTTGAAGGGGCTGTTGCCGGATTGGATGACGCGTCGAGGCACGCCGCGGCATCTGTGGCGCTATCCGGAGGATCCGGGGATCAAAGAGGTATTTTTGCTTTATTTTGAGACGCTGGAGATGGCGTTGGAGCGGGGGTGGGAGTTCGACTCTCGGCTGACACCTAGCGAAAGGCGGGTTGATTTGGAAGTTGTGTTGGAGGGGGCTCCGATATCGGACATAACGTCGCGGTTCAACGCGGCTTGTTACGGGAATGTGCCTACGGCAACTACGCAAATCGATACGTTGAGATCGAGATTGGCATCTGCGGTAGAGCTTTTGGACGCGCGGCGCAAGGAGGCTGACGCCAACACGGCGTGATGCGGCGCGCGATAGCTTGGCGCTAGGAACCTATTCCGGGTCGCCGATTTTGATGACGCGGAGCAGGTTGGTGCTGCCTGAGAGGCCGATGGGGACGCCGGCTACGAGGACAACGGTTTCGGATTCTTTGGCGAAACCTGTTTCTTCTGCCAATTTCGCACCGTGAGCGAACATCTGGTCTAGTTCTGATAGTCGGTCTGTCAAGAGTGGGATCACGCCCCATCGCATGGTGAGATTGGCTAGGGTTTTTTGGTTCGGGGATAGGGCGAGGATCGGTGTGCGCGGGCGGAACGCGGCGACGCGGTCGGCAGTGGTGCCGGTTTCAGTGAATGTGATGATGGCTTTGGATCGGAGGGTGTCGGCGGTTCTGGCGGCGTCGAAAGCGATTATGGAGTCGATCTGCGCGTTGCGGCCTTCTTTGTCGATGATTGCCATGCGTCGGTTGCGCAGCATGACGCTGTCGAGGAACTTTTCGGCCATCTTGGAAACTCGTGCCATGAATCTCACGGCTGCGACAGGGTAGTCTCCGACTGAAGTTTCAGCGGAGAGCATTACGGCGTCGGTGCCGTCGCGGACGGCGTTGTAAACGTCGGTGGATTCGGCGCGTGTCGGGTACGGATTGTCGCGCATCGACTCAAGCATCTGAGTGGCGGTGATGACTGGTTTACCGACCTCGTTGGCGAGCCGGATCATGCGTTTCTGGGTCGTCGGGACCAAATGCAGCGGCATCTCGACGCCAAGGTCACCGCGTGCGACCATTATGGCATCGGTCTCGTCAAGGATTTCGGCGAGATTGTCGACGGCTTGTTTTATCTCGATCTTTGCGACGAGTGCCGGGTCGCAACCGGCGTTGGCGAGCCATTTCCGCACTGCGCGCAGATCTTGTCGATTACGGATGTAAGACAGTCCGACGAAATCGACGTCGGCTTCGACGGCGAATTTCAGAGCTTCGACGGTTTCATCAGTGAAGTAATCGAGCGTCGATGTATTGCCTGGAGCGGTAACCGCTTTATCGCTCTGGATGAGGCCGCCGCGACGGATCGTGCAGTGGATTTCGTGCGCTTCGACTTTGTCTACGCGCATCTCAACAGCACCTTCATCGATCAAGATTCGGGCACGAGGTTTGATGTCGTGGTGTAGGCCGGCGGGCCACACAGTACCTTGGTTGGGAGTGGTTAAGACACGCTCACCAGTCAGTACGAATTTATCGCGCGCTACGACAGGTATGCCTAACCTGCCGTTCTCCATTACCGCGAGGTGGTCGTCTACAGTTCCGATGCGATATTTTGGCCCTGGAAGGTCGGCGAGTATGCCGATGGAGACGCCCATCTGATCAGCGGCTTCGCGAACGGCGTTGACGTATTCGAAATGTTGGCGTGAATCGCCATGCGAGAGGTTGAGTCGAGCAACTGACATTCCGGCACGAATGAGTGCGCGCGCTTTTGCAACGTTGCCGGTTGCGGGACCGATTGTGCAAACGATCCGCGTTCGCGGCAGATTTTTGACGAATGGTGGGAGCGGTTGCATTAGTTGCAGTTCGTTTAATGGTGTCATCAACTACGTCTCGGTTTAATGTATAACGTCTCGCGAGTTCCACTGCGGAAGCGACCAAAAGAAGCCGAGAATCGACCTGATTAATCGTCTTTGATATGATTAAGTTAGATGTTCACGTGGCGGTTTGCGCCGATTGGGAAACACGCTGGGAGTTGGAAATTTGACCACATTTGAAGCACTGATCGCGTTGCAAGAATTGGATCAAGGATTGCTTCGACAAAGGCAGTCCTACACGCAGATTTCGATCGATCTGCAAGACAAAGCGAACCGCCTCAAGGAGTTGCGTGAGAAGTGCGAACATGCGAAACGATCACAGATGCAAGCTGAAGTGGCGATGAAACGGCTCGAATTGGAGAGGGCATCTGAAAACCAGAATCGTGCAGAGGTCGAAGAGAAACTGTACAGCGGCACCGAGGTGACCAATCCTCGCGACTACTACCGGATGGAGTTGCGGGTGCAGGAGCATGCGAACCGTATCGACTCCATCGATGAGCGTATGGAGCCCATTCGGGCCGCCGCGAACGAAGCTCGTCAAGTGCATTCCGACCTTCAGACGCAACTCGATGAGATGGAAATTGATTGGACCGAGCAGAAACAGGCCGGTACGGATGAGCAGACGCGCATCTCTCGGGAGTACAACGAGGCATTGAAGCACCGGAACGAGACGGCCGATGCGATCCCGCAACAGCACTTGGGCGAATACACCCGACTGTTCAAGAGCAACGGAGGCGTGGCGGTTACGGTGGTTGAACGCGATATCTGCGCCGGTTGTTCAGAACGGGTTTCGATGGGGGAGTTGAACGTACTCAAACGGGCTACCGATCCCATCTTGTGCCACTGCGGCAAGTACCTGATCACGCTCAGCACGGACTGACGACGTATGCGCGCCATCGGTTATGTTCGGCGCCGGGTAACAGACGGGGAAGTCGAGGCGCCAGATACTTTGACTGTCCAGGAAATGGCCGGTTCGATGGATGCTGCGGCCGGGTCTTGGGGGCAGATTAAAGAGATCGAGAGTCGATTGAGGCAGACGACGACCGATCCGGTCATGCAGATCATCGAATTTTGCCGATCGGGTGGCCATCAACTTACGACAATTCTGGGGACTGAGATCGAAAACCCTCTGCTAGAAGGTGTCGAGGCTGAACTGAACGAAGGAGTGGGTTCAGCGTTTAAGCGTCAGATACCGGAGGAGTTTGGCGACGCACAATTTGCCGACTTGATGGAGTTTATCGAGGGGCGGCACGGCAGACCGGCGTTGGTTGTAATCCCTGATTCTTCGCACTTGGCGCCCGATCTAGAGACGTTAGTGGAGCGGCTCTTGTACATCCGCAGATCTGGATCTGACGCGATCTGCACCGACATGGAAATGCCGGACCCGCTGCAAAACGGGGAAGAGTTGTTGGGTTTGCGAGGTGAGCCTGATTGGTTGAGAAAACGGATTCGGGAGAAGATCCGCGAGAAGGCATCACGCGGGAAGGTGCTGGGACGGACTCCGTACGGGTATCGGTGCGGTGCTGATGGCACACTGAAACCCGTTCCTGAAGAGGCGAGCGTAGTCAGGAAAATCTTCGAATGGTACGCTGGTGGTCCCGAAACAGAATCCGATGAGACTGTCTCGGGTGCGTCTAACGGACTAGGGATGCGATTGATCGCTCAGCGATTGGCGAGCGAAAACACTCCTACTCGCACCGGCAAACCGTGGTCGACTGCGACGGTTTCGATCATCCTCAAAAACCGTGTTTACGTGGGCACCTATTCCCGCTACGGTTTCATGGTGTCAGGAAATCACGAGCCGATAATCGGAAGGTCGTTGTTCCGCAAAGCGCAGGACGCGTTGATGGTCAAACAGCGGCAGCGCAGGCTTTCGAAATCGGAGGACCCATTCTTGCTTGGCGGATTGTTGACGTGCGGGCAGTGCGGCCACGGGGTTCCCGGTTTAACACGGCGTCGAACTTGGCGTCGGCAGGACGACACTACCGCGTCGAAAACTTATCGTTACTACGAGTTCTACGAATGCCAGCATCGTCGTGCCGCGAAGAACGGCGATGGCAATGGTTTCAGGTGTCCGAAATGGCGAGCCAACGATTTGGACGGTGAAGTGCGTAAGGCGATCGGAAGCTGGGAACCGGAGGTCGTGAGTCAGATTCGGCCTAAGGAGATGCGGCTATCGCTGGAAGAACAGCTGGAAAACGCAGAGAAGACGTTTTTGAGCGAAGCACGCGTTGTATCCACGGGCCGTGGCGATCTCGAAAATCTGGAACCGTTTGTATCCGAAATCAAACGCCTGCGCCAGCAGATCGAAGATGCAAACGCGGCGATCGGCACATCGGGCGGGACCGCGAACGGCAAGGTGAAACGCGAGCGACTCACGAGGGACCTGATCGCTGATGCGGTCGGGTCTGGAGACGTCAACCGAGCTCGAGAAGCATTGGCGGCGCTTGTCGACGACGTGGTGGTGAATGAAGAGTCGGTGACAGTGAATCCGCGGGTCGCTGGTTAGTCGGTTGGTGGTAAGCCAACTCAACGCGGATGTTACTCTGAGGTCAGTGCGAGGCGGACGGGCGACCGCTGCTGGCTCGTTGTAAGACGATCTGGGAGAGGAAAGTCCGAGCACCGACGGGCAGGAGCGCCTGTTAACGGCAGGGCGGGGTGACCCGACGGAAAGTGCAACAGAAAGTAAACCGCTTTCGATGTGGGCTTCGAGCCCGAGCTAATCGAGAGTAAGGGCGAACGGGTGCGGTAAGAGCGCACCGCGTCGGCGGTAACGTCGGCGGCACTGCAAACCCCGCTCGGTGCAAGGCCAAATAGGGGGGCGTCAAGACGAGTGTCCGCGTCAGCTCCCGGGTAGGCCGCTAGATGTCGCGGGCGACCGCGACGTTAGATGGATGGTCGCACAGGGCGAAAAGTTGTGGGACGAAGGCTCTAGAGCCGTAAACCTCATCATTGCCTGGACAGAACTCGGCTTATAGTCCGCCTCGCCGGGTTCGGGTGTGGTCAGCGGGTGCAATCGGCAGCTTTCGTTTTGGCAGGGATTACTGATTGAGAGGCACCCATCCGCAATGGGAATGACGGTTGAGTGGGCTATGATATAAGCAACTCATCATCGTCTTTCCCCTGCGCGAGACCGGGAAGCGAAGGTTGGAAACGTGACTACAGCAACCGAAGCCGACAACCAGATCCGACTGGTCAATGCGATCCTGCGTTTGGACGAGAAGATTGACCGTGTGGAAGCACGTCTTGATCGCCGTTTCGACCAAGTGGATCGCCGTTTAGAGCAACTGGAATCTCGCATCGCCCGGATCGAAGATGCCGTATTCGAGATCCGCGACTATCTGCAACGCGCCGAGCCTAGAGGCATCGGGTTCAGTTCAGCGTCGCAGTCTGCGATGCCTGAGCCGGGTGAAGTCGTAGGATAGCTTCTCTTTTACTGGGGGTGGCTGATTCAATTGTTCCTTCGCATCCATGCGAAGTCGTTTTCTTGACTGTTCTTGTCGCCGATCAACACGATGTATTGACCGCGCCCTTTCGCTTGGCGATAGTAGATCCGATCTGTCAACGTGGGTCGAATCTCGAGCCAAGGTTCGGCGGAACCGACTCTCTCGCCGCGCATGATCTGCGGATTGTCGTTGAGGCGTACCAGATCATCGAATACCTGTTTTGTATCTCGCGCTTGTATCAGTCGCGCATCACCATTGCGTGCCAAGGTTAGATTGGGGAATACGGCTCCGATGAAGTCGTGTTTAGAAGCCTCCCCGTTTGATGATGCCGCATAGGGTAGGCGCCCACATTTGCTGTGGTCGCGCCGTAGAGTGTTGAGCGATCGACTGGTGTGCCTTAATTTCCGCCTTAGATTCTTACTTTCCTTTTCCGCTTTTCGTCGTCGATCGCGCTCTTCTGTGACACGCGCGTTGATAGACGGCCTAACTGAAACATCTTTTTCAGTCCGAGACTCTTGAAGCGCCTGGAGTTTTTCTTCGGCTGTTTCGAGATTTGCTTCTGCTCTGGCGCGGCTGGTTTGCTCCTCCGCGAAGGCATCAACGTACTGTTGTTGGATCTGGTCGAGTTGTTGGCGCAACTCTATGACTGCTGGCAGTTCACTGCGGCGCCTGAATGAATTGAGTTCCCGGCTGGCGCGCCTTAATGTCCGTCTGTTTTGTCTACGTGAATGTTCAGATTCTTTGAGCAGATTACGGACATCTGCGAGTTCCCGCTCAACGCGCTGGCGTTTCTTTCGCTCTGAACTAAGTTCGGTCGTTTGTTGCTTGGCAATGTCAAGCAACTGTTTGACGCGATCGATATAGTGTTCGAACTGGTTTTCAGAGTTGAGTGGCAGTAGTGCCTCGGTATAGGAGCGTTGTTGAATTCCTGCGCGTTGGTTGATCCATTCGGCTAGTGACTGTCTCAATGATGTTTTGGGTATTTATTGGTGTGATTCGTTGTGGGTCATGTAAAAACCCCATTCTCAATGTTGAATCTACCAAGTGCAAATCCGCTTCGCCGAATGGGCGATGAGCGGAGATGATGGAATCAATCCTGTGCGGTCAATTCGATCATCCGGTTGACGAATTGCCTAGTTAGCTCGCGGTTCTCTTCGAACTGGTGGTCTTCCATCCAGCCGTGGTAGAAATTCGAATGAAGGGCTTCTGCTGCTTTGAAGTTTGAGAAAAGGATTGGTTCTTCGACTTCGTCTGCGAAGCGTTTGACGAACTGCGTCGTAGCGGCGTGTTTTTGAGCGCGGATGCCTCGGCGGTGCATCTCAGCGATGGCGACATGGGACGCGGCGCCCCAGAGTTTCTCAGATGCTTGAAAAATGTCGCCAGCTTCGTATTCGCGATCAGCATCGCGTAGGAATTGTTGCGCCAAGGCGGCGTGTTCGGTTGCTAGCATTTCATCCGAATTCTATTGTGTTCCGTACGTTGAAGCGTCTGGCTTGGTCGAATGTCGTTGTCGTTTCACCAGAGCCGCTGGACACCGTAACGGTCGAACAGGGTTTCGTTGGAGACTAGCACTAGATCGTTTGATATTGCTTGCGCGATCAGAAGTCGGTCGAACGGGTCGCGATGTGGGCCGGGCAGCGATCCGGCGCGGAGGGCGTGTTGTACGGTGGTTGGCAGTTCATCAAATCCATCACCCGCAACCCTGTTGCGAAAGTCATTTACCAGCGCTGCAACGCTCGGCATTTTGCCTAGTCGATACTTAGTAGCGATTTCCCACGCGGAAGCGGCACTGACGAACTTGTCGTTTGACGAATCTGCTATTGCTTGCCGCGCTTTCGATGGAAGTCGCTGGTTTCCAGAGAACCACCACACGATTGCGTGAGTATCCAACAACAATCGCATCGATTAACCACCCTCCCACAGCTTCAACTCATCTTCTGGCAACGGATCGAAGAAACTGTCGTCCAATTCGATCAGCCCCTTCATTGACCCGAACTGCGGTTTTCCTTTGGGTGCGTACGGGACTAGCTTTGCAACTGGCTTGCCGTTTCGGGCAATTACCACATCTTCTCCGGCCTCAACTTCAACCAGCAACCGCGAGAGGTGAGTTTTCGCTTCATGCACGTTTACGGTAACCATCACTTACTCCTTGAGTGCGTGGTTAGCTAATTATATGACTAATCACAAGGCCGCGTGAAAACGGGATTTAACCAGCGGGACTTCGGCATCAACCCTGAGCGGGTTAGCGGCGCTTAATCGACGACTTCCAGCGTAGCGATGCGGGGGGCGTGGATGTTTAGGGATGCCCACATGAACTGGTAGACGGCGTCGGTCATTGGGACGCATTCGGGGCAATCTTCGTTGGTGCCGGCGTTGTACTTGACCTTCATGTAGTCGTCGGTGAGTTCGAGCAGTTCAAGCGAACCGCCTTCAGAACCGACCATGACGCCGATGTTGTCCATGACCATGTTTATCGCCGGGTCTGCCGTTTTCATTTGTGTCGTCCTTGGGTCATTGAGGATTTCAGTGTGATTTTAATCCAGGGTGTTTGAGGCTCAACCGTCCACCTTTAGGTCGACGTTTGAGATCTGCTGTTGGATTTCGCCGATGATTTCCCCTCGCTTCTTGCCCCAACCGCGGTTTAGGCCTTCGATCATGCGCGCTTCGGTCAGGTTGCCTAATGGCAGGGGAACTTGCACGGAACGGCCAATCTCGTTTGCCAGTCGAACGTCCTTGGCCATGAGTTCCAGATAGAAGGTGTATTCGGTGTCGTCGTAGTCTTCCGGTGGGCGTTCGAAGCCGTCGAAGGGACGGCGCTTACCGCCGGAGCCTTCGTGGATCGCCTTAACTAAGACATCGAAGTCGACGCCTGCTTTGACCCCGGCGGTAATGACTTCCATGCGCGCCATACCGACTGTGGCGCCGAACAGTTGGTTCATTTGTTTGCAGATTGTGCCGGTGCCGATACCGCCGCAGTACTGGACTTTGTCGCCCATTGCGTCTAGCGTGGGTTTGATGGCGTCATAGGCATCACGGTCGCCCCCGACGTACACGGCAAGGTCGCGTTCCTGCGCTCCTACGACGCCGCCACTGACTGGGGCGTCGAGGAAAGTGATCCCTTGGTCGGCGTATCGACGGTGGAGGGATTGGACCATGTCGAGCGAGTTGGAGGTGCAGTCGATAACGACGGTGCCTTCATCAACGCCATCGGCGATGCCATCGTCGCCGAAGCTCACGGCGTCGACGTGTGGCGGCATGGGTAGGCAGGTGACGACTAGGTCTTTTCCGGATGCGGCTTCGGCGGGAGTATCGGCCCAGTTTGCGCCGTCTTCTAGCATGTCGGTGGCTGATTCGGGACGGAGGTCGTGGACGGTGAATTCGTCGGCAGCGGTCATCATGTGTTTTGCCATGGGCTTGCCCATGTGTCCGATGCCGATCCATGCGATTTTCATTTGTGGAATCTCTCTAGTTTTGTTGTCTCAATCGAGTTGCCTGAGGCGTGGGTCGAAACGGTCTCGGAACCAGTCGCCCAAGAAGTTGAAGGCTAGCACGGTGAGCATAATGGCTAATCCGGGGAAGAATGAAATCCACCACTCGGTGTAGATGTAGTTCCGTCCTTCGGCGACCATGACTCCCCATGCGGGAGTCGGCGGCGGGATGCCGACGCCGAGGAAGGACAAGCTGGCTTCTGTGAGGATCAAGGATCCGAGTCTCAGCGTTGTGACGACAATAACGGTGTTGATTAGACCGGGCATGATATGTCGGAACATGATTCGCCAGATGCTTGCTCCGGCTACTCGGGCAGCGGAAACGTAGTCCCGTGTCTTCAGGCTGAGGGTTTCGGCGCGGGCTTGCCGCGCTACGCCATTCCAACTGAAGATCGTTAGCAGGATGATTACAAGCGCGAAGGATTGTCCGTAGACAATGACAGTGACGAGTGCGACCAGGATGAATGGGACGGCGAAGGTGAAGTCGACGATACGCATCAAAATCTCATCGAGGGAACCGCCCAGATAGCCGGCTGCGAGGCCTACAAGCAATCCGATTACGGTTCCGATGGACAGTACGATCGTTGCGATCAGGAGCGAGATGCGCGCGCCGTGGATAATGCGAGTAAGCATGTCGCGTCCCAACGGGTCAGTGCCGAGGATGTGCTCGGAGGAGCCGCCTTCCTGCCACATCGGCGGTATGTTACGGGAGATAAGGTCGTCTTTTTCCGGGTTGTACGAGGTTAGGACGTCCGCGAAACCGGCGGCGACAAAAAGTGCGGAGATGATGATGATAGGTACGACCGGCCATTGGCGCAGGTTACGAATCCAACGGTTCAAGAAAGGCTTCGTGTCTTCAGTTTCTCTGGTCTGGTCGGATGCGATTTCGCTCGCGGTGCTGGAGGCGCTATTCATGATGTCACTCCAGCCTTATGCGGGGGTCTGCTAATGCGTAAGTGAAATCGACGATGACGCTCATAGCCGCGTATGCCAGTGTGATGACGCATACCACAGCGGTGAGCACGGGAAAGTCGAGTTGCAATACGGACGTTACGGCCAAAGAACCGAGTCCGGGCCAGGAGAAAATCGTTTCGGTGATGACGGCGCCAGTTATCAATCCCGCCAAGAGGATTCCGGCGTATGTGAGCGAAGGTAGCAGGGCGTTACGGAAGGCGTGTTTCCAGATGACGCGTGTGTCGTGCACCCCTTTAGCGCGGGCGAACGTAATGAATTCAGAATCGAGGACTTCCAGCATGGCAGATCGTGTGAGCCTCAAGAAACTGGAGGCGAACAACCAGCCCAACGTCACCGAAGGCAGGATGTAGTGATCGATGCCGCCACGTCTAGCGACTGGCAACCATTCGAGATTGACACTGAATATGAGGACTAGGACAATTCCAAGCCAGAATACCGGTGCTGCTTGTCCAATCAGTGCAAAAGTACGACCAGCGTAATCAAGTATGGAACCTCGTTTGAGCGCAGACAGCACGCCGAGAGGTATCCCGGTGATCACAGCGAAAATGAATGACCCAGCGGCGAGTTCAAGAGTTGCTGGAATTCGTTCAACGACGACGTCCAGTGCCGGGCGTCGCTGGCGAATCGACTCGCCAAAATCTCCGGACAACGCGTTTCCGAGCCAGATCACATATTGCAGGTATAAGGGTTTGTCCAATCCCAACTCAACGCCCCAAGCATCCCATTCCGCTTGGGTGCTCTGCTCACTCATGAAGAGGTGTCGCGGATCGCCAGACTGCCGAGACATGATGAATACGAACACCGTCGTTGCTAGGATTAGCACGATGCTGTAGATCAGTCTTCTTGCCAGAAACACTCTCATCGGATAGTGCACAGATTACCGAAATTGTTTACACCGTCCTGAACTGACTGGCAACCTCCGCCGGAGGTTGCCAGTCAGCATTACCGAGTTCCCCCTCCATTAGGCTCCGGCAACACCTGAGTCGTTGCCGAACTCGGATCAGAGGGGCTATCCACCGATTGGACCTATTGGTCCAACAGGATTTGGTCAAACGAGTTAGGCGCGTTCTCGTTGTGCCTATAGGCATCCCATTTCAGGATGTCTGGTCCGGAAACCCACCATTTGACGAGTTCGACCACGCCAAATGCCACACCAGTTCTCTGCATGTAGTTCTCGATCTCGATGTTTAGAGCGTAGATTTCTTCTGCATCTTCCTTGGCATCGAGTCCGCTGTAACGTGTATCCCAATCCTTCATGACATCGTAAGGGAGTTCAATGCCTGAGTTCCATCCCGGGTTTGCCCAGAACCGATTGTATTTAGCTCCGGTAAAGGGTGGACTTCCTTGGTTGACGAAGATCCAAGGGATCTGCATCGAGCGTTCGACCAACCGTGGACGTCGCGCCGAATAGGCTTCGGAAGTGATCTGGACGTCGATTCCGATGTCGCGCCACTGTCCGGCTACAGCGATGCCGACTTCTGGGTTGACGAATGGACTGTCAGGCGGGACCCAGAAACCCATCTCGAATCCGTCAGGGTATCCAGCATCGGCAAGCAATTGCCGTGCCATGTCCGGGTTGTATTCATCAATCCAGTGGTCTTGCCACCATGGCGTGTCAGGTTCGTATCCAACCTCGGTGTAGAAAGGTCGCCCTAATCCGCCGAGGATGGTCGAATTGATAACTTGCCGGTTCAGCGCGTATGAGAGAGCGCGACGGACGGTGTTTGCGTTTTCGTCGTCAGGACCTGTACCGATCCATGGGTGGTCATCGTCAGGTAGGTGACCTGGCCGTGGCGGAACGGGTTCGTCGTTGTCGGCGTTTTTATCAGTCCAGAAGTTACCGCCAACATAAATGCTCTGCGGCAACCCACCGGTTATCTGCACGCGCTGGCCACGCGAGCGGTTCTCGGTGTCGATCACGAGGGAGTTTGGGATCTGTGCGAGATCGACTTCTCCAGTTATCAACGCGGCAGCGGCTTGGGATGGCTCGCGTATCTCGATGATTCGCAACGAATCAGCTAAAGGCGGCGAACGCCAGTGGTCCAGTTTTGCTCTTGCGACCAGTTCATCGTTTCCGACCTGTTTGGTCACTTCCCATGGCCCACTACCGTGAGGGGTCAGGATCGCCTGTTCTTCGCCCAAGGTGTCGTAGACGTTCTTGCTACTGATCGAAACGAGACCGTTCTCGTTAGATATGTGGTAGAAGAATTCGGGGGACAACTTTGACGGATCGTGGTCGCACGAGACGGTGTTGTCATCGACTGCAACACAGTTCCATATACCCCTTCCGTTGGCATCGTTGAACGATCCAGCACGGGCTGCACGGCTACCTTCTTTACCGGCATCGGTGAATGAGAACGCGACATCATGAGCGGTCAACGGTCCCCAGTCCTGTCCCATACCGCTAAAAGATGCACCATCGCGGATCGTGAAGGTAATGTTGGTTCCGTCAATGCTCCAAGCGGTACCCAGTCCGCTGGTTCCTGGGGTTCCATGGTTCGGAGGCGGTTGATCGCGGTCAGTGCGTAGAAGAGTCTCGGTGATGCCCCACGCGTGAACCTTCCAATACTCAGGAGAGGGTTGGGCCGACGGTAGGTACAACGGCGGCGGCACGTAAACCGTGCCGACAGTCACTTCACCGCCGGAGCGGCGGGGAGCCATGACTTCGACCTCTTTGATGACCTCTTTCTCGACCACGACGGGTTTTTCGACTTCGACGATCTTCTCGGTCTCGACGACGACTTCTTTCTCAACTTCGACGACTTCGACGACTTCCTTCTCGACTTCGACGACGACTTCTCTTTCGACGACGACTGTCTGGACGACGGTCTCACCTTCGATGATGACTTCCTTCTCAACGACGACGGTTTCGACGACGCGTTCGCCTTCGACGATGACTTCCTTCTCGACGACGACAGTTTGCGGTACTGCGACCTCGACGCGTTGTTCAACGACGACCGTCTGGACGACGGTTTCCGTGGATCCGCACGCTAATGCGGCGGTGCTAGAAGCTATCGCCAAGGCGACGAGAAGCAGTACGCTGGCCCATCGATGCCTTGCAATGTGTTTCATCTCGACGTTCCTTAGTTCATTCTTGGGCGTGTATTCGAGTTCCGCGCGCGTAGGTATGACGCGCGAGGGGTACGCAACGATGTTAACCGAGTTGATCGGACTTTGTGCCGAATTCGCCGAAATCAGGAACTGAGGTAGGCTGGTTTTGCGAAACGACGCAATTCCGAGGTTAACGTGGCCTGCGACGCCGTCGTCGGTGCCTGTGCGGTTCTATTCGGGTGCGTTGCCTTTTCCAGATAGACAGGATATGCGGGGATGGGGGTGTGCAAACGTGTCGTGAAGGGGTATGGCTGTTCGGGCATGACGGTTGATAAAGTTGTGATGAGGCGACATATTGTTACGAGGGGATGGACTGTGACGAGGATATAAATATGCAGAATCAGTCTCAACATCATGGAGGTACTCCTCCTGAGCGGCCAGACGTTCAACGAGTCGAGAATTCACGCTCCGGAAGTCGTCCACGGCTGTTTGCGGGCGTTTTGGCGGTTTGCGTTGCGGTTGCAGTGATCATTTTTCTAGTGTTTGGGTTTAGGCAACCGATGTCTAGACTGATCGAGTTTCTATTCGATCGCGATGTTGCTCCGGCATCTGGGCGGATAGCGTTTATTTCCTACCGGGACGGTGATAAGGGCGGCATCTACTTGATGAATGCGGACGGCAGCGGTGTGGAGCAACTAACGGAGAGCTATCTTACCTCAGGTCCCGAGGTGTCTCCGGACGGCCTGCGGATCGCGTTCACTTCCTACCGCGATAATGCTAGCGGGAACGTTTACGTGATGAACGTAGACGGCAGCGGTGTTGAACAGCTTACGGACAACCAGCATGGCGACTGGTTTGGTGCGTGGTCTCCGGACGGTGGCCGCATAGCGTACGTTTCCCGCCGTGACTTGGATATGGAGGTATACGTGATGAATGCGGACGGTACGGGCGTCGTGCAGCTTACGGATAATCAGTATTACGACGGGGTTACTGCGTGGTCACCGGACGGTGGTCGGATCGCGTTCACGTCGGGCCGCGACGGTGACAGAGAGGTCTACGTGATGAATGCTGATGGTGGGGACGTGATGCAGTTGACGGAGAACGAGCATGACGACGGCGATCCTGCGTGGTCACCAGACGGTGGTCGCATCGCGTTCAGTTCCGGCCGCGACGGCGATGATGAGATTTCCGACATCTACGTGATGAATGCTGACGGAAGTGGGGTGGAGCTGCTGACGGAAACCGAGTATAGGGACTATCACCCTGCTTGGTCTCCGGACGGTGGTCGCATCGCGTTCGCTTCAGACCGCGACGGTGATGGTGAGATGTCCGACATCTACGTGATGAACGCTGACGGCAGCGATGTGGAGCAGCTTACGGACAGTTCTAAAGGCTATTTCCCTGCGTGGTCTCCGGACGGTGGTCGCATCGCGTTCAGTTCCGATCGCGACGGTGACAGTGAGATCTACGTGATGAACGCGGACGGGAGCGGTGTTGTGCAGCTTACGGACGACGAGTATCACAACAGATTCCCGGCGTGGGCGTTGGACGGTCGCCGCATCGCGTTCAGTTCCGATCGTGACGATGACAGTAAGATCTACGTGATGAATGCGGACGGGAGCGGTGTGGAGCGGCTTACGGACGGTCCTAAAGGCTATTTCCCTGCATGGTCTCCGGACGGTGGTCGTATCTCGTTCGCTTCTAAACGCGACGCGGATTTGGACATCTACGTTATGGACGTGGATGGTGGCGGTGTGGAGCAGATCACCGACGACGACTCTTATGAGGTGAATCCCGCATGGGCACCGGACGGTAGGCGTATCGCGTTCCAATCCGACCGCGACGGGCATAAGTGGGAGATCTACGTGATGAACGCGGATGGCAGCGGCGTGGTCCGGCTCACCGACGACGACGCTAACGACGTGTTGGGTGGGTGGTCACCGGATAGCGATCGTATCGTGTTCAGTTCAGTTCGCGACGGGGACAGTGAGATCTACGTAATGAACGCAGACGGCAGCGGTGTTGTGCAGCTGACGGACAACGAGTATGTCGACTGGCTTCCTGTATGGTCACCGGACGGTGGTCGTATCGCGTTCGTTTCCACCCGGGATGGTGACCATGAGATCTACTTAATGAACACTGACGGCAGCGGTGTCGTGCAGCTGACGGACAACGAGTATCACGACAGATTCCCTTCGTGGCTGCCAGTTGTGGATTGAGATTGTGGTTCGGATGGCTGGACGTGGGGGCGAAAAGTTAGGAGCATTTCCGGTAGCGTGGGCCATTTACAGTGACTGCAGAGTGTTGAACTTGCGTCAGGTGTATCCTTTTGGCAAGTTTTCGCAGCCAAATCAGTGTGGATCGCGACAAAGTGAGGCCGCGAGTCATTTGTATAGAGGGCAACATGTATCAGCTTGAAGTCGTAAATCCGGTGTCGCCGCAGAGAGGCGAAGTGAGCGCGTTTCCGTATGCACCTAGGCCGTCGAGTCTGAAGGACAAGGTGATCGGATTGATGTGGAATGGGAAGGCTCACGGGGATGATGCGTTGAGAAGGGCTGGCGAGTTGATTAAGGCGGCGGAGCCGTCGGTGGATGTGCGGTTCTATTCGGGTGCGTTGCCGTTTCCGGACCCGTTGAGGGCGAAGGCGATATCGGAGATTGATGTCGCAATTGGCTGCACGGCTGATTGAGGGAGTTGCACGTCGTGGCTTGTCTACGACATGGTTGAATTGGAGAAGGCGGGAGTTCCGACCGTCGTAATCCTGTCGAACGGTTTCCAGCATGACGCCGATGCGAGCGCGAAGGCGTTCGGCATGG
Source organism: Dehalococcoidia bacterium (assembly GCA_965203505.1). Lineage (GTDB taxonomy): Bacteria > Chloroflexota > Dehalococcoidia > Lucifugimonadales > Lucifugimonadaceae > Bin127. The sequence goes on from OZ241880.1 coordinate 944,733, forward strand.
GGCCGATTCCTCGGGTAGAGGTGCCTTTGGTCTACAACAACATCACCACCGAGCAGGCGATCGAGCAGACCGATCCGGTGGTTGACGAGATTATGGAACTGCTAACGCGAGGGATCAGCGGCGAGGAGATCGAGAATCAGGCACTGCGGGATGCTCAAGAGAAGCGATTCGTGTTCAAAGGCGACGACCAGTTTGACGCGCTGGACGAGTTCAACAAGGAGTTCTTGGACAGGGACTGGGGTGATGGGTTCCCGCTAATACCGCCGACGGAGGAAAAGGTTCAGCGGATGTTGTCAGGGACGACGCTAGATCCTGAAGATGTGGTGTGCACGTTGCCGCCAGGGAATGGGATTGTGACGGTGCAGAAAATTGCGGTCAATTGCGTGATGGCAGGTTGCGAACCAGAACATTTGCCGGTGGTGATCGCGGCTTGTCGCGCGATTTCTAGCATGGAGCCGTTTGAGGTGCGCGGACTGTTGATGTCGACGTCTGCAGGTGCGCCGTTGATAGTGGTGAATGGGCCGATACGAAATGAGATTGGGTTGAACTACCGCAGGGCGACGTTGGGTCCGGGCAAGATGTCGAAGGTCAACGTGACGATTGGCAGGGCGTTCACACTGACGCTAAAGAACGGTGGTCACTGGTATCCCGGCGTTCTGGACATGGACACGATCGGTACGCCGAGAAAGTTCAGCTTCTGCATCGCCGAAAACGAGGAGGATTCGCCATGGGACCCGTTCCACGTGGAGAAGGGGTACCGACCTGATCAGAACGTGGTGTCGATCTTCCCGTCTGGCGGTGAACACGATCACGGCAACCAGGGTGTAGACACGGCTGACGGGTTGTTGAAGTCGTTAGCGGCGTCGTGCGGTCATTCGAGCGCGCATATCGCGAACCTGCATGGTGAGTTGGACGAGTCGCCGGGCGGGGCGACGTTGATTCTGTTAGCCCCTGCTCATGCACGACCGATCGCCGGATCCGGTTACACGAAGAGCGCGGCGAAAGAGTTTTTGCATCAGCATGTGAAGGCTCCGGCGAGTGAGATGGTGGCGCATTTCAACGTGCCGGAGAAGGTGCGTTACGAGTGGCGTTGGTTGTACGATCTGCCGCCGTGGGAGCAGGAACGGGTGATGCTGCACGGACAGCACGATGCGAGTCGTTATTTCATCGTGTGTGTGGGCGCGAACGATAGGGCCAAAAACTTGATTATCGGGTCCGGAACGCCAGGGATGGCTGAAATCACCGATCGTGCATAGTTCCTCTGGTGCCGTGTTTGGTTTCGCGCGATCGCTTTTGGCGGTTTGCAGAGCTTTGCTCTCGGCTTCGGTTTATGGTCGGGTTTCGTGCTTCCGATATGGTTGATGATGGGCCGACAGAGGATGTTGTCGGCTTGTGAGACATTGAGTAGGAGATCGGAATACTGGTTTGGCTGTAGCGCATGAAACACTAGATTCGGACCGAGGATCGGACGTAGCCGTTTCGGTCCGCAACCTCTACAAACTATTCGGTGGAGATGTGGATGCCGGTATAGAGATGGCACGGGAAGGGGCGAGTAAGGATGAGATTCAGGAGGCTACGGATTCAGTGTTGGCGTTGTCGGATGTTTCCTTCGATGCCACCGAAGGCGAGATTTTTGTTGTGATGGGGTTGTCTGGCTGCGGCAAGTCGACGTTGATCCGTTGTATCAACCGTTTGATCGATCCTACCGCCGGCGAGATATGGATCGAATCGCGTGATGTCTTGTCGATGGATGAAGAGGAGTTGCGAGATGTCCGTAGGAGTTCCGTCGCGATGGTTTTCCAACACTACGGACTACTGCCGCATCGCACCGTCCTCGACAACGTTTCTTTAGGTCTTGAACTGCGCGGAACGGCGACGCAAGATCGCAAAGAACGGGCTTTAGATGCGTTGGAGACAGTCGGGTTGTCAGGATGGGAAAGCAGCATGGTCAGTGAGTGCAGCGGCGGTATGAAACAGCGCGTTGGACTTGCCCGGGCATTGGCGCAAGACTCGCCAGTGTTGCTAATGGATGAGCCGTTCAGCGCCTTGGACCCACTGATACGGCACGAGCTTCAAGGCGAGTTGGCGGTACTCCAAGAAAAGGTCAAGAAGACGATCATATTCATCACGCACGACCTTGACGAGGCAGTTCGCATCGGAGACCGCATCGCCATCATGCGCGACGGCAGGATCGTTCAGGTGGACGTGCCCACCGAGGTCGCGCTGAATCCCGCCGACGACTTCGTGCGCGAGTTCACCAAAGAAGTTAGGCAACACGCTTTGGTCACTGCCGAAGTGATCATGCACGAAGCAGAACACATCGTACGCACCACGGAATCGGCTTCAAGCGTCATCGAAAAACTGACCGAATCCGATGAGAACTACGCAATGGTAGTTGACGACGACTTCCGCTATGTGGGTACCGCGTTGTTGCAACGCTTACGGAGGGCAGCAGTCGGTGGGGATCGGACCGTTACGGAAACGCCACTGCTAGTCGAAGAGGGCGTTGCTCCTCATACCGTGCTAGACCAACTGGTACCGATCGGCCTACGCGCCGATCACTCAATACCGGTTTTGAACGAAAACGGTGTGCTAGTCGGTGAGGTATCTCTCACAACTCTCGCCCAAGCGATGGAGTCCGACACGGCGGAAACTTGAACCGTCGGTTGGATACAAAAAAACACACGCGACGAACGACTACAACTAGCGATCACAATGACAATCCAGAATCAAGAATCCGAAGCCGCCGCCGAGACGCAATCGTCTGCCGAGCGCAGCATTTCGCAACGCATTCCGGTTGCCGTCCTTTGGATAATCGGCCTCGCACTGTTGACCCTGATCATATTGTTGGTGCAACAGACGATCCTCGATCCAGGCGAGGATGGTTCCTCCGAAGTTGAATTCCTCGGACGGACTGTAGATTTGGCGGAGGTCGGAACTGAATTCCCGCTCAATTTCGGAAGAGATATCGGGCTCGAGATCGACAGGGTGATTGATTGGATGAAAAAGAATCTCGGGTTCATATTCAGGTCCGTGAGATGGGGCGTTGTAAATGCGCTCGAACCTCTCGAAACTTTCATGATGTGGTTGCCATGGCCGGTGACGATCATTGCATTGGCCGCCCTGTCGTGGCACATCGTAAGCTACAAGATGTCCATCTTTTCCGTTGTTGCCATGCTTCTGCTGGGCCTATTCGGATTGTGGGACTCCACTATGGAGACCGCCGCGTTGATGGTCGTGACGGTCACGCTTTGCGTGCTGATCGCGGTGCCTTTGGGGATCTGGGCATCGCAATCCGATTTGCTCGACGCGATATTGCGTCCTTTGCTGGATGGAATGCAGACGATGCCGAGTTTCGTCTACCTAGTACCCGCGATTGCGTTCTTCAGTCTTGGCAACGTGCCGGCTGTCCTCGCCACTCTAATCTACGCAGTGCCGCCGGCGGTACGGCTAACCAATCTGGGAATCCGACAAGTTCCAGAAGAGACTGTGGAGGCTGTCGAATCGTTCGGCGCAACTAATTGGCAGTCCATGATTAAGGTCAAAATCCCGCTCGCGATGCCTACGATCATGGCAGGCGTGAATCAAACTATCCTGATGGCGCTTGCAATGGTGGTCATCGCGTCGCTGGTCGGCGCAGGAGGGCTTGGTGAAGATGTTTTGCGAGGACTCGGCAGGATCGAACCGGGCAACACCTTACTTGCGGGACTGGGAATAGTCTTTCTCGCGATCATCATCGACCGAATAACTCAGTCCTACGCCAAGCGGCAACAGTCCGCTTTAGGCATCGAATCCGACTGAAAATCCGCCAAAACTCCAATAATCTCGGCTTGGGTTATAGTGGTTGCATTGGGATGATGTGGAGCAAATGGCGGTGTAGGATTGCGAGTTTCGGAGCCGAAACTCCTTGGGAAAGGAAGAGTTGGAAATGAAAGTGAAAATCTTGCGAAACCTCGTTAGCAAAGGGCTGCCGTTGGTGTTGGCATCGCTTGCTTTGGTAGCCGCAGGCATAGCTTGTACGGCAGAGGAAAAGGATCCGGTCATCTTCGCGGACCTTAACTGGGATTCAGCGGAGATCCAGACGCGCATAGCCGGGTACATCATCGAGCACGGATACGAATACCCGGTCGAGAACATAGTCACTGACACCGCAGGCCAATTCCCAGCGTTCGAAAGTGACAGCGTTCATGTCTCGATGGAGGTGTGGAAGCAAAACGCGCAAGTGGCATACGACAAGGCAATCGCCGCTGGGCATGTGTCAGATGTCGGGAGCAGTCTCGAAGACAACTGGCAGGCTTTCGTCATTCCCCAGTACACCAAAGATGAGAACCCCGGGCTGGTCGGCGTAGAAGACATACCCGACTTCAAAGAGGTGTTCGAAACTCCGGACTCCAACGGCAAAGCACGGTTCGTGACTTGTATACCGGGTTGGGGCTGTGAAACCGTCAACGCCGCGAAGATCGAGTCTTACGAACTCACAGACCACGTAGAACTAATCAACCCCGGAAGCGGTGCTGGGCTCTTCGCAGACCTCGAAGGCGCGTACGCCAGGGGTGAGCCGTGGCTCGGATATCTTTGGGGCCCAACTAAGCCCGCGAACGAACTTGACCTCTATCGTCTGGAAGAACCCACCTGGTCGGACGCCTGTTGGGAAAGTGACAAGAGATGCGCGTACCCCGTCGTGGAAATCCGCATCCTAGTTTCAAAGTCCCTCGAAGAACGCGCCCCGGAGATCGTCGAGTTCCTAACAAAGTGGGACTTCAAAGCCGATGCTCAGATCGCCGCCGAATTCTGGATGACCGAGAACAACGAAGCCCCTGACGCCGCTGCGGTCTGGTACCTGAACAACTACCGCGACGTTTGGACCGCGTTCGTACCCGATGATGTCGTCGAACGCGTCGACGAGGCACTATCAGAATCCTGATGACCTCGCCTAACGGGCGATCCACAGAAGATTAGCCCACTTCAAAGAACAAACTAGCCCGCAAGGTGCGAGTCGCCTTGCGGGCTAGTTTGTTGTTTTTCAATCGCTGTTGGCGTTACGGACCTCAGTCGTAGATGCTGAAGTTCAGTTCTTGCTGGGTGTGAACGTCGATTAGGGCTGAACGTCCGTTTTCGAAGTTCTCGCGGTGTGCTTCGCGGACGGCATTCCCGATCTCGTCGGGTTGCGTCACGGTGATGCCACGCGCCCCCATGCCTTCGGCGATCATGGCGTAGTCGCCGGTCATGTTGCCTGCGTTGTACTTCTCCATCGCAACCGGCAGCGACTTGTTGTAGCCGCCCATCGTGCCATTGTTGAGGACAATTGTGGTTATCGGGTTGCCGGACCGTACCGAGGTCTCGATGTCTAGACCTGCCATGCCGAACGCGGCGTCGCCCATGAAGTTGACGCAGAATCGCTCGGGCATCGCCATCTTGGCGCCGACCATCAGGCCGATGCCGTAGCCCAGATGAGTGCTCTTGCCCCAACCGATGTATGTGTGCGGCTTCGTGGCAGTGTAGAACGGCATCATCTGGTCGCGCGGGTGTCCGGCGTCGTGAGTCATAACCGTGTTTTCGTGATCGACCGCTTTACCGATCTCCTTCAGCAATCGATATGGGTTGATGGGAACCATGTCGGAGTTGAGGAGATTTGACCAGTCGGCGTTCCATTCAGCGCGCACTTGGGCGATCGCTTCTTGCGTGGAGGTGTCGCTGCGACGGCCTTCCTCGCCGATTCGTCCTTTGATTTCATCGATCAGCAGCCGAAGAGTCTCGCCCGCGTCGCCCACCAAACCGATGTCAGTCGTGTACTCCTTAGAGATGTCGGCCGGATTGTTGGTGCAGTGGATGAGGAACTTGCCGGGCGGGAGGTCGATCCCGTAGTTGGTTACGGTGAGGCTCGCGCCGATCGCGAATAGGACGTCGGATTCTTTTAGCCACGTCCATACCGGTTTGGGAGCAGTGCGGTTTGCAGCGCCGAGCGCGAGGGGATGTCGCTCGTCCATCGCGCTCTTACCCGGCATGGTTGTCATGACGGGGATCTGGGTGAGTTCGGCGAGTTCTTGCAACTCGGCGGTTGCTCCGGCGTGTAAAACGCCTTGGCCGGCCCAGATCGCAGGCATGCGGGCGTTGAGGAGCTGATCTGCCGCATCGCTGATGTCGCTGGCTGACGGTGCGAATATGTGACGAGAAGTCGGGACGTAGTTTTCGACCGCCGCGTCGGGCACATCACCACCCATTGCGTCGCGTTGCATCTCAACCATCACCGGACCCGGTCGACCGTTTTTCAGCGATTCGGTAGCGCGCCGCATGAGTGCCGGGATTGCGTCGGCGGAGGTAACGGGAGCCGCAAACTTCATGATGTGTTGGAAGTTTTGACGGGCGCTGAAGTTTGGAGCGACGCCGACTTTGTAGTTCCCTGGACCGTCCGGAATGAAGAGTACGGGGACACTGTCAGCCCAGGCCTGTGCGAATCCACCGAAAGCGTTTTCGGAACCCGGTCCGCCTTGGCAGGCGAAAACACCGTACTTTCCTTGTGCGGACATGAGGCGCGAATATCCGTCGGCCGCCATGATCCCACCGCGTTCCTGCCGGAATACGATGGGCCTGATGCCTTCGACCGCTACCGCTTCGATGATCGGGTTTGAAGGGAAGCATGCCAACCACTCAAACCCTTCCTTCTTCAAAATCTTGGCAACAGCTTGATAGCCGTTCATAGGTCAACTTCCCTTTCTTGTGGAGCGGGTTTTAATCGTCTCTTTTGGTCATTGTCGTGCCCGTCTCCAGTTTCCCAAGTTTAAGTCCGATTGTGCGTTAGCGCGGCATCGTCGACCGAAGGAGTCGCTAGAATCGAATCGTGCGAAACGATCATTGGCTGCGGCGAAACATCGCGGTTTCCAGTAAAGGGATTTATTGGAACGATTTAACTGCGCGCTGTTGTATTGCATCGCGGCGTACGGATTGCATACCGTAATAATCACTCTGGGACGCTACGCGCGTTTCGGCGTCGAATCGAGGCGATATGGATCGCTCTCTTAGGTCCGACGTTGAGTGGCAGCTACCGGCAAAAGCATGGTTTCTTTGAGATCGTGAAGGACGAAAATATGTTGCGTGAGATACACGACGAATTCGAGTACAAGCCGCAGGGCAGGCAGCCACTCGGCATCGGCAAGGTCAACATCAAGGTCGTTGGCGTAGGTGGCGGTGGATCTAACGCCGTGAATCGTATGTTCAGCGATCCTATCGACACGGTCGATTACATCGTGATGAACACGGATCAACAGGCGTTGGAACTCGCGACGGTGCCGATCGGTCTACGAGTCGGCGACACGACGGCGCGAGGAATGGGTGTTGGCGGCGACCCTGCGCAGGGTCGCATTTGCCACGAGGAGAATCGCGAAGAGATCGCGGAGATCTTGGAAGGTGCAGACCTAGTCTTTGTGACCGCTGGCATGGGTGGCGGCACCGGCACCGGTGGCGCTCCGGTAGTTGCGCAAATAGCCAAACAGCAAGGTGCATTGACGATCGGTGTGTGCACGATGCCATTCAGTTTCGAAGGCACTCACCGCATGGCGAAAGCCGAAGAGGGTGTTGACGAGTTGCAAAAGTACGTCGACACACTCATCAGAATCCCCAACGACCGACTGCTTGACGCGGCCGCGCCGGATACCACAACTCAAGAGGCGTGGCGGATGGCTGACAAGGTACTACAGGACGGCGTTGAGGGTATCGCACGAGTGATTATCGAACCCGGTGAAGTTAACTTGGACTTCGCGGACGTGCGAGCGGTTATGACTAATGCAGGTCCCGCATGGATGGGCGTGGGCCAAGCCTCGGACCAGGAAGCGGGCGGTGCATTGGAGGCGGTGAACCAGGCGCTAGAGAGTCCGCTGCTCGACGTTGACATCACGGGTGCTCAACGCGCACTGGTCAATATCACCGGCGGACCATCGATGCGGATGTACAGCGTCCAAGAGATATCGAGTATCGTTCAGAGCAAGATGACCGCTCAATCGAACATCATCCTCGGCACCGCGCGACAGGCGAATATGGGTCACAACATCCGAGTCATCGTCATCGCCACAGGTTTCCCGACCGACGAGGAGCAGCGGGTGATGGACAACGAGATGATCGAGAAGGCGATCGAGGATCCGGAAACGATGAAGATTCCGCCGTTCCTACGCCATCACCAGATGCAGCTTGAGAAGCGCGGTCGTCGCTAAACCCAAGCACACAACAACGAATGAACGCAACCGCGTCGTCTGATTATCAGGCGACGCGGTTGTTGTCTATGTAGTCCCAGTTGAAGTCCATGCCGAGTCCCGGACCTTGCGGAAGGAGGACGTTGCCTTCTTCGTCCATCGGATCGCATGGCGAGTTCAAGTACGGTGGCGTCGCGTCGTAATCGACACCGGGGCGCAACAGTCCACGTTCGTAGAAGAGGCATGTCTCCTCGGTGGTGGCACCCAAAATCGCCGCGTTGGGGAACCAACCGCCATGCATCTCACAAGGTATGCCGAACGCTTCGTAGACGTCGACGGCTTTCTTGCAGGCGGTGACGCCGCCGAAGTTCACGTCGATCCTGCCGATGTCGGAAGCACCTTGAAGGACCCACTCCGCGCGCGAATAGTGCATCCATGTCGCGTGTTCAGGCGCGCAGACTGCGATGTCGAGTTCGTTGCACAGGCGACGGTACGGCTCGACTCTGAACTCGTGCATCGGGTGCTCGAGGAAGTAGTATCCGAGCTTTTCCAATTCGCGACCGACGTATATCGATTCGTCGAGGGTGTAGATGCCCCACGGGTCGAGCATCAACGTCATGTCGTCGCCGACTGCGTCGCGGACTGCCTCGCACACCTCGATATCTTGCTTGGGGAATGCAGGTCTACGCGGTGCTGGGCTGTTGGTGATCGGGTTCCAGTAGATGTAGGCGTGGACCTTGAACGCGGTGTAGCCTTGCGTCTTGCACTCGACAGCGAAGTTGGCGTAGTCCTCCGGACTACCGATGTTGGGGTGTGTGCTGGCGTACGCTCGTACCTTCTCCCTAGCTTTGCCCATCAGCTGCGACACTGACATGCCGGCGTATCTTCCCGCCAGGTCCCATAGCGCGGCATCTAACGTCCCGATCAAAGATTCATGGAATCGGGCGTTGTCTCGCATCAAATTCCACAGGTGTTCGCGGCTGAGCGGGTCTTCTCCGACGAGAAGGTTTTTCACCATGGCTTCGACTTCGGCCGGGAACGCGCCGTGAAAATATCCACCCATGCCCCCTGTGTTGTATCCGCTCACGCCCTCATCGGTGGAGATTTTGGTGATGCCGTGCGTCGACGGTTGTGGATCGTCGAGCCACTCGCCGTACCCCCACTTCGTGGGGACGTTATTGGCTTCGCTTTTGAAGGTGATGACTTCGATGTCGGTTATGCGCATGTTCGACCTTTGCATCCGGAATGACAGGGTGACGATTTCGGTACGTGATTACTTTAACCGTTTTGATATCCGGCGCGATCATTCGGCGCGCTAAACGGTGTCTCAAGAGAGGCAGACGGTTGCTGAGCCGCGCTCGAACTATGGTTCGTGGTTTTGAAGGACGCGGACAAGTCCGATGACGATCAGCTGGGCGTTGCCCATGATTACGGCGCCGAAATAGGAGCCGGACACAGCGCTGGCGTTGTCTACGAAATCTGCACCGAAGGTCGCATCTTCGAAGAGCACGAATCCGATCCCCGCTCCAATGAACGCGAGCACCAATGACGACAAGACTTCGACTGGTTTCAACACGCCGGTGGCGGTGACGTATCGCTTGACGATGGAGAAGCCAAATGCGGTGCCGATAGAGTGCATGAGAAGCGTGTTGAACATCAAGAAATCGGCATTCCCCGGGAACAACCAAGTCGTCAGCATTATGACGCTGAGCACGTAGAGCCCCATCGCCCCGGCGGTGGATAGAAACAATGCGAATGCGACCTGCACGATGTATGCGCCGATCTTGTAATGGCCTCGCCACACCAAAACGCCGCATAGGGCGAGGAATCCGATCAGGAGAAAAAGCGGCAGGTAACGAATGTAACCGGTTTCCATAACTTCGGCGAAAAGTACCGGCAGGTTTAACGCGGCAACGCGTCGATGACCGCGTTTGCCTGCGCCGTCGGCCCGTTTAGACGAGGGTCGGCAACGATTGTAAACGCGGCGGCGAGCCTTTCGGCAAGCGCGTCGGTTGCGGGTACCGCGCAGAACCTATATTGAGGGAGCATTTTGTTTATTCGGTCGGCCAAGGGACCTTTGCGCGAACGTTCGTTGACGTTCCGATGCGATGCGCCGAACTCAACGATCGCGACCTTGTTGCGGAAATCGCAGTTCGTGGCGCCGTTGATGTACTCACCGACGGTCTTGCCGATGTCTCTCGTAGCTTCGATGTATATGGGTTCGCAGTCATGCATGACTGCGATGATGCCGGTCTTGCGTCCCAACATCCATGCCCCATCCTCTGTCAATGGTAACGATTCGCCTTCAAGCAACCGCTTGTAAAGGGCTTCCCACTTGCCAAGATGGGCTGGCGTGAAGACGGACATGCTGCATCGTGAACTAGAAATCTGGGAGGAAACTGTGAACTCCACTGATGGGGAACATGGTATCAATCTTCGCGACAGAACCGGGGGTATGCTCGGTGACGCGGCCACCGCGGGCTAGGTCTGAAAGCATCATCGCACCCATGTAAATCGAACCTAGCGATGCGATCGGCAGCGTCACGTCTGGCGGTCGGTCGGCGAAGTCGCAGACAGCGTTTCCTCGTTCGTCAACACGAAGCAGGTACACACCTTCGGTCCATTTACAGAAGTCGTCAACAACTTTGATTGTTACTTCACCGGGTCTGGTATAGGTTCTCGCTGAAAGGGCCTTGACAGGATCAAGTATCCGAAGCCAAACGGAGTCATAAGGCGTGAGGGAGAGTTTGCGGGAGTCGGCGAGCAGCCAAAGCAAGTTGGATTTCTGTGGATGGTGGTGATGGACTACCTCGCCAGCCAAATCGATGTCCAACAAAAACCTCCAGAGTGCAGCTTCTGCCCGAGCGTTAGCCGCGATTAACTCGTCCAACCGGACTAGGTTTTTGGAATGTAGCCGGTCATCTCGGTGTTCGATTCGGTAGATCGCGTAACCGAGCGCTTCGCCGTTTTCGGAATAGGTTACGTAGAAGGGTTGACGGTCGCGTCGCCGTTTGGCCCGTTGCGGATCGAACATCCAACTCCACTGCGCGTCGAATCTCAACATCATTCCGGGGGTCGCGGACGCGGCTCTACCCCATACGTCTGGCGCAACCGACCGCATTTTCCCGATATTCGCGAAGCGGACTTCGCCAGGAATCTCCGGCATGGCTCGGAACCGCGAATCACGAGTGTCGATCTTCGCGACGTTTCCGCCCCCTGCGATCCCGTACCCAAAGCGTCCGTAGATATTGCTCTCGCTTGCCCACAACCCGGCGATGTGTTGACCAGCATCGCGTCCTTTGGTCAGCAATCGACGCATCATCTCAGTCATGATCCCGCGCCGCGTGTGGGTGGCGGCGACGGTTACATCGGTAACTCCCATGAATTCGGTTGTGCCGCCAGGGATCGTTAATTCGAATTTGACCCAGCTGCTGGTGCCGACGAGTTCATTACCATCGAAAGCACAGACGCATGTTGCCATCGGACCGTATGCGGCTTTGTCATGTTCCAGATGGCCTTGTTCAGGGGTATAGTGACCACTGAATCCGCGATGGAGAGTTTGGTAGTACTGAACTCTTTCGTGCTCGAGCGCGTCTCTGAATTCGATGCGCGTTGATTTGTCTGATTGCTGGTTCAATTGATGGTGATTCGGGTGCGTATTGTTGGTTTAGAAGTGGTACGGGTTCCAACCGGCGGGGGAAGTCCTGAATATCGAGTCAGCTCGAAGCGCCGCGTCAGCGGTTTGCCCAGAGACTTCAACAAAACCAAGATTGACCAACATCGAGCACTCAACGGCACCGAGATAGACCTCTGCGAGCTGAGTTTCATTCATCACCAGATCTGGAGATGCGGTCGTCTCTCGGCAAGTGGCGCCCTCTGGTCCTACATCAAGCGATAAAGTTCGGGATTCCCCAGTTTCCGCGTCGTTTACTTGTAGGACGAGCGAATCTTCGATCGGGTAGGTGCGCTTTTCCAACATTGAGGGAATGTCAAGGAATTTCATCCATATCGCATCGGTAAGTTTGCGACGCAACCGTCGTGGCTCAGCGAGCATCCAAACGAGAGGATCGTCGACAGGGCGCGCGTGGGCTTTGACTTCGTGAACGAGTTCCTGGTCTAGTAGGAATCGCCAGAGAGCGGCGTGCGCAGCGTCGGTTGCTGCAACGGCCTCGACGACATGCATCGTCCCTCTGAATTCATCTTCCGGGTCTTGGTCGATGGTGTACCTAGCGTAAGCGAGCGCGTCATCTCCTTCGACGTAAGCGATGAAGAACTCGTCCTTGGTGTGGACAGGGTGTATCTCGTATTGCCAACGCTTCGCGGTCCGAGTGATCATGCCGGTGCGGTTGGGCCGTGTGCGCTCGTACGCTTCCGTCATCAATGGGATGATTTCGTCACGTTCGGCTTTCACATAGTGCCCGGTCCATTCAGGAGCAGATTCGAAATCCGTATGGCGCAGATCGATGTGCCAGTTGTGAACCGGGATCATGTTGCCGTATCCGTAACGGCCGTATAGCGAGCTTTGGCTGGCCCACAAAATGGCTGCTGAGTCGCCACGGTCGCGAGCATCGTCGTGGATGCGTTTCATGATGGCGCGATGGATCCCTCGCCGGCGGTGCGTAGCTGCTGTCGTGATGTACGCGACGCCGGCGACCGGGACTTGAGCGCCGCCGGGCAAGGTCATGTCGAAGGAGTCGGCACCCCCCGACCCGGCCATGACGCCGCCATCCACGCAGACGAGCAACCGGTCCATCTCTACGCGATGCGCGCGCATGAAGACGGTGTCTTCGGGCGTGGTGTGAGTTCCCAAGCTGGCGCGCACTGCGATACGCCATTGGAGGAATTCTTCGTCGCGAACTTGCCTAATGTCCATTGTGAAAATGCGACCGTATCGGGTTATATTGGTGTCGTAACGAACCGATCCCAACCTCTCAACGATACAATCTGGGCGGCGCGGTTTTGACAGGCGACATCATCGAATCATCGGACATTACGTCGGTGGCAGCGCGTGTGCAGGGTCGTATCGGGCGCAAAATCGTGCATCTGCGGAGAACAACGTCGACGATGGACGTATCGCGCGAGTTGATCCAATCTGCCAGCGATGTTCAAGCGTTGGACGGCACCGTTGTGGTGGCTGACGAACAATCTCGCGGGCGAGGTCGTTTCGGGCGGACTTGGGATTCGCAATGCTGCGACGATCTATTGGCGTCAGTGATCTTGTGCCCGCGTCTTTCGATGACTGGCCAGATCACCATCATGGGTTCACTGGCATGTGCCATGGCGGTTGACGCGCTGACTTTGGCGCGCTCCGAGATCAAATGGCCCAACGATGTCTTGATCCACGGCAAGAAGGTAAGCGGGGTTATTGCAGAGAGCGTGATTACAGGGGACGCATTTGCGGGGGTATTGGGCATAGGACTGAACATCAATTCCGTCATCCCCGCGGATGAGACACGCGCCTACCAAGCCATCAGCATCCGGCAAGTTGCAGATCGGACGAAACGATTTAGACGTGCGAAAGTAATGGCCGTTCTGTTGGGCTACTTGAATGAGTTATACGAGGCTCTGGATCGCGGGGAGTCGATAATCCCCGAGTGGCGTGACAGGTTGATCACGCTGGGTTCCGAAGTGCGCGTCGCCATGGCGGCAGAAAACGCATCGGGCGAAGTTATATGCGGGATCGCGGAGGACGTTGACGAATTTGGGAGGCTGTTGCTTCGAGATCGGGATGGTGTGATGCGCGCAGTTGCTGCCGGCGAGGTCACGTTGAGGTCGTAGATCGATGCCCGGCAAATGTCGGGAGCCCGTGCGCGTCAGGACGCGTTCGTGAGCCGAAGGGATTGTTACCTGCGATGGTGAGACGGCTCGATCGGAAGTAAGCGTCAAGGTTGCCGGGTCAATAACGCCGTAAACACTGACGTGGTCCAATCGATTTCCCATGCGTTGAGCCTACCGATTTCTCAGGTTTCGATGGTGTCGGGGGCAAAGTCGCGCGACAAAACCATGGGTTTTGAAGTCGATCAAACGGATTCGGTGTAAATCAAGACCCTCTGATCTTCAATCTGCTGGTTGGATCGGTCCCCAACCCTGCATGAGATCTGGGCGTCTTTCGAGTGTGCGTTCCGCAGCCTTCTTGGTGCGGAATCGTTCTATCGCGTGCCGGTTTCCGGTCAACAAGACTTCGGGTACTCTGATGCCTCGAAATTCTGGCGGCCGGGTGTAGACCGGACCTTCCAACATCCTGTGGTTGTCGTTGGAAAACGACTCCTGACGGGCAGAATCGGAATCGCCCAAAACGCCGGGCACCAGACGAGCGACCGAATCGATGACCGCCATCGCCGGGATCTCTCCGCCAGTCAATATGAAATCCCCGACGCTGATTTCGCAATCTACGTGTGCTTCGATGAATCTTTCGTCAACACCCTCGTAGTGGCCGCAAACGATTGTGAGCGATTCCAGTTGCGACAATCTCTGGGCTACCTCGTGGGTCATCGGACGACCTTGCGGCGACATCAAAAGAATCGGTGGTCGGGATTGTTCAGCGTAACGCGCGTTTACGGCTTCGACGGCCTTGGTCAATGGTGGAGCCATCATCACCATCCCGGGGCCACCGCCGTAGGGGGGCGAGTCGACGGAAAGATGTTTGTCCGTCGCGAAGTCTCGCGGATTCACGAAGTCGATTTCGATTTGCCCGGCTCGCAGGGCCCGCCCAATGATGCTTGACGTCATCGGACCTTCAAACATCTCAGGAAATAGCGTGACTACGTGAAATCGCAAGATTCACCTGTGTTCGTAGTTAATGATCGCGGTGTTTTTTGTGGATTGGGTGCTCGCCTTGGTGAGTATCGTTCAAAATCTCGATGGCGTGCGGCAACACCGGCAACACGACTTGTAGGGTTTCAATAGCGCCTTTGGGATTTCCGGGCAAATTGACGATCAATGTTCGGTTCGCGACGCCGACGATGGACCGAGACAACATGGCCATCGCCGTCACCTGCAAAGATGCCGAGCGCATCGCCTCTGCCATCCCGGGCACTTCGTAGTCGATCACGCTTAGCGTCGCTTCGGGCACGACGTCGCGCGACGCTAAGCCGGTGCCACCGGTAGTCAATATCAGTTGGATTTCACCATTGCTGGACCATTCACGCAATGTTTCGGACAATTTCCTTTCGTCGTCGGGTTCTAGACGCCTTTCGACGAGATCGTGACCGTTTTCGGTCATGAGATTGACCACAGCATCCCCGCCGATGTCGGCGCGTGTACCAGCGTGACCAGAGTCGCTGCTCGTGAGGACTGCGAACTTGATGGGGATTGACATGGTTATTGCGCGTGGACGGCGGTGTGGATCGACTTGGTCCTACAGATTTGATTCTGATGATAATGCGGCGTGAACGCGACGCCGGATGTGGAAACCGCCGGTTTGCGAATCCTAGAATTTCGAAAATAGCGCACATATCTGCGCGTTTTGCGAATACCGCATTTTCCACAGGTTTTTAGTTCGCGGACACTTTCTCGATCGTGGATCGCACGACTTGATACACGGTAAAACGCCCGCGGTTAACTGGCGAATCGTAGACAAATGAACCGGAAGGCGACGGAAAGCTACCCGGAATTTCACGAACCGGTGATGCTCTCCGAGGTTTTGGACGCGTTGAGCGTCATCCCAGGCGGGCGTTACGTCGACGCGACGCTGGGAGAGGGCGGCCACGCTATGGCGATTCTCGACGCAGTGTCTCCTGGGGGGCAGTTGATCGGAATCGATGCAGACCCCGAAGCGGTTGAATCCGCTTCGAAACGCCTGAAACAGTTTGGTTCCGCGGTTCGTATATGTAACGAGAACTTCGTTGAATTGCAGGCGATCGTTGCGCGGTACGGTTTCGGTCCGGTTCACGGCGTCCTTATGGATCTTGGAGTTTCTTCCTTGCAGTTGGACCGTGAATCACGGGGATTTTCATTTCGGAGATCGGACCCGTTAGACATGCGTTTTTCCAAAAACGGCGTGTTGGATGCGAACCAAATCGTGAACAACTATCCGGAGCGGGAACTCAGCGACCTTATATTCCGGTACGGCGACGAACGCGCGTCGCGTCGCATCGCCTCCGCTATCGTCGGCAACCGGCCGGTGAAGGATTCGTTGCAATTGGCAGAGATCATATCTTCGGTAAAACGTCGCGGGCGCAAGGGCATTCATTCCGCAACGCAAACATTCCAAGCTTTGAGGATCGCCGTGAACGATGAAATGTCGGCTTTATCTTCTGGACTGGAACAGGCAGTAAATGTCACAGGAGTAGGCGGACGGCTAGTCGTGATTTCGTACCATTCGTTAGAGGATCGAATTGTGAAGAACTTCATTCGCGATGCTGTCGCCGACTGTATATGCGACTCGGAGGATCGCCGATCACCGATTTGCACCTGCGATCACGTGCCGTCTCTGAAGAGGGTCGTGAAAGGCGCGATCACTCCAACAGCTTCGGAGGTTGAGGCAAATCCTCGCAGCCGCAGCGCCAAGTTGAGGGTGGCAGAGCGAATCTGAGGAAAACCGGATCTCAACACTGAAATGATCTAAGGAGCTTCGAGGCAGATGTACAACGAGGACATTCGGCTAGCTATCGATGTCGGCAGCAGCAAGGTCTGCAGCGTCGTAATCCGGCGGGACAACTTCAAAGAGCCAGAGATGCTGGCAATTGATGTTTTGCCCAGCGAATCGATTCACGACGGCGACGTTATGAACAGCAGCGAAGCCACGGCCGCGGTCCGCGCGTCCGTCAGCGAGGTTTCAAAGCAGTGCTCGCTCAACTTCACGAAGGGATACGTGGGGTTTGGCGGCAAGCATGTCAATTCCTATACCGGATGGGGACGAGTCAGCGGGTTTGATTTCGCCTCCGGCGTGATCGAGGAAGACATCGTTCAAGCCGTGCGGCTCGCCGCATCTGAAAGAGTTGAGGAGACCGATCATCTGCTCTACGCAACTCCGACGGCGTACCGGGTTGACGATGGCACCGAGTTCCGCAAACCTCCTGTCGGGATGCACCCGGAAAGCCTCGAAGTTCAGGCATTGCTCGTAGTTTCGGACATGCAACACTATCGGACGGTATTCGACGCAGTCAGCAGCGCTGGGATAACTCCCATCCACGGTGGTTCGACATTAGTTGCGGAAGCCGAATACCTTTTGAGCAGTTATGAGCGGGACGCCGGGGTGGTACTGATCGATATCGGTGGTAGCGATACTGAGATCGCGATCTACAACCACGGTCGCGCTGCGGTTTTCAATTCTCTTCCGATCGGTGGTTTCCACTTCACCAACGACATCGCATACGCCTACGAGCTGCCGTTTGAGAATGCTGAAGCGGTAAAGATATCCGCGGGCACCTTGGTAGGCGACACCGTTGGTTTCGATGACGAGATCGATCCGACCGCGCTTACCGGTTCGGAACGCGTGATCGACGTTGAACGATCGTTGACCCGCGTTTCAGTTTCAAATCTGTTACGCGATCGTGCGTCCGAGACGATGAACCTCTACAAGTCCAGAATCGCCCAGGTTTCGGGATTGCCGGACACAGATTTCCTCACAGTGGTTTTCACCGGCGGAGGATCGAAACTGACTGGGATCGAGACGTATGCGAAATTGAACATGGGATTGCGGGGCAGGGTTGAAGTTCGCAAGCCTACAGGCATAAAGAGTCTTCCAGATGACGTCAGTGATCCATCCATGTCGGGCGCGATCTGCATGGCGTTGCGCGCATTGGATCGTATCGAACGCGACAACCACGTCGAGCGTAAACCGATAACTGTCGTGCACACGTCTTCGGAAAGCGCCGATTCGCCTCAGCATGACAATGGATCAGAAAGCGAAGGCGTAGGCGCGAAGATACGTTCGTTGCTGGGGCGTTAGATTTTCGAGCACTGGCCGATTCGGGCCATAACCGTGCGACCTCGTCTCCTGCATTCATTGCGACGTGTAAAGTAAAACTAGGCGTCAAGGAGCCGGTCGCGCTTCGGCGGGTTGATCGCCGAGCGAAACCAGCGATCGCTCGAGTTTCGAAGGGCGCAGCAGGTCAAGTTGTCAACATCCTTTTCAACGTCAATTAGACGTAGGCGGAATCCGTCCGTCAACATCAAGGTCGTAGGCGTTGGCGGAGGTGGTTCAAACGCGCTCACGCGTATGTACCGTGCAAGGATTCCTAGCGTCGAGTACATCGCCGCGAACACGGATGCTCAGGCGTTGGCACAATCTGAAGCTTCTATCCGTTTGCGGGTTGGCGACCGCATAGCGGGAGGGTTGGGCGTAGGCGGTAACCCTCAAATCGGTCGGGAATGTTTCCTCGATAGTCGAGAAGAGATTCGTGAAGTATTGTCCGGTGCCGATCTTGTGTTTATCGCTGCCGGCATGGGTGGAGGAACGGGTACCGGTGGCGCGCCGATAGTTGCCAACATCGCAAAACGGGAACTGGGATGTCTGACTATCGGCGTCGTTACGAAACCGTTTCCCTTTGAGGGCTATCAACGCGACAAACAGGCCGCCGAGGGCTTGAATCGGCTTGCCGAAGAAGTTGACACGATGATCGTCATACCAAACGAGCGGTTGCTTCTGGTTTCAGCACCAGATACCTCGGTCGAGGTGGCGTTCAGAATGGCGGATGAAGTGTTGCGGCAGGGCATTCAATCGATTACAGAGTTGCTTCTTTTGCCTGGCGAGATAAATCTTGACTTCGCAGATCTGCGCACCGTAATGCGGGATGCGGGTCCGGCATGGATGGCAATCGGCAAGGGAAACGGAATCGACCGCACAGACGCGGCGATCTCGTCAGTTCTCGGATCGCCGTTACTCGAAGTGAGCATTGATGGCGCGACGGGAGTGTTGCTAAACATAACCAGCGGCCCAGATCTGATGATGGCCGAGGTTCGCAAGATCTCAGAAACGGTCAAACAACAGGTGCATCCTGAGGCCGAGATTATCTTCGGTACGACTCAAGACCTCCGGATGGAGAATGAGTTGAAGATCACGATTATAGCGACGGGATTTGAGGACGTGTCCGGAGTCGACGCCTATGGCGACGACAAAGTTCGAGAGATGGAAAAGGCGCTCGAAAGCGGCGACGAAGAGATGTCTCGGACGCCAAAAGCGGCCACTATGTCTGAGTTTCCGCGTTACATCAGAGAGCGCTAATCGTCTCCAGACACGTCGGCAATTCCATTTCGCCATTCTGATTCTTCGAATCCGGGATCGCTTGTAGACTCTCTATCCCTGTTGCGGTGATGCGATGGGAAACCGCAGTGTGATGAGCCGCAAAATCGCTGAAAAATCGCCCGACGCGTATGTGCAAAACGGCGTACATCTTGTAAAAATAAAAACCCAAGCACAATATGTTGTGCCTGTTGAAGCGTACAGCCTTCTTGCAAACAAGAATTAACAAGCGGAAAATGTACTGCCCAGAGTGTCAACACGCAGAGACAAAGGTCGTTGACTCACGTGTGAGCAACGATACTGTGCGGCGCCGCCGCGAGTGTCTCCACTGCGGAGGTAGGTTTACAACCTATGAACACGTCTACAACTCGCGCCTGAAGGTCGAAAAGAGGAGCGGCAAGTTGGAGTCGTTTTCGACCGACAAGCTGATGCGAAGCATCGAAATCGCTTGTGCCAAACGAATGTTGCCAGTTGGCGCGATCGAGCAGATTGTGGAGGAGATCCACGAGATGGCGGTCAACGAAGGGCGAGAACACGTTGAATCGGGCCTGATCGGTGAAATGGTTCTCGACCGACTGAAATCGTTAGATCGAGTCGCGTACCTGCGATTCGCTTCTGTGTACAAGGACTTTGAAGACGTCGAAAGATTCGCTACGGAAGTGAGCATTTTGGAGGATCCCGATCCGTTCGCGTCTGAGCTTCAAGCAACGTTCCTGTCCAGCCCGGCATCGCATGCGGCGCGCCAGACAGCGCGTCGGAATTGATGCGAAGAGAGGGCATTTAGACCGATACGAAAGGCGAGCAAAGACTCGTCACCACGACCGGAGTGTGATATGGCAAAAACTACGACTGGCAAATGGACGTTCGATGTCCCTGACGATGGGTTCAATCCGACTGAGATATCCGAAAACGCCGAGGTGATACTTGAAAAACGCTATCTCCTGCGCGACACCAACGGCAAAATAGTCGAGAATGCGCAAGGGATGTTTCGCCGCGTTGCACATGCGATCGCCAAAGGCGACACTCTTTACGGCGCGTCGCCTGACCGAGTCGAGCAGATCGCCGACCGTTTTTACCGGATGATGGCAAGTTTGGATTTCTTGCCCAACTCGCCGACGCTGATGAATGCTGGCACTGGGCAAGGGACGCTCTCCGCGTGTTTCGTTTTGCCATTGACTGACACGATGGAAGGAATCACTCGCGCATCGCACGACCAAGCGATGGTCCAAAAGTTCGGTGGCGGCACGGGATTCTCGCTATCCGAGTTGAGGCCCAAGGGTTGGTCGATCTCGACGACGCACGGCAAGGCTTGTGGCCCGGTTGAAACTCTTCGATATCTTTCTGCGACCTCCCGATTAGTGACTCAAGGCGGCAAACGCGACGGCGCCAACATGGCGGTGATGGATGTGCACCACCCCGACATTATGGAGTTCATTACCTGCAAGACGGTTGAAGGGGAGATCCACAACTTCAACATCTCCGTCGGGGCATCGGATGAGTTCATGCAGGCGGTGCTTGACAATACCGACTACCCTCTTTACTTCCGAGAAAACCCAGCAGATACCGACAGCCCGTGCGTCGAAGTGGGCCGTGCGAACGCTAGGGAGGTTTTCGACAAGATCATTGACGGTGCTTGGTTGAACGGCGAGCCCGGCATGATCTTCCTTGACGAGGTGAACCGCAACAGCCCGGTGAAAGACATCGGCATGATCACCGCTACAAACCCGTGTGGCGAGCAGCCGTTACTGCCATATGAATCTTGCAACCTAGGTTCAATCAACTTGTCGAATTTCGTGATCGGCAAATTGGCGACTGGGATTATTGATCGGACACCGGCTCAACTCGACCTGTTGCGGCCTGAGTACGCGGGCGTGCAAGCACACACGCTGAACAAATTGCCGGGTATCGACTGGGATCGCATGAGCGAAACGATCCGATTGGCTGTGCATTTCCTCGACAACACCATAGATGTCAACGAGTACGCGATCCCTGAGATCAGGGACATGAACCTCCAGACCCGGAAGATCGGGTTGGGCGTCATGGGTTTCGCGGACATGCTCGTATCGCTCGGGATCCCTTACGACACCCCTGAAGCGGTTGCGGTAGGCCGCGATGTGATGCGCTACATCAAAGAGATCGCGGATCTCGCATCAAAGGATTTGGCGGGGTCACGTGGGCCGTACGGCGCGTGGCACGAAAACGGTGTCGCTAGCCCGGGAATGCGCAACGCTTGCCGTTTGACTGTGGCCCCGACCGGTACGATATCGATGCTCGCGGGTTGCTCGAGTGGAATTGAGCCGATCTTCTCGCTGGCGTTCCGAAAACACAACATCCTTGGCGGCGACACGACGCTCATATACGCCGACGCGAACTTTGAGCGAGTAGTTCGGGAACGAGGCTCTTATAGTCAATCGTTGCTGGATGCTTTGGCGAACGGCGATTCGTTGCAGGATCGCGATGATGTCGACGATGACGTGAAGACGCTGTTCCATGTCTCATCAGACATCGCGCCTAGCGACCACGTGCTCATGCAAGCTGCGTTCCAAGAAAGCGTCGACGCGGGGATATCGAAGACCATCAACTTCCCCAACGAGGCGTCGAAAGCGGATGTCGAAGAGGCATACGTGTTGGCTTGGGAGACCCGTTGCAAAGGGATCACCGTCTATCGTGCTGGCAGTCGCGAAAAAGAAGTGTTGACCGCCGGCACTAGCGAGGACGCCGCAACTGAAAAACAAGGCACGCTCGAAACCACCGAGAACGCAGGAGTCTCCTACGTCAACCGAATGGAACGTCCACCGGTACTGGAATCGAAAACCGTACAGGTTGAGACAGGTCGTGGAAAGATCTACGTGACGTTGTCGTTCACAAGTGACGGTCATCCGTTTGAGTTGTTCACGAACCACGGCAAGGCGGGCGGCAACGACAGCGCGATGGCAGAAGCCTTGTCTCGCATGATCTCATTGGGTCTGCGTACCGGCGTTTCGCCAACGGACGTTATCGATCAGTTGATCAACATCGTTGACGTGCCAGTCTGGGATCGGGGCAGGCAAATCCTCTCCGTACCGGACGCGATCGCCAAGGTGATGTTGGAACATGCAGCGACTCCGCCCAAAGGAACTTTGGCACCCGGCGTGGATCCGGTCCAGACCGCGTTGCTCGAACCGCCGAAGTCGAACGAAGTCGGGATCCCTCGATCCGGAGGCACTGTAAACATGGCATCGAAAGCTCGTGTGAACACCGAATCGTGTCCCGAGTGCTTCGATCCCCACATGGCATTCGAAGAGGGTTGCTTGAAGTGCTATACGTGTGGATACAGCAAGTGCTGAAACTGACCACGCAACTTTGCACTTCGAACCGAGCACATGAACGACAAGAAACCACTGCTGGCTCTAACGCTAGGAGACCCTTCCGGCATCGGACCTGAAGTGGTGGTCAAAGCGTTCGCAGATCCTGTGATCAATGACGAAGCCCGCATGTTCGTGGCGGGTACGGAGCACGTAGTCAGACAGGCGTTGTCGGAGACAGGCATCGATCTTCCGGTTGAACTGATCGACAATCCGGGCGATACACCCGATACCAGCGAAGTCATACCGGTTTTGAGCGTGGGCGATTATGAGGCCATCGAGTTTCCGCAGGGCAAACATTCGGTCGATTCGGGCCGGGCGTCGCACGTCTGGGTTGAAAAGTCTGCCGAAATGTGTCTTGCCGGCGCGATTGACGCTATGGTCACGGCGCCGGTCAACAAAGAGTCGTGGCAGATGTCCGGTGCGCACGACCTCGGCCACCAAGAAGTATTCAAACGATTAACCAACAGCACAACCGTTTACACGATGCTGGTTAGCGGGATCCTGCGATGCATGCACCTCTCCACGCACAAATCGTTGCCGGAAGCCTGCGCGTTCGTCACCACTGACAACATCCTCACGGCTGTAAGAATCACTGACGATCATTTTCGTCGTTGGGGTTTCGACAACCCGCGCGTCGCGGTAGCCGCGCTTAATCCGCACGCGAGCGACAACGGTTTGATCGGAGACACCGAAGCGAAGGAGATTTCGCCGGCGATCGAAATTGCGAGGTCAGAAGGTATCAACGCGACCGGTCCGCATCCGGCAGACTCCGTTTTCAATCAGGCGATTGATGGCATGTACGACGTTGTCGTCGTCATGTACCACGATCAAGGTCACATACCAATCAAGGTTCACGGGTTCGAGGAGTCGGTGTCGGTAAATCTCGGTATACCGTTCATCCGCACGTCGGTAGACCATGGAACAGCGTTCGACATCGCAGGCAAGAATTTAGCTCAATCCACCAGCATGGTTGAAGCCGTCAAGCTGGCGGTGGCGTTGGCTACTCGACGCGGTATTGCCTGAGATCCTTCAACTACCGGTTGAAAGGTAGTGGCGTACGCCGATTCGCCAAACTTGGAGCGAACCCATCAGGAACGCGATGCCGATTACCGGCGCCGCGTACTGGAACCACAGCGGTGTCCCGAGCGGGTCTGAAACGCCCATGATTGCGATTGCAGGGAAGTAGCTGACGCACGCCAAGGGGATGCCGAACGTGAAGAAGTTGCGGAACCAAGGACGGTAGATGTTGATCGGATACTGCGTCGTTTCGACCCCTCCGTAGGTCATGGTGTTCATGATCTCGAGTGTTTCGGTGGTCCAAAACGCCAATGTGGCTTGCAACACGATTAACCCGGCGAATAGTGATGCGCCGCCTGCGATCGAAGTCAGAAGCAAAGCGATGTTGGGAATTGTCCAATGCAAGTCCAAATGGGTAGCCGCCCAGATCAATGCGACAAACCCCGGTGTCAGTCGGCTGATACGTCGCAGCGTCAGTTCTTGACCCGCGAGTTGTAACGCGGTGGAACGGGGTCGAGTCAGCACGCGATCGAAATCGCCCGATTTCACCATGTCACCGAACAGATCGAAACCCGTGGTCATAGCGTCTGCCACTGCGAACGAAATGTTCACGATGCCATAGATGAAAGCGACTTGGTAGACGTTCCAGCCGATGAGAGATTCGAAGCGGTCGAACAGCACCAATATGGCCATGAACTCGCCTGCTGTGATGATGATTCGGCCACCGAGTTGCATCAGAAACGACGCCTTGTACTGCATCTGAGCACGCATCGAAACCGAAAGGAATCTGCCGTATACGAACATGCTGTCCAGCATCGTCAGCCCCCTTGAACAACCACTTTGCGAAGCGCTCTCGACAACGCGATCCGCCCTGCGATCAAGAACGCGACGATCCACATCAATTGGTGCATCAGATGTTGCGGGACTTCAGAAATCGGTATGTGCCCCAAGTAGATCCGATACGGAGTGTCGACGAGCCCTCGGAAAGGCATCACGTTGATCAACGGTTGAGACCAGTCCGGAAAGAGCGGCAACGGGACCAACATGCCCGAAAAGATCAGAACGAAACCGAAAGTCAATTGCATCACCCCATCGCCTGCGATGGTCCACAGCATCGTCACGTTTAGGAATGTCGTAATTGCCGCGCTCAATAGGATCGCTGCGCACATTGCGATGGCGAATGCCAGCGCCGCGGAGACTGACACCGGCGGCATCATTCCCATCACGACAAACGCGAATGCCAACAGCGGGATGGCGCGCATCAACATAGGTGCGGTGCGCCAAGCCAGAGCGCGGCTCAACCAATAGCTGTATAGGTCTACCGGGCGTACCAACTCATAGCTGATGCCTCCGGATCTGATCATGGTTCGCAGGTCCGTGTCGATATTCCAAGGCAGTGCCGCGAGAAAGGCCTGCCCCAGCCATATATACGTTTCAACGTCGCTAGAACTCATCGGCTGATCGGCATTGGTCGAGCGATAAAACGCTTGGAAGATCATCACCCGGATGATGCCCCAGAAGATCTGCGTAATCAGACCCGCGAGCGCTGCCGAACGGTATTGCAGGAGACTGCGGAACTTCGCACTCAGGATTGCCCAGTAACTAATCAGCGCGCCTGCCCCTCGTAGATCTGAGCGATTGTTTCTTCGATCGGCGGGTTTTCAACGAATAGATCGATAACCCGGTTGTTCGCGGTGACGTGTGCGATCATCTCGGCGGCTGGGACGCGCGCTGGATCGAACTGAATGTGAAACCGGTTACCCAACGTCTGAGTGAGTTGGGCCTCAGGATGCAGTACCGGAAGTTCGGTGTCATGCAAATCGACGACGATCCGACGTTCAAGTGTTACTTGGTGTCTGAGGTCGTCAAGCGTGCCATCCGTGATGATATCGCCGTCGTTGATGATGATTACGCGTTCGCAGATCGCTTCGATGTCATCCATGTCGTGAGTCGTTAGAATTACCGTGGTTTCCCGCTCCTGGTTGAATCGTTTGATGAAATCGCGGAAAGCCAGTTTCGAGACGGCATCCATCCCGATGGTCGGTTCATCCAAAAACAGGATGGATGGTAAATGTAACAACGCGGCTGCAAGGTCACTTCGCATTCTCTGGCCGAGACTGAGCTGTCTCACCGGCACGTCGAGAAGGGATTCGAGGTCCAAAACCTCGATAAGTTCGTCTCGGTTGGACACATACGCGGCACGCGGTATGCGATATATGTCTCGTAAGAGATCGAACGATTCGATCACCGGCAAGTCCCACCAGAGTTGGGTGCGTTGGCCAAACACGACTCCAATTTGCCGAACGTGATCAGTCCGGTTCTTCCAAGGCACACGTCCGAGGATCTCGCAACGCCCCGAATCCGGCACCAAAATTCCCGACATGACCTTCACGGTCGTCGACTTTCCTGCGCCGTTGGGGCCTATGTATCCGACTAACTCGCCCGAATCGATCGAGAAACTCACCCCGTCGAGCGCATCGACGGTGTGATAGCGTCGGCGCACGACGCCCCGAACGGCGCCCCAGAGGCCGGCTTCGCGTTCCGAAATCCGAAATCGCTTGACGAGGTTTTCAACGACTATCTGGGGCATAAGGTGATGTCCGCAATTCGTGGATCCCAAACACGCGTAAAAACCCGACTCCCGGTATCAGAGGATCGTCAGGCGGAAAGTCGACTCATGTATGGACGACTGCTATGGGGTACGCAATCATATAACCACCAGCCAACACAGATATACTGATCGCATGAACCAGCAAGCAAAACCAGCTTCGATTGGTTTGTTGAAACCCTTGCTGGCGGTCGGTCTCGTGATACTCACCGCGCTTTGTGCTGGTGCAATGTTGACCGACTTGGCAGACACGCCCGACGCTCGTAACCAATTCTTGGATGCCGGGTGGGAACGTGAACTCGTTGACGGTTACTGGTGGATGTTCTTGATCGTCGCAATGCTCGCATACGCAACCCGCCTGCGCCTTGCCTACCTCACCACCCAAAATCGCCGTGCTCTGCGCTGGATCGTCCCGATCGAAGTGCTCGCCATCGCGGTGCTGTCAGTCGTTGTAGCCCTCGCTCTTTCTTGGAACAGCGTGGTCAACTAATCTGCTTATCCGGGGACGGACAGATCCGATTGAATGTGAAGTCATGTGATCGCCAGACGCGCCTCTGAATCTCGGCGATTGCGAATATCTAGCTGACCAAAACCGCAACTACCCGAAACTTATAATCGAAATCACGATTAAACGTGCGCATCCAAGCGCAACCCCACGCAACCAGAGGAAGCGTTGAGAGTCTCATTCATAGGCGGCGGCATCATGGCCGAGGCCATTATTTCCGGCATGAAAGAGGCGGGACTGGATGTTGATGTCAATGTCAGCGAACCAATTCCGGAACGCGCGTCCTACCTCGCCGAAACATATTCCGTAACGATCGCGTCAGACAATGTCGCCGCAGTGACGGGCACTGACCTCGCCGTTCTTTCAGTCAAACCTCAGCAACTTAGCGACGTAGCGCAAGACATCCGAGGAGTGGTTTCCGACCTGCCCGATGTCACGTTCATGTCCATCATGGCCGGTGTCCTAACCAAGACGATCGTCGACCAGATCGGATGCGATCGGGTGATCCGGATCATGGCGAACACGCCGAGTCAAGTGGGTGCGGGAGCGACTGCGTGGACCGCTTCGCCGAACGTGTCCGCGGAGATGCGAGATTTTGCCGCCGAAATGCTCGATTCATTTGGGTTGCAGGTCTACTTCGATGACGAAAAATTGGTAGACATTGCGACCGCGTTGAGCGCCAGCGGCCCGGCTTACGTTTTCGTGTTTATCGAAGCACTCGTCGACGGCGCGGTGCAACTTGGCATGACTAACGCGGATGCTCGCGCGTTGGCGATCCAGATGGTGCTCGGGAGCGCGGAACTGGCGAAACAGACCGGCAAACACCCAGCGGACCTTCGCAACATGGTCACATCGCCTGGCGGAACTACTGCGGCTGCTTTACATGCTCTTGAAGCCAACGGATTTCGAAAAGCGTCGATCGAAGCGATCGTTGCCGCGTTCCGACGGGGTGAGGAACTGAACAAATTGTCTGACGGATAGGCGCGGTGTCGGTTTTCGCTGCGTAAGTGTCGGGCGGTTTGAAACCGTCACGATCAGCCGAGTCGAAGCAGGGCGGATGAGCGCCTGAAATATACTTAGTTGTTTGGCGCGCTCGCTGTTTCGTTTATCCAATCAAGACAGACCCGCCACGCACAACCGAGTTGACGCAGGAACCGTAACGCCATGAATCCGACCGAGATCCTCAAATCCCGCCCGACGGCGCAGATCGACGAGTTTCAACCAGGCGATACAGTCACCGTCAACATGGTCATTCGAGAAGGTGACCGAACTCGGGTCCAAGCATTTCAAGGCAATGTGATCGCGGGAAAGTACCGTGATGACAAGGTTCCGAATCTCGGTTCGACTTTCAAAGTAAGGCGCGTGTCTTACGGGATCGGGGTGGAACGGATAATCCCGTACCACAGCCCGTCGCTCGAATCCGTGAAAGTCACTCGGCGCGGCAAGGTTCGTCGATCCAAGCTCTATTACCTGCGCGGTCTCACTGGCCGTCACGCCCGAATCAAGGAACGGCGCTGATTCCTCTTCCCGAGATTTCGCACTGCGAAATCGTCGGTTTCATGAGGTTGGTCGCCTGCGGCATCCGCCATTCCGGCGGAGTCCCGGCGCGCGTTGCTCTATCCTTTACCGCGTTGAGCCGAACTACCGCGTTGAGCCGAACGCATTGAATCATGTACGTTGATGTTGCAGTTGACTTCTCTGACGCGGATCGCATGCGGACGTACACGTATGCTGTCCCGCCTGGCACCACCGTTGGACCGGGCGATTTGGTATGGATCCCGTTCGGTTACCGACCTGTTCAGGGGATCGCGCTCTCAATCTCGGACAGCACCGAAACCGAGAATGTACGCGGCATCGATAGCGTCGTCGATGGTGGACCGTTCATTTCAGAGTGTCTGCTTCGGACTGGTTTATGGATTGCGGATTACTACCGGACGAACGTTTTTCGCGCATGCGTCGCGATGCTGCCCCCGGGCGCGAATCAACAGCTGCATATCTGGGTATCGCGGGGGGAAGTTCCTGCCGAGGATGGTGGTCTGCTGTCTGGAAGCGCGATTTCTAACGAGCAACGTAACGTCCTGGGAGAGTTGCCAAAAGAAGGTCGGGTCCGCCGTGATCGGTTCGTACGGAAGATCGGCAGATCCAACGAAAGACACTTGGATGCGCTTGTGCGACAGGGCATCGCAAATGAGGAATCGATTTGGGAACGCCCTCGCGCGAGCGCCGTATTCAAACCCCATGCACGTATTGCGATCGACACCTCAGATCTGGGCGATGCAATTGACCGCTACGCGAGCCGGCGAGCTCACCGTCGAGCAGAATTGGTCCGCCATCTCGCGACCGTTCCGGAACCAGTTCCGCGAGCGGAACTTTCGCGACGTTTCGGTTCACAAGCCGTCAAGGCAGTGATTGACGATGGGGTTCTGGCGGTCGAACAGGTCCGCGTGGAACGGGACCCTTTGGCAGATTACGCAGTCCAGGATTCGATTCGTCACGAATTGACACCTGAACAACAAAACGCTGTCGCGACGATTAACGGCAGCATCGCCGAGTACAAAAACGATGATCGAGATCGCAGGTTCCTGCTTTTCGGCGTCACTGGTAGCGGCAAGACCGAAGTGTATCTGCGCGCGGTTGAGAAATGCATCGACATAGGTCGTCGGGCTATCGTCATGGTTCCTGAAATCGCCATGACACCGCAGACGCTTCAGCGTTTCGCTAGCAGGTTCCCTGGTCGGATCGCGTTGCAGCACTCAGGTCTGACTATGGGCCAACGGTTCGATCAATGGCATCAGATTAGGGAAGGACGCTACGACGTTGTGATCGGGTCGAGGTCCAGCATCTTCGCTCCAATCGACAACCTTGGGCTCGTCGTGATTGACGAAGAACACGAATGGACCTTCAAACAGACCGATCGCGCACCCAGATACCACTCGAAACAGGTTGCGCAACGGCTTTGTGATGAGACTGGCGCAACGTTGTTGCTCGGCAGCGCGACACCTGACATCGGGACGTACCACCGAGCCGCGAGTACCGATGGCACCGGCGACGTTTCGATACTGCGGTTGCCGCGACGCATAAACGAATCATTCGGAGTTTCCCAACCGACGGACGGCGAACCCGAGATCGCTTCCGGACATGCCAAATCCTTGATCGTCGACATGAGAGTCGAGATTCAGGAAGGGCACCGCGAGATGCTCAGTCGTCCATTGTTAAAAACGCTGTCGGACAACGTCGAGCGTGGCGGCAAATCGATTCTGTTCATAAATCGACGCGGCAGCGCTTCATTCGTCCAATGCATGTCGTGCGGCACCATCCGCACTTGCCCGAATTGCCAGACACCTCTGACGTTGCACCGCAATCCCAGGCGCGGTGGAGGAAGCCGATTGCAGTGCCACTACTGCAGTTACTCAGTGGGTGCGTCGAGGCAATGCCGTGAATGTGGAGGCACAGGTATCGCCCGACGCGCCGCAGGCACAGAAGGTGTTGAAGAGGTTGTGCGAGGGTTCTTCCCAAACACGCCGATCCTGCGATGGGATTCGGATACTGCGCGTAATGCTTCGGAGCACACGAAGCTGTTGGAAGAGTTCCAAAGCGACGGAAATCACATCTTGGTAGGCACGCAGATGGTGGCGAAAGGCTTGGACATACCGTCAGTTTCATTGGTCGGAGTGGTCGCCGCCGACATCGGTCTCGCTGTGCCCAGCTTCAGGTCGGCGGAGCGGACGTTCCAGATACTCTCGCAAGTCACTGGTCGCGCTGGTCGAGCCGACACGCCAGGAGTGGCGATAATCCAGACGTTCCAACCGGAACATTTCGCCATCGCTGCAGCCGCTGCCCAAGACTACGAGGGTTTTTACCGGCAAGAAATCGAAACGCGCCGTCGATTTCTCTTGCCGCCATTGGCGTCTTACGTCAGGCTCTCGTACGGCGCGTACGAGAATCAAGAAGCCGAAATGGAGGCGCGGAGCGTAAGGACGCGGATAGAGCAGTTTTTGGAAACGGATGCGGCTATCGATGTTGATGTAGCTGGCCCGTCTCCTGCGTTCCCGGCGCGTCTAGCCGGGCGATATCGTTGGCAAATCTTGCTCAAAGGAGATGATCCCGCTCGAGTATTGGACGATGTGCCGTTGGGACCTGGTTGGTTAGTGGATGTGGATCCGATCGAAATGACGTAGGACCCGAGGGTTAGAATCCTTAACCTAGACGTTATGACAATACGAGAAATCCGTATTTTCCCAGATCCGATACTTCGAAAAAAGTGCCGGAAGGTTCGGCGTGTGGATGATGATGTGCGTAAGCTAGCCACCGACATGGTTGAGACGCTTTTAGCTGCTGAAGGTGTAGGACTTGCGGCGAATCAAATTGGGGTGCTCAAACGCGTTATCGCGTTGCACCTTCCCGAAGAAGAACCGTTTTGGTTGGTCAACCCGGAGATCATCAGGCGGAACGGACAGCGAGAAGTGGACGAGGGTTGTCTGTCTCTGCCCGGGTATACCGGGCTCGTGAGCAGGTCAGTGAGCGTGACAGCCCGCGCTCTTGACGAAAACGGTTCAAAGTGGCGTGTAACCACAGAAGAGTTGTTGGCGCAAGCTTTAGAGCACGAGGTGGACCATCTCAACGGCATCATGTTCATGGACCATTTGCTCGAGCATGAAACCCTGCGGGAGGTGGGAGCCGAACCGGAAGAGGGCGAAGCGCATCTTCACGATGTCAATTACAACATCGAAGCTCATCACGATGACGGCGAACATCCGCATCCCCACGAAGAAGCCCAGAATTCAGAACTGCTCGTCGCCAAAGCCAAACTGAGCGAAGTTACTCCTGGCCATTCGATGGCCGAACTAGCTTACGACCTCGAAGACGGAGCCAAACGGGACGACTCGAAATCAATCGGCGGCGTTTGAACGGACCTGATTCAGAGCCGGGCTGAATATCTCGCGATGCTATACTTTGATGTTTGAGGCTTCGATTCAGACTTTGTATCGAAGTCATTTTTATGATTGGCGCGCACACGCGTAACGTGCGCAAAAACCATCAATTCAAAGTGGACAGCGACCCGCAAGAATACCGCGCAGCGCCGAGCTGTGCGCCTACGCGTCTGCTCGTGCGCTGTTTCGGTTAATCACACGTGGTTCGCGACTTAAGAGGTCTGATATTTATAGCGGTGCTCGTGATCTTGGGCGCCGTCTTCATCTCCATACCGCGCATCAATTTCGAGGTTTACAACTTCGAATTCGATCGCGGCAATGATGACGCGTTCCTCGGATTGAACCTCGGGCTGGACCTTCAAGGCGGCACGCACCTGATTTACGACATCGTCACCGAAGACGGTGAGCCACCCACCGCCGAGGACGTTGAGGGAATCCGCGCCATCATCGAACGTCGTGTCAACGCATTCGGCGTCAGCGAACCCACCGTCCAAGTTCTGGGCAACCCGCCGGACCGAATCCTGATCCAACTGCCCGGCCAGAGCGAATCGTCGCTCAACATCACCATCGATGGCGGTGATGCCACCATCGACGATGTCAAAGCCTTCTTCGAATCTGACCTTGCCAAATCTGGTGTTGAAGTGTTTGAGAACGAGGACCGCTCCTTGATCATCACGTTCGACGAATTCGACGGCACTGAAGCGGATGCGTGGCGGACGCAGTTCCAAGAGAAGTATCCCATTACGATCCGAGCAACGTTTGAATACGAAATCGTTGTTCCAGAATTGGAGGCAGACACAGCCGAGGATGCCGGAACTGACGACGAAGCGGCCGGTGCGGCAGGCGACGATGAAACTGAAGGCCAGCAAGCTGATGGTGATGCTGATTCTGAAGACACAACGTCCGAGGACACCGCAGCGTTACAGGGCGGAGAGTTGCCTCCTCCTGAACGGATAGCGCCGACCACCGAAGATGTCCAGGCGGCATTTGAAGCTGCCGGGTTCACAGACGTGGTGGTGAGCGATGGAACCGACACCGTACTGTTTTTGACAGATGCATCCGGAGGTTTCCGGCAAGCCGAAGCGATTTATTTCGAGGCAGAATTCGCAGGCCAACTGAAAGACCGGTCTTTTGATGACGAGGGCAATGTTCTGCCTTCCGACGCCGAGAATCTTACCCGTCAACTCGCCGATGTAGGCGACTTTGCGACCCTCCGGACGCCGGGGAACATCGTCCAATGGACGGTGGCTGGCGGCGTACAAGAAGCTAAAGCACTAATTGGCTCGACTGCCCAACTGGAGTTCCGAGAGCGCAAATGCGGCCCGATTGTTCCGCCGACCGATGTTCCAACTGAAGAGTGGCCGCCAGACGGACTTTCAGAGACCGAGTGGTTGCTGTTGCGATGTTCTTCGCCGCTGTATTTTACGGAGCAGGCAACCAACATCTCTGCCGACGATCTTGATGACGCGTTCCCGTCAATCGAAGGTACCCCGCCAGAACCGGTGGTGACGATCGTTTTCAACGAGTCGGGTCGAGACGCGTTTTTCGAAGTGACTGGCCGGGTCGCTAGGAACCGCGACATACTGGCGATTTATCTGGATAACGTCGAACTGGTCGCGCCTACGGTAAACACCCAGGGCGGTCAAGGCATCGCGGACGGCCGGGCCATAATCTCGGGTGGCGATTTCACAACCGAGCGCGTTCGCACGTTGGCCATTCAGCTCCGCTCTGGCGCGCTCCCGGCCGAACTGGAACTTTCAGAAGAGCGAACTGTGGACGCTATCTTGGGTGCCGACTCGCTGCAGCGCAGTCTAGTGGCGGGCGGTATCGGCCTAGTGCTCTTGGTGATATTCATGATTTCCTATTACAAGGTCCCGGGGATCGTGGCTAGCATTTCCTTGGCTTCGTACACGGTGATGCTCATGGCGATCTTCAAGCTGGTACCGGTCACGATGACGCTATCAGGCGCCGCGGCGGTGATCTTGTCACTCGGTTTCGCTGTGGACGCCAACGTGCTTATCGCGGAACGCACGAAAGAAGAACTAAGGGCTGGGCGAGACCTCTTGGCGGCGTTGAACACAGGATTCGATCGCGCATGGCCGTCGATACGTGACGGCAACATATCTACTGTCATCACAGCGGTCGTGCTGTTCTGGTTCGGCGATCGCTTCAGCACGAGCATCATGCAAGGGTTCGCATTGACTCTTGGTATCGGTGTGTTGCTGAGCATGTTCACCGCATTCTTCGCCAGCCGATTGATGTTGAGACTCATCGCACGAACCGGTGTTGGGCGTTCGACCAACGTGTTTGTGCCGGTTGCGGACCCGGGAGTTCAGACGTAGACCGCTCGAAAGAACAACGATGGATTTCGTAGCACTTCGCAAGATATTTCTGCCGATATCAGGCGTGATCGCGTTGATATCGATCGTGTTGCTGTTTGCGC
Source organism: Dehalococcoidia bacterium (assembly GCA_965203505.1). Taxonomy (GTDB): domain Bacteria; phylum Chloroflexota; class Dehalococcoidia; order Lucifugimonadales; family Lucifugimonadaceae; genus Bin127. Next base: position 978,952 of record OZ241880.1, read on the forward strand.
CCGGCCTCAATCTGGGTATCGACTTCGTGTCGGGAACAAGCACGACATACGATTTCCCCGGCGATGATCCTGGCACTGATGCGGTCAACGACGCTTTGGTCGCAGCTGGTCATCCTGAGGCGATCGTTCAGGCCTTAGGGGACGGCCAGTACTTCGTTAGGACGAACGATCTGGGCAACGAAGGCAAAAATGTCATTGATGGCGAATTGACGAGATTGACTGGTGACGAACCGATAACTCTGGAGACGGTAACGGTTGGATCGTCAGTTGCCGAGGGTACTGTTCGGAACGCCATCATCGCCGTGTTCGTCGCGGCAGTGTTCGTCATGATCTACATCATGTACGCGTTCAGGACCGTGCCCGGCTCTTATCGTTACGCAGTGTCGGCGGTGATCGCGTTGGTGCATGATGTGCTCATCGTTTTGGGCGTGTTTGCGGTGCTTGGTGTCGTGTTCAATGCCCAAGTCAACGCGATTTTCATCGTCGGCATCCTGACCGTAATCGGTTACTCGGTGAACGACACCATCGTGATTTTCGACCGCGTCAGGGAAAACGTCCTACTAGTGCCATCGAGAGACTTCCGCATAACGGTCAACGCTTCGATCCGAGAATCGATAATCCGTTCGCTGGGTACCAGCATCACCACCGCAACCGTGATCATGGCGATGCTACTGTTCGGTGGGCAGAGCTTGCGCGACTTCCTGATCGTGCTTCTATTGGGTGTGATCGTCGGAACCTATTCGTCGGTATTCATCGCGGCGCAAGTGCTCGTGTCTTGGGATGAAGGCGCGCTGCGACGGTTTACTAGGTTCCTCCCGAGGCTGCGACGCCGCACCAGCGGTTAGATTGCCTGATTGAACCGCAGGCGGCGCGGGTTACACTTTCACTATTATTCGCGCCAAAAGACGTGGCGCCAATCTTGCGATGCGAATGGACGGTGCCTAAATGCATATCGGCGCTCACGTAAGTACCACTGGTGGTGTTGACAAAGCGATCGGCCGCGCTCTGGATATAGGCGCTGAATGCATGCAGGTTTTCGCCGCATCGCCGCGCATGTGGCGAGTGCCGGCGATTAAAGACAAACCGCTCGAGAATTACCACGCGAAGATGGCGGAATCGGGCCTTGGTCCTACTATCGTTCACGCCAAGTACCTGACTGCGCTAGGCTCGCCAAATCCCGAACTTGTGGAAAAGAGTCGAACATCTCTGGCAGCGGAGTTGACCGAGACCGAACGGTTGGGCGCATTGGGGCTGGTTTTCCATCCTGCAAGCCACCGAGGCGCGGGGTTAGAGGCGGTCTTCGACAATTTCGTCGAAGGAGTGAACGAGGTTCTGGAGGCAGCTCCGGGCGACGCGTTGTTAATGTTGGAGACTTCGGCAGGGTCCGGCGACCACATCGGATCGAAATTTGAGGAGTTGGGTCGCCTGATAAAAGCGATCGACAACCCTCGAGTCGCCACATGTTTTGACACACAGCATGTGTGGGCCGCGGGTTACGACGTGGCAACCAAGGATGGTCTCGACGCCACGATGGAAGAATTCGATCAAGAGATTGGGCTTGATCTCCTGAGATCGATCCATGCAAACGATTCGATGCGGGATCGCGGATCGTCGGTCGACCGACACGACAATATCGGCGAGGGGTTGATCGGCAAAGAGGGATTTTTAAACATCATGTCACACCCCGCATTCGCCGATGTCCCGTTTTACTTGGAAGTCCCTGGCTTCGAAAAAGAGGGACCTGATAAACCGAATGTGGATGCGCTTAAAGCGCTCCGCGAAGAAGCACAGGTTTAATCCTCAGCGACGGTACTGATGTCGTATCGCGTCCCATCCGAAGAGTTTGACGGTCTCGTCATAGCTGCTTTGGAGCAGTTGGCTCCCGAGTTTTACGAGCGTTTGCAGAACGAAAATGTTGACGTAGTCGTTGAACAGGAACCGTCGATTGTTCAACGTGCCGACCTCGGCCTGAAGCCTGGAGAAACATTGTTCGGTTTGTCAGAAGGTGTTTCATTGTTGGACGGCGGGCATCACGCTGCCGCGATGCCTGCGAAAATCACGATTTTCCAACGACCAATAGAAGATTCTGTGGATTGCAGGGAGGACCTAAACGAGGAAGTCCTACGTACGGTGTGGCACGAGGTCGGTCATTTCTTGGGATTTGACGAGGATGAAGTTGAAGATATGGGGCTCGGTTGAGCGCGTCTTCAAGCCTGTTCAGACGCGAACAGACCGTCGCGCAGCACGACCGTCCGATCTCCGTACGCAACGGTAGCTGAGCGGAAGGCGCGCAACACAGCGATAAATCTGAGCATGCGTGAATCGTCGTCGTGAAGCTCAGAATGGTACGCTGGCGCGCCCCAGAAGGTGTGTTGAGAACCGCTAAGGATCGTTCGCTCCAATTCGGCGATGGCGCGAGAGAAAGTTCCTTCAGACTGCTCAGCCAATGGGGAATTGTTGCGATCGGCGAACCACATAGTTAGCACCAACTCTCCTTTGGTTTGCGTAGAAACCTCCGAAACTAAGAAGGGTCCCTGTTGATTCGAAAACAGGTTTTCGACGGGTTCGCCAGCCGCCGCGGTCTCGCGCACCGCCGCCTGAAGGGATCTGAACAATGAAGACAAGTTGGACACTTTGAACGGCGGGTCGTGCAAGGTGAGCGTCAGTTTTTGAGTTCCAGACGTCATCGCAGAACCCTCATGTCGCCAACGCGCATTGTGACGTTGTCACGATCTAGCTGTTCCAACAATGCCAAGGAGTACTTCCTGCTGGTGCCTAGCAACTCGCGCACATCGTTGATCGATATCTCCATGTTCGAATTGCAGAAGTCTATTACCGAGTCGCGCATCTCATCGTACGCGTCGGCGGCGAACACGACATCTGGGCCGGCGCTCACTACTTCCCTGCGATCCGCCAACGCGCCCAGTAGTTCGTCATCGATCTTGTTCCATGCCGGGGGAGAGTATCGATGCTCACGTAGAACCTCCAAATACCGGTCGACTTCGCGTTTTTGATCTGCCGAGAAATTCACAGCATGTTCGCTCAGTCGGACAGTGTTGCCATCTTCAGAGATCAGATCATCGCCCAAAAAGCTGGCAGCAACGGCGTCGAAACTGCTCCCCGTCAGTGTTAGACGGTTTCGCAGTTCTTCGCGCGGCATGCCTTGGCGCAATGGGTATCTCCGGTGGTAGTCCCGCAGTGCTTCAAGCGACGACTGGAGCATCGACGCGTGGCGAATTTGAGTTGTGTATAACGGATTTGCACCTTGTGAGAGTTGGATTAGTCGGCCGCTAGATAACAAGGAATCGATGTCGGCGTCGATCTCAGCCGAGAGCATGTGCGTCGCATCGGCGATCTGATTAGGATTTGCGACACCCAAGGCATCTATGGTGTGAAAAACGACATCCTCGGATCTTCCTTCAGACAATATCCTGAGATGTTCAACGACTAGCTGGTCGTTGCGCCTGTGCCGAGGCGCGTCGACAACTAGCGCAGTGCCGCCTCCGAGCGTGTCGTTGCTATCCCGCACCACAAATCGATCGCCTTTGGTGATGGGGCGTGGGCTGCTCATCTTTATCTGCGCCCAACCATTTTGGCCGGATTTCAGCTCGTCTTGGCCAAGCAGACGTACGGTCGCAGGTTCTTCCCATGTCCCGCCGTACAGCGTGACGTGGTGGTTGTGTTTGATCGGGCGTTTGGCATCCACGATTGACCTGATTGAAGCGTCGAACACCATGGTCGTGGCAAATTGTCCGCGTTTGACCAACGCCTCACCACGCTCGATTTCGGTGTGCGAAACACCGCTCAGGCTAGCCGCGACCCGCGTGCCCGGTTGCGCGATTTCGACTTCCGACTTATGGCTCTGCAATCCCCGGACGCGCGCCGTTTCGCCTGATGGGAGCAGAGCCACCTCATCGCCGACATTCAGTTGACCGCCGTCCAGCGTGCCGGTAACCACAGCGCCAAAACCCGCGACGCTGAATGAACGATCGACGAAAAGACGAGGCCGACCGTTGTCGTTTCTTGGCGCTATATCCCTAGCGACGTCAGCAATCAACCCTCGCAATTCATCCAATCCGTCGCCAGTCTCGGCGGAAACCGCAACCGTCGGCGATCCCTCCAAGGATGTACCTTCAAGGATTTCGGAGACTTCGATTTCGATCAACTCTATGAGTTCCGGGTCGGCGAGATCTGACTTTGTGATGACCACGATTCCGTCCTGAACTTCGAGTAGATCAAGGATCGCCAGATGCTCGCGCGTCTGCGGCATCGGACCTTCATCACCGGCGACGACCAGCAAAGCCAAATCGAACCCGCCCGCGCCCATCAACATCGTCCTGACGAACCGCTCGTGCCCGGGCACATCGACGATGCTGATCTCCCGACCGTCATCTAGCTCAAGCCAGGCGAATCCGAGTTCGATCGTCATGCCACGGGTTTTTTCCGCGCCCAAACGGTCCGGGTCTATCCCGGTCAGTTTTTCAATGAGCGTAGACTTGCCGTGATCTACGTGTCCTGCAGTGCCTGCGACAAACATTGGTTTGCGAGTGAAGTCCTCAATCGTCGATATGTATGGATTATCGAACGAATCGGCGATTCGTTCAGCCGAGATGAGCGGAAACTACCGTTGAGAGTTTGATCCGGTCAATCGCGGTAGGTCCATCCTGACGACAAGAACCAACGGGAACTCTTTCCAATGCACGCTCGACAAAGGGTCGCGCGCTTCCGAGTACTGTTCATCAGGAAATCGAGGTTCTTCGAAAGCGCTAAGGATGAATCCTGCGTCGAAGAACACTCTCAAAAGTTGTGAGATCGGCCGGTGGAAGTATCGGTGTGGTCGAGGCTGGCCAACGATTCCGATGCCGAGGTACGCCCGGGACTTCAGATAGTCCGGGACCCAGATGGCGAAGCGCTCCTCCACTCCGGACGAGGTGAATTCCCGCTCCAAAGTGGTCCGAGTGCCATCCGAATGGAACACCGGATGAAGAACGCTGAACACGAACCGGCCTCCGGGTTTCAGGAGTTTGCTCAACGACGAGGCGAGCGGCGTGATTACCGCCATGTCCATGAGACCCATAGTGCACACGGCTGCATCGAACGGAGCGCCCGGCATCGCCATCAGCGATTCCGCATTGGCTGCATTGCCGACATGGAATTCGATGTTGTCTTCGTAACCGACTGACCGCTCGCGTGCCTGTTGAATGAAGTTAGCAGCATGGTCAACAGCGGTTACCTTCGCTCCTTTATCGGCCATGCGCCGAGTGAACCGTCCCGCTCCACAAGCGATGTCGAGCAACCGCTCTCCCGGTTGGATATCCAACAATCGCTCCTGTGTCGGTTCGATCAGGAAATCTTGAGCGCTGTTTCCGTCGCCGATCTTGCCATCCCACCATCCCGATATTTCGTCCCAAATCTCTACCGCCTCATCCAGAAATTCCGGGAAGTCGACGGAGTCGCTATCCGCATCGTGTGTGTCGGTGGCGTCTGAATTCACTTCACTCCTCGTCAGTCAGGAGGAATTGTTCAAACACAGTGTTGCCGAGTAGTTTGCCGCGCCGCGTCAAAGCGATGCTGTCTCGCCGATTTTCAATCAACCCTGCGTTTTCCAAGTACTTGAGTTCGGCGGCGTAAAGATCGTCCAAAGACCTCCCAAAACGTCGCTCAAAATGCGTTTTGGAGATGCCTTCGGCGAGTCTCATCCCAAGCATCATAGTCTCCGATATCGCGGTCTTTTGTGATGTCGCCTCCATGAAATCGACTGCGAATTCGCCTACTTCGATTTCCCAAGAATCTTTCGCGGTGTCGAACCGGCAGGATTGGATGGCTTGAATGTACCGGCGAGGGGATTTCATGTTGGCGAAACGACGTCCTCTGAGCGAGGAGTGTGCGCCGGGGCCGACGCCGAGGTACGGGAGGTTGAGCCAGTACGCCGAGTTGTGCTGTGACCTGAAACCGGGTTTAGCCCAGTTCGAAATCTCGTAATGTTCGTATCCGGCGTGAGCGAGCATATCTATCGCCATCTCGTACATATCGGCCGCCAAATCATCGCTGGGCGTCGGTAGTTTGCCCACCTGCACGTCACGATGGAGCGGCGTGCCAGGTTCTATCTGAAGGCCATACAACGAGAAATGTTCGGTGTCTAAGTCCACCGCACGCAAAAGCGATTCCCGCCATTGACCAATGGTCTGATTCGGTAGTCCGAACATCAAATCGATGTTGATGTTTTGGAAACCTGCGGCGCGGGCGATCTCCACGGCTTCGGACGCCGCGGTTGCAGAGTGACGACGCGACAAAGCGGCCAGAATCCCGTCGTCGAACGACTGCACGCCGATGCTGATCCTGTTAAATCCAGCGTTCACCCAAACAGTGGCCTTCTCGGCGCTTAAATCATCGGGATTGGCTTCTAACGTAATCTCTGCGCTTTCATCCAAAAACATGTGGTCGCGGATCACCTCTAGCAAACGAGTGATCGAGTCCTCGGGTAGGTAAGAGGGCGTACCGCCTCCGAAAAACACGGTGTAAACATTTGGTCGACCGAGGCGTTGACCCCACAATGCGACCTCTTTGGACAAGGCGTCGACGAACGATGGCATCAAGGTTTCGATGCCTTCGTACGTGTTGAAGTCGCAGTAGTTGCACTTGGAGAGGCAAAACGGGATGTGGACGTAAAGCGCGATCGCCGCACGCCCATCTTGCGAAAAATCCCAAGCGTCGACGGTACTTGTTTCTTTGAGGCTAGGGGTGGTCATCTATCCGTACCGTACGGCCCAACCTCGGGTGAGGGTGGTCTCTACGGCGGTGTCCAAAGGCCGCCCGATGAGGACTGACTTCCGGCAACAGTCCCAGCGGATTGCTGCTGCGATTCTCGCTGAGCGCGTTCCATCATCTCGCGCCGCGCTTCCTCCATCTTGGCTCGCAACCAACGCTCCAGCTGATCGAGTTCAGGTGGCGATACGATGAATCTCTCGACGCGGTCAGGTATAGGCAACTGTTCCGAAATCGCCAAGACCAAAGCAGATTCGTCGTCGCCGATGGCATCATTCAGCCTCTTCATCAGATGCTCGTCGCGTTGTCCGGCAGCCTCGGCTTGCCCGGAAGCGACGATTCTTCGAACTTTTTCGGAAACGAGGTTTTGGGATGCACACTGTCCCCAATCGATGAGTTGGCCCAACAACTCGGCGTCTTCAAACTCTTCCACCGTGGCGCCATTGCCTACGAGATACCGGACCAAGGAATGAGCTTGCGGGTTGGCTTGGCTCAACTGCACCAACGCATCTTCCCCGCGTCCCGTGACCGTTTCGACGAATACTCGCTTGATGGGCCCTGATGAAACCATCTGGCGGTCGAGTTGGTTTCGGACCGCTGACCAATAGTCGGATAGCACGGCGTCGTAGCCATCCAATCCTTGGAAGGGTTGTACCAGGCGAACGATGAATAAGGATCGAGTCATTTCAAGCTTCGTCGATTTGGTTTAGTTTGCTCAACATGTGGATCAGTGGCGCATCCGGTGGTGATTTCTGCTTTACACGGAGAACAGGAAGTTAGCCAAGTCGCCGTCTTGAAAGGTGTAGTTACGCCCTTCTTGCCTCAAAACGCCCTGATTGCGCGCTTCCACCATGCTACCGCACCGCACAAAGTCGTCGTAGCCTATCACCTCGGCTCGTATGAAGCCGCGTTCCATGTCCGAGTGAACTATCCCAGCGGCTTCGGGCGCACTGGACCCTTTGCGAAAATGCCATGCTCGAGCCTCGCGTTCAGACGCCGTGTAGAAGGTTTGCGTATCCAAACAGTCGAGGCACGCGTCCATCAGGGTCTCGCTGTCGTCGCGTACCATGCCGAGCACGTCCCTTAATTCCTTCGCTTCGTCATCTTCCAGATTGCGTAATTCCTCCTCGGTCGAGCCGCTGATGGGCACGATTCGCGTGTCGGCCCCGATGGCATCTACGCCCAACGTCTTAACGGCGTCATCGTAGAGCTTGGCGGGATCGATTTGGATTTCGTTTTCGCCGACATTTACCGCAATAACCAAAGGCAGAGCGCTGAGCAAGAAGGTACCCGAAAGCGCTCTCGCTTCTGCCTCGTCTAGTTCTAGCGACCGAATTGGTGTGCCATCTTCCAATCGGACTTGAGTTTTTTTGAGGGATTCGATGTTCGACAGCGCCTGGCCTCGTTCGGAAGACTTGAGGGCTTTCATCCCCGTTTCGATGCGTTCGACTCGACGGTCTAGGAGGGCGATGTCGGCGAAAAGAATTTCGAAAGCGAGTTTTTCGAGGTCGCGCTCCCAATCGACCGAACCATCCGGATGGGGCGTGGAAGAATCGTCGAAGGCGCGAATCACGACGACCAGGGCTTTTGCTTTCTGCAAAGAGTTGACGGTTTCGCGCGAGAGCACTGAGCCAGAAGAGTAATCGACGGGCATATCCCAGAATGTCATCTCGGCCGCGACCTTGCGCCTGGCCTCAAACGCGGCGCTGACAAAATCCAACCGCCCATCTGGTTTGGCACCAACGCCGATATTCACCGATTTGATCGCACCGTACTGTCCCTTATCAGCCGACGCTCGGGTGAGTGCGTTGAACACCGTTGTCTTGCCGGATGCGGCGAGTCCGATTATGGCTGTGGACATGCGGAGTCTTGGACAGAATAAAGTAGGCGAGCCAAGATTCGATTATAGAAATCCGGTATTCAGGCAATCACAGGTAAGCAGATCAAGGTGTTCATTTAATCTGATAACGAAATGATTCGAGTTATCCATGGCGACGACGAGTTCAGCATTTCTAACGCGCTTGAATCGCGCCTGAACTCCTTAGGCCCACCAGACCTGCGCGCACCCAACGTGACGACGTTCGAAGCGCCCAACGTCCAGATGGCTGAGGTTTTCGCAGCTGCGCGCATATCGCCGTTTTTGACGGATCATCGCGCGATCGTCGTCAAAGGCATGCTGAAGCCGCTAGACACGCGCGGCGAAAAAGTCAGAGCCGACTGGGAAAAATTCGGCGATCGCATCTCAGGCGAAGCGATGCAGATCACCAACGAACTGATATTCGTCGAGACTGTTCCGTTGCGCATGAACGCTAGATCATTGAAAACGCTGGCTGCGCTGGCTGAGGTGGAGGAATACCGGGTGCCGGGCAGACGCGAACGCATGGGGTGGATTCACGGACGTTTCGAGTTCCATGGTGTCTCTGCAACCGCGTCGGCGATCGGCCGTTTCGACGCAATCGGAGGAGATGACACTAGGCGGCTCGATAGCGAGATACAGAAGCTCGCAATTTACGCCAACGGCAAAACACTGCAACCCAGCGACATCGATCTGATGGTCGCCGATGTCAGCGAAGATCGAATCTTCAACGTGATGGACGCGATCATCGAGGGCAAACATCGACAAGCGATCAGCGGCGTACAGAACTTGGTTGCGAACGGAGAGGCGATTGAAGGGATATTCGCGTTGCTCACGCGCCAGGTGCGCCAATTGATCATCGCCGCGCACATGCTGGAAAGGGGTTCAAGGAACTCCGAAATCGGTCAAAGACTTCGCATAAACTTCCCGTGGCTTCTCGATAAGACTTGCAGACAGGCGCGGAGCGTTGGATCTGTCCGCCTAAAGGCGATGCATCTGCAGATGTTGGAGATCGACGAGGGGATGAAGACCGGTCGCATTGATCGCCGTTTGGCGGTTGAAATGCTGGTATCAGCGTTATCGGCTAGATGAACTGGACCACGCGCAGTCGATCCATATCCGGCGTTTGGCGAAACTCAAGGCGTCGCGAATTCGTATCCTAGATTCAGTTATGCCTCGTAAACGCCACGCCATTGCTTTGACGGTTGCTTTGCTTGCAACGTCGCTCCTGCTCGCCGGAGCGCTATCTGCCTGCCAGCAACCCGATCCGACACCGATGCCGACACCGGTGCCGCCGACACCGACTGAGGTCGTGATGCTGCCTCCGGTGGATACCCCCACGCCGACTCCTGAATTGACGCCGACATCGACGGTCACAGCGACGCCCACGGTGACTCCGACACCCGCGACGCGCGAGACGGTCAGCATGTACGCGTCAGCCCATCGGACTCTCGACCGCGGGGAATTCAAAGACGCGGAGCGAAGATTTTCCACTATCGTCGAGATTGAACCCGTGTTCGCCCGAGCATGGGCAGGTCGTGGGCAGGCTCGCATGATGCAGGGCGAGCTTGAGGACGCGATGGTTGACTATGACCGCGCGGTGTCTTTGCGACCGAATGTGGGTTCGATCTACGGTCAACGGGCGATGGTGCGGGTTTCGATGGGAGACCTCGCGGGCGCGAAACGCGACGCTTTACGCGCGCTGGAATTGGATGACGAACAGGTCAATGCATATCTCGTGTTGGGACGTGTACGCGCCTCGGAAAACGATTACGATGCCGCATCTCAGAACTTCCGCACAGCGATCGCATTGGCACCTGACGAGGGTGGCGTTTACTGGTGGCGAGGACGGTACCACCGCGATGTCGTGCTGGATGGCTCGGCGGCATACTCCGATTTCAGCTATGCAATCGAATTACAACCAGCTCAGGCATCCTACTATTTGGATCGGGCGATATTACTGCTGCGGGCTGGAAGGTACGCCGAGGCCAAATACGACCTAGAGGAAGCGATTTCGTTGTCGCAAGATCCCAAACTGCCCGAAATGATCGAACGTGCTGAGGATTGGTTGGCCTTCATCGAAGAACAGGCCCCAGGTGTAGAGCCGGCACCGCCACCGCCTGCGCCGCCGCCAGTGCGATAGAAGTTACACGCATTTGAGCCGATTTCCGGGCATTTGACCCGATCGGCTCACGCTGCTTCGCATACGAAGATCATCTCTTCGCTGTCAGGCATCAACGCCGATCCATCGAAGTCTCCGTACACCGAAGTTGCGTGCAATCCTGCTTCATCCAGCATCTCAATGACTTGGTCGTGATGCAGATACCGAAACAAGACGTTAAGCTGTTCGCGATCTATCACGGTCCCGTTCGCGTCAAGCGTTTCGATCGTTTGCAGGCAGCGGTTCAACTGGTTTCGCTTATCGAATTCGTTGGTCCCAGTTAAAACGTGCCGCAATCCTCGGTCTTCGTCTTGGACGACACCCAAAAGGAACGTTTCTCCGGGTTCGCCGTTGATCAGGTCGTCTGACGGATTGAAGAGATTGAAGATCAGCTTGGCATCGTCGGCCATATGGTTCGCACACCTCTTCAGTGTTTCGAGTTGACGGCCTCTATCCGTTTCGAGTGCGAGCGTGTGGGCAGGAATGATGACCAGATCGAAATCGGTTTTTTCGAGGTCCAATTCGACGATGTCCGCACGAATCAACTTCAGTTTGCCGTCCAACGGTGCGCGCGAGGACTTTTCTCGTGCCCGCTCCAACATTGGCGTGTTCAGATCGACGCCGGTGATTTCATGACCCATCGCGGCCGCCGGAATGGCGATCCGTCCCGTGCCAACACCCAGCTCCAGCACCGAGCCTCCGCATCGTTGGATGGCGTTCAGGTAGTAGTCCAGTTCGCCTTCCGGTGCCGCTTCGTAAAAGATGTCGTAACGCTCAGCCCATCGAGCGTAGTCCATCTGGTCATTGTTTTGTTTCACGGCTATTGGATTATCCTTTATGCTTGCGTCGCGAAGGTCAAGATCTGATGAGCGACGCAAACGTAACGACATCGGACTCAAGTAAATCACGGGTTGTGACAGATTGCCCAAGTCACTAGCATCACGACAAGACCGGCTCGGCACCGAGACAGCCTTCCTCACGTTGGCGCGTGCACGGGAGCTGGAAGCCCAAGGCAGGCACATAGTTCATCTCGAAATCGGCGAACCCGATTTCGATACGCCTGAACACATTAAGGACGCAGCAAAAGACGCGCTCGATAACGGTTATACCCACTATGGGCCGTCGCCGGGGGAGATGCCAGCACGCGAGGCAATAGCCGCTCATCAAACCGAGCGCCAAGGTTACGACATAGAGCCGGAGAGGATTATCGTTACGCCCGGCGGGAAACCTGTGATGTTCTTCTCGATATTGGCGTTGATCGAAGAGGGCGACGAGGTCATCTATCCCAATCCCGGCTTCCCGATCTATGAGTCGATGATCAACTACGCCGGCGGCACGGCGGTCCCCATTCCGCTTGAGGAGCGATTCGACTTTTCACTCGACGTCGATCGTCTCGAGTCGTTAGTGACCGACAACACCAAGCTCATCATTGTCAACTCGCCAAACAACCCGTGCGGCAGTGTCATTTCGGACGAAGACCTTGGACGCATCGCGGAGATCGCGGTTGAGAACGATCTCGTCGTACTGTCCGACGAAATTTACAAGGACATGTACTACGAAGGCTCGCACACGTCGATCACGAAATTCGACGACATGGTCGAGCGGACAATTATTCTCGACGGGTTCTCCAAGAGCTACGCGATGACGGGTTGGCGGCTCGGATACGGTGTATTTCCGGATTTCATGATGGACGCGGTTACAAAACTCATGACCAACAGCGTTTCATGTACATCGGTGTCGGTTCAGATGGCTGGCATCGCTGCCCTCGAAGGGCCTCAAGATTCGGTTTCCGAAATGATGGACGAGTTCCGCATCCGCCGAGATCTGGTAGTCGACGGACTGAACAATTTGCCCGGTGTTACCTGCAGGACTCCCGGAGGTGCCTTCTACGCGTTCCCGAGCATCAGCGGTACCGGCATGGACAGCCGCACGTTCGCGGATCGGGCGATGGACGAAGCCGGCGTCGCCTTGCTTTCGGGCACCGCGTTCGGCGAGTACGGCAACGACTACATTCGGATTTCATTCGCGAATTCGCAAGACAACCTGCAATTGGCGATTGACCGCCTTGGCGAAATGCTGTCGTAGGCTCGCCGCGCTTTCGTCAGTCTTCCTATGTGGTGGTCGACGGATGCCCGGATCGACTAACTGATACGCCACAGATTTTCATCAGGTCTCGCGTGTTCGCTTTCGCGATCGCACGCAACACATGCACGGTGTTGCGACGCACCTGCTTCTGGACGGCAGGCACGATGGTCTGCGACTGTTCGTTGATCAATCCCCAGAATGGGGGCAGTTCCGCACGAGCAATCAGACCGTCTGGGGCGGCGAGGTAGTGGAAATCGGCGCAAGCCAAGAACGACGGATCGTGGAACTTTGTCGAGAATCGCTCTAAAGTCCGTTCTTTCGCTGCGATGCGGCTCGCGATATCTTCGTGATCGCGACGCGCGGCGACATAGGCAGGGTTGTCGCGCCAATCGACGTTCTTGTCGGTGTTGTTAACCGCGTGTTTGCGGGCATTGTCAAGGACTGTTGAGGTCAACTCTGCCGCATCCTCCAAAGTTTGGAGTTGGGCCAAAGCTCGTTTCAGATCGGTTTTTGAATGGTCGTCGCGCCGAAGGTCACCGCGCGAGGATTTGACCTCCACGATATAGACCACGTTGTTTTTGCCCACGCCGACGAGATCCACAACGCGCCCGAACGGGCCCTCCAGCCTTACTTCCATACCTATCGATCTGCAACCGGCATCCATATAGAGCCATTTCCAAGCAGCCCATTTGAGTTGGTAAGTGAGATCGGTCTCGCTGGATGACTTCAAGCTGTTCAAGATCCTGTCGCGCTCAGGACTTGGCTCTCCGTCTGAGATTTGCTGCGGATTGGCGTCATTCATGTTCGATATTTTTGGACAAGTGTCAAAATTAGCATCCAGTGGACTTGCATTTTACTAGAACCTGTGTGCTATGCTGATATTTGAACAAAAGTGCCATCGTGTAGCGCAGCGAATTCCGGAAACTGGAGAATGAAATGACGATCATACGAAAAGGACACAATTCAGGCAAGGCTAAAGATTTCGTGATCATTGGCGTTGGGGGAGCAGGATCACAATCTGCGACTGAGCTTTCGAAGGTTCTTGGCAACCCGGACGACGTGATTGCCGTTGACCGCGATATGGACGCCTTGCGAACGCTCACCGTCGGACGCCGCATCTCGATTGGTCGCCCGATCTACGTCGGTGAAACGGACCCACAACTAGATGACGACCTCGTCGACCCGAACGATCTATTTCGACTGAAAACCGTTGTCGGCAAAACCCCGATGATATTCGTGATGGCAGGCCTTGGCGGTACAACCACTTTGGAGCTCATGCCCGCGGTTCTTCGCACGGCGATGTCGACAGGTTCTTCCGTGTTGGCGATTGTCACGTTGCCATTCGCGTTGGAAGGGCGCACCAGGTCGAATACTGCTTCAGCGGCGTTGCAACGCGTACGTGAAGTGGGATGTTCGCTAGCAGTCATCGATGCCGACGGCGCATTGTCTGCCGGGTCGATCGCGGGAGATCTGGCCTCCGAATTGACCGCTGCGAAGGCCCGCGTCGTTATGAACGTCCTTTCAGCTTCGAACGCAACGACCTCTAGTGCGTTGAACACGTCTCCTGAAATGCTCGACGCGATCAAGTGCGGAGGCGAAACCTTCATTTCGCATGCGTCATCTGAAGACGTGACCGAATATCGAAAAGTGGCGCGTGAGGCGACCAAAAGACCGATTACTTCTGGTTTGGATCTGCACGATGCCGAATATGCAAGTGTCGTCATCGCCGGACCTCGTGACATGTCGATCAAGTCGCTGAACGCCGTGATATCGATTGTCCAGAACGAGGTTAGTGACGAGGCCGTGCTGTCCACGTCATTCGTGCCTAACGCCGAATCTTCGAACTCGGGACGAGTGCGAGTCAGCGTCATCGCAGGTCGAGACCCGAAGCCTCACTTGGAAACCGTATCGCAAGGAGAAACCCAAAATCTGTCTCAAGAGGATGCGGTTTCCGATCAGATTGACGACCTGCTTGGAGCGCCCGATTGGTTGGTAGATCAACCGAAATCTCAGACCGCGGTGACCACTCTGCTTTGAGTGTCGCCTAGTCAAATCATGTCGTGTGTCCACGTTCGGCAATATCGTGGCCACTATTGGGCTGGCAGGCAGGGTTGCGGTCGAACTGAATCGATTGCATTCGAGCCGAGGGTTTCTAGCCTCCTCGACACAACGGCTTAGCAATCGTCACGATTGCACCCTGCCTGCCTGTCCTGCCTAGTCGCCGACCTTGCCTGGACCGGCTGGATCTGCGACTATCAGATGATCTGCGATGTCACTAGCGAACTTGATCTCTGAATCATCTTCGGGTTCGTAACCCAAGACATTCCGCGCCGTTTCCAGCGACCAAAACGCTCTGGCGTTGGCGCTGATGCCGTACACGATGAGCCATGGCACACCGTGTTCATTGGCGATGTCCGGCGTTTCGATAGCCTTCGCAAAGAGTTGCCTGAGGTCACGTTGGCTGAAATGTGCTCCCAAGCCGCGCTTGTAAGTCGATTTGCCGGTGCCGCCGTGTAGTTCATCCGCATGGGACAGCAACTCGGTTGCGTTCGTTTCTCTTGGATTGCCGATTCGGACTTGGACGATCTCCATTTTGCGGCCGAACGCGCCGCAAGCATACGGGTAGGCGAGCAATTCGTATGCGGCCTTCGCCCAACCATAGAAGTTGTCGGAAAGAGGCAGTTCGTCGGGAAACACCATTTCTTTCTTGCGGTTGTGGATCAGCGCATGTTCGTACCAGTCGGCCGCATGGTTCGAACTCGCTACGATCACGCGTTTGACGCCTGCGTCGTAGGCGCAGCGGTAGATGTTGTTGGCCATCTGGACGTTTTCAAGTTCGGTGTCAAAGCGATCGATTTGCGGGACGTCAGTGCCGTATACTCCGCCGGGGCTTGACCGCTTGTATGCCAAGTGGATGACTGCGTCTTGATCGGCGAAGTGACGCTCGTATTTCGACCTGTCGGTGTCGATCAGATCGACGATCTCGACGCCTTCCACGGGATTGCCGTCGCGATCGGTGTCCACCGCGTCGATCAGCGTCAGATCGTATCGATCTCGGTACGTGACGAGCATCTGCGAAGCGATGTACCCGCTCGCGCCAGTGATAAGTACCTTTAGCTTGTCTGACATGTCAATTCGCTCCAGTTCTGCGACGTGATTGGTTGTTTTTGATTCAATCCATCAACTCTTCACCCGGCGCGGCGGGACCGTCCCTCGATGATCGAGTTATTGGGTACGTCCCGACCAGCAGGTCATGAAGTGCGCGGTGGTCTGTTCGAAAGATGAAAAGGTGCCCAATGTAGAGAACGTTGGCAGAAACTACGCTCGTAACCGCTCTCATAAACGCAATCGGTACGCCTGGCACGTTACCGCCTTTGTCCAGTACGTAAACGTTCAGAAGTCGTTTTCCAATTGTCGTCCCCCAAATCCCGATCAGCAAAGTGTTGTAAACGATCGGGAGCACCAAAAACAAAATCGTGCCTGAGAGTGTGCCGTACCACGGCAAAAGATCGGTTAAAGCGATATCCTCTTCGTTGAGTTGCGCAGATTCGTCCTCCTCTGCCGGCGCGAGCGTCACAAACGGAACATTCGTTTCGTCGTTTGTATCCAACTCACTGTCTACTGCTGTCGCATCAAAATCGAACAACGGCATGCCCAACAGTAAAGGAAACAGTAAACCGAGCATGAGTAGCGTGACCGTGAGGTCAATGAGGTGAGCTATGAGTCTTCGACCGAATCCAGCCGGCGGCCCAAGCCGTGACAACGCTGACGGATGTCGGTCATCTGATTCTGGCAAAGTCTCGTCGTAGAAAGGCGGGCTTTCATACTCGGGCGCACGTGGCGGCTCTGCACCGGGTGCTTCGGTTTCTCGCCAAGGTGTTTCTTCAACCGTCGGTTCATCTGAAGCAACATCGGTCCATAGAGGTTCTGCTTCGGATTTTGCTTCCGCGGAGAATTCGCCTGAGCCGACGTCGAGGTGTTCCCGCGCCGGACGACCCAACATGATCGAACGCAGATCGTCTTCGTGAGGGGGCGATATGGGAGGCCCTGTTGATTGATCCGGATTTGTCGAGTCGCGCATACGTCAATTATGCGAAAACCATTTTGCCTACGTGCGACAATTGCGCTAAGAACATTGCACGATCGCGCAGAATGGAGCGCATTCAATGGCAACATCCCAGAACACCGCAGCCTCTTACGCCGGTAAGGTGCGTGCGCCCGAATTCCCTGAAGGTCTTGAATGGATCAACGCCAATCGACCGATATCAATCGCGGACCTGCGCGGAAAGATCGTGATACTCGACTTCTGGACCTACTGTTGAATTAACTGCATGCACACACTTCCGCAGTTGCGGAAGCTGGAAACCAAATACTCGGACACTCTGTTCGTCATCGGGGTCCACTCAGCGAAGTTCGACACTGAAAAAGCGACCGAGAATGTCCACGCGGCTGTCCGCAGGTATAACGTCAACCATCCGGTTGTCAACGATGTTGAATTGAAGGTGATGTCGGCGTTTGCGGCTCGAGCATGGCCCACGTTGATGTTCCTAGACCCTCAAGGAAAGGTGATTGGAAGACACGAGGGCGAGTTTCAGTTAGAGGCGATGGACCGAGTGCTGACGGCGATGATTGACGAGTTCGATCGGGCAGGTGTGTTGGATCGGAACCCAGTTCCGTTCGTATACGGCTCAGATCCACACGGCACCGGGACACTTGCGTTCCCGGGCAAAGTTCTCGCTCCCGACGATGGATATCTGTACATTGCCGATTCGAACCATCACAGAATCATCGTTGCTACTGTTGATGGCTTGGTTGAGGACGTCATCGGCAATGGTGAGAGCCCATTGGCGCACCAATCGTTCGAGCCGCCGCCCGGCATATTGAACCCGGTCGGAAGCGAAATGAGCTTCGACGCGCCGCTGTTCGACAACCCGCAAGGGATGGCGCTCGAAGGAGAGACGTTGTACGTCGCCGATGCCGGCAGCCACACGATCCAACGCGTCGACTTGGCAAAGCGAAAGGTTTCGGTCATCGCCGGAACAGGCGAACAATCGCTCATACGTCATGCCGGAGGCGAAGCCACCGCTTTTCCGTTGAACTCGCCTTACGATGTCGAGATTGCTGATGGTGTTCTCTACATCGCGATGGCGGGTGCGCATCAGTTGTGGCAGTTGAACATCGATGAACGGACAACCGAGCCGTTCGCGGGCAACGGCGCAGAGAACATCGTCGATAACACACGCTTAGATGCGCTTTTGGCCCAACCGTCAGGTTTGGCGCTTGATGGCAACAACCTATTCTTCGCTGATTCCGAAACGAGCGCCATCAGAGTCGCTAAGATCGGTCCGGGCGGCCGGGTTGTCACTTTGACGGGAACAGGACTGTTCGCTTTCGGTGACCGCGACGGCATCGGCAAAGATGCCGCGTTGCAACATCCGCAAGATGTCGCGTCAGCGCCAGGCGCGGTCTACATCGCCGATACATATAACCACAAGATCAAGCGCATGGACTTGTCCACCCTTCGGATTACTACCGTCGCAGGCGATGGAACTCAAGGAGCGAACAACGGTGACGCGCTCGAGGCCAGCTTCGATGAGCCGGCTGGCATCGCATACAGAGACGGAATCATATTCGTGTCCGATACCAACAATCACCGAATCAGGAAGTTCGATGTAGATCGCGGTATCGTCGAAACGATCGAGTTGATGGGCATTTAGTTGTGTTCAAATCCGAAACAGCTTTAACTCCGGAAGGGGTCAATTGCCAAACCGTTTAGCCAAAGAAACCTCGCCGTATCTGCTGCAACACAAGGACAATCCAGTCGATTGGTTCCCATGGAGCGATGAGGCGTTCGCGCTGGCAAAAGAACTCGACCGTCCGATCTTTTTGAGCGTGGGATACTCATCGTGCCATTGGTGCCACGTTATGGAGCGCGAGTCGTTCGAAAACCACGAGATCGCTGCGTTGATGAATGAGTTGTTTGTCAACATCAAGGTTGATCGAGAAGAGCGGCCCGACGTCGATTCGATTTACATGTCGGCGGTACAGTCGATGACGGGCCATGGCGGTTGGCCGATGTCTGTCTTCATGTCGCCAGATGGTGCGCCGTTCTATGGCGGCACGTATTTCCCCCACGAGGACCGAGGCGGCATGCCGTCATTTCCCCGAGTGTTGGCAGCGGTGTCGGAGGCGTACCGAGATCGGCGCGGCGAGATCACGCAGAGTGCAGCGCGTATAGTCAGTGCCATATCGTCCCAATCGCGCTCTCGCATGAGTATCGAACCGATGGCGCAGTCGATGTTCCACTCAGCGTATCGCCACCTCGCGCCTGAATTCGATTGGCAGAACGGCGGCATCGGACTGCAACCAAAGTTCCCGCAACCGATGATGTACGAGTTTCTGCTCACACACGCCGAGTTGCAGGGGAACGCGGCCGCGGGTGAATTCGCAGATCTCACGTTGACAAAAATGGCGCGAGGTGGGATCTACGACCAGATCGGCGGTGGGTTCCATCGATATTCGGTCGATTCGGTGTGGTTGGTCCCCCATTTCGAGAAGATGCTGTACGACAACGGTCAATTGGTGAGCCTCTACCTCCATGCATGGCAACGGAACGGAGATCCGTTGTTCGCCAAGATCGTGGAGGAGACGCTCAGCTACTTGGATCGTGAGATGCGTCACAAACCGACGGGCGCGTTTTACTCGGCGACGGACGCCGACTCCGAGGGCGAGGAGGGCAAGTTCTTCGTCTGGCAAACGCCTGAAATGGATGCGGTGCTTGGGGCGGACCTGTCCCGCGTTGCCAAAGCATATTGGGACGCGACGCGGTTCGGCAATTTCGAGGGTCAGAACATCCTCTATATGCACCGGTCAGACGAATCCGTGGCGAACGACCTAGGGATGTCGGTGGATGAGTTGATGCCCAAGATTTCCGATGCGAAACGACAGTTGTACACGGCGCGTTTGGACCGCGTGCCTCCGATGACGGACGACAAGGTGATCACGTCGTGGAACGCGTTGACGATCCGCGGGTTTGCGGAGGCGGGATCCGCGTTCGGACGAGACGATTGGGTTGAGATCGCGGTCAGCAACGCAGAGTTCATATTCGATCGGCTGGTTCGTTCTGATGGTCGAGTGATGCGAAGTTGCAAGGCTGACTTGGATGAACCGGCGGTTATATTGGGCTTCCTCGAAGACTATGCTTACCTGGCAAACGCGTTGACACATCTCTACGAGGCGACATTCGATTTGCGGTGGTTGGAACGCGCGGAGCAGTTGTGCGATGGGATGATCGAGCTGTTCTGGCATCCGGCCGACGGTGTGTTCTATGACACAGGTGCGGACCAAGAAGAGTTGATAATCCGTCCCCGCGACACGTTTGACAATGCCCAACCGAGTGGCGGTTCGGCGGCGTCTATGGCGTTATTGAGGTGTGCGGAATTTACTGGCAATACTGATCTGGAACGTATCGGTGCCGCGAATTTGCGGACGATGCGGGATCTGATGGAACGTGCGCCGTCGGCGTTCGCTTGGTGGTTGCAGGCAGCGGAGTTTTACGCCAGCGCGATTAAGCAAGTGGTAATCGTCGGCGAGCGTGACGATCCGGATACTCAAGCTCTGGTCGCGGAGGCGAAGCGAGGATTCAATCCGGATCGAATCGTGGCTTTGATGGAGCCCGATGAAACCGCGGATACGGGCAGCGGATTGCCGCTGTTTCAAGGTAGGCACATGATTGACGGGAAACCTACGGCGTACGTTTGCAGGAACTACGCATGTGAACTGCCGGTTACGGACGTTGCAGCTTTGGCGGGGCAACTGAACGAAGACAACTGATACAATCGCAAAGGTAACCGAACCTGCCGCCCTCAAGTATCCGCGCCATCAGCGACGCCTTCCCGCCGCATTCCCAGCGGATCCTTCCTCCCACGACCAACTCCCGATGCCCTTCTACGACTACAAGTGCGACAAAGGCCATGTATTCGAGGTGATGCAGAGCTTTTCGTCGGAACCGGTAGCTACGTGTGGCGACTGTGGTGCATTGGCCAAGCGTCAACTCTCGATACCGATGGTGGTTTACAAGGGTTCGGGTTTTTACACGACCGATTATGGTCGGAACGGTTCGGCATCGAAACAGAAGTCTTCGTCGAACGGTGAATCTTCCGAGTCTGGATCCAAAGCCAAAACGAAGGCCGAGAGCAAGTCTTCTTCGTCCGATTCCTCGGACTAAATCGAGCAGCGTCAGGTGCGGTTTGTAATCCAACGTTCGGCCGGTGCTCGTGTCACAGTCGACGGTGAAATCACAGGTGAGATCGATAAGGGATTGGTGATTCTCGTCGGCGTCACGCATGATGATGAGCAGGCGGATATCGACTACTTGGTAAACAAGACGGTTGGTCTTCGGATCTTTCGCGGTACGGATGGCCAGTGGTTTGATAGATCGTTGCTCGATATCGGAGGCGCCGTGTTGCTAGTCAGTCAATTTACGCTGTATGCGGACACTCGGAAAGGTCGTAGGCCGGGGTTCACTGGATCGGCCCCGGGTGAGATAGCAGAGCCGGTGTTCGATAAGGTTGCAGACGCGTTTCGCGGTGCTGGCGTTGATGTTCAGCTTGGTGTGTTCGGGGCGATGATGGACGTTGAACTGGTCAACGAAGGGCCGTCGACGTTCATTTTGGATTCCGAGGATCGTAACCGGCCGAGGCGGCGCGGTTAATCAACCGGCTTCCAAAACAGATTGAGATAAAATCTAGACACCGATCTCTCCCGCAATCCGTAAGGGACAATAACGCAACGATATTTCGAAATGATCAAACCGGTTGACGTCAGACCACTAGAGGCTTACCAAATCTGGGTTAAGTTCGAGGACGGTGTTGAAGGCAATTATGACCTTGCGCCGATTATGGCTCGCGGGAATCTTTTCAAACAGTGGGAAGACCGTTGCGTTTTTGAGGATGTGAAAGTCGACGGCGAGTGGCGGGCGATCGTTTGGGGCGATACGGGCGATTTGGAAATTTGTAGCGATATGGTTTACATGGAATTAACTGGCGAAAAGGTAGATGAACTGATGCCGGTCGTTGGAACGGCGCAGGTTCATGCCTGAAATCTACCGTTCAGATAGGTTTTCCGTCCGCGTTCGACCCGACCATTTGCCTCCCCATGTTCACGTACGGTTTTCATCGGGAGCCGACGCGACCGTCGATATTCGGGACTGTCGCATCAGGTCGAACAGCATCAAAGCGCAAGAAGCAAGAGAACTCCGTGAGTTCGTATTGGATCATCAAGACGAACTGATGGATGCTTGGAATTGTGTGTGGAATGGGAACCCGCCGCGAAAGATCGTCGATTGACTCCGTTCCGTTGGCGAAATGGAGGGCATCTGGATTCGGTCAGGGTCAAGCGACTTCAAAATCGAGGGATATGTCGAGGGCGGCTGGAGAGTGTGTGAGTTCGCCTACGGAGATGATGTCTACTCCAGTCTCGGCGACGGTTCGTACTGTGGCCAATGTGATGTTGCCTGAGGCTTCCAAGAGAGCGTGACCGGTGCGTTGTTGGACGACCGAGCGCATGGTGGTTGGCGTCATGTTGTCGAGCATGACGATGTCTGCACCTGCGTTCATCGCTTCTAATGCATCGCTTGGCGATTCGACCTCGATTTCGATTTTGAGGGAGAATGGGGCGTTTGATCTGGCGTGTTTGATGACGTCGGCGATGGACATGCCGGTGGATTTCATTGCGGCGATGTGGTTGTCTTTGATGAGGATGCAGTCGGCGAGGGTCATGCGATGGTTGCCGCCGCCACCTGTAAGGACGCTGTATTTGTCGAGTTGACGGAGTCCTGGAGCGGTTTTGCGGGTGTCTACAATCGTGGCGCTGGTGCCTTTGACGGCGGTGACGTACTTGGAGGTCAGGGTGGCGATTCCGCTCATTCGCTGGAGCAGATTGAGTGCGGTTCGTTCTGCGCTCAGGATTGCGGCGGCACTTCCCGAGACGGTGGCGATGGTCGATCCGGGCTCGATTGCTTGGCCATCTTCGAGATTTGCTTCGAAATTGGCATCCGGGTCGAGGGTTTTGAATGTTTCTTCGGCGACTTGGATGCCGGCGATGATGCCGGGTTGTTTGGCGACGAGTTCGGCGGTGGCGAGGACGGTGGAGTCGCCGATGGTTGCCAAGGTTGTGGCGTCGTTGAACGCGGCGTCTTCTTCGAGAGCGGTTTGGACGACGCGTCGGATGTGTTGACGCGAGAGAGGCAAGGGCTTGCCGCCTCAGGTCTGGTTGGCGAGGAACTCTTCGAGGACTTCGTCGGGAAAGTCGGCGTTGGTGAAGACTTTCGAGACGTCGTCGAGCTCTTCGAGTTCGTCTAGCAATCGTAGGGCTTGGACCGCTTGGGACTTTTCGAGGCTGACGGTGTTGTTGGGGATCATCGCCAACTCGGCGTTTTCCACGCGTACGTTGTCGAATGCTTCGAGTTCGGTTTTGGCTCGTGCAAACTCGCTGAATGGGAATGTGATGCTGACGAGATCGTCTTCGATATCGACGTCTTCCGCGCCGATGTCCATGACTTCGAGTGCGATCTCTTCGGGATCGGCACCGTCGACTTCCAATGTGACGAAGCCTTTCTGCTCGAAGTTCCACGAGACGGCGCCATTGGCGGCCAAGTTGCCTCCGCCGCGTGTAATTTTGGAGCGGATGCCGGACGTCGCTCGGTTGCGGTTGTCGGTGAGGGTCTGGATGATGTATCCGGTTCCACCTGGACCGTACGCCTCGTATGTCAGCTCTTCGAGAGCGTTGCCGTCGGCGCCTTGTCCGGAGCCTTTGGCGACGGCTCGCTCGATGGTGTCTTTGGGCATGTTCTGCGCCTTGGCGTTGTCGATGGCCAAGCGCAGTCTGAAGTTCATGTCGGGATCAGGCGCGCCTTCGCGGGCGGCGACGGTGATCTCCCGCGTGAGTTTGGTGAAAAGTTGGCCGCGTTTAGCGTCGGCGGCACCCTTTTTGTGCTTGATGGTGCTCCACTTAGAATGGCCTGACATTTCTTGCCCTCCTTCCTTATGGTCACCTCTGATTCCAGCGTTCGCTGGAATGACGGTGGTTGTGCGGGGTATGAAAAGTCTATTCGACGTCGATACCGGCGCGCATGTTTGATTTGGTCGCTGCGACACGCAGTAGTGACTGCATGGCGTGGACGACACGTCCGCGGCGTCCGATGACCTTGCCTTTGTCGGCGTCGGCGACTTTCAAATTGATGTTGAGTCGCCCGTCGCTCCATTCGGAGCGAACTTCGACTGCGTCGGCATCGTCAACGAGCACACGCGCGATGTATCCGATCATATCGCGCATCTCGGCTTCGCCCTCAACCTCGCCGATGTCGTCCTGAGGATCGTCCTCGGTTTCGGGGTCTTCGGTTTCGGGTTCTACTTCGCTGACGATTTCTTCTTCGGCGATTTCTTCGTTGGGTTGATCGTTTTCGGTTTCGCGTTCGTTATCACGCATTTACTTTGACCTTGTCGAGGATCCCTTTTGACTTGAGCATTCTCTCGACGGGTTCGGAGGGCTGTGCGCCTCTTCGCAACCAATCGAGGGTTTTTGCTTCGTCGAAATCAATCTGCGGTGGGTCGGGGAAGGGATCGTAGAAGCCCACCTGATCGATGTACCTGCCGGCGGCGGAAGCGCGCTGGTCTGCGATGACGATGCGGTAGTAGGGGCGACCGCGCGAACCGATTCTCTTGAGTCTGATTCGAACCATTTATCTCCAAGCGATGCTGAGATCGCGTCTTTCGGTGTAAGGGCGTCTGCTCGATTCGACGCAGGCGCTAAGTTTCGATTTTATCGCAGGTGTGATGAAGGGCAAAATGGGTTTGCTTGGGGAGACTTGCATGGGTGTACAGGATGGGCAGGATTTGGGTTTGCCGGGGGTGGCGGTTTGGACGGTAGGTGCAGGTTTCAAACCTGCACCTACGTGCGGTTGGTCGCCGGAGTTGAGAGGGTAGGTGTAGTCGCTTGTCGGGAGGGTAACTTGCTCAAATATAGGTACTTGCATGAACAAGCAAGAAATGGTCTTTCTGCAAACTTTGGCAACCTCATAAATGAAAATGGTTTCTCGAAACAAGAAATTCTTGTTAAATCTCGGAATACAGACCAGAAACTGGCTTAAATAAGCATACTTGCATGAAAAAGCAAGATAGGTTATATTGACAAGTATGATGATGAAGAGTGATGAAATCACCAGACAAGCCGTGGGAAGGTTATCGGAGCTGCTCGGCATCCATGAGGAGATGGCGGATGTTCGATACGACTCTGAATCAAACGATGACCGGGATTTCGACGCTTTGTACACGAGCGGTTCACACACGTTTGCGATTGAAGCGAAGTCGTCATCGGTTTTGGGACAGATAGTTCCCGCCGTTGAATTTCTAAAGGCGGCGATCACCCAATCGCCCGGAATGTTGATCCCGTTGGTTGTGGTTCCGTACATGAGCAGATCTGGGCGCGAGCACTGCGACCGAGCGGGGATAGGGTGGTTCGATCTTTCGGGTAATGCAAAGATCGTCGCACCCGGTCTCTACGTAAATTCAACTGGACACCGGAACAAGTTTCAGAGACCTGGACGCGTGGAAAGTGCATTCGGAGCAAAAGGATCTCGCGTCGCACGGCGGTTACTCATGGTGCCGGACGTTACGAAACGACAACGGAAGATCGCCCATGAAACAGGACTCGACGAGAGCTACGTCAGCCGGGTTGTAAGAAAACTGCGAGCATTGGGTCTTGTAGAAAACACTCCGAACGGTGTTCGGGTTGTCGATCCCGATCGAATGCTTGAATCATGGCGCGATGAGTACAGATTCGATCGCCACAGGATTTTGAAGGGCCACATATCCGCGCCGATCTCGATGCCAGTCGTAGAGGTTATCGGAAAAGCGCTGACGCGTTACGGAGTCAGGTACGCCGTCACGGGATTGGCGGGAGCATGGGCGTACACTCAATTCGCCTCGCATCGACTTTCGACGGTTTACGTCGACGCCGAACCGACGGATGAGATGTTGGCGGACTTGGGGTTTCGTGGGGAATCTCGGGGAGCCAACACTTGGTTTGTTCTACCCAATGACGAGGGAGTGTTTGACGGATCAAATATCGTGGGAGGGACTTGGTGCGCGCATCCGGTGCAGGTTTACCTCGATTTAAAGGCGCATCCTGAGCGTTCGGCGGAGGCTGCGGAAGAACTCAGGAGGCGCACGTTGTCATGGAGCGATGATGGAGATTAAACCCAGCACGATCGAAGGCTACCGAGGGATAAATCAGGAAATCATTCGTTCGTCGTGCCTCTACGTTGCGACAAAACTTGGTGATTACCTTGATGACATGGTCGTAGTCGGCGGTCTAGTGCCTTCCTTGCTTATTGACCAGTCACAATCGTCGCCAGAATTCGAACCGCACGCAGGTACGATGGACTTGGATATCGGATTGTCATTGGCTATCCTCGACGACAAACGGTATAGTGGCATTTCCGAAAGGTTGCGTGACGCGAGATTCGAGCCAGAGATCAATGACAACGACAACCCGAGTCACCAGAGTTGGCGCACCATATTCGATCCGCCAATTACGGTTGACTTCTTGATACCTCCAACATCACCAGATGACGAAGGCGGCAGATTGAAGCACATCGAGAGCGGGTTTGCGGCATGGATCTCCGACGGGCTGCATCTTGCTTTTCAAGACCGACGCCAGATTGAGTTGTCAGGGTCAACACCGCTGGGTGAGCGCGCGTCGAGACACATTTGGATTTGTGGTCCAGGAGCGTACACGGTTCTCAAAGCGCTCGCCTTTAGGGGACGAGGGACCAACAAAGACGCTTACGATCTTGTATATTTGTGGCGCTATATCGGTGTTGAAGAGGTGGTACGTTGTTTGGTGCCACACGTAAACGATCCGTTCGTGCAAAAAGCAATTGCGATCATCCGCGAAGAGTTCACTTTGCATGACGGAATTGGACCAATGAGAGCAGCCGAGTTCACGTTCGGAGGCTCGGACGACGACTTGCAGGCGGATGTTGTCGGCATGACGTTGCAAATGTTGGCTGCGTTGGAGCGCATCGAGTGATGAAGGTCGCCGGTCAATGGCGTGAAGTCGGTTTTGGAACTTCGAGTTCGAGCGGCAGCAAAATAGGCGCAAGTGGTTGATCGAGATGCTGGTTACAGTTCTGTTTTTTGCGGGGGCCCGGGAGCGGGTAGGTACCGGTCGCGTTGAGGTGGATGTTTCGGATGGGTTGGTTTTGGGGGATGTTGTGGAGCGGGCGATTGGGTTGGCGGGGAGTGATGCTGCGTTGCCGACTGGTGTGATGTTGGCTCGGAATGGGGTTTACGTGGACCGCTCGGTTGTGGTTGAGGATGGTGATGAGATTGCGGTTATTCCGCCTGTCAGCGGTGGGGCAGAGGATGGTGCCCCGGGTGGGAACGAGCACGTTTGGGTGACTGGGGATGAGATTGTTGCGGATGAGGTCGTGGAGTTAGTGGGATCGGATCGGGATGGTGCGGTGGTGGTTTTTCATGGGATCACGCGGGACCACAATGAGGGGCGGTCGGTGTTGTTTTTGGAGTACGAAGCTTATTCTCCGATGGCGGAGGATATGATGTCGCAGATCATTTCGGAGATGCGTGCTAAATGGGAGATTGGAGACGTCGCGGTATGTCATCGGACGGGCCGAGTTGACATCGGCGAGACAAGTATGGTGCTGGCGGTTAGCGCGGCGCATCGTCGGCCAGCGTTTGAGTCGGCGCTGTATTTCATCGATCAGTTGAAGGAGGTCGTGCCGATCTGGAAGAAGGAGTATTTCGAGGGTGGTGAGGTTTGGATCGGCGAAACGCCCGGGTAGGTTGCCACTCGCGGGTTATATGGGCTTGAACCCCGCCAACCATGCGTAGGGGCGATCCCTCATGGTCGCCCGGGGAGGGGCGGCAGGGTTGCCCCCGCTGTGCGGGGGAAATGTCCGAAGGACAAAGGGGGCGCGACGACCCCTCGCTACAGCTCCAAATACTGACACCACCGCTGATTCCGAAAAAATTCCAGAAAATAGCACAAATGAGTCAAATCATGTGTATCATTAAAGATGAAGACTTCAGGCAGCGCCGTGCTGACGAGTGCGGACACCAATCTAGCCGATGGACAACAGGGATAAGCGTTAGATCGTGAGAGCGATGCACAAAACAAGCGAGTACACGGGGTCCCGAGAGGGTAACCCGGACTCGCGTGCGGGCTCGAGCGATCTCTGGCGACGCCCCTCAACCGAGTTGGAGCCGGTTGCAACGTCCGGAGGTTCCGTTCGAAACGATCGATGTAACAAGTCCCGGTCGCCGAGGGCTAATGCACCCGCGGCTGAACGAGCCAGCAGACACCACCTGACCGTCGCGGAGCGACGGCGCAGGAGATGTCTCGCCAAGGGCCGGGTAAACGGTCGTGGATTCGGAAGATGTCGGACCCTAGTCGCCGAGGGTCACGGCTACGGCACCAGGATGTGCAAAACTACCCGATGGGAAGCGACTGCGCTCAAACTCAAAGTCGCAACCCGGGCCCACGGTCTGGCAACGTGGGCAGTGACCGGATCAGGGAAGCTAGTAGTTCAACACCTCGCACAACGCGGCAACGCCTGATGGATTGCGACCCCTCGCGAAAGGTCGCAATCCACTTCAACGGCAAAAACATACCGGCCGCCCCCAGCCACTAAACCGGGGCAGCCAAAACAAAACCCAGCGGAAACCAATCCGCCATCTAAACGCGCCTTCGCCCCTACGAAGGGGTGGGTTTAGCTGATGTTTATGTCGGTCATGAAGGCTTCGATGTTGATGTTTATGTGGTTGGTTGCTTGGTTGTAGGTGGTGGATTGGTAGCCGTTGGTGGTTTCGATGAAGCGGGTGGTGTCGATTTGGGTTGATTTGAGGGGTGCGTCGATTTTGATTCGGGCGTCGATTCTGGGCGGTACGACGAGGTCGATGTCGGCGGCTGCGGCGTTGATGTCGATGTGTGTTTCACGGGCGTTGGTTGGGAGTTGGATTCTGATGTCTGTGACGCCAGCTTGGATGGTGAGTTTGCGGACGTTGAGATTTCGGAGGTCTAGGTCTAGGTCGGCAACGCCTGATGAGATGTCGATCTCGATTTCGACGTCGGGAGGTACTGTGAGCCTCCAATCTGCGAGTCCGATTGGGACGTTCGTAGTGCTCGAAGTGCTGCTCGACGTAATGGTCTTGCCATCTTCCGTGGTGTGGGTGGTGTCGCTGGAGTATGTGAGGTATGGACCGGAAGACGCTAAGCGGATCCTTAGGTCGCCGTTTGATCGCTTGGTTGTGACGCGGGCGGGTTGGTTATTGAAGTCGACGGCCAATAGTCCGGTCCCTGGCTTGGCACCGGACGATTCTGCGGACAACTGGAAACCTCCGGCCATGAAATCGGCGTTGAGGTGGAGCGTTTCAGTATCCGAAAGCGGTTCGACATAAGCGGCGTGTAGGGGCTGCTTTGGGTCGTACTCGGGCACTGAGTAGTGTGCGGCAGCGATGACCGCTACGAGAGTCGCAGCGATTAACGCCGCGCGTAAGAGCGGGGTGCGCCTTGCGAAGATGATCTCGACGCCGATCAAAACTAGCAGCACTGGCCAGAACTTGGCAAGCTCGAACCATATGCCGAGTGAGACGACGTCAATCGTGGTTAGTAGCAGCAGGACGCCGAGCGTGACGAGTAGAAGCCCTAAAAGGACGCCGCCTCCGCGCTTGCCATCAGATGAGACTGAAGCCATAGCGAGTTAGCGTCTCGACGCGATGATGGTGGGCAGGAGGACGAGGAGTCCGATGACGACGATTACAACCGGCCAGACGATGTCCCATCGTACCGAGCTGATGACGTTGAGTTCTCGCAAGAGCACGGTGGTTCCAACGGCTATCATGCCCACACCGAACGCGTTTCTGACGACGTGTCGTTTTGGTGGTTCCGGTTCTAGTTCGACCTCGACAGCGTCTTCAGAACTGCCATCTGAAGGGGCGTCGGTGGATGCGACCCTGCTCCTGCGATTGAAACTTATCAACGAGGGGAGCAGGATCGTTACGCCGACGAGAACGATGGTCGCGGGCCAGATGAGGTCCCATCGAATCGTGCCGATTGCATTGAGTTGGCTTAGGAGAGTGATCATTCCGATGACGATTAGGGAGATGCCGAATACGGTCCTGATGGCGTTGAAACCGATCTTGATGGCGCTTTCGGATTTGGCGCTTGGTGCGTCGTCCATCGGGTTGACCTCCTCGCGCAACGGTTGTTGACTGTCGGGGATGATTGTTGCCAGAACGATGTATAGCAGGGCGGCGATCCCGACGGTGGCCATCGTGAGCAGTACCCATCCCGTGCGTACGAGGATGGGATCGACGTCGAAGAATTCGGCTAGTCCACCGGCGACTCCGAACAGGAATCGGTTTTCACGGCTGCGGCGTAGTTTCTGTGCTTGTTGAGCCATTGGACTTGTGAGTGGCGGGGTTGTGGTTGTTTGGGCGTTCTGGTCGGAGTGGGTGGGCGCGCAACCCCGGCGGCCCGTCTGGCTTCCGGCTTTCGCCGGAATGACGTGGGTGACGCCGCAATGACATGGTTTTACAAGGGTCTCGCTTTCGCGGTAATCACGCGCCCCCTTTGTCCTTCGGACATTTCCCCCGCGAGCGGGGGCAACCCTAGGGTTGTGAAAGTCATGCTATTACTTCGTTTGTTGGTTGCCAATCGGGAGGATGGCTGGGTTTGGGTTGGCCGACTGGCTGGTTTGTTCTTCATACTTTTGGTTGGTGCGGTGACGGATATGTGTTTGATAATCTTCGGACATGTTTGCGGGTCCGTTGCAAAGGTTGAGGGAGTTGCCTTTGGCCTTCGATCCACCGGAGCAATCTTGGCGGGACTGGCTTTTGATGCTCGCGTTAGCAACGGTTGGTCTGCTTGAGGGTTTATTGCGGTCGGATGTCGGGTGGCGACCGATTGTGGTCGGCGTCGCGGTGGTTGCTCCGGTGGTGGTGCCTTGGGCGCGTGCTCATCCGCTGGCGGCGGTCATCGTCGTTTTCGGTGGCTATGCGGTTTTGCACGTCGACATGTTGATTGCGGGTGTCGACCGTAGCCTCGTCAATCCGTTTACCTTGCTGGTTGTGACGCACGTTCTGGTGCGTTGGGCGCCTGGTCGACATATTGCGATCGGTCTTGGGATTGCGGCGGTGTGTTGGATGATCGCTTGGAGCATTCCGTCGGAGAATCTGACCGGGATGATACTCAAAGGCGTGGTTATCACGTTGCCGGTGTTGAGCGGTGCGGTTGCCCGGCACATCGCGGAGTTGCGTCATCGACGGGACTTGGAGTCGCGGTTCAAAGAGCGCCATCAGATCGCACGTGAGTTGCACGATACTTTAGCGCACAGAATGACCGCGATCGCCATCCAAGCCCAAGCTGGACGGGCGTTGGCGGAAACGAATCCGGAAGCGGTGCTGGAGGCTTTGGAAACGATCGAAGAGACGGCGTCGGGCAGTTTGCAGGACATGCGGCAGATCATCGGGGTTCTGCGTGACGGCGACGCGGAAATCGAGTCGTTGCATACGGTCGCGGATATCGAACGCGTTGCCAACGCGAACACTGGGGAGGCGCGGGTTAGCGTGGATCTGGTGGGAGACTTGGATGATCTCGCCGCATCGGTAGAAGCTGGGTTGTTCAGGGTGGCGCAAGAATCGATCACGAATGCCCGTCGCTACGCACGTCATGCTAGCCGGATTTCGGTTCAGATCAACGGGTCTGATGATGCTGTTCATTTGACTGTGACAGACGATGGCGAGCCCGTCGGGGGCAGGGCGCATGTGGGCTCGGGCTATGGAATTATCGGCATGACTGAACGGGTGGCGGCGCTGGGTGGCGAGCTCAACGCGGGTCGTGGGCCTGACGGTCGTTGGGTTGTTGATGCGCTGATTCCGAAGGCTAGAGGCTGAGTCGTGACCGTCCGGGTGCTAATCGCTGATGACCAACCGCTAATCCGCGCTGGGTTACGGGTGATCCTTGACCACCAGCCTGACATCGAGGTGATAGGCGAAGTTGCTGACGGTCGGCAGGCGGTGGCGGTGGCGCGTCAGTTGCAGCCGGATGTTTGCCTGTTTGATATCCGGATGCCGGAGATGGATGGGATCGAGGCTACCCGTATATTGGCTGGTCCACAAGCCGAAGCGCCTTTCGCCATCGTCATGATCACTACGTACGATTTAGACGAGTATGTGTACAACGCCTTGAGGGCCGGAGCGCGTGGTTTTGTGCTGAAAGACGCTGGGCCGGAACTGTTGGGCCAAGCGATTCACGCCGCAGCAAATGGAGATGCCTTGATCAGTCCGAGCGTGACGGCGCGGTTGCTCTCGACTTTTGCGCGGGGTCGATCGGCAACTAGGGATGTACAGTCGTCGGATCTTCTCACCGATCGAGAGGAGGAGGTTTTGACGCATGTTGCCAAGGGCTTGACCAACGCGGAGATCGGGGATGAGTTGCATGTCAGTTTGAGCACGGTGAAGACACACATTGCGAGTTTGATGACCAAATTGGATGTGCGGAATCGGGTGGAATTGGCGATTTGGGCGCATGAAACGGGACGGGTTTGAGGGTTGGCCCCCTCGCCCCTCCCCGGGCACCCCCTGCGTTCTCGCTTCGCTCGTCCGCGTCCCCCTCGCTTCGCGAAAGGGACGGAGCGTTTGGCTACCGATCGCTTTGCGAAGGGGATGGTGGGTTATAGTTGAGTTAATGATCATTTGAGTGTTCATGGTTTGTAGCCGCGGCTTGTAGTTCGCCGCACGTCTCGCCATCCTGTCGTTGCTTCGGCTCGCTTACGCTTTTGTTAGGCGGTTCGAAGTTCCTCCTCATGTCTCAGTCAACGATCCCGAACAACAGCCTTGTACATGTGTCGAATCTGGTGAAGGATTACGACGAGTTGCGCGCGGTCGATGGTATCGACTTCGATGTGAAACGTGGCGAGACGTTTGGACTGTTGGGTCCCAACGGCGCTGGCAAGACGACGACGATGCGGATGTTGTCGGGATTGTCACCAGCGACCGCGGGGTCGATATTCGTCGCCGGGTTGGATGTTGGGAAGTCAGGTCGGGATGTGCGGAATGTGATTGGCGTTGTGACGCAGCACGACGGACTGGATAACTCTTTGGTGGTGCGGAAGAATTTGGAGATGCACGGATACCTCGCGGGGCTGTCGTATCGTGATGCGATCAAGCGGACGAAAGAGGTACTGGGGTTTTTCAACTTGGAGGGCCGTGCATCGGCGAGCATTCACGCGTTGTCGGGAGGCATGAAGCGGCGTTTGGCGATAGCGCGTGCGATGATGGCGAGTCCGCGGTTGTTGGTGATGGATGAGCCGACGACGGGATTGGATCCTCAAAGCCGGAACCGGGTTTGGGAGCAGCTGGGCGCGCTGAAGGAGTCAGGCGTGACGATCATAATGTCGACGCACTACATGATCGAGGCTGAGACGTTGTGTGATCGGCTGGCGATTATGGACCACGGCAATATTTTGGATATCGGAGAGCCTGACGAAGTAGTACAGCATCATGTCGGGGCTGAAGTGGCGATGCTGCATGTTAGTGAGAAGGCGACGCGTGAGGAACGAGCCGCGCTGAGGGGCCAGCTTGAGGAGGAGAAGCGCGACTACAGCGAGGTCGGTCCGAGAATCATGGTGACGGCACCACGGGGCACAAAGCCAGACGTTTCGACGCTGACGGACCTGGTGAAGATGCGCGTGACGTATCGCCCGGCGCACTTGGAGGATGTTTTCTTGGTGTTGACGGGCAGAGAGTTGAGGGACGAATGAGCACTGAAGCGGTATTCATCAACCAGACCGGAACGGAGTTGAAGACGATAGCAGGTGTCCGTTTCCGGAGCATCTCGGCGTTGTGGTTGCGGCATTGGTTCGCGTTTATTCGGTTTTGGAAGTACGCGGTGGCGTTCATGTTCGTCGAACCGGTGGTGATGATGATCGGCGTGGGCGTAGGTATCGGACGCTTGGTGCCGACGGTGCCGGGTACGGAGATACCGTATCCGGAGTTCGTGGCGCCGGGGATCATCGTGGGAAGTGCGATGTTCGTTCCGATGGTTGAGTGTTCGATGGGTGCGTACAACCGGATGGAGAACCAACTTTACGATACGCAGTTGACCGCCCCGTTGTCGGTGTTGGAGGTTTTGATAGCGGACATTTCGTTCGGAGTGACTCGTGCGTTCATCAGCATGGTGTCGATAGCCGTGATTGCGGTGGCGTTTGGTTGGATCAACGAGTGGACGGTGGTGTTTGTGTTCATACCGGTGTTCTTGACGGCGGTGCTTTTTGCTGGAGTCGGATTCCTGTTCTCATCGACGGCGCCGCACGTGAATTTTGTGACGTTGGTGTTTACGGTGGTGGGCACTCCGATGTTCATGTTCAGCGGGATCTTTTATCCGTTTGAGGTTTTGCCGTCGTGGGCGCAGACGATATCGAATTTCATTCCGTTGGCTCCGGCGGTGAATCTTAGCCGGGCGTTTTCGACGAACGCGATGGATGCGTCGTTGGTCTGGGACTTTCTGTTCTTGGTCGGGATGATCGCGGTGGTGATGCCGCTGGCGTACCTGCTGTTGCGTAGGAAGTTGATTTCGTGAGATCAGTGGAGTCGGGAAGGGAATCAAGTTAGGCGATTAGAATGGAGATCATCAGGCAGCGGAGGGTTCGCATAGAGGCCTAGTGCGCCCGCCTGCTAAGTGGGTTGGGGGTGTTGAGCCCCCTCGCGGGTTCGAATCCCGCACCCTCCGCCATTCGTTTGTTTCCGGAGACCGTTGCTAAACCCTCCCCCTTGATGTCCAAGGGGGAATTGAAGGGGGTTTAGACGTCGTTCGGGCATCCCCTGCGAACTGCGCTGCGCTGGTTCGCGTCCCCTTACGCTTCGCGAAGGGGACGAATCGGCGGGTTTTGCAAACGTCTCGGCTGTAGCGGCTGGGAATCGGGCTCGCCGAGTCAAACTCGGCGAGAGTGGCTTGCAACGTTTCGCAGTCTGGTGCCCGTTACGTGTCGCTTAAAACGCCCTGATCCGAGCCGCCGTAAAATCCAGGCTCTGTCTATTGCCACAGATCGGGATCGGGTCGCTTCATCAGTCCTGAGCCTAGGTATCCGTACCAGATGACCAGTAGCACGTAGCAGCCGCGGGCTATGCTGATAAAGGTGTCGCGCCCGCCGTTGTCGAGTACTGCCAACACGAAGAAGACCATTACGGCCAGGCTCACTAGGGCAGCCAACAAGGAGATTGTGCGGTTGAAGTCGTCTCTGGTGGAGAGGCCTAAGGCGAAAATGAAGCCGCCAAACCCGAGCGTGATGCCACCGGCGTAGAAGAGAGCGGAGCCGGCGTAGTAGACGGGAACGCTTCCTGCGATCTGTTCGCTGGTCTCGGCATCGGCGAGAATGAAGTCCACACCGCCGGCAAAAATCCAACCGGTCAGTCCGACGAAGATCATGAAGAAGCCCATCTGAACTAACGCTTTGCCGTTGCCCTCCAAGGTTACGTTCCGCATCAGCGCATAGAGGCCCGAGAGGATCAGTGCCAGACCGAGGATTATCGCGATGTTGGTGATGTTGGTCAGCGCGGCGTTGGAACTTTTGGACGTTATAGTGCCGACAGCGTCTGAGACTTCGGCTCGGTCAATCAGCAGTCCACCAGGCTCGATGAGAAAGAAGACGAAGGCGATGATCGGGCCGAATATGAGGGACAGCCCGGCAAGCCGGTTAACGGATATTGTGCCCATGTTTGAACCTCCTTTTGTGTGGGTTCAACCCCCTCCCAGCATACATGTAGATGTCGAAGTTGTGGGGTTGGGTTGGGGAGGGGCCTTTCCCAGCAACGGGATTTAGAATCCGCTCAGCGCGGTCCTATCGCCCGAAACACCGTGCGCCACCGTTGGCGAGACCTTTGCAAAACCATCTACCTCGGTGATCAAGAGGTAAATGAAGGGGGTAGACAACGATAGCGCATTCCGTACAAACTGCGCTGCGCTTCGCCCCTCTGGATTCCGGCTTTCGCCGGAATGACGCGGTAGCGGCCGATGATCCACTCGAAAGACTTGGGACGGCGAAGTGTAATCTATACGGTGAAGTTGTTACTGTGCGCGCAGACGACGGAACCGTTCTCGAAACAGCGCCTCAG
The DNA here is from genome assembly GCA_965203505.1 of Dehalococcoidia bacterium. Taxonomy (GTDB): domain Bacteria; phylum Chloroflexota; class Dehalococcoidia; order Lucifugimonadales; family Lucifugimonadaceae; genus Bin127. The sequence continues at coordinate 1,015,010 of OZ241880.1, forward strand.
CCATAACAGATAGATCATGTCGGCGCATTGAACACTTCGTGCGTCGTGTTCCCTAGAAGTGTTGCGTGAGCCTTGCCAAACTGGGAGTTCAATAAATCGTGGCGATTTTGTATTGCATGCCACGAATTTTGCACCAGTGTTCGGCGGCGGCGCGTTTGCGTTGGACGGCGTCGGAGTCTACGAGTGCGGGATTCTTGACTTCGATGATGGCTTTGGTGCCGTCGTTGTATTGGACTAGAAAGTCGGGTAGATAGCTACATTTGCGATGTTGCCTGTCGATCCATGGGATCGAGATGCCGTGTCGTTTCATCCAACGCTCGACGTCACCGTCTTTTTCGAGCCGCACCATCATCCGACGCTCTAGGTCGCTGTCGTACTTTTCGAAGTTGTACGGACTTTTTTGGGGATTGTCGAAGGTGCCTCGTTTACTTATCGGCATGTTTCACCATCCCATCTACGAGACCTGGACGGCTGATGATCTCTTGCTCCATGCGGTCCAAGGTTCGCCATGCAGTACGTAACTGTTGTGGGTCGGCTAGTCCGATCGAGTACCCATCGAAAAATTTGGTTCTGACGTGTCCCATGAGGATGCTGTAGATGTCGCCTTTGAAAAGCATGGTGAATCCTGCTTCGGCCAACAACCGATCGGAAATGTTGAGCAATTCTTCCTTAATGGCTTCTTGTATGTTGTCGGGTTCAGGGTCGAGATCAGCGCTGCCGTTTACGGATGGCATGGATTCGTGCATAGTCCAACCATCGTCTGAAAGTTCCCTACCTTGTATGTCGGAGATGTCTTGATTTGTGATCTCGACGGTTTGAGTTGGGTAAACGATGCTTTCCAAGACGTCGCGCCAGTTCTTGATTGGTTCGTAGGTCTCTTCCGGGATGTCGATGACGAACTCTTCAATCTCCTCTTCTATGGGGTCAGGAATGTCGATCATCAAGTCAGGGTTTTCCAATTCCTGCCGAGGCGGAGGTTCTGGGAGGTCTTCGGTTTCGTCGAACATGTCGTCGATACCTACGTCCGATCGAACCTTGCTGCTGAAGATGTCCCATAACCATTGGTGCTGGAGTTTTGGGTGATCCACGACGGAACAGATCTGGGGTTCGTCATCTTTGATTTGAAGGTTGCGAACACGGCGCAGGCCGCGTCCAATAACCTGTTGCCCATAGACTTGACTCCCGAATTTTCGTAGCAGCAAGATAACGCCGACTTCGGGTACGTCCCAACCCTCGCGCAGCATCATCACACTAACTACAGCGCGGTATGGACGTTTGGTGCGACGGGCGTTGCCGAGCTCGGTTGCTTGGCGGCGGTCAGATTCTGAACTATCTTCTGTGACCAAAAGCGTCTTGACTTTGAAGTAGTCGTTTAGCATCTTTGCCGCTTTTTGAGCGTCCAATTTGCACACGGCTACTACGAATAGCAGCGGATGGTATCGACCGACGGCACGACTTCGCTGTTCGTTTAGGCGCTTCAGAGCGATAGCCATCTGTTGCTGCATCGGGAGATCGTCGGTTACCCACTGGGTGGCGTTTATCCCTTTGCGGTCTACCTCGTCCCAGTCGATCTCTTCTACGGCGCGCTTCTCGCCGGTTTGTGCGTCGGTGTACGTTAGCTCAACGGTCTTGATGTTTGGTTGGTAAACGACGGGAGTTTTGACTAGACGATCGGCTAGCGCGTCTTGGATCGAGTATTCGTAGATCATCGCGCTGTCTGGCGTCTTGCCGTCAGCGCGATCTGGTGTAGCGGTGGTGTCGACTCTCAACGCTACCTTCGGATTCATCTTTTGGAGCGTTCGTTCCCATTCAGGTGCAGGCGAATTGTGAGCTTCGTCGTTGAAGAGTGCAAATTCCGGTCCATTCATCAATCCCGAAAGATTGCTTTGACCGCTTGCGTTGCTGGTGTAAAACTGGTGGATGTTACCGAGTATGATGCTTGCGCCCATCAGGCTCGCCCATCCGCCGGCACGATCGGAACCAAGTGTTGTCAATTCGAAATCGTCTCTGGTGATGAACTTATCACTGGGTATAAGACCACGATCACGGTAGACTTTGCCCCCGCTGAAGTCGTCCTCCAAGCGGTCTTTGACGATGAGATTCGGGCACATGATTACGGATTTGCGAATATCGTGGGCCAGTCTCAACCACACGATAAGCGCGGCGATGATAGCAGTCTTGCCGCCGCCGGTTACGACGTTAAGCAAGGTGCCGTTTGGGTTCGCCAACTCTTCGCGTTTGATCTCGTACGAGTAAATGACGCGGAGGAAGGCATCCCACTGGTGCGGCCATAGTGTGCCGGCGCGTGGTTTTCGGATGTCTTCGGGTGCGCTGAGGTGTTTTATGTAGTCAAAGGTTTCGTGCTTGATGCCGGGGTATCCATCGTTCACCCATTGCTCAAAGTCGGCTTCGTAACGCGAGAACTGATTGAACATCGTTTATTTCACCTCAACCTTGATGACCTGTGTGCCCTCACCGCCCTTGCTGTCCTGAATTCGGCATGCCACATCGAAACTTCCCAAGCGGTCGAACTTGTGGGTAACTTGCAGTTGGGGGTTCTTGTTTCGGTCGCGCTTGAACGAGTAGTCTGGGGTGGCTTCGAAGCGGTCGCGGTAGTTGAAGTCCCATTGGACATTTATGATTTCGGCTTCGGAGTTGATGACTGCGGTGCCGCTGGCATCGAAGGTTACTGATCCATTACCGAGGTTGCGATATCCCACGTCAATGTTTGGAGGGTGCACGAAGGTGAGGAAGTCGCTGTAGTCGGCGCGATCGGTGGATTTCCCAACGACATGTTCTCGGAAATCAGTGCTGCCGATGCGGACTTGGTTCAGCCGAACGAATTGTACTTGGATGCCTTCTCGCTGTCGCAGGTTATCCGCGGCGGTGCGTGCATCGGGATGGAATCCCCACGCAAGCATAGTTCCGTCGCGCAGGAAGGCGTCGCGATATTGATCGGTCCGCAGAATTGCGTTTGCGAAGTTTCCGACATCTGTTGCTGATGCTTGCGTGTCTTGCCCGGATTGTCCGACCCATACTGGTTGATTGTTATGCCAGCCGTGAACGTGAGGGCCATCATCGCCATCGCTGACGCGAGTAGCACCGTAAGAGTGAAGTATGAATTCGCGGAACTCGTCTTGCGGCATATCAGCTAGTCGGTTAGCTTCATACACGCCCCAGTGTTCAACGGTGAAGTCTGGAACTTCGTCGTCGTTGCCGTCTGCCGAGGTGATTTCTGGTTGTGCGTTGCCTTGCTTCAACCGTTCCGCAGTTACAGCTACTGCGACGCGGGATTGGTCGATGGCAATCCATCGGCGATTCAAGCGTTGAGCTACAACTGCGGTAGTACCGCCACCGATGAACGCATCAAGTACCATATCGCCTTCATTTGAAGATGCCTTGATGATGCGCTCAAGTAATGCTTCTGGTTTTTGTGTGGGGTAACCTATCCGTTCCGGCGACCAAGTTTGTAACGAATTCACATCTGCCCACCAGTCAGGCATTGCAGCACCGCGGCTTAGGTCCCTGACCTTGTTGTCGATGCTCACACCACCTCTACCAGAAACCAGTTTCTGACTCGCTTCTGAATAAGGTACATATTGTTTGCTAAAAGGTGCTTTGTTGGATTTGACATAAAAGAACAGTACGTCGTGTTTACGCGCAAATGCATTCGAGGGAACACCGCCACCTCTATAAGCCCACACAATTTCATTACGGAAGTTATCGTATCCAAAAATCTTGTCCAACTCGACTTTGATGTAATGGCTTGCATGCCAGTCGCAGTGAACGTAGATTGAACCAGTTGGTTTGAGAATACGCTTCATCTCATAGAGTCGGGCGTTGAGCCAAGTCAGATAACCAGGCATACCATCTTCCCAGATGTCGTTGAAGGATCGGACCTCGTTGTTGTCACCCCAGATGACGTTGTACTGTCGGCCAGAGAAGAATGGCGGATCGATGTATACGAGGTTGACCGAGTTAGTCGGTAACTGGCGCATGATATGGAGGTTGTCGCCCCATATCAAGCGGTTGGCTTCGTGTTTGTCAGCGCGTCCGAATGAGACTCTTTCGACTATCTGAGTTGGCAAGTTGACAAGCGGGTAATGCTTTCGGAACCCTTGCCGACGGTCCCATCCGAGCGGCTCGGTATCGATCGGAACTGCACCGAAGCGTCTAGGTGGTCGCCAAAACTCTTCTTGGTCGGGCAGTTGTTCTACGATGCCGTAGTCTTGGGACGCGTCGGTATTTTGGTTCGATGTTGTTACCACGTGGCGGTTCCGCTAGAAGCTTGTGGATGGCTAGACCGATTATATTGGCCGGTGTTGCGAACACCTGGTACGCGTGTCACACTGATCCTCCGATCCTGATCGCTGCTTCCCCCTTGCCATAGACATCTCCCTCAGAGGTGACCGTTGCAGAACTCTCCCTCTTGATGCCAAGGGGGAATTGAAGGGGGAGACGCGGATCGGGCGTTCCTGCAAACTGCGCTGTGCTGCCATCGCCCCTCTGGATTCCGGCTTTCGCCGGAATGACTTGGGTGACGGCAAAATATCCGACTTCGGGTGTTCGCACCTCGAGTCACTCACGCTTTGTAGCAGGCGGCTAGGTGGCCGTTTCCTTTGTCTTCTAGTGGTGGGTGGTCGTTGTTTTGGCAGAAGTTGTCGGCGATTGGGCAGCGGTCGTAGAATCTGCATCGGGGGAGGGGATCGACCGGGACTGAGACTGAGCCTTTGATGTCGATTGGGTCTCTGGTTGCTTCGGGGTCTGGGACGGGGACGGCTGACAGTAGTGCTTTCGTGTAGGGGTGAACGGGATTTTGGAGGACCTCTTCTGTCTCGCCCATCTCGACGATTTTGCCGAGATACATGACGGCGATTCGGCTGCACATGTACCTGGCGACGGCGAGGTCGTGTGTGATGTAAAGGTAGCTGATGCCTAGGCGATCTGCCAACTCGCCCATGAGTTGCATGATGCCGGTCCTGATGGAGATGTCCAGCATGGACGTAGGTTCGTCGGCGACTACGAACGAAGGGTTCATGACGAGCGCTCTCGCGATCGCCACCCGCTGTCTCTGACCGCCGGACAACTCGTGTGGGAATCTGAACAGGAAGGATGAAGGTGGCGTCAGTCCGACCAAGCCGAGAGTCTCGGAAACACGCTCCAACCGCTCCGTGTGGTCCCCCATCTTCTGGACCTGCAACGGCTCGGCTATCGTATCGAAGATAGTCCGTCTGGGATTCATCGACTCGTACGGGTCTTGGAACACCATCTGCGCTCTGCGCCTGAAGTCTTTTAAAGGCTGTCCCTTGAGGTGTGCGATGTCCTCAAGATCGCCGGACTCGTTTTTGAAAAGCACTTGCCCATCTGTTGGTTCTGCCAGTCGTACCAGCATCCTGCCCGTGGTCGTCTTGCCGCATCCCGATTCGCCGACGATGCCGAGAGTTTCGCCCGCCATTAAATCAAACGACACGCCGTCCACTGCGTGGACAAAGCTAGGATTTCGATCCCACCATCCCGAGGACAAGGGGAACCGCTTGGAGAGGTCGACGGCCCTCAGCAGCAGGCGAGAAGTAGTTGCGGGAACGGGTTGAGTGTCAATCATCGATTCACTCTTCCGATGGATTCCAGCAAGCCGCCCATTGGTCGCCGCGCTTCACGATCGGCGGCGCGGAGGTTCGGCACTCGTCAGTGGCGTACGCGCATCGTGGATTGAAAGCACATCCGCTCGGCGGATCCAGCAGGTTCGGGGGCTCTCCTGGCAGGGTGACCAGTTCATGCTTCTCGCCTCTGACGCTGGGAAAGGCAGACATGAGCGCGCGTGTATAGGGATGGATTGGTCTCGCGTATACGTCAGCAGTAGGCCCGAACTCGACTAGTTTCCCGGCATACATCACGCCGACGACATCGCAGACCTCGGCGATCACTGCCATATCGTGTGAGATGTAGATCATGCTCATGTCGAGTGAACGCTGGATCGCCTGCATCTCCCGGAGGATATGGTCTTGGACTATCACGTCCAGCGCCGTTGTGGGTTCGTCGGCGATGATGATGTCCGGCTCGCAAGCCAACGCCATGGCGATTATGGCGCGCTGCCTCATGCCTCCGCTGTACTCGTGCGGATAACGGAGTATGTAGCTTGGATCGAGGCTGACTAGATCGAAAAGTTCACTAACTCGTTCCATCGAGTCGCGTCCCCCCGCCGGGTAGTGCGCTTCCAACGCCTCTACGATCTGGTCGCCGACGCGGTAGACGGGGTCGAGGGAGTTCATCGCGGCTTGGAACACCATCGAAATGCGGTCCCATCGGTGGGGCCTCATCTCGTCTTCGCTGAGGGGCACAAGATCGACGCCGTTCAATGCGATGCTGCCTGAAACGAGCCTTGCGTTGTCTGGCAGCAGCTTGAGCAGGGTCATCGCAATCGAAGACTTGCCGCAGCCGGATTCGCCAACGAGTCCGAGCGACTGTCCGCGATTAACTGAGAACGAGACGCCGTCGACCGCACGCACTACTCCCGCTTGCGTCATATAGTGCATCTTCAAGTCATCGACGACGAGAACAGGTTCGGTGGTCATCGTCTCCTCAGCCTTGGGTTCACCACCTCGTCGAGCGAGCGGCCGACGAGATAGAAGGCGGAACATAGCAGGGTGATGGACAGGCTGGCCGGGAATATCAACCACCAGAACTCTGCGACCTGCAGCAGGTAACCGGCCGACTCGGTGTTGTGGATCATCAGCCCCCAACTCATCCTCACGTGAAGCAGGCCGAGGAAGCTCAGGACCGCTTCGGAGAAGATTGCGCTGGTAACGGTGAACATCATGTAGAGGAACGAAAGGGGCAAGAGATTCGGCACGATATGCACCAAGATGATGTGGAAGTGTCCCCCTCCTGCGCTCCTCGCGGCGTCGATGTACGGCTTGACGACGACGGACAAAGCCTGCGACTTTAGCACCACGCCGGTGGCGCCAAAGCCGGAGAGGATGCCGATCAGCAGTGCCAGTTCGAAGTGTTCGACACCGATAAGAGCGCTGAGGACGATCAGTACGCTTATTGCGGGCATCATGATCATGATGTCGGCGAGCCTCATGAGGATGGTGTCGATCCAGCCCCCGAAGTATGCGGCGATTGCGCCCACTGAAGTTCCGATGACGACGGTTACAGTCGCCGCGAGCAGGCCGAGCAGGAACTCTGACCTCGCGCTGAACATGAGCTGGCTGAGGATGTCCCTGCCTTGTGGATCGGTGCCTAGCGGGTGCTTTAGGCTGGGTGGCGCAGGTTGTTTTGTCTCGTCGAACGCGTAACCGATGACGGGATCGTAGATCCGCGGTTCCCATACCGTGTTCATCAGGATGGGGTGCGCCGCTGCGAGCAGCGCATACATGGCGATGATGGCCAGACCGATCAAACCGATCCGGGTTCTGATGAACAGATACCAGTTCTCGCGAATGGATCGAGCTGCCAGCCTCAGACGCGCTCGCCAAACAGAGCTCGGTACGGCAGGTTGAGCGTCAACGGTAGCCATTAGTACCGGATCCTTGGGTCGAGATACGCGTACAGGATGTCGGCGACGAGGTGGGCGACGAGGACGAATATTCCTACGAATACGAACGCGCCGACCGCCAGCGGGAGGTCTTCGGTCAGTGTCGCTGATACGAGCGTCTGACCCATGCCGGGCCACGAGAATATGGACTCTGTGATGACGCCGCCATCTACCGCGAATGCGAGGCTGAAAATGAAGCTCGTGACGACAGGGAGCAGGGCGTTACGTGCGACATGCTTGTCGCGGACGGCGCGCTCGGGTAATCCCTTCGCACGCGCGGCCATAACAAAGTCTTCGCGCATCGTCTCGAGCATGCTGTTGCGTGTGAGCAGCATCGTGCCGGCGAAGCTGATCAACGTGAGCGTCGCAACAGGCAGCACCATGTGTCGCAAGATGTCCCAAGCGTATGTCATCGTTCCCGACGTCATCCAAACGGCAGCTACGGCGAGAGTAGCCAAAACCATGCTAACGATGCGAATGATCCGCGCGTTGCTCATCCTCCTTTGTGCCGTGACAACGAATACGGTGAGCACGACGAACGACACCACGAAAGCTGTGATGATCATCTGAGTGAACACCGAATTGGCGTCGACGGGTGCATCGCGCCATAAGACAGGATCGAGGAACTTGCCGATCGGGAACCAGCCAGCCTTAAAGGCGAAGAGCCATATCATCATTAGTCCGAACCACGGAGTGAAGACTGTGTAGAGCGTGACTCCGCTGACGGTGGACGTATATTCGAACCATCCTCCTCTCCGCCACGCGACGACCTTTCCGAGGCCGAACCCGAGATAGAAGGAGAGCGCGGTCGCTGTCATGAAAAGTACGACCGTCCTGGGCAGCCGCTCTTTGATGACGTCGGCCACCGACCTCGGGTAGTGACTGAAGGAAATGCCGAAGTTCCCGGTGAACGTGTTTTTGATGTGGACTACGTACTGTTTCCACAGTGGTTCGTTCACGCCGAACAGATCTTGTAGCCGCTCTCGCGTCTCCGGCGGCACATCGGGATTCAGCGCGTAGAAGTTGCTGACGTCTCCGGGTTGTGCGTTGACGATGAAGAAGACAAGCGACAGAAACACGAAGAGCGTGACGAGAATCTGCGCCGTTCTCTTCAGCAGGTACTTGGCCATTAGCCGGTCTTAAGGATCACGTCGGTGACATCCCCGCTACCCCGCCTGCGGATGGACGTTCCGTCCCGTAAACGGCCGGCTTTCGCCGGAATGACGAACGGTTTCGCGGGGTGACGGGGTTTCGGGATGGTTTCACGACAAGCGGAGTGGCCTTCTTACTTGATTACCACTTCTTGTTGCATTCCGTTCTGCTGTTCTAATCCGCCGAGCACCGAAGTGTAGGGGAACTCGATCCGCGATGGGCGGTACGCGTCCAACTTCGGCGTGGTGAAGAGCGGCACGTAGGGCAGTTCTTCGGCTAGGAATTCTTGGAGTTGGAAAACCTTTTCGCGCGCTCCATCGATGGTCGTTTCAGAGAGCAGTCCAAGAGAGAGTTCGTCGAACTGGTTGTTGGCGTATCCGCCCCAGTTGTAACCGCCGCCGATCTCAGGGGAGTGCCTGCTGTGGAAGAAATTCTCGAGGTAGTCCGGGAAGATCGAGAGCCCCCATCCGAGCATCCACATGTCGAGGTCTTCCGCGACGGTATCGCTGAAGAGTTCGTCCACGATCACGTTGAATCCGGTGAGGTGGGCGCGGACCGGTATCCCGATGTCGTTCATCCACCGGTCTGCCCAGATGGCGAATGTTGACCGCATGGGATCATAACCCGCGCTTGGGGCGAGTAGCGTCATCTCGGGTACCGGCGTGCCGTCGGGCATCTTGAGTCCCTTGCCCTGCTTGGCGACGAAGTTGCCGTCCTCGCTGATCTCTGGCTCTTCCTCGTATGTGAAGCCCGCGCTCTTAAGAAGCTCGACAGCTTGGGATATCCGTTCGCCACGGCTCAAGTCCTTGCCGTACGTCGGAACGTCCGCGTTGTGCCAGAACGCGTTGCCTTCGGGCACCATCGCGTAGACGGGGATAGCCGCGTCTTGAAGAACGGTCCTTGCGACGAACTCCTTGTCGATTACCGTCGCGACGGCTTGCCTGAACTCGGTGATGTCCATCGGGGGTTTTCGGACGTTGAAGCCGATGTAACGGACACCGTTGTTCGCGTTCGTGGCAATCTGAAGATCAGGTGTGTTCCTGACACGATCTAAGAAACCTTTTTCCAACCCAAGCGGGTTGAAGACGTAGTCGATGTCGCCTTTCGTGAGAGCTAAGATCGCCGCATCTTGGTTGCCGTAGATGCTGAAAAGCTCGGACTCGACGTGTGGGCCGACGGTGTATTCGAGGACTTTATCGCCGTTGGCGTCTCCGAAGTATGTGGCGGAATGTCCGGTCCGGTCATTGACTACCGAGTATGTACCGTTGTCGTACAACGTGACTACCGTTCCGCTGTCGAAGTAGTTTGGATCGGTGTTGTTCTCGAAGAATGCGCCGGGTTCCCACTTGTTGAAGGTGAAGCCGCCAAGTGTAGGTTCGCCTTCGGGCACGTGTGCAAACAGTGCTTCCTGTTGCTGCTCTGCCTCACCCGCTTTTTTGGCCTCATCGACAACCGGCGCCCAATAGTGTTCGGCGAGGACCGGCATGAATCCGAGGCCGAACTGCCAGACGCTCAATCCAGGAGTCTGCGGATTGCCTTCTTCGTCCGCGGTCTTGAAGTAGACCTTCAGCGTGTGAGAGTCAAGCGCTTCGACGCGGTCAAGAAAGGCTTGGTCGACCACTGATGCCCAGTTCGACGAGAGGTTCAAGTCCATTACGGTGTTAACGGTGAAGACAAAATCGTTGGCGTCCAGAGTTTCGCCATCACTCCACGCAACGTCGGTCCTGATGGGCACTTCTGCAGTCCAGAACTCGCCGTCACCGACGGTCTCTTTGATCAAATCTGTCGGGAAGTCGGCTGCGAGCCCCGGCACCCAATCAAATCGCTGGTCGGAGTATCCGTACAACGCGCCCGAATGGCCGTCGAGTACGTATTGGGTCCATACCGAACCGGCAGGTCCTCCGTAGTAGTTCCAGAAGTTCCTGGAGATCGGCTCCTCGAAAATGCCCATCTGGTAGATCGGTGGCCCCGCGGCAACCTCGGGTTCTGGAGTGGGCTCGACGATCTTCTCGACCTCGACAATCTTCTCCACCACCTTTTCGACCTCGACCTCTTTGATGACCTCTTTTTCGACTGGAACTTCCTTGATGACCTCCTTCTCCACCTCTACTTCTTTGATGACTTCCACCGGCACCTCTTTGATTATGGTGACGGGCTCTGGATCATCTTGGCAGGCGGCGAACAATAGTGTCGCCAAGGCCGCCAACACAAGAATTGAATATCGCGATGGTCGTGGAATTTTCATAGCTAAACTCCCTTGCTTGTGAAAACAGTTTACAGGCGATATGACAGTGCTAATTTCTACGCCTCGCGTCAGAAAGTGGTTTCGCTTTGCCGCGACACCAGATTAGATATTCGGAACAGGCCTTTTACGCGTAATGTGGCAAGATGAGGATGAAATTATGGGGGATTTTCAACCTCGGCTGTGAATCAATCCACGGTAAAGCGACACCTTTGCAAAGGGAACTATATACCTATGTACCCAACCATTTGATTGACATCAATCTGGCACGGCATCTCGGATTTCTCTAGCCTGCTCTGGCGACAGGCTCAGAACAGACGATGCCAAATCTCCGTCGTCTATCCATTGCTCTACCACGTCTCCCTCGATGCCAAGCAGTTCGGCAAGCGACTCGTCTATCCATGTTCCTTCTTTCACGACGTAGCGTTTATGCGGCATGGTCACTCTCCAGTGGCTCTATCGTTACATTGCCGTAGGCGCGTCCAAATTCGTCGGATTGTGCTTCAACGGTAGTGCGACTTCCAATCAACATTCTCATACCAATAACGGGTCCGATGTTTGATTCGTAGACCGCAACTGGATGTGCAAAACCTTGTAATTTCATCGTCACTTCACATGTTCGAACACAAACCTTGCGCCCATCGAAGAGTTTTATGTGATTGGTATCCCACTCCGAAGTTTCCAACTCTTTGAGTTCCCAACTCGGCAAACCGACGAATCCTGTGAATCCAGTATCAACAGTCATATCAATGCAACGGTAATTTCCATCGCATTGCTTGAACTTCATGGCAATCTGCGCTCTGAGGTTCTCGCGGATCGTGCCGCTGACCGCCTGAATGGTCACTATGCCTTAGACGCGAATGCACCCGATCCCACGAAAGCGGTATCGTAGCCGATGGTTGCCATGTGAATCACCGCGTCGGGATGCCTCTGTCGCATGCGGCTCAAAACAAATGGGTCGTCGCCTATCTCGTGGTCACCGCTGACACCGTCCACCAGAACTAGGCATCCCTTGTGGGTGCCGATGTATTTCGGCAAGATTTTCTCTTTGTAGATGCGCTTCGCGTTGGCTTTCGCCTCTGCGCGGTTCATGCTTGGTTGCGTAGCCATTACTCTGAATCTCGGATGGATTTTGCAGTTGGACCGGGGGAGGATAACTCTTCGCTTAACGGAAGTCAAATCACCGTTCCATAGCCTGAATATACCACTTATCGGCGTGGGATTCTAGCGTGCTTTGCACGCCTGGCAGTGATGATGTAGGGTTGTGGTTGCTACACAGATCGTCTGTTGTCATGCGCGACCGCGCATTGGCAGTTGGACAGGGCGTTTCACGCGCCCCCTTTCCGGTTCGCATGGCTCGATGGTCTGTGTAGCAAGACGACCACTGTCCGTTGCCGAGAGGGGGTTTCCCGATGCAGGCGAAAATCGTTTTCGCCATGCTTTCCGCTTCAATTGCGAGCATTCTCATCGCTTGCAGTTCGGGTCCGGTATCCGAGACGAATCCTGACGCGCCTGCCAGAACTGGTTGCAGGCACTACAGCAACGTCGCATTGGATGCCAGAGACGGCGTATTGTCAGACGCTGAGATCGTCATCAAAGTCAGAGAGGTCTATGACGATCTGAAACTGTCTGAAGTGCCCAGATTGCGTGAAAAGGCACGGGATGTCGTCAACGACGCTAGGAGCGGCAATGCATCGGCTTTTGGCAAGTCGTCGGCAGTTCTGGCTTCGACATGCCGAACCATTCTTGACAACGCGTAGCCGGACGATCCCCATGACGACTACAACCACCTTCCATTCATCGAACACTGTCTCCAGACCACCGCCTGATGAACCATTAGAGCGGCAGCCCTCACTGCTAAACGCCTTAGAACTTCTCACTGGACTAGGCGAAAAGCAGATGCCGAGAGTCGCCGCTCTAATGGTTGTAACAATCTTCGCAGTCTCAATGCAAGTCGCATGCGGCTCCGCGCCTGTTTCCACGCCCTACGACGTGTCGCCGACTCCTGTTCCCACGCGTGCTCCTAAGCCCGATTTGGAGATCACGTCCGAGAAACAGACATGGGCATTGGTGATGCGTGCAGACGATCCCGTGATCATGTCTGCCAGAGAGCCGATATGCGACGATCCAGCGTCGGTGGATACCGATGCTCTGATGGTGTCTGTGCGAGACAGATACGCTGGCAGAGTGGGTTTCGACGGAGTCGAACTGTCTAGAGCGGGACTGCACGACGCTAGAGAAACTTACTGTGCCGTGCCCGAACCAACCGCCACAGCCGTAGTGCGTCGTGTCGTGGTCACGGCTACGCGCACTCCGACTCCTTATATTCCACCCGAGGGCGCTGTCGGAAGCGATAGAAAGGACTACGACGAAACTCCACAGCCGTTCCGTCTGACTGCTACGCCCACGCCGATACCAACACCGACTTACCCGCCTTATCCGTATCCCGTTCATCTTCTGGACGAGACGAAATACATCGAACCAGAGTACATAGGACTGGCGGAAATAGCAGTCGGCGGAAGCAATCGTGAACGCGATCAGATCGCCATATGGGGACGCGTGCTCTGGGAAGACGAAGTTCGTAGCATAAGGAGCGGAATCGTTATCTGGACCGCGCAAGACTTCCAAAGGCGATGCGTGATGCCAGACGGACAACACGCCGCCGTCTTAGAAGTCGTCAAAGAGAGATTCCCAGACGCTGTGTATAGATACAACCAGTCCAACGGCAATTACCTCCTGATGGATTGGCATCTGCACGGTCGCAACTACGACTACAACTTCTTCGACCGTCTGACGCTTCCAAGAGCCGTGGAGTCGCTCTACTCTTTCGTGGACGGCAACGGCAAATCCAGATGGATCAAAACGGAAGTCGAAGTGGATTTCATGGATTGCTCAGCCACTTTCATCAAGCGCGGAATAACAGACCATGCGACGATCTGGAAAAGCAACACCAACACCAGACACGTCTACGACACGCCGCCGCTTCAACCCGACGAAGTGCTTTCTGGCGATCCATCCAGAATCATATGCCGATGGAACTGCGATTAGTCGAATATCGGCAATTGACAATCAGCACACGAAAGGACAACCAAATGTGCGATGCAAATGAACCCAAACCACCGTTGAACAGGATTGAAATGGCGGCTCACGATTTCGCTAGAATTCTGGAAACTTTGGAAAAGAAACCAGAAGGTTTATACCAAGTATTTTTCGAGGTTTCGTCGGATGGCGATGTAGATTTCAAGATATCGCAAGTGCCCGCGCATCTGTCGAGACGCCTCAAATGAACAGCGTGTTCAGTACAATCAAATGATCGCCACAAATTGTCGCCGACGTAGCCGATGTGCACATCCACGATATTCTCTGGGTCTTTTATGCAGCATTTCATGCTTGCGAGTGTAGTTGTTAAAACGTGACAATCAGAGAAATGGAACGGATTGCTATGCTATGATGGAATTTACTCCGATAGGAGTAAAGAGGTTGCGGTGCGGGGCAGGAACAGCAAACCCACCCCCGACTAGCGGAACATGGAAGAATTGACTAACACCGTGACCGCCGCAACCAATTCTAGCATCACCCTAGTCGGTAATCCGCGCCACTCATAACATCGCTGGTTGTCGTGTCTCTGGTTCGCCTATGAGTTCGGCGTAGGTCAACCGCTTGTCGATGCCGCCATCCCAGATGCTTGCCATCCTGTCCTCGGTATCCATCGGACGCACGTTGTATCGTCCCTCAAACTCTGCAACATAGCGTGGAAGGTGCTTGACGCTGAAATTGTGGTACACGCCCACGTAGCCGCGTTTCAGGTTGGCCCAGAACGACTCGATCCCGTTGATGTGCGCCATGCCGTTCACGAACTCTTTGGCGGAGTGTCGAACCGCCATGTGCGGACGTGGCAACCCTGTATATGACGGATGCTCATCTGTGAACACCACAGCGTCTTTGTCCGTGCGTTCCTTGACAAAGGACTGCAATGTCGGTTTCTTGGTGTCAGACACGACTTTTGCCGAAATCTTGCCACTTTCTCGGTCTTTCATGCCGACGACGGGGATTTTGCCCGCGATGCCGCGCCCCTGCTTGAGTTTCTTGGACTCGTGCTTGTTGCGCTCGCGCCCTCCTACATATATCTCGTCCACTTCCACTGGACCCAAGAATTCGTCTCCGCTGGATTCGAAAGCGAGCCGGATACGGTGCGCCAAGTGCCATGCAGATTTCTGCGTGATCTCCAAGTCGTTGTGCAGTTTCATGGAACTCACGCCCTTGAAATTGGTGCTGTACAGGAAATAGGCGATGCACCACTTGGACACCGGCAACTTGGAATCGTGCATGATGGTGTCGGTCTTCACTGTGAACAACTTGCCACAATCCTTGCGGTCACGGCATCGCCATTGGCGCAACTTGCCGCGACGCTTGCGTTCCTCCGGATTTCCGCGTCCGCACTGCGGGCAGGTGATGTTGCCGCTCCACCGCTTTTCGACCAGCCACGCCTCAGCCGCGAAGTCATCGCTGAAACGATTGACGGCTTCGACCAAACCTATACTCTTCCGCTTTGATTTGCGAGTACCTGTGTTTCTCTTGGGCATACCCTGATTCTACCACACAATGTACCCAAAGTCAAGCACATTCGGATACACTTCTAGTGCCATAAAGTCTCGCGTATACGCGGGATTTGGGTACACAGATATATAATTCCCTTTGCAAAACCCTCCCCCTTTCCAAGGGGGAACTGAAGGGGGTTTAGGCGCCGATCGGGTAGCGCCCGCGAACTGTGCCGCACTGCCCAATGCCCCTCTGGATTCCGGCTTTCGCCGGAATGACGTGGGTGATGCGGGAATGAGGTGGGTTTTGCAAAGGTCTCGGCAAAGCCGGAAAATGGTTTCACGCGACTGGCATATTGGTCGTTGAACGCGTGAGTCTTTTGAACGCGGTTTTACTTCGGCATCCAACTAACTGGTAACTAGCCAATACGGCGCCAGTCCAGTTTTTCGGTCGGATCCTTCAACCGCATGGGCGGAGAGTGGTC
The DNA here is from genome assembly GCA_965203505.1 of Dehalococcoidia bacterium. Lineage (GTDB taxonomy): Bacteria > Chloroflexota > Dehalococcoidia > Lucifugimonadales > Lucifugimonadaceae > Bin127. The sequence goes on from OZ241880.1 coordinate 1,030,964, forward strand.
GAGATTTCAGGACGATGAGTTTGGTCTGATCATTCGATACCCGACGCGCGGCTCTGTGAAGATGTACGTGGGGTTCTGCCCATCTTCGTTGAGTTTTTGACGCAATCTCTTCACCAAGGTTCTCACGCGCCTGAGGTCGCCCGGTTCGCGCTGCCTCCATACGCGCCGTACAAGATGCTCGTGTGTCAACGCTCGACCAGCGTTGATCGAGAGTTCATACAGCAATTGGTATTCCGAAGCAGTCATCCGCAATGTTTGGCCGGCCAAGGTAACGGCGCGCTCGTCGTAGTTGATCTTGAGATCATTAAATTCGTAAGGCGTTCTCGAATCGGAAGCGCCTAGTTCCGGATGCCGACGGAGCGCAGCTTCCAATCTAGCGATTAACTCGGTGGGTGAGAATGGTTTCACGACGTAGTCGACAGCGCCTTGGCGCAGAGCCTTTGCGATGGTCTGGTCTTGACCATAAGCGGAAACGAAAATCACCTGCGTGCCAAGATGATCCGGCAACCGTTCCATCAACTCGATGCCGTCACATCCCGGGAGCATCAGGTCCAACAACAGCAGATGGGGTCTGATCTCTTCCATCAAACGTGGGACGTCATTTGGGTCGGCGGTCAAGTTCGGGATGAACCCAGCGCGCGTGACGACGTCGCGGGTGTAGCGAAGCGCTTGTGGATCGTCGTCCACGATCAAAACTTGGACGTCGTCGATGTCCGAGGGCGAACTTTGGGTGGGGAATTTTGACGAAACGTCAGCGTGTTTTGCCAAAGTACCGGCCACGACCGGGACGGTGAATGTGAAACGGGAGCCTTTTCCTCGCCCTTCGCTCTCAGCCCAAATGCGACCGCCATGGGCTTCGACGATGCCTTTACAAATCGCTAAACCTAAGCCAGTTCCTTCGACCTCGCGAGGCCCCTGATTACCTTCAGGCCGAGCGAATTTCTGGAATATTTTCGGTAGGCGTTCCGCCGGGATTCCATCGCCGGAGTCGGAGATTGAAACTGCGATGTACAGGTGTTCGCGCGCAGCGGAAATCAAGATCGTGGATGAATCTGGAGAATGCCGATCCGCGTTGGACAATAAGTTGGTGATGACTTGGACGATCCGGCGTCTGTCGGCGACGACAAACGGTAGGTCAGGAGGCAGATCGACTTGAATATTGTTTCTGCCGCCGCCGTTGAGGAAAACGCTTCTGGCGCGGTCAATTACGGTGGCGAGGTTCGAGGGTTCCGGTTCGACGGCAAGGCTTGCGGTCTGGATTTTCGCGACGTCTAGAAGGTCACGAATAAGGTAGCGCATACGGTCGGCTTCGCTGTCGATGATGCGATGGAACTGCGTCATCTCGGCAGGGTCCAGCTCAGCGGATCTGTCGAGAAGAGCGGCCGTGGAGCCTTTGATGGAAGCCAAAGGCGCCCTCAATTCATGGCTCACCATGCCGAGGAACTCGGCGCGTAGCCTTTCTGCCTCGTCGACCTGTGCCATGTCCTGCAACGTCGCAATGTATGAATCGATATTTCCTTCGGTCGAATGTATCGGTGTGGCGTTGACGATTAAGTTGACGCTGCGACCATCAGGCACAGTGATTACGATCTCTTCAGCTCGCACGGTTTCGCCGATGTTGAACGCCTCGTCGATCGAGAGGTCGCTCAATGAGAATTCGCGTCCGTCAGCTCGCCTAACCTCGGCGATTTGCAGAATCTGCTCAGGTGGCCCGCCCGGGATCATGACGCTGTCGACAATACGCGTGGCCTCGCGGTTGAACGAGATAGGATTTTCATCTCGGGGGTCGAAGACAACCACTCCGATAGGTGCGGTTTCGATGAGGGTTTGGAGGTTTGCCCTGGCTCTCTGTTCTTCGCGGAAGCGGTGGGCGTTGGCGATAACCAGTGCCACTTGAGAAGCGAACATGACCAGCATCTCTTGGTCTTCCACACCGAAGTCTCTTCCGGGTTCGTCTTTGCCGAGAAAGATGTTTCCGATCCGCTCATCTCGATGCGTTATGGGCGCGGTAAGGAATGAATGTACCGTCACTGGCGGGCGGGAGTCAGACAATCCCAAAGAAGCAAGGTGAGTGGCGAGATCGCGGATCATGAGTGGTTCCTGCAATCTGTTCAAGTATTCGAACAACTGGATGCCGTCTGCCATCTCCCATAATTCCCGTTCTTCCTCGCCAGTCAGACCCGACGAAATGAAGTCTTGAACCTCACCTGTACTGTCGGAGTAAGTCAATACGCCATAACGCGCGTTGGTCAATATACGTGCGCTATCCAATACTTCTTGGAGAACGACGTCGAAATCGAGACTCTCGTTGATTCGCAAGGAGGCGCGGCTTAACTTCGAAAGTCGATCACGAAGTTCGCTGATCTCCTGATGAGGATTTTCGGAAATAGGCAATTGCACCTCCTGCGCTTAGCCGTCCGGAGCGACGGCCAAGAATTTCATCTCTTTCATCGGGCGTTGCAGGATTGAGGTCCATCAAGAATCTCCAAGTATTGTGACAAAGCGTCACATCAAATACCCTAAATCCCGCATTTTAGAGTTGATTGTACTCGAAAAGGTCGAATATCACATAAGGTCACGCACCTCTGGCCTCCTCACCGACCAAACGGTCAAGATCGGATGACGTTTCGACATCACGTTTTCCTTTCTACGTAGGGGCGATCCCTTGTGGTCGCCCCTGCGGGTTGTTTGCAAAAGTCGCGCGCCAAATCGAGGCATATACTAGCGCGTGCCTCCAAGGGATCCGCGAAGTGTGAAGCGGAGAGGTAGCCGACATGAGCACCGACGTCAACGTCATCTTGACTATGGACTGTGAACCCGCGCTGTTCGAGTGCTCGCCGCTGGCGATCAAGCTATCCGGCACTGGACCAGCTACGCACGAAGAGGGTCAAAGTTCGATAAGGGCTTATGCGGAGGCAGCCGATAGAGCAGGGTATCCGGTGACGCTTTTCGCGCACCCGGAAGTCGCCGTCGCTCAGCCCTCGCTGTTGCTCGAACTACAGCAGGCAGGGGCGTGTCTAGGAATGCACCTTCATCCGTATAAATTCGATCCGGTCAGGTATCCCCGAGACCTAGGGGCTTTCTCCGCGGAACAGCAATCCGAGATGATCTCTGCCGCTTCAGAGGTGTGGTCGGATTCGCTGGGCCAGCATCCGAGATTTTTCCGCGGCGGTGTCTATTCAGCCAACGACGCAACCTTTGCGGTGCTCGTGGATCTCGGTTTCGAAGGAGGCAGTCTGTCAGTTCCCGGCCGGGTATTGCCCAGAGCGATGGCGATTTGGGCGGGCGCGGAGCTTTATCCGCACCGAGCTAATCTCTCGTTCCGACACATCAGCGGAGACAGCGATTTCATCGAGGTTCCGATGTCGTCTGATATATCGAGGCCGATGGACAGTGGGGAGCTGGGTGAGATCGGTTTCGAGTGGCCCTACGTGGCATCGCAGAAGTACGAGCACGCATCAATTGTGCGAAATGTGATCGCGCGGGGAATGAAGGATCGCACCGTCTTTCCGACGTACGTTACGAACACCCATCAAGACCAGGACTACGCAGATCCTGATCATCCGGCGAGTGTGAATTTACGGACGATCTTCGCAACATTGCGCGAAACAGCGTTGAAATTTGGAATAGGGCTCAGCGGTCGTACGATTGCCGACATGTGCGACCTAGTACGTAGCAACGATTCTGGGGATTGACGCGATCGGTCCCCACGGCCACAAATCATTAGACTGGACACTTCCGAACATGACCCGCGTTCTTATCGCCGCTTTCGATGGTCTCCAACCTTCACAAGTTCGGGCTGATCTCGCGCCGAATCTTGCCGAATTTGCCAGCGGAGGTGTCACTTTTGCGAAGAACCACCCGGTTTTTCCTACTGTGACACGGATAAATGTGGCCAGTTTGGTTACGGGTCGGCATCCCGGAGCACACGGCTTGGCCGGCAACACTGTGGTCATGCGGGACTTTGACGCGAACAACGTGATTGAGGCGATGGAACCGGTGCTCACGCGGGTGGCGGAGAAGACCGGCGAGGTTTTGCTGGTGCCGACTTTGGGGGACATCCTGCACCACCAAGGCGAAGAGTTCGTGGCTGTGGGAGTTGGGACTTCAGGCAATGCGTATGTGCAGAATCCACGTGCCGAGACTTTGGGCGGTGCGACGATCCACCCAGACTTTTGTCTACCTCGAAGGTTGCATGACGAACTTGCAGACCGTTTTGGTCCGTGGCCAGAAAAGGAAACACCGAATGTGGCTCAGATGCGGCACGGCGCGGATGTGTTGACAGAACATGTGCTGGCGGAGCGCGATCCGGCGGTTGCATTGATCTGGTTCTCGGAACCTGACAGTTCGAACCACAAGGCAGGTGTAGGCTCCGCCTTGTCTAACCGGGCCCTTGCAGCCGCGGATGAGCAGTTTGGGAGGATTATGGAGTGGTTGGATCGTGAAGGGAGATTGAACGAGACCGATGTGATCGTGGTTTCGGATCACGGTTACGCGACGATTGAGAGTGTTGTGGACGTTGGGGCAGAGTTGAAGTCGGCTGGATTTAGCGACGTTTTGGCCGCGGCGAATGGTGGGGCGGGACTTTTCTATGCACTCGAATCCGATCTTGCGACCGTGGAGTGTCTGGCGACTTGGCTGAGTCGTCAGACGTGGTGCGGAGCGTTGCTGGCCTCGGAACGAGTGGGCGATGTGCCGGGTACGTTGCCCGCGAGCGTGGCGAATATCGAGGGGTCGAGGAGTCCTGATCTAACGATGTCGTTCAAGTGGAACTCCTCGCCCAACGATGCCGGATATCCGGGAAGTACCGTATGTTGGGGAGGCGAAGTTGGTGTTGGAACGCATGGGGGGATGAGTCGCCATGAGTTGCGTAACACGCTGATGGCTAGTGGACCGAGTTTCCGTAAATCGGCGGTGGTGGAGAATCCGACCGGGAACATCGATGTTGTGCCGACGATCCTGCATCTGTTGGGACTTCAAGGCGGCGACGAGATGGATGGACGGATTCTGTATGAGGCGCTTGTTGGGAGTGATGAGTCAACAGAGGTTGAAAGTCGAACGGTGACGCACGTCGCCGAGTTGGGTGATTACCGACAAAATGTGATTGTGACGACGGTGGATGACACGACGTATCTGGATGAAGGGAATGCGGTTGGGACCTAGATTATTTCGCGCGTTGCCGCGCGGATGATTCTCTACACACCGACTTGTGGTGTGGACTGACTTTCTGCTCTGATCACGATTGCATCGACCATTCCGCGGAAGATCCAGGCGTGCATCGGGTACAGCACGTGCCAATATGTCAGCCCGAACAGACCTTTCGGAATAAACGCGACGGTCTGTTCGAGCTCGCACATGCCGTTGTCAGATTCACGAGTTTCGAACTGGAGCCATGCTCTTCCGGGCAACTTCATCTCGGCTTTGAGGCGCAAGAACTTGCCCGTTTCTAGGGCTTCTACTCTCCAGAAATCGACGGCGTCACCGACGCGCAGTTCGTTAGGATGTCGCCGTCCTCGGCGTAGTCCGGTGCCGCCTGCGAGACGATCCATCAATCCGCGCAATCCCCATGCCCAACCAGCAAAGTACCAATCTCGATCGGCCCCAATGCCAGAGAATGCTCGGAAAACACGTTGTGCCGGCGCGTTCACAGACCTGGTACGCCGTTCAACGATCATGCCGTGCCGCGAATGCAACGAAACAGGATTTCCGGAATTGATTGATCTGCCGCCGGCGTCACTCCAGGAAGTATCGATGCGACCATCTTCAAGATCTTTGATTACGCCCGTTATAGCCGAAGCGTAATCGCGAGGCTGGATTTGTGGGAATAGCTCGCGAGCAAGATCGCTGGTTACAACGACATGATTACGGATCCCTTCGATTAAAGCGCGAGCGAATCCGGCGGGGATGGGTGTAAACCAGTAAACCCAATACGAAGAAAGTCGGGGAGTGAGCACCGGCACCGGGATCAGCCGCCGCCTGAGGCCGCGCGCTTTCGCGTAGCCCGACAACAATCCATGAAACGTGGTGACGTCCTTACCGCCAATTTCAATGATTCGCCCGTCGCTTTCGGGAGTGTCTAGAACTGCGACGAGGTAATCTAACAGGTCGTCGATCGCTAACGGTTGAACTCTTGAATAGACCCATCGAGGACAGATCATTACGGGCAATCGCTCGACAAGGTTGCGGATGATTTCAAATGAAGCACTGCCGGACCCGACAATGATGGCGGATCGAAATTCGGTGACGGACACTCCACTCTCGCGGAGAACTTCGCCGGTTTCGTGACGCGATCGGAGGTGCGGTGAAAGGTCGGAATTCGATTCTCCCAATGCGCCGAGATATATGATGCGCCGCACACCAGCCTCTCTGGCGGCGAGACCGAATGCACGCGCTGCTTCGATGTCCTTGTCGTGGAAGCTGAGACCGCTGGACATGCTGTGGATCAGGTAATAAGCGGTGTCTATACCTGACAGTGCCCGCGAAAGAACGCGAAGGTTCGCCGCATCGCCAACGACAGTTTCGACCTCATGGAACCAAGGTCGAGAACGCGCGCGCCTAGGACTTCGCACGAGCACTCGGACGTTCCGTCCCGCCTCGATCAGGCGCGGCACCAATCTACCACCGATGTAACCTGTTGCGCCCGTGACGAGGATTGAACCATCATCTGAAATCGACATGACCGTCTTAGTGTAGAAACTCCGTGGCTATGACCGGGCATACGAACGTTGCCCCGAGCGCGATGCGTTGCGCAATGGACAGGTAGGGGAGATCCCTTGTGGTCGCCCTGGGCGGAGGGCGACGGAGACACTGCGCGCCCCCTTTGTCCTTCGGACATTTCCCCCGCGGAGCGGGGGCAACCCGGCCGATTCTCCGCATCGGGCATACCCCTGCGTTCACTTCGCTCCGCGTCCCCTTTCGCTGAGCGAAAGGGGACGGAAGAGGGATCGCCCCTACGGATGTGTTTTCAGACGCGCAAATATGTCCGCTCCCACCCGGTTGTTTGTTCGGGGTTGCTGCCGGGCCTTCCCGGGGGATGGCCCGGCAGCCAGGGTCTTCGGTCCCGTAAAGACAGGTCCTCGCCTCGAGCCTCGGTCCCGGCGCGGGACTTCGGCTCCTTCCCTCTCCATCGCCTCTTCGGATCAGTGAAGAGGGCGACCTCTCGGAAAGGGGTCAGATGCTGCGCAGAGCGTGTAGCAAACCGCTAGCTTCCGTTTCTCCAGCACGGCCCGCGTCGCCAGACCGCGGGCATGGAAGTCGGCTCGGCGATGGTGGTCGCCGTTCGGAGTGCGCCGCCTTCCTTGGATCAGCTTTTCGGGCTTCACGCGCGCTGTGGCCTACCTCCTGCGGCGGACAGGAGAAGGTGTATGTCGGCTCCACGCAGGTTTCCCGGCCCTTGGCACGGCATTCCTCGCGCCCCCTTTGTCCTTCGGACATTTCCCCCGCGCGGCGGGGGAAACCCGAAGTACGGAAGAGGGGAAGGTATGCCGGCTGGCTCGCTTTGCGACGCAGGACTGATGCGCCGCGCTCCGGAAACTGGGCCTCCCACGCTTCGGCACGGCCCTCGCGACCTTGCACCGGAATGCCGTTCCGATGAGGGACGCCGCCGGAGGAACCAAGACGCTGCGACTCGGCGCGGTGGTTAATCGCGCTGTCGATGCCGTTTTGCCTTCGTTTCCTCACGTTGCTCCCTGTGGCCGTTCGGGACAGAGGTCTGCACACGTCTGCGCAGCACTGTGGTAGATGTCGATCTGTCTTTAAATATACTACAGATGTTGCAGGAGTCAAATTGTTGTCTGAACCGGGGATTGAGGGGATTGGGGGGATTTTGTTGGGGGAGTGTGGGTGATGGTTGTTTGGGTTGTAGGGCGACCACGAGGGATCGCCCCTAGGGGATGTTTGCATGACTGACGACATTCTGGGTTTGGCGCGGCAGGCGCCCCTTCCCTTGACCCCGGTCCCCCTCACTCTGGCCCTCTCCCACGAGGGGGAGAGGCGATTTACCTTCCATCCAGCCCCTCAAACGTTCACTAACGCTGGCATCGATGGTGTTTTGCAAATGTCCCGCTTCCGGGGGAATTTCCGCAGAGTCGATCGGGCGCGGTCGAGCGACGGCAAAAACCGTCGTATCGTCCGACGGAACGTCTACCTATTCACGACGTTCCAGTTCATAATCCACTAGTTACATGTCGAATACATGTTGAAATGTCTCGATGATAGACACTCACACGACATATCCGATATTGATACAATGTCTCACATAGGTGTTTGAATCGTTCGAATGGTGTGAATCAGTCGTAGCCAGATATGCAGTTGAGACAACCTCTTAGACACAGTCTGAATAAGGAACTGACCAGTGCATCCGATGCCCAGCCGTGCGCATTTTCTTCCTTCAATCACTGACTTAGAGAACCTGACAATGAACAAGCGATGCGGCGCAAGCGCAAAGCCTAAGTCTTCTCTTCTTCTGTACTTCCGTCTGATGTCTCACGCAGCGCGAGCGGTGATGATGTCACTCATCGCCTTTGCTTTCTTTCAGATACCCGACACAGAGGCGAACGCATCCGCGATCAAAATCGACGACAACCGACCGCATCCACAAGCACAATCGAATGTCGGCCTGCCAACGATCACGATATTACCGGACACTGACCTGAAACTTTATGAAGGGCGGTCGGATAACCCAGCTTTAGAAGGATACGCCTACGAAAGTTCGCAGGAGGTACCTTTCAGGCTGTCCCGTTCTGACGGCGCGGCGGGTGAGTTGACCGTGGATCTGAGAGTGACGGACGTTCAAGGCGGATACGTAGAGAGCGAAAACACGGGCGACAAGACCGTCACGCTCACATTTGACATCGAGGGCACAGCCCCATACGTGATCCCATCGGTGCTCCAATCTGGACATGCCGATGGCATAGTAACGGTAGAGGTCTTGGCAGATTCTACCGACCCAGCGGAATACTCTGTAGGGGAGCCGTCAAGCGCCCTCGTCCACATCTTGCATGGACACGAGGACGAAGACATTCAAACTGGGGTCATCGTTGACCGCCGAACGCCCATACCCTTTACGTTTACGCCAGTTGAGAGTACGGTACTTGAGGGGCAAGACGCTGAGTTCAAGATCGCGTTACCTTCCTGTGCCACTTCGTTCGGCGGCATCTGCGGCGAGGTAACGATAGTCTTCCGGGTGGTGCAGATTGGCGACTACATAGACGTAGAGAAGTACGACACTCCCGATGAGGACGAGCACGAGGACGAGCACGAGGATGAAGACGATGTCTTCGAGTTTCAAACGGTGACCATCCCCGACGGGGTTGGCGAACATATCTTCTCCGTGCCGACCGTTGATGACGATGTCGTAGAAGCAGACGGCACGATCATCGTGATCCTCTTTTCTGTCGATAACGACCACGCTGACGTTAGAGTGGAAGCCGACGATAGTAGCTCCACAGTCACCATCAAAAGCGACGACCCGCCTGCGGTGACGGTCTCCTTGCCGGACAACTCGCCCAAAACCGAAGGCGATGACATCGTCTTTCAGATAGAGCGCACCGGTCCATTCGTCTTTAACGAAATCCCTGTTCGTATACAGTCTGCCGACACCGGGAACTTCCTCCAAAACAGCGAAACAACAACGGTCACGATCCCCGCTAATCGAGTCTCCACAACTCACACCGTCAGCACCTTTGACGACACGCACCAAGAGGAGCATGGCAGCGTGACGCTGACCGTACTTGACGACATTGCCGACCCTGCCGTTTACAGAGTCGGTGTTCCCAGCAGTGCGACGGCGGTCGTCGCAGACAACGACCCCTTAGATCTGCGGTTCGACGACCCTGACGACGCAACCCGGGAAAGGGTCCCAATCACCAAAGCCGTTCCAGTTCCCCAGGCTGGCAGCGTCGGATACAGGGTGAAGCTCACGAAGCAGCCAGACGCAGACGTCAAAGTGACCATCACGACGAACAATCCCGACGTGACCGTACAGCCGTCGCAGATCATATTCACCACGACGTCGCCCCAAGGCCCCGGCTTCAACCAGGCCATGGACACAGCAAATCCACGATCGTCGGCTGTGACAGTACCGTGGGATCATCCCGTCCATGTGCGAATAATTGCGAATCGAATCGCGGTGTCAGGCACCATGGCAACGTTGACACACCGTGTGAGCTGCCGCGAACCCGGATCGGATTGCGGATACACCAGCGCTGGAGAACATATTGACGTCCAAGTGATCGCGCCCGACGTCGCAAGTCCCAGAATCTCCCGTATCGAGCCCAAAATCCGAAGTATCACCGTCTCTCCCGGCGAACGTGCCGGGTTGACCGTTCACATCTTCGGCCGACAGAACATCCAAGACCAGTCGCTCGGAACTTATCTGATCGAGTGGCGACAAGGCGACGATCGCATCGAAGGCTTTAACGGCCCAAAAATAACCTACACCGCACCAACGGCGCCGGGAATCTACACCGTGACCGCCAAGGTGGCCGGCAACGCATGTTCAGGTGACGAAGATGACTGCTCTGCCCCATTCGAGATCAGAGTCCGCCGTCCATCAACGCCGCAACCCACAAGCGAGCCAGCGATCAACCCGACGGGGCAGATACCGTCCGTGATCGTTGATGCTGATGGCAACCAGTACGAGGTCTTCACCCCGGAACAGGGCGGCAAGTTCGATGGCACCGAGAGATACGGCATCGCCGCTGAACCGGGCGCAGTACCCAACGGGGAAATTCTCGGTGTGAGGATGTCTGAAAGCGGAGCAGCATCCAATTCAGGCATGACGCACCACCGGTACACCATTGGCGGCAACAGCTACGCCATCCAAATCGCTGACGCCTCGGGCAACAAGATAAACGCTTATCGGCTGAACAACCCGGCCGAGGTCTGCATACCATTGCCCCCCCGAACTGCGGAGCAACATCTCGAAGTTGGCGCTGGTATCACTCAACAGCAACGACGCTTTGACGATTCTTTCAGCGCGAGTGCGGCTCAACCACGACGGCCCATCCGTCTGCGGCAATATCAGTGCCTTGCCGCTCACTGTGGCCGTAGGGACTCAGGGAGCCCCGGCGATGATACCGGTTTCTGCTCCTGAACCAACCGAGGAGACACTGCCCGAAACCGGCCCCGCGGCCCCGTCGTCAAACACCGCGGCATGGATTCTGATCCTCGGAATATTTATCGCAATACTCACCTTAGCCACGGTGCTCAAACGCAGTCGCGCACTACGCACCTGATTTGCCGATAGTCGCGCCCCACGTCCGCGACACGGGGTCCAGTTCACAATACTCGAAGTCGCCAGGCTTCTAACGCTCGTAGTCCAGCAACTCCTTCTCAAGGTCGGCAAGCTGACTCCTCATCGCATCCTTCTTCGCGGCTAATTGCAGCGGATGCATTTCGAGACCCTCCGCCATCCCACTCTCCAACTGACTCAATGCCTCTGCGAACCGGTCCGCCCGAGCCTACGTAATCCGATACTGTCTCTCGTTCTTGATCATTCGAACCTTCCTAGATCCAACGCCGCAACGATCCCGCCACCTATCGCGCAATGAAGTGAGCGTTTATGAGACCTAGGTCTTGGGCATCGAAGTCGATGTGCGTGTCCGCGATCAGTTCCATGCCTACTGTGGGTCTTTGTCCGACTTCGTGGACGACCACCGTGCGTCGGACGTCTCACCAGATGATAGTTGCCGAGTAGGTTTGAACAACCTGATGAGTCGAATTGGCGAATTCCAGCACCACTTTGCGAAGTGGAGTCAGGCTGAGTTTTTCGATTTCGTGGCTCGGTAGGGCTATGTATTCAGTAAAGCCAGTGTCTAGGAGTGCCTGAAAGATCTCTGAGGAATCGTCGCGCCCCTCGACGTATATGGGCGTGATCGGGTAGAGACTGCCGTCGAGTCTGCGAACGATCCCTACTTGCATGGAGGCAACTCGCGCGGCCCTGTGCCCCAATACCCACTGGCGATGATGATGTGTCGCACGATCAACACATCGGCATTTGGAACCCGGGACAGGAGTTTTTCTGCTGATTCAACAGTGTTTCCGATTTCCCAATCGCCGCTGATGCAATCAACCGCAACGTAACGACCTTTATCGGCGTCGGTTAGTCGATGCCTGATGTTTTCGTGGTAAAAAGCCAAACCTCTCTTGCCGATTTCGCGAGTTTTTTGAGTCAGGGTCATTTTCAAGTCGTGTCAGTGATTAAACATGATAGCAACATCGTAGCAATTCGTCTAATCGCTGGTATCCTCATACCTCCCACCCCACCATCGCCTCAACCGCTCCCCGATCTGCCGTTCCGCGCCCAACTCACCTGGCTCGTAAAACCGACTTCCCTGAACACCCTCTGGCAAATTTTCCGACGGCTTGAAGTGCCCAGGCGCGTCGTGCGGGTATTCGTAGCCTTTGGCGTATCCCATTTGCTCCATGAGGCGTGTCGGCGCGTTGCGTAGGTGCATGGGGACGGGTTCGTCGCGGGATTGGCGGACTAGACTGAGGGCTTTGTCAATGGCGACGTATGCGGAGTTGGATTTGGGTGCCGATGCTAGGAATATGGTGGCTTCGGCGAGGGGTATGCGGCCTTCGGGCATGCCAAGAAAACTCACGGCTTGTTGGGCCGCGACTGCCACCGCGAGACCGTTTGGGTTGGCGAGGCCGATGTCTTCCGCGGCTAGGATGACGAGCCTTCGGGCGATGAACAGCGGGTCTTCGCCAGCGTCGATCATGCGTGCTAAGTAGTAGATCGCCGCGTCCGGGTCAGATGCTCGGACGCTCTTTATGAACGCGGAGATCGTGTCGTAGTGCATGTCGCCGAGGCGGTCGTATCGGGAACGCTTCTCGACGGCTTGCTCAACGAGATCGACCGTTACTCTTCGTTGGCCGTCTTCTTCGGGCGCAGAATCGACGGCGATCTCAAGGGAGTTGAGCGCGGTTCTCGCGTCTCCGTTCGATGCTCGTAACAGGAACGACCGCGCGTCATCATTCAACGACGCGTTTGCTGACCCTAGGCCGCGTTCCACATCGGTCAACGCGGCGTCGGTGATCCACCCGATTTCTTCGTCGCTCAAGGCGTCGATCGTGTAAACACGGGTCCGAGACAGGAGCGGCGCGTTCACCTCGAACGAGGGATTTTCGGTGGTCGCGCCGATGAGGATGAAAGTTCCTGCTTCCACGTGTGGCAATAACGCGTCCTGCTGTGACTTCGAGAAACGATGTATCTCGTCGATGAACAGGACCGTACGAGTTCCGGTCGATCCAAGTCGATGTTGGGCGTCGGCGGCTTCCCGACGGATGTCGCGCACCCCCGAAGTCACAGCCGACAATTCGACGAAATGGCTCTTGGTCACGCCTGAAATCAGTTGCGCGAGCGTGGTCTTGCCGCTGCCCGGTGGCCCCCAGAGGATCATCGAGTGGATGCGGTCGCGCTCGATCATTTGCCTCACGACTCGACCAGGTCCGACAAGCTTCTCCTGCCCGACGAACTCGTCAAGTGTCCGCGGTCTCATGCGGGTCGCGAGCGGCGCTTGACGGTTAAGCAGCGCCTTGCCTCTGTCTTCGAATAAGGTCATATCGATTTAAGCGCGCTCTGCGCTTTCTGCTCAGAGTTGGGGCGCGGATATCTTGAGCGCGGTGAGTTTACCGCGAGGCCGCCAACGACCTGAGCGCCTTGGTAACCTCTGCGCGTTCTTTGGGCAGTACGGTGCGCGGGTCGAGGAACAGATGATCGTCCTCTATTCTGCCAATGATCGGCGTCTCGTTGGTGCGGAGTTTCGCGGCGATCTTTTCGGCCGACTGATCGATTGCGATCTTCAATCGCTTGGTTGGCAAGGTCTGACCCGGCGCGCTGCCGCCGCCGATCGCGGTTCGACCGTCGACGACTTCGGATTCGATCTCTTGTGCCCAACTGTCGGCGACGGAGTGCAGGTCGTCGATGGTGGCCGACATCATCCTGAGTATCGGCAGATCGTCCAGAGCTTTTCCTCGGACGTAGGATCGTAACGTCGAGTTGAGCGCCGCGAGTGTCATCTTGTCGATGCGGACTGCACGTGCTAACGGGTGCCTTGAGACCCGTTCGACCGACGCGGCTTGACCTACGATGATTCCTGCTTGGGGGCCTCCCAGCAGTTTGTCGCCGGAGAACAGGGTTAGATGGGCCCCCGCATCGACCGATTCCTGAACCGTTGGCTCGTCGTCGACTCCGAATTGTGTGGTGTCGATCAGGCAGCCAGATCCGAGGTCGTGGACGATGGGGACGTTGTTTCGGTTGCCGATCGCTACGATGTCTGAGAGTGGGTCTTCGTGGATGAAGCCGGTGATCGCGAAGTTTGATCGGTGGACTTTGAGAATCGCGCGTGTTTTTGGACCGATTGCGGCTGCGTAGTCGCGGGCGTAGGTCCGATTAGTCGTTCCGACGTCTACGAGGTTCGCACCTGATTGCGCCATCACGTCGGGAACTCGAAAACCGCCGCCGATCTCTACTGCTTCGCTGCGCGACACGATGACATCTCCGCCATCACCGGCCAGCGTGCTCAAGGTAAGGAGCGCGGCGGCGGCGTTGTTGTTGACGGCGATTCCGCTTTCGGCACCGGAGACGGTCTTGAGCAACGATTTCACGTGCGAATGGCGTGAACCTCTGGCACCCGTTTCAATGTCGTATTCGAGGTCTGAGTAGCCTAACGCCGCAAGTTGCGCAGCCCGCGCCGCATCGTCGCTCAGTGCGGCTCTCCCGAGGTTGGTATGCAGGATGACTCCGGTCGCGTTTATGACACGTTTCGGTGAAGGTGCTGTTTTCTCGTGAGCAGCCTCTATAATCTCTGCGACGATGCTTTCGGTGGATACGTTCATCGCTGAACCGTTGACGTTCTGGATAGATAGTCGAACATCGGCGAGCTTTTGCCGCGCTTGGTCAGCAACGAACGACCGCGGAAAATCCACAGCTAAATCCACCAAAGCTGGATGCGCCAGCAACTTGTCAACGCTTGGAAGCGAGCGGAGTAGAGCGCTAGCGCTATAAGACGGCGTTGGGCTTTGGGTAGACAAATCGAGGCTCTTGAGGTCGGTGCGAGGGGGAAGTTTCGACGTTTTTCGTTTCGAAATTGACGGTTTGCGGAGGTGTAGAATATTTTATCTGCGAACTATGCGCCCACTTTCTTATGTGCGCAACGCATTCGAGCGCCGATGATCACCATAGCTGTAACAGGGGGCATCGGGGCCGGAAAATCTGAGACTGTTGACATTTTGAAGCGACTCGGCGCGCGGATCGTCAGCGCCGATCTGCTTGGTCACGCTGCGTACGCCCGAGGTACCACTGGATATGACGAACTGGTGCGGAGTTTCGGCGCTGAAATCGTCGGTGCCGACGGGGAGATTGATCGAAAAATCCTCGGCGATATCGTTTTCCGTGACGAAGCGAAGCTGAAGACCCTGCAATCCATCGTTTGGCATCGGATTCGGGCGATGCTCAAAGATGAGTTGAGGCGCAACCGGATTGTTCGAGTTGATACAACCGCGTTAGAAGCCGCGGTCCTATTCGAAGCTGGCTGGCAGGATTTGGCGGATTGTGTGTGGACGGTCGAGGCGACATATCATTTAAGGTTGGCGCGCATCGTTAAAAAGACTGGAATGAGCGAAGATGCTGCGCGCAACCGGATCGACGCGCAACTCGCTCCCGAAATCAGAATCGAGAAGGCTGACGAAGTTATCTGCAACGACGGCGACTTAGCTGCTTTAGAGCAACGTGTCACCGAGTTGTGGCGAGCCACAACCGAAACCTAGCACCGATTGGATGCCAAATGGCGACTGAACAGCTATACAACGAGACCATCATCGAGGAGTACGTAATCTCGGATGAGCCGTACTACCTGCCGCTGGCGGACGAGGTCGAGATTTTCGAAGCCGCTTATCACCAGCGAGTTCCCGTCTTGTTGAAGGGACCAACGGGCACCGGGAAGACCCGTTTCGTCGAGCACATGTCGTGGCGATTGGGCCAGCAACTCACCGTGGCGAAGCCCAGCAAAAAGATCGACGCCAGTTCCAATGGTAGTCCAGAGTCATTGCCATTGGTGACGGTTGCATGTCACGAAGACCTGACGGCTTCGGATCTGATTGGGCGATACCTTTTGGATCGTGACGGTACGAGATGGCAGGACGGGCCGTTGACGCGAGCCGTCAAATCAGGCGGTATCTGCTATCTCGATGAGGTCGTCGAAGCCCGCAAGGACACGACGGTTATCATTCACCCGCTGACCGACCACCGTCGGACGTTGACGATCGACAAGTTGGGCATGGTGGTTGACGCTGCATCCGGTTTTCTTCTCGTCGTTTCCTACAACCCGGGTTACCAGAATGCCGTTAAAGACTTGAAGCACAGCACGCGACAGCGGTTTGTGGCGCTCGAATTCGATTTCCCGAATGAAGAGCAAGAGTCGAAGATCATTTCGCATGAATCTGGCTGCGACGATGAGCATGCCGGACTCCTTGCAGCGTTGGGTGGAAAGATTCGTAACTTGCGCGAGCACGGGCTTGAAGAAGGTGCCAGCACGCGAGTGCTCATCTACGCCGCGAAACTCATCAACGAAGGCATAAGTCCTCGCCGCGCTTGCCAAGTTTCCGTCACATGGGGCATCACGGACGACCCTCAGGTCCAACGAGGCATTGATGAGGTCGTAACCTCGATCTTCCCGTGAGTTCAGTTTCGGCAGCCGAGTTCATGGCGTATGCGCAGCGTAGACTGACTCGCCCGCACATTCGCGACCTTCCGGGTGAAGCAGTGCCGCCGGAAGGGATGGACCCCGGATTGCCGAGACGAAGAGCGGCGGTCACCGTGCTCTTCTCTCTGATGGACGAAACTCCGACAATGCTGCTGATTCGGCGCGCTGCACACCGTGGCAATCACCGTACCGAATGGGCGTTCCCTGGTGGAGTATCAGAACCGACCGATGATTCGCTTCTAGACACCGCTCTGCGGGAAACCCATGAGGAGATCGGCGTCCCGGAATCCCTAATCGAGAATTGGGGTCCGCTGCCGAAAGTGATTACGGGAACTGGTTACGAAGTTTGGCCGTTCACAGGTCGATTGTGCGAAAATGCACGCTTGACGCCCGAACGCGAAGAGGTCGACGACTATGCCTTCATACCGGTTGATCGCTTGGCCGACGCAGCGGCGCGACGGCAAATCACTCTGATGCAAAACAATCTCACCCGCCGCTGGGACGCGATCGAACACGAAGGCAAAATCATTTGGGGCGCAACCGCGCGCATCATCAACAGCACGATGTCGGAATTGGACATCGACAATATCGACCATGACTCAACCTAGCGAACAGACCATGACGAAAGTGCGAACGGAGTTGGGCAGCTTCCCTTCACCAGTCCAAGCGAATTTCGACCACGCTAGGGAGGCATTGTCCGGGCGCTTGGCGGACGAGAAGCTAGACGTCTGGGCGCAGTTGGGTTTGACGATATCGAAACGCACTGTGCGGTCGTGGGAGGCCGGTGCTGAGCTATTCAACGCTTCGCCGAAGGTGCAACGGCACCTGCCAGCCGGTCAGTTCATTAGTTGGGTGAAGATCGGCGATCAGCTGTGCACCGCATCCCCGAGTCTCGCGGTGGCGTTCTTCCGTGCCAGCCCCGATGCGATTGAGCGGCTGCGACCGAGATACATCGGTGATTGGGCGCAATCTTGCCGTGCCCTTTACCGGGGAACATGGAAATCATCTGCACTGGCTTGCAAGCTGTTCGAAGCGACACCTGACTTGCTGGAGTCATTGTCTTTCGATGAATTGCGGCGGTTCTCGGAATTCCTAGAGGAGATTTCTCACCGGTCTTACGACATGGCGGGCGATGCTTTGGACAAAGGTGCCCAGTTGTTCCCGAAACTCGGACGCGATGCGGGTGCGTTCATCGGCCTGTCCAACACTGTCGCGAATAACTCGTGGCGTCACGTCCCACAGATGTTCGACGCTGCCGGGTATTCGCTCGTCGAGATGCCGCGTGAGCAGCGTTCGAGCTTCATTTCACTCGTCAATCGGCTGTCGAGCAAAGAAGGCGTAGATCCGTCCGTTTTGATTCGAGACGGCGCCCGCGCGCTAGGCGGCGTCGGCCACGAATGGCGCGACACGCTGATCGATCTGACGCACCGCATCGCGTCTGAAGGATCGCCCGAATCGTCTTCGGCATTCTTGACCACTGGGCCGCGTGTGCTGGAGAGAGTCACGTTCCCGCAGATGATCGAGTGGCATGGCCGCGGCATGGAGCTGTTGGCGGAGAAACCGTCCGCGGCTGAGTCGTATTTCAAGAATGAGTCATCGCTGTCGCATGAGGTGCTCGACGCGCTATCTTCGAGCGTCGAACTCGACCGCGTGCGCGAGATCATCCGAATGTACTGCCGAATGCTGGCGGGTCAGGAGATCGAAGTTCAAGCGGCACAACAGTTGGTCGATAAAAAAATTGGTTGGTTCCAAGGCGAACTCCCCACGACCGAAGGGACGACGATATATCTGCCGAAGGTGATCAATCGTCATCCGAACAAAGACCGCAACTTCGCTTTTTACAAGGTGATTTCGACTCATCAGACGGGGCACATCGAGTTCGGGTCGTTCCGCTTCAGCTTTGATCGTCCGTCGACGATGTTCAAAGATCTGAGATCGGAGTTGAATTCCGCACAGGGCTCGACACTCGAAGACGTACCGGGTGAGATCGAAGAGAAGACGGAGCATGTTGCGGCCGCTTCATCGAATGGAGTGTTGGCCCAAGCCAAGGAAGACGATCATGTAGCGATCCCGATGAGTCGGTTCTTTGATCTGTTCCCGGATCGGAAATTGAGCAACGACGTTTTTACGGTATTCGAGAGCACTCGGGTCGACGCCAAAGTGATGGACGCATACCGCGGGTTGGCGGTCAGCTTCAGGTCGGTTCAAGACGATGCGATCACGACACGGCCCGATATGACTGAACTCCCGGCTCGCGAAGCTCTGGTGGAGTTCATGATCCGGATCAGCCTTGGACAGTCGGCGAATCTGGTCGCGCCGAAGCGTCACATGGAGGTGGCGCGCAAACTCCGCCGTATGGTGCGGTTGATGCAGCGTGAAGACGCTTTGGTCGAAGATGCTGCGGAGGCGACGATACGTGCATGCGCGTGGCTGACCGAAGTCAAAAACGAAGAGCTCGATGAGGATCAGTTCGACAACCTCGACGATGACGAGGAAGACGACGAACAGGATGGCGAAGACGAGGAGGAAGAAGATGTTCAGGGCATCATCCAAGCGTTCATCGAGTCGATGCAACCCGGCGAAGGCATGGGCGAGGAAGAGGAAGGTACCGAAGAGTCGGATGACATGGACATGGGCGACGAACAGGATTACTCTTCGCCGCAAGAAGTCGACTATCGAGGTGAGTTCAAACCCGAACTCTCGCAACTGCTCTCTCAAGCGCAGATGATGGAAGGTGCAGAGTTTGCCGACGACGAGTTCGGCGAGATGACGCCTCTCACTCAAGAGCAGCTTGAGGAGATGATGAAGAACTCGGCCGAGGTCGACATCCAAGAAGGGCAGGATGGAGAGGAGATGTCGTCTGAGCTCGCCGAGATGCTCGAAAACCTCCTCAAAGAGATGCAGCGGCGCGACCCTCAAGCGCAGAGCCAATCCGCCGGCCCGATGCAGCACGTCGACGAGGACGGCGGCCCGCTAACTGCTTCAGGTAACGACCAATACGTCTACGACGAATGGGATTTCCGTGCCAACGAGTACCGCCCTCGGTGGTGCATGGTGCACGAGAAAGAGATGAGCAGCGGCGATGCCGGTTTCTATCGCGACACCTTAGTCGAGCGAGCTTCGCTCTTGACGATGATCAAGAAGCAGTTCGAACTCGTGATGCCGGAGATGTATCGCAAGCAGAAACGGCTGGAAGACGGCGAGGAACTAGATTTCGATCCGATGCTGGAAGCCGTTATCGACATCCGCGCCGGTACCACTCCCGACGACAAGATCTACTGGCGCCGAAACAAGACTGAGCGCTCGGTTGCGGTCGCTTTCCTCCTCGACATGTCGGCTTCGACCGCTGAAGCGATCGAAGAGGCGAAGCGTCCCAACGACGATTGGGGTGCGCCAGACGATCCTGTCGAGTACATGGTCTGGCTGCGTTCGCGTCGTACCGAAGGCCTGCGCAAGTCTTACAAGAGGATCGTCGATGTCGAGAAGGAAGGCGTAGTCCTGCTCGTAAACGCACTTGAAACACTGGGCGACGACTACGGGATCTACGGTTTTTCCGGCTACGGCAGAGAAAACGTCGAGTTCTACGTCATCAAGGACCTAGACGAAAAGTTCACGGAAGAGATTCCCCGACGCATCGATCGCATCGCGCCGTTGCATGCGACCCGAATGGGGCCATCGATCCGTCACGCGACGAAGAAACTGGCGGACCAAGATTCACGATCGCGGTTCCTATTCCTGATATCCGATGGCCGACCGCAGGACCGCGGCTATAGTCGTGAAGGCGTCGAAAAAGAGTACGCGGTGCATGACACACGGATGGCATTGATGGAAGCCAGACGCGAGGGAATTATCCCGTTTTGTCTGACAGTAGACAAACAGGGCCACGACTATTTGAAGGTTATGATGGACGACTTCAACTACGAAGTCTTACCCGACGTGAGCATGCTCCCTCAGCGATTGCTCATGCTCTACAAACGACTGACTACCTAAACACTGATCCGATAATCATTCGGCTTGTCGACCGGCTCGTCGGACCAATGATCCATCGAGTTCTTGGCGTTTTGGGTTTGGTCGCTCCACCGCTCAATGGCGTTTAGGTCGCGGCAGTCCGTCAGATGTAAACTAGCGAATCGATCGACCTGTTCATGCCGCTCGCTCAGGAATGGATACAGTCCATATGCGTCGAGCGGAACTATAGGAGATGTTTCGATGGAGCTGCGTTTTTCTGAACCTAAGATTCTCTCCACTTTCGCCATCGTCGTAATCGCAGGATTAGCCATGATCGGCGCTATCGGAGTTCACATGTTCGTGACCCCGAAAAACGGGATCGCGTATGCTCAAGACCCTGCACCCGTCGGTTCGATCTCAAGGGTCACCGCGAGCACGCCAAACTTGACACTCGCCGCGGCCGATACTGTCGTGCTATCGATAAACGTTTACGGTAGACAAGACGTCGAAGATTCGTCTCTGGCCAGCGATGTGGATATTAATTGGTCTGCTTCAGGAGGCATGTTGCCCGACAACGCTGACGGTACATCGGTCTCGTACACCGCACCGTCCGAGCCGGGGAGTTACACGGTGTCGGCTTCGCCGAGTTCCGAATGTATCGGCACGACATCCGAATGCACAGCAACCTTCCGAATCACCGTCCGACGTCAAGGTGAAGCGACAAGCTCCAGCGCGCCGCCGCGAAACCCCGATGGTGTCATCCCGTCAGTCTTAACCGACGCTGAAGGCGGACAGTACGAAGTGTTTACGCCGGAGGAAGGCGGCACATTCTCCGGTGAAGGGTTCTGGATAGACGCGCCAGTCGGGATCGTTCCCAACGACGAAATCATCGGAGTGAGCATGTCTGAGCATGACGCTGCGTCAAACGCTGGCATGACAGAGCATCGCTACACTCTGAGCGGTCACCAATACGCGATCTCGGCGGTTGACGCTTCGGGCGATCGCCTCGCTTCATACAGACTCGATGGTCCTGCCCAGGTATGCATACCAGTCCCGGCGGAATTGAGACCGAATATCACAAGCGTCGGCCTCGTCGCGATCAACGAAGAAGGTACATTGACCGCGCTCACTTCATGGATCCGCGTCACCCCGTCTCTGATCGTTTGCGGCAACTTGAGCGTGCTACCGGCAGTCGTCGCCGCCAGCGTCCCCGGCAGCCCGCCACCACTACCAACCGCTACGCCAGAACCGGCACCCACCCTGCCAGTTACTGGCGGTAACGCGCCGTTTCCGTTCGCTGCGATCGCTTTGGCGCTTTTCCTTGGCATCGCACTGGTTGCTGTAGGAACACTCTGTTTGCGAATCCTCGGTCGCGACTGGTTTTACCGCGCCTAGGTTATAGATGGATTGAACAGGATACGCGCTAAGGCAATCGTGCTGCGCTTCCGGCTGGTATGGAGCGCCGCTACGGCAAGTTTGGTGCTGCTAGTTTGGGGCATGGGGGGAGCTGCCTCCGCACAATCGTCCGAAGACGCGGGGTCGATTCAAGAAATTAAGCCAATTGCGCCGGTTTTGAATGTCGATAAAGGTGACAGGGTACTGTTGTCCGTCATAGTGACTGGTCGAGGCGGGGATGACGATCAAAGCCTGGCGTCCACCGTCAACTTGACGTGGTCTGCCTCAGCTGGCGAGCTAGAAGTTCAAAACGACACTACGCGTGCAATATACACTGCTCCTCGGATTCTCGGAGCCCACACAGTAACGGCATCGGCCGGATCAGCGTGCGTCGGCGATGCGACGGACTGTGATGCAACCTTTACGATCAGGGTCAGGAAAATTTACCGCCCCTCTCCCTACAATCCTCCTGGCGAGATACCGACCGCACTAGTGGATGCTGAAGGAAACCGATACGTTGTCTTCACGCCCGAGGATGGTGGCACGTTCAACGGCGACGAATTCTGGGTATCGGCGTCAAGGGGTGTCGTCCGCAACGGTGAATACATAGGCGTCCGCATGTTCGATGAAGGCGCGGCTCTCAACGCTGGCATGTCGCATCACGACTACACCTTCAGCGGCAACCAATACACGATATCCATCGTTGATGCCGAGGGAATACCTATTGCCTCCTACGCTCTCGACGGAAGGGTTGATGTGTGCATCCTCGTGCCAGATGAGCTGCGTCCCAACCTCTCGAGTATTGTGGTGGTCGCTGAGAACGCGGATGGCACATTGACAGCGACGTCGTTTCGGTGGCAAATCACACGATCTTCGTACTACTCATGCGGCTACTCAAGTACCTTGCCAGCCACCGTAGCAATAGGCGTACCAAGCGATCCGCCCGAACTCAAACCGGCCGAGATGCTGCCCGCGACCGGCGGTGTTGCGCCAACGTCTCAGGATCTCTTTGTTTGGACGCTTCTTGCGGGTGCAGCGCTAATCGCTACTGGCACGCTCGCCAATACGTACCGTCGTGGTAACCAAACGGGTATTCGATAAACGGAGAGCGATCCAATGCGATGCCCGTATCGGTCATTGAGAAGCCGACGGGCAAATTGTTCAGGAACGCAGTGAGCGGCTACTGCCGTTGCAGCTCGAACATTGTGAGCATGTGATCGGCCCACTCTTTGTCGACGCGGATGATGTCTTGCGTCTCGTTGGCTACTGCGTATCGGTTCTTACCGTCCGGCGTGACATCGCCGATGATCATGGAGGTCCGGTAGACCTCGGTCAGCAACTCCCTGACCTGAACCTCTCGTCGGATGTGAACATACGGAGCGTCTCGTCCCACTCCATAGTCTTCGTACTTGGTTAGATCGGTGAGGTTTAGAACCTCGGCACCATCGATCACAGGTTGGGAGAAATGGACAATGTACTCCATTAACAGATCCTCGTCGGCAGGAACAGTACCTATACAAGGTGCTTCGAGCGCAGGCAGGTCGCAGACAACCCACTCGCCAGTGTCTTCGTCGAACCCGTATCCGGATGTGACTTCGTTTCCTTCGAAGAGCAGGACCTCCGTGGCCTCATCTGGATTCATGATGAAGAACCAGTCCGGATACGGCGGGTCTTCGACCAGTCGCAACATCACTTCGCCCCACGAGTAGTCGACGGTGTAGAGCTGGTCGTAGCCGCTTTGGCGGGCATAGTGCGCGCCGCCGTCGGGCGTCAGATTACCCATTTGGACGGTAAGTTGACGCCCATCGCGAAGGGTTACGTTGACGGTCAAAAGCGGATCGTCTAATCCATACAATGCGGGATCGTCGATCGATTTCTTGAGTTCCCTTTGCGACCTTGGACCTCCGAGCAGTTGCGTGATACCACCCCAGCGGTAGAGCGACGTCGGGACGTCCTTCTCATCGTCGAAATACCAACGTCGATCATCCTCGCGGTAGTGCCACGAGGTAGAGTTCGCGCCGCCGGTTATAGAGATGTTGCGGAGATCGTCAGGCGAGAGGGTGAAGAAGAACGGCGGTTGTTCAGCGCGTTCAGTTTGCCCCAGTTGCTTGATCGCAATCGATGCTCCGATCGCAATCCAACAGGCGGCGATTACGAGGACCAATGAGAGTCTTAAGCTCATAGATCAGCGTCGTCTCCACCAAGCCCAGATTCCGGCGAGGGTGATGAGAATCGGCATCAGCAGCCAGCCGCTCCAACGAACGAAGTTTCGCTCCGATTCCGTAAGCACCAATTCGCGGAACGCCGTCTGCTTCGGTCGCAGGCTGATCAGTTCGTAGTCGTCCGCCAAATAGTTGACTGAGTTTACGAAGAGGTCGCCATTCCTAGCCGAACCGAAATACGCGTTGCTCGCAAAATCGGCGTCGCCGACGAGGACCATCCTTGTGGTAACCAGTTCATCGTTGACCGTCCTCGGGCTCCCGCCAATTTCCGCAACCGCTTCCAGAGTAACGATTATCGGCAAGGGACCGGACTGATCGACGTTCAAATCGAAGTTAATGTCCTCAACGTCGGCTTCAGACCAACTGTTAAGTGTGCTGATTGCGACCAGATCCTGACGGACATACGGTATGCCGGCGTCAGTCAACGGGATCGTCTGCGGGTCGATGTTGTATTGGTAATACGTTGAACCCGGCATGTATAGGACATCGAAATCCTCGGTCAACGGGTGCTCTGGAAATTGACTGTTCGTGTTTTTGATCTGGAGGAAAGTCGGGTTCGGCGCAACGTAACTCGCCGTGTCGACAACCGTGCCGGTACCTACGCCCACGCCGTACCGTGACAAGAAGCCCTTGAAGGAATCTGGAGCCGTGTCGGGTTCAAAGAGCATCAGAATTCGCCCGCCCCGACGACCATACTCGGCCAAAATACCTTCCTCTGCCTCAGTCATCTCCTGCGTCGGCCCGGCGAAAATAACAGCCGCCGGCAGCGCCTCAGGGTCGTTGGCCGTCAGGCGTTGGCTAAACTCCTGCAACGTCTCGTTCGTCAGAAGGTAGTTCTCTCTTATCAACGCCGCCGCTGCCAGACCGTATCCTTCGCTGCCGCGACCGCTGTCCGACACGTCACGCACGGCGTGGCCGCTGATGAACACCACGGACTTCTGCTTGATCTGGTTGACCACCAACAGACCTGTGATTATGTCTTGTTCGGAAAACACATTCGGGCCGTCATTCGGGTTGAGTCCCGGCACGACCTCGGTTCGTCGGCTTTCCAACGCTTCGATCGCGAGTGAGGGGAATTGGTCGACGCCATACTCGACCGCGACGTTTGGTTCTAGTTCGGGGTCTACGAGCCGGAATGTGAGCGGTTGTTCTGTCGAGCGACGCCTGAACTCGCTTAACAAGTCCTCGGTGACGCGCCACGCGGCTTGACGTTGCGCATTGTTGCGCCGGAAAAACGCGGTGACCTGAATCGGCTCGCGCAAGTTGGAAAGCGTGTTCAACGTCTGGTCAGACACGATAAATTGTTTGGTGCTGGTCGTGTCCACCCGCAAGAAACCTGGCGGGTCCGGGCGTTCGAGCGCCCAGTAGATCACGAAGTTGAGCAATATGGCGATCGCGACAAACGCGATTAGGACGATCGCGGTGTTCAACCCGTAACGACCGCGTCTCCCGAAAACCGCGAAACGCACGGCATCAAACGAGATTCCCGCATCGACGATGAGAATGACCAGACCGATACCCATCACGATGTAGGCGTAGTTCTCAAGGTCGCGCAAGAATATCCAGATCAGCGCGCCCAGGACCAGCGTCGCAACCCCAGCCAGCGCGAGGGCTTGCCGGATCGATCGGGCGCTTGCCATGATCCGCTCGCGGAGCGGAGTGTCGTCGGTGAGTTCGTCCATGGTCGGACGAATCTCCGGAACCTCTGGCTGTTGGTTGTCTTGAGTGGTCATTGAGATACGTGTATCCGAGTTGAGCTCATTTGCGACAACCGAGGATTAGCGCCATCGACGAGTTTCCAATGTGATCACCGTGAGCATCAGGAACACCGCGGTTATCGACAAGTAGTAGACAACGTCGCCGACGGAAAGTATGCCCCGTGCGAAGTCCGCAAAGTGACCTGCTTCCGCGACACCGAAGCTATCCAAGTCGAAGACCGAGAACGATGCGCCCAGTTGCAGCGCGTCTAGGACCTCGGCTCCTATTCCTTGGACGCGTTCGGAGACGAAGTCGATAATCGTCAGTCCGGTCAATAGCCCTGCGCCCACCACGAGACCAACGATCTGGTTCGGACTGAGTGCCGACGCGAATAGGCCGATCGCCAGAGTCGCAGCAGCATAGAGGACCAAACCCAGATAGCCGGTCAAGATCGGGCCGACATCCGGGATGCCGTAAACGAAGAGGATGATTACGAAATAGAGCGACAGCACCAGCATGGCCAGCATCGTGATGAAAGCCGCGAAGAACTTGCCCAATACAATCTCGTACTCCCGTACCGGCGAGGTAAGCAGCAACTCCAACGTGCCGATCTTCTGTTCCTCCGCCAGCAACCGCATGGTGATCGCCGGGGACATGAAGATCATGAAGAACACCGCGCCGGCTAGGAAGCCTCGAATCGAAGCCTCCGAAAATGCGTCTGAAACTGAGGCGACGAAGAAGAATCCCGTGATCGCCAAAAACGCCGCCGAGACGACATACGCCATTGGCGACGCGAAATAGGTTCGTACTTCTTTGTTGGCGATCAGCCAGATGTATCGCACGGTTTAACCCAAGTCCTCTTCGGTCGTGAGTTCCAAGAAGATCTCCTCCAGCGTCAACGGCAGAGGAGTGAGATTCACCAAACCCCAACCATGTCCGATCACTTTGTTAGCGATGACCTCAGTCGCTTGGGCGTTCGGCCTCGCGTCGACTATCAAAGACGTGGTGCCTTCGCGTTCCGACTTCGCGACGCTCTCGGCTCGGTTATCGCGCCGCGCGTCTACGACCATTGGCAACTGCCGCATCTCGGCGATAATCTCGCGCGGCTCGGCACCCCGGATCGTCAACTCGATTCGCTCCGAGTGCTGGAGCCGCTCGGATAGATTATCGGGTTGATCGTCGGCTACGATCCGTCCGTCGTGGATCACCAGAACGCGCCGGCAGATCATGCTCACTTCAGGCAAGATGTGCGAACTCAGAAGCAGAGTGTGGTCTTCGCCAAGTTCGCTGATCAATTCACGCGTTTCTACCACCTGAATCGGGTCGATGCCGATCGTCGGTTCATCGAGGATGAGCACATCAGGCTCGTGTAATATCGCCTGCGCGATGCCGGTTCGTTGGCGATAGCCCTTGGAAAGCTTGCCGACAAGCGCATTGCGATAGTCGCCCAAGCGAACCGTGTCGATCACTTTCGGCACCCGGTCCTTGATCCACTCGCTATTCATGCCCCGCAACATGCCCATGTACGAGAGGAAGTCGGTGACCGTCATGTCGTAGTAGAGGGGTACGGTTTCTGGCAGATATCCGATGTGCCTGCGCGCATCCAGCGAGTGGGATACGACGTTGTAACCTGCGACCACTGCATCGCCGTGGGTAGGCGGGGTGAATCCGGTCAGCACCCGCATCGTCGTCGTCTTGCCTGCCCCGTTGGGACCTAAGAAACCGACGATTTCGCCTTTTAGGACTTCGAACGATACGTCAAGCACGGCCGGGTAGGGGCCGTAGTACTTCGACATGTGTTCGAGCTTGATCATGATTAATGCGGTCTCGCGCGTTTTGATCTATTCAGACGTTCCTGTTGATACGCAGGCGGGGGCAACGCAGTTTCGATGTCAACAAGCAATAAAGTTTAACAACACCCAACCGCATCAAGTCGATAGGTTCGAGTTGAGTTAGGTCAGGGTTGGCTAAAATCATCCTTGACGCGACCTATGAATTCCGAGATGGACCCAGTGCTCGAAGAAATCGACACTTCATCACGCATCATCTACCTCGATCACGCAGCTACGACTCCGGTTCGAGAGGAAGTGCTCGACGCGATGTTGCCGTACTTCAGCCAAGCGTTCGGCAACCCTTCCAGTCTTTATGGGATGGCCGGGGAATCGCGTAACGCAATCGACGAGGCGCGAGCTCGCGTTGCGGCGGTGTTGAACTGCCGGACCAGCGAGGTCGTCTTCACCGGCGGGGGCACCGAAGCCGACAACATGGCAGTCAAAGGTGTGGCATCGACCTTTGACGAGCCCGGGGACATCGTAATTTCTGAAATCGAACACCACGCCGTAATCCACGCGGCAGAGCAACTGGAGCGCGATGGTCATCGTGTGAAAATCGTACCTGTCGACAAGTTCGGCGTCGTAGATCCCAAT
Organism: Dehalococcoidia bacterium; assembly: GCA_965203505.1. Taxonomy (GTDB): domain Bacteria; phylum Chloroflexota; class Dehalococcoidia; order Lucifugimonadales; family Lucifugimonadaceae; genus Bin127. The sequence continues at coordinate 1,059,362 of OZ241880.1, forward strand.
GACGTGAAAGATCGGCTCGGCGGCAGAGATGCAGTCGTCAGCGTCATGTATGCAAACAACGAGGTGGGCGCGGTCAACGACATCGCCGAGATCGCGCGGCTCGCCAAGCTGCACGCCGCCGACACTGGAAAACGAGTCGTCGTTCACACCGATGCGGTGCAAGCATCCGGCAAACTTCCGATCGACGTCAAGGCGCTTGGAGTCGATTTCCTTTCGCTCTCTGCACACAAGATTCACGGGCCCAAGGGCGTCGGCGTGCTTTACGCGAAACGTGGTGCCAAGATGGATGCGCTGATCGCGGGGGGTGGGCAGGAACGCCAGCGCAGATCTGGCACGGAAAACGTGCCGGGCATCGTGGGGATGGGCATGGCGCTTGCGCTCGCCGAAAATGAACGCGAATGGTTCTGCACGTACACGAAGGAACTTCGCGACCGATTCTTGGCCGGCGTGACTGAACGAGTTCCCGGGATCGTGATCAATAACAGCCCTGACGACGGTTTGCCACACATTGCCCATGTGTCCGTGCCGGGTCTCGAAGGCGAACCTATGCTCCTAGGACTCGATTTCAAAGGCATATGCGCCTCCAGTGGAAGCGCGTGTAGCTCCGCATCCGTCGAGCCATCCCACGTCCTCCTTGGTATGGGCATGAGCCTCGAACTCGCAGCCGGTAGTCTAAGATTTTCATTCGGAAAAGATTCAACGCTTGAAGACGTCGATTACGCTGTCAACGCTTTGTCAGAGGTCGTCGGGCAATTGCGCGGCATGCCCTCGATGCGATCCGCCGAGGTTGCCGGGTAGCACACTTGACGAACGGTTGAAGTTGGCATTTCGGCGTCGTATGTATATTTGATACCTAGACCGCGAATCGACGCAACCGATTTTTCGAGATGGCCACAGACTACCGCTACGAACAAGACGAAGAAGACGCTACTGACGTTTCGACCAGTGAAAGCTTCGTTGAAGGCGACGAGGCACGTGACGCTTACCCGACCGAAGTCGCCGCCGCCCTTCGGTACGCTGCCGAAAACAAATACGACTACGGACCAAAGCTCCGCGAAGCCGACCTGCAATGGGATGTGAATGGCGTGGAACCTTTGGAAGGCGGAATCTCCAGAGTGTTCATCGATTACGCACCGTCCGCATCATTCAGGGGCGCGTCGGGTTCCGAGTATTTGGACGTCGATGCATCGGGCGGGGTATTGGCGCGACGTCAGTTGCGGGTGCCGAAACAATCTCTGCCAATGGTTTTGATCGCGCTGACCGTGGTCTCACTGATCTCGGTCGCTTTAGTTCAAGTGCTTTTGTGGGCTAACCCGTTTGACTCGGGACCGACTCTTTACGTCGCGGGGCGAACCCTGTGGATCCGCGCCGAACTGCCTCGACAACAGCCGTATGTCGTCTACAACGCGCCGTCGACCGCAGGTGACGTCGGACAATGGGCGATTTCACCCGCCGGTCAGGGCACCGAGATCGTGATCGTCGAGACGACGTTGACGAACCAGACATCTGGGGCCGTTCGCATGGTCATCGACCGAGATGCCGCTGAACTGCGGATCAGAGGCAGCGTCGCACTCAAACCGATCGATGTCATAGGTCGCTCGTATCAAGTGGAAACGGGCAATGACCGGTATCTCGATCCTCAGTTCAGACTCATGTGGGGAGGCTTTACGCTGAATCAGGGCGAAGAGCTGCGAGGTCACATGGTCTTCGAAGCTCCGATCGGTAGCGATTTCAGCGACTTCCGCTGGCTGGCAGGCGACACCGCTGTGGTTCGGTACTAACAACCCAGTCCAGCCCGACCCTCGTTAGGGGCGACCACTAGGGATCGCCCATGCGATGGGGTTTGGTTGGTTGGGCGACCACTAGGGATCGCCATTGCGGGTTGTTTGGTGGTGGGCGGTGCCGTGTCCGCCCCGGGCATACCCCTGCGTTCTTGTGTCGGTCTCTTGGGCTCCGCGTCCCCTTTCGTTCCGAAGGGGACGGAAGAGGGTTCGCCCATGCGTCAGGTTTTCGAATCATCGCCGCGTCGGGTTGGTCGACGTTTGCGATAAGGGGTTTGTTGGTTTTTTGTAGGGTTCCAGCGTAGGCGATGTCGCCAGACCATCGCCGGTCGTGCGGTTGACTGTGGTTTCGCCGCTCGGTTTCACTCGGTCCTTCCTCCTCGTCAGCGCTGTAGCCGCCCCCGCGCGACGTCGCGGGAGGGTTTCGGCGTCAAAGGCAGGGCAGTCGCGCGGACCTTGAACGGGCGCCCCCTGCGAGCGGGGCGGGTTTGAAACCCGCCCCTACAGCTCGCGTCCCCCTCGCATCGCGAAGAGGAGGGGCCGATGGCCGCATCCCTGCGGCGCCGCGCCTGGCTTGCTAGTCGGAGCCAGCGATCTGCTCCGCATCCGCGCACCGAGGCAAATCTCCCTGCCTGACCGGTTTCTGGTCTGCGTTTCGCCCGAACCACTCAGGCTTGCAGCGGGTTCCGTCGCCCGTCGTTCGTGTGCTTTCGCTCACGACTTCCGGGTTTGCCCCGCCCGCGGACCGGTTTCTTGTAGGTTGGTCGTTAACAGCATCGAAAAGAGAGTTGCGCACGCTTTCCGTTTCGACGCGGCGATGGTTCTGTGCGCCCGATCCGGTGGTTGATAAAGCCGTTTCGTGCGCCTTGATTCCGATATTAATACATATGTAGCATCAGAGTCAAATCGTCGTCTGAACCGGGATTGAGGGGATTCAGGGATTGGTGGGATTGTGTTGGGGGGTGGAAGGGGCGTTGCGGTCGCGCCCCCTTTGTCCTTCGGACATTTCCCCCGCGCAGCGGGGGAAACCCGGCCCCACGTCCGCGCCGGGCGACCACGAGGGATCGCCGCCACGAGGCGGGGTCGCGCCCCCTTTGTCCTTCGGACATTTCCCCCGCGAGCGGGGGCAACCCGGCCCGTCCGCGTCGGGCATACCCCTGCGTTCGCTTCGCTCCGCGTCCCCTTTCGCCCAGCGAAAGGGGACAGTGGGCGACCACGAGGGATCGCCGCTACGAGGTGGGGTCGCGCCCATTTCGTCCTTCTGCCACGTCGTAGCCGTAGTTACTCTGCGTGGCACATTTCCCCCGCGGAGCGGAGGCAACCAGGCCCCACGTCCGCCCCGGGCGACCACGAGGGATCGCCCCTAGGGGTACGCGGCGTCATCGCCCTGCCGCCTCTCCGCCCCGGGCATACCCCTGTGTTCATGTGTCGGTCTCTTGGGCTCCGCGTCCCCTTTCGCTGGGCGAAAGGGGACGGTGGGGCGGCCATGAGGGTTCGCCGCTACGAGGTGGGGTCGCGCCCCCTTTGTCCTTCGGACATTTCCCCCGCGAGCGGGGGAAACCCGGCCCGTCCGCGCCGGGCATACCCCTGCGTTCATGTGTCGGTCTCTTGGGCTCCGCGTCCCCTTTCGCTGGGCGAAAGGGGACGGTGGGCGGCCATGAGGGTTCGCCGCTACGAGGTGGGGTCGCGCCCCCTTTGTCCTTCGGACATTTCCCCCGCAGAGCGGGGGCAACCCGGATTGTTCGGACATTTCCCACGTGAACGGGGGAAACCTGTCCGCGCCGGGCATACCCCTGCGTTCGCTTCGCTCCGCGTCCCCTTTCGCTGGGCGAAAGGGGACGGTGGGGTGGCCACGAGGGATTGCCGCTACGAGGTGGGGTCGCGCCCCCTTTGTCCTTCGGACATTTCCCCCGCGAGCGGGGGAAACCCGGCCCCACGTCCGCCCCGGGTGGCCACGAGGGATTGCCGTTACGAGACCGTTGGAAAATCACTCTCCCTTTCCAAGGGGCCACAATACCCTTCCCCTTTTCAAGGGGGAATTAGAGGGGGTAGGCGGGCTTCGGGATGCTCAAATGCCGACTTCATTCCGACGACGGTGACCACGCTGGGCGAGAGCCTTTCGCAAGCCGCACAGCGCCGCTGCCGTCTGCGTTCATCACGTAGATGCCCCAATCACCGTCGCGGTCCGATACGAACACGATCCGATCACCATCTGGCGACCACGCAGAAGAATTGTCTGTAGGGAAAGCGTTGTCCGTCAGAAGCACAACACCGCTGCCGTCCGCATTCGCGACGTAGATATCGAACCACGAATTAAACAGGATCCGATCACCGTCTGGCGACCACGCAAGCGTAATGTCGGAGCAACTCCGCACCTCGTTGTCCGTAAGCCGCACAACACCGCTCCCGTCCGCATTCATAACGTACAACTGACAAGGGTCCGAATAGAACGCGATCCGATCACCGTCCGGCGACCACACAGGACCATCATCCAAAGAGTCGTTCTCCGTAAGCTGCTCCAAACCGCTGCCGTCCGCGTTCATCACGTAGATTTCTTTATCGCCGTCACGCTCCGATGTGAACACCACACGACCTCCATCCGGCGACCATGCACCAAAAACGTTGCCAGAACCGCTCTCCGCCAGCTGCTCAACCCCGCTCCTGTCCGCGTTGATCACGTATATGTCAGGAAAAACGTCACTACCGCCAAAACCAACTTCCCCTGAAAGGAACGCGATACGAGCACCGTCTGGCGACCACGCAGGAGAATATTCGGCATCCTCGCTATCCGTAAGCCGCTCGACACCGCTGCCGTCCGCGTTCATCACGTAGATGTCCCAATCTCCGTCACGCAACGAATGGAACGCGATATGATCGCCGTCTGGTGACCACGAAGGACCGTAGTTGGTATTCTCGTTGTCCGTAAGCCGCTCGACTCCGCTGCCGTCCACGTGCATAACGTAGATCTCGGCATCGCCGTCACGCTCCGAATTGAACGCGATCAGGTTACCATCTGGCGACCATGCAGGAGAATAGTCAGCATTCTCGTTATCCGTAAGCCGCTCGACTGCGCTGCCGTCCGCGTTCATCACGTAGATTTCGGAGTTCTCCTCATAATCTCTGTCACCGCTCGAAACGAACGCGATACGACCACCGTCCGGCGACCACGCGGGTCCCCAGTTGGCATTTTCGTTGTCCGTAAGCCGCACGACACCGCCGCCATCCGCGTTCATAACGTAGATCTCCCAATCACCGTCACGTTTGGATGCGAACGCGACTCGACTACCGTCCGGCGACCACGCGGGATTACCATCCTTATCCTCGTTATGCGTCAGCTGCCTTAAACCCGAACCATCCGCGTTCATGACGTAGACCTCTCTATCTCCGTCACGGTCAGAGCTGAACGCGACACGACTACCGTCCGGCGACCACGTAGTCGAACCTTCGAAATTGTCGTTGTGCGTAAGCTGCCTTAAACCTGTTCCGTCCGCGTTCATAACGTAAACATCGATACCATACCTAAACGAAGTGAACCCGATACGCCCTCCGTCCGGCGACCACTCAGGCCAATAAACGTCGGAGGAGTCATCCGTATACCGCTCGGCTCCGCTGCCGTCAGCATTCGTCACCCAAAGCTCTAAACTACCGGAACGATCCGATACGAACACTATCCGCCTACCGTCCGGCGACCACCCAGGCCAATAGTCGCCATCATCATTGTCCGTCAACTGCTCCAAACCGCTGCCATCCGCATTCGCAACGTAGATCTCCCAATCGCCGTCACGTTCAGAATGAAACGCGATACGCCCAGGCCCATACGCCGGATCACCGTCCCCTTCCGAGACGAACCCCGTCACATCATTAAACACCTTTTCTGCTTTCAACCCCAACGTCCAAAACCCAATCACCCAAACCGGCACTACCACAACCACCACTCCAACCACTAGCCCGGCCACAAAAACGCCCCCAAACGCCAACGCCCGTCTAAACCAAGTGCTCATATTCATCTCCTAGACAAAACCTTAACGCCAACGCAACCCGAACCAGCACTACCATAGCCACTACTCCGACCACCAATTCCAAATCCACTAAAGCCAAATCACCACAACCACCACTCCAACCACTACTCCAACCACCAGTCCCGACACAAAAACGCAACCAACCACCAGCAACCGTTTAAACCAACTTCTCATACCTATCTACGCACCGCAATCTTTATACCGAGTCAATCCAATAAAGGCGACCACGCCGGGCTATGCCCATCCGACAGCTGCATTACTGCGCTGCCGTCCGCGTTCATCACGTAGATATCCGCATCGCCATCGGCGCGCGAAGCGAACGCGATCCGGCTGCCGTCGGGGGACCATGCCGGATCAAAATCCGAAGCGTCGTTGTCCGTCAGCTGAACCACGCCGCTGCCATCGGCGTTCATGACGTGGACCTCCAAATCGTCGACGTGCGACTCCCGGCCGGAACTGAACGCGATCCGGCTGCCGTCAGGGGACCACGAGACGCCCCACACGAAATTTCCGTCGTCCTCGTTCAGCTGCTCGAAACTGCTGCCGTCCGCGTTCATGACGTAGATGCCGAAGTCGCCGTCGCGGATAGATTGCAACGCCATACGGCTGCCGTCCGGCGACCACTCGGGCCCGCTGTCGATATAGTCCAATTCGATAGCGTCGCGATCCGTGAACAACTCGACGCTCCCGTCCGCGTTTCTGACGTACCACGCCGGTTCGCCATCACGAATCGAAACGAACAGCTGCGCGCAAGAATCGAGGGGAGTCCCCGTCAGCTGAACCGCGCCGCTGCTGTCCGCGTTCATCACGTAGACGTTGCCGCGCGAGCTGAACCCGACACGTCCTCCGTCCGGCGACCACGCGGGGGCGTTATTGCTGCAATCGTCCGTCAGCTGAACCACGCCGCTGCCGTCCGCGTTCATCACGTAGATGTCGAAGATTTCCGCGTCATTGTCACGGTCCGATACGAACGCGATACGTTTGCCATCCGGCGACCACGCGGGATCAAGATCATCAGAGTCATTATCCGTCAACTGGACCACACCACTCCCATCCGCATTCATAACGTAGATCTCATCATCGCCATCACGACCAGAAACAAAAGCAATCCGACCCGGCCCAAGTGCAGGTTCCACCGCCGCATCCCCCGACAACGGCAGCATCCCAAACGCAAACGCGCCAACAACCACTCCAATCAACACCACCACCAACCCTACTCCAGCTAACCAACGTCCTTGGAAAAATCGCATTTTCATATCCTCGATCCACCCTCAGCCACAACCATCAATCCAACAACGGCAACCACGCCGGACTATACCCATCCCCAAGCCGCACAACTCCGCTACCGTCTGCGTTCATAACGTCGTTGCCATTACCACTCGTAGTATCGACCGACGCATTCACAGAACCTAGGGTCGCGATGGTTGTGCAACCTGCAATACTCTTTGATACAACACTCAATCACTTCGTCTACTTTCGAATCAGGCAAGTCTTCCGGATTATCGTTAGCGTAGGGACAGCTACACCCTCCGGCTTCACCCCACTCCATGAGACGATCCAAGGCGTCCTCGGCCTCACTGGCCCCGATCTCGTCCGCAACCGGGTCTAGAACCTCCGATAACGCGCTCGCATCGCCGCCTGCGTGCAGCCAATTCAGAGTCAGCAAGGCACCCAAAACCGCTAGGAACAACAACGCAAAGCTAGCCTTCCCCGCTCCTCGCACCATACGACGAACTCTGTGACGCCTGCGAAGGTAATCGACAATTAACGCAAGCACTACGAGCGCGAACAGCGCCACACCAACAATCTCATGAATTTCCATCTCGTAGTTCACCGTCAAACTTGACCCTACACCACAACCATCAATCCAACAACGGCGACCACGCCGGGTTATACCCATCCCCAAGCCGCTCAACACCGCTACCGTCAGCATACATAACGTAAACGCCCAAATCGCCGTCGCGGTCCGAAACGAACGCGATACGACCACCGTCCGGCGACCACGCGGGCAAATAATCTTCATGCTCGTTACCAGTCAGCGGCCAAAGGCCGCTACCATCCGCGTTCACCACGTAGATCTCCGCATGATCATCGTAGCCCAAAACAGCACCGAACGCCAAACGATCCCCGTCCGGAGACCAGCCAACACCACCAATAAGCGCTTCATCGTTACCAGCGATCTCCTCCAAACCGCTGCCATCCGCATTCATAACATAGACACCAAATTCACCGTCACGCCTCAAACTCAACGCGATACGATTACCGTCCGGCGACCACTTAGGGCCAGTGTAATTAGATTTCCTATACCAAGATTCCCAGTTTAGCTCATATGGCTCAACACTGCCATCCGCATTCCTGATGTAGTACGCTGCTTCACCATCACGATCCGATAAGAACAAATATGAGCAAGATTCAGGCGGATTCCCCGTCAGCTGCTCTACACCGCTTCCGTCCGCATTCATAACGTAAATATCACCACGCGATACAAACGCGATACGATTGCCGCCGGGCGACCATGCAAGGTGACCGTTGCTGCAATCGTCCGTCAACTGCTCCACACCTCTACCGTCTGCATTCATGACGTAGATGTCGTATTTCTGCACATCATTGCCGCGATCCGATGCGAACGCGATACGACCACCATCCGACGACCACGTGGGATGAATGTCAGAAAAGTCGTTATCCGTCAACTGAACCACACCGCCGCCATCCGCATTCATAACGTAGATCTCATCATCGCCATCACGATCCGAAACGAACGCGATACGATCTGGCCCAAGTGCCGCATGCTCAGGCAACGGCAAAATCCCAAACACAAACGCGCCAACGACCACTGCAACTGCCACCACCAATACCCCTGCTCCAGCAAACACACGCACTTGGGCAAACCGTTTACTCATATCTACGCTCCACAACCGACAACCACATCATTCCAACAACGGCGACCACGCCGGACTACGCCCCTCCTCAAGCCGCACAGCACCGCTGCCATCCAGCCGCTCAACTTCGCTGCCATCCGCATTCATAACGAAAATGTAATCATACTTAACGAAAATGCCATCATTCATAACGTCGATGCCGTCCACGTTCATGACGTAGATGCCCCAATCGCCGTCGCGGTCCGATACGAACGCGATACGACCACCATCCGGTGACCACGCAGGCCAATAATCTGTATGCTCGTTATCAGTCAATCGCTCCACACCAGTGCCATCCATATTCATCAAATAAATCTCTCCATAATAAACATCGAGATTAGATACTGCAAACGCGATCCGGCCGCCATCCGGCGACAACGACGGCCACCAGTCGACATCATCGTTCTCGGTCAAGGGTTCCACACCGCTGCCGTCCGCATTCATAACGTAGATATCCCAATCACCATCACGATGGGATTGAAATACGATACGTTCGCCATCAGCAGACCATGAAGGCAACCAGTCCGCTGAGTCCCAGTCCATAGATCCGTAGTCCGTGAACAACTCAACACTGCCATCAGCTTTCCTCACGTACAACTCGTTCTCGCCATCTCCGTCACGGTCGGAAAAAAACAACGACACACAAGATTCATGAGGATTCCCCGTCAGCTGAACAACGCCCGTTCCGTCCGAATACATCACGAATACATCACCCAGCGATGTAAAAGCGATCCGATCTCCGTCCGGGGACCACACGGGTGCACCGTTGCCGCACCCATCCGTAATCTGCTCCACGCCGCTGCCATCCGCGTTCATAACGTAAATATCGTACACATCTGCATCGCCGTCACGGTCCGATACAAACACGATACGACCACCATCCGGCGACCAAGAAGGATCACCGTCCACAGAGTCGTTAAACGTCAGCTGCTCAACACCGCTGCCGTCCGCATTCATCACGTAGATCTCATCATCACCATCACGATCCGAAACAAACGCAATCCGACCAGACCCAGACGGCGATTCCACCGCCGCATATCCCGAAAAAGGCCAAATCCCAAACTCAAACGCACCAACGACTACCGCAACTACCACCAACAACCCTACTCCAGCTAACCAACGTCCTTGCAAAAATCGCATTTTCATATCCTCAATCCACCATTAGCCACAACCATCAATCCAACAACGGAGACCACTCCGCACTTTGCCCATCCGCAAGCCGCACAGCACCACTACCATCAGCGTTCACAACGTAGATCTCATTACCACCTTCGCGGTGCGAAGTGAACGCAATGCGATTGCTATCAGGCGACCAAGCAGGCCCAGAGTTCAAATGATCGTGATCAGTCAAACGCTCAACGCCAGTCCCGTCATCATCCATAACATAGATGGTTTGATCATCGAAGTTGAACCCCGTGCCATCACCACCTCGGTTCGAGACGAACGCGATCCGACCACTATCTGGTGCCCACGCAACATCACCATCGAGAGCAAAGACGTGATCAGTATCCACCAGCCGCTCCACGCCACTACCGTCCGCATTCATCACGTAGACACCTATACCATCACCACCGCGGCCAGAATGAAACGCGATACGACCACCATCCGGCGACCACACAGGACCACCGTTACCAATGTGACCAAAGTGGTAGTCTGTAGCCAACTCAACGCTGCCATCTGCTCTCCTGACGTACCACGCTGGTTCACCATCACGATCCGAAAGGAATAGCTCCGCGCAAGAATACTGGGGATCCCCCGTCAGCTGCTCCTTGCCGCCGCCATCCGCATTCATAACGTAGATGTCGGTACGCGATCCGAACGCTATACGATCTCCGTCCGGCGACCATGCAAGTTGACCGTTGCTGCAATCGTCCGTCAGCTGCTCAACACCGCTTCCATCCGCATTCATAACGTAGATATCGTAAATCTCTTCACCATTGTCACGGTCCGATACGAACGCAATACGGCCACCATCCGGCGACCACGCGGGATCAAGATCATCAGAGTCGTTGTCCGTCAACTGGACCACACCACTACCGTCCGCATTCATAACGTAGATCTCATCATCACCATCACCATCCGAAACAAACGCGATCCGACCCGGCCCAAGTGCAGGTTCCACCGACGCATCCCCCGACAACGGCAAAATCCCCAACGCAAACGCGCCGACTATCACTGCAATCACAACCACCACCCCCAAAACACCCGCAAACAACCATTGACGACGCACGACGCGTGATCTCCCGATACTGTGAGCGTCGTGTCGCTCAGGAGCAGTCTCGCTTGAATCCGAAAACTGATTATTCATGTGTCCAAATTATACGCTTCATCACAACCTCAGTACCAAGTTAAACCAACATCCATGCCCATCCTGACCATCCATGCAAGTCGCCAAGATCCCTAGCCGACTGTTAGATGATCAGTCGGATCATGGATCTTGGCGTTGTTGGTTACTTCCGCTGGTTAGCCGGCGACACCGCCGTCGTCCGATGCTAGTAGCCGCGCGGCACGGTGAGGTTTCCGTATATAATCGCCACGCATGGCGCGCCAAGTTGCGAAACGTCTTTTGACGCGCGCTTGAAAAACGCGGCTTTCCACCTCAACTGAAACTCTCGAAACGAGATGAGCATCACCTACATCGGCGCCCGAATCGGGATGTTCATCCTCGTCGTGTGGCTCGCGACCACAGTCATCTTCTTCCTGCCACGAATCGCCAGTGATCGCAACCCCGTGCGTGAACGGTTGGTCATGATGGCCGCCACCGGCAACCTCGCAACCGGCATGGAAAAAGTCGTTGAAGCCTACGAAGAAGAGTACGGCCTCGATCAACCGCTGTTTCTGCAATACATCCGCTATCTGTCGAGCCTCGTGCGAGGCGATCTGAACTACTCGCTGATCAACTACCCGACGAGGGTGTGGGACATGATCGTGCAGCGGATGCCGTACACCTTGGGCCTAGTCGGGGTCTCGGTCTTGACTGCGTTTGCTTTGGGTTCGCTGTCTGGTGCAACTTTGGCTTGGCCGGGTGCGCCGAAATGGCTAAAGGGAGCATTGCCGGTCTTCCTGACCTTCTCGCCGATCCCTTATTTCATGTTGGCGATAATGCTGATGTTTATGTTCGCCGTTCGGCACCAGTGGCAACCTGAATGGTGGCCGTTGCTACCGCTCGCCGGGGCGACGAGCGTCACAACAGTTTACGACGGTTGGAGCATGGACCGGATCCTAGACACCATCTATCACTCGATTTTGCCGGCGATGTCGATCATCCTCTCCCAGATCGGATTCTGGGGTCTGGGAATGCGCGGGATGATGGTAACTACCCAGGGCGAAGATTACGTTACGTTAGCGCAGATGCGCGGCTTGAAACCGAGCCGCGTCTTCAGCCTATACGGGATGCGAAACGCTGCTCTCCCGCAACTGACTTCGCTAGCCCTCACGATGAGCCTTATATTCTCGGGAGTGATACTCGTCGAGATCGTCTACCGATATCCCGGGATGGGCACCTTGTTGTACAACGCAATCGCTGGTTTCGACTATTTCGTCATCTACGGCGTCGTCTTCGTGCTCATCGTGATGGTGGCGGCATCCACATTCATACTCGACATCGTCTACCCATTCATCGATCCTCGCGTACGCCGCGCCGCATGAACTTCAGATTCGGACGATTTTCAGGTACCAACCATGCGTGATTTAGGCACCGAACCGACTCAATCGTCCGCTGCTATCCAAGCCGAAGCTGAAACGAGTTCCGGATCTTCATATAGCGCGCTGTCACAGATCGGATACTACCTGCTCCACGAGCGAATGCTCTCTATCGGGCTATTCATGCTCATCGCTCTACTAGCGTTGTGGCTTGTTGGCGGACAAATCGTTGATCCCAAAAACGCCGATCCGATCTCGGGCCCTCAAACCGCACCACCGCAATGGAAATACTGGTTGGGAACCGATTTCAATGGCAGACAGGTCTTGCCATTGATGGTTCATGGCGCGCCAATGACCCTGCGTATCGGGTTGTATGCGGGGGTGTTTGGTCTAGGAATCGGTATTTTGCTGGGATTCTTAGGCGGTTATATGCGGGGGCCGGTCGACGCATTTATCCGTATCATTTCCGACGTCTTCATCACCATCCCAGGTTTGGCGGTGCTAGTAGTCGTCGCATCGACGATCAAAGAGTCAGCCGGCTTATCAGTCAACATGATGGGATTGATTGTGGCGTCATTGTCTTGGATGTGGCCCACACGGGTCATACGAGCCCAAGTCTTGAGCATGAGGGAGAGCAACTACGTAGAAGTGGCACGGCTCAACGGCATGGGAGACCTAGAAATCATCTTCCGTGAACTCATGCCCAATCTGTTCCCGTTCCTAGCCGCAAGCTTCGTAGGCGCCATGGCAAGTGGCATCCTCTTCGCCATTGGATTGGAGGCTCTAGGACTAGGTCCCCAACACGAACCCACACTCGGAATGACGATCTACTGGTCGCTCTACTACGGGGCGGTGATCAGCAACTGGTGGTGGTGGTACGTTCCCCCCATCTTCCTGCTCGCATGGATATTCATCTCCCTCTACCTGATCGCCGCTGGTCTTGACAAGTGGGCCAATCCACGATTGAGGCAGAGCCTGTAATGCCGGACGCTGTCCTTTCGATACGCGATCTACGCGTCTACTTCAATATCCGTGCCGGAACGGTGCGTGCAGTCGACGGCGTAGATCTCGATATCGCTGAAGGCGAAAAACTGGGGCTCGTCGGGGAATCGGGGTCTGGCAAGACGACGACTGCGCTCGCCATCATGCGCATGATCAAACCACCCGGAGAGATAGCTGGCGGGACGATCCAACTCGACGGACGCGATCTGGTCGGACTCTCCGAACCTGAAATGCGAGCGGTGCGCGGCAACGACGTCGCCATGGTGCCTCAAGCCGCGATGAATGCGCTCAACCCGGTGCGCAGAATCCGGAGCCAGATGCTCGACGGCCTTAGAGATCACGGTGTAAACGAGTCTCGCGAAAGGATGGAGGAGCGTTTGACGACGCTAGTGGCCCAGGTCGGACTCAGCTCGAACGTCCTCAATCTCTTTCCGCACGAACTAAGCGGCGGCATGAAACAACGCGTGACGATCGCTATGGCAATATGCCACAAACCGCGTTTGATACTTGCCGACGAGCCGACCAGCGCGTTGGACGTGGTGGTGCAGCGCCAAGTCATGGAAACGCTGGAGGAGGTGCGGAGTGAGATCGGCGCCGCTGTGATTCTGGTGGGGCACGACATGGGATTGATGGCACAGTTCGCCGACCGAATCGGCGTAATGTACGCCGGAAAACTCGTCGAACTCGCAACTGTTGAGCAGATCTTCGCAAACCCGCGCCATCCTTACACGCGTCTCCTGATTTCGAGCCTGCCGGACACGGCCGGAAAACGCCGCCTCGAAGGCATTCCCGGACTACCTCCTTCGCTTCTGGAGATTCCTCCCGGCTGTCCCTTCATGCCTCGCTGCCCAGAGGCGATGGACGTCTGCGGCGTTGATGTACCGGAGCTGACCGGCGAAGTTGACATGGTTTCTTGCCACCTGCACACCGAGGTTGCAAAGGTATGACCGCGACAGCAGAGACCATGACCGCGACGTCAACTTCCAACGGTGCGTCTTCATCGCTGTTGGAACTGAGGAACGTCACCCAAATATTCTCCTCTGGACCCTTCTGGAATCGGGAGCACAACTACGCGGTTAACGATGTGTCGTTCGATCTTACCGACAAACCGGCACTGATCACCGCGGTTGCAGGGGAGAGCGGTAGCGGCAAAACCACGCTTGGACGGATCATGCTCGGTTTCCAGAGTCCGACGTTGGGCCAGGTGCTTTACCGGGGGGACGATGTTGCCGAGATGAACGCCGCAGGTCGTAAACAATACCGACGGCAAGTCCAAGCCATCTTCCAAGACCCCTTCTCCGTCTATAATCCCTTCTACAAAGTCGACCACATATTCACGGTGGCGATCGCTCGTTACAAACTAGCGTCTTCACGAGATGAAGCTCGACATCTAATCGAAGAAGCGATATCCGGTGTCGGTCTCCGTCCATCCGAAACACTCGGACGCTATCCCCACCAGTTGAGCGGAGGGCAACGGCAGCGCGTCATGGTAGCGCGATCGCTGCTGCTAAAACCGCAGGTCATCATCGCAGATGAACCGGTCTCCATGGTTGACGCATCCCTACGAGCTACCATTCTCGAAACACTCCGAGCACTCAACCACGAACTGGGCATCGCCATCCTCTATATCACCCATGACCTCACGACCGCGTACCAAGTCGCCGACAACATCATGATCATGTATCGGGGACACGTGGTGGAAGCTGGGGACGTTGAACATGTGATCAACGCCCCGAAACACCCGTACACGCGACTCCTCGTCCAGTCGATCCCGATGCCCGATCCCAACCGTCGTTGGGCCGATATGCGTGGCGCTAACGATCCACCGTTCACCGGTATCGACGTGACACCCGCGATGTGTCCGTTTGTCAACCGGTGCCCAGACGCGATTTCAAACTGCGTCGAGCAAGTACCGAGCACCTACGCGCTCGATCAGCACCGCATATCGAAGTGCTTCCTATACGAGGATGCCGGGACTGTTTCGGACGAAAACATCGCATCGTACTTCAACGTCCGGGACACGTCGCCATCAACCAACGGCGCAGCAACTTAATTGTGTTATCGTGATTTGAGTATTTCGCAAGGAATAAATCGGCAATTGAAACCGTGTAAGGAGGGTACCAAAATGCCGAGAATCAAACGCATCGTGCCGATGCTAGTGCTGGCAGCGATGCTATCGTCTCTAACCTTCGCACTTGCCTGCGGCAGCGAGACCATCGTTGAAGTCACTCGAGAAGTCGAGGTCGTCAAAGAGGTCGAGGTTGTCAAGGAAGTCGAGGTCGAGAAGGAAGTCGAGGTCGTCAAGGAAGTCGAGGTTGTTAAGGAAGTCGAGAAAGAGGTCGCAGTCGAGGTCGAAGTTACCCCGACACCCGTCCCGCTCGGATACACCGAAGTACCTCGAAACCGCACCTTGATCATGGCCGGTCTTGGCGGTGAGCACCCCGGTGCATTCACCGACATCGAACAGTTCAACGCCCATGCTCCTGGCCTCTCACGTAGCGGCCTATATCAAGCGGGTAGCGAAGGTCTCTTCTACTTCAACATGCTCACTGGCGAGCTGATCCCATGGATGGCCACCGACTACGAGTACGACGACGGCTACACCGGCGTCACGGTTAACATCCGGGACGGCGTCGAGTGGAGCGACGGTACGCCGTTCACGGCGCATGACGTCGCCTTCACGCTCAATATGGCCAACACCAACCCGTTGTCCGCACGTCACGGTGCCGTTAACCAATGGACCGACGAAGCCACAGCCATCGACGATCACACGGTCCACATCAAGTTCACCGGCCCCTCGCCTCGCTACGTATGGGACCTGTTGATCTTCCGAGCCGACATCGGCGTGCCGTGGATCCCGAAGCACATCTTCGAGGACGTCCCCGAGGACGAGCTGGCAGAGTTCGGGCACTACGATCCCGCAAAGGGTTGGCCCGTGGTCACCGGTCCTTATCGATTGGTCCACACCGACGTCGAGAAGAAGATCTGGGACCGTCGGGACGACTGGTGGGCTGCCAAAATCGGCTTCCAGGACCTTCCTAAGGTCGAGCGACTCATCTTCCTGCCCGGAATGAACGAGATCACTATGGCTCAGCTGTTGATCACCAACGAGATCGATATGGCATTCTCGCTCACAGTGCCGAACTACAAGGCAGTCGTGGCGCAGAACCCGAACATGACGACTCACTACTACGGCGAGGCGCCGTTCGGATATGAAGACTGGTGGCCCGTCGGCCTTGGTCTAAACACCAAGCGACCTCCGTTCGACAACAAGAACGTTCGATGGGCGATCTCGTACTCCATCAACCGTGACGAAGTCATCGAGTTCGGTTTCGGTGGCGGACAGATCGTGCAGCAACTGCCTTGGCCGTACTACGCGCCGATGCAGAAGTACCACGACGAAGTGGCAGACCTGCTCGAGGTCTACGACACCAGCGAGTACAACCCTGAAAAATCCGCCGCCCTCATGGAAGGCGAAGGCTACACTCGTGACAGCGAAGGCTTCTGGGTCAAAGACGGCGAACGCGTGGGGATCCACATCGTGACCTTCCCGCAGCACCCGTCAACAACGCCGGCCGCGCCGGTCGTCACGCAGAACCTGCGACGTGGCGGCTTTGACGCCAGCTTCTCTACCCCGACCGACTTCATCGACCAGATCTTCCAAGGTCACGCCGATGGATTCATCTGGGGGCACGGCTCGATGGTCGACCCTGAGCCCGTACTTAAGGGATACCGCTGCGAACTCGTCACCGAGGGTGAGACCGGATTCATCGCGTACCCGGGCTTCTACCGCTGGTGCAACGAAGAGTTCGACTCCTACGTCGAGCAGATGACCGCACTGCCGGAAGACAGCCCAGGCGTGTTGCCGCTCTACCGCAAGGCGATGGAGATATGGCTCCCTGAGCTGCCCGACATCCCACTCACGTCAACGATCATCACGTTGCCGATGAACACCACGTACTGGGAAGAGGACTCATGGCCTCACAATGACAACCAGTACGTCCACGAGGGATTCTGGCACCGCACCGGCCTCCACATCTTCCTGCACTTGGAACCCGTGGAGTAGCCACCAACCGTTAACTTCGGTTAAGAAGAACGCCCCCCGGCACGGATACGGGGGGCGTTTTTCTTACTATTTCGCCAACTGGACGTGAAACAGATCGATACGCATCTAAAATCGCTTCAATAGATCCATGACCATCTCAACTGATCAGCCCGCCGCCGATTCTGCGCTCCCAAAACCCAGACGCGCTCCCCGTCACCGCCGCCGTCTATCCCCAGGCCGTCGCCAATACCTCCAATTCAAAGCCAAATACGCCGATTCGCTCCTGCTGTTCCGAATGGGCGACTTCTACGAGTGCTTCGACGATGACGCTCGAACTCTCTCCAAACTCCTCGATGTCGCATTGACGGCACGAGACGTGGGTGGCGGACAGAAATCAGCCCTCGCTGGCATCCCGTACCACTCGCTTGATACTCATCTCAGTCGCCTCGTCGCATCCGGCCTGAAGATCGCCATCGCTGAGCAGACGACCACGCAACCCAACGCTGAAGGCATCGTCGACAGGGCGGTGGTCCGCATCATTACACCGGGAACAGTCCTTGATGCCGCGCTACTCGAACAGTCGAAACACAACTACCTCGCCGCCTGCGTCGTCGAAGGCCATCGCGCTGGTTTGGCATGGCTAGAAGCATCCACAGGCGAGTTCGCTGCGATGGAGACCCAGACCGCCAACATCGTCGACCAACTCGAACGCCTCGAACCCGCGGAAGTCCTCGTCGATACCGACGCGCACCGAATATTGGACGACGCTATCGCCAGCGACACCGCGAGTAGGTCGGCACTCAGTTCCACCGTAGTCCGATCCTTGGACGAATCGTTGCTCGATCCCGACCTCGCCGCCGAAACCTTGATGCGCCACTTCGAGACCAACACCCTTGAGCAGTTCGAACTCGATGGACAACCGCTGGCGACGATGGCCGCATCCTCAGCGCTCGACTTCCTATCCCAAACCCAAATTGGTCGGCTTCCATTCATCACCACACTCCGTCGACACCGCCCAGATCGTCACATGTACATCCCATCGACCGCACTGCGCGACTTGGAAGTGCTCGCGCCTACGGTTGACGGCGGCCCGACTTTACTCTCAACCCTCGACACGACGCGCACTCCCATGGGCGCGCGCCTCCTCCGCGACTGGCTAACCGCGCCACTTACCGACCTGCAAGAACTCAACACCCGGCAACTAGCGATCAACCGGCTCCACGGCGACACATTAACCCGCAATGCCATCGACGACGAGCTCGCGAACATGCCTGATATCGCGCGCCTAGTCAACCGCCTCACGCTAGGGCAGTCCGAACCTCGCGAACTTCGCTCGCTCTTCCGCGGCCTCGATCGAGCGCCGCGCCTCCGCGAACTCGTCAAAGATGACCGATCCGAAAAAGCCTTCTCACCTCTTTTCGACGGCGTTGCAAACCACGATCAAGTGCGAGACCTCATCGACCGCGCAATCGTCGAAGATCCACCATTCCGCGTCAACGATGGCGACGTCATCAAGTCCGGCTTCGACCACGACCTCGATGATCTACGCTCAACCGCATCACGGGCCCGATCTGAGATCGCCGCGATCGAACAGAAAGCCCGCGAAACCTCCGGCATACCAAACCTGAAAGTAGGGCACAACCGTGTCTTCGGCTACTACATCGAAGTCTCACGCTCCCACCTCGACAAGGTCCCGCCCGAGTTCGAACGCAAACAGACCCTCGTCAACGCCGAACGCTTCATCACTCCGGAGTTGAAGGAGCTAGAGAACCAAGTCCTGCGTGCCTCCGACCAGATCTCCGAACTCGAGCAGTCCATCTACCGCCGCGTATGCCAGCAAGTAGCCGAACATGCTGCCGCCATCATTCGGACCGCGTCCGCGATTGCCAACATCGACGTCTGCCTCGCCCTCGCCCGCATCGCGGCAGACAACGACTGGGTACTGCCATTTCTCGATAACGGTGACCTCCTCAAGATCGAAGATGGGCGCCACCCCGTAGTTGAAAACGTTCTCGGCTACGGCCGATTCGTTCCCAACGACATCGACGCTTCCAACTCCGAAAACCAGCTCCTAATCATCACCGGGCCGAACATGTCCGGCAAATCCACCTACATCCGACAAGCCGCCATCCTCACAATCCTCGCCCAAATCGGCAGCTTCTTACCCGCGAAATTCGCCCGCGTCGGCATCGTCGACCGCATCTTCACCCGCATCGGAGTATCCGACGACATCGCCGGCGGACGCTCCACTTTCATGGTCGAGATGGTCGAAACCGCATCGATCCTCAATCAAGCAACATCCCGCTCCCTTGCCATCCTCGACGAGATCGGACGCGGCACCTCCACCTACGACGGACTAGCCATCGCCCGATCCGTCGCCGAATTCATCCACAACAGCCCCGCGCTAGGCTGCAAAACGCTCTTCGCCACCCACTACCACGAGATGACCGAACTCGGCCAAACTCTCCCACGCGCCAACAACCTCCGAGTAGCCGTAGCCGAAGAAGGCGACTCCATCCAGTTCCTCTACCGCATAATCCAAGGCGGCGCCGACCGCTCATACGGCATCCACGTAGCCCAACTAGCCGGAATGCCAGCACCAGTAGTAGAACGCGCCCGAGAACTCCTAACCGAACTAGAAAACCACTCCAACAACGCGGCACCGTCCCACGCTTCCCAAGATCACTTACAACTAGACCTCTTCAACACCCCGAACAACAACACCGACTTCCTCCGCTCAATTTCAGAACTTGACACCGACAACCTAACTCCGATAGAGGCGTTGAATCGGCTCTACGAGTTAAAACAAGCGGCTCGACAAGAGATTGATCGGTGATTCTTGCAGTCGATCGCTTCCTTGTCGCCGTTTGAACGGAAGTCGGTCAGTGGCAACGCAATTTACGGCTGCCGTCTTTCAACTGACCGACGGAAATCCTTTAACGCATCGACGCGATTGCTTCTTCTCGTGTCCAACGCCGCGTAAAACTCGTCGAATTCCTTTTCCAATCGCTCCACACTCGTTTGAGTCTGCTTTTGCCGAGACGATAAAACTCCGAGCCACAGTCCTACACCGCCTCCAGCCGTTAGGATCGTCAGGATTGCCACAACAAGCGGCAATGTGTCGTTTAACAAATTTCCAAAGTCCACAATCGATTAACGCCTAGCTATCCAAACTTCGCCATGAAATACTCTGCACGATCAAGCAAACTGTCGAGTTCAATCCGGTCATTGAGCGATTGCGCGCGTTCAGCGTCGGTTACCCTCACACCATGTGCCAACCGGTTTCGAACATGGTCGATCCGTCTATTGATTCGTTCGATGCGATCAGCCAGTTCCGAGAATTCAGCCCACTCCTCTTCTGAGGCGCTTCTTACGAATCGTTCAGTCTTCTCTTCAGTAACCATAGCCACGAGTCAACGATCATCGGATGCAAGTGCATTTATCTTACACCAACGCGATGCGTAACGGCGCAAGGTAAACACCAGTTATCAATCGTCTCTAACCAACCATTCTGTTTAGTCTACGTCTCGCCAACAAGCATCTCACCTCGATCCACGAAAACATCTAACATCACTAAAGCACCAACCAAATCGTAGGGGCGACCCGTGTGGTTGCCCGATGGAGCCATAACCCACAACATGATCATCACGGACATCAAAGTCACCACCTTCACATACACCTCCAACACCGTCCAGGACACCGACGGACACACCCACCCCGGCGACCCCCACGACGCCACCACCGCGCTGCTAACCATCACCACAGAAGACGGCACCAGCGGATACACCTTCGGCTCCCCCGACGCCCTCCGTCCCGTCATGATGGACAACTTCATCCGCAAAGTCCTCATGGGCCAAGATGCCACCGACCGCGAGCGCCTCTGGCAAGCCATGGCTCGCTGGCAGCGGGGCTCCGGCGGAGCATTCAACGACCGCTCCCTCGGTCTCGCCGAACTCGCACTCTGGGACTGGTTCGGACGCAAGATCGACATGCCAGTATGGAAGATCCTCGGCGGAATGCGCGACAAAGTCCCCGCATACGGCTCCACCATGTGCGGCGACGAAATCCCCAACGGCCTCTCCACGCCCGACGAATACGGACAGTTCGCCGAGTGGCTGATCAACCGCGGCTACCCCGCCATCAAGCTCCACACCTGGATGCCCCCCGTATCCTTCGCCCCCTCAGTCAAGATGGACATCGCAGCCTGCGCCGCCGTCCGAGAAGCCGTCGGACCCGACATCCCCCTCATGCTCGACGCCAACCACTGGTACTCACGAACCGAAGCCTTAGAACTCGGCAAAGGCATCCAAGACCTCAACTACTACTGGTACGAGGAGATGATGGACGAACACTCCATGTCCTCATACGTCTGGCTCGCCGACAACCTCGACATCCCCATCCTCGGACCCGAATTCGTTGAAGGCAAGTTCCACTCCCGCGCCGAATGGGCCATCCACGGCGCCGCCGACATCCTCCGAACCGGCGTCCTCGACGTCGGAGGCATCGGCCCCTCCATGAAGATCTGCCACCTCGCCGAAGCCATGAACATGGACTGCGAAATCCACGGCGGCGGACCCGGCAACCTCGCCGTACTAGGAGGCTTCTTCAACGGACGCTGGTACGAACGCGGCCTCCTACACCCCTTCGTAGACTACGACGCACCACCCGAATACCTAAACTCAATAATCGACCCCATGGGCCCCGACGGCCTAATCCACATGCCCACCAACCCCGGCCTAGGCGAAGACATCAACTTCAACCACATCGCCGATCACACAGTAAACGAGCACTAATTCGCATCCCCTCTCCCCTCCGTGGGAGAGGGTTAGGGTGAGGGGGACCGGGTGGCCAAGGGGAGGCGCAGGCGGGAACCCACCCGTCCCCTTCGCGAAGCGAAGGGGACGCGGAGCGCAGCGGACGCAGGGGATGCTCGTAGGGCAGCAGGATTCAAACCTGCCCACAGCAGCAGCGACGAGAACCATCACAACAAAAAGAAGACGTCCCCTTGCGGGGACGTCGGCCCAGCGATACGATCACTGGGGGGGTTAACCACAATGATACTGTAAAGCACTGTATCATGCAACTCCTGTGAGGACTGGCATGTCTTTAGGAGTTACTTTGCCCAAGAAAAGAGTAGCAGTATACGTCGACGGCTTCAATCTATTCTACGGAATTAGGGCAAAGGGATGGCGACGATACTACTGGCTCAACCTTCGAACTTTCGCAGAAAACTTGCTAAGGACTCATCACCGTTTTCAACTAGTACGATACTTCACTGCCAGAGTGTTCCCTGATACCAACGATCCCGGTAAAGAGGCTAGGCAGACAGCTTATCTGGAAGCTTTGGCTACGCTCCCTGATCTCTTGATTCACTACGGATATTTTCTGCCAAAAGAACTCAAGTGTTTCAACTGCGGAAGCGTCCGGCACACCTACGAAGAGAAGATGACCGACGTCAACATTTCGGTGGCTCTACTCAACGACGCCCAAGACGATCTCTTTGACACCGCTATGATCGTCTCCGCGGACAGCGACCTCGTCGAACCCGTGCGAACAGTGCTGAGCCGCTATCCCAATAAACGAGTAATCGTCGCGTTCCCTCCACAACGATCTTCCTTCAACTTGGGTCAAGTCGCCAGCGCACACTTCTTCATCGGCCAAGACAAACTCAGACGCAGCCAACTCCCAGACCGAGTAACCAGATCCGACGGCTTTGTGCTGACCAGACCGCCGTCTTGGGTCTGACCCACTAAATTCTCGCCTGTCGTTTGCAATGGAAGATGATGCTGAGTAGATTAACTACAAAGGAGACACAAATGATAAGCCTGATTTACACCATGTTCAAAGACTTCTGGACATCGCGAGTGCGGCTAAAGGTTAACCACGAATTCAGCGTTGTCAACCTCGAAAGCGATTGCGGGACATATTTACGGTATAAAGAAGTCCGAATCGTAACAGTCACTAATATGAGTTCCTTCAATGTAACCCTTTCGGAACTGTCTTTGACCAGCGGCAAGGGGAGGAAGAGTATAGAAGTTCATTACACGCCCGACGGTATTGACTTCGTTGAGGATCCTCCGTTGCCGTGCCGGCTGGAACCACGCGAAACGTTTACATTTACTATCGCGTTGTCAGCGATAAGAAAGTGGGACGCGGATGACGATGTTCTGGCTGCAACCGTGCGGACGGAATGCGGATACACCGAAAAAGCGAAATCCGCGAAAATCACCAAATTGTACACCCGTACGCCGTTTTTTAAGACGATGCCGAATTACACCACACACAAGGAAGAATTGTTCGAGAAACAGAGGCATCGTTGCGCTGCATGCTTTGAGATAACACCATTTGAAGACCTCAATGAAGTCCTCAAGATGCCGCGCCCCAAGGGATCTCAAACCTTCGGCTCATTTGTGGTAGCTGCAATAGTCTTGAGGAACCAACAATATCCGATCTTGGAACACGTCCGTTACTTCGCGACGAATTGACTTTCTGACGTGTGAAATGGCAGAAGCACGCCGCTTGTCTCCTTAGTCTACTCGTCTAGAGGGAACAAAACTCAAGCACCCCACCCCCTCCAAAACCACCCGCCCCAAAACCGCCTCACAACCATCCTCCCCCATCAAAACCCTCACCCCAACAACCTCACCCATAAACTCAATCCGCCCACTAGTAACATCCACCGTCTCAAACTTCCCATCCTCCAACTCGTAAACCCGCGTACCCTGAGCCTCAAGCCCAATCCCCTCAAGAACCCGCCGCGGAACAACACAATCAACCACACCCGGATCAATCCGAAACCTACCCGTCCAACACCTCTCCGGCTCAGCCATATTCCGAACCGTAGCCGTAACATGCGACAAACCCGCCAAACTAACACCGCCACGCCGTACTAGAGTCTGCAACTGTCCCATACTCAAATCCTGTCCATCACATAAATCAGCGTAATCAGCGGTTCAGACTTTCGTCCCCTTACCCCCATGCACGCTAGGCTCCGAGCACCACTTCAACCGCAACAAATCCAAAGGCTCCAACACCTTGTCCTCCGGCAATCCCAGTAAATCGACCAAAACCCGACGGTCCAACTCCTTCCGACTCTCATCCCGATACGCCTCATTCGCCGGCAGGAACTCCCTATCCCGCATATCGTCGAAGATCGACTCCGCCACCTGCAACTGAGCATCCGACAACGACGTCACATCCAACGTCGGCATCGTCCGAATCGCAGTTACCGGCATCCTGCCACGCCCAGCCTGTTGACGGCTCGAATGCCACCAATAGAGCAACAATCCCAGAGTCGAGTTGCCCCATAAAGTATGCACAATCTCAAGTTCACGACTATCGAACTGGAGATTTGGCCATGCAGTACCGCCAATCGTCTGATCTTCAGTGAAAGCCACACCTAGCGGTTGAGAATTAAACCTGAAATCATGATTATGATGGGCGTGGCTTCTAGTAGCCCAAATCTCAGCGGCGCGGGCGTTCATGTTGGGTTTGATCCTACCCTCACTGTCTGGTTGCACGACCAACTTCGTTTCTTTTTTAGCGTCGTGGTTCCACAACATCGGATAGGTCGGGACGCCGCGGCGTGTGCTGATGCGCTCGAACGCGGCTTGCCGGGACTGCCCGGCAACATTCATCGCGTGCAGGCCTACTCGACAGACATCGCCAATCGTCGACATCGCAATTGATGATCTGTTCTGCTTGCTTATCTGCGGCAACCATAGATGACCTTGCGTCAACTGATGAGCAGTTTGTATGACAGAAAAGTCCGAGACCCCGGCCGCTGACCAAGGATTGTCCGCACTCAATGGTGCGTCAATAACTTCGCCGAGTTGCGCGTCGCCACCGACCAACGATTCGCCACCGATCGGTCCGCTTTCGAACTGTCTGACGTTCGGATCAGCAGCGAGAGTAGAGATCGCCTTGGCGAGCTCAAGCGACTCCATCTCGTTATTTGGACGTTGGTCCAAGGACACAAACAACCCGCGCCCATCTCCTCCATTCGACGACTGCCGACAGACGATCAAAGTCTCTGCCATCCCGGTATCTGCTGAAAACGATTGATCTTCTGATCTCGCGGTGGCAATCGTCATCACGATCACGTCGCGGTACTTTTTCGCGATCAATTGCCGTACCTTTTGCCAACTCGATCCTTGCAAAGCGGTCAACGGCAAAACCAATGCGATCGTTCCGTTTGGTTTCACCATTCGATCAGCGAGTGCAACGAACCAAGTCGCGATACCAGCGTACCCATGCGCGCAAGTCCCAGCGCCGTATTTCCTCTCCAACGCTGACATCTTGCGCTGCGTTTCCAAGTCGTTGTCAAGTCCTCGGAACTGCTTGATGTAGTCCGACGTTCTAGAGTCGCCTTCCCAATCCGCCGCCGCACGCGTAAACGGCGGATTCATGATCACCAAGTCCTGGCTGAACTGCGGCATATCCACCGCATCCGCCGCCTGTGCCGATCCCGTCCCCGTCACCGCCGTCCCGCTGTGCAACGAAATCAGCGGCCTAACCTCCCCGTTGCTCGCCAGCAGATCCAGCGACCCTATCGACACCCCGCCGCCATTCGTCTTGCCATACTGCGTGACTATCGTGCGAGTATCTTGATACTGTTCCATCGGGTGCGACGACGACAGCATCGAAGCGGTCAGATGCACCGCCGACGGCAACACATCGAGCGCAGTCAACGACTCGCCCATCATGTGCGAGTGCAGCTTCGCCGGGTCGCCGCCGGAAAACAGGTGTAACTGATTCAACCGACGATACGCCGCATGGATCAACGTCCCGGTGCCGCAGGCGTAGTCCGCGATCTTGAAATCCTTCACCCGCTCCGGATCGTCCCATGCACCATCATCTGGCATCGCCAGATGCGCCAACAGCGTCGCCGACTCCGGACGCGTGTAAAACGTCGCCAGAAACTTCCGATCCGCAATCAGCCGCTGAAACACCGTCCCGATCAAATCGCTCGAATCGGCAGCGCCCAAGACATGTACCCGTTCCGCCGCAAGTGCCATCCTGTCCAACGCTCTTGACGCTAAGTCGACCGGTCGGATAATTTTCAGCAATTCAATAGCGATATTGAAAATCGACCAGTAGTTGATCTTGAGAATCTCGCGCCACTCCTGAACAACCAAACCTTGGAGCAATCTCCCGTCAGGGCGCAATTCCTCGAAGTCCTTCAACTTCGGATCTCCGACTAAGTTCATATGGAACATCAACGCGTTGATCATGATCGTCGCCGCCATCCGCTCCGTCTGCTCGCTGTACTCCTGCTTCAACAAATCCGCGAAGTCTTGTTTCAAATTCGGATGCGCGTCCGTCGACTCCCGGATGATCGCCGCCGCTGATCCTATGGCGCGCTCCAGAATCTGCACACTTCGCTGCACCACCTCCTCTGGTGTC
Source organism: Dehalococcoidia bacterium (assembly GCA_965203505.1). Lineage (GTDB taxonomy): Bacteria > Chloroflexota > Dehalococcoidia > Lucifugimonadales > Lucifugimonadaceae > Bin127. The sequence continues at coordinate 1,086,174 of OZ241880.1, forward strand.
GACGCATAAGTGATAAAACCCGCCAAGTCCCGAATATTCCCCGAAACAAAACCGCTCTCCGGGAAACGCGAGTATTCGGTAGAACCCGAACCATAGAAAACGCAATACTCGAACTGCGTCTTGCTCCGCAACTCCTCGTCCAACTTGTCGAAACCCCGAATTCCACGCAGTGGACTCGGAGACTTCAACGCCACCACCGCGTTCACCTCACCATCCACACCAGTAACATCCTCATCCAACTCCTCGCCCAACCGCGCAATCGCCTCATCCTCCAACGTCCGAGCCGGAAGATACTCATTCTCAATCACCACAGGCCGTCCACCCCTCGGCAGCACCAAAATATCCGGCTGCCCCTGGCCGCTGACGAACGCACCCTTCATCTCGGCGTGCACATCCCACCGCACATTCATGCGGTCCAAAAGCGTGGCGACACGCCCATTCAACTGCGTCTCATTGATCGCCATCAGTCAAGATTCTCTGCCCAACAACCAAATATTCTCGCCCAGACTACCAGACACTCACCACCTAACAATTCTCTTTGGCAGACGATCCAACAGCACCTCGGCACAGCACAAAATCCCCCGCGACCCAAACAGGCATTTCACACCTCCTAGCTCAATGACGCATTGATATCAAACGATACCAATGTAAACATAAATATCCAATGGTAAACTGAAATTACATTGCCTATCGCCGATCCACAACCCCATGCGCCAATTCACCACTACCACCACCCAACGCAACCAAGTCACCATCCCCGCCGAAGTCCGCCGAACCCTTGGCATCAATCCACGCGACAAAGTCGCCTTCACCATCCAAGACGACGGGCACGTGACCATCACCGCCGCCGAATTCACTCTCGAGACCGCGTTCGGGTCCGTCAAACCCGTCTCTGACGGACGCACCTTGGACGAAACAATCCGTGATGCCAAAGACGAGAAGGCTGAGCAGACCGCAAGGGAACTGCGCGAATCGTGAGGTTCTTGGACACCAACGTCATCCTCCGATACCTCACGCGGGACGATGAAGTGAAGGCGGAGGCCTGTTATCAACTATTGGACCGTGCCAGCAGGGGAGAGGAGATCCTGATCACCTGCGAGGCCATCGTCGCCGAGGTCGTATATGTTCTGAGCTCGCGCCGCGCCGGGTACCACCTCAATCGCCACGAGATCGCCGCCCGGTTGTTCCCGATACTCTCGCTACGCGGGCTCAGGCTCCCACAAAAACACATCTACATCAACGCCCTAAACATCTACGCCTCATCACCCGCCCTCGACTTCGAAGACGCCCTCGCAATCGCCCACATGCAACACCAACGCATCACCCAGATCATCAGCTACGACAAAGACTTCGACCAAATCCCAGACATCCAAAGACTCGAACCGCCAATTGTCGGAGACCAATAGTTACCGGGCCAATCCAACGCGCCCTAATATAATTGCAACGGGCAATCTCACACCCCCTATCCCACATCCGCAGGAGACATCGAAATGGCGTCGACAACTTGGGCTTTCTTCGAAGGACGACAGGTCCCCCTGGAAGAGGCCACGGTACGAGTCGACACACACGCTCTCCACTACGGAACCGCCGCTTTCGAAGGCGTACGCGGCAACTGGAACGAGGAACACGGCAAGGTTTACATCTTCCGGCTCCGGGAGCACTACGAACGCCTAATCCGCGGCTGCAGCATTCTCCAGATGGAGATCCCTTACTCCGTCGACGATCTCTGCCAAATCACCGTCGATCTCCTCGAACGAAACGGCTTCGCAGAAGACGTCTACATTCGGCCCCTCGCCTACAAATCCGAAGAGGCCGTCGCAAACCTCAAGCTCCACACCCTCGCCAGCGATTTCACACTCATGATCCTCCCCTTCGGCGCATACATCGAAGCCGAAGGCGCAATCAAGTGTCAAACCTCTTCATGGCGACGCCCCGACGACTCCATGATGCCCACCGGCGTCAAGATCACCGGCCTCTACACAACCTCCATCCTCGCCAAAACCGAAGCCGTCATGGCAGGATTCGACGAAGCCATCCTCCTAAACCACGACGGCTCCGTCTCCGAGGGCAGCGGCGAAAACCTCTTCCTCATCCGAGACGGCCAGATCCACACCCCCTTCGAAACCGCAAACGCGCTCCTCGGCATCACCCGCGACTCCGTGATCACACTAGCGAAAAACGAACTTGGCATCGACGTCATCCAGCGTCGTATAAACCGTAGCGAACTCTATCTAGCAGACGAGGTATTCCTGACCGGCACGGCGGCGCACCTCACACCCGTCGGCAGGATCGACAACCGCGACATCGGAAACGGCGAGATGGGACCCTTGACGCAACAGTTGCAAGACATCTACTTCGAATGTGTCACCGGGAACAATCCCGATTACATGGACTGGTGCACCGGCGTAACCCCCGGCGGCGGATAAAACGCTCTAAGTTCTGTCATTCCGGCGAAAGACGGAATCCAGAAGAGCGGGGAGAGGGTCCCGATTGAGCGACCAAATCGCATCCGCCGCTAATATGATGGTGCGCGACTATCTCATCCTCGCGTTCCTCGTCAGCCTCGGCACACTCCAAATCGCCGTAACCATTAGCGGCATCCGCGGCCTATGGCTCCTCCCAAACCGCAACCTGACGCGCTATCTAGGCATACTCATAATCGTCGTCGGAATCGCCTACTACATCCTCTCGCCGATATGGATCGAAGGCCCCTGGGCAGCCGGTTCAGTGATCGACGGCACCTCCGAAAACCGCGAATGGGGCACCGCCGTACTCTCCGAAATATCAGGCGCCCGCAACCTCAACGACATCCACGGCGGAATGGCCGGAACCGCATACGCCATCTACTTCGTCGCTTCAGCCGTCCTAGCAACCCTCTTCGCCGCCGTTATTGGCGCGATTAATATCCGACGGTCACGATCCACATCGTACCGCGCTTCCGAAACGATCGCAAATTCACCGTCATTCCGGCGAAAGCCGGCCGCTTGCGGGACGGAACGTCCATCCAGAGGGGATGGGGGCAGCGAAGCCACATCGCGCCCCCTTTGTCCTTCGGACATTTCCCCCGTGAACGGGGGAAACCCGGGCGACGGCCTAGATGCCCTCGCCAATACGGACGCGTTTTCGACCCTGATAACGTCCCTTCGCAACCTACGCAAAAACGGCCTCGTAGATGTCCGCAACGAGATACGTTCCGCGCACCGCTGGAGCATCCCCTCAATCATCGGAAAGGGGTGGCGAGATTAACGCGTTCGACAGAGAACTCGTAATTCTGATCAACTCCTTCGTCGGCAAGTCGATCATGTTCGACCACGTCGCGAAGGTGCTCGCATCCGATTACCTTTTCCCACTAGTTTTCTCAGTCGTAATGTTCGCAATCTGGTTTGTCGGTCGCGACATCGCGGAACGTCGGCACTACCAACGAGCGACGCTCATAGGAGCAGTCGCAATCGGCTTCGCCAACCTCGTAGTAGACATCATCGACTCCGCCTACGACCGCCAGAGACCCTTCGACGAGTTGGGCGACTCAATGACCCTCCTCTTCTATCGATCAACCGACCCATCATTCCCAGCAAACCCCATGGCGGTCGTATTCGCAGTCGCCATGGCGCTGATGTTCGCAAACCGTCGCCTCGGATGGTGGCTCATCGCCCTCGCCACGATCTACTCCATCCTCCGCGTCTACGTCGGCACCTTCTACCCAACAGATGTAATCGGCGGCGCGGCTATAGGAATCGCAGCCGCGCTCGTTTCGTGGTTCCTATTCGAACTGATGAAACCCATCCCCGAACTCGTCCTCCGCTTCCTCAGGGGACTGGGCGTAGCGTAGCGCGATCAGCGACGCATCGTTATCCGACGAAACACCTCGCCGTATTCGAACGGCATCCCTTCAGCCGCGCTTCGAGCGCGATCCCGAATCCCGCGATCCGAACCCGATCGACTTGACAGCCCCGGTACTTGACTCGAGTGTTTGCTCAAGGCATCGATGCGCCGATCGATCGACGTCGTGATATCTACCACTACATTCGGTTCATCCGAATGCCAGAAAAACACATCCCTCACCTTGTAAGGCTCGAGACCCAGGCGGACCTGTTCCGGGAAGTGCAGATGGTCGCGAGCATACGGATACACGGCATCTTGCACTGTGATTCCAGTGTTGCGATGGTCGCGATGATTGAAGCCATTGAAGCGAAACGGATCGTGCGTGAATACAACCTCCGGCCGATGAGCGCGGATCGCCTTCACTACCTCACCCAAAAACTCCCTATTCGCCTCCAAATGACCGTCTGGATAGGGGAGCATCACCAGATTCTTGACCCCGATAACCGCCGCCGCTTCCTCCTGCTCCTTGCGCCTGATCTCGACGATCCGGTCAGACGTCATGTCCTCATCGTTGCTGCCACTGCTGCCGGTGGTGCAGACGACGTATGAGATCTCGCATCCTGCCTCAGCCCATCGCGCGGTGGTTCCTCCTGCGCCGATCTCCGCGTCGTCCGGATGAGCACACACCACCATCGCGCGTTCTGGTATCTCGTCGAACTGCTCCAATTTCGCCACCGATGGCCTTCCAACAAAGATTCATCTTCTTTGGCAACGCCTCTCGGCGCGCATCGATTTCATGATACCCAGATACGTCCACGTAACCACGCGCCGAATAGACTCGAATCCAGACATTATGGGCGACAGCGCCGGGAAACGCCACTTGAATCTCCAATCAAAAGATCCTGCCATAGCCAAGATCGTCGCCGCCGAAGAGCGTCGCCTACGCGAAGAGATCGTACTGATCGCTTCAGAGAACTATGCCAGCCGTGCGGTCTTGGAAGCGACCGGGTCCGTCCTCACCAACAAATACGCCGAAGGCTACCCGGGACGTCGATACTACGCAGGCACCGAAAACGTCGACGCCGCGGAAACACTCGCGATCGAGCGTGCCAAGGAGTTGTTCCCCGGAGCGGAGCACGCAAACGTCCAACCACACAGCGGATCGCAAGCGAACATGGCAGCCTACTTTGCGGCGTTGGAACCGGGCGATCGCGTGATGGGAATGTCGCTCGACCACGGAGGCCACCTGACACACGGTTCGCCAGTCAACTTCTCTGGCCGCATCTACGACTTCGTGCATTACGGCCTCGATGAATCGGCCGAGATCATCGACTACGACGCGGTCGAACGCATGGCGAACGAGCTGCGTCCTAAGATCATCGTGTCCGGCTATTCGGCGTACTCTCGCACAATCGATTTCGAGCGTTTTGGCAAGATCGCGGACAGCATCGGCGCGATACATCTAGCCGACATGGCGCACATAGCAGGTCTGATAGCCGCAGGAACGCACCCATCACCCGTACCTCACGCCGCGATCGTAACCAGCACTACCCACAAGACTCTGCGCGGCCCCCGAGGTGCGATGGCGCTAACCACAAAGGAATGGGCGCGGAAGTACGATTCGGCGGTCTTTCCTCGGATGCAGGGCGGCCCCATGGGTCACACCATCGCAGCGAAAGCCGTGGCATACAAAGAGGCTCTGTCTGATGACTTCAAGCAGTACGCGCGCAACATCGTGAGCAACGCCGCAGCACTAGCGGAAGCCTTATCAGCATCCGGGATGCGAATCGTCTCCGGCGGAACCGACAACCATCTGATGCTGGTAGATATGCGTGGCGTCGGCGTCACGGGCGCGGAAGCCGAGACGAAGATGCGAAGCGTAGGGATCGTGGCTAACAAGAACATGGTTCCGTTCGATCCCAATCCGCCGCGAGTCACCAGCGGTGTCAGAGTCGGTGTCCCGGCGATCACGTCGCGCGGCATGTCACCGCAAGATATGGAGACAGTCGCCGAGTTGATAGTCGAATCCCTGCACGTCGAGGACGGATCAGCGCAGCAACGGACTCTCGCCGAAAAGGTCAAGGAATTCGCGTCTTCGTTCCCGGTCCCTGGCGTCGATTCATAGGCTTGTGATGATGCCGCAGACGACGCGTTCCTATCGGCAGTAACCTCGCCGAATGTATAATCGGAAGGCATCGAATCTGCACATTTCGTGCGGATAATCACGCGTTCACATATCACCGAGCAGGTTGCAATTGAGAGACTACGAAATCGTGTGGATTTTAGGCGGAGGGGCCGGCGCGAAGGAAGGCGACGAATCCGTTGACCGAGTTCGTGCGCTAATCGATTCCCTGGGTGGAGAGGTGAACGAGGTCAATCCGTGGGGCAAACGTAACTTGGCTTACCCGATTGAGAAAAACACCGAAGGCTTCTACGTCGAAGCGCAAATCAAGCTGGACGCGTCACGAACACCAGAGCTTGAACAGGCATGCAACGCCGATCGAGAGATCATTCGCCATTTAATTGTGAGGAAGTGAACACCTTGCCATAACCTCGTGTCGAAGTGCTGTCGCGGACTTGACAGCACACGAGGTAAAAACATGGAAGGTGAAAATTCCTAATGTCACTTAATCAGATACTTCTTATCGGCAATGCAGGACGAGACGCCGAATTACGTTACACTCAGAACGGCACAGCCGTAGCGAATTTCAGCATCGCAGTCAATCGGCGATATCAATCGCGGGATGAGTTGCGCGAGGAAACTGAATGGTTCAACGTTGCCGCTTGGGACCAGCGGGCCGAATTCGTCGCGGAACGCGTAAAGAGGGGCAATCGAGTCTTCGTCGATGGGCGTCTCTCAACCCGTGAGTACACCGCTGGCAACGGCGAGCCTAGGACGAGTTTGGAAGTAACCGCCAATCGCGTGATCGTGCTAACTCCCAGAGATACGTCCTCCGAAGAGCAAAACACTGGCTATCCCCAACGACGAGATGAAGAGAAAAGACCTGTTCCGTACACAAACGGCCGCAGTTCAAACGGTCACGCAACTTCCGAAGCTGCCCCAGCAGCGACAGCTGTGCAGGAGTCGTCACAATACGATGACCCACATGATCTCGAAAACCTACCTTGGTGAATTCTGATGAGTCTTAATCTGATACTGCTGATCGGCAACGCGGGTCGCGACGCGGAGTTACGTTACACGGCGAGCGGTAGAGCCGTCGCCGGCTTCAGCATGGCGGTCAACCGAAACTATCAAGTCGATGGTGAATGGCGATCAGACACGGAGTGGTTCAATGTCTCCCAATGGGGTCAACAAGCCGAGAATGTCGCCAACAGCATAAGAAGAGGCTCGCGAGTCTTCGTTGAAGGGCGCCTTTCGACGCGTGAGTTCACGACCCAGGCAGGCTTGACTCGTACGAGTTTGGATGTCAGCGCGTTTCGCGTCATCAACCTAACTGGGCGCGACGAAGGCGGTGAGGGCGGCTATGGCGCTTATCCGCCCGCGCCAGAATCGCAGCAGGCGCAAAGCGGGGCTCACTCGCAGCAATCACCGCAGTCTGGCAGTCCAGAGCCAGATTATGGTGCCGACAGCGGCTTTGGTCAGGCAACCGAAGGCGAAGATCTTGAAGAACTGCCTTGGTGAAAACAGAACAACACGACAGACATAATCCACAATTGGCTACAAGAAAGCATGATCGGAACTAATAGCACGGAGCAATGATGACAACTGGTTCGAGAACAAGACAGTCGGCGGGCCCACGCCGTTCGGGCGGCGGTATGGGGCGCAGGCGACGCGGCAGGAATGTCCTGAAGGCAGAGGAGATCGACTACAAAGACGTTCAACTCATGCGTCGTTTCGTCAGCGAGCGCGGCAAGTTGGTTTCCGGGCAACGGGTCGGCGTGACTGCCAAGAACCAACGCAGATTGGCACGAGCGATCAAACGCGCGCAACATCTCGCGTTGATCCCAATGGCTCCGAACCATGTTTACGTGACCGGAACGATACAAACCGACGCGCCAGCGCGAACTGCCGACGAATCGTCAGAACAATCCGATGAGTCGGAAAAGAGAACCGAAACTCCCCAGAACGTCGTTCCTCAGACCGAAGCCGGCACATCTGAGTCGGCCGACAACCAGCAGCCGGCCCAAGCCCCTGCAGAACAGACTGATCAGACAGCCGGCGAAAACTGATCGTGCGAGTTGGCGCAACGTTCAACGATCCGCCAACACCGAAAACTGTTAGGCGCTTAGAATTGCGAGTGCTAGCCAGGCGACGATTGAAACTGACCGCGGATACCGCACAAGATGGCTAACGAGCAAGAACGAAGCACTTTCTCCCACGCACCGTTGGGCGGTTATTTGGCCGGTCAACGAAGCATCACAAATCGACGCGGCGTATCGCGCTTCGAGTTGATGCGCCGAAGGGAACGCGCTGCGCTTCGTAATCGGCCGTTCGTGATAGGCGCGATCATTTTCGTCATCCTCGTGATGGCGATCCCTGCGTACGGTTTCTATCGCTTGTACGTCGTGCCACCCACCGAGATAGCAGTCCAAGTTGAAGACAGGATCTACACCCGCGGAGACATCGTCAACTACATCAGATTCTTCCAACGCTTGAGCGAAGATTTGGGCGTACCTTTCGAGCTGGGAACGTCGGCATTTGAAGCCATGCAGACTCTTCAATCTAACGAGTTGGCTTATCTTCTGGCGCCGAGGTACGGTATCACGGTCGAGCAACACGAGGTTGATTCACAACTTGAATCGTTGCTGGGATTCGTTGCCGACACGTCGGGCGACGCTTCTCTGCGAGAGTACCGGACAAACGTCGAAGAGGCCAAGAAGCAGTTCTTGAACCGGGTTGGGTTGGACGAGGAAGTCTATCGAGACTTCATCCGCAAAGGCATGTTCAAAGACCGATTACGCAGCGAGGTCGCGAGCAACATGTCTCGAATCCAACCCCACGCTGAGGTTTACCAAATCGTCCTGCTCGATGTCAGTCAAGGCACGATCAATCGCATCGAAAGGGACTTGGCTTCAGGCCGTGACGTCGGAGCGATAGTTTTGGAACACTCCGAGGACCCAAACGTTCAACGAACCGGCGGTTACATCGGGTGGTTGCCTCAAGGCGTCAGAACAGAGCTCGACTCGATACTTTTCGGACACAAAGCCAATGAAGACGGCTCGAAAGGCGAACGCATACTGCCGTTGAAGAGGCTAAGCGGTGGCCGTTACGACGACGCCACGCAGCAATGGACGGCGCATATCGTATCCGATTTCACTGAGGCCCGCGAGATTTCCGATGATCACTTCGATATCCTCGCAAACTTGGCCGTCGATCGTTTCATCAACGAGCATCGCCAAGACTTCAACACCTCGGTATCTCTCAACAGCGAAGTCTACGATTGGATCAACCGTCAAGTCAGGCTGAATGCGATCGTCCCGACCGCAACACCTGAATCTCAGTTCGCGTCGTTACAAGACCTCGACTCCGCGCTTGGACGATAGTTCATGACGATGAATCGGGAGGCTGGTGCCGAAGCATCGGACATCACCGGCATCGGGCTGTTAGGTGCAGGAGTAGTCGGTTCCCAAGTCGCACGCGTGATCCTTAACCCCGACGATCCTGCCGCGATTCCCTTGTCTTTGAACGGTATCTTGGTACGTGATGCTGCACGGCAACGTGAGGGTGTGCCGCAAGAACTATTGACCGCGGACCCGGAACGCGTTCTCAGCGACGAACGAAACGAGGTCGTCGTCGAAGTGATGGGCGGAGAAGAACCCGCACGTTCCTACATGGCCGCGGCCCTCAACGCTGGTAAACACGTGGTCACTGCCAACAAAGAGGCATTGGCCAAACACGGCGACGAGTTGCTGGGGCTCGCTTCCGACAACGGTGTCACGCTGTCGTTCGAGGCTAGTGTGGGCGGCGGTATACCTGTTCTGGCAGTTATTCAAGACAGCCTCAGCGCGAATCGTATCGAGAGCATCAGGGCAATAATCAACGGCACGACCAACTACATACTCTCCTCGATGGAGGAATCCGGCACTTCATTTGAGGACGCACTGACGGAAGCACAAGATCTCGGCTACGCGGAATCTGACCCAACCGCGGACGTAGATGCGCATGATGCGGTGTATAAGCTCTCAATACTCGCGAGATTGGCGTTCGGCGCTTCCGTTCATCCCGATGCCATCTATCGGGAGGGAATCCGCCAAATCGGCGCTAAAGATCTTCGCTACGCGGGCGCGCTAGGGTTCACGATCAAGTTGCTCGCAATTGCACGCACGAGCGACGATGGGGTCCGATGTCGGGTACATCCCGCGTTGGTTCCCGTCGAAGTACCAATGGCAAAGGTGAATGGAGTCCTGAACGCCGTCGAGTTGAACGGTGACCTCCTAGGTCCGCTATGGCTGCAGGGAAGAGGCGCCGGGGCCGGGCCGACGGCGAGCGCAGTCATGGGCGATGTGTTGCGGATCGCCCAAGGGTTACTCTCGGGAAGTCCCGCTACTACGCGGACAGATGTTGCGGAACGACCGGTATCCATACCGGATGTCGTGGCAATGGACGACCTACACGTCAGATACTACGTTCGGTTGTCGGTTCTCGATCGGTTTGGAGTGTTGGCAAAAATCGCAACTGTGTTTGGCGAGGCCCAGATTAGCATCGCCTCTGTCCTACAGTTCGACTCTGACGACGAACGCGGTTTGGCCGACTTAGTGATCATGACCCACCCGGCGCGCGAAGCTAACATGCAAGAAGCCGCCACTCTTCTGCGACAATTGGATGTTGTTGAAACCCTTGAGAACCTGATCCGGGTCGAAGACTACGACGTCGTCTGACGGACGCCCAGCGCGCACCGAAGACGCCGACCCGCGATTGAAAGGATCCCGTTGAACGGCACAGTCGGCGTCATTGAACGCTACAAAGAGTTTCTGCCCGTCGGTGTCGAAACCCCGTTGATAACGATGGGCGAGGGCAGCACGCCTCTAGTGAGATCCCAGAACATCGGTCCGTCGATCGGTTGTGAAAATCTCTATTTCAAACTCGAGGGTTGCAATCCGACCGGATCTTTCAAAGACCGTGGAATGGTGATGGCCATCTCAAAGGCTCTCGAGGCAGGCCGCAAGCGCGTGATCTGCGCGTCGACCGGCAACACGAGCGCTTCCGCCGCCGCCTACGCCGCACGCTACAACCTGCAGGCATTCGTTTTCGTGCCGTCCGGCGAGATCGCGTTGGGCAAACTTGCACAGGCGATGGCATACGGAGCACGCATAATGGCCGTCGACGGCAACTTCGACGAAGCATTAACCATGGTGCGCGACCTGGCCACCGAACTCGGGATCGAGTTGGTAAACTCCCTAAACCCCTACCGATTGGAAGGACAAAAAACCGCATCGTTCGAGATATCGGATGCTCTTGGCGATTCGCCTGACATGATTTGTATTCCGGTCGGAAACGCTGGAAACATCACCGCGTATTGGAGAGGGTTCAACGAATACCGAATCGATGAACGCACGACTAAGTTGCCCCGCATGATGGGTTTTCAAGCGGCAAACGCAGCACCCATCGTTCACGGAGAACCTATCGAAGATCCCCAAACGATCGCCAGCGCGATACGGATCGGCAATCCAGCGAGTTGGCAGCACGCGGTGAATGCACGCGACGAATCCGGTGGCGACATCGACGCCGTGACGGACGGCGAAATCATCGAAGCCTACATTCGCTTGGCGCGCGACGAGGGCATTTTCTGCGAACCGGCTTCTGCTGCTTCAGTCGCAGGAGTATTGAAGCTCGCAGAATACGGCGAGGAGCTTTCTGATCTAACAGTAGTGTGCATCCTGACCGGAATCGGATTGAAAGACCCTACAACCGTTGAGAATCACGCTCTAGTCGAACTCGAATACGTCGAGGCAGACGTTGACCAAGTCGCCGAGTTGCTTGGCAAGGATGGCGACTGAACATTGCCATGACAAACTCGGCACCAACAAAGATCATCTCTCCATCGTTCGAGGACCTAGCCACCGAATGGCGACGGATATACGATTCGATGCCTGCGAGTTCGGCGTTCGACTCGCTCGAGTGGAATCAGATTTGGTGGGAGCACTTTGGTGCAGATTCCAAGTTGATGTTGCGGGCGTTGGTGCGACCCAACGGCTCCGCTTCCCTCATCGCACCCTTGAAATTGGATTCGGGTCACGATGAAGGCGTTTGCACATTCCTCGGCGGCACAGACCTAGTCGATTATCTCGGGTTCAAACACGACGATGAGTTGCAGGCCGACGACATCAAGGACCTGCTGCAATCGTTGTACGACGACCCAGATGTAAATGCTCTCGTTCTCGAGTCCCTGCCCGAAGATTCGCACACATTCCACGCAGTCAAAGAAATAGCTGGCGAAATCGGTTGGGAGTTGCACGTCTGGGATGAAGGCGTTGCACCTAGGATCATGCTGCCTTCAAGCGTTGATGAATACTTCTCGTCGTTGACCAAGAAACATCGGCACGAGCTTCGCCGAAAACTCCGACGGCTGCACAACGCGGGTGAGGTTGAACAGATCGAACTGAAGAGTCCCGATGATGTCTCGGATCGGATAGGGGATTTCATCGATCTACATCGCGGCAGTTCGATCGACAAACTAGAGTTCATGACCGCAGAACGCGAGAGCTTCTTCAGGGAAATCGCCGTGAAGTTGGCGGAGATGGATGTCACCCGGCTCTACTTTTTGATCCTGAATGGCGAGAGCGTGGCGACATCACTAGCGTTCAAAGTCGGAAGCACGAAATACCTTTACAACAGCGGCTACGTGCCCGAGCGCTCTTGGCTGGCCGTGGGATTGTTGAACCACGCCATCAACATACTCGCATCCATAGACGAAGGCATCAAGATTTACGACTTCATGCGGGGTGACGAGCGCTACAAGTACCATCTCGGTGCCGTCGATCGTCGAATCTTCACCGTTCGCCTCGACAAAAATACCTAAATCTCCTCGCGCAATGACGTTGCGCAACCCAATAATTGCCAAAGGTCTCGAATGCGCATCGCGGTGATCAGCGTTCACGGTTCCCCGAGCATCCAACCGGGCGGCACCGACGCCGGTGGCATGAACGTCTACGTTGACGAGGTCTACGAGCGAATGGCTAGGCGCGGTCACGAAGTCATCGTTTACTCACGCGTTCATCCCGGCGCAATCTACGACAAACCGACGTCCTACGATCTGGTCCACTTGCCAGTTGGCGATATTGGGATGCGTAAATCCGAACTAGCAACGATATTGCTGGAATTCGCAACGGCGGTCATTGAAGATGCGGAGCCTCGCCAGCAAGAGTTCGATCTTTTGGCAACTCATTACTGGCTCTCAGGCGTCGTCGGTTGCGAACTCTCGCGCCAATGGTCAATCCCTCACGTAACCAGTTTTCATACCCTCGCAGCGATCAAGAAACGCGTTTGGCCCGATGAGGACGAGCCCGAAATCCGTTTCACCGAAGAACATCGTGTGGCCGGCGATGCCGACAAGATAGTGGTTTGGACCGAAGGCGAAGCAGATTTTTTCGCCGCCGAGATGGGCGTAGCAACAGATAAGCTCGCAGTGGTCGCGCCCGGTGTGGACACCGATCTCTTTCATTACACCGCATCAATGTCTGAGAAACCGGAACCCAAACGAGTGCTATACGTGGGAAGGCTAGATGCACTGAAGGGCGTCGATCTGTTGATCGATGCGTTCAGTTGCCTGATCAAACGCGGCGTTGACGCGGAGCTACAGATCGTTGGCGGCGGATCGGCGGACGAGTTTAGGCGCGTACTGGGTCGGATCTCGGATCTGCGCTTGTCAGATCGAGTCAAGATGCCCGGTGTGTTGCCTCAATCTGAACTGGTAGATGTCTATTCCTCCGCAACCTGCATCGTCGCACCGTCGTTTCACGAAACATTCGGTCTCGCCGTTTTGGAGGCTGCGGCGTGCGGCACACCAGCGGTGGCCGCTGATGTAGACGGCTTGCGGTCGATTGTCGTCGACGGCGAAACAGGTTACCTTATCCAAGATCGTGACCCTGAACAGTACGCAGACAGGATCGCCGGGTTGATTGAAGACCACTCCTTGCGAAGCCGCATGTCAAACACTGCGCGAGCCCGCGCGGAAACCCTCAGCTGGGATTCAACGGTCTCGAACCTTTGTGAAGTTTACGAACGCGTATCTTCGCCGCACTTGATCGGCGTTCCTCTGCGATAATTTTCGTCCAAATCAACACTTAGCCTCAACGGGTTTGGAGTGACATCGTGTATCTGCGTATCGAAGATCATGGGATCATCGGTGATCTTTACACCGCCGCATTGGTCGGCATAGACGGCACGATCGATTGGTTCTGCGCGCCCCAATTCGATTCGCCGTCGATATTCGGGTCGATCTTGGACGAAGAAAATGGCGGGCATTTCTCGTTGCGTCCGACTTTTGACGATGTCAGATCGACGCAATACTACCTCCCCGAGACGAACGTCCTGGTGACGCACTTCACATCGGATGAAGGGGTAGCCCAGATCGTCGATTTCATGCCCGTCCGAACGCGATTCGCAGGCGATGCAGACCACGTCCTTATTCGTCGGATCACTGGTATCCGAGGCAACTTGCACATGAGCATCGACTGCTCGCCAAGTTTCAATTACGGTCGCGACGGTCACTTCGCGGTATACGTCGGCGACAACGTCCGCTTCATATCACCAGACATCGCGCTCGAATACTGGAGCACGATTCAACCCGAAATCGTCGACAACGCCGTAAAGGTCGATTTCGAGATCCGTGAAGGACACACCGAATACGTCGTGATCGACGCCGTCGAGCATGTCGAGGAAGCGGACAAATTCGACGCTGAACGAATCGAATTGCTATTTGACGAAACCGTAAGCTATTGGCGCAATTGGATCAACAAGTGCACCTACACGGGACGTTGGCGAGAAATGGTCCACCGATCGGCGCTCGTCCTCAAGCTGCTGACATACGAACCCACAGGCGCGTTCGTGGCCGCTCCGACAACTAGCCTCCCCGAACATCTCGGCGGAGTCCGTAACTGGGACTACCGCTACACGTGGATTCGAGACGCTGCCTTCAGCGTTTACGGTCTGTTACGGATCGGTCTGACTGAAGAAGCGGGCCGCTTCATGGACTGGCTGCAAGACCGGTGCGCAGAAAGCGAAGACGACGGCACGCTCAAGATCATGTACGGCATCGACGGTAGCCACGATCTTGAAGAGCACACACTCGACCACTTGTCCGGCTACATGAATTCACAACCTGTACGTGTAGGGAACGGCGCAGCCGATCAATTGCAGCTGGACATCTACGGCGAACTGATGGACGCAGTCTACTTGTCCAACAAGTACCAAACCCCGATATCGTACGATTTCTGGTCCCATCTCCGAAAGATGATCAACTGGGTCTGCGACAACTGGCACAGGGCAGACGAAGGTATATGGGAGGTTCGTGGCGGACGCGCCCACTTCGTCTATTCAAAACTGATGTGCTGGGTTGCGATCGACCGGGCGATTCGCCTCGCCGCCAAACGCTCATTCCCAAGCGACACCGACAGATGGGTGAAGGAACGAGACGCGATCTACGAGCAGATAATCGAAAACGGCTGGAGCGAGAATGCACAGGCGTTCACTCAAGCGTACGGACGAGACGCGCTCGACGCATCAAATTTAATCATGCCGATGGTCTTTTTCATGTCCCCCTCGGACCCCAGAATGCTGAAGACGCTCGACGCGATCCAAAGATCACCAGCGAACGGTGGTCTCGTCTACTCCAACCTGGTTTATCGCTACAACCTCAACGAGACGGCTGACGGCTTAGAGGGCGAGGAAGGCACATTCAACATGTGCACCTTTTGGTTGGTTGAAGCTTTGACCCGCGCAGGACGATCAGAACCGGCACGGTTGGAAGAGGCTCGCATGATGTTTGAGCACATGCTCGGTTACGCGAACCACTTGGGTCTCTATTCCGAAGAGATCGGTCCCAAAGGCGAGCACCTCGGCAACTTCCCGCAAGCGTTCACTCACCTAGCGCTCATTTCAGCCGCGTTCAATCTCGACCGGGCATTGGGGACGAGGGCCTAATCTTTGAAGATTTCGAGTCCGAGATATTGCACTTGCGTGTAAGTCCGATAACCGACGGATTCGTAGATACGCCGAGCGGGTGGGTTTTGGGAATCGACATCCAAACTCAGTTCGGTTGCCCCGTTCGCTATCAACTGTTCGACGCCGGCGTTGAAAATGGTCCAACCCAGACCAGCACCGCGCAAATCGGGCGAGACTCCAATCATCTCAATGCGTCCGTCGCCGTCCTTCAGCGTGATCCAGATATACGCATCGAGCGCTCCAGTCTTTCGGTTTTCTATGACGAGGATTGGAGCGAAGCCATTTCTCTCGGCGTCGATCTCAGCACGACCGATAATCTCGTCGACCGTGTTGGGTGAAAAACCCCAGCTGTCAACGAAACACGCGTTGTGAAGGTTCGTCACAGCCGTGGCTTCCGCGCCATCCAACATCTCCGCCTCTCGCAATGTCGAACCGGGGGGAACAGTCGAATGTCGCAGCGCGAGCATCCCAACGTCTACGCGCATCTTCAAAGCGGTGCGAACCAGCTCGAAACCAGTTGATTTCAGAATGTCGCTGATGATCGGGGGCTCATTTTCTCGGACGGCGACATGGATTTCGAAACGGTCTAGATCGGCCAATTCTGTGGCACGCTGAATACCGCCAGACAGCAACTCCTTCAAGACATCCGGGCTTTGGTCAATACTCGCCAATCCCACCAGCACACGGCCGATGTTGAGCTCTGGTTCCACCAGCGAGTACCCGACCACGGCACCATCGCGAAACGCCATCGACCATCTACCCAAGTCGGGGTCCAGCCGAGGGTTATCCAGTGTGGCAAGCAGCGAGACTGCATCTGAAGTGGGCCACTCTCGATGTCCGTGCGGACCGGCGGTTCGGAGGATTTCGAGCAAATCAGGTACGTTTTTGCGAGTGATAATCCGGATCTGCATATCTTTGTGAGTTGCTCGTTGGAGTGTTTTGCGGATTCCGTCGCGTGTGGCATAATTGATATGCACACTAGCAAATGCTAATGCTACGAACGGGAATAGTACCTCGGTCCCGATAGCAATAGAGAGCATCTGGCAGCTGAAAAAGATGCGCATCGTCCGTGGGAACTCGCCCGGGAGCTCGTGACCTGAACCTCCCAACTACCCTGAACTGGATAGCGGGATTCATAGGGTTACGCGGGTCGGCTTCGTTAAATGCCGTAAATCAAGCGGGTTGAGAATCACGCTAAGCGTCTGAAACTCAACCAATCAAGGTGGTACCGCGGGCAGATCCTCGTCCTTTCGAAATTTAGGACGAGGATTTTTATTTGTGCGAAATCCGTGAAAACGAAAACATAGGTGCCGAAAGACGTAATACTCGATATGGGAAAGACACTGACAGGCGGCGACATAGTTTGCGAGGCGATGCTCAACGAGGACGTCGATATCGTATTCGGGTTGCCGGGCGGAGCGATCCTGCCGCTTTACGGCGTTCTGAGTAGATATCCGCAACTGCGCCATGTGCTCGTCAGGCACGAGCAAGGCGCGGCGCACGCCGCTGACGGTTACGCACGCGCTTCCGGGAAAGTCGGCGTTGCGATCGCCACTTCAGGACCCGGTGCCACAAACCTGATCACCGGCCTCGCCACTGCGATGATGGACTCCGTCCCCGTCGTTGCGATCACCGGTCAGGTCGGGCGCGCCGCAATCGGGACCGACGCGTTTCAGGAAACAGACATCACTGGCGCGACGCTTCCCGTCACAAAACACAACTATCTGATCACGCGCGTCGAAGACATCGGACCCACGATCCACGAGGCCTTTCACATCGCCCGTACCGGACGACCTGGACCTGTATTGATCGACATCCCCAAAGACGTCATGCAGGAAGAGGGCACCTACGACTACGAGAGAGATCGAGAGATCAATCTCCCCGGTTACCGAATTCCTACGACGGCACCCGACGAACAAGTGGATGCCGCGGTCGAACTCATCAACGAAGCTGAACGCCCGGTGTTCCTCGCCGGACACGGCGTGATCATATCCCGCGCGTTCGATGAGTTACAAGAACTGGCCGAAAAAGCCCAAATCCCAGTTGTCACCACGCTTTTGGGCATTTCCGGCTTTCCAGAAGACCACCCGTTGCACGTCGGATTCCCCGGTATGCACGGAGAGGCATACGCCAGCCTCGCCCTCGACGATTCCGACCTCATCATCGCCGCGGGTAGCCGTTTCGATGACCGCATCGTCGGCGACGTAAGGGAATTTGCAACGAGGTCTAAGAAAATCCACATCGACATCGACCCGGCCGAGATCAACAAATCGGTTGTCGTCGACTCACACGTGATTGGCAACCTCAAGCACGTCTTGTCGCAGATGATCCCGAAAACGGAACGCAAATCGCGACCTGAATGGACGCACCACATCGAGCAACTGAAAGCCGATCATCCGTCGCTGCACATTCCAGAGACGGGCAACCTTTCCGGTCAGCACGTCGTGCGGGGATTGTCGAACGTCACAAACGGCAACGCCTTGATCTGCACCGGCGTAGGTCAGCACCAAATGTGGGCAGCACAACACTACAAGTTCACGCAGCCAAACTCGTGGCTGTGCTCCGGTGGTCTCGGCACGATGGGCTACGAAGTCCCATCGGCAATTGGTGCCCAATTCGCTTCGCCCGACGCACTCGTCTGGTCCATCTGCGGTGACGGTGGCTTCCAGATGACCATGATGGAATTGGCAACCGCAGTCGAGAACCGACTGCCAGTGAAATACGCCATCCTGAACAACAACCATCTCGGCATGATCACGCAATGGCAAGAGCTCTTCTACATGGGCGATTACCAGGCCGAGTCATACACCGCCAACCCCGACTTTGTGAAGTTGGCGGATGCGTTCGGCATGAAGGGCATGAGGGTCGAAGAAATCGACGACGTCGAATCGGCAATCGAAGAAGCCAACGCCCATCCTGGTCCGGTCATAGTCGACTTCGTCATCGAGAAAGTTGAACATGTCTACCCGATGATCCCCGCTGGTGGAAGCATCAAGGACTTGATGGAGGATACGAGAGTTTAAGATGACCACGCAATCCAAGTTCGAAGCACGGACAGTTACCGCACTGGTAGAAGACCGCCCCGGCGTCCTAGCGAGAATCGCTGGACTTTGCCGCCGACGCGGACTCAACATCGCCAGCCTCGCGGTAGGCCGTTCCGAACAACCTGGTTTGTCGCGTCTGACATTCGTCCTTGAAGGCCCAGCATCAGTAGTTGATCAATGCGCCGCACAGTTGGAGCGTCTAGTCAATGTGATCGACGCGCGCGACATCACCAACAAAAACCACATCTGGCGTGAACTCGCGCTAGTAAAGGTTGCGACGACCACCGACACGCGAGTCGAGGTTCTAGAACTAAGCCGAGTCTTCCGCGCAAACATCATCGACATCGGCATCGACAGCGTAACGCTGGAGTTAACCGGTGGACGCGAGAAGATCGACTCTTTAATCACATTGTTGGACCGATTCGGCATCAAGGAGGTGATGCGGACGGGCCGCGTTGCGGTCCTCCGCGGCACTCTCTTCGAAGGCGAAGAGGATGGTCAATTCCAAGCCAGCCGAAAATGGGCCAACGGTGTGCCCCACGAATACCACGTCACTCCCGGAGTTTCCGGAAGCGTTTAAGGGTCCCCCAACGGTCAATCCCCACAACCCAACACCTAGGAAGGTCTACCAACCAAATGCCGAAGCTCTACTACGATGCTGACATCGACGACTCGCCGCTGCGCGACAAAACCATCGCCGTCATTGGCTACGGTTCACAGGGCCACGCCCACGCGTTGAATCTTAAGGACAGCGGCTTCAACGTCGTCGTCGGACTCTACGAAGGAAGCAGCAGCCGTGAAAAAGCCGAGGCGGATGGCCTAGAGGTGCTAAACAACGCCGAAGCCGCTAAACGCGCCGACCTCATCTCGTTCTGCCTACCAGACACGATCCAAGGCGGCGTTTACCGCGACGACGTCGAACCGCACCTCAAAGCCGGCAAGACACTCCTGTTCGCGCACGGCTTCACGATCTTCTACGAACAGATCAAGCCGCCGGAAAACGTTGACGTCGTGATGATCGCACCAAAGGCACCCGGTCACCGAGTCCGCGCCGTGTTCGAACGCGGCTTAGGGGTTCCGTGCCTGATCGCGATCGACCAAGACGCATCCGGCAACGCTAAAGAAAACGCCCTCGCCTACGGCAAAGGTGTCGGAGGCGGACGCGCCGGCATACTAGAGACCACGTTCAAGGAAGAGACGGAAACCGACCTCTTCGGCGAACAGGCAGTCCTTTGCGGCGGAGTGACCCAACTCATCAAGATCGGATACGAGGTCCTCACCGAAGCTGGATACCAACCCGAATCGGCCTATTTCGAGGTGCTCCACGAACTCAAACTGATCGTCGACCTGATCTACCAAGGCGGACTCGAGGGCATGCGCTACTCAGTAAGCGATACCGCCGAGTACGGCGACTACAGCCGCGGCCCCGAGATCATCGACGATTCGGTGAAAGAAAACATGCAACGGGTCCTCGAAGACATCCAATCCGGACGTTTTGCGCGCGAATGGATCGCCGAAAACGACGAGGGTTTGTACCGCTTCAACCAGATGAGAAAAGAAAATCTCGAACACCCGGTCGAAGCGGTTGGCAAGGAACTACGCGCCATGATGCCATGGCTCGAGTCGACCACCTAATCGCGACAGAACAACACTATCGCAACCGTTGCACATGTCCCTAAATTAGTCGGGACATAGGAGCGACACCATGACAACACACACAAACAACAAACCAGACCAAGTAATCATATTCGACACGACCCTGCGCGACGGAGAGCAATCTGCTGGCGCAGGATTGACAGTCGGCGAAAAAGTCCGTATCGCCCACCAGCTTGCGAGGCTTAACGTCGACGTGATCGAAGCAGGATTCGCTGGCAGTTCACCCGGCGATTTCGAAGCGGTCAACCGCATCGCCAACGAAGTCGAAGGCCCAGTAATCTGCTCGCTGGCGCGAGCGGTGGACGTAGACATCGAGGCCGCGGCTCGCGCGCTCGAAGGAGCGGTCGATCCACGCATTCATACGTTCATTTCCTCCTCCGACGTGCATCTCATGCATCAGATGCGCCGTGACCGCGAGACGATCATGAACATGGCCGTCGAAGCAGTTGAGAAAGCGAAAGGGTACGTCGACGATGTCGAGTTCTCGCCGATGGATGCTACGCGCACCCAGCCAGAGTACCTCTACGCGATGCTGGAAGCGGCCATCAACGCCGGCGCCACCACCGTCAACGTCCCTGACACCGTCGGCTACTCCAACCCATTGGAGTTTGGAGCATTGATCAAAGGCGTGTTCGAAAACGTCTCAAACATCGACAAAGCCGTGGTCAGTGTCCACTGCCACAACGATTTGGGCATGTCAGTCGCCAACTCGCTGGCGGCGATCGAAAACGGTGCCCGCCAAGTCGAAGGTTGCATCAACGGCCTCGGGGAACGCGCTGGCAATGCCGCGATTGAAGAAGTGATGATGGCATTGGTGACACGGCCCGATCACTACCGTGTATACACCGGCGTCAACATTCGCGAGATCAACCCGACAAGCCGGATGATCAGCAGCATCTTCGGATTTCCAGTCCAGTACAACAAGGCGATCGTCGGTCAAAACGCATTCAGGCATTCGTCCGGTATCCACCAAGACGGTTACCTCAAAGAACGCACCACGTTCGAAATCATGCGCCCCGAGGACGTTGGATGGCGCGGCGAGACCCTCGTGCTGGGGAAACTGTCTGGTAGGGCAGGGTTGCGAGCCCGATTGAATGACCTTGGATATCAACTGACCGACGACGAGCTCAGCGATGTTTTCGTCGCGTTCAAGGACTTGGCAGACAACAAACGTGAAGTAACCGACGCTGACCTAGAAGCGTTGATGCGAGAGCAGCACCGTTACGCCGACACCAATCGCAGATACAAACTCGGCAAAGTCCACGTAGTGTGCGGCAACGATGAAATGCCCACAGCCGATGTCTCGATGACGACACCCGACGACGATGATCGCACCGCCTCCGCCGAGGGGACCGGCCCCGTCGACGCCGTATGCAAGGCGATTGACTCCATCATCGACATGGATGTCGAATTGACCGAGTTTTCGGTTAGCTCAGTCACTGAGGGGATCGACGCCCTCGGCGAAGTCACGATCCGCATCGACCACGAAGGTTCGACGTATTCGGGCCGCGGATCCGACACCGACATCGTCGTCGCGTCGGCGAAGGCATACGTAAACGCAATCAACCGCGCCCTAATGATCGGCGAACTCGAAGGCGAACCGATAACGGCGACCGTCTGATGGCCAATCGCACGCTCCGCTTCACTAGCACTGAGGACCGAAACCCCGCATGATTCTTCTGGGAAGAAGATCTGCTACCAGCGAGAGGGAGACACGATATAGGCGAACCAATCGCAAGACCTATGTCGTCGAGATACTGCTCGTCTTTGCGGTTGCCCTGTTGGCCGAATTTGTATTCGACCGACTGGGATTGACCGGCCCTTGGGTCGATCTTGTTCTCACCGCATTGTTGTTATTCTTAGTCGGTCGAGCGTTCGCCGGCCGTACCCACGATATCGGTAGAACCGACAACTGGACTCTGATACCGATCGTCATCTTCTCAGCAGGATGGCTCGTGCCAGTGTTCTGGGATGGAGCACCGCCGTGGGTCGAAGTCACCGGACGCTTGATTTGGGTGTTGGCGCTGATCACACCCGTTCTGTTCAAAGGAGACGAAGGCGAAAACCAGTTCGGTTCCCCGCCAGAAAACGCAATTGAGTGGAAGGTCATAGCAAACGTTGGTTGACGCCCGGCACTGCCGGGCCGTGAGCCCAGCGAAACCAAATGACGCAAAGGTTTTGAATATGCCGAAAACGATGTTCGAAAAGATCTGGGATTCGCATCTGGTCGCGGAACCGGAAGGCGAACCCGCGATTCTCTACATCGACTTGCACTTGGTCCACGAAGTGACCTCACCGCAGGCGTTCGAAGGGCTCCGCTTGACCGGACGTTCCGTGCGCCGCCCCGATCTAACCATCTCGACGGTTGACCACAACGTACCGACCGATGAAACGCGCGCCGACGAGATCCGTGACCCGATCGCCCGCCAGCAGGTCGAGGCGCTTCGAAAGAACTGCGCCGATTTCGGAGTAACGCTCTACGACGTCGACTCGAGCGCTCAAGGCATCGTTCACGTCATCGGTCCGGAACAGGGATACACACAACCCGGCATGACCATCGTCTGTGGAGACTCCCACACGTCGACTCACGGCGCTTTCGGTTCCCTCGCGTTCGGCATCGGAACATCCGAAGTCGAGCACGTGCTCGCCACTCAGACTCTCCGCCAACGCAAGCCCAAAACCATGGAGGTCCGATTCAACGGCGATCTCCCAGTCGGTGTTTCGGCGAAAGACATGATTCTCGCAACCATTGGTCAAATGGGCACCGCGGGTGGTACCGGACACGTCATCGAGTACACCGGCGAATCTGTCCGATCACTCAATATGGAAGGTCGGATGACGATCTGCAATATGACGATCGAAGGCGGTGCCAGGGCCGGCCTCATCGCACCCGACGAAACCACATTCAAATGGATGCGCGGCCGGAAGTTCGTCCCGCAAGGCGCCGAATTCGACTCCGCCTGCGAGGCGTGGAGCGAGACAACGACTGACGACGGAGCCGAGTTCGACACGCTAGTCGAGATCGATTGCGAGAAACTCGAACCGTACATCAGTTGGGGCACCAACCCCGGTCAAGTCGCCAAGGTCTCCAGCGCAGTACCTGACCCCGACGATTTCGATGACCCCGCTGATCAGGAGTCCGCATACCGGGCACTCGATTACATGGCACTCTCTCCCGGCACCGCGATGCAGGACATCCGACTCGACCGCGTCTTCATCGGCTCATGCACCAACGCGCGGCTCGAAGATCTGCGCGCCGCCGCCGACATCATCAGGGGCAAACGCGTAGCCGAAGGCGTCCGCGCTCAAGTCATGCCCGGATCTACCCTCACCAAGTGGGCCGCCGAAGAAGAGGGGATTTCCGAAATCTTCAAAGATGCCGGATTCGAATGGCGTGAATCCGGATGCTCGATGTGCCTCGGCATGAACCCTGACATATTGACACCCGGTGAGCGCTGCGCCTCAACTTCCAACCGAAATTTCGAGGGACGACAAGGCAAGGGTGGAAGAACTCATCTCGTCAGCCCGGAAATGGCCGCCGCCGCCGCAATTGCCGGTCACTTCGTCGATGTTCGAGACTGGAACTAATTCCGCGGGTTCTCGCTCGCTCGCGTCATGACTGGTAGAACCGACGATTCAGACAAACGCGCCTCAGACGCGGATTCGTCGGATTCCCAAAATAGCGATTCACAACGAATTTACCGCCGCCCGAGGCGTAGAGGCGGTTCCGACCTGAGGGACGAGGCTCGCATTTCCGACCGACCGAGCGTCGACGATCGATCCGGCGAAGACGATTCCGGTGCCAGCATCTACACGCCGCCCAGACGCCGGAGCGTGCGCCGCGACGACGAGGAATCGAAACCGGGAATCTTTTCCAGGATCACCGGTCGACACCGTCTCGATGAGATCCGCGAGGCACGTTACGAACCGTACACATACGAGAGCAACGAACAGAACCTCAAATGGGCCATGATTGCCATGGGTATCTGGTGCCTAGTTCTCGTATGGCTCGCATTCACCGATTGCACCAACTCTCGGCGGTATGAAAGCTGGGTGGAGGAAGGCGTCACGACAATCCCCCCTAGTGCGGAGTTGACCGCTCAGATCGAATCCGCGCGCACATTCGCACAGAGAGAGGGCGGTGAGGAGTTCGAGTGCGCATATCTCGCAGGGAGGTCTTCGACCGACGAATGCCCCGACGGTGAAACCGATGCGTTGTTGGTTTCAAACTTCGTTGAAGAGTCTGGCGCGATATGCACCAACTTTGGCGAGTACGTAGAAACCACAGAAGAGGAGGTTCCTAACGACCAAGCGGTAACTACCGGTTTGTCTGAGCAAGAATCGGAACCGATCGAAATATGCACCGCTGTCTGGAGCTACTTCCGTCTATTGGAATTTGCCAAACAGTCTGGCTTAGATTGCCCAGACGTCAACGCGATATTGACCTCGATTTCCACTGATGGTTTGGACTACCCGGATTGCGACCGGGCGTTTACATACGCTGAAGATTTCCAGAGCACTCAAGACCGTTCGAGATTGCTATGGCTATTGACCGTGTTTTTGGTGGTTTTCGTTGCGTTTCCATACCTATCGCTTCTGCACCGAGCAAGCAGGAATCTGTTGCCCCTCCAATCGCAAGACCAAAAACACACACCGGAGTGGGGCGTACTGCATCACTTCATCCCCATAATGAACTTCTTCCGCCCCGGTCAGGTCATGATGGAGCTCTACAGAGGCAGCGATCCCGAGGCACCCACCGACGACGCTACGGCATGGAAAAAACAGGGAAAAGTAAGAGCAATCGTGTTTTTGTGGTGGATTTTGTGGATCGCGGGTTGGATCTTCAACCCCATAACCGTCCCAAGATTCGTCAACGCTCAGTCGTTAGAGGAGCTGATCAGCGCCAACGACCTGCTAATATTGTCTGATGTTTTGCTAATCGTTCTTGGCATCGTTGCCGTGTTGATGCTCCGTCAATTGCACTACTGGCAGGAGATGCGATTTGCCAAGATCGGTTTGATTACCGTTACGCCTCCTCCACCGGCCGATCCGCTGGCGGAAGCTCTCAAGAAGCAAGAAGAAAAACAACGCGCAAAGGAAGAGAAAAAGAACCGGCGTGGTCGATAGGAGCGGTATCACACGCACAGAAAGGTGATATGGAAAAGTTCACGAAGTTGACAGGCCGAGTGGCACCGTTGAACAGGGTAAACGTCGATACCGACCAGATAATCCCGAAACAGTTCTTGAAACGCATCGAACGAACCGGGTTCGGCGAGTTCGCTTTCTTCGATTGGCGATACTTGGAAGACGGCGTTCCAAACCCCGATTTCATCTTGAACGAAGCCCGATACCAAGGCGCGTCCATTCTTGTCGCAGGACGAAACTTCGGTTCCGGATCCTCTCGCGAACACGCTCCATGGGCTCTGAACGAAATGGGATTCAGAGCGATCATCGCTCCCAGTTTCGCAGATATATTTCGCAACAACTGCATGCAAAACGGCATGACCCCCGTAGTCTTGACGCAGTCTGAAGTCGACTACATCATGGGCAATGCCCTCAAAGGCACTGGATATAAAGTCACCGTCGACTTGCAAACCCAAACGGTTAGTGACGACTCGGGATTCAAAGCCAGTTTCGAGTTCGATGCCTTCCGCCGCAACTCACTGTTGAATGGGTTGGACGACATCGATATCACCTTGCAGTTCGACGACGCAATCGCCGAATTCGAATCTGCAAGAGCCGCTCGCTGGTAGGCGGGCGAATCCATCGGGACCGATCGGCATGGAATATCCGCGCGCGATTGCGTCTCACACAACTCACTGAACACGCAATCAACCGAAACGAAAGACGTACTAAATGGAAATTCGCATAGCAGTGCTGGGTGGTGACGGAATTGGCCCGGAAGTCACCGCGGAATCGGTCAAGATTCTCGACGCAGTTGAACGCCGGTTCCATCACTCCTTCTCATTCGTCATGGGCCACTGTGGCGGGCGAGCCATTGACGAATTCGGATCGCCGCTTCCTGATGAGACGCTCGACATCGTCAAAGGTTGCGACGCCGTTCTGTTCGGTGCGGTGGGTGGACCAAAATGGGACGATCCCCAAGCCGAAACACGGCCTGAAGACGGCATTTTGGCACTGCGCAAAGGTTTGGATCTTTTTGCCAACCTCAGGCCGGTTAAGGTTTACCCGCAACTCATCGATGCGAGCCCGCTGCGCCCAGAGAGACTCGACGGCGTCGACATGGTCATCGTCCGCGAATTGACCAGCGGCCTCTACTTTGGAAGACCCAAGAAGCGTTGGTCCAACACAAGAGGACGATCCGCCGTCGACACCCTGACATATCGCGAACGCGAAATCGAGCGCGTTGCGCGCGTCGGATTCGAAATCGCACGAGGGCGTCGGAATCGCCTCCATTCGCTCGACAAAATGAATGTTCTTGAGACCAGTCGCCTTTGGCGCGAAGTCGTGACCGAGATCGGCGTCGAATACCCCGATGTCGAACTCATACACATGCTCGCCGACAACGCCGCGATGCAGATTGTGACCAACCCCGCGGAGTTCGACGTCATGGTCACCGAAAACACCTTTGGCGACATCCTTTCTGACGAAGCGGCGGTAATAGGTGGATCTATGGGCATGTTGCCATCAGCGTCTCTATCCGCGATCCCACGCCCTGCGAACAGCAGACGACCGCGCCGCGCGGGCAAACGTGCGCTATACGAACCGATCCACGGATCAGCACCCGACATCGCCGGCCAAGGCATCGCAAACCCGATCGCGTCCATCCTATCGACAGCAATGATGCTGCGCTACTCATTCGCCTTAGATGACGAAGCCGACGCCATCGAAAACGCCGTTGCATCCGTTCTAGCAGACGGACTACGAACCCCCGACCTAGCCACCACCTCCGACCAACCCATCGGCACCACCGAAATGGGCAACGCCATATCCGGCCGAATCCTAGGCTAACCCCGTCCAACAACCGTAGGGGCGCTGTCCCCTTTCGCTCCGCGAAAGGGGACGCGGAGCCCAAGAGACCGACACAAGAACGCAGGGGTATGCCCGGGGGCGGTGCCGGGCCGGGTTTCCCCCGCTGCGCGGGGGAAATGTCCGAAGGACAAAGGGGGCGCGACCCCACACCGTTGCCGACCACCCCTCTGGATTCCGGCTTTCGCCGGAATGACGTTGTTCGTACCCACCACGACGTAGGGGCGATCCCTCGTGGTCGCCCTACCACCCAAACAACCATCACCCACACCCCCACCCAAACCCCCAACAACCACCAACAAAAATCCCCCCAATCCCTCAATCCCCCCAATCCTTGGTTCAGACAACGATTTGACTCCTGCAACATCTGTAGTATATTTAAAGACAGATCGACATCTAACACAGTGCTGCGCAGACGTGTGCAGACCCCCGTCCCAAACGGCCACAGGGATCACGTGAGGAAACGAAGGCAAAACGGCATCGACAGCGCGGTTAACCATCGCGCCGAGCCGCAGCGTCTTGGTTACTCCGGCGGCGTCCCTCATCGGATCGGCAGTCCGGTGCAAGGTCGGGAGGGCCGTGCCGAAGCGTGGGAGGCCCAGTTTCCGGAGCGCGGCGCATCAGTCCTGCGTCGCAAAGCGAGCCAGCTCGCATCCGTTCGACGGATGCGTTGCCAAGGGCCGGGAAACCTGCGTGGAGCCGACATACACCTTCTCCTGTCCGCCGCAGGAGGTAGGCTACAGTGCGAGTGAAGCCCGAAAAGCTGATCCAAGGAAGGCGGCGAACTCCGAACGGCGGCCCCAGTCGTCGAGCCGACTTCCATGCCCGCGGTCTGGCGACGCGTGCCGTGCTGGAAAACGGAAGCTAGCGGTTTGCAACACGCTCTGCGCAGCATCTGACCCCTCTCCGGGGTCGCCCTCTTCGGCAACCCGAAGAGGCGATGGAGAGGGAAGGAGCCGAGGTCCCGGTACCCGGACCAAGGCTCGAGGCGAGGACCTGTCTTTACGGGACCGAAGACCCTAGCTGCCGGACCTTCCACCCGGAAGGCCCGGCAGCAACCCCGAACAAACCACCGCGTGGGAGCGGAGATTTAAACATGTCCCCTTTCGGAACGAAAGGGGACGCGAGCGAGCGAAGCGAGATCGCAGGGGTATGCCCGGGGCGGTTGGGCGGCAGGGTTTCCCCCGCTCCGCGGGGGAAATGTCCGAAGGACAAAGGGGGCGCGAACCCTCGTGGTCGCCCGGGGCGGAGGAGGGCACTGTCCCCTTTCGCACAGCGAAAGGGGACGCGGAGCCCAAGAGACCGACACAAGAACGCAGGGGTATGCCCGGGGCGGAAGCGGAGTTGCCCCACCAATTCAATTCCCACCAATCCCTAAATCCCCGTAATCCCAGTTCAGACAACACCATCCCCTCCATCCACGCAAATCAAACACGAACTCTAGGTAGTATTGCGGATACTGAAAAACCGCGCAACGCGTGGAACGAACTCCCGAATGCAGATCACACCGATGGAACAACCGATGCCCAACGATTTACTACCCAACCTCACAGACGATGTTTGCTCGAACAGAATCGTCTCTGGCGCAACGATCTACCGTGATCAGTGGAGCATCCCGCACATCTACGCCGACAACGCCTACGATGCATTCTTCGCTCAAGGTTACGCAACAGCCCAAGATCGTTTGTGGCAGATGGATTTCGATCGACTGCGGTGTTTGGGGAGGTCGGCCGAATACGTCGGATCCTCGGCGCTCACCGAAGATGCCTTAATGCGTCGGCGCAGCTTCGAACACGTTTCGAGCTCCGACTACGCACTATGCAGCGGCGATGCCAAGACCGCGCTAGACGCCTATGCGGACGGCGTGAACGCATTCATCGATTCCGACGACCCTGTGCCGTACGAGTACGAGCTCCTCGGCGTGGAACCTGAGCGCTGGGAACCTTGGCACTGCATTTTGGTCTACAAAGTCCGGAACAGCGCAGAGGGTTCATTTCAAGCCAAGCTCTGGCGCGCGAAGTTGGCCGCCGATATCGGACCAGAGCAAGCGGCGAAGCTCTCCCCCGGCTACCAGCAGGGGATGTACATGACCGTTCCTCCAGGCGTGGTTTACCAGGGACCCGCCGAACACGCAGTTGAAGAACTCAGAGCAGCGGTCAACGCAACCGCGCCGCTACGCGAAATCGACGGCGGCTCCAACGGATGGGCCGTCTCTGGCGAACTTACCGAGTCTGGCGTGCCAATGGTCGGCGGCGACTCGCACCGAGGTCTGGAAGTCCCCAACGTCTACTACCAAGTCCACGTTCGCACCGAAGAATTCGACGTCCTAGGTCACTCCATACCGGGCATGCCGCTAGTGATGCACTTTGCACACAACCGCTACGTCGCGTGGGGAATGACACACGGGGGCGTTGACACTCAAGACCTATTTGTAGAGCAATTGCGACGCTCCGATAGCGGCGTCGAATACCTGTTCAAAGGCGCTTGGCTACCTGCGGAATCGCGCACCGAAGAACTGCACACCCGCGACGGTAGTTCCGAAAACATCGAAGTTGTCGTTACCCACCACGGACCCGTCATTTCGGGAAACGTTGACGCCGGATGGGGCATCGCACTCGCCGACCCTGGATCCAACGAAGCGACTCCGTGGGTCGATGCCGCTCTAGACGCCATGAAATGCAGAAACGCCGACGAATTCGAGGATGCCTTGAGCCGTTGGACCGACCGCGTGAACAACTATCCCTACGCAGACATCCACGGCGAATTCGGATACGCGTTGAAAGGCCTGATCCCAATCCGCGAAGCCGTCAACGGATGGGGACCAGTCGAAGGATGGACCGGCGAACACGAATGGCAGGGCTACATCCCTGACAACGAAATGCCTCGGTCGCGTAATCCAGAAACGGGATGGGCGGTAACTTGCAATCAACGAGTAGTAGGCGAAGACTACCCATATTTCCTGACCGGCTCCTTCGGTCCCGACTACCGTGCCCGCAGGATCATCACGCACATCGAGGAGTCGAAGTCAGAAGGAAATCTCCTTCGCGTCGAAGACATGGCGGCGTTCCACGGCGACGTGGGAACAGTTCCGGGGATGAAACTCTTGAAGCGCATTCGGAAGATCGATCCTGACGAATTCGAAGATGAATCAGCCAAAGAGGCATTCGAGATTCTGCATGACTGGGACGGCAAGATGAGCGCGGATTCCGTAGGAGCGGTAATCTACTCGGCTTGCAACGACGAGATCGCGCTGAACCTGCTCGAACGATGCTACGGCATCGACCGCGGAGATTTCATCGCAAATCCCGATCTCAACGCGGTAGACCACCTGCGGCGCCAGCTTAAACCCGCGTTTTTCAACGCGCTGGAGGGAGGAACGGGCGATGAGTACCTTGACGAAGGGGAGTCTGTCGAGGCCTTTCTAGTCACATCGCTGACATCCGTCGCGGAGAGCCTCGAACGGCAATACGGATCGGTGGGCGCGGTTACGTGGGCTGATGTGCACGTAACCAAACAGATCCATCCGCTCTCCGCTTCCTTTCCAGACGCAGCTGATGCGCTAAATGCGACCTCGATCGGCACGGCGGGCGATGGAGACGTTCCATTCGCGACCGGTTCGAGGCCGTCATGGAACTTCCGAACCGGTTCTGGGCCGGTAAACCGATACCTTCACGATCCTGCGAATTGGTCTGCCGGACGATGGATAGTCCCTCTGGGAGTTTCAGGCAACGCAGGTAGCCCGCATCGCCACGATCAGCAGGAGGGATGGGCTAACGTTGCCGGCATCCCGCAACTCTTCGAGTGGGAAGAGATCAAGCAAAGCGCTTCCACAACCCAACATCTGAAACCCGTCGATTGACTAGCGGAAGACACAACCACGTAGCATTTCGCGGACCTACTTTCGAAACCCGCCTAATGGTTACGAAATTCGTAATTTGATGATAACGGAAGTCAAAAGGATTGATGTGCCTATAAACCGCTGTTGAACTAGCTAAATACGACGTTATTCGTTGAATATGCCGGATATTTAGGAAAAACACAATCAACTAGATTCAACAAAAACGCGTCGAAATTCGTCACAACGCCGCTTTCGCAGATGTTTAATTGAGACATGGGCACTCGAGTGAGTGCTCGTGACTTGACAATCTGCGAAAGGAGCAGACGAATTGAGACAGGCGTTAAACCAAGCTTTCCAGAGGCTGTCCCATGGCTTCGACACGAAGCTTGTGGGCGATCGTGAGATGGAACACGCGACGCTCTTGGGTGATTCGGTGGCGCGGATGCCGCACTACCCGAACCCCCGAAAACGGCGCAAGTCGGACGCACCGACATCGACCGGAATGTACTTCTAAACAAACCGGTCGAGGTTGCGAAACCGACGGTTTCACACCTCTGAACCACAAGACGCCCCGCTCAAAAAGCGGGGCGTCTTTGATTCAGCCCACAGTTGCTCCTTGATCGTATGGTTGTGCGGCCAGACACGGCTCGATTCTTAGCGTGAAGGAATTCACAAGCATCTTCGCCGTTGACGCGCGGACCCAAGGGCCTCTTCAGATTTCTTGTGAACGCACAGCTACAGAATCGCCAAATACGGTGTTGAAGCTCTAGGACTGAGAACATGGTCCGAGCGCGAACGCATGTGCGGGACGTTTTACCTTAATATGTAAAGACGTTAAAAACCGAATGTGTTCACACATGCTGAAATCTGGTCCAAACGCAACATCGGCACGGCCATCACGCGAAGAAATCGAGTCCGTAGCTGACCGAATGTTGCAGATTCCTGAAATCAGGGACGTTGCAACAGATTTCGTCGAGTTGCGCGCTCGATACCGAGCCGAAATCGAAAAGGCGTTTGAGGATCATCGATTTCCCGACATTAGGGCGGTCGTTGAGAGATACGAGGCGCGCCTAAAGAATCTAGACGACAAAGTTACCAACGCAATTGCGGAGAACCTTGGTGAGTGAACAGCGAGATCTAGAATCCTTGGTCGACGCTCTGGTGGAACGAATTGATGATCGGGATCGGCGTTCACTCGAGTCGCGCGTAACGGCGCTCGAGAGCAGCAGCGCCACCAAAGACGAAGTTTCAAGGCAAGAAACTGCGCTCATTAAATGGATTGTCGGTGTTGGTATTAGCTCGATCGGCGTCGGAGCCGTAGTGGCCGCTGGTGTGGCAGAGTTGATAATTCAGATCCTAGGTGATTAGAGCACGCGGCTCAATCTTGCGTTCTACAGTTCAACGCTAGTCTCGAACTCGCATCGAATTGCGTGGCAGGAGTTGAAGCCAACGCAATCGCATTCAATGCCATTGACGCTCATCTTCGACCGTCCGCACGCTCCCTCGCGTCCGCGTCATCGGAGGCCGCGCCTTCAACGCATCCTCATCCACATCGATCCCCAACCCGGGACCCGTCGGCAATTCGATATAGCTCTCATTAGGTTCGAGGTACCCGACCGTGACCTCGCGCGACGCCGCCTCCACACCCACCATGTACTCGTAGATCAAGAAATTCGGCATACCCGCGGATGCCTGGATGGCAGCCGCGCAACCCACGCTCGTCGAGTTCCAACCATGGGGCGATACCCCGATGTAGAACGGTGCAGCCATCGCCGCTATCTGTGTCAACTCCCAAATGCCGCCCGTGTTGCATATATCGGGATTGATGATGTCCGCCGCACGTGTCTCACACACCTCGCGAAATTCATTCCGCGTGTAGAGAGCTTCACCAGTCACGACCGGGATGGTGGTGTTCTCTTTCACCTCTTTGATGGAAGGAATGTTGTCGGGCGGACAAGGTTCTTCGAACCAGTAAGGCTTCAACGGTTCGAGTTCTTTGGCGACGCGGATCGCGTTCATGGGCGCTAAACGTCGATGCACTTCGATCAACAGTTCCACGCTCGGCCCGACAGCTTCGCGTATGGCAGTGACGACCTTGACCGCTTCTTCTAATGAGTCTCGTGAAGGGTATTCCGTCCACGGTCCAGGAAATGGATCGAACTTCAACGCCGTAAAACCACGTTCTTCAACCAATGTGGCGGCCATGTCACCATGCTCCTCGGGAGTACTCGCTCCGCCGGACCACCCGTTGGCGTAGAGCCGCAATCTAGGTCGCACGGGTCCGCCAAGGAGATCATAGATCGGTCTATCAAGCGCTTTGCCCACGATGTCCCACAACGCGATCTCGATGCCGCTCATGGCGCAGTGCAAATCCATACCGCCCCGTTTTGTCGCAAAGTCTTCGTGAACCACGTGCAAGAAGTGTCGGATATGAAACGGGTCGCGACCTTCGAGGTACCGCGCTATCTGTTTCACATGCGCTTCGACTTGGGTATCTCGATCTGCTTGCGTATACGCCTCACCCCATCCAGTGATACCCTCATCGGTCTCGATCTTGACGAATAGGAAGTTCTTTCCTTGTCCAGGATCCCAGAGAATCGTCTCGACGTTAGATACTTTCATTGGAGAGGTGCCTCCCAACTATTGGCGCTTTCCGACAACTGCTAGGTTACGCGTCGCAGGACGATTACAACGAACAACGGAATGCCGACATGTCGTTTCTGATACCAAAAAGGGTCTTGGCGTCGATGATTTCGCACGCATTGGAGACGGATCCTGAAGAGTGTTGCGGCGTATTGGTCGGCGATGAAAACGGTGCCGAAGATTCGCGAAGGCTCAAGAACGTGCATCCGCAACCTGTGAGGCGATACGAGATGCCGCCGATGGATTTGATGCGCGTCGAGTCTGAAGCCGAGGCGCGGGGCAGGAAAATCGTCGCCATCTACCACTCACACACCCACACGCAAGCCTACCCATCACAGACCGATGTCAACAACGCCGTCGAATCATGGTGGACCGAGCCTTACTACATCTTGATTTCTTTGGTGGAAAAGACCCGCCCGATCGTCCGAGCCTTCCGCATCAGCGATGAAGGCGTGGTCACCGAAACGGTGATCGAAACCGACGGCGAAGCCTATGTCGAAATGACTAGCGGATCCGCAGGATAGCTCATAATTGACCGTCCCTCGAACGTCTCGGAAGACGGCGAAGCTTCCTGTGCGGAACCTTCTATTGCTGTTGCTGCTGTTGGTCCTGAATTCCGGCCGCTTCGAGTTCAGACGCGAAGTGCGATTTCTCGAGTTGTTGCTGCAGCTCGAAGATCGATCCTGCGGGCGCGGGATGGGCCGGTAACGGCATCGCTACGGGCACAGGTTCGAGCCGAGGCCGGTTCGTCGCTTTTCCGCGAAGAATGTCGCCAGTCCAAGCATCCCAATCCGGTACGCCGCGCAGAGGCCAAGCGTCGGCCGCTTGGTAGCCCATCAACAGCAAGCGCCGAGGCCGGTCCGAAATGTTCGGTGCAGAACCGTGCAGCGTCCTGACATGGTGGATCGAAACACCGCCCGCCTTGATTCGAATCGGGACCGCCGTTTCTTTGTCAAAATCTGCCTCCGATACCGCCCCGATGAAGTAGCCGTCCTGATGATGGCTCAACGCGTCCCATTTGTGTGAACCCGGAATACCCATCAGACAACCGTTCTCAATCTCCATGTCGTCGAAAGTGAGACCGATCTCCAAGATGTCATCATTCGTCGCCGGGTAGAAACCCCAGTCCGTGTGCCACTCGACCTGTGCGCCGCCACCGGGGGCCTTCATGTTGAGCTTGGTGTGGTGCAACTTTATGTTCGGCCCTAGAAGTTGCTCGATGATGTCCAGCAACCCCTCTTTACGCATCGCGGCCTCGTAGACCGGATGGTTCTTATGCGGGCTGTTGATCCTTCGCAGCTTAGGGCTTTCGGGGCTGTGACCCGCTGCGAAGTCGAGATCGTATATTTCTGTGTGTTCATTCAAATCTGCGGATTGCGCGACGAACTCATCCGTTACGCGCCGGAGCTCTTCGACTTCCTCGATAGAGAAGACGTTGTTTACCCCTATGAAACCGTTTTTCTTGTATTCCGCGATCTGTTCGTCAGTCAGCTTCGACGTCGATGTGCTCATGTCTCACAAGTCCCAATAGTGACTTCATTCCGTGATTAAGGCGAATTATAGGTTCGGAACGACAACGTCGTTTCAAAGGGCTTTGACGGCGGCTCGCAGAGGACTCGTTAGGTTTCCACGCCGTCCGATAACGATTCGATTAAGCCCGAGCCATTGCGCCATCAGGCTAAGTTCCGATGCTAGGTTTACCGCCACATATTCCTCGTCCTGGTTTGGCTCCACAAAGGCACCCGGCACGCGCAGGACGCTCGCTTTGCGATCAGCTTTCAGATCGACACGGGCGACAATTCGGTCGCCAAGCAAAAATGGCAGAACATAGTAGCCGTATTTGCGCTTCTTGACAGGGGTGTAAATCTCGATGCGGTATTCAAAATCAAACAGCCATTGAAGGCGATCTCGGAACCACGCGACCGGATCGAAAGGCGACACGATAGCACACGCGCCGATGTTTTGGCTCGATACCTCAACTCCCGGAAAGACGAACATATCGCGCTGGATTCCTTCGACACGCGAGCGTTCAACTTCGCCGCTTTCAACCAGAGCGTCGATCGCCGTTGTCGCGTCGGTACGTTTGATCCGGTAATAATCCGCGCAGTCCGCAACCGTACCGATGCCGAGTGACCCGACCGCGAGTTTCATCATGTCGCGGTGTGCTTCTTCCGGGGTCAACGGTGATTCGTCGGCGGTAGCGTCGGGCACGACGCGTTCGAACAGGTCATACCTGCGAGCGGAGTTGATGCGGTCCGAAACCGCAAGTTCGCCTCGGCTAAGCATCGTTTCCAAGACGAGTTTCGCCGTCGTTATACCCCAATGACCGTAACGCTCACCTTTTTCTTGTATATCGCCGACTTCCAATGGGCCACGCGTTTTGATGTCGGCAATGGTTGAAGTGAGTACGTCAGGTCGGTTTTCCATTATCTCCGACCAACGTCGCCAAGGCTTCCACTCCGCCATTCGATGACGGATCATCGGCACGTGCTGCATCGGGATCATTGAGGCTTCGTGTACCGAGTATTCGTACACGTTTCGCTCTTCGTAGGCGTAACGGTGCAGCATCTCCAATGGATACGGGCCCAGGCGGGAGAAAAACGGCATGTACTGGGCCCTGACGAGAACGTTTACGGAGTCGATTTGAACGATGTTGAGGCGCCGCATCACGCGTTCGAAATCGGCGAGACTTACGGATTTATTCCGCGGGCGCGGCTCTGCGAATCCTTGAGCGGTAAGCGCGATATTACGCGCGTCGTCGATGCTAAAAGTTTTCAGATCATCGGCCACGGCACATTCCAATCAGGGTCTAAGACGGGGAACACACGGTCTTTGATCATGTCTTCGGCTCGGCGTAGCAACGAGTCGATTTCGTGCTCGTCAAGGGCCGTCGCTAGTTTCTTTCGGAGCTCAGATTCAGGGCGATTTAATCGAGCTTGAAGCTTTTCGATTGAATCCAAAAGTTCGTCGGGATAAGGCGTACCGTTGAATTCGAACATCACGGTTCTGCGCCGTGCCATCGGATTGAACGTCAATCCGTGATCGACGGCCCAAATCCTATCGTCGGCATCTAACAAACACGCACCGCCTTTTCGATCGGCATTGTTGACGAGAACGTCAAACATCGCCACGGGTGTGTAATCATCGAGACGGTCTTCACGCATGTTGAAGTAGTGTTTCGCGAAGTCGGCATCGATGAACAGTTGCACGCTGCCGATGCCGTGTGGCCCATCGCGTACAACCGTCGGTGGCACGGCTGGCCAACCCAGTGCGTCGGCGATTATGTATGCTGACCATTCCCTGTGGTGCAAGGTGCCGTACGGGAAATCGCGTAGCGGACGTTCGCCAGCTGCGGGTTTGTAAATCCCGTATATCTCCTCGTCACCGTCAGCCAGACGCACTACAAAGACATAGTTTGAACCACCGGGGTGAAGCCCGATGCCGGTTATCGGCCATTCGTTGAGACGTCGTTCCACCTCTTGCCGACTCAACCCGGCGACTGAGTCGGATTGAATCATTGCGGGCCATCAGAAAATTGTGAACGATGGAAAATCGTTTTTGTCAATCTTCCTCTTCCTCTTCTCGAATCTGTTCAACAGCCATAGAACCAACGTCGAGGTCATGTCCGTTACGCCGTTCGCACATATGCTCATTGCCTCGATCGATTGCGATGTGGCAATAAGGACAGATCGGACGTCCAGCAGCTACGATCTCCATGCCACGTTCGGCTAGAAGCACCCCCTGCCGGTGAGAAAAACCGAATTGAAGGATGATGGGATCAGGGTCATCTTCGCCAGCCTCAATTTGATCAGTGCTGACACCAGCCGCGGCGAAAAGGAACACCTTACGTCCAGCGTCGTACTGCATAGCTATTCGAGCCGCTTTGAAATCGACGTCGCCCTCGGAATCCGGTGGTATATCCGGTAGGGAACGGTCCGCAATCTCTTCATCGGGATCCATCCGTTCCAGAGCGTTCCCGAGAGAAAAAGAAATGTTGTAAAGCTGCTCTTTCTCGAGCCAAACAACTGCTGAACCGCGTTCGCTTTCAACAGTGATGTTGAAAGTGCGTCGCCCTGGTTCGCCGTACGTCAAGACTTGGAGGTCGTCGACGATCCCTAGGTGAGTTGATTGCTCCAAATCGGGTTTCTCCTTGACGTCGGGTCGGGCGGACTTAACGGATCGCCGTCTTCGATGCCAAATCAGATTTTAGCAACACGCCATCGCGACCACAGGTTGCAAGTTTGATTCTTGCGTGCCCCATATTGCTGATGTACGATTTTTGGTTGAACAAGGTTTCAGCGTGGCGGGTACTTTGGCCGCCAATCGGAGACGAGTCACACCAGATCGCAAGAGGATCTGACCGTGGACTTTCGAGATCACTCCGTAGCATCTGGAAGAAAGCAGTTCGCAAACCTTGCATCTGCGATTAGAACCAGACGGTCGCGAACCGATATCACGCGGATATTGAGTGGCGTAGATCCCGCAAGGGTCTGTGCAAGGTGGGTGGTACCGCGAGCCTGACCGCACGGCGAACAACTGGCTCGTCCCATCGACAAAGGGCGCGCGAAAGCGGCGATCGATCGCACTTCAACGCCCGTCCATGCTTAGGACGGGTTTTATTTTGTCCGCACTGGATCCGCTGATATGACAACCGAAACTGCAAGAACCAAGGCAAATCACGAGCCAATGCCGGCGACGAAAACGGTGGAAATTTACGACACCACACTCCGCGATGGTGCGCAACAAGAAGGGATTTCCCTTTCTGTCGAAGACAAACTCGCGATCACTCGACTTCTAGATGACTTCGGCGTCGACATCATTGAAGGCGGGTACGCAGGTGCCACTCCGAAGGACAACGAGTATTTCGAGCGGGTCAAACAGATGCCGCTCCAAAATTCTGAGATTGCGGCATTTGGCAACACGCGGCGAGCGGATGCCGATTGCGCGGACGATCTGTCGATGCAGGCTTTGCTCGGTTCGGGTGCACCAATCACCACGATCGTAGGCAAGGCTTCGGAATACCAAGTAAGGGTCGTTTTGGAAACAAGCGTCGAAGAAAACTTGGCTATGATTTCCGACTCGGTCTCGTATCTCAGATCACATGGCCGTAGGGTGATTTACGACGCGGAGCATTTTTTCGACGGATTCAAAGAAAATCCGGACTATGCGGTGAGATGTTTGCGGTCAGCATTTGACGCCGGAGCCGAGAGGTTGGTTCTGTGCGACACGAACGGCGGAACCCTCCCGCATGAGATCGGTGAGATCGTGACTGAGGTGAAGCGTGATCTCCCTGATGACGCGGTGCTGGGTATTCATACGCACAACGACACGGATACAGCTGTCGCGTCCGCGATGGAGGCTTTCAGGGCTGGGGCCCTTCAGATCCAGGGTTGCATCAACGGATATGGTGAGCGCACCGGAAACGCGAATCTGATCAGCGTGATCGGAAACCTGAATTTGAAATTGGGCATTGAAGCCATCGAACCGGAGAAACTGCCAGAGTTGACCAGTCTCTCCAAAGTGGTTTCAGAAATCGTAAATCGGCGTCCATTTCCATTCCAACCTTACGTCGGCGTGAGCGCGTTTACCCACAAGGGCGGTCTGCACGCTGCTGCGACGGAGAAATCGGCGTCGGCGTACCAACACATAGACCCCAGCATTGTCGGCAACGGGACGCGCGTGACGATCTCTGAGTTATCTGGCCGTGGGAATGTCATGACCTTGATCCGCGAGTTGGGGTTGGAAGAGGCGTTGCAGCGCGACGACGCTCGCCGCATCGTCGAGCACGTCAAACAGCAGGAATCGCTGGGGTTCGCATACGAAAGCGCGTTGGCATCGCTGGAGCTTTTGGTACTGAGGAATCTCGCGAATTATGAACCGCCGTTCGAACTAGTCGACTTCATGGTGATCGTGGAAAATCGGCGCCGGGCCTCGTTCGGCACCGGATGGCGAAACGACGGTGTGGAACACCCTGTGCTCTCCGAGGCAACGGTGAAAATCCGAGTCGGGGAAGACGTGTTTCTAGAAGCTGCCGAAGGTAACGGTCCCGTAGACGCATTGAATCGAGGTTTGCGGAAGGCGATCTCCGACAAGTTTCCAGAAGTCGACAGCATCAACTTGACCGACTACAAGGTCCGAGTGGTGAACGAAACGCTCGGCACCGGTGCGTCGGTCCGAGTGTCAATCGAATCGGCGGCAGAAGGTCATGTTTGGTCGACTGTCGGAGCGTCGACGAACATAATCAATGCGAGCTGGATGGCGCTAGCGGACTCGGCGGAATGGTGGTTGAATCGCAAGTTACGGGAGCGGACGGAAACCGACTAGACTCGCCTTCTGTTTTGACGGCGATTGTGGAGCCGCTGTCGCCACATCTTAGTCAACGGGTTTGGTCGCCTGAAGCGGATGTTTTGCGCTAGGAATCGCATTGTGTCGGGATGAGCGGCCAGCATTATTCCGCGCCAATCCTGCAGGTATTTGAAAGTTGACGCTTGGTTAACATACGGCTGGGCCCATCCGTCGAAAATACGCCAATTCCCATCGCTTCCAAGAACCATCACGTCTCCGCCCGCCTCACGGACTATGATGGTCGCTGCCGCAAAATCCCATACCGCTGCGACGCCCCCAATCGAATACTGGTAATGACCAGTGCCGACGTTCGCCATCTCGTGAGCGGCACTCCCGGTAACCCGAACGTCGCCGCCGTGCCCGCGCATTCGCTTATCGAATCTGAAGACGCTGCGCGCGTTGCCGGGCAGCACCGACAACCTGCCGGACACCGGACGTCCTAGTTCATCAGTCGGGGTAAGCACCCGCGTAGTTTCGCCGTCGCGTTTGGTGCCACCATTCAATCGGGCATGCACAATGGTTCCGCGGTTCTCCGACATGGGCCACGGGCTCCACACTGCACCTGCGATGGGTTGGCCGCGGTACAGCAATCCGACCGAGACTGCGTGGGTCATCGAACCGTTGACGTAGTTGGCGGTTCCGTCGATCGGGTCGACGGCCCAAACAAGGTCCGCGGCAGGATCGACCTCTTCCTTTTGATCTTCCTCACCTAAGAACTGGTGATCGGGAAACTGCCCGGTGATGATGTCGGCGATGATGAGTTGCGAGTTTCGATCAACATCGGTCACCAAATCGCGCCCAGGCCTACCCGTTTTCGACTCGACCTCCATGGGCGACGCTATCCGATCCAGAACATAAGAACCGGCTTTGGAGACCGCTTCGATAGCCGCGAGTTCGAATTCTTCGAGTTGCGAAATGGTGAATTGTGACGGTAACGGATTGTTGGTCATGTTGCGGGTGTGGTTTGAGTTTCGGATGGATGCATCTACCGCGTTTCGGCATGTCGTATCTGGATATTGCAATAGACTGAATCTAAACGAAGGTTCCACTCAAGGCGCGGTCGCGCGCGGCGATGCGTTGATCGAAACTTGAAGGCGACAACCTCAACAGCGATGAAATCCCCGCAGTCCGTACGAAAATTCAAGCGCGATCCTGGCATCGTTTCGCGGATGTATTTCACGATGCTCTTGCTCGGTATGGTGTACGGGGTTTTCGCATACGTGATGTTGCGCCTTGGTGTGTCTTTGGTTTTTGTCGGCGTAATCGTGTTGGCGCTTGCGATATTCCAGTACTACATGTCCGACCGGTTAGTAATGATGTCTACAGGTGCCCAAGAGGTGTCTGAAGAGGACGCGCCAGAATTGTTCGCTATGGTTCGCGATCTCGCGGACCGTTATGGCATGCCGATGCCGAAGGTGGCGATCATCAATTCTGCGATGCCCAACGCGTTTGCCACGGGGCGCAATCCTCAAAACGCTCTGGTGGCGGTGACAACCGGGATATTGCAGCGATTGACGCGCCGCGAGTTACGAGCGGTCCTCGGTCACGAGTTGGCCCATGTAGCCAACCGAGATATGAAGGTTTTGGCGATATCGAACTTTCTCGTTACATTGACCAGCTTCCTGATGACGATGTTCTTCTTCAACATGCTTTTCGGAAGGCGGGACAGCGGTGGCGGATCGATGCCTTTTCTCGTGGCATATCTGGTAACGATCATCGTTTATTTCGTAGGAAAGTTGCTCGTATTGGCGCTGACACGTTATCGTGAATATGGAGCCGACCATACGGGCGCTGAGATTTGTGGCGACCCCGGTGCGTTGGCCGATGCATTAGAGAAGATTGCTGTTGGCATGGACTACATCCCCGACGAAGACTTGCGACGTTTGCAGCCTGCTCAGGCGTTTCTGTTTGCACCGGCGCTCCGAGGGTTTGCAGCCAACGCGTTTTCAACCCATCCACCGATCGAGGAACGCATCGCCAGACTGCGAGACCTCGAATCTGAAATGCGATACGGATTCCGAAACTGATGGGCTGGTTCTTCGGGCGTAAATCGCGTGGCGAGTCGATGTGGGATTCGATGTCATCGGTCTCACACATGGTTTCAAGTTTCAAACGAGAGGGCGAAGCTGTATCGCCGCGTCGTCAAGCCGGGATAATCTATCGCCATGACGATGAGATACCTTTTTTGGTGTCGATTTCTGACCATCTTGACGCGATCCTGTACGAAGGGCCTGGCGCGACAAAGACCGGTTACGAAATCCAAGACGACGACCATGGCATGCGCTGGGCAATTCTCAACGATGGCAATTTCGACGATCTATTGAGTTCGATATTCACGGTGGCGAACGCCATAAAGGCGAACGATGGCGGTTCGAATTTGCTCGCTGCGGTGTTCGATTTCGATTTCGCCAATCACGCTGTCAATCCACAGGCACAGGCAGGTACGGGTTTTGTGAATTCGTACCTGATCTATCGCTTCGACCGCGACAGCTATTACCCGTTTATCCCGACAAGTGATGTAGCTGGCGAACGCGATCGCGAAACTGAACGGATGCTAGGTACCGCCATACGGAGGGCAGGGTTAAAGACAGAGGCGTCAATGTCTGAGTGGTTGGGTCTGTGGGGCATCCCGTTCTGATGTGTTTTATGCAACGAGGATGGGTTCGTTGCCTACGAAAATCGTAGTTGTATCCCCGAGAACCTTGACGGTTAACGATTTCGGCTCCGAATGCACCGTCGAGCCTGAATGGATTGCTAACCTTGATCCGATCGATGGGCATTTGCCTGACGGTACATCTGGTTTACTGATCTCTGGGAGCGGCGACGACTCGCTCAAGCGCGACATCGGTACCCTTGTCGGCCAAGCACTCGAGATCGACATTCCGATCTTGGGATCCGGTTCGGGAATGCATCTTTTGAATGTAGCGTTGCATGGCGATGACGCGCGACCGACATCGGTACACGAGGGTGATGGAGACGGCGATTCGGTCCGCCAATCGATGTTTCTGGCGCCGGGTGCCAAGGTCTCGTCGACTATTGGGGGATCGGGGTGGCTGACCATTCCCTGTCGTCACGGTAAAGGCGTATTTCAATCTGGGTTGGCACCCGGTGTTATGGCTAGTGCCATCGCCTCTGACCGCGTTGTTGAAGCGTTCGAAATGCCGGGGCGACGCTGGGTGATCGGAGTTCAATGGGACGTTTTGGGCGCGATTAAGATGCCACGCGGTTTTGACGCTATTCTGATGGCGTTTGTTGAACGTGCAACA
Source organism: Dehalococcoidia bacterium (assembly GCA_965203505.1). Taxonomy (GTDB): domain Bacteria; phylum Chloroflexota; class Dehalococcoidia; order Lucifugimonadales; family Lucifugimonadaceae; genus Bin127. The sequence continues at coordinate 1,129,902 of OZ241880.1, forward strand.
GGCCGATAGTCCCCATTTTTCAGGCGAATCGTTTCCCGATGCAGTTTGAACGCGACGATTCTGCTGAGGTCGCGATTCGCTGGAAATTAGAATCTGAACAGGTTCAGATTCTGCTTAGCGCGGTTAGATTCTCGGTTTTTTCGAGCGCGAGCAGAGCATCGAAACGATCACAGTTGGTAAGGTGAAATCGGCATGGTAATCGGCACCGACGCGGGTGACATTCGAACCATCGGCATCGAAGAGGAGATGCGCTCTTCTTACCTTGATTACGCGATGAGCGTAATCGTTTCTCGAGCGCTACCCGATGTCCGTGATGGGTTGAAACCTGTGCAACGGCGCATACTCTACGCGATGCACGACCAAGGCATGCGCCCCGGTTCGTCGTATAAGAAGTGTGCCCGTTTAGTTGGAGATGTGCTGGGCAAGTATCACCCGCATGGTGACAGTCCGGTTTACGACGCCCTCGTCAGGATGGCGCAACCGTTTTCGATGCGCGAGCCGCTCGTGGACGGACAGGGCAACTTCGGCAGCGTCGACGGCGACCCGCCAGCGGCGATGCGTTACACGGAATGCAAGTTGTCGCCGATCACCGAGTACATGCTCGGCGATATCGAACGAGAGACCGTCGACTGGCAAGAGAATTTCGACCAGTCTTTGAAAGAACCGACGGTCCTTCCCGCGCGTCTGCCAAACCTGCTCGTAAACGGTGCATCAGGAATCGCTGTGGGCATGGCAACGAACATTCCGCCGCACAACGTCGCGGAGGTTTGCGATGCAGTGGTCTGGCTTGTAAGGAATCCCGACGCGACTGTTGACGAATTGATGCAGCATGTGAAGGGCCCAGACTTCCCGACTGGAGCACATATCTGGGGTGCCGAAGGTATCAGAAACGCTTATGCAACCGGTCGCGGCCGCATCGTGGTCCAAGCCACCGGCGAATTTGAAGACGTGCCACGGCAAGACCGCAAACGCATCGTCTTCACGGAGATACCGTTCCAAGTCAACAAATCAACTCTCATCCAACGAATCGCTGAACTGATCAAGACGCGCCGAGTGGAGGGGGTATCCGAAGTACGAGACGAATCAGATCGCAAAGGCATGCGCATCGTGCTTGAGTTGCGCCGATCCGCTTCGCCGGCGATCGTCATGAACAATCTCTTCAAGCACACTGCGTTGCGTTCCTCCTTCTCAGTGAACATGATCGGTTTGGTCCGCGGTGCGCCACGCGTTTTGAACCTGCGTCAGGTTCTGCAGTATTACATCGAGTTCCGAGAAGATGTAATCCGCAGGCGAGCCGAATTCGACCTGAAAAAAGCGAGAGCGCGACTAGAGGTCCTGGAGGGTCTCAGGATCGCGATCGACAACCTCGACCGCGTAATCGCGATCATCCGCGGATCTGCCGATGTTGAAGAAGCTCGGAACGGGTTGATATCGGAGTTCAGTTTCTCCCTCGTCCAAGCTCAAGCGATCTTGGATATGCAGCTTCGACGTCTCGCTGCTTTGGAACGAGAAAAGCTCGAGAACGAATACAAAGAGTTGCTCGAGACGGTCGAACGGCTGGAGGCTCTCTTGGCGGATCCCGCAAAGGTGAGAGCGGAGATAATAAAAGAAACTCACCAACTTAAGCGGAAATACGGTAGCGAACGCCGAACAGTCATTCACACCGAAGAACTCGGCGAGTTCAGACGCGAAGACATCGAACCGCACGAAGATGTCGTCATCACGCTCACCAACGGCGGTTACATCAAACGTGTAAAACTCGACAACTACCGCAAGCAACACCGAGGTGGCAAGGGAGTCAGCGGCCAGCGTTTGACACGGGTTGATGACATCACCGGGTTTTTGCAGGTTGCGGATACGCACGATACATTGCTGTTCTTCACCGATCACGGCCGGGTTTACTCCACCCGTGTATTCGAATTGCCGCCTGACCAGTCTCGACAATCCCGTGGCACGTTGGTCCACAACCTAGGCTTCAACATCGGTCCGGGAGAGACTGTCCGGCAAATGATGGTTGTCAGTGACATGAATGCGCCCGACACGTACCTGGCTCTAGCTACGAAGCACGGCGACGTGAAACGCATGGCCCTTTCAGCGTTTGCGAACATCAACCGCGCGGGTCTCAATTGCTACAGGCTCAAACCTAAAGAAGAGCTCATTTCGGTTGCCATGGCTAGAGACGACGAGGATCTGATCCTCGTCACAAAGAAAGGCCAATCCATCAGGTTCGCAAGTAGCGAACTTATCTCAAGATCTCGTCAAGCTGGCGGCGTTCGCGGGATTAGGTTGGACAAGGGCGACGCGGTCGTGGGCATGGACGTTGTCGACAACGAAGGATACCTGCTGATCATCGGCACCAAGGGTAGGGGCAAGCTCTCTGCTCTGCGCCACTATCGTGTGCAAGGGCGCGGTGGTCGCGGAATCATCACGTTGAACATCACTCGCAATACCGGGAACGTGGCGGCAGCAAACGTCATCAGCGATGCGTTAAGGCGCGACGACACCGGGAAGTTGATGATATTGACTCAGCGTGGTCAGATAGTCCGAACGACGTTGGCGGAGATTCGCGAAACTGGGCGTTCGGCGCAGGGCGTAAAGATAGTAGCGCTTGACGATGGCGATAATGCCGCGGCCATTGCCATCGCCGAAAAAACTTGAGTCGTGTTGGCAAATCGATGAGAAGTTCCCGCGGCGAGTGAAGTCGGTCTGAACTTCAGCAACTCACAACCAGTGGTAAACCTTGTCGGAGTCTCTGGACCGGTAGTCTGAGTGCGACGATGCTTGCCGAATCTGGTCGTTGGATATATCGATACCGATACGGCGTCGTTGTCGTCTGGGTTGTCGCACTCGTTGCGATGTTGCCAGTCGCCCCTCAAGCTCAGAACAAGCTTCTCCCAGGTGGGTTTACCAACGATGATTATCCGTCTGCCAAAGCATACGAATTGCTGAGAGAAGAGTTTGGCCTACACTCGGTCAATCTTTTATTCATCGTCAGTCACGACGAATGGGCACCATATTCTCCCGAATTCACCAACGCGACGAATAGGCTGATTGCGCAGATCGATAAGCATCCCGATGTCGCTGGTATCCGGTCTTTCTTGACTGAACCGGGACTGGTCTCTCAAGACGGTCGACTTGCGTTGATCGAAGCGGACTTGAGCCTTGACATCGAAGAATCTCTAGTAGTTCTAGATCAGATTTTGGAGGATCTGGACCCTGGCGAACTCCAGTTGGTGATGACAGGTGGTCCTCCGTTATACCGCGACATCGTGATTGCGAGCGGCGACGATCTTCGGCGCGGCGAGATAGTTGCGTTCCCGTTAGCTGTCGTCGCTTTATTGCTGGTGTTTGGCACTTTGGTCGCCGCGATCATGCCCGTAGCTGTCGGTGGCGTCGCGGTGGCGATAGGACTTGGCGTCGTGTATTACGTGGCTGACTGGCGCGATATGTCGGTGCTCGCTTTCAACATCATCACGCTGCTGGGCATCGGCATGGGCATAGATTACTCACTGTTTTACGTGAACCGTTTCAAAGAGGAGTTGGCACGAGGACTGACGGTAGAAGACGCGATTGCAAGAACTCACTCTAGCGCCGGCGTGGCGATCCTATTCTCAGGAGTCACAAGCGTAATCGGTGTGTCGTCATTATTGCTCTTCGATCTTACCGTTCTGAACTCGATCGGCATTGGTGCCGTGATAGTGATTTCGATCGCGTTGCTGTCGGCTCAAACTCTGATGCCGGCTGTTCTGAGTATTGTTGGGCATCGGATCAATCGGATACCTGTATTGCCCGGTTGCCGACTCAGTGAAGGCATTTGGCACAAGATGGCTGGCAGTGTCATGCGACGGCCTCTGTTTTTCCTTATCCCGACGGTTGTGCTGCTTATCGCCCTTGCGATCCCGTTCAGAGATATCCGCCCGGGAACCGCCGACGCTACGATATTGCCTGACCGGTACGAGTCGCGGCAAGGTTTCGACTTGTTGCGCGAAGAATTCGGCTGGGAGATCACTACAGAATTGGTTGTCGCGTACACGTTCGACGGTGATCTATTCTCGGAAGTGAATCTGGACTCTTTGTACGCCTTTGGGCAAGCATTGGAACGGTTACCCAGCGTCGAACGAGTGACAAGCATTGTAAATCTTCGCCCAACCCTCGGAATCGGCGATTACCGCGAACTCTACAAACATCCAGAAGCGATCTACGACGCATCTGCTATGAGACTGCTGAACAACAGTGTGCGCGAAGGCATAGCGCTCTTTTACGTCAGCGCAGACCTGCATCCTTTCTCGTCTGAGGCGCAAGCGCTCGTTGAAAACATAAAAAGGTTCTCATCTGGTGAACCCGGCAACGTCTACGTTGACGGCGGTGCCGCACGCACGAACGATCTGATCCGATCTCTCTACGGACGCTTCCCTGTAGTCGCGGCGATTGTGATCGCATTGACATTTATTTCGTTAATGGTCCTGTTCAGATCGATCGTGATACCGTTCAAAGCGGTCGTTTTGAATGTGCTAAGTATCTTGGCAAGTTTCGGAGCGTTGGTCTGGGTGTTTCAACAGGGAAATATGAGCGGGTTGCTGAACTTCGAATCCCTAGGCGTTACCGAAGCGACTACGCCGATTGTGCTGTTTGCGGTCTTATTCGGATTGAGCATGGACTACGAGATTTTCCTGCTGTCGCGGATTAGGGAAGCGTATCTCGAAACAGGCAACAACCAAGAGAGTGTGAAAATGGGACTGCAACGTAGCGGAGCCATAATCACCGGAGCGGCTTCAATCCTCATTCTGGTCGGTGGCAGTTTCGTCCTCGCTGAGGTGGTGACAGTTAAATCGGTCGGATTCGGCCTTGCGTTGGCCGTGTTCATCGACGTGACAATAGTCCGTATCCTGATCGCTCCGGCGTTGATGCGTATCTTCGGCAAGTGGAACTGGTGGTTCCCGGCATGGCTTGACCGCAGATTGCCGTCGGTGAAGGCGGGTTGATCAATGCGCGTGTTCGTATCAATCGTCGCCTCGATGTGCATTGCGGTAACAGTTGCGTGCGCCGACGACATTGTGCTCCGGTCGATTCCGACGCCGGGCCCACCAAAGCCTACGCCTGAACCGAGACAAATAACGTTGCCGGATGACGATCGGGCGCACGACGCGCCGATCGAGTGGTGGTACTACAACGGACATTTGGAGGCCACAGATGGTGCCGAGTATTCGTTCCACTTCGTGATTTTCCAAACGCAGGGGGAAGGCAGCGCGAGTCAATTCGAGTTCGGTCAAGCGGGCATTACTGATGTCGAACGGGATTTCCATACGTATCTCAGTTCGGAAGGGTTCGGCGGTTTCGAGACGTCCGGACCGGATCCCACGTCTGGACTTTTGGGATTAGATTTGATCAACTTTTCATTGGAAATCGCATCGGATGGAACACACTCGTTAGCAGCGACTGACACGTTGGGGACTTCGGGTGTTCGGCTGCGAACGGACCAACCACTGGAAGTGATGTTGCACGAGGGTAGCGGTTGGATGGATTGGCCGTTTGGTTGGACGTACTACTACTCCTACCCACGCATGCAAGCCGAAGGGACGTTGACGTTAGATGGAGAGGAGTTCGATGTATCTGGCGAGGTTTGGTTTGACCATCAGTGGGGTGATTTCTTCGTTGTCGGCAAACCGGCTGGGTGGCAATGGTTCGCATTGCATATGAACGACGGTGCTTCGTTGATGATCGCAGAAGTACGTGACGCCGACGGTAACGTAATTGCGGTTGATGGCACACTGACAAACTCAGAAAATGGGCAACGCATACTGGACCCGCAGATAGATGGCATCACGTTGGAAACGACCGACTATTGGACGAGTCGTGAGACCGGCGGCGTTTATCCGGCTGGATGGCGTCTGCGGATCGACAGCATAGGCATGGATGTGGTGCTCTCACCATCGGTAGCAGACCAAGAAGCGCCAGCATTGCCGTACGGCAACAAGGCGGCGGCGTACTGGGAAGGTCGTGTCAATGTACTCGATTCATCCAGCTTGGATGTCATAGGAGTAGCTTTCGCGGAACTTTCGGGTTACGTGGAACCCGAACCGCTCGACTGGCGCAGACAATCAGATTGACTGATGGGCAAAATGTAAGGTATTCGGGCATTCGTTTTGCCGTGCATCGCTATAATTTTCGTGTAAACCCAATAGCATATTTGAATGCCGAACACTGAAGTAACAACCGATCTGTTCCGTACTGCGTGGTCCAAATTCGCGACTGGCGTGACTGTGTTGACGACGCCAGAGGTTGACGGATCAGGCGTACACGGTATGACGGCCAATGGTGTGGCAAGCGTCTCTCTAGAACCTCCATTGGTGCTGGCGATTGTGGGCCACGAACGCAACACGTTTCCGTTGCTGGCTGCAAATCGGCGTTTCGGCATTAGCGTACTCACATTGGACCAACGCGGAATCGCTCGTCATTTCACAGTTCCTGACGAGATCAGAGAAACGTTGCCACCGCCCCCAACGGAACGTTTGGGCAAATCCACCGTAATATCGGGTGCGTTAGCAGCAATGGATTGTCGGGTCACAGAGGCGTTTGAAGCAGGGGACCACACAGTGTTCATCGCCGAAGTGGAGTACATCAAAGTCGGTTTCGGGCACCCCTTGGTCTTTTATGAGAGTCACTTCGCGGAACTAGCTTGATCCAGTTCAACCACTCGCGATCGCATGGGATTAACGGTCGTTAATGTAGAATTGGAGAGTTAGTCTGACACGATCTCATCCGAAACGCTCCCGAACGAAACATGTCTGACAACTACGCAATTGTTGCCACTGGCGGCAAACAATATCGCGTCCGCCAAGGCGACGTGCTTGATGTTGAAAAGCTGCCCTACCCAGAGGGTTACACAATCACGCTCGACGACGTGCTGTTGACATGCGTCGATGGTGAAGTTGAGGTCGGCGACCCGAAAGTCGACGGAGCACAAGTCGTCGCCACTGTTTTATCTCACAGACGGGACAAGAAGAAGACAGTTTTCAAATACAAGAACAAAACCCGATATCGCATCAAGCGAGGTCACCGACAGCCAATCACTTCACTCGAGATAACGGACATCGAAGTTTAATCGGAACACACTAGATTTCGGAGAATCCCCAATGGCCCACAAAAAAGGTTCAGGTACTTCCAGAAACGGCCGTGATAGCGCGGGACGTCGATTGGGCGTCAAAGCGTTCAGCGGCGAAATTGTAAGTGCTGGTTCGATACTGGTCCGTCAGCGAGGCACGCGGTTCTACGCCGGTGAAAATGTCGGAATGGGTCGCGACCACACTCTATTCGCCACGGTAGATGGCACAGTCCGCTTCGATTATGCCCGTCAAGACAAACGGCGTATCAACGTAGACGCGCCTGTGGCGTGATTCAACGGATGCCCCGTTATGAAAACCGACATTCACCCCACATACTTTCCCGAAGCTAAAGTCAATTGCGCTTGCGGCGTGGAAGACATGATCACTGGCTCTACGCGTGAAGAGATTCACGTGGAAGTCTGTAGCGTCTGTCATCCTTTCTGGACGGGAGAGCAACGTATCGTCGACACCGAGGGGCGCGTCGAAAGATTGATGCGCCGCTACGGGATGTCGATGCCAGAATAAGCTGTTTGCTGCGACTGGTGCCGAAAGTAGCACCATTTGAGCGCCTACCATCTTTTTCGAGGCATCGCGGCTTAATGGGGGCGTTCTCTCTTCCCAGTTCGTCACCCATCGCCTGATCATTGCTCAAGGCACCTAATGGCTGATTCGGCGACCAATTCAGATGTGAAGGAAGCGACTGGTCGTCTCTACGGTGGCCAGGCGATCATCGAGGGTGTGATGATTCGAGGGGCGCGGGCATGTTCAGTGGCAGTTCGACGCGCCGACGGTTCAATACATCACGAGACGATACCACTGCTCAGTTGGGCAAACGGTAGGCTACGACGCATCCCATTTGTGCGTGGAATTTTGGTCTTAATTGAGACACTGGTCATTGGCATGCGCGCTTACACCATAGGCGCCAACCAGCAGATCAAAGACGCCGGTGAGGATGAGGATGCCGAGATCGGGGCTCTAGGAATGGGGTTGATGACTGGGTTCGCATTTGTTTTCGGTATCGCACTGTTCTTTTTGTTGCCCCTGTTTCTGTCAAGACCTGTGGAATCTCAGTCGCACTTCGTTGCTAACATCGTCGAAGGACTGGCGCGGTTGGTGATTTTCTTGGTCTATATCTGGGCGATCGGATTCATGAAAGACATCAAGCGTATGTATGGCTACCACGGAGCTGAACATATGACGATCCACGCGCACGAACACGGCTTGCAGCTGATCCCAAGCGAAATCAGGAAGTTTTCGCCGGCCCACCCGCGTTGCGGCACGTCGTTCCTTCTCACTGTGATCGTGGTCTCGATAATCCTGTTCATGTTTGTGCCGCGGGAGCCCCTGTGGATGCTCGTGGGATCCAGGATCGTCTTGATACCGGTGATCGCAGCGATGAGCTATGAGTTCATCAGGTTTACCGGTTTGCACAGTGGCAACGTATTCGCCGATATGATCGGTAAACCGAATCTGTGGTTGCAAAAACTCACCACCGCGCAACCCGACGACCAGATGATTGAAGTCGCGGTATCTGCGATGCGTTCAGCGATTGAGATCGACGAACGCGATGCCGCATAAAACTTGCGTCGTCTGGTAAACGCCCCCGCGTTAATGCCTTCGTCTGGCTAGTTCTGCCCAAACTTCTTCAATTGAAACGCCGACCGATTCCAGCAGGGTGAGGCAGTTGTAAATGAGGTCAGCCATCTCGAGCGGAACCTCGTCTTTGGCGCCGGTCGCCGCAGCGAGTCCGGTTTCCCCAGCCTCTTCGATGACCTTTTGAGCGATGCGCGAAGGTCCCGCTTTGATTAGCTTCGCGGTGTACGATCCCTCCGGTAAATCGACCGCGCGCTGGCGGATCACCTCAGCCAATTCGTGCAAAATCCCTGGTCCGACACGGTTGGTCGATTCGTCGGCTTGATCCAAAGAGACGTGGAAACACGAAATTTTGCCGGTGTGACACGCCGAACCGGCAGGTTTCGCGTGTACCAGCAATGCATCGCCGTCACAATCCAAAACGAGGTCTACGACGTTGAGATAATCCCCAGACGTCGATCCCTTTTCCCATAGGGTCTTGCGACTGCGGCTGTAGAACCAGACGTGAGGGCCCGCGAGCGTACGTCTCAATGCCTCGCGGTTCATGTGCGCGACCATTAACACGTCCTTGGTGCACGCATCTTGCACGACTGCGGTTAGGAGCCCTCTGTCGTCAAAGGTAATCATTCGATTGTCTAGCGTCTCGCCTTCAATGGACCATTCGAATCGGCAAACCCGACTCAGCCATGTGAGATTTCACTTCTTGAATGCGCAAGTCTCCATAGTGGAACAACGATGCGGCCAAGACCGCGTCAGCCCCACCGTGGGTAACCGCCTTTACGAAATGTTCTGGTGTGCCGGCGCCCCCGCTAGCTATCAACGGTATTGACACCTGACATGAGATCGTACCGAGCAAGTCACAGTCGTATCCCGTCTGTTGACCATCGGCATCCATACTCGTGACGAGCAACTCTCCAGCTCCAAGTTCCGCCCCGATGCGGGCCCACTTGATGGCATCGAGCGCAGTTGGTTTCCTACCGCCATGTGTGTACACCTGCCACAACGCTTCTGCGTAGTTTTCGCTGCCGTCAGGTCGGGCTAGCATGGCCGGTTCTTCAACCCTCTTTGCGTCGATGGCCAGAACGACGCATTGCGAACCAAATTCTCGTGCGCACTCTTCGATGAGCTTCGGATTGGCGACTGCCGCTGAGTTGACGCTGACCTTTTCGGCACCGGCTTCCAACATGCGTCGCATGTCTTCCCGCGAACGGATCCCCCCACCGACGGTCAAAGGTATGAAAACCTCAGCGGAGACACGCATGACGACGTCGATCATAGTATCTCGAGCGTCCGACGAGGCGGTGATGTCTAGGAAAACCAGTTCGTCAGCGCCTTCGGAATCATAGAAATGTGCCAGTTCAGCTGGATCACCGGCATCCTTTATGTCGACGAAACTTACCCCTTTGACGACCCGCCCTCGGTCTACATCCAAGCATGGAATGACGCGATTCGTCAGCATGTTGCACTCGGTAATGGACAGCTAGTTTTGTTTGACACGACGCTTGCGATAGACGTGTACATAGCGTTGGACGCCTAAGGTACGGCGTGTAATGGGTGTCATATCGTGTTCAGCGGCCCAGCGTTCGACGCGCGTAGGATCGACGCGTTTCGACTTCGCCGGCCCGTTGTCGCCGCGCGCATCAGTTGAAAACCAATCGGCCACCAGCATCCAACCGCCTCCAGGCAACAGATTCGCGACGGACGAAAATAGACGCGCGGGGCTGGTTGTGTTGTGCAGAGCGTCGATGACCACGATGCCGTCGGTATCCAGTTCGGTCGAAGAAAGGTCGTCGCCTGGGACCAGGGTGGGCGAAATGTTGGTCAGATGAACTCTTTCGACCTCCGATGCCAATTCGTCCAAGACTGTTTGGTCATCATCCAGCGCGATCACGCTACCGTCGTATACATACTTGGCAATGGGTATTGTCAACCCTTCGACGCTGCCGCCCAAAACGGCTACATGCTGGGATCGATGTATCGGCAACAGCGAGATGATTGCGTGGGGGTCGATTTGATCGTTAAACGTGTGCCAACTGGCGGTAGGTCTGGTTGTCAATGTGGGATCTCTTTGTATCGCGGCTGCTCAGCGCCGGTGTTCATGTGAGTCGCTTTAATCCTCTGCGGACCTAATCGCTTCTGCCAAATCAAGCGAACCGGTGTAGATGGCCATGCCTGTGATCGCGCCCGCGGCGCCGATTTCGCGGAGTTTGATGACGTCATCAACCGTGGCAATTCCGCCCGCAACCATTATTGGATATTCTATTTGGCTGACCACTTCTGCCACTGTATCGAAATTCGGATGCGACAATGTTCCGTCGCGAGCGGTATCAGTGTAGATGAAGTTCCGAACGCCACGCGTCTCCGACATCTCGTTGAGTAGATCGATCGCGCGTAGCGAGGTTTCGGAAAGCCAACCGCGAGTTTTAACGTATCCATCTTCGGCATCGACGGAAACACAGATTTGGTGATCACCAAACGTCTCGACACTTTGTTGTACATGGTCTGGGTTTTCAACCGCAGCCGTCCCAAAAATGGCTAAATCGACTCCCATATCCAATACATCGGTCACATCTTCGACGCCACGTATCCCGCCGCCCATCTGAACTGGTACATCTACTGAGCGAACAATTCGTCGAACGATCTGAGCGTTTACGCGAGAGCCGTCTTTGGCACCGTCCAAGTCGATTACGTGGAGCCTGCGAGCTCCCAAGTCGATCCACCTGAGGGCGGCATCCAAAGGGTCATTGTCGAATACGGTCTCTCTCTCGTAGTCGCCTTTGAAAAGGCGAGCACATCGCCCATTTCTGATGTCTATTGCCGGGATTACATGCATTTCCGATGAACGAGGAGGCAATCTCAGACGGTTGCTTGGGCGAACTCCAGAAAGCGTTCATAGATCGACAGTCCGGCACGACCGCTTTTCTCCGGGTGGAACTGCGTCCCGATAACGTTGCCTCTGACTACCGCCGCGCACACGTCAATCCCGTGAGGTGAAACGGCTGCGACAACTTCAGGGTCGGCGACGTTGCAGTGGTAGGAGTGCACGAAATAAAAGAACGTGTTTTGCGGTATCCCGCCGAATACCGGGTGGCGGGGCACCGCATCGTCTCGAAAGCGAACGGTGTTCCAACCCATGTGCGGTATCTTCAAAGGTCGCCCAGTCGATTCTGCCAAAACCCTTGGGAGCCGGACCACCTCTCCTTCCAAAACGCTCAGACCGGGGAGTGTGCCTTCCTCTGATCGTTCGAACAGTATTTGCATTCCTAAACAGACGCAGAGCAACGGCCTACCTGATGCTGCGAACTCGCGGATCGTAGATGGCAATCGCAGGTCGTTCAACTGTTTCATTACCGCATCGTTGGCACCGACGCCGGGCAGGATGGCCGCGTGAGACGATGCGATGATTTTTGGGTCGGTAGTGACCACTGGTTTGCCACCGACGACACGAACCGCTTTTGCGACGCTATGGATGTTGGCGGCGCCGGTATTGATTATGGCGAGACGGAAATCGTTCATCTATTGCGCCTCGTGCCTGTTACGAGTTCCGTAGGCAGATCACGATCTGCGTACCGCGCCATCATGTAGACGCAATCCGACAACCGATTCAGCCACGCGAGGATATGTTCGTTTTGGATCATCCCATCTTCAAACAGCGCAACAGCTTCTCTTTCCAAGTTGCGTATCTTGCAGCGAGCCATGTCCAAAGCAGCCGATGCAACTGATGCCCCGGGGATGATGAACACCGAAGGCGATTGGACTTCGGTTTCCAATTTATCCAAGAGTTCGTCCAGCGCAACCACGTGCTCTGCGCCAATCGTCTGGAAATGTTCGCGCAACTTGTCGAGATGATCGACTTCGGTGGTTATCTCGGCGTTTGCTAGGAACATCAATCGCTGGATTTCGAGCAGCTCACCGTTCAAAAAATCAGATTCGCATGACGCTCGGGCCAACCCGATGGCGCTAACGGTCTCGTCGCCGATGCCGTTCGCCTCTACACGACGGTTGGATTTCGCGACCCGACCGCCGTAGAGCAGCGATGTCTCGCCGCGGTCCCCGTACTTGCTGCTGATTGAATTCCTGACCAACGCGGTTGATATAACATGTGTACCGACAGATACATTGATTCTATGCTGTGTTGGCGTCTCAACCAGCACCTCAGAATCAAACGGGTTTGTAATGGTTGAACACCCAGATGGCGACCACAGCCGCTGCGGATAGAATTCCTGATCACATGACAACCGCTGAACATCTACACTCGATCCCGTTAAACACGGTTCGCGTTACCGAAAAGGCAGCTTCCAAGGCGATCGAGTTCGCCCAAAAAGCGGGTCGTGCTCACTACGGCCTGAAAATCGCGGTGCAGGGTGGAGGTTGTTCCGGGTTGCAATACGTTCTCGAACTCGCGGACGGGCCCGATGATTCGGACAAGGTGATCAGCGACAACGGCATCGAAGTCTACATCCCGAAACGGGCATTCGTTTTCCTTGCGGGTACCGTTTTGGACTTTTCGGATGGTCTCAATGGGCGCGGCTTCGAATTCCACAACCCAAACGCGAAACGAACTTGCGGATGTGGCGACTCATTCGCGGTTTGATGCCGCAGCCATGACGCGCTCTGCGCCAACCTCGACGCGGATCGATCTCGGCGACACACTTTCGAGGTTTGTCGAAACCGGTGTCGCAGCCTGGCTCCCAGATTTCGGGTCCGTTTTCAGACATTCCGGACAGGACGCGCTTGACCTGTTGCACCGAATCACAACGAACTCGCTGATCGATCTGCCGGTCGGCTCGGCTCGGCAAACGGTTCTCACTAGTGAGAAGGGGCGGATCATCGATGCCCCATGGGTCATCAGGCGCGCACCCGACGAATTATTGCTGGTGTCCGACGCGCCGTGCGCTCAGGCCATACGGGACGGCATATTGCGCTACACGATTATTGAAGACGCTGAGCTGGTCGACATCACGGTCGAAATCGCCCGCGTCATGGTGTTTGGAGAACAAGCAACGCAATCAATGATCTTCGCGTTTCCAGAGGCTGATTTCTCTCGTGCCTCGGCTTTGGTGGAATTGGGAGAAGACTGTGAAACCTTCGCATTGCGAACCGACGCCGCTGGAGTCCCGACTTGGATGATCATAGCGGCGAGCGAATCGGCTGAGGCGTTGTTTTCGCGCTTTGAAAATTCGGACATCACCTTGTCGGATCGATCTTTGTTCGAATATGTCCGCGTCAAAAACGCTGCGCCGATCGCCGGCAATGAATTGACGGGGAAAGTCAATCCGTTAGAAGCATCGATGCGACATCTGATTGATTTCGATAAAGGGTGCTATGTCGGACAAGAGGTCGTTGCTCGTCTCGACACCTATGACAAGGTGCAACGCAAATTAGTCGCGTTCGAAGAAGTTGACGTTCTATCCGAGGTAGGCAAAATCGAGCCCCATGATCGCATCAAAACTTCCGACGGTGGAAGGGAGATAGGTTGGGTTTCATCCGTGGCGACCGATCCGGCGACCGGTAGGACCATCGGAATGGCTTACGTTCGCAGCCGGTACGTGGACGGAGGTGACATCGCACTGGCCTCCGGCGGCGATGGAATTGCGCTGCTGATCTGAGCTAAAGAATGGAGCGGGAGACGGGATTCGAACCCGCGACACCCTGCTTGGAAGGCAGGCACTCTACCACTGAGTTACTCCCGCGGCGGTGCTTTTCATTTTAACCCGTTGATAGATCTGATCACGTGCGAGCCAAGATTAGAATTGTTTGAGTCTGCGATTCGAAAAATACAGAGCAAGGAATGAAGACGACAGGTTTCAGAACTTTGGTCCTCGGTACGCCGTGGCGTAACTTAACGTACTGCATCATCGAGACTGATGAGGGCATTACCGGGATCGGCGAAGCCCGAGTATTGGGTAAGACCCACACCGTCAGCGAATACCTCAAAGACGCTCAACGTCATTTCATCGGCCACGATCCCTTCGATATCGAGGCGCTGTATCGAAGAATGACGCTGCTCGATTTCGGTAAACCAGGGGAAGTGGTTCACACAGGTCTTGCCTTGGTTGAACTGGCTTTTTGGGACATCATCGGCAAGGCGTGCGATCAACCAGTCTACAGATTACTAGGAGGACAGGTCGCTGACCGTGTGCAGGCGTACGCTAATGGCTGGTACACGGTCGAAAGATCGCCCGAACAATTCGCCCAAGCCGCGCAACGGGTAGTGGATCGTGGCTACCGCGCCATGAAATTCGATCCGTTCGGCAACGGCGACTTGGAACTTGAGCGGGACGAGTTTTTCAAATCGCTGGATTTGATCGAAGCTGTAGCGTCGATCGCCGGCACCCGAGCTCAGATCATGATCGAGATGCACGGTCGTTTCGCACCGCATCAAGCTAGAGAGATTGCACGGCACATAGAAAAGTACAACATCGGTTGGATCGAAGAACCGGTGCGACCGGGAGACATCCCGGCCTTAGAATCGGTCCGAAGCCATACTGGTTTACCAATCGCCACGGGCGAGCGACTATACGGAGCGCCGGAATTTCGGGAGATTTGGGGTGCGCAGACGGTCGATGTGATTCAACCGGATATAACGCAATGCGGCGGTATCCTCGAGGTCAAAAAAATAGCGTCGACTGCGGAAAGTTACTCAATGATGGTTGCGCCACACAATGTAGGCGGGATCATCTCGACCATGGCGGCGCTGCATCTTTGCTTGACGTTGCGCAATGTCAAGATACTCGAGCATTTCAATGATTTCGCGGACCCGCACGTGAAAGACGCCGGCACCAATTACCCGGAGGTGGTCGACGGCTTCTTCCCGGTTCCAGACAAACCAGGGTGGGGCGTGGAGTTGAACGAAGATTTTATCCAGTCCCAGCCGCCCGAATTCACAGACGCGGGCGTCATTGCCGATCCCGGCCTCAACATGTTCGTAAACGCGGATTGGGCAAAACGCGGTCAGAGCGATTAATCCGGGATCCGGAGATTCTTGTTCGACAGGTAATTTTCACTTATGCATCGGAATAAACCAACCACCGGTAGAGGTAAATGACCAAGTCACCAGCATCCGACGAGAAACGCTTAATCGACCCGCATGGGGGCGAGTTGGTGGATCTGATAGCATGCGCCGAGCGCGGCCGCGAACTCGACGCCGAGGCATCGTCGCTACCCAAATGGGTTCTAACTCCTCGCCAATTATGCGATATCGAACAGCTTCTGACCGGCGCGTTTTCTCCACTTAATGGGTTCATGAACCGCGCTGACTACGAAGGCGTTCGAGACGAAATGCGTTTGACGAGCGGCACGCTGTGGCCTATGCCGATCGTACTCGACATGCCGGCGAACGTTGCTAACACGTTATCTAGTCATGACCGGGTCGCATTGATGCATCCAGAAGGCGTTTTGACCGCGGTATTGACCGTTGGCGACGTGTGGCGACCTGATAAAGAGGACGAGGCTGAAAAAGTATTCGGCACTTCGGATCCTTTTCACCCGGGCGTGAATGCAGTCCTGAATGAGACAGAGGATTACTACGTTGGCGGGTCATTGGAAGGCGTACGCGCTTCACAACACCATACCTACGCAGAACTAAGGCACACGCCCGCGCAACTACGCAACGAGTTTGAAACGCGCGGATGGTCCAAGGTGGTCGCATTTCAAACCAGAAATCCGATGCACCGGGCTCACGTCGAATTGACGCGCCGGGCGGCGGAACAGGTCGGAGCGAAGCTACTTATCCATCCGGTTGTAGGTTTGACGAAACCGGGGGACGTGGAATATCACACGCGAGTGCGATGCTACAGCGCGATACTGGATGGTTATTCGGACGGCTCTGCGGCTCTAAGCCTTCTGCAGCTAGCGATGAGAATGGGGGGGCCGCGGGAAGCGGTTTGGCACGCGATTGTCCGCAAAAATTATGGTTGCAGCCACTTCATCGTAGGCAGAGACCACGCTGGTCCAGGTAATGATGCGAACGGCGAGCCGTTCTACGGCCCGTACGACGCGCAATACTTGGTCGAAGAATTCCGCGACGAACTCGGCATCGATGTGGTGACGTTTCAAGAGGTCGTATACGACGGTGCCAGCGATCGGTATGTCACGCGCGACGAGTTACAAGACGATTCTCGGATCATGAATTTGTCGGGCACCGAGTTGCGCGATCTTCTTCAGACGGGAGCGTACATCCCAGAATGGTTTTCATACCCGAGCGTCATCAATGAGTTGCGGAAATCATATCCAGCGATGGCCGAAAGAGGTTTCTGCGTGTATATCTCAGGCGACGGCGCAAATGCAAACTCTTCGCTCGCGAATGCATTAGCAGAGATCCTTTTGGAAGATGGAAATCGCCCCGTAACTATATTGGACGATGGCTCAAATTCCGCCGACACGGTGCGATTGGTTGCACGTGAAGCGGCACGAAACGGCGGAGCCGTCATCGCTGTTAACGACGGACACGAGAATGCAGAGACGACTCGCAATTTCGTTTCGGACGGCGGCGTTTTCTTGCTGGTGAATCGTGGTGCCGTTTCGAAAGTTAGTGCCACCACGGACGTGGATTTGAACTCGAACGCGTCGCCGGCCGAAGGTGCTGGCAAAGTGATTGATCGGCTTGTGACGCTTGGACTGATTTCTTGAATTACGGATTGTGGGCCGCGATTTCAAATGATTGATTTGCCTGGACTTGGTTCCATCACGCGAATGCAACAAAACGGAACTCGGTGTTCCGCCAGGCATTTTGCACACACATTGGATAACTTGGTCTAGCAATCGGATGCAATACGGATTCGCGACGTTGTATCGTTCATTAGTGTAGAGTTGGCAAAAATAGGGCGTCAGCGACGACCGAGGAAGACATGAAAATCGAAGACGTATCACTCAGAGAAGTGCAGGAGGTATGGGAAACCAACCGGAGATATTCAGCAACGTCCCGTTCGCCTGAGATGCTCGCTTTAGTTGAAGCACTTTCGAACATGTCTGTTGGTGATGCGCGGGCAATTAGTTACGAAGCAGGTCGGAACGCCACCAACGTCAAACTCCAAGTTCAAAGGGCAGCCAAACTGATGGGCAAGAACGTCAACGTTGTTATCGACGCAAACAACCTGCGAGTTATGTTCTCGGTCTTGGATCGACCAGTGCGCCGCCGCCGTTCCGCCGCGTGAAATCGGCTATTTCAATCTTCGTGACAGCGTAACGAGTTCGTTCAAGACTCGACAGCATTTCCTCGCAAAGAATGCCAGGTAACGCGGTTATCCGATCTGTTGGCCGACTAGCGATCCCAAGCCGTATGTGATTGCGCCTGCCAAAAGACCTACCACCAACATTCTCAACGCGCCGAACATCGTTCCGCTGCTGGATAGCCAACCTAAAGCGCCGCCGACGATCAACAGAGCCGCGGCGGCACCTGTCGCACTGGCGATGATCGAAACGGACCCGCTCAAACCTGCGATGTAAGGAATCAATGGGACTAAGGCGCCGGCTGCGAACGCGATGAGTGAACTGAGTGATGCCCAGAGCGGAGAACCGCCGAGGTCATCCGGGTCTATACCCAACTCTTCGCGAACATGTACATCGAGCGCGACTTCGGGGTCGCTCATTATTCGAGCAGCAGCAGATTTCGCTTCATCTTCATCGAGGCCTTTGGCCTGAAGGATTTCGACAAGTTCATCTTCTTCTTCTTCGTGCCACAGCAACAACTCGACCCTCTCCCAACGCATTAGGTTTTCGTTGAATTCGCGTTGGGAAACTACCGATATGTACTCGCCGCCGGCCATCGAAAGCGCGCCGCTCACCAACGCTACGATGCCGGCAAGTAAAACTACACCGGGATCATCGGTGCCAGCGGCCACTCCGATTACCAAAGCGGCATTAGATACAAGACCGTCGTTAACGCCTAACACCGCGGCGCGGAGGGCTCCCGACCGCGTCGCAAGCGAGCCATGTTCAATATGTTCACCGTCAACGTTGACATCTGTCGACAAACGATCGAGCAGTTCCATGCTTTCGACTGCTTCGTCACGCAAGTCGCCACGAAAATAGTCTTCGCTGTTGCGGCTCAGCATCCTGCGAAATCGCGCGCGCAGGAAACCGGAAACACGAGCCGAGTTGAAGATCGTGTTTGCGACCTTGAGCAAAAGCAGCGTGATTGAGAAGCGCGCGGGGCGATGCACCAAATCGCTGGACGAGGGGACCCATCTTCGGGCCAACCCAATCTCGATGTCCCGCAGACGCTGATAGTCGCGACTACGTTCCGGATCCGCGCTCGCATCAGCAAGCGCCCCATAGATGGCGGCGTTTTTCAGAGAAGCTCTTACGAGCCCGCGTTGCTTAGAGTTGTCAAACATCTAACAACTCTAAGTCTAAGAAAACCGATCAAACCGAACCGTCGAGAATCACGTCCACGCAAGCGGGCCTACCGGATGCGACAGCAGCATCGATCGCTGGTTTGATGTCATCAGCTTGCGTGACCCGGATTCCTACGCCGCCGTATGCCTCGATCTGCGCCTTGAAATCGAACGGAGTCGGAAAGTCCATGGCGTTATAGACCTCAGGAGCTGGCAGACCGCTCATCTCGTGGTAAACGTTCATGTTGACCTTCAGCACTCTGTAGGCGGCATTGTTGCAAATTACGAAGGTTACAGGGATGTCGTAATTTACCGCTGTCCACAGGCCTTGAACGGTCATCATCGCGCTGCCGTCGCCGACGATTCCGATCGTCGGATTGTCAGGTTTTGCGAGCGTCATGCCCATGGCCGCACCGATTCCCCATCCGATCGCACCGCCTCGAGCAGACATCACGTTCAAATCGGTTCGATGCGCGATGCCTGCGTACACCATCGCCTGTGAAGAAATCGAGTCGTTGAACACGTTGGCATTTCGGGGGATTGCGTCGCCGAGCGCCTTTCCCATTGCCGCTGGCGGTATAGGCGACCTGCCCCAACCAGAAGCCGCAAGTTCTTCGAAAGCGGCAGCTTTGGCACGGTTATCGCTTGAGATATCTGCTCTCCGCGCATGGGCAGATTGGATCGCTTCATCACTCAACCGCGCCTTCACCGCTTCATCCAATTGAATCAACGCGTGTTTCGGCGATGCCCAAATGCCGATATCTGTGGGTTCTTTCTTCCCAATCTCGCCACTGTTTACGTCAACATGAATCAGTTTTGCGTCGTCAGGTACGAAATTGCCGCTCTGGTAGAAGAAGTCCTCAAACACCGCGCATCCAACCGCCAAAACCACGTCTGCGTTTTTGATGGCTTCCCTGCCTTCCTTGGTTCTGAAAGAAAGTGGACCACACCAAAGCTCGTGATCGCTCGGGAAATTCGTATGTCCGCCTGCCGCTCCGAATGCCTTGGCCGCCAGAGTGTCTGCTAACTTAGCGGCCGCATCTGTGCCACCCGAAGCATGGACGCGATCGCCAACAACAAGCAACGGGTTTTTCGCATTCGCCAAAAGTTCCGCCGCTTCTTCGATGGCGTTTGGTTCTGGAAGAGGATCGGCGTAAATGGGTACTGAAGGTGAGATGTCGATGTCGGCGTGGTCATCGAATGCATTGGTGGATACTGCCACGAATACGGGTCCAGTGGGCGGAGTTCTTGCTTCTTGGAAAGCGCGACGCATCACGGACGGCACCTGTTCTGGATGCGAAATCTCGGCGCTCCACTTTGCGAACGGCGCAGCCATATCTGCAAGATCGCTTCGACCAGCCGCCATATGCCGGATGTCCTTGTTGCCGGCGGTGATGACAACGGGAGACCCGGTTCGGTTCTGGTCGACCATCAGGCTGAAACCGTTGGCGAGCCCATTATCGATGTGCAGGCTCACGAAACCGACCTCACCACTCGCTCGGGCGTAACCTTCCGCCATTCCAACCGCCACACCTTCTTGCACTACCATCACATATTCGAGATCGGGATACTCATGGATGACGCTCATCATCGGAGCCTCGCTCGTTCCCGGATTGCCGAAGATGTAGTGAACCCCCTCGGATCGGAGCGTCTGCAAAAAGGCATGTCTGCCTTGCAATTTGGTAGTCATTGTTACATCTCCTGACGTTGCTAGTGCCTCATGTCACCTCAATTACCGACTTCGACTGCGAGGTAACGGAATTTGAATTTGGTTCCTTTGTGAATTTGGATGCTATCTAGCGTCTCGAGGTCGCGATAATCGCGCCATTGCATTTCATAAGTCCCACACAGCTTGATCGGTGTTGCCGTCTGTTTGTCTGGTGCTTTCTTTACCCAATCCATCTCTCCAGTGATCCAGCGACCATCGTGGATTCGGAACCATGCGTCATTGGTTGTTCGCCAAGTCCGTGTCGGCTCTTTCCAGAGGCGATCGTTGTTTGTTAGTAAAACTGCGAAGCCATGGTTTACATCCGAACGCGCGCCAATAACCTGTTCGATACGATAGATGTCCTTTACGAATCCATACCGGTCCAAATCATCGGCACCTTCCTTCAGCAGGAAATGCTCTTCGTTCGGTGTCACATCAAGAGAAGTAGACGGATACTTCAACTCGATCACCGTTCTTTCAGAAGGCAACCATATGTCCAAGTGCATCCTACCGGATTCGTAAGGGAAAGGTTTGTACTCCAACCGTATCTCAGTTTCTCGATGTATCTCCTTAACTTGCCAAGCCAAGGCGTGCTGGAAATCCGCTTCCGAGTGAAATATCGGACGTTTTTGTGCTAGTCCCCGTATGATGCCGTGAACGTCCAACATGGTTCAATTCTCCCTAACCACTCTTGTCAGCCCTCGTTCGATGCGTCCAACAGCACTCGCCTCAATTTGTCGGTGACGGTCTGAACTTCCTCATCGGAGAGGTTCAGCGGGTCGACCCAGAAATCGGGGACTTCCTCAAGGAAGGTCAAAATCACTACGCGGTCAGGACCTTCCAACATTCTCTCCCCGATGACGCTCTTGGGCGGGCCGCGCCACGAGTCGTTGAGCCTCAGGACTGCATGGGGGATGTAGTGGTTGTAGTCGTGGACTACTTCGGCGTCGACGCCCGGGATCTCGATGACTTGATCTACAACCGATTGCATCAACCTCGTATACCGCCGGTTTTCCTCATCTTCGTCTTCGTTCACAAACACCTCTACGGCGGCCAAGATGCCGGCGATCGACTCCTTTGACACCTTTTGCGCGCGAGCGACGGTTGCGTTCGGCGCATTGTTCAACTTGGCGTATTCGATCCACTCCTCGCTGCCGAGCAGTAGTCCTGTGGCCTGCGGTCCACGAATACCTTTTCCGCCAGAGAACGACACCAAGTCAGAACCGGCCTCGACGAATTTGGTGAGGTTCGCACGCGGTGGAAGACGAGAGGCGGCGTCACACATCAACGGCACATCATTTCGGTGTGCGATGTCGACGAGAGTTTCGATTGGAAGGACGTTGTCGCCGCTGTATGGCGATTCGAGGTGAATGATCGCCGCGGTATCGTCGGTGATCGCATCCTCGACTTCCTCTGCTGAGCAGCCGTCCGCGTTACCGACTTCGACGAATCGAGCGCCCGGCGTGAGGTAGAGATGGTCGTATCCGAATCGGTGATTCCGTTGGATGATCAGCTCGTTTGGGACGTCATCCGAGATCGGCAGTTGGAAGATTTTCTCGGGATCGTCTTTCGCCATCGCCGCTGCCGTTTGAACCGTCAGACCTCCAGATGCGCCGCTCGTTATGGTGGCGGCCGGCACGCCGATAATCTCGGCGATCCGTTTTCCTGCGGCATCGATGAGTTCGGGTAGCTCCACGAACGGGGCAACCATCGCCATCATCGCCTGCATGGCTTCGGGGCGAGGTCGAGTGCCGGAAAATCGCGTGACCGGTCCGGCGGCGTTGATTATCGGTGTTACGCCGAGACTTTCGAGAATCTTCTCGCCACTGCTGTAGTCCATCATCTAATTCCAACCTTGTGACTCATATCAATCCTCAGCAATTTCTGGCGGTGACGCATCTTGGCTTAAGGACGTTGCGTGCAATTATCGTTTGAATTCGGCTTGCGTGGGTTTCTAGAGGTCGATTGTTGAAACTTGGTGTTTCACGACGAAATCCTCATCGATCTCGAAACCGAGACCCGGCATTTCGGGTGCCGTTAGAACGCCATCGGAATTCACAAGAATCTCCTCGATTAGTCCGAACTGCTGCGCTTCCAATGGGGACCAGTATTCGTAAAAGTCACAGTTGAATACCGACATGATGACGTTGAGGTTTGCGGCGTTCATCAGGGAGTTGCCCGCAGTCCCGACCTCGCAGTTGACGTTGAATCCCTCGGCCATTCCGCACTGTTTCTTGAGTCCGGTGATGCCGATTTTGCGGGCCGTACCTCGAATGGTGGGCGGCCAGCCCTGTTCGAGAACTCGAGCGGCTTCGTGGAAGAGGAACTGGGCAGAATCGCTCATGTTCAGGGGCGTGTCGAGTTCTTCGGAAAGGACACGAATTGCACGCCAGTCGTCCCATGGGACGGGGTCTTCAAACCAGTGGAAGGCGTTTTCATCTAAGGCGTGCCCGATCTTGAGGGCCGAGCGGAGGTCGTAACCGTTGTTTGGGTCGAGCATTAGCTTCATTTGATCGCCGACTTCACGACGTACGGCACCGACCATCTCGATAACTTGATCGGCAGGCATTGCACCGGGGTGGATCTTGTAAGCGCGAAAACCTTGCTCAACCAGTTCTGCTGCTTCTGCCACGTATCCCGCAACGGTCGAATTGCGAGGTGGATATGTGGCGTACACCTCGGTTTCACGTCGTGCTGTTCCCAGCATCTCGTGGACGGGCATTCCGGCTGCCTTGCCCGCGGCGTCCCACATCGCTACGTCAACGTGTGACCACAACGCGTGTCCGGACAGCCGAGGAAGTTGGCTCCAAAGCAATTCTCGATCGGCGATGTTCAGTCCGACTAGTCGGTCTTCGAACGCGGATTGGAATGATCGGATAGTTTTCGCGCCACCTCCGCCGCGGTCGCCGATGTGGGCGTTACCTTCGATGCCGGTGTCTGTCTTGAGACGCAACACGCCGGCGGTGAGTTTGCCGCCCATGCCTCCGCGAGCGTCATTGACGGCGATGAGGGGGACCTCGAACTCGATGACGTCGATCTTGACTTCAGAAATCTTCATGGCTTCGGTGTGTTGAGATGTTCGATTTACTATTCAATGTTGTTGGTGATGTTAAACCGCTGAACTCGATTGGGTAGAGATGTCGTCTCCTGAAGCCAATGACAAGATCCAGATGTGGGCTGATTATGTTGAGGAAGTCCGGTTGGCGAACGGGATTCCGGGAATTGCCGCGGGCATAGTGTGTGGTTCGGAGTTGGCTTGGTTTCAGGGGTTCGGTGAAACGGAGATTGGCAATGGTAAATCGCCTGATGAGCATAGCGTTTTTCGGGTAGCTTCCAACACGAAGACAGTGACTGCGACGTCGTTGATGATGTTGCAAGAGGCTTCGATGCTGTCTTTGGATGACCCGCTTTTGCTTTATATCCCCGAATTCACCTCGGCTGCGGGTATCGAGGGCGACCTCGAGGATGTGACGTTGCGACGGATGACTGCGCACCGCTCGGGGCTTACAACCGAACATCCGGCGACAGATTGGGATGCTCCGTCGTTCCCAGACATGTATATGATGCTGGATCGGATCGATGAAGTTGAGATGGTGATCCCTCCTGATAGCGCTTGGAAATACTCCAACATGGCATACGGATTCCTTGGCGAAGTGGTGAGCAGGTTGTCGGGTCAGGCGTACGAACGATTTGCAGCAACGGAGATTTTCGCTCCATTGGGAATGACGGAGACAACGTTTGACCTTGCTTCGGTATCTGCAAAGAACCGGGTGGTCGGATACAGCCAGCCGTCGCCCAATTCGGACGGACTGCGGGTGGCTCCGTATTGCGATTTGAACGGTGTCGCTGCTGCTGGTCAGCTGATGACGAACGTCAACGATTTGACAAAGTGGTTGGCGCACATCATGCGTACAGATTCGGCTTCGGGGGTTAGGTTGTTAGGTGATCGGACGCGACGGGAGATGTTGCATCCTGCGTATCTTGACGCTGATTGGACGATAGGTCAGTGTGTTGGTTGGCGGGCCATTAGATCGGGAGTGCGTGTGTACCACGGGCACGGCGGCGGTATTCACGGATTTGGCACCCAGACCATGTTCCACGCTCCGTTTCAGACTGGGGTGATCGTGTTGACGAGTCTCTGGCCGAACCCGGTTTCGGTCTCGTTGGCTCAAACCTTGCTTGATGCTGTGATTGACGATTGGGATGAGATGCCATCGGCGACCGCTGAAGTCCAGCACGAAACTCCTCCGTCGGATGTGGATTCTGAACTGAAGGAATTCGAGGGCGTTTACTTTGCGGAGCCGGGTTTCTGGATGCGCTTGACCGCGGTTTCTGATGACGAAATGCATATGGGCGGTCACGAAGCTTCGCCGTATCTGCTGCATGCGCCAGCGAGTGCTCGCAAGATTTCTGACGGCGAGTTCAAGGTGGAGGGCAATCGCGGTGCCGGGGAGTCGTTTGTGATAAGTGATGGCGAGTTTCGTTTGGGTGGTTTCAGGTACCGGATGGTCGATAGTCACTGAGGAGCAGCCAAATTGTCGAAGATTTTTGAAATTGCCGATGGTTACGTCGAAACGCTGGCGGAACTGAATCCGATTGTTGCGACGTATCTTGGAGTGTCGGGATACGATCATCTGATGCCGGATTTTTCGCCGAATGCGTCGGCGCGTTCAAATGCTGCGGAAAAGGACGTTCTTCGGCGTATTCAAGGGGAACGATCCGGATCGATCCGAGAACGAAGGTGCAGCGAGACGGTTCAAGAGGAGATGACGTGGTCGATTGATCAGCACGATTTGGGGTTGCACTATTCGGGAATGAACATCCTTCACTCGCCGGTACAGTCGTTACGGCAGATCTTCGACTTGATGCCGAAGTCGACGTTGGGGGACTGGGAGAATATCGCATCGAGGATGGAGGGGATTGGCGATTCGTTGGCGTCGTACAGATTGACGTTGTCAGAGGGTGTTGATCAAGGCAAAACGACTTCGAAGCGTCAGACGGCGGGTTGTGTCGAGCAGATCGATACTTGGTTGGGCAAGGGTGATGCGACGCCGTTTTTCGATGGAATTGCGGAGGCTGGCGCGGGGCTGGACGAGGTGGATGATGCCTTGGCGAAGCGGTTGTCGGAAGCTGCAACTGCGGCGAATGCTGCGTATTCTGAGTTTGCCGATTATCTGCGAAGGAGGTACATGCGGCGCGCTCGCGATCGAGACGCTGTGGGTCGTGAGCATTATGCGGTAACTTCGAGGTCTTACAATGGCATCAATCTGAATTTGGATGACACTTACGAATGGGGATGGGAGCAGTTGAGATGGGTGCAGTCGGAGATGCGGAAGGCGGCTGAAGAGATCAAGCCGGGATCGAGTATCGATGAAGCGGTGGAGGTGTTGGAGAGTGATCCCGATCGTGCGATTGATGGAGTGGACGAGTTTCGGGAGTGGATGCAGGACCTTCAGGACTCGACGATCGCCGATATGGATGGCACGCATTTCGACATTGCGGATGACGTCAGGCAGATCGAGGCGATGATCGCTCCCCCGGGTGGTGCGTTGGCGATGTATTACACAGGTCCGTCGGAGGACTTTTCGAGGCCGGGTAGGACTTGGTATCCGACTGGCGGCAAGACGTCATTTCCGCTTTGGCGCGAAGTGTCGATTGCGTATCACGAGGGGGTGCCGGGGCACCATTTTCAGATTGCGACGACGATGACGCTTTCGGATCAGTTGTCGCGCTATCAGCGTTTGCTGGCTGGAACTTCGGGCTATGCCGAAGGTTGGGCGCTATATGCGGAGCGATTGATGCACGAGCTTGGGTACTTGGAGAATCCGGATTACTACATGGGGATGCTGGATGCTCAGGCATTGCGTTCTGTGAGGGTGATCATCGATATCGGCATGCACCTGGAGAAGAAGATTCCGCAAGACTCGGAATTCCACCCTGGTGCGATTTGGACGCCGGAATTAGCTTTGGAGTTCATGCGGGACCGCGTGCACTTTCCTCCTGATTTCGTTGCCAGTGAGATCGATCGTTATCTGGGCATTCCGGGGCAGGCGATCTCTTACAAAGTCGGAGAGCGGGTCTGGTTGGAGGCTAGGCAGCGGTCGCGGGAAGAGCAGGGCGCGTCGTTCGACCTGAAAGATTGGCACAACCGTGCGTTGGCGTTGGGTCCGATGGGTTTGGCACAGATGCAGCGGGAGATGTCGAGGATTTAGGCGCGTTGCAGGTTTGATTTGCGTGGAGGGGATTGTCTGAACCGCTGATTACGCGGATTTTTGTGATGGGCTGTGATTTGAGGTTGATGGGTGGTGTGGTTGCGGACGCGTTGAAACGGCCTGCGGGTGATGTGCAGGTTTTTGTGGTTTGGTTGGTGGGGCGGCACCACTGACGCCCCGGGCATACCCCTGCGGGACCCCCTCTTGATCTCCCCCTGGGAAGGGGGAAAGGGGCTCGCGTCCCCTTTCGTCCCGAAAGGGGAGGTACGGTCTTTCATCGCCGCGGTAACGGGATGTTGGACTGGATCTCATTCCCATGTTCCAGCATCTGCCCACGTCGCCAGACCGTGGGCCCGGTTGACGGCTGTAGAAAGGTCGCCGTCTTCCATCGCCCGGTTGAACCCGAGCTGGTTGCTGTAGCCGTGCCGTCGTGGCGATCGAGGTTCGACGTCTGCCGGATCGGCGAACGTTCGCCCAGCCCTTGGGCGGGCATCCCCTGCGAGCTCGCTTCGCTTGCTCGCGTCCCCTTCGCGGAGCGAAAGGGACAGGATGTCGCCTGGCTCGTGTTGCGGCGCCTGCTTCATGCGCCGCGGCTGGACCTTGTAGCAGCGTTCGCTTCTAACGCTTCAGCGATCGGTAGGCCCGGGAGGGTCTGTTTGTAGGTTGCGTCGCCATGGCTCGTGTCAAGATTTCGTTGTTATGTTCGTTATCGTGATCACGTTCCTGCGCGGTTTCCCGGTGGATCGCTGTCTAGTTGTGTATTTCGATAGTGCCCGCACTCGTCAGCGCGGCGATGAATGTTGTTAACGATTCCTATATTAGCACGGATGTTGCGGGAGTCAAGTCTGAACCGCAGATTACGCTGATTTTTTGATGGGCTGTGATTTTGTTGTTGGTGGTTTGGGGGAAGAGCGACCACGAGGGATCGGCCGTGCGGGTCCATGTTCCCCCTCACCCTTCCGCTCTCCCACGGAGGGGGAGGGGAGGATCAGTGGTTGTTTGGGGCGCCGCGTCTGCCGCGTGCATACCCCTGCGTTCGCTTCGCTCCGCGTCCCCTTTCGCTGTGCGAAAGGGGACAGTGGTTGTTACGGCCCGTTCCGCCTTGGGCGACGAGGTGGGTACGCGCCCCCTTTGTCCTTCGGACATTTCCCCGCGAGCGGGGGCAACCCGGCCCGGCACCGCCTCGGGCATACCCCTGCGTTCGCTTCGCTCCGCGTCCCCTTTCGCTGTGCGAAAGGGGACAGCCCCCCGCACCGCCCCGGGCGACCACTAGGGACCGCCCCTACGGGGGTTGTGAAATGGTTTCCGGAAGGGGTGATTGGGGAGAGGTTGGTGGGGGTTCGATGGGTATTTTTTGTCAGATATCGAGTTTCATGAGTTCTTCGGCGAAAATGATTTTTCCGTTGTAGTTTTCGCGGACATCGCCGATGGCTTTTTCCATTGGGCCGTGAGTTGCTAGATCGGGCGAAGTGTGGGTAAGGACGAGGGTTTTTGCGCCTGCGGTTTCTGCCAATTGTGCGGCGGTGACGGTGCCGAGTTGGCCGTGGCTTAGACCTTTGGTTTCGAGAGTGGCCTGGTCGTTTGCACAGTTGGCAACGATGACATCGGCGTCGATTGCGAGGTTGATGACGGCATCGCAGGGTTCGGTATCGCCGGTGAAAACGATTGATTTGCCGGATGAGGTGTCTACGCGATAGGCGAGTGAATCGAGGTAGGGCTGGACATGTACGGCTGGCGCGGCTGTGATGGTCCAGCGTTCGGAGGTTAGGAATTTGCCGGGACCGACGTCGCGCGAGTAGACGACGGGCGGGTCGCGAGGGAGCGTGCCGCCTCGGTTAACGTAGACGTTCTGACTAATTGGAAAATGGACGCGGGCGTACCAATCGTGGGAGAAAACACCTCCATCCTCGTCCATGATGCCGTGAACGAGCCGTTCGGTTGGTGGAGGGCCGTAGATGTTGAGAGTGTTTTCTTTGCCGATCGATTGGTCCCAACGGCAGAGGAGGAAGCACGGGAGATCGACATCATGGTCGTAGTGGTGGTGGGTGAAGAAGAGGTTGTCGATCTTCGTGGGCCAGAGTCCGGCTTTGACGAGTTTGTGTGTCGTCGCTGGTCCGCAGTCGAACATTAGGAATTCATCATCGATTTCGAGGACGAATGATGTGCCGAATCGGAAAGGCGTAGGATGTGGTGTTCCGGCACCTAGGATGTGGAGGGTTGTGGGCATTTGAACCATGATGGGAATAATTGGTGTTGGCTGTAGGCGGTGTTTGGTTGAGACTCAGGTTCCGTTCGTTTGAGTGGTAGTGCCCCCTTTGTCCTTCGGACATTTCCCCCGCACAGCGGGGGAACCCCATCAGCCGTCCGCCATTCTGGTTTCCGGCTTTCGCCGGAATGACGATTGGGTTAGATTTCGAGTTTCATGAGTTCTTCGGCGTAGAGGGTTTGGCCGTTGTAGACCTCTCGGATGTCGCCGATGCCTTTTTCTAGGGGTCCGTGTTGAGAGATGTGGGGTCCCATGTGGACAAGGACGAGTTTTTTGACGCCGGCGGCTTCGGCCATTCGACCGGCTCCCGTAGTGCCGCATTGCCCGTAGGCTTCGCCGTCTTCATCCATGGCTTCTTGGTCGTCCCAGCACATGCAGAGCATCGCATCGGCGTCTCGGGCTAATTCGATGACAGAGTCGCAGGGCTGGGTGTCGCCCGTGAAGACTATGGATTTGCCGCCTTTGATGTCGAGGCGGTATGCGAGGGAGTCGAGATATGGCTGGACGTGCTCGGCGGGAGCGGCGGTGACTTCCCACTTGTCGGATGTCTTGATGGTGCCGGGGCCGATGTCGCGGGAGTCGACGACTGGAGGTTTGCGGGGTAGGGAGCCGCCTCGGTTTTGGTGGATTTTTTGGCTGAGAGGGTGGCTGACGCGTGCGATCCAGTCGTGTGCGAAGATGCCTTCCTCTTTATCTAGGACACCGTGAGTAATGCGCTCGGTGAGTGTTGGTCCGTAGACGTTGAGGGTGTTTTCTTTGCCGGTGGATTGGTCCCAACGGCAGAGGAGGAAGCATGGGTAGTCGATGTCGTGGTCGAAGTGGTGGTGGGTGAAGAAGAGATTGTCGATGTCGGTGGGCCAGAGGCCGGACTGGACGAGTTTGTGGGTCGTAGCTGGTCCGCAGTCGAACATGATTTTCTCGCCGTCGACGTCGGCGACGTATGCGGAGCCGAAGCGGGTGGGGGTTGGCGTAGGGGTGCCGGCGCCTAGGATGTGGAGGGAGGTGTTTGTTCGGGTCATGGGGGTCAACGGCGGTTAGGTTGGATCGATTGCCAGATGTCAATACCTGCGGGGATGAAACGAACTCTCGTCCTGTGTCGGCGTCGGAAATCGCGCGCTTCTTGCTTTACGGATGGACTACGCAGAACCGCGTCGCTGATCTTGGTGAATGTGAAAACAGGATACAGCGTACATTCGATTGGTAGTAGGATGCAGATAGAGGAGACGCTGTCGAAATGATCAAACGACCAACTGAGTTGGTCAATGGCTTCGCGAGTTCTTGCGTTAGTGTGAGTTTGATCGGTTTTCGCTTCAATCAAAATGGCTGTTGGCCGGCGATCTGTGTCGAAAAGTGCTACCAAATCGCAAAACGGGGAACCTCCGATCACGTTGTCTACGTCTTCGACACGCGTTTTTAACTCGTCGGCATCCAAAATCACCGATGGGTCAGGAATGGAGTTGAGGTTGATCGGACAACGGTCTTGGATGAAGCATTTCTCGGTTTGCAATACGCGAGAATTGCTGAACCGGGTTGCTAGATGATTAATCCAGGTCACCGAATTCCACCGCTTCTCGTGCTTCCAAGACGCGTTGCAACCGGTTGAATTGTTCAACGGTGGCGTCTGTGTGGTCGTCGGAACCGTATTCAAACTCTTCGCCCATGAAGATTTCTTCGACGACAGAGCCGCCGTGTTCTTGTGACATTTTGAAGCTGTAGACGGCTGTTTCGTCTTCGTTGAGGTAGATGTCTTCTTCGCCTAGGGCGCCGCCTAGGGAGAGGGCGCGTTTGCGTGTGGTTTCGTCGAGTTTGGAGGCGTTGACGAAGGCGCTTAGTTGCTCGACCATGTAGTGGCTGTGGGTTGTGATTAGGACGCGGAGGCCGGATCGGACCATGAAGGCTAGGGCGGCGGCCATCTGCTGTTGGGCTTCGGGGTGGAGGTGGGCTTCGGGTTCGTCGATGATTAGGAGGTCGCCTTCGTTTACGAACTGACGAATGAATAGGACGACGGGTGCTAGTTCCGTGACCATGGATGAGGCTCTTTCGATAGGGATTGTATTCCCATTTTGTTCGTATCCGATTTCGGTAATTCCTGAAAACTCCTCGATGGAGATTGATCCTTTCAAAATACTCGACTCGATGACATCTGCTACTCTATGGAAACTCGATTTTTTGGAAACTAATGGCATTTTGGGACGCAGCGATATCAACCAACTCAAAAATTCAATGTTGATCACGTTGAAAGCCGGACGGTGATTACTGTCGTGCGACAGACTCGGTCCGGCACCCTTATTGATCAATTGCGCAATCCATTCTCTATACATCTCAAGCATACCGGAACGGCCCGTGAGGAAATAGTAACTGTCAGGGAACTGTTCGATTACATCAGCGATGTAACTCTCAACGGCTTCGTATACCAAATCGGTGAAATATTCGAAGTAATGATCAGAGCGTCTTGAAATATAAAACGGAAATTCACTTGGAACTAATCTAAAAAATAACGGACGGTGTGTGTCTCCAATTATAACTGAACGTTCAGAAATCGAGAGTCGGATGCGATTATGCGGATCTCGAATACCTATACTAGGTTGGACCTCCGTTGAGGTGCCGTGGGGTCTCATCGATTGTAGGTCTGGCAGTTCGAAAACCCGCAGGACATCATCGAAAGCATCTTCGACGTAGGATTCGAGAAAATTGCGTCGCGCACGTTGGATTTCGCTCCTTGGTTGATCAGGCAGATCAGAGATTGGAAAAGGAATATGGATTGCTTCGTTTTGCGCCCGCGCATCGTTGACGATTGGTTCGATTAGCGAGGCAACGTGCTCAGAAATGCTCAACGGATTGAATTCGTTGTAAACATCGTTTAAATTACGCGAGTATTTGTGGCGCACCAATCTTTGGCCAGCTAATGATTGGGTTGAACGAAAAAGAGCGTGTAGCACCATCGCCAAGTACGTCTTACCGGTGTTGCTGGGCCCCACGAAGACGGTCATGGGTTTGAATTCGATGTTTTTGGCTTCGGCTATGGGGCCGAAGTTTTCGACGTCGAGGATGAGGTTGGGGCCGTGTAGGGAGGCGGCCTGCGTCTTGTCGTCGGTGGTGGTCATGGCGGGGGTAGTCTTTGGGTGTGAGTCTAAAAAAGCGACTGACGAGGTTTCCGGGATTTGGCGGCGCGGTTCGGCGACAACGTTGGGAAGTGCACCGAATGGCGCGTCATCGGTAGGGTTCGAAAAGTTGATCGAAGACGTTGGTTCCAGTACCTACGACCGTGATGTCTATCTCAGCCTTGCCGGCGGCATTCCGCAAATCAGGACGCATGAAGGCTCCTGAGTTCAGCGAACCGGTGACGACGGCACCGGTGATCGAAAGCGTTGGCAGGTCGATGCTACATTCGTTGATTGCCCTACCCAGTACGGTATTAGACGACTTGATCTGCTCGATGGCCTTGAACTCGTCGCCGAATGCTTCGTATCGTGTGCCCTTAGCTTCGATCAACGTTGCCGATGGCGTGCCGGAATGATCAAAGAATACGATCAGGTCACAACGCTGTTCGCGGTTGATGATTTGACTGGCCCACGCATCGTTTTGGATCAGTTGGTCGACATCAAGGATCAAACGGTCCGTCGGAAAACCGCTCAGATCGACCGAGCAATTTCCTATTCGTTGCCGGGGATCGTTAAGTATGGCTCGGCGTCCTTGAAACCGGGATCTGAGTTGATCTAGCCAGGTCACTCGCTTTCGTGCCCATTCACGTTTTGACCGTTGCGCTGGGCGCGCATAATTCCTACATTGCGATTGAACTGCTCGGTGAGTGCTTGGACATGGTCTGCGGGAGCGTAGGCGAAGTTTTCGTCGAAGGGGATGTTTTTGACGAAGGTGCTACCGGTTGAGTTGTCGAAGCCGTAAACGCCGACTTCGTCTTCATTGAGGTATATGTCTTGCTCGTCTAGCACTGGGCCTAGACGTAGCAACTCGCGACGTTTTTCGGGTGATAGGTTTGACGCGGCGACGAAATCGCTGATTTGCTCAACCATGTAATGGCTGTGGGTCGTAATCAGGACGCGGAATCCCTTGCGAACCATGAGTGCCAACGCGGCAGCGAATTTCTGTTGCGCTGCGGGATGGAGGTGGGCTTCAGGTTCTTCTATGACAACAATATGTTTGACGCCCAGGAAATGTTTCAGGGCTAGGACGATTGGAGCCAATTCGGTGATCATCGACGATGATCTCGTGAAAGGTATTTCTCCCCAGCTCTGCGAGTAGATGAAATCGGGCGGTCCGTATTGGCTGTCCACCGCTTTGATCTCACCATTCATCAGCGAGGCTTCGACAATCTCAGCCAATTGCAATACTCGTTTGTCTGGATTGAGCACATCGGGGTAAATCAGTAGGAGATTTTCGAGAAAATCGATCACGATGCGGTTACTCGGCAACACAGATTCTATTGCCGAACGGGATCTTCCAACACTCGAGATCAAGTTGCGATTCAGGGTTCGATGGCTAGCGAGAATTCCACTTCGAGCTGCCGGGAAGTATCGCGTAAGGTCTGGACCGCTAAACTGATCAAGGAAGGAATCATTGACGGCAATTGCGAAAAATCTCGTCGACAATTGACGCAGAACTGTATCGTGCTCGTCTGTTTCGATAAAGCGCATCGCTACGTGTTTGGGAAGCACAAGAGGCCAAGGTGACGCTTCTGTTTTTAACCCGCGCTCACTGTATCCGATTGTCCAATTCAAAAATCCGTTGCGGCAACCTAAATCGAACTCAACCTGGAGACGTTCGTTCCGGTGCGTTAAATCATCGATGTTGCGAACTTGAAAGTAACTGGTTATTGAATCACTGATCGCATTGGATGCGAACTTTAGCCAATCTGAATGCAAAGAATCAACAGCTTGTTGTAAATGATCGTTGCCCCCCGCATGATGGTAAGCGACGAGGTCTGAACCTAGATGGTGCGGAAGCCTAGCGGCGAGATTGTGTTCGTCATAATCTGCTTCGCGTAAACCTGAACGTAAAGCAGACAAATGTTTGGAAAAACTTTCTATTTTTTGGGGATCCAACCAGTTCTGCGCATCGTCTAATCCTCTAGAGATGGCGTACAGCAAGGTAGCTAGATAGGACTTGCCGGTGTTGCTGGGACCGACGAAGACAGTCAAGGGTTTGATGAGCAGGTTCTCGGCCTCGACGATCGGTCCGAAACCCTTGACATTCAGCGTCATATCTTTGTTCGTGCTAGAAGACATACGTGGTTCCATCCGACGATGGTAGCACCGCTTGGATTCCGGCTTTCGTCGGAATGGCGGGCCTGTGTCCGCCCGGGCATCCCCTGCGAGGTCGCTTTGCTCCCTCGCGTGCCCTTACGCTTCGCGAAGGGGACGGATTGGTGTGCTTCGATAAGATTGGGATTGTGGCGGAGCAGCGTTTCATACGGAATTTTTGCATCATCGCGCATGTCGATCATGGGAAGTCGACGTTGGCGGATCGGATGATTGAGTTGACGGGTGCGGTTTCGGAGCGGGAGTTGGTGGAGCAGCATCTGGATACGATGGATTTGGAGCGGGAGCGGGGGATCACGATCAAGGCGCAGGCGGTTAGGTTGGAGTTTGAGTCGACGGATGGGGAGGTTTACCAGCTGAATCTGATCGATACGCCGGGGCATGTGGATTTCTCGTATGAGGTGTCTCGGAGTTTGGCGGCTTGTGAGGCGGCGGTGCTGCTGATCGATGCGTCGCAAGGGATCCAGGCGCAGACGATGGCGAATGTGTATCTGGCGGTGGAGAATGATTTGGTGATAATTCCGGCGATTAACAAGATTGATATGCCGACGGCTGATCCGGAGCGAGTCGCGGCGGAGATGGTTGATACGTTCGGGTTCAGTGAAGACGAAATGCTGTGGGTTTCGGGTAAGACTGGTGAGGGTGTTGAGGAGTTGTTGGAAAGGATTGTGGGGTTGACGCCTCCTCCGGTAGGTGAGATGGAAGAGCCGTTGCAGGCTTTGGTGTTCGACAGCAAGTACGACTCGTTCAAAGGTGTGGTGGTGTATGTTCGGGTGATGGATGGGGAGATCAAGGCTCGGGATCGGGCGAAGTTCATGGATTCGGGTGCTCAGGGGGAGGTGTTGGAGGTTGGGTATTTTTCGCCGACGGTGATGCGTGCGCCTGAGGGTCTGAGGGTCGGTGAGGTTGGGTACGTCGCGACGGGTATCAAGGATGTGGGTGATGTGATGGTGGGGGATACGATGACGTTGGTGAAGGATCCGGCGGCAGAGGCGCGCGTGAAGTATGAAGAGCAGAAGCCGATGGTGTTTACGGGGCTGTATCCGTCGGACGCAAACGACTACGGGGAGTTGCGAGAGGCGTTGGGCAAGTTGCGGCTGAATGATGCGGCGTTGGCGTTTGAGCCGGAGTCGTCTTCGGCGTTGGGTTTCGGTTTCCGTTGCGGATTCTTGGGACTCCTGCATATGGAGGTGGTTCAAGAGCGGTTGGAGCGGGAGTATGAGTTGGAGTTGATCACGACGGCTCCGAGCGTAGAGTTCCAAGTGATGTTGAACGACGGGGAGATCGTCTATGTGGACAATCCGTCACGTTTGCCTGAGAAGCAGGATATTGCTGAGATCTTGGAACCTTGGGTGGATCTGTCGATCATCGTGCCGATTGCCTACTACGGGAATGTGATGGAGTTGGTGACGAACAAGCGGGGGTTGTTTAAGCGGATGGAGTATCTGCAGTCTCATGCCGCGAGTTCGGGTAATGGTTCGGTGTCGGAGTCGATGAATGGCGTTGGTCGGAACGCGAGGGTGATGTTGGAGTATGAGGCTCCGTTGTCGGCGATCTTGGTGGATTTTCACGACATGTTGAAGTCAGCGACGCAGGGGTATGCATCGATGGATTATCAACCGGCGGGATATCGTGAGGCGCAGATGGTGAAGCTGGATGTGTTAGTGAATCACGAGGTTGTGGATGCGTTGAGCAGCATCGTGCATTCGACGGAAGCTGAGGCGACGGGTCGGAAGTTGGCTTCGAAGTTGAAGGAGTTGATACCGCGTCAGATGTTTGCGGTGCCGATACAGGCTGCAATTGGTGGGAAGGTCGTGGCCCGGACGAATGTGAAGGCGTTGCGGAAGAATGTTTTGGCGAAGTGTTATGGCGGAGATGTGACGCGGAAGCGGAAGCTGTTGGAGCGTCAGAAGGAAGGCAAGAGGCGGCGCGCCAAGATGGTTGGCTCGGTGGAGGTTCCGCAGGAGGCGTTCATGGCGGTGTTGCAGTTGCGGAACTGAGTGCGCCGCTACAGTTTCGCGGCGAAGTCGACGATCATTTGGCGCATGATGGGGTCTTTGGCGGCTTGGTGGAGGGTTGCGCCGAACATGCCTTCAGGGACTCCTGCGTCGTAACGTGCGGCATCTACGATAACGCCGTGTGTAGGGAGGTCTTCCATACATGCGATGATGGCGTCGGTGATCCATATCTCGCCGCCGGTGCCTCGCTGCATTCTTCCGAGGTGCTCAAAAACTGTCGGGTCCAATGCGTAACGTCCGATGATCGCCAAGTTGCTGGGGGCTTCTTCGCGTGGCGGTTTTTCGACCATCTGTTCGATGGCGATGACGTTTGGCTCGACGGACGGTCCGGCGACGATCCCTTTGGTGTGGACATCGTCCCACGAGGTTTCAGTGACCGCGATGACGTTTCCGCCGTAACGGTCCCTGACATCTAGGATCTGAGCGGTGGAGGAGTATTGCCCCCATAGGATCTCGTCGGGGAAGATTGCGACAAAGGGTTCGTTGTCTGCGAATTTTTGTGCGAGGAGAATGGCGTGTCCGTTTCCGAGAGGTTCGAGTTGTTTGATGGATGTGATGCGGACTTTGCTGGAGATCTCGACCATTTGATCGGCGAGTTCGCTCCTTCCGCTCTGTCGAAGTTTGCCTTCGAGGTCGGGCATCGAGTGGAAATATGAACCAACGCTCCGAACGTCTTCTACGATCGCGATGTCGGTGATACCGGCTTCGACGGCGTCATCCACCGCGTATTGGATGAGGGGTATGTTGAGGACGGGCAGGAGCGCCTTGGGTACGCTCCGGGTTACGGGCAGGAATCGTGTTCCGAGACCGGCGACAGGTATCACGGCCTTGGTAATGGCGGAACGTTCGTTAGGACTACGCATGTGATCTGAGTCTAACCAAGTCATATCAACCCTCTTGAAAATCGGGCGTCTCTGCGGTTAGATACGTAAAGAGATTGGGTATGGTTTACGATTCAGAGGATGCGGTCGTGCCAAGCGGGGAGCTAGCGGTGCCCTGAACCTGCAATCCGCTTAGCAGGGCTGGATTCCTCTTGGAGGTTTCGCAGTTCGATCCACTGGTATTCGGCACTCGGTGTTGAGAGTCGGGTTCTTGCGCGGCAGAGTCCTGTGAACCCCGTCAGGTCCGGAAGGAAGCAGCGGTAAGCGGTCAACTCTGGGCGACGCGAGGTGATCTGATTCGAGCCGAGACGGTTGCCAAGTTCGAGCTAGGGGCCGAAATCGAGGTGTGCGGCCGCATTGAGATATTCACGGTGCAACTCTTGAAATGGCGCGTCGACGACTAGGGCAGCACTTCCTGCGCGACGGTTCGGTCGCGCGGCGGATCGTCGACGCGGCGGATATTTCGGTTGGCGACGTTGTCGTAGAGATCGGGCCGGGGGATGGTGCGTTGACACGGCGGATAGTCGAGGTCGCGGATCGATTGGGTAGTTCGGTTGTCCTTGTCGAATTGGACGTGAAATACGCATCACGGATGGAGGTTGAGTTCGGTCACTTGCCAGATGTGCGCGTAATCTGCGCCGATGCACGCGACATCGAGTTCGATGATCTTCCTGAGGTTAGGCGTGGGCGGCGCTACAAGGTGATAGCCAATCTGCCATACTACGCTGGCACTCCGATTGTCCGATCTTTTCTTGAACGACATCGTCGTCCGGAGAGTATGACGGTGATGTTGCAGCGCGAGGTGGCGCAAGACATGTGCGCGCAACCGGGCAAGATGAGCTTGCTGTCGCTGGCCGTGCAGATCTACGCAGCACCGAAATCGCTCTTCAAGGTCCCCCCGAGCGCGTTCAATCCGCCTCCAAAAGTGCATTCGACGGTGATTGAATTGAAGCCACTGGATCGTCCCTTGGTTGACACTGACAAAATGGACGATTTATTCAAGGTGGCTCGTTCGGCATTTCTAGGACGGCGCAAACAGTTACACAACTCGCTGGGCAACGGGCTTGGGATGTCAACGGCGGATGTGAAAGCGATGACATCGGATGCTGGGATTGACAGCGAGCGGCGTCCGGCTACGCTGAGCATCGACGAGTGGATATCACTGACGCGGCAGTGGCAGAAAATTAGCGGCGTCACGGCTGCGCAAGCTGTTGGGCGGTAGTTCGTCATGATCGTCGAACGCGCTTATGCCAAGTTGAATCTGACTTTGGAAGTCATTCGCAAGCGTGACGACGGCTATCACGACTTGGCTTCGGTAATTCAGACGGTGGATCTTTACGACACTTTGGAGTTCATTGAAGATGACGGGATCACTTTCGAGTGCTCTGACGAGTCGATTGGCGGGCCAGGGAATCTCGTGGTTAAAGCGGCTGAGGCGTTGCGGCGAGAAACTGGTGTTGAGTTCGGTGCAGGTATCAAATTGGCGAAACGGATCCCGGTTGCGGCTGGCCTCGGAGGTGGTTCGGCCGACGCAGCGGCCACATTGCGGGGCTTGAATCAGTTATGGGGATTGGATTTGACTGAATCCGAACTCGTCGACATTGGCGCGCACGTAGGATCGGATGTTCCGTTTCTGATTGGTGGTGGGACCGCGTTCGTAAGTGGTCGTGGTGAGTGGATGGATCGGTTGCCGACGCCCGAGATCGGGCGTTTCGTGGTTGTGTCGCCGAAATCTGGCGAGGAGACGCATGGCACATCGAAAACTGCTCGGATGTTCGCGACTTTGACTGAAAAGGCGCATACTACCGGAAGTCTGACGCGCAAGCTGGCGGCTCGAATGTTGGATGGCGGCGATTGTCATCCAGCGTTCATGTTCAATGTTTTTCAACC
Source organism: Dehalococcoidia bacterium (assembly GCA_965203505.1). Classification (GTDB taxonomy): domain Bacteria; phylum Chloroflexota; class Dehalococcoidia; order Lucifugimonadales; family Lucifugimonadaceae; genus Bin127. The sequence goes on from OZ241880.1 coordinate 1,169,186, forward strand.
AATCGCGCCGCACGCGTTCCCGGGTTGGCAGCGAACATACGATGTGTTTTCGGGTTTGGGAGCTTCTGACATCGTGTTGAGCGGTGCAGGACCCTCGATGTTCGCGATCGCGCCGAGTAAAGAGATTGCGACGGCTTGGGCGCTGGTAATGAAGGCTCGGGCGAACTGTGACGCGTTCGCTGTTGGTTTGGCTCCCAGAATCGAAGTAGGTAAGACGCGTTAGAGCCGATGACACCTGCGTTAGACATACTTGCGGGAATGCTGGTCGGAACGTTGATGGGGTTGATCGCTTCGGCGCATGCAGCGATTCTTCTGGCATATAGACCGCCGCGACTGTTGCGTGACCGGCTTGAAAACGGCCAGGGTGGGAATGCGGTGACGGTCGTGATTTTCGGCCTTGTGGTCGTATGGACGATCTTCGGGGTGATCGCTGCATTGGTAGCCGACGCGCTGATTGCGGACGGGACTGAGTTGAGCGCGGTGCCCAGTTCTGAGTATTTGGCCGCGGTGTTGGTTGTGTTGATCGTTGTTGGTGCGCCGGCTTTCTTCTTCCTCAGGGATCGTTGGATGCATGGCGCGGTCAGTTTGACGCTAGCATTCTGCATATACGGCTTTTTGGTTCCGAATGCGGTGATCGCGTTGCAGAACCGGATGTAAAGCCACGGGACATTTGGCATGGAGTCACGAGTGATGAGCACAAGGAACAGGTTCGAAGGCAAGGTTGCGTTGTTGACTGGATCCGCATCTTCGTTGAGGGGCGAGCGGATGGGTTTCGGCGGTTGTGCCGCTTGGAAGATGTTGGAGGAAGGCGGAACGGTTGTCATCACCGATATTCAAGACGAAAAGGGTGAAGCCTCTGCTGAACAGATGCGTTCGGCAGGGCACGATGCGACCTACATGCATCTCGACGTTTTGGATGAGGCGAATTGGTCAGAGGTATTGGACAAGACGTTGCTTGCATGTGGGCGCCTCGACATCTTGGTCAACTTGGCCGGGGCGCAGGACCGCGGCACGCTTTACGAGGTGGACGTTGAGCAATGGCAGAGGGTTATGGCGATCAGCACAACTGGGATTTTGCTGGGAGCTCGCGCGGTGATTCCTGCGATGAAGGTTGCGGGTGGAGGTGCGATTGTGAACATGTCATCGATGGCAGGTAAGTTTGCGGGCGAGTATGGGTCAGCTTATGCCGCTTCGCGAGCGTCGATGCTGCACTTCACGAGAGCATCGGCGATTCAGCTGGCGAAGTTTGGTATACGGGCGAACACGGTCTTGCCGGGTTGGGTTCACACGCCATTTACCGAGACGATTTACGAGGTCGAATCGGAACGCGATTGGAGATCGGAACGGGTGCCGTTAGGACGTTGGGGCGAACCGGAAGAGGTTGCGGATGCGATCTGTTTCTTGGCCTCGGAGGAGGCTTCCTATATCACGGGTTCGGAGTTGTTGGTAGATGGAGGAGTTACTGCGGGATTTAAGGGGAATACTATTCCGGGTGGGGGTTGAACAGATCCACATAGAGGTTAACGAAATGCGTTGAAAAATTAATTTGATAGGCATTCTTGTAAATCATTGAAGTAAAATTTGCCGAATGCCTGATCATTTGCGTCGCTACATCCTCGACTGGGATTGGCGACTTTTCTCGTTCATCATTCTGTTCTTGGGTTTGCCGAACTTGTACCAGTTGTACCGGGTTCGGCTGATAGGCAATGAGATACCTGATTCGAGCAGTTTGGCGATAGTTTCGCAGTGGCAGTTCGTCGGTCTAGTGGTGGAGGTGTTCCAAGAAGCTTCAGTTTTGGCGATTTTCTTCTTTTTGGGCTCCCAATTGAAGCGCGGTCGAGCCGTTCAGTTGGACCGCGCCAAAAGCGTGATGGCGATCATTTTTGTGTCGTCGCTCATTTTTTCCGTCGGAGTTTTCTTATTTCGAGACCAATTCATCACTCTGATCGGAACTTCTGAAGAGATTCAAGCCCAGACGCGTAGTTTTCTGGGCGTGAACATCTTCAGCGTGCCGTTCAGCTTGCTGTCTGCCGCGATCGTGGTACTGTTCCAGTCCCTACGGATGCGGACCAGCGTATTGGTAATGGCGCTAGGCAACATTGCTTTGCAGTTTGTGGTGGATAGCCTACTCTTTGGGGGATATGCATTTTCGCTGGATGCCGGCGTGATTGGCGTTGGATGGGCGGCGTTACTGTCTAGCGCCGGTCTTTTCGTAATCGGTCTAGTACTGTTGATTTCGGACCGTAGGGTGACGATTGAGGACTTGGTGACACGACCATCGTTCTCCGGAGTGAGCGATTACGTTCGTGTGGGTTTGGGTAGCGGGACCGACAGTTTGGTGCGAAACGTCGCCTATTTCGTGATGATCATACGGATCGTCAACACGATCGGCTCGGAGGAGATCGGGGGTTACTACTTAGCGATTCAGATTCTGTGGAGTTTCATGCTGGTACCAGTGCTCGCGTTGGCGGATACGACCAAGGCTATGGTTGCGAACTCGGTGAATGATGTACAACGCGTTCGGAAACTCTGGTTTACATCGATGGGCATCACGACGTGTATGATCCTAGTTTGGATCGCGTTAACGCCATTGTTCTCTAGTTTTGCCAGTTTCCTTTCCGACGATGATGCTACCGTGCGCTGGGCGATCACCGCTTTTGGCTTACTGTTCGTACCGTACGTGTTGTTTTCTTTCAACACGGTTACTGATGGAGTGTTCTATGGCGTCGGACAGACCAAGTACATGGCTTACCAGTCGATACTCACAAACGGGTCCGTTTATCTGGTTGGTTTCATACTTTACGTGACGGGCGTTTGGGAACCTACGTTTCATGGCGTGATGCTGCTGTTCTCGTTGGGGATCCTCGTCGATTCGATCCTTACTGTACTGTTCTTGCTCAAGGTGCTTTATTTTGAGTCCGACATTCGGGTCGCCACTTAAACTGCCGGGTCATATTCACCGTCGGACTCGCCTACATGTGACCGACTTGTGCGGCAAAACTTACGCGACACTTGGAGACGATCGCGCGGAGGTCGCGTTTGAGTTTTCCGAGGGCACTGCGAGTTGCTCATTAACCGCAACAGGCGGGACTACACCAATGGCTAGCCTACGCCGGGTTAGAAATCACGCGGAAATTCAGGTACCCCACCCCTAACCCTCGACATCTTGCATCCCATAGTTCTCTATATTTAATATTCCCGATATCATCAACTGGATAACGGAGTTGTTTGAATAGAGGGCGATGATTGGAATTCGCGATATTTCATTCTGGAGTTCAATCGCAAATCAAGATAGATCAAATCCACGCACCCATCATTCATCCCCCGCATCACATCAAGATTGTTTCCCCTCTATAATCATCCGATTCGGAACGTTACAGATACCGGGTTGTGTCGTCTTGGTAGGCATGTTGTCAGGTTAACTTGATCGAACGGGAGGGGTGCGTTCTGGTGCCCCCTTTGTCCTTTGGACATCTCCCCGTGAACGAGGGAAACCTTTTGGGCGGTGTTGCCCATCTTCTCTGGATGCGCGTTCCGCCCATTGAAGCGCCCGCGTTCGCGGGAATGACGGAGCTCGAGTGCGATTTTCGAGAAGTTAGACGGGCGTTGTTAGTTTGAGAAGAGTTGCAGGAGAACGCCGACGGTACCTACGATGCCGGAGACGACAGCGGCGAAGAGCGTACCGTAGAGCATTTTGACCATTCTGGTCTCGATCTGGGCAATTTCGGTTCTGACGTTGGCGATTTCGGTTCGAACATCAGCGATGTCGACTTTGGTTGCGAGATGTGCTTCGTGTGTCGTCAAGGGGTGCTGTCTCCTGTGCGTTTCATCATACGATATGCGATGGTTGCGCAAGGAAGTTTTATCACGATGCGAACGGTTGGTGAATCGGTTTTGGCAAAGGGTTCTGCGAGTTCCTCTGGGCGGGCGTTCCGCCCGTTGAAGCGCCCGCACGTGAAGGATGACGAGTGTGCAGGTGGTGGTTCCCGAAGTTGTTGGGGTTTGATAAGAGCAAACACAATGCCCCTCTTTGGTGGGAATGACGTAGTGTTGCAATGGTTCCAGTGGTGGAAGAGCGATTACCCACGTCGGTACGGCCCGTCAATCCCGCCTCAGGTCAAAGAGGACGAAAACGGCGAATGCGCGACAGTCATCACTGTCAACCGTTTCGAAGTCGGCGATGGCCGATTTCGTCTCCTCCAGCAACTGGGCAACGATCGACCGGGAGAATTGTTCAAACGGGTCATAGTCGGCCATGTGTCTTTGCGTCTGCATCGTCACGAAGTGATCAGCGAATTTCTGAATTTCCTGAGGAAACCTGGTGATCATTTGCTTAGTGCACTGTCTCTTGGCCCTGCCGTGATCTAGGGCACGATACATCTGCCTCCAAGCCTGCCTAGTTCGGGTTGATGATCTGTTGCCGACGAGCAAGTCAGCAGAGTTGATTGCCAAGGCGTGGAAAAGCGCGTAATAGGCAGCGCTTATGGCTCTCCTGAGTTCGGCCTGCCGCGGTCTCCCTAGTCGCGGGCCAATCTGCCCAGAGGCGAGATATTCCGCGATGTTGAGGAGATCGTCTGGATTCACGCCAAATGCTGTTCCAATTCAGCCCACTCGGACTTTTCGACGAACATCTGAATGGGGATACCAGGGTAACCGAGCTCTTCAGCGCGAGGCCAGAGCCGTCTGGACAACCCCACTGTCCAAGTCGGATCCAACTTCTTCTGATCTCCCTGAAAGACGATGTAAGAACGCAGATATTCCTCCCCATCGTGGTCGAAACTGGGCGTCACTACAATCGGGCCAAACTCGAGCTCGTCCTTGAAGCGTTCACGCAACAAGGTTTCGATCAAATGCTTGATCTCATTTGTTGCTTCTTCGACCGTCATCGCATCTTTCCTACGCAAACGCAAAATCTCGCCCGGTCCTCCGCTTCAATTATCGATGATGGAAGACTATGCAAAGGAAGAACAGCGGCTTCCCCAGAGTTCCCACTGCGTGAGTTTCCGATTGATAGCGAATTAGAGCGCCGCCACCGCAGCCTTTACATCGTCGTATGAAGGTTCGTTTAGGGGGGAGTCGGAGACCCAGGACCATGCGAGTTTGCCGTTGGCGTCGATGACGAAGACGGATCGTTGGGCTACGTTGTAGCCTTCGATGCCGGCGAGGTTTTCGAGGGTGACTCCGTAGGCGGAGACTGTGGCACCGCCGAGGTCACTGAGGAGCGGGAATGTGAGGTCGTTCTGGGAGTGGAATTCGGCTTGTGAGAATGGCGGGTCTACTGAGATGCCGAAGACCTTGGCGTTCATGTCGTTGAACGCGGACAGCGAGTCGCGGAAGGTACACATCTCGGTTTGACAGACGCCGGTGAAGGCGGCTGGGAAAAATGCGAGCACGACGTTGGAGCCGCTCTGGTCGCTGAGAGAGACCGTCTCGCCATCGGTTGATCTGAGGTTGAAATCGGGGGCTTGGTCGCCAACGTTGACTGCCATTGTTCGCTCCGTCGGATGAATTGGAATTCGGTTGCTGGTGTAGATTGACGATAGCAATTCTACAAGGTTCGGGCTATCGTTAATTGATGCGGTCCAGTTCGATCCACACAGGGGAATTGATATTGAGCGAAGCAGGCAAGAAGAAACGCATATTGATAGTAGGTGCCGGTGCGGTTGGTAGCTACATCGGAGGTTGGCTCTCGCGGACGAGGCATGATGTTGTGTTCGCCGATTCTTGGGCAGAACAGGTGAATGCCATCAATCAGGACGGACTTTTGGTCGAAGGCCCGCACGAGCCTTTCATTGCGAAGCCCAAGGCGTTTCACTTGCATCAGTCCCAGGCTTTGGCACTGGAGCCAAAGTTCGATATAGCGTTTATTGCGGTCAAGGCGTATGACACGTCATGGGGGGTGAAATTTGCTGAGCGCTTCGTCGCCGATGGCGGTTATTTCGTCTCTTCTCAGAATTGCATGCCAGATGGTGACATGGCGGATGCGGTCGGAGCTGAGCGATGCGTAGGACTGATCATGTCATCGATAGCAGTGCGCTTGGGAGGGCCGGGATTGTCGCAACGCGCAGGTGCGAAGCGGCGACGAGACCTCGGTCACATCGTCTTTCGTGCGGGGGAGCATGATGGTTCGGAGTCGGCACGGACGGTGGACCTTATCGAGATGCTTGAACCTATTGACGGCGGAAAAACGACGACGAATCTGTGGGGCGAGCGGTGGGCAAAGCTCTGCCAGAACAGTATGGGCAACCCGGTCGTCGGGGCTACGATGAGTGGATCGGCAACGGTCGCTTCATCACCGCGAGGTCGGGAATTACAGATCCGATTGGCGTCCGAATCGGCGCGTGTGGGGTTGGCATTGGGTTTAGAAGTGGTCAACTTCGGAGGGGATGCCCCTGAAAAATGGGTGGCGGCCTCGAGCGACGGTGAGATCTACGAAGAGTTGGATAACATGCTTGCCGAGAATGCAGGTACAGGGACAGGTGATTGGCATCCTTCGATGGGACAGGATGTGCAAAATGGCAGACCATCCGAGATCGATTTCATGAACGGTCATGTCCTGAGGATGGGGGTTGAAGTTGGAGTGGAGACTCCAGTCACAGCGTCGATTGTGGATGCGATGCGGCGTGTCGACCGCGGTGAATTGATTCCGGATGCGTCCAACGTTGAAATAATCTTGTCTAATGCCGGATACTGATCTATCGAGCCTCAGGATTCGGATTGTTGGTTTGCGCTTGTCTCGGCATAACTAGATAGCATTCGATTTCTCTTGATATCGCGAACATCCCAAATCGTTACAAACGTGTCGCCGCGGATGGAGACGTTGGTGGCGCTCGATTTGGAAACGACAGGTTTAAACGCCGATTCAGATCGGATCATAGACGTCGGTGCCGTCAAATTCCGCGGAGGGGAGCAGTTGGGAGTTTTCCATTCGCTCGTGAATCCGCGCGTTAGGTTGCCCGAGTTCATCGTTTCACTGACTGGCATCTCGCAAACGGATGTGGATTCTGCTCCTGAATGGGACGCGGTGCGGGACGAGTTGCGGGAATTCATTGGCAACGCTCGGCTCGTGGGTCACAATGTAGAGTTCGATGTCGGATTCTTGCGTTCGCACCAGATCAGAACAGATCATCTCAGTTACGACACGGAACAGATGGCCCGCGTTGCGTTACCCGCCGGTCCAGAATTTGGATTGGGACGCCTTGCCGAGCGGTTTCATGTAGTCCACGACGATCCGCATAGAGCGTTGTCAGACGCGCTCGCTTCGCGCGATCTGTTTCTGATTCTGTTGGAGCGCTTCGAAGGTATGTCGTCCGCGGCTTTAGCACGTATGGCGTCGTTGGGATCGAGGTCGCGTTGGAGCGTGAGCGAACTGGCGGGGAACATTGTCGCCGCGGGTGACGGTGTTGACGATGTGATCGGCGGCGTGGGTATCGACGAATCGTCTTTGAGCGACCGCTTGCGGTTGCCGGGGCGCATTGCTTCGTGGGGCCAAGTTGCGGATGACGACGAGGCTACGTACACGGATGAGCATGTCGTCCAGACGGAGATGGCGTTCTTGCCCGGAGGGTTGGTTCAAGATGCGATGCCGGCGTACGAAGCGCGTGAGGGGCAACGCGAGATGGCGGTCGCAGTTGCGAGGGCGATCGCTAGAGGGGAGAAGTTGATCGTTGAAGCAGGGACAGGAATCGGGAAGTCGCTCGCCTACCTTTTGCCGGCCGCGTTGATGGTTGCTGGACAGGGTCGGAAGGCTGTGATTTCGACGAATACGCTCAATCTGCAAGAGCAACTGTTGAATAAGGATTTCGCAACTATACGGGAGATCGTTCAGCGCGAAACAGGCGTCGAACTTGAAGCCGTTCAACTAAAGGGAAGATCGAACTACCTATGTGTTCAACGTTGGCGCGATGCGGTATCGCAGGCGAATCACGGACATTCGGATGCCCGGGTGCTCTCGCAGTGTTTGACGTGGCTGGCGGAAACTGACACTGGCGACCGTGCGGAATTGTCGTTGGGTTGGGATGGTGCGGCGTTCGGACGGCTTTCTGCTGATGGTTGCCCGCCAACAACATCGGGTGGCGGCTTTCCGTGCCAAGGTCCGCCATGTTTCTTGCTCAAGGCGAGGGCTAACGCCCATCAGGCGGATGTGTTGATCGTCAATCACGCGTTGCTCATCAGCGACATGACGGCGGAAAACAACATCTTGCCGCCGCACGATGTTCTGGTGATCGACGAGGCTCATCACCTACGCGATGTTGCGACGAGGCATTTGGGGTTCGAGATTCGCGAGACACAACTGATGGATGACTTGGGCGCGCTGACGCGGAGCGACGGGATGTTCCCGCGACTGATCCGTATGGCGACGATGCGCGGAGGCGGTGACGAGGCATTGTCATCCGTGCCGGATTTGCATCGCAGGGTTGTTGAGGCGGCGGATAGGGCGACTTTGTCAGCTAGTCGGGTGTTCGACGCGTTACGTGATTTGACGGCTTTCTTAACCCGCAGAGAACGGACGCGGGAGATGCGGATATTGGGGATGACGCGCATCACCAGGGATTGGCGTGAGGGAGTCGACGAAAATTGGGTCACGCTAAGGCCGGCGTTAAGCGCGATCGTCTCCGGTTTGAGGACGTTGATCGAAATGGCGAATACTGACGGTCAACCCGACGCTGCGGTAATCAACGTGAACGCCCTTTACGAGAGGTTGAGCGACGTCAACCAATGGCTGTACGCGTTGATAGAGGAACCGGATGAGAATTTCGTTTACTGGAGTTCGGTGAATCAGCGTCGCAACATGGAAACGTATCTGAATGGTGCGCCGTTGGACGTCGCCGGAGAGTTGAGGTCGCGTCTGTTCAGCCAAGAACGATCGCATATCTTGACGGGTGCAACGTTGAGCGATGACGGTGGATTTGAACGGTTCCAAACCACATTGGGTTTCGACGCGGACGAGACTTTGAAAATCGGATCGCCGTTCGATTTCAAAGAAGCGGCGTTGATTTTAGTGCCGGAGGATATTCCGCAACCTAACACGCCGGGTTACAACGAGGCGGTGACCGACGCGATCGAGGATATCGCGTCGGCGACCAAGGGTAGGACGTTGGCATTGTTCACAGCGAATTCGGCATTGAACAACGCCCGCGAGTCTCTGTTCAATCGTTTCAGAAATGCGGAGACGAAGGTTTTTGGTCAGGGTCGGGATGGTCCGGCTTCTCGTGTGATGCAGTTGTTGAACGACTCTGATGATGCGGTGGCGTTGGGCGCGATGAGTCTGTGGGAAGGGATCGATTTGCAGGACGCGTCGATCAATTCGTTGGTGATGACTCGACTGCCGTTTCCGGTGCCGCGCGATCCGATTCACGAGGCGCGATCCGAGAATCTGGAGAACCCTTTCAACGGTTACTTCGTGCCGGAAGCGGTGACGAAGTTCAGACAGGGATTTGGTCGATTGATCCGTTCTCGCAGCGATCGAGGCGTTTTTGTCGTGTTAGATAGACGGATTATCTCGAAATCATATGGCCGAGCGTTCCAGAAATCGATACCTCAAGGCACAGTACGGAGGGTGACGCTGGGGACGTTGTCTGATTACATCGAGCGATGGTTCGCTGGGCAACCAGTCTGATGGTGGATATCCCGACCACTACGTCGATCGCGCGCGTTGGTGATGCCGTCGACTTGCGTATCGACCCGTTCGACGTGCAGCAGACCTTGGACGGTGGGCAAGCGTTTGGGTGGTACGAGTCGGCTAATGGAGCTTATCGGGGCGTGTTGGGCGATCGCGTTGTGGCGATCAGTTGCGACGGTCGGCGTGTCTCGTTCCGGGTAGAGAACGGTGGTGTTACCGCCGACATGACGGATCGCGTCGAGGATTATTTGGTCGCGAAAGCCGATGTTGATCGGCTTCGATCGACGCTGTCAGGAGAGCCGAGTTACGGAGAAGAGGTGTGGAAGGAGCCTTTGATCCGCGTGATGCGTCAAGATCCTTGGGAATGTCTAGCCGGATTCATCTGTTCGCAAAACTCGAATATTCCGCGGATCAAACAGATGGTCACTTCGGTGGCTCGTCTCGGGCGAAGAGTCGGAGATGATGATTGGGCGTTCGAGTTTCCACATCCTTCGGTGGTCGCGGACGCGGGGGAAGCTGGGCTGCGGGGCATGGGGTTGGGTTACCGCGGGAAACACCTGGCCCCCACAGCAGCGATCCTTGCGGAATCGTTTGATGTCAAATCACTGCGCCACTCCACATACGAAGACGCAAAATTAGCGTTGATGGAGTTGCCTGGTGTGGGTCCGAAAGTCGCAGATTGCGTATTGGCTTATTCGTTGGACAAAGGCGAGGCGTTTCCCGTCGACGTCCATGTTCGGCGGGCTGCGATTCGGTTATATGGGCTTGACGAAAACGTGAAGAACGAATTCGTGGGCGAATGGGCTCGCGACCGCTTCGGCGAATACGCGGCGTGGGCGCAACTTTACATGTTCCGAGATGAGATCAACCGTCGGACAAGCGACGGTTGACGTGTTCGCGTTCCTCGCGCTCGTTTGAGATTGATTGATCGATCCGAAGTTCGAGCAGTTCGTTCAAGAGTTCTCCGACCTGTGGGCCTCGAGGTACGCCAAGGTTCATCAAATCGTCGCCGTTAAGTGCGGGCCGAATGTGGCGAAGGCGATTGCGGAAGTCGGTCAATCGACCAACAACGTTCGCGTTGCTTTCGGTTGCGATCACGGCTCGCAAGATTTCGTCGCGAACGCACATCAACGAGTTTCGTAACGTTAGGTCAGTAACTCGAGCCGTCTCAAATTGCTTCGCGACCTCCCGGACTCTGTTCACTTGTCGCACCGTAGAACGCCATTGGGAAGGCATTTGGAGCCGGTCTGCGAAGGCATGGGCGATTTCGGCATCGAGGCGGTATGTGAACGCCGCGAATCGTTCCAGTTCATTGGCGCAGGTACTCAAGTTGCTGAGTGCATCGATGTCTTTGACGGTGGGGATACCAAGAGCTTCAAGTGATCCGGTGTCGCGCGCAAGGTTGACCAGCCCTGTCAGCTTTTCTTTAGGGTCGAACCACAGCCGGAACTCGTTGAAGACTCGTTCCGGCGACTGCAACCTCATTAATCTGAGTTGATCGATGGATTCAGATATCAAACTGGCGGTACGCGGTTCGATATCGAACTGATACCTTGCTGCAAGTCGAATGCCCCTCAAGATCCGTGACGGATCTTCAATGAATGACCGTTCCTTTAAGACCCGCAGGGTCTGGTTTTTCGCATCAGTTCGCCCGTTGAACGGATCGATCAATCTCCCGAACCCGCTAGGCGAAATTGGCAACGCCATGGCGTTTACGGTGTAATCGCGGCGTTGCAGATCGGCAGTGATGTCTTCGACTAGGATTATGTGCGGTAGCGAGCCGGGGGGATCGTAAGTGTCGGTGCGCGCAGAAGCGATATCGATAGTCGTGCCGTTGACGTCAACCTCGGCGGTGTGGTGTCGGGATGTTGATATCAGGGCGCAGTTATCGATCTCCGCGGCGAGAATCCGAGCGAAATCGGCAGCTTCGCCCACCACGGTCAAGTCTGGAGATATCGACAACGCGCTACGATCAGAAACCATGTCGCGCACCATCCCACCAACCAAGAAGATCTCGATCGACGAGCGCGCGGCGACGTGTGCGATTTTGGTCAGACATTCGGCCGATTTTGTGTCTCGCAAAGTGGCGAAGTCTGTTGGCGTGTCCGCCGAGTGACCAAGTTTTGGGCTTTCACGGTCGTCCATGGATTGATGAATTCCGTAGCATCGACAGCGGATTCAGGGTGGTTGGTGTGTTGATTTGGCTGGTAGAATCGCCCACAGCATCGGCATTCATCATTCAATATAGGCGACCGCCGGATAAATCGCCACGCGAGCGATTCGGCGGTACCGAGAAAGGTCGACACAATGATCAGCGACCTCCCCATCAAAATCGACGTATTCATCGACTACACCTGACCCTGGGTGCGCCAAGCTGGGATCTGGCTATCCCGGGTGAAAGAGGAGATGGGCGACGATCTAGATATCAACTATCGTAGCTTCGCGCTAGAGCAGGTCAATTCAACCAACGGGCCAGAGTGGAAAGCGTGGGAGCAAGGCGAGGATTACGAGAGCCGTGGACTTTGGTCGCTGCGCGGGGGCATCGCAGCGCGAATGCAAGGATATGAAGCCCACGACAAGTTCATGCTCGAGCTTCAGCACTTCAAGTTTGTGGAACGTGGAGACATCCGGGACCGTCAACCGATCGTGGAAGCGGCGGAGCGTGCGGGTTTGGACATGGCCAAGTTCCAAGAGGACCTCGACTCGCCTGAACGTCTCGCGGAGATCGGGCGTGACCATGAAGAGGCGATAGCGCAGGGGATTTTCGGGACGCCGACGTTCATATTTGAAGATGGCACCGCTGCGTTCCTGAAAACCTTCACGCCACCAGAGGACGAATCGGTGGCCGCGTTCGAAAACCTGATCGTGATGGCGCGGAATCGCCCGTATTTCGGCGAACTGAAGCGACCACAACCACCGTGGCCCCAAGGAGTCGAGGTTTAGTCGTTGGTGCCAGATATCCATCCGGAATCCGAAATCACGGAGCTTGAACTCAAGCTCGGAGTCAGTTTCACCAACCGAGAACTTCTGCGCCAAGCATTGACCCATGAGTCGTTCATCAACGAATGGGGATCAGACGAATCCGAGGACGGATTGTCTTCGTATGAACGTTTGGAATACCTTGGCGATGCCGTCTTGAATTACGCTGTCGCGAACGCATTATTCGAACGGTCATCGGGTGCGAATGAAGGCGAACTGTCGATGGGTAGGGCGCACATCGTCTGCAAGGATTCTTTGGCTGAAGCGGCTCAGGATCTCGATCTTGGGGACCACATCTTGAGAGGCAAGGGCGAAATCTCATACAGTCCGCACGTTCGCGATTCGGTATTGGAGGATTCTTTCGAAGCGATCATCGGTGCGATCCATGAAGACCAAGGCTATGATGCGGCGCGCAGGTTCGTTTTCGATCAACTGGGTGACAAGATCGAAGATGTCGCCAAGAATGGGGTAGCTAAGGACCCTAAGTCGGCGTTTCAAGAGCTGGTTCAAGGTGTAGGTCTAAAGACTCCTCGGTACCACACGGAAATGTTGCCTAGGCCGGTCTCCGGCGAACAACATTTCCGGGCGCGCGTGATGGTCGATGGACGCGAGGTGGCGACTGGGATTGGTGAGAGCAAATCAAAAGCGCAGAAAAACGCGGCGGCAAAAGCGACGGAATTGTTTTCAAACGGTGTGCCTCGGCGGTTTGCGAATTCGACCATTCGACGACGTACATCTGAAACTGGCACAAATGGGCGGTCACAGAATGCCAGTTCTTCGAGTAACGGTGGTTTGGCTGTCGGCGGCGTGAAGCGCATTGCTTCTTGGGTCAGCACGGTCGTGTTGAGGAAAGGCGACCCGCCCCCGGGGCGCCGTTTGATTTTGAAACGATCGAAGTAGCAGTCTCGTCGTAATCTGGAATGCTCCGATTTCTCGGCAGAGGCAAGAAGACCTCGGAATCGGCTGCGGAGACGCGGCGATCTTGGACCAACGTGGTTGGTGGCGTCTTTCGTAGATCACAAGTTGACGCCGAGTTTTGGGAGGATTTGGAAGAGGCGTTGATCGTTGCCGACGTCGGAGTCGAGACATCAATGCAGTTGGTTGAAAAGGTGCAGGATGAGGCTCGTTGGCGAGGTGCAAGAACGCCGGATGCGGTTTACGACCTGCTGCGCGACGAAATTTCGCGTTTGTTGGGCGACGAAGATCGTGCAACAGATTCCGCAGACGCTCGTCCGATCGCGTTGATGTTGGTTGGTGTCAACGGTTCGGGTAAGACCACAACGATCGCCAAGCTTGTTCGAGCGGCTCAAACAGACGGCAGAGTTCCTTTGATAGCGGCCGCCGACACTTTTCGAGCGGGAGCCATTTCCCAACTCCAGATTTGGGCGGAACGCACGGACGCGTTGTTCGTTTCATCGTCGGCGGGATCCGATCCTGGCGCGGTGGTTTACGATGCGCTAAGCGCGGCGAAATCCCGCGGTGCGGATTTCGTCGTAATTGATACCGCCGGCAGGTTACACACTGCGCACAATTTGATGGAGGAGCTCAAGAAAATCCGACGCATCTTGGATCGTCACTCCGATGATTTCGAGCCCCAGGTGATGCTTGTGATCGACGGCAACACGGGGCAGAACGGTGTGAGCCAAGCGAAGGTTTTTACTGAAGCCGTAGGTTGCGACGGGGTCATTCTGACGAAACTTGACAGCACCGCAAAAGGGGGCGTGGTGCTTGCGATCCGGGGTGAGATGGGATTGCCGGTGAAGTACATCGGCACAGGCGAAAGCATCGACGATATTGCGCCGTTTGACGCGAACGAATTCGCGGAATCGATTTTGCCGCCGGCATGATCAGTAATGCCGAGCGTGCAAATGGCTTGAATAATCGCAGATGGTCCCGTTGAGGTCACTCCGTAAATCACATGGATCGAACTTGTTTTTGAACCGATGAACGACGTGATTTTCTGGCTGCTGACCGTTTATTTCATCGGTCTAGCGTTCGTGCCGATCTCTTTTCTCGCGCTGCCGAATCTGTTTGATCGAGGATTCGGAGTGGTCCGGCCGATCGGACTATTGATGGTTGGAGCGTTCGTCTGGTTTCTCAGTCTGATCAGAGCGATTCCGAATGAAGGATGGACTTGGTGGGGATTGGCGGTTTTGATCGCCGTGCTCGGATGGGGTTGGGTGTTGGTTCGTAGAAGGTCGGACTTCTTCCGCTTCCTCCGCAGACGCTGGTTTCAACTGGCATTGACCGAACTTGTGTTTCTGGCATTTTTCTGCGTATTTGCTGTTGTCAAGGCCATGGATCCTGACGTTTCGCACACCGAGCAGCCGATGGATCTGACGATGTTGAACGCGGTCTCTAGCGCCCAACACGCGCCGCCGAATGATCTTTGGTTGAGCGGTTTCCCTATCGCCTATTACTACTTCGGATATTGGATGTTCGGCGGGTTAACGCAGATGTCGGGCGTCCAAGCGAGCGTGGCATACAACCTGGCGCTGGCGACAATAGCGGCGCTTGCTGCTGCCGCTGTCTTTTCGCTGGTCTCCAACTTGGTGCGGCGCGATGGTGCAACGACAGTGCAGATGTTGGCGGGGGGTTTGTTGGCTGCGGTTCTTCTCCTCCTCGTCTCGAATCTCAACGGGATTTGGGAGTTACTTTCGTTCGTCGGTGTGGGGTCAGAAGGGTTTTACCAATGGCTGGGGATCAAAGGAGTGGATCTAACGGATCAAGGCACTGGATGGCGACCTGAGGGATGGTGGTGGTGGTGGGCATCTTCGCGTGTAATCAATCGGTTTGGACCAGACGGCGCGGAACTCGATTTCACGATTCAGGAGTTCCCGTATTTCAGCTTCATGTTGGGCGATCTGCATCCTCACGTGATGTCGATACCGTTTGTTTTGACCATGATTTCGGTGGTGGCAAACATCTTGTTCTCCCGGGCCAAATGGGGGTTCAGATGGTTCAAACTGAACCCGGTCTCGACACTGGTGATGGTGGTGTCTGTAGGATCGATGGGATTCATCAACACGTGGGATATGCTGTGGATGCTTTTGGCTCTGGGAGGCGTGGTTTATTTCAAGGCTTATCGCGAAAACGGCAAGGCGCATGTTGCTGCGATCAAAGCGGGAGCACCGCCCTTCATATTGCTGACGGTGATTGGAGCGGCGTTTTTCTCCAACTACTACTTCGTTACCGCGCAGAGCCAGATCCAGTTCCCACCGATCATCCCAACGAAGTACGCGACGCGTCCGATCCATTTCTTCACGGTATGGGGCGGGATGATCATGATGGTGTTAGCGTTCGCGATGGTGATGTTGGTGCCTGCCGTTAAGCGCGAATTTGCGACGATACGACGCTCGTTTAGCGGTCATTCGATGCCACGCATAGTGTCTGAACGGCTACCGTGGATACTCGCGGTCGGGTTGGTCGCATTTCTTTACGTGTCGTGGACGATCACGCACTACGGTTTCAACGATAATGCGGTTGGAACGGATGTGATTTCCCGATTACCGTTGTCAGCGATTCTCGGGTCGGTTTTCGTCGCATTTTTCGTGGTCGCTTATCGAAGAGGTATGCGAGGCGCGGACGATGGGGCGCAGGTCTTGCAGGTCTTGCTGGCGATCTCGGCGCTATTGCTCTACACGGCGGAGTTGTTCAGGCTGCATGACTTCTTCGGCGGTAGACACAACACGGTTTTCAAGTTTTACTACCAGGTGTGGATATTCTTAGCTGTCGGTGGGGGCTACAGCGTGTATTTGTGGATGCGCCGTCATCCTACGTTCACGGGCCGTTCTTGGGTTCTCAGCTCGATCGGAGTATTCGTCGCTATACTGCTGGTGTCAGTTTCGCTCTACTATCCGTTCGCCGCGACGGCGGGTAAGTCGTCTGAATCGGGCACCGAGTTTACTTTGGATGGCCTAGCGTTTTTGGAGAACTCCGGCCCAGAGATTCCGGAGGCACTGGAATGGATCAGAAACAACGTCGGCAACGACGACGTGATAGTTGAGGCACCAGGCGATAGCTACAGCCAACGAGGCCGATTCTCGGGGTTCACTGGCAGACCCGCGATATTGGGTTGGACTGGCCACCAAAGCCAGTGGCGCGGCGGTGACGAGTGGTGGATAGAACGGGATCAGGATATTGAGCGTATCTACAACAGCGCCGACGATGCCGAAACCCTCTTGATGGTCGAAAAGTACGGTGCCGATTACGTTGTCGTGAGTCCTGCTGAGCGTGCGAAATATACTGAACTAGACGATTCGAAATTCGATCGCATTGGTCGTCGTGTCTTTGAAAACGCGCAAGTAGTCATCTTCGCCTTGGGAGATTAGGCTTGGACACGGCACATATTCGATCGGAAGAGGACGCGGTGGGTCAGGGCAGTGAAAGCGATATGTCGCGGGGTCGATGGGTGGACGGTGCTTGGACCTCAATTTCGCGGAAATCCGAGGCGGTAGTCGATACAGCGACCGCATTTTCGCTGTCTCCAAGAATTCAGTACGCTACCTACGCGTTGCTTTTTTTGGTCGGTTTAGGGATGCGGCTGGTCCGACTCGGCGATCAAGCGGTTCATCACGATGAGAGCCTTCACGGATACTTCGGATATCAGATCTCGATAGGCAACGAGTACGAACATTCGCCGCTCACGCATGGGATGTTCTTGTTCGAACTGATAGCGGGGATGTTCTTCCTGTTCGGCGATTCCGATTTCACATTGCGTCTCGGGATGGTGTTGTTCGGATCAGCCCTGATCCTCGTGCCGCTTCTGTTGCGCAGACAACTCGGCGACGCCGGGGCGTTGCTAACTTCGGTGATGTTGACCTTTTCGCCGGCGCTCTTCTACTTCTCGCGGTTTGCGCGTAACGACATTTTGATGGCGTTGTTCATCGCGTTGCTTGCGGTGGCGATATGGCGCTACATCGAAGAACGGCGTTACCGCTGGTTCTACATCGCGGCGGCAGTGTTAGCGGTATCGATGGCTACCAAGGAGTCGGCGTACATCTTTGTCGTGATATTCGCGGCTTACTTCGCGTGGGTGACGCGCTACGAGATCCGCGACATTTTGCTGGGCAATATGCGGTTGAGCGAGATAAGTCCTGCTGGGCATATTCTCGTGTTGCTCGTCGCGTTATCGGCTCCGTTTTTCGCGGCGGGCATCGCGATTTTCCAAGATCTTGTCGGTCTGACGTTGGCGGCCGTAGAGGGTACGCCGGGTGTCCCGACTGGTGCACCGGATGGTGCCACGGCCACTGCGGTAGCGGCGGTTGTCACGCTGCTCGTGTTTGGAGTGGGAGTTGCGATCGGCGCTTGGTGGAATTGGAGACGTTTCTGGGTTGCGCTGGCGATATTCTGGGCGATTTACGCGGTGATCATGACGAATTTCGGTAGCCATTATCCCGGTGTGATCACTGGCGTTTGGCAATCGCTCGGATACTGGCTGGCTCAGCAGGACGTGAGGCGGGGCGATCAACCGTGGTACTACTACTTCGTAATCAGTTCGGTGTACGAGTTTTTGCCGATGTTGTCGGCGATGGGCATTGCTCTGTTCTACGCGATCCGCACTGGTTGGCGATCGATCGGCCTGATCATCATCAGCGTTGTGAGTTTTTTGATCGCGACTTTGCTGATCTACTCGCTCTATTACCAAAAACCAGACCCACCATCTGAAATTTTGGTATTGCCGTTCCTGTTATTGGGCTACGTCACGCTGCTTTTCGTGCCATTGACCCTCAAAGCCTCTGGTTTTGTCCGATTCTTGCTTTTTTGGGCCGTAGCGACGTTTTTGGCACTTTCGATTGCTGGCGAGAAGATGCCTTGGCTCTTGGCCCAACTTACTGTGCCGTTCATCTTTGTGGCGGGACACGGATTAGGCAGGCTGGTCGAGTGGATCGATTGGCGTTACGTTTGGTTCCGCAAGGGTTGGGTGGCATTCGCGTTGCTGCCGTTGGTTTTGATCGCTTTGTACCGATTGCTCTTTTTCGAGTTCTACGACAACTTCGATATTTCCAATTCCCGGGATCTGAGTCAATTCTTCGAATTATGGGCGCTGATCGCGTTCTGCGGCGTTTCGGTGTTGCTACTCGTGCAGTCTGGGTTGGCGCACGGTTTCCGCACGCCGCTCAGCGTACTTGCAATCGGTTTGGTCGTGTTGATGTTCGTCTTTACGGTTCGTGCATCACTGGTCGCCGTCTACAAACACGGCGATATCGCACGGGAAATGCTCGTATACACGCAGACGACGCAAGACCTGCATCAAACCGCCAAGGAGATCGACCTAGCGCGTGACTTGGCGTGGGACAAGAGCGAGTTCAGCATAGCGATCGACACGAGGGACGGTTTCGCGTGGCCGTGGAGCTGGTACTTGCGTAGATATGAAGGCGTTGGATACATAAGTCTCGAACCAGAAGGTTCGGAGGTGGGCGATTCTAGAACAATCGCCGTGATCAATGCGCGCAACCACGACAACGTGAAGGAGACACTACCGGATGGGTTTGGCGAAGGGCGACATATGATCCACCGATGGTGGTTTCCCGAGATTTACAAAAACAAGACTCCCGGAGACGTTTGGAACGGTCTCACGAACCGAGAACTGCTGCGACCGATCGCGGACTTCTGGTTCCACCGGAAGCTTCCTCGCGATCTCGGCTACATTGACTCATACGTCTATTTCAGGGACGACACGCCATCTGCGCCGCTTCGATGATGTGCTCAGGAAAGACGGGGATCGAACTTCGGTAATGGCCTCGAACCTTGATTAAAAACCGCGCATTTTGGATCGGTCTCGTGGGGAGTGCGGTATTCCTCGGCATCATGGCGGTGTTCTTCGTCGACTTCGAGAAAGTGCGCAATGTCCTCGTGTCCGCGAATTACATCTACGCTGTGCCCTCTCTGTTGCTGTACACGTTGGCGCTATGGTTCCGCACGGTTCGTTGGCGGTATTTGCTCAAGCCGATAATCCGCGGCGACACTAAACGAGCGTTGTTCCCTGTAGTCGTTGTGGGCTACATGGCTAACAATCTGATACCGGTACGGATCGGCGAGTTGATGCGTGCGTATTACTTGACGCTTCGCGAGGGCATCAGCACGTTCGCGGGATTCGGTACCGTTGCGCTTGAGAGGGCTTCAGACGTGATCGCGCTATTGCTTTTGGTCGCGATCGTTGCGGTTCTTGGCGCGATCGGACTGGGATCGGCAGTCGGTACAATCGCGGAGGATGTCCCCGGCGGGTTGCCGGTGTTGACAATCGCGGCGCTGTTGCCGTTTCTAGCGGTTTTTTCGCTTGTCGCTTACGTGGTGTTAGTTTCGCCCGCGAATATCCGACGGATGATGAACCGGATTTTGGGTATGGTTTCGGCATCGTTGAGACGGCGAATTGTGGGCACTGTGTTGAATCTGATCGCTGGATTATCCGCGGTACGAACTTGGCGCGGTTTAGTTAACGTGATCGCGTTATCGTTGCCGGTTTGGATAGCCGAGATAGCTATGTATTACGTGATTGCGCTCGGTTTCGATATCCGAGAGGTGTTCGACAGTCAGCTTCAGTTCATAGCCGCAGTCGTCGCGTTCGGTGCGGCGGCGAACTTGGCTGGGGTACTCCCATCGAGCGCAGGTAGTTGGGGTCCATTTGACTTTTTTGGTGCGGCTGCTCTGACTGCGCTTGGAGTAGACACCGATTTGGCAGCGGCTTACGCCGTTACTGTTCACGTGGTCCTGTGGGGGCCGGTGACACTGGCTGGAGCAATGTTGCTGCTCGCAGACAAGGTTTCAATGGCAAACCTCGCCCGCGGGGCGCGCGCGGCTCGTAGCGATGCAAGTGATGAATCCAAGGAACAACCTGCGGAGATCCACCGATGAAGGTTGGTATCGTAGGGGCCGGCGCCGCTGGACTCGCCGCGGCGTACGATCTCGGTAACGCAGGTCACCAAGTCGTGGTTTACGAATCTGCGCCGTTCATCGGCGGTCAAGCGTCGACGATACCGGTTGGCGGCCATCCGTTGGAGCGGGGATATCATCATCTTTTCACCAACGACAAGGCGATCTTGGACTTGATGGAAGAGTTAGGGATTGGCGATGCGATGGAGTGGTACCCGTCGAGTGTAGGGACGTTTGTGGACGGCGGTTTGCATCGGACTACGACGGCGTTTGATCTGCTCCGTTTCAGCGCCATTCCGATCTGGGAGAGGATTCGGATGGGGCTTTTCACCCTGAGGGTTCAACGGATCAAAGATTGGGAGAGTTTGGAACCTTATACGGCGGATCAGTGGTTGAGCGAGAAACTGGGCGGGCAAGCTTACGATGTCTTGTGGAATCCGTTGCTCAGGGGTAAGTTTGGCCGGTTTTACGGTGAAGTGGGAATGCCGTGGTTCTGGTCGAAGATCCAGACGAGGTTTGCATCGAGAGAAGGTCTGTTGGCCAAAGAGGTGCTCGGTTACCCGACGGGCAGTTTTGACGTGGTTTTCGATGCTTTGGCGGCAAAAATCAAGGCATCCGGAGGAGAGGTCCGCATCGAAAATCCCGTAACTAGGATCGTACCGAAAAATGAAGCCGGTTCAGTGGACATCGAATATGTCGATTCTGGTCGAGAACAGACCGGACAGTTCGATTGCGTGCTTTCAACAGTCCCATCATTCACAATGCCCAGCTTGATGCGGTCGATGCCCGACGCGTACTTGCACCGACTCGAATCAGTTCAGTACTTGGCCGCCGTAGTCGTGATCTTGGAACTGGATCGTAAGCTGACTGATTTCTATTGGATGAACATAGCATCGGACGACGTGCCGTTCCTCGGCATAATCGAGCACACCAACATGTTGCCGAAGTCGTGGTACAACGATCGGCACGTTGTTTATCTGACTAACTATCTGCACCGCAACGATGAATTGTTCAACCTTCCTCCAGATGAGTTGACCGTCCTCTATTTGAGCCACCTTCACAAGTTCAACCCGGAATTCGAAAATACTTGGGTCAAGGAAGTCCACTACAACGCAGTCAGCGCCGCCCAACCGATAATCGGGACCGAGTACGGTGGGCAAAAACCTTCGCATAGGACGCCGTTCGAGCGAGTGTACCTTGCGAATACGACTCAGATATACCCCGAGGATCGCGGCACGAACTACTCGATTAGGATGGGCAGGGAAGTGGCTGCGCTGATGCTCGACGATGCTAATGAGAATTGGAGCGACTGGCGCTCAAATTGACGTTGTCGCGCGTCCATGTGGGTTGGAATCTCTGAGTTAACCTATATGCGTGTCCGGCGATTTGGCCGACCAGATTCAAACGGGAGACTAACTGAATGGGCGTGCTAGACGGCAAGGTATCAATAATCACAGGAGCAGGTACGGGCATCGGCGAATCTGCAGCGGGTATGTTCGCTGAAGCGGGATCAACGTTGGTCTTGGCCGGGCGAAGACGCGCGCCTCTGGATGAAGTGGCAGCATCTGCACGGGAGCATGGAGTTGAAGTTGAGGTTAGACCTACTGATTTGGAAGACGGCGATGCTGCCGCCGATTTGGGGCGATGGAGCGTTGAACGGTTTGGGCGCGTCGATATTTTGGTGAACAACGCCGGCCACAGCAGCCGGGTCAGATCGATCAGATACGTCGGTCCTGAAGAATGGGATTCGGTCTTCAAAGTCAACGTCGAAGGAGTATACAGACTCACACAGTCGGTATTGGGCAGTATGATCGAGCGGGGCGAAGGGACAGTGATCACAGTCTCTTCGATGGCGGCATTGAATCCGGGTCTAATGGGTGGCGCGCCTTACAGTGCCGCTAAAGCCGCTTCGTTGAACATGATCCGCGGAATGAACACTGAACTGGCTAAACTCGGCATACGCGCTTGCGCGATCATGCCGGGCGAGGTGGACACACCGATACTTGAAAACAGGCCTAGGCCACCCGACTCTGATGATCGTTCGACGATGATGCAGCCTGAGGACATCGCCTCAGCGGTTTTCCTGTGCGCTGCGATGCCCCAGAGGACGATAGTCGAGCAAGTCGTCATGATACCGACGACGCGGCGAGACGTGACGAGGGATATGGCTGCCGCAGAAGCCGAAGGCTCCGGAAGGTAGTTGTGGTGGCCGTCGCGAGCCGCGTCAGTGCGTGATGCTCTGTTACGATTCCATCTAGAACCGGTTCGCCACGAGTCAGTGCGCCTAGATTCGGACGAACTTTTTCGACGAGACTGGTGAGAGATTGACGACAACTCAGCAGAAAAGCCTGCCTGCGTTGCGGGAGCGCATTCTTCGGGCACTGGATTCGCAGACAGCCGGCAAAGATCGACCGCCAAGCGTCACGGTACTGTCCTCGCTTCTCGCCATCCAAGACGAACTGCACTATATCCCAGACGAAGCCGTAGAAGAGACCGCCGTCTATTGCAATGCCACGATTAACGATGTCTGGAGTGTAGCGTCGTTCTACACTAATTTCCGATTCACACCGCCGGGATTGACGACCGTGGACGTGTGTTGGGGGCCGACGTGTCACTTGATGGGTGCACAGAAGGTGCTTGAGGCAGTTCAAGACGAGCTCGGGGTAGATTCTGAAGAAACGAGCTCGGACGGGAAGATCACGCTACGTTACAGCACCTGTCTTGGTGCTTGCGCTCAGGCTCCCGTCATAGCTCGTGACCACGTGCTTTCCGGGAACGCGAACCCAGATTCGGCAAGAGAGTACATTTCTGATCTCCAGCGGGAGCTTGAAGATGGTAACGCGCACTGAAGCACCCGTAGACACCTACGCAGAGGCGATGAGCCAGCAGACTCAGTACGCGTTGTTGCGAGCGCGGGCACGACAACGTTGGCAAGAACTGGTGAACGGCGACAAGCCGTGGGTCAGGGTTGGTTACGGTGCGTCAGGTCAGGCTGCAGGTGCCGAGGCTGTTTACGAGGCACTCAAACCGTTTGGTGCCGAGGGCAGCGATCAGATCAATCTGTCGTTTGTCGGTGCACACGGTTTGATGTATCTCGAACCCGTGGTCGACGTGGTAGTTCCTCATGCGAACCGGATCTTCCACGCGAACGTGACGCCTGAAATGGTTCCTGGGATCGTGGCTCATTACATTGATGGACGCGACACTCACCCTTTGCACGATTCGGCGTACTCGTATTCCGGTCACCGTGACAATTACGTTGAGGGCCTGCCGGTATGGGACGAACTGCCAGCGAACGCTAGCCAAACGAAGCTGTTGACGTCGAACTTCGGGAACATAGACCCGCTCGATATATTGCAGTACGTTGCACACGAAGGTTACTCCGCCCTCAACAAAGCGGTGTTGTCGATGACCTCGGACGAAGTTGTGGAAGAGGTCAAGACATCCGGTCTGCGCGGTCGAGGCGGTGCCGCTTTTCCGACGGGCTTGAAATGGTCGTTCTTGGCACCAAGTCAGGCTCCTGTGAAATATGTCCTTTGCAACTGCGAGGAGGGCGACCCGGGCGCATTCAACGACAAAGGCATACTGGAGAGCGACCCGCACAGATTGATCGAGGGATTGATCATCAATGGGTATGCTACGAATTCGACGCACGGCGTCGTCTTCATACGTCAAGGCCACGAAATCCCCATCGAAGCCACTAGGCACGCAATCGACCAAGCATATGAACACGGGTTGCTCGGTGAGAACATCCTAGGATCGGAATTCTCATTTGAGATGGAGGTTTCGCTTACCGGAGATTCGTACGTTGCAGGCGAAGAGACGGCGATGATGGAGGCGATCGAGGGCAAACGTTCCACGCCAAGGTATAAGCCGCCATTTCCGGCACAGGCAGGGCTTTTCCAGAAGCCAACGAATATCAACAATGTCAAGACAATCGCTTATGTGCCGAGCATCGTCGCAACCAGTGGAGACGAATTCAAAAAAATCGGCACGGAATCGTCGTCTGGAACAGCACTTGTGTGTCTCACGGGACACATCAAGCGCCCTGGCATGTACGAAGTAGCAATGGGGATGAGGATCCGCCAAGTTCTGGAAGACATCGGCGGCGGAGTAGCCGACGGATCGGAGCGAATCAAGGTTCTTCAGACCGGTGGTCCGCTGGGTGGTGTGATGGGAGAAGAGGCGTTTGATACCGAAATTGACTTCGACGAAATGGCGAAGTCAGGAGCGATCTTGGGGTCCGGAGGGATCATCGTCGGAGACGAATCGACAGACGTTGTCGATCTGATCAGGAACCTCGTGGCGTTCAACCAATTCGAGTCTTGCGGCAAATGCTTTCCATGTCGGTTGGGCAACACTCATATGCTCGATGTCTTGGATCGAATGTGCAAGAATGAGGCAAAACCAGGTGATATGCAGCTGCTCGAAACGGTTGGCAACAACATGAAAATCGGCTCGCTGTGCGGGCACGGTCAGCTCGGTTACAACCCCATCTCATCTGCGATCAGCTATTTCGGAGACGAGTTTGAGAAACGATTCAAAGGCGAACTCGAAAAATCAGGTCCATTCGGCGACGGGTCGATGATTTTGCCGAGCCGCACGCGCCCGTAACGCACGATTCAGTTCACTCACAGCGAAGAATAAAATGCCCGATCCAATCAAGTTCACCATCGACGGTCAAGAGATAAAGGCCGAGCCCGGGCTGACTATCCTGCAGGCGGCACTCGAAGCTGGCATCTACATCCCGTATCTCTGTTACTTCCCGAACATGAAACCATACGGCGCGTGCCGTACGTGCGTAGTGGACACAGAGGCGAATGGGCGGAAGATGACGTTGGCGTCATGCACCGCGATGCCGATGCCGGACATGGTGGTTGAAACGAAGAACGAATCGGTGAGCGAGTTGCGCCGCGGCATCATCGAACTGCTGATGTCGGAGCATCCGCACGGCTGTTTGACGTGTCATCGTATCGAGTTGTGCGGACCTCAGGACGTTTGCCAGCGCCACGTCGATGTAACAGATCGTTGCACGATCTGCCCTAAGAACGAGCGATGCGAACTCAAGGACACGGTACGGTCGGTGGAACTGGATCTACGGACCCCGCTGAACTACAACCGACGAGATTTGCCCATCCATGCGGATGATCCGCTTTACGACCGCGACTACAACCTGTGCATCGTTTGCGCCCGTTGTGTCCGTGTATGTGACGAGGTCCGCGGCGACACTGCATTGACGCTTGTGTCGCGATCAGGAGTGTCTTTGGTCGGTACTTCCCACGGTACTTCGCTGATGGAGTCCGGGTGCGAATTCTGTGGTGCATGTATCGACGTTTGTCCGACGGGCGCCTTGGTCGAACGGGAATACAAGTGGGAAAAAGCAACGCGACAGGTCACAACGACATGCACGAACTGCGCGGTCGGTTGTCAGATGATCGCAGAGGTTAACCGCTTCGACAAAGTGATTCGTTTTCGGGGCGACGTCAACGGTGCTCCGAATCTTGGCCAGGCATGTTTCAAAGGCAAGTTCGGGTACGACTATCCGAATCACAGGAAGCGTTTGAAACGGCCCTATTTCAGGAAAAACGGCATCCTGACGAACGCAGGTCTGGACGAAGCGTTCAACGCAGCCGCGACCGCTTTATCCGAATATGAACCGCATGAAATCGCGGTGGTGGCTTCACCGCGCGGTAGCAATGAAGACAACTACGTCGCGCACAAGTTCGCGCGGACGGTACTCAAAACCAATAACGTCGACAGTGCACACAACTTCATCGACGACCTGATGGCTCATATCGCCGATCGCTGGGACCTCGATCATACGAAGCGTCCAATCTGGGATATCGAAAACTCGAAGTCGGTTCTGGTGGTTTCCGGCAATCCGACGGAAGACCAAAATGTGCTCGCTGTACCTGTCAAGAAAGCTGCGAAGCGCGGGGCTAAGATCGTCGTCATCGACCAACGCGAAACCGAGTTGACGCGGTACGCCGATGTCTGGATACGCCCTCGAATAGGTACTGCCCACATGGCGGTGATGGGCATCGTGCGTGCGGTGTTTGACGCGACGTTGGAACAAGGTGATTACATTCGCGAGCATTCGACCAACGCTGAGGACTTCAAAGCGTCGTTGTGGGACTACGATCTAGGTCGCATTGCACATTACTGTGAAGTGTCGGTAGAAGAGTTCGCAGAAGCAGCAGCAGCGCTTGCCAGTTTCAGGGAGATGGCTGTGTTGCTCGGTGCGGACACAGTACCTAAAGCGCGTCACGACGCATTGGTAGACGCGGTGATGAACCTGAGGTTGTTGAACGGTACGGCTGCCGGGCCGGGGCAAGGAGTTTACCCGCTTTATTTCGGCGCTAACGCCAGAGGCTCCGAACAGATGGGTTGTCGGCCGATGTCTGCGAGTTCAGATGCGGCCGCAGGATTGAGCGACATCTGGGGCTCAGACCTGCCCGATCTCGAACCGATGGGCGTGCGTGAAATCTTTGATGGGATGCGGGACGGCACCATAAGGGCCGCGATAGTGATGGCCGACGGTGTCGACCACACCTCCCGGCGATTGGGTGACGTGGATGCTGCGTTGGGCAACTTGGACACGCTAATCGTGTCGTCGGTATTCGACAACGAAATCACTGCCAAAGCGGATATCGTATTCCCAGCGGCGCCGTTCACGGAACAGACCTCCACCGTCACAAACCTAGAATCTCGCGTCCAGTTGGTTCGTCAAGCGACCGATCGACGGTTTGATGAGATCGCGGGTTGGGAACTGTTTTGCGGGTTGGCTAAGGCGATGGGCAGTTCAGGATTCGCCTACCAAGACTCCAGCGCCGTGTTTGATGAGGTGTGCATGTCAGCGGCAGGTTATGAAGGACTTAGTCACGAAGCACTTCAACAATCTGGCGTGATCACTAGCGGAATAGCCGAAGCTGACCGATCCGAACCCAATTTTGAGATCTCAAAGCCGGATTTCACTCCGTTCGCGAGCAACGGCATGTATTTTGCGCCGGGTCGAGTGCTTCACCAACCCGAACGCGAGACAACGTTGTCTGAACGCAACTACTTGAACGTAATCGATCGGATGGAGGTGATTGAACTTCACCCCGACGATGCGGAAACGCTTGGTGTGTCAGAAGGAGATATCGTTGCTGTTAAGGCCGATGGTGACGGATCAATCGCCCAAGGGGTAGTGGCATTCACCGACTACTTGAAGGGGATGGTCAGGAGCACCACCTTGTTCGCGGAACTGGCGACTTACATGGAAGAGTGTGAGTATCCGGATCCGTCGCCGACGGTTCCGTCCTTGGACGTCCGGCCGGTCACAGTCGAAGTTGTCTCACAGGTTGCAGAACGGGAAATGGCTACGGTCTGACGATTCACTCCTAGATCGCATTCGCGGGATTTCGAACACTGAGCGGGTGATAAAATCTAGGTTGTGCACCCGTTAGACTTTGTGATGTCGCGCGGCGAATGGGAAGGCACAGATAAACCCAGAAACGGAGTTCCAAATATGGCGCATCCTATCGATGTCAACGATGCCGATTTCCAAGCAGAAGTTCTTTCTTCCGATATCCCTGTTCTCGTAGATTTCTGGGCTGAGTGGTGTGGCCCATGCAAGATGGTCGCTCCGGTGGTAGAGAAATTGGCAGCCGATTATGACGGTGTCGTCAAGTTTGCGAAGGTAGACGTTGACCAAAACCCCGGTCTTTCCGGTCAGTACGGAGTTCGCAGCATCCCGACGCTATTGATTTTCAGCGGCGGCAGCCCCGTGGAGCAGGTAGTCGGCGCGGTGCCTGAAAGCGTTCTGTCAGACAAGTTGCAGGGCGTTTTGCAGATGAGCGCGTGACGGGTCAACGGAACGACTCGGAGAAGAATTGAAGGGCGGTTGAATTGACCGCCCTTTTCTTTTGGTCGCCGTCGTTGTACACGAATTCGAAACGTTTTCGCTTTAACATCGAACTTAGAGACTGGCGCGGGAGTGGATGGGTCCCGGTGGGCTTCACGGACTTCAAATCCGCTGGCGTGCATCCTTCGATGCGCGCGGAGGGTTCGACTCCCTTGCACTCCCGCCAGAACACACTCCGCGCGCATTGCGACTTAATCGAAGACATTTAGAGGAGCAAACGGATGAGATACGCAACACTTGGCGATACGGGCATCAAGGTGTCGAGGATGGCGTTAGGTTGTTGGCCGTTCGCCGGAGGCCGCGTGTGGGGCCCTCAAGACGACGATGATTCGATCGCCGCTGTTCACGCATCTTTAGACGCGGGGGTCAACTTCTTCGATACAGCAGAGGGGTACTCAGACGATGCCAACTCCGAAGAAGTGCTTGGCCGGGCGCTTGCCGGGCGCCGAGAAGATGCGGTGATTGCAACGAAGATCAGCGAAGCCAATCTCCACCCGTCTACGGTTGCTGAACGATGCGAAGGAAGTCTGTCAAGGATGCAGACGGACTATATCGATCTGTACCAGATCCACTGGCCCAATCACGACGTACCGGTGGCGGACACGATGGCGGAACTCCTGAAACTGCAAGAAAGCGGGAAAGTGCGCGCTTTAGGTGTTTGCAACTTCGCAGTCGAGGATTTGACGGACATCTTGGAGTGTGGCGCAATTGTGACGAATCAGTTGCCTTACAACCTGATCTGGCGGGCGTTGGAGTTTGCAATCAAACCAACTTGTGTAGCAAACGATGTGGGCATCATCTGTTACAGCCCCCTTCAGCAGGGACTGTTGACAGGCCGATACGAGACAGCTGACGATGTTCCGCCGGGGCTATCCAGGACACGTCATTTCAACAGGAACCGCGAACAGGCGATCCACGGGGAGGACGGTTGCGAAGATGAGACGTTTGCCGCAATCGCATCGGTCTTGGAGATCGCTGAGGAGGTAGGAGAGCATCCGGCGAAGCTCTCGCTTGCCTGGTTGCTGGCGCAGCAGGGTGTGACGAGTCTGTTGGTAGGCGCCCGCAATGCCGCGGAAGTAGCCCTCAACACGCCGAGTTTCGATTACGATTTGCCGGCTGGTGTCGAGGCAACTCTATCGTCAGCGACCGATGAACTCAAGCACATTCTTGGCGACAACGCGGACTTTTGGCGATCACCCGGGAGGATGCGCTGAGAGTCGGCGGACTTGGTGCGTGGACACGCCGGACGGATCGTCGCGCTGGTCGTTTAACAAGAGTGGATATCGACGCGGACAAATTGCCAAAATGAATTGTTAGAGGATGTGGCGAAAACGGGCGGAAGTGAATCCCGACTTTGCAGAACGACGAATCACACATGACGGACGAACTAAGGGAAACCTCGAACGACGAAGCGACGGATGATATGTCGGGCGTTCTTGGTGGCTTGAATGAGGCGTACGCAACAAGCGTGTTGGCGGGAGATTCGGCGCGGATAGGAGATGATGCGGACGAACGTATAGCAACCGACTTCGAGTACGAGGGTCTGTTGTTAGATCCCGAGTTCAAAGTCGAGTTCGCGCCGGGTGTCAGAGTTCGAGGGCAGTCGCCTGTCGATCTGGAGCTCGACGATGACGATGCGGCCGGAGTCATCATAGCCGAATCGGGGATTTCGGCTGATCAAGTCGTTCGCGTTGAACGTCTGATCAGCGCTATAAGGGAAGACGGTCATCAAGCAGCTGTCATTGATCCGTTGAGTTTGATGCCTCGGACCGACGATCACTTGCGACCTGAACGTTTCGGAGTGTTGCCGGAGACGCTCGAAGAATCGTCTCAATGGTTAGCCGAAGCCAACGATGAGATGCGACCATGGCTGGCGAAAGCGACGATAGGTGATGCAATCGAAGAGTTGAAATCCTACTACTGCAGCACTATTGGTTATGAGTTTGATCACATCCACAGCGTAGAGGAACGGTTGTGGCTGCAAGACCAAGTGGAAAACCAATCCGCCATGCAGTTTATGACTGATACCCAAAAGCGGTTTCAACTTGAATTGCTCTCGAAGGTTGAGGGGTTCGAGAAGTATCTTCACGCGACTTTTCCAGGCAAGCGATGGTACGGCATCGAGGGATTGGACGCGTTAATTCCCCTGATTGACCAGATAATCCTCCATTCGGCCTTCAACGTGAAACAAATTGTGATGGGTATGCCGCACCGGGGCCGTTTGAACGCGTTGGCGCATTTGCTCGAGCAGCCATATGAATCGTTGCTTACCGGGTTTTTAGAGGGAAGGTTTGCGCATTTGGCCGCGATGGAGGCTGCGGGTTGGATGACGGATGTTAAGTACCACCTCGGATCTAGAGCCGATGTGGATGTGAACCAAGACGGGTCGACCGACATTCAGTTAAGGCTATTGCCGAATCCCAGTCACTTGGAGATGGTGGCACCGGTTGTTTTGGGAGCAGTAAGGGCGGAGCAAGACGAGGCCGCTGAAGGCGACGATCCGCAACTCGAAGCAATGGCTTTGCTGATTCACGGTGATGCAGCGTTCGCAGGGCAAGGGATCGTTGCGGAATCGCTCAACTTGGTGAACCTCGAAGGCTACAAGGTCGGAGGTGCGATCCACGTTATTGCCAACAACCAGCTCGGCTTTACGACTGAACCTCATGACGGATATTCCGGGCAATACTGCTCCGACATCGCTCGCGGTTATGAGATTCCGGTGGTTCACGTCAATGCCGAGGACATCGAAGCGTGTGCGCTCGTCGCCAAGATGGCCGTTTCCTACCGATTGATGTTCCGTAAGGACTTTGTGATCGATCTTGTCGGATACAGACGACACGGGCACAACGAGAACGATGAGCCACGGTTTACGCAACCTACCACGTATGAAGCGGTCGCGAACCATCCAACGTTGCGAGAACAGTGGGCGAAACGCCTGATCGATGAAGAAGTCGTGTCACAACATCAGGTTGAACGTTACGAGACTGCAACGTTGGAAGCGTTGAGCACCGCGATGAAATCTGTCGACAGTTCTGGTGCTGGAATAGCACGCCAAGAACCGGCGGACCTGGGCCTGACACCGGAACCGATGCAAGGCGAGGATTATTTCGAAACGCCCATAGATGATGACACGCTTATAAGGCTGAACCGGACCCTGACGACCATTCCAGCAGATTTCAAACTTCATCCGACTGTCACTCGGGTGATGGAGCGTCGGTCGGAGGTTCTTTCTGACACGAAACCAGGTATCGATTGGGCGCACGCGGAAGCGTTGGCGATCGGTTCTGTGTTGCAAGACGGAGTGGCGGTGCGAATGACAGGTCAAGACTGCGCTCGGGGCACGTTCAGCCAGCGTCACGCGGTTGTTTGGGAGGACGGCACTGGCCGAGCCTACTGTCCTTTGCAGCAAGTCGACGGTGCGAAATTCTCGATCTTCAACAGCCCGCTTTCAGAAGCTGGGCCGGTCGGGTTTGAACACGGTTACAG
The DNA here is from genome assembly GCA_965203505.1 of Dehalococcoidia bacterium. Lineage (GTDB taxonomy): Bacteria > Chloroflexota > Dehalococcoidia > Lucifugimonadales > Lucifugimonadaceae > Bin127. The sequence continues at coordinate 1,201,051 of OZ241880.1, forward strand.
CGTGTTCTCCGAGTCGAGTCTGGTTCTCTGGGAAGCGCAATTCGGGGATTTCGTCAACAATGCTCAAGCGATCATCGATGAAATGGTGGTGTCAGCGCGCGAAAAGTGGGGCCAGCGATCCAATCTGGTGTTGCTTTTGCCACACGGTTACGAAGGGCAAGGACCTAATCACTCCCACGCGCACTTGGAACGCTTCTTGGACCTAGCGTCGAGTGGCAACCTGCGCATCGCGAACCCGACGACATCGTCGCAATATTTCCACTTGCTACGAACACAGGCGGCACTATTGAGCGAACCTGACAGGGCGCGACCGTTGGTCGTAATGACCCCGAAAAGCTTGTTGCGGCATCCGTTGGCCGCGAGTTCATTGACTGAGTTGACAAACGGCAAGTTCCGTCCGATCCGCAAATTCACGCTATCGAAATCAAATCCGGACCGCGTGAAACGCGTGGTGCTCTGCAGCGGCAAGGTGTTCGTGGATTTGGCCACGCATCCCAAAATTGGAGACGTCAAAGATATCGGGTTAATTGTGATCGAGGAACTGTACCCGTTTCCCGAGGAACTGTTGGTTGACGCATTCGAATCGTTTTCGAACTACGAGGATGTGGTCTGGTTGCAGGAAGAGCCGCGCAATCGAGGTGCTTGGGACTTCGTCAGAACGCCGATCGCGTCGATCGTCAAGACAGGCGTTCGGTACATCGGTCGTCCTCGGAGTCCAAGCCCGGCTTCGGGATCGAACTGGTTGCACCGTCGGCAACAGGATCGTTTGATTCGAATAGCGCTCAAACTCGATATAGAAGACAACGAGGATCGGTCCGAGCACGGTTAGGAAGTTTGTAGTCACATCGGATAGGACAGGCATTTGATGGAAGAAATAGTCGCCCCAGATTTCGGTGAATCGGTCTTTGAAGCGTCGGTTGGGAGGTGGTTCAAGGCCGAGGGTGACACCGTCCAAACCGGCGAACCGATCGTCGAACTTCACACCGACAAAGCGGTTCAGGAGATTAACGCGATTCGCGATGGCACCGTCGGAACTCTCTTGAAAAAAGTGGATGACGTGGTGCGCCCCGGCGACGCGCTGTGCGAGTTTCAACCAGGAGATGCGACGCTACCAAACGCGATTGCTGATTCAAATGACGACGTCGCGATCAAAGAGCCTGAGCAAGCGAGCGAAGCCGCAGCCGCCGATAGTGGAGATGTCGCTTTCCAAGAAGTGGTTGAGGAAGCCGCTGAGGAAACCGAAGACGATGGTTTCGTTGAAATCGATTTTGGCCAATTGGTTGAAACCGATTCACGACAAGAACCTCAAGATACGGCCGCGGTTGAGATGGTTGAAGAAGCCGCAGATGCAACGAGCGACGCCGTTGCCGACCCGCCGCAACGCGACGATTCCGAGACTGATGCTCCGTCGACTCTGAACCGAGACCAAGTGTTGGAACTTCGGCAAACGCTTGACGGTAAACCGGTTCGCCGCGAACGTCTTTCTCGAAGACGGCTCACAGCTGCGCGCCTCATGACGAAAGTTCAAGCTGAAGCAGTGATGACAACGACCTATAACGAGGTCGACATGTACGAGATCATCCGGATCCGCCGGGAATTCGGCGAATCTTTCATCGAGAGTCACGGCGTGAAGCTGGGCTTCATGTCATTCTTCGTGAAGGCTGTGTTGAACGGTTTGAAGTCGTTCCCGATATTGAACGCCGAGTTGGATGGTGACGAACTCGTTTACAAGGATTTCTACGACATCGGCATCGCCGTTGCCAGCGACCACGGGTTGGTGGTTCCCGTCGTCCGCGAAGCGGACCAGAAATCATTTGCTGAAGTTGAGCGCGAGATCCGAGGATTCGGCGAGAAAGCGCGGACCGGATCCTTCGCGCTTGCCGATCTGGTCGGCGGGACGTTCACGATAACCAACGGTGGCGTTTTCGGATCGATGATGTCGACACCGATATTGAATCCGCCTCAGGTCGGCATACTTGGCATGCACAACATAGTCGATAGGGCTGTCATCGTGGACGGACAGATCGCCGTAAGGCCAATGATGTACTTGGCTGTGACCTACGATCATCGGGTAGTAGAAGGTGCGCAGGCTGTGCAATTCCTGATACGGATCAAGGATTCTTTGGAATCCGCTGAGGCGTTGATGCTCGGCGGTTGATCGACCGATGTGGTGGCGAATCCGCTTTAGAAGTTGAAGTTGGCTTCTGCTTTGTCCGCAATGTAGTTGCCGATCACCAGAGACGATGTAGCCCCGGGTGAGGGCGCGTTCAAGACGTGGACCGCGGTTGCGCTTTCATCGATGCGGAAATCGTCCAGCAACGTTCCGTCGCTATGGACAGCTTGGGCGCGGACGCCTGAGCCGCCCGGTGCAAGATCTGACTTTTTGAGTGAAGGCATCAACTTTTGCAGGCTCTTGAGAAACACGCCTTTCCTCATCGAACGATTCATCTCCCAAAGACCGACTTTCCAACTTTGCATCGACATCTTCCAGAAACCGGGGAAAGTCACGGTCTTACCGAAGTCGGTGAACGAAAAATCGCGTTTGCGGTAACCTTCGCGTTTCAACGCTAAGACTGCGTTCGGCCCCGCTTCTACCCAACCTTTCATCGTCTGGGTCAGGTGGACCCCCAAAAACGGGAACGCAGGATCAGGGACCGGATAGATGAGACCTTTGACCATGTGTTCACTCGATTTCTGCAACGTGTAGTATTCGCCGCGGAACGGAATGATCCGCAATCCAGGGTCTACCCCGCTCATCGCTGCGATCAGGTCCGAATGGAGGCCTGCGCAATTCACTAGGTATTTGGTGTCGATCTCGCCCGATGTCGTTTCAACGGTGTAGTTGGACCCGTCTGATCTGCCCATACCGTTGCTAATGCTCTTCACCTCAGAGTTGTAGATGATCTGACCGCCGAGCGACTGGACTTTTTCGCTGTACACGTCGGCGACATTGCGGTAGTCGACGATGCCGGTTTTAGGTGCGTAAAGCGCTCTGGTACCTTCGACGAAAGGCTCGATCTCGCCCATCTCCGCTCGATCGACGAGCCTTAGTCCGTCGACGGCGTTGTTGGCGCCTCTTTCAAAGAGGTCGTCGAGCCGGGCTTCCTCATCGGGATTGGTGGCGACGATCAGTTTGCCGCATGTCCAGACCGGTATCTCGTTGTCCAGGCAGAACTGCGTCATGCTTGCCCGGCCTTCGACACAGAAACGGGCTTTGAAAGAACCGGGTTTGTAGTAGATGCCGGAGTGGATCACCCCGCTGTTGTGCCCTGACTGCTGTGATGCAGGACCGTCGGCCTTTTCGATCACGGTCAACTTCAGTCCTGGCCTGCGCTGGAGCAGCTGCATCGCCGTAGACAATCCGATCAGACCGGCCCCAACCACCGTCACGTCTCGCTGCTGACCGCTATTCAATTGTCTTGCCTCGCTATCTGGACCCGGATACGCAAGAACGGCGTGCCAACTAATACGTCAACACGCCCGAACATACCCAAGTTTAGCAGTGCGACGACGAGTTGAATTCCGATAGAGAGTTTTATGCTGAATAGGTCATGGTTGCCGAGAGTTCCAGAACTTTTCCGCGCAAGGTCAATCTGTTCGTGACTTGCCTTGTTGACCAGTTCGTTCCGTCGGTCGGGATGAGCGTGGTCAATATTCTGGAGGAGCGCGGAATCGAGGTGCACTTCCCGGCAGATCAGACTTGTTGCGGTCAGCCAGCGTTCAACAGCGGCTTCCGTAACGATGCGCGGCCCGTCGCGTCTCGATTCTTGGATGTGTTTGAAGCTACTGAAGGTCCGATCATATGTCCATCGGGCTCTTGCGTCGCGATGGTGCGGAATTTCTATAAGGACCTGTTCCGCGGCTACCCAGACGAACTTTTCCGTGCCGAACGATTGTCAAAGAGGATCTTCGAGTTCACGGAATTCTTGGTTGATGTCTTGGGCATCGAAGATTTGGGTTTCCAGACTAGCGCTGACGCTACCTACCACCGCTGTTGTCACCTGTTGCGCGAACTGCACATTGACGAACAACCGAAACTGCTCTTAGCGAATTTAAACGGTCTGGAATTAGCGCCGATGGAGCGCGATGAGGTGTGTTGCGGGTTTGGTGGCGCGTTCTCAGTAAAGATGTCAGATGTTTCGACTGCGATGCTCGACGAAAAGTTGGACAATGTCGTAGCGACTGGTGCATCGACGCTGATAGCGGGCGATACGGGTTGCATCATGCACATGCAGGGCGGATTGCGGCGGCGTGGTTCCGATGTGCAGGTCGTCCACATCGCCGAGATGTTGGATGCGAAATCCGAAATAAACCGGCAATTGACCTCGTGAAATCCACCACGAAAGAATTCCGAAGCGCGGCGTCCCGTGCGATGGCTGATGTCAGGCTTCAACAGGCGCACGAAGTCGTTTACAACGGCTTTCACCAAGCTCGGTTGGCGGCTGCGGGCGATACCGAGGATTGGGAAGCCCAACGCGACCTTGGGAAAGCGATCAAGGATCATACGATCGCGAATCTCGACTACTACCTCGACATGCTGGCCACCAATGTCGAGAAGAACGGCGGGAAGGTCTACTTCGCTCACGACGCGGAAGATGCTAACGCATACGTACAAGGGTTGGCGCAATCCAACGGTGTTGAAACGGTCATCAAAAGCAAATCGATGGTCTCAGAAGAGATGGGGCTCAACCATGTCCTTGAGACGGACGGTGTCGAAGTCGTTGAAACTGACTTGGGCGAGTACATCGTTCAGCTCGCTGGCGAGGCGCCTTACCACATCATTGCACCGGCTATCCATAAATCCAAGGAACAGGTAGCCGACCTGTTGGCTGAAGAATCGGGGTCAGAGCGCCGAGAAACGGCTGAGCAACTCACTCGCCAAGCCCGGGAGATGTTGCGTGAGGTATTTCAACGCGCGGATATGTCGGTTACCGGAGCGAACTTTGCAGTAGCGGAAACGGGTTCGATTGTGCTGGTGACGAACGAAGGCAACGGCAGAATGGCGACATCTATGCCGCGAATCCACGTCGCAGCGATGGGTATGGAGAAGCTGGTTCCGTCCGCGGCGGATCTGAGCGCCATGCTGAGGATTTTGATCCGATCGGCCACCGGGCAGCGCATATCTTGCTACGTCACGATGGTCAATGGGCCGCGCGCGCATGACGAGGAAGATGGGCCGGAGGAGTTCCATCTGGTGATCATGAACAACGGGCGTGATCGTCTGCTGCGTGACGAATCTCTGCGAGAGGCGCTGAACTGCATTCGTTGCGGAGCGTGTATGAACTCGTGCCCGGTATATCGAAAAGTAGGTGGTCACTCATACGGATGGGTTTATCCCGGTCCGATTGGATCGATTGTTTCGCCGGTTCTTACCGGATTGAAAGATGGCGCGAAACTGCCTGCGGCATCATCGCTTTGCGGCGCGTGCCACGATGCGTGCCCGGTGAAGATAAACATTCCCCGAATGTTGCTGGAGCTGCGATCGCAGACGGCTCAGGGCGAACCTGACCCCGCCCAACGAGCGTCGGGATTAGGCGAGCGGCTCACTTGGAAAGCGTGGCGGCAGGGGATGATGAGTCGCCGTCGTTTCGAAGCAGGATCGGGTATCGGGAAGATCGTTAGTTCGCCGTTGAACAGGGATGGATGGTTAAAGAAGGTGCCGCCGCCAATCTCTGGTTGGACTGCTAGCCGGGATTTTCCCGCTCCGGCGAGCCAATCGTTTGGCAAATGGTTTGCAGATCGCGGGTAAACGTCATTGGACAGAACCGAATTCATTTCCAACGTTAGCGCTTCGCTCGGCCGGACGGCGTTGCCCGCGGAGCCAGGGTCGACGCCCGTTCGCTATCCAGATTTGTCCGGCGCAAGGGACGCGGCGGCCGATGTGCGGCGGGATGTGGACGTCAGGTCGTCCGAATTGCTCGATAAAGCTGCTGACGCTCTGGCAACGACTGGCTGGAATGTTCATCGAGCCGAGACGATGGAGGATGTCGGAGATCTGATCGCCCGGATATGTCGGGACATAGGTGCCGAAAAAGCTCTGAGATCTGGTCACGAAGTCCTAGACGAGGCTGGGATCGGACCCGCGTTGGATAGAGTGGACGTTGAACTGAGCGACATGACGCTCCAAGACGAGATGACCGATGATGAACGCGTTGAGCAACGAGCTGCTCACCGACAGGAAGTCTTCAAGACCGACGTTGGCATAACCGGCGGCGATTACGTGATCGCTGAAACCGGAACATTGGTGATCCACCCCAAGAAGGGAGTGTCGCGATTGACCTCGTTGGCGCCTCCTGTTCACATCGCGGTCGTTAGACGCGGTCAGGTACTTCCCTCGTTAGACGAGTTGTTCCTCTTGGAACACGTTGACATCCATAGCGGTGATCGACATGCGGCGATGAATCTGATTTCGGGCCCCTCACGGACGGGAGACATTGAAGCGACCATCGTGCACGGCATCCACGGTCCTGTTGAAACACACATCGTGCTGGTGGGATGAGAGCACCGGATACCCTTAAAACTCGGACCCGATGTTGATTGCTAGTTGACCGAGATTTTTAACGCCCTGCAAACTTGCTCTGTGGCGTCGGCAACGAGTGTGGCGGTCTCCGACATCGCGTCTTCGAGTGTCATGCAGTGGTCCAAGATGCTAAATGCGGCGTCGATGCCAAGGTCGTGGATGCCTTCGAAACCTTCGCCTAGACTTCCGGAGATGGCAACGGTTGGGATGCCGAGAGCTTTCGCACGTTGAGCGACGGCCACCGGCGCTTTGTTGAACACGGTCGAGCGATCGGTTTGGCCTTCTCCAACGATGACTAAGGATGCGTCTTGTAATCGGTTTTCGAGATCCAAAGCGTCGATCACGATATCCGCGCCGGGTCGCAATTGTGCGTTGGCAAATGCCATTAACCCAGCGCCTAGTCCGCCAGCAGCGCCCGCGCCCGGAGTGTGCATAACTTCGCTCCCTAGATCTCGTTCGAGCAAGGTGCCGAATCGTTCTAGGGCGTTGTCCAAAAAACCGACAGTGCTTGGATCTGCCCCTTTTTGTGGTCCGAAGATGGCGGAAGCTCCGGTTTCTCCGCAGAGCGGGTTGTTGACGTCGCACGCTACGTTTATGGTTGTTTCGGACAATCGGGGATCCAAAGCCGAGACGTCAATCTCGTGAATTTCGGCTAGGGAACCGCCGCCGCGAGCAAGATCATTGCCCTCGGCGTCCAACAGCTTCGCGCCTAGCGCTTGGGCCATTCCGGCTCCGCCATCATTTGTGGCACTCCCGCCGATGCCTATGATGAGATTGCGGTACCCAGCGTCCAGCGCGAGCGACATCAATTGGCCGACGCCGTATGTTGTGGTCACTAACGGGTTTCGTTCATCGGGTTTGAGTAGAGCGATCCCGGAAGAGCGTGCCATTTCGATTACCGCGGTGCGGTCATCTCCTAACGCGCCCCAAATCGCTTCAATCGGGCGTCCCAATGGATCATCGACCACGGCGGTCATGATCTGCCCGCCGGATGCGTCGACCAATGACTGCAAAGTTCCATCGCCACCGTCTGCGACTGGCACCAAGTGTGCGTCGGCTTCGGGCCAAACGCGAAGTACACCTTTTCGCATAGCGCGCGCGATCTGAATGCCGGTCAGGCTCTCTTTGAACTCTTGGGGGGCGATGATGATTTTCATGACTAGGCGATTGGCTTCGGTTTTTTTCAGATGTTAACGATCCGAGGTGGAACTCGTCGAGACTCTTCGTGGATGATATCGATCACTTCGTCGACGGCGGCTTCCAACATGCCTTCGTGATTTACCACCTGGCGGTCGAAAGATTTCGACTGTCGGATTTCTTCTTCTGCGGATTCGAGTCGAGTTGCGATATCGGCCGCACTGTTCACCCCGCGCCGCTCGATGCGTTGCTGCAACACACGCATGTTCGGCGGGTGAATGAAGATCATCAGAGCTTCAGGCGCTAACTCTTTGATCCTCAAAGCACCTTGAAGATCGACGCGGATGATAACGTGCTTACCTTGTGCGAGTGCATCCCTGACCTGCTGTTTGGGGACGCCGTAATAGTTGCCGTAAACGAGGGCCCATTCCAACAGTTCCTCCTCCGAAATGGCGCGGCGAAACTCATCGACGGACAGAAAGTGGTGGTTGATTCCTTCGTGTTCACCGGGTCTGGGATCCCGAGTGGTGGCGGTTACGGTGAAGTGGTACGTGAGACCTCGACCAGCCATCCCTTCGATGAGGACGTCCTTGCCGACGCCTGATGGTCCTGAAATGACAACGACAAGCGGATTGGTGTCTCGTTCGTTGACGTCAGTCAACGATGCCGCCAAGCGTTTCCAGTTCGTCCCAGAACTCAGGGTATGAGATGCTGGCGCAGTCTGCTTCGGGCACGGTGATTGGTTCGTCCGAGACCAGTCCGGCGATACCCAATGCCATCGCGATCCGATGATCGTCTTGGCTTTGATAAGTACCGCCGGCGATTCTCCCAGCACCGATGATCGCCATGCCGTCATCACGGGCTTCGGCTTCGATCCCGGCGGCGACTAGCCAATTGACGGTCGCACTAATTCGATCGGTTTCTTTGACTCGCAACTCAGCGGCGTCTCGGATCACTGTTTCATCTTCCGCCATCGCGGCTGCGACGGCGATGATCGGAACCTCGTCCATCAACAGAGGCATGATGCTCCCAGCCAATTCGGTGCCTCTCAGGTTGCTGGTCCTAGCGACAACGTCTGCGACGGGTTCTCCGGCAACGTCGCGCCGGTGGACGAGTTCTATGTTGGCGCCCATGTCGCGCAACGCGGTCAGCACGCCAGCTCGGGTGGGGTTTATTCCGACGCGTTTTACCACCACCTCGGCATTGGGGTGGATAAGTCCGGCGACGATCCAGAATGCGGCGCTGGATATATCGCCGGGCACCTCGACATCGACGCACTCGATATCGGACTGGCCAACTGCCACATCGAGCCCATCTACGGAGATGTCAGCGCCCATCGCGGTCAACATTCTCTCGGTGTGATCACGCGAAGCATCGGGTTGCGAAATACGCGTTTGGCCGTCGGCTCGGATACCCGCCAGCAATATCGCGGACTTCAGTTGTGCGCTGGCGACTGGCAGATCGTATTCGATCCCTGAGAGGTTTCCGCCGTCGAATTCTAACGGAGCGAGGGTGTCATTTTCACGTCCGTGAATGACAGCGCCCATCATGGACAACGGTTTGATGATCCGTCCCATCGGGCGGGAACGCAACGAGTCGTCCCCGGTCATCGTAGCCTTGAAGTCGCGACCGGCGAGAATGCCTGACATCAGCCGCATCGTCGTACCGCTATTGCCGGCGTCGAGCACGTCCTCAGCTTCCCGCAATCCATCGGTACCCGCTCCGTTAACGATTAGAGTGTCACCGGCATTCCCCTCGGCGGACAATCGTTGGATTTCGACGCCCAGAGCGCGCATGATCCGCATGGTTGAAGTACAGTCGTCGCCTGGTGAGAAGTTGCGAACCGTCGCCTGACCCTCCGCTATCGAATTCAGCATCACAGCGCGGTGAGAGACGGATTTGTCTCCGGGGGCAACGATTTCCCCGGCTAATCTCCGGGGGCGACTAACCGTCAAATCCATTTTGGAACAGCTTTCTCAATGGTCGAACCGTACGCGCCTAGAGTTTTCGGCGGTCGTACTTGGTTGGGTCTTTCTTGTCTCGCGATCCCCGGAATGCGCGCATGATGAAGCCTCCCATCAACATAGACGCGGTCGCTTCACCGCTGCTTGGCAGTTGCTCGGGTGCCTGCAGGGAAGTCGGTGGTGACGGCTGTATTCCCAGATCAAGCCTGAGTCTGTTTTCCCACGCGTTCACAAGAAGGTCTGCAAGCGGACCATCGGGGTCGCTAACCTCTTCGTCGTTCTCCAAGATTCGTTTGATGCCGGCGAGTTGCAAGCTGATCTGTTCGATCCAGTAGATAAGCATGTCGCGGTTGGTCGAAGCCATTCCGTTGACCCAAGCCGGGTCGTTGGCCATAGGTTGGCTCATTGAAACGAAGTCTTTGCCCACGAACTTGCTGATCTCGTGCCACGACGGAGAATCGGAAGCGGCGTTCAAAGCAGCGGCGGCGACGAACGCGGGCACGCCCTCCACGGCGGCGGAAAAGCTGTCGTGCTCGTCCGGGTCCATGAACAATGGTCTCGCGCCCAAGTCGGTGCAAATCTCTTGCACGTCGCGGATCGCGGATGGGCGACTTCGTGGGTGCGGAATTATCGCGTATGGGGCCTGAGTAAAGAGAAACGGCGAGGGCTCGTCTCGTCCCGTTGCGTCGGCTTTCACGAGAGGATGACCGCCGACAAAGGAAGCGTGGTGCGGCAAAATGTCCTCTGCCCACCGCAATATGGAGCGTTTAGTGCTGCATGTGTCGGTAATCGTGACGTCGTCGCTCAGGTACGGAGCGATGGTCTCCAACATCTCATACGAACGCGTCACCGGTAGCGACAGAACGATCACATCAGCATCGCGAACCGCTACGTCGAGGTTCCATTCAGCGCTGTCGACGGCCCCGATCTTTTCTGCTTGAGCGTGTAGGTCTTGATCCGGGTCATAACCGACCACTCGGTATTTCTTGCCGTGCTCGGTTCTAAGGCCCAGGCCGATGGATGCGCCAATCTGTCCGACGCCGATCAAAGTTATCTGCTTCATGGTGATGTCTCAAACTTTCGTGGTGGTATGAACCAGAGTTTCACCGCGTACGCGAGTTAATGTTTATCCCTGTGTACGGGTTTCTTCATCGTCTTCCGTTGTGCGTGTTCTGAGGAACTCGTCAAGTTCGTCGATCATCGCGGCGGGTTCAGGGTCTGCAGCTACGTCTATTTCTGAATCGTATTTCTCTTCAAGAGAACGAACGTAATCAACCGCCTTCGGCGTGTTGCGCAGGGCGTAGTCGACCCGCGTAGTAAAATCCTCGGCTTCGCTTTCGAGCGCATCTTTGTCTACCGATATGTTGGCGAAGCGTTCAATCTCTTGGATTATGGCGAGAGTGATGGCGGGATTTTGCGCGCCTTGAAGATATCTCGGTGCATGCCCCCATATGGAAACTGACATGATGCCGTGCCGCGCGCATGCGTCTATGGTCGCCGAAGTCATCCCGGAGGGTCCTTCATAGTTTGGGCGGCCGTATTTGACATGGTTGTATCGCGCACCGAGATCCTCGTGGACTGTTGTGCTCATCACCACAGCCGAACGGGTGTGCGGTACTTCGTCAAGCAACGCACCGACGGTGACCAACATATCAACATTGGTCGCGTTGGCTATGTCGGCAACCAGGGTGGTGTAAGTCCGCCACCTGAGGTGAGGTTCGGTCCCGATCAGGAAAACAACATCGGGCACCGCATCGTCGTCAGACTTTAGATAGAAGAACTCATTCTTGGGCCAAACGAGACGCCTTCCGCCTTCCGGCGCGTTTTCGACGAATGGTCTTTCCTCTGTGAAGATGTAGAACTCTTCCGCGTCGATCTCAGCGAATTTAGTCGAGTTAAGTTCTTGCGTCAGATGATGGAGCGCACGAGTGGCAGATTCGCCAGCATCTGACCATCCCGACCAAGCGGCAATCATCAATGCATTGCTCAAGTCGGGCTGCTCAGCGATCAGCAACTGGTCACTCAAATTGTGTTCTCCATAGTGTCAAGTGAGGGATCGGGTCGCAAAGTTGGTGCAAGTCTAGCATCCGCCGAATCAGTGCTATAGGCGACCGGTGAGGACTGGAATCCGCATCAATCGCTGGTCAGGTGATGGAGCCAACGGTGGGGATCGAACCCACGACCTGCAGTTTACGAAACTGCTGCTCTACCACTGAGCTACGTTGGCATTTTCGGGCGTTTGTGACGAATGTGATAGCAGACTCAATGTTAATTCAAACCTGATTTAAACCCCGATGCGTTCGTCATCTGGTATTGTCCTTCGCTCGCTTTCCACCTCGTCGAACCAGTTCTCCAAATCGTTGAGCATTTTGGCACCGCGCATGGGTTCGTCTTCCCATAGGTCGCGTTCCTCCAACGGATCGTCCGAGATGTTGTAGAGCATCGGATCTGGCGGGTCGTCAACCACTCGTTCAGGTTCGGGCCATCGACGAATCGATGTCACGCGTTCCGGTTCATACTTGTATGCGATGTCGAGCAAAACATACTCGTCCGCCAAGCGCCGCCCCTCGGCCGTCGCGGGTTGCAGTGGGAGAGCGGGACGTACCAGCTTCCAATCCCCGTCACGCACCGCCGCGTTGCTGAATCCTATGGGCGAATAGGCGTTCATCTGCCAGAACCGTCTTGGCGCATGAGGCGACATCTCCCCACGCAATTGGGGCAGGACCGAGGTTCCGTCCAACCGGCGCATCTCATCGATCGACTCCGCGTCCGCCATTTCCATAAAGGTCGGCAACCAGTCAATGAAATGGACCATCTGATGATTGTCGCCGCCGCCATCCAAACCGTCAGGCCATCGCATCACCATGGGGACCCTCACACCGCCTTCCAAGACGGATCCCTTAGCACCGTTTAGCCCACAGTTGAATCTCGTCGTGTCGCCGGTCCCGCCGGGCGGCACGTGGTCCCATCGGACGCCGAACGCCGGCCCGTTGTCGCACGTGAACATGAAGACTGTGTCGTCATAAACCCCGTTCCGTCGCAACGCTTCCGATATCTGTTCCACGCCGCGGTCCATCACCTCGATCATGGCGTAAACGATCGCGACATCCACCGAGAATCCTGCTTCGATGTAGGGCGTTACGTACTCTTGTGGCGCGTGAAGAGGAGTGTGCGGGGCGTTAAACATAACACTCAAAAAGAACGGCTCTCGAGAGTGCCGGTCGATGAAATCCGAGGCTTCTGATGCCAACACGTCGGTCATATAAGTGCCATCCGAAGGCTCCATAGTGCCGTTCCGGTCCATGTTGTATCGCCAGTAATCTGCCCAACCGCCGCGGAACCCTACGAACTCGTCGAAACCGCGAGCGTTTGGGTGATACCGAGGATCCAGCGCGCCGTTGTGCCACTTGCCGATGAGTCCAGTCGCGTATCCATTCGCCTTGAAGACGTCCCCCAATGTCCTCTCCCTCAAAGCGATGCGGTCGTAACCCAACGTTTCTTGCGGCGTGACAGCACCCGTTCTGATCGGATACCTGCCGGTCAACAACGCCGCCCTCGACGGCGAGCACACCGGGCTGCCGGTGTAGTTCTGAGACAAGCAGACGCTTTCATCAATCAGGGAATCCAGGAATGGCGTCCGAACTCGACCCTCGCTGAAGACGCCGAAATCGCCGTAACCCATGTCGTCCGCCATCATCATCACAAAGTTCGGTCGCCTCATTTTCAACTCCTGTTGACTGACGGCTAGGTACCGGTCGGTCCGAATCTTTCCGTCTTCACGTTTTCCGGCGCAATTCCCAACTCCACCGCGAATTGAGCGGAGTTTTCAACAAAGTCGCTCGGACCGCAGATGTAAGACACAATCTCGCCGTCGGCATCTGGATCGAGCATCTCGAGCGTATCCGAAGCGTCGCTCATCAACTCAAGATCGACCCGCCTGCGACGTCCCGTCCAACCCGGCGGTTGATGCCGTGTGAGGGTATGCAACACTGCTAATCTCGAATCTGCGGCATCCATCTCCGCCAACTCGTGACGGTAAATGATGTGTTGATCGGTACGCGAGGAATAGAGCAGCACCGCCGGAACCCTTGCGGCAACGTCGGATTCAATCCGTTGCCTCAACATCGACATCAAGGGAACAATCCCGGAACCTCCACCCACTAGTAACAACCTCATCCCCGGTTTTGCGCGCCAAGTGAATGGTCCGCCTAACGGACCTCTGAACTCAACCCGATCTCCCGGTTCAACGACATGGTGGAAATACGGAGACACTTCACCATCTTCCAAAAGCTCGATCGTAATGTCGAAAACATCCGGTGTGTTAGGTGCCGACGCAATCGAATAGGAGCGTTGTGCTTGGTATCCGTCCGGCGCGGTAAGCCTAATGTCAACGTGTTGGCCGGCGATAAAGCGAATCGGTCCATTATTCGGTTTGAGAGTGAACGACTTGACGTCCGCGGTTTCACGTTTGACTGCCACGACGGTAGCCAACTGCCAACCTCTGTTAGAAATCGTCATTGATGGGTGGTTAGCAGACCGCTTCACGCTCCACGATTTCGATAGTCGGGTGCTGCCATGAGGCGTTCGGTGACAACGCTGGAGTCGCTGAGGCGCGAACGGATCGACTCCCACTGATGCTTACCTCGCACACGGTGCCACTGGCTGTTATCGGCACCTTCCCACAGGATGAATTGACTAGTAATGACGGTTGGCAGGAGCCGATCGTGCCGATAGGTGATCAGTTGGTACAGCTTCTCAAGCGCCCATTCTGTCATCTGTTGGGCACCGAAATCGTCCAAAATCAATAGTTCGCAGTCTCGAACAGAATCGAAGAGCGAATAGAACGAAGCCTCATCGGAGTTGCCATAGGTTCGTCTCAAGTTGTCGAGCAAATCAGGTACAGACCAAAAGGTCGTTGAAGCACCACGTTGAACCTGTACATTGGCGATAGCTACCGCGATGTGGGTTTTGCCAACGCCAGTGGGTCCGTGCAAGTACAACCACTTTTGCGGTTTGTCAGCAAAGTCGAGCGCGGCAACTACGGCGAGCCCCAGCGACGCTTTCTCATCGGCGTTGGACGATGGTGCACCTTCGGTTTCGAAAGATTCAAAAGTCATGCGGTCGAGCATCACCTGCGGAATGTTGACACGTCGATCGACGACGGTTGAACCGATGCTGGTTAACTTCGCGACCTGAGAAAGACTCGGATCGTCGAGCTTCAATGCGACGCGTTCGGGCAATTGATCGATCGGTTTGGCGAGTGCGATGACTGAAGGAAGACGGCCGTTGAAACGATGCGTCAGCAATTGGTCGAGTTTGGCGTCGACCCAATTCGTGGCTTGCTGCGCTCCGAGGTCGTCGATCACCAAAACCGGCGCGTCGAGCAAAGATGAGAAGGAAGTGCTGGCTTCTGCTTCATCGAATCGCTCGTCGCGGATCAAATCGGGCAGATCGAGGGCGGAGAGATATTTGGCAGGTGAACCGCGTTCGATGATTGTGTTGATGATGGCTGCCGAAAGGTGTGTCTTGCCAGTTCCGGTAGAACCCTCGAACACCAACCATCCTTCGGGCTTCTCGGCGAATGCCATTGCCGCATCGACCGCCACGCGGAACAACGCTTCGTCGGCGCGTCCTCGTCGGCCTTCAGGTAGCAAAGCATCGAAGGTCATCCGCTCAAGGTGTCCCAGTTGCGAATAGGTCTTCAGTTGGGACCCGGAGTCTCGAACAGCGGATTGACAGTTGCACGGTACGACGGAAAGAACGTCGGCATCCACATTCGAAGCAAGCACCCACAGCGAGTCGTTGCAACGTGAGCATTCGGGCTCTATATCACGAGATCGATTGTCCCCGTTACGATGTGCTGAAGCGACTCCGTTGCCGTTGCTCCTCCAAGTACTTGCGGAGCTCAATTTCCGAAACGCGTCCTCGGTCGGTTGATCTTCCGGATTTTCCGTCGTTTCGTTCATGGGGCACGCCATCTCTCAACCAGCGCCGAAGCACGCCGGCGACGAAAGACCAGCTACGGCTTTCGTTCTCAACTGCGATTCTAATGGCGTGCGTTATGTCTTCATCGGTGAAATCTTCCAAAGAGGACAGGATGTTCTCTCGGATCATCGGCGATAGAACGCCGATGTTTTCCTCGTAGGCGCGAAATGCGTCTGGCGGCAGAACGGAGGTCGTCGGCGAGTCCCATCCATCGGGGTCGTTTTCTGGCGTTTCTGTTAAGGCAATAGCGTCGAATGACGCGCGCTCGGCCGATTCCGTGTTGAGCATCAAGCACTTGTTACCGCTCACGGATACTTCGATCAAGACGCCGTGGGCCTTCGCCGAGTTTAAGCATTCGGCAAGCTCCGATTCGTCGCGGATCAAACGAGACACCACGCGGTCGCGACGCAGATCTTCGGTTGAAATGTACCTTGGGAATCCCCTTTGTCGCTCGAGCAACCATATGGCCCGCAGGATCAACTTCAGCGTCACTGAATTTTCCACTTCGGCGAGCACCCGGCCGAGAACCAAGTTGGGAACGCGAGTCGTGCCGTAGTCGTCAGGAAGAGGAAATCCCTTGATTGGTTGGGTGGACATGGGCCAGCCCTCAATCGACGCCGGGTTCGGTAACCGAGGAAAAAAGTCCCCACTCGTCGCGGACGGACATTTCTAGACTGGCGGTTGGACCGTGGCGATGTTTGGCGATGATGATTTCGGTTAGCCCGCGGGGGTAGACCTGGGTCGGGTTGCGACGATTCCATTCTTCTTCTGACATGTTTTTGTCGTCGCGGTGGATAAACATCACAACGTCTGCATCTTGTTCGATGGATCCGGATTCTCGCAGGTCGGCGAGCCGGGGTTCATGGGTTTTGCGCTGTTCAACGGCTCGGCTTAGCTGAGAAACGGCCAAGACGGGGATGTGGAGGTCGCGTGCTATCGCTTTAAGGTAGCGGGAGATTTCGCTCACTTCTTGAACGCGGTTGGCTTCGCGTCCTGATGAAGATCCGCTGATCAACTGCATGTAATCGACGACCAAGAAATCCAGACCGGTCTGCATCTTAAGTCTGCGAGCTTTGGCACGTAGCGCGCTTGCGGTTTGAAGGGCCGCGTCATCGACGTAAATCCGCATGTCGCTGAGATATCCGTACGCGTCGCTGAGACGATCGCGTTCCTCGGGTCTGAGGTTGTCGTTGCGGATGTTTTGGATGTTGATGCGGGCATGAGCGGCGGCCATGCGGTGCGCCACCTGATCGATGCCCATCTCGAGACTGAATATTCCCACGGTTTTGCCGTTTTTGGCGGCATTCAATCCGATGTTTAGAGCCAAGGTAGACTTGCCGAAGCCGGGCCGAGCAGCCAAGACGATCATGTCCGAGCGGTGGAAGCCGCCGAGCATCCGGTCAAGAGTTTCGAAACCCGTCATAATCGGTTGATTCGACTCGTCGGCTAGTTCACTTTCAGGTGGCGGGTCAAAGAATTCCGCGATAGAAGGCGCTTCTCGCAGCAGGGAAAAATCGGTTGCGTCGTAGGTCTGACCGATTTGGAAGATGATCTCTTCGGCTTGTTTGACTGCCTTGTCGACATCTTTGGTGTTGGAATAATCGAACCCGATGTCGCGAATCAGTTCTCCAGCTTCTCCTAGTTGCCGGATCACGAACGCATTTCGAACCACGCGGGCGTAATCTTCGATGTAGAACGAGTGGGGAGTTTGGGCTACGGCGGCGCTCAGATAGGCGTCGCCACCGACGGCTTCAAGTAGATCTTTGGCGATCAGTCGGTCGCGAACCGTTTCTTGGTCGATGCCCGTCGACTCCATGAAGAGTTCATGGCATGCGGTATACACCTCGGCATTTTGCTCACCGAAAAAGTGTTCAGGTTTGAGGAAAGGTTCGATCCTCAGGATCGCATCGCCGTCGATTAACAAAGACCCGATTACCGCGACCTCGGCATCAAGATTGGATGGCGGATTACCCTCAGAAGGAAGCGTGGCTGGTTCTTGCATCAAGTTCGAATCTTGCGGACGGATCTGGTCGATATGCTGCGAGTGAATCGAATCCTATCCCGACGCAGCGCACTCTGCGCGGTTGGGGAAGCTTGGATTTGGGTGGATTTGCGGGTCGCCCGGAAGCGGCGGTCTGACTAGCTAACCGTGAACCAAGAGACCGATTCCAAGCTGTCTGCGTCGGTATCGCCGTCGGTTCTGCCCGGTCCCCAAATTATGACAGTGCCTTCGGTCTTCATTTCGTTGAGACGATCGCGTACGGCTTGGCGAAGGGTCCCTTCGCCTTTGCCGTGGATTACCCGGAACTGAGCGATGTTGCGAGCCAAAATGCGACCTGCGATGAGGCCCAACGCGTCTACAGCTTGAGGTTCTTCCCATGCGTGCATGTCGATCTCGCCGCTGGCGAGAATCTCATCGGTAACGGCGTATTGGTCAGTCTCCCCTTCTTCCTCTTCCGAGTCGACCACATCGTCCGAAACGACTTTCAAGGTGATGGTCGCATCGATTTCGTCCATGAATCGGACGGGGAGCCGGTATTCGCCGACGATTCTGATCTGCTCCTGTAATCGGACGCGCTTCCGTTCGATCAGGCGTCCAGTGAGTTCCGACAAACGCGCGGCGATTATCGTGTTGGTGACCGAACCATAGAGCCGACCAGTGGGTCCAGTCCGGACTGTCAACTCGACTGGTTGCTCTTCCAATTCTGCCGCGATGTCACGCCACTCGTTAAGCTCGCGCAGTCGGCGTTCTTCCGCCTCGGCACGGAGCTTCTCCGCTCGGCGAAGTTGGTGTTCCGTGGCCAAAACCGCAATGCCGCGTGGGATGAGGTAGTTACGGGCGAAACCGTTCTTTACTTCGCGTATGTCGCCGGCGCGAGCGGTCGGTAGCTCGTCTTCTAGAAACAGGACTTTCATGGTTTGCGTGTCTCAGTGGATTGCTGTTCAACCACATCCATTTGGAAATCAGCGCGTGGCCTAGGTTGCTTCCAACGATTCTATAACCCGACGAATAGCGTCAGATCGAAGGGAAACATGCGAAGATAATTCTCAAGCGGTAATATACCCGCATACCCGGAATCAGCAAACAACAGATACACGCATTGGGAGCAAGGGAATTGGATTTCGAACAGATCAATAAAGTTGCGGTAACCGATCCCGCGCAGGAACCAAACCTCACCGACTACGCATCAAGGCGCTCCGACTTCGATTGGTGGCGCGACGCTTTTGAGCACATGGACTGGTTGCCGGGCGGCGGTTTGAACAACGCTTACGAGGCTGTAGACCGACACGTCGCACACGGCCACGGCGACAAACTTGCCATGATCTGGATCGGCAAAAACGGCGAAGAGGAACGATACACATATGCCGAATTCAAGCAGGAATCGGACCGCTTCGGCACCGTGATGCAGAACCTGGGCATCGAATTGGGTGACCGCGTATTCATCTTCATGGACCGGCTGCCGGAACTCTACATCGCCGCGATGGGCATTCTCAAAGCTGGCGGCGTAATCGCCCCGTTATTCTCCGCATTCGGACCCGACCCAGTGCGTGACCGTATGCTCGACGCAGGCGCCAAGTACCTTGTTACCAGCCCGGACCTGCGCGAGAAGATCTCTGGTATCTTGCCGGAAATCGAAACTCTCAAAAACGTCATCTCAGTCAACAAAGACGGTCGTTCGGCAGATCCGCTGCACGCAGGCGACCTCGACTACTACGAGTTGATGTCGGAGGCCAACTCCGATGACTTCAACATGGCGGAGACGACCCAGTACGATTTCGCCATCATGCACTACACATCCGGTTCGACGGGCAAACCTAAGGGTGTGTTGCACCGCCACCAAGCGGTGATTCAGCAATGGATTACCGGCCACTGGGCACTCGACTTCAAATTCGACGACATCTACTTCTGCACGGCGGATCCCGGGTGGGTAACCGGCACTTCCTACGGCATGATGGCCCCGTGGACGAACGGTGTCACCCAGATCATCTACGAAGGTGGCTTCAGTGCATCAGGGTGGTACAAGGTCATCCAGGACTACAACGTCACCGTCTGGTACACCGCACCGACCGCTATCCGCCTCCTTATGCGGGCCGGCGGCGACGTCGTTGACCAGTACGACATGTCATCCCTGCGTTTCATCGGATCTGTCGGTGAACCACTCAACCCGGAGGCCGTCGTCTGGGGCAACCGTCACTTCGACATGCCGATCCACGACAACTGGTGGCAGACCGAGACCGGCGCGATCATGTGCGCGAACTACCAATCAATGGCTGTCCGTCCGGGCTCGATGGGTCGACCATTCCCGGGCATCACGATGGGTGTCCTCGATGACCAGTTCAACGAGTTGGGTCCTGGAAACGCCGGGAGCCTAGCCGTCAGACCCGGCTGGCCGTCGATGATGTACACGTACTGGCAACAGGATGAGATGTACAACTCGCGTTTCAAGAAGGGTTGGTACATCACCGGCGACCAAGCAAGCATCGACAAAGACGGTTACTTCTGGTTCCAAGGCAGGGCGGACGACGTGATCAACACGGCAGGTCACCTAGTAGGCCCGTTCGAAGTCGAATCCGCTTTGATCGAGCATGAGGCGGTCGCCGAAGCTGGAGTGATCGGTAAACCAGACCCGATCGCGATGGAGATCGTGAAGGCGTTTGTCACGCTGAACCCCGGATACGAGGCAGGTACTCAACTGCGACGCGAGTTGATGCGGTTCGCGCGCGATCGTCTATCTGCCGGTGTAGCACCGCGCGAGATCGATTTCATCGACATTATGCCCAAAACACGCTCCGGCAAAATCATGCGCCGTCTGCTCAAAGCGCGTGAACTCGGTCTACCTGAAGGCGATACGTCAACCCTAGAAGACGACTAATCACAATCTGATCGCCTTAGGCTAATCGACACGAAAGGAGGGCAACCATGCCAGACGCAGCAGTTTTCCAAACTGTGAACGAGCCACTTACGGTTCAGGACATCTATGTAGATGACCCGGGTCCATACGAGGTTCTAGTCCAAACGATGGCCACCGGCGTGTGCCACTCCGACCTCCACTTCGTCGAAGGGCTATACACAATGGAAACGCCGGCGGTGATGGGGCATGAAGGGGCGGGTGTTGTCGAGAAAGTGGGCGACCTCGTCCAAGATGTCGCACCCGGTGATCACGTCATCCTTTGCTTATCCGTCTACTGCGGCCGGTGCAGACATTGCATAACCGGCCATCCCGCGCGTTGCCAGACCAAACCGATGCGAGGAACCGACGAATCACCCCGCATTTCGTGGAACGGTCAACCCCTAACCCAGATGGCCAATCTAGCGACGTATGCCGAAAAAATGTTGGTACACGAAAACAGCGTCGTTAAGATCCGGGAAGATATGCCGTTCGAGGGGGCTGCACTGATCGGATGCGGGGTTACGACAGGTGTAGGTGCCGCCCTGAACACAGCGCAGGTTGAGCCTGGCTCGACCGTAGCAGTCTTCGGTGCGGGTGGTGTTGGTCTTGGGGTCATTCAAGGCGCGCGACTCGCGGGAGCATTGCGGATCATCGCCGTTGACATCTCCGAGAACAAACTCAAGACTGCAATGGATCTGGGTGCAACTGACATCGTAGACGCTTCCGATAGCGACCCGGTCGAAGCGATCATCAACATCACCGATGGCGGTGCCGACTACACCTTCGAAGCAATTGGCCTCAAAGACACGGCCGAGGCATGTTGGGATGCCCTAGGAACAGGCGGCACAGCGACGTTGATCGGAATGATCCCTGAAGGGACTAAGATCGAGATTCCCACAACCGGCATGCGAGAGCGCAAGATCCAAGGTTGCAGCATGGGATCAAACCGGTTCAAAATCGACATGCCCAGATACGTAGAGTTCTACCGGCAAGGACGACTGCTTTTGGACGAGATGGTGACTCGTCGCCTTGAACTTTCGGACATCAATGAAGCATTCAGGGCGATGAAGGCAGGCGAGGTGGCGCGTTCGGTGATTATGTTCTGACGGATTGCATGTTCCAGGAATCGATTCGGGAATAGCTCTCGACAGAATCGGAGTTGCGTATGCGGTACTGAACACGTACCGGCTATGCGCCGGAGAGCGAGGACGACTATTGAAACGTGTAGTGGCTAGCGCATCAGTTATCGCGGTCCTAGCAGTTTCAGCGATTACTGTGCAGACAGACACCGCGCATGCGGCGACCGCGTTCCAGTTGACAGTCCGTAATTTGACCGCACAGCAACCCATCACACCGCCTGTCGTAGTCGTACACGACGCACATACAGCGCTATTGCCGCCCGCTGCTGATCGGCTTCCCGGTCTAGAAGTGCTGGCTGAATCTGGCGCGCAACCGGATTTCATAGAGTCAATCTCGGAACGCAGGGGCGTCAAAGAAGTCAAACGATTCGGCGGCATCATCAAACCAGGCGAATCGGTCACTATTTTGAACGTGCACGCCGAGCCCGGGGATCACGTGAGCGTTATCGGAATGCTGGCGTGCACGAACGATGGGATCGCGGTTGGCAGTGTTGTCGTGACTGAATTCGGTGCGCCTGCATTCGGCTCCGGCGTCGCGCTGGATGCCGGAACGGAGACAAACGACGAAACCCGCGCCTCTGTGCCATGTCTTGACGGTGAAGGTGTTTCTGCTGGCGACACGCATGATGGAGAAGGGACGATTGAGCCCCATCCCGGTATAGCTGGAATCGGCGACCTGGGAGTGGCATTCGATTGGCATGGTGAAGTGATGCACATGATCCTTGATGACCCCGGCAACGTTGCGCGTGAGTACGCGGACGTTGGTATCACCCTTCACAACCGCACCAATGGTCAACCGATCACGCCACCAGTGGTGATCGTGCACGACCCCAACGTTAACGCGATTTCCTACACGAGACCGGCGGAGCTTGAAGGTATCGATGATCTTTCCGAAGGAGGGATCAACGGAAGATTGATTGACACATTGACCGGTGCGCCAGGTGTGGTTTCAGTTTCACAGTGGGACACTGGCGGCCCAGTTCCGCCACGAACCGCGCATCGCGGCAACGTCCGCGCCATCGACGGAACCGCGATCACCGTTATAGGTATGTTCGCCTGCACCAACGACGCTTACATCTTGGCTTCGGCAAGGGTGGTCGACGATGGTTTGGTCCAAGATACCTCAGGGATCGCTTCGGTATTCGATTCCGGTTCCGAAGACAATGACGAAACCTCGGAAACTGTTCCGTGCCTAGGTGGTGCAGACGCTGCGTTGTCCGAAGGGTTCGGCGAGAATGAGCGTATGGAGCATCCGGGGATAACAGGGGTAGGCGATCTTGACCCGGCGATCCACGGCTGGCGCGCCGACACCACCGCTGAACTTTCGATCAGCCCGGCTATCGACGAATCCAACGATGGGCGCGTGGCGACACGGTTGCCACGGACGGGGGGCAATACACCAAGTGCAATATGGATGTTTTTGTTCGGCTTGGCCGGGGCGATCTTTGTTGGGATCGGCGGTCGCGTGGTTCATATTCGAACGCGGCGTTGAGCGACCACCGGAGGTATCGAGTCGACGTTTCCAGCACCAGTGGCAAACGTGGTCGCAGGCGAAGAGACGAAGACGAAGCAGCGCCCAGTCGCGCCCCGGGGATTGCGTTGGGATGCGCACTCCTCAGGAGTTGCACATCCCATCTGAGTACCCTCGCCCCTCAATTTCACATGTGCGGGTTGATCGGTAGATCTCGCCGAAATGTTGTAGCCTAAAATTCAGGCGATCGCAGACTGATGTCTGCGATTGGTTCGTATTTGTTGGGTACGACATTCTCGCTTCTGTAAGGAAGTACGACAACCGAGGTGAATTCTTGAAACGTCTAATCGCCGGGATGCTGATTTTGGCCGCAGTTTTGGCCATCGGCTCATCATTGGAATACCCCTCCGTAACGGCACAGTCCACGGATTTCCAACTCACAGTAAGAAACATCACCGAACGGCAACCTCTATCGCCGCCGATCGTTATTGTCCACGAGAGCAACGCGGTTCTATTGCCGTCTTCAGCGGGCCGGCTCGACGGGTTGGAGGAGTTCGCCGAATCTGGGGCACACGCCGCTCTCATGGAATCATTGAGTCGCCGCTCGGGCGTCAAAACCGTAAGTCGTTTCGGCGGCACGATCAGTCCGCAACAGCAATTCACGCTGTTGAGAGTCTCTGCGGAACCGGGTGACCACATCAGCGTGATGGGATCGTTGGAGTGCACCAACGACGGGATAGCGATAGGGACGTTGATCGTACCAGAAGATGCGGGTAGAGCATTCGGTTCGGGGGTAGTTTGGGATGCTGGCACCGAAGAGAATGATGAGTCGCGTGCAAACGTTCGCTGTCTTGGAGGCGAAGGATTCTCGGACGGTGGCCCTGCTGACACGGAGGTCCGAATACACCGACATCCGGGCATCGCTGTGATTGGTGACCTCGGTGAGGTGTTCGGATGGGACCGTACGGTGTTGCAGATCGTGATCGACCAGCGCGGATCACAACCCGTTCGTTCATTCGAGGTCGGGGCGACCATCGAAAACAAAACCAATGGACAACCGATAACCCCACCGGTCGTGGTTGCGCATGACAAAAACGTTGACATTCTCAACTACACTCGGCCGCGGGAATTGGCCGGCATTGCGGCACTGTCGGAGATCGGCGATGGCGCAGAGTTAATGGACACGCTCGCATCGAGACCAGGAGTGGTTTCGGTCACCCAATGGAGGAGCAGCGGTCCAATAGCACCTGGTGATTCTTACAGCGGAAACGTGCGCGCTTTCGCCGGAAACAAGATCACTGTCCTAGGAATGTTTGCCTGCACCAACGATGGCTACATAGTCGCCTCGACCGAAGTCGAAGGATCGTCGTTAGGGGTTTCTAGTACGCCTATCCAAGCGAAGGTGTTCGACTCCGGCGCCGAGAACAATGACGAGACGACCGACACAGTGCCGTGCCTGGGCGGCGCTTCTGCCGGCTTATCCGAAGGACCGGGAGAGAATCAGCGAAGTGAACACCCGGGTATTGCTGGAACTGGTGACTTGCAGACTTCGATCCACGGTTGGAGTGCCGACAACACAGCGGTTTTGTCGTTGCACAACAGGGTGGAAGTAACCCCCGAACCAGTGCCTGTTGAAACGCCCGAACCGACTCCGGAACCCACACCAGAGCCAACGCCAACTCCCG
The DNA here is from genome assembly GCA_965203505.1 of Dehalococcoidia bacterium. Classification (GTDB taxonomy): domain Bacteria; phylum Chloroflexota; class Dehalococcoidia; order Lucifugimonadales; family Lucifugimonadaceae; genus Bin127. The sequence goes on from OZ241880.1 coordinate 1,225,844, forward strand.
AAATGCCGGACACCGGCGGATCAGCACCTGCCACCAACTGGGCATGGGCAGCGTTACTGCTGGGCGTTTTCGCGGCCTTGACCGGAGCGTTATCGATGCAACGAGGACGTCTCCGGCGGAACAGTTCCAACGAACCAACGGAGCCGTAGCAGTTAATCAGTGTCCGCGCGCAAGAACCATTCAATTGTAGCGAGGAAGTCTTGCGGGCACGATTCGGGTGCTCGGTTGCCACAGTTCTCAAGTTCTACCAATTTGCACTTGCTTCCCAACGCCGACCGGGCTCTCACGGTCTGCTCGTGGTCTGCAACATCGCTTTGGCGGCCGCTGACAAGAGCCAAGGGGCATGTGGTTGACGCGAAAGCGGGCGACTCGCCGCCATCGAGGCCGTAGTCGACGAGAACCAAGGCTCGCACCGCACCTTTACCCAGTTTGGCGGCGGTTAAAGCTGTTTCGCAGGACTCTCGACCTTGCGCGACTACTGAAGCTGGTTCACCTATTGCCCAAATGGTCTGGATCAATGTGTAAGGTGTGACATCCCAGATCGCGTAGACTTCACCAGATTCCGAAGCGGCATCCGCGAAATCGGCCCATTGTCCGGCATCCAATTCGCCTGAAACCAAAAGCAAAGGCGCGTTCTTCGAGGTTGCACCGTTGCTAGGCGCCCATTGCATGGCGGCAACTTTCGCTTCGGTGACCAATGTGATCTCGGTTGTGTCGGTCAGCATTTCAGCTAGTACCTCATTCCAGTGTCGTCAATCGCAAGTGTCCCGCTTGTCGCGAGTTTCAGTGCAGGGTGTGTTTTCAACAAATCAACGTTAGAATACAAAATCGACAAACCGCCTATGAGCGATGGAACGTGTGGTTTGCGACATTGACCCAACTTGGAGGTTGAAAATGGTTACAACCGAATGGGGTGCCATCTACAAAGAGCTAGGAGCTCGGCCCGTCATCAACGCGACCGGAAGTGTGACGTTGCTGGGCGGTTCTACGCCCGTGCCAGAAGTGAAAGAAGCGATGGACCGCGCGGACAGCGCGTTCATTCCGCTGATCGAGCTGGAAAAAGCCGCTGGTGACGAAATTGCCAGGCTTTGCGGGGTTCCCGCCGCCTGGATCACGTCGGGCGCCGGATCTGCACTCACATTGGCTGCCGCGGCTTTTATGGCGGGCGGTGACGACGATTTGATCCAGCAACTCCCTGATACTACGGGATTAAAGGATGAGATCGTAATTCAACACCGAGAGCAGTACTGGTACGACCGTTGTCTCCAATTCTCGGGCGCAAAGCTAGTCTTGGCTGGCGACGAAAACGGTACCACCGAAGACGATATTCAAGCCGCAATCACGGACAAGACCTGCGCGCTCCACGTACCGGTTGTCGAACAGGCGCCCAAGGACCCGAACGTCGTTCCGCTCGACAAAGTTATCGAGATCGCGAAGGATGTCGGAGTGTATGCGTCAGTCGATGCCGCGGGTCAAATATTCCCGCTCGAGAATTTCGGCAAATACGTCCGAATGGGCGCTGATTTCCAGTGTATTGCTGCCAAGTACATGGGCGCACCGCATTCAACCGGGCTAGCGCTCGGCACTGAGGACATCATCGAAGCGATCGGCCGGCATTCATTCGTCGGCTACGAAGGGCGACGGATTCGGGGTCTAGGCCGTCCCCACAAGGTAGACCGACAAGAAATGATGGGTTGTGTGGCCGCGGTCCAGCGATGGTTCAAACTCGATCACGAGAGCAGACTTGCAGCGGCAGAGCAGGAAAGTCTGGAGATCATCAAACCGTTGCGAGACATTCCTGGCGTTACCGCTGAGTTGATCGACAACATAATCGCCCACCAGCCGTTCGGGGTTACGATCGGCGTGGACAAGGATGTCGTCGGGTTCAACAACGAGGACTTGGTCAACAAGTTGAAGGACATGGATCCACCCGTTTGGACTCGGACCATGGACAACGCTCCTCTGACGATTCACGTCTTTGGCTTGAACCCGGGCGAAGCACGATTGGTCGGCGAATCGATCGCCGCCGCTGTCACAGGCTAACCTGTATCAATCGCACCCTCTCCTGTTGGTTCGGAGAGGGTGTGAAACCTTAGTCGCTGTTATTCCCGTTGGCATGAGCGGAAATCGGATAAGCACGTCAAGGTTCACGTACCCAATCGGAGGAGGATTTGGTCAATGGAAACCGTTAAAACAGTCGCAATTCTCAGTCCAGGTGACATGGGTTCCAATGTAGGGCGCGCGTTGCGAGAAAACGGCCTTGAGGTGATAACGTGCCTAACCGAACGAAGTTCACGTACGAGAGAGTTATCCGAGATCGCTGGTATAGTCGATGTCCCAGATTTCGCCGAGATGGCTGCACGTGCGGACATCGTGCTCTCGGTCCTCGTACCGGAACGCTCGGTCGATGTTGCCCGTCAAGTCGCCGCGGTCATTAGTGAGACTGGTAAACAGTTGCCGTTCGCAGATTGCAATCCGGTTGCGCCTGCGGTCGCGCAGCACATGGCGGTGATCATCGAGAACGCAGGTGGCAAATACATCGATGGAGGCATCATTGGTAGTCCTCCGGGTAGGGGAGAACCGCCGAGGTTTTATGCATCGGGTCCCCACGAGGCGATCATGGGACAGCTCGACGGACGCGGGATTTCGGTTCCGTTGATGGGTGGCGAAGTTGGGCGGGCTTCAGCGATCAAGATGTGCTATGCATCGTTGAGCAAAGGCGCGGCGGCTTTGAACGCTTCAGCGCTGATATCGGCAATGAACTTGGGCATCTACGACGAATTCATCGCGGAGATGGAGTCGAGCCAACAGGCGGTGCTTCGGAATATGCAGGGCGTTAAAGGCCTCGGAGCGAAAGCCTTTCGCTGGATCGATGAAATGGAACAGATCTCGGCGACGTTCGGAGCGGCTGGGGCGACGCCGTACTTGCACAAGGGTGCGGCTGACGTGTTCCGGCATGTAACCGCATCGCCGATTGGCGATGAGCGCCCGGAGACGATTGATACGTCGCGGACGTTACGAGAAACGGTGGAGTTGCTAGCCGAAACTTCAGGCTAGACTTGCGGCCAACTGACGAGTTACACCGAGCGCGATGTAATCGAACTCGGCGGCGATGTCTTCGTTGCCAAGGATGGGCGGCTGTAAGGCGTCCAGATAATCTGGTCGAAGCGTTACCGCGCCTAGGAACGGTATGCCCATCTCGTAGGCGAGTTCTTCAGCTGCTCCTTGGCCAAACATGCCGCCGGACATGTTTTCGACGACGCCAAGAACATCGAGATTCATTTTGCGGATCATGTTGATGGATCGTTTGGCGTCTAGGGCGGCCAACTCTTGGGGCGTGCTGACGATCACGAAACCGTCTAGGTTGAGGGTTTGCATGACGGTAAGGGGAGCGTCGGATGTGCCGGGTGGCAGGTCGACGACCATGTAGTCGGGTTCGCCCCATTCGGTCATCTGGAGGAACTGGTTGATGGCGTTGTGGATCATCGGGCCTCGCCAGATGATCGCTTCTTCTTCGTTCTGCTGGAAGAATGCCATCGACATGACTTTCACTCCGAAGCGTTGTGACGGGACCATCCTGCCATTTTGTTCAACGGGACCTTCGGAGATGCGAAGGACGCGGGTTACGTTGGGGCAATCGATGTCGCAATCGAACAGTGCGACGTCGTTGCCTTGTTTCGCGAGGGTAGCGGCTAGATTGACGGCGATAGTCGTTTTGCCGACGCCACCTTTGCCGCTGTACACACCGATTCGTCTGCCGATCGACTTGAGCGAGTCAGCGATGCGTTTTCGTTCTTGGAACTGCCGCCGAGCTTGCGCTAAACGCGCTTCTTCGGCGGGGGTGGTTTTGCGAGGAGTAGTCAATCCAGATTGACGGAGGAATGAGATGGTGCGGGCTCAGTCGATTCCGAGCAACCGTTTGCCGTCTTCGGTGATCATGTCGGGGTTCCACGGCGGATCGAAGACTAGGTCAACCTCAACGTCTTCGACATACTCGATCTCGGCGATGCGCCATTCGGCCTGTTGAGCGATGTACGGACCCATGCCGCATCCTTGCGCAGTCAGGGTCATTTCCACGAACACTTCGTTGTCTTCGACATCGACATCGTAGATGAGACCTAGGTCGACTACGTTCACAGGAATTTCCGGGTCGTAGACATCTTTCAATGCCTCATAGACCTGATCGATGGTTACAGCGTTTGATGTTTGTGCCATGGTTAGGGACCTCCGCGTTGATGAGCGGGTGGGCGGAAGAGGATCTCTTGTGGTCAGTTTATCAAAGGTAGTTCGACGACCTGCATTCAACCGCCTCTAGGTGCAGGTTCGTCTCCATGGAGAGATCTGCGCTCCGCGATCACTTCATTGAGGGCTTCCCTCGCCATGTCCAACACGTCATCATCGGGTGCGTCGTCGTAGTCGGCAGACTCTGCCGCCGATATCCACTCCCAGATCTCTTCTTGCGCCAAACGGAGTTGCTTGGCGTTCATCGCCGAGAAGTCGGCGTGGATGGAAGCGGGTGGTGGAGGTAGGGGCATTGGAGCGTGTTTTCGTGTAGCGGTGATGTGAAATCACTCGCAGGTCAGGGCTTTAGGAATGCGGTGTTAAGACTTCGCATCGAATTCCACCGGCTCGGCTACTTCTGAGATCTAGGGTTACAAGTGGGCAACCGAGCGCTTCTGCCAGTGCTACGTACCAAGCGTCGTAACTCGTCAGGTTGTGCCTTAATTCCCAAATCCGAGCGGCGTATGGAGCGAAGGGATGAAGGTTTAAACCGAGTTGCGGCAAGTCGATCAAAGCGAGTTGTGCTTCCAGTTCAGTTATCTCGTTGTGACGATCCATTCGACGGAGAGAGTTGGCGACTTCAGCCGAGACCATCGCAGTGCTGTGAAGTTCGCCTTCTTCAATGATTTCACTCGACCAGATCGCGTGGTCGGTGTTGTCAACGAGAACCGCGACCAATACGGAAGCATCTACGACGATCATCTATCTCGGTCTTCTCTGATCATTCTGACGATAGTTTCAGAGCCGATTTGGCGGTTTGCGATGGCAACGCGGCGTCTGGCGCGCTCAAGCACTTCTTTTCTCGAGGCTTGGGACGCGATGCGTTCGAGTTCGTCGCGCAAGAAGGCCTGCATCGATTGCTTTTGGCTGGCTGCGCGTTCGGCGATTCTGTCTCGGGTCTCGTCGGGTACGTTGCGGATTGTTATCTGGACGGCCATGATTGCATTGTGCCAGCTGTACCAGTATTTTGCAATCACATTGCATCACACCAAGTTGTGGCGGTCGATCTTTGAGCCTGCTAGGAAGACGTCGCGGACTTTGCGGAGGTCGGCGATGTCGCGGGTTGGATCGCCATCGACGACTAGAACGTCGGCTTGCTTGCCGACTTCGATCGTGCCAACGGTATCGTCGACACGGCATGATACGGCAGAGTCGCGGGTTGCTGAGATGATGGCTTCCATGTTTGACATTCCGGCCATGACGTGTGCTTCGATTTCGGTTTGGAAATCTCCCATCGGATAGTTTGCCCATGCGGAGTCGGACCCAGCCACCATGACGACACCGGCGTCTCGCATTCGGGCGACGTGATCCATTCGAACCTCGGATCCACTTCGCATGGCGTCGACGTCTTCGGTTTCGAGAGTTAGTTCGGGATTGTCCTCAAGTTGGCGGATTCTGGCCAAGCTTTGGCCGAGCGTGGGATTTACGAAGACTGCTTGTTCGGCGATGCGGTCGGTGATGTCGGGTCGATAGGAGTCGTCGCCGTTGGAGTCGCGGTGGACGCCGTGGATGATGGTGTCGATGCTGGCTTCGAGTGCGTTTTCCATGCCGCCGGAGGAGGTGCAGTGGGCGCAGACGTGTTTACCGAATTTGTGGGCCTCGTCGGTGATCGCCGTGAACTCGTCGACGTTGAATGATGGCCTAGTCGGATGGCTGGTGCGGGTGCTGCCGCCGGTGGCGGTTACCTTGATGAAGTCGGCGCCTTCTTTGATGAGTTGTCGGACGGCGGCACGACATTCGGTTGGCCCGGTCGCCTGCGTGCCGAAGTAGGAAAGATGTCCGCCGATTATTGCGATTGGTCTTCCGGCTAGGATCAGGCGCGGCGATGGAACGATGCCCATTTCGACGGCTTCGCGGAGGAGGAATGTAGTGCGATTCTTTGCGCCGCAATCTCTGACGGTTGTTACGCCGGAGTAGAGGTGTTTTCGGACGTTCTGAGCGGCTTGGACTGTCAGGACTTCGTCGGGGAGCGTGACGAGATCATCACCGGCGCGGCCGTCGCCGATGCCGATGAGATGGACGTGGCAGTCGACTAAACCGGGGAGGATCGTGGCGTCGCCGTAGTCGATCTCATGTGCCGATGCGCCGTCGGGGGCTTGCACGGTTTCCTTTGTGCCGATCTGTTTGATCGTGTCGCCATCGAGCAATATGGCGGCTTGCTCGGCGACAGGTCCGCCGTTCCCGTCAATCAATCTCGCCGCTTTAAGGATCGTGAATCGCTCGTTTTTCTCGCCCATGTTCTTCCTCTATCCAGTTGATCCCTACACAGACTAAAACGGTTGGGGTGTTTGACGTGCTGCCTTTAAAGATTCCTCGGAACCGCGGTCCAGTTTTTCGCCTCTGAAATAGACGTCGGCTACGTCCCACAGGTCGTTGACGTTGGTGGATGGATCGCCGTTTACGACGAGGATGTCGGCTTGTTTTCCGGGTTCGAGGGTGCCGACGATGTGATCGACGCCGAGTGCTTCGGACGCCCATTTGGTGACGGATAGGACGCCCTGCATGTGAGAGTAACCGGCGTCGACGAGGAGTTCGGTTTCGTAGACGGTGTTGCCAAGTTGGTAGTCGCCCCATGATGAATCGGAGCCGGTGATGACTTTTATCCCCATTTCGATCATGCGTCGGTTGTCCTCGAGGCGCACTTCCAATTCGCGCTTTGTTTCGTCGAGCGCGAGGCGATCTTCATCGTTCGAGCCATTTTCACGTTCTTGTTGGATCAGTGACCAGATCCGAGCTCGGTCGACGTGGAGGGTGGGATTGACGTATGCGCCTTGTTCGCCGATTCTTTCGGCGACATCTTGGCGGTAGTTCCATTCGCCGTCGGGTTCTTGGTACACGCAGTGGATGATCATGTCGACTTCAGCGTCGAGCGAGTTGATGATGCCTTGCGTGGCGGTGCTGTGCGTTGCGGTGAGTTTGCCGAACTTGTGTGCTTCGTCTGTGATCGCACGTAACTCGTCGACGTTGAATGCGGGCCGAAGGGGGAATGATGAAGGTGTGCTACCGCCTGTGGCGGTGATTTTCAGGTAGTCGGCACCTTCCTTGATGAGTTGCCGTGCAATCGCTCGGCAGTGGTTTTCGCCGGTGACCTCTCCGCCGAAGTATCCCATGTGACCGCCGATGATCGAAATTGGACGTCCGCAGAGGATCATGCGCGGTCCCAGTGTGATGCCTTCGTTGATGGCGTCGCGGAGTCGGAACATGGTCATGTTCTTGGGGCCGTTTTCGCGGATGGTGGTTACGCCGGAGAAGAGACTCCGACGTGCGTTGCTGGCGGCTTGGACGGTGAGGATTTCGTCTTCCAATGCGGCGAGGTCTTGTCCGTTGCGGCCGTCGCCGAAGCCGTTGTTGTGGGTGTGGCAGTCGACCATGCCGGGGAGGATGGTCGCGCCGGGGTAGTCGTGGTGAGTGACTGGGGCACCTTCGGGGGCGCGGATTTCGTTGGCGGGGCCGACGGTGAGGATCTCGGATCCGAGGGTTAGGACTGCGCCTCGCTGGATCGGCGGGCCGCCGGTTGCATCGATGACTCGATCGGCGGTTAGGAGGGTGTAGGTGTGGGCGGGTGACGCGGGCACGGCACGTCCAATCGGAAGGGGGTGTGCAATCGGTTGGATTGGACGTTACCACTGTGTGTGGGAATTTGCTTGGATGGGGGATGTTGTCTGAACCGCAGATTAAGCTGATTTTTGTGATGGGCTGTGATTTGAGGGGGAAGGGTGGTTGGGTTGGTGGTTTGGTTTTGGTGACGGGTGCGCGGGTACGTGTTGAAATGGCCTGCGGTGGGGTTGCAGGTTTTTGTTGTTTGGTTGGTGGGGGCAAGTGTGTGCCCCCTTTGTCCTTCGGACATTTCCCCCGCAGAGCGGGGGAACCCGAGATTGGTCTCATCGCCGCGTAGACGGGATGTTGGACTGGATCTCATTCCCATGTTCCAGCGTCTGCCCACGTTGCCAGACCGTGGGCCCGGTTGACGGCTGTAGAAAGGTTTGCCGTCTTCCATCGCTCGGTTGAACCCGAGCTGGTTGCTGTAGCCTCGGCCTCGTGGCGATCGAGGTTCGACGTCTGCCGGATCGGCGAACGTTCGCCCAGCCCTTGGGCGGGCATCCCCTGCGAGCTCGCTTCGCTTGCTCGCGTCCCCTTCGCGGAGCGAAAGGGACAGGATGTCGCCTGGCTCGTGTTGCGGCGCCTGCTTCATGCGGCGCGGCTGGACCTTGTAGCAGCGTTCGCTTCTAACGGGTCAGCGATCGGTAGGCCCGGGAGGGTTTTGTTGTGTTGCGTCGCCATGGCTCGTGTCAAGATTTCGTTTTGGTGTTCGTTATCGTGATCACGTTCCTGCGCGGTTTCCCGGTGGATCGCTGTCTAGTTGTGTTTTTCGATAGTGCCCGCACCCGTCAGCACGGCGATGAATGTTGTTAACGATTCCTATATTAGCACGGATGTTGCGGGAGTCAAGTCTGAACCGCAGATTTCGCAGATTTTTGTGATGGGCTTTGATTGGGGGATGGTTGTTGGCTGGGGTTGCGGGGGTGTAGTCGCACGAGCGACCACGAGGAATCGCTCCTACGGGTCCGCGGCGCCTTGGTTTCATGAAGGGGACGATGGTGGTTGTTGAGGGCGTCTCTTTCGATGCCACGTGTACTGGAAGAAGTGACGGAAGAGATGGACGTTACCAGCACAGGATGGGAAGCGCGAGTTGGCGGGTTAGTGGCAATCGTTTTGGGTTTTAGGTCATTCGACGGCTATCGACGGATTGCATGGTTAAGATTGAAGGGCTTGTTCACAGACGCATCTGTTGTGTAGAGAACTGATGATTCCCATACTTGCGACAATCGAAGGATCATTCCGCATGCCCTTTTGGCATGTGCGGTTGTATCTGGCGTTGTGTTTGTTTTGTGTGATGCTCAGCGCAGGCGTAATCGCTTGCGAGCAATCGGTGCCAACCGCGACGGTTGTTAGTACACCTGAATCGACTGCAACGGTCATTTTGGATGCCACTGATACCCCGGAACCGCAGGCTCTAGCTGCCCGCACTCCAGAAGCTACTGAAGTTCCTACGGTTACGCCTACTCCTACTCCGGTACCAACGGATACGGCGACGCCCGTTCCGACTGTTACATCGACACCGATGGTCAAGCCTACTGCGGTCCCGACTGATACGCCGACGGCTACGCCGGATCCGGTGCTCGCAGATCGTGCAGTGTTGGTCGAGTTTTACAACGCTACGGATGGCGGTAGCTGGAAGGTGCAGACCAACTGGTTGAGCGACAGGCCTATCGGTGAGTGGTTCGGGGTGACGACAAATCGGGATGGGCGCATAGTCAAGTTGGAGTTGGTGGATAACGGATTGAGAGGTAGTTTGCCCGAGAGCATCGGTGATCTGACCGAACTGGAGATTTTGCAGCTCGGCAAGAACAATATTGTCGGAAGGTTGCCGGCGTCGATGGGTGAATTGTCGGATCTTAGAGAGTTGATCCTGGAGGAGAATGGTATTTTCGGCGGACTACCGGTTGAGATGTCGAAGTTGGGCGATCTCGAGGTTTTGGACGTCTTTTCCAATCGGTTCAGTGGCGAGATTCCCGGATGGGTAGGTGATCTTGTTGAACTGAAGGTGCTTGACCTTGGTTCGAATCGGTTCGGGGGCGAAATCCCACCGGCGCTGGCCGATTTACGGCGATTGCAGGTGTTGAGGCTCGACGACAACGACTTGGAAGGCGAGCTTCCGCCGTCGATTGGCCATTTGAGCGAGGTCGAGGAGCTGCGGCTTAGCGGTAACGAGCTTTCGGGGTCGATACCGGCTGAGTTCGGTGGGCTTCGATCTGTGAAGTGGCTGAGGTTGCAATCCAATCTTTTGGGCGGTCAGATTCCTGACGAACTCTCGCTGTTGTCGAATCTGATTGAGCTCGATCTCAACAACAATCGTTTGGAAGGTCCGCTGCCGGAATGGTTGGGCGAATTCGAAGGGTTAACGGCGTTGCACATCTCCGGTAATGCGGAGCTTACAGGGTGTTTGCCAGAAGGGTTGTCGGGGTTGGAGAACAGCGATTTTGGTGAATTTCATCTCGGTTGGTGTGGTGTTGAACCAGACGATCGCCAAGCATTGGTGGCGTTATACGAGACGACGGACGGAGCGAACTGGACCAACAACACGCGCTGGTTGAGCGATGCCCCGATTGGGGAATGGCATGGCATCGAAGTCGATGAGGACGGGTCTGTGACCGAGATCCAGTTGGGCGGCAACGGATTGAGAGGCAAGATTCCGTCCAAGTTGCGTTACCTTCAGCAACTTGTGATTTTGCGCCTAAACGAAAACGATTTGACGGGTAGTATTCCGCCTGAGCTGGGCGAACTGTCGAATCTGGTGTCGTTGGAACTTTCGGACAATCGACTGAGTGGTGCAATCCCGGTGGAACTGGGTCGGCTATCAAAGCTAAACACGCTGTGGCTGGCTCGGAATGCACTGAGTGGCGAGATACCAATCGAGCTTTCTCACCTTTCTGAGTTGCGGTTCCTCCTCCTCCATGAGAATCTGCTGACCGGGCAGATCCCGTTTGAGCTGAGTGAATTAGGTAACTTGATTGGTCTTAGTCTCAACGGCAATTGGTTGGACGGCGAGATACCGCAGGAACTGGTCGGATTACACGAATTGGAGATCCTGTTTATCGCCGGGAACAATGGACTGACCGGTTGCGTACCGTATGAACTGCAGCGGGTGCCGGAAAACGATCTATCGGGCCTGGACTTGGCATTTTGCTCGGGCGTGGGCGTCGAACCCGCCGGGGATTTTGATCGCGACGCGTTGGTTGCTTTCTATAACGCCACTGACGGTCCAAACTGGAAGAACAACACGAATTGGTTGAGCGATTTGCAGATTTCGCGTTGGTACGGCGTGGTGACGAATTACCGGGGCAAGGTGATCGAGTTGAATCTGGCTGAGAACAACCTTGTTGGCTCGATTCCGCCTGAAATTGGTGATTTAACCGAACTGGCGGAGCTATCCCTTTCGGGGAACAAGCTGTCCGGTCCGATTCCAATCGAACTCGGCAGCCTCGCACGATTGAGAATTCTGTTTCTCTACAGTAACCGTCTTACCGGCAATGTGCCGAAAGAGCTGGGGAACCTGTCCAATCTTCGAAACCTCCGTTTGGATTTCAATCGTTTGACCGGTGAAATTCCGCCTGAACTGGGCAACCTTGTCAAGTTGGAGAATTTTGAGATTCTGGAAAACAACCTTAGTGGCGAGATTCCGGATGAACTCGGTGATATTCCGGGCTTGCGACAGCTTTTCGTAAGCAGGAACTACGCGATTATCGGATGTTTGCCCGATGGTTTATTGGATTTGGCATCGGATGATTTCCACGACGTCTGGCTCGACGGATGTAGTACGTATGAGGAAAGGCTTCTGGCCGAGTTTTACGAGGCTATGGACGGCGTTAACTGGGAAGACAACGCGGGATGGTTGAGCGAACAGCCGTTGAGTGAGTGGTACGGGATTACTGTCAACCAATACGGACGGGTGGTTGGTCTCGAGTTGTCGGACAACAATCTCAACGGTGTGCTGCCAGAGACGCTCGCACTGTTAACGAAATTGGAATCTGTCCGAGTGTCCGGTAACGCCATTACGGGGTGCGTGTCGTTGTCGTTGTCGGAAATATCAGATCACGATTTCGACGATCTGATGTTGAGCGAGTGCAGTGTTCATTTTCCGGATACTTGGTTGCGGGATGCGATGTTGGAGAGGCTCGGCAAAGAGCCCGGTTCAGACATATCCGCGTTGGAATTGGCCGAATTGGAGAGCTTAGATCTGAGCTGGAGTTTCGTTAAAGACCTCGAGGGATTGCAATACGCGACCAATTTGAGGAAATTGACGTTGGGAGTGTCGCCGTTGACACCGAGGCCTGACGAAGACAGTTTTAGGAATTATATTTTTAACCTCGGCCCTATCAGTGAACTCTCAAATCTTGAAGAGTTGTATCTGGCGCGTTGCGGTTTGACGGATATTGCGGCTTTATCGAATTTGCCGAAGCTGGAGTATCTGGATATCGGTTTCAACCGGCTCGATCACATCGGGCCTGTATTGGGCCTCAACAATCTCGAGACGTTGCTGGTTTCGGGCAACCATGTTGACAACATTACCGGGATGTCAAGTTTGGATAATTTGGTTCGTTTGGACATCTCGGACAACAAGATCGACGATTTTGCGCCGGTTGTTGGGCTGGACAGGTTGCGGGAATTGGACATCAGTCATAACGAAGTGATGGATGTCGCGTTTGTTTCGAATCTTCAGCAGCTTCATCGCTTGGGGATGAGCGGCGTCGGTATAGCGGATTTGTCGTCGATCAATGAGTTGCGGGGATTGATCGATTTGGATGTCAGTTGGAATGAGATTGAGGATCTGTCGCCGTTGAGTGCTCTCGATGCTTTGAGAACGCTTAAGATTGGTCCGGCACCGGTAAGGGACATAACGCCGCTTTCGGAACTTGCGGAGTTGCGTGAACTCCTGATTGTCGGGACGGAATTGAGTGATGTTTCTGCGCTTCGGGATTTGGTGAATCTGCGTTCGCTCGTTCTCTCCGACAACCGAATTTTCGACTTGTCGCCGCTTGAGGCTCTCGCGGAATTGCAAGTGCTGGATTTGAACTTCAACGACGTTGAGGATGTTTCGCCGTTGGAGGGGCTTACCAAGTTGGAGGTGCTGCGGTTGAACGGCAACAATGTTGGAGATATCGGGCCGTTGGTGGCGAATCTTGGATTGGGGCATTCGGATCGAGTCGAGTTGAATTCGGATGTTCGCCACTTTGCCGAAAATCGCTTTTTGGCTCGGCATCTCGTTGATCGGGATGTCGATCTACATTACGACGCGATCTACGCGACGGGTTACGGTGAACCGAAGATTCACAATGAGAACGTTTTCGTCCTGCCAGTTCCTGGGAGCCAGTTGATGGCGATCATCCGGCTCAAAGATTTCGCGACCGATTTCTACGAGAGTTTCCGCGATGAGTTTGATTTCCTGATAATCGTCTCGAACGTCGAGTTGGGGGATGACGTTCAAAGGCCGTACAAAGGTAGGTTCGCCTTGGTGAGAAACGACGTGGAAGGCATCGGGACTCCTCCGTACCACGACGACGAATTGGGGTCTGAATCGCGGTTGCAAGGCGTCGTGCATTTACCGTTTAAGGAGGGATTCGGTGAAGGCCCTGTGCTGCACGAATTGATGCACAGGTGGGGGAACTTAATTGTCGAAGGGGGGTACCCCGGGCACTGGGGTTGGAGCAGCGTGCATGGGGTACTCGGTGGGTTCAACATCGACGAGTTGGTTGATTTGGGGGACGGTCGTTACGACGCTGGACACTTCAGCCCTAACGGTTTCGGTGGCGATTTCATGCCGTACGCTGCGCTCGAGCTGTATTTGGCAGGCCTTGGGCCTGCAGAGGAGGTGCCAGACTGGATCACTGGAGTGGATGCTTGGTTCGCATTCACAGCAGATGGAAGAGTTGAGGAATACGAAGATCGGGGGCATGTTTTCACGACAGAGGAGTTCAAAACGTACACGATTGAGGACATCATCGCGAAGCACGGGCCCCGCGTACCGGATTACTCGGAGTCGCAAAAAGAGTTTCGCGCGGCAGCGATCCTGCTGATCGACGGAGATCATCCGGCTACGACTGAGGTTGTGGACGAGATCAGCAGGCAGGTCTCGCGTTTCAGCCACCCGGGGGATGACGACGATCAGCGGTACAATTTTTACGAGGCGACGAAGGGTAGAGGGACGATGTTGATGGGGGATTTGTCGAAGTTTTTGAAGGAAGGTGTGGAGGAGTAACGGAGGATTGTGGGGGAGTGGAGAGTTAGCGGATTCTCACGGTGCCCATAAAGCGCCTTCCGATTCGGCGGCGCGGGTTAGGGCGTTGTCGAGGGTGGCGAGTGGGAGACTGTGTCGCAATGCCAGTTCGAGGTATGTAGCATCGTAGAAGGTCAAGTCGTATTTGGTGGCGAGTTCGAACACGTTGTCGAAGTCGGTGTGGTGATCGGTGTGTATAGGTAAACCTTCGAGAAGCCGTACACACCGTGGAAACCGATCGGCGCGAATGCGGCCGCGACGTGCCGCCACCAGTATTGCGTTTCGGATTTCGAAGTGCCAGAGTTGAGGAACGATCCCTCCGCCCCTTTGGGCAATCTCTGACGATGCATTGGCGGATGGATGTGCCTCGTCGTCGATGAACCAAACCGCCGATACAGACGTGTCAAAAACTATTTGGTTTGTCACGCAATACCCTCGCGTCGCCATTCCAGGATTTCGTCGACTGTGGCGTCAATCCAACCGCCTTCGGATCGCATTTTCAAAAATTCTTCGACCGCGAAGAAACGTTCAGCACGATCACGATCGCAGGCTGGCACTAGAAATGCAACGTCCTCTCCGTTTCGCGTTATCGCTACGGAGTCGCCGGATTCAACGGCGTCGAGCAGTTCGGGCAATTGCTCGCCAACTTCGGATGCTTGTACTTCGCGCATGATTAATCCTCTTACTGATCATTTTAACCAGAAAGATATGGACTTCGGGTTCTTTTGGATGGTGTTGATTCGGGCTAAGGGTATCCGCTGGGAACTGCTCTGATCTGCACCTGCCCCTCTGGATGGACGTTGCGTCCCTCAAGCGGCCGGCTTTCGCCGGAATGACGTGGGTGTTGCCGGAATGACGTGAGTTTTGCAATGGTCTTGCTGAACGGGGACAGCCCGGTGCTTGTTTCCGCCTCCGGGCATCCCCCGCTGTTGCTTCGCTCCCGCGCCCCCTTCGCTTCGCGAAAGGGGCAATTAGCTTGCTGGATTTGACCAGTAGCGGTTGGGGGCTATGAATTGGTCGGCGGCGTTGGGCCCCCAGGTGGCGCGTTCGTAGGGGTAGAGTTGGGATGCGAGTTCGGTTTCCCATGCTTGGATGTATGGGTCGACGACGGCCCATGAGAGTTCGATTTCGTCGGCGCGTGTGAAGAGTGATGCGTCTCCGGCTACGGCGTCTAGGAGTAGGCGTTCGTAGGCGTCGCGCATGCCCATGGGGAATTTGTATTCGAGTTCTTGGGCTTCGGCTTGTAGGCGTGCGCCGGGTTTCTTGTTGTCGATGGTTAGGCGGATGGCTTCGTTTGGTTGGATGACGATCTTGAGGACGTTGGGTACGAGTCCGGAGCCGCCGTCGGCGTCGAACATGCTGAGTGGCGGTTGTCGGAATTGTATTGCGATCTCGGTGTATTTCTCTCGGAGTGCTTTGCCAGAGCGGAGGTAGAAGGGGACGCCTTGCCATCGCCAGTTGTCGACGAAGAGCCGGAGTGCGGCGAAGGTTGCGGTTGCGGACGCAGGAGATACGCCGTCGACTTGTCGGTAGCCGCGATACTGTCCGCGCACGGAGTTGGCGGCGGCTTGTTGCGGCGTGGGTTTGCGGATGGCCCTGAGGACTTTGGCTTTTTCGTCGCGGAGAGAATCGGCGTCGTTGTTAGCGGGAGGCTCCATCGCCGTGAGGGCGAGAAGTTGGAGCAGATGGCTCTGGAACATGTCGCGGAGGACGCCGGAGTGTTCGTAATAGCCGCCGCGGTCGCCGACATCGAGGTCTTCGAGGACGGAGATCTGGACGTGATCGATGTAGTTGCGATTCCAGAGGGGTTCAAAGATGGCGTTGCCGAATCGGAAGACGATGAGGTTTTGAACGGTGTCTTTGCCGAGGTAGTGATCGATGCGGAAAAGTTGGTGCTCATTGGCTCGGGCGTGGATGGCGTCGTTGAGGTTACGTGCCGAAATGAGATCTGTGCCGAATGGTTTTTCGACCACGAGGCGCCTAACGCCGTTTGCTTCGTTCAACATTCCGGCGTCGTTGAGCACCGCGATCGTGCTTTCGTAGAGGGTTGGTGCGAGGGCGAGGTAGTAGAGGCGGTCGTCTGGTTCATCGGTTTCTACGGTGCGCCTGATTTCGGCATCGAGCCGTTCCAAGGATGCGATGTCGTTGGATGATCCTCGGACGTACCGGATGTGGTTGGCGAATTCTAACCAGGTCTGTGCGTCGGCGGCGAAGTTGTCCGAGGCGACATTGAACAATAGTCTGCGGTATTTTTCGTCGTTGTGGTCCGAGCGCGCGAATGCTACGAACCGGCATCGTTTCGGTAGTGCTCCGATGGCGTGGAGATGGAAGAGGGCGGGGGCTAGTTTGCGTTGTGTCAGGTCACCAGACGCGCCGAAGATGATGATGGTGAATTGTCGGGTTTCGTTATCCGGCATTGAGGGTCACCCTCACCCTAGCCCTCTCCCATCAAGGGTGAGGGCCTTCGGCGCGTCTGACGCTGTGGCCGCCGAAGGCGTTGCGCATGGCGGCTAGGGCGCGTCCTCCGAGTGGGTTTTCTTGTCGTGATCTGAATCGCATTTGCAGGGCGAGGGTTAAGACTGGTGCGGGGACGGCGAGTTCGACTGAGGCGTCGACGGTCCAGCGGCCTTCGCCGGAGTCTTCGACGTAGGATGACAGTGCGTTTAGACTGGGGTCTTCTTTGAGTTCGTCGGCGGTGAGGTCGAGGAGCCAGGATCGGATGACGCTGCCGTAGCGCCAGTTCTCGCAGATTGCGGCGAGGTCGAGGTTGAAATCGGTTTTGGCTTCGAGGAGTTCCAGTCCTTCGGCGAAGGCTTGCATCATGCCGTATTCAATGCCGTTGTGGATCATCTTGACGTAGTGGCCTGAGCCGCTTGGGCCGACGTAAAGATTGCCGTCGTTTTCCGGGGGTGCGAGCGATTTGAAGATTGGGCGGTTGCGTTCGTAGGCGTCGCGGTTTCCGCCGATGGTTAGGCAATAGCCGTTTTCGAGACCCCACACGCCACCGCTGGTGCCGCTGTCGAGCATATCGATACCGAGATCGGACATCTGTTGGGCGCGAGCGATCGTCTCTTTGTAGTTGGAGTTGCCGCCGTCGATCAATGTGTCGCCGGGAGACATGTGGTTAGATAACTCGTCGACGGTGGATTGAGTGATTTCGCCGGCGGGGACCATGATCCAGATGGTGCGCGGTGTTTCGAGCGCGTGGACGAGGTCTTCAAGGGACGCTTCGCCTCGTCCGCCGTGTTTCTCCAGCTCTTCGCGGACTGCGGGATCGGGGTCGTACCCGAGGACGGAATGCCCGTCGCCAAGCAGTCGGCGAGCCATGTTCCCGCCCATGCGACCTAGTCCAACTAAGCCAATTTGCATGTTTCCCTCCTTAAACGGGAACGAATTCGGCCTTGAGCGATTTTGAGACTTTCAGGAATCTGGATGATATCGCCGAAACGACGTCTTCGGCGGTGTGAACGGCTTGTGCGTATTGGTTGAGGCAGGTGGCGTAGGTTTCACCGCCAACGACGGCGATCGCGTTGCCGGGCATTGTTCCGATGGCTTCGGTTGCGCTTAAGACGGAGGGTGGTACCGTGTCCAAATCGCCGTTTTGTTCTCGGAACGCGCTCCAGAAGATTGATTCAAGCGCGAAGCAGGCGATCACGTCGTTTCGGTCGTCGATGTGGGTGCGTGCGCTTAAAGCCTCGGCGACGATTTTCACGGTTGGCAGGTTCATCAACCAGATCGACGGGTCCAACCCGGCGTCTTGGAAGATAGTGATTGTGCGAAGCGCGTTCTCGGACTGAACGAGCGGGTCGGGCCACTCGCCTCTGGGTTTGCGAATGTCCCATCCGATGTCGACACCAAACGTTGAAGCGAAGTCGTAGATGCTGATGTGTTTATCGATTGGCGATAGGGATCTGGCCATCTGGCTTGCGTTGCTCGGCGCGCTGATCTGGCCCATGTCGGTAGCCGCGTTCATGACTCTGAGGAGCAATGCGTCAGGCTTGTAGAGTTCGGTGACTTCGTTGAGTTCTTCGATGGCGGCTTCTAGGTAGTTGCGGGTATCGATCTCGTAGGTCAATATCGTGGGTACTTTCATCGAGAGGGCGCGGAACAGTGAGCCTTCTCCGATGTCGGTGTCTAACCAAAGCAGGACTTGGTCTCGTTCCAAACCTCGTTCGAAGGAGGTCTCCAAGCCGTCTAGCAAAAGGTCGACTAATCTGACTAGGCGAGCGCGGTCTTCGGGGTCCGAGCGGTTCAGCCGCAATCCGCGTTCCACATCTGTGGCGTTGAGTATGAATTCAGGTTTCAATAGGTTGCCTAGCCATGTGGTCAAATACTCTGACAGATCTTTGCGGTCATCGAGTTGATTTCTTGTATCGGGTCTGCTTCGAGAGTCACCAGATGTGCTTTTCTGCCTTTGTCGCGGAGCGCTTGAACGTCGCCGGTGGCTTGCGCGGAGAGTAGTTGGCCGAGGGTGAAATCTTGGTCTGGGACTTGTATGTCGTTTTCGATGTCTTGGGTAAGGGCGATCAGAGTTAGCGAGTTTGGTCCGCCTTTATGGAGTTGGCCGGTTGAGTGGAGATATCGAGGTCCGTATCCGAAGGTTGTTGCGATGCCGGTTGATTCGCTGATTGCGGCGCGAAGGCGAGAGACTGCGTTGGTCAATTCACTCGACTCAGGCAGGTACGCCGCAATCGCGATGTAGTTCCCGGGTTCGACACTTGCGAGCACCGAGTCAATAGCGTCGGTTATCGATTCCGAGTATGCACGTCGGTCAGGGTTAGATTCAAGTGCCTTTCGCGCAAGTTGCTTTGCCGACTCGACGTCGGGTTGATCGAATGGATAGACGCCAATGGCGCATGCGGCAACTGCGGTTGCGAACTCCCAGCGGAAGAACTCGCCTGCGATCGCAGGACGGTCCGGGAGTTCGATGTCGTAGGTTGGATGTTCGTCGAATGCCGGGTGATGGGATCGGGGTTCGCCTGCGAGCGTGATTCGGACGAATTGGCGATCGTTCCCGTAGGATGCGGGAGTCAGCTCCGGTTCGCCTGCCACTGGTATCAGGCCGCGGTTGTTTTTGCCCGTGGATTCGGCCAAAAGTTGTTCTAGCCATAGTCCGAAGCGTTCCAAGCTGGGCGATAAGGCGAAGGTTACTTTGTCGCGGCCTTGTAAGGCGTTGGCGGCCATGAACATGCCGAGTTCGAAACCGGGATTTGTTGCGTCTTCGTCTCGACATCGGTTGGCCATGTCGATCGCGCTTCGTTTCATATCGTCGATTGGCATGTTGCAGATTTCTGCGGGGAACATGCCGAAGGCGGAGAGTGCGGAGAATCTGCCGCCGACGTTGGAAGGGGTTTCGATGTGGAGGGCGAATTGGCCCGTTTCGGCGCGGGTGGCGAGTGGTGTGCCGGGATCGGATATGGCAACGAAATGTGACGAGATATCGTCGATACCGCGATCGGTTAGTACTTTCCGAAAGACGCTTTCTACAGACAGGGGTTCGACGGTGGTGCCCGATTTGCTCGCAACGACGAATGCGGCAGAACTGAGGTCGATGTTGTCGATCGCTTCGCCGATTGTCGAGGGGGTGACGGTGTCGAAGACGTTTAAGGAGGGTTTCGATTCCGGGAATAGATGGCTGAGGACTTCGGGCGTCAGACTGCTGCCGCCCATGCCGAGTATGTTGAGGGAAGTGATGTTGGGGAGTCCGAGATCAACGCGTATGGGCCCCCTTTGTCCTTCGGACATTTCCCCCGCGAGCGAGGGAAACCCTGCCTCCCGCTGCCCCTCTGGATGGTCGTTCCGTCCGCTGAAGCGCCGGTTTTCGCCGGAATGACGATGGTTTTGTAAGGGTTTCGTGAGCGGATGAAACCCGGTCGGTAGGTTGAGCCATCCCATCCAATCTCCGCCTCCGCCGGGGGAGGGTTCGGGCCATAGCGAGTAGTCGCGTGCCCAGATGCGTCGCACGAGGTCTGCGATGACGGGTTGCGACTTGCTTTTGGTATTGGCGGCCGTGTCCAAACGGCACTCCGTTCGCGGCGGTGTTAGGCGGTTGCGAGGGCGGATACTTTGGCGTCGATCCTAGCCATCAGCGCGTCCCACGAATCGGCGAATTTCTGGACGCCTTCAACAAGCAGCTGGTCAGTTACAGCTTGGTATGACACTCCCTCGGCTTCGAGTTGGGCGAGTTGTGCTTCTGCTTCGTCGACATCGGCGGTGAGAGTTTCTGCTATGGTTCCGGTTTCCAAAACGTCGTTGACGGTTGGAAGCGGCAAGGTGTTGACCGTGTCCGCTCCGAGGAGTTCGTCGAAGTAGAGTGTCGGCGGGTACTCGGGATTCTTGACGCTGGTGGATGCCCAGAGCGGTCGCTGGTGTTGCGCGCCAATGGTGTTTAGTGAGAAGAAGCGGGTGTTGTCGTTGAGGTCGCTAGCGAATATCTTCTGGAACTCGCGGTAAGCCAATTTGGCATTGGCGATACCTATCTTGCCCATCAAATCGCTTCCATCAGGCAAGAGTTCATCTGCTAGCGTGTCGACGCGGCTGACAAAGAACGATGCGACAGATGCGATACGCGCCGGTGATCCGTTACCAGCGTTGGCGTATTTGGTGATGCCGTCCAGATAGGCGTTGGCGGCTGTTTTGTAAGCATCCAACGAGAACAATAGGGTGACGTTTACGTTGATGCCCTCCGAGATCAGGGTTGTGATTGCGGGTGCGCCTTCAGGCGTACCGGGAACCTTGATCATGATGTTGGGACGGTCGACGGCAGCCCAGAGTCGCCTTGCTTCTGCGATTGTGGCGTCTGTGTCGTGTGCGAAGTGCGGGTTGACCTCGATCGAAACGAAACCGTCTCGGTAGTTGAGGGCTTCGTAGGTCGGCCTGAGAATATCGGCTGCGTCACGGACGTCTTCGACGGCGATGCGCTCGAATATGACCTCGGGCGAACTGCCGTCTTTGGCGTGTTCGGCGAGTCGATCGTCGTAGACATCGCTGGCTTCGATAGCTCCGTCGAATATGGTCGGATTGGTCGTGATGCCGCGCAGACCGTGATCGACTAGCTCTTGGATCTCTCCGCCGTAGATCATGTCACGACTGATCTGGTCCAACCAGATCGCCTGGCCGAGTTCAGCGGCTTTGGTGATGTTGTTGTGTTCGTGATGACACATGGTTCGCCTCGTCGAATATTTGTCAGCTGGACCCGAAATTTGCGGCTTCGATGTCGTTGAGTTTTCGGAGTCGTCGGTGGTAGCGGATTTCATCGCCCATGCTTGCGGAAAGGAACGCGTTCACAAGTTCGGTGGCGATAGCGTCTCCGATGATGCGTCCACCGATGCAAAGCACGTTCATGTCATCATGTTCTACTCCTTGAGCTGCGGAGTAGATGTCATGGCACACGGACGCTCGGACGCCGCGGAACTTGTTGGCGGTTATCGCAGCACCGATGCCGCTGCCACATAGCATGATCCCACGGTCTGTATCGCCTGATTGGACTGATGCGGCTACAGGCGCGGTGCAGTCGGGATAGTCGTCATCGGCGTCGTAATCGTGAGCACCGAGGTAGATGGCTTCGTGACCAGCGGCCTCGATGGTAGAGATAACGACTTCTCGCAGGCTTAATCCGGCGTGATCAGCGCCAACTGCTACTCGCATAGGTAGTCCACACCTCGGGTTGCGTCAAGGCACATTTGGGGTAGTTCCAACTACGCGGTAATGATACTACCGGGTGTTTCGGGGATGAATGAGTACCCCAGCGATATGCGTGTGTTCCTGCGGTCAGAAAGGTTCTTGGGGCCGGTACGCGGTGCCGATAAGATTTGGCACGTGAAATATTAATGTTCGGAATCTCGATTCAACGAACGTTTAATGCCGGTGATCGCAATTAAGACTTGATGCCTCAAAACTTAAATGCCATGGAGATGCTTCAACTTTCTTGAATCACGGCGACGATGTCATGCCGAGGTCCTTTCACCTTTCTTTTGCGGTTTCGGACGTACGAGAAACCTTCATTTTCAGGATCTTGATTCAACCAACGTTTAACGCCGACGCGAAAGATTAAAAATTAATGTCGTAAAGTTTAATCTCGATGGGAAAGCTTCAACTTTCTTGAATCATCGCAGGGATGGTTAGCCAAGAGCTTCTGCGCCTTCTTCCAAGATCTCCAAGTACCGAGCGTAACGGAACACGCGGCGAGTCGATTTACCGGTCACTTCGCGCACGATGTCAAGTTCGCCCAGCAACTCAAGGGCCGACGAAGCAGCAGGAAATGAAAGCTCAGTCGCAGTTGCGGCCTGCGACACTGATAGCTCCGGACGTTTCATCAGTTCGCTGAAAACCTTCAATCCCGAAACGGAACGACGCCCAGCAACTTCGATCATGGCTCGGTCCTCGTCGAACATCCGCCCCAACCGATCAGTTGTTTGATAGGCGTTGTCGGCCGTCTCGACCACTCCTTCCAAGAAAAAGATCAGCCACGCCTCCCAGTCGCCGGTTTGACGTCCAGATTCATCTAGCAACTCGTAGTACCGGTGGCGATGCGTCTTAAGGTACAGGCTCAGATATAGGACCGGTTCGCTCAACACCCCGGCGTTTATCAGCAGAAATGTGATCAACAAGCGTCCTACACGTCCGTTGCCGTCGAGGAATGGGTGGATTGTCTCGAACTGCACATGGGAGAGTGCAGCGCGCACCAACGGAGGGATCCCATCGTCGTCGGCGTGCAAAAACATCTCCAAATCACCCATGCAATCCGCAACGTGTGTGTGCGGCGGCACGAACTGGGCATTGCCAGGGCGCGTACCGCCGAGCCAGACTTGGGAACGCCGGAACTCGCCGAGCTTTTGTTCACCGACGCCTTGGAGCATCAAAACTCGGTGAACCTCACGGATCAAACGATCATTGAGCAGGGATCCACCCCTCAATCGGCGGATGCCATGCTCCATCGCTTTCACGTAGTTCGAAACCTCGACGATGTCGGGTTCGTTCATCAACTTGTTGTCCAACTCGTAGCGATATAAATCCGATAAAGAAGAAAGCGTACCGTCGATCTGCGACGACAAAATCGCTTCTTTCCGAACGTACGCATCAACGAACAACTGTTTGTTCGGTATGTCTCGTGTGCTACCTTCTAACCGGCCGAGGGCCCATGATGCTTCGGACAGCAAACAGGCCAGTTTGCCGTCCCAGGCCAACGGTGGTTCCGGTGGCAAAGAGTTCGGCACAAACGCTTCGGCGCGCTCGCCTTCAGTTGAGATCGTGACGTATGAACCTGTGTTTTCGCGTTTCATGGAATGAAGAAAACAATTAACACTTGCAACCCCAAATATTAATTGATGTCCTTCGCGTGAGCGAT
The DNA here is from genome assembly GCA_965203505.1 of Dehalococcoidia bacterium. Taxonomy (GTDB): domain Bacteria; phylum Chloroflexota; class Dehalococcoidia; order Lucifugimonadales; family Lucifugimonadaceae; genus Bin127. The sequence continues at coordinate 1,249,306 of OZ241880.1, forward strand.
TCGGGCTGGGGACGATTTGCCACGAGTGACGCACGACCAACTGCAGGGGGCGCCTGCCGTCGCCGCAGTACCGCGCCGCTTCGCGAACGAGACGGAGGCCTGTTCGTTGCTACAGAGCTATAGCAGCGCGCGAGCGGCGTTAGCCACGTTTTCGACGGTGAAACCTAGGTTTGCCATGACGATGTCGCCAGGGGCGGAGGCTCCGTAGCGGTCGATGCCGACGGTTGCGCCGTCGAATCCGGTGTAACGTTCCCAGCCGATGGTGGTGCCAGCTTCAACAGAGACGCGGGCTCGGACTTTCCGAGGCAGGACGGATTCCCGATAGTCGTCGGGTTGGGATTGGAAGAGTTCCCATGAGGGCATGGAGACGGCTCGTGCGGCGATGCCTTCTTCTTGAAGTTGCAGGGCGGCACCGAGAGCGAGTTGAGTCTCGGAGCCGGTGCCGATGATTATCACTTCAGGTTCGTCAGCGGTGTCAGCAATGACGTACGCACCGCGTTGGACGTATCCGCGGGCCATGCTTTGACTGCCGATGGCGGAGAGTTGTGGCAGGTTTTGGCGAGTGAGGATGAGCGCGGTCGGGCCGTTGCGGTTTTCGATGGCGATGCGCCACGCCTCGAAGGTCTCGTCGGCATCGGCGGGACGGATGACGGTGAGGTTAGGTATCATTCGCAGGCCCATCAGCTGGGAGATGGGTTGGTGCGTGGGTCCGTCTTCACCTAGACCGATGGAGTCGTGAGTGAAAATCCAGACGCAGGGCGCGTGCGAGAGCGCCCCGACGCGGATGGCGGGTCGGAGGTAGTCGGAGAAGATTAGGAAGGTAGCGGCGTATGGGATTACGCCTCCGTGCAGCGCCATCCCGTTGGAGATGGCACCCATGCCATGTTCTCGGACGCCGAAGTGTAGGTTTCGACCGCCGGGCATTTCGGGGGAGAAGGAGCCGCGTCCGTCGACTTCGGTGTTGTTGGATTCGGCTAGGTCTGCTGAACCTCCGATGAGGCGCGGGAGTGTGGGGGTGATGGCATGGAGCGCCTCGCCGGAAACAGCGCGGGTCGCGATCGGTGAGTCGTGGGAACCGACTAGACGATTCAGGGCATCGTCCCATCCTTCGGGCAGGACGCTGAGAATTTCAGCCAAGAACTGCTCGGCTAGTTCGGGGTGGTCCTCTTTGTAGGCGTCGAACTGGGCATGCCACTCGCTAGAGAGGTTTTCGCCGCGCTCGATGGCGGACCGCATGTGGTCGTTGACGTCAGAAGGGACGTCGAATGGTCTGTATTCCCAACCGAGTTGGGCGCGGGTGAGTGCGACTTCGTCGCCGCCCATGGCTTTGCCGTGGACAGCGCCCGTGCCAGCTAAGTTGGGGCTGCCGAAACCGATGACTGATCTGACGGTGACGAGCGTGGGTTTGTCGGGCTCTTCATCGGCGGCGTTGAGGGCATTGACGATTCCGGCGAGATCGTTGCCGTCGACAGGATCGACGACGTGGAACCCGTATGCTTCGTAGCGCTTCGAGACGTCTTCTCGGAAGGCTTTGTCGGTGTCGCCTTCAATAGATATCTGGTTATCGTCGTATATGACGACGAGTTTTCCGAGTTGGAGTGTTCCGGCGAGAGATGCGGCTTCGGAGGCGACGCCTTCCATCATGTCGCCGTCGGAGCAGATGGCGAAGGTACGATGGTTGACGATTTCGTGACCAGGGCGGTTGTAGGTGTTTGCGAGGATCTTCTCGGCGAGCGCGAATCCGACGGCGTTTCCGAGGCCCTGGCCTAGTGGACCGGTGGTTGCTTCAACGCCGGCGGTGAGGCCGAATTCGGGATGCCCGGGCGTCTTGCTTTCCCACTGTCGAAAGTCCTTGATCTCGTCGAGTGGGAGATCATAGCCAGTGAGGTGGAGCATCGAGTATAGGAGCATCGATGCGTGTCCGGCGGATAGGACGACGCGGTCTCGGTTGGCCCACGCGGGAGTGCCGGGGGCATGTCGGAGGACGTGGTGCCAGAGCGCGTAGGCGGTAGGTGCCAAGCCCATCGGAGCGCCCGGGTGGCCGCTGTTGGCCTGTTCGACGGCATCGATGGATAGGAAGCGGATAGCGTTTATGGAGCGCCAAGCGACATCGCTGTTGATGGCGGATTCGGAGAGGGTTTGGGCGTTTGACAAGGTGGGTGCGGGGGGGGGTTGGCGGATTGGGCGCGCCGAATTACGAAATCGGCAACCTACGTGATTCTATTAAGGGTGTGGGCTTCAGAAAACGTGTTCGACAATCAATTGACGCAAGCGGATGACCCAACAGGAATTTCCCGACGCGGTGCATGGTATCGTTTTCTGCGACCCTGAGTAGACTCAATCCTTTTGCGCCCGACCAAGTACTGAGGAAGAAATGATCAAGTTAGTGAGCTGGAACATTGCCAAACGAAGACAACCTTGGCGCGAACTGCTCGATATGGATGTTGATGTCGCGTTGTTGCAAGAAGCGGGCGATCCACCACCTGATATCCGCGACAAGGTCGATATGGGAGAACCAGAAGTCTACGATTCTCACGTTGTGTATTCGAGCGATTATCGACAATACTGGCCGAACCTGTTTGATCGTTGGTGCCGAGTTGTGAAGCTTTCCGATCGTGTCAACGTTGATTGGTTCAAACAGATCCCGCCTGTCGCTGGGGCTCCGCCGGACACGATCCCGACAAGTGGGATAGGTACGATTGCAGCCGCCAAAATCACTCCGGTTGATTGTGAGGCCGAGCCGTTCATCGCCGTCTCGATGTACGGGCGTTGGATGGGTTCCCATCCACCGGCAGGTAAGAAAACAGTCTTGGAGATGCCAGACACATCGATTCACCGGATCATCTCCGATATCTCACTGTTCGTCGGACACGAAGACCCGTCTACACATCGAGTCTTGACGGCAGGCGACATCAATCTGGATCACGGAGTGAAAGAGGAAGGCATCAGTTGGTATGGGCGCCGCGCCCGCGTGGTATGGGATCGTTTCGACGTGTTGGGTTTCGAATACCTCGGACCCCAATACCCAAACGGACGCAAGGCCAAACCGACACCGGATCATCTTCCAGAGGACACCAAAAACGTGCCCACCTACAAAAGTCCTCGGATGACTGCCCAAACAGCGCAACTACAGTTGGATCACGTTTTCGCTTCGCGCGGTTTTCACGAGACGATCAACACGCGCGCGTTAAATTCGCCAGACCAATGGGGTTCGTCCGATCATTGCCGTTTGTTGATCGAAATAGATGGGTAATTTTGCGTACGTTATTGATCGCCTACGCACCTTCAACGTTCAATCGAACGGAGTAAAGCGACACATCTCCGCAGATGTAGAGGGTTTTGCGGTCTTCGTCGCCGAAGGTGCAGTTGGCGGTTCGTTGTTCGGGGATGAGGATTTTGCCGATGAGTTCGCCTTCGGGGGTTAAGCAGTGGATGCCATCGTGGGCGCTGGTCCAAACGTTGCCTTGGACATCGCAACGGAAGCCGTCCGCGATTCCCGGTCGGACGACTGCGAAGATGCGGAAGTTGGTGAGAGATTCGCCGTCTGCGTTGACATCGAATGCTGCGACGTTGCGTGGTTCGCCGCTGTCGGCAACGTAGAGGACCGACTCGTCGGGGGAGAATGCTAGGCCGTTCGGGCGGTCTAGTTCGGTCACAACGACTGAGATGTTGCCAGTGTCGGGTTCGAGTCGATAGACGTAGTTGCCGTCGAGTTCGGATTCGCGGGCGTTGCCTTCGCGACCGCTGAGGATGCCATAGGGCGGATCGGTGAACCAGATCGATCCGTCGGATTTGACCACTAGGTCGTTGGGCGAGTTGAGTTTCTTGCCTTCGAAGCTGTCTACTAAGACGTGGTGGGTGCCGTCATGCTCGAGTCGGCTGATGGCGTGCCTCGAATGTTCGCAGGTGACTAGCCTGCCTTCGTTGTCTACAGAGTTGCCGTTGCTGTGGTGGCTGGGTTCCCGGAAAGTGGTGGTTTCGCCAGTGGCGGGATCGTACTTGAGCATCCGGTTGTTAGGGACATCGGAGAAGACTACGAATCCGTCGTTGCCGTCGCGAGCAGGGACGTATGCCGGACCCTCTGCCCACTCGGTCCCGGTGTAGTGTTTTTGGACCTCGACATCGTCGCCGCCGATCAGGTCGCGGAAGCTGGGGTGGATGATCACGGCTCCGGAACGCAGATCTTCGTCGGCACGGAAACGGTTGCGGTTTTGCCAGGTTTTGTTGGGTGCTTGAGACATGTCGTTTCTAGGGATAAATGTGGGTTGTGATGTTGACCACCTTTAGCTTAATCCACAGTGATTAGAGGGTCGAGACGGTTTCCAATAGTTCCTTCAAGGGTATTTCGGCGAGGGATTCCAACCGCATGTCGGCCTCGTGAAATGAATGGTTTTTCGTCATCTGTCCAGGGACTGCGACGCAATACAGTCCGGCTTTTTTGGCGGCTTTGACGCCGGGTGGTGAATCTTCGAGCGCTAATGCTTGATCGGGACTGGTTCCTAGGTTCTCGACAGCCGTGATGTAAGCGGCCGGGTCGGGTTTGGCTCGTCCCACGTCGTCTCGGCAAACGACGGTCTCGAAGTGATGAGCTAGACCGAGGCGAGCTAGCCGGTCTACTACCCAAGACCGGCTTGAACCGGATGCGATGCCTATTCGGATACCGAATCGTTTCGCGTCGTGGATGTAGTCTTCGACTCCCGGCATTGCCACGGCGTCTTCGAGCATTTCGAGGTGGAGGGCTCGTTGGCGATTGCGCAGTTCGGCTCGATCGATCTCTTCGCCGGTCAACTCGACAAGGTATTGTTCGATGGTGAAGTCTTGGGTTGAGTCGCCGATGATCGGCAACCACTTCGATAGAGGAAGTTCGACGCCGTGGGCGCGATACATGGCTCGCCAAGACTCGTAATCGGTCGTCTCGGTATCGAGGATGAGCCCGTCGAAGTCGAAGACGATGGCTTTGATGTGGGTCAACTTGGTTCGGCTTTACTCGCGCTGATCTAAGGAATGGGGTGTCATGGACGCGCCCCCTTTGTCCTTCGGACATTTCCCCCGCGCAGCGGGGGAACCCCTTGGATGTAGTTACGCCCCTTGCGCGTTTAGGTCTATGGACCAGAGGGAGGATGTGGCTCCGATGAATAGGCGCTGGCCGTCGGACATGCCGAAGGCGCAGTTGGCGGCGACTTCTGGTGTGATTATCTTGCCGATCATGTCGCCGTCGGGGTTGAACACTTGGACCCCGTCGCCGGCGGAGACGTAGAGGTTGCCGTCGGTGTCGCATCTGAAGCCGTCGGGTACGCCGGGTTCGATGTCCGCGAATACAGCCGGATTGACGAGCATTTCACCTCCGGGGGTGACGTCGAAACGCATGACTCGGTGGTGTCGGAATTCGCCGTGAGTGCGGCCGGTGTCACCGATGTATAGAACCGTTTCGTCGGGCGAAAACGCGATGCCGTTCGGTTTGTCGAAGTCCTCAGACACCACGGAGATGGTCATTGTGTCACCATCAACGCGGTAGACGCGGTTTCGGTCCTGCTCAGGTTTGTCGCCGTGCCCGAATTCCGGGTGGAGGAAGCCGTAATCGGGATCTGTGAACCAGATAGAGCCGTCTGACTTGACGACTACATCGTTAGGCGAGGTCAGTTTTCCGCCCATGTAGCTTTCCGCTACCGGCACTAGAGAGCCGTCGTGCTCGAGTCGAACGACCGTGCGACCGCGCGTTAGGCAAGAGAGAACTCGGCCTTCGAGATCGACGGTATTTCCGTTCGCACAGTCTGAAGGTTGTCGGAAAATCCCCATGCCAGAGGATTCGTCCCACTTCATGATGCGGTTGTTCGGAAAGTCGCTGACGATGACGTAGTTTCTGGAGGGCAGCCAACAGACGCCTTCGGCAAATACGAGCTCGCCGGTCAGCAACGTCAATTCCGGCGAATCGCCCAGTATGCGACTGAACTCATCTGAGTAGCTTTCAAATGACCCGGACATTTGCATTAACTCCCGTGTGCGTGCGTTTGATCGGGGACTGAAGAAGTGCTGAGCGAAGTTTATCTCAAACGAGCGACGCGATTTCGAGAATCGGCCCGCGAGTGTTAACCTACGCGCAATAACTACGCTGGCCGAATTCAAACCAACAGGGGCTCCAAATGAAGATGTACTTAGCAGGTGATTGGGTTGACCGCGACGCCCGAATGGACGTCATCGATCCGTTTTCAGGTGAACCGTTCGACACGGTACCGAGTGCATCGGTAGAAGATGTGGTACTTTCGGCGAGAGCCGCGGAAGACGGACGCGATCAGATGGCGAGGCTGACCGGGATGGATCGTTACGAGATCCTGATGCGCGCGGTCGGGATCATGGAGTCTAGGAAGGAAGATCTGGGACAGACCATCACGCGGGAAGAAGGCAAGGTCATTTCCGAGGGCCGATTGGAAGTCGACCGTGCGATTCAGACGATGACATGGTCTGCGGAAGAAGCCAAGCGGCTTAGGGGTGAGACGATTCCGTTGGATGCTTCTCCCGGAAATGCCGGGAAGTTTGGGTTCACTGTTCGAGTGCCCGTGGGCATCGTCGCCGCCATCGCACCTTTCAACTTCCCGCTGAACTTGGTCGCTCACAAAGTTGGACCAGCAATTGCAGCGGGCAACGCCGTGATCATTAAACCCGCGTCGGATACGCCGCTTTCAGCGCTGAAGCTGACGGAGATTCTTCTTGAAGCTGGTGTGCCCGACATGGCGTTGCAGTGCATCACGGGATCAGGACGAACGATCGGCGATGCGCTAGTTTCGCAACCGAACGTTCGAAAAGTAACCTTCACCGGCTCGCGCGAGATCGGCGAGCGCATCACCAAGATGGCTGGACTGAAGAAGGTGACGATGGAGCTGGGTTCGAACTCCCCGCTAATCGTGATGCCAGACGCCGATATGGACAAGGTTGCGGCGGCAACGGCGCAGAGCGGTTACGCGAACGCGGGCCAAGTCTGCATCTCGACGCAGCGCGTCATCGTCCAAGAGTCTGCATACACGGACTACATCGATGCGCTGAAGCCACAGGTGGAGGCTCTTTCTTACGGTGATCCGATGCAAGATGCTACGAACATGGGCCCACTAGTCCGAGAAGCGGACGCGGCAAGAGTGGAGAGTTGGGTGCACGAAGCGGTCGACGGTGGGGCCAGAGTCGTGTCCGGCGGCACGCGTGACGGTGCGATTATGACGCCGACGATCCTTGCGGATGTCGACCCGGACATGCGAGTGTCTAGGGAAGAGGTGTTCGGACCGACCGTTGCTGTGACACCGGCTGCCGACATTGATGAGGCGATCAACTTGGCGAACGACACCAACTTCGGATTGGCGGCGGCGATCTTCACTCAGGACGTCGACCATGCGATGCGCTTCGCTTTAGAAGCCGAAGCCGGCAACCTCAACATCAACTCAGGCACGCAGTTCCGCGCCGACATGATGCCGTACGGCGGATTGAAGGACAGCGGTTTCGGCAAGGAAGGACCCCCGTACGCCATCGACGAGATGACCGAGTTGAAGATGGTGGTTTTCCACTAGGCCGATGTAACGCAGATGAACTTCGAGAGAATTGCAGATGGTTAGACCCCAAAGCGAAATAAAGCGATCGGTAGAGCGTGGTGAGGCGATTTACGACGCCGTCATTAAGGATCAGCTGAACGACGATCAGCTGGGAATGTTCTTGGCGATCGACACGAATACAGGAGAGTACGAGATCGGTGAGTCGTCGATGGCGGTCACCGATGCGTTACATGCAAGGGTAGATGACGCAGATGTCTATGTGATGCGACATGGCGGAATGCCGGTGTACTCGATTGGTTGGCTTCCCGGGTCCGCCAGCGCATGATGACTGAACAAGGGCGGGTTCACACATTCGGACAACGATTGAAAGGAACCTGCATCGTCCATCTGTTTGGGGACAACGGGGTGCCGGCACGGGTGCAAGTAATCCTTGACACGGGTTTTGATGGCTATTTGACCTTGCGGAGCAGTGTCATCAACGATCTCGGATTAAAGGAGACAAGCTCGATCCGGATGCTTCTGGCCGATGGTAGCAGCCTATTGTGCCCAGCCTTTCGCGTCGAATAGATTGGCAGGGGCAACCGCGATCCATAGAAATCGTGCAACTCGATGGTCCCCAGTTGTTGGGGATGGAGATGCTCCGCGGTAGCCAACTGCGCATGATGGTCGAGGATGACGGCTTAATTGAGATAACGCCGTTCGGTCAGCTTTAGGCGCCATACGTTACTATTGCTTCGACGCTGGGATAGCCGCGTCCGAGATTGAATAGACCAACGTACAATGCCGCCCAAAATATCTCTGATTGGAGCCGGGAGCGTCGTCTTCGCCCGTCGCCTTTTGCAGGATGTCGCCTGCACCCCGTCGCTTAAAGATTCGCACATCTCGTTGATGGATATCGATGAGGGGCGATTGCGGTTAATCGGCGATTTTGCCTCCAAACTGTTCGCCGAGGTGGGATCGGACGCAACGATAGAGACCACGACAAATCGTCGCGAATCGCTCGCGGGTTCTGACTATGTTTTGACTACGATTCGGGTAGGGGACACGACCGAGCGGGATATTGACATTCCGAGAAGGTACGGGATCGATCAAGCAGTCGGCGATACTGTTGGGCCGGGTGGTGTGTTCAAGGCATTAAGGACGGTTCCAGTGCTAATCGATATGGCACAGGATATCGATGATGTGGCTCCAAACGCGACGCTGTTGAATTACACGAATCCGATGGCAATGGCGTGTTGGGGCATTACGTCCGAGGCTGACGTCCCCACCATCGGGCTTTGCCACAGCGTCCAGCGGACGACCCAAGATCTCGCTGACTACATCGGTGCGCCGCAAGACGAAGTATCAGCTTGGGTCGCAGGGATTAACCACCTCGCTTGGTTCATGCGATTCGAGCGGAACGGGGAGGATGCGTATCCGGCGTTGCGTGAGGCGATGAACAATCCTGAAATTTTTGCTCTCGACACTGTCCGCTTCGAGGTGATGAAACATTTCGGTTATTTCGTGACCGAATCGACCCGGCACATGTCGGAGTACGTTCCTTACTTCCGAACCGACGAGACGGTGATGGATCAGTTCCGGTTGGACGAGATACGGCAAGATCTGCAACGCCGCGTCAAACGGGTCGATGACCACATGACACAGCTTGAACGTGACGCGTATTCGGATGAACCAATCTCACCTGAGCGCTCGGACGAGTATGCATGCCGGATCATGGAGGCGATGGAGACGGGCGACAAGATCGTCATCAATGGGAATGTGCCGAACGATGGGTTGGTTGACAACCTGCCGTTTGGATCGTGTGTGGAGGTACCGATCCTGATCGACGAGTTGGGTTTCCATCCGATGCCGGTTGGCGAGCTTCCGCCTCAGTGCGCTTCGCTATCGCGAGCGAACATAGCAGTGCAAGAGATGGGCGTGATCGCAGTGTTGGATCGATCTCGCGAGGCGGCATTCCACGCCATCGCGCTTGATCCGTTGACCGCTGCCATACTCTCGCTGGACCAGATTCGCGAAATGTTCGAAGAGATATGGGATGCCCACGGCGACGAGTTGGCGGAATATAACTGATCGATACCCTCCCCCTTTGTCCAAGGGCGAAACTAATCAATACCCTCCCCCTTGATGTCCAAGGGGGAATTAAAGGGGGTTTAGAGTCGAATGGGTGTGTATGACCCCTCCGTCTCGTAGCGCTCGCGGCATCCCCTTTAGTAGCGGTCCAAAAGGAACAACCAATGAGAGCAGCCCAATCGTTCGGCGTCGACGACATCCGATATGTCGCCGACGCGCCCGATCCCGAACCGCTCGAGACCGACGCATTAGTGGCGACCGAGATGGCGTCGTTGTGCGGCTCAGATCTACACATGGTGTGCAAGGGCTGGCAGATGCCGGAGTATCCCGCACCTCCAGGGCATCCCGGCCACGAAGGCGTCGGAATCGTTGAAGAACCCCCGAAACGCTACCCGGACGGCGAAGGAATCGACATCCTAGAACCGGGCGACTTGGTGCTGACGGTTCCTCACATCTGGTACGCCAAATGTTTTGCCGAGTACCAAGCGGTCGACGCCGCCCACATGCTGAAGATGCCAGCCGGTGCACCGATCGAGCATGTGTTGATGACCCAACAGCTGGGTACGGTGATATTCGCCACGCAGCGTCTACCGGCGTCACTTGACGGAAAGACATGCGCGGTGCTCGGGCAGGGCAGCGCGGGACTGTTCTGGGACTTCGTACTGAGACGACGCGGCGCGTCACGGATCATCGCCATCGAGCCGGTCGACAGTCGTCGAGCGCTCTCCAAACGATACGGCGCCGACGAGACTGTCGACGTGATCGGCGACGCGGCCAAAGACGCGGTCTACGACCTGACCGACGGCAAAGGCGCAGACATCGTCATCGAGGCGGTGGGATCGACCCCCACCCTCAGCAACGCCTTCCACATAGTCGCCGACGAAGGCATGTGCGTCCTCTTCGGCCTCCCCGACAGCAACGATCCACAACCATTCGACTACACCGAGATGTTCAAAAAGCGCGCCAACGCCTACTCAATTCTCGGAGCACAAGAAGAACCAGGCTTGAAAACATTCCGCCGCGCCCTCTCATGGATCGTCGAAGGCGAAATCGACATGGCACCCATCGTCACACACCTAATGCCCATCGAGCAAGTCACGGAAGCGTTCGAGCTATCAGAATCCCGCGGCGATGGAGTAGTCAAGGTCGCGTTGACGTTCTGACGGACCCAAAGCCGATGTTATAGTCGCGCAAAGAGCCAATGATGACTACGGTTACCGAAATGCAGGAAGCCATCTTAGCCCTGCGCAAGACTGAGTACGCCCAACTCAAGGAGTGGTTTGGCAAACTCGAGACTGAACGTCGGTGGGAAGAATGGGACGAACAGATAGAAGCCGACTCAGACGCGGGTGCGCTCGACTTTTTGGCTGCAGAGGCGTTGGAAGCCAAGGCGAACGGCAAGCTCGAAAAACTTTAGATGCACCGGACAACGCCGCAATTCAGGCGGCACTTTGATCAACTTCACGCATCCGGGACATTTGCAAATTCCCTGTCATCCCGTCACACCTTACGTCATCCCAGCTAGCACACTGTTATCCCGGCCAAAACCGGGTTCCAAAGAGGCGGGGCACCGTCCCCTTTCGCAGCGCGAAAGGGGACGCGGATCCCAAGAGACCGACACAAGAACGCAGGGGTATGCCCGGGGACGCGGAGCAGGGAAAATGCCCCGCGCAAAGTAACTAAGGCTACGACGTGGCAGAAGGACCAAGGGGGCGATGCCCTATAGGGGCAGGTTTCAAACCTGCCTCTACCTACCAAAGACCGCACCATTGCTCCTCACCCCCCCTTCAAGAAGGCTAGGGGGAGAGTGAAATAGGGCAGAACTTCCTCGACTGCATCAACCCGTCCGCAACAGCGCGTTGAACCCCGCCTGCACAAAATCAACATCATGCGCCAACGCATCCCGAATACTCCGCTCCTCCATCAACACAAAACTCGAACAGTCCACCAAGCTCCAGCGTTGGTCGGGCCTGGAAGCGTAACGCTCCATAGCCGAGTGGAAAAATGCGCTGGTTAACTCTACTACCTCAACGTTCGGATCATCTGCCATCTCGCCCATGACTTCCACAGCGGCGCCGCGAAGATGCGGCCCCAAACGAGAGAAATGATTTAGAACCTCGATCAGCACCATTTCACTGGTGACGATCTGAACTGTACCTAGCTCCCCAGACACCTGACGGGCGACGGCTCTCAGCCCGTCTAAAGGATTAATCAATGCCACCCAGTAACCGGAATCCGCGAACACGACACTCACGTGTCAGAATCCTTAGGCCAACCATACAGATAGTGTTTTAGATTCTTCGCTCCATCGGTTGGTGCCGCCTTCCATGCTGACATTGGCACACGCCCGCTGATCTCGGCGATCCGGTCCACTATCGCCGGCATCGCTCGCTCCGGTTCAGATCCTTCAGAACTCGCTCCATTATCCGATTCTCCGACCTTCGAAACCGGCCCAGAGATCGCATTCTCAACTGTCTTCTCGGAATCGATCATCCTTACTCTCCCAATCTCACCAACCATCACCACCGAACATTGTACGACGCATAACGCACCCTGCCCTTCGCGCAGCGTAAGCGGGCGACACCCGGTAGGGGCAGGTTTGAAACCTGCCCTGCCCCTTTCGTTCGACGAAAGGGGCGCGAGCGAAGCGAGCGGGGTATGCGGGAGGCCGGGAAGGGCAGGATGATCGAAATCCACCACACCCCGTCCCTCAGACATCAGCCACCAACCCCACAACCGAGGCATGCCCAACACAGGATCAGACAACACCACCAACACCACCAACACCATCAACACCAAAAAATACAATTGATCTCGCGGCAATTTACGACGGCCGCTACACAATCAACTACTTGAACCTAACCAGAGGAGACCGATAGTTTGACTGGAAGAAACGACGACAACCACGCCAACCAGATGAATCCCAACAACGATGCATACTGGCAGAGCCGCGGAGAAGATGAACGTCCCGAAGATTGGGAAGAGCAATCTGACGCCGACTAGTCGCCGGTCCTGATGGCGGGCCGATGCCCGTCGAAGACTACCAAAACAAACACGGACCAAAGTTTCACCGGAGGCACCGACAACCAGTGCCTCCGGTTTTCTTTTCCCACGCCCCTTTCGCAAAGCGTAAGGGGGCGCGAGCAAGCGCAGCGATGCGAGCGGGGGATGCCCGCCCCAAACGGCGCTATCTTCGCCAACCAACAATCACGAAACCCACGCCGACTCTCCTTTCACTTCCCTTCCGACCCTCCCCGTCGACCATTCGCCGCAAAACGACCAGTCGAAAAACCCACGATCGCTCCTATCGACAACTTCACCATCCAATCCGCAGTCGTACGCACCAGCGCATGCGTACTGTTCAACTCTCCTGCACCCTGAACGTCGCCAAGCCATATCAATAAACCCAGACCAACAACCGCAACCCCTACCATCAGCATCACCGCCCAAAACGTCGAACCAACTCTATGAATCAAAATCTCGTCCCTCGAATCGCCAGCCAGATCAGTCCCGCTTTTCAGACATCCTGAAGAATCCCGCAAGCCCCATCATGCCAACCACAATCCCCACCAACCCCAGAACTATCAAAACCGGCCCTAACCACTGTGAAAAGAAATCCATCTCGTCCTACCTTGCGACTTTAACCGCATCCGACATTAACGACGTTACCTAAACGATACTATCCCAAACCCCATTCGCAAAGCGTAAGGGGGCGCGAGCAAGCGTAGCGATGCGAGCGGGGGATGCACGGGGCGGCGACGGGAGGGCACCCCAATACCTACTCTCAGATCACAAGACAACATGCTTCCATCGCTCTCAGAAAACTCCGATTTACAATCGTCACTACAAGCACGCTCAAAACTTTCGGGAGGTCGCCTATGGTACTTGTGGGATATGAACGACGCCATCGCGAAACAATTGAATGGTTTTCCGACTATTTCAATTTGCCGCACAAGTGTATGGTCCATACGAATGGACAGTGCAATGAAACGGCCGTCAAAGGCCACGTGATCCCAATATCGAGATTGCGTCTGATCGCGGATGGAGCCAATCGCGTGATCACATCCATTATTGACACCAGAAAACGAGCTCATCTCGATAACATAATGCGAAGAGATTTTGAAGAACGAGAACTCTCGATTTTCGAACGCCGCAATATTAACAATCGCTTAATGACACGACGCATCGCTTGCGCGAAACATGACAACGATGTGTTCAGTGCTGTTGACGATCTCAAAATCGATTGGGAAGATCAGCGTAATTTGGCTCTTATATGTTATAGATCGATTCTTGCAAGCATTTTCATTGACAGGTACACGACATTTGTTAACGACAGAGTTAAACTTTCAAATATTCACGGCTATTTTGATGGAGCGATTCGCGATAAGCGTAATATAGCCTCATTGAGGCATAAGTTCGAGACTATGTTGCGTACCGGCGAATTCGATTCATGGCGCTTCGAAACTATCCGTGTCGATAATACATCGACTGTCGCAGCGAGCGCGGTTTTCATGCGGAGGCCCACATTAGATGAACATCGACAACTTGGTAACTCGGTTCTTTTACCCGCACAAGGATTATCGTTGAAACCTGTACCGATCATCGTTACTATATATCCCGACGAAAATGGACAAATCGCAGTGATCGCATATCCGACGTGGGCAGACCGTATTGCTCGCATCATGGTTGCTGCGCTGAACGAAAATGACAGATGGACCCAATCCGCTCTTTTGTCTATGACAATATTGGAAGAAACAGAGATTATCATGATTTCTTCGGAATTTTGGGACTCTTTGTCTTCAATCGGTCAAAAAGCGATTGAAACGTATTTTTTTGACACAACACCGGGTTATGGTTCCTCATACGAGCGTCCAGATGTAGACCCTCAATGGTTCAACTTGTTTGCAATGGATCCTAAGGATATCAAGCGGTAATTCATCAATACTTGATATCGCAGTTCACCTTATCTAATGGTGTTTTTCGAGGCAAGTCAAGCCAACAAAACCCCCACAACCTCCTCCACCCTCTTACCCTCCGCCGACTCCCGCAACCACTTCCTAATCTCCCGACGCGCAATCGTAACCGTCAACCTCTGCGGATACCGCTGCCTCAAATTCCCCAACTCTCGCTCAACACCTGTCTCCGCCTGACGACCCGCATCCGTTATCGCTACACGATCAGTCAGAAACTGAGAAATCCAAGTGATACGTTTCGTCGTCCTCTTTGTAGATGGTTACATCCGTTCGACCGTAGTTGTCGAGATGCGACTTAGTAACGTATTCACCGTTAAACAGTCCCAGTCTCGCCCGAAGGTACTTGCCTAGAATTGCGTTCGACGGCCTTGAATGTATTGCCTTGGCGTCGTCTTGAGCGGCAACACACAACATCGAGGGTCCGAAATCCGGATTCATGGTAAATTCAACAGTTCTAGGCGGGAAAAATCCTGAGCGAACGATCTCCTGAGGAACCGACAAATACGCTTGATTCGGATCTCTACCTTCTCGTTGACCCCAATTGATTCCCGAACGTTCTGGTGTTTCACCGGTCCGGCTATCGAGTAAGGACAACGTGCGACTTTCTAAACCAGCTTGGACATTGCCCCTAGGCTGGAACAAAGTGATGGACGAATCCACGTCAGCGTGTTGGCATTCCAGCGATCGTGATCGGTGTTCCTCAAATAAAGTAGCGGCCTCGTCTGGATCGCACTTTGTCAAAACCTCAATCTGTTGACCAGTGAGTGCTGTTTGCGTGTAGTTTGCACTACCGAGAAAGGCCTCTACCGGTGCGCCATCGCGAAACCACACGAAAGTCTTCGCATGCACGGATGGCCATTCGACTACGTAATGGCACGAAAATCGGCCGCCATAACTTTGCGTAGACATGTTGACGAATTCATCGTGTTGGGTCAATGGGACCCCGTCACGATGTGCCATGCCATACACCACATCGACCGCAAGAGGGTTTGCTGTCCTCCTTGTGTCCGATTCGAGTATCTCGTCTGCCTTGATCAAATGTCGTTTCGCCATGGCAGCAGTAGCGTATCCAGTGAGAACCTTCAAGTGGTTCCCGCCGCGTTGATAAGGTTCGATCAGAATCGAGCGAAACAGGTCGTCCGTGATGATTTCCTGGCTCATTCGGTCTTCAATGCGGCCGCCGCAATTGCTTCGAAGATCGGCTTGACTCCTAAAGGCGGAACTGCCATACCAATCTGTTTGCGCACGCTTTCTTTCGACCCGTAAAACATGAAACCATCCGGAAAGGTTTGCAACCTAGCACGTTCACGATTGGTTAGCGCTCGATTTTCTTTCCAGTGGTACATATGTGTCCCACCGCCACCGCTACCAGTGATGGTGTAGGACGGTTGATCAGGCACCAATCGCCTATAAATCTGGCTGATCATTGCGCCACTTCTCATGTTGAGCCTAAGATGAGGAGGTAAATCGGCTGTAAACGCATTTTGTCCGGGTTTTATGTGCTTCAGTCTTTCTACGACACGAGGGTTCTGCGTCGTGCGCTCGTTGTTCGTTGCGTTCTCCGGTATCCCATTGAGCGCGTCGAAGACGCTAACTGGGCTATCGCAAGTCGGAGCAGGATGCTTGAATTTGATCCCCAAATCTTCTCTGAAACCGACGATGATTACGCGGTGGCGTTTTTGTGGAACTCCGTACTCTTCGAACTTATAGAGCTGTGGTGTCACGCTGTACCTTGCATTCCTGAGTTCGGATAGGATATGTTCAAAATCCGCGTTCTTGTTAGCTGACGTTAATCCGGAGACGTTTTCAGCAACGAAAAATTTCGGTTTGAAGTGCCGAAGTGCCGCTACACCGTAACGATAGAGCCCCCCGAATCGACCTCGAATGCCCTTGTGTTCGCCTACCACGCTGAAGTCGTTGCACGGAAACCCAAATACGAGACCATCAATCGGTGCCAATCGATTGAAATCTAAGTCTTCAACATCTTTTCGGATAACAGATTTTCTATCGATTTTTATGTTGTGTTTGAAGGTCTCACACGCATCCTTGTTGTTGTCTGTGGCCCAGACATGTCGGAACCTGATACCAGAGTACTCAGCCATGCTTGCGCCTAGCGCCATCCCTCCAGCACCCGCGAACAACTCTCCTATGTCCAAATTCGCTACGGTCGGACACGCATCTTGCCCGATCGAGTGCTCGCCATGTTCCGCACCAAACGGCAGCTGAATGTCTTTCAGGATCGTCAAAAGTTGGTTTCCATTCGCAGGTAGCTTGATCTACCGAGGCTTACATGTTACATATGTTATACCACGTATGTGTTTCCTATGTTATTCGCCCAGTATTCGACAATCAACGACCTGCAATGCGAACATTCGGCTGTTTCACGGATCGAATCACCCAAAACATCGTTTAGAACTGTTTCCCCCCTGCACCACCTCTCCCAGCGCCGTCCGAAGCAATTCCTCCCACAACTGGCGCTTCACCGCCACCGTCTCATAGTCCGCAAACTTCTCGTACAACGCCCGCAAAGTGTCGATCTCACGCTCGTACAACGGATTGCGCGTACTGAACTGCTCCCGTATCTCCTCAGCCGTAGGCTCGATGTCTTTACGCGCAACCAGAGCATTGTCCCTCAGCCACTCGTACAGCCCGTACCACTTGTCCGCATCCGTCAACGTGAACGCGTAGGGCAGAGACGTGTTGATCATCACCGCATTCGGCCACCGTAAAATCCAATGCTTCCCGTCAGTCAATATCCCGATCCGCACACCCTTGCTCGCATCCATCGCCGCCGTCAAATAACCGTCCAGCTGCGCGACATGCGCCACATCAGGCACGATCCCATTCCCGATCCTCTTCTTCACCTCGATCAACGTATCCAAAGCCGCCAGATCAACCGAGTTACCCGAACCCTCCGCTGGCGCAACCTCCTCCCGAATATCGCTCGACTCCACCAATCCCGTCCGCACCAGAAACTCCCGAATCTGAGACGTGATATTCGCCTCCGCCTCCAACTCCCCATGCCGCCGCAAAAGCTCCGCAGCCACCGCCTTGCACTCCGCATTGTCATAACTCAAAACCATGCAACCAATTATCGTTCACCCAACCCAAACCATCCAACCACCCTGGCGAAACACAAACACACCACCCACCGTCCCCTTTCGCTCCGCGAAAGGGGACGCGGAGCGAAGCGAACGCAGGGGTATGCCCGGGGCAGACGCGGGTAGGGGCGCGATCCCTCGCGGTCGCCCTCACCGACTAGTCGTAGTGATACCGTTGCTCACGCCAGGGGTCGCCGTACATGTGATAGCCGTACGCCTCCCAAAAACCGGGGGCGTCGGAGTCCATGAAGCGTATTCCGCGGACCCACTTGGCAGATTTCCAGAAGTAAAGGTGCGGCACGATCATGCGGACGGGACCGCCATGGGAAGGTTCGAGTGGGGCGCCATCATAAGTGTGCGCGATCATCCCCTTGCTGTCGATAACGTCAGCGGTGGGCAGGTTAGTCGTGTAGCCGCCATCGCTGTAGGCCATGAGAAAGTCCGGCGGATCGGTGATCCCCGCATCGGCAAGGAAGTCGTCGATCGTGACACCCCGCCAGTCAGTGTCGAGCTTGCTCCACTTGGTTACGCAGTGGATGTCAGTATGGATATCGGTCTGTGGAAGGTCCATCATCTGGTCCCAGTTCCAAACGCCGAGGTCTTCACCGTTGTAGTCGATGCGGAAGGTCCAAGTCGCGGTGTCTACTCTCGGAGTGGGCCCTGCGGAAAGGACGGGAAAGCCACGTTCGAGGTACTGTCCGGGCGGGACGCGTTTCGCGGTCTCATCTTCCTCTTCAGGACGCCGCCTACCGAAAAAGCCTCTGGTGATTATCCCCATCTATGCACTCCCTATGCTCTCAACTGTTCCCAAGCCGCGCGAATCTGCGCATAATCTTATACGCATCGACAATCAGCAGAGTTTCGCCGCGAGACGTTCAAGCGGCGGCAACCATCAGAAAGGCACAGCGCTATGAGGAGATTCGAAGGCAAGACAGTGATCGTAACCGGAGGCGGGACCGGCATCGGCGAGGCGATATGTCACCGGTTCGCGAGCGAAGGCGCAAACGTTGTAATCGCCGAGCTGGAAGTTGACAACGGCGAGGGAACAGCCGCCGACATCAATGGAAACAGTGGAACCGCGATCTTCTTTCAGACCGATACCTCGAACTCAGAATCAGTTCGTTCGATGATCGCTTCCGCGTTCGATGAGTACGGGACCATCGATATCCTCGTCAACAACGCCGCCGCATTCGTCTTCGGCAAGGTCGAGGACCTCACGGATGCCGATTGGGCACGAGTGTTCGGAGTAAACGTCATCGGCTACGCCAACTGTGTGCGTGAAGTGTTGCCGACATTCAGGAGTGCAGGTGGAGGCGCGGTCGTGAACATCGCATCAGTAAGCTCGTTCATCGCCCAACCCGAATTCGTCCCATACAACTCATCCAAAGGCGCGGTCGCCCAGCTAACACGGTGTCTGGCGATGGACCTCGCGCCCGACAACATCCGGGTCAACGCCGTCTGCCCCGGCTCCATCAAAACGCGAGCAACGGACATGCACATCGACTCCCTAGGCCTAGACCGCGAGCAATCCTACATCGACTTCGGCCAAGACGCGCTAATGAAACGCATGGGCGAGCCAAAGGAAATAGCAGCAGTAGTTGCATTCTTAGCGTCAGACGACGCCTCGTACATGACCGGCGCGCACGTAATCGTCGACGGCGGGATGAGTATCGGGTAGCGAAGAACGCCAAACTCACTGTGCGATAATTCGCGGTTAGCGATGACTACCAACGGCGAAGACCAACCCAAGCCTCCACTCTTCCAGAGGATCAAGGCGCAAAACCTGCTCTCGTTCGGGCCGGATGGAATCGATTTGGAGTTGGGACCGTTGAATGTGTTGATTGGTCCGAACGGGGCCGGGAAGTCAAATTTGTTGGGAGCGATCAATCTCTTGATCGTGTCTTCAGACCTGCGCTGTGACTTTATCGATAACCAGGGAACCGTGAGTGATTGGATCTGGCGAGGAGTCGGCGCATACGGCGCAGTGTTGGAAGCAGAAGTTTTGGAGCCTGGAAGTGAGCTTGGTTTTACCCACCGCGTCGAATTCGTAGAAACAAATGGTTCATTCACTTTCGAAGAATCTATCAAGACGATCGACCCGACGAATGGCGACTTGCCAAACGTGTTGCGGGACGATGGGGAATCTTTCGTATCGGTTGCTTTATCTCGATCTCGAGAGCCAAGGCGCAAGGGCGGCCGTCACATCCAATCGGACAATTCGAAAGGAAACTCTCCGTCTACTGCTGCCGCGATTGAGAGCCTGTACAAGAGATATGAAAATGTCCGTTTTTACCGAGATTTGAACGACATTGCCCGTTCAATGATTGGATTTTCTGCGCCATGCAAATTGGATCCGTTGCAGGGAGGAGAACCGGATATCAAAGAAAGTCTTAACAGATTGATGCAGTTCCCTGATACGCGTCGCAAACTTCATGATCTGTTGTCCGATCTAGTTGATCCCGTGGTTGACATCACTTTGCGAATTGACCGCGAATCCGTTGGATTGAGTCTTGTTGAATGTGGCTTTGAAATGCCAACCTCGCGGATTTCATTGAGTTTTTTGCGTTATCTGTGCCTAATGGCGATTTTGCTCGATCCAGATCCCCCTCCATTCATCGCCATCGAGGAGCCAGATCTGGGAGTGCACCCAGATTTACTGTTCAAACTTGCAGATATGTTGGTCGATGCGTCTAGTCGTACACAGATTGTAGTAACGACACATTCGAGTGAAATAGTGGATGCGATGACTGACCGGCCCGAGGTTATCGTGGCGTTTGACTACCGAAACGGGCGCTACACTGCCGAGCGGTTGGATCCATCACAAATCGCGCGGTGGCTAGATAGTGAGACCCTCAGCAGTCTGTGGGCAAGCGGTCGACTCGGCGGCGTTGTCTGGTGAGCGCGGTAGTATTTTTGGAGGGTGGCGGTGATACGGAATCACTTAGACGAAAGTGTCGTGAAGCGTTTCGCAAATTGTTGGTCAACTGCGGTTTCAGCGGCCGGTTGCCGAAGTTACGAGCGTGCGGTAGCCGTGAGAACGCGTTCAAAGAATTTGCCGTCGCCAACGCGCATTCCGGGCGAGTGGATTATGTCGCGATGCTCATTGACAGCGAGGCACCGATAACCGATGTCGAGCGGACTTGGGATCATTTGCGAAGGCGCGATAGGTGGCGAAAACCGAGATATGCAACGGACGATCAGGTGCTTTTAATGGTGACCAGCATGGAGACTTGGGTTGCTGCTGATCATGAGGCTTTGCGAAAACGATTTCCACGGGATTTCAATGGGAATCGTTTGCCAGATCCCAATGGAATAGAGGATTGGCACCGCGACGACGTCCTGACGGCATTGAGGCGAGCGACCAATAATCGTTACTCCAAAGGTGCGATTTCCTTCGAGTTGTTGGGTAGCCTCAACCCCGACACATTGCAGCAACTTCCCAGTTTTCGACGGGCGCGCAAAATTCTTAACGAAAAACTGGGCAGATAATTCGCTCCTCAGTTATTCGTAAACGCCCCATCCGGCCTTCGCAGATGCGGAGACCACCCGCGAGGGTCGGATAGCCGCTGTTCGGCCACTTCAAGGTCCATATCCACGCCCATTCCGGGAGTGTCGGGACACCAGGCGTAGCCGTCTTCCCATTCGATCTGCTGTGGGAAGAGGTCCGTGGCGAAGGTGCCGGGGCGGCGCGGCATTTCTTGGACGCCGACGTTGGTGGATGCCATGCACACGGAGACGCATGCGGCGGCTGAAACCGGTCCAAGCGGGTTGTGTGGGACGATGTCGATGTAGTGAGTTTCGGCCCAGTGGGTGATCTTGAGGGTTTCGGTGATGCCTCCTACGATGCAGAGGTCTATGCGCAAATAGTCGACGCTCTCGTCCTCGATGACTTCCCGGAACGGCCACTTCGACCACCAGTGTTCACCGGCGGCGAGCGGTACGCTGGTCTGGCGTCGAACGTTGCGGTAGGATGCCGGATTTTCTGATCGGACGGCGTCTTCGACGAAGAATGGTTTGAACTCTTCGAGTTGCCGGCAGAGGGCGATGGAGTAGGTCGGGTCGAGCCGAGTGTGGACATCGGTGGATATCTGGATATCTGGCCCGACGGCTTCTCGGATCGCTCCGAACTGTTCGACCGCCATGCTGATCGACTTCATCGGATCGAGTTCGGCAGTAGCCGGTTTGCGGCCTCCGTACTCGCCGACCAAAGGAGTGGTCGTGGGTTGGCCCGTGCGTACGAATTTCCAACCTTCGTCTACGTGTTTCAGGCAGTCGTCCACTAACTCTTGCGTGGTGTCACCACCGCAGTGTGGGTAGCAGACCACTTTGTCGCGGGTGGGACCGCCAAGGATCTTGTATAACGGCATGTTGACAGATTTGGCTTTGATGTCCCATAGAGCCATGTCGATGCCGCTGATGGCGCAGGCGTAGACACGTTCGGCGGGGAAGAAAAGGCCGCGGAACATCAACTGCCATAGACGCTCGGTCTCCCAAGGAGCGGAACCGATGACCACTTCGGAGAGGTGGTCGATTGCCATTGCGATGGATCGCCCGAGTCGTGAAACACCAATTTCACCGAGGCCGTAGATGCCGGCGTCGGTGTCGACGCGAACGATGAAGTAGAGGCGTCCGTCGACGTCGCGGACGGGGAATGATCGTATTTGTGTGACTTTCATTTGGTGTGTGCTTTTTCTTGTTTTGGTTCTTCAGGCGGTACGCCCCGGCTCGCCTCCGTGCATACCCCGCTCACATCGCTTCGCTCGTTCCCGCCCCTTTCGCCATGCGAAAGGGGCGGGGCTCCGTTTACCAGTTCGTAAATGCGCCGTCGTTGCGGCGGAGTTGGGGTGGCCAGCCGTGAGGGTCGCCGGCGTTGGCTTCGGCGACGTCCATGTCCATTTCGATGCCTAGGCCGGGCGCATCGTTGCAGAACGCGTAACCGTCTTCCCACCCGATTTGGACCGGAAACAGGTCCGTGTTGTTGGTTCCGGGTTGGCGTGGCATCTCTTGGACGCCGACGTTTGTGGATGCCATGCAGAGAGAGACGCAGGCCGCGGCCGACACAGGCCCGAGGGGGTTGTGGGGCACGATGTCGATGTAGTGAGTCTCGGCCCAATGTGTGATTTTGGCGGCTTCGGTGATGCCTCCGACGATGCACAGGTCCATGCGAGCATAGTCGATGAGCTCTTCTTCGATGACTTGCCTGAACGACCATTTCGAGACCCACTGCTCGCCTGCGGCGATGGGGACGTTTAGTTGTCGCCGGAGATTTCTGTACGAACCGGGGTTTTCGGATCGAATGGGGTCTTCGATAAAGAAAGGTTTGAATTCTTCAAGGTCCTTGCCCATCTGGACCATGTGTGCGGTGTCCAGGCGGGTGTGGGCGTCGAGGCAGATCTGAATGTCGGGTCCGACAGCTTCGCGGACCTTCGACATCTGATCGACGGCTAGCCGCATGGACTCGACGGGTTCGAGGCGCGATGTACCTGGTGCTTCGAATACGCCTGATGTTTCAGGCTGACCCCACCGGACGAATTTCCAACCTTCTTCGACGCGGTCGAGGCAGTTTTGGACTAATTCTTCGGTGCTCGCGCCTTGGGTGTGTGGGTAACAAACAACCTTGTCACGGACCGGTCCGCCCAAAAGTTTGTAGACGGGCAAATCGACGGATTTGCCTTTAATGTCCCACAGGGCGATGTCTATGGCGCTGATGGCGCACCCGTACACGCGGTCGGCGGGGAAGAAGTTGCCGCGAAACATCAGTTGCCAGAGGCGTTCTGTTTCCCAAGGGTCAGATCCAACGACAACCTCGGCGAGGTGGTCGACGGCTTCCATTATTGCGCGACCCATGCTTGCGGTGCCGACTTCGCCGAGTCCGTGGATTCCAGCATCGGTCTCGATGCGGACGAAGAGCGAAACGCCTCCGCTGTCGGTTCGCACCGGGACGTTCTTTACTTCGGTTACCTTCATTGGATGTTCCTGTCTCTACGTCGTTTGGGACCTACATCTCGACCCATATCTTGGCTGCAAATGTGCCTACTCCATGTTCGCACGTAACCAGACGTGATGAGAGCACGATTTTACAAACGCGCGTATAAATGTACCCACTTCGATTGGGAGGCTTCTGGATGACCTGCCCGATCGATGTTGGCGATGCCATCAGTGTCTAGGAGGCGATTCGAGATGGACTTGATCAAACGCGCGTTCGGTTACATCCACATCATTTTGGGTTTAGCGGTCGCGGTGCAGTTTTTGGCGAGTGAGATCTACGACGGCGACGCGGTCGTTCAGGTCTGGGACATCTTGAACTATTTCATGGCGATCGGGGTGATCGCCGCGTTGGTGTTCAGCTACTTGAGGTCGCGGGAGGCAGATCGAGCCGTTATGTCAGAGTGGATAGCGTCGAGCGTGATGTTAATCGCTTCTGCGGCGCTGTTTCTGCTCTACTTTGAGCAGTGGTTCGCTTGGACAGTGTTCAAAGACGCGGGGGATGAACTGGGCGAAGCCCGAACGATGGTTTGGATCGTGATCGACGTGATGTTTCCCATAGTGAACATCATCGTCGGCGGTTACCTGCTGCGTAGTACGCAATCGACGGAGTGAGCCGAGTATGACGATCTTGGGTAGGGTTCTAGGCGCATTCAATGTGTTGGCAGCGGCGGTCGTGTTCGTGAACGTGATTTCGGGTCATGCTCAACTTTGGAACACGGGCGCGTTGTGGGACTACATCAATCCGATCATGGGTGTTGCGGTTTTGATCAGCCTGCTCGTGAACCTGCGTCGGAAAATCTCACTGCAGGACGAAGATCGGGTGAGCCGGACGTATCTGGAGGTGAACGTGTTGTTCTACGCGTCGATCATTCTGACGATGGTCTTCTTCAGCAATTGGACTTACATGTTGTGGAGTTTCGAAGACGCTTCGGATTCGTCGAAAACCCGCCACTTCATCTACTGGTGGTTCATCAACCCGTTCTTCATCTTGGTTTCAGGGATAACGGGTTATCACTTGTGGTTGAAGGCTTCAAGGCCTTGAGTGCCGAGGGTATTTGACTGGATTTTTGCCGACGTAGTTGATCGAAATCAGATTGAATAGTCCAGAGGAGGGCTAAAAATGGACGGAATACGACGAATAATCGGAGTGGTGCACATACTCGTGTCGTTGGTGATTGCCGTGCAGTTCATCGCATGGCGGCTGTACGACTCGGGCGATGTCTGGTACGTGGTCAACTACATCTCATTGGTGGCGATAGCGCTGGCGTTCTACTTCAACTTGGAGCGCAAGCGAAATCACGACGCGAGCAGTGAAACGGGCATCACGCGGGAGTACATCGAGTCGAATGTGATGTATTACGCGACGATCATTTTGGCGGCGTTGTTCCTGTTCAACTGGCTGAATCTGCTGGTCAACGGGGCATCGGAGGTAGGTGAAGAAGTGATGCATGACGTGGTGTGGGTAGTGGTGGACATCATGATCATCGTGGTATCGGGTGCTACTGGAGGGTATCTGTTGAGAGGAGGATCGAGCGAGTAGAAAACCGCATCAAGGAAGTTGTCGACCATGCGGGTTGGTGTGTAACCGAGTACGTTTGCTTCCAACCCGCCATCCAATGGAATCCGTAACTATCTGTGAGGATCGCCATGTGCGAACCGAAACTCGGTTGAGGGATGGTAGTCTGAGCTCGTAATGACTGCCCTTGAGACTATTCTTCCGATTCGGTCACTCGCCAAGGAAACGCCGCAGATAATCCACGGCGATGCCTTTGATTGGTTAGCGAAAGCGCAACCGAACTCGATCCACGCGGTGGTGACGGATCCGCCATACGGGTTGGTCGAATATACGCCGGGTCAGATAGAAAAGCTTCGTAAGGGACGTGGAGGCGTGTGGCGTATTCCCCCCGCGTTTGACAACTCAGCCCGCAAGCCACTGCCGCGCTTCACAGTACTGAACGAAGACGATAAGGAGCGTCTTGAGGAATTCTTTGATCGCCTTGCCAACTTGCTAATGTCGGCATTGGTTCCGGGCGCGCACGTTTTCATTGCCACCAATCCACTGGTTTCCCATTTTGTGTATCTGCCGTTCATTCGGGCCGGTTTTGAGAAGCGAGGAGAAATCGTGAGGGTAGTGCAGACACTGCGCGGTGGCGACCGACCTAAAAATGCTCATGAGGAATTTCCGGATGTTTCGGTAATGCCAAGGTCGTGCTGGGAGCCTTGGGGGCTGTTTCGGAAACCATGCGAAGGTCGAGTCCAAGATAATCTCCGCAAGTGGAAGACGGGAGGCTTGATGCGGGTGTCCGATACGGAACCTTTTCGAGACTTGATCTACTCGTCCCCTGCTCGAGGATTCGAAAAGCGGGTAGCACCGCATCCATCTCTGAAACCTCAAGACTTCATGCGGCAAATAGTGCGGGCATCTCTGCCGTTGAGCGAAGGATTGATCCTGGATCCATTTATGGGTTCAGGATCTACAGTCGCCGCGGCCACTTCGTGTGGACTTGGCAGCATAGGGATCGAAATCGACGCAGAATATTTCGAGCTTGCAAGATCCGCAATCCCGCAACTCGCTACCTTCACACCGAAAAGGACGAGATAAATCGGATCGGGGTGAATGGTTCGATTCGTCTGTGTCTCTACCGCCGGGCTTGACGGTATCGGCGATTCGGAGGGCTGTCGGACTATATCGAGCGCGAACTTTCCGAATTGGTCGACATTTGCTACGAACAGATGAACGTGTTCAGCGCTATCGTCGGGATTTTTGGAACCAAGGCACTAGATTCGGTCAGCAATTACGAGAAACATAGAAACGTTGACACTGCACAGCAACGGTTTCCCGATTTGATCCGTAGAGGATCAGGGCCAAATCCGTCACCCGAAAATTCGTTGGAGAGCAAAGCCAGCAAACGACCATGGGCGGTTCAATCACATTACGATCATCCGGGTTGGTATGTTGTTTGGCGCTATTTGGTCGACCCAACTGAAACGTTGGAGGTCGGAAGACCTGTGATTGTGTGGCGAGTAGACGTCGCTTTCGTAGAAAAATCGGACTGGAAGTATGAATCTAGCCGGGCAGGACCATCAGGCGGTGGCAGGACTCACACTTTTGGATTACATCGGCCGGCTACGAAGTTACGAGGCAAGGCGGTTTATCAACGAGGCGATGTCGTGCTGGTCGGCGGGAAGCCGATTCCTGTGAATGGGGATTAGCGACTGACGTTGAGCCGTCCTGCGTGCCCCCTTTGCCCCCCGTATCGGAGTACGGGCAGGCCCCGTACATTTCCCCGCGAGCGGGGGAACCCTAATTGGTGACCAACCAAGGAGCTTCTTCCTTGGTAGGCGGTACGATAAACCGCCCCGCACCTTCGCGTCTGGGAAATGGGTTGCGGCGTCGGCGGTTTGGTTCGGGTGGGTTTTGCTGGAGGTTGGATAGGGCTTCTTCGTCGATAGTGATGCCTAGTCCGGGGGCGTCGGAGAGGTGGATGAAGCCGTCTTCGATGGTGTGGTCGAAGTTGATGCACTGTTCGCGGCCTGGGTCGACGACTTCCATCATCATGTGATTGGGGAGGGCGGCGGCGAGGTGCGCGGCGTAGTTTGCTTGGCAGTTCATCATGGTTACGGGCAATTCGTAGGCGTAGCAGAGGTTGGCAACTTGCCTGCAGCCGGTGAAGCCGCTGTGGCTGCCGGCGATGTTCACGACGTCTACAGCTTGCTGCGATACGAGGGGATAGAAGTCGCCGATGTGATTGAGGTTTTCGCCAGTTGCGACGGCAGCTTTGATGTTCCGAGAGACTTGGCGCAAGCCGTCGTAGTCCCAACGTCGGGCTGGTTCTTCGGCCCAAGTGATGTCGAAGTCTTGTTCGATGCGCTGGATGCGGATGATGGCTTCTTTGGCGGACCAGTATTCGTTGCTGTCGATGAGCAGGCGGGGGCGGTCGTTTGCGATGCTGAGGGCTTCTTGCATGATGCCGATGCGCCGGAGGTCGGCCTTCATGTCGAGACCGACTTTGAGCTTGCCGGAGTCGACGCCCATTTCGGCCATACGTCGGTAAAAGGCGAAGATTGCGTCATCGTCAAGGCATAGGTCGATGCCGGATGCGTAAGCCTTGGTACGTCCTTCTCGAGCACCGAATGTCTGCCACAAGGGTTCATCGGCGATTTTTGCTTTGAGATCCCAGAGAGCGGTGTCGATGGCGTTGATGGCGGCGTTCATCTCGCCCTCGTTTCCGCCTTTGAATACGAAGTCGACCATGCGTTGCCAGAGACCGATGACGGAGCGTGGATCCTCGCCTTCGATGAGATGGAAGAGTCGTCCGACGGCAGGGTTTCCGCCGGGAGCTACGCCGATGATGTCTTCGTCGGTCTCGATCCACAGGACAGATCCGCCGGCTATGTCTTCGCCGACTACGCCGTTGGCGTCGCCGATGGGACGGTTCATCTTCATCTCGTATTGTTCTACGCGGTATCCGGTGATTTTCATGGTTTGAGTGTTTCTTGTGGTTGTTGGTTGGGCTGGATGGCAGTTGGTTCGTGCACCCCCTGCGAGCGTCGCTTCTTAACCCCCTCTTAATCTCCCCCTGAGAGGGGGAGGGTGGAAGAGTGGCTTCGCGAAGGGGACAGGGATATCAATACGCGTGACGGCCTTCGGATTGTCCGGTGATGCCGCGGGCGGATTCTGCGATTTCTTCGGGGGTTGGTGGCACTTCGTAGAGGCCAGCGCCGGGTCGGCGTCCGAAGGGGCTGGGTCCGCTGCCGGGCGGGATTTTGGTTACGCTGGTTTCTTCGAGGGCTTCGCGATTGATTTCGATTCCAAGACCGGGTTTGTCGCCGAGGATGGCTTTACCGTTTTCGAATGTGACGTCGTGGGTTGTCACGCCGTCGTCAGATTCGGGATTGCCGACCTCGATGGTGATGTAGTTGGGAATTACGGTGGCCAGGTGGGCGTGGTGGTGTCCTGCTGAGCCGCCGAGGGTTACAGGGAGGTTGAAGCCGTATGCGGCATCGGCGAGTTGTAGGGCGCAGGTGATGCCGGTCATACCGGAGCCGACTTGGATGATGTCGGCGGAGCGGTTGTGGAAGTAGGGGAGGAAGTCGCCGAGGGTGTCGAGGTTTTCACCGGCGCAGACCGGAGTTCGGACAGCGTCGCAGATGCGTCGTAGACCGAGGAAGTCCCATCGTCGGGCGGGTTCTTCGATCCACATGAGGTCGAACTGCTCTTCCATCTCGCGGACTTTGCGGATGGCTTGTTTGGGCGACCAGTATTCGTTTGCATCAACCATTAGGCCCGGTTCGTCGGTGTTGATGTTGAGCGCGTCGTTCATGAGCCCAATGCGCCGGAGGTCGCGGTCTTGATCGAGGCCGACCTTTAGCTTGCCGTCGGTGAAACCGTATTTCTCTGCCATCGAGCGGTAGAAGTCGAAGATTTCCTGGTCGGAAAGCGGCATGTCGAGACCGCTGGCGTAAGCGTTGATAGGTTGCCGGACGCCGCCGAGAGTCTTCCAGAGAGGTTCGTCGTTGGCTTTGGCTTTGAGGTCCCAGAGCGCGATGTCGAGAGCGGAGATTGCGTCGTTTGCGATGCCGTCGTGCCCGCCTTTGAAGTGCTTGTTTACCATTCGCTGCCACAATCCGGTGACGTGCTTCGGGTCCTGCCCAATGAGCACGCCTTCGACGAGGGATTCGATGATTGGGAGCGCCGCACCGCCACCGGTCGTGATGCCGGTCAACTCGCTGTCGGTGTGCAGTTCGACGACACAGCCGCTGCCGCGTGCGCGACCCATGGGCGAGTTGGCATCCCCCATGCGCCGGGCCATCGTGAATTGGTAGAGCGTAGAGGATACGCCGGTGATCTTCATGTCAACCTCTCCGCTCTTGCGCGGCAGAACTTTGATGTGGTGATTTCATAAGCGTCGATTCTTGCACATTTTTGGGAAACAGTGTCAACCGGGGAAGCGAATGACACGTATGGAAGTGCAAGCGGCTGAGTGTTTTAGAACAGCATCGTTGAGCCTAATAAAATCAATAGCGAATCGAACCGCAACGTTCGAGTTGGGCTGTCTGTCCAAAATCCTATGTTCAGTAAACGTAAAGTAACCACGTCCTCGGCGTTGGTGTCGTTGATAGCTGCGGTCATCGCGGTGATCATCGCAGTGCCGGGCTCGGAACGTGTGGCGGAGGCTCAGGACAGCGGCGCGGCGTCGGCTGGATTCACGCTTGTGGCCTTTGACTCGACCCTGGACCAGACCGAAGATATCGAGGCGGCTCAATTGGCGGCCAAGATGGTTTTTTCTAGTACGAGTCAAGGCTCGATTTTTTTGGGTGAATACTCTGACCACGCGGAAGAACCGCGAAGTTTCGGATCTGCAGATGAAGCGCAGGTTGCGGTGGACAGCATCATCGAACGAATGGCGTCGAATGTAGGAAGAGAACCGCGCTCGGCAAATCTGTCAGAGATGATGGAAAGCTACTCGTCGTTCATCGAGCAGCTACCCGATGCCGCAGGAGGTCGGATATTCGTTTTATCGGCTGGCGGATACACCGTTCACGGGTCGGTTGGAGTCGCAGGTTTGTCAGATATTGCTTCTGACCTGGCGGCTCAACGTGTGGAGGTCCGTACTGTTTCGTTGGCGACGACGCCGGGTTCAGACCGCGAGGTGTTGGCGGCGATAAGTGAAGCTGGCGGTGGTCGGTCGTACGATCTAGGGTTTTTGGAGGGTGTAATCGAGTTTATTGACGATCAACTCAACGTATTGCTACACGCAACGTTGCGGGTTGAAGACGCCGCCGCTACAGGTGAGAGCATCACGGTTGACATCCCCCCTCACTCGTCGTATTTGGTGGCAGGATTCGCGTTCGAAGATCCGGCGACCAGCAACGTGATTGTGCAACCGAATGGCCAAGTGATTGGGGATTCCGTCGGGTCTGTCAGCGTGATCTCGATATCTGGCATGAAGTTTTACACCGTGCGCAATCCGCAGCCGGGCGTTTGGAAGCTCGAAAGTTCCGGCGGTTCGGGCCCGATCACATTTTTCAGCGATGTCGTGAATCAACTCAGTGTTGTGATGCCCAACCAAGCGCCGTTCCCGACGGGCGAGACGTTTGTGCTGACGGCGGAAGCACGTTCTGGCGAACTTCCATTGATCGACACATCCGCAATCATCGATGCGATCGTCACCGGGCCTGACGGTTCAAAGCAAAGTTACGAGTTGAACGATCGAGGAGTAGACGGTGATGTCTTCTCGGAAGACGGTGTTTTTTCCGCGACTATCGGGCCGTTGGAGATTGTCGGCGTGAGCAATGTTCAACTCAATATGCGCTGGCCGAATTTGACCGCGGCGATCGACGGAATTGGCTCTTTTGTAATCGAACCATTCCCGACGATTGAGATCAACTCGGCGATTGCCGACGCACCGATAAAGGAAGGCGAAAAAACGCGCTTGGCGACCGTGGATTTGAAACTTGGCGAATTTCCGTTTTTGGCGGACAGCGAACATGTGACGGTCTCGGTGACTAACGCTGATGACGGCTCTGCGGTGGATATTGAACTTGAACCAACTGAAATCGTGGACGGCAAGATCTATCAACTCAACGTTTTCGCCGCGTTGGTTGAACCGGGCGACTATGAATTTGATGCGACGTTGCAGAGCTTGCATCTAGAACGTGAGTTTGTTGCAGTCGCGACGACACGGACAGAGAGCATCGATATCGCAGTGCCGACACCGGTGGTGACGTACACGTTGTACGGGATCGCCGGATTTTTCGCATTCGTGTTGCTTATGTTGTTCATCCGAGCGCTTTTGCAACACACACCATCCGGTTACCTATATCGACTAGATTCGAACGGCGAACGAGAAATAGTGGCGAATTTCTCAGAATATCGACGGTCGCCTTGGGATTGGTTGATGAACAAACCCGTAGTACCTGCGGCAGCACTACCCGGGGTGCCGCTTCTGGGCGGTCGTTTCGTGTTCTCCAGCCGCGGCGTGGCTTTTCAATACCGGCCGGATACTGACGGTTTGCTGAGGATGACGGTTCGGGGTGAAGCGCTACAGATAGGCAAAAACATGATCGCTGACAACGAGGAGTTCCAGATCGGCGGAGAGACGTTCGTGTTCGACCGAGCGGCAATGGACGAAGACGTAAAAGTATCGGACCGGTTGCAGCGACCTGAAAGGACACGGAACGCGGAGCTGGACACGTTCGCGTTGGACCCGATGACTTGGGACGCACCTTCTAGCGCACGTCCGACGCGGCGCCGTTATTGAGATTGCACACTCATGTCCGAAAGTAGCAAGACTGAAAGTTCTTGGAGACCGGGCATGACGCGGGTGTTCCTCTCCCCGTGGCCCGTGCTGCTGGTCGCCGCGGTGCTGCTCTCGCTGCTATTTTCTGCGATGTGGATGATGCTGTCGATGTCGAATGTGCAGGGGCAAGATGCATCCGGGTACGCGCCTTCCAACGTGCAGGTCGTGCCGGGCGACGGGACGCTTGCAGTGTCTTGGACGATAACGTCGCGACCCGGAGTGTCCGACGCGGAGATCAGGCACTCGCTGCGCTGGAGCCAGGTCACCGGCGTGTGGGCCAATCCGGCGACGTACGAGTCGCCCTTCCCCAACAACGGTCTTCCGGTGCCGGCGGGTGCTACGAGCTACACCATAACGGGCCTGACGAACGGTGTGGCGACGGGAGTGTTCGTGCGCTCCTTC
Source organism: Dehalococcoidia bacterium (assembly GCA_965203505.1). Taxonomy (GTDB): domain Bacteria; phylum Chloroflexota; class Dehalococcoidia; order Lucifugimonadales; family Lucifugimonadaceae; genus Bin127. The sequence continues at coordinate 1,281,675 of OZ241880.1, forward strand.
ACCGGCGAAGACTACACGGAGCAGAGCGCGCAATCGAGCGGCTGGGTGCGGGTGAAGGGCGCCAACACCACCCCGCGCTCCGACCAGACACGCCCGCCTACGGCGACTCCGACTCCAACACCGACGCCGACAAACACACCGACTGCCACACCTACGCATACCCCTACTGCGACGCCCATGCTGCCGGTCGAGGGTTCGCCGACACCCACCTTTACACCCACCCCCACTCCGACGCCTACACCAACTCATACCCCTACTCCGACACCGACGAACACGCCGACTGCCACACCTACTTCAACCACCCGTCCGATTCCCATTCCTACCTCGGCCTGTCTACCCCCATCGCAATTGGTCGCAGGCGTGTCGTCCGCACCACCGCGCGATTATCCGAAGTTGGAGGGCAGATTGAACGGTGCGTTTAGAGCTTATGAAGAAGACCGCGCAGAAGGGACAACTGTTGAAGGCGATTATGAAACGATCTACGTGGAAATAGGCCTATACGGTGACTTTTCGGACGTCGTCATAGAGTTCCTGGCCGCCAACGGAGTCGCAGTGGCCCCTTGGGACGACGACGGATATTTCTTAGCCGCGTTCGTTCCTGTACCTCTGCTGGGAAAATTGTCGGAACTGCCGGAAGTGGAGTACGTGATGGCGATCGAGCTTGGTATTCCCGACGCATCATCTCCGACCATTTGGAAAGGCGATGAGAGCACCGTTTCCGCAGATAGTTCATCAATGCCGACGTCCACGCCCGCTCCAGCAGCGATACGGCACGGCGCGAAGGAATGGCATGAGGGCGACTCGGATCTGAAGGGAGGAGGTGTGAAAGTAGGCGTCATCGACGTCGGGTTTCTAGGATTTTCGGATTTCAAGCGAAAGAAGCAATCCGAAGGCTTATTGACCGAATTCGCATTTTGGTGCAGCTCGGACCGTGGCAACGACCGCATTAGTAACTGCGAGAAGACTGACACGCATGGCACCGCGGTCGTCGAGGCCTTGCTGAACGTGGCTCCCGAAGTTGAACTCTACATCGCTAGGCCTTTGGGAAATGACCAACTTTACGAGGCTATCGATTGGATGGTCAATCAAAACGAAGTGGACGTAATCAACTATTCGGTCAGTTCTCGCTTCGACGGGCCGGGTGACGGCACTACCTGGCTTCGCGATCCAAAGGACTATCCGCCGACAAGACGACTACGGCGTTGGGAGTACAGCCCGTTTCATTCCTTGAACCTAGCCGTTGATGCCGGAGCCGTATGGGTCAACTCCGCGGGAAACCTGGGCGAACGGAGAGTTTATTTCGGAGACTACACCGGCGATAATCGGAATCGGTGGGACGACGACCGGGACAAATGGATGGATTTCATAGTGCCTACACCAACACCCAACCCTTCGAATCCCAATGCGGCGACACCGACGCCGGTAGATACCAACAGCGTATTTGTTCATCATGAAAAGCCGTACTCGTTTAACTTGAGGTGGGTCAACAGTAGCAATGGAACGCCAGCTGATTTGGATTTGTACCTGTGCAGAGATGCGAACTGCAGCCGCGGCAACGTCATAAAAAGGAGCAAAAGTCCACGGGGTCTCGAGACACACCCTATCGATTATTTGGACGACGAAAACAGCAATGTCACAAATTTGAACTACGAAGATCTAGGCCGTGCACATCTGAGAGTATGCCACCAATCCGGAGATAAGCCAGACAGCGTCCATTTGAGCATACACAATTGGCGGACCGCGAAGTCTCTGACGTGGAGCCAACCGTTCTATAGCATCAACAGTCTTCCTGAAAGCAACAGCCCAAGCATGCTAGCCGTCGGAGCCGCGAAAGCCACCGGCGATTATGAAAACCCCGTCTACACGATTAAGGACTATAGCAGCCGAGGCCCGACGATCGACGGCAGAGTTAAACCTGATATCTCAGCGGTCACCGAGGAAGATTCCATCGTTGACAAACGGACTTTCTTCGATGGGACCAGCGCGGCCGCGCCGCACGTCGCCGGCCTGGCCGCACTTGTGATCCAGCGGTTTCCGGACTACACGCCGGAGCAGGTGGTGGCCTACCTGAAGATGCACGCGATACGACGGCCGCCGGAAGCTGGCGACCCGCGGTTCATCGCCGACCCTGACGCGCCGCAATCGCCCAACAACAGCTGGGGCTGGGGCTTCGCCCAGCTCCCGACGTTGACACCTACGCCCACTCCCACTGCTACCGCGACTCCCACACCGACCCATACTCCAACGGCGACGGCGACGCACACACCCACGTCTACACCTACGTTTACTCCTACCCCGACGCCCACGCCTACTCCCACTCCTACCCATACTCCCACTCCGACGCCCACACCTACTCCGACGCCCACACCTACTCCGACGCCCACACCTACTCCGACGCCGACATCCACCCCCACGTTTACTCCTACACCAACACCCACTCCGACCGCGACGCCGGTTCCGTCGGGCCGTCTGCGGGCGTCGAAGACGCGCATTCTGGTCGGCGAGCGGGTGAGGGTGACGGCACACGACGTGAGACCGTCGAACCTCGCGGTGGACATCGCCCCACGGGGCGTGATCGACGAGTACCGCTGCTACGAAGAAGAATCGCAGGTGATCGGCGCCGCCGCGCAACAGCTCTCGACGACGATGGTGGGCTGTTCGCCCGGCCGGGGCTATGCGGTGCTTCTGTCGCCGGACCGAAGAACCGAACTCGACCGGGTGCGGATCGATGTCGTCACGCCCACTCCGACCCCCACGCCGACACCGACACATACGCCTACTCCCACTGCAACTCCGACGCATACGCCGACCGCGACGCCGACGCCCAAGCCCGAGGGCTCGATTTCGGCGTCACGTTCCTCGATTCAGCGCGGACGTTCCGTGCGGGTGTGGGCGCACAACCTCTCGCCGTCCAACCTGTCCACCCGCATGGAGCTGAGCTCCCGCCTATCGCTCTCTTCGAGCTGCTCGTCCACCGGCGGTTCGACGACTTTGAAGTCGCGGACCGTCTACGGATGCAGCACCGGTTCGGCCTTCGTGACCCTTCGCACGTCCACTGGGACGTATCTGGACCGGGTCTACATCACGGTGACGGAACCACCACGTCCGGCCCCTCCCGCCCCCACAAACCTGCGCTACAGCGTCGGAACGACGTGGGCGAACTTCGTGTGGGACGCGCCTTCGGGCTACAGCACGTTCCAGATCACGTTCGACGGGCGTACGCGGACGGTGACGCGCAGCTCCTACTTCGCGAGCGGTCTGCAACGGGGCACGCCCTACCGTTTCAGCGTGAGGACCAAGGCCAGCGACGGTCGTCTGAGCTCCGCGCGCAGCATCTCCATCGAGACCAAATGCTCGGTGCCCGGTACCTCCTGCTCGATAGCCGCGCGCGACCCTCTGCTGACCAGCTTCGGCGACGGAGTCTACAGCGTCCGCGGCGACATCGCGCCGGGAACCTACGCCATCGGCACGGAAGCCGATGCTGGATCGTGCGAATGGGAGCGCATCTCCAGTCTCGACGGCTCGTCAGACCAGGTCGCCGAGAGCGGCGAATGGAGCCAGGGACTGCAAGTCGCAATCGCATCGACCGACGCCGCGTTCTACACTTCCGGATGCGGGACGTGGAGCTTGGTGAGAGGGCCGTGAAGTGTTAGAGATAATGGTCGAAATAGCGGATGCTTGGACAGAGACCGACTACAATCTTGGAGCTACTTGTGCGGCGGGTGGCAGCGACACCATTATATGGCGAAACGTTTTATGTCCTCTAGGCGATGCATGGCTTTGGGGTGCAGTACTTACTACTCTAATTTTTTCCCTTTATACATGGTAGGAGTATTGCTGGCCCCTGTCGTCGCGATTGCAGAGTTCTTTAGTCTGAAGTTGAAGCGCGGTCTAAGCCTGCTGTCATCTGCACGGGTCGCCATCGTCTCGGCCGCATATTCCGTGTTGTTCTTTCTTCCGTACCTCATGCACAAGTTCAAAGACAAATCGTGCTTCAGCGATGGACGAGCTGCTGTATACGTCGGTATACATCTGTACTGGCTATTCGGCGTCAGCATGTTATGGATATATAGTCTGGCAAACACGGGTTTCGATAATTTGTTGGATTTCAGTGGGCGCTACCTAATACACTACCCTCAACGTTCCAACGAAGAGATCATAACATCGGTAGCGATAATCGTTCTGTTGCTGACTTGCATCTACTCGGCCCTGTATCTCTGGCGCGCCCATCGCGCAGGAATGATACGCGGCTTTGCCATCGCACCGTTCGTTTTAGCTCTCGCCTGGTCCTACATCGGAAACGAAGACTGTAATGCATACGAATGCACACTCGATACTTATAGTTGTGCAAATCTACGGCCAGATGAACTGGAATATCAAGGTGCTGGTACGTTTTACTACTGGGCTTTGCCGTTGATATTGGCGAGCGTCGCGTGGATCGGATACACGTCGATCAGGCTATGGCGAGCAAGACCGGGCGTCCAACCCCCAGCCGCGGCTGCCCCCGAGACTCGCACACCCCCTTCATCGAGAAGTTCGCCATCCAATCCAGCGACGCCGCGTACTACACCTCCGGATACGGAACCTAGAGATTCGTGAGGGGCCTGACGGGCGGGAAACTCGGAGTTTGAAATCTACTTCTTGTGAATTCCGACGGATTCCATGACGTCGCCTTGCTCGATGGCTAGGACGACGTCCATGCCGCTGGTTACTTTTCCGAAGACGGCGTGGCAGGATGTTCCTCGGACTTCGCAGGGTTTGAGTTGACCGTCGACGTAAGGGTCGAGGTGGGGAGTTGCGGCGTGGGTTATGAAGAATTGCGAAGTGTTGGTGTTAAAACCGGCGTTGGCCATCGAGAGGATTCCCGGTGAGTCGTGTTTCATGTTGGGATGGAAGACATCCTCGAACTGATCCACCGATTTACCTTCTGCGTTTGTGCCGCCTTGGATTACGAAACCATCGATGACTCGGTGCCACGGGGAGTTGGTGTAGAAGCCGTCGTTGGCTAGATTGACGAAGTTCTCGACGTAGACACCGGCGATGTCGTTGTAAAGGTCGGCTTCGATGTCGCCTTTGTTGGTCTTGATAGTGACGGAGTAGGAGGCGTTGGGATCGTAGCTCGCGCCACCGCCACCTTCTTCGCTGCCGCAGGCTGTGAACAGTGCCACCGTGGTCGCACTCGCGATCAATGCCGTCGCCTTCAGTATGTTCGTCATGTTTTTGGATGCCTCCGTCGTGTCAACCTGCGGATTCGGCTGAGCATTCTACCGCCGGCGGGCCAATCCTGAGCCCACGGTAATCGAGTATATCCCTCCGTTTTGAAAGGTCGAAAGTTGAGTGCGTTTTCGAGATGCAAACTATAATCCGCGTTATGGATGAATCGCCGAATCTCACTACTGTTGGCGCGGATCTGAAACTGCCGGGTGATTTGACGCACGAACGTCTGCTCGATGCCTACAAGACGATGTGCCTGAGCCGGGCTTTGGACATCAGGATCTGGACATTGAACCGGCAGGGCAAGGCTGCGATCGCGGCTTCTGCCCAAGGACATGAAGCAGCGCAGGTCGCAACGGTTATGGCAACGGATCCGGCGCGAGATCGGTATCTCATCTATTACCGTCAACTTACTGCTACGTTGATGTTGGGAACGACACCTACCGAGATGTTGATGCAATTTTTGGCGAAGGAGGGGGAGATCCTCAGCGCGGCTCGGCAATTTCCATTGCACGGCTCTCATCCAAGAGTGGATCTTTTTTCCTTTTCTAATGTCGTGGGGACGCAATTGCCTCAGGCCGTAGGCGTCGCCTTGGCGGACAAGATGAAGGGGCGGGATGCGGTAACGCTCTCGTTTTTCGGCGACGGCGCAGCGAGTCAGGGAGATTGCCACGAAGCGATGAATTTCGCCGGCATCCACGATGTCCCGGTTGTGTTTTTGTGCGAGAACAATCGCTATGCGATCTCCGTGCCGTTGGCGCAGCAGATGCCAGTTGAATCGATCGCCTCGCGTGCTTCCGCGTACGGAATCCCTGGCGTCGAGGTGGACGGGACTGACATAGTCGCTACCTATGAGGCAGTCAAGGAGGCCGTTGACCGGGCGCGATCAGGAGGCGGTGCGAGCCTGGTGGAATTGCGAGTCGAGCGATTGTTACCTCACACGACCGACGACGATCATTCTCGGTATCGGTCAGCTGATGACATCGAGCGGATGCGAGATTTGGATCCGTTGCCGATCGCTGAACAGATGCTTCGCAGACACGGCATTTTAGATGATGAAACTGATGCTCGATTTAAGGAAATCGCCCGCAAGGCAGTTGACGATGCGACCGACGAAGTAGAGGCGTTGCCGTTCCCTCGAGTCGCTGATATGTATCGAGGAGTACTCGAGGCGGATACCGGGAGCAACGCCCATGGCTGAGATGACGCTCATCGAAGCGGTGCGTGAGACTCTCCGTGAGGAGATGCGCAGAGATTCCGATATCTTCATGATGGGCGAAGATATCGGTCCTCGTGGCGGCGTTTTCTTGGCTTCCGAAGGGTTTGTGGAGGAGTTTGGTGAAGATCGAATCATAAACACCCCCTTGGCGGAGTCTTCAATCATCGGTATCGCTCTAGGGGCAGCAGTGAACGGGATGAGGCCCGTGGCGGAGATACAGTTTGCGGATTTCGTTTGGCCCGCGATCAACCAGTTAGTCGGCGAAGCGGCGAGAGTGAGATACGGCACCGACGGCGGGAAAACCGCACCGATGACGGTCCGGGTGCCCTACGGTGGAGGTGTGCGTGGCGGACTGTATCACTCGCAAAGCATCGAGGTTCTATTCGCACATACGCCCGGACTCCAAGTTGTGGCGCCGGCGACGCCATATGACGCTAGGGGGTTGTTAAGATCTGCGATCCGATCCAACGACCCGACTGTCTTCCTGGAACACAAACGCACCTATCGTCTGGTCCGTGGGGATGCGCCCGAGGGGGAATACACCGAACCGATCGGCAAAGCCGATATCAAACGTGCCGGCAGCGATGTCTCACTGATCACCTACGGGCTTATGCTTCATCATTCACTGCAGGCAGCCGAATCCGTCGCTGAATCCGATGGCATCCAGGCCGAGATCGTTGACCTTCGAACGCTCCGTCCTATCGATGCGGAAACAATCCTCGATTCGGTCGCAAGAACCGGCAGGGCATTGATCGTTCAAGAAGACACAGGTGCGGTGAGCGTGTCGTCGGAGGTTAGTGCGATTATTGCACAAGATGGTTTCTTCGACCTAGACGCGCCGGTGATGCGGGTCAATCCGCCAGAGATCCCGCCGATGCCGTTCAGCCCGTTGCAGGAGGCTGAGTATATGCCTTCGCCCGAGAAGATTGCGATGGCGATTCGCCAATTGGCTGAGGTCTAATCCTGTGGCCACGATGACGATAGAGATGCCGCATGTCGGCGAATCGGTGACCGAGGCGATTATCGGAAAGTGGTTAGTGTCGCCAGGAGACGCGATCCACAGATACGATCCACTCGTGGAAGTGGTAACCGACAAGGTGAACATGGAAGTGCCAGCGCCACGTGACGGAACCATTACCGAGCTGTTGGTTAACGAGGGTGACACCGTTCAAATGGGTGCACCGATCGCGGCTATGGAGGTAGAAGGCGCGGTAACGATCACTGATCCCTCGTCGGCTCCGGAATCGGTGGAACGTTCGGTTCAGTCGGCTAGTCGAGTAGGGTCGATGATCGTCGGGGCTAATGTTGGTCCTACGGGAGGCGAATTTACCGACACGAGTCTTGGTTCGGAACCGGATGTCAACGATTCGCGACCGTCAGGATCTCGAACTTCGTCTCGAGAGAAGCGTCGAGGTAGAGCGAGAGGCGAAGCGCGGATTTCACCAGTTGTGCGGCGGCTAGCTGAGAAACACGGGATCGATGTCAGTCTGATCGACGGTACCGGTCGCGGCGGCCGAGTCACTAAGCGCGACGTAGAAGCGTTTCTTGAATCGGCGAGCGTAAGCGCGACGGCGGCGACTCAAATCGCGGACGAGATCGTTGAACCCACACCGATTCGCCGGATGATCGCCGACAACATGTCTCGCAGTTTTCGTGAGATCCCACATGCGTGGGGTGCGATCGAAGTTGATGTCACATCGATGGTCGAGTACCGGCGCACAAATATCGATCGCGTAAAGGCTCAGACGGGGCAGCGCCTGACCTATTTGCCAATTGTCTTGCACCATGTCGCACAGTCATTGCGGGAGCACCGGCTGCTTAACTCAAGCTGGGTTGATGGGAATGTCGTACTGAAAGGCGCGATTAACATCGGTGTCGCAGTCGCCTCCGATCAAGGATTGGTGGTTCCGGTCGTTCAGGGTGCAGACCGACTTTCGATCGAGGACACCGTGTCTGAAATGTCGAGGGTTGTGGAGGGTGCGCGTAAGGGTCGATTGGGATTGGACGATGTTCGAGGAGGAACGTTCACCCTCAACAACACCGGAGCGCTCGGTTCGATGTTGGGCGGTGCGATCATCAATCATCCGCAAGCCGCAATCTTGACCACCGAGGCGATCGTAAAGCGGCCGGTGGTTGTCGAAACCTCGAACGGTCACGAAGCGATCGCGATTCGATCCATTATGAACATGTGTCTTTCGTTCGACCATCGGATAATTGATGGTGCGGAGGCGATGGCGTTTCTCAACGACGTCAAGAGCCGATTGGAATCGATGTCGATGGACTCCGAGGGCTAATGGGTTCCGATCGCTCCATTTTGCGAACGTCTTGGTTGGGTCGTGTTCCTTACCGACCGACGTACGAATTGCAACGCTCTTTGTTGGAGCGCCGCAAATCGGGAGAGATCCCCGATACGCTGTTGCTCTTGGAGCATGACCCAGTCATTACCTTGGGCCGAACAGCCGACGAATCGCATGTTTTGTCGGACGGCTTCTCGTTAAAGGCGCGGGGCGCGGAGGTCATCGAAACTGATCGGGGTGGGAAAGCGACATATCACGGTCCCGGTCAATTCGTCGCGTACCCGATTGTGAGCATTCGGGAACTGAAATTAGGGCCGGTAACATACATACGGATTTTGGAGGAGACGATAATCCAACTGCTCAGAGACTATGGAATAAGTGGTCATCGCGTTGTAGGGAAATCGGGTGTTTGGATTGGCGGTGAACCGGGACACAAGCCGCCCAAGGGTCAGAAGCCGACTGGCAGGAAGATCGCAGCCATCGGCGTGCGGATCAGTGGCGGCATCGCGATGCACGGGATCGCCGTAAATGTGAACACCGATCTCGATTACTATGGCCAGATTGTCCCATGCGGAATGCCGGATCTTGACGTGACCTCGATGTCGATAGAAACCGGCGCGGTGCTCGATCTCCAGTCGATTGCGGAAAAGTGGGCCAACATATTTGCGGATGTGTTGTTTTTCGAAGTCGTCTGGTACAACGCGGTGGACGATGTGGAAATTCAATCCGCGTTAGAACCTGTTTCCGTATAGCAGACCATGGAAATTCCGAATTTGACCAAACGAACGATTGCGGTTGTCTGTTTAGGTATTGCGTCGTTTGCATTGATCGGGTGTGCGGCCGACGAACCACCGACACCTACTGCTGTGCCATTGCCGCCGATCGTCGTGGACATCGGGATGACCGCGAGTACGGTGATGGCTCCGGTAAACATCGACTTTGTGGCTAAAGACTTCACAGACGGGGCGACTTATTCCTGGGATTTTGGCGACGGCGGTTCGATGGGCGGAACGCGCGCCAGACACAGCTATCTGGACGCGGGCACTTTCGTCGTCAGATTGACCGGAACGAGAGGCGACGAATCGCAATTTGCGGAGAAGACAATCACCGTGCAACCGGGTGACGCCGGGTGGATAATCCTGAATGCTCAAGCGTTGGAGATCGGTGCGGGCGAGACGTTTCAATTCGAAGCAGAGGCATTCGACCATCTCGGTAATCGCGTCTCGCAACCCGAATTGATTTGGCACGCCGATCCAGCAATCGGCAGCATCGAGCAGAATGGCCTGTTCACAGCAATCCGAGACATCGCGTTCGCTGCGGAAGGTATACGTGTCGAATTCTCTCGCGGCAACTTTACCGCGAACGAGAAACTGCCGGTTTCAGTAGTCATTGGCGAACCTACGACTATCGAGGTCACGCCTTCGACCATTGACACGCGAGCCACCTGGGGCGTGGATATGCACGCGGAGGTTTTGGATCCAGCCGGCTTGGTGCTGGAAGATGCCGAGATATCGTGGGAAACGCTCAGACCCGGCGACCGAGTCGACCAGACCGGGTACTATACGCCCAGCGAAACGATTTCTGCATCGGACGCATCATTGATATTGATCACCGCCACCAAAGACGGGACGAAACTTGAGCAGATAGTCAAAGGAACTGTTCATCCCGGTGTTCTCGACCGTGTGGAGGTAGAAGGATCGTTGATCGATCTAAAACCTGGCGACGAGGTGCAGCTTTCGGCCACTGCGTTTGACCGTTTCAACAACGAGCTCGAACTGGACGAGATCAAATGGGAGGTCGAGGACGAAGAGGCGGGCAGTTTTGACTCGGACGGTCTTTTCACCGCCGGTGGCAAATCGGGGCAGTTCCCTGAGAACACGGTCAAAGTGCGGGGATTCAAAGACGGCGTTCAGATTTTTGCCGATGTGCCGTTATCTATACTGCCAGCGCAAGCGGTTGCGATTGAGTTTATGAATGAAACCGACTCGGTGCCCGCGGGTTCAAGTTCTCCGATTCCATTGCGAGTGATCGACGAACACGGAAACGACGTGACCGACGTCGATGTTTATTTGGAAGTGACGAACGGAGGTAGATTGGGTGTTGGGAACTCGTTTAGGGCAGGTTTCGAACTGGGCATTTACAAAGATGCTGTTGTAGCCCGGGTCCTCCCGGGCAGTGCTGGGAACGATGAACAGTTGGAGGCGTCGACGGATATCGAAGTTCGACAACGCAGCTCTGACTACCTGGCGATTGATATCGTGGGCCCGCGCGGCGCAGTGGTGTACCTCATCAATATGGCAACCGGCGACCTGACTCCGTTGTCTGCCGAGGTTGAATCGAATGAATTCGTAGAAGATACGCCGTCATGGTGGCCTGACGGTTCGCGCGTCGTCTACTCCAGCGATGTCAATGGAATTCGTGAGATATTCGATACCGATCCATTCCATGGCGGGCGCAGGTTAGTCGCATCAGGACAGAACGACTTGATCATGCCGGCGATTTCCCCAGACGGCAGAAGGATCGCATTCGTGGAGTCATTCGAAGGTAGCGCGAATGTCTACGTGGCTGACCTCGAATTTGACGAAGACGGCGAGTTGGACGGCGTTGCAACGATGGACGATGCTCGTCGTTTATCCTCCGACGATGGTTTGCAGCACCTGTTTCCGTATTGGTCGCCGAACGGAACTCTGATCATGTACACATCGACTCCGGGCGATGGTCGCTTCCGGATTGTCATCGCAGATGTAACGGATGATTTTGGTGAAACGGTTGCAGAGGCAACCGGGGCGAGCGGACTGGCGTGGCATCGTGATGGCGAGCAGATTTTGGTGGCAACCCGCCAGACGATCGATGGCGAGGACAGGGAGACATTGGCACTCGCGAATTTGACGTCAGGAGACGTGAACGAGGTCTACACCGCAGGATTGAGGGTCGGCATTGCAGCACTATCACCAGATGGATCTGAAATCTCTTTTGTTGACGAAGACGAGGGTGCACTGTGGCTCATGGACATCGACGGCACAGGACTTCGCCGCGCTTTGGGAGGTCAGTACCAGACAACGGTCACGGCATGGCGTCCGCAGCCGCTTGAACTCCCGACTCCGGCCGACAGGACCCTGGGCGATACGGGTCTAGCCGTACCCGACGGGGACATCGTGCAAGACAGAATGGATGACGTCGTTCACGGGACGTTGGGGCCGTACCAAGTTCTTTTGGAGACGGATCGGGGGGAAGTCAAGATCGACTTGTTCAATCATCTCGCCCCTGTCACCGTGCATAACTTCATAAACCTCGCAAATGCCGGTTACTACGATGGATTGACGTTCCACACCGTTGAGCCAGGGTCCGCCGTGTTCGGCGGTTCGAAGGTGAATGCATTCGGGGGCACCGCGGGGTACTACATTCCGTCAGAGTTTCATCCAGAAGCATCTCATCACATGACCGGTACGATTTCTATGGTTTCTAAGGTCGTCAACGGCGGTTCAACCGAGTTCGTCATTACGTTGGAACCCAAGACGGATTGGGATGCGTTTGTTGATGGCAAGGCGAAAGATTGCTCCGATCCGGAAGAGGTGTGTTACGCAGTGTTCGGTAAAGTGATCGAAGGTCTCGAAGTTTTGATGGGGTTCGAACAGATTGATCGAGTATCAGGGTCGACGGAACCGCATCGCATACTCAAAGCCACAGTATTGGATGCGACAAGAAAATGAAACTCCGTTCGACGATCACACATTTGGAGTGCACTCTAACAGGCGAGCATTTCGATGCTTCCCACCCTCACCGAACCAATCCAACAAACGGCAAACCTTTATTCGCGAGGTATGACCTAGATCGGGCAAAAGTCACCCTCACCAAGGATTCGTTGGACGACCGTCCGAAGAATATGTGGCGCTACCGCGAGGTGATGCCGGTGATTGATGATGCCAACATCATCACGCTAGGCGAGGGAGGCACCCCTCTAATCAACGCCGCCCGACTCGCCAACGCGCTTGGAATGAGCGACGTCTACATCAAAGACGAAGGGGTAAACCCGACGGGTTCATTTAAGGCGCGGGGTTTGGGTGCGGCTGTTTCTAAGGCTAAGGAGCTTGGTCAAACACGCCTGACGATGCCGTCGGCAGGAAACGCTGCCGGAGCGATGGCGGCCTACGCCGCCGCGGGGGGTATGGAGGCGCACGTCTTCATGCCGAAAGATGCGCCGATTGCCAATAAGATCGAATGTCAGGCCTATGGGGCGCGGTTGACGCTGGTAGACGGTTTCATCACGGATGCTGGACAGATGTCGCAACGTGCGGCTGAGGAGTTGGGACTTTTCGACGTATCGACGCTCCGCGAACCGTACCGCGCCGAGGGAAAAAAGACGATGGGATACGAGATCGTCGAACAGCTCGGGTTCGAGGTACCCGACGTTATCGTCTATCCGACTGGCGGAGGAACTGGCATTGTAGGAATCTGGAAAGCTCTCGACGAGATGGAACAGTTGGGGTGGATCGGTTCGGAACGCCCGCGCATGGTGTGTGTACAGGCCGAAGGGTGTGCACCTCTGGTAGACGCTTTCCATAAGGGAGTGGAGTTCGCGACGCCGTTTCCCGACCCTCGCACGATGGCGGCAGGGTTACGAGTGCCAGCGGCTATTGGAGATTTTCTTGTGATCCGCGCGGTCAGAGAGAGCGGCGGCACTGCGATCACCGTTGCCGACGATGAAATGGTAGACGGGATGGTAGAGATGGCTCGGACGGAGGGCGTGTTCGCTGCGCCAGAGGGAGGTGCGACGTTGGCGGCATTGAGAAAATTGGTCGAAAACGGGTCGGTTCAACGTGATGAGCGCGTGGTTCTGCTGGTCACGGGTAATGCGCACAAATATTTGGATGTGTTGCCGGATGGGATGGGTGCATGAATCGCCTTTTTAGAGCTGACCATTTGATACGCCCGGTTTAAGGTCCGCGTCTCGAATATCGATTGCGTAGATACGCTGATCAGTTAGGTTTGGACCGAGTTCGCTTGCCACCGTAGTGGACAAATACAAGGTTCCACCGTGGACTGACGGTGACGAAGCAGGATTTCCTTCATGAAACCATTGCCACTTGATTTTTCCGGTGGAAGCGTCTACGGCTTGAAGCGATTCTCTGGTGGTTAGGTAGACAACGCCATCTGATACGGATATTGGAGAGAGTACTTGATCCGATGATTCGTAGACCCAAAGTAATTTTCCAGTTTGAGCGTCACATGCGTAAAGCCCACTAGAGTTCGAGGTCGCTCCCCTTTTGAACAGACCAAAAAGAATTTCTGCACTGACAGTGGGAGCATGAAATTCGCCGCTCCATGAAGTAAATCTGGAGTTGGGAATCCTGTAACTCCAAATCAACGTTCCATCTGATGCCTTCAACGCGTGTAATTCACAATCGCGCTTAACAATATCGTGTGCGACCACGTATAAGATTCCGTTCGATGCGATCGGAGAGGTCCATTCAACGTATTTTTGCTTTTTGGTGTCGTATGTCCACAGCACGTCGCCGGAGAAAGCATCCAGCGTATAGATCCGCCCATCACCAGAGGCGGCGTGTAGGCGTCCGTCTTCCAACAGTGGGGATGACCAGTCCTTCACTCCTACTCCTTGATGCCCAACAGGACTATTTGCCTCCGTTTTATATTCGTATTTCCAAACGGGTTTTCCGCTGTGGATGTCAATGGCACAAAGCAGAGATTTCATATTCTCGGAGTGGATAGTCGTTACGCCGTACAGAAGATTTGATGAAATCGACGGAGTGTAACGCACGGGGCCGTTTGATTTCCACCAGTTGTCGCCTCCGTAATGCCACATGTTGTTTCCCGTGGCCATATCGATTGCTTCCAAACCAGTTGCCGCTCCGACATAAATGTTCCCATCTGAAACTAGCGGTGAACACTCAATCAATCCTTTAGCCCGATAAACCCACACGGACTCACCGTTGGTTGCATCCAGCGCTTCGATATGCCCCGGAGAGACGTAATACACAAAACCATCCGAACAGACGACGCCATCATGAAAAGATGGCGAATACTCCGAAAAGTTCGTTAGCTCATGTGTCCAAATCCGTTCTCCGCTGTCTGCCCTCAATCCATACAAGTAGGCACTTTTGGAATCTCGCGATGCAACGTAGATAGAACCATCGTATGTAACCGCTGACGACAGTTGAGAATGCAAAGACAAAAACGTCCACAACAAGCGCTGTCTATCCATTTGCTGCTGAAAATCCGCTTCTTGTCGCCTTTCACCTCCTCTGCTGCGCGCTTTGGTTGATGGAGCACTTGTACGCTGCCAGTACGCTGCGTCTCGCTGCGCCTGCGAAACGTCATATGGTTGATCTGTATCTAAAATCTGGTCATACTTCCGCCTGTTGACAGGGTCGCCAAGAATTTCGTAAGCAACGTTGATCTGCTTCATCCGCTCTTCTGCGTCGCGTCTGCCACGATTCCGGTCTGGGTGCCAAAGTAACGCCATTCGACGATAGGCGATGATGATGTCTTCCTGGGAGGCGGATTGGGCAATGCCCAATACTTGGTAATGGTCCATGTAGCAATTGGGTGTCACGTGTCGTTAGTGCGTTATTGCAGAAGGTTAGGTTGATTGCGGTTCCAAGATTCGGATTTCGTATTAAATGTACTCGGATAAATTCCTGGCCAGTTCGTCGGTCTGTATATTGAATAATAAGAGTTTATAGATGGACTTTACCGACTACGATCTAGGCATGACGATCACTTACACAACATCAGAGGCGAGGTCCAAGTTCTTCGAGGTGATTCGCCGGGTTCGGAATGGAGATACGGTCATCGTTACTTGCCGAGGCAAGTCGGTACCCGAGATCAAGCCCGTGGTTACGACTAGGATCTCTTAGGACGAGCGAATCAAGGAGCTTGAACGCCGTGGTCGGATCAGCACTTAGTCGTACCTAAACATTTCCCTCCCAACCGATGACGTGGCTGCTGACGCCGTCTGGGAAGTTCTGGTGGTATTCGTCGACGAGCATGCCGAGGACTGCTGAGTCGTGTCTAGCGCCGTGGTGGGGCCGGCTCATTCGCAAAGTGCCTTCGTGCACGAAGCCGATGTTTTCAAACATGGCGCGAGCGGCTTCGTTGTAGGTGGGCACATCTACCCACCCTCGATAGAGTCCGAGGTGGTCGAAGATGTGTTCAAGCATTGCCAGCGTCGCCGCAGTGCCGTAACCCATGTGCCACTTGGTCTTATCGCCGATAAGGATGGATATCTGGGCGTCTCCCAGCGGCTCGTCGATCGATAGCTGGCCTTCGCCGATATGATCGCCGTTTTCGGCGTAGATGGAGAATATGTCGCGATGGGGTTCGTGGTGCGGATCGTGGAAAACCTCGTCCCACTGCTCCTGAGATGCGTCAAGCATCTCCTCGGGCTCATAGCCCAAGTGCGCTGCGTCGCCGTACGTGTAGCGGCCAAACCAGCTGTCGGACACCTCAGGGTCTTTCAACCAGTCTGCGATGCGCTGAACGTCGTCACGGACAACTGGGCGAAGTTCACATCTGGATGGCATATCGAGCTCTCCCCCTTGCTAAAGACCGGCCGGTGCGCGGCAGCTTGTCGAAAGCGACCAAACACTGCCACGCGAGTTGATACCTATTATCGCACGCTGCCCATTTTGCGGATTTAACGTGGCGTTGATAGAGTTTGCATAGACTGCCTACGTTGCGTAGGCGCAACTGGATACAGGAGATTTCAATTATGTCCGAGCACTGGAAGATGGAAGCTGACATCGAGTACTGTGTGCCTTGCGGGTACGCCAACCTAGCCGCCTACATGGCCGCCGAGTTGTTTCAGGCTGCGGGACCTGCGCTGGCGATCAGCCTGACCCCCGGACACTCCGGCGCGTTCAAGGTGACGGTTGACGGAGAAGTACTGTGGGACAAGCAGGTCCAAGGCAAGTCGCCTCACATCATGGAAGTCAAAGAGCTCAAGGCTAAAGTCGCCAACATGATCGAGTCTGGAGCGATGATCCAGATGAACTGATTGGGTGCCATCACCCAGCCCCTCTCCCGCCGCCCGGGAGAGGGGGATTACTCATGCGGCGGTGCATCGTACCAGAAGAGCACGATCCCGTTACATGTCCTATAGATAACCAATCCGACGCGCGTTGGTCGCGCGGTCTTTTTGTTTGCGGTCACGGCACGGTCAGGAAATCGGATGCTGGAAAATCAGGTGAGACATGGTTAGAGCAGCGGTTTTATACGCGCCCAACGAGCCGATGCCGATCAAGGATTTGGAGCAACTTCCGCCTCGAAACGGCGAGGTGCGCGTGAACATCGGCGCAGCTGGGATATGCGCATCTGACCACCATGTCATGAAGGGTCAGACGAATTTCCCATTGCCGATCGTGCTGGGTCACGAAGGCGCTGGCGTGGTCGACGAGGTTGGTGAAGGAGTCACTGACATCGAAGCGGGCGACCGATGTATTTTGTCGTTTGTCCCAAGTTGTGGGCATTGCCGTTCGTGCCGGACCGGATTGCAGAACGTGTGCGACACGAATCGTTTGACCGGGACGCGCCAGTACGACGGAACTTTTCGCTTTTTCGACGATGAAGGTATCGAGGTTCACCAGTTCGCGAAGCTAGGTGTGTTCGCAGAGAGCATAATCTGTCCGCAACAAGCGATTTACCCCATCCCCGACGACGTGCCGATGGACGTTGCAGCATTGATCGGATGTTCGGTGACGACAGGCGTAGGCGGAGTGATCAATCAACCCAACGCGAAAGCAGGGATGACAGTGGCAGTGTTTGGTGTAGGTGGTGTTGGGTTAAACGTCGTCCAGGGTGCGCGTCTGCTCAACGCATCGCGAATCATCGCGGTCGACATCCTGGACAACAAGCTCGAGTTTGCTTATCGGTTCGGAGCGACGGACGTTGTGAATTCGCGCGCGGAGAACGCGGTTGAAAAGATCATCGAAATGACCGATGGTGGCGTGGATATGGCGTTCGACGCGTTCGGTCACGAGATGACGACTAGGAGCGCGTACGACGCAACGCGCAAGGGTGGAACGTGCGTGATCATAGGCCTCGCGCCTGAAGGATCAGATGCGGCGATCCCGATGATCGACATTGTGCGGAATCAAAAGACGGTTGTGGGCAGTTATTACGGTTCTGCGAGCCCACACGAGACGTTTAGAACACTGCTCGATTTCTACCGTGCTGGGAAACTTGAGATCGGAGGATTGGCGCTCCGTAGTTACTCGCTCGACGAGATCAACGAAGCGTACGACGATCTGGAACGTGGCGCAGACGGGCGCGGCGTGATCTTGTTCGAGGGCGTTAACTGAGCGATGAACGATTTCGAGCACCACACGAGATGTCAACAGGGTAAAATCAACTAACTAGCAACGCCTAGACCGCACCACGGGAACTGTCAGACGCGCGCCGGCAACGGCTGCGTCCGAAGAGCGGACAAATCCCTCATGCTTGAAGACTACTTTCGCCAATACGGGATACTCGTCATGTTCCTATTGGTTGCCGTGGGCGTTCCGATCGGCATGTTGCTCTTGTCCTACGCTGCACAGTTCATTCGTGTGCGGCCGAGCCAAACATCCATAGTCAAGCGAACTTCATATGAGAGCGGTTTAAGGCCGTTCAGTCCCAAACCACGTCTGTTTAACATCCGCTATTACTACTACGCGATTCTCTTCGTGGTTTTCGATGTGGAGACGGTGTTGCTGTTTCCGTGGGCGATCAAATATGGTGTGTTGTCGAAACAATTTGGGGCCATCGCCTTTCTAGCGGCGCTGGTATTCTTGGCTGTGGTCACGGTGGGTTACCTTTACGCGTGGCGCAAGGGAGCGCTCGAATGGACACGGAGCACCGACAATTGACCTCTGATATTGAAACCGCCTACGGTGTTCCCATGGGGCACGATCCGCGAAACCCGCTGTTCAACGTCACGTGGGATTTGGACCGTGACGAGGGCGACGAGGTCAACCTGATGAAGGCGACCCGACTGAGCCCGTTGCCTGAGCCGATAATCCACATGGATGATGACCACTCGCGCAACGTCATCGTCACATCCGTCGACTACCTCCTCAATTGGGCGCGCAAATCGTCTCTTTTCCCGCTGCAATTTGGGTTGGCATGTTGCGCGTTTGAGATGATTGCTTCGGCGATGGGCCGTTTTGATATATCCCGCTTCGGTATGGAAGCGTTCCGTGCTACGCCGCGTCAAGCTGACCTGATGATCGTGGCCGGCACGGTGACGTGGAAGATGGCAGTTCCGCTTCGCAGGTTGTACGAGCAGATGGCGGAACCAAAGTGGGTGATCTCGATGGGTGTTTGCGCCACGAGTGGCGGTCCATACTACCAGTCTTATTCGGTTGTTCCCGGCGTGAACCATATCGTGCCGGTCGATGTCTACGTCCCAGGGTGTCCGCCTCGTCCCGACGCGCTGCTCTACGGCATCATGCAGTTGCACGACAAGATACGTCGCTACTCTCTACTCGACAACCCCGCAGGTGGCTCATGAGCAGAGCTTGGGATGGAGCCAAACTGGCCGAAGCGATTCGTAAATCGCTAACAGATGCTGTGGTAGATGCCAAGGGAGCCGACGTATGGATACGACCAGATTCCGTTCCGGAGGTTATGCGGCTTTTAAAGGACGACGAGGAGTTCAGCTTCGAGTTGCTAAGCAGTGTGACGGCGGTCGACTACATCTCTTATTTTGAAGTTGTCTACCATCTGACGTCTCTGACTCGAAACGCGACCTCGGTTGTCAAGTCGAAGTGCGGTTTCGGACGGGAAGAGGCCCGTATACCTAGCGTGGTTGACATTTGGCGTGGCGCGGATCTGCAGGAACGTGAAGTGTGGGATCTGATGGGCATCATCTTTGAAGGTCATCCCAATCACAAACGGATAATGCTTTGGGAAGGATTTCCAGGCCACCCGCTCCGTAAAGACTTCGCCACCTACGAGCAATCGATCGTACCGGAAGTTGATCGCCGGACGCCTAGTGCGTTGGCTTCAGAGATCGAAGGCGGGCAGGAGTAGTGACGACTCAGGTCCGCACCGAACCGATCACGGTAAATCTGGGGCCTCAGCATCCTTCCACGCACGGCGTGTTCCGGATGCGGGTCACGTTTGATGGCGAAGAGATCATCGATGTGGAGCCGATCTTCGGATATCTGCATCGAGGTTCTGAGAAACTCGCCGAAGAACGCACCTATGTACAGGTAGTGACGTTGACCGACCGCATGGACTACGTGGGTTCGATGCTCAACAATCAGGCGTACATGTTGGCAGTTGAAAAACTCGGGGGTGTTGAACCCGCGCCTCGGGGTGTCTGGTTGCGGATGATAGCGTCAGAGCTTCAGCGCATCGCTAGCCACTTAGTAGCCGTCGGCTTCTTGATACAGGACCTCGGAGCTTGGGGCACCCCTCTGATCTACACGATGCGGGAACGAGAGAAGATTCTCGATCTTTTTGAGATGCTTTGCGGAGCCAGGATCACCAATTCGTATCTGCGTCCGGGTGGCGTGTTCATGGATGCTCCCGAGGAGTTTTGGCCGGCTATGGATAGATTGCTTGATGAACTTCCTCCACGCATCGACGATCTGGACGAGTTGCTGACCGAGAACGACATCATCTTTTCACGCACCAAAGGAGTTTCGGTCCTTACGCCTGAGCAGATGATTGACGCTTCGATCACTGGTCCGATGCTTCGTGCTGCCGGTGTGGACTGGGATTTGCGACATCGTGCGCCATACGACTACTACGACCAAGTCACATTCAGCCGGCCGCTGCACACCGCTGGTGACAACTTCGCCCGATATTGGGTCCGGGTACAGGAAATGCGGGAGAGCATAAAGATCGTCCGGCAATGCGAGAAACTGATCGAACCTGGTCCGGTGCGTCCGCATCACGACGATGTTCCGTGGTTGCTACGGCCGCCTGTGGGTGACGCCTATGCAGCGATCGAACATTCTAAGGGTGAATTAGGCTTCTACTTGGTTAGTGACGGATCGATTTCGCCGTATAGATGCCACGTGAGGGCACCGTCGCTCATCAACCTCACGTTACTCCGGGATATGCTTGTCGGTGAACTCTTGGCTGATATGTTCGTCAGTTTTGGTAGCGTCGATATCAACATGGGCGAGGTGGATCGTTGAGTTCGCCGTTTCTGGACAACTCCTTGTTCCGGAATATCTACTGCTATCTCGCGGGCGGCAGCGACGGTTGCGCGTCGCGGGGCTATGACACTGCCGTTTTGCCTTCGGGATTGGAGTGGCTCGCGTTTGCGATAACCGCTTTCATCATCATCAACGTCGTAATCAATGCGGCGCTGGGTGCGGTTGTCGTCTACATCTGGGGTGAGCGGCGCATTCTCGGACGGATTCAAAACCGTACCGGTCCGAACCGCTGGGGTCCATTCGGGATGTTCACCTCGGTGGCCGACGCGATCAAGACGCTCTTCAAGGAGGACATCGTTCCAGACGAGGCAGACCGATGGCTGTTTAACCTTGCGCCGATATTGATGGTGGTCCCGGTATTGATGGTGTTGTCCGTAATCCCGTTTGGTCTCGGTACGTTTGTGGTGGATCTGAACGTCGGAATTTTGTTTGTGATCGCGGTCACATCGTTGTCTGGAATATCCGTCGTTCTGGCATCTTGGGCATCTGGCAACCGCATCGCAATATTCGCTGGGATGCGCTCGGTGGCGATGCTTATCAGCTACGAGATACCGATGGCGTTATCGCTAATTGGTGTGTTGATGATCGCGGGTTCGATGTCTTTAGGGAAGATCGTCGATGCACAAGACGTGCCGTTTATCCTGGTGCAACCGTTGGGAATCTTCGTGTTCCTGATAGCCGCGCAGGCTGAGACTAGCCGTACGCCCTTCGACCTCATCGAAGCTGAATCGGAACTCGCGGCCGGCTACCTCAACGATTACAGCAGCATGAAGTTCGGAATCTTCTTCTTGGCTGAATTCTTGGCGACAATCGTTGCATCCATGCTGATCGTTACCCTGTTTCTTGGTGGTTGGCGCGGATGGGAACCAATACCATCGCAGATCTGGTTTGCTGGTAAGACGGTGCTGGTGTTGCTGTTCATCATGTGGATGCGGTTCTCTTGGCCACGTCTGCGAGTCGACCAGATATTGTCGTTGGCTTGGAAGGGTTTATTTGAACTGACGTTGATCAACATATTCGTCACCGGTGTCTTGATCGCGATTTGGCCAGAACCGACCTACGTTCAGCTATGGATGATGGCTGGCATCAACTGGGTCGTATTCTTCATTTCGATCTGGGCGGTCAGCAAGTTATTGCGACCCGGCGATTACACAAGTCCTGAACCGGAACCGGGACGACCGGCTTATCCAGTGGCCACGAACGAGATTCCGGACGAAGTAACTTTCTCGGGAGGTGCGACGCGATGATCGGCCTCGGACTACTCAAGGCGATGCGGGTGACGTTGAGAAACGCCCTCAAAGCACCATTCACGATCCAATACCCGAACAAAAAAGTCGGCATTGTCGGCGCGGCGAAGAACGAAGGCAAGTCGACGATTGGTTTGGTAGCTACCAAGCCGGTGACCGCCGCAAAGGCTGCGATGAGTATGTATTCGGTGCCGGAGAACATCCCTCAAAATCGACGTTTTCGCGGCAATGAATTCACTTGGTATGAAGACCGATGCACAGGATGTGCATCGTGTGCGAAGTACTGTCCCCTGGGGATAATCGAGATCGTGACCAGCCCGGGCGGTTTCGATGTGCAGGAAGGTGAGAGTTACGCGATAGACGTGTTCGACATCGACATCGGTCGCTGCATGTTCTGTGGTCTTTGCGTCGAAGCTTGCCCTTACGATGCATTGCACATGGGCAGCCGCTTCGAGCGGAGCAAATATGAACGCGATGCGTTGGTGATCCCGGTCGATGAGCTGCGAAAAGCCTTGAAACAGCCGAGTTCGTGGTTCAGGCCGCAGTTCGAGGAACGCGATTACGATCCGTTCAGGGATGGTGCTGAAGACGAACACCATCAGGTTGGTCGACACGAGATGCCGGATCAAGAGACGTTGGACCAGCGTTGGGTCGAGGAACGATGAGCGGAGCGTTCGATTCTGGGATTCTTGCGACGCTCGCGTTTTACGTCGCATCTGCTGTCACGATCGCTTCGGCGATCATTGTGGTGACGCAGCGCGATCTTGTACGCGCAGTGCTTGCATTGGCAATGTCATTTATCGGCGTCGCTTGCATCTATTTCGTGTTGAACGCGGAGTTTATCGGCGTAGTGCAGATATTGGTCTACGTCGGCGCCATCTCGATCTTGATCGCGTTCGCGGTTATGTTCATCGGCGATTTGGCCAACGCCGGCACCCTGTCGCAAAACCGTCTTGTTTCCGCAATAGCTGCGTTGCTTCTTCTGGCATCGATCATCTTCGTGGCCTACAACACCGATTGGACGACGATCGAAGAAATTACCGATCCGGACGCGGTTGCGGGACTCGCTGGCAACTACGAAGTAGTTGCGTCTGATTCAGACGATGCAACGATAGTCGCCGTTGACGTTGGGATGGATGGTGCTAGAGGCGGAGCCTTGATCGATGGGTCATCGCATATCGGTCCCTCGTTGATCCGCGAATTCGTACTGCCATTTGAAACTCTCGGATTACTTTTAATAGCTGCGCTGATCGGCGCACTCGTCGTTATCAGGAACCGACAGGAGGACGACGCGGCATGACGCTCGAAATCGTCCTTGTGGTCGCGGGCGCGCTCTTCTCGATCGGGCTATTCGGCGTGTTGGCGCGCCGCAACATCATCGCGGTAATCATGTCGCTGGAGTTGATGTTCAATGGCGTTTTGGTCGCGGCGATCGGATTTTCGCGCTTCGCGGCACCTGCCACGCTGATCGGCGCCGACGGAGGGATCACGGAGAGCGCCATCCGATCAGCCCTTACTGGTCACATGTTCGCGGTGTTCGTGATATCGATCGCGGCTGCCGAAACTGCGTTGGCGCTGGCCTTGGTATTCGCTTTCTATCGAGCGAAGCAATCCGTTGAAGTCACCGATGCCGCTGAAATGAAGAACTGAAGATGTGGGTCGAATACAAGAGAACGCAGACTTTGCGTATCGCAGAGAGTTGGAAAAACCTGCTCGACGGCGAGGGTTTGCCTGCCAAAATACTGCCGGTCGGCGACATCTTGGATTGGGCTGAAGACGTGCCGTTCATCGTCATGGTGCCCAAGGGCAGGGAACACGTTGCCGATGAAATCCTCAGAAAACTCTAGGCGAAAGTCGATTTGGTTTCGGAACTGACAATTTGGCTGATAGTCGCGCTCCCTGCGTTCGCTTTCGTCATCAACGGTCTGCTGTTGCGGTGGTTACCTGAATACGGAATATCATCCTTCCGATTCACCGGAAAGCAATCAGACCTCGCAGGTTGGTTGACAGTTGCGGCCATCGGAGTTTCGTTCATCTTGTCTTTATTGGCCTTGATCGAAGTCGCGTCTGACGGTGCGAAGCAGTTCGAGATGCACAGCTGGATCGAGATCGGTGGCGTCGACCTCACGTTCGGCATGATGCTCGATCAATTGACTGCGATCATGCTGGTAGTCGTGAGCGGAGTCAGTCTGCTCGTGCAGATTTACGGCATCGGTTACATGCATGGCGACGACGGTTACACGCGTTATTTCAGCTATATGGCGTTGTTCACGGCATCAATGCTGGGATTGGTGACTGCACGAAGCGTCATTCAACTGTTTGTTTTTTGGGAGCTAGTGGGAATTTCCTCTTACCTGTTGATCGGTTTCTGGTTGAATCGCCCATCGGCAGCCGCAGCAGCCAAAAAGGCGTTCCTCATGACCCGGTTTGGCGACTTCGGGTTCTTGCTCGCGATCCTCTATCTGTATTCGAACGACCCGTCGTGGCTCGATATCGAAGCGATGTACGGTGCGATCGCCGGTGGCATGATGGCCGTCTCGGTGGCTTCGTGGATCGCGTTGGGTTTCCTATTGGGAGCGATTGGTAAGTCCGCGCAGTTCCCATTACATTCATGGTTGCCAGATGCGATGGAAGGTCCGACATCAGTCTCGGCGCTCATCCACTCGGCGACGATGGTGACAGCAGGCGTTTTTTTGGTCGCGCGATTTTTTCCGCTATTCGAACACAGCGACATCATGTTCCTTGTCACATTGGTGGGCGCGATCACCGCAGTGTTCGCAGCTTCAATGGCTTTGGTGGCGGATGACATCAAGCGCGTGTTGGCGTACTCGACCGTCAGTCAACTTGGGTACATGATGTTTGCATTGGGCATCGGTGCCTATGGGGCGGCGGTGTTCCATCTCTTCACGCACGCATTTTTTAAAGCCTGCCTGTTCCTTGCCGCGGGTTCGGTTCACCACGCCGGCGGCACTTTCAACATGAATTATCTTGGCGGTCTGCGCAGTCATATGAAGGTCACCTACGGAGCAATGGTGATCGCTAGCTTGTCGTTGGCCGGGATCATACCGTTGTCGGGATTCTGGTCGAAGGACGAGATCTTGGCACACGCATTCCATGTCGATACACCCATAGCTATCTTCGCGTTGGTCATGGGTTTGATCGGCGCTCTGATGACGGCGTTCTATATGTTCCGCGCCGTCTTCAAGACTTTCCACGGCGAGTTCCGGGGCGGTGGCGACAAGGAACGTGAGGACATCGAAGCTTCGGGCGAAGAAGCGCCAGAAGGTTTGGAGCACGTGCATCTCGGCGAGTCGCCGTATACGATGATCGTTCCGATAACAATCCTCGCGATTCTCGCGATATTCGCTGGGTTTTTGGCCAACTCGGTGATTGATCTAGGGATAGTCGACAAACACGCGTTCGCTACATTTATCGTGGCAGAAAACACCGCAGTTTTCCCGGACCACGACGCACAGGTACACGCAGGTTCCGAACCTGAGTTCGACTTCATCATCGCCGCCGCGTCGACGATACTGGCGACCCTGGGCGTTGGTGTGGCGTTGGCGTTGTTCTATAAAGGGCGGGCTATACCTGGCTGGTTGACGCGGGTTTTACAGCCGATACGCACACTGTTTGCACGTAAGTACTACTTCGACGAGCTGTATGAGGACTGGATCGTTTCGAGCGGTTTTTACGGGTATTTGGCGATGCTTACGGACAAGTTGGATATCGTCGGATTCGACAACGTGAACATTCAGCTTTACCGATGGACTGATCGAGCTGGTCGGGCTCTGGCGAAAGTCCAGGATGGTCAGGTGCAGACGTACGGCATAGTGTCTGTGGTCGGCCTAATCGTCGCGATCGCCATATTCGTGGTGGTGGCGCAATAGTTTCCGATGTGCTGAGCGATGAGTGAATTCAACGGCATATTGACTGTCACGGTGTTTCTGCCCGCGTTAGCGGCGTTGATCATCTTGATCGTCAAACCTTTGAAACTCGATGACCGGATCGTTCGTTGGTTCGCGGTCCTCAGCACCGTGGCGGCGTTCGCCCTTTCTCTCGTAGTCTTCCTTTCCTATGATCGGGTCGCCGGCGGCGTCCAGATGGTCGACCATTTGAATTGGCTTTCCGCCCAAACCATCAAGTCTTCATACCTGCTAGGTGTCGACGGTCTGAGTGCACCTCTCGTGTTGCTGACAGGCATTTTGGGCATGGCAGCAGCATTCGCGTCACGCAATATCGAACTGCGAGTGTCCGAATACTTCATGTGGTTGCTGATGCTTGAAGCGGCGGTTATGGGCGTATTCGTCAGCCTCGACCTGCTCTTGTTCTTCGTATTCTTCGAATTCGAAGTGATTCCGATGTTCATGCTGATCTCCGTATGGGGGACAGGACGGCCGCGCTACTCGGCGATGAAGTTTGTTTTGTTTACGCTCGCTGGTGGAGCGTTCATGTTTGTCGGCATATTCGCTGTGTATCTGACCGGAGCCGTCGAAACGCTGACGATGGTGCACGTGCCTCAACTCGGAATTGACGGCATACCGGATCAAATCTCAGGCGTGAACCTGATAGCGCCCGCGTCGCTGATCTTTGCGTTCTTCCTCATCGCGTTCGCGGTCAAATTGCCGGTCTGGCCGCTCCACAACTGGTTGCCAGACGCACACACCGACGCTCCGACGGCAGTCAGCGTCATGTTGGCCGGAGTTCTGCTGAAGATGGCGGGTTACGGGATGATCCGCATCAACATCGGTTTCTTCCAAGAGACGAACGGATTCACAGTTCACGATGCGGCAGGGTTATTGTCCGTAGTGGCTGCTGTAAGCGTCGTTTACGGGGCGATTGTCACGATTCGGCAGACGGACATGAAACGGTTGATCGCGTATTCGTCAGTGAGCCACATGGGCTTCGTTCTGCTCGGTCTGACCGCCATTGGCGGCGGGACCGCAGCGCATCAATTGGGCGGAATCAACGGTGCCGCGCTGCAGATGTTCACGCACGGCACGATCACTGGACTCGCGTTCTTGATGGTCGGTTTGGCGTACGACCGAACACACACACGTCACATACCTCATCTTGGAGGGTTATGGCGACGGATGCCAGTCATCGGTATCTTCTTCTTCATCGCTGGCTTCGCGTCGCTCGGACTACCGGCTCTCTCGGGATTCGTCTCAGAGATCATGGTGTTCCTGAACTCGTTCCCAGTGTGGCCATGGGCAGCGAGCGTCTCCGCGTTTGGCGTCGTTTTGGCGGCGGGATACGTGTTGTGGATGATCCAGCGCACCTTCTTCGGATCGAAGCCGCCGGAAGGTGGAATACCGGATGACAAGTTTGAAGAACTGTCAGATGCAGAACCGTTGGATCTGATCCCGATACTTGTGTTGACGATACCGATATTCGTAATCGGCATTTGGCCGAAAGTGGTCGTGGACGTATTCAAACTAGGTATTGAAGGGATATTGCGCTAGTGAACGCTCAGGATTACTGGGCGTTATCGCCCGTGATAGCGATGGCAGCATTGGCGTTGGTCGTGCTGTCAGCAGACGCGATGCTCGCGGAAAAACTCCCTGGCGGTCGACGCTGGGGCAGTAAACGAGCACTTTCGTGGATATCGATAATTGGCCTCGCCGCGCCAGCTTTGATGACGGTAAACCTTTGGTTTGGATGGTTCGGCGAATCCACTTCTGATCCCGTGGTTTACGGCACCTTCACGGCTGATCGTTTCGCGCTGTTCTTCCAGTTCCTGATCATTGGATCGTCGGCCATCGTGATACTGGCGTCGGTCCCTTATCTCAACCAATTCAGAGACTCGCTCGGAGAGTTCTTCACGTTGCTGTTGACGGCCGCGGCGGGGATGATGCTGCTCGTCGGTGCGAGCGAATTGATAACGATCTATGTCGCTCTAGAAACCACAGCGTTGCCGGCAATCGCGCTGGCAGCCCTGCGTCGCGATGGCTTCTCCATCGAGGCGGGAGCCAAGTTCCTTATCCTGTCCGCGCTCTCAACAGCGTTGCTACTGTTCGGCCTTGTATTTCTTTACGGATATACCGGCGCCACAAGAATCGACGAAATCGCAGCTCGATTGGCGACAGTGCCGTTCGAAACAGGCGTTCCGTTTGGATCTCTCGCGGTCATGCTGGCGGTTCTATTGATCGTCGCTGGCTTCGGATTCAAGATGGCGATAGCACCGTGGCATATGTGGGTGCCAGACGTTTACCAAGGCGCGCCGACGCCGGTGGCAGCGTTTCTGTCGGTCGCGTCAAAAGCGTCCGCATTCGCGGTTCTGATGCGGATTCTTTACTCAATGGCCGAATTCGAAGCGATCGCTCAGGACTGGCAGATACTCTTCGCTTTGATTGCGACCGCGAGCATGACCGTTGGCAATCTCCTGGCGCTTTCACAGTCGAATGTCAAACGCTTGTTGGCGTACTCAACGATTGCGCAAGCTGGCTACATCATGGTCGGTTTCGCCGCGGTTTCAGCCGCGTCCTCCTCAGAAAGCCCGAGCGCAGGGCCGCAAAGCGTGATGTACTACCTGGCCGGTTATGCGTTCACCAACCTAGCGGTCTTCCTCGCATTCACAGCGATCGTGCACCGCACGGGCAATGACACTTTGGCAGGGCTCAGCGGTCTATTGAAACGTTCTCCAACTTTGGCTGTCTTAATGGTCATCGGGTTGCTGTCATTGCTCGGGATGCCACCGACGGTCGGGTTTATGGCGAAAGCCGTGGTTTTCAGCACTGCGGTTGATCAAGGATTGGTGTGGCTCGCCGTCGTAGCCGTAATCAACACGGTTGTGGCCGCCTACTATTACCTGCGCGTTGTAGGTTTGATAATGTTCGGGCAAGCGGAAGATGAAGAGCCCATTCGACCAAGTGTCGGCGAATTGACGGCGGTCAGCGTCGGTGTGGCAGGTGCCATCCTGTTTGGCGTCGTCCCATGGCTGGTGCTTGAGCTAGTTGACCATTCGTTGACGATCATTTGATAAATCGCGCTATTTTCCCTTGTCCTCGCACCCTCCGATTGGTGACGCAAAGTTGAGCAGCTATCAGTCAGTCTGCATCGCACATCACAGTCTGCTGCCCCGTGCCGCGCAACTGGCAGATGAGATCGTCCAAAGATACTCCGATCGATGCCGCTGGTGGCACGCCAATGAAATGACATTGGCCCACGAGGAGGCAGACGACCGACTGAGAGACACGGACCTGGTTATCACGGTTGGGGGCGACGGTACGATACTGCGCGGAATGCATACGGCATCGCTGTTCGGGATACCGGTACTAGGCGTAAATATGGGTCGCGTCGGCTTCATGAGCGAAATCGATTCTGAGAACGCGATTGATGAGATACCGTGGTACCTGGACGGTAATGGACGAGTCGACGAACGAGCCATGCTGCGAGCAACTCTCGACGCGGATGAAAACGCCGCGCTACACGCGTTGAACGATGTCACCGTCCACCGCGGTGGGGAGTTACGCGTCATCGAAGTCGAAGCGATAGTCGATGGCGTCGAATTGTCGACCTTCCGGGGAGACGGCGTGATCGTCGCGACTTCGACAGGATCAACCGGTTACACGTTGCAACTGGGTGGTCCGGTGATAGATCCGAGTTCCCAAGTATTCCTGCTGAAACCGATCGCCGGTCATATGAGCCAGTTCGGTGGCGTCGTCTTAGATTCCGAGAGCGTTCTCGATCTGAAGTTAGGTACGACCGCGGATGCGACGCTCACAGTCGACGGTTACCTTAGCCGAAACATGCACGACGGATCGACGGTGAGAATATCGCGCAGTGAGAGATGCGCCAGATTCTTGCGCCGCGGGCAGAAGAGCACGTTTTGGGAAGGTCTATCGCATAGATTAGGGATGCGTATCGGAGCAGTCAGGCGCGACGAGAGTTCCAACGGATGACAGCTTCCTCTGAAGAGAACGAGCCTATGAAAGCCGTACGGCTCGCATCAAAGACGATATTCCGGGGCGAAAAACTGACGCTGCGTATCGACACTTTACAGATGGGGGATCGCGACGCAACCGACAAAGAGATTATTGCTCATCCAGGATCGGCGGTGATGATCCCAATAACCGTTCGAGGGACAGTTCTGCTTGTTAAGCAGTGGCGACCGGCGCAAGGTGGATATACGTTGGAATTGCCCTCGGGTACTCGTGACGGCGACGAGAATCCAGAGGCGACGGCAGCACGTGAGCTTCGTGAGGAGACTGGGTACAGCGCTTCGACACTAACAGCAATCGGCGGGTTTTTCCCAGTATCGGGATACAGTGAAGAGTACTGCCACGGTTTCGTGGCAACTGGGCTCGAAGTCGACCCTTTGCCGCAGGATAAACTTGAAGACATCATGGTTGTCGAAACGACCGTCGACGATTTGCGGCGAATGTGTATGAACGGCGAAATTGACGATGCGCTGACAATTGCGGCGGTCACCCGTGCTTCCGCCTATCTTAACGAAGCTAGGAGAGCGGATGTTTAAGCACGATGTCCTGATTATCGGGGCTGGTTTGGCTGGACTGCGCGCTGCTGTCGAAGCGACGCGGCTTGGGCTAGATGTTGCCGTTGTGAGCAAAGTACATCCGGTTCGGAGCCATTCGAACGCGGCGCAGGGAGGTATCAATGCTCCACTGACCGACCGGGGAGATGACTGGGAAGGTCATGCTCTAGACACCATCAAAGGCAGCGATTATTTGGCCGACCAAGACGCGGTCGAGATTATGTCTACGGAGGCTGGCGATGCGGTGATCGAACTTGAGCGAATGGGAGTGATCTTCAGCCGCGGCGACGATGGTCGACTGGGCACAAGGCGGTTTGGCGGTCAACTAGTAGCTCGGACATTCTTCGTAGGTGCGATTACTGGTTCGGCGATCCTGCATGTGCTTTACGAGCAGGCGTTGAGGTACGGGCTGAACGTTTATGAGGAATGGTTCGTCACCGATCTGATCATCGAAGACGGACGTTGCGTCGGAGTTGTGGCGCTCGACATCAAAACCGGCGAGTTGCACTCAATCTGGGCTAAATCGGTCATATTGGCTACAGGTGGCGCTGGCCGTGTGTTCGAGCCATCTACGAACGCCATCATCTGTACTGGTGATGGGCTTGCGCTGGCTTGGCGCGCAGGCGTACCGATGATGGACATGGAGATGGTCCAGTACCATCCGACGACGCTTGCACGTACTGGCATCTTACTTTCGGAAGCAGCACGCGGCGAAGGAGCTCATCTGCTGAATTCAGAGGGAGAACGGTTCATGTTGACCTACGCTCCCCAGTATGAAGAACTCGCATCGAGAGATGTCGTGTCCAGAGCCGAGCAGACCGAGATTAACGAAGGACGCGGAATCGACGGTAACGTGTTGCTGGACTTGCGTCACCTCGGTCGCGAGTTCATTGAGGATCGCCTCGGTTATCTGCAAGAAGTGGCGGTTGAGTTTCTTGGAATTGATCTGGCCGAACAGCCGGTTCCTGTGCGACCTGGTGTGCACTACATCATGGGCGGTGTCAAGACTGATGTTGATGGTGCCACTGTGGTGCCGGGGCTATATGCAGCCGGCGAGTGTGCCAATGTCAGCGTGCACGGTGCCA
The DNA here is from genome assembly GCA_965203505.1 of Dehalococcoidia bacterium. Taxonomy (GTDB): domain Bacteria; phylum Chloroflexota; class Dehalococcoidia; order Lucifugimonadales; family Lucifugimonadaceae; genus Bin127. The sequence continues at coordinate 1,313,401 of OZ241880.1, forward strand.
ATCGTTTGGGTGCCAACTCGTTGCTCGACACCGTCGTGTTCGGCAGGAGATCTGCGGTTCACGCGGCGGAGTACATCAAATCAATTGACGAAGGGTCAGGTTCGGATGAACACTTAGTTGCGACGAAGACCCGGATGCAGTCTTTATTGGACCGAGAACCGAACGAGAATTGGGCATCGATCCGCAACTTCATGGCGAACGAAATGACTAATGGCATCGGTGTCTTCCGTGACCAAGCATCAATGGAAGGTGCGAAAGCGGCGATCGAAGACGTGGGTGAACGTGTGCCCAAGATGGCGGTCCAGAACAAGGGCAAAGTATTCAACACCGATCTCATCTTCACTCTGGAGATGGAGTTCATGGCCGACGTCGGTAAAGCGATCGTCCACAGCGCGTTGGCGCGAAAAGAGAGCAGGGGAGCACATTTCCGCACCGACATTACCGAGCGCGACGATGAAAACTGGTTGAAGCACACCCTCGCTTACCAAGACACTGAAACGGAAGACGGTGTGCGGATAGAGACTTCGGACGTGACGATCACAAAATGGGAGCCAGTCAAGAGGGTCTACTGATGCAATCAAAACTGAAAGTGAGCAGATACGACCCCGAGACGATGGGCGAAGGTCAACGGCGATGGGACGAGTTTGAACTCGAGGTCCATCCAAGCGCTACGGTGCTTGATGCCTTGATACAGATCCGCGAAGAAGTGGATGGCACGCTGGCACTTCGCTGCGCGTGCCGAGCTTCGATCTGCGGATCGTGCGGTATGCGCGTGAATGGCGACGCCAAACTCGTGTGCAAAACGCGAATTGCTGACGTTTCCGACGAGGGTGAGACGATAGTAGTCGAGCCGATGGGGAACCAAGCGGTGATCAAGGATCTGGTGGTTACGCTGGACACCTTCTTTGATAAAGTTCGCCAAGTCGATCCTTACCTGCAACCAGACTCAGTTCCGGAACAAGGCGAGTACGTCGCGAGCGACGATTCGATGGTTAACCTTTTGACCGCGATGAACTGCATCATGTGCGGTGCGTGCGTCTCGGACTGCACCGTGTTGGAGGTCGACGAGGCGTTCATAGGTCCGGCCGCATTGGCGAAAGCCTGGCGATTCGTCGAGGACCCGCGTGACGACAGACGCGACGAACGCTTGACGGAGCTTAACGACGTCGAAGGCGGGATTTGGGACTGCACACGGTGTTTCAAGTGCGTCGAGGTGTGCCCCAAGGACGTTGCGCCGATGGACCGGATCATGGAGATGCGCGATATGGCGATCGAGGCCGGCAACACCAACACGCCTGGCTATCGACACACCGAATCGTTCAACAAATCTGTTAAGAAACACGGACGTCTTGATGAAGCACGCTTGGCCGTCGAATCGGCGGGCTACACCAACGTGCCGCGACTAATTGACCTCGCCGAGATCGGCATCAAATCGGTATTGAAAGGTAAGATGCCACCGATGGTGCCGCACAAGGCCGATGAGAAGGAGAAGATAACCCGTATCTTCGATCGAGTAGAAAGTGAGCGGAAATCGTGAAGTTCGCATTCTATCCCGGTTGCGTAGCTCGCGGAGCGGGCCCTGAACTGTTCGAATCAGCCGTCGCGGTGATGGACCGACTCGGCATCGAGTGGGTCGAGTTGACTGGTGCGTCGTGCACCGGCGCCGGAGTGTTACAGGAAAAAGACCAGAAACTCGGCGATATCCTCAACATCCGAACGTTGGCGATGGCTGAGCAACTGGGTCTGCCAGTCATGACGATCTGTTCCACATGCCAAGGCGTAATCGCTCAAGCAGACCGCCGCGTCCGACGCGATTCCGATTATCTGGAAGAAATCAACGGGTATCTTGCGGAAGAAGGGCTATCCTACAGCGGCAACACGTCTGTGAAGCATCTGTTATGGGTGCTCGTCGAAGACATCGGTGTAGAGACGTTAAAGAAGACGTTCGTGAAGGAACTTTCCGGCGTCAACCTCGCTCCGTTCTACGGTTGTTACATCGTGCGCCCGTCCGACGCGCTCGGTTTCGACGAAAATCCAGAGCGACAGACATCGTTAGAAACCGTGATCGAAGCCGTAGGCGGCAACGTCATCGACTTCCCCGGCAAAACCGCCTGTTGCGGCTTCCCGATCCTGCTCATCAACCAACGCAACTCCCTCCGCATGGTCGCCAACCACACGGGCACCGCCAGCGAACTAGGCGCCGACGCGATGGTCACCCCGTGCCCCCTTTGCCACCTAAACCTCGACGGCTACCAACCCAAAGCTCGACGACAGAACAACCGCGGCAAGGCCGACCTCCCGATCATCCACCTCCCGCAGTTGCTAGGGTTGGCTATGGGAATGGAAGCCAAGGGACTCGGGCTTGGCAAGCATCTCGTCGGCACCAAAGATATCGTCCGAAAGGTCGACTCGATACCGGTATCCAGCTGATGTTTCGGTTTGGGTCGGCGAATTCCCGAAGACGAACCGAGAAACGCGCGTGGAAATCGTTTCCCACGTTTTGGTTGGCATTGGCGTTGATGGTCGCGGCGTGCAGCGATCCCAAGGAGCCGGTCCCGACGCTCGACCCAGATCCTCCGTTAACGCAAGCCCAAGCAATCGAGATTGCCAAAGCCTCGTTGGCTAAGGTTATCGAGGACATCGAGTTTGCCGGCTACGAACAGATACGGATCCGCGTTGGCAACATGCGCCTAAGTTACCTGCAAGAGCTGACAGAATCTGACCTCTATTCACCAGATTCACCTCGGATGCAGAGGCAGATATGGGCGGTCCAGGTGGGCGGCAGGTTCCCGGACGATCCAGAGCCTTACAGGGTTCCGTTTGGATACGGTGTAGTCGGTGTAGACGCGATAAACGGGGACATCTGGTTGCGAGCAAGATACGACAAAGAAATCTTGGTCGAGCCGTAGAGAATGATCAGAGTAACTCGTCTCACTCCGCAGATGCTTCAGTATCAGACACCCGTTTAAACATCGCCGCAACAGCCGAAACGATCAAGAGAATCGCTGCGGGGGGCGACCACACCAGGGGAGCGATGTCCGTTGAGGATACTTCCGATGACCAAGGGAACGACACTGCGTAGGTGACGCACACCGCCGCGCAGCAGCCGAGCAGTGCGGCGCCCCGAAGAGACCTGCGCGCTCGCATCCTGTCGGCGTACAGGATCATGAGCACGAGAATGATTGCCTCAAGAAACAGGATGTACGTGCCGTCAAATTGGAACCACCAGTAAAGTCCGTCAATCGCGTCGAAGAATCCGACGCTGGACACATAGAAGAACGCGTCGAACGTGTCGACAATACGTGAATACGACTCTCCGGCCCAGAGTAGGCCACCGAGCACGGCTAACCATTTCACCGGCTGCCGTCTGACCACCAGCACGCCATCGCGCAGTCGACTGTACACCACTGACAATCTGCTCGGCCGAAGAACACTTGGGGCAATCGATACGGTTATCGCAACCATGCCGGTCACGGCAACAACGTCTCGGAGGTCGTGGCGGAGCAGGCCACCGTAGGGAAACGTATCGATCTTGACGGGTGTTATGGCACTTGATATGTCGAACATATTGTTCCAAACAGTTGCGAGGGCGACCGCTATAAGAAGGAGGAAGCCCAATGCGCGGTGTCTCATCGTGTCCAAGAACCGTACCGTGCCCACCAGCAGACATGGCCACCCCACTGTTATCACGAGCACCAGAATCAGGTCTCTTAGGTCGGGTTCACTCCACTGGGGGAAATAGACTATGGCCGAAATAGATGCAACCGCTGCGTAGACGCCGCCGCTGACGATTGCTGACCAACGCGGTATGTCAGTTCGTACCGCTTTCGTCAGCGTTGTGAATAATGAGTCGGATCGATTATCTGTCTGGTTCGACACGGGCTTCGCTGACTCGCCAAACGATCAAGCACATCCCACTACCGTTTTCACTCACCTCGATGGGCTTGCCGTACGTGCGGTCGCAACGTACAGTACGCGGTGTGGCACCAGACTACACCATGCGACACTATCGGTTTTCCACCAAATCTAGTTCGACGAAACCGCGCCGAAACGATCACCGAACATCGGATCAATCGCGGACGATCCGTCGATCTATCAATGGGTATAGCGTTTCCATGATTGCCAGGAGCACAGCGAAAATGATCGCTGTCGTGATGACTATCGACTGAACCAACCCAGCGTTATTACCGAGGATGGCCTGTTGCAACAAGTAGCCGATGCCAGGATAGGCGAAGACGATCTCTACCATCACGGCGCCGGTGAAGATGATTCCCATACTGAGGAAGAGTTGCGTGAACTGCGGTAACGCGCAGTTGCGCATGCGGTACCACGAGAAGATTCGCCAATCTTTCAATCCCATGGCGCGGGATTGAACAACGTAATCCTCTCCTTCAACCGTCACCATCATCCCTCGCATCAGGACGAGCCAGTGCGCGGTGCCAGTGAGGATGATGCTGAGCGTCGGCAAAGTACCGTGCCAAAGCAGCGTCCGAATGCCGTGCCAAGTAAGTTGAGGAGTCTCCCCCAAGGTGTAGCCGCCACCGGTAGGAAAGAGTTCCACCAACCAGACGAACAGCCAGATCAGGATCATGCCGAAGATGAAATACGGCGTCGCGTACATCGTTAACGCGGCCGGTGTGCCCCAACGGGCGAGATGTCCGATTTTGCCGAAAGGCGATGCCATGAGCGCCCCTGCGACGGACCCTAGGATGAACGACACCGTCGTCGCTAGTCCCATCAACGCCAGCGTCCATGGCACGGCCTGAGTCACCTTTTCGCTGACGAAACCGCCTTCTAGGACCCAAAGCCACCAGGTGGCAAAATCTGCGACGCTCGGAAACGATCCGAATTCAGTCCATAACGCCGGCAACCTAGGCACAAAAAAGGTGAGCGAGCCTGCGAGGAATACCGTTGCGACGAAGGATGCTGTGCGACGGGCGAGTTGGGACATGGGTAGGACTGTGAAGTCGCGGATTGTCGGGAATGGTCGCGCGATTCAGACCGATTCTGTAGCCAACCGATAAGTGTATCCACAGGGAATCGCGACAGTGCCCACTCTCCTGAGTGGGCACTGTACGGTTTTACCCGATTTGGATGTGACGGCTGACCTATTCGCCTGTTGGTTGCAGGCGGATGATGGCTTGGTAGAACGCGGCCCAGACGCGGTGCGATGGGAAGTCAGAGGTTTCGCCCGTCGGCCAACCGGTCCAGTATGTGGTGTTCATGGCGTTGATGATGCCGTCTTCTGCCAGTTGAATCTCCGGCATGTCGCGGAGGATTATCTCCGTGGCTCGTCGGAACAGTTCGATGTACTCGGGATCGTCTGGTGATGCCTCCATCGCTCCCATCTGGTCGATGATTGCGTCGTACTCCGGATTTTCGTAGCGAGGAGCCGAGAGGAAGTAACCGACGGTTTCACCGATTTCAGCAGAGTTGCTGGAATGCCAATGGATGTACGTCTGATATGGCTCGATTGTGCTGCCGCAGTGCCATGTCAACCAAGACGGAAGGTCGCCGACGGCCTGTTTGCCCCAGAAACCGGTAAGGCCACGACGCTCAACGGCGTCGAATCCTGCGCGCTGGAGGCTCTCAACAACTGCTGTGCCGGAGCGGGACATAATGAAGTATCCGGGTGCTGGGTTCCAAAGTTCGATGTTGAGAACCTCACCGTCAGCGTCGGTCCAGAAACCCGCTTCGTTTTTGGAGTAGCCAGCGGCTTCCATGATCTCGGCGGCCTTTTCAGGGTTATGTAGCTCAGTGCCGTCCGCATCGATCAGATCCTTGATCTTGTCGTAGTACTCCGCTGGGCCCGGGAACGTAACCGCGAGGGGCACACCTACATTGTTCGCCGCACCCTCAAACGCAAGGTTGTTCACGGACTGTTTGTCGATTGAGTAGTTCAACGCCCGCCGTACGGCTGGATCGTCGAACGGCTTGACTTTGTTGTTCATCGTCATCGAGATCATGCATCCGTTAGGGTCGAGCCCAAACGGCTCGTCTTGGAACGAGATGATCTTGGGGTTGCGGACGCGCGTCAATTCGTACAACCCGGCTTGGAACGTAAACTGCACGTCGATATCGTTATTTGCCATCCTTAGCGCGATCGACTGCTCATCCCCAGCCGGTGCGAAGACGATGCGTTCGACTGCAGGCAACGGCGCTACGCCTGCTTTAGCCGCCCACCAGTTGTCGTCGCGGTCGAAGATCAATGCTTCAGGCGCAGCTTTGACCAGCTTGAACGCGCCTGTGCCGACCGGCCAACCCTGTGGGATGTCGATGTTCTCGAAAGTCTCCGGGTCCTTGCCTTCCCAGATGTGTTTCGGCAATACCGGCATCTGCTCTTCGGAATTCTCTTGGAAGAGGACCAAGAATATGCGCTGGTCCGGTTGCGTCAGGTGCAGTTTGATGGTGTAGTCGTCGACCTTTTCCACGCTTTCGATCACGCCCTTCAGGCGGAAGTGAAACGCGCTCGACGGGTTGTCCAAGATGAGGTCTTGCCATGTGTAACGGACGTCTTCGGCGGTGAACGGTGTGCCGTCTGACCAGTAGACGTCGTCACGGAACGTGATGGTTACCTCGTCGAACGTATCGTTGTACTTCCAGTCTGTGGCGAGCCAAGGATAAACCTCCCCGTCATGGTGACCGTAATAGAAGGGGAACTCGAGCCACGTTTGGTTCGCGAAATCCCTGATCCGGCTCAGTGCGCCCCCGGACAGCAGGTTCATGTTCGCGGGCGCGAGTTGCTGTCCTCCGATGGCGATAACGAGCGTACGGTTACGAGGCACATCTCGGAGGCCTTCGGTTCCCGCAGCAGGTGGCGGAGTCGCTGTTGGCTCGGCAGTGGCCGTGACGACCTTTTCGACCTCGACGGCGACTTCCTGCTGCACCACGACCTCTTTTTCGACCACAACGGTCTCGACGACGGTTTGTCCCTCGACAACGCGCTCCTTCTCAACGATGACTGTTTGAACCACAGTCTCGCCTTCTACGATCGTCTCTTTCTCGACGACGACTGTTTCGACGACACGCACTTCTCTGTCGACCGGTACTTCGACGGTCTGAACGACGATCGTTTCCGAAGCGCAAGCGATGGCCGCGATGGCGGACAAAGCGAGGCTCGATAGGCCGATCGACATGAACTTGCGGAACTTCAACATTTTGGCTGCCTCTTTCATCTGTGTCGAGATGTATGTGTCACGTCATTACGGCGGGTAACAAGACGGAGTTGCGTAGTCATTGCGAAATGGAACGCATGATTTCGTAAGATATCAGCGATTCGGGATTGATGCCTACCCGACAACTTCGACTAGGACCCGTCACGAAAAAAACAAGGCCCGCTCGTTTAAGCGGGCCTTGTTCCCGTGATCGCTTTTCAGCGGATGTTGGACTATCCACCAGCCGGTTGCAATCGGATAATCGCGTGGTAGAACTCCGCCCATATGCGCTCGGAGCGTAGGTCTGCCGTCTGGCTAGTTGGCCATCCGGTCCAGTAGGTCGTGTTCATGGCATTGATGTGGCCGTCGATTACCAGTTGGATCTCTGGCATGTCGCGCAGGATTATCTCCGTCGCTTGGCGGAACAGGTCGATATACTCCGCGTTGTCGGGCGACGCGTCCAACTCACCCATCTGGTCGACTATGGCGTCGTACTCGGGGTTCTCGTAGCGTGGCGCGGACAAGAAGTATGCGACCGTTTCGCCGATGTCGGCCGAGTTGTTGGAGTGCCAGTGGACGTAAGTCTGGTACGGCTCAACAGTGCTGCCGCAGTGCCACGTCAGCCATGACGGGAGGTCTCCAACCGCCTGCTTGCCCCAGAAACCGGTAAGTCCACGGCGTTCGACAGCGTCGAAACCGGCCCGTTGGGCACTCTCGACGACAGCTGTTCCGGCCCGTGACATCTTCCAGTACCCAGGGGACGGGTTCCAAAGCTCGATCAAGAGAACTTCGCCGTTCGAATCGGTCCAGAATCCGTCATCGTTTCGGGAGTATCCGGCGGCTTCCATGATCTCTGCGGCTTTTTCCGGATTGTGTTGGTCGGTGCCGTCGGCTTCGATCAGGTCTCTGATCTGCTCGTAGTAAGCCGCCGGACCGGGGAATCCGATTGCGAGCGGAACTGCAACTGGCATCGTAGTGCCTTCGAACGCGAGGTTCGCTACAGATTGCTTGTCGATCGCGAAGTTCAGCGCGCGTCGAACGGCTGGGTCGTCGAACGGAGCGACTTTGTTATTCATCGTCATCGAAATCATGCATCCGTTGGGATCGTGGATAAACGGGTCGTCTTGCCACGAAATGACCTTCGGGTTACGAACGCGTGTCAGCTCGAACAGACCAGGCTGGAAAGTGAACTGCAAGTCGATTTCGTTGCGTGCAAGTCGCAACGCGATCGATTGTTCGTCACCTGATGGTGCAAACACGATGCGCTCGACAGCGGGCAACGGAGCTACTCCAGCTTTCGCGGCCCACCAGTTGTCGTCGCGGTCAAAGATCAAGGCTTCAGGAGCTGCTTTGACCAGCTTGAAAGCGCCTGTGCCAACCGGCCAACCCTGCGAAATGTCGACGTTCTCAAAAGTCTCCGGGTCCTTGCCTTCCCATATGTGCTTAGGAAGCACAGGGAGTTGCTCCTCGGAGTTCTCTTGGAAGAGGATGAAGAATATCCGCTTGTCGGGTCGAGTTAGATTGAGCTTGATGGTGTAATCATCAGGTGCTTCAACACTTTCGACTGCACCTCTTAAGCGGAAGTGGAACGCGCTGGACGGGTTGTCGAGGATCAGGTCTTGCCACGTGTATCGAACGTCTTCGGCCGTGAACGGCGTTCCGTCGGACCAATGCGCATCGTCGCGAAGCGTAATCGTAATCTCGTCGTTGGCGTCGTTGTACTGCCAGTCTTTGGCCAGCCACGGTCGTACTTTCCCGTCGTGGTGTCCAAAGTAGAACAGGAACTCGAGCCACGAGTTGTTGGAGAACGTCCTGATTCGGCTCAGTCCGCCGCCTGACAGAAGGTTCATGTTCGCAGGATCTAGCTGTTGACCGCTGATTGCGATAACAAGAGTTCGATCTCGCGAAACGTCTCGAAGTCCTTCGGTTCCGGCTGCTGCCGGCGGCGTTGCCGTCGGTTCGGCGGTAGCGGTTACGACTTTCTCGACCTCTACAGCGACCTCTTGCTGGACGACGACCTCTTTTTCAACCACGACGGTCTCGACGACCGTTTGTCCTTCGACTACGCGCTCTCTCTCGACGATGACGGTCTGGACAACGGTCTCGCCTTCAACAATCGTCTCTTTCTCGACGACGACCGTTTCGACGACGCGTACCTCGCGCTCGACCGGCACCTCAACTGTCTGGACGACGATCGTTTCTTGGGTGCACGCTAACGCCGCGACGGCTGATATCACGACCGCCAGCAAGGCGACCGAGACATACCTATGCAATTTGAACATCAGATTTTTCTCCTTTTGGATCTTGGCGACATTCGGTGTTCACATACGGATATGAAAGATAACACGACGCAGGGACTTGCTAAAACGAAGTGCTGACGGTGCCGTCAACAAGTGCATCGAGGTTAGTGACAGGACGATCTTCGTTCAAGAAACACTTCACCGCTCGATTGTCGTCCAGTTGGTAATGCGGAGGATCATCCGCGCAGCGATCGAACGCGTGAGGGCAGCGCGGCGCAAAAGCGCAACCCTCCACGATTTCCTCCCGCTCGTCTCTTGTGGTGATCTGCGCCAGATTCTCCCCCCACGGTATGCGGGGATCCGGGACCGGTATCGAGCCCATCAACAACTGGGTGTATGGGTGTGACGGCTCTTGAACAACGTGCTCAACGTTGCCGGCCTCGACCACTGAACCTCGATAGAGAACATAGATCGTGTCGCCCACTTGGTACGCAGTGGTGAGGTCGTGAGTGATGTAGATGATTGATATACCCAGTTCCGTCTTCAACTCGCGAAGGCTCTCCAATACTGTTGCCCTCAGCGAAGCATCGATCATCGAAACCGGCTCGTCCGCCACAATGACCTTCGGCTTCAAAAGGAATGCTCGAGCGACCGTTATCCGTTGGCGTTGGCCACCGCTCAATTGATGAGGGAAACGGCCCAACGTCTCCGCTGGCCTCAGTCCGACCTGCCGCAATGCGTCTTCTACCAACTCGCGTGCCTCATCCTCGGAATCGGCGATGCCGTACAACTGAGCGGGTTGCGTAAGTATGCGGTCGACGCGATAGACCGGATTGAAGACTTCAAACGGGTCTTGGAAAATGGGCTGAACGTTCCGACGGTACTCTCGCCAATCGTCACCCTTGAGCGAATATATTTCGCGATCGAGGTACCGGATCTCGCCTCGAGTGGGACGCATGAAACCAAGTAGCATCGAAGCCAAGGTGGTCTTGCCGCTTCCACTCTCGCCCGCTATCACGGTGATACTCGGGTTCTCGTCGTCAACCCTAAGGCTGATGTCGTTGACGGCTACGTTCTCGACCTTGTTGAAAAGCCCGCGACTGAATACACGCGTCAGGCGGTCGGCTTCTAAGACTGCGCTCAATTCGCTGCCTCCGCGTAAAGATGGCAACTTGCCCACCGACCTTCTCGGATCTGGTCGTAACTCGGGTCCACAGACCTGCAAACGTCCATCACGGAATCGCAGCGCGGATTGAACGAGCATCCTCCGGGAAGTTCGAGCAGAGCAGGGGGAAGCCCTGGAATACCGGTCAGTCGGTGGCGCCGGCTCGTCGATGGCAAACTGGCGATCAACGCTCGCGTGTATGGATGGAATGGATCGTCGAAGATATCTAAAACCTCGCCGACCTCCACCAGTTTCCCTGCGTACATCACGCCAACTTGAGACGCGAACTGTGCCATCAACCCCATGTCGTGTCCCACGATCAAAACCGCGGCACCGATCTCCTCTTGCAACTTGCGCAGCGTCAGCATCACTTCGCGTTGCACTACGACATCCAACGCACTGGTCGGTTCGTCCGCAATGATGACTTTTGGGCCCAACGACACGGCGATGGCGATCGCCACGCGTTGTTTCATCCCGCCGCTTAATTCGTGCGGGAACATTCGAGACACCGCCGGATCGAGACCAACGCTGCGCAGAACCTCGACGATCCTTTCCGAAATCTCCGACCTGCTGATGTTGTCCAGATGGTCTTTGAATCCGTTGGCGATCTGATTGCCGACTTTAATCACTGGATTCAGGGAGTTCATTGCGCCCTGCGGGACGTATGAGATCTGCGCCAACCTCACTTCGCGCATCTCGTTTTCCTCAAGACCCAGCAAATCAACACCATCTAACAGCACTTCCCCGCCGACTATCCGCCCCGGAAGTTGCGTCAATCGCATCAGAGCCAAGGCGGTCGTCGTCTTGCCCGAACCGGATTCACCGACAAGCCCGAAACGTTGACCGGCCCGCAACTCAAACGAGACGTTGTCGGCCGCGCGCAACATTCCCCGTGGCGTCTCGTATTCCACGGTAAGATTATTGACCTTGAGGACCGGTGCGCCGTTTCCTGAAGTCAAGAGGCAGCTCGCAATCTCGGGTTTGCGATGCGGTCAAGACCTAACGAGGTCATAAAGAGTCCGAGGAAGATGATCACGATGATGACTACAGGCGAACCCCACCACCACCAGAATCCGCGTAGCACCGCGCCATAGTCATTGGCCCACCAGATTGACCAACCCAAGGTCTGCGAATTGGCGGGTCCCAGTCCGAGTACCTCCAAACCAATCGAAAACAATATCCCTCCCGACACCGCTTGAACAAAACTCGCGGCGAGATACGACGTGAGGTTCGGCATCAACTCGACGAAGATGATCCGCGATGTGCCGGCACCTGAAGCGCGAGCCATGTTTACGAACGCCCTTTCGCGTAGGGTCAGGACTTGGGCTCTAACCGTCCGAGCGGTGCCCATCCACGAAAGCACTCCGATCACGATGCCCATGATCCAAACGGCTCCAACCGGAAAATACTCGATGATGAAGACGAGAAGGAAGAGTATCGGAATGACGAACAGAACGTCTGAGATTACCCGGATGATCGTATCCGCCCATCCCCTGACATACCCGGCGAAAAATCCTAGACAAGTCCCGATCGTGATACCGCAGACGCCAGCCAATAACCCGATCAGAAGCGTCTTAGGCGTTCCGATCACTAGTAAAGCAAGAATCGATCGACCTACTGCATCGGTCCCGAACCAATGCTCTAACGAAGGTGGTTGGGAAATCGGCGCCGAATTGAGGCGCGCCAACTCCAAATCTACGAATAGATAGCCCAGTACGGTAAAGGCGACAACGGCTCCCAGCAGAGCCAAACCGAGCAGCAAGAGTATGTTCCCTGCTAACAACCGGAAGAAACGCCGGGTCAACGAAACCGAAGGAATCTCGTTGGTGCTCTGTTCAACCATCACTTCACCATCCGATCAATCGGTCTCATGCCGGATCCTCGGATCCAATATGGGGTAGATGATGTCAAGCAAGATCAAGAACAGCGTAACGACGATGATCACAACCAAAAGTATGAGTTGCAACAGCGGCAAGTCCTTGACCGTTATGGCATCGAGCAAGATCGTGCCGATGCCCGGGTAGACAAAAACGACTTCAACGAGAGCTGAACCCGAAACGATGAAGCCCAAACTCAAGGCGAGGAACGTTATCTGGGGCAAGAGAGCGTTTCGGACTTGATACGTGTAGAAGACGCGCCAAGGCTTCAATCCCATGGCTCGCGACATCTGCACGTAATCTTCGCCCTGGACGATGATGATCATCGAACGCATCACGATAGCCCAACCCCCCGCGGCGACCGCGACTAGCGACAGAGCTGGTAGAAACGCGTGTTTCGCGATCGTGAAGAGGCCGTTGAGGCTGAACTCCGGAGATTCGCCCAATGTGTAGCCGCCACCCAGCGGAAACACCGCCCACGTGAAGGCGAACAGAGCGATAAGAACAATTCCGAGCAAGAAATATGGGATTGAATGGACAACCATCACGAACGGAGTCGTCCAAGCCAACAGCCGTTTCCAGCGGCCAGGTGCTGCAACCATTAGCGCGCCGAACAGCGTCCCCAAAACAAATCCGATCAACGTGGCGGTCGTCAACAGACCCAAAGTCCATGGCAACGCAGCCCGGATTACTCTCGTCACCTCAACCGGATAATCGACGACAGACAGCCCGAAGTTGAACTGTGAGACGTCGATCCAATAGTTGACGTACTGTTGCCATAGCGGTTTGTCGAGGCCGAATTTCGCACGGTATTCTTCGACAAAACCCGCCGAGGGGTCACCCACGAACATGCCGGCTTGGGCGAGTTGCCCCAGGTATTCCTGTATAGGATCGCCCGGAGCTAGTCGTGGCAAGAAGAAGTTGATCGTTACTCCTAACCAGACAACCAGCAGGAAGAGTCCGACTCGCTTTAGAAGGTAAGTTACGGACATATCGAGGATTGGATCGGGTTACGAGTCGACTCTGTACGAAGCTGCACACCGCGAACGATGAAAGCAACTGCTAGCGCCGCATTATAAGGGAAAACCTGGTACGACCAATCCTGACCCATCGCCTACACGATCTATCTGACGATCAAATGCGAGAGTGAAGCATTCCATCCCCACTCAATCGCTCCAGCTCTTCGGCCACGCCTTCGCCGTCAGGCCCTGGAATGTGTTTGTACGCGGCAGCCATCACCTCGGGATGCGCGTCGCCTACAGCATATCCCCGACCAGCCCAACGGACCATTTCGAGATCACCGAGGCCGTCTCCGAACGTGATGAAATCGGAAGCTTCGAGGCCATGTCGGTCGGCGAGCCAACGTAGGGCACGCACCTTGCCGGCACGTGGGGAACCGACTTCGCAGAAATGGGGCAACGAGTGCGTGATTTCCGCTGAATTCCCAAGCAACAATGCGATATCGTCGACATGCTCCCCCATTTCGGTCGGGTCGCAGATGCCGAGTACTACCGTAGGTTGCTCGGCGGCAAGTGGCAAAAGATCTTTTACTTCGACCAAAGTGGCGCGGTTTCGTTGGGCGTAGTCGAAGTCGACTTCGTTGAGGTGCGATACGAATACTTCATCGTTCACGTAAACCCGTATATCCAACCCACGTTCGGTGAAAAACTCGATTGCGGCGGCAGCGGTAGACTCGTCCAGCCGTTCGTGCCTGAGCAACGTATTCGTCTCTGCGTCTACTGCCATCGCCCCTTGATAGCAGATCATAGTGGCGTTGGCGCCGATCTCGTTGTGGACATGCCACGCCGATCGACGCATCCTACCTGTGGATATCGAGAACGGTATTCCCTGAGCCGTCACTTCGGCAACCGCAGCCTTAAGACGCGGCGAGGCTTTGTCATTGACCCTGGTCAAAAGCGTGCCGTCAATGTCGGATACGATTGCTGAGAACGGCCCGTCTGTCATCGGGAACACCGTTCAACACGATTTGATCCGTTAGTGTTCAAGAAAGTAAGTCCTCGTATCGTGATTTGGGCGATATTCGTCGCCATCGCTGTGTTCATTCTTATCCAAGCACTGCAAAACGATTCTTAGCAATCCTCGAAAGAAGCCAATTCCCTAATATCACCGAGCCGGCGCAAACCTTGATCGGTCAGATCGGCCGCGATGTCCGAAGCTGTGGAGTTGAGTATCGGATGAGTTGCATCCGGCGCGATCTCGGCTAACGGGATCATCACAAACCCTCGTTCATGCATCCGGGGATGAGGTAAGTTGAGGTCAGCTAGATTGAGTACCTTTCCGTCCACCATCAGGACATCAAGGTCTAGCGTACGCGACTCGTTGACTCGTCGCCTTACGCGACCGTTCGCTCGTTCAATTTCAAGGAGTTGTGCCAGTAGTTCGGTCGGGTCCAGACTCGTGTGGATCGAAATCACCATGTTGAGATACAAGGGTTGATCTTCGTCGACCCCGTGCGGATCGGATTCGTAGACGGACGATATCGCGATTAGTTCACCCAGATGTTTAATCGACTTGATCGCGGCGCTGAGGTAAGCGACGCGATCACCAAGATTGCTTCCCAGGCCAATGTAGGCGACCGACTGAGTCAACGCATTTCCAATCAGCTCTGTCGTTCAACGGCCTTGCGGACGCGGTCACTAGCTTTTTCAACGGCCACTGGTTGCCAACCCCTCACGATGGCATCAGCGACTTTAGCCACCCGCGCCATTTCCCTCACCTCATGGACGCGCACGATGTCAGCCCCACTGGCTGTTGCCAACGCGGTAGACGCCGCGTTACCTTCGATACGATCATCGGGTCCGGCGTCGAGAATTGCACCTATGAACGACTTACGCGAAGCTCCAACGAGTATCGGGAAGTTGCCCAGGTCGGATTTGATCATGTCCAAGTGTCGCAAAGCGTCAAGGCTGTGGGCCGCGTTCTTGGCAAAACCGATTCCGGGATCCACGATGATGCGAGATATGTCTACTCCGCCGGACTGCGCCTTTTGGATCGCGCCTGTCAACTCAGAAACGATTTCACCAACTACATCTTTGTACCGGGCGCGAGGCCGAATGTGACTGATCACGATTGGGGCGTGGTGTTTTGCGACGGTCGCCGCCATGTCTGTGTCGGAGAGCATCGACACGTCGTTGGCCATGCTGGCACCGGCAGCTAGAGCGGCGTCGGCGACCGCCGCTTTACGGGTATCGATACTGATTGGGATCGAGCATCTGCGCTTCAGTTCCGAAATCACCGGCAAGACGCGCTCCATCTCTTCGGCCGCCGGTATTGGTCGCGCGTCCGGGTAGACGGATCGCGGTCGGGTTGATTCACCCCCGACATCGATGATGTCGGCGCCGTCGTCTTCCATGCGTAAGGCTGTGTCGACGGAGTTGGTAACCCAGTCGATTTGGTCCCGCATCGTGCCATCGCCTGAGAACGAGTCGGGCGTGACGTTGAGGATGCCCATGATGTAGGTGCGGGATCCCCATTCGAAAGTACTTTCGCCAATCTTCAACGATTGGGTCAAGTTCGCCTCGGATTGGCGTGTGGCGGGGTTCATCGGGTTGCGGAGCGAATATCTGGTCGCAAACTTGCGTCGTAAGTTAGGATTCTAAGTTGGCGAACGTTCGAAATCGGGACTGACGACGATACTCGATTTCGTGAAAATCAGGGCTGATCGACAACGCAGCAGCAAGATATGACGTCTACTACCAATGGATTTGAAAGCCGTATGGCTGGGTTGGAATCTCGGCGTGCGACGGCAAAACTCGGAGGTGGTGAGCGGCGTGTTGAGTCGCAGAAGAAGCGGGGTAAGCTGACGGCTCGCGAACGATTGGCGAAGTTGTTCGACGGCGGCGTTTTCTCCGAAATCGATACATTTAACACACATCGCTCTACCGATCTGGGGCTTGACAAGCAGCGTTTCGAAGGCGATTCGGTTGTGACGGGTTGGGGAAAGGTGGAAGGTAGGACGGTCTTCGGATACGCCCAGGACTTCACAGTCTTGGGTGGGTCGCTGTCGCAAATCGCGGCGCAGAAGATTTCGAAGGTGATGGACCACGCGATAAAGGTGGGTGCGCCAGTGGTTGGGATTAACGATTCGGGTGGTGCACGGATCCAAGAAGGCATTGACTCGCTTGCGGGATATGGCGAGATTTTCCGTCGGAACACGTTGGCAAGCGGGGTAATTCCCCAGATTACGGTGATTGCGGGGCCTTCGGCAGGAGGCGCGGTTTACTCACCTGCGATGACGGATTTCATCTTCATGGTGGAGTCGATAGGGCAGATGTACATCACGGGCCCGGATGTGGTGCGATCGGTGACGGGTGAGGATGTAAGTCATGAGGATTTGGGCGGCGCGGGGATGCATGCTACTACGTCAGGCGTGGCGCATTGGGCTGCGGCTGATGAGGATGCTTGTTTTGCGGAAGTTCGACGGTTGATTGGGTTTTTGCCCTCGAATAATGCATCTTCACCCCCGTTGGTGGCGTGTGAGGATCCAGTGGACCGGCGGTCGGAGAGGTTGGCATCCGTGATTCCGGATGATCCGAACATGCCTTATGACGTTTTGGATGTTGTGGAGGAGCTGGCGGATGATGGCAACTTCATGCAGGTCCACGGAGAATTCGCGCGCAACATCGTGGTTGGATTTGGGCGTTTCTCAGGCTCGACGGTTGGGATTGTCGCGAATCAGCCGAATGAGGTAGCGGGAGTGCTCGATATCGACGCTTCGGACAAGGGAGCGCGTTTTGTGCGATTCTGCGATGCGTTCAATATTCCGGTGCTGACTTTGGTCGATGTTCCGGGGTTTATGCCGGGTACGGCGCAGGAGCAGGGTGGCATAATTCGTCACGGGGCGAAGATGCTTTACGCGTATTCGGAGGCTACCGTGCCGAAGATTACGGTCATCCTGCGGAAAGCCTACGGCGGGGCCTATATCGTGATGGGGAGCAAGGAGTTGCGGTGCGATGTGAACTTGGCTTGGCCGACGGCGGAGATAGCGGTGATGGGTCCGGAGGGTGCCGTGAATGTGATTTCACGGAGGGAGATCGCAGCGGCAGACGACGCAGATGCGAAGCGTCAAGAATTGGTTGTGGATTATCGTGATCGGTTCGCGAACCCGTATATTGCAGCCAACCGTGGTTATATCGACGATGTCATTGATCCGAGAGATACGCGTTCTAGGGTGATCGACGCGTTGGACATGTTGGCGAACAAGGTTGACGATATGCCTTCGAAGAAGCACGGGAATATCCCGCTGTGAGTGTCGCAAAGCAGCCTCGGTACGTGCCGAATTCGGTATCAGAAGAGGAATTTGTTCGGACGGTGTCGGAAATGGCGCGCGAGGTGTGGGATTTCCATAATCGTTGGGGGTTCGGATCGGGGCATTTCGAAGGTAGTGAACCGGCGAGCATAATTGCTAGGCGTCGCCCGATCTTGTCGGAGGAGATGCGAGAGTTGAGCGAGGCGGTGGATGATGATGATGAGGTTGGAATCTGCAACGAAGCGGCGGATGTTTTGTTTGTGGCGATGGGTCATATCGAGGCGTTGGGAGCAGCAGGATTGGACGGTGTGCGGCAAGTTACCGGCAAGAATCGCGGCAAAACGACAGAAACTCATGCGATCCGGCAAGATACCGGCAAGTTGCTGCCGAAGGAAGGTAAACCTCACAAGTGGGAGTGATCCCGAGATTCACTGATCCGGCTGCCGATGCCGGATTCGAATAATCACAAACCTAAAGGAACGACGGATGCAGAATACGGCGATAGAGCGAGCAAAAGAGCATTTCGGCAGTCTGCTGGAGAGGCAGATCGAGCGTGTCGCGGCGATGAAGGAGTCGGCGGATTTCATGGACTACGCCTCGCTGGACACGATCAAGATCGGGGTGATCGGTGGTGACGGAATTGGGCCGGCGATTACGGAGACGGCGCGGGGAGTGCTGGAGCGATTGCTCGAGGACGAAGTGGCGAGTGGGAAGATCGAGTTTCGGAATATCGAGGGGTTGACGATCGAGAATCGGGCGGCGCATTTGCAGTCGATTCCGGACGATGTGTTGGCGGAGATCAAAGAGTGCGATGTGACGTTGAAGGGTCCGACGACGACGCCGGAGAAGGGCGACGGTTGGCCGAATCTGGAGTCGGCGAATGTGGGGATGCGGAAGGAGCTGGATCTGTTCGCGAATGTGCGGCCGGTGCGGGTCCCGTCGGAGGGCATCGACTGGGTTTTCTTCCGCGAGAATACGGAAGACCTTTACGCACTGGGGTCGGATGGTATCGATGTGACGGAGGATTTCACGATCGACTTCCGATTGATTTCGGAGCCGGGATCGGAGCGGATCATTCGGGCGGCGTTCGAGCATGCGAAGCAGAATGGTCGGGACCGGGTGACGGTGGTGACGAAGGCGAACATTGTGAAATTGAGCGATGGTCGGTTTTTGCAGGTGGCGGAGAGAGTATCCAAGGAGTACCCGGGTATCGAGTGGGACGGTTGGTATATCGACATCATGACGGCGAAGCTGCTGGACACGGCGCGGCGGTCGGATTTCCAAGTCTTCGTGATGCCGAATCTTTACGGCGACATTTTGACGGATGAGGCGGCGGAGATTCAGGGTGGCGTGGGAACTGCGGGCGCGGCGAACGTGGGTACGCGGTATGCGATGTTCGAGGCGATACACGGCTCGGCGCCGCGGATGGTGACGGAGGGTAGGGCGCAGTATGCGGACCCGTCATCAATGCTGAAGGCTTCGGCGATGCTGTTGCAGCACTTGGGCTATGCGGACTTGGGGCGCAGGTTGGATATGGCGCTAGAGGTTTGCGGTCAGTACGAGCGGAAGGTGGTCACTACTGGACGGGATACTGGGGCTACTGGTGATGAGTATGGGGCATATGTGGCCGACACCGTTAACGACGCCGACCTCGAATCGAAATGGCAGTCCTACGTCGACGCCGACTGAACCCAAAGACAAACTAACGGAGCAACACTAGACAATGCGATTCAAGGTAACGGTTGTTGGTGCTGGGAATGTTGGTGCTACTACGGCTCAGCGGATTTTTGAGCGGGGGTATGCGGATGTGGTTTTGGTGGATGTGGTGGAGGATATGCCGCAGGGGAAGGCGCTGGATCTGCTGGAGTCGGGGCCGGTGCTGGGGACTGATGCGCAGATCGTGGGTGCCAACGATTATGAGCCGACGGCGGGTTCGGATGTTGTGGTGATTACGGCTGGGATCGCGCGTCGGCCGGGGATGAGCCGTGACGACCTGCTGCTGACTAATATGCGGATCGTGCAGAGCGTCACTGAGGAGGTGGCGAAGTATTCGCCGGAGTGTGTGATCGTGGTGGTGTCGAACCCGTTGGATGCGATGGTGCAGCTGGCGCAGTCGGTGAGCGGGTTTCCGAAGGAACGGGTTGTGGGTATGGCTGGAATCTTGGACACGGCGCGGTTCCGAACGTTCTTGGCGCAGGAACTTGGGGTGTCGGTGACGAATGTGCAGGCGTATGTGCTCGGTGGGCACGGGGACACGATGGTGCCGTTGATCAAGGCGACTACTGTCGGTGGAGTTCCGGTTTCGGAGTTGATCGAGGCGGACCGGTTGGAGGAGATAGTGCAGCGTACGCGGGACGGTGGTGCGGAGATCGTGGCGTTGCTGAAAACGGGTTCGGCGTATTACGCGCCGTCGGCGGCGAGTGCTCAGATGGTGGAGTCGATACTGCTGGACCGCAAGGAGATTCTGCCGTGCGCGGCGATGCTGGATGGGGAGTATGGGATTTCGGGTCTGTATGTGGGTGTGCCGGTGAAGTTGGGTGTAGGGGGTGTTGAGGAGATCATCGAGGTTGAGTTGACGGATGCTGAGAGTGCGGCGTTGCGGGCGTCAGCGGACGCGGTGCAGGAATTGGTGGATGTGATGGCGGGGGCTTGAAGGGGGATTTAGACAGGTGCTACACCTTGGCTCCGTTTTTGCAACATTGACGCAATTGCGTTCGCGTTGAACGACGACGCGTTCGACATCAGTTCGCGGGAGTTGAAATGGCATGCCAGCCTACCGAAAACAACATTTCGTGCCGAAATTTTTCATGAAAGGTTTCGCAAGCGCACCCAAAAGAGTTCATCTGTACAACAAGAAGAGAAGATCAGTAGTCAAGGACGCCAGTCTGCGACGCCAGTGCGCCAAGGCGAATTTCTATGGCGCTGATCATGAGATTGAGTTGCAATTCGGCGAAATCGAACGATGGATTGCGCCGAGACTCGCCAGACTGCGGAAGGATCAATCCCGGTTCGAAATTACGGATGATGTCAAGATGTTGGTGGTTCAACTCGTCGCGTTACTTGATATTAGAACAGACCGACGAATTTCTGAGATGCGGCAACTGGCGACCTCGTTTTTCGATGATTCGACTCCCGAGGAAATGTCAATGCGACGGATCGCCAGTGAAATGCCGATGATTGACATTTTGAAATCTAATCTTGAGGCGATTTTTGAAGGGATCGGGCATCTGCAAATTCATTTCATCTCGGACCGCAAAAAGGGGTTTCTTGTAGGTGACGCTCCTGTTGCACACTACAACCAGTACTGCGAATACATCCAGGACCATGGTGTTCTGGGATTGGGACAAAAGGGCATTCAGCTTACTCTGCCGCTATC
Source organism: Dehalococcoidia bacterium (assembly GCA_965203505.1). GTDB lineage: Bacteria > Chloroflexota > Dehalococcoidia > Lucifugimonadales > Lucifugimonadaceae > Bin127. The sequence continues at coordinate 1,334,482 of OZ241880.1, forward strand.
TCCGACATTGACACTCTTGCTGTTCGATGGCGGGACGTACAAACTGCGCACAAGCACGGAACGATCGACAGGGCACAGCACCGCCGCACGGCGAGACGTGGAGATGTTAAATCGGTTGCAAATTTCGCGCGCATACGAAAACGTGTATTTCGCAAGTGACGAGATCGCGGATGAAGTCAATGAAATATTCGGTTTAACACAATCGAGTAACGATGGCGAACTCGTGAAATCGAAAAGAATCAAACGAGGAGGTGGGGTAGAACTAGCTCAAAGTTTCGCGAGGATTACAAATATCCGTTTCGATCTGTCATTTTTGCGCGTGAAACCCGGTGCTGCAAAAATTCCCGTGCGTAAAAGGCCTTTCTTAATGAGGGATGGGAGTTACAGACCAGATCCAACAGACCTGTTTATGCGCGATTTTGATGAATTCAACTCCCGATACGGCGGCAGCATACCCACGTTGCGAACCACGCGCCCGACGTGATCATCAAGGAGCTTTGAGAGCAATAAGGAATTTACTACGCAAAAACGAGCTGTCTAACGGTCGATTCGATTTGCCGGGTGTTTGGGCTATTGGGTTGCCATTCGCGGCGGAGGATGGAGCGTGGTTTGGTTACGGTTGGAGATGGAGAGCCTAAATTGACGATGATGGCTTGTGCTTTGACGCTGGCGCGTTTGCCATGGCAGGAGAGGATGATGTGGTCGGTGTTGTTGGGATGTTGTGTCGGGCGTTGACATGTGGGTATTGCTTGAGTTCGATTAGGCGTTGCGCTGGTGCATGTTGCCGCGCATACTACTCAGTTGAGAACGCTTAGTGTTTACGTTATGTGGGAAACGGTTATGATGTTCGGGACTCCTTGACCAGACGGGCGCGCAGCGGCTTGTTTGGGTGTAATATATGAACAAGTGTTGTGATTAAGGGTTGTAACGTGGATTGAGCGATGCTTGGCGAACGGACAAGAACGGAATCTGGGTGGGACTACCGGACCGCCAACACTAAGGAATTCACGCATGGGATACATCCGTATCCGGCGATGATGATCCCGCAGGTAGCGCGGCGGTTGATCGGTGAGTACGGCCGGGAAGAAGGGATTCTCCTCGATCCGTATTGTGGCTCCGGCACGACGTTGCTTGAAGGGATGTTGGCTGATCTTGTGTCGACGGGGACGGATTTGAATCCGTTAGCGCGCCTGATAGCCAGGACGAAGACGTTGCCGATCGACTTAGAGCGACTTGACCGGGAGATCGGAGATTTCGTCGAATTCGGACCGTTGGCGGCGGAATCAAGCAATAGTCACGTCAACGTGCCGGAAATTCCCAACGTGGACTATTGGTTCAGTGAACGAGCGCAGCGCGATTTGGTGATGGTGCGGAGTTTCATCGACGGTATCCGACGCGTGGACATCGCGAATTTCTTCAGGGTGGCGTTCAGTTTGACGGTTAGGAAGGTGTCTTGGACGAAAAACTCTGAATTCAAACTCGTGAGGATGCAGCGAGAGCGCATAGAAGATCACAATCCCGATGTGTATTCGACGATGACTGCAGTGCTGAATGACAACAGAAGGTCCTTCAAATCGCTCGACGCGGCGCTATTTGATGATCCTTTGATCCCCGCGGTGTGTGGGTTCAACTCCGTGATGGGGATCCCGAGCAATATAATCGGACCCGATTCTGTTGATGTCGTCGTGACGTCGCCCCCTTACGGTGATTCGAAGACGACAGTGGCGTATGGGCAATTCTCCAGACTGTCGTCTCAATGGCTCGGTTACGAAAATGCTAACCGTGTCGACAATGCCCTCATGGGAGGCGGAAGGTTAACAGGCGATGTCAGATTAGGTTTCGATGAACTCGATGATGTGATAGCGGAGATCGCCGATGCGGATGCTAGGAGAGCTGGAGAGGTTGCGTCGTTCTTTGTCGACTATCGGAAGTCGATCGGCAATGTCGCCAACGTGGTGAAGCCCGGAGGACACGTTTGCTATGTGGTTGGTAATCGAACGGTCAAGGGGTCGAAGGTACCGACCGCGGAATCGACGGCTGCGTTCTTTGAGATGAGTGGTTTTGAGCATGTGGGAACGTTCTGGCGAAATATTCCAAACAAGCGAATGCCGTCGATGAATTCTCCTTCGAATATCCCAGGCAAATTGGGTAAAACGATAAAGTCGGAGATCATCGTGGTCTGTAGAAAAACTATCTGACGGCATGACGAACAGTTACTTGCGCGACCATTTCGTCGGCGTCGGTGCCAAACGGCTTACTGCGGTTGATGCGGAGCCGAGTCGTTCGAACCAACACGAAGTCGGCACAACGCGCGACATGCGCCGACATTTCCTTGGCGAAAATAACCGAAGGTTCAAAACTGTCTACGTATGGCTAGACGACGAAGAAAACGCGATTTTGGTTGGTGGCGAAGCTAACCACTACGATGCACGAGAAGGTCAACCACATCGATCGTCGGAATGGCGTCTGTACTATCGACGCAACGCTGTCACTGAGATCATGAGCCGAGGTGATGCGTTGTTTCTGGCCAAGGCCAGGGACGAGACCATCTACTTCGTTGTCGCACCGCCAGATTCGACCAGTGAGAAACAACTCTCGTGGCTGTTCGGGCTAAGTCCTGAAGGTCACACTTTCGTTTCGAAACCGATTGACGAACAGGGAATTGAGCTTGGATTCGCGGCACGTTTCATCCTTGATGAGCTCGGGATCGAAGCCGAACCGTCCGCATCCGAAGAGTTGGATGCCTTAGTCGATCAATTCGGCAGTTCGTTCCCAACTACTAAGGAATTTTCGCAAGTGGCACGCGCCTCCTTGCCGGCAATCGATTCGAGAGAAGACCCGGATGTTGCAATTATACAGTGGTTGGACCGTGAGGAAGCACTTTTCAAACGTTTGGAGAGACGAATCGTCACCGAACGATTGAGTCAAGGATTCGTAGACGAAGATGACATTGATGTGGAAGATTTTCTCCGTTTTTCGCTCAGCGTTCACAACCGACGGAAATCTCGGATGGGACATTCTTTGGAGCACCATCTTGCTGCGATTTTCGACGATCACGAATTGCGATACGTCCGACATGCGACGACGGAGTACAAGAACCGCCCGGATTTTCTATTTCCGTGCTTGGAGCTATACCGTGGATCTCCCGAGAGCGGAGACCCTCGTTTGACGATGCTTGGGGCGAAATCTACGTGTAAGGACAGGTGGCGGCAAGTTCTGCCAGAGGCCGAGAAAATCCCTAAGAAGCACTTGTTCACCCTCGAACCGGGGATCTCTGAGGACCAGACCGATCAAATGCGAGCGATGTCACTTCAGTTAGTTGTCCCTCAACCGGTAATCAGCAGTTTCACCGCTACCCAACAGGAGTGGTTGTGGGATTTGAGTGCGTTCATCGATTATGTCGCAGAAAAGTCTGAACGCTAGCCGCGCGCCTTGTCTGATTGTGTGTTTCGGATTGGGCACACGTAGCTCGATCGCGGTCTCGTTGCAGCGGACGAGTTCATCGAAAGGGGTATCCTCTCCCTTTGTCCGCCGCCCTCTGGATTCCAGCTTTCGCCGGAATGACGAAATATTGACCGGAATGACGGATGAGTGGGGAATGAGGTTGGTCGTGCAAGAACGAAGGAGGATTTTGGTGTTAGTTGCTGGTTTGGGTGTCGTCTAGGAGGCCGTTTTGGACGGCCCAGACTACTAGTTGCTGTTTGGTGTCGATGGCGAGTTTGTCTTGGATGGTGTAGATGGCGTTGCGGATTGTCAGGGGGCTGTTGCCTCTGATTTCGGCGATGCCTGCGTAGGATAGTCCTTGTGCGAAGAGGGTTAGGATTTCGCGCTCTCGGGGCGTGAGGTTTGGGGTACTCGGCGTGGCGTTTCGCTGTGCGGCTGCGCGGGTTTGGGCGAAGACGCGTCGCATTGTGGCTGCGGGTATGCGGTATTCACCTTCGGCGACGTCTCGGACGGTCTGTAAAAGCATGTCCTTGCCGGTGTGTTTCTGGAGGAACCCGGTTGCGCCGGCGGCTACCGATTCCATGACTGCGTCATCTTGGGTAGAGGCGGTCAAGATGAGGATGCGCGTCTCGGGCAGCGTCTCGGTGATCTCCCGGCTAGCGTCGATTCCGTTTTTACCGGGCATCATTACGTCCATGATGACGACTGCCGGGTGAACAGCCCTCGCGGTCTCCAGAGCAGTGTCGCCGTCTCCGGCTTCGCCGACGACAATGAAGTCGCCGGACCGCTCGAGGACTTCTCGAAGACCGTCTCGCATGATCTGATGGTCGTCGACGATCATCACTCTGATGGGTGCTACGGTTGGCAACTCGCCCGTCTCCTTAGTTCGCTGGTTTTGGAATTAGGCAGGAAACCATCGCGCCTCGGTTGTTTTGTCCAGAGGTTATGTCGAGCGTGCCGCCGAGGCGTTCGACGGACGCTCTCATGTTGATGAAGCCGCGTCCTGGCGCCTGGCTTCCGCCGGGCAGTCCAATACCGTCGTCAGAGACCGCCATCTCAAGGCCGTCATCGGCGAAGTTAAGCGCGATGGTGACGTTTTCTGCTTGTGAGTGTCGGAAGGTGTTGGTCAACGCATTGTGAGCGATAGAGAAGAGTAGCTCCTTAGTGATGGTCGTGAGGGCGGGTTCGTTTCCAGATACGACGACCTCGGTGGGTATCGATGTGATGGTTGCGAAGCTGGAGGCGTGGGACTCAAGCACGGAAGCGAGGCTTCGTCCCTCGAAGATAGGGCCGGCTTCGATGGGGTGCCGCAGGTCCCACATAATCGATCTGGACAATTCGTGCGTGGCGTCGAGTTTGGCTTGGAGTTCTTGACGGCCTTCTCTGGTGTTTGATTCTGCGAGCTCTTTGGCGGTCTCTAAACCGAGACCGACTACGAATGCGGACTGAGCGGTGGTGTCGTGAAGGCGTCTTGAGCTTTCTATCCGACCTTGGTGTAGGGCCCGTTCACGCTCGACCGCTTCTCTCCTTCTGATCCGCTCAAATCTGGATACCAGGTTGACCGCGAACACCACTGCATACATGACGACGATCCTTGTGAACAGTACCTTCTCCTCCTTGATCTCGAAATCGACGCCCGGTTCGACCCAGAGACTCAAGGCCGTGTAGGCGACCGCGACGAGTGTGACACCGGCGAAACTGAGCAATACGGAGGTGAAAACCACGGCGAACATCGCGAGTGCGGGGTAGTAGAGGACGAAGAAGGTGTTGCCGAAACCAGTTGAGACCGCCAGACCCGCCGTAATCATCGCGCCGTCCATCGTGGACAGCGCGAGTGCCCAGTGCCACGTCACCTTTCGGCCCGACTCGATTCGGTAGTGGACATATGCATTGAGTGCCAGTAGCAACACGGCAAACGACGTGTGCAGCACGTAGCTGGGTTCTGCAAAGTTTGGCCGATAGTTGAGCTGAACTAACCAAGCAATCGTTGCGAACCATCTAACCCATACCGAAATCCTCAGGTTGTGTCGGAGGTCGTCCTGAAAGGCATGGTCGGATGCCCAGCGGGGTTCTGGCGCCGAATCAAGTGGCGTGTTCTGCAAGCCCCAAACCTCCGGTACCGGGGTGTACGCCGCCAGGCGGAGCCGACAGGGTGTCTCCGTACTCCATCAGACAGATGCATATATACCTCTCAGGATAGGTACAATCACACCTTGCGGCAAGTTATACGGAAGCCTAACATTGGCGCGACTGTGAAACTTCGTATTGCACGGAGCGTGGTGAAGGTGTCAAGGCCCATTCCGCTTAGCGTGCTGGCATGTGCTACGGTACTCTCAATACTACTGCACGGCTGCTCTGAAGACCCCGGTCGCACGCCAACGCCGACTTCGCTTTCGACCGCTACCATTGCTCCCACTCAGGAGCCCACGCCGACTAACACGCCAACACCGGCACTTACGGCGACGTCTACACCGGTCCCGACCGATACGCCGCCTCCGACTCACACGCCGACGACTATTCCTACGCCCGCGCCAACCGCGACGTCTACGACTGCACCAACCGCAACGCTCACCCTTACTCCTACCTCAATCCCCACGCCTACAGCTACGCCGCCTCCGACTCACACACCGACGACTATTCCTACGCCCGCGCCAACCGCAACCCCCTACGACTGCACCAACGGCAACGGCCACCGCTACTCCTACGTCAATCCCCACGCCTACCGCTACACCGACTCCTACTTACACGCCAACGACTACTCCTACACCCACGCCAACCGCAACTCCTACGGCTTCACCAACCGCAACGCCCACCGCTACTCCCACGGCAACGCCCACGCCGAGCGCTACGCCCACACCCACCTCAACGCCAACCCTTGAGGAGATACAGAGGAAGGAAGACTTCACTGTTCTTCTCGATGGAGTGACCGAGGTCGCCGCTGCGAATCGACATGGGGGACTGTACGTTTACGGCCCCTCGGCCTTCCCAGTGATCGTCGGTTCCTCAAGGTGGGATAGTGCCTCGGGTTCGCGTATCCCGGTCGTCGCGGCTGGCCGTTGGCATGACGGACGCGTCGTCGTTTTCGGTCAAGACGGCGGAATCTGGTCGTATGGCTATTTCAAACGTGCCACGCTAGAAGCGGCGGACACGGGTCGACTAATGACGAATGCACTGCATTGGGTGGCCGGGGACGAGGGGCCAGCGCGTCCCCGAATCGGCGTCGTAGGCGCTAACGAACTTTTTGCCTGGCTGACAGAGGCCGGCCACGATGCTGTCAGAGTTAGACTGACGCCTGAATCGCTGGGAACGGTCGATGTTGTGATCTTGCAGATGTGGAACCAGAGCGCGCCTGAGATCGAAGCGCTGTCAACATTCGTGCACACCGGAGGCGGCCTCGTGACAGCCGCTTCTGGTGTGGGGTGGGCGTATCATCACCCGGATCAGCGTCTCGAGGTTGATTTCGCTGGCAACCGACTGCTCGCCCCCGTCGGAATCCAGTGGGTATACGATTGGCTTGACCGCACTTCGCCGGCGGGCTACGCCGTCGATGGACCGCCACATGAGTTGACACATGCAGGCACGGCGCTCGATGCTGTGTGGGCGCACGCGAATGGCGGACGGATGCTGACCCAATCAGAGGCCGTCCAAGCCATAGACAGTCTGATACGCGCTTCCCGATCCCTGCCGGCAGACGACTCGATTCTCTGGCCACGCCTGCGGACGCTGGTCGAGAACGCCGAACGGGACGGCCTTTGGCCCTCAAACAACCGCCCCGCGCGAAACTACGATGTGGTCGCACGACTTGCTGCGTCACTCTTCGTGAACGAGCACAACCAGACTCTGGTGGAGTCCGTCCGTGCGCATCCGGCGGCCGCGGATTTTCCGGGCTCCGTGCCCGTTGATGCCCCACGCATCACGCGAAGCGTCACCATCGATACCGCCGTGCCTCGATGGCACTCTACCGGACTATATGCAGCACCGGGCGAACTGATCAGGGTGAAGATGCCGATCCAAGCAGCTACTGCCGGCGGCTACCACATACGGATAGGTGCCCACAGCGACGGCATTTGGGATCGGCCTGAGTGGAAGCGTATGCCGGAGATCAGCCGCCGCTTCCCTGTCTCCACTCCCGAGACACTCGTCGCCAACGCTTTCGGCGGACTGATCTACATCGAAGTGCCGTACGATTCTCGCTTGGGAAACATATCCGTTGAGATTGCAGGTGCCGTGGAGGCACCCTTGTTCGTGCTGGGCGAAACAGATTTGGATGAATGGCGCGACACGATCCGACACGCGCCCGCGCCGTGGGCCGAGATCGCCGGTCGGAACATGATAGTCACGACAGTCTCTCGCGAGGTGCGTAAACTTGACGACCCGGCCGCCGTGGCTGAGACGTGGGATCGCGCGCTCGACCTCAGCGCGGAACTGGCAGCCTGGCCCTCTACGGTGCGCGCCTCTCCTGAGCGATTCGTCGTAGATCGGCAAATCGAAGCGGGGTACATGCATGCCGGCTATCCCCTTATGGCGCACCTTGACCAGAAATCCAGGTTGGTGAATGCGGAGCACTTGCGCACCTGCGCATATGAATGGACTCAGAGCACCTGGGGCTTCTACCACGAGGTGGGACACAACCACCAGAACTATGACTGGACGTTTGATGGCACCGTTGAAGTGACCGTCAATTTGTTCACGCTGTACATCTACGAGTTTCTGTGCGGGATCCCGTTGGCGGAGAACTGGCGTGGTACTCCCGAATTCCGTGCCGAACTGATGGCGAAATACGATTTCGACACCCCTGATTTCGAGCGGTGGAAGAGCGATCCGTTTCTGGCGTTGGTCATGTATCAGCAACTCCAGCAGGAATTCGGTTGGGATGCCTATCGGCAGGTGTTCGCCGAGTATCTTGCCCTGCCGGAGACTGAGCGACCGAAGAGCGACGACGCGAAGCGTGACCAGTGGTTGGTGCGTTTCTCACGGCAAGTGGGCCGCAACCTTGGCCCGTTCTTCGAGGCGTGGGGCGTGCCAACGTCGCGGGCTGCGAGGAACTTGATCGCGTACCTTCCGGTGTGGATGCCACCTGACTTTCCGCCGGGGGGTTAAGGGGTGCCGAAGGTGCGATGGGCGTGGATCGGATGTGTTCAGAGGCTTGCGAAAACGGCAGTTGAACTGCATCAGACAAGCAATCATTGCGAACCGTCGCACCTGTCGCAACATCCTCAAGCTGTAGATCGGGGCGTCTGGACGATCAATTGGATGCATGATTCCCAAGACGAGATCGGCGATCTTTCCCAACGGTTCCAGACCCGCCCCAGCAGAGTAACCCGCTGATTACGGGACTGAGCCACAGAGTTTAACTGACGCCCTAGCCCGCAGGTGCACATATACCCCCTTGAGCAGGTACATACAAACCTTGTGAGGGGCTATGAGGTATGGCAACCTAGAGTCGGGTGACTATCCGTTAACTAGAGGGTCATCGTGAATTTTCCACAAGCGGTACGTCAGGTGTTGCGCAAGTATGCCGATTTCGGCGGTCGGGCCATGAGGTCCGAGTACTGGTGGTGGGTTTTGGCAGTCACACTGGTTAACGTGGTACTCGGATTGGCCGACTCCGCCCTTCCATACGGGTTTCTGCAACCGATATTCGGCCTCTTGGTCCTGGTGCCGACCTGGGCGGTTGGCGCCCGCAGGTTGCACGACACGGATAGGAGTGGCTGGTGGCTGGCGCTTTGGGCCGTGGGGTACGTGGTCTTCGGCGCGATTTTCACCATTAGCATCTTCGCAGTTGTCGGCGGCGCTTTACTGGCGGGCTTCGAAGGTTCGGAAGCAGGAGGAGTAGTGCTTGTTGTCGGTCTCATCGGCATGGCTGTATCGGCGTTGACCCTGCTGGCCATAGCGATTTGGTCCATCATCTGGCTCGCTCAGAAGGGAGAAGATGGTCCCAACCGCTTCGGGGAAGCCCCGATGTTGGAGTCCTGAACTGATCCCTAATTGCCACCGCTTTGGAGGTTAGATTTTGGTCCGATCTTCGATACAAATGTCCAGAGGCTTGATCGGACGATACACAACCGTTGGTATCTTGCTCATCGCCGCGGCCGCATATGCCTGTGACCGCGGTCCTGACCCGACGGCGACTCCTCTGCCGCCAACTGCGACATCCACGCCAACGTCATCGCCCACACCGATCCCATCAACGTCATCGCCGACGCCGATCCCACCAACATCGACGCCTGTCCCGCCTACTCCGACGCACACGCCTGCCCCGACCGAAACGCCTACACCTACAGCGACGTCGACGGCTATTCCTGCTACTCCTACGCCGGAGCCGTCGGAACCTGTAGCCGAGCTCGACATCGAGTTTGGAGACGATACCACTTGGAGCGAGGTGTTTAACATCCTCACATTGTCCGAGCAGAGCTGCATCCGCGACGTACTGGGTGAAGCTGAGTTGGAGGAGGCGCTGAACTGGCCCGTATTGAGCGAGGGCGAATCCCCGGGGGACTGGGAGATATCGATATTCTCCTGTCTCGCACCGGAAACTGCGCGGGGCGTCCTCCTCTCGATGATGCTCGCCGCGATCGAAGAGGACCCGGATTTCGAACTGAGCGATCAGGATGCGTCCTGCATGAAGGGAGCTTTCGCCGATATCGACGTAGCCGCCCTGATAGCCGCGCCTGACGAAGAGGTTATTGGCGAGGAATTCTTTTCGATCTTCATGGGATGTATCCCCGAGCAGTTGGTCACCTTCATGATCGGGGCAGATGTGGAGTTGAGCGAAAAGGAGGCGTCGTGCGTCAGGGCATGGGTGACCGATGTTGATTTGGATGCCGTGATCGCCAACCCCGACGATCCTGCGGTGGCCGCGGACTTTGTTGCGGGCCTGATCCCCTGCGTGCCGGACCTGTTCCTCGCCTCCATGTTGGAGGAGACGGGGACTGAGTTGGGAGACTTTAGCGATGACGAGCTGTCCTGTCTCCGCGAGTGGGTTAGGAATGCCGACTGGACGGAACTGACGGCTGCCGACGGCGATGCCGCAGGTGTCGAGTTCGCCCTCGAATTGTTGGCGTGCGTTCCACGTCTGGCTTCCTCCGACTCCGCTGACGCGGAGGACGTTACGGCCACACCGCAACCGGCCCCGACACCCACTTCGACACCCATTCCAACGACGGACCGCACGTCGACACCGGCCACTGGCGGCGAGGTCGAAGCCTACGCCCGGGAGTGCGGGGAAACGACGGCATCGTTGGATGTGGCTTTCGCGATGATGGAATCGGAGGGTTCTGGCGAGGATCTGAGTTGGGGGGATTTCGCGGAAATGCTCTCCGCGGTTTCGAGCGCGTACCGGGAGCTCCGACCGCCGCCGGAGCTGCAGGAATATCACGATGCCCAGTTGCGGGCTTTGGACGGGCTTCTTGACCATGCTCTGTCGCGCCCGGGCTCTGGATCTTTCGTGGAGGAGTTCGCTTTGGCGTTCGCCGAACTGTTCGGGTTGGTGTTCGAGGTGGCGTTCGATGCGGAGAAGACGGACGAAGAGAAGGAGACGCTGATTGAAGAGGCGACCGAGGAGGTGTTTGCCACGATTTTCGGCACGGTGTTTATGGACGCGGTCGCGGAGTTGGAGGAGATCGAGTCGGAGCTTTCGGAGGACACTTTAGAGGTTTTAACCGCATTCGGCTGCGGTCAGTCAGTTTCCGGTGATTTTGCCGGCGAATCCGTGGGTCAGCCGGAGGGGCCAGTAACCGATGACCACGGCGACACTTTCGAATCCTTTACGCTGGTCGGGGTAGGCGCGCCGGTGGGAGGGGTGTTGGACTACGACGGCGACGTGGATGTGTTCGCGTTCGATGCGGAAGAGGGCGAACTGTACGAAGTGGATGTTGCGCTGGGCAGCCTTTCCGACTCGGTGGTGACGCTGTATGTGCCCGAAGGGGAGTGGCTTGCTTCCAACGACGACTACGGCGACTCCTTTGCGTCGCGCACAGTTTGGGAGGCTCCGAGTTCGGGCGAATACTTCGTCGAGGTCAGCGGCTACGGAAACACCGGCACTTACACGCTTACGGTCTCGCTGTCCGACGTCGTCGACGATCACACCAACTACCATTTCGCGCACTGGCTCAAGGCGGATTCCACACTAGTGCAGGAGTACTTGGTGTTGACGGTGGGCGAGGACGTCGAAGGTGTGTTGGACTACGAAGGCGACGTGGATATGTTCGTGTTCGATGCGGAAGAAGGTGAGCTGTACGAGGTGGATGTTGCGCTGGGCAGCCTTCCCGACTCGGTGGTGACGCTGTACGGACCCGAAGGGGAGTTCCTTGATTTCAACGATGACTACGACGAATCCCTTGCGTCGCGTGTAATTTGGGAGGCTCCGAGTTCGGGCGAGTACTTCGTTGAGGTGGGCGGATTCGGAACTGGCTCCTACGCCCTGACAGTCGATTTTTACGACGCTATTCGATCCAGGGCGAACGGAGACAGCACCGCTCCCTTCCGAATAGGAGTCATGGAGGCGATTACAGGTCCGGTGGGCACCCACGGCGCCTCAAGGGTCGATGCCAAGCAGATGGCGGTTGACGAGATCAACCAAGCAGGCGGTGTAAAAGGTCGAATGCTCGAGCTCGTCGTGGCGGATTCGATGTGCGACGCGCAAGCAGCAACAGACGCTTACAACCATCTTACCGACGTTGAGGGTGTGAAGATCATACTCGGCACGACGTGCAGCGGTGCCATGCTCGGGGTGGCACCGCTGGCCGAAGAGGACGGTGTGGTTCTCCTCTCTGCATCGGCGACAAATCCAGCGATAGCTGCAGCAGGCGACTACATCTTCCGGACGGCGCTGAACGACGATCAGGTCGGCGTCGATACGGGCAACCTGCTCTGGGCCGACGGGGTTCGTAGATTGGCCATGTTCACGGCGTCTACCGATTACGCGGAGGGTGTGAGGCGCACTACCGTGGCCCAGTTCGAGAAGCTGGGTGGCGAGGTAGTGTCCGGAGAGTTCTACACATGGGACGGCACCGACTTCAGGAACGGACTCGCAAAACTGGTCAGCGCAGAACCGGATGCGGTTCACATCACGGCTCAGGCGGAACTGCCGGCCGGTACTATCGTCAAGCAATTGAGGGAAGTTGGGTTTGACGGACCGATTTACTCCGAGGTCGTGACGATCGGGCCCACAGCGCTGGATACGGCCGGCGACGCCGCCACCGGGCTGAAGGCGGTCGCCGCTGATCTCGACCCCGCCAACAGCAAGGCGCAGCAGTTTATCGCCAATTTCCGAGAGCGCTATGGCTACGTGACATTGGCTTGGTATCTTGGCTCAGCATACGACGATGTCTACATCACGGCAGAATGCCTGGAGCGGACGAATGATGACCGGGATGCCGAGAGTTTCCGAGACTGTCTTTACGGCATCACTTGGAGCGGCGTCATTGGAGAGGAGTACTCCTTCGATGCCAGAGGCGAGGTAGTTGGGCTTTCCAACGTGGTCTTGCAGGTCCTACCGACATCGGAGAGGACGGAGGATAACCAGGGTTACGAGATTCTGGGACCCGCACCCACCGCGGCCGCATCGATAATCGACCACTGATCCAGGACTTGACAGCGGGGTAATCCCCTCCGGATTCAGGTTTCCCGGAATGAGGTTGCTAGGTGTTCTGGAACTTAAACGATCCCGATGCCGCGGGTTCGGCGGCGGAGCTGGTTCAGGCGGTTGACCATTTCTACTGCCGAATCTGCGTAACCCGGTGCCTGCTCGATGCGGTCGTCGGCTTGTTGGGGGGTGTTGGTTGTTAGGACACCGAAGATTACTGGTTTTTGGGCGTCGTCGGAGACGCGGAGGAGTCCTTGTGATGCGGTGTTTGCGATGTGTTCGTAGTGGTCGGTTTCGCCTCTGATGACTGCGCCGATGGCGATTACGGCGTCGGCTGAGATGGGTGGTTCTAGGAGGGTTCGGGCGGCTAAGGGAAGTTCGTAGGAGCCGGGGGTTTCGAAGATGTGGATTCGATCAGAAGGGACGCCAAGTTCGGTGAGGCGGGCGAGGCAGAGGTCTCGCATCTTGTGAGTGATGTCGGAGTTGAAGCGGGCTACGGCGATGCCGATTCGGATGCCGGTGCCGTCTAGGAGTTCTGGTGGGGATTGGCCGGCGTTTTTTTTGACTTGCATGGATTTACAGGATGGTCAGGATGCTTGTTGATTGTTTGGTTGGTAGTTCCCGCCCTTTTTTCCCGTTCCCCTCACCCTAGCCCTCTCCCACGAGGGAGAGGGGACGTGAATGGCGAGTAGCGGTGGCGTTTTGGACAAGGGCGATGTCAGGTGTGGTTGTTTTGGAAGTTATTCAGTTTCGTAGTCGTGAACGGCGTCGGCTGGCGGCTGGGCCGGTTGGGGTTGGTTCCCCCTCCTCCGGCACCCGCTCTGGATTCCGGCTTTCGCCGGAATGACGTAGTTCTCCGCTGGATTGACGCGGCTCTTCGCCGGAATGACGTAGTTCTGCGCCGGATTGACGGTCGTCGAGTTCGATTGCGTGTTTCATGCGGTCGCGTTTTGTTTGGAGGTAGTGGCGGTTGTGGGCGTTGGGTTCGAGGGATAGGGGGATTTGTTCGACCATTTCTAGGCCGAAGCCTTCTAGTCCGGCGACTTTTTTGGGGTTGTTAGTGAGGAATCGGAATTTGCGTATGCCGAGGTCGATGAGGATCTGTGCGCCGACGCCGTAGTGTCGGAGGTCGGTTTGGAAACCGAGTCGGTTGTTGGCTTCGACGGTGTCTAGGCCGTTGTCTTGGAGTCGGTAGGCTTTGAGTTTGTTTATGAGTCCGATGCCGCGTCCTTCTTGTCGCATGTATACGAGTGCGCCGACGCCTTCATCGGCGATCTGTGCCATGGCTGCGTCTAGCTGTTCGCCGCAGTCGCAGCGCCGGCTACCGAAGATGTCGCCGGTGAGGCATTCGGAATGGACACGGACTAGAACCGGAGTGTCGGGGTCGATCTTGCCCATCGCCAATGCGATGTGTTCTGCGGGGTCTACGTTGCTCTTGTATGCCACGCACCGGAAGTCGCCCCAACGGGTGGGCAGTCGGGTTTCGGTGACGCGTTGGACGAATGACTCGCGACTGAGTCGGTAGGCGATGAGATCGGCGATGGAGACGATGGGGATGTCGTATTTTTTGGCGATTTTCTCGAGTTGAGGACGTCGGGCCATAGTGCCGTCGTCGTTCATGATCTCGCAGACGATCGCTGCTGATCTCTTACCGGCGGCGCGGACGAGGTCGATGGAACCTTCGGTGTGTCCGGCTCGGACTAGGACGCCGCCTTCTTGGTAGCGGAGGGGGAAGACGTGTCCGGGTTGGACGAAGTTTTCGGAGCTGGCTTCGGGTTCGGAGAGGAGTCGGATGGTGTGTGCACGGTCGGCGGATGAGATGCCTGTGGTGATGCCGTATGCGGCGTCGACGGCGACGGTCATCGCGGTGGAGTGTGGCGAGGTGTTGTGTCGCACCATCATGGGCATACCGAGTCGGTCGAGGTCGTGTCCTTCCATGGGGACGCAAATTAGGCCGCGTCCGTTGACCGCCATGAAGTTGATGGCTTCGGCGGTTGCGTCCTCGGCAGCCATGACGAAATCGCCTTCGTTCTCGCGATCCTCGTCATCGACCATGATGACCATACCGGCGGCGCGGACGCGCGCGATGGCGCACTCGACGGCTGCGGTTGCTTCGGGGTTAATTTGCATGGATGGACAGCACGGCCTAGATTTGGGGTTTTGTCATCTGACGAAGCGTTCGATGTATTTTCCGGTTAGGTCAGTTTCGATGTTAACTGTATCCCCGGGTTTGGATATGCCTAGTGTGGTGTGAACTGCGGTGAATGGGATGAGGGTGAAAGTGAAGGTGGTCGGGGTGCAGTCGAAGGTCGTGAGGCTCACGCCGTCGACGGTGACGAAGCCTTTTTCGACGATGTAGCGGCTCATCGATTCGGAGCATTGGATGGTGACGAGTTTTGCGTCGGTTTCGTCTTTGACTGCGGTGACGGTGCCGGTGCCGTCGACGTGTCCCTGGACGAGGTGTCCGCCGACGCGGGAGTTGTATTTGAGGGCTCGTTCGAGGTTTACGTGGATGCCTGGTCTGAGGTCTGTGAACCAGGTGGCGCGGCGGGTTTCGGGTGAGACATCGACGAGGAATGTGTTTGCTGTGATGGCGGTGGCGGTGAGGCATGCGCCGCTGACGGAGATGCTTTCGGAGATTCGCAATCCGTCGTCGCCTGTGAGGACTCGGGACGCTGAGACGGTTAGTGCCCCGTTTGAGGGGTTGTAGTCTGCGACTCTTCCGACTTCTTCGACGATGCCGCTGAACATTAATCGGTCTCCGGTGGGTAATCGACGTAACCGATTATCGCGATGTCGTCGCCTAGGTGTTCGAATCTTGTTTCGCTGAGGCGCGGGATGTTTTCCATAGTTGCGGGGCCGATGCCTCCGACGGGCGAGTTGGCGGCTTGTCCGCCGATGATTTTGTCGGTTGACATGTATGCGACTACTTTGTCGACGAGTTTGAGGTCGAAGAGTTCGCCGGTGAGTTTTTCGCCTGCTTCTGCCAATACGTTAGTGCAGCCTCGTTCGCCTAGGTGGTGGATTAACGCGGTTAGGTCTACGGTTTTATTGTCGTTGTTGTGAAAGGGGATGACGTGGTGGTCGGCGCGCCCCCTTTGTCCTTCGGACATTTCCCCCGAATCGGGGGAAACCCTGGGTACTTCGGACATGTCTCCCGAATCGGGGGAAACCTTTTCGCAACCCTCCCCCTTGATGATCCAAGGGGGAATTGAAGGGGGGTTAGTGTTGACGAGTGGTCGGGCACCCCCTGCGTGCTCGCTTCGCTTGCACGCGTCCCCCTCGCTTTGCGAAGGGGACGGAGTGGCGACGGCTTGTATCACCTCGCCTTCTTCTTCTAATAGGGCGGCGTTTTTTGGCATTCGGGCTTGGCTGTCTACTACTACTCGGATGTAGGGGCGGTTGGCTAGGCGTTTGCCGGAGTTTGGGTCGCGTGCGGTTAGGCGTGGGTTGTCGGCGATGAGGGTGCCGATGCCGGTGATTACTGCGTCGGAGCGATATCGGAGTTGGTGGGCGTGGGTGCGTGCGGTGGTGCTGGTTATCCATTTGGAATCGCCGATGCGGGTGGCGATTTTGCCGTCTAGGGACATGGCCCATTTGACAGTGACGGAGGGCAGACCTGTTTTGATGTGTTTGGCGAAGCCTTCGATGAGTTCTTTGGCACGCCGAGCGGAGGATTCGTCAACGTTGGCGGTGACCTTGATGCCTGCTCTTCTGAGTTCTTCGAAGCCGCGGCCGGCTACTTGCGGATTGGGATCGACGGTCGGGCAGACGACCTGCTTGATTCCCGCGTCGATGATGGCTTGGGAGCAGGGGGGTGTTGTGAAGTGGCCTTGGTGCGGTTCGAGGGTGCAGTAGATGGTTCCACCTTTGGCAGCGTCGCCTGCGATTCCGATGGCGACGGCTTCGGCGTGGGGTCCTGGACTGGGTTGTGTTGCACCTTCGCCGACGATGGTTTTGCCGTCAGCAGCGACGATGACTGCGCCGACTGGTGGTCTTGGCGCGACACCTCCGGCGGCCTTTTCGGCGAGGTCGAGGGCGCGCTCCATGAAATCCATGGGTTAAGTATGTAATAGGGGCAGGACTTGCATGGATGGACAGGATGGACAGGATTTTGGGGTGGGGTAGGATGTTAGACGCGTTGAAATGGCCTGCGGGTGTTTTGCAGGTTTTTGTTGTTTGGTTGGTGGGGCGGCACCACGTCCGCCCCGGGCATACCCCTGCGGGACCCCTCTCAATCTCCCCCTGAAAAGGGGAGGGAGAAAGGAGCTCGCGTCCCCTTTCGTTCCGAAAGGGGAGGTATGGTCTTTCATCGCCGCGTAGACGGGATGTTGGACTGGATCTCATTCCCATGTTCCAGCGTCTGCCCACGTTGCCAGACCGTGGGCCCGGTTGACGGCTGTAGAAAGGTTTGCCGTCTTCCATCGCTCGGTTGAACCCGAGCTGGTTGCTGTAGCCTCGGCCTCGTGGCGATCGAGGTTCGACGTCTGCCGGATCAGCGAACGTTCGCCCAGCCCTTGGGCGGGCATCCCCTGCGAGCTCGCTTCGCTTGCTCGCGTCCCCTTCGCGGAGCGAAAGGGACAGGATGTCGCCTGGCTCGTGTTGCGCCGCCTGCTTCATGCGGCGCGGCTGGACCTTGTAGCAGCGTTCGCTTCTAACGGGTCAGCGATCGGTAGGCCCGGGAGGGTTTGTTTGTAGGTTGCGTCGCCATGGCTCGTGTCAAGATTTCGTTTTGGTGTTCGTTATCGTGATCACGTTCCTGCGCGGTTTCCCGGTGGATCGCTGTCTAGTTGTGTTTTTCGATAGTGCCCGCACCCGTCGGCGCGGCGATGATTTTGTGAATTCATCTTCTATATTAGCACGGATGTTGCGAGAGTCAAATTTTTGTCTGAACCGGGGATTACGGGGATTCAGGGATTGGTGGGATTTTGTTGGTGGGTGTGTGATGGAGGTTTGGGCTCGCGCCCCCTTCGTCCTTCTGCGACGTCGTAGCCGTAGTTACTCTGCGCGCCCCCTTTGTCCTTCGGACATTTCCCCCGCGGAGCGGGGGCAACCTGGCCCCTGTCCCGGGCATACCCCTGCGTTCTTGTGTCGGTCTCTTGGGCTCCGCGTCCCCTTTCGCTGGGCGAAAGGGGACGGTCGGTTGGTGGTAGTGCCACGGGTTGTGAATGTTTGTGGGTGACCAAGTTAACCTAACAACATGGCTGTCAAGACTTCAAAAGCCGGGACGTGCAATGTTCCTAATCGGACGATTTTCGAGGGGGACAATCTGGATGTGATGCGGGGGATGAATGATGGGTGTGTGGATTTGATCTATCTTGATCCGCCGTTCAACTCGAACCGCGACTATGCGGCGCCGATCGGGAGCAAGGCGGCGGGTGCGGCGTTCAAGGATACGTGGGATTTGACGGATGTGGATGAGGCTTGGCACAACGAGATTGCGGAGACGGATCTGGCGTTGTACAAGATCATCGATGCGAGTCAGTACAGCCACGGTAGCGGGATGAAGTCGTATCTGATCATGATGGCGGTGCGGCTGCTGGAGATGAAGCGGATTCTGAAGTCGACTGGGAGCATTTATCTGCATTGCGACGCTACGGCGAGTCACTATTTGAAGACCATGATGGATGCGGTGTTCGGAGCTTCCGCGTTCAGGAATGAGATTACTTGGAAACGAAGTGGAGGGAAATCGGATTCGAAGAGATGGGGACGGGTATCTGACAGTCTGCTTTTCTACACGGCTAGCGCTAAATTCACGTGGAACCAGCAATACCAATCCCATGATCCGGAATACGTAAAGAAGGCATATAGATACGATGACCGAGACGGTCGCGGTCCGTACAGGAGACTGCCATTGCACGCTTCGGGAA
Organism: Dehalococcoidia bacterium; assembly: GCA_965203505.1. Classification (GTDB taxonomy): domain Bacteria; phylum Chloroflexota; class Dehalococcoidia; order Lucifugimonadales; family Lucifugimonadaceae; genus Bin127. Next base: position 1,353,382 of record OZ241880.1, read on the forward strand.
CTCGGACAGGACTCTCGGGATCGCAATGGCAGAATTACGACCCCAATACGCATGGAAGGCACTGGGCTACACCAAGCAAAGGGGCAATGCACCAGTTCATCGTTGATAAAGGACTGATTTCAGGATGGCCGGATGCGTACCCGACCGTGTTGGCACGACTCGATGCTCTAGATAAGTCAGGGTTAGTCGTCCACTCCAAAACGTACCTTCCTGAGATCAAGACTTATTTGCAAGCCACCAAAGGTGTCGCAGCAACCGACTTCGTTGCCGATATCCCTATGGCATCCGGGAATGAGAAAACGGGCTATCCGACACAAAAGCCGTTGGCGTTACTTGAGCGGATCATCAGGGCATCGTCCAACGAAGGCGATGTGGTGCTAGACCCGTTCTGCGGGTGTGCGACTACTTGCATCGCGGCAGAACGGTTGGACCGGCAATGGATCGGAATGGATCTCTCTCCGTTAGCAGTGAAGCTGGTGGAGCAACGGGCTCTGAATGAGCTTGGGTTGATGGGTGGGATTCAGGCTATCGCTCGGTTAGATATTCCGAAGCGGACGGATCGTGAGCCGGCACCGCCGTTGAGCGAGTCGAAGGTGGTGCTTTATGGGATGCAAGGTGGGAATTGCAATGGTTGCGGGGTGCACTTCTTACCGCAGCATCTGACGGTGGACCACATCATCGCGAAGTCGAAGGGCGGGACTGATCATCTTGACAATTTGCAGCTGCTTTGTGGGCATTGCAACTCGTTGAAAGGGGATCGTCCGATGGAGTATTTGAGGGCGCGGTTGGTGCGAGAATACGCGTGATCGATGGTTTCGCGTGTGTGGAGGTGAACGGGGTTGTTGGGTCGAGGTTTTTCGTGGTCGCTCAGTGCGGTGGTTTTCCAGTGGAAGGTGGTGGGCACGTCAGAGGATCGAATTGGGACCAAATCGTTACGGGCGGCAGGTTCGAACGGTGCGCGGATGAAGTGCATGGAATTGCAATAAAATGGATCGTTTAGGTGTTCACCGAACAACGAAGGTACCGAGCGAAAAGCATCAGGAGGATTTCTTGCAGAAAACGCACCAAGGGCCGCCGATTGAGTTATTTTATTCGTACTCACACGAGGATGAGGAATTCAAGACCGACATGGAAACAACTCTCGCGACGCTAAAACGAGACGGTCTCTTGAACGACTGGCATGATCGCAAAATACTTCCGGGTCAACACATAAACGAGGAAATCAAAAAGCACATGGATAAATCAGACATCCTTGTGTTCCTTTTCAGCAGAGAGTTCTTTGCTTCCGAAGCGTGTGTCGAGGAATGGGATTACGCCAAACTGCTCGCAACCGAAGGCAAGCTTATAGTTCGTATACCCATAATAGCCCGGATTTGTCCTTGGAAGGATTTCCTTGGCGATGACGATGTTTTGGCATTACCTCAAGATGCTTGTCCAATTACAAGTTACTCTGATCCGGACGAAGCGTGGGACGAGGTATATCGAGGTATTAAAGCCGTCGTTGAGAACCTTAGGAGTACGTTCGAACCAAAGTCCGAGTTCGAAGAATCTCTAAAAAAGACCGAATATATCGGACGTAACAAAGAGCATATCAACTTATTGGACATTTTCGTTTTTCCGCGCTTGTCGGTATTTGAGGAAGAAGATGCGCAAGGATCGTTCAATTATGCAACCGTCACAAACCATATAGATCTGCTAGAGAAAGGTAACGTCCTGATACATGGCGACGAAAAAAGCGGAAAATCGGCACTTGCCAAATACGTTTACTTGTCCATCGTAAACGATCGACAACCTGCTCTATTCCTAGATCTTGATGACACTGGATTGAGAGTTACCGACGGTTTTTTGGAAGCCCGTTATCGCGAGCAATTTTCAGGCGATTATGCACTCTGGTGCAAACAACGCGACAAAACATTGATAATAGACAATTTCGCGCCTCAACGGAGGTTGTTTGATTTTATCGAGATTGCCCGAGACGTATTCGATCGTATCATCGTATTTGTCGCGTCGGATGACTATTTATCGTATTTCAAAGACGAAAGCCGAATCGCGGATTTTAGCGAATTGCAGATTGAAGCTTTTGACTACGCTCAACAGGAGCGACTTATTGTAAAACGGCTTGATCGCTCGGACGAAAATAACACTGTCACGGATGAATATGTTGACCGGGTGGAGGACGATATCAACGCAGTAATCATCTCAAAGCGGATTGTACCTAGATACCCTTTTTATATCCTGGCGATCCTTCAAGCGTACGAAAGTTACATGCCTGATAATATCACATTCACATCCTCGGGTCATTGCTACTACGCGTTAATCGTCGCTAGCATGATCAGAGCCGGCCTTTCGCGTACCGGGGGTGATCTCGACGCTGCCTTTAACTTCCTTGAACAATGGTCCTTCGAAAAATTTCAAGCGAACCGAAACGACGACATTGATGAAGTCACCGTCGGCGAATTCGTTGAGAAATATAGAACTCGTTATATTATCAGGGACTCAGTTATCTCAAGGTTGACGCAAAATGTCGGCGGGATGCTTAGAAATGACGGATCGTTCCGTGAAAAATACACGTATTATTTCTTTTTGGGAAAAGCTTTGTCGGGTGATGGTGAAATATTCCGTGAAACCGTCAAAGATATGTGCCTGAATAGTCACGTTACTGAAAACAACCTCGCGTTGCAGTTCATCATCCATCATACCCAAGATACTTCTGTGATAGATGAAATATTGGAAAACACCATGAACGCTTTGAAGGCGACTGACGTAGCGACGTTGGAACCTGTGGAAACTAGGCGGTTCCGAACGATAGTTGCGGAGTTACCGGAAAACATAACGACCTCGGACTCGGTGAAAGAAGAACGAACGCGTGTCCGCGAGATGACGTCTGACACTGATGTTTCCGAAATGGAACCTACAGATTCGGCGGATGAAATATTTCGAATATTGAAAAACAATAAGATTATGGGTCAAGTATTGAGGAACAAATACGGTCAACTTGAGATTACTAAAATCGAGAATATTCTTGGAACTATTATTGACGGGGCATTACGACTGATCAATGTGGTACTCAGTAACGAAGCCGAAATTCAGGAATTTGCTGAATTGTTGGCATCTGAAAATGAAGATTGGGACATTCACAAATTGCGTCGATTTTTGGAAATGTTCTCGTTTGCTTGGACTGTGTTGAACATATCTCAAGCCGTGAACTCAATTAATGTACCGGAAATACGCGAAGCCGTATCGAATGTTGTAGACCGTCAAGATACTCCTGCATATGATTTGGTTGGTTACTTGAATCGACTTGACAGCGCTGACCAACTGGGACGCGGTGAACGGGATCTGTTGAGGCGATTACTGCGTAAACACAGAGATTTGTTTATGAGACGAGTACTGTCTTTAGCTACTCAACAATACCTGAATACGCATGCAAGTGATCCAATGCTTGAACAGTCGGTTTACGATTTGCTGCGGATTGAAAGGAAACCTCGGCTGTTGAGGGGGTTGTGATCTTAAAGTTGTCGAATCGCTGCGGCATTGAATTAGCAGGAGCCCCGGCCGCCGATCCGCCCCTCTGGATCGCGGCTTTCGCCGGGATTACGTGGATTATGCGAGAATGAGGGGTTTGCGGTAATGGCGATGTGCGGGTAGGGTTGACGGCGACTTGCTGGGGGTTGTTACGCGTCTTGGAGGACTCTTTGGACGAGGTCGCGGACTAGGGGGCGGTCGGCGTTGCGCTGCCAATCTTCCATCCAATCCCGCGACCTATGCCGTGAGAACTCCTCCGCGCCCGCGTAAGCGCCCGCGATCGTCGGGTCGCTAAACTCCTTTGCCAAACGCTCTGCCGCCGATTTCAACAACCGACGGTCGCCAACCGGCCACCCCCTTGCCACCGCAGCGGCAGTGACCGCGTGGGCGGCAGCTTCCCATAGCTTCATCGCCCCTTCCACCACGTCAGCCTGATCGAACGCCTCATCCGAAGCCGCCAACAGCTCAAGCGCTAGCTGGCGGTGTTGCGCGGGTAACTTGGGTTTCGTTTCCATCGTCATTAGGACTCTAAATGTCGTTGTGACGTTGTGTTGGTTGTGAGGAGGGATTGAGGAATTCGGAGGGAGTGACTCGCGCCCCCTTTGCCTTCGGCATTTCCCCCGCGAGCGGGGGAAACCCGGGCGTCCCCGGGCATACCCCTGCGTTCGCTTCGCTCCGCGTCCCCTTTCGCAATGCGAAAGGGGACAGTGGGACGATCACGAGGGATTGCCCCTACGGGTGTGCTGCGCGTAGGGGGCGGGTTTGGGCTAGTATGCAATGAGGTTTTGTTGATGGTTTCCGGCTTTCGCCGGAATGACAAGGGGTTTTACCCATGAAGATTGTTGATGTGCGGGCTTTTCCTTTGCGGATTAGTGATCGGGGGGATGAGAAGTCGGAGGGGGCTTCGAGGCCGCCTACGATCGATTTTGGGGATTACTATGTGGATCGGTCGGCGTTTACGTCGATTTATTCGCATCATCATGAGACTACGGTTGTGCGGGTGGAGACGGATACGGGGATCGTTGGTTGGGGCGAGGGTCAATCGCCGGTGGCGCCGAATGTGACGGCGACGATTGTGCATGAGTTGGTGCGTCCGCTGGTGATGGGGCGGGACCCGTTCGATATCGAGGCGATCTGGACGCGGAATTATGGTGCGATGCGGGAGCGGGGGCATCCGACGGGTTTTTACATCGATGCTTTGGCGGGGACGGATATTGCGTTGTATGACATCGTGGGTAAGGCGATTGGGAAGCCGGTTCATAAGATCGCTGGCGGTCGGTATCGGGATGAGATTCTGCTGTATGCGGGGATTGGTGGGACTGATCCTGTGAAGGTGGCGGATGCGGCTGAGGAGCATGTGGGGCATGGTTACAAGGCTTTGAAGTTGCACCTGCTGTTGGATGTCGAAGGGGTTGCGGAGATATGTCGGGAGGTTAGGAAGCGGGTTGGGCCGAAGGTGTGGTTGATGGTAGATACGCATATGCGGCAGACGGTGGCGAATTCGATTCTGCTGGGTCGGGAGTTGGAGAAGCTTGGTTTTACGTGGCTTGAGTCGCCGACGGTGCCGGACGATATTCCGGGTCAGGCGGAGATCACTCGTGCGTTGGATATGGCGGTGGCGATTGGGGAGTGGACTCGGACGCGGTATGAGATGCGTGAGCAGTTTGAGCGTAGGGCGTACGACATCTTGATGCACGATATCGGTAGGACGGGTATCACGGAGGGGCATCGGATCGCAACGGTGGCGGATACGTACAACATCCCGGTTGCGCCGCATGTGGGTGGTGGTGGGATTCTGGCGGTGGCGGCGACTGTGGAGTGGTCGGCGTCGTGTCCGAACTTCATGATCATGGAGCACAGTCATCATGCGAACGCGCTGAAGAGTCGGATATTGAAGGATTCGTACGAGCCGGAGAACGGGTACTACAAGGTGACGGATCGGCCGGGGCTGGGTGTTGAGGTGGATGAGGGGGCGTTGGAGAGGTACGCGTTTCCTCGGGGGTAATTGCATGGATGGACAGGATGGGCAGGATGGATTTTGGGGGTAGGGAATGACGAGATTGCCTTATATATTGGCGGTTGATATTGGGAGCTCGGCGGTTAAGGCTGGGTTGTATGATGCGGAGGCGAATGCGTTGCCGCATACGCTGGTATCGGTGTCGCATCAGCAGCGGACGGCGGCTGATGGGACGCATGAGGAGGATGGGGAGGAGATTCAGCGTGCGACGGAGGTGGCGATTGATCGAGTATTGGATTTGGCGGGTGATGATGGGGAGCAGGTTGCGGGCGTTGGGTTCGATGCGATGGCGAGCACGATATTGGGCGTGGATGAGCGGCATAATCCGGTAACGCCGGTGTATACGTACGCGGATACTCGGACTGCTGCAGATGTTGATGCGTTGCAGGAGGTTGTGGATGTGGCTGATGCGTATCAGCGGACGGGAGTGATGCAGCACACCTCGTATGTGCCGGGTCGTGTGATGTGGTTGCGTCGGACGGATTCGGAGACTTTTGGACGGATTGCTAAGTGGACTGATGTGTCGACGTTCATCTTTACTCGGTGGTTCGGTTCTACAGATGTACCGGCAAGTTACAGCGTTTCGGCATGGAGCGGTCTGTTGAATCGGCATGAGTTGAAGTGGGATGCCGGGATGTTGGATGCTGTGGGTATTGAGCGATCGAATTTGCCGAGATTGGCGCCGTACAGCGAGGGTCAGGTCGGGTTGTGTCCGGTGTATTCGGTGCGCTGGCCGCAACTGGCGGAGGTGCCGTTTTACTTAGCGGTCGGTGATGGCGCGGCGGTGAACATCGGTTCTGGTTGCACGGACCGTCGGAATATCGCGCTGACGGTGGGGACGACGGCTGCGATGAGGTTGGTTGTCGACCATCCGGGGGATGCTGTGGCGCCGGTTGTGCCGAAGGGTTTGTGGGGTTATATTTTGCGAGGTGATCGGACGTTGCTAGGGGGTGCGTTTAGCGAAGGTGGGAATGTTGTGGAGTGGGCTTTGGGTAGTTTGAATCTGCCGCCGTTGGAGATGTTGAACGAGGCTTTGGCTGATGTTGAGCCTGATGGGCATGGTTTGACGGTATTGCCGTTTATCGCTGGTGAACGGGCGGTTGGCTGGTCGACCAATGCGAGTGGTGTGATCAAGGGATTGAGGGTTTCGACGTCTGGGCTGGATATATTGCAGGCATTGATGGAGTCGGTGGCTTATCGGTTTTCGTTAGTGGCGGATCTTTTGGAGGGTGAGATGGATGAGGATCGGATCTTCATCGCGGGCGGCGGAGCGATGACGAATTCTCCGTGGTGGTTGCAGACGATGGCGGATGTTCTGGGAGGTGAGGTGCATGTTCCGTCGGAGGAGCAGGCGACGAGCAGGGGCGCGGCGATCTTGGCGCTGAGTGCGCTTGGAGTCTGGGAAGGGTTTGATGACGTGATGCCGGAGATTGCGAGAGTTTACCGGCCTAGGGAAGAGATAAGTGGGATTTACCGGAAGGCGATCGAGCGTCAGGGGGAGTTGTATGACGCGGTGATTTGAGGGGGGCGGCAGCTTTGGTACGGGCATCCCCCTGCGAATTTCGCTGCGCTTATTCGCGTCCCCCTTCGCGGGGCGAAAGGGGAGTGTTGTTTGGTTTTCAATCGCGTGGTATGGCATGGATTCGTGGTGTTTCGGTTGTCTAGACTGGTTTTATCGAATGACCGCGCGCCAATCTTTGGTAGTCGGAACCGTAATTGAAATTGTTAGGGGCCATACCTGCCCAGCTCTCAAATGTTGGGGTTCTGTTTGTTGCGGCGGTGATTTGCACGGTTCTGGTGGTGGTTGCGGCGATAGGTTTCAGTGCTTGTACTTCGGACGAAGAGCCGACCGCTGAGCCTTTCCAGACTCGGACGCCGACGCCGGTACCTCCGACGGCGGTTCCGACATCAACACCTGTACCCCCGACGGATACTGCAACTCCTACGCCGGTTCCTCCGACTCCTACCTACACGCCGACGCCAGTTCCTCCGACTGCCGAGCCGACAGTAGCGCCGACGTCGACGGCTGTTCCTCCGACGGCGACTCCTAGTCCGGTTCCAGCACCGCCGACGGCGACGCCGACTCCGGTACCTCCGACGGCTACTCCGACACCGATTCCGCCCACGCCTACACCGGCACCAACGGCGGCTCCGACACCGGTGCCAGCTTCGTATCGCATTGATTCTCTGGAATGGGATGTGCGCGGATCGGAGGGCGACAAGATTGCGGTCAGTTTCACGTTGAAGGTCACGAATAGTGGTGAGGCGCGAGGCGCGGATGGTGTACCGATCAGAGCGGAAATAAATGGTGTGGCGTCCGGTGACGTGGCGGATGCGCCGGCGTTGGATGGTGGAGAAAGTACGACGTTGGTATTCGATCTGCGGTTGGACCCGGGTCAACAGCAGGTTAGGTTGATGTTGCATGATTCCGACTCGCTGATCGCGCTGGACCTGTTGGCGTCGGATATCGAACTTACGCCGCTGCACTATCAGGTGGTGGCGGATGGCCAGGTCTCGATCGGTGTCAAGTTGTCCAACAATGGGACGTTGGCGACGCGTCCGGTGCAGATAATCGCGCTCAATAACGTCGTGGCCACGGTGCAACCTATCGAGGCTGGGCAATCTGTGGATTTGGCGTTCGTGTTGGATTTGGCGGTCGGGAAACACAGCATTGAGGTAACGGCGGCGGCCGATGAGCGGGAAGCGAAGCTGTCGAACAATTCGGCCACGGTGGATGTTGAGGTCGATTACGTTTCGTTGGCGTTGGAAGCGGGTTCGGCGCGTGCGATCGGATTCATCAGGAACGGTTCGGCGAACGTGGAGATCGACTTCACGGTGAGGAATATCGGCGTTGCGACGAGCGGAGTGTTTGAAGTCGCTATTGCGTGCCCGGGTGCGACGGAGACGACGTGCGATGGTGATGTGGAGGTCGGACCGCTTGCGCCGGGCGGTATCCACACCGGTACGATTGATGCGGTCTTACCGCAAGGTGTAAGCGGCGTCGTGATATTCGCTGGCGAGCTCGAGTACGGCTATCGCTATGGGGACACGAACGCGATTCCGGTCACGCTCGATGTTCCGCTGCAGCCGGATATCTCTCCGGTGTTCGAGGTGCATGCGGGATTGATCGGTTACTACTCCAACGGCGATGGTGAGATCGTGGTTTCGGCGACGCTTCGTAACGACGGTGCGGAGCCGGTACCGGGGGAATTCCCGATTGGAATTTCATGTTTGCAAGACGGTGAGTTGATTCCGGGTTGTGGGGACGTGATCACGCTAGATCTGAAGGACGGTTTCGGGCCATCAACCGGGTCGGCGGTTGTGCGAGCTCCGGCTGGTGAGATCGAAATAATGTCTGAAGGCGGCGAGATCGTCGGCATTGATGAGGATTTGACGGTATCCCAGATCGTCGTGGTGCCGGAACGCATCGTGAATGTGGACCGTCATCTGTGGCGGTGTTTCTCGGAGATTTTGCCGAGAGAAGATTTCCCGCGGGGCAACTGCAGCGGTCGTGATGGCGATGTGGTGAGCAAGTGGCCGCAGGACGAGCCGGTGACGATCTGGATCAACGGGTTGTCGACGTACGAGGAACAGTTGCAAGACACCCTTCAAACGTTGGCGCCTCAACTCAACATCAGCTACCAGTTGGTACCGGAGGAGAGACGGGCCGCGATCGCCGCTTATGTGGGAATAACGGCGGATGATGCGCGATCGCTGGGCTTTATCAGGTGTGACGGCTTCTGGGGTTGCACGAACTATGAGACGGATGAGAACGGTGAGGTAGTGGGTGCGGAGATCGTGATATTCACCATCGACGACGCGCGTTTACGTCAGTTGAGGTTGATCGACGAATCGGTGCGTTACGCGATGATCCAGAGCTTGCTTTCGGTGTTGGTTCCGATGGGGTACAGGGACGTGCCAGACAGCATCATGAGCATAGACCGCGGTCTGCTCGAACCTGAGATGACCGAATCTGACCGAGAAATCGTGAGGATTTTGACCCATCCGCTAGTTGAGACCGGCGACACGACGGAGGATATTCGTGAGTTGATTGTGTTCTCGGACGAGGTTTTGGATCCGCCGGAAGCTATGGCGCCGTCGAATATTGAGATCGTGGAGAGGGCTCGACTGAAGCTGTACGATTCTGGTTCGGCCTTGTTCAACATGCGCGGTGGCTGGTCTGGTGGGACTTGTATCGACAATTTCGGACCGTCGCAGGTGACTGTTGCGGAGTTCGCGTCGCATCGAGGATTGCACTATCGCTTGACGGATGCGTCGGAACGCTTCTTCGTGTTCCTTCGATCTGAGGATGGTCGTGCGGAGTACTGGGACGGCGGCAGCAGGGCTTGGCGCAGGTTCTCGGCGATCGACGAGCAGGCGCTAATTGACGATACGGCGTGGAATCCGCAGTATTCGGACCCGATGGTTCTGCTGGCGTCGGCGCTGTTGTTCGGAGAAGATCTATTGACTGAGGTCGGTCGGGATGACGAAGAGGTGGAGTTCCGCATTGAGCGTTTCCGAGCGTACGCGGCACCATCTTGGACGGACGAGGCGGTGATGGCTGCGTCGTTCACGATCAACTTGCAAAATTACGAAATCGAGTCGTTCGCGATGGAATGGTCGTTCGACGTACGCGGTTTGGTGTGCGACGAGTACAACGTTGAGGCGAACTTGATCGAATACGGAACGAGTTTGAGCGTCCCGTCTGAAGTGCGAGAGAGATCTCGAGTCATCGAATAGGTAACACGTCAACCGGCATCATTGTGTGCGAGTTCGGCATTCGGACGTCGAGTTGATTTCACCGAATTAGGATGATCCGTATGTCGGTACGGATATTGGCTATCACGTTGGCCGTTGCCGCGGTCATGTTCGGGGTCGCAAGTAGCGCCTACGCTCAGGATTCAGCGCATGACCTCCAGGTGGTCGACGTGACCTTGACGGAGGTGGTTGAAACTAAGGCGTCTGTCAAGTACGAAGTCAGGGTGGATGTGACGAATGATGGATCGAACGATTTCGATGGAGTGGCGCGTGTGGACTATCAAGTCGATGGTGGCAAGAGCGAGATCGTCTATGTGATCACTGAACTTGATGCGGGCGCATCGATGTTCTTCCGGTTCATGTTGGAACTGACACCGGGCGACCGTCAACTCAGAATTGTCCTCGACGACGTAGTGCATGAGACAGACGTCTACGTCGCTGCTGCCGATCTGACGATCCACGTTGTTGGTGAGAGGTTGTTGACAGGTGGAATAGTTGAACTAGACCTAGAAGTAACGAACCGAGGGGACCGAGACGCGTTAGGAATCGGTTTCACGGGCGCATGGGAAGACGCGGCGAGTGGAATGGTGGGCGAAGGCACGGTGACTACGGACATCGACAGTCTCGAATCTGGTGCGAAAGGCTCGGCGACTGCATCGTTCGAAATCGCACCGGGATCGTACAAGCTCTTGATAGAGGCATCGACGGCGACGGTTGCGACCAATGAGCATGACGACACGATCGTGGTCGCCTACGACGTTGAGTTTGTTGAACTTGACGTTCGTTTCAGTTCCGCAGAGAGTTTGCGGTGGATCAGCGGTGAGAGTGCGTTGATGGAGATCGGGTTGCAGATTTCCAACCGAGGTGTCGATAGCACTTCAGGAGTTGAGATCGGATTTGAATGCGGGGACGGCACGTGTTCGGGTTCAAAGATGTCGGGTGCGATTGCTGCGGGCGAATCGATTGACGCGGCGTTGCAGGTTTGGATGCCGATTGGCACTGTATTCGGCAATCTTTATGCGGGCGCAAATGAAGCGACGTTCAGATGGGGCGATCGAAACTCGTTTGCGACATTGATCGACGTTCCCGAGTCACCACCGTTGGAATGGAGTTTGACCGGGGTTTCGGATGCTCAGGAGATTCGTTACTGGAGCGATGGTTCGGCGAACGTCGTGTTCGAAACTACGCTCCGAAATAAGGGGAGCGATTTGGTTTGGGGTGACATCCCGATCTCGGTGGAGTGTATGCAGCTCGAGACTGTTGTCGAGGGCTGTGGTGGCGAGTTCGAACTGGCGATCGACCCCACGTCTCAAACCAACGTCTTGAGCCAAATCATCAGAGTCCCGCAAGGCGAAACAGAATTGGTTTTCGCGCGTGGAGACCAGGGGCCGGTAGTCACAACTGCGAACGTTCCTCAGCGGATCTTGGGTGTGGACAGAGAGATATGGGACTGTTTCAGCGACACCTCAAATTCGGGGAGGAATACTCCTATAGACGTTGGTGTTGGTTGCGGAGGTTGGCGTAACGAGTACGTGGTGAAGTGGGAAGTGGGCGAACCGATACGGCTCTGGACGGCGGGCGACGAGCATTACGAGGAGATATTTGCCTCCGTGATAGACGATCTGGCTCCTATGCTCGGCATTGAGTTCGAGACCGCGCGTTCTAGGCATGGAGCGGACATTGTGGCTTATCTTGGTCTTCCACGCGAAGGTACGCAACTCGAAGGGTTGAGATGCAACAGTGCGGCGGGTTGTGCGGCGTTCGACATTGATTCAGACGGCACGATAGGTTCGGGGAAATTGGTTGTATGGCCGCCTACCAGAGGGTTGGATGACAAGGGTGTTGATCACATGATCTACAGCATTTCGCTCCACGAATTGCTTCACGTATTGACCGGGATGTTGCACCGCCACGATGACCGCACGAGCGTGATGAGTTACGAATCGTTGGACTACAAAACGTTGAGCGAGACGGATATAGCACTGCTTCGAATTTCGTCTCATCCGCTTGTGGAACCGAAGATGAGATTCCACGAGGTCAGGGATTTGATCGTATTTGAGGATGAATTGGTGGATCCGCCTGGCGACCGAGAAATGTCGGTGAGGCAGGTGCTTCGGCGAGCGCATGCTGAATTGATGGATTCGGGATCCGCGCGTTACGCGATCAATGGGGGATGGCCGGGTTGCAATCTGAAATTTGGTAGATCCGCTTACGAAATTGGCGACTTGCGTCCGCGAGCGCCACGGTGGGTGCATTACAAGGATGAGCTAAACGACTTCTATATGATCAGGTCGACATCGCGGGCGGTCCCGTTGCAGTTTTGGGTCGATTTGCTGGGTCGTTGGCGGCTTGTACCGAGCAATGTAGTTCAACAGTCTGTCAGTTTTCGCGATTCGTTTTCAAACCCTCTGGGAATGCTGTCGAGCATCAACATCTACGCGCTAGACGATGATTTGGAGGTGATTTCACAAGATGATGGGCGAATGGTCTTGCAGGTCTCTATGGAAGGTGCCGATGTGAGAGCAGGATGGAGCCGAAAAACGCTGTTGGACGTCGAGATGGAGATAGACGTCGAGGAATTCACGATCGATCGCTATGAGATGACGTGGACACTCGATCCCGAGGAGGAGAACGTGTGCAAGGACTACCACGTCGAAGCCGAGTTGGTGGACTATGGCGCGAAGTTTGAGTTGCCGGAAGTCATTCAGAATCGTCAGCCGCGGGCGGATTGATGCGGTTCTGGTAACGGGTCTACTGCGGCGGGACTTTTCGGCTTCGATCTAAGAGGAGATGAGTTGCGCCCACTGTGTGTCCAGATGGGCTTCGATGAAGTCTCGGTCTAGTTCATAACCCATGCCTGGTTTGTCTGAGAGGTGCAATTCGCCGTCACGTATGTCGAGGGGTTCGGTGAGGCATGCGTTGTAGGAGGGTACGGCGTGGTGGTTCATCTCTAGTCTGTAGATGTTGGGGACGTTCATGAGGACGTGCGCACCGGAGATGACGTTGAACGAGCCGGATGCGTCGTGTGGCGAGATTGGGATGTAGAAGGTCTCGGCTAAGTGGGCGATCTTCTTCATCTCGGAGATTCCGCCGGTCCAACAGATGTCGGGCATGATGTAGTTTACGAGGCCTTCGGTGAGGTAGGGGAGGAAGTCCCAGCGCGTGTATTTGCGTTCGCCGATGCAGAGGTTGATGTCGGTGTTGCGGCGTAGCTGACGGTGCGCCTCGATGCTCTCGGGTTGGAGCGGCTCTTCGAACCACGTTAGGTTGTAGGGCATCATGCGATTGCAGAGGTCCGTGGCGGTCGATACGTCGAAGTTACCGTGTGCGTCGATCATGAGTTCGACGTCGGGGCCGAGACTATCGCGCAGGGCGGCCATCAGATCTTCGGCGTGAGCAACGCCGGCGGCGGAGATCTTGCCGTCGATGTAACGGCGGTGTTTTGCTCCCATCTCGGGTGCGAATGGGTCGAGTTTGAGCGCTTGGTATCCGAGTGCGACTTGTGCTTTGGCATCGGCTACGCATGCGTCTATGTCATCGGCAGGGCCACAGTGGCTGTAGAGGGGGACGGTGTCACGCATCGGTCCGCCTAGAAGGTCGTATACGGGTCTGCCGAGCGCTTTTCCTTTGATGTCCCACAGCGCCATGTCGACGCCGCTGGCGAGGGTTGTCGCGAAGCCTCTTGACCCAAGGGTTCCGAATCGGCGATAGATCTGATGCCAGATTCGATCGATATGGTTAGGGTCTTGGCCGACTAGTCCATCGGAGAAATCTTGGCCGACTAAATCGTTCTTGAGCAGTGCGTAGGTCTGGGCAATGACGATGGCGCCTCCGCCCCCGACGTTCGTCGACTCTCCATAACCTGTGATGCCCTCGTCGGTATCGATTTCGACGAACATCCAAGGTCGGGATTCCTGAGCTCGAACCACATAGGCTCTGAGGTCTGTGATTTTCATTTTGGGCTCCTATGACGTAACGGTTTCGATTGCCAACGTTTTGAGATGAAGTGACGCGTTCATGTTACATATTGTGTCGGATTTAGTCGTGGATCGAAATGTGTACAGATGTTAGAGTGAGAAAGGTAGCTAATGCCGATAAAGAGTTTTCGGGGTCGAGATACTAGGCGATTGGATGCAGGTGAATTCGTCTCGGATTTCCAATCGTTTGAGCGACAGGCTAGAAAAAGATTAAGGTATCTTGACTCAGCGACTACCTTACGAAACTTGGCATATATCCCTAGCAACCGGCTGGAGAGGTTGCGCGGGGATCGGAATGGCCAATATTCGATCCGCATCAATCGCCAGTGGCGGATTTGTTTTCGTTGGTTGAACAACGATGCCTACGACGTTGAGATCGTCGATTACCACTGAAGCTGAGGTGATGCCATGACGCAAATCGAAGAAAGCGCGCGCAAGACCAAAAAAAACGTGCGCCCGATCCATCCGGGAGAGATGTTGCTGGATGAGCTTAAGTACTTGAATATCTCGCCAAAGCGGTTCGCGGAGATAGTGGCAGTACCGTTTGAACAGTTGCAGGCGCTATTGAATGGCAAGCGGGACGTTGATGCCGAGTTTGCGTTGCGCTTGGAGCGTTATTTCGGATCTGGCGCGCGCATGTGGATGAATCTTCAGGCGACGTACTCATTAGAAGTGGCCGAGAGAGATTTAGGGAAAAAGATCGAGCATGAGGTGGCACCAAGGGACGATGAAGCAGCGCGTGCGGACGTCATCGAAGCAGCCTAATCTATCGAATGTAACCATCGCTGGATGAAGCGGTGTGATTTGTGCGCTGGGTTCGAGTGTTAAACTGCGAACGCAGTGGATAGAAGTGCGTCGCAGTTGGCGACGCGCCAAATTAGAGAAGAGGATCATAGTTCGCCATGCGCTTTTGCTACGCCCACCGACGATTCACGTTATACCCGCAGTCAGTAGACACGTGGAACCTGCATCCGGATAACTACACGCCAGAGTGGCTAGACCGGGCACGGGACACTGGTTTTGATGCCATAGAGTGTGGGTTCGAGGTTCTTGACAAACTGGGAGATGCCAAGTCGATATCTGATTTCGGTGAGCGTGTAAGGTCGCATGGTCTCAAGGTCGGTGCGATCCGCGCCGGTGGCACGTTGACGGAGGCGAGACATGGCCCTGCGAACCGTGAGAAGTTGATGCGGGCTACGGAGTACGCGGGCCAGGTGGGCGCTGAGGTCGTGAACGGCGCGCTGAGCGCGCCGGCGAGGTACCCGGGTCACCCGCCAGGGTCGATCCCGGGCAGTATCAGCGGTTGGCCGAGGTCACAAGATTCGAGCAAGGACGCCGAGATGTGGGTGTACGACGAGCTCGCGTCGGTGTTTCAGCGGGTCTGCGATTCGGCATCTGAGATTGATGTGACGATCGAGGTGCATCAGAATTCGCCGGTTGACAACTCTTGGTCGGCGGTACGTGTGCACGAGATGATCGACCGCGAGAACTTCGGTATCAATCCGGACATGGGCAATGTCGTATGGAACTACGACGTTCCGGAAGAGGACTACGATGCGGCGATAGATGCGATGGCACCGATCTCAAAGTACTGGCATTGCAAAAACTTGCACCGCGTGTATCACCCAGAGAACCAACGATCGGTGTTTGTCCGAGTGCCGTTGCAAGATGGCGAGGTGGATTATCGCTACGCGATTTCGGCGATGGCGGACGCGGGTTACAGCGGATACATGGCTATAGAAGGTACCCAAAACGGCGATCAGTGGCACAAGGATGGCATTTCGCTTGATTACGCCAAGTCGATCTGGGCCGAGTTTGAGGACTGAGTACAGTTCGGGTCACCAAAGACGCATCGATCGAGTTTATGCCAGAGACTGAGCGACAAGCCCCGGAAACCACGTCGAAGGATGCCGACATCGAAGAGGAAGAGGTTTTCTTCCGAGATGTGTCGGAAGATCTGGACGACGAGGAACGAAGCTCCTATGCGGTCCTGTTGATCTTGGCGGTCGGCGGATTCGCGGTCGGCGCCTTGTTTCTCGGAATAACTTGGACTTCAGCGGTGGCGTTGCAGGATTACGCGGGGGAATGGGCGTGGGTTCTCGCACCCGTGCCGATGCTACTGTTTGGTCTTGCGTCGATCTGGCAGTACGAGGCGAACTGGTTGCAGCGGCTCGGTGCAGCGGCTTTGGGTTTCGCCTTGGCCCAATACGTCATGATCGCGGTAGCGCTTTCGGCGTTAGAGATCTGATCAACGCCGGTTGGTGAAAGATCACGCCCTCGGATGCGCGGCATCGTATTCGCGGCGCACGTGTTCCGAGGTTAGGTGCGTGTAGATCTGCGTGGTCGCGATGTTTTCGTGGCCGAGGAGTTCTTGAACATGCCGCAGCGAAGCGCCGCCATTCAGGAGGTGGGAAGCGAAGCTGTGGCGCAACACGTGTGGCGTCAGGTTTTTGGTCACTCCGGTTGCGAGCGCGATTTTCTTGATCTGCAACCACAGGCCTTGGCGGGTGATGCGCCTGCCGCGTGCGTTGACAAAAAGGGCTTGCGGATCTTGGTATTTCCCTAATTGGCGTCTGCCGATGGTGAGGTACTCTGCGATCGCGTCCATTGCAGCGTCATAGATCGGAACGATTCGTTCTTTGGACCCTTTACCGAAGATTCGCACTGTTGAGTTGTCGAAGTTCACGTGGTCTACGTCAAGTGCTGTGACCTCTGAGATTCGCAACCCTCCGGCGTAGAGAAGTTCGATCACGGCGCGATCTCGAAGTTCGGTGGGCGATGATGCGACGCTAACTTGATTGAGCAGGGCTTCAATCTCGTCGATGGTCAGGGATTTGGGAAGCGGTTTGCCGCCGCGGGGAGCTTTCAAACGACGGGTAGATAGATCGTTGGTGATGCCTTCTTCGCGCAGAAATCGCATGAAGGATCTCAACGAAGCGATTTTGCGCGACCGGGTTGAATTGGAGTAACCACGAAGGTCGAGGGTTTTGACGAAATCGGCTACTTTCGCTTCATTGAAATGGTTCCAATCGATGTGGTCTGTGTGTTCGGGTCCGGTTTCCGAGGCAAATTCGGCGAGGCCTGTTAAATCGTTGCGATAGGCAACTACCGTATTCTCAGATAACCCACGCTCACCAGCTAAGTGTTCCAAAAACGCTATGATGTGGCGATCCATGGTTGAAATCGTAGAAAAACGGTGATTGCCGAAAACGATGTGGCAGTGCATTATGGTCGTAGTTGAACGCGTTCGTGGGGTTGTCGAGTCGGGAATGATGTACGGCGCGATAGAATCGATTTCTAGTTCGTATACGGATCAAGGAGACATCAGAGTAGGTGTTCGAAGCGATCAACATACCGTTTGACCCATACATATTCGGCGGGACGACCACGGCGTTTTCGTGGCACGGTTTTCTGACGTTCATCGCTGTGGGAACGGCGATCTGGATGTCGGGACGTGCGGCGATTACGGAACGTCTCGACCAAGAACAGGTTTACAACACAGCGCTTTGGGGCGTTTTGGGCGGGATCGTCGGTGCTCGGATCGTGCACGTTCTTGACAACTGGGCGATCTACGGTGACGATCCGCTGTCGATATTTGCGGTTTGGAACGGCGGCATCGGTTTATGGGGCGGGATCCTCGGCGGTTGGATCGCAGGGATGATTTACGCCTACTTCGCGAAAGCGCCGATCGGTCGTTTCATGGATATTGCGGCGGCGCCATTGTTGGTGGCGCAGACGATAGGGCGGATCGGCGACATCATCAACGGCGAGCACTGGTCACGGCCGTTGGAGATGTTCTGGGGTTGGTATTTCACCGACATCGACAGTCCGGCGCGAGCAGTTATCGACAAGTATCCTGAGCTTTTCGGCACGGATGTGGAGAGGCCGGTGCATCCGGCGGTCGTTTACGAGATGATTGCCAACATCATCATCTTGGGTGTGATCTTTTTGCTGAGGGGCCGAGTGCGTCCCGCAGGCAGTATCTTCATGATCTACTTGGCTTTGTACGCTACAGCGCGGTTCGGAATCCAATTCGTGCGGCTCGACGATGTCAAGTTCTGGGGTTTGCAGGAGGCTCATTTAATCGCGATCTTGGTCTGGATCGTGACGATACCTTGGATCATTTGGAAGGTGCGGTTTACGGGTCGGATCAACCGTCCGGGTCGCGGTCGTCGCGTTGTTGAAGTTTCGCCGGATCGAGTCACGGCAGGGCGTTCGCGGCGTGAGCGACGGCGGGAGTTGGCGCGGTAGTTTTTTTGGATTGTTGCCTAGGTTGCGGTACTTGCGCGCCACGACGTTGCTAGAATCTGAAAACAGATCGTTTTGGAGTTTGAAATGGACGTTAAAGAAGCGGTTCGAACTGCGAAAGACTACCTAGCCGATTTGATGGCGGACGAAGGAATTGAGAATCTCGGTCTTGAAGAAGTCCAGTTTGACGAAGCCGAGAGGCATTGGAAGGTTACAATCGGGTTTTCTCGACCATGGGACCGCAAGACCTCGTTGGCGGCCGTATTGACCGAATACGGTCGGACGGATCGCTCATACAAGGTTTTGAGCATCAGCGATATGGATGGTCGAGTCGAGTCTTTGAAGGATCGTATCCTAGAATCTCCGCGCGCCGTGTGATGGCACCATCTGGTTATTTCGTTGATGCGAATCTCCTCGTGTTGCTGGTTATCGGGACGGCTCAACGGAGTCTCATCGGCAGGCATCCTCGCTTGAAGGAGTACGTTGCTGGTGACTTGGACATATTGCTAAAGTTGCTCGAAACGGGCGGAAAAATCTATGTCACGCCAAATACGCTGACCGAAACTTCGAACCTCCTGCCATACGGCAGAACGGAATTACGTCGACGTTTTTTTGACGTATTGAGATCCATGATCCAAGACAGCGAAGAGATTGTGGTAGCAAGTGCGCACGCGTCGGATGTTGCTGAGTTCAATCGATTGGGGTTGACAGATGCCGTATTGGTCGATGTAGCGTGCAAAGAGACTCCGGTGATTACCGTAGATTTTGATCTTTATCACGCGGTAGCCAGTCGAGATTATCGAGCGGCGGTACATTTCAACGCCTTGCGTGGCGGAACTTACTGAAATTTCGAATCAATCGGCTGAGTCAGATCGGCAACGCTTTCCGCACGAGAGCGGCGGAGTCAGACACTCACCGCGATGTCGTGAAGGCGGAGTTCTCGGCGGCGGTTGCCTCGGTAGTAGTCGGTTTTTAGGCTGACTACCGTGTCGACGATGCGCGTAGGCGGTAAGCTGTCGGCCATTCCGAAGCCGACTGCTCGGAAGTAACGGCCTGTGTCGTCTTGCAGAGTGAGTCGGACGTGATCGTGATTTCGGCCCATGTATTTGATGTTGGCGGTTTGGGCGTTACGCATCAGGAAGAGCGGTTCGGGGTTGCCGGTTCCGAACGGTGCCATTTTGTCAACGAACTCCCATAACGAGTATCCGAGTTGAGACGGAAGGATCTCGGCGTCGGCGGTTCGGACCATTCTCTCGTCAAAGTTGGCGCCGAGCGAGGACCAAGACATCTGCGTCTCTAGATGCGCGACGATTTCGGGTATGAGGTTGGCTTCGGCGGCGAATCCGGCTGCGGCGGCGTGTCCGCCGAATCGTTGGAGTTTGTTGGCAGTTGCTTCGAGGGCTTGATGAATGTCAAACCCAGGCACGCTACGCGCGCTGGCGCGGGCATCACCATCGATGACCTGATAGGCGAAGGCGGGCGAAGCGGCATATTCGGACGCGTGCCCGGCGAGTGGCCCCAAGACGCCCATAGGGAATGTGGGGTCGACTTCGACCGCCATAACGTTATGACCTTCGGCCATCAACGCGTCGATTTTTGGTTTGGACGCGCGCCATGCCTTGTCTGCAATGCTTCGCCGTTTACGATTCGCTTCGTCGAGATCTTTGGCGAGCTGCATCGCGGCGTATACGTCCGATGAGATGAGCAATCTTAAGCTGGGTTCTGCGGAGTCGAGTCTGCCTGGAGCGTTGAGGCGCGGTGCCAATTGGAATGTGATGAATTCCGAGTCGTATGGTCCGTTGTGGCGAATCTGCCCTGCGATAAGGCGTGTCAGTTCGATGAGTCCGGGGGGCGCGGTGTTGTCGAGGAGTTTCAAGCCTTCGCGAACGATGATACGGTTGTCGCCGAGTAACTCGGTCTGGTCGGCCAAAGTACCGACCGCAGCCAATGGAATTAGTTCGGTGGCTGGATCGAGCCCTGCTTCGGCGAGCAATGCCATCGCGAGTTTGAAGGCCGTAGCGGCGCCGCAGTAGTCGGTGATCTCGCTGTTAGATGACAGGTGACGGTTGACGATTGCCGCCGCCGCAGGCAACGCGCCGTCGCTTGGGATGTGGTGATCGGTGATGACCACTCTCATCCCGAGTACGTTTGCATACTCAACTTCGTCAAGCGCGGTGATCCCGGTGTCCACTGTGACGATCACGTTGACGCCTTGATCTTTAAACCGATCCAGAGCTTCGCGTGAGATGCCATGCCCTTCGATTTCTCGATGGGGCAGGTGGAATTTGGGTTCGACGCCGAGTTTACGGAGCGTCCAAACGATTATTGCCGTCGCTGTGATGCCGTCGGCGTCGAAATCACCTAGGATGCCGATGCCTTCGTCGTTTTTTGTGGCTGAGAGTATGACTTCGACGGCTTGGTCAATGCCTGGTAAGACAGTTGCGGGTTGCATCGTCTCCAATCCATCGGTCAGGAAGGAACGGGCATGGGAGGCATTGCGGATGCCCCGGTTGTAGAGTAGGCGCGAGACGAGCGCGAGTGAGCCGCGCGGCGCGAGATCGTCCAACTCGAGGAAGAATCCGTCGGGCGGTGGATCGGCGACGCGCCAGCGAGAGGAGATTGGTTGCAGCGATGCCGGCGTTTCGGCTGAAGGTTGCGTTCGTGCGATCGCGGATCCTCGCCGCGCGCTCATCCTTCGAATTCCTTGAACAGGAGCGAAGCGTTGTGGCCTCCGAAGCCGAGAGAGTTGGACATTGCGGCCGGGACGCGACCGCGCTTGGTCAGGTTCGGCGCGTAATCGAGATCGCAGTCGGGGTCGGGATTTTCGAGGTTAATGGTGGGCGGCACCGCCGATTCGGAAATGGCCATGACGCTGAAGGCGGCTTCGATGCCTCCCGCGGCTCCAAGCAGATGGCCGGTCATGGATTTCGTGCTGCTCATGATGAGATTGTGAGCGTGATCTCCGAACGCCTTCTTGACGGCGATCGTTTCAAACTTGTCGTTGAGCGGAGTGGATGTGCCATGGGCGTTGATGTAGGCGACTTCCTCGGGTTCTATACCTGCTTGATCGACGGCGATCTTCATGGCTTCGGCGGCGCCTTCGCCTTCAGGATGGGGTTGCGTGACGTGGTGGGCGTCGCTCGTCGCTCCGTAACCGACGAGTTCGCAAAGGATGTCGGCACCACGTTTTTCGGCGTGTTCGAGCGATTCGACGACGATCACTCCTGCGCCTTCGCCGAGGACGAATCCGTCTCGCTCGGCATCGAACGGTCTGGAAGCGCCTTGCGGATCGTCGTTTCTGGTTGAAAGAGCTTTGCAGGCGTTGAATCCTGAGACTCCGATGGGACATATGGCCGCTTCGGAACCGCCAGCGATTGCGACGTCGACCACTCCGCGCCGGATCATCTCAGCAGCTTCGCCGATGGAATCGGTTCCGGTAGCGCATGCGGAGACGACGGAGTAGTTCGGTCCCTTGGCCCCGATGGTCATTGAAACTTGACCGCTCGCCATGTCTCCCAACATCATCGGCACGAGAAACGGGTTGACGCGCCGAGGTCCGCGACTATTCAGGACCTCCATCTGCTCGGAGATCGTGATGATCCCGCCGACGCCGCTGCCAATGAGGACCGCAACGCGGTCGGCATCTTCGTCCTCCATCTCGATTCTGGCGTGTTCGAGCGCCTCAAGACTGGCGACGCAGGCGAACTGTGCAAATCGATCCATGCGTTTCGCCTGCCGCCTTCCGAGGACCGAGGCAGCGTCGAAATCGCGAACTTCCCCTGCGATCCGAGATTCGTATCCTTCAGCGTCGAAGGCGCCGATGTAATCGACACCAGACTCACCATTGATCAGGTTTTTCCATGTGGTTCCTCGGTCAGAACCTAGTGGTGTAACCAGTCCAATCCCAGTGACGACTACGCGGTCGGTCATGTGTGCCCGTCTTCCCGTGGATGCTGAAAAATGTTGCTGATGCGTTGAATGAAGTATACATCTGCCGTAAGAAATCACCGCTATAAGGCTGATTCGAAGGGCTTCATAGAATCGAAATGAGTATGGTCACAGTCGAAATCGAAACACACGGTTGCAAGTTGAACACCGCCGATTCTCAACAGATCGCGTCGGAGTTTCTGCGGGGTGGTTTCGTGCTTAAGGATGTTGACGATGAGGCACCGCCGGACGTTTACGTGTTGAACTCTTGCACTGTGACGCACGTGGCCGACAAAAAGGCGCGCCAATCGATATCGTCCGCGCGTAGTCGGTACCCGAACGCGTTAACCGTGCTGACGGGTTGTTATCCGGAAAGGGCTCATGACGAGGTTGCTGGTTTGCACAGCGTCGACCTTGTACTGGGAAACACCCGGAAACCCGAATTGGTGATGGCGATCGCTGAACGACTGAAGATCGATCTAACGCCTTGCTCCGATGGTCGGGAGATAGTGCAGTCAGGGGCGTTGCTGGGGCGTACTAGGGCGTCGGTGAAGATTCAAGAAGGTTGTGATCAAGTCTGTGCGTATTGCATCGTTCCTAAAGTCAGGGGCCGCGAGCGGAGCATTCCGATCGATCAGATCGTAGATCGGGTGAAGCAGTTGGAATCGGCGGGTTGTCGAGAGGTTGTGTTCACAGGGACGCAGCTGGGTCATTACGGTTTCGATCTTGCTGGATCGACCAACTTAGCCACGCTGCTGAGATCCGTTTTGACAAGAACGTCGATGCCGCGAATCCGGGTTTCTTCGTTGCAGCCGCCCGAGATAGACGATGATTTGCTGGATGTTTGGACCGACGAGGGTTTCGGGCGGTTGTGCCGTCATTTCCACATGCCATTGCAGAGCGGCAGTGATGAGATCCTGCGTCGAATGCGACGCACTTATTCATCGGCACAGTTTTTGAACAAGATCGATCTGGTCCGGCAGCGAATACCCGATTGTGGGATCACTACAGATGTGATAGCCGGTTTTCC
Source organism: Dehalococcoidia bacterium (assembly GCA_965203505.1). Classification (GTDB taxonomy): domain Bacteria; phylum Chloroflexota; class Dehalococcoidia; order Lucifugimonadales; family Lucifugimonadaceae; genus Bin127. The sequence continues at coordinate 1,376,864 of OZ241880.1, forward strand.
CGGTGAAACTGAGGCGGACCATCGCGCTTCGGTTCAAACCATGAAATCGGCGGATTTCTCGGACGCGCACGTGTTTCCGTACTCGCCGAGACCCGGGACGAGCGCGTTCCACTTCGAGAAGCAGATCGACGCTGCACGGAAAGCTGATCGCGCTAAGCAGTTAAGAGAAGTTGGAGTCATCAGTTCGAAGCGATATCGAGAATCGCTATTGGGTCGCGTGTTGCCGGTCCTTTGGGAAGGTGGTAGAGGACTTTCCGGTATGACTGACAACTACGTCAAGGTGCGTATGGATACGGAAGACATGCGATCAACTGGCGACGGCCTGATCGAAGAGGTCGAACTCCTCAGAGTGGAAGACGACGGAGTTGTCTTGGCCGCGCCGATTTGAGCGGCCTTTAGGATTACACCGGTGCTTTACTGCAACAGCGGGTCGAGCTGAGACAAAATGTCGCACTCCAAGCCCGCGAACTGCCCCGTGCGATCGCGATCGATGTAGACTGCACGCCGTTGCGGATCCATTGGGAAGAAGATGCACAAGCGCTCACGCTCCGCCTTCTCGAGCAGGCGCAACTTTTCGTCGAAGGCTTGCAATGGATTCTGACTGAAGCCGAACTGGACACTCGGGTCTAGATGGAACGGGGTAGGGAACAGGAGAGGGGAAACCATCAACTTCTCCGATCCGCAAGACACGATGACGGTGGAATTAGCTGGTGTGACCCCGCCGCAACGCTCCATGCGGATGCCGGGACCGACCTCCGCCTCGTCGTCGTCAACGAGGGTGATTTTGGCCTCAAGTTTGTCGAGCATTTTCAGGTCGGCGCGAATCTCGCGGTAGGCGGCTTGATGGAACGGATGCGATCCCATGGCGGCATCCCATTCTTGCCGAGGGATCACGAACTCGGCATTCGGGCAAATTGGCTCGGCGTCGCCGCGATTGTTGTAGGAGATGAGGTTTCCGGCGTGCAGGAAATGGAGACTTGGGAGAACAACCCGATTGACGAGTTTCGGTTGGAGCGATCTCAGGAGTTGGTTCGACTTTGCGCCGAGGACCTCGCGAGTGAATATGGGATCGTGCATACCGACCCCGGTGCCGATCAGGGAGATGTCGTATTCGCATTCTTCGAAAGAGGGCACGTTGACCTGCATCGCGTAGTTTGACATCGTGACTCGATTTTGGCGGTCGGTGGGACTTTTACCGTCGTTGAGATTAAATTCTCGCCAGATCGACTTTTCTACGTTGTATGCGTAGGTGACGTCGAGTTTGATGTTGCTAGTGTCGATGGGTTTGATCTGCACTCGAGGCATTTTTTTCTCCGGTAGGGCTATGAAAGCCTTTGCGACGACGGTTAGGGTGAGAATTCGGTGTGCCGGTTGTTGCAATCGCTGCTCTGACGCGAGCGACCATATCCGGTGTCGTTGTTCAGAAGCCGAGCGACTGTTACGACCTTGTTGACGATCCGTTCGATTTGGTCGTCAAAAAGCAGGCGACGCTACCTCAAGCGACTTCGCGGGTGAAGACGGGCTCCATGGGATGCATTGCCGTGTTGAGAACGGTCATGGCGCTTTGGGCGCCGTTGGCATCTGGAAGATTGATCAGCAGGACGGACTTTGCGAGTTGGATTCGATGCTGCATCGCGGGTTTGTCGTTGTTGACCAACTCACTCTTGTGACGGATCGTGTCTCCGTGACTAAGCATTTCTAGCCTCCTAGTCGACTCAGCGATGGAGGCCCGCGACCTGTGAGTTTCGGCTAACTCTCAAGAGGGTCACCACCGTTTCGGTGTTTTTAGTCTAGACGTACGTATGTAGAACGTCAAGTGAATTACAAAATTTATTTTGAACTAGTTTTAGAAATCGGATTTTCATCGATTCGATGGTCTGAGAATGTCAACAAAGTTCAAAAATCGGCCAAAAACAGGCGTAAATCGTAAAAATGCCGCGCAGAGTAGAGCGATCAGGTCACAAAAGGTTCGCCGGCCGAAGCGGGCTACAATGAGATTCGGTCGATTGAAACAGGTGAATCTTGCCGAGGAATGGCCAAAATGACATTGAAGTTGGAGATAATGCGAGGCGATATTGCTCGCATTGCGTCAGACGCCGCGATTGTCAATCTTTTCGATGGTGTCAAGGTACCCGAGGGCGCTACAGGCGCAGTTGATCGGGCATTGGGAGGTTTAATCGGCGATCTGATTGCGGATGGGGAGATTACGGGCAAAAAGGGCAATAACGTCCTGATCCACACCCCTGAGGGGCGCTACGGCGATTTCGCACCGAAACGAGTTCTCGTGATGGGCTTGGGACCGAGTTCGGAGTTCGATTTGCCAGATATACGCGAAGTTGCTGCGGTCGCTGCGAGTCGGTTGAAGAGCATCGCAACGAACGCTACGACGATCGTTCACGGCGCGGGAATCGGCGGTATCGAGACATCGGCAGCCGCGCGGGCTTTGGCTGAGGGTTCGATCGTTGGAACGTACAGTTTTAACAAATACAAAAAATCATCGAATAACGGTGGTTCTCGATTGGACACGCTGAACGTTGTTGAATTCGACGATTCGAAGGTCCCTGACGTGAGGTCGGGTGTAGGTTCCGGCGTCACAGCGGGCGAGGCGCAGAATCTCGCAAGAGACTTGGTGAATGAACCGCCGAACGTACTTTCACCAGAGTTGATGAAGGCGGCGGCGGAGAATATATCCCAAGATCACGGTCTAGGTTTACGTGTCTTGTCGATCGACGAATGCAGGTCTATGGGGATGAACGCGTACGCGGGCGTCGCCCAAGGCTCACACCGTCCGCCATGGTTTGTGCACATCAGTTACGAAGGCGACCCATCCAACGCGAGCAACAACGTCTGGCTCGTCGGCAAGAGCATCACTTTCGATTCTGGCGGGTTATCGCTCAAACCTCCGCGCGGGATGGTAACGATGAAGGGTGATATGGGTGGTGGTGCAGCTGTATTGGGTGCGATGAAGATCGTAGGTGCCCGTAAGCCCCGCATCAACGTTCACGCGGTACTGCCGATTACGGAAAACATGCCGGGCGGCGGAGCGCAACGCCCCGGCGATGTGGTTCAGGCCATGAACGGCAAGTACATAGAGATAGACAACACTGATGCCGAGGGCAGATTGACGCTTGCGGACGCGTTGGGTTACGCCCGGTCCAATGGAGCGGCAAAGATCGTCGACATAGCTACTCTCACCGGCGCGGCCCGCGTCGCATTGGGAACGGGAAACGCGGCGGTGTTCGGCAACGACGAAACGCTATTGGATTCGGTGATGGCCGCGGCGTCGGACGCGGGAGACGGCATGTGGCGGTTGCCGCTGGACGCGACGTCGAAGCGACAAAACCGTTCTGACATCGCAGACGTTAAGAATAGTGGCGGCGCCCCGGCGGGATCGATCACCGCCGCCCACTTCATATCTGAGTTCGCGGAGGATACGCCGTGGGTACACATCGACATCGCAGCGGTTTCGATGGTGAGCTCTAGCTGTGGAATGTTCCGGAGACCCGGTGCCACCGGTGCGCCGACACGGGCTTTGGCGAATCTGGTGTTGAAACTGGCCGAGTGAATTGAACAGGACCAAACAAGCGATCATTTGCGCCTCCTTGGTCGCGGCCATCGGAATTGTCGCGACGGCTTGTGGAACGACGGACGAAGACAATACTGAAATCGAGACGCGGGATCGAGGGCCATACGCGGTCGCGACGGATTACGTGCAGGTGACGCCTACTTCCGATGAATTACCGGAAGGTTGGTGGAATCCCATAGACGACAAGCAGCTCGAATTGATCGACCATTCGCGAAAGGGAATTCGTATGTGGGAGAACTGCGCTTGGTACTACGACGATCCGACGCCCAAGACTGAGGCGGCCGTGCGCTCGTCACTTTCCGAAGTGATCGATTCACCGATCGCGGACCAGATCGGGCTGACTGAAATCGCAAATCTGACTAAGGCGTGTGAAGAATTCGCTGCAGTGGCGGATTTTCCGATCCACGTAACGGACGGGCGGCAGGCGGCGATGGCGTACGAAATGATGGTCGATCTTCTGGATTCTTGCGTGTCGTTTTACGCTTCTCCGGACGCGCCTCTCGCGTATCGCATCGCGATCACTTTTATCGATATGTTGTGGACGTTGGAATTGGACGCGCCACGTTGGCCGCGAAGAAATCTCTGGGGCGTCCGAGAGTGGTGCGACCAAATCGTTGAGGGAGCGGTGGCGAGTTAGAGTATCCCGTCGAGTTGATCCCACGGTCTCGCGCCGCTGTCTAATAAGGCAAAATCGTGGTGCCGAAAACGACTTCGGCGAAGAGGGCACCGCCGACGAAGATGCTTAACGCGCCGGCGGCGGTGGTGACAGCACCGTTGAGCCTGCGTTTTGTTGCAGTTGCTTTGAATGGCAGAGCCAACAGGATCGTCAACGCTGCCATGGCGAACATGGTTCCTACGCCGAAAATTGCGATGTATCCGAAACCTGCCCATGCGGAGTCGATCGTGGGTAGGTGAGTTATCAAGACGGCAGCGCTACCGGCAAGTCCATGGACGATTCCAATAACGAAAGACTTGACGCGAAACATGGGTCGGCCTAACACAAATAGGCTGTTGTGACTGTTGATAGTCAGCTCATGGGAGTCATTTGCACCGTGTGACGCGTGCACGTGCACGTGATGTCCCTCACCGTGGTCGTGCCTGTGGACGTGCAGTTTGCCTCGAGCCACGTTCCACATTGCACTCACGCCTAGGTATATGAGCATGATCGCGACGCCTAGTTCGAGGTAATGTGCGACCGATTCGTAGCGCGAAAGCAATGCGCCGTCGATCAAAATAACCGTTGCCCCGACGATGAGGAGCGGGATCGAGTGTCCCATGCCCCACGACGCTCCAATCCAGATGCTTTGCCAGACCTTGTTTTCTTTCCCAACGATGTTCGCGACGGCTACGACGTGATCGGCGTCGGTGGCGTGTTTGAGGCCGAGCAGGAAGCCGAAGGCAAGGACGACGAAGAGACCTGACTGGAAATCCATATCGAGTTATCGTAACGCAGTGTTAACTGGTAGGGAAATCAACGCTCGTGGGAGGTCACTGGTTGAGGGAATTGAGGTGGCACGCCCGGAGGGATTCGAACCCCCGACCCTCTGGTTCGAAGCCAGATGCTCTGTCCCCTGAGCTACGGGCGCACTGATGCTCGCGAGATTGCAATTTGGAGTGGGGTGGACGGAGGGAATCGAACCCTCGATCTTCAGGGCCACAACCTGACGTGTTAACCACTACACTACGCCCACCACGAGATTGCATTCGCGAGGTTTGCGTCAGTTTGATTCTAAATCACGTATTCTTTCAGTTGCTTTGGTCTGGCTGCGAAGCGATGGGTTCCCGCGTTCGTCGGAGTGAAGCACCAGGAGTGTCTGAACGACATCAGGGAGAGCGATCACGTTGCTAGAATTGCCGCAGCCACCAATGAGAGGACGCATGAGATGAAGATTACCGAAGTCAAGCCGATGGTTGTTGAGAATGATCCGCCGTACATTGGTGGGCGGCATTTGGTCTTTGTGCAGATCGTTACCGATGAGGGGATTGTGGGTCTTGGTGAACGCGTTACCGGGAGTGGTTATTCGGGCAATCTAGTTGACTTAGGGTCGATCATCTCGCTGATGGAGGAGTTTGGGCGTTATGTTTTGATCGGTGAGAATCCGTTCAACATCGAGTTGTTGTGGCAGCGGATGTACGGGGAGCGGCACGATTTTCGGCACCCGAGTTTGTATGCGACGCCGGTGATCAGCGCGTTGGAGATGGCGTTGTGGGACATCGTTGGAAAGGCGACAGGCCAGCCGATCTACAACTTGCTGGGTGGGAAATTCCACGAGAAGCTTCGCGCTTACGCGTACATGCCGCAGCCCGAGGGCGGTTTCATGGCGAACCCCGACGCGGCCGGGCCAATAGCCGAGAAGCTGCTATCGGATGGGAATACTGCTTGCAAGATCGATCCGTTTACGCCATTGTTCCCGGGGCCGCGTGACATCGGGTTGCCGGAGATCACACAGGCGGCGAAGATCTGGAAGGCGATACGGGATGCGGTTGGCAACGAGTTGGAGGTCGGAATCGGGACGCATGGCCAGTTGACGACGTACAGCGCGATCCGAGTCGCAGATTTCCTCGAGGAGTATCACCCATTCTGGTTCGAGGAACCGGTGCCGCCGGAGAATATCGAGGAGATGGCGCGGGTCGCGGCGCACACGTCGATACCGATAGCGACGGGCGAGCGGTTGGTTACGAAGTTCGAGTTCTCGAACCTATTGGAGAAGCAGGCGGCGCAGATAATCCAATTGGATCTGGGGCAATGTGGCGGGATTCTGGAATCGAAGAAGATTGCGGCGATTGCTGAGGCGCACTATGCGGTGATCGCGCCACACATGTATTGCGGGCCAATAGCGGCAGCAGCGGCGATTCAGTTGGATACGTGCTCACCGAATTTCATGATCGCAGAGGCGAACCAAGGTCCGTTGCACAAGATCATCTTTAAGGAACCAATAGTGTTCGAGGACGGGTATTACATTCCGCCGACGGGGCCGGGGCTGGGAATTGAGTTGGATATGGAGGTTGTGAAGGGTAGGTTGGTGAGTTAGAGTTTTTCGTTCTTCTCGGAAGAGTTGCTGCTGGACACTGCTTGAGATTCGCGCTCAGCTTTGCGACCCGCTTCGAATCCTTCCTTGTAGCCTCTCTGATGTCCTTCTCGATTCCCTTCTTGACGACCCTCTTCTAGACTTTCTTTCCGGATTCTGACTATATCTTTGGCTTTCTTGGCTCTGTACCATTCTCTGAGAACCACTAGTACCTCCAGTTCGATGATCGTTGCTACAGCGGCGGTGTTGAGAACTAGGTCAGTCTTGATCTTCGCCGTTCCGTTTGGCTTCGGATCGGTGTGCCTTCCGCTCAGCATTGCGACCCGCTTCGAATCCTTCCTTGTAGCCTCTCTGATGTCCTTCTCGACGACCCTCTTCCCGGACTCTGACTATATCTTTGGCTTTCTTGGCTCTGTACCATTCTCTGAGAACCACTAGTACCTCCAGTTCGATGATCGTTGCTACAGCGGCGGTGTTGAGAACTAGGTCAGTCTTGATCTTCGCCGTTCCGTTTGGCTTCGGATCGGTGTGCCTTCCGCTCAGCATTGCGCCCCGCTTCGAATCCTTCCTTGTAGCCTCTCTGATGTCCTTCTCGACGACCCTCTTCCCGGACTCTGACTATATCTTTGGCTTTCTTGGCTCTGTACCATTCTCTGAGAACCACTAGTACCTCCAGTTCGATGATTGTTGCTACAGCGGCTACGAAAATAAGAGGAGCAGTGCCGCTGGTTACGTTGACGATGATGTTTGCTATGTTATCGTGCGTTTTCGGTGTAGCATCGGTCCTCCACAACAGGAAGATGAGAGGTGCGGTGTGAGTTACTAGGAGCACGTAGAACCACGGGCCGAAATCGACCGGCACGCTCCAGATCGAGACGCGGCGTTCGGAAACATCGGCGGCGATGTCGGTCAGTTGTTCCTCGTCTTCATGTTCACGCATTGCGCCATGTTATAGCACATGCGTAACGTTATCCGAGTGAGGTTGGCAGAGATTTGAGAATTGCTGCTTGGCGTCAACTTAGGGTAGTGGTGGGATGAAGATGGAGTATTCGGAGATGGGGATGCGTTCGTCAGCGATTTCGGCCCATAGGAGGGTGGTGTAGACGCCGTCGCCGTGTCGGGTTAGGAGATCCGTGATGTCGGCGGAGATGGTGAAGTTATCACTGTCTGACGTCCATTCAAGAGCCGTTATCCAAGGGTAGGTCAGCTCGCGGGTTGTCCGGTCCAGGCTTAAATCGAGTGCTTGCCGCCAATTGTCTTGGGCTTCGTCGTTTGATGATGGTGGGGCGGCATCTGACGGGATGTTGTACGGGTCTGGGCACTGCAAGGAATCGACGTCGATTGTGGTTTCATCTTCGACGTAGGACCAGTCGTCTCCGGGCGGTGGCCGGATTCCGGCTATGGCGAGGCCGTTGGAGTAACAGTAAGTTCGAGAGAGCTGCCCTCGGGTCAAGGGTTCCGGGGGAGGGTCGTAGTAGATGGCTATGGTTCCGGTTTCGCTGGAAACATGCGCGCCGTTTTTGGTTTGACCGCTGAGGGTTAGGATTCCCGAATCGATCGTGGGTTTGGTGTCATATTCGATGTAGTCGCCGACGAAGAGTTGGACGAACCAGATGGTGGGTGGTCGGTATGTGATGCCGATGCCGACTTTGCGGTGGTGTGGGTTGAGAATGTTTCGGCGATGGCCGGGGCTGTTCATGAAGCGGTCCATCGCGAAATCGATTTGTTCCCTTGGCGTTTCTAATCCGTAGTTGCCCAAATCCTCCGGGCAGAAGTCGATTGCGAACACGTTTTCGGCGGAGTATTGATCCCCTCCGGCTAGGGTGTAGCGCATGTATGGCTTCATGCCGTCGGTGCCCCAGTGACCGCGGGTGCAGGCATCCCGCGACTGTTCGGCGTGGGATTGGGCAGCGGGGTTGGTGTCGAGGGTGAGTTCGGTGACACCGGCGTCGGTGCGAGCGTCATTGATGAGGGTTAGAGCATAGTCGACGAGATCGGCGCGTTCCGATCGGGTGAGACCATTTAGGAGTGACGCATCGGGTGAAAGGGATGACGTGGGCGCTCCGGTTCGGACACAGGCAGCGAACATCAAGAGTGCGACAACCAGAAATGCGAATCTTCCGGCGGTTGGATATCGGGGCATGACAACGTCCGGAAGCGAACATGATGTCTAGCGATGAACGGCTGTTTACGTCGAATCCGACCTTGGGCGTTTGCGTTGGGATGTGCGGCGAAGGTTGACGGGGTTGATACGCTGGAGGACTGACGGTCGCCATCTCGGGATCGGTCGCTGTTCGGAAGTCACGACAGCTTCCATGCGTTGCAGGTTGCGGCTTACGGTGTTGCCGAGGAATCCGGCAAGGCGTATCGGATCGACGGCTTGAGGCACAAAACTTCTGAGGCGGCGTGGCCGGAAGAATCCGGCTCCAGCGATGAGCCAGCGTTTGAGCCAGAACATCCAAGCGACCAATGCGGCGGCGAAGACACTGACTCCGACTACTATGTGATATCCCCACCTGAAGCCTATGCCGGGCATGTTCTCGAAGTTCATGCCGAAGAGACCGGCGATCAGGCCTAGAGGTAGGAATACCGTGGCGACGATCGAGAGGACCTTCATGATTTCGTTCTGGCGATTGGCGACAACCGAGAGATAGGTGGCGAGAGAGGTATCGGTGCGCTCCCTGATAGCGTCGTTGGATGTTTGGACTCGCGCCAAGTCGTCTGCGAGGTCGCGGAAATAGAGGTCGACGCCTTGTCCGATGAGGTCGAATTCCCTACGACCTAGACGATTCAACACCTCACGTTGAGGAGTGAGGGCGCGGTTGAGGCTGAGGCAAGAGCGTTTTAGCGCCATCAATGCGATCAATGCGGATTGATCCGGGTCGGTGAGAACCTGCTCTTCGATGGCATCGGCGCGGTCTACCATTCGATCCAAAGTCGGAAGGATCGCTTGTATGAGGGCATCGAAAAGGGCGTGAGCGAAGAAGGCGGGGCCTTTCATCATGGGGCGACCGTCGATCTCGACGAGTTGCTTGACGGCTTCCACGCTCGGCATTTCCGCGTTGTGGAGGGTGACGACGAAGTTCTGGCCGATGAACATGCCGATGTCGGTGGTCTGGACGACTTCGGTCTCAGCCGTGTAGTCGACGCTACGTGCGTTCACGAAGATGTAGTCGCCGAAGTCCTCGACGCGGGCGGGTCGGATGACGGGGTTTATGGCGCCGTCTACGACAAGCGGGTGGAACTGGAACTCGTTGAGCAGCAGTTCGCGTTCGTCGTCTCCGGGATCGAGGAAATCCAACCACAAAAGACCGGTTTCGGACTTGTGTGCGGCTTGGACGGCTTCGGCGTCGATGTTTAAGTGGATCTGGTCGTCGGCATCGAGGTAGTGGGCGATCAACGACATTGATTGACCTCCTTGCGCCCCGCTGCTGATCGGGAGCGGGGCTTTCTATTCTAGGGTTGCTGGATGTTCTTTCATGATGGCGTCGGTTGGGAGAGTTGCGGGTTAAGTCGTCACAGCGATTTGAGTTCCGAGATCACATTTGCCAGCCGATCCACTAGGATATCGGCGTGTTGAACCGCAGATTGGTAGTCGACTGACCACGCGGCCACTCCTTTGCTCGAAGCGTCCGTTGTGAATTCGTCTTCGCTGAACTGATTTGCCCACATTTCCAGGATCTGACGTAGCGGATGTTCAGGTCCCGGATCGTAATCAAGAATCGCAGTTCCAAATGAGAAATCTCTGGTCTTCATCCACCCGAAATTCGTGGTTGACGGTGTGTAGAACCATGCCACGGTAACCGGTTGTCTCCAAGCAGTGCAACGGGCACGGACGCTAACCCCACTCGGACCCCATTCTAGAGCGGCATCGGATTTTACGGCCGCGTTAAGGAGACGTTCAGCAACGATTCGTGAGTTTTCATCCGCGAAATCATCCAAGAATGTTTCGAGCGTCAATCTTTGACGCGTCCCGGAAGAACGGGACGCTGTGACGTTAGCAACTCTGCCTATCACGCGTGGGACTAAAGTTTGGGTAGACTTGCCCCGGAACTGTTTGATCTCAACCGCGAGTACCTCAACGTTGGGCATCTGTGCATTAAGAAACATCACGATCCGTTCCAGTTCATCGGGTATCTCATCAGCTACGAACAAGAGCCGCATTCGCGTGGCTGTCAAGTTCGTAGCGACTTCCTCCCAAAAACGGTCAACGTCGGTTTCTCCATCTGTTTCGAGGAATTGGCGTATTAATTCGTCCGGATCAAGATCGTCGGCGGTTACTGAGCCCTCAAACGTTCGACGCAATTCGTCGCTGGTCCAAGTTTGTGTTGCGTGTGCGGCATACTCGAGCATTTGACCGACCACTTGGCGGCGGATTTCGGAGTTTGAGCCTCGTTTTACTTCGACCAATGTTGGCACCGCGTCTTGGTCAACGATCAGATGGTCGACTGACCACCGACGGCCTGTGTCGGTAGACTGGGCTATCCCTTTTTCGCGTGTAATCAGAAGCCACCGACGCGGGTTTCCCGGCCTGATCTGCTCGCCGTCAAGTAACTCAGGGTGTTCGGCGATTAGGGCTTGTAACTCGTCTTCGGTTGAGAATCGTTCTTCTACGAGAGGATCGAGCGACCCTGTTTCAGTTCTGTTGTAGATGCGTTCAGCCATGTGTGCTTGCTATCCTGCCACCGCCGCGCCGCCCCTCTGGATTCCGGCTTTCGCCGGAATGACTGTGGTTTTGTCTGGTTTGGGGTTTACGCGCCCCCTTTGTCCTTCGGACATTTCCCCCGCGAGCGGGGGAAACCCTTTTATCTGAAGGTCCTACTTCAAGCTATCCAGATACTCCTGCATCGTCGCATCCGTCGGGGGGTAGTATTTGCCGGGGCGGACGTTTTCGTTGAGGATTTTTTCTTTCACGAAGCCTTCGACGCCTTCGTGTTCTTCGACCCATACGACGGCTTCTTCGGCGAACCAGGAGGGGACTACTACGCAGCCGTCGTCGTCGCCGACGATGACGTCGCCGGGGCGGACTAGTGCGCCGCCGCATTGGATGTCGCAGTTTTCGTAGGCGGGGTCGGCCCACGGGCGGCCGCCGTACGGGGTGCGTTCTTGGGCGTAGACGGCGAAGCCGTAGTCTTCGTCTTCGAGGACGCCGAGGTCGCGGATTGCGCCGTCGGTGACTAGCCCGTCGGCTTTGTTCATCTTGAGTTGGAGGAGTTTGACGTCGCCGGCGACGGCTGCCCATTGCTTGCCCATGAGGTCGGCGACGAGGACATCGCCAGGTCCGCAGCGCGCCATGGCTTGGTATTCGGGGGAGTCTTCGCCGCGTTTTGTCTCAGCATCAAGGTCTGCCCGAGGTGGTAGGAATCGGAGGGTTCGTGCGCGTGCGGCGAGGCGAGTGCCGGGGGTGAAGTTGCGGACGCCTTCCATGAATGGGAGGGGGACGCCGGCGACGTTTGCGACGGCTGCCCAGGTGGTTGCGATTGGGAGCTTGCGGAATCGGTCGAGAATGTCGTCAGAGACGTCGACGGGTTCGAATGATCGTTCTGCCATTTGTGGTGGAACCTTTCGTTCGTGTGCAGGTGTTTAGTTGGCTTTGATGATGATACCGCACAGGTTGTCTGAACCGCAGATTACGCAGATTTTTGTGATGGGCTCTGATTTGAGGTGGGTGATTGAGTTGGGGCTTGGTGGGTTTTGGGCGTGCGGGTAAGAGGGTATGGCCTGCAGGTGAATTGCAGGTTTTGGTTGTTTGGTTGGTAGGGGCAGGTTTGAAACCTGCCCCTACCTGTGCCCCTCTGTTTCGCGAAGGGACGCGTTCTTTTCGAAGCATCGCCGCGCCGGTTCGGGTCGCGTGCGAAATTGGTTTTCAGGTTCTTAAAGCTACGTCTCTGCCGACGTCGCCAGACCGTCGGCCCTCCGTGCGGCTGATCGATGCCATCCGCCCGTCATCGCTCGATTGTTCCTCTCGCTGGAGCCGTGGCCTCTCCGCGCCCGACGAAACGCGGAAGGACTGTGCCGGAAAAGAGGATCGTTCGCCCGGATCTTGAACGTGCCGCCAGCTGCGCTTCCGCGCCCCCTTCGTCCTTCGGACGTTTCCCCCGCGAGCGGTGGAAGCCCTGGAACGTGAAGGGAATGCGTGGCGCCCCCTCTCTTCAGACATCTCCACCGCTCGCGGTGGAGAGCCTTAGGATCGGGGATCGGCGGCCGTCTGGCTCGCATGGCGGATCCAGCAGTATGATCCGCATCACGGGCGCTACAGCTACAACGTTCCTCCGTTGACCGGAATTTTGGCATGCGTTGGACCCTGACATCGTTGGGGATTTGGCGGGCTCCGTCGGCGGGCGCGTGAGCGCCCCGAGTCCCCCGCCCGCAGACCGGTTTTTTGTAATGGTTGTCGTTAGCGTTGTCGAAAGGTGATTGTGCACGGTCTCCTGGTCGACGCGGCGATGTCTCTGGGCACCCGGTCCGGTAGTTGATAAAGCCGGCTCGGGCGCTTGTCGCTTATATTAATACATATGTAGCATGAGAGTCAAATCGTTGTCTGAACCGGGGATTGCGGGGAGATTCCTCGCTGCGCTCGGAATGACATTAGGGTGAGCTCGGAATGACATTAGGGTGAGCTCGGAATGACCTGCCTTCGGAATGACATGAGGGGGTGGAGGGTGTGGCTGGTTGGTGGGCGCTGGCCTTGCCTCCGCGGGCATCCCCTGCGTTCTTGTGTCGGTCTCTTGGGCTCCGCGTCCCCTTACGCTGAAACGAAGGGGGCGGGGCGACCACAAGGGATCGCCCCTACGTGGGTCTGTCGACGGAACGGGATGGGTTGGGCGACCACGAGGGTTCGTCCCTACGGGTGTCGTGGGTGGTTTGAAATGGATCAAGATTTTGGGTTCCAGTTGAGGATTTTTTGGAGGTTTGCGTAGTAATTGGCGAATGCTTGGCGGCCGGTGGGTGTGGCTTGTAGCCATGTGCGGGGTTTTTGGTTGTGGAACTCTTTGGTGATTTGGAGGTACTCGGCGTCTTCGAGTTTTCGGAGGTGTGTGGTGAGGTTGCCACCGGTGAGTGCCAGGGACTTTTGGACGAAGCCGTAGGTGAGCCGATCAGCCGCGGGTTGGGAGACGAGCATCGTCATGATCCGCAGCCTTGTCGGCTGGTGGATGGTTTCGTCGAGGGTGATGGTTTCCTGTGTCATGCGACGCCGCTTTTTCGCAACCAGAACGCTCCGGCCAACACGATGATCAACGTGGCGACGGCGGTAACGGCGATCGCGGCGTCGTCGATCAGGAAATGTGGGATGTAGTATGCCGCTGCGAAGAGGATACCGATGATGGCGAGTGCTGGTCTGTGCATGATGCCGAAGAGGACGTATCCGAGTGCTACGATGCCGATCGTGACGCCCGGGATGGCGTTGGACGTGTCGTTGTCCCATAATCCGGATGCGGCCGGGACAACGAATGCGGCGATCATCACGGCGAGGAAGAACAGGAAGACTCGGAATCCGGCCGAACGTGCGGCTTCACCGTCTGAGATTTTTTGTCCTGCTCGGTTTCCGATGATGCCGCTTCCGACAAATCCGATTGCCGCGATGCCGGCCCAGAGCGGACCGGGGAACCATGGATTGGCCTCGGCAAAATCGGATGCGAGCGTCTCGATCGCGAACATTGCGAGGTATCCGACGGCTACAATGGCGCCCCATAAGAGCATGATGGTCGCGGTTCCTGCGAGGTACATGGAACTGCGAGATTTGTCCATCGTCGAGTGGATGGCGCTCCAGCCGTCTTCGGGAGACAGGTTTGAGGGTTGATTTTCTGTGGATCGCATGTTGTTCGATTCCTTGGTCGCAAGGGTGTGTGAAGCGTTTGGGTGAAATTGTATTGCAAAGTAGTTTGTAATGCAAACCAAAAGAGTCGGAATGCCGCGGTTCATTTTTCGAATGGGAGTCCGCGGCGATGGGCAAATCCACGTCATAGCCGATGTCCGGGCACGGGCGCCTCTCCGCCCCGGGCATACCCCTGCGTTCTTGTGTCGGTCTCTTGGGCTCCGCGTCCCCTTTCGCTGTGCGAAAGGGGACAGTCGGGCGACCACAAGGGATCGCCCCTACGAGGTTGGGTCGCGCCTCCTTCGTCCTTCTGCCACGTCGTAGCCGTAGTTACTCTGCGTGGCACATTCCCCGCGATCGGGGTAGGCCGGGTTTCAGCGCTGTTCGCGGGATTTGATGGCGACTAGGACTTCGTCGATGGACATTCGTCCGACGGGGCCGGATGCGTACATGGAGCCGAAGATCACTCCGCCGCGGGAGATTAGGAGTTCGGTGGGTTGCATGTAGCGACCGTGGTGGTCGGTTGTCCACCATCCGCCGATTCCGGCGTGTTCGGTTTCGTCGAGGTTGTAGGCAACTGGGTAGGTCAGTTTGAGTTCGTCGCGCATGGCTTTGACTTCATCGAGTGACCCCACGGTTGCGGCGATGACCGACGCTCCGAGTTCTTTTAGCTGATCGAGTTTTTCTTGGTAGCTAACTAGCTGCCTGCGGCAATAGCTTCACCAGGCGCCGCGGAAGAAGAGGAGGGCGACGTAACGATTGTTCATACCGTGGGGGAGCGACAGTTCCTCGCCGTCGACGAGTTTGAAGTTCAGAGGTGGAAGTCGGTCGCCTTGTTGGAGTTTCTCAGTCATGGTACCGGGGTTGTTATTGTGGCGGGTTGATTGCGTCGATGGTGTGGATCACTGGCCTATAGGGCTGGGCCAGTGGAGGTTTCTTGATCCAAACGGTGCGCGGCCGGCTCGGCAGAGGTTTCGCGTTCCGTGTCAAGTCCGAGCATTGAAAGTGCGATGTGTTTGGCGTCTTCAAGATTTTCGGCGATGTGTTCCTCAGGCACCTCGTCGATGGCGTTGAGTGCACGGAGCGCAGTTTCGGGAACACCGCCGAGTCCGACGAGGATGCACTGGGTGTTTTCGGTGTACGCCACTTCGATCATTTGCTCAACGACCAGGGCGGCTGAGTCGTCGATATACACCGTGTCGGTGAAGTCCAGAATAACGATTTCGTGCTCGGCGATGTCTTCGCCGATGGTAGTTATCAGGCTGCTGGAGGACGATACGGTGAAGCTGCCACGGAGTGCTACCAAGCCGACTCTGGCATCGAAGACGTCCATTTCGCGCGCGGCGCGGTAACCGGCGAAGAAGATTTGGTCGAGTATGGGTACAGAAATGACGCTGTCGAGTTCGAGTCTTTCGAGCTGTCTGGCGGTTGCCATGCCGGCGGCGATGAGTCCGATTGCGACCGCCGTGACTAGATCGAGGAAAACGGTCAGGAACATGGTTATGACCATGACGATGAGGTGTTCTCGCTGAACGCGGTGAATCCGGGTGATGAATCGCCAGTCGATGATGTCCCAACCGACTTTGAGGAGGATGCCGGCCAGTGCTGCGAGGGGAATGTTCCCTACGTACTGTCCGAGCCCGAGGACGAGGGCAAGTAGGATTCCGGCTCTGATGGCACCGGATACGGGTGTCCGTCCACCGGCTCGCAGGTTGACGACAGTGCCGAGTGTCGCACCAGCGCCGGGCAGACCACCGATGAATCCTGCGATGGTGTTTCCGATGCCCTGACCGACGAGTTCCTGATTCGGATTGTGCCTCGTCCGCGTCATCGAGTCGGCGATAAGGGAAGTCAGAAGACTGTCGATTGATCCGAGGAGGGCAAGGATAATGGCTGGTTGAATGGCCTTGACCAAGAAGTCGCTGGAGAAAGTTGGGAATTGAGGGGAAGGAAATCCTGTGGGGACCTCGCCGATCACAGGTGCATCGACGAGCCAGAGCACGCCTAGAAGTGTTCCCGTGGCGAGTGCGGCGAGAGTTGACGGGAAGAATTTGTGGAGTTTTTGGGGCCAGAACACACCGACGGCGAGAGTTGCGGCGGCGATGATGACTGCGCCGAGGTGTATGTTCGGAATAGCATCGGGTATTGCTTGGATCGCGCCGACCGGTCCGCCAGCGACCCCGGATTGGCCGATGAATGGGAGGATTTGGAGGATGATGATGATGACACCGATGCCGGACATGAATCCGGAAATGACGGAGTACGGGGTGTAGGCGACGAAGCGGCCGATCTTGAGCACGCCTAGAAGAATTTGGATGATTCCGGCGAGGATGACGATGCTGAAGGCTTCGACGAGGTTGTCGGGGCCGGCAAGGGTGACGACGGTGGCCATGGCGACGGCCATGGGTCCGGTGGGTCCCGAAATCTGGGATCTGGTTCCGCCAAAGACGGCGGCGAAAAACCCGACAGCGATGGCTCCGTAAATGCCGGCGACCGCGCCGAGTCCGGAAGCGACGCCAAATGCGAGTGCAACGGGCAGTCCGACGACGGTCGCGGTCAATCCGCCGAAAACGTCGCCTTTCAGCGTCTCCAAGTCGTACGAGAAGTTGACGGAATTCAGGACTCTCTGCAAATCTCCTCCTCGTACCTCGATGTCTCTAGTCTGAAGACACGGTAATTTTACGCGTTATTCAAAAACTGTGTGCAGCGAAATGAAAACCTGCGCTCGGAGCGAGAGCGTTGCAAAACTGTCTGGAAAGTTAGGGTTTGGTGTATTGTGCCCCACACTGCCCTGGGCGACCACGAGGGATCGCCCCAACGTGAGTTTTGCAGTGATTTCCTGAGCACGGTAGGCGATCAACTATTGCGATTGATTAAATTAGTACAAATGATGCGATATGTGTTTCAACGAATTCCGGTTATGGTATCCTGCGAAAGAGAGATGACCGTGCATACTTTGACGGTAGTCTTTTCACCTGCAACGGCACAAATCCAGAGCCCAAGTAATGTCCACACGCTTATTGGACCGTATCGACAGTCCTAGCGACCTCAAATCTCTCACGCTCGAAGAGCTAGACCAAGTTGCGAATGATGCTCGCGAGACGATTATTTCTGTAATAACGGAACGTGGAGGGCACCTCGCGTCCAACCTCGGAGTGGTCGAACTTACGTTAGCGCTTCACAGAATATTCGACAGTCCGCAAGACAGTTTGGTTTGGGATACTACGAACCAGCTTTACACACACAAGCTGGTGACAGGTCGCCGCGACGAATTCAAAGATATTCGGTTAGAGGGCGGATTGTCAGGTTTCGGAGAACCGACCGAGAGTCCGCACGATACCTTGGCCGCAGGGCACGCTGGAACTGGCCTTTCAATAGCGCTTGGGATAGCCCAGAGCGCAGCTAGTCAGAACCGAGATTCGTGGACGGTGGCGGTTGTCGGCGACGGTGCGATGACTTCGGGTTCCAGTTTCGAGGCGTTGAACAACATCGTCCACTTGAACCCTGAAAAGATGATCGTCGTCTTGAACGACAACGGGATGTCGATATCCGAGAACATCGGGTTTCTGACCAACTGGCGCAAACGGTTGATCACGCATCCTGAATTTCAGTCGATGATTAATCGGATGAAGTCGATATCGCAGCGGGTGCCGACTGGCGAGCTGATGTATCGGATCGTCAAACGCTTCAACACGGGTCTTGCAGGGTTGATCGTGCCGACGATGTTTTGGACGGAGATGGGGTTCCAGTACTTGGGTCCGATCGATGGTCACGACTTCAAGCAACTTGAAGAGACTTTACGCCAGGCCCGAATGTCGACGGGGTCGGTGCCGTTGGTGCACATCGTGACGCATAAAGGTCACGGTTTCGAACCGGCCGAGGACGACCCGGTGAAGTTCCACCAACCGAGTTCGCCGTTGGGCGACTCTTCAGGAGCGCCGACCTACTCGAAGGTCTTCTCCGACACCTTGGCGCGATTGATGCGCGACGACGAGTCGGTTGTTGGTATCAGTGCTGCGATGTTGGAGGGAACGGGACTGGTTGACGTGATGCGCGAGTTCCCGGACCGGGTTTTCGATGTCGGGATCGCGGAGCAACACGCCGTCAGCATGGCGGCTGGAATGTCTTCGAAAGGCTTGAAACCGTACGTTTCGATCTATTCCACGTTTTTGCAGAGGGCGTTTGATCAGATCCTGCACGACATCTGCTTGCAGAACCTGTCTGTCACCTTGATCGCGGATCGCGCAGGAATTGTTGGCGAGGATGGTAAGACCCACCATGGCGCGTTCGATGTCTCCTATCTGCGTTGCTTGCCGAATGCCATCGTTGCCGCGCCGCGCGACGAGAACCAGTTGCAGCACCTTATTTACACGTCATACATGACCGACGGACCGTTCATGATTCGGATCGCGCGGGGAGCGGCGGTCGGCGTGCCGATGGATGACGAACTCAGGGAACTGCCCATCGGCAAAGGATCTGTGCTGATGGACGGGGAGGATCTGTCTATATTCGCGTTAGGCAAATCCTGCAATGCGGCGGTCGAAGCCGCCGACACGTTGGCGGAGTACGGCGTATCGTGCGCGGTAATCGACCCGGTTTTCGCGAAACCGCTCGATGTCGATTTGGTTCTTAGCGAAGCCAGACGTACGGGCAGGATCTTGACCGTCGAAGAAAACGTGCTGGCCGGCGGGTTCGGCTCGGCGATTGTTGAGACGCTTTCGGACGCGGAGGTTGAGGGCGTGGAGGTTCATAGGATCGGGATGCCGGACGCGTTTGTGGAGCACGGAACCGCGGTTGACCAGCGGCGTCAGCTTCAGTTGGATGCGGACGGGATCGTGGAGAACGTATTGGATACGTTCTTCCCCGACGTTGCAGCGCGGGTTCGCCACGGCGGCGCAGAAGATCTGGCTGCTACTGCCTGACGGCGTCTGGTCAGTTCAGATTCCCGCGAGGAACGGTTCTTAATTCGGTCTATAGGTACTCGCGCGCCCATTCGAGACCGCTGACGGTTGCTCCGGCGGGCATGTATTCGGCGCCTATCCAGCCACCGTAGCCGCTGTTTTCGATGTAGTCAAGTACGAATGGGTAGTTGATCTCGCCCGTGCCGGGTTCGTGGCGACCGGGGTTGTCGGCGATTTGGACATGCCCGATCAGGGACAGCAGTTGGGTGAATTTAGGTGCGAGGTCGCCTTCCATGATCTGCGTGTGGTAGACGTCGAATTGAAGGCGGACGTTGTCGCGCACCACGTCGCGCACCAAATTAGCGCCGTGAGCGGAGCTGGATACGAAGGTGCCGGGCACATCGCGGGTGTTTAGCGGCTCGATAAGAACTATTGCGCCGATTCCAGCGGCGGCGTCGGCGGCGAATCGCAGGTTGTCGATCATGGTCCGCTGTGCGACCTCGGGATCAGTTCCGGCTTCTGGGATTCCGGCTAGGCACGTCAATCGTTCGCAATCCAAGGTCTTCGCGTATTCGATCGCGACGCCTACACCGTCTTGGAATTCGCCGACGCGATCTGGTTGCACAGCAATGCCTCGATCGCCGTTCTCCCAATCACCGGCGGGGAAGTCGAACAACACCTGGACTAAACCGTTGGATTCCAGCTGCTCACCGATTGCGTCCGCGGGATAGTCGTATGGGAACAGGTATTCGACGCCTTTGAATCCGCACTTGGCTGCGGCGGCAAATCGGTCCATGAATTCATGCTCGTTGAACATCATGGTGAGATTTGCGGCTATTTTGAGTGTCATATGAACTTACTCTGCCTTTAAATCCTGTGATGGATTGGAATCCGACTCACAAGGGTACATCGCCTCGTAATCGATCTCTGGTGCGAATGGTTTCACCAACAAGCATTTTGATCTGATTTTGATTTGGCGCAGCTTCGGCAATGTTTCACGATAGTGGGAAATCCGCGCTCATATAACCGTGTTCGGGATTTGTTTAGCCGGGTCGAAGAACGGAACTTTGACTACCGTCGCATCTACGATCCCGTCGTTCGGCAGTTGGACTGACACTTTGGTTCCTCTTCTCCAGTGGGATCTCGGCATCGTGGCGAGAGCGATGTTCGAGCCGACGTTTGGGGACCAGAATGCGCTGGTGACGTATCCGATGTCGTCTCTGGTGTCGCGGTCTTTGACAAGGTAGAAGTCTTCGTTGTACCAGGTGATAGGCTCGCCGCCGACGTGTAGGCCGACCAAACGCTGCTGGACGCCTTCTTGTTTGATGCGGGTCAGTGCGTCTTTCCCGATGAAGTCCGCCTTCTTGTCAAGGTCGACCTGCCAACCGAGCCGAGCTTCGAACGGGTTGGTTTCAATGTCCATGTCTTGCCCGTAGGAGAGGATGCCGGCTTCCAAACGCCGGATGTGGCTAGGTGCGATGACCCCCAAGTTGAACTCCTCGCCCTGTTCGAGGATGTGAGGCCACACGTCATCTGCGTGGAGCGTCGCGTCGTGAAGGTAGATCTCGAAGCCAACTTCGGCCGAGAAGCCGGTCCTTGAGATCGTCACTTTGTGTCCATTCAGCGTGTCGTGGATCAAGCCATAGTAGGGGATGTTTCTGATGTGCGGACCGAACATCTTTGCCATTAACGGCACAGATTTAGGGCCTTGGATTTGGACGGGCGAGACATCGATTTCGTGTATGTCGACGTTGAAGTTCGCGAAGGAGTTGACGCCTTGGGCCCAGAGCAAAACGTCGGAGTCGGAGATGCTGAACCAAAATTCGTCTTCGGCGACGCGGAGCAGGACCGGGTCGTTCACGATACCCCCGTACTGGTTACAGAGGATCACGTAGCGCGCTTGCATCGGAGGTAGGAGGGAATGGACGTCGCGTGTGATGAGCAGGTTCACGAAATCGGCGGCGTCGGGACCTTTGACCATGATCTGTCGCTCGACGGCTACGTCCCACATGCTGACGTGTTTCGTGAGGAACTCGTACTCTGCGAGCAGGCCAACGTCTTCGGGTTTGATGTAGGCGCGCGGGTGATAGAGATGGTTGTAGGTCGTGTATGCCCAGCAACCGGCAGTTTTTGAGAGGTGCCACCAAGGGGATTTCCTGATGCGTGTGGAGATGAGAATTCGGGCATCGCTGTTGCCGCTTTGCCTCAGATTGATCGGCCAATTTCGGCGCTTGAGCCCGTTGATAATTTGTGTCTGTGCCAATGGATTACCTCCTGAAGACCGCTGCCGCGAATGATTGGCTGATGCGGTCGGCGTATGATCAACTTCTGAGCTTTCGGCCTTCGGGGTCGTAGAGCGGGTCTTTGCGGACGGTCGCTCGGAGTCGTTCGCCGAAATACAGGATATCCACTTCGTTGCCTGGATTGGCGTGGTCTGATGACAGATAACCGTAGGCGATGCCGCGGCCGGTGGTGTGACCGTAGTTGGCGCTGGTCACGTATCCGAGGACGCGGTCGCCATCGAGGATAGGTTCGTTGCCCATTACGACGCGGCTCGGATCGTTGAGGGTCATGCAGGTCAATCTCCGCGCCGGTGTATTGGATCGTGCCTCAATCATTGCCGTTTTGCCGATGAAGTCGCCTTTGTCGATTTTGACGGCGAATTCGATGCCGGCTTCGAATGGGTTGTGTTCGGTGTGGATGTCGTTGCCCCAAAGTCGGTATCCCTTTTCGATGCGGAGCGAGTCGAATGCGCCGGTACCTGCCGCGGTAATGGTGAAAGGTTCTCCAGCCTCCCAAATGAGGTCCCAGATTCGTTGACCGTGTTCCGTAGGCGCGTAGATCTCCCATCCGAGTTCTCCTGCGTATGAGATACGGAGGGCGAGCGCGGGGACATCGTCGAGGGTGATGCATTTGGTAGTCATGTACGGAAATCCGCTATTCGACACATCGTCGTCGGTGACTTTACTCAAAACGTGTCGAGCGTCAGGTCCCCATAATCCGATGCAGCAGTAATCTGAGGAGATGTCCGCGATGTTTACGCTGAAGTCGGAGGGGAGGTTGGATTGAATCCATTGCAGATCGTAACGGCTCATTCCCCCGCCAGTCACGATCATGAATCGGTCTTCGCCTAGGCGCGTGACGGTCAGATCACATTTGATTCCGCCGGACGGGGTGAGCATTGATGTGTACGTGATTGCGCCGATGGGTCTGTCGATTTGGTTTGCGGACAAATGCTGGAGGGCATGTAGAGCGCTAGAGCCGGAGACTTCGAATTTCGCAAAGGGCGTGAGGTCGAACATGGCGACGCGTTGACGTGTCGCCGCGTGTTCAGCAGCGATTATGGGAGACCATTCTCGGGCTTCCCAACCTTGACGTTCGCGTCCCGAAACATCGAGCGACTCGAGCAAATGTTCATTGGCAGCGTACCAGCGTGGACGTTCCCACCCGGAGTCTTCGAAAAACTCGGCACCGAGTTCCTTATGCCGTTCGTGGAATGGTGTGACCTTGACATTTCTGGGTTCAGTGGGCTGTTGCAGCGGGTGGACGATGTCGTAAACCTCGCGGTACAACTGAGCAGAGCGGGTCTTGACGTATGACCGGTCGTAGGCGTGGGGATGGAATCTGGCGATGTCGCATTCGTGCAGATCGATCGTTGGCTCGCCGTTTACGATCCACTCGGCGACCGCTTTGCCAACCCCTCCAGCGTGAGTGATCCAAACTGCTTGCGCCGACCAGAATCCGCATAACTGAGGCGCTTCGCCCAAGATCGGGAAGCCGTCTTGATTGAACGAGAACAAGCCGTTGAATTTACGGGTTAATCCGACGCCCTTGAGTGCAGGCATCACTTCGCCTGCCGCATCGTAAGCCGCTTTGAAGTGATTTGCGGTGAATGTCATTTCAGCTGGTGCGATCGGAGCGACTGCAGGGTCAAGGATGTCCTCGGCGTCAACGATCAGCGGCTCGTGAAGGTAGGATCCAATCCCGAAAGATTCGCGTTCCTGCCGGAAGTACATGGCGCGATCTTGGTGCCGTATGAGCGGCAACGAAATGTCGGTAGTCGCACCTGCCAACTCGGGTAACGGTTCCGTGATCGCGTAGATGTGTTGCATGGGTGAAAGGGGAATTGGGACGCCGGCGAGGTCTCCAATTTTGGGTGCCCAAATTCCAACGGCAGATACGACCAAGTCTGTTTTGATGTTGCCTGAGGATGTTCGGACGCCAGTAACCCGGTGGTCTCGGATGTCGAATCCTGTTACTTCAACTCCTCCGTGGAAGGATGCGCCAAGTCGCGTAGCTTCGCGCGCCATCGCTTCGGCGGGTTTGGTTGCGGTTGTCTGTATGTCTGAAGGGACGTAGAGCGCGCCCAAACTGCGTTTCGAGAGCATGGGCACGAGTTTGCGCGCTTCTTGCGTGGTAATCAGATGTGCTTCCACGCCCCAGCTCATGCTGTAGCCGAGTTTGCGTTTCAAATCCACGAGCCGTTCGGGTGTCCACGCGACTTCGAGGCTGCCCACGGGGTTGACGCATGACTCGCCGTCGAGTTCCATTTGGGACCAAAGATCGACCGTGTAACGGGCGAAGTGTGTCATTGTCCTAGACGCGTTGATTTGGAATACGCCGCCCGGGGCGTGTGTTGTCGAGCCGCCTGTCTCGAACAACGGGCCTTGGTCGATGACGACGATGTCGCGCCAACCGAGTTTGGCGAGGTGGTAAGCGACGCTGCACCCGGCAATGCCGGCACCAATGACCACGGCTCTGGCGTGAGTTGGCAGCGACTGATCAGTCATGGTTTTGGTGAATTTCGCGGTTGGTCATGGTTGATCGGGCAATTCCAAATCTGGGGAGTATCGGATTGGATAGGTCGCAGGATCCTTTAGCGCGCGATACTCGTCTGGGATTGCGAGTAGGTTGGACTCTACCCGGCTTCTCACGGTTTCGATTGGCTCCTGCGGCTCCGATCGTTGGCCGTGCCTCATCACGGTCCGCAACATCGAATGAGCGTAATGTTTGGGTATTGGCGATGACTGTCGCGCGATAACGTCGCCGTTCATAAGACCGTCTTCGAATCTCCGGAAAACCTGTTTAGCCCATGGTCTCGTCACTTTGGCAGAACTTAGCTTGGTGACTGGCCGATCTGCGATCTCAACGAGTTTGTAGACCGAGTCTATGTACGGAGCATCGGCGGATGTGCCGTAACGGGTACCCACGCCGAAGGCGTCGATTGGCGCGGCGTAGTTGACAAGATCGTCGATGCTGAATTCATCGAGTCCGCCGCTGGCGAGGATTTGGACTTTATCCAATCCGGCGGCGTCCAGCATCGTTCTCGCCGATCTTGCCAACGAGCGCAGATCGCCGCTGTCAAGTCGGATAGCGTTAACGGTCGCCCCGTTTTTCTTCGCGGCCTTGGCTACTCGAATCGCATTTGCGACGCCTTCAAGCGTGTCGTACGTATCTACAAGCAGAGTCGTCGACTGCGGGAATTCCTCGGTGTAGGCAGCGAACGCTTGGTCTTCGTTCTCGAAAGCCTGAACGAAGGAATGCGCCATCGTGCCGAACGCCGGTATGCCAAATATCGCGGCGGCTTTAACGTTGCTGGTCCCAGCGAAGCCTGCGATGTAACCGGAGCGCGCGGCTTGGAGCGCTGCATCTTCCCCGTGGGTGCGCCTCGATCCAAAATCGATTACTGGCTTTCTCCGCGCGGCTTGCACGAGCCGAGATGCTTTGGTGGCCAATAGCGATGCCGTGGTGACGAAGTTGAGAAGCATCGTTTCGACGATCTGGGCTTCGATGAGCGTGCCAGTGACTTCGAGCAGCGGTTCGTCGGCAAACACGATCGCGCCTTCCTCGACGGCGCGTACATCGCCAGTGAATCGGATGCAGGCGGCAAATTCGATGAAGTCACGATCAAGAGGCGTAACCTTGCTAAGCGCTTCGATGTCGCGTTCTGAGAGCTTGAAATCTTGAAGAAAATCGAGTGCCTGGTCGATGCCCGCGGCTATGTAGTAGCCGCGATTCTTTGGATAGCCGCGGAAGAAGAGGCTGAAGGTAGCGCGGTCATCGATACGCTTTCGCCAGAAAATTTGCGACATCGTCAACTCGTAAAGGTCGACGCTCAGTTCTGTCCGGAATGGTCCAGCCATTTGGTCTTTGGTGCAGTAGGTCTGTCGCGTTCCAGATTAACGCGTTGGTGCATACTTTAATCCTGACTGTTAAATGCGTACACGATATTGATGGCAATCGTGCGGAGGGACTAGATGTCTTTAGGTTTGGAAACCGCGTTTGCGATGGATGCGGCGAGCATCAAGTTCGGTTTCGGAGTCACCGCCGAACTGGGTTTCGAGATGAAGAGACTCGGTGTAAAGCGCGTCATGGTGTTGACGGACCAATCTTTACTTGAATCCAATGCGTTAACCACATCGCTCCAATCGTTGAGCGATGAGGGCATCGATCACGTCGTCTATGCCGATGTGAGCGTGGAGCCGACCGATGCGTCGTTTGCGGATGCAATCCGGTTCGCCGAGCAAGGCGATTTCGACGGATACGTCGCGGTCGGAGGCGGATCGGTGATGGATACGGCCAAGGCGGCGAATCTCTACGATTCGCACCCGGCCGAATTCTTGGAGTACGTCAATGCCCCGATCGGTCGCGGCACGCCCGTGCCCGGAGCATTGAAGCCATCAATTGCGGTGCCGACGACCGCGGGAACGGGTAGCGAGACGTCGGGTGTCGCAATATTCGACATGAAGGAGCTGCACGCCAAGACGGGTATCGCCAACCGGGCGTTGAAGCCGCACATGGGTTTGGTGGACCCCGAAAATACGCGGTCGATGCCTAGTAACGTGGCGGCGTTCAGCGGTTTCGACGTGCTCTGCCACGGCCTAGAGTCGTACACTGCGCTACCGTATACAAAGCGTGAAGCGCCGATCGATCCCGCGCATCGGCCAGCGTATCAAGGTTCGAATCCGATGAGCGATGTTTGGGCTGCGAAGGCGATTGAAATCGTTTCGGCGAACATCCGTCGAGCGGTGAACCATCCCGAAGATGATGAGGCACGTGCCAACATGTGCTTGGCTGCTACAGCAGCGGGAGTAGGGTTCGGTACGGCAGGGGTGCACTTGCCGCATGGGATGTCGTATCCGGTGGCAGGGAACGCGAGAGATTTTCACCCGGACGGGTATCCCGATGAAAAGCCGATCATTCCGCATGGACTCTCAGTCATCTTGAACGCTCCGGCGGTGTTTCGCTACACCGCGTCGGCGAATCCAGCGCGACATCTTGAAGCTGCGAGATTGATGGGCGCCGATGTCGAAGGGATCGATGAACAGGATGCGGGCGAGGTGTTGGCTGAACAGATCGTCGAACTGCTACAAGATTTAGGTATGCCGAACGGATTAGCTGGGGTCGGGTACGACGATTCGGACATCGACGGTTTCGTCGCAGGCACTTTGCCTCAACATCGAGTGACGAAATTGGCGCCGAAACCGACAGGTGCAGAAGAACTGCGAAGTTTGTTCGAGAGCTCGATGGAGCTTTGGTAGCGTTCGCTGGCGAAAATGGTCGTTGCGGTCTTGCTCGCTCGTGTATGTTGAAAACGAGTGAAAATACGGCTCAATTTCGTCGAGGAGGGTAACGATGGAAATCGTGCGGAAAATAGTCGCTGCTTATCTCGTGGTGACGGGAATCGTCGTGGCGGTGCATCTCGCTGTAACCCCGCTCTATCACGATGGGTCACCAGACTATCCGGTTTGGGAAATCGTGAACTACTTTATGGCAGTAGGGGTTGTCACCGTTCTGATCGTGGGGATCGCACGTAAGCGCGCGATCGATGGTGAAGAGGTCGATACGCTCACCTACTTGAGGACATCGTTCGTGTTCTACGGTGGGATAGTGTTGGCGAGTCTGTTTTTCTGGCAGTGGTTTTGGCAGTTGAATCCTGAGAGCGAGACCGGGTTGGCGGTCAACTCGCATTTGATCCACTTCCCGATGATGGATCTGCTGTACACGGTATTGACGTTGATCGTGGGACGTCGGATGTGGGCTGGTGCTGGCAATTGATCGCCGTTCACAAACTCGTGCCTGGTGCCAAATCAGTTCGGACTAGCTAGGGTCTCGCTTAAACTCGTACCGACGGTGTAAATCATGGTGCGAGCCGTTCCGACAGAATATGGAGTTTTGGAGTTATTCAGCGCGCCTGTGGCGAAGTGGTTCGGCGAACGGCACGCGACGCCGACGGAGCCACAGTTCGAGGCTTGGCCCCTGATCAAAAACGGCGAGAACGTGCTGATTCACTCGCCGACGGGTTCTGGCAAGACGCTTGCGGCTTTTTTGTCGGCACTCGATGCGTTGTATTCCGACATTGAATTATCCAAGCGGCGCGGCATCAGAACTCTCTACATTTCGCCCCTGAAAGCCCTCGGCTACGATGTTGAGCGCAATCTGCGCGAACCGATGCGCGGGATCGAGGACGCGGCGTTGGATTTGGGTGTCGAAATTCCTGAAGTACGGGCGGATGTCAGGACAGGAGACACGCCCTCGTCGGCGCGGGCACGGATGTTGCGCAACCCTCCGCAGATCCTCATCACGACGCCGGAATCGCTCTACTTGATACTGACTTCGCCCCGCGCCAGATCGATTTTGGGCACCGTCGAGACGGTGATCATTGACGAGATCCACACGTTATGCGCCAACAAACGGGGTGTTCATTTAAGCATCACGCTCGAACGATTGGAGCAAGTGGCGCCCGGATTCCAACGCATCGGTCTGTCTGCGACTCAACGTCCCTTGTCCGAAGTGGCGCGCCTGTTGGGTGGGCAATCCGTGACAACAAAGGGTGCAACCGAGATCGAACTCGAGGTTAGTCCGCGTTCGGTCGCAATAGTCGATTGCCCTGGTTCGAAAAAGATCGAGATCAGCGTTCACGGCATGGCGGAGGCAACGGGCGCGGACCCCGGATCGATCTGGCCAAAACTGATCCCGAAAGTTCTGGATGATATCGATGGGCACGATACGACACTAGTGTTCACGAACAGCCGACGGCAAGCAGAGAACACCGCAGATCGGTTGAATGCTGAGGATACGGCGCGCGGAAGAGGGGAAGTTGACGGCGACGCGGTAGGGAATGGTGTAATCGGATCGAGTGTTGAAGATGGTCCGTTCATGGCGCACCACGGAAGCCTGTCCGATACGATGCGCCGCGATATCGAGAAGCAACTGAAGGCAGGCGAATTGCCCGCGTTGGTGGGCACGAGTTCACTGGAATTAGGTATCGACATCGGAAGTATCGATCTTGTCGTGCAACTTCAGTCGCCAAAGACGGTGACGCAAGGTTTGCAACGCGTAGGAAGGGCGGGGCACAGTGTTGGGGAGACGAGCGTCGGGAAGATTTACGCGACGCATCCTGAAGATCTGATGGAGGCGGTGGTAGTGGCGAAAGGCATGCAAGAACGTCGCGTCGAGGAGGTCAAGGTTCCGGCGAATTCGCTAGATGTGCTTGCGCAACAGATCGTCGCGGCGGTTGCGGTGCAAGATTGGCGCTTGTCCGACCTATTTGAATTAGTCAAAGGAGCGTATCCGTATCGGGATTTGACATACGCCAGCTTTGAAGGCGTAGTCAAACTGGTGTCGGGGCACTATCCGCGGGAGTTGTTCTCGTCTCTGAGAGCTCGAGTTCACTGGGATCAAACTCGTGACGTTCTGCAACATCTTCCCGGTACTCGGATGATGGCGGTGAGCAACGGCGGCGCAATCGTTGATCGCGGCGCTTTCTCGGTCGTGTTGCCGGACCGCAAAACCCGGATCGGTGAGCTGGATGAAGAGTTCGTGTTCGAGTCGGGTGAAGGCGACGCGTTCATGTTGGGCAGTCAGGTGTGGCGCGTGGCGAAGATCGAAGATGACCGCGTGATTGCAGAACCGGCGCCCGGTGCAGCACCGAGGATGCCGTTCTGGCGCGGGGATTTTCCGTGGCGACCGTTGGATTTATCGCAGATGCTGGCACGATTCCGAGCTGAAGCGGCGCGACGGTTAATGCCCCACGCAGATGATGAAAGCGCACCTCCTGACGTGGTGCAGTGGCTATGCAACGAATATCCGGTCGACGATGTCGGGGCTCGTCAGATTGTTGACTACGTCCGGAGGCAGATTCGTTGGTCCGGCGATATCTCATCGCACAGAACGATCATCGTCGAGACGTATCAAGATTCGATCGGCGATTTACGCATAGTGCTGCATTCGCCGTTTGGCGGACGGATCAACGGTCCGTGGTCGGTTGCGATTGCTCGCGAGTTGCTGCGACGCAAAAAGGTAGAACCTGAGGTCCAAGTCTCGGATGACGGGATCATGTTTCGGCTTCCGCACTCGGACGATGCTTCGCCCGCAGATTTCATCGGAGAGATGACGAGCGAACAGGCGAAGGACCTGATCCTCGACGGCATGATCGATTCGCCGCTGTTCGGCGCCGTTTTCAGGCAAAACGCTTATCGAGCACTGCTGCTTCCGAGCCTCGGATACTTCCGTCGAACGCCGTTCTGGCTTCAACGCCTCAGATCCAAAGACCTGCTCGCCATCGCGAAATCGTTCCCGGATTTCCCCATCGTGCTGGAGTCTTACCGAGACGCGCTAGAGGACTTCATGGACATGCCCGGATTGGAGCGCATCCTCGATGATGTGCAGTCGGGCGAGATCGAGGTGAAGTACGTCGAATCAGATGTGCCATCACCGGTGGCCCGAGCATTGGATCACGGATTCGAAGCGATCTGGATGTATTCGTGGGATACACCGAAGGCGGAACGTGGGTTGCAGACGCTGAACATCGATCGCGATCTGCTCGCCCAACTGTTCCGCGATCCTGAAGCTGCGGGTCTCTTGAGGCAAGAGGCGGTCGAGGAGGTATCCTCGGTCGCCAACCGGTCGGCCTCGGGCATGAAGGCGCGAAGCGCAACTGAGTTGGCCCAGCTCTTCTCCGAGATTGGCGATTTGACCGTCGAAGAGATTGCGGAGAGGTGCGAGAACGAGTGGGAATCGTGGTTGCAGTCGTTGGTTGCAGAAAATCGCGTCGCTAAGATCCAATTCGTAGTAGATGACCATGCCGAACATCGGTGGGTGGATGCGACGCTCGAGTCGGAATACCGCGCTGCAATCGCCGATCCATGCGACTACGGAGCGGTTAGGAAGGTCGTTGCGCGGTTCTTGGCGCGAAGCGGTCCGGTGTCGATAGCGGTGTTGCAGAGCCGTTATCCGATCGACGCATCCGCGCTTCGCGACGCGTTGGACGAAATGATGTCGGAGGCGAGTGCGACACGTGGGTTTTTCACCGATCCCGGTGTCGAAGAATGGCTCGACCTTGGGATGCTGGCCCGGATACAAGAACGGACCTTGTCGATTCTTCGCTCCGAGGTCAGGCCATCGGACCCGATTCATTACCAAGACGCTCTGCTGAAAGTACACGGTTTCTCGAAGGGCGAGAAAGGGCAGGCTTCCGAAACGACGGCTTCGGTGTTGGACAGATTATCGGGAGTTCCCATCGCTGCAGAACAGTGGACCACGTCGATTTTGCCTGCAAGGATTCAAGGGTTCCGAGCCGTGGATATGAACGAGTTGGTCGAAACCGGCGAGTTCGGCTGGGTGTTCTGTGCCGATGGATCTAGGGACGGCCGAAGCATCGCCATGGTTAGACCCGGCGAGGCCAGAGAATGCCTACCGACTGCGACGTTGGAAGCGATAAGCACTGGCATGGACGGCTTGATAGACGATGCTTTGAGCGTGTACCAGTTCATCACAGGCGAGGGCGTTGTTGATGCTGAAACGATCCTTTCTGGGGTGCCCGGATTGACGCCGTCGAAGCTGGCGGTTGTGATGCGTGATTTGGCATTGGCTGGTTTGATTACCTGTAATTCGTGGCCCGTTGCGATCGCGATTTTGAGGTCGGGTTCGGTGCGTCCTGCCGAAGCAGCGTTTCCCGAGC
The DNA here is from genome assembly GCA_965203505.1 of Dehalococcoidia bacterium. Taxonomy (GTDB): domain Bacteria; phylum Chloroflexota; class Dehalococcoidia; order Lucifugimonadales; family Lucifugimonadaceae; genus Bin127. The sequence goes on from OZ241880.1 coordinate 1,408,158, forward strand.
CATCCACAACACCGCAGCGTCAACATCGGAGCCGTCGGTCTGCTCGACGGCAATTCTCGCATCGATGGCGCGACACACAGAGTATCTTGAGCCAAAATGCGACGTGGTCCGCGACGCCCCGTTACTCGTTCTTAGGTCCGGTTATGAACGACGATGTTTTGGCAGAAAAGCGAGCATTCAGGTTGTTGGAGCGTCATGGTGTCGTCACGAGGAGGGCAATCGATCTTGACAGGCTAGGTTGGGAATGGCGGCCGATCTACTCCGCGCTGAATCTGATGGAACTGCGCGGTTCCGTGAGACGGGGGTACTTCGTCGAGGGTTTGCCGGGCGTTCAATTTGCTCAGACCGAATTCGTCGATCTCATGCGATCGGTTGACGATGGCGGCGATTCTGGATCGATTGAGGTCGTTTCAGCCACTGATCCGGCATTCGTTTTCGATCGGAATCTGGTCTCAGTGTCAAAAGGATCGGGTGCCGACATGCTTGGTGTAACGCGGATCGCCAGCAACAAAGTCGTATTTCTTGACGGTCGGCCCGTTTTGATCGCCACCTCAGGAGGCGCGCACATCGAAACTGTTGATGTTTCCGGCCAGGAGATCGAATCGGCCATGCGGGCTCTCATCGAAACTGATTCGCTTGGCTCCGCGACCAAACGTGTTGTGGTTCAAACTTGGAATGGCTCTCCCGTTATCGAATCGCCCGCGGTTGATCTGCTTGGGCGCATTGGGTTCCGTCGCGACTATCCCAACATGGTTTACGACGCGTTGAGCGCGGCAACGGCAAGTCGATAGTCTGCGCGTGTAATCATCAAATCGCCAACGCATAGGCTTAGATTCGCGTCCATTCGTGGCGAACAGGCGGATGGAAATTTATAAGTACAGGTAGACAACATCGAAAGGAATTGACATACCTATGCACCACACGAATGAAGCAACGCCGATAGCCAGCGCCGGCACCTTCCAATACCGCATCATCGGCGATGACTTGCAGATGCTAGAGATCCGCCTTGGTCCGGGCGAGGAGATCATTGGCGAAGCGGGTGCGATGATGTACATGGAACCGGGGATCGAGTTCGAGTCGAAGATGGGTAAACGGCCCGGAGGAGGGGGCGGCGGTCTATTGGGCGGCATCATGAACGCTGGGGCCCGTATGTTGGCCGGCGAGAGCATTTTTGTGACGCACTTCAAAAACGCGAGCCGGGATGGCCAGATTGTGGCGTTCTCTTCGGAGGCTCCTGGCAAGATCGTCTCGATAGACCTAGGCGCGTTGGGCGGCACGGTTCTGGCGCAGCGAGACGCGTTCCTCTGCGGCTCCGGCGATACCGGAATCACGGTCGCTTTCCAGCGCAATCTCGGAGCGGGGTTCTTCGGCGGCGAGGGATTCATCCTCCAAAAGGTTCAGGGGAGCGGTCACATCTTCATGTCGGCCGGAGGTACGATTATCGAGCGGGAACTGCGCGGCGAGCAGCTTCGCGTCGACTCCGGCTGCATCGTTGCCTTCCAAGAGGGTATCGACTACGACATCCAACGCGCTGGCAACCTGAAGTCGATGCTGGCCGGCGGTGAGGGGCTATTCCTCGCGACACTGCAAGGTCACGGCAAGGTTTGGTTGCAGTCGATGCCGATCGGCCGACTCGCCCATCACATCTACTCGAAGATGCCGAGTAGCCAGTAGATAGTGCTCGGTCAAGTCACTGGTTGCTACGGCGCGGAATGAGTTACCGCGCCGCCGATTCGACCAGCAAGTAACTGGTGCTCCGACCACCGGCGGGTCCCCGTTTGAGGACGCCTTTCTCCATCAAGTCGGTGATGTCTCGGAGCGCCGTGTCCTGCGAGGCCTTGGTCAGCTTGGCCCATTTTGCCGATGTGAGTTTACCTTCAAAGCCGTTGACGAGGCGTCTTATCACTTTGTGCTGTCGCTCGTTGAGCGGCACGTCAGCGATGCTGTCCCAGTACTGCACTTTGACTATCGCGGACGAGACGGTTTCTTGTGCCGCTTCGAGGGCACGCCCCAGACATTCCAAGAACCAAACCAACCACATCGTGACGTCGAGATCGCCCTTCTGCGTGGTTTCGAGCGTCAGGTAGTAGTCCGGCCGTTCCTTGCGGATCTGCGCGCTCATGCTGTAGAACCGCTGAGGTACACCGTCGGATCGCGCCAACGCCATGTCAGCGATAGCCCTTGCGATCCGCCCGTTACCGTCGTCGAAGGGGTGGATCGTGACGAACCAAAGATGTGCGAGGGCGGCCTTGAGCACATCGTCTGGGCCGTCAGATTCGTTGAACCACTTCAGAAAGGCTTCCATCTCGGCTTCGAGCCGGTTCGCAGATGGTGCTTCGAAATGGACTCGCTCGTGGCCCATGGCTCCGGATACGACTTGCATCGGATCCCTCTCTGGTTTGCGCCATGCCCCGACGACCATGCGTCCCGAACTTCCCCATCCGTAGGGAAACAATTGGGCGTGCCAAACGAATAAGCGATCTTTCGTCAAGAGCGTATCGAATTGGCTAGTGGCATCAACCATGATTTCGACGATGCCGTCGACATCGCGGTGAGTCGGCACGTATCCGCCGATGTCGATGCCGAGGCGCGAAGCGACGGATGACCGGACCTCGTCGACGTTTAGGACTTCACCTTCGATCTCGCTAGTCTTGACAACAGAGTCGGTCAGCGCGTTCAGTGCTGCCTGCTGTTTGAGGTCGAATCCGATCCCGGACACACGACCAAGCAAGAGTCCCTGCTGGTGCCGAATGTCCGCGAGCAGATCGGTGACCGCATCATGACGCCACGTGAAGTTCGGCCATTCTGGTAGGTCGTGGATGTAAGTTCTGTACCACATGCGGAGATTATAGCACGTAATCTCCGCAGATTTGCGGTGAATACGGGCAGTAATCACCGCATCGATCCTGTTAATCACCGCAAATCTGCGGTGAATAGACCGGATAATCTCCGCAAAACCGCGAAAAGCCTCCAAATCGGTGCCGCAGCGCCGTCAGCCGCGTGCCATCTCGTCGTGGAGGATACGCATCGCCTGATGGTGGCTGACGCCATCTTCTTTCAACTGCGAGTACCGCGCCTCGTCGACGTTGCTGCGGTCGAGGAAGCCGCGGATGTCGTAACGGCCCGGTTCCTCAACGACCACCTTGCCCTCTTCGATCATCAACTCGAGCGGGTACTCCTGTTCCTCCATCGGCAGGTGGATGACTTTGTTCTGTCGAGCCGATTCATACATCGCCATCATGATCTCAACAGTGTCACGTGCGATGTGCCCGGCGTTCCGGTGCTCGGGTCCGCCATCCAACCAGCGGACCAGTTCTTCGACCTGTTTGGCGTTCATGTTGCCGCCGATCGCTTGATCGCCTTCCTGCAGATTGAGATCGACATCCTGCCAGCCGCTGGTCTCGGCATTGAAGAGTTTGAGGATCGTCTCGCGGACGTGCAACATACCTTCGGTGCCGCGGATGAAGAACTTACCCGCGTCGCAGTCGTTGTCCCAAAGGTCGGATTGGATGAAGAACTGCAACGGGTCATCGAACATGGCTAGGCCTATGCAGGAGTCCTCGATCGGCGTGTTGCGTTCGTACTTGTCAGTCGTGCGTTGAACGGCCCCCATCACCCAGCGAGGCTTCGGATCGCCGAGGATGAACTTGGCGCCGTCGATCGAGTGGGTCGCCCAGTTTGCAAGGCCTTCTTTCACGCGGATGTCTACCCGCAGAGGTATGCCGATCGCACCAGATTCGACGAGTTCCTTGGCCTTGTTCCAACCTGGGGTGAAACGTCGCTGGTGGCTGATCACCAGCTTGACGCCGTTAGCATCGCAGGCCTCGACCATGCGGTTGGCGCGCCCCATGCCGATTGCCATGGGCTTTTCGCAGATGATCGCTTTGATCGACGGATAGCTGGCGGCTTCCACGGTCAACGGATCGTGTAGGAGATGCCAAGTACAAACGCTGACGATATCTGGCTCAGCGTCATAGGCGCACTCTTCCAGAGTGGCATAGGAGCTCGGGATGCCCCAATCGTCCATGTACATCTGGCGCGCCTCGGGGATAGGGTCGACGCATGCAACGACGTCAACATCATCCACCATCGAGTAGCCCTCCATGTGGGCGTGTGCGATGCCGCCGCAACCTACAATCGCAGCTTTATATCGACCGGTCATCTTGTGAAGCCTTTCGTTTGGTTCGGTGAGCGCTATCGGTCTTGCGATGCGCTTCAAATAGGATATGCGAAACTTTAGCCAGATACTCAGGGTTGAAAAACGAACGAGTCAGCACCGTGACCAACTTCAAAACCGTACTCATAGTCGTCGATGTGCAAAACGACTTTGTCGATCCCAAGGGCAACCTATATGTGCAAGGTGCAGAGTCGGTCGTCCGAAACATCAACGCAAAGATCGCCGCCGCTCAATCCAAGGGATGCTTGATCGTGTACACACAGGATTGGCACCCGGAAGCGACGCCGCACTTCGCTAAAGACGGTGGGATCTGGCCGGTCCATTGCGTCGGCGATTCATGGGGCGCGGAGTTCTATCGAGAATTGGAGGTAGTACCGGAGGCTGAGTTCGTGAGAAAAGGTACCGGAGGCGAAGACGGGTATTCAGGATTCTCGGTACGTGACCCCGAAACTGACGCAGCAACCGACACCGCGATGGAGGACATTTTGCGTAGCCGTGACATCACCAGCGTGGATATCGTGGGGATCGCAACTGATTACTGCATCAAGGAGACCGCACTGGACGCAAGCCATCGAGGTTTCAGCACCAGCGTCTATTTGAACTGTATGAAAGGCGTAGAACTAGAACCCGGAGACACGCAAGCGGCGATCAACGCTATGGTGAGTGCTGGAGTTGAGGTGCGTGAACGTTAACCATCGCGATGAAACAGCCTGAAGAATCGTTCCTGATATTCCTCGAAAAGTCCCCAACGCACGAGTTCTTCGTGGACATCCGACGGATCAATTTCGCGACGATTGGCTCGCGTTAACAGGTCTTCGATGCGGAGACGCGCATCGCGGGGTACGCCTCCCTCGTCGTCCAGAAGGTTCCGTTCGCTCAGTTCGCTGAAGTTGGATTTCGCCGATTCGTTGGTGAATTCGTAGATGAACTTCATCACCGAGACATCCCACATCTCGTCCACACCAAGCAGCACGGTGTGCAACAATTTTTCGTCACGCTCGATTTCGTCGCGGATCTTGGCCGCTACCTGCAAAGGTTCGCCCGACACCGTGTCAGTCGACTGCGGTTCGTTCTTGTACTTGTAGAGCAAACCGGGGGAGTCGGCGCCGAAGCGATTCATGAGGAAGTCGAGATACTCCGCCGCTTCCTGTCCGAATCCTTCGGAACGAGAGAGATACCCCGGAGTCACGATTTGAGGTCGATCAGCTCGCACTATTCCATGCCGGATAATTGTGTCTTTGTGTTCGTCCTCAAAGATCTCTTCGTATACCGGTTGCGAAACCACGTGATAGTGGATCACGGTTGAACCGAACGTTGACAATGCTCGGCGGGGTGGTCGAATGATCCGAGTCATCGCGATCGCACGCTCGATCTGCGGATCCAGATTGTCGGGGTTTGGAGGTTGTAACACTTTTAATCTCGGCGAATAGGAATCTCTGAAAGGTTACTTTAACGGTTCACCCTCGTTGATTTCTATTCGCTGGTTTACGGTGATGTCTTCGACGACTTGGTCGACCCCGCTGGGCCACTCTATATTGATCCTCTCGACGTTGACCGCGTTTCCGAGTCCGAACGTCAATTCGAGGCTGTTCATTGAGAGGAACGTTGTGCTGCCTGACAATTCCTGAACCTGCTCGCTTTTCGTGCCATCCGCATTCACGTACTCGACGAACACCCGCGCACCGATGCCATCTGCGTTGCTCCCGGTATCGCCCGTCGCCATTCCACCGATCAAACGTATCGTCAACCAACTGCTATCGCCACCGCCGTTCATCCACATGAAGAGCGGACCAGCCTCCCAATTGCACTCGTCTTGACCTACTAATCGACAGCCATTGCTGTTTGTGCCGATCAGATCAACATACCCGTCGCCATTCAAATCGCCCTTCGCGAGACCCTTGCCGTTCTCGTGGAAAGCAGGACTGATACGCTGTTCGACCCGATCGAATTGCGGGTCTTCCGGATCTAGGACCGAGTAATCGACGCCCAAAACGTCAAGCAGCCTAGCCTCCACCGTGATGTCCTGGAAATCGCCAGCGCCGTTACCTCTCAACATTCGGCCTGCGCCTGGGAACAAATGGCCACTGGGTGCTTCGCCACGGTCCGACATCGCTCCGAGCCAGTAAAGGTCTTGATCTCCATCGTTTTCGTAATCGAAGAAGACGGTGCCGAACCCGAAGTCGTACGCAGCCAAACCGGTCGGGACCTGCCATTCTTCATTGATTTGAGTGGGATCAAGGGCCATCGGCGGCATCACCTCGTTGGGCGCAACGTATGTTGCTCCTGCGATGTCGTTGAATACTCCCACCGTTCCGACGCCTTCGACTTCGCGCACGCCATCGTTTCGGAGCAGGAAATGGAAACAGGTGCCCCAACCATACTGATGCCCGTAGGCGCAATCACCGGATGGGGTCGTCGGCGCTTCTCGAGTCAGCGGGTGATATCCGATATTCGTGACAAATACGTCGAGATCGAGGTCGCTGTCGTAATCGCCCAGAGCAAAGCCCATCCACGCCCCCATCATGTCTACACCCATGGCGCGGCTGATCTGTGTGAATCTAACCTGACTATCGGTCGAGTCGTTCCTGAACACTTTCAACCTGCTACCGTCATCGGCGAGCCAAATGTCCTGATCACCGTCATCGTCGTGGTCAAAGAACAGCGCTGCGAGAGTTTGGCCTGTGGGTTCGCCAACGTATTCACCGGAAGCGTCTATAAGGTCAGGGTTGTATCCCGGCACGATTTCGCCGGTCACGGGATCGGGCCAACCGATATCGTCTCCGAAGGGGTCGCGCATCAATATCGGTCCGTACCGAAGCCCGGCCTCCTCTGTTATGTCGGAAAACGTGAGGTCGCCGTTATTGAGGTATAGGACATTGTGGTGGCCGTGATGGTCGGGCCGATTGAACCACAGGAAATCTTGATCGATTCGGTTGCTCACGAATATGTCGATCCAACCATCGTTATTGACATCGCCGCAGCCGACGCTGAACCCGGACCGCAGATTTGCAGCATCGCCTAGAGCGGATTCAGTGATCTCTTCGAAGGTACCGTCGCCGTTGTTCCTGAAGAGGCGGTCTTTGATGATGTTGGGAAGTTCCGAGTAGAAACGAGCAGCACGATAGTCCAAGTTGTCACCGATCCGACCGTACGAGGCTACATAGAGGTCTTGGTAACCGTCGTTGTCGATATCGCAGGCTGCGACACCGGTACTGTTGGCGTAGGGCAGGGCTACGCCCGCCTTTTCGGCGACTTCCCGGTAGAGAAAATCACCGTCGTTGCGGAAAAGGCGGTTCGGACCGCCCGTCGTGTCGGGCAACAGAGCCTCAGACTCCGCCGAGGTGACATAGAAATCCATGTCGCCATCCCGGTCATAATCGAATATCGCGACACCCGGGTGCCGGTTCTCGATCATCCACAAGTCTTCACCAGTCTCTGGGTCAACGAGAACCAGCGGCGCGATGTTGGTGAACGGTTCGATCGGTTCAGCCATCATCTCTTCCACAGTCGCCGCGCCAGTTTTGGCTGAAGTCCCAGGTGCGACTGTTGGCACTGACGGCGTAGCAGTTGGTGGCGCTTCGGTAGGCGGAGGTGTCGCCGTTGGTTCATCCGCGGCGCAACCGACGAAAAGGATGGCAGCGCCCGACACCAACACGGACACGGTGGCGCTGATCGTCCTGCGCGCGAATATCGAAGGTTTCAAAGGGATGGAAGTTTTCTGCATGTGCCGGTACGGTGCGCCACCAAAGCACCCAGATATTTCAGCGTACAACAAGCGCTCCATCAACCCGATACGACGCATCGTGCGGTTTGGGTTGCCTCAATGAGAGATTTGACCAAGCCCAGCAGTTTGAAGATTCGTTAGGAAATATTAGGATTGAAAAGTTGTGTTAACAAAACACGCCCATGTTAGCTGTTCGATTTTCATCGAATCACATAGGTCATCAAGAAACACCAAACGGAGGTCCCAACTTGAGATTTAACGTGTCAAAGTCGCGGGTGAGTCTGCTCCTGCTACCGGTTGTGGCAGTGCTCGCTTTCGCCATCGCGTGCGGAAGTTCCGAACCCGAAACGATCATTCAGACTGTCGTCGTCGAGAAGGAAGTGGAAGTCAAGGTCGTGGAGACGGTCGAAGTTGAAAAGGTCGTCGAGGTCGAGAAGGAAGTTGTCAAAGAGGTCGAGGTCGTCAAGGAAGTTGAAAAAGAAGTCGAGGTCGTCAAAGAGGTCGAAGTCGTTTCTGCCGTTCCTCGAAACAAGACCGTCGTAGTCGGCACCCGCTTTGGCGGTGGAGTCGCACTTCGCATGTGGAGCCCATATGCGCTTGGCGGCACGCACCAGAAGGGCGTGATCTTCTTCCACGAGCCGCTGTTCTACGCTGACAGCCTGAACGGCAACAGCTACCCCTGGCTCGCCGAAGACTTCTCCTACAACGCCGCAGCGACCGAATTGACCTACAACCTGCGCGATGGTGTGCTCTGGAGTGACGGAGAAGAGTTCAACGCTGAGGACGTGGCGTACACGTTCAACACTCTGGCAACGCTGGGCAGTGAAGTTCGAGGTGGTGGTGTTTTCCAAACCTTCGTCAAAGAAGCTGAGATCATTGACGATCTGACGGTTAAGATTCACTTCAATTTCCCAGCGCCTAGATTCCACGCCGAAGTCGTGATCTACAAAGGCGACTCTGGTACGTACATCGTCCCGGAGCACGTGTGGAATGACAAAGACTGGTCTGAATACACCGCCTACAACGACGGCGCTGGTCCCGTGACGACTGGCCCGTGGCGACTGTCCTACTCCGACAACTTCCGCCGAGTCTTGGACCGCGTCAAGAACTGCGATGACTACTGGGGCTGCGCCACCGGTTTCGTGCCGTTCCAAGAAGTTGAGCGCTATGTGCTCTACAACATCGACGACGACACCCAGTTCGCTCAAGCGATGATCACGAACCAGATCGACGAAACTCATGACCTTCGAGTGGACACGGTCGAGACGATCCTGCGCGAGAACCCCAACACGACCACCTACACCGGACGTGATCCGGAAGGCGAGTACGGCATGGTTTCGTGGTGGCCGATTTCATTGCACCTCAACAACCTCCAGCCACACCTCGAGAACGCCAACGTGCGGAAGGCGATCAACAAGTACATCGACCGCGACCGCCTCAATGCTCAGGCTTACCTGAACAAAGGCAGAATCAACGACTGGCCGTGGCCGCAGTACGCCGGGTTGAAGCATGTCAACGAGGCTATGGAACCGCTGGCAGAAGAGTTCAACGTTGGCCAGTACGACAAGGATGGCGCCGACGCGCTGATGACCGAAGCTGGCTACTCCAAGAACTCTGACGGCTTCTGGGCCGATGCCAATGGCGAAATCGTCAAGTGCAACATCATCAGCTCGGCGCACTTCACGGATCTCGGTCCGGTTGTCGCCGCGTTGCTAGAACAGCACGGTATCGAGTCGTCTTGGGCACAGCCGCCTGACGTTTGGGCCCGAAACGGCAAGGGTGGCGACTATGAATGCACACTCGTTGGGCACAACGGCTCGCAGTCAGGCGACATCTATCGATCGCTGCTGATGTTCACGACCGATTCTGGAGCCAACCGCTGGTCTTACTCGAACCCCGAATTCGATTCAGTGGTTGCATCGATGGCCGAAGAACCCGATGTCGACAAGGTCTTGGACCTTACCGAACAGGCGCTTCGGATCTGGTTGGGAGACCAACCGGATGTCCCGCTCGTAGAGTTCTTCAACCGAGTAACTCGTAACGAGTACTACTGGGAAAACTGGCCCGGTGACGCTCCGGGTTACGAGCCGTACATGAACGGTATCCACCCGCACACCGGTTTCCCGTACATACTCAGTAAGCTGGAAGGCACCGGCAGGGAATAAGCCCGCGTTTTTGCGGAAGCGATTTTAGTTGCGGCGCGGCGAAACCCGCGCCGCAACTAACCTAAACCTGACAACCGATTCCGAACCGAGCGGGGCGGGTTGGGTCGGATCGATGGCGGTTCCCGTCACGACCCCGTTGTAACGATGTGTCAATGAAATGACGGTAGATTATCTGGCGAGACGGATCGGAATGTTCGTGGCGGTGGTTTTTGTCGCCACGTCGTTGAATTTCTTTCTCCCTAGATTCACTGGACAAGATCCAATCGCAACTCGGTTGGAACTGCTCGCCGCGGAAGGCGTCACAACCCGCGCTGAAGATTACAAAGCCCTCATCGAAACCTACAACGCCAAGTTCGGTCTGGATCGTCCACTAGTCCTTCAATATCTCAACTATCTCGCATCCGCCGTCCGCTTCGATTTCGGCGAATCCATAACCAAATATCCGACACGCGTTGGCGAGTTGATTAACCAAGCTATGCCTTGGTCCATTGGCCTGTTAATCACTTCGACGCTAATAGCATTCGTTGTGGGAACCCTGGGCGGAGCCGTTTTGGCTTGGCAGCATGGCCCCAAAGCGGCTTTCGAACTCATCCTGCCGCCATTCTTCCTGCTGGCAGCGGTGCCGTACTACCTCTTGGGCTTGATACTGATATGGCTTTTGGCCTTCCAAGCCAAATTGCTGCCGTTGGGAGGCGGTTACGGCCCCACGACGCTTCCTGATTGGAGCGATTTCGGTTTTCTCTTCGAGGTTTTCAAGCACTCGCTTTTACCGGCGCTCTCAATCGTCTTAGCCTCAATCGGTTTTTGGGCACTCGGGATGCGATCGATGATGATCACCATGCAAGGCGAAGACTACATGCTTCAAGCGGAAGCCAAAGGGTTAACCAAGACGCGATCTTTCTTCCGCTACGCCGTCCGTAACGCCGTTCTCCCTCAGACAACAGCGCTGGCTTTGACCTTGCCGCACGTCGTCTCAGGTGCGATTTTGGTCGAGCGGATATTTGGTTATCCAGGCGTCGGTAGAGTCCTGTACGAAGCGATTACTGGCTTCGACTACTTCGTCATCCAAGGGGTCGTGTTCATCATTGTCCTTGCGATCGCCTTCGCTATGCTTGTCATCGACGTGATTTATCCGCTCGTGGATCCCAGAATCAGCTACTCATCGGCATAAACGCGATGGCGACGACAGCATCAACAGAGCCGCTGGCACCGTCCGACGGCGGAGCAACCGAAACGCTGAACCAAGTAGCCGGCGTGTGGCGCTACATGAAGCGAAACCCTTCGATCATCGCCGGCTTCGTGCTCCTAGGAGTGATCGTTCTTTTCTGGGTTTTCGGCACTGTAACGACGGCTCCTGAAGACGCGAATGACCTCGCTTTCGCACCGCCCAACAAGCGGCCATCATTCGAAAACCCTCATCCCTGTTACGCCTCCGAAAACCCGCGAGAACTCTGTTTCGCTTACGACAACGAAAAGCGCCAGCATCTACTTGGCACCGATCGCCTAGGCAAAGACATCCTGGCGTCCTTTTCTCAAGGCATCCCGCAAACAGTCATGATCGGGCTCATCGCAGGATCGTTGGGAACCGTCGTGGGCACGCTTCTAGCCTTTGTCGCCGGTTACTACGGCGGCATCCTAGACGCGGTGATCCGCTTCATCGTCGACACGTTGCAAACCATCCCCGGCATTCTGATTCTGATCATCATAACGATCGTGTGGCGCGAAGTTGGCGGCGGCGAGATGACATTCATCCAACTTGCCTTGATCATCGCTATGCTCGCGTGGCTCGGACCTACCCGAGTCGTCAGATCACAAGTCCTCGTCATGAAGCAGCGCTCCTATGTCGAGATGGCTCGACTTTCTGGAATGAACGGTCCAGAGGTCATCGTCAAAGAGATGATGCCGAATCTGATGCCCTTCATCGTCGCGAACTTCGTTCTTGCCGTCTCATCAGCGATTTTGGCCTCGATCGGACTAGAGGCGCTCGGCCTTGGCGACTTCAGTTCAAACACCTTGGGCATGATGATTTACCACAACATCTGGTACGGATCCCTCGTCAACGGATGGTGGTGGTGGTGGTCGCCCCCGATCGTAGTCATCGTCATTCTTTTCATCGGCCTGTTCATGCTCTCCCGTGGAATGGACGAGTGGGCGAATCCGCGCCTGCGAAGGCGGTTCTAGTTGGCACTCGAAACATCCACGACCAGCTCCGTGGCAAGTCTCGAGCGATCGCGCCGCTCTGAGTTGCCGACGACGGTCGACGAACTTCGCAGTTTGGGCAAAGGCGAGTCATCCTTTCCCGCCATCGACGTCAAAAACCTGAAGGTCTACTACGATTCCGAAGCGGGAACCGTGAAGGCGGTAGACGACGTCAGCTTCGCCCTGCAACAAGGCGAACGGCTCGCCCTCGTCGGCGAATCTGGCTGCGGGAAAACAACCCTCGGCATGGCGTTGATGAAGCTGACCAAAGCGCCGGGCTACATCGATGGAGGACAGATCCTGCTCGACGGCAGGGATCTAGTTCCCCTTAACGACGAAGAGATGCGCCTCGCCCGACTCGCAGAAATCGCATTAGTTACTCAATCGGCGATGAATGCCCTCAACCCAGTGATGCGCATCGAGGACCAGATCTTCGATGGCCTTATTGACCATGGCATCAAAGACTCGAAAGAAAATCTACGCAATCACGTATACGACCTCCTCCGACGCGTCGGACTCCGGGAAAACGTCGGCAAGATGTACCCGCATGAGTTGAGCGGCGGTATGAAGCAACGCGTCGCGATCGCCACGGGCACGAGCATGAACCCCAAGGTTATCGTCGCCGACGAACCTACCAGCGCTCTTGACGTAGTCGTCCAACGCCAAGTCATGATGACCCTCAGCAGAGTACAGCGCGACACCGGTGCCGCGGTGATCCTCATCGGCCACGACATGGGTCTCGTTGCGCAATTCGCAGACCGCATCGGCGTGATGTACGCCGGAAAACTCGTCGACATCGGCTCTGTCCAACAAATCATCGAGGAACCGAAACACCCTTACACCAAGCTGCTCATCAACAGCGTCCCCGATCTCGAAGAAAAACGCGAGCGCCTGACTGGCATCCCGGGCATACCGCCACCTCTGGTTGATCTCCCACCCGGATGCGTGTTCGCACCGAGATGCCCATCAGTCGAAGACGTCTGCAACGAACTTCAACCCGGAGACATCGACGTGGGTGACAATCGCCACGTCATGTGCCACCTTTTCGACCCCGATGTAACCATGGCGGGAAGTGAAGTTGGCTAATCTCCTCGAACTCCAGAACGTCACCAAAGTCTTCGGCGGCGCTCTATTCAATCGTTCCAACGTCACCGTAGCGGTCGATGACGTCACATTCGCCATCTCGTCAGACCGCCCTTCAATCACCGCCGTGGCAGGGGAGAGCGGCAGCGGCAAGACCACCTTGGCAAGACTCCTCTTGGGTGTCATCAAACCCACATTCGGCAACGTCATCTACGACAGTCAAGATGTTTCGAGAATGTCCGGCAACGAGCGCCGAAACTTCCGTCGCGAAGTCCAACCGATCTTCCAAGACCCGTTCGAGGTCTACAACCCTTTCTACAAGGCTGACCATCTCCTCCACGTAGCGATCGAGAAATTCGGACTCGCCAGTTCTCGAGATGAGCGAATCCATCTGATCCGAGAAGCACTGGAGACCGTTGGCCTCCGTCCCGACGAGATGTTGGGGCGGTATCCCCACCAACTGAGCGGCGGGCAACGGCAACGCATGATGGTAGCGAGGGCGTTGCTGCTAAAGCCGCGCATCATTCTCGCCGACGAACCGGTGTCTATGGTCGATGCCTCGCTCCGTGCCACGATCCTCGAATCAATCCGCACGCTGAACCGCGATCTTGGCATCTCAGTCGTCTACGTGACACATGACCTGACAACGGCGTACCAGATCTGCGACGACATCCTCGTAATGTACAAGGGTTCGGTGGTCGAGCAGGGCAGTGTCGAACGCGTCATCAGAGACCCGAAACATCCTTACACTCGTTTGCTCGTCGAATCGATCCCGCAGATGCGAACCGACCGCGGATGGGAAGATGGTGCCGAGGACCTCATGTCGATCGATGAATCGGGTGTTACGACCGGTTGCAAGTTTGCGGACCGTTGCCCTCAGGTCATGGACAGATGCCACGACGCACACCCAACGGCCTATCGCATCAATGAAGACCGCGTCGCCAGTTGCTACCTATACGACGAACTCCCCATCGTTTCCAACACCGCCGTCGCTGGATAAGCCAAGTCACCATGCCAACCAATTCACCCCCCAACATCGTCTACATCCAGTCCGACCAACACAATCCCGCGGTAATCGGTGCCTACGGGGATCAAGTTGTCGAGACGCCTAATCTCGACCGATTGGCCGCCAACGGAGCAATTTTCACCGGCGCATACTGCGGATCACCCATTTGTGTCCCTTCCCGGACGGCTCTCGTAACCGGCCGATACCCATACGAAACCGAGGTCTGGACGAACGACCAGATACTCAGTTCGGCAGTCCCCACCTACGCCCACTCATTGGGCGCTGCCGGTTATGACCCCGTGCAGATCGGCCGCATGCACTTCAACGGGATGGACCAGCTACATGGGTTCTCGCGACGGTACGTCGGAGATCACAGCCCCAACTATCCGGGCAGCCCTCGACCCGTCGACCACGGTCAATTGCATGGCACCGCCGGTCCCGCTCGCGTGAGTCTGGAGGCATCGGGCAGGGGACAGAGCGCGTACGAAGTTCACGACGAATACGTGACGCAATCCGCAGTCGATTACATCAACAACAAAGGCATCACCCGACGCTCCGGTCTCGACGACTCCCCACTCTGCCTATCCATCGGCCTCATGCTCCCCCACCAACCCTTCGTCGCCCGCGCCGCCGACTACGACAAATACGACGGACGCGTCCCCATGCCGACCGTCCCAGCCGAACCCATCGAGGACTGCCACCCATACATCCAGTGGTGGCGAGAACGCACCGGCATCGTCGAAGTCACCGACGAAGAAATCATGCGCTCCCGCATCGCGTATTGGGCTTTGTGTGACCGTACGGATCAACTGATCGGCGAGATCCTCGACGCCCTCGACGCCAACGGATACATGGACAACACCATCATCATCTACACCTCCGACCACGGCGAGCAAGTCGGCGAGCACGGCCTGTGGTGGAAACAGACCTTCTACGAAGACTCATCCCGCGTACCAGCCATCGTTTCATGGCCCGGACACCTCGACCAAGGACGCGTCATCGACACCCCAATCGACCAGTTCGACCTAGCCGCAACCATGCTAGAAGCCGGCGGCGCACAACCCCTGCCTCGATCCCACGGAATGAGCGTCATCGACCTCATCAACAATCCCGAATCCACAGAATGGAAAGACGCCGTCTTCAGCGAATACTGCATGAACGACTCCGCCGTCGGCTCCGGCATCTCCGCCAACCTCGGCGGCGCAGACGTCCACGCCCGCCCCGGCGGCGTCCAAAACCGCATGATCCGATCCGGCAACTGGAAACTCAACTACTACCACGGTTTCGAACCCCAACTCTTCAACCTAGCCGAAGACCCCCACGAACTACACGACCGCGCCCAAGACCCCAGTTGCAAACCCATCCGCGACGAACTCACCCACCGCATCCTAGACGGCTGGGACCCAAACCACATCGCCGCCAGAATGCGCATCCTCAAATCCGAACAAGAACTCATGGAGCAGTGGGCCAAAAACATCGACCCACCCGATTCACTCAGATGGGACCTCCGTCCCGAGATGGATTATCTGGACTAATTGGGGGTGACGGACCGGGGGATTCGGCCGCGCTGTTAGTCGCAAAACTGCGGCATCCCCAGATCGCCAAAGCGAACAGACCTGAGCCGATCGCGCCGTAGACCAGAATGGCAAACCAGTATGTCCACAGCCAGTGCCGGAGCAGAGCGCTTAGGGATACGGCGTATACATACTGGGGTTCGCCTGCGATCACGGCAAGACGGTGGTCATTGACCAGTAGCGCGGAAGGGAATGCGTAGACAAAAAGCATCAAATTAACTGCCACGAACGCACATACGGCGACAAACAAAGATGTCGATGATCGCAACGTACTCGCGTTGCCCCGATGCCGAAATGTGGAAATGAGGGCCAACGAGCAAAAATACGAGAGGCTGATGGCGATCGCAGCGTCGCGGACGATATCGACTCTGGCCGAATACGTCCAGGTACCACCCAACAAAAATTTTCCGATCGAATCGTACTCGAGGTTGAATAATTGAATTGCCAACAGTTGCCAATCAAGCTTCGCCGCGAGTCCCAACGCGATTGCTGCCGCTGAAACAGCGACGCCGTTGAACAACAATCTGGATGGAGCTGAGGCATTTCGGGCCGCGGATGCCATCGAGAGTCCTACGGCACTTCCCAGCAACGCGATGATCAATGGGACGCTGGCAAAAAACCATGCTGTGTGGCGCGTTCGCCAGTGTGAAGGCGCGTTGCGGTGTTTGTTGTAGAGATGCACACAGTATTCCGGCACATGCGATTCGATCGCGAAACCTGTTGAGAAATCAACCTTCTCGGGAACGGTAACTAGCGTTCGTATACAATCCTCCAGGTTGCCTGATTCTAGAGCAACACCGCTATCTCCCTCTGGCTCTCTGAGATTCTGGAATGAAGGGTCAAGATCTGAGACGAAATAAAAGCGGGCCACCAGCAGCGATACAGCGACTAACAACACAATGATCGCTGCCAACCTGTGGGACGCAACAGCCGCAAGAATGGTACCGCGATTTCTCCCGCTAACCTTCATCGATTCGTTCACTGCATTGCCTTCATCGTCGATCGCTGACTCAATCGGTGAATTCAAGCGAGGATCGAGTAGTTCCCGACTCTTCAGAGGTTGTCGATCACGGGACGCAGAAAATCCTGCACGAGCGGATACGTAACAGCGATATGCGAGCCATACCGTCAAACAAATGCTTGACACCTAGACCGCCGTCGATGTGATGTGCGTTACCCAATATGCGGATTGGCCGTAGTTACGTTCATCTGCAGCGATGCTGACCCAAGAGAGATGCGGTACGCCAAAGCTAATCAATGTAGCGGATTTGAACGTTAACAACAGGCTAGATACTGCCGACAAAGAAATCCATGGCTCTAGACCGTGAAGTTGAGCGGTTAAATACCGAGAGTTCAGCCTTCCATAGCTTCTGAGGTGCATCTTGGCTAGTCGGCCGATAGGCAGAGCCGATCGCAGGTAGAAGGCGAGCCCAATGACCACAGTTGTCAACAGAATCGACAAGGTCGTCAAGGCCGCCAAGTTAACAATGCGATAGGAGTTTTGCTCGTCCCAAAAACGCTCTTCCCAAAAATACAAGGTCGTCAAACCAAATGGATAGTTGACCGAGAACAGAGCCGGGGGGATGAGAATGAAAGCCAATAACCCGTAAGCCACGAGGCACCGTCGGAGCGGTAGGCTACTGATGTAGATTGTCACTAGTGTGCCGAGAACGACGCCAAGAAAAACGCTGATGCCTACGAGCGATAGCGAATCGCGAGCCCCGTGCAACCACAGCGACAGCACATCTCTGCCCAACATGTCAGTGCCTAAGACGTAGAGTCTGGACGCGTCATCGATTCCGTCACCCGTCGCAGACAATGGTGGCGAATGACGATCTCTGATACTGTAGTCGGCCGGATCAAACGGCGCAACCCACGGTCCAAACATGCCAGCCAGAATGTAGACAGCAATGATCGCGGCCGGTATCGCTTGGTAGCCTCTGAGTGCACGGAGAACGTTGCGAAAGGGGATTCCAGCTGGTTCGCTCATCGTGTCAAAATCCTAATCCATTGCGGACAACTTAAGTGGCCACGATTGATGGCGCCACGAATGACGTCCGATTGAAGTGAGTCTCAGTTTCGGAATAATCCGAATGCCGCAGGTTCGGACCCCATCGGTCGGCGCTGGACCACATTGCGAAACGGATGGGATTCTGAAGCGCGAGCACGAGTTGATGTAGCAGTGGGCGAAGAATATCGACCCGCCCGATTCGCTCAGATGGGATCTGCGTCCCGAGATGGACTATCTGGACTGATAGGCGCTTCGACTTCGTCCGGGTTAGGTTTGTCATCGGCAAATCGATTGAACCCAGATATCCCCGCATAGAAAAATCCGAACACGATCGCGGCGTATCCGATCACCGCAAACCAGTAAGTCCACAACCAGTTTCGTGTCTGTAACCCGTGTGAAATGTAGGTCTGGTCTGCCGTCGGGTCTACGATCACGGCCAACGTGTCGTCGATAAACAGCAGATTAGCCGGGAATCGGTAGTGGAACGCCGCGAGCAATCCCGCGGTCAGCAATACGCAAGGCACGACGAAGGTAGCCCACTTCGCCAGCGCCTCGACATTCGGGATCGCATTGTCGAATCGGAATGATGGTTTTGCGATCGCTATCGCCAAATAACCGATCCCCAAAGCGACTGCGAAGTCTCGGACGATGGTGACGGCCCTTGAGATTGCCAATCCTTGGTCTGAGAGCGCGAGATTGACAGGATCGAACCACCGCGAAACCGCTAGCAACCACCCATGGTAACCAAACGTCATTGTCAGTCCGATCAAAGCGACCAGCGCGACGAAGGTCCCAACCATCCTCCTAATCGCGTTCGAGGATGCCGACGATACGGTCCACAATGCGGCGGAAACGATACACCCGACTAATCCGAGCGTCACCACCTGCGCCGCGAATCGCAGAGCGAAGTCAAACGTAAGTCGATGAGTCGGGGCGTTGCGATGCTGGAAATATAGGTCCAAGCAACGTTGACCTGCGTCAATATGGAGCTGTTCCGGTGGCACTGACCTCAAGATGTTGAGCCTTGAACTCAGCTCATTGGCGCATGCAATAGCCTCTAGTCTTCCTTGCACGGATCGTGCCAACCCGCTTTGGTAATCGCCTGTCCAATCTTGTGCCAGTTCTCTAACGATTGGCACCGCCTCGGCAACCGCAAAACGCGTGATCGCAATCGCCACTACGACCCCGGTGATGGCTAGGAGCCATCGACGCCTTCTCGCACTCGCAGCGGCGTCGATTGAAATTCCCCTCGAGGGAGTGGGCATCGAAGTCGATTTGAACCTGCCCAGTATGCGATGGACAACCCACCACGTCGCTAAAGACACGAACGAGATCGGAACCAAAACCATCGGCACGAGCGGACTAAGCATGCCAACGTGCTCGAAAAGGTAGTCAGGTTCGAAATTCCACGTGATCCCGGCGTTTTGGACGGATGTCGTTCCAGATCGAAAGAAAACTAACGCGGCGCTAGACAATGCGGCTAGTACGATCCACGGCGCCAGGGAGACTAGCTGCACTCGAAGTTGCCGACAAAAACCGTGGTTGGAGTTTTCGCTATCGACGGTTGAAAACCAAGAGGCTCGACACGTGTCGTCGAATCGATAGGCGATCGCGACGATGGCAAGAGTTATCACAGCAGCGGCGCTGGAAAGTGCAACAAACGCTGACCACGCCTCGTCATTGCCGCCCCCAGCGCCAGAATGGATCACGCCGAAAACGTACAGCGTAAGTGGTTCGGAGAGTAAGAAGATACCGAACGGAACGAGACTCACGCTCGCGATCAGGTAGGCAATCAACCGGCCTCTTCGACGCCAACCATTGATCACCGCACCTACGACTGCCCCTAAGACCACGCCGACTAAGACGCTTGGGGCGACTACCCACAACGATGTTCGGGCTCCGTGCATCAACCTCGAGAATACGTCTCGACCGTTGTGATCGGTGCCGAGAATGTTGGCTGCGCTGCAATCTGAAGAACGGGACGCAGGGTGTTCCGCGATGATCAACACCTCCATCCCAAGCGGCGGGCACAATCGATCAGCCACCGTGCCCCTGTTAGGCGCGAACGGCGCAATAGTCGGACCGAATACGCCTAGGAAAACGTAAAGCGCAACAACGGCAACAGGAAAGGCGTGCCAGCCATTCAACGCTGACAGTACGTTATTCAGAACGCTGCGGTGTCTGCCGGGAGGCAGAGTTTCTGGTCCGTTCGGAGGATCCGGATCATCTGGTTGAGAAGCGGCTGGTTGCATGATCCCGGCGAGTTCCTATCGTTTCCGTCGTCAGGAGACTCGTCAACCAGGCTAATCCAATTGCCGCAGGTTGGGGTCCCAGCGATCTCGCATCCAGTCGCCAACGAAGTTGCCGGCCATTACGACTAGGAAGATGGCCATGCCGGGAATGGCGGACAGCCACCACGAATCTCCGATGTACTCGCGGCCGTTTGCGACCATTGCTCCCCATGCCGGTGTAGGTGGCGGTATGCCCACGGCCAAGTAGCTCAAGGTCGCTTCTGTGAGGATGATGCCTCCGACGCCAAGGGTGGCGCTAACAACGACGATATTGATGACGCCAGGGAGGATGTGCCGCAATAGGATGTGTGCGGACGATGCTCCTGCTACTCGCGCGAATTGGACGTAATCGGATTCGCGCAGGCTCAAGGTTTGGGCCCTCACGAGGCGAACCGCACCGGGCCAAGAAATCAGAGCCAGCAGGGCGATAAGGATTTTGAGGTCCTGTCCGAAGATGCTTACAACGATCAACGCGAGCATGATGAAGGGCAGAGCAGCCCAGATGTCGACGATGCGCATGATGATCTCGTCCGTGTGTCTGCCGAAGTAGCCAGCCAACAGGCCGCACGTAGTACCTACAGTCACCCCTACGGTTATAGACACGACGACAACCAAAGCGGAGATCCGTGCACCGTGGATGATGCGACTGAGTAGGTCGCGACCGATGAAATCGCTGCCGAGGATGTAGAACTGACCTGATTGACCAGTTGACATCGGAGCGGTGTTGCGATCGAGGAGGTTGTTGACGTACGGATCTTGAGGGGCGACTTGATCTGCGAAGATAGCGGACACGATGAGAGTGAGGATTATGAACGCTGGGATAATGGGCCAGCGACGCAGAATGTAGAAGCCGTAACCGAGCCAGCCGAGGGTGTGACGGCGATTGACCGCCGTCGGCGCGGCCGCAGCGTCTGCTATGACTCGTTCTTGAGATTGTGTTGCCATTGTTGGTCTACGCGTAGCGGATCCTAGGATCTAGGATTGCGTAAAGCACGTCCATTGTCAGCACTACGATCACGTAGAGAACAACGGTCAAGAAGGTTATAGCGGAGATCAGCGGGAAGTCGTTGCCTTGCACGGCTTGGACTGCGACGCGACCGAGGCCGGGCCACGAGAACACGGTTTCAATGACGGTTGTGCCGTTGATGAAACCGATCAAGATCAATCCCGACAGTGTGAGTGGGGGAATGATGGCGTTGCGAAACGCGTGTTTCCAGATGACCCTGTTGTAATCTACGCCTTTTGCACGCGCGAACTTGACGTACTCAGATTCGAGCACTTCGAGCATCGACGACCTCGTAAGTCTGAGATACGCGGCGGCCGGCAACCATCCGAGAACGATTGACGGCAAGACGTAGTTGCTAACGGCAAAGCCATCCCCGCGAGTGCCAGCCGGCAACCACTCCAGTTCCCCTGAAAAAATCAAGATTGCCATGATGCCTACCCAGAAAACGGGAGCCGCTTGACCAACCAACGCTATGCCGCGGGCTACGTAGTCGAGAAGTCGACCTCTTTGCACGGCGGACACTATGCCTAAAGGCACTCCCAAGATGGTTCCGAATGTCCAGGCGATTATGCCTAGTTGGATCGATGTCCAGAACCGTTCTCGTACGACGGTGATGACCGGGCGTTGATGGATGAGGCTGTCGCCGTATTGTCCTCGGAGGTATCGACCGACCCAGATGACGTATTGGAATACGACGGGTTGGTCGAGCGCAAGTTCTTTTCTGAATCGTTCGCGAGTTTCCTCAGCGAGTGCGCCGCCGTATTCATCCAAGTACAGGTCCAGCGGATCGCCAGACAGACGCGAAAGGACAAAAATCACTAGCAACGCGCCAAGGATCGCGATGATTCCGTAAAGGACTCGGCGGGCTAGGAAACTACGCATCGGATAACAGATTAACGGTAGTGGTAGGGGCAGGTTTCAAACCTGCCCCTACCCTACATGGCGGATGAGACGCCGGATTTTGGCAATGCGGCGTCCCATTATCGACGAATGACGCGCTACGGCTGCCAGTCAACCTCTTCAAGGTTGAACCATCCACAACCGCCGATGCACATCTGCGGCGGGATTGGCCAGCTCTTGATCTTGTTACCGTCGAAGGTGTTGAACGCGGGTTGCTCGTTCACACCAACGTTGATGGAGACCTCTCGGGCGTAGTCGAAGTGCTCGATAGCGAGTTCGGTACGCTTGCGCCGGTCGAGTTCCTTCGTCATCTGGTCGAAGATCTCGTCCCATCGTGGCAAGATGCTAGCGGCGCAAATCGTGCCGCCGATCTTGTGCGATGTCGTCTCGTTCGACTTCGGAAGGTCGACGCTCAAAGCCGAGAAACTGTCACCACAGGTCCGGTACTGGATCTGGTTAAACGACAGGTTGACGAGGTTAGGTCGATGCTCCGAGTATGGTGAATGGTCGAGGCTAACCCTTACGTTAAGGGTGGCAAGCCATTCGGCGGCAATCGCTTCGACGATCTCTTGGTGCGTTCCCACGCCGGTCCAGATGGTTACTTCGAAGCCGTCGCCCCAACCTGCTTCGTCCATCAGACGTTTGGCTTCGTCGCGGTCGAAATTGTACGCCCAACCGTGAGACTCGGCGTTTTCAGCCCAAGTCTGCGAGTTGACCGACAGGTTGGTGATGTGGTTGACGTAACCGAGGCCGTTAAGGATGGCGGCGTTGATGCCTTCGCGGTCGACTGCTGCTGCCAAGGCTTGTCGAACATTGATAGCCGATTGCATCGACTCTTCGTTGCCGTACTCACCTACCCAAGGCAGGGACGTGTCGTAACCCGGTCGGTCCAACTCGGTACCCTCGGTGAAGTGATGGGTTTGCCAGTAGTTTCCACCAAAGTAGAGGCCGTTCATGCGGGCCGCCGTCGGGTTGGCGGTGAAGCCTTGCTCGACGAGTCCGGGAACGTCTTTTAGGGCAATGTTCGCGGCGTGTGCTTGGCCGGTCTCGAGCATCGTCTTTCGGACGGCGGCTTCGGGAACGGCTAGGATCTCGACGCGTGCCATCTCCGGAACCTTGCGCCAGTGTGCTGACTGCGCGTTCAGGACGGCGCGGTCGTCGGATGACCAAGTCTCGAAGACGAAGGGGCCAGTGCCGACGAATACGTCGACCATGCCCTCAGGTCCGAATTCGTCGAAGACCTTCTTGCTGTGCACGCCCATGCTCTGCCAGTAAGGGCTGAGGTTGCGGCGCAGGACACCGACTTCCCAAATGTTGACGTGCATGCGGACCTTGCTCGGGTCGATGACCTCAAACTCTGTGGCCATGGCTCGGAAGTCTCCGGCCTGGTCGTGTCGGGAGTCGGGGTTTGTGTTGGGGTTGGCGTTGTTGAAGCTCCACGCAACGTCTTCGGCGGTCATTTCGCCATAGCCGTTATGGAAGCTAACTCCACGGCGGATGTCGAAGTCGACCCACGTCTGATCGTCAGCTACGGTCCAATCTGTGGCTAGTCTCGGTACAGCGTTCGCGCTTGAGTCGAGCCAGAGCAGAGTTTCGTACGCTCCCATGCGGAACTTCTGGTTACCGCAGCCGGGTACACATTGCTCGGGATATCCGACCGGGACACCGACACCGCCTTCGGCGATGATCACGGTGCCTTGGGGGTTACCTGTTACGAGTTCGCCGTCCGGCGCCATCGCTTCGACTTCCACGATGACGGTTTGGACGACTGGGACTTCGACTTCGCGTTCGACGACGACGGTCTCTACGACACGTTCGCCTTCTTTCTCGACGACGACTTCTTTTTCGACGACGACGGTCTGGACGACTGTTTCACCAGCGACCTGGACCTCTTTTTCGACGACGACGGTCTGAACCACCTCGACCTCGACTTCAACCTCTTTCTCGACGACGACGGTCTGGACTACAGTCTCGCCTTCACGTTCGACGACGACTTCCTTCTCGACGACGACGGTCTGGATAACCGTCTCGGTGACGGTTTCACCACAAGCGATGATGACCGACGCCACGAGTACGGCGGGCAGCAATACAAGCGCTGCTAACCGCGATCTCTTTGACAAGTACTTCATTCTTAACCTCCTAAGCTAAGCGAAGGGTTGGACCGGCAAATGTTTGGCTGACGCAACGCAACAAAAGATGCCCACGGCGAAACTGCCAAGGTTGCCGACACGTGTGGGAATGTATACCACAAATGGCAGGAATCGCATAGCGATCAGCGGTGGAAATCGCTGATTGGAGTGCGATTCTCGAAGAAATTTACGACATAACGAGGCTACAACTCGGCAACTCTGACCGAGTTGAAGTACTGCCAGTCCCACACGGCGCCCCATCCGGGTCGGTTAGGCGGAGTTACCTTGCCGTTCTGCGGGATCGGAGGATTCAACAGCCCGATCTCGCGTCCCAATTCGTCGCGTGATCCGCCAGGGAAGTATTCGTAGTAGGAGGTGTTGGGAATGGCGCAGACCATGTGTGTGTGGACGAGGCCGAACAGGCCGCCGGGGCCGTTGAGTTCGACGTTGGCTCCGCGGTTTGCCGCATGTCGTGCTAGATCGAGCAGCGCAGTGGTTCCGTGGCGGGCATGGGCACGGACAAGGTCGCACGCGCCTTGTTCGAGCCATATTTTCGAGATTTCGGGTTCGTGCATCATCGTTTCGAGCGCCATCACCGGGATTTCGAGCTCGTTGCAGAGAGTTTGCAATCCGTTGAAGTCGCGGTCCGGAATGGCTTCTTCGAACCACCTGTAACCGTGGTCTTCCAAAGCGCGGCCACCGACCAGCGCATCTTGAAGGTCGTATCGAGCGCCTGCGGCATCGTGCATGATGTCGACCTCATCGCCGACCGCGCGTCGAATTTCACCGAACCATGAGACATTCTTGGCGACGGGCCATGACAGGTGGTCCTTGACCGCTTCGAAACCGAGCGATAGGGCATGGTGGCAGTCTTCGATCGCCGCTTCCAATGTTCCGCCACCGCGGTAGTTATAGTACGCGGGAACCGAGTCGCTAGCAGCGCCGATAAGCTGATAAACGGGTTTATTGGCGGCTTTCCCTGCGATATCCCATAGGCAGTTGTCGAAAGCGCCGAACGAACCGGGCATCGTGAAGATGTGCCGAGTCGCGGTACGAAGTTTTGAATCCAGACGTTCGCGTTCCAGAGGGTTTTCGTCGATTGCGAGCTGTCTAAGGTGTTCGAGATCGATCTGCCGCATCGTTGTGTAACGCGCGTCGCCGACGGTGCAGATGCCTTCGATGCCTTCATCGGTAAGGACGCGTAAGACGTGGTACTCGGTGGGACCGGGGTGGGTGGGACGTGATCGCCATACCTCGCGGTCGCCTAAAGGCTCAAGCTCCAGATTGAAGAACGGAGTCTGAGTCGGTAACTCGAAGATCGAGAGGCGGATGTCGGAGATTCTCAAGTTGCTACTCTGTAAGCGAATGTGCGCGGATCCCGGCTTTCGCGAGAGTTTTCAAAACTCTTGTTTTGGGATTCTGGGTTTGATCGAGTTGCAAGTGCCCCCTTTGTCCTTCGGACATTTCCTCCGCCGGCGGGGGAAACCTTGAGTTTTGCAAACGTCTGGCTTTCGCCGGGATGACGATTGGGACTGTGGTCTACGACCGCTCTTTCAACCGAGGGTTCGCCCATTCGTCCAGGCCGATGGAGGCAATGAAGAGGCCGGCAAAGAGGACGATAAAGATGACGATGGGCGAACCCCACCACCACCACATTCCTCGTATGACGGCGTTGTAGAAGTTTTGCCAGTAGAGGATGTTGCCGAGCGTCGATATGTGCGTCGCTCCGAGTCCGAGGAACTCTAGTCCGACCGCCGCCAATATCGCGCCAATGAGCGATCCTACGAACGCGGCGAGGAGGAAAGGCATGAGGTTGGGCATTAGCTCGAAGAAGACGATGTAGATGCCCTTTTCGCCAGACATTCTCGCGATTTCGACGTATTGGCGCTCCCTCAAAGACAATACTTGCGCGCGGATTACGCGCGCCGCGCCCATCCACGCGAAAGCCGCAATCACCATCGCCATAGCTTCAAGAGTCAGCACGTCGACCATGCTGGCCAGAACGATCAGAACGAGCAATCCAGGGATGGCCATCGTGATGTCGGTGACGGTCCTCAAAATTGTGTCGATCCATCCGCCGTAATAACCGGCGATGAAACCGACGGACGCCCCGATAAAGACTCCGATGGCTCCGGCCATGACCCCGACTCTTAGTGAATCGGGAGTGGCGTCGATCAACCAAGCCAGCATGTCGCGCCCTTGCGCGTCAGTGCCCAACCAATTCTCGGCAGATGGCGGTTGACCGGGAGGTATAAAGGAGCCGACTTCGGCGCGTTCGAGGTCAACGAAGACGGGGCCGAGGTAACCGAAGGCGACGACGATCCCGACGAGGAACAACCCGACGGTGATCTTCATGTTGTACCGGAAGAATCTATAGGTCCGGGTCGCGAAACCAACGGAACCAATCGCGGCTGACGGGGTGTCGTCTGCTGGCGTCGCAGGTTCAGTGATCTGTTCGACGGTCATGTTCTGTTGTACGAGATCCTAGGGTCGATAAACGGGTAAATCAGGTCCATCACTAACAGAGCGAAGGCGACAGCGAACGTAGTGATGAGTGTTATGCCTTGGATCAAGAAGTAATCGCTGCCGCCGATCGCGTCCCTGAGCAGTAGACCTATTCCGGGGTAGTTGAAGACAATTTCGACGAGCAGCAGTCCTCCGACCACGCTAGCGAGTGACA
The DNA here is from genome assembly GCA_965203505.1 of Dehalococcoidia bacterium. Lineage (GTDB taxonomy): Bacteria > Chloroflexota > Dehalococcoidia > Lucifugimonadales > Lucifugimonadaceae > Bin127. The sequence continues at coordinate 1,435,103 of OZ241880.1, forward strand.
GAGCGAAGCTGGTTGTCTGCGGCAACAGCACGTTGCGCACCGCGTAACCGAGGAATATGCGGCGTTCCTTCAAACCTTTGGCATCGCCCATAACCATGTAGTCTTCCCCAGCAGTTGTGACCATCATGGCACGCATTCCCAAACCCCAAAGTCCCGTGCTGGCAACTATCACAGCACCTGCTGGAAGGGTTGCGTGTTTAATCAACTGCCAGAGCGTTTCCAAGTTCCATCCAGGAATGAAACCGGGGTCAACCCCGAACGCGGTGGGAAAAATCTTCCAGTGGACCCCCAAGAAAAACTGTAGGGCCAAACCGAACAAGAAAAAGGGCACGGCGGCAGTAACCATCAGTACGGGCAGGGTGATTTGGACAAGTGTGAATGATCTCCGCCATGCGATCAACGCGCCGACCAACGAACCGAACAGCATGGCGATCACGGTGGTGACCAAAGCGATGCCGATACTCCACGGAAGTGCGGCTGAGATCAAGTCGGCGACTGTCGACGGGTACTTCGCCATCGAGTATCCGAGGTCACCTCTTAGCAGGTTTCTTAGGTAGGTGGCGTACTGTATGTGCAACGGCCCGTCGAGCTGGAATTTTTCTCGGTAGGCTTCTACTATCGGGCCGATATCGCCTCCTGTATTGCCGGCTTGAGCCTCCAGTGCCAACACTTTGGCTTCAATGGGGTCGCCCGGCGCCAATCGGGTGAGCAGGAATATGAGAGTCACGACAACCGCGACGGTGAGCACGAAAAGTAGCAATCTTCGAGCGATGTATGCAGGATTCATGCTACGTTTCTTCGGATCAACCGCTTTCTGGAGCGGTTTAGGCTTTCTTGGTTTTCGGTAAACGCTGACGTTAAGTTAAACGGATTGCCAAGAATAGTCAAGACTCTTTGTTCGCGTTCCGTTGTTTGACAAACTGGGTGAATTCCGTTAGCGTAAGCATGTCGCTTTAGATATGTTCGAGCGGCGGTTGGATGTTGTAATGCGCGACAGCATTGGGGCTCCAGTCGGATTAATGTCCTGAAGATCGATTCCGCGGCCGGTGCCGCGAGGAGGTCAATGAAGATCATGCGATTTAAGAAATGGAGCCCAGCGGGGCTATTGGCGGCGTTTGCCTCCTTAGTCGCTCTGGCGGTAGTCGCCGGGTGTGGAGGAACTGAGACGGTCGTCCAGACCGTCGTCGTCAGGGAGGAAGTCGCGGTCGAAGTACCGGTGACAGTCGAGGTAGAGAAGGAAGTCCTGGTTGAGGGCGAGACGGTCGTACAAACGGTCGTCGTTGAGAAGGAAGTCCTGGTCGAGGGTGAGACAGTCGTACAGACGGTCGTCGTCGAGAAGGAAGTCATGGTCGAGGGCGAGACGGTTGTCCAGACAGTCGTCGTCGAGAAGGAAGTCTTGGTTCAAGGCGAGACGGTCGTCCAGACAGTCGTCGTCGAGAAAGAGAAAGAGGTCGTCGTCGAGGTAACCCCGACTCCGGACCCAGGCGCGTTGAAGGACGTTCCGCGAAACCGGACAGTCGTATTGACACACTGGAGCGACTCCTACCGCACGCAGCACGACAACGTTGAGAACTTCAACTGCTGGTTGCCGGGCAACTCACACTGCCGACATATTACGGAGAAGGGATTGGTCGAATATCTCTTCTACACGAACTTGAACGAAGGCGACATCATCCCGTGGCTCGGAGAGTCGTACCAATACAACGACTCGCTCGATTCAATCGATGTCAAGATCCGAGAAGGCGCGAAGTGGTCTGATGGTGTGGCATTCACGGCCCACGACGTGAAGTTCACGATCGACATGGTTAGGGAGAACGCCCCCGACCTGAATCGCTCGACCCACTGGAATGACATGATCAGCAGCGTTGAAGTCCACGACGACTACAACCTGACGATCAACCTTTCGCGACCCGACCCGAGATTCTTCCAGACGCAGTTCGGCTTTGGCTGGGAGAACCACGTCCCAATCGTGCCGAAGCACGTATGGGAGAACGAGGACCCGCTGACGTTTAACTTCTACGATCCAGCCAAGGGTTGGCCGTTGGGCACTGGTGCATTCAAGTTGTCGCTTTCGACACCTGAGGTTCAAATCTACGATCGACGCGACGACTGGTGGGCTGCGGAGATCGGTTTCCACCCGCTTCCGCAAGTCGAAAGACTCCAGTACATCCCGGTGGCCAACGACGACATCGCTGGTCAGCTGTACATCAACAACCAGCTTGACGCTGGCCCGCCGTTGCTGAAGGGCACATTCGAAGCCGCAAAGGGCTTCAACGACGCGTTGAGGTCGTGGAATGACGTAGGTCCGGTCTGGGGTGCTCCAGACGGATGTAACTTCGTCCTTATCCTGAACAACCAGAAGAAGCACTTCCAGAGCGCGGATGTTCGCTGGGCGATCAACCACGCCATCGACCGTAACGAGATCACTGGCCTCGCGTACGAAGGTGGTGTTCCGCCAGTAGTGGTTCCGATCTCGTCTTACGGTGTCAAGCAGTACTTGCCTTTGATGCAGGACATTTTGGACAAGTACAACGCGAACGATCCCGACCCGGCAAAGGTTGAGGCTCGGATGACCACAGCCGGTTACTCGAAGGACTCAGAGGGCTTCTGGACCAAGGACGGCGAGCGCGTGGAGATCACGCTTGAGATCCCGTCGTGGATGAGGCCGCAGGGTCCGTTCCTTGAGAAGCAGTTGCAAGCCGGCGGTTTCGACGCCGTGTTTAAGCAGGGTGAGCCTGCAACCATTGGTGACCGTCTGCGCATGGGCGAGACCGAGGTCGTATGGGTGCAGTGCGGATCGATCAACGAGCCGTACGACACCTTCAGGTCCTACCACTCCAAGAACTCGGCTCCTCCGGGTGAGAACTACAAAGGCGCTGTCCAAGGTGGACGATACGAAAACCCAGAGATGGACGCGCTCATCGATGAGATGGAGGGAATGCTCCACTCGCCGGACGACCCGCGCTACGTCGAACTCGCACGGCAAGCGATGGAACTGTTCCTGCGTGACATGCCGGTTATCCACATCGCGGAAGAACTCCACGTAATCGTGCACAACACGCACTACTGGCAGGGCTGGCCCGGCGTCGAAGACCCCTACGTTGCGCCATACCCGCCGTGGAACGGTTGGTACCTGATCACTCTGAACCTGGAGCCGACTGGCAACTAGGGTAGGAGAACAGATCGACTCGGTGAAAACCGAGTTGATTAGGAGCGGGTTGCGGCAAACGCCGCAACCCGCTCTTTGCGTTCGCAACCAATGCGAACCCGCAGGGGCAATCGATTTCGGTTACGTGCTGCTGCTTCAGTCTGCCGCCGCACCGCGACTCTTAACAACGGCGGAGTGCGCTAACCGAAGTCCGAAAATCGTCATCGAGCGACGCCGTTCGACGAATGGGTTCGATATACTACCCGTTGTAAATCGGATAACGGCAACGGTCCGATCGACTGAGTTCGCGGAAGGCAACACAGAACGACGAGGAGGTCTCGAGTCATGATTCGAACCAAGAAATGGAGTCCCGTAGCTCTATTGGCCGCGTTTGCGTCCTTGATTGCGCTGGCGGTCATCGCTGGGTGCGGCGGCACCGAAACCGTCGTGCAGACGGTTGTCGTCCGCGAGGAAGTGGCGGTCGAAGTTCCTGTGACTGTCGAGGTCGAGAAGGAAGTGTTGGTCGAGGGCGAGACGGTTGTTCAGACGGTCGTGGTCGAGAAAGAGGTCATGGTCGAGGGTGAGACGGTCGTGCAGACGGTCGTCGTCGAAAAGGAAGTCCTCGTTGAAGGCGAGACGGTTGTCCAGACGGTGGTCGTCGAGAAGGAGGTCCTGGTCCAAGGCGAGACGGTCGTGCAGACAGTCGTGGTTGAGAAAGAGAAAGAGGTGGTCGTCGAAGTCACTCCTACTCCAGACCCCGGGGCGTTGAAGGATGTTCCTCGCAACCGTACCGTGGTGTTTACGCACTGGAGTGGTTCTTATCGAACGCAGCATGACAACGTGGAAAACTTCAATTGGTGGTTGCCCGGCAACTCTCACGCGAGACACGCGTCCGAAAAGGGATTAATCGAGCACCTGTTTTACACGAACTTGAACGATGGCAAGATCATCCCGTGGATGGGTGAGTCGTACCAGTACAACGATTCCCTTGACGAGATCGATGTCAAGATTCGCGAGGGAGTCAAGTGGTCTGATGGCGTGCCATTCACCGCGCACGATTTCAAATTCACCATAGACATGGTGATAGCGAACGCTCCGGACATGAATCGATCGACGCTCTATAAGGACAAGATCGAGAGTGTCACGGTCCACGACGATCTCAACTTTACGGTGAAACTGACACGGCCCGACCCGCGCTTCTTCCAAGAGCAGTTCGGTTTCGGCTGGGAGAATCACGTGCCGATCGTACCTAAGCACGTTTGGGAGAACCAAGACCCGCTGACGTTCAACAACTACGATCCCTCCAAGGGATGGCCGTTGGGAACGGGAGCATTCCGGTTGGCTTTGTCAACGCCGGAAGTGCAGCTGTATGACCGCAGAGACGACTGGTGGGGTGCCGAAACCGGCTTCCACCCGTTGCCGAAAGTGGAGCGGTTGAGGTACATCCCGATCGCGAACGACGACATCGCGGGTCAGCTCTACATCAACAATCAGACAGATGCTGGCGTGCCGCTGCTGAAGGGCACGTTCGAAGCCGCGAAGGGCTTCAACGACGCGCTGAGGTCTTGGAACTTTGAGGGTCCGGTTTGGGGTGCCGCCGACGGTTGCAACTTCGTGCTGATCCTGAACAACCAGAAGAAACACTTTGACGATGTCAACGTGCGATGGGCTATCAACCACGCAATTGACCGTGGCGAGATTACGGGCCTAGCATACGAGGGCGGAGTTCCCCCGGTGGTCGTTCCGATTTCGTCGTATGGCGTTAAACAGTACTTGCCACTGGTACAAGACATCATCGACAAGTACAACCCGAACGATCCCGATCCGGCTAAGGTCGAAGCTCGCATGACGGAATCCGGTTACTCGAAGGACTCGGAAGGTTTCTGGACTAAGGACGGCGAACGGGTTGAGATCACGCTGGAGATTCCGTCGTGGCTGCGACCTCAGGGACCGTTCCTTGAGAAGCAATTGCAGGCCGGCGGATTCGATGCCGTGTTCAAACAAGGCGAGCCGGCGACGATCTCAGACCGGTTGAGACTAGGCGAGACAGAAGTCGTATGGGTGCAGTGCGGATCGATCACTGAGCCGTACACCACATTCAAGTCGTACCACTCCAAGAACTCGGCACCTCCTGGCGAGCGCTATGCTGGCGCTGTGCAGGGCGGGCGTTACGAGAACCCGGAGATGGACGCTATCTTGGACGAGATGGAAGGCATGCTCCACTCGCCGGATGACCCACGATACGTAGAGTTGACGCGGCAGGCCTTTGAGCTGTTCCTGCGTGACATGCCGGTTATCCACATCGCGGAAGAGTTGCACGTGATCGTTCACAACACTCGGTACTGGACCGGTTGGCCGGGTGTGGAGGATCCATACGTAGCTCCGTATCCGCCTTGGACGGGTTGGTACCTGATCACGATGAACTTGGAGCCGACTGAGTGAAGGTGAGCGGTAGCACGACGCGTATTAGTCGGATAGCGGGAGAGTGGGTTGCGGTCAATTGACCGCAACCCACTTTTCGTATTTTGTCTCCACCCGCAAAATCCATTCTTGTGTTCTCCGCAGTTGCGGCAGTTCCTGGCATGATTTTCCCGGTTTACGGCACTTTTTTATCGGCTCCGCTATTGTTGGTCGCTATGCCGTTGGCACTTTGGGCCGGAACCGATAGTGATCGATCGATCGAATTCAAGGGAAAGATTGCGCTTGGCGCGTGCATTGTCTCTGTGGTGATGCAGACGCTGTGGTGGTTGTTAGCGTTTGGCATAAACAACGATTAGCATGTAAACCCATGAAACAGACTTTCATTCTTCTCGTCTTTTTGGTCGCTATGCTGACGCTAGCGTGCCGGTCTTCGGCGGATCCAACGCCTACTGCTGTGCCGCCGACGGTCATGCGGGAGGTTTTGCCGACGGGGAGGCCGGAGCCGACCACTCCCGCGCCCACTGCCACTCCATCGGTCGAGCCTGTCGTAATATCTGGCATGGCCCCAGTGATGCCGTTCACGAATATCGCGCGCGACGCCCTAGGGAAGAACGCATTCGTTAACAACTGGCACCCCGGTTCCGCGTTCTTCGACTTTGATCGCGATGGTGACATCGACATCTACATCACCCAAGCCAACTCGGACTCCGAGTTTCCTGAATCGCCGGGCGGGCCAAATCTGTTGTTCCGCAATGATCGCAACAACGAATTTACGGAAGTTGGTGAGGATCTTGGCGCCGATCTTTCGCTCGCCAATAGCACCGCGGTAGCCGCGTGCGATTTCGACAACGACGGCTATCAAGACTTGTACGTAGCTGGTTATGGATTGATCGGAGATGAACTGGATTATCGGTCGGCAGTAGGAAATGAGGCTCTGACGAACGCGATCAAGGATCGGTTGCTCAGAAATGTTGAGGGAAAGCGGTTCGAGGAGATTACGGATTCTGCGTTCGGGGACGACGTGAACGTGCAGTCCGCGATCACGATCGCGTGTGGCGACGTGAACAACGATGGCTGGACTGACGTATTCGTTGGTAACCGTCTGGACCAAGACTTCATTCGGTTCGACGATCCTAGGCACCACGGGCACTACAACCGCCTCTACATGAACAACGGTGACCTGACCTTTGACGATGTCACGGAATCGGCTGGTCTCAAAAGCCCTCCCATCAAAATGCTTGATCCAGGGGGTGTGCCGATGCTGTGGGAGGACCCGGAAACGGGTGAGATGGTGCGTGGTTACGATGCGTCGTTACAGGATGCGAATGGAAACCGAATCGGAGACCCGACAGGGCAAACGTTGGCGTCTATGTTCTTCGATCATGATTCGGATGGCGATTTAGATCTTTGGTTGGCTGACGATGGTGACACGCTGAAGGTCTATCGGAACGACACTGACGCAAGTGGAGTCCGATTTGAATCAATCGAATCGGAGATGGGCGTTGATACGGTTGGGGCTTGGATGGGCTTTGCTTTGGGCGACTATGACTCGGATGCGGATCTGGACATCTTCATCACGAACATTGGTTATCACTTCTTGCTCTACGACATCCCGCCGGTGCCATCAGGTGACTGTGCTTACAGCCACGCTTGGGGATGGGGTACCTGTTACCACTTCTTGCTACGCAACGACGGAGTGAAGGAAGATGCCGAAGTCGGGATGATCGGGGATTTCAAAAACGTTGCACCCGAAACTAGCGTCGCTACGAGCCAAGCTTTTCCGCCCGAATCTCTCGATCCGAACAATATTCTCCCGGTTTGGGAAGATGTCGAACAGCCGGTGGGATTGGCGGCTTACGACTTCGGATTCGGAACCGCGTTCTTCGATTATGAGAACGACGGCGATCAAGACCTTTATTGGTTAGGCGCGATGGGCGGTCGTGGGGAAGGTCCCAATGGCTTCAAGTACACCGGTTCGGGCCGTATGTTGCGCGGCGATGGTGCGGGAAGTTTCGAAGACATCACAGTTGAATCTCGTTTGCTGGACATCCAAGGTGTCAATTACGGCGTGGTCGATCCGAACAGCGCTGATTTCGACCGGGACCGTCAACGGATGGATCGGAAGTTCCACGAAAACGGCAAGGGGCTCGCAAAGTGCGATTTAAATGGTGATGGCACCGTAGACCTTCTGGGGACGAACAGCAACGGTCCGGTATTTATTGCGGAAAAGACGATCGATTTCTTCCGCGGCCCTCTGTTTCTGTGGATGAGTAATGCGAGCGAAGGCAACTGGATCACGTTGAAATTGACCGGTCGACAAAGCATAGACGGCACTGGTAGCAACGCGGACGGAATCGGTGCCAGGGTCAAGGTGATCGCAGACGTTGATGGATCCGGCGAGCCTAGGACACAGGTTCAAGACGTGTTGGGAAGTTCATCGTTCTTGAGCATGAACTGTATCGACCCTCACTTTGGGTTGGGCAGCGCGACGAAAGTGGACCGAATCGAAATTCAGTGGCCGAGCGGAGTGTTACAGGTGGCCGAGGACATCGAACCTAACCAGACCGTTGAGATAGTTGAACCCGCTGGATGACGCTGCGGAGCGAGGTCAACTGGTCGGTTCAGCGGTCTCGAAGACCGGATACTCGAAGGACCTGCCGATGTCAGGGTCGTCCGCGACAGGCGTATCGCTGTATAGGAAGCAGCTTGCCAATTGGTTAGGGCCGAGCGCGTATAGCGGAGGTGCAGACGCTGTGCATTCGTCCATCGCGAATTTGCATCGCGGTGCGAATTTGCATTGATCGGTGACTAACGAGCTTTCGTCCGCCCGTTCCACCGATTCGTCGTCTTCTTCGCCCCACGCTGCTTTCGGATCTGGCTGAGGAACTGAATCGATCAGCAGCTGCGTGTAAGGATGTTTGGGGTTCTGAATTACTTCCTCAACGCTGCCGGCTTCCGCAACTGCGCCACGATACATGACGATGATGTTGTCGCACATCTGGTACGCAGTGGTCAGATCGTGCGTGATGTATATGACGGAAATCCCGAAATCTCGGTTTAGGTCGCGGATGCTGCGCAATATCGTCGCGCGTAGCGATGCGTCGACCATCGATACGGGTTCATCAGCCAAGATAATTCGGGGGCGCAAAAGCAGTGCTCTCGCCACCATGACGCGTTGTCGTTGCCCCCCACTCAACTGGTGCGGATATCGCCCTAATGTTTCGTCGGGTTGCAATCCCACCATTCGTAGTGATTCGTTAATGCGTTCGCTTCTTTCTTGGGCGTTGCCAGCTAATTTGAAGTTGCGAATAGGACGATGTAGGACATGGTCTACGGTGTAGAAGGGGTTGTACGCCTCGAACGGGTCTTGGAAGATAGGCTGCACCTCGCGCCTGAAATTCAACCAATCTCTTGATCTCATCTTCTGCACATCGTCGCCTTGGTACAACACCTGCCCAACAGTCGGCGGAATGACGCCCAGAAGCAATCTCGCCAAGGTGGTTTTGCCACTACCGCTTTCGCCTGCGATTGCGGTTATAGTCGGACGGTCTTCAGGGATCGCAAAAGACACGTCCTGCACGGCGATCGTGACGTTCGAGCGATTGAAAAACCCGCCGCCGAAGATCTTCGAAACGTTTTGCAGTTCGAGTAGGTTAGCCATTCGATATCGCTTCAGTATGCAGGTGGCATGCCGTTCGCCAGTTCGGTCTGACTTCTATATCCAACGGATCCGTGTCGCGGCAAACATCCATGGCGGAAGGGCAGCGCGGATAGAAAGCGCAGCCGGTTGGCAGATTCAGTAGACGCGGCGGCATGCCAGGTATCCCGACAAATTCCTTCTTCTGGCTGAAAGAGGGCAGGCTGTCGATCAGCAGCTTCGTGTACGGATGTTGCGGGTCCTCAAATATCTGGTCCACGGGCCCCAATTCAACCAGCCTGCCGGCGTACATCACGCCGATCGTGTTGGCGAACTGTGCCACCAATCCCATGTCGTGTCCGACCAAGATGACGGCGGCATCGATACCAGACTGAAGTCGCCCTAGCGTCTGCATGATCTGGCGTTGAACGACAACATCCAATGCGCTCGTTGGTTCGTCTGCGAGTATCACTTTGGGCGAAAGACAGGTGGCGATGGCCAGGACGGCTCTTTGTTTCATACCGCCGCTGAGTTCGTGCGGATACATGCTTGCGACGGCTGGCGATAATCCGACGCTAGTCATCAAATCCGCCACTTTTTCGCGCAGCTCGCTTCGCGTCGGTTTCTTCATCAGAGATCCGTCGGAATTGGCTTGGGCAAATGCCGATCCTGTTGAATTGCTGCGCGACGTTGCGGACTCCTCTACGACGTGATCTAAGATTCCGTCAATGATTTGTTTCTCGATGCGCACCACCGGGTTCAGCGAGTTCATCGCACCTTGCGGCACGAGCGCGATCTCAGCCAACCGTGCCCGGCGCATCTCGTCTTCGCTCAATTCAAGCAAGTCTCTCGGGCCGAGATAGATGCTGCCCGATACGATTTTCCCGGGCGGCCGAGTCATCCGCATCAGTGCAGTGGCCATCGTGCTCTTGCCACTGCCTGACTCTCCGACTAGCGCGAGTCGTTCGCCAGCTTTGAGGTCGAAGGAAACGCCATTGACCGCTTTGACGTCGCCCGCCATCGTCTCGTAGTAGACATGGAGGTCTTCGACGCGAAGGACGACTTCTTGTGATTCGTCTGAGGTAGTTGCGGTTGTTGGATTAGGAACTGTCGCCGTCGTCATGGATGGTCACAGGTTCGGAGATTCATGCGCTTAGCGCAGTATACAACCTTTGAATCGGACGTTCCAATTGTGCGCTTCGGCAGTGGAAGATTCGGATTGCTTTATCATGGGAATCATTCGATAGGAGACGCGATCGCGCATGAATAAACTGCACATTCCGAACGAATTCGTAGAGTGGGTTTTCGTCATTCTCGGCGTTACCGTAGCGGGATTGGCTGGAGCCGGTATCAAAACATGGCTGGACAACCAATTGGACGGTTCAGGCGTTGAAGGATGGGCTCCGGGAGTTGCAGCGCTGGTCGTGTTTTTCGTGCTGGCGGCTCCAGTCTATTTTTGGGCGTCTCGAAGCGCGCGCCGTCGCGGCGAAGCCCCATCGTCTGCTGAGGATGACGAAGTATCGGAAGACTGATTCGTCGCGCCATTAGGCGTCCCAAACATTTAGCACCCGAACTGGAATATCTCATGCCCGAACTCATCAATCGAAGCTGGACGTTGGCGAACCGACCAGTCGGTTACCCGCAAGAAAGCGATTTCGCTATAACGGAAACCGAGGTTGCCGATCCTCGTCACGGTGAAATCCTCGTTCGAACCCTGTATCTTTCGCTAGATCCGTACATGCGTGGGCGTCTACGTGATCGAAGATCTTATGCAGTGCCGGTTGGGATCGGCGATGTGATTGTAGGAGAGGGTGTCGGCCGAGTCATCGCTTCTCAGAGCGATGATGTTTCAGTCGGAGACATTGTGGCGTGCCAGACCGGGTGGCAGGAGTACTCGGTCGTACCGGCACATACTGCAAGGATTGTGGATCCTGAGGTCGCGCCGATATCGACGGCGCTCGGCGTCATTGGCATGCCCGGCCTTACGGCGTATCACGGCCTGTTGGCTGTAGGACGTCCGCGGCCCGGCGAGACAGTGCTGGTTTCAGCAGCCTCGGGTGCGGTCGGTGCTGTCGTAGGACAGATCGCGAAGATGAACGGATGCCGCGCGATCGGGACGGTGGGTTCAGAGGAGAAGGCTAACTATTGCACCCAAGAACTAGGGTTTGACGCGGCGATCAACTACAAGACCGAGAATGTGTCCGCACGTTTGACCGAACTGGCACCTGACGGTATCGACATATATTTTGACAACGTGGGCGGTTTCGTGACCGATGCGGCGATCGAAAACTTGGCGTTCCGGGGCCGCGTGCTCATTTGCGGACAGATATCCCAATACAACTTGGAAGAGCCGGAAATGGGGCCGCGCAATCTCTGGACTCTGATTACCAAACAGGCCCGGATAGAGGGGTTTTTGGTCTTCGACTTCCAGCTTGATCATGATGTTGGCCGCGCCCGACTCGCTTCGTGGGTGCGTGACGGGTCGTTGAAATATAGAGAAGACATTGTGGACGGGTTCGAACAGGCGCCGCGAGCGTTTATCGGCTTGATGAACGGAGCCAACTTTGGCAAACTTCTAGTCAAGATGTCGGATTAGTCACGAAGCGGTAATGGGCTTTCGAGCTCTTGGTTGTGTGCACGATTTCTTGGCATGATGCATAATCATGCTTAACGAGCGGAAGTAGCTCAGTGGTAGAGCATCTCCTTGCCAAGGAGAAGGCCGCGGGTTCGAACCCCGTCTTCCGCTCCATCCCCCCAATTGGCAACCGCGGTTCAATCGTGCGTGTTGCCAATCCCCGGTTCATTAGGTGCCAGTCTCTAGACGTCGGGCATGATTCCCTCGGCAGCGTCGGCAGCGATTTGGCGTTGTTGTTCCGTGAACGAGTCGTCGCTGGCGATCCATTGCAGATAGTCCGGATGAAGTTCGCTCATGTCATATAGCGTGTGGCCCCTGTAACGGCCGAAGTTGATTATTGGATCACCTGAATCCGAAAGGGTGAATCTTCCTTGATCGTCGATGAAGTTGGAATCTTCTGTTTGCGCTGTCCAAGTCGCCAATGATGCGGGGTCTCTCGGTAAGTCAGGATTCAGTCGCAACTGACCGGCGATGATTAACCTGGCGGCGTTGACGGAGGTTTCAGCGTCCAACGGGCGCGATACGTCTCCGCCGACGAATCGGCGATATGCGGCTTCGAAATCCCTTGGCTCCAAGCGGTGGTAAATCTCCATCGCGTCGACTACCGTGTGTTCGTCGGGATTGAAATCGATCCCTGAGTATTCGAATTCACGTCTCAACACTTTGAGGTGAAACCTGCGGATGCCGAAACCCGCAAGATCGCAGCCTTCTAGGTGTTGTGCCAAGGACGCAGCGTACGCGGCGAACGGTTGGGCGTCAGCGACGTCTTCGTCGGCGATTCCATGAAAAGAGGTTGCGCCTGGCGATATTGGCGACATCGGATTAACGATATGAGATCGTAAAGTTTCGGAACCGTCGGGTTCAATCCTCAGTGTCGACAGTCTGACGATGCGTGCGGTGCGCTGGTCGGGGCCGGTGGTCTGGATGTCGAGAAATACGATAGGTCGATGCAGTGCAAGTTCGTCGCTCCTATCAATTTCAGGATTCACGATAGGTTGATCTGGCATCCGCGTAAACCTCTGTAAAACGTAGTTTTAACTCAATGACACAAGCTTACTACGTGCATGACGTGTGTGAACAGGCACTTGGCGAAGAGGAGGCGTCTTGATTAGAGACTGCAATGCCCGATTTAGAATTAAGGAATCGGTTTGCCGAAGTGGCGGAATGGTAGACGCGAAGGTCTCAAAAACCTTTGGGCTTTAGCCCGTGTGGGTTCGACTCCCACCTTCGGCACCAACGGAGCGATTGAGGTCAAGAATATCGCTATGGCAGGTTTATCTAGAGCGAGTAGTTCGGCGACCCACGATTGCGCGTCCAGCACGTGATTGATTGTCGCTGAGTTTTCGTATCTCGCTGAGAATAGTCTTCTGACCAGCTTCCAAGTTGTTAAGAGATTTGTTGGTTTCAACCTGCTGAGTTTTGATCTCGGTGATGTCCCGTTTGATTCCGGTGACATCCTTACGGATCTCACTGACATCGCTCTCAATCTTAGAAAGTCTGATCCTGTTGTCCTCCACCTGCATGCCGTCAATAGTACCGGGCGCGGTACTAGACTGTCAACAGAGATGGCGCTTATGCTTTTTACGCGGCTTGACCGGTTCGAATTTCTGCTGTGTTTATAGCGAGAATACGCGGTATACGTGGTTTTAAGGATCGGCAACATGGCCAGAAGAAAAAAGAGAAAAAGCGGGCGTACGGGAATGTGAACAGGTTCGAAGGATTGACGTACATCGACGAGAGCGAGAACACCGAAAATCAGGGAAGCTGGGCCCCGGAGACTGGATGCTGCCCTTGTCTGGTAGCGAAACCCAGCTACTCAGGGAGTTCCGCCATTTGACGGGCAGGTTACCGAAATACAACAAGACGATTGACGGGAAGTTCCTTCGCCGCCGCCGACGTTAATGGTGAAGTCCCGTCTTCGGCACCAACACGTGAGAAAATCCTGACAATCCGAATTCCGGATGTTGCGTGCCCGTCCACCGACGAGACGTTTGCGCAACACTTTGAGCGGATCGCTGCCAACGGTTTCGCGCGCCATACCCCGTTGCCCCGCCCTTATGGATTCCGGCTTTCGCCGGAATGGCGGGGTTGTGCAAAGGTCCCACTGAAGGGTTGGAGGGAATGGTGCCGAGGGGCGGACTCGAACCGCCGACACATGGATTTTCAGTCCATTGCTCTACCAGCTGAGCTACCTCGGCACGGGGTGTAAACACTATTTTATCGTTGCGCCGTTGGTATAATCCAATTCTGGGTTGAACCCCGTCGCCAAGCGACCCTCCAACACCGCCAAAGCGCCCCACATGCCGTCGATAATCATCTCGTCCGTCAGCGAATCTAAAGGCAAATCGGCACTCGCCGCGGCGATTATTTCGCGATTGCGGTACGACGGCGTCTCAGTGAGGTCAACTGCTGATACTGGTGACCTTTTTGCGGATGATGACGGAGTGGAACAGGTCGCGATCAGCCAAATCGAGCCGTCATCTTCAACGGTTTCAATCATCGAGGGTTCGTCGGGAGATCCTGAGGCAGATTTCAACGTCGCAGAAGAAGTCGACGCGAACGTGATCCTGTTAGCCGGGCTCGATGATGATGTAAACCAGGCGGCGACGGCTTTGGGAGATCGGTTAGCCGGCGTAATCCTCAACAAAGTTGTCCGTTACCGCGATGTAGACGCCGACCGGATGGTCGAGTCGTTGTCCAAAGATGGCATTAACTGCATAGGATGGATTCCCGAAGACAGACGACTTGCGGCGAGCACGGTCGATTCGGTCATAGGTCATCTCGAGGGTGAGTTGGCATTCGCTACCGATACCACCTCCGAGTTGGTCGATAACGTGCTGATCGGCGGCTTGGTTCTCGATTGGGGACCGTTCTATTTCCGGTCTCAGGAGAACACCTGCGTGGTCGTTCGAGCAGGTCGGCCGGACGTTCAGATTTCTGCGCTTCAAAGCGAAACTACCCGTGCAATGGTATTGACGGGCGGCGAAAAGCCGATCGACTATGTGTTTTACGAGGCGCGGACGAAACGAATACCGCTGATCATGGTGGGCGGAGATACTCACGCGACGATGGACGCTCTCGACGAGATGGCGCCCACGGGATTTTCGCACCCTCAGAAGTTATCGAGGATCAGCCAGTTGCTCGCCGAGCGTTCGATAATCGATCCCCTGTTGGACCTCGTTGCCAAACCGCCGACGCGGTAGATGAGCGTGACGTCCGCATCCTCTGATGTCGATCCAGCGGGAGACGTATCTTCACGGGCATCACCGTTCTGTCTTGTCGGCCCATTCGGCTCGAACAGCAGATGATGCTGCCGCGTTTTTGCTCCCGTACATTGAACCCGGAATGAATCTGCTCGATGTCGGTTGCGGACCTGGAACGATCACGTTGGGCTTGGCGGACGCAGTCGGTGAACGTGGATCAGTGCTCGGGATCGACATTTCAGACGGATTGCAGCAGGAATGGGACCAGAGGCTGTCGGAGCACGGCTTGTCGAATTTGGATTTTCGGGTTGACAACATTTACAATTCGCACCTCAAGCGGCGTCAGTTCGACGTGGTCTATGCACATCAGTTACTTCAACATTTGGGGGATCCGGTAGGTGCGCTCACGGCTGCCGCGAAACTCGCCAAATCGGGTGGCATCGTGGGCGTGCGGGAGGTGGATTGGGGAACCTTCGCAGCTCATCCGGAATCTCAAGCGCTTGATGATTTCCGACGGGTATACGATGCCGTAGCGGTTCGTAACGGCGGCAACCCGCGCGCGGGACGGCACATGCTCAGTTGGATGGAGGATACCGGGGAGTTGACCGGAATTCACATCACGACAAGCACTTGGACGTTTTTCGAAGAAGGTGGCAAGACTTGGTGGGGCGACCAGTGGTCGCAACGCATATTGGAGTCGGACATCGCGACTAAAGCGCTGGAATACGGTATCGCGACTCGGCCCGAACTGGAAGCTATCTCACTCGGTTGGCAGGAGTGGAAAAACGCTCCCGGCTCTTTGTCTTGTTTCACACATTTTGAGGGTTTGGCACGCCGAATCTAGCGTTGGGTTCACACGAAAACCCTCCACGAGCGTGCATCCGACGGGTTTCGGATCGTCTATTCCAAAAACGCCGCCAAGGAAACCTTGTTATGATACATGTGTGTAAATCCCTACTTTGACACCCTTGAATGACGAATCCTGCCGCAAGCCCTGAAGCGATCCTCGAAGGCCTTTCCGAAGCTCAACGCGCCGCCGCATCTTACATCGACGGGCCGTTGATCATCGTAGCCGGCCCAGGTAGCGGCAAGACGCGGGTGATGTCCCATCGGATGGCGTACATCCTCGCTACCGGTGTGCCTCCGTGGCGGGCGTTAGGAGTCACGTTTACCAACAAAGCGGCCGCCGAGTTGCGTCAAAGATGCGACGCCTTGGCGAGTCGTTTCGTGCCGAATGCCGCTGAGACGAACGTAAGCACTTTCCATTCCTTCGGAGCGAGATTTCTTAGGATTCATCACGACGCAGCTGATCTGGGACGGGATTTCACGATCTTTGATCGGGACGACCAAGAACGCATGTTGAAGTTGCTTCTTGCTGATATGGATGTCGACGCGAAGGTAGGCGAGGTGCTCGCGGATATCGGTAAAGCCAAGAACAACAATCAGACGCCGGAAGAGTTTGCGAGTTTGGGAACTGGCTTTCGGCATGAGCTCCACGCCGAGGTCTACCAACAATATGAGGCGAATCTGCACCGGTCGAACGGGGTAGATTTCGACGATCTGTTGCTGAAGCCGTACCGGATATTGGTAGGGGACGAGCACATTCGAACCGCGATGCAAAACCGGTACCAGCACATCATGGTCGATGAGTTTCAGGACACCAATGCATTGCAGTTCGAACTGGTCCGTGTACTCGGTGATGCGTATCGAAACATCTGCGTTGTCGGGGACCCAGACCAGTCGATATATTCTTGGCGAAACGCGAGGCCGGAAAACATGGATCGGCTGGCGGAGGTGTTGCCGGGTTGCAAGTTGTTCGAATTGAGCGAATCATATCGTTCAACGAAGACGATAATCGCCGCCGCATCTGGTCTGATATCTCACAACAGTCGTACGCTTGAGCGGGTGTTGTTCACGAACAATGAACAGGGCGAACCGGTAGAGATCGGCGTTACGGAACATCCAGAACACGAGGCGTCGATAATTCTGGACGCGATCCAAAAGCAGGCGAGGGCTGAGTCGGTTGAGAATGGAGTGCCCGGAAACCTCGACGATGTCGCGGTGCTGTACCGGACCAACGCTCAATCAAGAGCGATCGAGACGGAGTGCAGTCGACGTGGAGTCCAGTACCGTCTCATCGGCGGTGTGCGTTTCTACGAGAGGCGCGAGATCAAAGACGCGCTCGCGTTGCTGCGATTGGTGGTGAATCCATCGGATGAAACGTCGCTCCGTCGCATCATCAACGTACCACCGCGTGGCATCGGCCCAGCAACGCTCCGAAAGATTGAGGAGTTCAGCCTCTACAACAATGTGTCCATGTTCGATGCTGTACTGCTGGCCGCCGACCACTCAGAATCTCATCAATTGGGTCTAGGTAGAGCGGCACTGAACAAGGTTCGTTCGTTTTCAGAATTCATCAAGACACTCATTGCGAACGCCGAAACTGTTTACCCTCACGACCTCTTAGACTATGCATTGAAAGGCAGCGGGTACATCGATTGGGTAAAGAAAGACGAAGCCACTAGGGCAGAGCGTCTCGAGAATATTGATGAGTTATCGACCTTGGCCGAGAAGTATTCGGTGTCGGAAGACGGCATCTCGCCGAGACAAGCTCTCTCTGACCTACTTGAACACACCTCGTTGTTTGCAAACGTTGACTCGATGGACGAGGGTGTCGGTGCGGACGCATCGAATGTCCATGCGCCGAGTACCACCGTAGGAGCGATCACGCTGATCACGCTCCACCAGGCTAAGGGCTTGGAGTTCGACACCGTCTTCATTGCAGGGGTTAACGAAGGCCTCCTGCCCCACGCGATGGCTTTAAACGTTCAGTCGCAGGACGATTACGAAGCGGCGTGCGGTGAGGAGAGGCGGCTGATGTACGTCGGCATGACGCGAGCAAAACGGAAGTTGTACGTGACGTGGACGCTTTACACATCTGCTTCCCTGTACCGGCGTCAAAATACGCCGTCGCAATTCTTGAAAGAGATTCCTGAGGAGCATGTGCAAGAAGTGGAGTATGCTCGGGTACCCGGTCGCGCGGCCCCACCACCAGTGGCGTTTTCCTCGAGTATGGGCGTCGCGGTTGGCCGTGACAGATTGACGCCGATGCGTCGACGCGCCGAACGCGAGAAATTCACTGAAGTCGGTATCGAGGATCTGCCATTGGAACTCCAACTGAAAGCTGGACAACGGGTGAACCATAGCGTTTTCGGGACTGGAGTCGTGGTGAACTCAAGGCCGGTCAAAGACGACGTCCGCGTGACCGTCGCGTTCTCGAAAGAGGGTATCAAGACTTTGCTCGCCGGCATGGCCGGTTTGGAGAAGATTTAGATAATCCGTCGTGTTTTCTTGGTTGCCGGATCGAACCTTTGTTTTTGCGGTCTTCGCACTGTTGCTGAGCATTGCCGCCTTCGCTTATCTGGCATTGTGGCCATCGTTCGAGGTCATCGCGACCAACGCCGACGGTGTGGCCGAAATCCGACGGGTAGGGATCGCGGATTCTAATGGGCCGACCGGCCTGTTATTGGCTTTGATGCCGGTAGTGATCACTCTCGGATCGATTCTTTCCGTACCGCCTAACGGTCAATCGGAACGACGTCACAAACTCAACCTGATCGTTGGAGCGGTCCTGCTTTGGGTGTTCATCGTCGCGTTCGCGCAAGAAATCGGCATCCTTTACGTGCCCGCGGCGACTATGTTGACATCCGTTGTCGTGCTGATGCTCGTACGCGATCGAGCGTGGGGCAAACCTGACGCTCAAGTGAGAACGAAGAGCGCGAGGGAGTTGAGGGAAGAAGCGGTCCGTAGAACCAAGAGATCCGGGAACCGTGTTGGACGTCGCAGGTCGAATCGTCGGCGTTAGTTACACTTTTTCAGAGTCAGTACGAACGTCACCTGAACGGCGCTGACGGATTGAATTTGGAGCGATAAATGGGCTCGGTGATCACAGATGAGATGCGCGCTTTCATCGGCGCAGAATCCAAACCTGTCACCTACAGAGTTTCGCACCGCGAAATCGCTCGCTTCAACGCCGCGATAGACGGCGAACTGCCACCCGTAGAAAACGATCCCAGCGCGGACAGCGGGACCGATCCAATCGAAGCGAATCCGTTGATACTCAGGTCGTTCATAACCGCGCCGTTCGACCCTCCGTTTCCTGAACCGTTCCACGACATACTCGACGGTGGCAGCAAGTTCAATTTCGTGCGCCCGGTGGTTGCTGGGGATGAAATCAACGCAGTTCGAAAGCTGATTGACATCTTCGAAAAGAGTGGACGACTTGGCCCCATGTTGTTCAAAATCACTGAGGTCACATACACTGACGCCGACGGCAACCTGGTAGCAACTCAAGAATCGACGACCATCACCTACGGCCGCGCGACGGGGACCGTGTGATCACCGAACGAGTTGGTCTGTAAACGATACGAGGTTAGATCAATTGACAACGATCAAATTCGAGGATGTCCAAATTGGAGATGGTCCGGAAGCAGTGGCTCGAGTAGTGACGCCCAGGCAACTCGTTCAGTATGCGGGAGTATCACAGGACTATACGCCGATCCACTACAACACTGCGTATGCCCAAGGTGCCGGACACGATGACATCATCATCCACGGAGCGTTGAAGTCAGCAGTGCTCTCACAGTGGTTGGCCGATTGGTCTGGCGGTATCGCCGCCGTAAAGAGGCTCGAAACCTCGTATAGGGGTATCGACTACGCTGGTGAAGTGACATGTGCTGGCATCATCACAGATAAACGGGTTGAAGATGGTATTGGTCTTGTCGATCTAGACATTGAATTCCGGAATGCCGATGGCGTGGTCACGACACCCGGGAAAGCGACCGTCGCGCTCCCAATGCGGGGCGAATAACGCGCGGCGAATGACGAAGCAACATCCATAGGAGCAGAGCATTGCAGCTTGAAGGCAAAGTCGCAGTAGTAACTGGAGCTGGCCGAGGTATCGGTCGCGGTGTCGCGGAAGAACTCGCCGCGAACGGCGCCAGCGTCGTGGTGAACGACATTGGTGCCGAACTGGACGGTACGGGCGGTTCGACATCAATAGCGCAGGAAGTCGTCGATGGGATAGTCGCGGCCGGTGGCAATGCCGTCGCGTCAACCGAATCGGTGACTACTTGGGAAGGCGGCCAAAGAATTATCGAAACAGCCGTCGACGAGTTCGGAGGAATCGATATCGTCGTCACCGTGGCCGGCATTCTGCGTGACAGGATGCTTTACAACATGACCGAAGAAGAGTGGGACGACGTAATATCAGTGCACCTCAAAGGCACGTTCACCGTCGTACGGCATGCTGCACCAATCTTTCGACAACAGCGTGGCGGTCGAATAGTCACTTTTTCTTCCGGTTCGGGTCTAGTTGGATCGATCGGTCAGTCGAACTACGGCGCGGCAAAGAGCGGTATCGCTGGATTTACGAAAGTTCTCGCCAAAGACTTAGGCAAGTATGGCGTCACGGCAAACAGCATCGCCCCGCGCGCCGAGACGCGCATGATCGCATCTATACCCGGCAACATCCAAGAGATGATGGTCGAGCGCGGAGCTCTTCCACAGCCGGATGAGCCATCATGGGAGCCTCGTGACGTGGCGCCATTCGTGGCGTATCTTGCTACTGACGGTGCCGCCCAGATCAACGGTCAAGTCTTCTTGGTCTATGGTGGCAACGTCACGCACCTCTCATTGCCTCGTCGTGTGAACACGATTTTTTCGTCATCCCCATCTGGGTCTTGGAAACTCGATGAACTCGACGTTTTGGCTCCGAAGGTACTTCTGGAGGGTTCGCAGAGCATTACCGGCGGAAGCGAATTCGCTCAGATCAACCCGGGATCAGGTGCTGCTGCGCCAGCAGTTATGAAGTCGGCCACCGGCAAACGACTCGATGGGAAAGTCGCCGTGGTCACTGGATCAGGACGTGGGATTGGGCGTGGTGTCGCAAAGTTACTTGCCCGCGAAGGTGCATCGGTTGTCGTGAATGACGTAGGCGCGGCGTTAGACGGTCAAGGTGAAGACGCGACACCCGCGGCACAGGTTGTTGAGGAGATCAGCGAGTTGGGCGGGCGCGCTGTGGCCTCCTACCACTCCGTAGCGACTGCGGAAGGCGGCGCCAATATCGTTCAGCAGGCACTTGACGAATTCGGTCGCCTCGACATCGTTATCACACCTGCTGGCATCCTGCGGGACCGCATGATCTTCAACATGACCGAGGCTGAGTGGGATGATGTGATAGCGGTACATCTGAAAGGGACCTATTCGGTGGTCCGTCCGGCGTCTGAGATATTCAGAAGCCAGAAGAGCGGTCGAATCGTCACTTTCTCATCGGTGTCTGGTTTGTACGGACAGGGCGGCCAATCGAACTACGGCGCGGCGAAAGACGCGATCGCGGGGTTTACTCGTGTCGTCGCGAAGGAACTTGCTCGCTACAACGTAACTGCGAACATCATCTCGCCGGGAGCGAGCACGAGGATGACCGACAGCGTGCCGGACAGCACACGCGCGATGAGAGCGGGGCCGTTCCCGCCGCCAGAGGAAGGCATTCTAACCTCCGAACCCGACCAGGTCGCGCCGATGGTGGTGTGGCTGTGCACGGACGCCGCCGAAGGTGTCTCAGGAAACATCTTCCACTGCACCGGTAACCGCGTCAGTCTCATGAACCACCCGGTTTCACACCGATCCATCTACAAAGATGGTCGGTGGACAGTAGAAGAGCTGGGCGCGGTGGTTCCTGAAACGATTGGTATGGATTTGATCAATCCTGCTCCGAAGCAGGATTGACTCATTCAAAAGACCGAGATTAGGGGGCTTCAGCAGACGTAGTCGACGCTGTTGAGGATCAGCTGCTGGAACTGCGGGTGCTCTTGACTGGAACCTGCGTGACCGAGCGCGATGTTGGCTACCTTTCCATCGCCGTAAGCGAACGACCAACCCAGCGGCACATCCTCGTCCTCGACGACGCCGTACATGAAGACATCGATGCCCGGCTGGATGTCGAGTCCGCAATAACACTCGTCGTAGGTCCAGAAGGGTGAGACATCTTGCGCTAGCGGATGTTCCGGGTTACTGAAATTAACTTGGAACCAACCGAAAGGTGGGTGCCAACTTTCGCCGTATACCCATCCGCCGCCGGTGATCTTTTTCATTTCAGACCAATCCGGCGCAGATGCAGGCGAGATGTGCACTGACACCAAGCCGCCACCACTTGCGACGTAGTCCCGAAAGCCCGATCGTTGCGCATCGTTGAGATCGTTGTCGGTGTCGGGAAGACGCAAGGTGTTCAGGACGATGGCATCATATCCAGCGAGGTCGCCTTCTAGCTCGGAGGCGCGTTCCGAAACAACTAGGTCGTGTCCGGCTTGCGTGAGAAATTCGGTCATCACCGGCGTCGTCTCTTCGTACGGATGCCTGCCGCCGGTGATCAATAGGAGCTTAGCCATATCTTCCGTGTTACCTCCCTGCTTAAGTTGGACGAGTCGATGCCTGAATACTACCTGCTGCCGAGTTGCGACCGTTCTGATTGACCCATTCGTGAGCGAGAATCTCCATCTGGACGAAACTTTGACCGTCGCGCCAAATATGGTCGTAAGGTCTGAAACCTGCATTGATGAAGGAGCGTTGCGCACGATGGTTGCTTGTCAATGTGTGGAGATAGAGCCGCCGAATTTCGGTGTTGGCGAATACGTGTGCGAGCAAGATCTGTGTTGCGTCGGAACCGTAACCTCGCCCCCAGTATTCAGGATCGCCGATCATGATCCCGAATTCGGCCTGCATGCGTTTCCGGTTGTAGTCGTAGCACATGCAGTTGCCGATGTGGTTTCCGTTCTCGTCCTCGATGGCAAACCGCAGTGAACCACGATTGGTCTTTTTCAAATCCTCGTGATAGAAGCGTTCAAAGTCGACGAACGATAGGCCGAGCGGTTCGGCAGCGTCGAGTTTCGAGAGTTCTGGATCGGTCCGCCAAACGAAGTCGTTCCAAGCGTCCGACATACGTTTAGATCGCAATGTTGCAATCTGCCCTTTGAGCCGAATGTTGTCACTAGCAGCGTTGTACTTGCGAAATATCCGCGCTGCGGATTTTGCGACCTTGGCTTCGCTGTAGTGCGTCAGCTTGCGTAGAGCCTTTTCGAGATCGAACCAGCGAGCGATGTCGTATTCGTGATCATGGTCGTCGAAACAGCCGCCGTTTGCCTCCATCAAATACCAATAGACGGTTTTGTTGACTTTGACGTTTGCGCGCGGGTTGTCTCGCTCGCTGATGAAACGACTCGATTTTGATCGCACGAAGGAGTACCGGGTCGTATCGACAGTCGAAACCAGTTTGACGTCGAGGCCAGTTTCTTCCTGGACTTCGCGAATGGCAGTCTGTTCGACTGTCTCGTCGTAGTCGGGCGTGCCTTTTGGCAAAGCCCAAAGATTCTCGCCCAATCTGCCGACGAGCGCGATCTGTACTTGATCGTCTTCGATCGTGCGCGCAACTACGCCGCCAGCAGACCAGCGAGATATCGTTTTCATCGCTCGTGGCTTTAGGATGTTCATTTCACGTAGACGCTACTCTGGCAGGCGATTGTAAACGACACGTGATTTTCAGGCGCAAATGATGTACGACGTGGCAAACACTTGCGAATATCATTACGATAAGGGGCGTGACGAATTCGGGGCATAACACCGATGTTAAGGCGCGGTTCCATCAAAGCTGTATTCGGGAAAGAGAACATCCACTGAACATGTCGGAAAATCAAAGCCAGGACTTCGTGATTCGATTCGCTGGTGAAGGCGGTCAGGGTCTAGTCACTTCCGCCGACGCTATGGCTAGAGCGGCGGCAAACGCCGGGTATTTCGTTTCTACCTTTTCTACCTTTCCGTCGCAGATCATGGGCGGTCCTGCTTCATCTCAAGTCCGGATCTCGACGACCCCGGTGCTAAGTTCAGGCGATGATGTTGACGTTTTGGTGGCGTTGGATGAGTACGCGTACAACGCTCACCGTGAGGATTTATCAGACAACGGTGTCGCGATTTACAACTCTGGCGAATTCCAATTGCCGGGTGGTGGTCAATATTTCGGCATCGACGCCGACGAATTGGCAAAATCCACGGGCAACACGCGGGCCGCCAACATGGTTACGATAGGCGCGGTCGCTGACCTGATCGGATTCTCGCTCGAAGAGATTGATGCGTTCATTACCGCTCGATTCACAAGAGGAAGACCAGGCGACGAGGAGATCATCGAATCGAACAAGGTAGCGATCCGATTGGGTGTCGATGTCGCTGAGAGCAGCGGATTTTCGGTCGGCACTTTGGCACCCCCGGTGCCACCCGACTACGACCAGATAATGATTACAGGCAACGCCGCGCTCGCTCTGGGAGCGGTCACCGCGGGCGTGGATTTTTATGTCGGATATCCAATCTCGCCGGCAACCACCATTTTGGTTTGGATGGAGCAGAACCTCGTAGGAAAGGGGCGTTTCGCGCACCAAGTTTCTTCGGAGATCGAGGCGATCAGCGCAATAGTGGGCGCGGGCTATGCCGGGAAGAAATCGATGACAGCGACGGCAGGTCCTGGCCTTTCGCTGATGGGTGAGGGGATTGGATTGGCGTGGATGGCAGAGATACCTTGTGTAGTTGTTGACGTTCAACGCGGCGGCCCTTCAACTGGATTGCCGACGAAGTCTGAGCAAAGCGACCTGATGACGTGTCTTCATCCCGGCCACGGCGATGTGAGCATACCGGTGTTGGCGCCTGGTTCGGTCGAGGAATGTTTCGATGCTGGCGCACTCGGAGTCAATTGGGCCGAACGATATCAGGGACCAGTGATCGTGATGAGCGAGTTCGGTCAGGCGGAAAAGGGCGAGAACATACAGAAGCCCGATTTGAGTGCGGTGAGCGTCGAACGCAGGTCGGTGTACAACGGAAGCAATGGCTACGCGCGGTATGAATCGTGGGGTGAAAACGGACTATCGCCGATGCCGATCCCGGGCGGTCCCGGCGCGTATGTAGCCAATGGCTCTGAGCACGATGAGATTGGCGACACGACGCATCTGCCTCGCCATCACGTCCGACTCACCGAACGCAGGTTCAAGAAGCTTGAGCTACTCAACGACGCTCACTTCGAAATCGAAGACGAGGGTGCCACGGCGATGATCATGTCTTGGGGATCATCCAAAGGCCCGGCGCGTGAGGCGTACGAACGCCTGAAAGCGGATGGTGTTGATGTCGGATGGCTCTATTCGATGGCGTTGAATCCGTTACCGGATGAAATGAAAGAAGCGCTCTCAAGAGCAAACTTGGTGATCGTCCCTGAACTCAATTTCATGGGTCAGTGGTCGGCCGTGCTTCGACAACATGGTTACCGAGCAGAATCGATAACGCAGTACACAGGACTACCATTCAAACCGGCGACGCTGGTAGATCGGATTGCGGCGCGTGTCGCAGAACTGCGTGCAGAGAAAGGAATGGTTCTAGCGTGAGCAAGCGGAACCCGGAATACGACTTCGTTTGGTGCCCGGGGTGCGGCGACTTTGGAGTCCGACGGGCTATCGAGTGGGCCCTCGAAAGGCACGTGGCCGAACACGAAATACCGCAGTCCAACTATGTCATTGTCGCCGGAATCGGTTGCTCCGGCAACATGGTCCATCTGATGGAAGGTGACCAACCTTTCGGACTGCATGGAATTCACGGACGCACCCTCCCGTTGTCCTTCGGCGTGAAAATGGGCAGGCCTGATTTGCAGACAGTCGTCGTCGCTGGTGATGGTGATTTCTTGGCGATCGGTGGCGAACACATCGGACCCGCCGCCGCGCGCAACGTCGATGTCACGTGCGTGGTGATGGATAACGGCGTCTACGGCCTGACCAAAGGGCAATCGTCTCCAACTACTGAAATGGGGATGACGACAAGTTCGACGCCTTACGGCAAAATCGAGGCTCAGATGATGCCGTTGAAGTACTACATGACGATCGGTGTCTCGTACATCGCGTCTCACTACTCGAGCAAACCGCGTGATCTCGCCAATTTCATTCAGGACGCGATGAACCACAAAGGGTTCTCGATCGTACATGTGCAATCGCCTTGCACAACTTACAACGACACGTACGACATCCTCAAGGGAAATCGGCGTAAAGGCATACCGGGAATAGCATGGGAAATCCCGGAAGATCACGACCCCACGAGTAGGCAATCCGCCGAAGATGTTTTGGACCAGCCAGGGATACCGCTGGGTCTCATCTACAAAGAAGATCGACCAACTCTCCAGGATCGCGTCGACGAAATCGCGGACGCGCACCCAGCGCGATCTCCGTCGGACCTCCTCGCTACCTACGCTCTTTAACTTGCGAATCGCGAGGTGAGTGTAGCCAAGAGTAATCTTCGAATCCGCCGTAGCCAAGACGATGCCAGATCGCCCCAACGTTTTGCTGATCTGCACGGATCAGCAACGGCGCGATACGATGGCGTGTTACGGGAACGATTTCGTTCAATCTCCGAACGTCAACGCGCTCGCTGACGAGAGTTTCGTATTCGAAAACTGCTACGTCACCGTGGCGGTCTGTTCGCCCGCGCGCGCTTCACTGCTAACCGGCTTGTACCCGCACACCGCTGGTGTGATCAAAAACAGCGTGCCGCTGCCAGAGAGTTCTCCTTCGATCGCCGAACTTGCACCCGTGGAATATCGCACGGCGAAGTTCGGCAAGTGGCACCTTGGAAACGATCTCGTCCCTCAACACGGTTTTGACGATTGGGTTGCGACCGAAGACGAACATGAATCTAACCCCACGCACACTCGCCGCGAAGATCGGTTTCGGCACTCAGAGTATTTCGAGTTTTTGAGTGCGCGCGGTTACGTGCCACACGAGCGTACAGACGGCGGTTACGCGTTCTCGCAGCAGCAGCGGAGCATGTTGCCGGAAGAGCACACGATGTCCACCTTCCTCGGCGACAATGTCGCTGATTTCATCCGGCGGAACACTGCTGAACCGTGGTTGATGTGCGCGATGTTCTTCGAGCCGCATCCTCCGTACAACGGTCCATTCAACGACATGTACGATCCGGACGATGTCCCGGTTGGACCGAATTTCCTTAGGATGCCGGATCAGAACACGCCTTTATGGCACCGTCGGAGGGCGGCACATCATCTGAACGGACATGCCAGCGACCGCTTCCGAGTCAGCGATGAGTCTTCACCATCTCTGGATGTCGGCGCGGAGTCACGTCCGCTCGCAACTGAGAGCGACTGGCGAGCGCTTCGGGCTAGATACTTGGGCCTGGTGACTTTGATGGATCGAGGCGTTGGGAAAGTGCTTGATGCCCTTGAAGAGAGCGGCCAAGCCGATAGAACGATCGTCGTGTTCACCAGCGACCACGGCGATGGCGTCGGCGACCGCGGCATGTTGGGCACGAAACGGGCGTTTTACGAGGAGATCGCGGGCGTTCCACTTCTGATGCGCGTGCCGTGGCTGAACCATTCTCAAAAGCGCATCAGAGGGAGCATTGGCCACGTAGACATAGTTCCAACGCTGTTGGAGTTGATGGGGACTAAGTCGTCAGAAATGCCTGCGCATCTTCAAGGCACTAGCCGCACCGACGTGCTCGAAGGCCGGGCAGAGTTGTGCGACGACGTTTTCATGCAGTGGTACGAGCATTCGCCGACGGTCCCACTGGGAGACGACGACATAGAGCGAATGTCGCAGGTTTCTTGGCGTTCGGTTGTGACCTCTGACCGCTGGAAACTCAATCTAAGCCCGGGTGATCAATGCGAGCTCTACGATTTGACCGCGGATCCGCATGAAATGCGCAACCGGTTCGATGATCCAGAATGTCGAGATCGCGTGCGCGACATGACGGCACGGATTAGGATCTGGCAACAATCGGTGGACGACGATTTGATTCTGCCGGCAGTTTAGCCTTCGGACTCAGCGGGACGGCGTTCTTCGAGTTCGGAGTTGTCCAGTTCTTCCTCATCGCTGAATAAACCGGCGTTTCGTTTATGGAACCGTACGCTTTTGAACAGCACAGCGAGGGCGAGGCACGAAATTCCCGCGTACAGTAACAGGTGTTCAAGCCGCTTTTCTGCGGGACCCATTATGGCGATAGTCAGCAACAATACTCCCCAACCAGTGACCCCGGCTTGCAGCGAAGGGTGTGCGAATTTGTAGCGAAGAGGCGGGAGGCCGAACATGATCGCTATCATGCTCGCCGGGAGCGCTGCCCATTGGAACATCCCGACCACAAGTCCACCCAAGCTAGCGACGCCATCACCGCCCTTGAATTTGGTCATCGGTGAGAACCAGTGACCAAGAATCACCGCAATCGAAGGTAGCAGCAGCCATAGTCCGGTGAGTTCGAAAATGTAGCGAGACATCTGAATCGTTATGACACCTTTTGCTACATCAATGAGGAAAACCACGAACCCAGTCTTGCGGTTGACGTTTTTCCAAACGTTGGTCGCACCGGCTTGGCGCGACCCGACGTTAAAGATGTTGATCCCGTGAAAACGCGCTGCCAGATACGCAGCCGGTATCGCACCGAGCAAGAACGCAACCAGCGATGCGTAGGCGATGTTGATAATGTCTGGACTGGCGCTCATGTCGATTGAGTCTGGATTTTAGCACCGGTTGGTAAACAGAGTTTGGCGTCCGACAGCACAGAAATCCGCAGAAAACGGCCCAATAAGGCAAGGCTAGAAGCTGCACGCCTAAGTCGAACGCTGTCGTCCATCGAACTCCGCAAATTCCTTGTCGGGACCGTCGTTTGGGGCATCGGAAATCAGATGGTCACGGTCACCCAGACCTATGTGATTTTTGACATTACACGATCGAGTCTCCAACTGGCAATCCTAGGCGCGGCAGTTGTTACGGCTTCGATCACCACATCGGTCGTCAGTGGGATTTTGGCTGATCGTTTCAGTCGAAAAACGCTATTGATGTGCGGGTCCGTGATGACTGCGTTTTCAATGCTGTCAATAGGTTTGCTCCTCATTACCGACAGGGTCGAACCGTGGCACATTCAAGTTGCCGGGGGGATACAGGGATCAGCGCTTGCCCTGGATTGGACGGCGCGGTTTTCGTTGCTTCCGAACATGGTGCCCCGGAACATCTTGCCTAGAGCTGTCTTTTTCGACAACTCGTTCTTCAATCTCGGTCGCGTGCTCGCCCCTCTCTTGTGGGGCCTGATCGTTAATGTATGGGGTTATGAGTGGACATATATCGTCATATTCATCGCCATGAGCGTGAATTTCGTCATAGTTGCGTTGTACCGTCCCATCGCAACTGCGATCCCAATCGCCCATCAACCGATTTGGCACGACATCGTCGAAATCACAGGCGTTGTACGAAGGAACGCGATCCTTACAGGCAACCTGACGTTCACCTTTGTGAACGCGTTGTTGATGGGTGGTTTCATCTACCTGCTGACCCCGATATCACGAGAGGTTTACAACGTCGGGGCTGGTGAGTACAGCCAACTATTCGCATCCGTCGGAATAGGGGCGTTCGTTGGCGGGCTGTACCTGGGTTTGAGCGGCGGGTTTAGACGTACCGGGATCGCGTTGTTGACATCCAACTTGTTTACAGCGGCCAGCGCTATCGCATTCGCAGTTTTTGCCAGCTTGTATTTTGGCTATACATTCGCATTCCTGTTCGGACTGATTAACGCGATCCACATCGGACTGGGTTCGATCGCACTCCAGATGGCGATTACTGACAATGTGAGAGGGCGATTGGCTGGCGTATACGAACTGGCTTGGGGAGGATTCCCTGCCGGAGGATTCGTATTCGGCGCGATGGCGAACGGACTGGGCCCGTCGACTTCGCTGATCATCGGATGCGCATTCGTCGTCGTTGTTACGTGCGCGATCGGGGTGCTCAATCCTCAATTGCGACGACTCCGAATGCGGGTTTGACGACGTAAGGCAGCAGGTTAAGCGTCGGGCTCCGCGTCGAAATAATCGGGTTGATAGGGCGGAGGTTCGAGTTGACCATCCAATTCCATCTGTTCCTGTTCGGTCAGATACTTAGATGGACACCTGACGGTCAACATTTCCGCTTGTAGCACGCCGTCTGAACCCATCGTGCCGTTCAGGATGATCTCGGAATGGTCGTTGAAGAAGACTTGACCGACTTCGCCAGCGTAGACGACAGGCAGTTCGACCGAGCCGTGTTCGTCTTTGAGACGGAAATTGGCGGTTACACCATCCGGCGACTTGATGTACGAACCCGGAACCAGCTTGCCCAACACGCCGACGGTATCGCCTTCGTTTTGGGCTCGAATATTGACCGCGTCCTCGACACTGAGAAACTCGACCGTCGCTTCGTTGAATGCGATTATGGCGAGGTAAACGATGCCCACTAAAAACAGGACAGCGACCGCGGCGATCCGCGCCTTGCCGCTCAAAAGTACTGTCGATTTAGCTTGGCTGGTCGAAGGCGATGATGAACGTTCGACGTTTTGATGTTCGGAAGCGGCCATCAGGATTGATTGTCTTCATTGTCGCCGCGCAACCGGTCTAATTCGAATGCGAGAGTTCGCTGACGTACGCCGAGATATACGACGTATGCGGCTATCCCGACCCATGCAATCGCGACGACAGCGAACAAGTAACCCAGATTTGATGACACGTCTTTGGATTCGGCTTGCACAATCGAAGTGGCGACGCCACCGCCGTCTGATTGGACAGAGATCTGGGCGAGCCGGTTCTGTTGATCTCTTAATCTTGTCGCTGCTTCACTTGGATCATTCCCCAAATCGGATACCCACCGCTCGCCTACACGATTTTCTAATCCGAACGATGTCGAAGACGAGACCGTGAACTGTTGGACACTCCCATCGCCACTCAATATCGAAAACCCAGTCAACGCGCTTTCGTCCGAGGTTTCTACGTCGGTGACCACGCCTGTGACAATCCCCGGAGATTGAGCTGATACAAAGCTTGACAACCCCAAAGTCAGCGCCAAGACGATCGGCAATGCCAATGTCGCAATTGAGTTAATTTTCATGAACCAGCGCTCGCAGTGGATCTTGAGGCTTGAAACTTAAGGACTTCGTATTCGCTTTCCATCCTCGCAAGTCCGAGCCGCGCAACCAGCAGTGAGAAAAACAGGAAGGTGAAAGCGACCACGCTGACCAGTAGCGTGAGGCCAATCTCGGCCGCAATCAAGTTCTCTTCTTCGGCGATTGGTCCAACCACCAGCGGCGGGTGTGCTTCTTGCCACAACACGGATGCGTAGTAGATGATCGGCGTATCGATCGCTCCGATGACGGCGATGATCGCTGATAGCCGCATCCTTTGGTCGCCGGGCGGGAAATAGGCCCTGAACATCAGATAGGCGACGTAGATGAAGAAAAGGATCAACGCCGTCGTGAGTTTGGCTTCTCCAGTCCACCAGACTTCCCAAACCGGTTTCGCCCAGACCATGCCGGATATCAGCATGATCGCACCGAACATCACGCCTACCTCCGCCATCGAGACTGCCAATCGGTCCCACTTCTCGTTCTTCGTCACCAAATATAGGACGCTCGCAACCGCGACACCTACGATTGCAACCATGCTGACCCACGCGGTCGGGACGTGGATGTAAAGGATCCGCTGCACGACGCCTTGGTTGATGTCTGTGGGAACCCACACAAACATCATCCAAAGAGCGAAACCCACGGTAACCAAGGTCGCGACGTGCAACACTGTTTGTGCGTTGATCTTGGGAAATCCCATCAGGAATAGACGGTAAGAGTTGGCGATATTTGCCGCGTCGTCGCAACCATCAATTGTATTGCCACGAGGTAAGGATTCATAGTGTCAACAAGGTCAAGGCAGGGTTCAATCATCGAGAACGAAACCGAACAGGAGCGCAGACGCCGTGATGAATACAACGTCGTAAACGATTGCGAGTTGTATCCAGGGCAATGAAGCTGACCAAGCTTCATCGGTCGCCGCCGCAGATGTGACCTGAATGGCCGCGAATAGCAAGGGCGCGACCGTGGGCAAGAACAACATGGGTAGCAATACCTCGCGCGCTCTGACGCGGTACGTCAGACTCGAGAAGAGCGTTCCAACTGCGGAGAAACCGAAAGTTGCCAGCAATGCGACAAGCATGATCTCGGCTCGAAACACCGGAAGGTTAAACATGAACGTGAAAACCACGAACACGATCGATGTCGCAATGGCCAAGAAGACAAATGTGCCCAACCACTTTCCGATGAACACGAGATCGCGAGATATGGGCGCCATCATCAACGCACCCACCGCGTCGTTCTCCAGTTCGTGAGATGTTGATCGCGTCAATCCCACTACGCCCGCAAACGTGATTGCAGCCCAAAGTACCCCCGGACCCGTCTCGACTGCCTTCCGCGCGGTGGGTTCGATCGCGATCGCGAATATCGCGATGACGAGGGAAGCGAACATCACGATCGCGACCGCAACGTCGCGATTGCGCGCTTCGATACGTAACTCTTTGAGCGTGAGCGCCCAGATTATCGACAGAGCGGCGGTCAATCGATCATCAATTCGTCTACGCGTTTTCCAATTGGCCGGAGTTCATCGTAAATACGGTTTCCGCGACCCCAGCGACGAAATCGGAACTGTGCGTCGCGATCAGTACGGCTCGTTGATTCACTCGCCAGTCCTCAATGACCTCAGCGAGAACATGCATGGAAGATTCGTCGAGTCCGGTTTCAGGTTCGTCCAGCAACAGGAGTGCGGGAGTGTGGATAATCGACCTGGCTATTGACACTCTTTTTCGGTAACCGTGCGACAGTCTGCGCACGCGCTCATCCATCCGAGCATTGAGTTGCAACCGTGAAGT
Source organism: Dehalococcoidia bacterium (assembly GCA_965203505.1). Taxonomy (GTDB): domain Bacteria; phylum Chloroflexota; class Dehalococcoidia; order Lucifugimonadales; family Lucifugimonadaceae; genus Bin127. The sequence goes on from OZ241880.1 coordinate 1,467,942, forward strand.
GACGCGTTCGACTCGCTCTTCATGATCCTCAAGTTGGCACAACTTGGCGAATAGCGAGAGGTTTTCCCGGATTGTGAGGTCTGAGTAGAGCATCGGCGCATGCATCACTGATCCGATGTGTCTTCGCGAATCGGCCGCGTTTTTGAGCGCGTCGACGCCATTGACCGATATGTCACCGGATGAGGGGCTGGTCAGCGTAGCAGCGATACGGAGCAGCGTGGATTTTCCCGAACCGTTAGGCCCTTGGATTGCAACGACCTCGCCCGCGTGAACCTCGAGGTCAATACCGTCAAGGACCGTCGCCGCGCCGTATCGCTTATAAACACCTTCGACGCGTAAAACGGGCCACTGCTCGTGATCCGTTGCTACTGATTCAGTGACCGTGATGGTGACCTACCAAATGAGGATGAGCAGAATGATGTGGAGGGTACCTGTGTCCGTTACGGATAGTCTCGACGGGTAACAGAAGTTGCTTTCCTTGCCTAGTGGCGCCTTTGGCGTCGGTCAACTCGAAATCGCCTTCGATGAGTCGAATAATCGAGATGTCTGCATCGGCCCCAACCCGGAGCGAACCAATTGTGTCGGTCATTGAAATGGCCGCCGCAGGACGTTGAGTTGCGAAGGTGATCACCTCTTCCAAAGAGAAACCCAAGTAGAGGTATTTCGACAAGGTGGTCAAGAGATCATAGACAGGCCCCCGGATGTTGTAACGGTGGACATCTGAGCTTACCGTGCCTGGGCCGAAACCATCCGCCGCGCACTTCTCGGCGACATCGAATGAGAATGAACCGGCACCGTGTCCGACATCGAAGTTGACGCCACGACTCATCGCGTCTCGTGCCGCGTCGATGACTCTACCGGTGTTGTCGACAATTCCGGGTGGATTGCCGGTAAAGCTATGAGTGACAATGTCACCCGGCCTCAACTGCTCAAGGTACCGCTCGACGGGATTTACGGTGCCGCCGATGTGGATCATCAGAGGTTTGTCAAGCTGACGCGATGCTTCAAGAGAGCGTTCCATCGCTACCAGGTCGTTGTTGCCTAGTATCGCCTCGGACAGTCTGACTTTAATACCTACGATGACCTCTGGGAACATCCTCGCCGCCTCAACCGCCTTTTCAACTCGGGCCCACCGAACATCCTCGAGTTCGCCGATCTCGTTGTCGAGCTGTCCCATTCCCGAGATATGCAGAAATGCAAGAACTCGAGTGTCCGCTTTCTGCATGACGTACCGGTGAAAACCAGCGATAGTGTTGGCGCCAGCCGAGCCAGCGTCGATGGCAGTCGTGACGCCCCGGTACAGGCACGAAGGGTCTGCTTCTACGGCTAGATGCGCGACACCCCACCAGACGTGAACGTGGAGATCAATCAATCCCGGGGTCACTAAGAGTCCGTCGGCTTCCAAGACATCGTGAGTGTCGCCGTCGCTGATGTACTCCTCGACGGCACGTATTTTGCCGCCAGCGATCGCGATGTCTCGCTGGGCATGGAGACGCTGGCACGGATCGATCACCGTGCCGTTTTTGATTACAAGATCCCAAGTCATATCACACCTCGTTTGCTCGACGATTCATGGGTCAGAACTCTCTAACCTTCGAAATCGCGGATCACCTTGCCGGGTGTTGCACCAGTGACCTTGCCATCCGCGATTGCTTGAACACCGTTCACGATCACATGATCCATGCCGGTCGAGTATTGATGAGGATCGATAAACGAGTTGTTCTGCCTGATGTTGTCGAGGGCAAAAACGTTCACATCGGCATACATGCCGCGTGCGATTCGACCGCGTCGTTTCAGTTTCAATCTCTCGGCGCCCAGAGCGGTCATCTTGTATATGGCCTCTTCGAACGACATCAACTTGCGTTCCTTGACGAACGTCTCCAGATGGCGAGAGTTGGTCGCGTAGCTGCGAGGGTGCGGTTTGCCGCTTGAAAGCGGTCCAGTGGTGCGAAGCGAGCTACCGTCCGAACAGACAGTCATTAACCGCCATTGAGCGATCGCTTCGACATCCGATTCCTCCATTGAGCGTAGGACGTAAGAACCGTCCGATTGCTCGTATAAGCGGAGCGCCGCTTCGGCGGGTTCGCAACCCATCTCGTCACCGATCTCTTCGAGGTTCATGCCTTCGTAATCGGTGTTTGGCGGGAAGTGCGCAACTACAGAACCTACTGCACCGTGATTGCGACTGATGTAGTAACGGGTGTCTTCACGCATCTTGGCGCGTAGGTCGGCGTCCTGGAGTCGTTCCAAAGTTGCTTCTCGTCCACCCGTCAGCGACCATCGTGCGAACATAGCGCCGCTGAATCCGGTGCTAGACCACGAGTACGGGTATTGATCACCCGCTACGTCGATACCCTCGGCCAAGGCGCGTTCGAACCCTTCGAGGAGTTCGGGACCGCGACCCCAGAATTTGGGACCAACGGCTTTGACGTGGGAGACTTGTATTCGGCCACCCGTGCGCCTGCCAATCTCTATCGCTTCGGCGTGGGCGGGGAAGAGCCCGCATAAATCGTCTGCCTCCGACCGGATGTGGGATGAGTAGAGCTTATCCCGGTCGGCGACGGGTTGATTCAGCGCGATCACCTCGTCGGTGAGGGAGTACGAACCGGGCGCGTACCAGAGACCTGTAGACATTCCTAGAGCGCCAGCGTCTAGACTCTCTTCGATGATGCGGGTCATGTGCTGAAGCTCATCGATGTCTGGACCGCGGTTGTCCATGCCCATAACTGCGGAGCGCACGGTTCCATGTCCAACCTGAGTGGCGATGTTGATCGTGGAACCGACGCGTTCCAACGCGTTCAAATATCCATCGAAATCATCCCAATCGACGTCAAAAGTGCCTTCGCCGCCGCGCGTTAGACGCTCCCTTAACTGTTCTTTGGAGGCGCCAATCAGCGGGGCGCAGAAACTGCCCCCACAGTTGCCAACATATTCGAGTGTGACACCTTGTGTGAGCTTCGAATCTGCCAACGGATCGACTAAGAAAGATGCGTCGGAATGAGTGTGCAAGTCTATGAAACCGGGTGTGACGGATTTGCCCGTAGCGTCGATTGTCAGTTTGGATTCGGCACCACCGAGGTCGCCTACTGTTTCGATAGTGTCTCCTTTGATGCCTACGTCGGCGGCGATTCCGGCGAGGCCGCTACCGTCGTGTAACGTGCCGCCGGTTATTTTGATGTCGAGCATGTTTCTTGCCGGGTGATTTTGGGGGATACCGATGTGCGGATTTTATCGTTTATCGGATGAAGCACAAAAACGGGACGCGAAATCGTGGGTTTAACTTAAACTTGCGATGAGACTTTCCAGAACCAAAACCAAGGGAGCCGAACATTGAAGTTCGTCAGATTCGAAAACGGCGGAGGCGCATCGTACGGCATCGTAGAAGATGACGGTACGATTACCGAGATTTCCAACTCTCCGATCGGTCAATCGTATGAAGCAACGGGTGCGACACACAATCTTTCCGACGTCAAGATACTCGCGCCTAACCCGAATCCGGTCAAGATGTTGTGCTTGGCGCGCAACTACCGATCCCATCTGTTGGGAGCGGATGAGCCTACGCGCCCGGAACCGTTCTACAAGACACCGACCGCGATCATCGGTCCTGGCGAACCGATCAAGATAACCGAGGACGCCGGCATGGTCGTCTGCGAATCTGAACTCATAGTCATCATCGGCAAGCGTGCCAAGAACGTCAGCGAGGACGAAGCGCTTGACTACGTTTTCGGTTACACCGCCGGCAATGACGTCAGTGCTCGTGATTGGCAGGGGGGTCCTGACGCAGACACCCAATGGTGGCGAGCGAAGTCGGCGGACACGTTCGGCCCAACCGGCCCATTCATGGTCACAGACATCGATCCGCAAGATGTCAACATCCGAGGTCTAGTCAACGGCGTCGAAGGGCAGAAGTGCCACTCGTCCGAGATGATCTTCAACGTCGCACAATCGATCAGCTTTATCAGCAGGTACGTCACTCTCGAATGCGGCGACATGCTTTGGACGGGTACGTCAGGCACGACGCCGCCAATCAATGTCGGCGGCGACGTTACCGTCGAGATCGACAAGATTGGCGTGTTGCACAACCCCGTCGAAGCCGCTTGACGTCGGGTTAAACCCGCGATCGATCAGGAAGTTCTAGCTGGCACCGAAGTAGGTCGAAAGATCGCCTTCGGTTAACCAGTAGAAGACCAAATAGGCGCCCACCACCGCCAAGATCACGGCGGATACGCGTTCGACGTGCGGCATTGCGCGTCTTAACGGGTTCAATATTGCGCTCTTGAATAGAGCAACTCCGATCGTCACGATCATGATCAGGAACGCCATCCCTCCGGCATATGCGACGAAGTGAACGAGCCCGGCGAAGAAACCGTCACGCCCAAACGAACTCGTAACCACGCTGAGAAATATCGGCAGCGTGCAACTCAGCGACGCGAGCGCATAACTGACACCGAAGAGGAAGTATCCGCCGAGCGATGATACTCGAGGGTCGCCGACTCGACCGGCCACCTGTTGTGCAACACCGGTATATATCTTCCCGCCTACGAGGATGTAAGCGCCCAGCAGAGCCATCAATATACCCAACACAAAACCGATCCACGGCAATGCTTCTTTGACCAATTCTTGGCTGGCAGAGACGAGTAGTCCGGCGGACCCGAACAGCGCCAAAAAACCCAGTCCCATGGCCAAACTGACGTAGATGGCCTTGGTGCCGCGTTTGGCAGTGCCAATCCAACCAGTGCCTTCTTCGACGTCGGTTTCGTCGCGCAAGTAGATCGTGAGGTAAGCAGGCAACATCACAAATCCGCAAGGATTAACGGCGGCCACCATCCCTGCGACGAATGCGAAACCAAACGGCAGCAGATCACCGATGTTTGAAACCCACGTCGTGGATGTTCCTTGCACACCGAGGACGCCGCCGACCGTTTCGTTCGCACCGGGACCTTGGATCAATCCCATCACGAACGCAATCGCCAAAAGGACTACCGCGCCGGCAGCGCCGACCAACTGCATCGGAGTTACCTGCTGTATGTTCGAACCTGGCAACTTCATGGTTTATGCCTCGGAATCGCGTTGTCGGCGCAAATGCATTGACCGGGACTGATCGCCCGCGGCGTCGATGCAATTGATGTAAAGAATAACGACTCCGAGCGGATTTTAGACGCATTCAGACCGCTCCAAACAAGGTCGATTGCGCATCACTGCTCAAAGGTGATTTCAACTTCGTGTGATACTATCGAACATTGGTTCCAAACGTCTAAACGATGTTTTGGTGGCGCTACGCGCGTCTACGATTGCTGATGCCGATCAGGAGAACACCCTAGAACCTTGACAACTGAAACTGCGGTTGCGGAAACGCAAACCCCTACAGACATCGAAGAACTTGAGCCCTTGTCAGTGGAGGGCCTATATCGCGCGGGCGTTCATCTCGGTCATCTGTCCAAGCGATGGCACCCTCGGATGCGCGACTACATCCGGCTAAAACACCAACGTCGCCATGTTCTCGACATGGATAAAACGATTGAGGCGATTGAGGCGGCAAAGGATGCGGTGCGGGAAATCGTCGCCGCCGGCGGTGATTGCCTGATGGTGGGTACAAAACCGCAAGCCAGAAACGAAGTCGAAAGGTTGGCCAAATCGGTCGACGCGTTGTACATCACGTCGCGATGGCTGGGCGGCACGCTCACTAATTTCGCCACGATTTCGCGTCGCATTGAAGCGCTGATCCAATTGGAAGAGGATTTTGCCAAGGGCGAAGTTCAAGCCCACACGAAGCGGGAACTGTTGATGAAACAGACCGAAGTGAGACGCCTCAACAAGTTCTTCGGTGGTATCAAGGAAATCACGAAGCTTCCGGACGTGATGTTCGTCGTAGGTATCGACCGCGAAAAACACGCGGTCAAGGAGGCCAACGACCTCAACATCCCAGTCGTCGCGATCGTCGATACCAACTGCGACCCCAGCACGATCACATATCCGATCCCCGGCAACGATGATTCGCATGCTTCAATAGCGTTGCTGTCTCGCCATGTTGCCGCCGCGATTTCGGAGGGCAGGGAACTCGCTGCTGAACGCGAACGCGAACGGGAAGCAGTGCGAGCGGAACGGGCAGCCCAAGAAGCAGCGATGGCCGCGGCACGCGCTGCTGCTGAGGAGCGATCTAGGCAAGGCGACGCGAGTTCCGAGTAAATCGAACTGACACGCAATATTGAGATTCGAAACGGAGTTGTCACGACATGGCTAAAATCGGCACCGCGCAGATAAAGGAGTTGCGCGACAAAACCGGTGCTGGGATCATGGATTCAAAACGGGCGCTTGAAGACGCCGATGGTGACATGGAAAAAGCTGCGGCCGCGTTGATGGAGAAGGGTTTGGCGTCCGCCGCAAAGCGTGCCGGTCGCGAGGCTGCGGAAGGCGTCATCGAAGCTTACATCCATACCGGTTCGCGGGTCGGTTCGTTAGTAGAACTTAACTGCGAAACCGATTTTGTAGCGCGAACCCCTGAGTTTAAAGCTCTAGCACGCGATCTCGCGATGCAGGTCGCGGCCATGAACCCGAAATACGTCGCCCGAGAGGATGTTCCTGAAGACGTTGACAGCGTCTCCGAAGATGAGATTTTGCTCGATCAGATGTATATCCGTGATGGTAGCGTCAGGGTATCCGATCTCGTCAAAGAGATGATTTCGAAGGTCGGCGAAAACGTCAAGGTCGGACGGATAGAACGCTTCGCCCTCGGCGAGTAGGCAAAGGAGAAACCAGCATGCGGTTGACGCCACGTTACAGCCGCATCTTGCTTAAACTCAGCGGCGAGTCATTCAAGGGCAACAAAAGCTTCGGAATCGAAAACGATACCGTCAAGTACATCGCCAACGAGATTAGGCCGGTGCACGACGCAGGTGTTGGTGTCGGCATCGTTGTTGGTGGAGGCAACATGTGGCGCGGGGCTGATTACGAAGCTCAGGGGATGGATCGTTCCAGTGCCGACCATGCGGGAATGTTGGCAACTGTTATGAACGCGTTGGTTTTGCAGGATCAGCTCAAGCGTGACGGCATCCCGGTCCGAACCATGACGGCGATACCTATGGAGACGGTCGCAGAACCCTACATCCGCTCACGGGCGTTGAACCATATCGAACGGGGGCGGGTCGTAATATTCGCCGCGGGAACCGGCAATCCCTTCATGTCGACCGACACCGCTGCGAGTTTGCGCGCGTTAGAGATCAATGCAGGCGTGCTCGTGATGGCGAAAAATGGCGTGGATGGGATTTACGATGCTGACCCAGCTATACATCCCACGGCCAAAAAGTTCGACCACATTACCCACCACAAAGCGTTGGAACTCGGTTTGCGAGCCCTCGATTCGACAGCGCTGTCACTAGCAATGGACAATAAGATGCCGATATTGGTTTTCGATATGTTCAAAGCGGGTAACTTCGCAGGGGTCGTCGGTGGCGGTCACGTTGGGACCCGCATTACAGTTGACGCAGCGGGTGAACAGCTTCATATGCCTGAGCAGGCTCCGAATTCGTTGGTGTAAACGCCGCGAACAACTCGGTCAGCCGCGTTGAGCCATTTCAGAGATTACGAACAGGGCGAAGTCGAAATCGATCAACCAAGAGAGGTGTTCTCATGTTGGAAGAAACATTAGAAGATGCCGAAGACCGCATGGGTTCCTCAGTGAGCGTGTTCTCAGATGATTTGGACGGTTATCGGACCAATCAAGCCTCGACATCCTTGGTTGCGAAGATGCAGGTCAGTGTCGACATGGGTGGTGTTACAGACACTCTGCTGATGAATCAACTCTCGATGATCGCCGTCGAAAGCGCACGGACGATAAAGATCGAGGCCTTTTACCCTGAAGCCGCAGATGCGATCATTCGCGCCATTCAGCGATCTGATCTCGGATTGAACCCGCGCGTCGATGGACAGACCATCCGTTTGATACTGCCCGAGTTGACGCAAGAGCGTCGGCGCGAACTGGTCAGAATGGTCAGGCGACGAGCTGAGGATGCTCGCGTCTCGATTCGAAATGTCAGGCGTGATGCACAGAGTATGATCCGCGAGATCCAGAACGAGGGCGAAGCTTCTGAGGACGATTGCAAACGAGCATCGAAGACCTTGCAAGACCTTACCGATGACGCGGTCGCCCAAGTCGGAGAACTGCTCGAATCTAAAGAAGCGCAAATCCTCGAATAACTGGTTTCTATAACGCTTCGAATCCTTGGGGAACAGGTTACGGATCGATCAATGGCGTCCATTGAACCGGAAACGTCAAACAGCGAGGTGACGCGGAAACTAGGTGTTTCGTCTAATGGATTGGAAGGCGAGCGCGTTCCTCAACACATTGCCATAATCATGGACGGCAATGCTCGTTGGGCCAGAAAACATGGTTTGACTGTGGCTCAAGGTCACCGAGCTGGATATAACAACATCGAACGAGTGTCTCGGGTTCTCGGTAAACGCGGCGTGAAGGAAGTCACTCTTTTCGCTTTCTCTACAGAGAATTGGCAACGGCCGGACGATGAAGTCCACGCGTTGATGGACCTCGCGGCTGAAGCGATCGAACAGGGTGTCCAACGATTTCACGAAGACGGCGTCCGTTTGCGACATGTCGGGCACGGACGTCGGTTGCCGTCCGAGATGGTGCGAAAGATCGCAGACGCCGAACGATTGACCCGCGAGAACGAGACTATTGCGTTGAACTTGGCCTTCGACTACGGTGGTCGCGAAGAGATTATCAACGCGATCCGGAGTATCGTACGAGACGGCGTTAACCACGACGATATAGATGACGCGCTGTTCGAAAGATATCTATTCACTGCCGGTATTCCCGATCCAGATATGATCATCAGAACTGGAGGAGAGTTCCGCATCAGTAATTTCATGATTTGGCAATCTGCGTATTCCGAATTTTTCTCGTCACCAGCGTTATGGCCCGAGTTCGGCGAGAGTGAGATAGACGCGGCGATCGAAGCGTATTCGCGCAGACAACGCCGGTTTGGGCAAAGACCAGCGTAGGTCGGGCATATCGGCGAAACTAATCGCGTGACACCTGAACCCAATCGCTTACCGCACGGAACCCGAAAAACTCCGTCTGAGCTGACCCTCAGGCTCATTACCGCGGCGGTAGGGTTGCCGATTTTGGGTCTGATTCTGTATCTCGGGTTTTGGACGATTGGCATTGCCGCCATCGTGGTCGCAGCGTTGGTGGGAGTTGAGACGCGAGATATGGCTCAAAAAACCATCAGCGGTCTAAGATCGCGCGTCGCGTTTCTCATCATCGGCGGGATGATCCCGGCAACCGCAGTATTCGTAGCTGCGATTGGCGATTCGTCCAACTTCGAACAGGTTGGCACTGTTTTCGGGGTTTTGGCGCTTGTGTTCTTATTTGAGATTGTGATCACTGGCAGATTTCGCCAGATCGAATTAGTCCGCCGAAATATCGTGCTTTCCTACGGAGCATTCGTGGCGATAGCGGTGGGCATATTGCCATTCATCGTTTCACTGCCAGACGGTCGGGCATTGTTGACGTTCTGCATCTTGGTTGTATTCGCTTCAGATTCGGGGGCATATCTCGTTGGTAAACGTTTCGGCTCACACAAACTTGCGCCCAGCATCAGCCCGGGTAAGACGTGGGAAGGATTGATCGGGGGAGTTATTTCAGCCATATTGGTCGCATGGTTGCTGAACGAACTGCTGGCGTTGGAATATTCGACCGCTAGAATCTTGTTGATAGGCTTGTCAATCGCAGTCATCGGGGTGCTAGGTGATCTCGGAGAATCGTGGATCAAACGCCTCGCTGGAGTCAAAGATTCTGGCGTGATCGTGCCCGGGCATGGTGGGATCTTGGACAGGCTTGATGCACTGGCACCGAATTTCATGCTCATTTACTTCGTCGATCGATGGCTAGGATGAAAAAGCGAATCGCAATACTGGGGTCCACGGGTTCCGTCGGTTCGCAGACCCTCGATGTAATCCGCCAGTTCCCAGACGAATTCGAAGTCGTTGGCCTTTCCGCGGGCGAGAACGTCGAAAAGCTAGGCGAACAGATCGCCGAGTTCGGTCCCCGTTATTTCAGCTGCATCGACGAAACGGTCAAAGGGCTTCGCGGCGCCGACAGGATCGCGATGACCGATTTGGCGACTCACGAGGACGTGGATTTTGTCATGCACGCGACCGCTGGAATGGAAGGATTACCTTGCGCGGTTGCTAGTTTGAGCGCGGGCAAAACAGTTGGTCTGTCGAACAAAGAATCGATCGTGATGGCCGGGGGGCAGTTGAAGGAGATCGCCGCAAAGAACGGCGGTACGATACTCCCGATCGATTCCGAACCGAGCGCGTTGTGGCAATGTGTTATCGGCGAGGAATCTAGACCGCGTCGGTACATCGTCACCGCATCGGGTGGCGCATTCCGAGACAAAACACTGACCGAGTTATCAGACGTAACGCCTGAAGAGGCTTTGGAGCACCCAACTTGGTCGATGGGCCCCAAGATCACGATCGATTCGGCGACACTGATGAACAAAGCCTTTGAGGTGATCGAAACCGCATGTCTTTTCGACGCGGCGTTTGAGGATATCGATGTTGTCATACATCGCCAGAGCATCGTTCACTCGTTAGTCGAGATGAATGACGGTTCGATAAAGGCCCAGCTCAGTTTGCCAGATATGAGGCACCCAATTCAGTTCGCGCTTTTCTACCCGGAACGGAGATCCAACCCGTCACTGCCAGACTTCAATCTGATAGATGCTGGTGAACTTACGTTTGAGTCGATGATTCCCGCCAAATATCCATGTTTCGATTTGGCACTCGAGTACGCTCGGCGCGGCGGGACCTACAACGCGGTTCTCGCCGGTGCGGATGAGGCCGCCGTCGATCTCTTCATGCAACGAAAGATCCGATTCACTGACATAGCGGACGCGATCGAGGAGACATTGAAAAGCCACGAAGTAAAACTGGATTTCTCCGTTGAAGACGCGATGGTCGCCGCCGACTGGGCTTATCGCAGCACTTACTCGAGACACAATCGTGACTGAGATGCTGTTTAATTTCAACAGTCGAGAAAGACGATGAGCACGACCATCATCTATGGACTGCTCGTGGCGGTCCTGATTCTGGGGCCTCTGATCGTCTTGCACGAGTTCGGCCACTATTTTTTGGCTAAATGGCATCGTGTCAAAGTCTTAGAGTTCGGATTTGGATTCCCGCCGCGAATGTTCGGAATCTGGAGCGGAGATACGCAAGTGTCCACGTCACCCGACACGAAGTGGGAAGGCGCATTGGCAGGAGCTGCCGTCGAAGCCGGAGACATGGTGACTATCGTGGGGTACGAAAAGGATGGAGGCAAGATAGAAGCTCTCACGGTCAGTCCCTTTGAACGTCAAGACATTTCATTGGCGCAAACTTCACCGACGGTCTTCGTAGGCAAGGTGAAGGGATCGACTTCCGAAGGTATGACAATCGCCGACATGGTTTGGTCAATCAACTGGTTGCCATTCGGCGGGTTCGTGAAACTCAAAGGCGAAGAGGATCCTTCCGCGGAAGATAGCTTGGCAGGGAAATCAGTTATGGCTCGCGTCAGCGTCATCGTAGCGGGCGTGGCAGTGAACGCCGTGCTTCCATTCGTGATTTTCACCGTCGTCGTGATGATCCCGGTTCAATACCTTGCCGGCGACGTCGTCGTGGCAAATGTGCTGCCTAATTCGCCCGCTTACGAGGCTGGGGTCCGACCGTTGCAGAAAATTGTCGCAGTTGACGGTCAAGCCATCACAAACTTCAACGATCTCCAAACCGCGGTCGTCCGCAAACTCGGTCAAGAGTCGCAATGGGAAGTCCAGCGCGGCATCCCGGATCCGTTCGCCCGCCCGACTGACCCTGAGGTCCACTATCTGGAGGGTGACACCAAGACAGTTACAGTAGTCGCCCGATGGGATCCGCCGCGGCACGACGTGGTCTTGGAGGTCGACAACCCTGAAACCCAAATCCGGCTCGGAGTGGCGCGCGCATACAACTCGCGAGTCGGCATCAACGACGAGTTGCGCGTCGTATCAGATGGATCAGTACGGGACGATCTTTATGAAATCTCGATCTCCGACGCAAGGACTCATTTGCCTGGCGCTCAAGTAGGCGACGTCGTGCCGATTGTTGAATCTGATGACGGTTCCGGCATCCATTATCTCGACGCTCGTTCCTTCAACTCAGACCTAGGTTCGGTGACGTATCTGCAAGAAGGTGCTGCAGGAGTTCAGCTGCAAATGTTGAATGTGCACACCGCGTCTCGTGGCGTTCCGATTACACGCGCCATCCCGGAAGGCATCAGAGAGACCATCGAAGTGATGACGTTGGCGCGGAATACGATCGTAGGCGCGATCTCGGGATCCAAAAACCCACAGTTCGAAGGTCCGGTCGCAGTCGGCCCTGTAGGTCTCAGTCAACTCTCCGGCGAAGTCGCCACCGCCGACATACCGATTACCTCGCGCTTGACGATCATCCTGACGTTGGCCGCGACATTGAGTATGTCTTTGGCGGTCATTAATCTGCTTCCGATTCCGGGCTTGGACGGTGGCCGTCTCGCATTCGTGATATTGGAGGTTGTGCGCGGCGGTAAACGAGTATCTCCGGAAAAGGAGAATCTCGTTCACCTCGCCGGTTTTGTGCTACTCATCGCGCTGATAGTAGTGATCTCGTTTTCGGATATCGCTCGCCTAATCGGCGGCGAACGCTTCCTTTAGCGGATAATTGAAAGAGACATGGTTCCCGCAATAGAAAATCACGAGACTCCGCGATCAAAAACGCTTCAGGTCATGGTGGGCGACGTGCCCGTTGGAGGCGGTAATCCGGTCGTCGTGCAGTCCATGACCGACACGGACACTGCCGATATCGGTTTGACGGTGAACCAAGTCAAATTGCTCGCCGATGCCGGTAGCGAAGTCGTGCGGGTGACGGTCAACAACGATGCAGCCGCTGAGGCGGTACCAGAAATCGCCAAACGGCTCGCCGATCTCGGGTGCAATGTGCCGATTGTGGGCGATTTCCACTTCATCGGTCACCGACTGCTGCGGGACCACCCAGAATGCACCCAGACGCTGGCCAAATTCCGCATCAACCCCGGCAACGTAGGCCGCGGAAAACGCCACGACGAGAATTTCAATACCTTCATAGAGATCGCGCGCGACCTCGGTAAACCTGTCAGGATAGGTGTCAACGCCGGCAGCCTCGATCAAGAGTTGCTGGTGCAGAAGATGGACGAGAATGCTCGACGGGCAAACCCTTTGAGCGGCGATGATGTTGAGCGCGAGGCATTGGTGGAGAGCGCGATCGCGAGCGCATCTGCTGCAGTAGATATCGGATTGCCAGAAAATTCCATGATCATCTCGTGCAAGGTGTCGCGACTCGGCCAGATGGTCTCCGCGTATCGGACGTTATCTCGGTTGACAAACATTCCCTTACACCTCGGTCTCACGGAAGCGGGCATGGGTCAGAAAGGGATTGTCGCCACCACCGCCGCGCTGTCGGTGTTGCTTCACGAAGGCATTGGCGATACGATACGGGCGAGTTTGACGCCGGAAGTCGGTGGTGACCGGGCGAAAGAGGTCAAACTGTGCCAAGACATCCTGCAAGCGCTCGGCATACGCACATTTCGACCCTCCGTCACAGCCTGTCCGGGTTGTGGCCGAACGACGTCAACTCTGTTCCGCGAGCTCGCCAGCGAAATCCAGACCAAGATCGACATCAATCTTCCGAGTTGGAAAAAACAGTACCCGGGTTCCGAAACGCTCAAGGTAGCCGTGATGGGATGCGTAGTGAACGGTCCGGGTGAGTCGCGTGCTGCGGATATCGGAATATCCTTACCCGGCAGCGGCGAGAGCCCGCGCGCCCCAGTGTTCGTTGACGGAAAGCGCGATCGCTTGCTATCGGGTCCTACAATCGCCGAAGACTTCATCGGCATGGTCGATGACTATGTTGAGAACCGATGGGGCAGGGACAACGGCGAATCGAAATAGCATTCGTCTGGCGAAACGGAAATCGAGGAACGATGAGAGCATCGCAGTTCTACATCAAAACGACGCGGGAAGCCCCGGTTGAGGCCGAAACAATCAGCCATCAGTACCTTACGCGGGCGAGCTTCATCCAACAAGTCGCGGCAGGAATCTTCAGCATCATGCCGTTGGGTTGGAGAAGTTTGGACAAGATCCGCAACATCATCCGGGAGGAGATGAACAACGCCGGCGCGCTCGAAGTCACGATGCCGGTCGTGCAACCGCGTTCAATCTGGGAGGAGAGCGGACGCGCCGATACTTACGTCCCTCCGCTCGCTCAATTCTCGGATCGACGAGAACGAGAGATGGTTCTCGCACCGACGCACGAAGAAACGGTGTCAATAATGGGGCGCTACGGCATCGAGAGCTATCGGGATATGCCGTTGAGGCTTTATCAGATTCAAACCAAATTCCGCGATGAAACGCGTTCCCGCGGTGGGTTGCTACGAGTTCGCGAATTCGAAATGAAGGACGCGTACTCGTTCGATGCCGATTCCGAAGGAATGGACGCTAGCTACGAAGCGATGGCGGAGGCGTATCACAATATTTTCTCTCGCTGCGGGTTGAACGCGGTGATGGTCGAGGCCGACTCAGGGTCCATAGGCGGCAAAGACTCCGCAGAGTTCGCACTGCTTGCGGAAAGCGGTGAAGACACAGTATTGATTTGCGATTCGGTCGGTTGCGATTACGGCGCGAATCTCGAAAAGGCGGAGTTTAAGAAATTAACGAACGCCAGCGAAATTCCTGCTGGAGTTGAGAAGTTCGCCACGCCCGGGATCAAAACTATCGAAGCCTTGGCGGATGCAGAAGGGGTTTCGAGCGCCAAAACAGCCAAGGCCGTTTTCTACACGATTGAGGGCCAAGTTTACGTTGTGGTGATCCGCGGAGACTACGAAGTCAACGAAACCAAACTACGAAACTTGATGGGCGGTCACGAGCCGCGTTTGGCCACCCCAGAAGAGGTTGAGATTGCTGGGTTCCCGGCAGGTTCGGCATCAGCAGTAGACATCGACAGCGCATTGGTAGTCGCAGACGAGTCTGCAACCCAGAACACAAACTTGCTCGCGGGTGCTAACGAAGATGGTTACCATCTCCGCAATGTGAATTTCGGTCGAGATTGGTCGGCGGACCACATCGGCGATATTGCAGCCGCGCTCGATGGTCACGAATGCTCAAGGTGTAATGACGGACAATTGAAGGAGTTTCGAGGCATCGAAGTCGGCCATATTTTCAAGCTGGTGACGATCTACAGCGACGCGATGGACGTCAAATTCAACGATGCCGACGGCAGCATACAGTCCGCTTATATGGGTTGCTACGGCATCGGCACGGGGCGACTCTTGGCCGCCGCTGTGGAAGCAAACCACGATGACCGCGGGATCGTTTTCCCAAGATCCATAGCTCCGTTCGAGGTCGTAGTGATCGGTGTCAATATGCACAACAACGATGAGGTGTCGACGCAAGCGGAGCAACTATACAGACGGCTCAATGAGGCAGGAGTCGACACTCTCTTGGATGATCGCGAGGAAGGCCCGGGAGCTAAATTCGCCGATGCCGATTTGATTGGTATCCCGGTCCGGGCTGTGGTTAGCCCTAGAAGCCTCAAAAACGGGGGTATCGAAGTCAAGCATCGGCGTCAACCACCGTCTGAATCCGCCATTCACTCACCTACAGACGCGGTCGCGGCGATTTGCGAAGCACTTTCCTCTTAGCTCTTTACGAGAAATGGAGGCGTGACTTTTGCATCACGAACGCGCCGAAACGCGGCGCGTGATTCGGTTCGACGTGTTACAGTTGAATCATTAAGAACGCGCGTTGCGAGAGCGATGTGTTGAGGAAGTGGGCGTCAGCCCACTTTTTATTTTGAGGGGATTCTCCTCTTCTGCACAACGCTTCGCGATCAATGGAGGACCGACAAGATGAAGAGCGACATGCTGCTCGCAGTAATGCAGCTGTCTGCAGAACGCAATCTTCCGCAAGAGTCGGTCGTCTCCGCATTTGAAGACGCCATCGCAGCGGCGTACCGCCGGGACCCTGCAGCCGAAGATCAAGATGTGACAGTCCAACTCGATCCCGAGAGTGGCGAAGTCATCATCAACACAGTGGTGCACGTCGTCGATGAGATCGATGAAATCGACCCTCGAGGCCAGATCAACGTGGATCAAGCGCAATCGTTGAGCGCCGACGCCCAAGCGGGCGACGACATCATCACTGGGGTTTTGGAATTCACCCCTCAAAGGATCGCTGCAAGAACCGTTACACAGGTTCTTATGCAACGTTTGCGTAGCGCAGAGCGGCGATTGGTATATGAACAGTACGCCGATAAAGAAGGTGAGATCATATCGGCGCCCGTCCGTCGCGTCGCTTCCCCGAGGGGAGAAGACGTGATTGCGACGAAACCGACAGTGTTTGTCGACCTCGGCAAAGCCGATGCCACGATGCCGGGTGATGAACAAAGCCCCAACGAACGCTATCGCACTGGGATGGAGTTGAAGCTTTACGTCACGAGAGTGAGCGATCACACTTCAGACGGTGAAGGAGCACCTGAAATCATCGTTTCCCGACGCCATCCCATGTTGCTGAGGCGGTTGATGGAACTCGAAGTGCCAGAGGTTAAGTCCGGGTTAGTCGAGATCAAATCGATCGCACGACAAGCCGGCGCCCGGAGCAAAGTCGCAGTCTATTCGAACAAACACGACGTTGACCCGATCGGCGCTTGCGTCGGACTTAGGGGCATTCGCATCCAGAACATCGTCACTGAACTGATGGGTGAGAAGATCGACATTTTGGAATGGAGTGACGATCCTTCAGTATTCATCGCCAACTCGCTCGGCCCCGCTCAGGTCGAAGAGGTCATAGTGGTTGACGAACAGACCGCCGAAGTCATTGTTCCTGAAAACCAACTTTCACTCGCCATCGGCAAGGAAGGGCAAAACGTTTCGCTTGCGACGCGGTTGACGAATTTCCGAATCGATATCAAAGGATCCGCAGCGTACGCAGAAGAGTTGATCGAACGCCAACGCCAACGGGAGGCAGAAGCCGCTCGCAAAGCCGCGGAAGAGGAAGAAGCTCGATTGGCGGAAGAGGCAATTCTTGCCGACCAAGCTGCAGCCGCGAAAGCCGCCGCGGAAGAAGAACGCCAGCGATTGCTTGCGGTCGAAGAAGCCGAAGCCGCAGCCGCTGCTGCGCTCGCCGAAACTCCCGTGTTCGTTCCAGATGCCGAAGTGGTTCCTGAACCCGTTGTCGAAACGCCAATCGAATCTGATATCGAGGTTGAAGACCTAGTCGAGATTGAGGAGCTAGTTGAGGTTCAACCCCTCGCAGAGCAAGACGTTGAGTTGGTATCCGAAACGGTCGACGAGGTTCTCGCTGCCGAAGAAGATAAAGCCGATGACACTGAATCGTCGGTTCCGTCTCTATTCGTACCGGATGTAAAACGACCCGAACCCGAACCGGTTGTTGAGGAAGAACCGGAAGAGGACCTCGATCTTGAGTTGCTTGAACTTGAAGAGAAACTCAAGGAACTCGAACTCGAAGAGCAAGAGCGACTTGAAGCCGAACGCGAAGCGGCAGAGTTGGAATCGCTTGAACAAGATATCGATTCTGACGAACTTTGGGCGTTACCGGATGATTTGCAGGTCGCGCCCGAGGCTCCGGATTCAGGACTGCGTTTCGCGGAGGACATATCGGGGTACCGCGACGAAGAGGGTCGACGCGGCTCTGGTCGTGGTGGACGCCGAAGCGGCGGTGCGCGCCGCACTAGGCGTTAAACTTCCGTAACCGACGCGTCAACAGGTAGGTGTTGAGATGCCGCGTAAACGGCACTCGCCGATTCGCATGTGTCTAACGTGCGGGCAGCGGCGGCCGAAAGACACGATGCTACGCATTGTTCGGGTGCCAGACGGATCGGTTAGGCTCGACGAGGGTGAAAATATCAACGGTCGAGGGTGTTACATATGCGCGGAGTCGGCGAATTTCGATGCGAAGGAAATTAACGGTAAGATTAAGAGAGCCCTCAGCCTAAATATGGACGTCCCGCCAGAGCTATTCGCCAGTATCGAGACGCGGACCAAGTCATCATGAACGATTGGCGCACGAGGGCATCGAGACACACATGGCACGATCCCAAAGGACAAGACAACGACGTGGTGGTCGAAACCGGCACCGAAACGGTGCTTCGGATCGGCCGTCGCCGCGCCGCGAACCAGTGAAGTTCGCGGGTCCCGTCGATCTCCCCGCGGAGATCAGCGTTGCTGAGTTGTCGGAAGTTATTCGTAGATCTCCAATCGAGATCATCAAAGAGCTCATGCGACTCAACATGATGGTCGCGATGAACGATAGCGTCGATTTTGAGGTTGCTGCTACGGTGGCCGTGCGTCTCGGGGTCCGGGTTCGCAAACCCGCCGACATGGAAGAATCTGAAGCATCTGATCGCATTGGTGTTGACGACGAGGAGAGCGGAGCAGAGCCACGTCCGGCTGTGGTCGCGGTCATGGGCCACGTTGACCACGGCAAAACCACATTGCTCGATGCGATACGTGGAACGAACGTGGTCGACGGTGAAGCCGGCGGTATAACTCAGAGCATCGGCGCGTATCAGATTGACCATGATGACCAACTCATAACCTTTATCGACACACCCGGGCACGAGGCATTCACCGCCATGCGCGCCCGAGGAGCGCAAGCAACAGACATCGCGGTGATAGTGGTCGCCGCTGATGACGGTGTAATGCCGCAAACTGTAGAAGCGATCAACCACGCGAAGGCTGCGCAGGTGCCGATCGTCGTCGCGATCAACAAAATGGATGTCGCGGCCGCCGATCCAACGCGCGTTACGACAGAACTTCTCGAGCACGATGTGATCGTCGAAGACCTCGGTGGTGACGTGTTGTCAGTCCCGGTATCGGCCTTGCGCGGCGATGGCGTTTCAGATCTGATCGATTCGCTGATATTGCTGTCAGAGGTTTCGGAATTCACTGCCGATCCTGTTCGGCCTGCCATCGGCGTCGTCGTCGAAGCGACTCTAGACAAACAACGTGGGCCCGTAGCGACCGTGATCGTCCGATCAGGAACCGTCAAGATTGGTGACACCATCGTTGCAGGCGACAAACTCGGACGCGTTAGGAGGATGGTTGACGGTTTCGGAAAGGAAGCCGAAGTCGCCGGTCCCTCAGTACCAGTCGAAATACTCGGTTTGAATGGAGTCCCGGAGTCAGGTCAACAATTCGAAGTCGTCTCAGACGAAAAAGTCGCCCGTCAAACGATCGATGCCCGTATGCGACAAGAGCAACGCCGTTACGATGGTTCACGACCATCGACGATGGCGGAAGTTCTGCGTCATCGTCAGAGTTACGACGCTGCCGAATTGAACTTAGTGGCAAAGACTGGTGCACAAGGAACGATAGACGCGATCAGAAGGGCATTGGACGGTTTGTCTTCCCCAGACGTGCAGGTCAAGTTACTACACGCTGCGACTGGACCAATCTCTGAATCGGACGTGATGTTGGCTTCGGCATCCGACGCCATGATCGTCGGTTTCGAAACCACCGTCGAACCAGCGGCATTACGAGTCGCGAGTTCGGAGGGCGTGCCAATCAAAACCTACGACATCATCTACACGATGATCGACGACGTCAAGTTGGCGGCGCACCAATTGACTGAACCGGAACAGGAAGAAGTCACAATCGGACGCGCAACGGTATTGCAGATTTTCCCGCATGGCCGACGTGAACGGATCGCGGGAGTGCGTGTGAATGCAGGCGTAATGCGGCGTAATGCGCGAATGATCGTTTCCCGTCGCGGCGAAGAGTTGTTCGAAGGCGCGGTGTCATCTATGCGCCATTTCGATGAAAACGTCAGAGAAATCGCGACCAATTACGAAGGCGGTATCGTGCTTGACGGATTCCACGACTATGAAGAAGGCGACACTATCACTTGCTACGAAATGCGTAGCGTGAGTAGCAATTGAGCCGAACCGCATCACCGTGCCGGCCCAATGATGAGCAGAAGAATCGCGCGCGTCGACAAGAATCTGCAACGTCTAATCGGACAGATCATCGACGAGGAGCTTCAACCGCCGGGATTGGTTTCAGTCATGGCAGTGTCCTGTGATAAGGATTTAACGACCGCGCTGGTTGCGGTGAGCGTGTACGCGTCGGCCGAGGACGCCGAGCCCACTCTTGAGTATCTCCGCCAACGAAACGGTTTCATTCGGCGCGAGCTAGCTTCGCGATCATCGATGCGCCGTACGCCGAAACTGCGTTTCGTGCTTGATTCGTCGCTCGAAGATGGACAGGCGATGATCGACAGGATCTCGGAACTGTCCAATCGCAATTAGCCGCCATCACGATTCATTGGTGTCGCTATGAATGAGCCTAGGCGCTCGATTTCCGGGTTCTTGAACGTCGACAAACCGTCGGGATGGACGTCCTCCGATGTCGTCGCGAAAATCCGCGCCGCGTTCCGGTTGCGCAAGCGAAGAATCAAGGTTGGACACGGCGGGACTTTGGACCCCATGGCCACTGGCGTTCTTCCGATTTGCATTGGAGGCGCGACCCGACTCGCTGAGTTTGTGCTACGCGGCGACAAGGTTTACCACATGTCTGCCCGACTCGGAGTGGAGACCGACACGTACGACTCTGAAGGAACGACGGTCGCAATCCGTAATTATCAGCAAGTAACAAGAAATGACGTTGTCGCCACCATCTCGAGGTTCATCGGGGAAATCGATCAAGTTCCGCCGATGTACAGTGCAATCAAGAAAGACGGTCAACCGCTCTACAAACTGGCCCGCCAAGGCAGAACCGTATCTCGCGAACCTAGGCGTGTAACGGTATCATCATTGATCTTGTCCGCATGGAATCCGCCTTACTTCGACCTCCAAATCGAGTGCGGTAGTGGTTTCTATGCGCGCAGTCTCGCTCAAGACTTGGGCACCCTTCTCAACTGTGGCGCACACATGACGGCTCTCAGGAGAATTAGGGCGGGAGAATTCAGCGCCACAGATTCGGTTTCTCTAGAGCAACTGATCGCTGGTGCCGAAGGCGACTCGTGGCGACGATTTCTTTTGAAACCCGATTTTGTCTTACAGGGTTTGATGTCTACAGCTCTAGACGATGCTGAATCCGCCGCATTCATGCATGGGCAGGCGGTACGATGTGCCAGCCTAGGCGTGACACGTGTCGGAAATCTGATTCGCGTGTATTCGAATGAGGGTGATCTATTGGGATTAGCGTCAAGCGACGAAACCGGCGAATTCCTGAAACCTAGAACTGTGTTTGCAGACGCACAGGTAGTTTGAAACATAACGCAGATATAGAATCCAGTTTCGGAGGAGCATCCGCGTTTGCGCGCCAAATCGTTCGCCGAAAACCCTGAATCCGCGCACGACTGAGGCCACCGCCCGACACATTCGAATTGCACGGAGAATCGCTACTTTATCTGTCCGCTGAGCTAATCATAATGCTCTCGGTCATTCTCGTTGCCGCCAAAGTCGGTGGCGAAATCGCCGAACGTTATCTCAAAATTCCGGCTCTGATCGGGGAGCTTGGCGCTGGCATCATTATCGGACCCCATGCCCTTGGGGGGATCCGCATCTTCGATTTCGCAGGGCCGATGTTCCACGAAGTCGGTCCATTCATTGCCGAGTCCGCGGCGCACGCGGGGGATGTGGCCGAACCGGCCATACCGTTCGCTCTGTATTTCGTGGGTCAACTGGGTGCCGTCCTACTTCTGTTCGAAGCTGGTTTGGAGACGGACCGCAAGCAATTCATGCGGTTCATCCGACCCGCCACAGCCGTCGCTCTCGGAGGTGTGATTTTCCCCTTTGCCCTCGGCGCGTTGGTGACTATATGGTTCGGATACGCCACGTTCAACTCAATAGAAGACGCCATCCCAGCACTGTTCGTCGGCGCGATTCTGACCGCGACTTCGGTGGGAATAACAGCGCGGGTTCTAGGCGATATCAGCCGATTGGATTCGATTGAAGGAGTGATCATCCTAGCCGCGGCAGTGGTCGATGACGTGTTGGGAATCGTGCTTGTAGCGGTTGTCGTCGGCATCGAGGCAGAAGGTTCCGTCTCAGGTGGTTCAGTGGCATTGCTGATCGTCAAGGCCATCGGTTTCTGGCTCGGATTGACCATCATCGGCAGCATTGTGGCCACCCGGATTTCCAATCTCACCATGTGGTTTAAGTCAGACGGTGCAACTCTGGTGTTGGCCATAACACTTGGATTCATTGCGGCCAGCGTCGCAGAGGTGTATTTCGGCCTCGCGATGATCATCGGCGCATTTTCCATGGGTTTGGCGCTATCCGCGACGTTGTTGAAGGAATACACGATCTTCGCTATTCGCAACGGTGGAAGCGTATTGGTGCCCGTATTTTTCTGCATCATCGGTATGCAGGTAGACCTCACAGCAATTTGGCAATCAGACAATCTTGCCCAGTTGGCGCTGTTTGCTCTCGTCGTAACCGTTGTCGCCATTCTCACGAAGGTTTTTGGCGCTGGCCTCCCGGTGATGGCGATCGGTTTCGGTAAACACCGCGCTTGGCGCATCGGTTTAGGCATGCTGCCGCGCGGCGAAGTAGCACTTATCGTCGCCGAAATCGGTCGCGCCAGCGGAATCATCGACCGCGACATCTTCACCGTGGCGATTGTGATGACGGTAGTAACGACTGTTATCGCACCGATCCTGCTGGTCCGCGCCTTCGGCCGAAGCAATCGACGTGAACCCCGACGGCCTGTGGCTGCACACTAAACCGCTAGCTCCAATGTGTTACGCAACCCGTATATCATTTACCCGCGCGAACACGCCCCCGTAGCTCAGTGGATAGAGCACTGGTCTCCGAAGCCAGGTGCGTGAGTTCGATTCTCACCGGGGGCGCCACACGACATCCATGCCTGACAACTCTTCATACTCCGCACGAATCGCCGAGGTCCAGAATGGCGAGCCGTTGGTAAAGCGGGTCGCGAACCACATTCTGGATATACGTGAAAAAGATTCCCTTTCGCGAATCGTTGTCGTCGCTCCTTCCCACTTCTCCGCTTTCTTCCTGAGGCGCGCGGTAACCGACGAAATATGCAACGCTCGCGATGGAGGTTTATTCAACGTCGAATTCATTCGAATCGAAGAGGTCGCCGATCGACTTTTCGACGCAACTCCGAACAAACCTGAAAAACCATCGATGACGCGGCTCGTCGCGTCCGAACTGGTCTACAACGCCACGTTGTCGCTTAAAACGCCGGGGCCGCTCACCGAACATGCCAACAACGAATCGATGTTGAGCGCAATCCAACGGACGTTGCAAGCGCTCGAGCGATTGGACATCGGAGCGGATCGTGCCTTGTTGCGATTGGCAAGGGGCGCATTCACCGGGTTGTACGCCCAATTGATCGAGATTCAAAGAACCTACGCCGCTTCGTCGGTAGGTTTCTTAACACGCGAAAACAAGGCTGCTATCGCGGCTGAAACCGCAACCAACAAACCCGAAATCGTCGCATCAGCTTTGGCTCCGCACATTGTGACGTTGCAGGCACCGACGTCGCCTGATGCGTATTCGCGCCTTCGAGACTGTGTACAAGAACTGTCATCGACAATCACTTTGCGGATCACACCCGACGCGAACGCTGATGAAGGGGTGGTTGGGCACGCACCCAGCACGCGGTTTTACTCCACGATGGGACCAGCCGACGAACCGCGTGCGTTAATACGCAACATCGTGGCCGACGCACGTTCCGGGGTCAGGTTCAGCGAGATGGTTGTGCTATATACATCGCCTGACTATACCTCTCGCATCAAGGACGCATTAGAAGCCGCCGACATCAATAGCTGTGGCCCATCGCCAGGCAGGTTGGCTGACACTCCAACAGGCAGATTCGTTCACTTGCTGCTCAATATGATCACAGCGGATATGCGTCGGGACGCGTTCACGTCTTGGACGTCTTCAGCACCAGTGGTCGATCCCGCAAACGGCGAAAGAGTGCCGTCGGTTCCGTGGGAAGTCGCATCGCGAAACGCGAAGGTGTCAAGATTCGGTGGAGATGATCGCTGGAAACGCTCACTTTACCGTTATGCGAAGTCGTTGCGTCGCCGCGCGACACGTGCGGAAGAGGCGGCCGATGAAGAGACCACAATCGATCCAGATTCGATGCGCGCCTTGGCGGACGCCGCATCGCAACTCGAAAATTTCGTCGAGCGGCTGAACCGGAAAGCACAACCAACAGACCCGCGTTCGTGGTCAGATTGGATCGACTGGCTCGTAGACATACTCAAAGACTATGGCGCACCGCCTGGCAACGACGAAGGTTTAACAGCAAGTGGTATCAATCGAATTAACGACGTATTGTCCGAGATCCGCGGCTTGGGCGAAATCGGCAGGTCCAGCGTGGAATTTTCAAGATTTTCGCGGACAGTTCAACGGGCTTTGCGAACTTCGTTAGGCGGGGATCCCGGTTGGGGTACTGCCGTTCTCGTGGCTCCGTTAGATGCAAGCATTGGGAACTCGTTCCGATCCGTCCATATTCTTGGGATGGCCGAAGGAGGAATACCGACTCCAGGCAGATCCGACCCGCTTCTCTCCGACAATTTGCGACGCATCCTCGATCCTGAAGGCAGGAGATTGCCTACGAGAAAAGATCAACTCGAGTTGGAGCGTCAAACCTTTCACCTCGCTTTGCAATCGGCCCAAAAGAGAAACCTCTACTGGAACAAAGCGCTACTGGGTGCCACTAATGAGTCTTATCCATCGCCTTGGTTCGTGGACGAAGTCATCAAGTCTCGCAACCTCGACACGGCTCCGGTTAAATCGCTGATGGACCCGCAGAGCGAGTACGTTCACTCCGTTGTCGCCTTGTCAGACCTCCACGAATCTGACCTCGATCCATCTACCGGTTACGAGTTCCAGATGCAAAGTGTGTCTCGGCATTCGTTCGATAACACCAGCATGAGAGAATTGCTGTCCGATCCGAGCAACTGTGCCCTCGCGCGCGGCAGAGACGTATTGGAGTCGCGAAGATCTGGAAATTTTGGCGTCCACGACGGCAATCTTGCGGCGGCCCAAAATGCCTCCCAATTTGAACGACGCATGTCCGCGAGTTCGTTGCAAAGCTACGCCGAATGCCCGTACCGATATTTCTTGGCTACGGAACTGAACGTAGACGAGCGCATTGATCCTGAGGATCTGCTCGTTCTATCGCCACTTGACAAAGGACTGCTCGTGCACATGATCCTTGAGCGATTCCTGCGCGATCATGGCCCTGATGCAACCGAACTAGGCCTTGAAAATCTGCGCAAGATAGCTAAACAGGAATTCGACCGATTCCAAACGGACGATTTCATTGGATACCCGGCAATCTTCGAACTTGAAAAGGTCCAACTGCTAAGGCAACTTGAGCAGTGGCATCAAGCCAACCTCGACGTGTTGATCGAATACGACGGCGAGATGATGACCGAGGTCCCGTTTGGTTTTCATGATCATGATTCCCTCGGGTTAACGTCCGTCGATGAATATACGTCGTTCCAATTCCGCGGCATGATCGATCTGATCGCTCTTTCCCGCGACGGTCAACGCGCCCTTGTGGCCGATTTCAAAACCGGACGGTCCAGTTACTACTCTGAAATTGACAAGGATGTGACCGCAGCGGGAACCAAGTTGCAATTACCTATCTATGCTCGGGTGGCCGACGAGATTCTGGGTAATCGTGCCGAAATATCCGCGGTATATTGGTTCGTCTTCCAAAACGGTAGTACGCGCCTGCGTCCCAAAATTCCGGTGACGTTGGAGGAGACCGAACTGCGATTCGAAGATGTGTTGTCTACCATCGTCGGCGGAATCAGCAATGGAGCGTTCCCACCGAGGCCCGGTAACCGAACCACGCATGGCGAGGGACCATCCTGGGAAAACTGCATGTACTGTGCCTATTCGGATATCTGCCCTTCCAACCGGTTGATCGCGTGGGATCGAAAAAAGACATCAGATGAATTGGCCGACTACGTAGCATTGGCAGAAGGCGATTCATCGTGACTGCTACGCAAACGCCAACGCTCACGGACGCCGGCACACTCTCCGCAATCCAAAACGACCTATCCTCCAACATCTATGTGGAAGCTGGTGCGGGTACGGGAAAAACTCATTCACTTGTTCAACGGATTGTCGCCTTATTGAAAGGCGGAGTGGGCGTTGATGAGATCATCGCGATCACGTTTACGCGTGCCGCTGCATCAGAGCTGCGATCCCGAATTCGCGCCGAGTTAGAAACGCTACGCATCGAAGGCTCTAACTCTAACTGGGTCGCAACGGCTTTGGATGGTATCGATACCGCCGCCTTCCAAACCATCGATTCGCTCGTCTACTCACTGTTAAGAGAGAATCCTCTGGAATGCCGATTGCCGCCGTCGATTGAGGTCCAAGACAGCTTCGCGGAGATTCAAATGTTCCGCGAACGATGGCGCCAGTGGTCGTTGGAGCAATTGGAAGACGACGAAGGATTCTCGAGGGCGTTGTCGGCGGCGCTGCGTTTGAACATGTCAGGGCCATTTGGGACGATCAGCCGACTGGCTGAATCGATCAACCAAGGGCACGCCGAACTACGTGCCTCCGGTTTCGCTCCACCTACTAGGCTTGGCATCGCAACGATCGCGGACCTCGATGAATTAATCGAAGAAATGGTCGATCAGATGCGAATGTGTCGTGACCCCAACGACAGCCTCTACGCCAAATTCGAAGAGGTCTTGGAGTGGTACGAAAAGTTTATCAGGGGCAGTGATGTCGAAACGGAAGACGAAGCGGACAATCTGATAGTGACTTGGCCCGGAACCACGTCTAGTGGAGGAAGAATGCCAAATTGGGGCGGCCGTGAAGGTAAGGTTCAAGCCGTTCAATCTCTGCAGGCCATCATCGACGCAGTCAATTCCGCGCGTGACGCAACGCGCCAAGTGGCAACGAACCAACTCATCGGATACGCATCAGATTTCGTTGGCACGATAGTCGAAGAACGAAGACGGGCTGGAACTGTCACCTACTACGACGGCATGACTTGGCTCATCGAGATGCTCGAGCGAAATGACAGTATCCGCAGAAGGATACAGAGCGTCTACCGGCGCGTATTGGTGGACGAATTTCAAGATACGAACCCCGATCAAGTCCGATTGGTGCAGCTGCTAACAATTCCGCCCGGCGGGCAGCTGATCGTCCCCGGTTCACTCTTCGTCGTCGGAGATCCTAAGCAGTCGATTTACAGATTCAGGGGTGCTCAGGTCAATGTCAGCCAATCCGTCAGGGACCAAGTTATCAATGACAACGCCGGCGGAAAATATTTGACGTTAAAGGAAAACCGACGCTCCGCGAATGCCATCATCAAATGGGTCAACCACGTCTTCGGAGATTGGATGCCGTCCGAGGACGGACAAGCCGACTGGATACCGTTAGAGACGGCTACTGAGACCGCGCAGCCCGATGCCTTCGGCAAAGTCTTCCACTTCGGCGATGCATCGGAGGAGCGTTCTCTGACCAAGGTAAGGACGACCGACGCCGAGCAAGTAGCGTCCATCGCAAGAGCCATATGTGATGGTGCGCTCATCGTTCGGGACCGTCACGATAGATCGAAAAGGCCTTCACGCCCTGGTGATATCGCAGTTTTAACCAGCGTTCGGACGAATTGGGAAACCTACACTCGGGAATTCGATCAACTCAATCTGCCCTATACCGCTGAAATCGGTGGTGCCGAGGTGTTGTCGACTCAGGAGTTCCGTGACCTTCTCAACTGCCTTACTGCCATCGATGATCCATCTGATCAACCCTCAACGGTCGGTGCCTTGAAATCGGTTTACTTCGGTTGTTCAGACGTAGACCTTTATCACTGGGCCAAAGCAGGGGGCAAATTTTCATGCGCCGCAGAATTTCCTAACAACCCTGAGATGGACGCGATAAGCTCCGCAATGGGAGTCTTGAAGCGCTACAACACTCTCCGAGACAATCTTCAACCACCCGCGCTAATCGAACGATTTATCCGGGAACGGCAAGGCCGCGAACTGATGTTTTTGGAAGATGACCCCACTCCCGGCCTGCGTCGTCTTGATCTCGCAGTGGAACTCTCCCGGCGTTTCACCGAAGAAGGAGCGACTTCGCTTCGGGAATGCCTGACAAGGTTCGTGCAGTTTAAGGAATCGAATGATTCGATCCGCGAGCAACCTTCACTCGAATTCGATGAAGGAAAGATCAGATTCATGACGATGCACGCCTCCAAAGGTCTCGAATTTCCGGTCGTCATCCTCGCCGACCTTTGCGGTTCAGGCAGGCGTAGCAACCCTCCAATATTGATCGATTGGGAAAAAGAAACGCAAGACGAAGATCGGATCGCGATCCGTCTTGGCGGAAACCAGTCAGACGGATATTTTCAAACCGAAAACTACCCCGAGCTCGCCAAAACCAATGCTGACGCGGATCAACTAGAGAAAACACGGTTGCACTACGTCGCGTGCACACGCGCTAGAGACTACCTATTTGTAAGCAAGTCCCGGAAGGAAAACGACACCAGATCAATCGCGGCTCAGATCGAGGGGTATGTTGGTACCGACGATGCGTTATGGTCGGAGGTACCTGAGGAATGGGGATCGCGTGATTTCAATCCCGATCCAATCGGACAATCATCTAAGACTAATCGGCCGATCATCGATGAGGCGGCTTGGACCGAAGGGCATCAGCGAATATTGACAAACGCGGCGGCCCGATCGTGGTTAACTCCATCCAATCTTAAGGATGGCGATGCCAAGGGACTTTTCGACGAATCTCCTGATAAGTCTGATGAAGTCCCGTTACGTGATTCAGAAAATTTGACTGGCCGCGGCCGTGCCGCAACCAACATCGGTAGCGCCGTCCACGCCGCAATCCAACGTGCACTCGAAACTCCAGTTTCTGACATCGACGAGATCGCCCGGAGTGAAGCCGAAAATCATGGCGTCGCCGAAAATGCCGATGAGATTGCGCGTCTCGCAGCAGCGACTCTCCGGATGCCACTGCTCGGGAATGTGGCATCGCTGGACCGCGATAATCTGTGGATCGAAACCCCAGTGGCTGTCCCTATACGCACCCAAAACGGGGCTTTCAGAACCCTAGAGGGCCGCGTTGACCTCATCTACCTGAATTCCGACGGCACTTTGGGCATCGCTGACTTCAAAACCGATCGCACATTCAACCGCTCGATCACCGAAATGGCCGAGCCGTACATTCCGCAACTGGGTGCGTACGCTTACGCTGTTGAAAGTGCGACCGGTATTCCAGTGACCGAAGCGAGCATTTTGTTCTCTCGATTGGCGGCCGACAAACCGGGCGACGGCGAGTACCGTCTGCCAAACGTGCAATCAGCCATCGAATTGGCGTTAAAGTTGGCATCAAACCAATGACAAAACCTGTCAAAAACCAGAACAAGGACGTCAATCCATGGATCTTCTGAAAGGTAAAAAGGCCCTTATCACTGGCTCGCGCCGAGGCATCGGCGCGGGTATCGCACGCGTATTCGCCGAAAACGGTGCCGATGTCGGGATCAACGACGTCGAGCGCGACGAAAACGCTGATGGCATCATCGCAGAAATCGAGGCGTTGGGACGGACGGCGAGTTGGCACCAGGCCGATATCGGAAGCACCGATGACCGTAACCGGATGTTCGATGAGTTCCTAGAGGCCCACGGCCAGATCGACATTTTGGTCAACAATGCGGTCGCCTCGGCAGATCCGCACTTCGTCAACATCACCGAAGAATTCTGGGACTTTCTCGTTGGCCACGCGCTGAAGGGGTACTTGTTTTGCTCCCAGCGCGCTGTCAAAGAGATGATCGATCAGGGCAGCGGCGGGCGCGTCATCTCGATTTCGAGCGTCCATAGCTACCGAGCCTGGCCACAGGACACCGTCTACGGCATCGTCAAAGTCGGGCTCAATCGAATGGCGATGAGCATGGCCCTCGACCTCGCTGGCACTGGTATCACGTCGAACTGCGTCGCGCCCGGGTACATCGACAGTCGAGTGTTGCCCCCCGACGAAGAGCATCTTAGAGGCAAACTCGAAGGATACGTCGACTACGCCCGCGACTACATCCCCAATCAACGAGGAGGCGTACCCCGAGACATCGCCAACGCTTGCTTGTTCTTGGCATCCGACCTCGGAGACTACGTCAACGGTCAGACCATCACCGTAGACGGCGGATTCCTAGCGGGAGGCGTCCCTCCGGAATCTGTTCCTCTCGAACCCGGGATGCCTGGAGCAATCGAGTAGGAGTCCTTGTTATGCAGGCTTGAATACGGAGCAGCGAATTGGAATCCGTACTTCGACATATCGAAGACAACGTTGATAGTTCGTTAGAAACCCTTTTCACGTTGGTTCGGCAACCCAGCGTATCGGCGCAACGTCTAGGTTTCGACAACGCACCCCAGCTAGTGGCAGATATCTTCACTGAGCACGGCTTCGATGCCGAAATCCTTGATGCTCCAAATAACGGTTTACCGTCGGTATATGGATTCGCGCCTGCCGACACTGATGCGTTCAAACGAGCACAACAGATCTCGGATGCCGACGACTGTGTCGCCGAACCACCCACGTTGATGCTCTACGTGCACTACGACGTGCAACCGACTGACCCGATCGACCTCTGGGAAACGGATCCTTTTGAACCCACGCGGATAGGCGACCGACTCTACGGCCGCGGCATGTCAGACGACAAAGGCAACATCGTCGCACGATTGGCTGTCACGGACGCGTTCAAAGCAGAGTGGGGCGGCCTTCCTTGCAACGTGAAGATTTTCGCCGAAGGCGAAGAGGAGTCGGGCTCACCCAACCTGCCCGGACTGATCCAAAACTACAAGGACAAGTTGACAGCTGACGCCTGCATCTGGGAGGGCGGAGGTCGCAACGCGCAGAACCGCCCCTTGATCTACTTAGGATTAAAAGGCGTTTTGGCGGTCGAACTATCCGTGTCACTGCTGAAAGGCGACGCCCACTCCTCGTACGCAACGGTGTTGCCGTCTGCGGCATGGACACTCGTCAACGCACTTCACTCCATCAAAGACCCGACGGATGACCGCATCCTGATCGAAGGGTTCTACGACGACGTGCGCGAATCAACCGCAGATGAAGACAACGCACTCGCCGACCTGCCTGACGACACCGAGGAGTGGAGAGGAACGTTTGGCAACGAATCGTTCGTCGCTGGACTAGGCTCCGAAGACCTGCCTCGCAAACATCTATTCATGCCGACCGCCAACATCGCAGGTCTAGACTCCGGCTACCAAGGCGAAGGCATGAAGACGGTTTTGCCGGCCAAAGCCAGCGCCAAGATGGACTTCCGCCTCGTTCCGGATATGCGCCCTGACGACATCTTCGAAAAGATCAGGCGTCATCTCGATCGGTGCGGCTTCGAAGATGTAGACCTAAACCTGATTAGCGGAGTACACCCCTTTCGCACCGACATGTCCTCGAAGTGGGCCCAGATGGCCATCCAAACCTCCGAGCAGACGTACCACAAATCAGCAGTGATCTACCCCACAATGGCCGGATCGGGGCCCATGCACGACTTCGGTGCGGTTTTGGGCATCCCGATCACGTCCGCAGGTATCGACCACCCGACTCACAAAATCCACGCACCGAACGAAAA
Source organism: Dehalococcoidia bacterium (assembly GCA_965203505.1). Lineage (GTDB taxonomy): Bacteria > Chloroflexota > Dehalococcoidia > Lucifugimonadales > Lucifugimonadaceae > Bin127. The sequence goes on from OZ241880.1 coordinate 1,499,617, forward strand.
CATCACAGTTGAAGATTTCGTCCTAGGCGCCCAGAACATCGCACGCCTGATGCAACGGTTCGCAGGGGAGTGGGCGTCTGAGTGATCCGCTAGGCTATGACCAATCATGAAGTTCGACATTCCATTTGACGACTATTCCTTATAAGGATTAGAATGGAGTCGTGTCATGGACGGTTGAATACACCAACGAGTTTGAGGATTGGTGGCATGGCCTTACGGAGCGGCAGCAAGACTCGCTAGATGCTGGAGTGAAGCTGTTAATGGAATACGGGCCGAGATTGCCATTCCCGTACTCGTCGGACATTCGGGGTTCACGACATGGCGCGATGCGCGAGCTACGCACCCAGAGCGGTGGTCGACCGTTGCGTACCTTGTACATGTTCGATCCTAGGCGGACAGCCATCCTCCTGATCGGAGGCGACAAGACAGGGAACGATCGGTTCTACGAACAATTCGTACCGATGGCTGACCAACTCTACGACCGATACCTTGAAGAAATACGAAAAGAAAGGCTGATCTAATGTCCGGCCACAAACCTTGGAGTGAATTGACCAAAGATTTCACCCCTGAACGACGTCGTCGCATCGATGAGATGACGAACAAGATGATCGCCGAGATGCCTCTGCACGAACTTCGGCGCGCACGTGCCTTAACCCAACAGGATTTAGCCAAATCGCTAAACGTCAACCAACCCGCCGTCTCGAAGATGGAGCAAAGAACCGATGCATACATATCGAGCCTCCGTTCCTACATCGAGGCGGTAGGCGGCAAGTTAAGAATCACCGCCGAGTTCCCCGAAGGAGAGATCGGGATTACAAACTTCGGCCGACTAGCCGATGAAGGCGAGGATTTCGGCGCGCGCGAATGACAGTTCGCGTTTATCCCGCCGCGGTCGCACATCTAAAATCAAAACCTGCGAAACATCTCAAGATACTTCCCCTGGAGCACTTCAACCCTTGGCCATCATCCAACCGACGCCAGACCACGTCCTAGACCGTGAAACCATCGAAAAGCTGAAGACGGTCAACTCTACAGCCGTCATCGACATCCTCGCGCGCAACGGTCACGACCCGCGCTACATCTACATGCCCAACATACGGACGATGAACCCTGGCGTGCGTCTGGTAGCGCGCGCCATCACGGTTCGTTTTCTCCCGGCTCGTGCCGACCTCATGGCCGAAAAACCCGGTGGCGAGGAATCGCCCGAATACGCAGCGTTTGAACTTGCTGGCCCGGGCGATGTCGTCGTTATGGAATCGATGCGTACGAAACTGATGTCCATTGGTGGCGACATTAAATTTCTTCGCCTGAAGCAACGCAGCGTCGATGGCTTGGTCTGCGACGGCGGCATCCGAGATATGCACACCGTCAAAGACTATGGCATTGCGTTATACGGATACGACAAGACATCAAACCTCGGCACTCGCGTCGGCACTCCATACTCCACGAACGATGCCATCAACTGCGATGGGGTTTTAGTCAAACCCGGCGATTACATCGTTGCGGACGATGACGGAGTGGTTTGCATCCCACGGTATGTTGCACCCGACATCGCTCAAAAAGCGATCGAATACGACGATCTCGAAGAGTGGATTCGAGCACGTCTGGATCGCGAAAATTTGACTCCCGGAAAATACTACCCACCGGACGATGCCGTTATCGCGCAATATCGAGCTGAACGGGATGCGGACGCCTGACCGAAGTTTTCAGTATCAAATGTGGTTAGCACAAGCTCCTAAACCGTAATCTCGATACTCATCCCGTCGTACGCATATTGGATGTTTAACCCGTCGTTGACTGTAGGGTCCCGCAGACGGGCGTTCATCGCATAGTGGTCGATGCCGTGAGCGGCGTCGGTGAGGAAGGTACGCCTTGGCCTGATCAATTTGGCGTATTCGACAGCCTGCTCCATCGTCAGGTGCGAACCGTGGGTACGTTGCGTTCTTAGGGCGTCAATCACCAGCGTGTCCACATCATCGATTTTGTCCAGCACGTCGTCCGGCACATGCGAGGCGTCGGAGATGTAAGCAAAATCTCCGATAAGGTAACCGTTGCACCAGTAGTCTGGACCGTGAAGCACAGGTAATGGTGTGAGGGTGGTGCCGAAGACATCAATAGGTTCTTCGTCGATAATCTGGAAATCCAAGATGGCGACTGTTCCGCCGCTCGTCATCTGAGTTCGATCCACGAGGTAGTAGGCGGTCTTGGAGACGATATCCAGGTCCTCTTGTCGCAAGTAGATCGGGATTCGTGCATCTCGCCCGCGCGCCAACAGAGCGGCATGTTCATCACCTTGGGCGAAACGCATCGTGTTCGTCCAGTCACGAAGATCGTCAAGACCACCTGCTGAATCGGCGTGTGCATGCGTCAGGACTACCGCATTCAGTGATCGGATCGCGTGCTTCGGAAACCACTCGATGGCCGCTTGATAGAAAAATTTGCCGGCATCGACCAAGATATTGATCGGCGGGCCGTCGTCTTGCTCCCTCTGGATCACGATACCCGTATTGCGTCGTCGGTTCTTCGACCCGGGCCGCATGGCATCGATACAAACGGGGCAAGTAGGCGGATCGGCCGTGAGGCATGTAACCCTGGGGATACCTTCAGACGTACCCGTTCCGAGAAACATCACCGTCGCTTTGGAGTTCAAATTCGGCATTACCTCAGGGTACGACTCGAACCGAGTTCGATGCCTTTGCGAAGATTATTCTTGAAGGATGTCCCTGATCAACGGGGCAAGCACCATCCAATTGAATCTGCCCGATGATCAATAACAGATCCGACCTGATCGCTTCCATCGATGAAGAGTTCGAAGCCATCATCCCGGAGCATGACGCCCCCAACCACGCCGCGCTTGGGTACGCACTTGGCAAGTCATTAGGTGTTCTCGATCCCATCACCTTCGACGAGGCGACGCAAGCGGCATCAGTCGAACTGGAGGGGGTCATCGGGCAACACGACCGCGTGGTCCTTCTTCTGCTCGACGGCTTCGGTATGAACTTCGTCGACACGTTGCCCGCCAACTCGTACCTGCGAAGCAACAACGTGATGACGATGTGTTCAACACTGCCCACGTCCACTGGCCCCAATCTGATGTCGCTCGCCACTGGCAGATGGCCCGGCACGCACGGGAACCTTGGTTGGGACGTGCACATTCCGCGACTGGGAGAGCGGATTCAACCGCTCCCTTGGCGGTTGACCCGGACTGGGCAGCCATTAGACCAAATCGGGTTTAGCCCCATGGAAATGCTATTTGCACCGCCGATACCGTTCAGAGAACTAGGTACCTTTACCTTCGTAGTGCAAGAGGATTTGGCATCGACCACCACGACTTCGATGTACGGACAGACCTCCACGCTAGGTTTCTCGAAGGAAGAGGACCCGATCGGTGAGATCTGCGCGAACGTGCTTAATGTGATCGAGCGGACGGCAAACAAATCATTCACCTACGTCTATTGGACCGACGTCGATAGCAGTGCTCACTCCTATGGCGAAAACCACCCATACACGAGAGCCGCCGTCCTACAAGCCGCCGCGTTAGTTGAAGCACTCGGCACGACGCTCGATGGCAAAGCGAGGTTCATCGTGACCGCAGATCACGGCCATCTCGACAGCCCCGAACATGCATGGACAACCCTCACGCCGTCGGCGCCGTTGAGCCAACACTTGACGTGTGTACCAGCTGGCGAACCCAGAACTTTGTTCTTCCACGTCAAGCCCGGTTCTGGCGAATCCTTTCAAGACCTATTCGATGCCGGACTGGGCGATCGTTTCACGTTGATGCCAAGCAGGGATGCGATCGAAATGGGGCTATTCGGGCCGACCAGCTTCATCTCAGACGCAGCGCGCGATCGCATGGGTGACTTTTTCGCCCTCTCACGTGGGAGGTGGTGTATCTACGCGTCGGATTCTGAAGAAGGTGTAACTTTACAATCGATGCATGGCGGCATCACGACCGCCGAAAGTCTTGTGCCACTCATTGTGGTTTGAATCCGAAAACGAACATCAACTAGAGCAGGTGAAAAATGCCCATTCGCGGAAATCTGAAGAAGCGACTTCAAGCCGGAGAAACGGTTGTCGGACCGTTCGTAATCGTGCCGTCAGTGACGATGATTGACACCTTGGGCTATTCGGGCATGGATTTCTGCATCATCGACACTGAGCACGGCCCGATATCGCAAGAGTCGGCGACCGATTTGGTCATCGCCGCGCAAGGCGTCGGCGTAGCGCCGATCATTCGCGTGGGCGACAACGACGAGCGATTGATACTCCGCGCGCTGGACATCGGTTCCGAAGGCGTTCAGGTTCCTCAGATCAACTCGATTCCTGATGCTGAAGCAGTGGTTCACGCGGCCAAATACGCGCCACTAGGTGAACGCGGCCTCTCGATATTCACCCGAGCCGGAAACTACTTCGACAACGACGGTGAAGGCCACACTGACCGGCAGAATGACGAGACGATGACCGTCGTGCACATCGAGGGCAAGAAAGGCCTAGACAACCTCGAAGCGATCATGACCGTGGACGGCATCGACGTCCTCTTCCTCGGCCCCTACGACATATCCCAATCCCTCGGCTACCCCGGCGATGTCCGAAACCCGATAGTAGAGACCGCGCTTCGGGAAGCTACCGCCAAAGCCCGAGCGCAGGGCAGGGCAGTAGGCTCCTACGCCAAAGACGTCGAAATGGGCAAATGGCTCATCGACCTCGGCATCCAATACATCTCCATCAACGTCGACGCCATCATTTACCGCCAAGCGTGCGAAGCAATCGTCGACTCACTTAAAGCATGACAAACCGCGGTGCTACAACATCGCTTCATTCAACCGAACTCCGAAACCAGCTTCATCGCTGATCGTTAACTTACCTGATTCGATCGCTGGATTACCGATCCACAGTTCGTCAGTGTCAGCATCCCGACTACCCATCACCAACTCCGCCAAATCATCACACGCATCATTCGCCGCGATCAGGTGCAACCCCCAAACCTCACCACCTCGATGCGGCACCACAGGCACTTCGTACTCAGAGGCCAAATCGCATATCCGCAATCCCGCCGTTATTCCCCCACACCAAGTAATGTCCGGCTGCCAGATGTCGTACGCGCCATGCTCAGCGATATCTCTGAAACCGGCCACGCCGAACTCATGCTCGCCGCCCGCTAGGTTGATAGGGGCGACCTTTGGGCGTAACTCACCTAACTCCCGAACATCATCCGGCGTCAACACATCCTCAAACCAGTAGATGTTGAAATCTGCCAAATCGCTAGCCATCCTGACTGCCACATCCGAATCCCACGACATGTACACATCAAACATAACCTTAGCCTCATCGCCCATCACCTCTCGAGCCTTTTCAGCGGACTCCACCGCATCATCGGTCGTCCCAGCCCAACGGTGGGTCAGCTTTTGACCGGAAACTCCGAGTTCTGCATACCACTCTGAATCCGGACCGGTCGCATAGACATTGATGCACTCTTTCTTCACGCCTCCGATGAGGTCGGCTACTGGACGTCTTTCCGCTTTCCCCAATGCGTCCCAGAGCGCCAAATCCACCCCGCTGAGCGCCATCATCGCGATGCCCTTGCGACCATAAGGTAGCGATTCATAGTACAGGCGGTCCCATATCCGCATCACATCTTCGGGCGAGTTCAACGATTCACCGACCAACAGCTCGCTGAAATGTCCGTTGACTATCGGCAACGAGGCTAGTCCGCCACCACCGTACCCGTAACCCACTACACCTACGTCGGTCCGCACTTCCACCACGATCTGCCAAAGGTGGGTACGCCACGACGACGCGACATTCTGGTACTTCGGGTAGACGGCTTTGATTGATTCGATTCGCATAGCTGATCCCCTAAATCCTCAGCGCTCCCTGTTCTGTCGGTGGTGTCGACTCAACCAACCTCGGGACAGCAGATCCATAAACTCCGTCGTAACCCGGATCTACGTCAACATCATCGTGTCTCGCATTGACAATTGCGTTAGCCACATCTGATCGATGAAGCACAGTTTCGATGTCGGATACATCTGCATGTAGTAGTACGTCGAATTCGCTGCCGATAGCGTCGGTGAGGGCGGTGTATGCTCGGGCGACGCGTTTCGATGCTTTTCCAACGCCTAACGCATACGACAAAATCTCGGCCAACGGTATCAAATGACGATACGGTGCGTATTCTCCTTCAGCATCACGCCATGAACCGCCATTATCTTTAACTGCCTGAACAAATCCTCCATCTGACAGCGAACGCGCGCGATGCAATACTCCGAGCGTCATCCCTCGTCCACACTCTGGACACATCCCATTAAGCTCCATAGAGATTTCCGGATGTAGCCGGACACTACAGCTACGATGTCCGTCGAGATGATACTTCCCATGTTCAGGATGGAATTCGTAGGTCTCCACAACATTGCGCTCTCGGAGGGCTTGAACAACCCCGTCGTAACTAATTTCGTCTACCTCCAGCACTGTAGCCTCCCTACCCAACGACGCTATCGAATGAGCATCTGAGAACGACACTATCGAGCGGATCCTGGAATCGGGAACCGCCCAATGCATCGACGGATCGCTCGATAGCCCGGTCTCTACCGCCAGTATCTCGTCAGTTGCGTCGCCAAAGCACTCGTAAAGCGAGTCAAATCCGGATTTGGAGCCGAAAATCCCGTACCAAGGTGTGAAAACGTGAGCGGGGATAACTTCGGTTCTGGGCTCGGCATCGCGGATGATCCCGAACAGTTCGCGCGCTGATATCTTGAAAATCGGTCGACCATCAGATTTCAGATTCTGTAACTTTGCGAATGTTTCGCACATACGGTCGACAGCTTGAAAATCAGGTGCAGCGATCAAGAAATGGACCCGTCGCGAACGATGGTTTTCACGCCAGATGCACGAGACCTCGCTGATCAGTATGAACTCTTTGCCATGCGCTGAAAAGATTCCAGACCCCGGACCAGTCTCGACCAGCTCGCGTCTCATCTCGCTTCGCCAGATCGGATGCGTGAAATCTGGTGCCGCTAGCAGATCAATGCCGACGCGCGTGCCGGCTTCAGCCAGACTACGAATATCCAGTTTCGGACTGGTGGCCAACGAGTAGCGTGAGTGGAGATGCAAGTCGCAGATGATGCGCATTCCAGACGTCTCAGTCAGTTTTCCAGCTTTGCGGGCATAGAATCATAGTATTGGACTCACGGGGAGTGGCGCAGTGGAAGCGCGCCTGCTTTGGGAGCAGGAGGTCGCGGGTTCGACCCCCGCCTCCCCGACCATGTCGGATTCTCCGGCAGATCTCAGCGATGCATCAGAATCTCGCCGCCATCGACTGTGATCACTTGTCCTCGGATCATCTCTGCATCAGTCGAACACAGCATGGCCACCACGCGTGCGACATCTTCCGGCGTTACAGTGCGGCCGGCGGGCGTAGGGCGTAGGGCGACTTCGCGAATTCCCAATTCTTCGGGAAATGCGTCTAAAGCATCGGTCTCGACGAAGCTAGCGGATACGGCGTTTACTGCGATGCCTTTAGGACCGAGGTCGATCGCCATATAGCGAGTTATTGCCTCGAGGGTCGCTTTAGACACGCCGACAGCGAAATATTGGGGCAGAACGCGATTCGACCCCGGGGAAGATATGTTGATAACCCTTGAACCGGCAGGCATGTGATCGGACGCGGTGGCTGCCAATCGCCATGGTGCCTTCGCATTGATCGATTGCGTCCAATCCCAATGTTTCTCACTAAGCTCTTTCGACGAGCGCATCACGCCTGAAGCGGCGTTGTTGACCAAGATGTCGATCTTGCCGAAGCGATCGACCGCGGCGTCGACAAGTCCTTCGATCGCAGCGTCATCAGCGACGTTGGCGCGATGCCGGACCACCTGGACTCCGAGGTCTGACAATTCGTTTTCAACACTTCGAGCGGCAGTGTGATTACGAAGGTAGTTAAAGCAAATATCGGCACCACGCGTTGCCAGTTCGAGGCAGATCGCGCGACCTATTCCTCTTGACCCGCCAGTTACCAATACGGCCTTGCCGTGAAGCGGTTTTTGTGCGGACATCATGGGATCGCGTCCGTGCCTATGCCAGGATTTTATGCCGAGGCTTTGAACCCGTCTCTGAGCGTGCCAGGCAAAGCGGCAGAAGCGCTAGATGGCGAGACCACCGTCGACTCGTATGACTTCGCCTGTGATGTACCGGGCCTCTTCTTTGGTTAGGAACGTCACCATTGGAACGATCTCTTCAACGTACCCGAATCGACCCATAGGGATCAAATCGAGCAGAAACTTTCGCGCTCGATCCGAAATAACTTCACTGGTGGCAGTTGCGACATAGCCAGGCGCTACAACGTTGACCGTAATGTTGCGTTTCGCCAACTCTTTCGCCACAGAATAAGTGAAACCGTGGATCGCCGCTTTCGACGCGGAGTAGTTGGACTGGCCGAGGTTCCCACGCAATCCGACGATCGATGAAATGTTGATTATCCTTCCCCAGCGGTTCCGGATCATGCCTGGAACGACCAGACGGGTGCAGTGAATAGTGCCCCATAAATTGGTGTTGATGGTGTGCTCGATCTGTTCGTCTTTCATACGAAGCAAAAGGTTGTCGGATATGACGCCGGCGTTGTTGATCAGGATGTCTACCGGGCCGTGAACTTCAACCGCCCCGTTCACGATCTGTTCGCAGCCTTCTTTGGTCGAAACGTTGCCGCCGACCGCTGCCGCCGTACCGCCCGCGGCGCGTATTTCTTCGACGACTTTCAATGCTTCGTCTTCGTGAGTGTTGTAGTTGACCGCGACTGCATGGCCCATCGAGGCCAAACTGATAGCGATCCCGCGACCGATTCCTCGAGAGGCACCGGTAACGAGGGCAGTGCGTGGTTGATCAGTCAGGTCCAAGGTTCGATTTAGCCGCTGTCCGCCCGGTTGGCTCTAGGAAGCCTAGACATGGAAAGCTGCCAACTCCTTCTGCTGAGCTGCCACGAAATTGTGATCGAATACATGCTTGGCGGTCCTGATAGCCGTCGCGATACCCGACGCCTCTGCAGCACCATGACCTACTACAGCTATGCCGTTAACGCCCAACAAAGGCCCACCACCGAAGGTAGCCAGTTGGTTCGTCATGGAAAACACCTCGTCGGCAAGTTCTGTGTTTCCGCTCTTTTCCCTGACGTGTTCAGAAATCGCCTTGCCGAGACCTTCGGTAAGTTTCAACACTACGTTGCCGACGAAGCCATCGCAGAGCACAACCTCGGCCTTGCCGTGCGGGAGATCGTACGGTTCCAACATGCCGATGAAGTTGAGAGGCGAGTTCTTCAAGAGTTCGGTCGTTCCCTTGACCAGCTCGTTGCCCTTAGTTTCTTCGGATCCGACATTCAGCAGGGCGATGCGCGGATTTTCCTGTCCGTAGACGATCCTCGACATCACGCTACCCAGGGTTCCAAAATCCGCAAGCTGCTGTGGCCTTATGTCAATGTTCGCGCCGAGGTCTATGATCACGGTGTTCGGTGAATAACCGATGATCGGGCCGCCTAGGCAACCGCGGGCGATGCCGGACATGGTCCCATAAGTGACGGTCGCGGCTGCGATTGATGCACCGGTTGAGCCCATGCTGACGAAGCCGTGGGCCTTGCCCATTTTCACCAATCCGGAACACACGAATATCGAAGCTCGCGGTTTCGATCGGAATACCATCGCCGGGTTGTCAGTTTCCTCGACAACACCCTCCGATGGGACAACTTGCAACAGCGGGTGCTTCTCTACGCCATGTTCCGCCAGTACGCTCGTAACAGCTTCGGGGTCTCCAACCAGTGCGATTGCCACTTCGCCTTTGGCGACCGCTTCAATCGCAGCAGGAACCGTCGCCTCAGGGCCGTGGTCTCCGCCCATAGCATCGAGCGCCACCACCATACCGGGTCTTGTACTGGTTGCCATACCGATACACATGAAAACGCCGCGCAAACGTGATTCGCGGCGCTCACACTAGTATATCCGTATCGTACCGATTACCCTGTGGATAAGACTTACGCGAGCGGGATCGAAGCGGTGCCGGACAACGCCTTTTCGCCATCGGGGCGTGTCACCGTTACGTCGCACTCGGCGAACTCACGACCATCGATAGTTCGAATGCGTTTGACTGATCCACCCACGACAACCACCTCACCGGGTATTACAGGTGACGTGAATCGAGTTTTTACGGTAGCCCCACGGTGCCAAGTAGCAGGGTAGTTGGTTGAAACCAGTTCCCAGACAAAAGCCAAGCTGAGCATGCCATGGGCGATGCGTTGGCCAAATCGCGTCGTTGAAGCGAATTCTTCGTCAAGATGGATCGGGTTATGATCGCCTGATGCGTGGGCATATGCCGTCACCCGATCTTGCGTCACCATTCGCCGAAATCCGGACAGCGCTTCCCCAACATTGAGTGGTGGGTTCAATTCAATCATCCTCCCTCGTATCTCCGCTCACGGCATCATGATGATAGTCGAACTCGACACGGCGACGCGGTCGCCGCCTTCGTCAGTAAAAGCGGTCTCGAATACCGCCCAGATACTGCCCCGCCGGTTCGAGCAGCTTTTCAACGTGGCGTTCGCGATTATCAAATCGCCCGGCCATACCCGCTTTTGCACAGTCGTTTGCTGTCCAGCATGAATCGTCTCAATCCGGTTCTCAACAATCCCTATCTCTTCGATCAACCTGCTGAGCACGAACGCGTCGAGGTGTAACGGGTGAACGTACTCGCCAAACACATCCGCCCTATCATCATCACCCGTCGCATCAATGTAGGCCTGCGATTCAGACTGTGACAGGTCGATGACGTACGGGCCGAACCCCAAGCCAGACTCCAAATCACTAAGTTCCATCGGCCTTCCCTCGCTCCCTGCACCCCTCGCGCTGCGTTGCATATCGATCGCCTCATTCACCAGATGATTGGCTAAATCGAACGACGCCGGATTGCTGAAATCCAAATCCGAAATCGCCAATACTCGATACAGCAGGCCAGTTGAAGCCAACACCTCAACCGCCTCTCCCGACGGCGGAACCTCTACTCCTAAAGCCACCGCCATCGCCGATGCTGCGTTGATGCCTGAACTGTCCAACGCCACGCCAGTCAGCACATCATCCCGATACAGAAGCAAGACCGCTTCTTCGGTCTGTTCGAACTTCACGCGAAGATGTGCTCGCGGCATCTCAAGCAGCTTGTACGCTGCTTCCATCGCTTTGGAACGTTCTTCGCTATCCATTTGCGACTCCGCGGGGACTTCGAACCTTGGGAATAACACCTACGGCGAAATCAGACCCAACTCCGTCAGCTTGTTCCACACCTTCTCTGCACTCTCTTCGGGTGCCTCAAGATCTGATCGGAAAATTATCTCCGGTTCCGTTGGAGGTTCATACGGATCGGAAACACCAGTGAAGTTCTCGATCCGACCTTCAAGAGCCATCTTGTAAAGGCCCTTGACATCCCGTTCGATCAACGCATCCAATTCACACGAAGCGAAAACTTCGACGAAGTTCTCATGCTGAGCTCGAACCTCATCCCGAATCGCCTTGTAAGGCGAAATCGCAGCAACGATACAGATCACGCCATTGCGCGCCAATAATTCACTGACGAATCCGATCCTGCGGATGTTCGTGTCTCGATCCTCTTTCGAGAAACCTAGCCCGACGCTAAGATTCGTCCTGACAACGTCACCATCCAATATTTCCGCCTTGGCACCGTTTGCGCGCAGGCGCTCCAAGATCATGTCGCCAATCGTGGTCTTGCCCGCGCCGGATAGTCCGGTGAACCAGAGTGTGAAGCCCTTGTGTTGCATGTATCACCCGTTCGAATCTTGAGAAATCAACCTTTAGATTCTAATTCCCACCAATTCCGATAGCCGCGTCGCTCATCTGCGTCAAAACCTCGTCAAGAGACTGGGAAGTATTCGGTCCGTTGATCTTACGTACGATCTCACCCTCCCGATTGACAAAGAATTTCTCAGGAATGCCACGGACGCCAAACTCCACCGCGATGCTTCCGTCTTCGTCGATGGCATTCGGATACGAGATATCGTGAAGCTCGACGAAATCTAAGACATCGTCTTCGTTGTCCCAGATCGAAACACCTACGAATTCGACCCCGAGTTTCGACCAACGTTCATAGGCTTCCGCGAGGATCGGCGCTTCGGCACGGCATGGCGGACACCAAGAAGACCAAAAGTCGACCATCACGATCGATCCTCGAAGATCGCTTAATTTGAGTTCGCGACCGTCCAGAGTGATGACATGGAAATCCGCGTTGGCGTCAGTCGTAACGTCGACTTCCCCCAACGTGTCATTGACACCGGGCCGACCCCCATCCCGGCTCGATTGCAACATTCCAATGATCAGTACCACCAAGAACACCAACAGCGGCAACCCAACGGCCAAAATCGGTATCTTACGGCTCGACAACGGGCAACCTACGATTCATCATCGATGCTGATGGCTTGGCGGACGAGCCTTTGACGGCGCAAAAGATACTCGTCCTCAGGAATTTTCCCCAATTCCCGCAACTCATCCAACTCGGCGATAGCTCCGACAATCGCTGATCTGTTCGGATCCGCATCGATATTCAAGTCCGTGGCATCCGCGGTTGTAACGGGGCGATGTCGTCGGGCAATGAGTATGACGTAAGCCATTGCTGCTACCAATGCCAAACCTACGCTAACCACAATCGCAATCCTGAACTGGACGCTGCCCACGAAGTCGGAGATTTGGGACCCTAAATCTGGACTGGGCAAGCCGGAGATTACCAGTCCGATTTCTGCTCGACGCTCGTAGTTCGAACCGTCGTACTGAACATATTCCGAGTCGCCGATGGTCACCGTCTGCGACCTAGTCAATCCCAATCCCGAAACTGCACCTGCACCCACTGGTAACAGGATCGAGACAGATTCTGCGCCGAAGGGCAATCGCATCGGATGCGTCAATTCGGCTCCTTCGAACGGAACGCTGTAGCTGATCACCATGCTGTACTCCCCGGGAGGCACAGGATTGGAGATGGCGAAACCGGTGTTGATCTCCATCACGTTGCCGCTCGGAAGATCAGACTCGACGGTGAGTTCTTGGTAACCGACCGGAAGGTTGAATCTGAGGAGATTAAACCCTGTTAGATCAGGGTCGGTAAGATCTGCGAGGTAAACCTCATCGCCGGAATTCACAAGATTGACAGCCGCCAGCACCCCGATGATACCGTTCGCGGCATCCACCACCGGAATGACCATCGAATAGGACGTTACCGAGATTTCATCCAACGACGCGGTTCGGTCATAAACGGTCAAAGTCACCTCTTCGTCTGCATCTTCGGCCAACACGTCGACATAAGGGGTGTAGATACCGTCGTCGGCGACAACGCGGTAGAACTGCAAGTCAGAAATCGCCGGGACCTCAAGTTCAAAAGATCCATCAGCCTTGGTAACTGACTCGACTCTCTCGACAATCGCCTCAGCACCTTCGTCGATTACGAGCACAAAAACCGTCAGGTCCGCTGGCGATTCCCCACCCGCCGTTCCGTTGGTGACCTTTCCCGATATAGTCTTCGTTGTTCCTTGGTCTTGAGCTGCCGCGAACTTCCAATGAGCGGCTATAGAGGTCGTCGCGATGGACGTTATTGCGACGAACAGCAAGAGTTTAAAAACTGCGATTTGCGCCGAATCATGCATTTTCTGCGTCGTCTTGCACTTCGTCGTTAGCGCGCAGATTCCTGACTCGTTGAACCTCGGATTCAAGCGCGAGTTCCGCTTCCAATAGGTGTTGTCGATGTTCCGACCTTTCACGCAATAGACGGGCCGCTTCAAGTCGCAACTCGTCGATCTGTTCCTCGTACTCTTCGAGAGTGATGTTTCCCGCTTCAAACTCGTTTCGCAACGTGACGGGTTCACCGTATAGGAGGTGGCGCAACGTTTCGGCAGACGCAACCCTGTCCACCCGATCTATTCCAGTCGGATCCTGTCTGTTTCGCCTGACGAACGGGAATATCAACACGATGAGAATCACCGCAGCCAACGCTATGCCTATGAGTGCTGACACCGTCTGCTTCGCCCTAAGAATTGATCGTTACCGGATCAGCTTTAACCGCACGCCGCTCCGTCGCCAACTGGCTCCTCGCCGCACGCTCAAGCGACCGGTGAGGCCACAACGCGATCGCGGTGCCCAAAAGGAAGATGGGTCCTGCAATCCACAACCACATCGCGAGAGGATTGATGCTGACCGCCAACGAAACTCTTTCTTCGTTGTGTTTTTCATCCCTCTCCAGAAAATCCCTAGGAATTACGTATAGATCCTCAACCACGCTCGACCTAATACCTGATCGCACAGAGACTTGGTTGAAGTTACGGAAAAACTCGTGACTGGGTTCCAACCGGCCTACCAACTCATCACCGGGCCTCGCGTTTGTGACAACGGTGAAACCTGATTTACCAGCAGCATCAGCTTGGCTGAACTCTGACTCATACTGTGATGGATCGATCTTGTAGACATCGATCTGCGCCCACTGCGCGAGGCGATCTGGCCGGTCATCCATGCGCCGATCCACATATTCGATCCGGTAGTTGTCAAGTACTAGGCTCTCTCCGAATGAGATTGCCGCATCATAACGCTGATCGAAAAACTGGGTCCCAATCACGCCGATACCGACTGACAGGACGGCGAGATGCACGACATATCCACCATGTCGGGGCCGGTTGCCTTTGATCAGTCGCCACAAAGCGATTGCCGGATTTTCGCCCAAATTCTTCGCACGGGCCCTCGCTCCCATCCACCACTCTTCGAACACCGCGAACGCGGCGAACACAACTGCGGCAAACCCGAGAACAGCCCAAAATTCCCAAATGCCGACAGCAACTAGGCCAATCACAGTGCCAGAAGCCGCGGCCAACGGCACGACCAACCAACGTCTCAACGATCTTGTTGTGCTCCTGCGCCAAGGCAAAAGCGGTCCCACGCCCATGACGATCACTAACAACAGCAACACTGGACCATTCACGCGATTGAAGTAAGGCGCTGCCACGCTGACATCAACATCTCTTGCCAAGTTCGAAAAGACCGGGTATATCACTCCCCAAAGCGTGATCGAAGTCACGACGAGCAACAGGAAGTTGTTGACTAGAAATGACGCCTCGCGTGACATGAACGATTCGATGGCTCGTTCACTTCTCAACCTCGGGTACCGCCAAATGAAAACTCCGAATGCGAAAAGCACGCTCAGAGCCATGAAACCCAAGAAAAGCATACCCAGCGACGATTCGGCGAACGAGTGAACGGAGACGACACTACCCCCACGGTTGATGGACATCCCAAGCTGAGCAAGAACAAACGCGATGTTGATCAGAACAATGTTCCACATCCTGAACATGCCCCGCCTACGTTGGACCATGATCGAATGGATAAAAGCCGTCAACACCAACCAAGGCATGAGCGCCACATCTTCGATCGGGTCCCAGCTCCAATAGCCGCCCCAACCGAGGATCGTGTACGCCCACCAAGCCCCCAGCAACATGCCAACGCCCAAGACACCCCACATCACTATGGCGAATACCCGCGCAATATCAACCCAATCATCCCCGTATTCGCCGGATATCAACGCTCCGGAAGCAAACGCGAACGGGATCGTTATCCCAACCAGCCCCGCCATGATCAGTGGTGGGTGACTGTACATCCCCGGATGCAATAGCAGCGGATTTATACCACGCCCATCAGGTGGCACGATCGCTGAAGTCTCGAACGGGTTGGCGAGTGTGGCCATAGTTCCAAAGAAGAAAGCTAGGACGACGCCCAAAATCGCGATGGTGTAGGGCATCGCCGCCGAAAAACGCCGCGGTGCGAACAACACGCTGATAGCGGACATCAACGCCAACGCCAACGTGATGTAAAGGAGCGAACCTTCATTGGCAGCGTAAAACGCCACCAGTGTGTACCCGCGTCCCATAACCAAGTTCGAATTGTTCGCGACGTACTTGATGCTGAAATCGTTGGTGAGAAAAGCGATTATCAACGCTGCCGCAGCAACGAACGCGACGAGAAGCGACATATAGATCGCTCGACGACCGCTGACAACGAGTTCGGGTATTGCCGCTTTGGCGCCGATGATCGAGGCAACAGCCGCGTAGATTGATACCGCGAAACCGAGCCAGATCGCAGTTGTGCCGACCTGATCCACTAACCTTTGACCTCTACCTCGGTATCTGCTGCCTGATCCGTCGATCTTGTGCGTAGAGCTGAAGCCATTTCACGGTCGGCTCGTTGTAGGTATTCTTCGAGCTCGGGTTCGTCGACGGATGCTTGGGAACGTTCCACTTTTTGTCGAGTATTGGCTTCACCCGCTAACCGACCTCGCCGTCGCATATTCAGGTACGCATTGCCCACGAGCAACGCGCCAGCGATGAAGATCAGACCCGGCACAACCCAAGCGATCACATTGAACCCACCAGCTTCCGGCGAAGCAAGAACGATCTCGCCGTAACGCTCCACGAAATACGCGCGGATCTGCGCGTTCGTCTCACCCTCCTCGATCTTCGTACGAATAACGGCCTTCATATCCTCGGACAACTGCGCTTGCGACTGATCAAGTGTCTGACCATCACACACTGGACACATCAGCTGCTGCGACAACTGGTAAACCCGCTGATCCGCAGTCAAATCGTCTTCGGTAACACAACTCAGAATCGCCAAACAGAGTACGGCGGCAACGACAAGCCGTAAGTAACGCAATCGTGCAGACACGTGGGCCGGGTTGTTCCCGTTCGGCGAGAACATGATTTTATTGGCCTCGAAAGGCGACTCTTTTGGTCCGTCGCCGAAAACCAGAGCGCGCAATAGAGCGCCGAGCAATGTTTGACGGTCCGTTTTCAGCGACCGACGCCGGTATTCTGATCGTAGATGTAAGCTACGATTTCTCGGATGTCCTCTTCAGGAAGCAGGTGCTTGAACCTCGGCATCACAATAACGCCATTGTTGACCAAATTGAACATCGCGTCTTGGTCATACGTCTCCCGCTTCTCGATCAAATTGGCCGGACCCACATATGGAGCGTCGTTGGTAGTCGCCCAGTAACTATCAGTGGCAACGATATGCGGCGAAGCAGGACCATCCCCGGCACCAGACATTCCGTGACAAGTCGAACAATTCACACGGTAAAGCTCACGTGCCCGACCCGCGTCGTAAGGACGTTCGGCACGTTCCGGGACGACCAACACTTCCTCGGTCCCGATTTGGCGGAACGGAACGGCGTCTTCCGCCGGAGCCAACCGCGGCGGTTCTTGCATCCGCGTCGATTGTGAGTAGTGCATCTCCGAGAAAATCTCGATCGGATACGTGTTCGATTCCTGCACCGCGCACGCGGTCGAACCGATTACGGCAACGACCAACACCGCGAAGGGCACAAAAACGCGCCCGGTGGTTCTCGAGAAGAACTGATCGATCAGGGATTTCACGCCTGTTTGATCTCCATCGCACCCGCGCCGTTCAAGGCGTCGATTGCAGTGTCCGCTTTGTCGTCATCAGTCGTGATGACCACACCAATCAAACCCTCTGTTATCCGCGTGTCGTAAACACCTGGGTTCACGTTCGGCAAACGAGATTCGATCACGATACCTACTACGGTTGAGATGACCGCCGAGAGCATCGACATCTCGTAAAGGATGACCAGCATGGCGAAGAGTGACAGAATCGGCTTACCACCGGTCACGAGCGGGTAGGCGATCTGCGTCGCAGCGGTCAGGAACAACGCCAACGTGAATCCGATGATCGCGCCAAAAGCAGGGAAACGGAACAGACGGTGCTGCGGGACGTGTTCTCCGAATGCGCCTTCAGGATACGGAGTACCCGTCAGCACATCGAAAGTGCCCAGCGGAAAGCCCGCGCTCTTCAACGCGTCCATAGCGTCGGCCGCCTGGTTCGCATCGTTGTATAGACCAAGTACGCTTTTGCTCATTTCGATCGCTCTCTGAACCTTCTGGCTTAATCGGCCTCTCGGACTATCGCCGGAACCGTAGCCCGGCCGATCTTGATCGAGTCTCCAAATGTCTGACTTTCTTTCTGTTCGAACAATGGCACCAACGGGAAGAACCGTGAGAACAGCAACATCAGGAAGGTGACCCAAGCCAACGACCAGAACAGAATGAACCACTCCAATCCACTAGGTCGATACGCTTCCCACGTGTAGACGAACGGCGTCTTTCGCGCCAATCCAGGCACGATGATCAGGAATCTCTCCAACCACATACCAATGTTGACGAACAACGACGACCAGAACATCAACGCGATGTTGTTTCGGACACTCTTCTGCAACCACATCCCAACCGGGATTATGTACCCGGTGAAGACAAAGGTTACGAACAGCAGGTTCCAAGGCCACTGGAATATCTGCAACTCACGGAGCGCAAGTTCAGGTGCGTCAAGCCCGTAGACCGCAAAAATCAATTCGAGGAACGTGAACGCTAACCAACCCGTCGCGACCACGATCAGCAACCGGGCCAAAGCATCGAAGTGCTCCGGCCGAATGAAATCTTCCCACTTCCACAGCCATCGCATCAATGCCATCATCGTCACCACCGCGGACACACCAGAGTGGACTGCACCGATGACAAAGTACGGCGCGAAGATAGTCGAGTGCCAACCTTCAACCGCCGGCGTAACCGCAAAGTCCCACGACACAATCGAGTGCACCGAAACGAAGATCGGTAGCATCAACGCCGACAGCAAGATCCCGCCAACAGTCTGCAACTTCCATTGCCTCGGGTTCCCACGCCAACCGAGAGCCAAGATCGTGTAAAACGCCCTCTGCCATCCAGTCGTGCGGTCTCGCAAATTGCCGAGGTCGGGCAGCAACGCGATGTACAGGAACAACGTCGATCCAGTCAGATACGTGCTGATCGCCACCGGGTCCCAAATCAACGGCGATCGGACGTTGGGCATGATTCCGCGCGCGAAGTCGTAGGGCAGGATGTAGTAGGCGATTCTCCAAGGCCGTCCTGCGTGCATCAGCGGAAAGAGCAGGGCGGTCAACAGCGAGAATACCGTCAGCAATTCCGCGGCTCGCGTCACCGGACGTCGCCATTCAGCTTGCGACAACCTGAGGATCGCCGAAATCATGATTCCGGCGTGGCTGATACCCACCCAGAACACGAAAGTCGTGATGAAAAGACCCCAATAGACAGGACGGGAAAGTCCGGTAACACCAAGCCCCTTGTTGACCATGATGCCGATCATGAAGAAGCCGATCGCCACGATGATCCCAAGAGTCACCACGGTAGGCGCCCACCACTTAGGCGTGTCAAGCTGACCGTTCAGCAAGACACGGTTGGTGTGGATCTGGTCTATTGTTCTGCGTTGTTGCATGGTGGCTTAGAGCGCTTGCAGCGTGCCAATCTTAATCGGGCTTGCCAATTAGGGAAACCTTTGTCTTCATGTAGTCGACCGGTCGATATAGGAGGTTGAATTGCTGGACATCCCAAATGCTCAGAATCGGCAACACCCGCGTGGCGGCCAGCACGATCAATATCGATCCGGCGACAGCCCCGACCATGATGAAGATGTCCATGATGTCGGGGTAAACGGTCGGCGGGTATTCGGTGAGGAATCGTTCGTGAATGCGATCTTCAGGAACTGCCCAAGCCGCCACATAGATCCGAACGCGGTCCAAGAAAACGCCCAACAATATCAGCGCCGCGCCGATGGCAGTTCCGTTGTAGCTCCTGCGCACCCTGTTCCATATCAACCACCACCAAGGCGTGAACCAGATGAACAACACTCCTGCGAGGAAAACCCACAAATACGGCCCGCGTATCAGATAGTCGATCCACATCTGGTCCGATCCGCTCCGACCGTACCAGAACACGATAAACGCCGATATGAAGAAATACCCCCACAGAAGCGTGAACGCGAACATCAGCCGGCCTATCGACCAGAACTGGTCCAAGTGCAGATACTTATCCAAGCCCAGATACTTACGCGCCGCCCAAATCCCTATCACCGTCACCGCCAAACCCGCTTGGATCGATGAGATCGCGTGATACATCGGGAAGATTGCGTCTCGCCAGCCCGGAACCAAGCTCATCGCAAAATCCGTGCTGATAAGGAAGTGGATGAACACGAACGTGAAGAAATAGAGCGTACCCATCATCCCAATCCGCATCCGCAACGAGCGCCACTGGACGCTCGAACCGATCCAACCGCGCGCCAACCAACCGCCGAAGCGCTGTTTCCAACCAGTCGAGTGATCCCGCATCGCGGCGAAGTCAGGGATGCCGTACGCCCAAACCAGACCCAAGGCACTAACGATGAGGGTAATCATCCCGACCAGCGCCCAAAGATGAGGCGAGACATCCGGACCCTCAAACCAGATCGTCCGCCGCCTAGCTCCATCAACCACCAAAAACGGCAGATTGAGTATGAGAGGGATCATCCAAATCGTGCACACCACCGCAACGAGCGAACACAGCTGAGCAAATCGCGCCACCGGTCGCACCCAGTTCGCCTTCGCAATCATCGGTGCTATCGCAACCAACGGCGCGCCGCCAAATGCCGTGAATAGGAACGCAACTATCGCCGCGGTATAACCCCACTCGTCCTGATCGCGCCATTCAACGAGCAGCTTTGCGAAACCGACACCGATCCCCACCAAAGTCACAACGCCCAAAATCCACATCCAAGCGCGGACCTTAGATCCGTTGGCCTCGGTTGTCGAGATCAACTCCGACGTCGTGACAGCGGCGTCAACACGACCAGGAAGCTCGTGGTGCTCTTCCTCGTGTGCAGCGCCGTGCGCCCCGGAATGTACAGCTTCGCTAGCCATGCGATTCGCCTGCTGACCTATCGGTATCGACCTTCGCTAGATAAACGACGTTCGGATCGGTTGCCAGATGCGGCAGTAGCGTGTAGTGCCGATCATCATTCTTCATCTTGGAGACTTTGCTGTCCTTGTCGTTGAAGTTGCCGAACACCAGAGCGTCGGTGGGACATGCCTGCGTGCACGCGGTCTGAATCTCACCGTCGACCACCTTGCGGTTCTCGCGTTCCGCATTCCGGACGCCCCTGCGGATCCGCTGGATGCAGAACGAACATTTCTCCATAATTCCACGGCTTCTAACCGTGACATCGGGGTTCAAATGATTGCGGAATGCCTCCGGCCATACCGGCTCCCAGTAGTTGAAGAACCGAACGATGTACGGACAACCATTGGCGCAATACCTCGTGCCAACGCATCGGTTGTAAACCTGAACGTTCAACCCTTCGTTGTTGTGGTACGTCGCAAATACGGGGCAGACAGGTTCGCACGGCGCGTTCTCGCAGTGCTGACACATGATCGGAATGAACCGCGCCTTGACATCCGGGAATTCCCCTTCCCAGTAACGCTCCACGCGTATCCACTGCATCGCACGAGCGCGCTCGAACCTGTCTTGCAAGTTCAACGGCACGTTGTTCTCGGCTTGGCAAGCCAATACGCACGCCTGACAACCGGTGCACTTGTCGACATCAACGACCATGCCCCAGCTGTAATCTCGTTTTTCGCGTTGCAGTGTCATGCGGTTAATCCACGTTCATCGTATCCGTTGAAACGGTATTTCACGATCAGTGGCCTCCCCCTGATCCTTCTTCGTCCTCTGCACCCGAGTCTGGGAGCAGGAAACTCTGTTGGTACTTGTGGTGGTTGGCGATCTCGGCGTCGTGCGCACTTTCACCCGGAGCCACAACCAAGACCGGTACGCCTGGTTCAACCGGGAATGCAGTTACTTCACCTTCGAACTTGGCCACCTCGCGTTTGCGGCCGGAACGAGCTACGCGCACACGAGTAGCCGCCCACGCCAACGATCCGCTCGCAGGTTCGACTTGCGGAGCCAAAATCTTAAACACGTTTGAGCCCAAACCCTCATCGTACCGCCCGCCATTCTCATGTCCGAGGCCGATCGGAACGCCGATGACGCCCGGCCGTCCTCCCGGAGTCGGGTATGCCAGAGCTTCGATCTCACCATATTCCGACTTGATGAACAGCACGTCGCCTTCGCGGATTCCGAGATGATCCGCCTCTTTGTCGTTGATCTCTGCCCATGTAACCCAAGCCGCGCTGCTCAACGGATCGGGGTTTTGCATGGCAAAGGGAGTTGCCGACAATCTGCCTTCGTAAAGGCTGTTCGACAAAAACGGTACGAGGTGGAAATCCGCTCCTTCACCGAGACCGTCGGTGCCAGAGTAGTGGACCGCGCTCTCGAGGTCGAACACGTTGGGTGGAACATGGTCTGAAGGCGTCTCCACAGTGCCTTCGGTGTCCCACCAACCGCCGCGCTGCAAAACGCCTTGGCGGAACAAGCTCTTGCTGGGAGCAGACACGGAACCCCGGTTCAGATCGTAGAGCTGATCGATCGAAGCATTGACCAACTCTTCCATATCGTCCGCGCCAAGTCCGCCGTCGCTGACGCGAAGCAGTTCGTCGCCAAACCCTCTTGCATCGGCTGCATAGCCCCCGCTGAAGAGTTCTGTCGCTCCAATGACCGGTTGCTGGATCGTAACCACTTCATAACCCGGTGCCGGGTCCGGGATCGTGGTCCCCCATGTCTCGAGGAACGTCTTCTCAGGAAGTATGAGATCGCAATTTGCAAGCGTGTCGTTCATCACGCTACCGAAACCGATGACAGTTGGAACACCATCCATCGCGCCGACCACATCGACCGAATTGGGCATACCGTGAACAATGTCCGCGCCTCGGATGATTACCGTCTGCACATCGCCGCTTCGCCACTGTGCAAGTTCCAATTCCCAATCCGTAAAAGAGTCCCCGCTGCACCTGCCGGTCAAGCCTTCCACGGCAGACAGCGGGTTGTATTTCACTCCGCCGTCGGAACCCACCGCACCGACGAGCGTGTTCAACGCATGCGTCGCAGCGATATTGAACTGACCATTGGTGTGTGCACCAGCACTGCCACCTGCAAACGCCAAGCTAGGGCGATGCTCGGCGAAATGGCGGGCTGCTTTGCGGATTTTGTAGGCCGATACTCCGACCGTCTCTTCGATGTCTTCAGGCCGGAAACCTACGATCGATGCCGTCGGTATCTGGTTAAAGAATCGGCTGATCTCGGTCGACGATGCCAAACGCTCCTCTAAGATGACATGCGCGATGCTCATCGCAAGGTGACCTTCGTAACCCGGAATCACGGGCAACCAGAGGTCCGCATTGGCAGCCGTCATCGACATGCGCGGCTCGGCGTGAATCAAGTAACCTCGTTCATCCTTGGATCGGAATTCGCCGTAGCGCACCGAGTAACCAACTGAAGACTGCCATGTGCTGAGCCAGTCCGCGCCGATCGACAAGATCGTGTTTGCTTTCCCGATGTCGTAGTGCGGGGGATCTTCCTGGTCGTAAACAAACCGAATTGCGTCTTGCATGACGCCTTGTTCAGTCGGGTCGTACTTGATATGGCGTCCGCCGTAAAACGCAGCGAAGTTGATCGCGACCCACTCGAGGTGCCCACCAAGCGGGTTCGTGACAACCGCCATGTTGTCACGCCCCGACTCGACCGCGCTCTGAATCAATTGCTCGGCGCGCTGCCAAGAGATCGGGTCGTATAAACCACCCTTGCTCTGGCGCAGCATCGGCTCACTGATGCGGTCCGGGTGATAAGTCAGCTGTATGGCAGCATCGTGTCTCGCGCTCTGTTTCCCAAGATTTACGGGATGATCGGGGTTTCCCGCGATCTTTTTCGCCCGGCCCTGCATGACCCTGACGATCAAACCATCGCCGCCGGGCATGTCCGGCCAAGTCGTCGCGTACCAAGCGTCCTCGCCACGCACGAGGTCCTCGGGCATGTCGACCGGGCTCTGGACTATCAGTTCGCGTTCCGGCAACCCGCAAGCAGCGAAAATCATCGTGCCAGCGGTCGCCTTCGCGCCCAGCGCCAAGAACTCTCTTCGGCTCAGTTTCATCTGGTTGATTAGCTCGTTTCAGCCTTCAGTTTGGTTCGTCAGATCAGTGGTGGCAAGACGCGCAATCCGTCGGCGCGTTGTTATCACGATGGCAGTTCACGCACTGTCCCATTTTCAATGGTTCTACTTGTGTAACGGTCTTCGACATCGAAGCAACATCGCCGTGACACGTCGAACACACGCCAGCGGCACCAATCTTCACGCCGCTCGTGCTGTTCGTGACCGCCTGCGGATTTGCTGTCAAATAGCGGATATGAGGTTCGTGGACGAACCTGACATGGTCGGGCATTCGATGGACCCGTTTCCAGTTGATCGGATGCGGATCGTCGCCAATCACGCCGGCGGCCATCCGAATCTTAGTCAATGGTTCGCTCTCGTCCTTGCCGATCACTTGGTGACAATATGCGCAAAACTGCACCGGTGGGATACCGGCATTCGCCTGCGTCGTGACTGTCCGGTGACAGAACGTGCAATCCATCCCCAAACCTTGCACCTGATCTCCCAACGAATTCTCGTAGACACCTGTTCCGGCATGAATCGTGTGCGAGAACGGAATCGGCTGCTCGATCTTCTGATCGAATCCGAGAACCGGGATCGGCTGTCCGAGCCACGCGGTGATGACAAACGCCAAGACCGCTCCCACGACCGCAACAACGCCGAGTGAACCGAAGCCGAGTATCGGAATCAACACCTTCAACCACAGCGGTGTGGTGCGGTGCTTCTCGCGCAGAAACTCAAGCAATGCTGCCAAGGCAGTTAAACTCCGGTGGTGCTGAGTTAAAGGTCAGAAGCGAAAGGTTCGCTTGTAGCTTTGCTGGCAACGTCACTCGATTCACTGCCAGTACCTGGGATAAAGGACTTCGAGCCAGTTCAAATTCAGGGCGGCAAGGACGAAGCAAGCGATCACTCCGATTACTGCAACGATCCCGACGAAGTACAGGACGGGTCGCACATTCGACCACTTGGCAGAGATCGTGTTGGTGTCGACAAGAGATGTGATGATTGCATGGGCAGTCAAAAGGCTGAATCCTGCGACGATGGCACATCCCAACGCGGCCCAGAGAAATTTTAGGACAGTCCCAATTTGCGCCCATTCGGACGCTGAAAGTGGTTGTGGATCCATTCGCCGCTCTCTTGATCAACTAGCGTGCAGACGCTTTCGAACTACCGGAATAATCTCTTCAGATTTGACTAACGCTCTTTCCAGTGGCGTCGAATGTCGCCGCGCGCTCCCATTTATCTTATTTGCGCCTACGCGCTTGAGTCAACGCGGACAACCTTTGCCAAGTAAAGCATTCTAGCAACCTTTCTCCACGGACAGGAACTCAATCATCGTTCCCGTTGGCAAAAGCATGTACGGTTCCCCAAATTCATCACCAGAATAAAGCGACCATTCATCCGCTATCTTGTACGAACGCAATCTGATCCCGTGGTTGCCACCATGAACCAGCATCGATTCACCAGCACCCGAATCCCCAACCCGAACGACGCGAATTTCGCATGGACCATCTTCCGACCAGCCAACAACCTCGCAACGCCCCTCCACGTTATTCACGTCATCAAGCACGATGCTCCCAGCAACACGTTCATCCCCACGCGCCTCAAACGTCTGCATAGGGAAATACCCGCAGTTGTCGTTATCTTCGATATCTATCCAAACCTGAGACATCAGTCGTCGTCTCGATCCTCTAGTAAACCCAAACAAGCCAAACAACGATTGTAGCCCCACCGTCCCCAAACAACCGTAGGGGCGATCCCTCGTGGTCGCCCGGGGCGGACGCGGGGCCGGGTTGCCCCCGCTGTGCGGGGGAAATGTCCGAAGGACAAAGGGGGCGCGCAGAGCAACTACGCCTACGACGTTCCATCCAATGCACGTAGGGGCGATCCCCCGCGGTCGCCCGGTGCGGAAGGAGGGCGGGGCGCTGTCCCCTTTCGCCCAGCGAAAGGGGACGCGGAGCCCAAGAGACCGACACAAGAACGCAGGGGTATGCCCGGGGGCGGTGCCGGGCCGGGTTTCCCCCGCTATGCGGGGGAAATGTCCGAAGGACAAAGGGGGCGCGAACGCTGGTGGTCCCCCCGCCACACCCCCAAACAACCAACAACAAAAATCCCCCCAATCCCTCAATCCCCGGTTCAGACAACAATTTGACTCCTGAAACATCTGTTGTATATTTAAAGACAGATCGACATCTACCACAGTGCTGCGCAGACGTGTGCAGACCCCGTCCCAAACGGCCACAGGGATCACGTGAGGAAACGAAGGCAAAACGGCATTGACAGCGCGACTAACCATCGCGCCGAGCCGCAACGTCTTGGTTCCTCCGGCGGCGTCCCTCACCGGATTCGGAAATCCGGTGCAAGGTCGGGAGGGCCGTGCCGAAGCGTGGGAGGCCCAGTTTCCGGAGCGCGGCGCATCAGTCCTGCGTCGCAGAGCGAGCCAGCTCGCATCCGTTCGACGGATGCGTTGCCAAGGGCCGGGAGACCTGTACGTGGAGCCGACATAAACCTACTCCTGTCCGCCGCAGGAGGGAGGCTACAGCGCGAGTGAAGCCCGGGAAGAGCTGATCCAAGGAAGGCGGCGCAATCCGAACGGCGGCCCCAGTCGTCGAGCCGACTTCCATGCCCGCGGTCTGGCGACGCGAGCCGTGCTGGAAAACGGAAGCTAGCGGTTTGCAACACGCTCTGCGCAGCATCTGACCCCTCTCCGGGGTCGACCTTTTCGGCAACCCGAAGAGGCGATGGAGAGGGAAGGAGCCGAGGTCCCGGCGCTGGGACCAAGGCTCGAGGCGAGGACCTGTCTTTACGGGACCGAAGACCCTAGCTGCCGGACCTTCCACCCGGAAGGCCCGGCAGCAACCCCGAACAAACCACCGGGTGGGAGCGGAGATATAAACACGTCTATCATCGTCCCCTTTCGGAACGAAAGGGGACGCGAGCAAGCGAAGCGAGATCGCAGGGGTATGCCCGGGGCGGTTGGGCGGCAGGGTTTCCCCCGCTCCGCGGGGGAAATGTCCGAAGGACAAAGGGGGCGCGCAGCGACGCTCGCAGGGGTATGCCCGGGGCGGACGTGGGACCGTCACCCCACCCCCGACGTAGGGCCAATCCCTCGTGGTCGCCCTATCAACCACACCTCTTCATCGCGCCACAATTAGTAACATCAATCTCATCGAACTTTCAATTCAACGGCTTCGTCAGATCGGCATGAACGCAAGACGAGGACGTTACGGGAAACTGCGCGATGCGAATATCTAGAGAAAAACTACGCTGGCTCTACGAAACCATGTACCGCATACGGCGGTTCGAGGAGACAATGCTCGAACAGACCTTCCGAGGCAACGCGATGGGCGTCACTCACCCGTCCGATGGCCAAGAAGCCGTCCCTACCGGCATCTGCGCCCACCTCACCGAGAAAGACTGGATCGGTTCGACGCACCGAGGTCACGGCCATTGCATCGCGAAAGGTCTCGACACTAAAGCGATGATGGCCGAGATCATGGGCCGCTACACCGGGCAATGCAAAGGCAAAGGCGGCAGCATGCACATCGCCGACTTCTCCAAGGGAATGCTCGGCGCAAACGCTATCGTCGGTGCTTCAGTGCCCCTCGCCGTCGGCGCAGCTCTGACCGCAAAATACCGCGGCAACGAGAACGAATCCGTCGGCGTAGCGTTCTTCGGCGACGGCGCAACCAGCCAAGGCGTGGTCCATGAGTCGATGAACCTAGCATCAATCTGGGATTTACCAGTCGTATTCGCCTGCGAAAACAACCAATACGCCGAAGCCACCCCAGCATGGTACGCCGTCTCTACCGACGACATCGCAGCACGCGCCGATTCATACGGAATCCCGGGAGTCCAAGTCGACGGAATGAACGTCTTCGCGGTTTACGAAGCTGCCGAGGAAGCCGTTGCACGAGCTCGTGCCGGCGAAGGTCCGACGCTGCTGGAACTCAAAACCTACCGCTATCACGGCCACTTCCACGCCGACGATCCCAAGAAATACCGCAAGCAAGACGAAGAGGAAGAGTATCAAGAGCGTGACTGCCTCAAGCACTTCGAGGGACTCGTGACGCAACAAGGCGTGATGACCGAAGCAGATTTGCAGTCCATTCGAGACGAAATCGAGCAAGAGATGCAAGATGCCGTCGAATTCGCGCTCAACAGCCCGATGCCTCCGATGGAGGAACTCTATTCAGATGTCTACGTCAACTACTCGAACCCCGTCGCAGGACTGCGTTGATCGGCCAAACGCCGAACACCACTAACCAACCCAGAGAGGCAACCGCCAGGTTATGACCACAGCCGAAGTGACAACCCAGACAGAGGTCTTGAGCGATCCAGGCGTACTCGTACCCGGTCCCGGATACGAAGTTCCCGGATCCGTCGTCCGCTATCGTGACGCTTTCAACAAAACTCTGCGAGACGAATTGAACCGCGATGCCGACGTCTTCATCATGGGCGAGGACATCTCCGGCGGATTCGACCGCGACACCAATGAACCGCTCGACGCTTGGGGAGGTCCCTTCGCTGCCACCAAAGGGCTCGTTCAGGACTTCGGACCGGAACGCATCCGCGACGCCCCTATCTCAGAAGCTGGATTTGTCGGCGCAGCAGTCGGAGCCGCGTTGACCGGCCTTCGCCCCGTCGTCGACCTGATGTACTTCGATTTCGTAACAGTCGCCTACGACCAGTTGCTCTCAAACGCCGCCAAATCGCGATACATGTTCGGCGGACAGACCAAAGTACCGATGACCCTATTCGCCCGTTCAGGCGGCGGAACAGGACACGCCGCACAACACTCCGAGAGTTTCTACTCGATGCTGGCACACATCCCCGGCCTGAAAGTTGTCGTGCCATCCGATCCCTACACCGTCAGAGGGCTACTAGCCGCCGCCATACGCGACGACGACCCCGTATTCCTCGTGAACGACAAGAAACTCATCAACATGGACGGCTTCTCGCCCGACGAATCGTTCACAATCCCGCTCGGAAAAGGCCGCTACCTCAAGCACGGCGACGATGTGACCTTGATCGGCATGTCCTACACATCGGTCGTCTGCAAACAAGCCGCCGACCAACTCGCAGAAGAGGGCATTGGTGCCGAAGTAGTGGACATGCTCAGCTTATCGCCTTTCGATGAAGAAATAATCCTCGAATCGGTCATGAAAACCAACCGCGTGGTCATCGTCGACGAAGACACCCCGCGCGCCAGTATGGCCTCCGAGTTCGCAGCCATCATCGCCGACAAAGCGTTCGACTACCTCGACGCCCCCGTGAAACGCGTAACCGGCCCACACACGCCAGTTCCATACAACAAAGGCTTGGAAACCGCCTTCATGCCCCAACCCGAAGACGTAGTCAGCACCGTCAAAACGATGCTCGGCGCCTAACCATTATGGTTCCGAATTCAAGTGCAGCTAACCGCATCATCCTCACTCGCCAACCGCCGGAGCATACGAAACGGATAGATCCCCGTCGAGTGACCATCAGTCCAAAGGAACTGCAGAGCGTACCTGCCAACCTCCAAATAGTCCACCACGATCACATCCTCAGGTACCATCGACACACTCAACAACTGCCGACCAGTCATCTCCTCCACACAACCCGCACAACCGCACTGCAACCGCAGATAACGATATGGATACAGGCAAGTCTGTCCATCTGACCACGATATCGACACTCCTTCACCCACTAGCTCAACCCCGGTAGCAGTGATGTTCGTCTCTTCCATACTGAACGCTCAAGTCGATCAAACGCGACCACATGCAAACCTGCAAATTCGTCGCTGGGCTAACCTAGTCTAAGCCTAAACAAAACCAACCACACCACCGACACCTAGGAGTAAACATCGTGACTACAGACAGCGACAACATCGTGGTCGGCCTAATCGGAGCCGGCGGCAACACCACACTCCGGCACATCCCCGGACTGCGAGGACAACCGGGCGTCAACATCAAAGGAGTCGTCAACCGCTCCATCGAATCCTCCCAAAGGGTCGCTGATGAGTACGAAATCCCGACCGTCTACGAGGACTGGGTCGAACTACTCGAAGACGAAGATATCGACGCAGTCTGCATCGGTACGTGGCCCTACATGCACGCTCCCTTGGTGATCGAATCTCTCGAAGCCGAAAAGCATGTGCTTTGCGAAGCCCGCATGGCCATGAGTTCCGACGAAGCGTTGGAGATGCTCGACGCTTCGAAAAGGTCACCTCATCTGATTGCACAAATCGTGCCCGCTCCGCACACTCTGGAAATCGACAACACCATCATCCGAATGATCTCAGAGGGCTACATCGGCGATCTCGTCAACGTCAAACTGCATGTAGGCACCGGAAGTGATTTCCCAAACCCCGACTTGCCATTGCACTGGCGCCACAATCGCGACCTCTCAGGCAACAACATCATGACCATGGGCATCTGGTACGAGGCGATGATGCGGTGGTTCGGCCCGGCGAAGACCGTTCAAGCCCTCGGTCAAACAATCGTCAAACATCGATTGGACGAAGATGGACGACGCCGATCCACAACCATTCCCGACCACATAGACGTGATGATGGAGATGGAATGCGGCGGAACGATGATCTACACGACGACGATAGTCTCCGCGTTCACCCGCGAACTCGATCTATCAATCCACGGCACCGACGGCGTAATTCGTGTCGAACTCGCCGACCCAGACAGCTCCGATGGCGCGACTTACGCAGTCAGCGGCGCGCGCAGGGGCGACAGCGACCTTTCCCCAATCACCATCCCTCCCGAAAACCGAGGCGAATGGCGAGTCGAGCAAGAATTCATCAACGCCATCAGAGGCATCGAGCCAGTCACCCATACAAACTTCACCGACGGCCTCAAGTACATGCAGTTCACCGATGCCGTGAACGAGTCCATGAAGAGCGGCAGACGCATCAACCTTCCGTTCTAGCCGCAAACACGTTTCGCCATTTTGGGTTGGCGATGAGGTGCATAACGCGCAATAATCAACGCGTTATGTACACACGAGAAGAATTCAACCAAACGATTGAACAGATTGGTCAACGATCCCAATGGATCGATCCGGAGAGATTTTCATCCGATCTTGCCGAACTCGACGAATTTTTGTTGACGGTAAACGGCGCAGAGCCTGCGAATACCGAAGACGGAATCCAAGATTCCTTAAGCCATCCGACGTCAAACACCGAATCCTGCGCTAGCGATTCCGTCACGCCGGAAAGCGTCGCTGCCGAGAGCAAAACCGACGACAAACTCGAGCGCACGCCACAACGCGAACGACCGCGCGAACGCATGCACGAGTTGGGACCTGCCGGGATCACGACCACCGAGTTGTTGGCGATCATCCTAGGTTCTGGAATCCAAGGTCGGAACGTCAAAAATGTTGCGGACGATTTATTGCGCGATTTTGAAGGTCTGCGCGGATTGAGTCGAGTTAGCTCGTTCAATATGCAGAAAGTTGGCGGAATCGGGAGCATCAAGGCAGATGTCCTCACCGCGGCCTTCGAGCTCGGGCGCAGGGCCACGCAAGAAGGATTCGAAACTTCCGACAGCAGTTACGGTTCTTACATGCCGAACGGAGATGCCATCGCTCACTTCGTTGCAAAACAATTCACAGCAAAGCTGCGCGACAACGCCCAAGAAGAGATGTGGATCGTGCTGCTCGACGTGCGCAACCAATACCGCGGCAAAGTTCGAGTTTACGTAGGGTGTTGCGACCAACTCGTCGCCAAGACCGGTGAGATACTCAACCGCGTCGTCGAGAGGAATCTGCCCCGTTACGCGTTGGTCCACAACCATCCGTCGGGCAACGGTGAACCGAGCGGCGCCGACATCATCTTCACCGAACGCTTGGTGCGAGCGGGGCAACTATTGGACATTGAGTTGGTCGATCACGTCGTTCTCGGCGAGGACTTGAACAGTTATGTCAGCATGCGACAACGAAAGCTGGTGGACTTCATCGGCGCGTCGCGCTCCGCGCGCAAAGTCATGGACGACAGAGTTACTCAGGTAGCCAATCTCGCCGATTGATCCAAGCGAATTTCGCGACAGACCCACCGCCCGGCAATTCGCCACCCGCTCCTTCTCCTGAAACGGGCAACCCATCGGCCCTCAAGACCGTTGCGATGTCCATCGGCGGCATGTTTGCGGACTTGCTGCCGTACGCGCCGAAGATCACAGCACCGTCGTGCCGCACCGCGTTCAACAACAGGTGACGCGCCAGCGTTGGGATAAACTCCGTCGGCACCAGGTCCCAGATTGCGTAGATCCAACGAAAACGCCTCGGAGCTAACCAACCCCACGCATTCGCAACCCAGAAATGATGCGCGGCGTCCGGAAAACGACGTATCGCTTCTTGGATCAACAACGCGTTCAAATCAACCCCGAACGGATCCAGTTTGATCCCTCGCTCCCGCGCCCAATCGACGACGGATTCAAGTAGAAACCCGTTGGCGCATCCCAGATCCAAGAATTCGCCATCCCCTTGCACTGCATCCAAGAGTGGAGACCGCTCGTCTCGCCATCGTTCAACACCCCCACCGAAACCTGACTGCAAGATCGGATCTTCGTGCGACAAGTAAGCGGATTCCAATTCATGTATCGAAGCTAAGTGGGATTTGGGCAATGATCGCATGAGTCGGTCAGTCGGTTGGGAGAGTAGCGGTTTCATCGGTGTTACGATACTAATCGCGCAGGAACCGCTATCAAACTCAGTCGGAAGTCCACGACTACAACCAAAACCACCATATTCAGGGAGCAAAGCCGGATGAATCGATCTGTAGCCATCGATTTCAACGCCGATATCGGAGAATCGTTCGCGTCGTATCGGATGGGATTGGATGAGGAGATCGTGAAGCACATCACGTCCGCGAACATCGCCTGCGGATTTCATGCTGGTGATCCCGATTGGATGGCAAGAACCGTCGTTTTGGCTGAAGTGCATAGTGTCGGAATCGGAGCCCACCCCGCGTATCCAGATTTGGCCGGTTTCGGCCGCCGAAATATGGACCTGACGCCTGAGGAGGTTGCCAACGCGATCACGTATCAGGTCGGTGCGCTGACGGCATTCACCAAGTCCAAAAAAATCAGGCACGTCAAGCCTCATGGAGCGCTCTACAACCGTGCGGTGGCCGATGTAGACACAGCAGCAGCCGTCGTCAAGGCGATCCGGAAAATTGATGACGAGCTGATCCATGTAGTGTTGGCCAACTCAGTTTGGGAAGATGTGGCCCGGAATGAAAACGTCCGAGTAGCGCGCGAGTGTTACGCGGATCGTGCGGTAACGCCCGAGGGCACGCTAGTGCCGAGGTCGCAACCCGGTTCAGTAATACATGATCTCGATGAAGTGACTGAACGGTCGTTGCGTTTGGCGATGGAAGGCAAGGTCACTGCCTCAGATGGCAATGACATCGATTTTTCTGCTGACACGATCTGCCTCCATGGGGATACTCCGGGCGCGGTGGAGATGGCAGCTTCTGTCAGATCAAAGTTTGAATCGAGTGGTATCGAAGTGAAAACGCTTGCCGATATCCTCGATTGACGATAGGTGATCGGACAGACTCACAACACGAATCAAAGTGCCCCATTACCCGCGCATCGTACCCGCCAGCGATTCGGCGCTGTTGATCGAATTTGGCGATGCTATCGATTACGCGATCAACGCACGGGTCTACTCCCTGCAAAGCGACATCGAAGCATCGGACATCAACGAGGGCGTTGTCGAGTTCATCCCTTCATATCGATCATTGCTGGTCGAATACGATCCGGCCAAATTCGCACACGACGACATCCGCGATCGCGTCGCCGCGCTGGTAGAGAATCGCAGCGCCACGGCGACGTCCATCGCAGAGGAAGGGGCGGAAGCGCATCAAATTCCCGTCGCATACGGCGGCGAATATGGACCCGATCTCGAAACCGTTGCAGAACACGCTGGATTGACACCTGAGCAGGTTATCGAGATTCACTCCGGTACCGACTATCACGTGTTCATGTTGGGATTTGCGCCTGGCTTCCCGTATCTTGGCGGTATGGACCCGCGCATCGCCTGCCCACGATTGGCGACACCACGAACACTGGTTCCAGCGGGATCTGTCGGTATAGCCGAGGCGCAGACCGGCGTTTATCCAAATGCGAGCCCGGGTGGATGGCAGTTGATCGGACGCACACCGATGGCGCTATTTGATGTGGATGCCGATCCGCCTGCGGCCATGTTGCCTGGAACCAAGGTTAATTTCGTCCCGATTTCACACGACGACTACGAGTCCCAACTCAACGATTAGCGAGCACGATGGCAACGCAGCGGAAGATCGAGATCGTTTCGCCGGGCAACCGGCTGACCGTTCAAGACATGGGACGTCGTGGCAGTCAACGTTATGGCGTCTCTGTGAGCGGTGTGTTGGATGTGCAGGCTGCCGTAACAGCGAATCGTCTGGTTGGCAATCCGGTTACATCGGCAATGTTGGAATCGACTTTTGGCGGGATCACGATCAGGTTCGAACAAGACACGAAAGTGGCGGTAACCGGCGCTGAGGTGAATGTTGAGATAGATCGGTTTCCCATGCCTATCTGGGAAACGCTGATTGCGCCAGCCGGCGCGGAACTTAGCGTTTCAATGCCAACCGCTGGTCTCTATTCCTACGTCGCAATTGAAGGCGGGATCGACGTCCCGGAAGTTCTAGGTTCGAGGTCTACCCACGTCGCCTCGGGAATTGGTGGCTACCAAGGCCGGGCTTTAAGTGAAGGCGATGCATTGGTTTTGGGTTCCGATTCAGCCCCCGCATCGAATTCTCGCGGAGGGACCGTGGTCCCCTCGAATTTGTTGCCGGCATGCAAAGATGACACGCGAAGGATCCGCGTCATCGCAGGACCGCAATTCGACGCGTTCGACGACGCAGCGAAATCCACGTTCTTTGGTTCGATGTTTTCGATCAGCAATCTCACGGATCGACAAGGGGCCCGACTAGATGGTTCCGAGGTGCCCGCAATCGACGGCAAGCACGATATCGTCTCCGACCCTGCATACATGGGTGCCGTACAGATCCCGGCCGACGGGAAACCTATCGTGTTGCTCGCCGACCGTCAACCCACTGGTGGATATGCAAAGATTGCATCCGTGATTTCGGCAGATCTGCCAATCGTTGTCCAGAAGACTCCGGGCAGCAGCATCGGTTTCGAGTTGATCGAAATAGCCAAAGCCCAAGAGTTGGCCGCGGAGTTCAGGCGTTCGGTTTACGAATATGCGCTGCAGGAACCCGACAGAATCCATGCTTCGGCTTTCGTTGTGAACGGCGAATCCTACAATGTTGAATTGGTGCTCCCCAAAACAACTGAGTTTGAAGGATCTGAAGAGGGCATCGTCTACGCATCCATAGACGGGTCACCCGATCTGGCAGCGAAAATCGAATCTCCCGTCAGTGGATAAAGGCGAACGATGCGGAAATCGCCGCGTAACCCCGATCCATCAACAACGAAATGCAAACCACCTTAATCACATAGACGGCAGCTGGATTGGATTTTCAACCAATAATCGACGGCCTTCAGGTCAGCGGGATCGGCATGGGCATGACCAGCGTGGTGCTCGTATTGTTGGCGATTTCCGTTCGTGCGGTTTCTTGGGCGGACTCGGCTTTACAACGCCGCGAAGCCCGACGTGCCGCCAGCGAAGTAGCGCCTGAGGAAGACGCCAACGTGACCGATGCAGACACTGAGGTTGAAGCAACGGACGGTCGCGCCCGCGCTGCTGCAATCGCGGTGGCTTTGGCACTTTCACGCCGAACCCAATCGCCGGCCGGATCCGCTGTCAAAAACGCGATTTCCTCTCAAACCGGAGCCGTTCACGACGCGTGGTTAACCGAGGGAAGGGCGCGGCAACGCGCGACCCGCGGTGCCGGCGGTGCGAAAGAGTGGCGATGACGATCAGCTATCGCATCACAATTGATGGCGTGACCTACGACGTAGAGGTAGGCGATCTCTCATCGTCGCCGGTGCAAGTGTTGGTTGACGGAGTCGAATTCGAAGTTGAGATCCCCGACGCACCGCCTGCGCGATCCGAAGCAGCGACTCCAGCCTCACCACCGAGACGCCGCGAGACGCGACCCCGTCCGGCTCAGCGAGCCCGACCATCTCCAGCAGCTAGCGGCGACAGTGAAAACGTGATTCGCGCACCCATGCCCGGACGCATTGTTCGAGTAAACGTTACGGCGGGAGACGGCGTGCAACGAGGCCAAGCGTTGCTGGTGCTCGAATCTATGAAGATGGAAAACACCATCGCCGCACCTCGCGACGGGGTTGTATCGCAGGTCCATGTTGCCGGAGAGGATTCAGTGCAACACGGTCAATCATTGGTGGAGCTTGAATGACCGATGTCTGAGCCAGGCGTCTTGGATCACATACTCGCCGGGTTTGAAGCGATCGGCGATGATCCCCGCTTAGTCGCGATGTGGGTCATCGCGCTCGCTTTGCTTTATGTCGGTGTTGCCAAACGGAAAGAGCCGCTGCTGTTGGTGCCGATTTCGATGGGCATTTTGTTCGCAAACTTACCGTTGGGCGAATTCATCAGGGCGGGTGGCGAAGGCGAACCGACCGGAATTCTCAGGACGTTCCAAACAGTCGGTCTTGAATCAGACATATTTCCGTTGCTGATCTTCCTGGGCGTCGGTACCGCCACCGACTTTTCGCCGATGTTGTCGAACCCTAAAACTCTGCTCCTCGGCGCAGGCGCTCAAGCAGGAGTGTTCTTTGCCCTCATGGGCGCGCTGGTACTGGGTGCCCTCGGTTGGTTCGAATTCGGGCTCTTGGAGGCTGCATCGATCGGAATCATCGGGGGAGCGGACGGACCGACCACGATATTCATCGCTACTCGCATGAGGGAGTTGGGCGAATCGTTGCCACATGTCGAGGTCAGGGACATCGTGGGAGCCACGGCGGTAGCCGCATATTCGTACATGGCGCTTGTTCCGATAATCCAGCCTCCGCTGATCAAACTCTTGACAACGCAGAATGAACGGCGCATACGGATGGAGTATTCAAGCGAACCCGTATCTCGGCGATCGCTGATACTTTTCCCAATCATCACGACGATCGTTGTCAGCGTGCTCGTGCCGTCAGCTTCCCCGTTGATCGGAATGTTGATGCTGGGCAACCTCATCAAGGTCTCAGGAGTGGTTCCCCGCCTGGCGGATGTGTCCGAGAACTCATTGATGAACGCCACGATCGTGATCTTGGGTCTTTCAGTAGGCGCAACCATGCCAGGATCGATCTTCTTGCAACCCGAAACGCTAGGCATCTTCGTGCTGGGACTGTTCGCGTTTGCGACGGCAACTATCACCGGGATTCTGCTCGCAAAGCTGATGAATCTCGTCACCAAGACCAAGATCAACCCGATGATCGGCGCCGCCGGAGTTTCGGCAGTACCCATGGCAGCTCGAGTAGTGCAGGACATGGGGCAGGATGAAGATCCAGAAAACTTCCTATTGATGCACGCGATGGGGCCGAACGTTGCCGGCGTGATCGGCACGGCCACTGTGGCAGGCGTTCTCATCGCGGTCGTTCCTTCCCTCGTCGGCTGACCCATTAACGTCCAAGTCGCCGCAATGTGTAACATCAATTGCTGTAATCTACCGCGCCATTGAAGTTAACCGTTCAACGGAGAATCACCTATGCCTGACCTCACGATGCGAGGCGTCTATCCGATACTCTCGACGCCATTCGACAAGAACGGGAACATCGTATTCGACGACTTGGAGAACCAAGTCGATTGGATCATCGAACAAGGGGTGCAGGGCGTGGGTATCGCGATGGCCAGCGAAGTCTTCAAGTTCACTGAGAGTGAACGCGATGCGGTGCTGAAATCTGTGGTAGCAACAACGAACGGACGCGTAAAAGTGGTTATGAACACTGGCGCGGAGGGCACGGATGCGACCATCCACTATTCCAAGCGAGCAGAAGAACTGGGTGCCGACGCTCTGATGATCCGGCCGACCAGTTACATTCCAACCGTAGCGTCTGAGCACATCGAGTTTTTCGTCCGAATCGCGGACTCGGTTGGGATACCGATCTTTTTGCAGGATCAGAGCACTGCGCCAGTCCCGCCGGCAATGGCTGTTGCATGTGCCAAGCGTCACGAAAACCTCTGCTACATAAAGGTCGAAACTCCACCTACGATCCCCAGAATGGCCGAAGCGCAGAGTTTAGTGTCCGATGGGACTAATCTCATCCTGTTCGGCGGCATGGGCGGCGCGTTTTACATCGAGGAACTGCGCAGAGGATCAGTTGGCACGATGCCTGGTTCCACGCTCCCGGACAAATTCGTTGAGATGTGGGACCTGTGGGAATCTGGTGACGAGACTGCTGCTGTCGACGCGTTCGATCGCTACGCATCAATCATTCGCACCCTAGCCCAAGGACAAGGCCTCGCCAACTGGATATACAAACACATCATGTGGCGTCGTGGCGTTTTCAGCCGAGAGGGTACCTACGCGCGGGGCCCGTCGCTCCGACCCGACGAAGCGCATTTTAGAGAGGTGGACGAGCAGCTGGACAGACTCGGCATGCTTTCGGCCACTGGTTAACCGGTCTAGTACGCCTCGGAATTGAACACGAGCAGCAACTATCTGATTGGATGCGACGCCGGATTAGGCATGTCCAACCGACTTCGCCGCGATGAAATTAATTGCAACTGTCGGCGCGCCAGCGCGTCGAGAAAAATCAGAAAACCAAGCAGGCTTGTCCCAGATCCGCGATGGAGCTGATTCTCGGAGCAACCACCGACCTAGCGGCATGGCAGTTGACGCTGATGGCCGCCATATCCCTTGTTGTAGGGTTGTCCGGTGGGATTGTAGGCATTGCTCTAGGTGTCATCCGGTTGCCAATGCTCACATTGTTCGGTGTTGACCCATTGATCGCTGCAGGCACTAACTTAATGATCAGTGTCATGGGATCGACGATTGGGACACTTGAGGCACTATTCGATCAACGGGTTGTACCTAGAGTGGTGCTAGCGATGGGAGGGCCGGCGATCGTCGGAGCATTTATCGGAGGATATTTCGCGGACAAAGTGCCAATATGGATCCTGTTGTCCGTCGTTTCTTTGTTGATGGCTTGGTCGGCATTGTTCCTGATCGCTTGGTCAATCCGGTTGATGCGGATACGTAAGCGGTATCCAAGCGCGCGCACGCGCAGGGCATTTACCGGAGGAGGAAGCGGTGATGGCGATCTGAAACTCGACGCAGGTCAAGTGAGTCGCGAGAGTTTCGCCGGATTCGCCATCGGCGCGGTCGGCGGTGCAGTTGGATTGGCCCTAGGGGTGCTTCGTATGCCCGCACTTCTCGCAATGCGCATGGATCCGCACAAAGCAGCCGGTACCAATCTCGCAATAACCGTATTGGTCGGAATATCCGGATTCGCCGGACATCTCTTGAAAGGCGGTGTCGATTGGCACCTGATCGCGATCGTTGGCATTCCCGGCGTGATCGGCATGTACGTGGGAACGAGAATGGCAAACCGTTTTGACGCACCCGGGCTTCGATTGTTTGTCGGTATCGTTGTGCTGCTCGTTGCGCCCGCAGTTCTGTTCAGCGCCTTCTGAAACGTAAACTAACCCCAAGCGGGTTAACGCGAATCGAATTCAGGTGGACAACAACATCCATAACGCTCTGGCACGGGAACGCCCCTTGCAAGTAGTGGGTGTGATCAATGCGTACGCGGCAATCCAAGCTGAGAAATCGGGTTTTGGCGCCGTTTATCTCTCCGGTAGCGGTATCGCCACTGCTTCTTACGGCTTGCCAGATCTGGGAATGACCGGATTGTCTGATGTCTTGGTTGACGTGGAAAGAGTTAAATCGGTTTGCGAATTGCCGTTACTCGTGGATTGCGACACTGGATGGGGAGCCGCGCTCTCAATTGCTCGAACCGTGCGCGAAATGGAACGCGCCGGTGTCGCCGCGATACACATCGAAGACCAAGTGCAGGAAAAACGGTGTGGTCACTTGCCGGGGAAAATGGTTGTCGATACCGAGGAGATGTGCGATCGCATCAAAGCTGCTACAGACGCGCGAACCGATCCGGATTTCATGATCATGGCCCGGACCGATGCGTTGGCGACGGAAGGTATCGGAAGCACCTTGGATCGCTGCATTGCGTACGTCGAAGCTGGCGCCGACGCGATCTTTGCCGAAGCCGTCATCGAGTTGGACCAGTATCGCGATTTCGCAGCGCGGACGAAAGTTCCCATCTTGGCGAACCTGACCGAGTTCGGAAGAACGCCACAGTTTTCTCTCGAGCAGTTGCGTAGTGCGGACGTCGCGATGGCACTGTATCCGCTTTCGGCGTTCCGCGCGATGAGTCGTGCCGCCGAAGCGGTGTACTCTGAAATCAGAAAATCAGGTACTCAACGCGATGTCGTCGATGCCATGCAAACTCGCGATGAACTATACGACACTATCGGTTATCACGACTATGAACGCAAAATCAACGAGCTGTTCGTTCAACGAACGCGATCGGACTGACTGACATGACTATGACCGCAAAAGGATTGGCCGGCGTGATCGTCGGCGAAACCGCAATATCAACGGTCGGCAAGGCCGGTGCGGGTCTCACGTATCGCGGCTACAGCATTGAAGACCTGGCGCAACACGCAACATTTGAAGAGGTCGCGTACCTGCTGCTATATGGCAAGTTGCCGAATCGCGACCAGCTCGATGCTTACAATGAACGCCTCGCGAGATTGCGAGTGTTACCACCCGAAGTCTGCGCGATGCTAGAGGCGCTTCCGATGTCTACGCATCCGATGGATGTGCTGCGAACCGGCGCATCCATGATCGGCTCGCTCGAACCTGAGGGTGAAGAGGGCAGGGGAGCACCATACGTAGCTGATCGTTTGATGGCGACGATGACTTCGATGCTGGCATATTGGCATCGTTACGCCCATCTCAAACAACGCATCGATACGCAGTCCGATGAAATCGGGCTT
Organism: Dehalococcoidia bacterium; assembly: GCA_965203505.1. Lineage (GTDB taxonomy): Bacteria > Chloroflexota > Dehalococcoidia > Lucifugimonadales > Lucifugimonadaceae > Bin127. Next base: position 1,540,497 of record OZ241880.1, read on the forward strand.
GCGGGTCATTTCCTCCGGCTGATGACCGACCAGAAACCGACAGTAGCAGCGCAAAAGGCGCTCGACACGATTTTGGTCCTATACGCTGAGCACGAATTCAACGCATCAACTTTCACGGGGCGCGTGGTTACCAGCACTTTGGCCGACACCTATTCCGCGGTCGTGGCGGCTATCGGCGCGTTGCGAGGTCCGTTGCACGGGGGTGCCAACGAAGCGGCGATGGAATTGATCGCCTCCTTCGACAATCCACAGCAAGCTGAAAAATCGATTAAACACATGCTCGACGCTCGTCGATTGATCATGGGTTTCGGACACCGTGTCTATAAGAACGGCGACCCGCGCTCGGACATCGTGAAAGAGTTGGCGAGAACATTGGCCGTGGAAAGCTCCAACACGACATATTTCGATATTTCGGTGCGCATCGAAGAAGTGATGATGCGTGAGAAGGGGCTTCACCCTAATTTGGACTTTTTCTCCGCGACCGCCTACCACCTGTGCGGCATACCGACGGTGATGTTCACACCTTTGTTCGCCGTAAGCCGGACTTCAGGATGGGTGGCGCACGTGATCGAGCAGCGCGACGATAACAGCCTGATCCGTCCCAATGCCGACTACTCCGGTCCGTCGGCGCAAGAATACGTAGAGTTGCAAGATCGCTGATGCCATCTCGCTACGATGACGTGATCGCCGAAATCGCGGCGTACGCATGCGGGCGCGGCGAAGTCGGCAGCGACGAGGCTTTCGGCACTGCACGTTTGGCGTTGATGGACTCGATTGGTTGTGCGTTTCTGGCGTTGGGATTTCCGGCGTGCAGAGATTTCTTGGCGTCAGGTGAGTCCTACGGCGAGTCCGTTGAAAGCGTGCCCGTTCCCGGGACACCGTATTCCAAACCCGCCTCGGCCGCAGCGTTCGACATCACCGCGGCGATTCGGTGGCTGGATTTCAACGACACTTGGTTGGCAAATGAGTGGGGGCACCCTTCGGATAATTTCGGCGCGATCTTGGCTACAGCTCACCGCGTCTCGAAGACCGGAACATCTCGAAATCGATCGGCTTTAAAGGTACGTGATGTACTCGAGATGGCGATCCGTGCTTACGAAATCCAAGGCGTGCTGGCTCTTGACAACGCGTTCAATCGCGTCGGGATCGATCACGTTCTGCTTGTCAAAGTCGCATCAACTGCGGTCGCTGCTGCTCTGTATTCGGACAATGACGAAGCTATCGTCTCGTCGGCGGTTTCTCACGCGTGGCTCGATGCGACGTTGCGGACCTACCGCCACGCACCAAACACGATGTCACGAAAATCTTGGGCGGCCGCCGACGCCGCCTCGCGCGGCGTTACACTGGCGTCTTTCGCGGTCCGTGGAATGCCGGGTTGCCATTCCGCGCTGACTGCGCCGAACTACGGTTTCCAAGACGTCTGGTTCAATGGCCAAACCGTGACTCTGCAACGTGCTTTCGCTTCATACGTCATGGAGAACATCTTGTTCAAGGTGCAATACCCGGCGGAGTTTCATGGCCAGACTGCGGTGGAAGCTGGCGTAGCACTGCACCCTGAAGTCGCAATCCGAATGGATGAAATCAGTTCAATCGACATCAGGACACAAGAACCAGCAATTCGAATAATCGACAAAACGGGTTCCTTGAACAACCCCGCAGATCGCGACCACTGCATCCAGTACATGACCGCGATCGCTTTGATGCATGGCAACGTGACTTCAGAAGATTACGAAGATGAGGCTGCTCGTGACCCGCGCATCGATATGCTTCGCGAGAAGATGACGATCACCGAACGCCCCGAATATTCCATCGAGTACCTTGATCCTGATCTTCGTTCAATCGCGAACGCCATTCAGGTGCATTTCAACGACGGTACCTCGTCTAGTGAAGTCGAAGTGCGTTTCCCAATTGGTCACCGACAACGGCGATCAGAGGCTATTCCGCTACTGAACGAAAAATTCTCGTCCAACCTTTCGCTGACTTATGGCGAATCGAAGTTTGCGCAACGAGTCGCCGGACTATTTGATGATTTGGAGAAGATTGATCAAATACCGGTAATCGAGTTCATGAACGCGTTGAGTTTGAAAGCGTGTAACGGAGGAACCCAATAACGGTGTCCAAAAAACTGACAGGCAGCGACCTCTTGAATCTTTCCTTGAAGGCTGAGGGCGTTGATACGCTGTTCGGCATTGCAGGGGACCACATTCTCGACATGTTGGACCGAATGCTAGACGAGCCGTTTCGCATGATCGACACACGTCACGAATCAGGTGCCGTGCACGCAGCCGATTCATACGCCCGCATCTTACGGCGAGCTTCGGTCGCTTTGTCGACTACCCCAGGCCACGCGAACGCAGTTCCAGCGTTGGCGAACGCGTTGCATTCCGAAGCGCCCGTGGTAAACATCGCTGGAAGCGCCGATTCACCGAACCTAGGCCGCGGCGCGATGCAAGAGATCGATCAAATAGGCATAGCGCGACCAGTCACCAAAGGCGCGTGGGAGGTGCCGTCACCGGAACGAATTCCCGAATACGTCGCGTTAGCATTCCGTACCGCCCTGAGCGGCCGCCAGGGACCAGTTCATTTGACGATACCGCACGACTACCAGTCCGCTGAGGTCGATTCATCGGATTTCGAGCGCTACGCTCCGCGCGAATACAGCATGCCCGCCAAAGTGTTGGCAGATTCTGCACGCATCAACCAAGCCGTACAGCTATTGAACTCCGCCGAACGTCCACTGATCATGGCGGGTTCGTCCGCGGGCGCGACCGCAGACCCGGAGGAAGTTCGACGGTTAGTGGAGACAACTCGAGTTCCATTCGTTTCGGAAGATTCTGCGCGCGCGCTCATACCCGACTCGCATGCTTACAGCATAGGACTAGGCTACCTGCCACTGAACCGAGCCGCCCAACTAGTCCGGGAATCGGACGTGGTACTCATGCTCGGCAAGAGATTGGATTACACGCTCGGTTTCGGAGGCACTCCCCCATTTGCCGATGGCGTCAAGATGATCGTCGTAGATCCGGCACCCGCGGCGCTTGGCCGTGCTCGTGCGCCTGAGATTGCGGTGTTGAGCGATCTCGGCCCGGCGTGCACGCAATTGGCTGACCGAGCCCAGAAATTGGTCTGGAATGAGCGGCAGGATTGGCTTTCAACGTTGCGACGAGCACATGAGGAGTGGCTCGCAGAGCTTTACGAACAGGCTACGCCTTCAACTCCTATGCACCCGATGTACGTCAGCGAGACGCTCCAAAAGTATCTTGACGAGGATGCACACATCACGTTTGACGGCGGTGACTACTGCCACTTCTTGCGGGCATCGATACCGAGAGAACAACCTTTCAGATTCCACAACGTTTCCAGTTTCGGCATGATCGGCGTCGGAGTTGCCTACGGCATGGGAGCACAGGCAGCACTGCCTGATACGCAATGCGTCGTAGCTGTAGGTGACGGGTCCTTCGGCTTCAACGGTATGGAACTGGACACTATGGTGCGGCACAATCTACCTGTCAAAATCCTTCTCGGCAACAACTCGATCTGGGGTATCGATTGGCAGATACAAAAAGGCATCTACGGGCGCCCGGTGTGGACCGACCTAGCTCCGGGAACGCGCTACGATTTGGTGGCGCAAGGTCTAGGTGCACACGGAGAAAACGTGCGAACAGCAGAACAGTTGGAACCAGCCATTAAGCGCGCGTTTGCTCACGACGGACCGGCGTTGCTGAATATCGAGGTCGATCAAATCATCAGCCCGGTTGCTGAAGCCGCGATCGATCGGAAAATGGGTTCGCACGGCTAGGCGCTAACGAGACGCAGGAGATACAGCTATGACGCTGAAAGTTGACAAGACGCGGGCACCGAATGGCGGAGCGGGATATTTCGATCCGAAATACGTCGAACGCCAACAATTGCTACCGGGTGTCGATGCTCAACTGATTTGGGGCGAGCGAATCATGATGGGAATCATCGACATTCAACCTGACGCGGTCGTCCCTTGGCACTCACACCCTCATGAGCAGTGCGGCAGGGTTTTGGAAGGATCTGCGTGGTTCGAGCTGGAGGGCCACGAAAAAACCAAGCTCGTAGCCGGCGAACACTACGTGATCCCAGGTAACGTGCCGCATCAGGTTACGGCAACCGGCGAAGGATGCGTCGCGCTAGACATTTGGTCGCCGATCCGAGATGAGTACATCTCGGACGACATCGGTTTCTTCAGCAACGGCGAATAACGCGCCGACGCGGTCATGAATCTAGAAATCCCGCAAGGTTTATGGAAGCGGGCCTTGCGGGATTTACTTGCCTAATAGATCTGCCCGAGCTTCCTACTTGGTTTCCCAGAAGATCTTGCCAATCTCTTCTAGCGCAGCCTTGAACGCCACGGCAGCGTCCATGTCGACGTTCTGCTTGACCTGGCTTCCAAGTTTGCACGCGTCCCAAACCAATTCGTGGAGATTCGGGTACTTCTCGAGATGCTCGGGTTTGAAATAGTCGGTCCAGATGACCAAGATGTCGTCCTTGGCCTTTTTGGCGTGTTCCTCTTTGGCGGCGACGTAACGGATAAGATTGTTACGCGCCGCGACGTCCGACACGTCGCCCGATTCCAGGATCAGTTCGGTCATCCTAATGCAAGTCTGCGCGGCCTGAATCGCGTCACGGGGGTCGTATATCCCACACGGAATGTCGCAGTGCGCATGCGCAACGCCAAACGGGGACAAGCGGTCGGCTAATCTTTTGACACTTCCTAGCATCGTTGGTTCCTTTCGTGTACCCGCGAGACCAACTCGCGGCAAGTCGAAGCGATAGTCGATAACAGGTTCGATCATCAACATCAAGAATAGACTACTCCGATGTTCGCTGGCGTCAAAAGGATATTACAAACGATCATCGACGCGCCCGGGATACTAGCTGATCGATTAACCAGCAAATGGGTTCAGGTGATAGGTCATTCGATGCACCCGACGCTTCAAGAAGGGGAGAGGGTTCGCGTCAGTCGACGGGCTTATCGGATCGCTGAACCGGCACGATGGGACGTCGTGTTTTTTGAGCATCCGGATAGAGAAGGATTTTGGGAGACAAAACGAGTAATAGGTCTCCCGGGCGAGTTGGTCAGGTTGATCGGGGGAAGACTAATCGTGGATGGACAGGAACTGGAGGAGCCGTTTGTCGATGGTATCCAACCCCGATTGAAACGGTTATGGGAATTGGGTGAAGACGAATACATCGTGATGGGTGACAACCGTCGTCGTTCAACGGACAGTCGGTCGTTTGGCCCCGTGTCCCGCCGTAAGATCGTTGGGAAAGTGATCCTTGAATCGAGCGAGTCGGGCCACGCCCCGTTCGAGGATTGACGGTTATCCGTCGGCGATCATCTGATGGATCATCGTGTTTACCCTTCTCGCGATTTCATGCACCAAGGGGACGATTTCAGCGTCGTCAGACATTTGTGAAGGATCTGGCAATCCCCAGTCATCGACATCCGCGAATCTGATGGCAGGGCAAGACGCGGTATCTACTTCGCAGCCCATGGTCACGATCCGTGGCTCGTTCGCCAGAAGATCATCGGTTAAAAGCTTGGGCATTTCTTCAGAGGTATCGATTTTGAATGATTCGAGCACGCGTTGAACGGCAGGATTGATCTCGACCGCTGGTTCGGTTCCCGCGGATTCTGCCCGCAGGCTTAATCCGAGTTTCGAGGAACGGTCATTGAACAGTGTTTTTGCAGCCACGCTCCGGCCCGCGTTGTGCGTGCAAACGAAGAGCACGTCGATTCGGTTTTTACTCATACCGGCTCCTTACAACTTGGACAGTATCGGGCTCCTTGCCCGGCAATCCGGGTTCGATGAGCAGCTTGAAGACCAATGCGCCGATGGGGGCACCGACCAACGGACCAAGTATGTACACCCAAAAACCAGCTTCGGGTCCGGGTATGGCTATGTCGCCCCAACCGGCAAGCCATGAAACTATCCGGGGACCAAAGTCGCGTGCCGGATTCCAGCCTGCTTGCGTGATCGGGGCAAAGAGGCTGATCAGAGCCGCAACCGTGAATCCGATGAAAAACGGCACCATCCCATTCGTCGGGATACCTGCGTTTCTCCGTTCTGTAAGCGCAAAGATCACCAATGCGAGGATAGCGGTACCGAATGCCTCAACCGCGAAGGCGTAGAGCGGCGAGACGTACATCGTCGCTGCGTCGAACATACCGGGGTTTGGGAAATATTCGCCGAACGCCATAGCCGATCTTTCGCTGCCGATCTCACCACGGACAATGTCATTCTCGGTTTCGTAGTGGTCGATGAACGGGTTGAACAGTATAAGAACGGCGACACCTGCGATCACGGCACCCAACATTTGAGCTCCCCAATATGCGAATAGCCGATTTAAGGGGAATTGATCGCTCCGAAAGATCGCGAAAGCCAAGCTGACCGCCGGGTTAAGATGCGCTCCGGAGACCGCTCCCGTCACATAGATTGCGAGCGTGACGCCGAATCCCCAAACCGCGGCCACTTGCCAAAGCCCAACTTGCGCCCCTGTGAATACGGCCGCCGCCACTGATCCGATCCCGAACAACACCAGGATGAATGTGCCCAAGGATTCTGCCATGCATGCCTGCACCAGTGGCGTACGGGATGCATCGCCGGAACCTCGTTTGAGCAGTTTCATCCGCCGAGTTCCTCGATCCATGTCGCGGCATCAATTGCGAAGTAGCTGATGATGTTGCCAGCACCCGCACGTTTGATGCTCAACAACACCTCCATCGCCGTGCTCCTGAGGTCGATCCACCCGTTGGCTGCTGCTGCGTGGATCATGGAAAACTCACCACTCACGTTATAGGCATAGAGCGGATGATTGGGAAATGTTTCCTTAGCCGCAGAGATTACATCGAGATAGGAAAGTGCTGGTTTGACCATGATGTAATCGGCACCTTCGTCGATGTCAGCCGCGATCTCTTGCATCGCTTCATCGCGTTGGCTCGATGCCATCTGGTAGCTGCGCCGATCACCGAAACTAGGTGTCGAGTCGGCGGCGTCGCGAAACGGCCCGTAAAAACCTGAAGCGTACTTGGCCGAGTAGCCCAGAATCTTCACGCCAGTATGCCCAGCGTCATCGAGAGCAGATCGGATCGCTGCCACCTGCCCGTCCATCATCGCCGAAGGTGCCACCACTTGGGCTCCGGCATCGGCGTGGGATACCGCGGCTGCGGCAAGCAGCGAGAGGGTAGAGTCGTTATCAACTTCGCCGTATTCGTTCAACTTCCCGCAATGCCCGTGGTCGGTGTACTCACACATGCAAACGTCTGTGATCGCGGTGGCTTCGGGGAACCGGGATCTTAGTTCGGCAACCGTCCGCTGGACCGCCTCGTCAGGAGACCAAGCACGCGTGCCCGTAGCGTCTTTTTCGTCCGGTATGCCGAAAAACAAGAACCTGTTGACACCAACGCTCAGCGCGCGATCAAGCTCGCGCATTGCTTCATCAGCGGTCATCCGTGCGATCCCGGGCATGGATGGAACAGGTTCACGTTCACCTTCGCCATTGATGACAAACATCGGGTAAACGAACTCAGATCCGGTTAGGTGTGTTTCCGCGTTGCGTGCCCGTTGATCCGCATCTGTCCTCAACGGTCTGAAACGGCGGAAATCGGGCGGGACGGGAGAAGCCATTTTTGCCTATTCCGCCAATTCGAAGTATTCCTGGATTGCCGAAACGATCCCTGGAATGGACTGTTCTTTGGGTATGATGTCCACTTTGATTCCAAACGAGACCGCGGTTGAAGCAGTAACCGGTCCCATGCAGACTACAATGCCCTTGTTAATTTGCGTTACATCTCCATCGAGCAGGTGTCTGAGATTCTTCACTGTGGACGAACTGGTGAAGGTTACGATGTCGATACCTTTTTGAAACGCGCTGCGCGCCCTCGATGCGGAATCTTCTGTCAAAACCGTACGATAGGCAGCGACCTCGGCGACCTCGGCACCAAGTTGCCTCAATCCTTTCGGGATCGTCTCGCGCCCGATGTCTGACTTGAAGACAACTGCCGATTTTGGTGCTTCGTCGACAGACTGAAACGCGTCGACTAATCCTTCTGCGGTGAAGGTATCTGGTGTCAAATCGGCAATTATGCCTCGCTCTTCCAGAGCCTTTACGGTTGCTGGGCCGACGGCCGCGATTTTGCAGCTTGCGAAGGCACGAGAGTCCAACCCCAATCGATTGATGCGATCAAAGGACTGTTTGACACCGTTTGGGCTCGCAAACGCAGCCCACTCGTACCGGTTGAGATTTGCCAGAGAGTCATCAAGTTCTGTCGTGTCTTCCAGCGATGTCGACTCGATTACCGGACATTCGACGACTACGGCTCCGAGTTCTATCAATCCTGCCGCCAGGCGACTTGCTTGGCTCCGCGCCCGCGTCACGAGTACCCGTTTGCCGAATAGAGGACGCGTATCAAACCAAGCGATGCGTTCCCGGAGATTGACGACATCGCCAACGATCAACGCGATCGGCGCGCCTAATCCCTCTGCTTGCACCTCTGACGCGATGTCCGACAGCGTGGAAATGACCGTTCGCTGTTCAGTCGATGTTCCTCGGTGAACCGCTGCCGCTGGTTCATCACTGCTGCGGCCGTGCGAGATTAGAACCGTTGCGATCTCTGCGATTCTCGAAGCGCCCATCAGGACGACCACAGTTCCATCAGTATTGGCAATCGCCTCCCAATTCACTTTGGATTTGGACGATTCCCGCATTTCGCTTCCCGTGACCACCGTGACGGAAGAGGCGATGCCTCGGTGGGTTACCGGGATCCCAGAATAAGCGGCAGCACCAATCGCCGACGTAACTCCTGGCACAACCGTAAACGGCACTTCAGCCTCGGCGAGTGCGAGCGCCTCCTCGCCACCACGACCGAACACGAACGGATCCCCGCCCTTAAGCCGGCACACCGATTTGCCTTGACGAGCGCGGTCGATCAATAGGTCGTTGATCTGTTGTTGCGTGAGTGCAGCTGATTCGGGAGATTTGGCCGCGGAGATCAGTTCTGAATCCGATTTCGCATACTGCAGCAACTCTTCCGGCGCAAGACGATCAAAGACTACGACATCTGAATGTCGAAGAGCATCCAATCCGCGCCGAGTGATCAGTCCAGGATCGCCTGGCCCGGCTCCGACCAAATGGACAATGCCGGTTTTCGACATCACGCGGGTGAACTAGCACCAAGACGGGGCAGCAAACTGAGTGCTCCATCTTCGATGATCCGTCCAGCTAGCCGTTTGCCAAGTTCGACACCGTCGTGTGCGCTCGCAGATTCGCGACGCCGGACCAGATTCACGCCAGATGGGTCGGAAATCATTACCGCCATCGTTATCAAATCATCGTCGATGCGTGCATGGGCACCGATCGGAGCACTGCAACCTCCACCGATCTCCGCGACGAAAGCTCGTTCCGCGTCGATGCAGGACCGAGTCGCTGCGTGTTCGATTGCGGCGCATAACTCTATGGTACGGGTGTCATCCGAGCGGGTCTGCAAAGCCAGCGCCCCTTGACCGGGAGCTGCCACGAACCACATGCAACTCAAGTAATCGGTTACTCGCTCAACCATGTTGATCCGTTTCAAACCCGCTGCGGCGAGTACCAAAGCGTCGATTATCGAGTCGTCATCGTCCAGCATTCGCAGACGTGTGGTCACATTCCCGCGGATCGGCTTGAGAATCAGATCGTCTCGCTCGGCGTTGATCAACGCGCGTCGGCGAGCACTCCCTGTCGCGACGATTGATCCTCTCGGCAGTTCGGACAGTCCGCCAGAATGTTTGCTTACAACCACGTCTCTCGGGTCTTCACGATAAGGTACGCTGGCGATGGTCAAACCATCCGGCGTTCTGGAGGGTAGGTCTTTCAGGCTATGAACGGCGACATCAATTTCGCCGCGCAGCAACGCCGCTTCGATCTCTTTGACAAATACGCCGACGCCGATTTCAGAGACCGCCACGTCGCGGCGGGCATCCCCGCTCGTTGTGATGGTAACCGTGCCGATTTCCAGGTCTTGGAAACGCGCTAACAGCGCTGCGGCTACCTCATCGGCCTGAGCTAACGCGAGACGGCTGTTGCGACAACCGAGAGTCAGTTTTCCTCCCGCACCAGTCATGATTAGGCATTTTAAGCCTGAAGATTGTTCCGGGCGCGATCTTCCAACGCGTCGACCAACAACTTGCGCGCAGATTCGGGGTCTCCGCTTTGGAACGCTCTTAACATCTCGTCGGTAATCGATTTCGCCCAATCGTCAGGTGTAACGGGTAGTTCCCGCGATCGGACGTCGGTCCTGACGTCGGCGAGCAACGGACCCATGTCAGCCCATTGAAGGCAACGACAATAATCGTGGTCGGATATACGTTCTCGCAAGCGGCGTGCTAATGCCGGGCTGGTGCCAGCGGTTGAAACTGCCACCGTGACATCTTCCCTCTGAATCAATGCCGGCGCGATAAACGTACAAAGGTGAGTCACGTCCATGACGTTGAGCAACACGTTGCGCTCGGCCGCTTCTGCAGAGATTGCGTCGTTAATCGCCGGATCGGAAGTGTCCGCTACGATGACGATCCAAGCACCAGCCAGATCACCGGAACGGTAACGACGCTTGACCCATTCAATCTCCCCAGACTTCGCCATTTCCTCAAGATTCGCCGACGTCTCGCTTTCAGGACTAAAGAGCGTGACACTTGCGCCACATTCAAGCAGGTATTTGACCTTGCGTTCGCCTTCGTGGGGGTCGCCCCCAAAGACGAGGGCACGGCGATGCTGCACGTCAACGAATACACCGTAGTACCGAGGCATTGGGCTTTAACCGATCGCCGCCGCCAATTCGACATCGACATTGTCGTCGACGAAGTACCGAACGCGGGTTTTCTTGTATTCGCGATGACTGTAAAGAAGCTGATAGTCGTCGAGCTCTGTCTCGGCGGCGATGGCGTCTGCTATCTCTTCGCATTCCTGTCGAGTGACGGCGTGGATCATCGTGAAATGGGAGAAGCGCCAGTCTTCGTATCTAGGTCTCTCGTAGCAATGCGTAACCGCTGGATGCTTGGCCATCATTTGACCCACGTCGATGGATCGCTGTTCCGGCACGTTCCACACAGCCATCGCATTGGCTGAGAAACCAGCCCGCCGGTGGTGGAGAACAGCGGCGTATCTACGCATCAGGCGACGCTCAACCATTTCATCCGACTTGGCGAAAAGCTCCGAAACTGTAAGTCCCAATCGGTTCGCCATATCGTCAAAAGGACGCGTTTCAAGCGGAATGTCGTCTTGGAATTCGCGGACGAAGGCGATGTCGAAATCTGTCAGATCTGGATCCGCGGTTGGAACGTTCGATGCGGAACCTCCATTCGATTTTCCGTTGGCGTACTGAGCGTCCGGAACAAAGTAACTGCTCGCGTTGGATACGCGGTTGACCATGTCGAAGTTCACGCCGATCTTGAAGAATCGGATCGTGGGCAGAATTCGTGCCGTTTCGGCACCCGATAGTCGGGTCAACTTTTCAACTTCGGCTTTGAGTTCTTTGCCGGGGGGTAACGCTAGTGTGAACCACAGGTTGAACTCGCCGTTACGTGCGTAGTTGTGGCTGATGCCCGGGTGAGCGTTGAGGATTTGGGCACCAGTGTCAAGTCTGTCGTCTTCGAAGCGCATCGCAACGAGGGTCGAAGAGTACCCGAGGCGTCGGGTATCGAATATCGCACCTATCTGCCGCACGACGTTCTTGCGCTTAAGAACCTCGATCCGGCGCAAGACTTCTGACTCGTCGAGTTCGCAACGTCGTCCGATTTCAACGAACGGTTCGCGAACTAGGGGAAAGTCCGACTGCAAGATGTTCATAATCTCGCGGTCTAGGGCGTCGAATTCGTCGCGAAACAAGGTGTGTAGCAGTGCGGTAGCTGATCAATTGCCCGAAAACTGGACTGATTTCCGATTATAACGCGGGTTGAATTTCCGACCGATGGAACGGCTGGCAAGGCATTATCTGGACGCTCTAGTAGCCCATGCGGTAGCCAACTCGGCGGCGAGATTTCCGCTCTGCACGGCGCCTTCCATCGTCGCTGGCAGACCGGTGTTGGTCCAATCCCCAGCTAGAATTAGCCCCGGGACCGAGGTCTGAGCGTCGAGACGTTGTACATGAGAGTTTGGCTTGACCTTGACAGTCGCTTCGAGGGTCTTAGCTATCGAAGAATTCACCAGCCGGGTTTCGCCGACTTTGGGGAACGCGATTTTCATGTAGCGTTGGATTTCGGTCAAAACTTCGGTCTTCGTCATCGTCGTCCATTCGTCGGCCCCGCTAAGTGAGACCACGATATGTTGCCTGCCGTTGGCAGAATTACGCCGCAACGCAGTGTCGTTAAAAACCCATTGAAGCCCAAGATCGATAAAGGCGGTCACGCGTTCTGCCATAACCGGCTTTTCGTACCACAGATGAACCGCTACGATTGGCGAGTATTCGATCGCCTCGAGTGTATTTCTGGTTTTTGCGAATCGCAGTTCGTTTTCAGGCAGTATCCGGCACAGGGCGTTAGGTGCCAAACTAGCGATCACGGTATTCGAACGCAGTGAAGCACCGTTTGATAGTCGAACCTCGAAGTTGTCATCTGATTGAACCGTAAGTTCCCTTACCCGCACCTTCGTCACCAGATCAGCCCCACGAGAACGTAGCCACTGCTCTGCCGGATTGCCGATCAAAGTAGATAAACCGTGTTTGGGGTAACCGATCGCAGCGTCCGAAGCGCTACCAACCAAAAACGCACGTGTGAATTCGATCGCATCGTAAGCAGCAACCTCTTCGATTTTGCAGTTGAAAACAGGAAGAATGAAAAGAGACCAGAAACACGCGATGGCCGCATCAGACTGACCGCGTGATGACAACCAGTCGGCGAACGACATGGACTTCGCGTGAATCGCTTCGTCAGGTTTCAAAGCGGAGAACTTCAATCCTGCCATCACCCGAGCCACGGCGAACCGATCCGACAGGCTGAGATGCCGGTATCGTAGCAATGCCGCAACATTACCGAAAATCTTGCTGGCCCGCAGACGAGATATTTCACCCGCATTTGAGACCGACACGTTTAGCGTCGGTTCGAGGTCGATCTGGTCCGCGGTTCCTAACTCGTCGACGAGTTCAAGGAACTGACAACACGCTCCCAAAATGACGTGTTGGCCGTTGTCGATTTCCTCACCGCTGCTACGATCCAAAAACGAGAATGCCCTACCGCCTAAGTAAGGCCGTTGTTCGACTAAAGTGGGTCTCACCCCTTGTTTCAAACAGCTCACTGCAGCAGCAATGCCTGCCAAACCTCCGCCCAATATGATGATGTCTCGGTCGGACAAAACGAATCCCGCGATTATCCACGGTTGACGGATCGCAGTGCCCAGCGCCATCCAGCAACGGCGGTGATCGACAGCTTTTCGGTGGTCGATAAACTAACGCGGTGGGAGAGCACGTCTGCGTCGTTCTCTTCGATCTTTTCCAAAATTCTGAAGTAAAAACCGTTCATCAGCTCCAAGCATTGGCGCCCGCGAATCGCCAATGGGATCACACGTTGGCCGCTTTCATAAAACCCACGAGCCCGGTCCAGTTGAAATCTGACCAGCTCGCGAAAATTGTCAGTGGGTTGGCTATCTTCGAATTCTGTTTCGACTACCCCAAAAGCTCTTAACTCTGCTTGGGGAAGATAGACCCTGCCGTTAGCGAAATCCTCCCGAACATCTCGCAGGATGTTTGTCAATTGGAAGGCGATGCCCAGATCGTCGGCATACTCAATCGCATTGCGATCTGAGTGACCAAAAATGGTTATGCAGATGACACCCACGGCACTCGCCACGCGGCGGCAATAAACGCGCAGGTCTTCGAATGACTCGTAGCGGTTTGTGCTCAAATCCATGCGACAACCGTCGATTACGTCGACGTAAAGCTGCTTATCCAACTCAAACGTTTGGATCGCATCCTCAAGCGCGACGAATATCGGACTGTCGGCGTACTTGGTCGACGGGGAATCGTCCAACGCGGATTCAACGAGATCTAGTTCACTACCCGGGTCTGCACCTAGCGAAGGTTCGTCTACGATGTCGTCACAAAGTCGACAAAATGCGTACGTGGCGTAGATTGCGCGGCGCAACTCGTTTGGCAGAGCCAAGAAAGCGACATAGAAGTTGGAACTCGCAGAACGAGTCAATCGGGCGCACTCTTTGTATGCGCTGTCGATTCGTTTGTCAGCAGGTCGCGCCAATTTGACCTCAGGATTGCCTAACTTTTAGCGTTGCTGCGTGCTCAGAAACGCCTTGTCCGACACCGGAGTGGAGCCACACGCACTCCGGATGAGAATGTTGAGCATGATTCCGATCTTTTTCACGCGCGATACGGTCGGTCGCGTCGTGAGCGTGTCATAGTCCTGCTCTTCGATCGCATCTAAAACCGACAACCCGCCAGCGGTGATCGCTGCGAATTCTAGTTTGAAGTCTCTTTCCAAGTGGTTCCGAAGTCCGTAGCCAGCTCGAAAAAGGTCTCGCGTCCGGTCGACCTGAAATTGCATCAATTTGCGAAACCCCCGCGTCGGATTGCGGTCCCGAATTGTTGCCAAGGAAACGCCGTAATCGGACATGTCGGATTTGGGGAGGTAAACGCGTCCCTTCTCAAAATCCCTCGCCACGTCTTGCCAGAAGTTTGCCAGTTGCAAGGCGATACAGGTGTGGTCTGATAGTCGTGCCATGTCTTCCGAAAAATAGCCGTAGAGATAGAGGATCAAGTGGCCCACTGGCGTCGCAGAATACGTGCAGTAATCTACGACGTGTTCGAAATCTCGGTACTCCGAGTCTCTTTGATCTCTTCGATTGGCCTCGATCAAACGCAGGAACGGCTCTGGTGGGATATCAAACTCGCGGACGGTATTCTGTAGAGCTTGGAACCAAACCAAATTCGGCGAGCCCCCGTAACACAATTTCAGTTCATCTTCCCAACGTTCAAGCAGCGCTAGGCGGTCGCCTTCGACCTCATCGCCAAGGTCGTCAACCAATCTACAAAAAGCGTAAACCGAGAAAAAATGGGGACGCAGCCTTCGTTTGATGAACCAACTGCCGACATTGAAATTCTCGTAGCTGTCTTTAGCCAAACGCCGACACGCATCGTACGCTGCGTCTAGGTCTGGAGCGGTGCTGGCCAGGTGTGTGATGGCGGTCATTGAATGATCTGTGGAGAACTTACGGTTCGATCAAGTCATGAAACTCGCTCGACCAAATACTCTCCCAACTCGAACAAATCGTTCCGGATGCCAGGGTTCAGGTCTAGTTCATCGATTATCGCGGCCGCGGCTGACCAATGCCTTGCCGACATCAGATTGCAATATTCGTAAGTGCTGTTGTCCGTCATGATCTCGAGTACCCTGTCTACGTCCCGCTCATCCAACTCGGGTTTTTGATAGATGGCTTGAATTTCATTTGAAGAGTTGCCTTGGGATGCATTTAGCGCGTGGATCGCAGGCAAAGATTTCTTTTTGTTGTAGATATCGCCGCAAACTGGTTTGCCGGTTTCGTCGCTGCCCCAAACCCCGAGCACGTCATCGCGAATTTGAAACAACCGACCAAATTCGTACCCTGCTTCGCGCAGTCCTTCAGAAACGCCGCGACTGGTTTCGTCGCCGCCCGCAACTAGCGCGCCCAAATGAAGGCTAGTTTCAATCAGCGCTCCGGTTTTCCGTTCGATCATCGCCAAATACGCATCCACCGAGACGTTGGCGCGCATTTCGAAGTCGATGTCCATGAACTGACCTTCAATCATGCGCATATAGGCTTCGGTAATAGAGCGTTGCACCTCCATCGATTTGTCCGCGTTCACACCGAGCGAGAGCAGTGCACGGGTAGCCCGATCGGCGATCTTCAACATCGAGTTACCGGAGACGATAGCACTCTCATCTCCCCACACGACCCAAACGGTGGGGCGGTGATGCCGGAACCTGTCTCGATCTTCGATATCGTCGTGGATCAAAGAGAAGTTGTGAACAAATTCAAGTGCTGTCGCCACCGGCAACGCGTAACTGGCATCGCCGTCAACCGCGTCCGCACCGAGCAGAACCATTGTTGGTCTAAGGCGCTTTCCCTGTGTAGCGACTATCTCTTCACCGTCTTCGTCCGCCCAACCCATGTGGTACCGATGCGTATCGCAAATTCCGGAATCGTACGTTTTAAGTTCCGCTCGAAGCGCGCGGTCGATTGATGGCTGGTACCTGGCGAAGAACGAGGGGACCTTTGCGCGGTCTGCAACGGTTGACATGTGATGGTTAAGGTCGCTACGCAATCTCAATGTTACGCAAGTCTTCGTTGAATTTTCTGCATAAAGAAAGCGGCGTCCCGCAATCGTACGCGACGCCGCTGATTATGAGGTGGACCGGATTGTTAAACCGCTATCGGTAGGCGCTTGGGCTGGCCGGATTCGTTTTTCGGTAATTCGACCCGAAGAACGCCGTCCTTGTAACTGGTTGTAGCGCCTTCGATATCGACACCGTCCGGGATCCTGATCGCGCGGTAAAACTTGCCAGTCCTCCGCTCTCGAACCACATAACGGCCGTTATCTTGGGTGTCGTCGGACGACTTCGCTGCGCCGATCCTCAAAACGCCATCGTCGACTGTTACGTCGATCTCCTCAGCGCCAAAGCCGGGGAGAGATGCTTCGACCGTGAAACTGTCTGCCTTGTGGATCAAATCCACGCCGAGTCTCAACGGTGCGTCGACGTTTCGCCTATTCCCAGCGAAATCGTTCCAAAAGTCAAACGGCCATGCGGCCGGACGAGTGAACGGGCTCCAACGAGTCAATGCTGTCATCTGAATAATCTCCTTGTGTTGTCGAGTGAGCATCGCCATCACTCACATGGAATAAATAATAAAAGTAGATACGATACATGTCAAGAAAGCGTGCCGAGATGATACAATTCATCATATGAAGCACATCAATCACGCGATGGGACACGTGGCCGCCGCGTGTGATTCCTACCCCGAGAGCTAAGGATCAAGATGACGATATCACCCGAGAGTTTCACCCATGGAGCCAGAGCAGTTATCGATGCCGCGGTTCAATTCATGATGCAGCGCAAAAACGTCCAGTTGGACGTTGAGCACTTACTGTTCGCTATGGCTGACGCCAACGATGGCCCGGTAAGGGAGGTCCTGGATGTCTTGGAAGTCGATTCCGAAACTCTACGCGGCGATCTAATCCGCTTGGTCGACTCGAAACCGCTCGGGATCGGACAACCGAGAGGCCGACAACGTCAGATCTTCATCACTCCTCGCGCACAGAACGTGATGAGCAAAGCGCAGACGATCCAACGCAAAACGTTCCGCGACGAATTGTTGAGCATGGATCACCTGTTCATCGCCATCATCGAAGAAGCCGACGGAGAACTGGCAAGGGTGTTGACGAAACATCGCATAACTTCCGACCGAGTTTATGTAGCCGTCCACCAAGTCCGTGGCGCCGCCCGCGTCACGTCTCCTGATTCGGAGCAGGCGTACGGGACTTTGCGGAAATACACCACTGATCTGACGCAACTGGCTGCCGAAGGGAAACTCGACCCGATCGTGGGACGCGACTACGAAATCAGGCGTGTGCTTCAGACTTTGACCCGTCGAACGAAAAACAATCCTGCCCTCATAGGCGATGCCGGCGTCGGCAAGACTGCGATAGTTGAGGGTCTTGCTCAAAAACTCCAGAATGGCGACGTGCCCGAGATGTTGGCAGGTAAACGTGTATTGGCGTTGAGTATCGGTGTACTGTTGGCGGGTGCGAAGTTTCGCGGAGAGTTCGAAGAACGTTTGAAGGCCGTCATGGACGAAGCACAGGCTTCTGCGGGCGAAATCATCCTATTCGTGGATGAACTCCATTCCGTTGTAGGAGCCGGGACTGGCAGCGAAGGATCGCTCGACGCGGCAAACATGATGAAGCCGGCATTGGCGCGCGGCGAACTACAGGTAGTCGGAGCGACGACGCCAGAGGAGTATCGCAGGTTTATCGAGAAGGATTCCGCTTTGGAGCGCCGGTTCACTCCGATTTGGATAGAGGAGCCGGAAGAAGAGTCGGCCGTCGAGATGTTGAAGGCGTTGCGCACCAACTACGAGGCGCACCACGGGGTCGAATTGACGGATGGCGCGTTGAACGCAGCCGTCAGGCTGAGCGACCGTTACATCACGGACCGTCTGTTGCCCGACAAAGCTGTAGACCTGATCGACGAAGCTGCGGCTAAGGCTCGCATCGAACGAGCACCAGCCGCCATCGTTGAGGATGCTGGCGAGAGCCCGCAATTGCCCACGCTTGTAATCACGGAGCAAGACATCGCCGCATTGATATCCGAGCGCATCGGCGTACCGCTCGATCAACTCGTTGAAGAAGAAGCCGAAAAGCTGTTGAGGTTGGAGGAACGGCTACACGAACGCGTTGTAGGCCAGGATCGCGCCGTTGGTACATTAGCCGACGCTGTCAGGCGCGGCAGAATGGGCCTCAAGGATGCAGATCGTCCGACAGGCGTGTTCCTGTTCATGGGTCCAACCGGAGTCGGAAAGACCGAGTTGGCTAAGGCTCTAGCGGAATTCATGTTCGATGACCCGAACCACATGATCCGTCTAGATATGTCCGAATACGAGGAGAGGCACTCGATTTCACGAATGATCGGCGCTCCTCCGGGATACGTTGGATACGACGATGCTGGACAGCTAACCGAGGCGGTTCGACGCCGACCGTACTCTGTGATCCTCCTTGACGAGATTGAAAAGGCGCACTCGAACATCTACGACAGCATGCTCCAGATCTTCGACGACGGACGTCTGACCGACGGCCACGGGCGGACCGTCGATTTCAGCAACACGATCATCATCATGACAAGCAATATCGGTACCGCCGACCAACAAAAAGGCGGCTTGGGTTTCGCATTGAGCAAGGACGAAGCCGGGCTAAACGGTTTCGATTCGCTGGGACTGACGAATCGCCACCAATCGGCATTGAAATCCCAATTCTCACCGGAATTCTTGAACCGGATCGATGAGATCGTCGTTTTCGATGCGCTCGGCCGGGTCGAGATCGATCACATAGTGACCAAGTTCATCCGTCAAGTCGAAGAGAGATTGGGCGATCGAGCCATCACCATCAAGCTAACCGAACCTGCTAGGAACTGGATTGCCGAGCGAGGTTACGACACGTGGATGGGCGCACGACCGATGGCTCGGGCTATCCAACGTCACATAGAGTCGCCACTGGCGCTGGCTCTCATCAAAGGCGAGATCAGCGACGGAGCACATGTGGTTATAGACGTGAATGACAGTCGTATCGAGTTCAAATCCGCTTCGCTGGAGACACCTGAATCAATCGAAGAAACTTCCCCTGTCAGTGTCAACTGACCTAGACGCGTTTTTACAATCTATGGACGACCTAGACCGGATCATGTAAGTCCCGTGTCGGATAGGGTCAACTCGGTGGGTTAGGTATCAGCGACGAACACGTCATAAACGAAACCGCTGCTGATAGCGGAGTTAGGGAGCGCGGATCTGTGGTTGGGTTCGGCAGTGTGGTCCTTGGTTGGTTGGCCGAGCATCCCAAATGGGTGCAGACTGGGATCTGGACCGTCGTTGTTGGTTCAACGGCATTAGGCGTCGCGCTGTCTTTCACTGGTTTCCTCAACGTCAGCGATGTCGGTTATCTCGCGACTTTCTACCTCAACCTTGTTGGCGCGGCCACGATTATTCTGCCTTTGCCGGGAGTCCTTGCCGCATGCGTCGCCGCAGAATCATCTTTCGGTCTGAACCTGATACTGATTGGAGTTTCCGGCGCGACGGGGGCAACAATTGGCGAAACAACTGCCTACCTTGCGGGGTACGCGGGCCAAAACGCAATCACGAGTCTCAAGTGGTACCCCCGCATTCATGGCCTGATGGAACGACACGGCTCCATCACGCTTTTCTTGGTTTCAGTCATTCCGACGCCATTTTTCGACCTTGCCGGCATCGCGGCCGGGGCACTGAACTATCCGTTCCGGAAATTTATGGCATATGTGTTTGTAGGAAAACTGCTCAGGTTGATCCTTATGGCATACGCGTGTCGCGCGGGCATAGACTGGTTGAAGGACATCTACGAGTTCAAATTGCCATTCGGTTGATTGATCATCGAGGTTGATCCGCCGACCTTTTTCTTGAGTCGCCGCATGAGCTCAAGCAGTCCGCCTGACCTTGGAAGAACAGTGCAAGCATAGTCGAAGTTTGGATCAGCTCCTGCTGTCGGTGATAGTCGTTGCCGCCGGTGCATCGACGCGGATGGAAGGCGTAGACAAACTCACGTTGCCAGTAAACGAGCGGCCCGTCCTGTTGCATTCGATAGATGTGTTCGACACCTGCGATTTAGTCCGACGTGTCGTCGTCGTAACGCAACAATCCAAGCTGGTTCAGATCCAAGACCTAGTCTCTAATTCTGGGTATTCCAAACAATTCAAAGTCGTTGCAGGCGGCGAACGACGGCAGGATTCTGTCAAAAACGGCATTCAGGCTTTGGATGAGTGGAAAGATCAATCGGAATTCATCGCGGTCCACGACGCGGCTCGACCGTTCATCGACGAAGCGTTGCTTAGTCGGGGCATCAAAGTTGCTGAGCGGATCGGTGCCGCGATCCCGGTAGTCCCTCTGAAGGACACCGTCAAACGGGTGGACCACGGCATCGTCGTTGAAACACTCGACAGGGCGACGATGTTCGCAGTCCAAACCCCGCAGATTTTCCGGTCAGACGTCCTTCGAGCAGCGCACGAAACTGTCGACCAAGATGTTACCGATGATGCGTCAATGGTGGAAATCGCGGGTGGGCTCGTTGGAGTCTTCGAAGGTGCAAACGAAAACATCAAAATAACGACGCCCGAGGACCTCTCAATCGCAAACGCGTTCGCCAACAGCCCGGCCAGCCCTCTAAAGTCACAAGCCGGGTTTCGATCCGGAATCGGCTTCGATGGTCACGCGTTGACTGATGGCGGTCCATTGCGGTTGGGCGGCGAAGACATCGATTTCGACATGCACCTAAAGGGACATTCAGACGGGGATGTATTGATGCACGTGGTTGCAAGCGCGGTTTTGGGAGCCGCTGGTCTAGGCGACTTAGGCAGCAATTTTCCGTCGTCCGATCCGAGATATGAAGGTGCCGACAGTGCGAGATTCGTCAGTGAATCTGTGGCCAGGGCAAAGGAACTTGGCTGGCAGATCGACCACATAGACGCCACCGTGATCGCTCAACGACCTCGATTGTCCGGCCACGTAGCCGCGTTTCGAACCAACATCGCACGAATTGCGGCGACACAGGAAGATCGAATCAACGTTAAAGTCACTTCGACGGACGAAGTAGGCGCGATCGGCAATGGCGAGGGCATTGCAGCGCAAGCCATCGTCACGCTCTGTCGCTGATGGGAATCACGATAAAATTTCTGTATCCGTAAGCAACTCCGTTTCAAGCCGATGCAGCTGTACAACACCCTCACTCGCCAAAAAGAAGAGTTCAAACAGATCACCGACCCCGTTCGGATGTACGTATGTGGTGTCACTACTTACGACGAGCCACATCTGGGTCACGCGTTGGCGACGGTGATTTTCGAAGTTTTGCAGTCGTACATGCAATACCGTGGCATCAATGTGATACGTGTCCAGAACTTCACCGATGTCGACGATAAGATCATCGACCGGGCCGCAGAAAACGGCGTCGATTGGTTCGATCTGACGCAAGAACATGTCGATTCCTTCTTTGAAGCAATGGATGGCCTAAACGTGAAGAGAGCGGATGTTCATCCCCGCGTCTCCGAAGAGATGGCCAACATCATCGGTCTCATAGGCGAACTCGTCGATCTAGGTGCCGCGTACGAGGCTGGAGGATCGGTCTACTACCGCGTGCGACATGACGAAGACTACGGAAAACTGAGCGGGCGCACGGTCGACGGAGTCGCAGAGCTTGCACGGCTTGAGCCAGACCTCCTCAAGGAAAATCCCGAAGATTTCGCACTCTGGAAAGCATGGAAGCCCGGAGAGCCATCGTGGGACAGTCCGTGGGGACCTGGCAGACCTGGATGGCACATCGAGTGCAGCGCGATGGCACGGCGATACCTCGGCGATCAAGTCGACATCCATGGCGGCGGTCTCGATCTGGTGTTTCCGCACCACGAAAACGAGGTGGCTCAATCAGAATCGGCCACTGGCGTGGTCCCGTTCGCGCGTGTCTGGATGCACAACGGATTACTGCGGATGCGAGGCGACGAGAAGATGTCGAAATCGCTTGGCAACGTCGTCACTGTACGTGACGCTTTGAAGTCTCACTCGACCGACGCTATACGCATCTGGATCTTCCAAAGCCATTACCGAAGCCCAGCCACCTACGACGAGGAGAACTTGGTCGCCGCAGAACGTGCTGTACGCAGGTTGAGGCAGGCGGCGCAAGCGCCCAACACCGGCGAAGAGTCGGGCGAAGTTTACGACGCCGACCACATCCGACAGCGCTTCATCGAAGCGATGGACGATGACCTCAACACACCGAGGGCATTGGCGGCAATCTTCGATCTGGCGCGAGAGATTTTCACCCAGCAATCAGCAGGCGCAGACATATCGAGTGCTCAATCCACTCTGCGCGAACTCGTCGGCGTGCTTGGGCTCACTCTTGAAGAACCGAAACGCGACGATGCTCAGGGCGATGCCGAGATCGATGAATTGATCGAGAAACGCCGAGTTGCTCGTAGCAAACGCGATTTCGCAACCGCCGATTTGATCCGCGACCAACTCGCGGAGATGGGGGTTGAGATTTCGGATACGCCGCAAGGCACAACTTGGCGACGCGCCTGACTAAACGGGTTTCAGATCAACTGAAGCGAACATTGGCGATAGCCACCGCTACAAACACGATCGTTAACACGATCGTCGCACGGAACAGAAGTTTCTCAACGCCGCGCCTGACGCGGAAAGTGCTCTCGGACTGTCCGAACACTGACGGGTTGTTGCCGCGTGCTTGCAGCAGCAAGATGACGATGAGCACCACGGCTAGGATGAGGAGCGATATCTGAAACCACATAGTTACAAGGTTAATTCAGCGCGGCACAGCATCGGCAGACTCGCAAAACACGATTAGCCGTCCATCGCCTCACCAAGCAGCCGCATGACCGTCTGTGCGTCGGCTCTGCCGCGGGTCGCCTTCATCACCTGACCCATCAAGAATCGTATCGCCGTCTTCTTGCCGGCGCGGTAGTCGTCGACCGCTGATGCGTTGTTGTCAAGCACTTCCTGAATTATCGGAGCCAATTGATCGACATCGCCCACGGCGGCCAAACCCAACCGTTCAATGACCTCTTCCGGGTCCGAACCGTTTTCGAACATCTCTCCGAACACGCGTTTCGCTGAGTTGTTGTTTATTTCCCGCTTCTGGAATTTGCGGACGAGAACCGCCAAGGATGAAGGCTCAACCTTCGTATCGCTGACGCTTGGTACGTCGTTTTCGTGCATCATCCGAGCCATTTCACCGTTCAACCAATTCGCGGTTTCCTTGGCGAAATCTGCCTGATCACGTTCTGACTCTCCGGCGAAGTTATCCATGACCGCCTCGAAATACTCGGCCGATGAACGTGCTTCTACCAACAGCGAAGCGTCATAATCTGAGAGTCCCCAAGTCCTGATGAACCGGCTCTTTTTAGCCGACGGTAACTCTGGCATAACCGATTCGATATCCGAAACCCAGTCCCTACTGATGTGTAGCGGAGGAATATCTGGCTCAGGGAAGTAGCGGTAGTCGTGGGCATCCTCTTTGGATCGCTGAGTGACCGTAACCTTCTCGCCGTCAAGCCAACCACGGGTTTCCTGCACGATACGCTCGCCACGTCCTATCGCTGCGATCTGACGTTCGATCTCATGCTCGACCGCTTCCCTGACGGCGCGGGCGCGGTTCATGTTCTTGACCTCGACTTTTTCGCCGAACTCGGTCGACCCGACAGGTCGGACGCTGATATTGGCGTCGCATCTGAAGGAACCCTCTTCCATATTCGCCGTTCCCACGCCGAGATATCGAATGATCGATTGCAGTGTGTTGATGTAATCCTCAACCTGCTCAGGTGTCCGCATGTCGGGTTCGGTCACGATCTCCATCAATGGCACGCCAGCGCGGTTGATATCTAACAGCGAATGCATGACGCCGCCAGTGGGAGAATCGATGTGGATCAGACGTGCGACGTCCTCTTCCATGTGGACGCGGTTGATTCCTACGCGACACCCATCCTCAGTCGGCA
Source organism: Dehalococcoidia bacterium (assembly GCA_965203505.1). Classification (GTDB taxonomy): domain Bacteria; phylum Chloroflexota; class Dehalococcoidia; order Lucifugimonadales; family Lucifugimonadaceae; genus Bin127. The sequence continues at coordinate 1,564,781 of OZ241880.1, forward strand.
AATCAAGCCACCCGTCTATGCAGATCGGCTCATCGTACTGCGATATCTGATAGCCCTTCATCAGGTCGGGGTAGGTGTACTGTTTCCGATCGAACTTCGTGACCTCGGCGATTTCACAGTTAAGTGCGAGGCCAATTGCGATTGCCGATTCCACCGCACGTTTGTTCACCACAGGCAACGTTCCGGGCAAAGCCATCGATATCGGGTCTACCAACGTATTCGGCGACGCTTTCTGATACCCAGCGCCAGACCACGAGAACATCTTGCTCTTGGTGTTCAGCTGGACATGCGTTTCCAGCCCGATTACCGCTTCAAATTTTGTTGATGTCATTGCACTCATCCCGAACGATTCTGATCGCTTCTATTTTCTAACAACCGGTGACGTGCTCTGAGCCCTCAACACTCGTGCTTCACCATGCTTCCGGTCCGATAAGTGGCACGAAAACACACGCAATACCGTAACGGACCTCGAAATCGTCCTGCTGGCGCATGACGGTCGCCACCCTCTGTCGCCCGCTTGGTCCAACTGGAATCACCATCCTCGCGCCAAGCTTGAGTTGCGCGACGAGACTGGGCGGTACTTCCGGTACGCTCGCTCCTACGATGATTGCATCGTATGGCGCTTCATCTGGATGACCCAATACATCCTCTGATGCCATCACCACCTCGACGTTTTCGAAACCCAGATGCGTAAGGCGCGACCGTGCCGTCTTGGCGAGGTCCGCGATCCTTTCCACCGAAAAAACCTTGTTTGCAAGCTTAGACAGGATCGCGGCTTGGTATCCAGATCCGCAACCAACATCCAGCACTCGCTCCGCTTGCTCCGTTAAACGCAATTCTGAGATCATGTGGGCGACGAGGCTGGGTTGAGATATTGTCTGACCCCTACCTATCGACAACGCACGATCCTCTTTTGCTTGCCTGCGGTCACGAGCGGCCACGAACTCCTCCCGCGGGACACTCAACACCACTTCAATCAGATCAGGATCGATATCATGCCGCGACTTCATCGCACGTTCGATTTCCGTCATCACGGAACCCGATCCTCGATCGTTCCTCGTCCCCAATAAGCGAGACATAGTCCGTTTTATATTGCGGATGGACATGCATCGAATCGTACGCCAACGTTGGGATTGGTAGTTTATGACGAAATTGGTAAAATTGATGTAGTGGAGCAAGTGACTGGCGGCAAGTCACCGTTGAACGTAAACCCGTCGGGCGAAATGTCTGGGAATTGCCTTCTATCCGTAGCTCGACGTCAACCCCGATAATCCGCAGCAACGACTGGGAGCCTAGTTGACTACACAAGACAAACTCACCATCTCGCGAGAATCCAAGCTCGATGACGCGGGCTACAAATGGGGGTTCACGACTGATGTCGAGATGGAGTTGGCACCTAAAGGTCTGAGCCCCGACATCGTTCGCCTGATATCTGAAAAGAAAGGCGAACCTGAGTGGATGTTCGACTGGCGGATGAAAGCGTACGAGTACTGGTCCAAGCTGGAACAAGCGGATGCCGAGCCACGTTGGGCCAAGTTGCGCTACCCGGATATCGATTACCAAGACATCTACTACTACGCGGCACCAAAGTCGATGGATGATGCGCCTAAGAGCTTGGACGAAGTCGATCCCGAAATGCTCGAAACCTTCGACAAGCTCGGGATACCGCTCCACGAGCGAGAGAGACTCGCTGGCGTGGCTGTTGATGCCGTATTCGATTCTGTCTCCGTAGCTACAACGTACGCGGACCAACTTGAAGAGCAGGGAATAATCTTCTGCTCGTTCACTGAAGCGGTCCAAAACCATCCGGAGATTGTCCAGAAGTATCTCGGCTCAGTAGTTCCGTACACCGATAATTTCTTCGCTGCCCTTAACTCGGCGGTGTTTTCCGATGGTTCGTTTGCATACATCCCACCTGGCGTGCGATGTCCGATCGAGTTGATGACCTATTTCCGGATAAACACCGAAGGTTCGGGTCAGTTCGAGCGAACGCTGATCGTGGCCGATGAAGGCGCGTATGTCAGTTACTTGGAAGGATGCACAGCACCGATTCGTCGCACCAGCCAGCTTCACGCTGCAGTTGTCGAACTGGTTGCACTTGACCGCGGGGAGATCAAGTACTCCACGATCCAAAACTGGTACCCCGGCACCAAAGACGGGCAGGGCGGTGTCTACAACTTCGTCACCAAACGCGGCATGACCGGCAACGATGCCAAAATTTCGTGGACGCAGGTCGAAACTGGTTCCGCGATCACTTGGAAGTACCCGTCCGTGATCTTGCGAGGCGAGAACTCAGTTGGCGAGTTCTACTCGGTAGCGTTGGCGAACAATTACCAACAGGCCGATACCGGCACCAAGATGATCCACATCGGCAAGAACACCAAGTCGACGATCGTTGCTAAAGGCATCTCTGCCGGTCATGGCGAAAACACTTACCGGGGCGGTGTCAAGATACTGCCCGGCGCCGAAAATGCGACCAATCACACGCAGTGCGATTCGTTGCTCGTTGGCGACGAGTGCGGTGCTCACACGGTCCCGTACATCGAAGTCCGAAATCCAACCGCTCGATTGGAGCATGAAGCCAGCACGTCCAAAGTCAGCGACGAACAGCTTTTCTACCTGATGTCCCGTGGCATATCCGAAGAGGATGCTCATCACATGATCATCACTGGATGGAGCCGCGATGTCATTAAGGAGCTTCCGTTCGAGTTCGCACTTGAAGCTGGCCAGTTGCTCAAGGTGAGCCTGGAGGGTGCAGTCGGTTAAAGTTGCCAATCTATTCCGGATGCTAGGAATCCCCGTCCATTGGAACGACGTTGGGAACGAATCCACATCAGTCCGGCGCACCGCCGCTTCTGGTGCCGGACGACAAAGCTAAACGTACCGTTGATTTGAACCCGCAATAGTCGCGCGAAAGAGCTAATGCTGAAGATAGAAAACCTACACGCAGTTGTCACGGACAGCGAGGAAGAAATCTTACGAGGGATCGACCTCGAAGTGAATGCGGGCGAGGTGCACGCGCTCATGGGTCCCAATGGCAGTGGGAAAAGCACACTCGCCAACGTCTTGATGGGCAAACCATCGTACACCGTGACCAAAGGCGATATCACAGTCGACGGCGAAAGCATCGTCGAACTCATGCCGGACGAACGAGCTCACCTTGGTCTTTTCCTTGCCATGCAGTATCCGTTGGAAGTTCCCGGCGTCCGTCCTTGGCAGTTCCTGAAAGCCGCGAAAGATGCGATCGATGACGCGAATGGCCGCAAGAAGATGTCGGTTCGCGAGTTTTCACGGCTGTTCGATGCGAAGGTTGATGACGTAGGCGTCAATCAAGAGCTGATCAAGCGGGCCCTTAATGAAGGTTTTTCGGGCGGTGAGAAGAAGCGTAACGAGATGCTGCAAATGCAGGTTCTAAACCCGCGCATCGCCATCATGGATGAGACCGACTCCGGATTGGACATCGATGCGCTGCAAGCCGTCGCCGACGGTGTCAACAATATGAGGTCGCCCGAACGATGCTTCATAATAGTCACTCACTATCAAAGGTTGCTCCACTACGTCCGACCAGATGTTGTCCATGTCTTGGTTGGCGGCAAGATTGTAGAGACGGGCGGTGAGTCGTTAGCCGAAAAAGTTGAGCAGAACGGCTACCGCGACTATCTCGTCAATCGATGAGGCCCCCTCGCTTTTTGGTTTTCGTATGAGTTTGAGTCCCGCCAAGATGCAGTCCAACACCGTCAGGCATTTGGACGCCTATCGCGCAGACTGGCAGCGATACGCCCGATCTCAAAACGGCTATCATTCCGACGCTGATCCGACGCGGGGTCTCAGAGAGAATGCGTGGGAAGAGTTTGAACGTCTAGGTTTTCCAATACATCGTCGTGGAAATGAACACTGGAAATACACAGACCTCCGTCCGGTCGACCGCATCGCGTTCAGACTGAGCGCAGAGGACGTTGATCCAAGCGTTGAGCAGTTCGCTCCACATTTGCCGTTGAGTGACGATTGGGATTACGCCATATTCATCAACGGTTTTTTGGCAGAGAACCAGTCCGACGGCAGGACTCAACGAATACAAGCCTGTCCTTGGGTCGGTGAACTTGCTGGATTCGCGGGTGATGCATTTGTGTCACTAAACACAGCCTTCATGAATGTCCGTGGCGGGGCATACGTCGAATTTTTGCCCGGACGTCGATACGACAAACCTCTGCACATCATCCACGTTTCGACCGTTTCAGAAGACGCCCCACTCGCCATTTACCCGCGAATCGCGATCGAGATGGGTGAAGGAAGCAGCGGCACGTTGATCGAGTCGCACATTTCAATCTCAGACGCCACACACTTGTCGGTGCCCGTGGTCGAAATCCGAATGGGCAGCAATTCATCGTTGACCCATCTTCGATATCAGGATGAAAGCGAGAATTCTTTCCACTTCGCAACGACGCGGGTTTCGCAAGATGACGGGTCGAACTACAAGTCCACTTCGTTCAGTGTCGGCTCGTCAATCGGACGCAACGACGTCTTCACCTCCTTGCGAGGGGAATATGCCGATTCAACGTTGCACGGTGTCTACGTGACCACGAATCGACAGCACCACGACAACGAAATCAGCACCACCCACGCCGCGCCGCACTGCACGAGCGACCAGTATTTCAAAGGCATACTGTCGGGCAGCTCTCGTGCCGTGTTCAGCGGAAAGATCGTAGTGGAACGCGGTGCGCAAAAAACCGACGCCAATCAGAAGGACCTGAACCTCCTCCTGTCGCACGAGGCTGAGGTAGACACCAAACCGTCGCTCGAAATCTACGCAGACGACGTCAAGTGTGGACACGGCGCTACAGCAGGGCACGTCGATGAGGACACTCTGTTCTATCTGCAATCCCGTGGCGTCGATTACGATACCGCGCAAGCGATGCTCATCAGGGGCTTCGCGGCTGAGATCCTCGACGAATTCGACGACGATACCATGCGTGAGTTTCTCGAGAACAAACTCGACGCACTGATGCCGGCGCTCCAAGCAGCTTCCGATACTATCGGCACCGCATAGCCGCCTACCCGTCCGCGGCTAAAATTGGTCGAACGGATACGCCATATCCCGCATGGCTATCAACAACCTCAGCCCCAATCATGCGCAGCGGCTTCGGACATCTTGACGAAACTAATCGATACGTCGTAGAGGATCACTACCGCAATCCGCGTAATTCTGAGCCGATTTCCGAGTACAACACCGACGCTCGTATCGACAATCCGTTTTGTGGCGATGAGGTCTACGTTCAGCTGCTAATCGAAGACGGGGTAATCGATTCGATCAGCGTGCAAGGCTCTGGTTGTGCCATAACTCAAGCAGCATCGTCCATGTTGGGTGAGGTTGTTGAGGGGCGAAGTGTCGCCGAGGTTGAGGGGCTTTCCGGGATAGTGCGTCAGATGTTTTCTAGCGGTGAATTACCGGCCGATGATGATGCAGACGAGATTGGCGACACCGTGGCATTGCGTGGTGTCTCGCGATTTCCCATTCGAGTGAAGTGCGCGTTGCTGGCGTGGGCTACGTTGGAAGACGCGATCCAGAACTATCGGCCGTAGACCATCAACGGACGCGGTCTCCCAGCCACATGCGGGTCAGCCAAAACGAATCGGAGCGGTAAGTGTTCGGGGCGATGTTTTGCAGGTGGGACCACCATACCCAGTGGGAAACCCTGGCCGCCGGCCTGAAGAGATGAGCGCCGTTCAGGATCTCTCGTTGAATTTCATGTAGCAGGTCACGTCTTACCAAGGGGTTCAATTCAATAGATTGTTGTTCGATGAGCGTGTCGAGCCGTTCGGCCGCGTATTTCGTGGTGTTCCACGGGCCTCTGGAGTGATGAATGGCGAACAGCATCGATGTCGCGCTGGATTGGGGTGGCGAGGCACCGACGTAGATGTCGTATTCGCCGAAGCTCCAGATGTCTTCTCCAAATGTGCGTGTGGACACCCTTTCGACGGATACGATCAATCCGAGCGAACGCATGGCGGCTGCCAAGGATTGAGCTGTTCGTATGTACTCGTCACCGAATTCGCCTACGCGGATGGTGAGAATGATCCCGTTAGGCACCTGATAACCGTCTAGAAGCTCGAGCAATCCGGGGCGATCGTTGAAGAATGGCTCGATTTCGGATTCCGGCAACAACCACGCAGGGTCATTGAATGGCAATCCGGCGCTGATGAACGACTGACCGTGGTGGGCTGAATCGATCAGCGCGTTTGGATCCCATGATTTGAAAATGGCGGTTCGTAATGGGAGCGAAGCCAACTCGCCGCGGGAGGTGTTGAATGCCACTTCGATGCCGACAGACGGATCGTGGCTTTGCGTCCATCTGAGTTCTTCGAAGCGCTCGACTGCGGGGATCATTTCGTTTAACGCCGGTTGGAGAAGATCCAATTGGCCTGTTCTCAAAGTGGTGATACGAACTTGTGGATCGGCGACCACCTCGACATCGATGCCGTCCAAGAGTGGAAGTTCGGGTATGAAGTAATCGGGATTCGCAGTGAACTGCATTCTGTTTCGATCGAATGAGTCCAGGATCCAAGGTCCGGTTCCGATGGTGGGTCCTTGCGTGAGGTCTCCGTCGAGGGCTACAGCCTCGGGAGCAACGATCGCGAATCGGGCGTCGGCGAGCTTGTCGAATATCTCCGCATCGGGAACGGTCAATCGGATCTGTAACGCATCGTCGCCGATAACGGTTGCTTCGGCGATTGTATTGACGAGATGCGAGTTGGGTAACTTGGGGTCTCCGAGCCGATCGATGCTGTAAACGACGTCAGCGGCGGTCAGGTTCCGACCGAGTTGCGGATTCGTCAGTTGCCACTGCACATCGCGCCGCAGATTAATCGTGAGCGTTGATTCGGCTTCTAGTTCCCAGCTTTCACATAGGTCGCAGATGATTTCGTGTGCCGAGGGGGACGCCAGAGGGTCGTAGCGAGTAGCTAGGGCGTCGACACCGCTGTTTGGTGCGGTTGGTTCCAACCAGCGGTAGCGGAAGATTCTGGAGTAAGCGATGCCTGGTCCCCATCCGGCGAGTATGGGAGATACGGACTTGTGGATGTCCTGGTGTGGTGCGGATTGTGGGACCGCAGTTTTGATCGTGCCGCCGTATGCGCCAGTAACTGGCAACGGTGCGATTTTCGTAGTTGGAACGGTGGTGGGCAACGCAGTGATTTCGGGTGCCGCGGTGGGCGTGGCGGTTGGCGGCAACGGTGTCGGCGGAACTGGTGTGGAAGTCGGGGGTGGTGTCGCAGTAGGTATCGGTGTTTCGGTTGGTGGGATGGGAGTTGCTGTGGGCAGATCGCGGGGATCAGTCGATGGGGTTGCAGTCGCAGTTGGTTGAGTAGCGGTGGTGGGAATCGGTGTGGCTGTTGCTGTAGGTGCAGGGGTGTGGGTTGCCGTAGCGGTCGGGTCGGGTGCTGCGGTCGGTACGAGTGTCGATGTCGGTGTGTTCGTGGGAACGGCAACTGTGACGGGTTCGACGGTAGGAGTCGGGTCATCGGTTTGGCAGGCCAATCCGAGACATGCCAGCAGCAGGGCCGCAGTCAAGGTTGCGGCACGCAAAGAGCGGTTCGGGTTCAATGGGTTGCCTGTTTGAACCATTCGACGGTTTGGCTTATGCCGTCTTGGAATGAAGTTTTGGCTTTCCAGCCGAGGTCGGTGTCTGCCGCGGAGACATCGAGCCAGATTTTGGGAATGTCGCCAGCTCTCGGCGGGCCGTGTTCTGGCGGCGAAGCATTATCGATCAATTCGGTGAGGACGCTATGTATCTCGTTTACGGATATGCCGTATCCGGTGCCGATGTTGTACGGACCTGGTAGGTCGGTGTCGGCGAGGGTGAGGACGCCGTCGATGAAGTCTGAGATGTAGATGTAGTCGCGCTGATCGTTGCCGTCGCCGAAGACGGTGATTTGGCGGCCGTCGAGCATTGCTTGTGTGAAGATTGCGATGACTCCGGCTTCGCCGTTGGGGTTTTGGCGGGGGCCGTAGACGTTTGCGGGGCGGACAATGGAGTAGTTGAGGTCGTAGAGGTGGCCGTAGACGCGGAGATAGTGTTCGATGGCGAGTTTGGAGACGGCGTACGGTGAGAGGGGTTGAGCGTTGATGGCTTCGCTGGCGGGTAGGGCGGATAAGTCGAGGTCGCCGTATACGGCTCCGCCAGTGGAGAAGAAGATGAAGCGAGGTCGATGCGGTAGTTCTCGAATGCCTTCTAGGAGGTTGAGGGTGCCGTTGACATTGACGTTTACGTCGATCAGAGGTTCGCGGGCCGAGACGGCGACGGATGCTTGGGCGGCTAGGTGGTATATGGCTTTGGGGTTGAGGTCCGTGATGATTTCGGGGATGCTGGGATCACAGATGTCTAGTTTGATGAATGTGGCGTCGGGGTGGAGATATTGGGTATCGGATGTGGACAGATTGTCGATGACGGCGACTTTTTCGCCGCGGTCGATGAGGGAGTCGATCAGGTGGGAACCGATAAAGCCGGTTCCACCGGTCACCAGCGTGGAGCCCGGGGTACGTCGGTGGTTTTGGTCAGTCTGGGTCACTTTGGGGATGCGGTCAGTGGGGGATCGCGCTGAACAGTTAGACGAAACGGGCTGGTTGGCGGTTTCAAACGCTTCAAAGTTCAATTATGCGTCTTTGGTGCGTTGAAACTCTCGGTGCGAGAATGCCGTTGGGAGGGGAAGGGATAGAATTGGCAGGCGTTGACTGTTACGACCCGATGGAGACCAGCTAGATGCCCGATGTGAAATTGATCGCCTCCCGACACTCTGCGTTTTACAGTCCTTTGATCTCGTTGATAGCGGGCGGGTTTCTGGAAAAAGAGGGACTGTCGGCGACGTATGCGCCTGCTGCCGCTGGTCAGAACTCTGTCGTCGAGGTGGCTGAAGGCAGGGCGGATATCGGTCAGTCGGCAGTGTCGGGGAGTTGGACGGCGTTGGATGTGGGGCAGAAGCCGCCGGTGGCGCATTTTGCGCAGATCAACGCGTTTGATGGTTTTATCGTCGCGGCTCGTGTACCTGATCCGGACTTTTCGTGGGAGAATCTGTTGGACGCGAAGTTTCTTTATGTCCACGGTGGACAGCCGGAGGCGATGTTGAGGTACGGGTTGCATCGGGTTGGGATTGATCTATCGGACATTGAGGGAATCGAATCGCCGGGTGGGGATGAGATGATGGAGCAGTGGCGGAATGGCGAGGGCGACTATTTCCATGAGCAGGGGGCGTTTCCACAACAGCTGGAGCATGAGGGGCTTGGGCACATCGTGGGATCCATCGGTGAGATTGTGGGTCCGACGGCGTTCAGCAGTCTGGTTGCGCGTTGGGACGATCTGGATTCGGACATGGTTAAGGCGGTCACTCGGGCGTATCGTGCATCGAGGGAGTGGGTGAACACGGCGGATCCGATGGAGGTTGCGGAGGCTGAGGAACCGTTCTTCCCGGGTATGGCAGTAGAGGCGACGGCTGCGGCGGTTGCGTATTACCAGAAGTTGGGGAATTGGGATGGTGATATAGCGATACCGCGGGATTTGTACGATTCGGCGTTGGATGTGTTTGAGCATTCAGGGATGGTGGGTGCGCGACATGCGTATGAGGATGTTGTGGTTGCGCCTCCGGGGATGTAGCAGATTCACTTGCATCGATGGGCTGGATGGATAGATGTTGGGGTGGAGGAGGATGCGAGACGCGCAGATATGTCCGCTCCCACCCGGTGGTTTGTTCGGGGTTGCTGCCGGGCCTTCCGGGTGGAAGGTCCGGCAGCTAGGGTCTTCGGTCCCGTAAAGACAGGTCCTCGCCTCGAGCCTTGGTCCCAGCGCCGGGACCTCGGCTCCTTCCCTCTCCATCGCCTCTTCGGGTTGCCGAAAAGGTCGACCCCGGAGAGGGGTCAGATGCTGCGCAGAGCGTGTTGCAAACCGCTAGCTTCCGTTTTCCAGCACGGCTCGCGTCGCCAGACCGCGGGCATGGAAGTCGGCTCGACGACTGGGGCCGCCGTTCGGAGTTCGCCGCCTTCCTTGGATCAGCTTTTCGGGCTTCACTCGCGCTGTAGCCTACCTCCTGCGGCGGACAGGAGAAGGTGTATGTCGGCTCCACGCAGGTTTCCCGGCCCTTGGCACGGCATTCCTCGCGCCCCCTTTGTCCTTCGGACATTTCCCCCGCGCAGCGGGGGAAACCCTGGGACGAAGGGGGCGGGACAGATGCCGGCTGGCTCGCTTTGCGACGCAGGACTGATGCGCCGCGCTCCGGAAACTGGGCCTCCCACGCTTCGGCACGGCCCTCCCGACCTTGCACCGGACTGCCGATCCGGTGAGGGACGCCGCCGGAGGAGCCATAGACGCTGCGACTCGGCGCGATGGTTAGTCGCGCTGTCAATGCCGTTTTGCCTTCGTTTCCTCACGTGATCCCTGTGGCCGTTTGGGACGGGGTCTGCACACGTCTGCGCAGCACTGTGGTAGATGTCGATCTGTCTTTAAATATACAACAGATGTTGCAGGAGTCAAATTGTTGTCTGAACCGGGGATTGCGGGGATTTTTGTGATGGGCTGTGATGGGGTGTTGGTTGGTGGGCGGCGTTGCGGGGGTGGAGGTGATGGTTGTTTGGTTGGTAGGGCCCCGCCCTCCTTCCGCCCCGGTCCCCCTCACCCTGGCCCTTTCCCACGGAGGGGAGAGGGGAAGATCAGTGGTTTAGCTGGTGGTTTCGGATGGGTTGGGTTTGGTTGTTTGGGGACCTCGCGTCCGCCCCGGGCATCGCCTGAACCTGCCTCAATCCCTTCGGCTGCGCTTGCTCGCTCAACCACCGGCTACCATCAACTCCGTCAACAGTTTCTCCACGATTGCCTTGAGTGTCGAAAACGGCATGCCTGAAGCGTCCTCGCCGCGATCCTTCAAGTATTGATTGACCCGATCCCAACGACTCTCCTCTCTCGTCGAATCTAGGAAGTCGTGCGCTTCCCATGAGAGGCTTTGGATTCTCCACTCGTTAGCCTCAACTATCCAACCCTCATTCACCAACAATCCGTAGTTATACGTCTTGGATTTAATCAGTTCTACCAGTTCAGAGTCCAGAACGATGCCGCGTTCCTGTAACTCATACCCCAAGCTCGCCAAGTTGCTTGGTCTGTTCAATCTAGTCACTGATTCGATACCAATCTCGCCCAAGTCGATAACACATTTGTCGGTGCCTTCAATCTCCAACAGAATCCGACGGACGATATCCATATCACGCTTCACTTGAATTTGCCCGCCTTGTAGTCCTTGTTGTACTAACACTCATCCGCTTTTTTCCGGCTCGCGGGTGAGGTTGAGTTCTAGAAGACGTTCGAGGATGGTATCGTCGTCGAGGTCTTGTGGGTTTTCGGGCCAGTCGTAGGCGTCGAAGACGGCGCGGTCGAGGACTTCGTGGTCGGCCTTCAACCAAGATGGGTTGCGATTGTAAAGGTTTGTGAGCGTGTTTTTCTGCTTGACACCGTTGTGCAAAGCGAAAGGGCCGGACAGCGAATTATCGCGATGGGCCATCAAAGTATTGGCAGCGTCGCCGATTGCATCTCGTTGGTCATCTGTTGGTTCTGGGAATGGGAAAGTTTCGAAGCAAGTGGTGTGGGTGTACCTGAAACCGCTTGTTCGGTCACGGACTTGAGTCCCCATTGCGCGTGACCAAACTTCGTGAACACCGGACTGGAGTACACCGAAACTGTAGTCATCGTCTCGGGCGAAAACTCCGATAGAGTGATTGGCGATTGCAGGTGAGTCGATCCAATCAAATACTCGATGCTTCGAGTGAAGCGGCGTTGCGATAAATCGTTTCAGGTTGCGGAGCGCGTGTCGCATTTTCGGTCGGACACTCGCGAACAACCACCAGAGTTTACGAGTTTTTGTGTGTGTTCCCAGTTGGTTAGAAAACACCCTATCTTCAAGCAATTCGAAAGGCGCTTCGTACTTTTCGGCTTGAGATCGTTCCGAACGAGTACCGAAGTCAATCACCCATCGGTTGCTCGGAACATCGGTAATGTCTTTGGCGCTGAACAACGGCCTGATCACGTCGCGGTTGTTGAATCCGCCCGGATTCGTTGCCTGCAAAATGTCGGAAGCTCTTTGCTCAGTTAGCTCGAAAGGTCCGACCAAAATTACACCTTGGTAGGCGATATCGAGGTTTTCTCGCAGTCGTCTTGCTTTTGTGAGGTCGGTCGATCTTGAAGTCAAATCCGCGTTGATCTGTCCGACTTTCCGTCGATCCATCTGCAGTTCAGTCTCGTCTCCGGCGTCGAAACCTACCATCGAGATGTGGACGTCTGCGCCGTCTAGTACCCAATCACGATCCGAGATTCCGAAGAAGATGTCGCCTGATTCCTTGATCTTTTCGAGCACTCGACGTGATTTGCCGCCGCGGATGGATTGAGTGGCTATCAAGCCGGCGCGCTTGGCTTTGGAATGAGTAATTTGAATCCGTGCCTGTTCGAACCAATAGGCGCATAGATCTACACCGTTGGGAACTTTGTCGCCCCAGACTTGGTAAATTAGTTCGACGACATCGTCTCCCATCTCATCGCGCATTCTTTTGTTGCCGAGGAACGGCGGGTTGCTGACGATGAAATCAACTTCAGGCCATTCGGCGGGTTTGGGTTCCGGGCCAGAGTTGTCGATAATGGCATCGCGACAGTCGATGTTGTCTAGGGGATCGAGAATAGGGTCGCGGTCTTCGATATTCCCGACGCGAGCCCCGTTCTGGAGGTGACCTATCCATACAACGACGCTGGCGAGTTGGTGGGCGTATTCCTCGATTTCGATGCCGAACAGTTGGCGCGGGTGGATTCTGGAAATAGGCGGATCGACTTGGTTATCAAGCGCCCATCCGATTACATCGCGCTCCAGAGCGTGCAACAGATTCAATGCGACGTAAAGGAAATTGCCGGAACCACAAGCCGGGTCAAGAATGCGAACTTCGCCGAGTTGGTCGATGAAACTTTGCAGTTTCTGTGTCGCCTCCTCGGCGTTGGCTGCCCGGATCTCGGATTTGAGCGAGTCCCATTCGCGGCGCAACGGCATCATGACGACAGGTTCGATCAGCGTTTCGATGTCTTGGCGCGAAGTGTAGTGCCTGCCGTGTTGGGCCCGTTTTTCGGGGTTGTAGATGCGTTCGAAAAGTGTGCCGAAGATTGCGGGTTCGATCTGCGACCAATCGAGAGCGTCGGCTTCTCGAACAAGGGGCATAATCGAAGTGACGATCTCAAGATCGTGTTTTGATCCGTCGAAAAGTCCACCGTTGAACCGTTTGATGGGTGGTGATGCGATGCGGTTTCCCTCGTTCATCCAATCAAAAAGCTGGTTGAGCCTGGCCGAAAAAACTTCCGCGGGGGAATCTCCGACATCTTGTGTGTATTCGGTCATCAAGAGTTTTGGCAGCAAACCCATGTCGCTGGCGAACATGCAGAAAAGGAGTTGAGAAAGGAAGCGAGCAATCTCGAAATCTTTATTGGAGTTGAACCTTCGAAGTTCTTCGGAGATGTTTTTGAATACTCCTGCGGCGGCGCGCGTGAGTTGCTCAGGCGTGTGCCCGGGTTTTAGGTTGCCGGGCTCGAAGAAACAGTAGCGGAGGACTTGATAAACGGAAAGTGGAGTCGCGGTGGCGACACCGAGAGCGTTTTTGCGGGTCGCATTTCGCTCTATGTCGCGCAGGTCGTCGAGCGTGATGGTATAGGTGTCAGAAACGGTGCGGGTGAAGTTGGTGTGGATGCGTATGGTTTCAAAATCGGAGACCATGAGTAATGGTGGATTGCCTAAGCTATCACGGTATTTCAGCGTTTGAGCGTACGCGTGGTCCAGACTCTTGCCTGGTTTCTTGTACTCCATGACGAAATGATCTTTGAGCCAGACGTCGGCGACTCCATTTCGATCGTCTGGAGTTGGGGCGGTTTGCTGAAACTCGAAGTTGGCGTTTTCCAAGTCATCGGAAGGTTTAGCGTGTCCGACGAGTCGGCAGATTTCGTTGAAGTGTGCTTGGTAATGTTGCGGTTCGGTCCCTTGGTATCCGCGCCATTTAACTGCGAAATTCGAAGCTAACGATTGGGCTCCGGTCGGCGCGTCAATAGACGGATTGATGGGTTCGTCGAATAGCAACATCGGCTGATCTCGTAGGACGTTGTTGGGATTTGTGGGTCCGTTGCTCAAGGATCGGTTGCGTGTTGGTTTAAGTTTGAATGTTCGTAAGCGTTAATTTTCGCATGTTGAGGCGCGTTGGTTCGAGTTGGGTGGCGGAAGAGTGGCGTGATTGGATGGATGATGGTTGTTGACGGGTTTGCTGGCGGAATGGATCGTCAGCGATAGGCTGAATCGCGGCGTGCGACTCGCACGACAAACACGCGCAAAACGTCGTCTTGGATGTCGCAGATGATGCGATAGCCTCCTACCCGGTATCGCCACCATCCGTGGAATGGTCCGGATAACGCCGTACCCAACTGCCTAGGATTTCCTGAATCGGCGACTCGTTGGCGCATGTAGTCAACGATTCGTTGCGCATCGGTCCTATTTAGTTTGCGGAGTTCAGATCTCGCCGCTCTGGTGTACTCAACCCTCCAAGCCAAGATCACGCCTTATTTCATCTTCGGTGAAGATCTCTTCCTCGCCGTTACGAACGCGTTCCGCGACTTCTGCGGCAAGGTAATAATCCTCGACGTCATCGATGCTCCGTTCGATCATCTCTCGGATGTAGAAGGCTTTGGTGCGTCGTGTGATTGATGCGATGTGGTCAATTCGACGCTCGATTTCGGGGGAGAGTCTGATCGAAGTAGCCATGTCAGAATCCTGCAGTTGTGATACGTGTATTCAGCATATCACGTGTATCGCGTCACACATCCTCCACACGGTATTCGGATTAGAAGATTCGGGGCATGGAATCACCCCGGCACCCCTGCGAGCTGCGATACGCCGTCAACCGCCCCTCTGGATGGACGTTCCTTCCCGTAAACGGCCGGCTTTCGCCGGAATGACGGTGGTAGTGCAAACGTCCCCTGAAGGGATGGAACTGGGGCAGCAGGGGATGAGTTTAGCGCGAGATTTCTTGGACTATGTTTATTAGGGGTTCGCCGCGGGTTAGGTGGTCTAGGTTTTGGGCTACGGTTTGGGCTCGGCGGGATGCGGTGCCGTAGGTTGCGCCGGAGTGGTGGGGGACCATGATGATGTTGTCGAGTTCCCAGAAGGGGAGATCGGATGGTCGGGGTGCGTCGGTGGCGGTTTCGGGGTATTGGTACCAGGTGTCGATTGCGGCTCCGGCGATGGTGCGGTTTTTGAGTGCGTTGTAGAGCGCGGTTTCGTCGATGATGTGTCCGCGTGCAGGATTGATGATGTATGCGGTGGGTTTCATCAGCGAGAGTTCATGTTCACCAATGAGGCCGTGGGTTGCGGGTCCGAGCGGAGTGGATATGAGAACGAAATCGGCTTCGGAGAGGACGTGTTCACGGGCGTGTTTTCCGCCTCCGACGTATTCTGCGCCGTAGAGTTCGCCTTCGGCCCTGTCAGCTCTGCCGGCGGCGATGACGGGCATGTCGTAGGCTTGAGCGAGTTTTGCGACGCGGCGTCCGATTGCACCGAAGCCTACGATGCCGAAAGTGCGGCCCATCAGTTCTCGATATACGCCGTGTCGACCGGGCCACATCTCCCATGATCCGGCGCGGAAGGTGCGGTCGGATTTGAAGAGTTCGTGGTCAAGGGCTACGGCGACTGCCATGACCCACTCGGCGATAGGTGCTTCGTGGTGGTATGCGTTGGCGACAGTGCAGCCTTCGGGTACGGCGTCAGGATCGATGCGGTCGTAACCAGCGGCGGCGATGAGAATGGCTTTGAGGGAGTCGGCTGCTGCGCCCATCTCTTTGGTGAAGTCGGTACCGATGTAGACGTCGGCACCTATTAGGGAATCGGGCGGTGCTTTGTTGTCTTGGTATTCGGTAAAGACCCATTCCACGGGTTCGGTGACGGGGAATGGCGCGACGTTAGGTTCCGCGTTGGGGCGGCGGTTCACTACTACGCGGAGTTTGTTGGGCATGGGGTCAAGAGGGGGTGTGGTTGGTTGGAAGATGTGGGATAAAGCGTAACGGATTGATATGAGGATCGCAGGATGTTTAGGGCGTCGCAAACGAAAGGGCGACCCTTAGACGGTATGTCGGGGTCGCCCCTACGTTTTTTGGGATGCCCCCTTTGTCCTTCGGACATTTCCCCCGCGAGCGGGGGAAAACCTGCCCCGTCGAAGGATAGTGAAATCGTGGTAGCGGCGGGCATCCCCTGCGTTCGCTCCGCTCCGCGTCCCCTTCGCTGCGCGAAAGGGACGTAGGGATTTAGAACGCGGGTTTTCCGGAGGACCAGTTCCAGTTGTCGGGTGGCCAGACGTTTCGGCCTCGGCGAGCGCCCATGGTGCCGGCCATGGAGGCGTCGCGGCGTTCTTCGTCGTACCAGTCGGCTACGGTGTCGCGCCACTGTTTGATGTGGGGAGTTCCGACGTGATAGTCGAATGCGGCGGCGTTGGCGTAGACCTCGTAGAGGTAGAGTTCGGTCGGGTCGTCAACGTTCTGGTAGACGTCGAAGCGTAGGCATCCGGGCTCTTCGTGTGTGGAGCCAATGCCGTCGAGTGTCACCGCGGCGATGAAGTCGTCGACCTTGTCGGCTTGGACGTATTGCGGAGCGTGGATGACGTGCAGAGTGCCTTGCTGGAAGGCGGGGTCGTCGACGGCACCGGGTCGGTATGCATCCCATTCGGCAGGGCCGGCGGGGTATACCGAGCGGCAGAAGGAGACTTCGGGCGGCTCGGAGAACAGGTCGGCTGATGCGTCGCGCCACTGATGGAAGTGGTAAGCCAAGGTGTGGTACTGGAAGGCCGCTTCGTCTTCGTAGACTTCGCAGAAGGCGAACTTGGTGGGGTCTTCATCGTCTTGGATGATGTCGAAGCGATAGCAGTTGGGCTCGCCGAGGACGGATCCGACGCCGTCGCCGATGGATGCTTCGATGAAGTCGTCGATGCGGTCGTCTTTGACCTTTAGACGGACCATTAGGATGTACATTTGGTTCTCCTGGTTGGTAGGTGAGCTGTGATTGCCGTAAGTGAGTATATCGCGGGGAGTTGTCTGAACTGTGATTTCTGAGATTGGATCGATGGTTAGTGATATCCAGTTGGGAACCGATCAGAAATCTTTGGATTTATCTGAAGTGTGTTCATTGTCGCGTCGGCGGATAATCCGGAACAGTGCTGAACCGACGGGATAGCTGAGTGCGGCGCTCAATCCGAGGAACTAACCCATTGCGGGTTCGCCCAAAACGATGGCGAGCAATCCACCGGCGATGATGACGATTATGGTGGCTAAGCGATAAGCGGCGGCCCATCGACTTCCGGTCGTGAAAGTTTCGACGAATTTAGAACGCATCTCCCGTTGATGCTGACGATCGTTTCGCCACTCACGAAGCATCATTTCCGCGGTCCCTGGTACAAGTTCGTCGTATGCGCCCAAGATCGCTGGGGGTGGCAGCGGTCCTTGGTATTCGATCGCGCCGTGGGCGATCAAATGGGACTGACTATCTGAGTTGGGCGATTCAGGTTCTAAGCGCGTTTCGATGTCTTCAATGCTCATTTATTGAGCATTTGTTCGATGCGACCGCGGTCGGCTTCTGGCAAGATATCAAGTTTTTTGCGCATGGCACAACGCAAACTGTCGCCGACCGTTTTCCATGAGTTCCGCCAAGAAATATCGACGTATTCGTCCTCGCTCATGTCAAGCGCAAACGCTTTGCGGATTTCTTCAGGATTCATGTACTCCAACTCGATCTGGAGTGCGATCCGTTCGAGTTCATCGGCTTGAAGGAACTGATTGATGATTGGAATCGCCGAAACGGTCTTGCCGCAATCACAGTTGACATGACCGTTAGTGTTGCCTCGTTTTTCGGGGTTTTTTCTGAAAAGCATGTTGAGCGTACCGACATCCGTGAATCTGGCGCTCCCAGTACGTATTACCGTACCAGCGATTACTGGTTTAGTCAACGATTAGACGACGGAACACTGTGTTGATACGACTTGCAGACCTCTTGCGTTTCTCCTGGGAGGAGAGGTTGGGTCAGCCCCTGCCGAGGTAAAGCTGCTCGTTGGGTATGACGATGGCTTCTAGCATGTTGACGTCTGGTGGGAGGGTTGCCATTAGGAGGGCGGTTCGGGCGATGTTTTCGACGTCCATCATGGGTTCGGGCCCTTCGTCTCGGCCGGAGTCGGATCGGGCGTCGGCGCGGCGTTCGACCATGGTGTTGCCGGGATGGAGTGCGGAGACGGCGATGTTGACGTCTCGGCCTTCGATTGCGGCGGATTGAGTTAGGCCCCAGACGGCGTGTTTGGAAGTTGTGTAGACGGCTGCGGAGTGGCGGGATCGCTGTGCGGCGATGGAGCCGATGTTGATGATGCGACCTCCGCCTTGAGGTCGCATGATCTTGAAGGCTTGCTTGGTGCAGTAAAACATGCCGGTGACGTTTGTGTTCATCACTCGGAGCCATTTCTCGGATGAAAGTTGCTCGATGGGGTCGCCTTCGATGGAGCCGGAGTTGTTGACGAGGATGTCTAGGCGTCCGTGGGCGCTCATGACTGATTCGAAGACGGCGGCTACGCTGTCTTCATCGGTGACGTCCATAGATAAGGCAGTGACGGTGGTTCCGGATTCGGTGGAGATTTCGTCGGCGGTTGCTTGGAGTCGTTCGAGGTTACGTGCGGCGATTGTTACGTTCGCGCCGTTGTTGGCGAAGATTCGGGCGATGCCTTTTCCGATGCCGGTGCCGCCGCCGGTGACGAGTGCGATTTTGCCGTCTAGGGATTCTGTGCTCAAGTTGGTACCTCCGATGCGTTCAGGGTCTGGATATTTCGGTTTTGCTCGGTTTGGTCAGGAATGATGTGACAAGTGCTAAGGCTACAATCCCTGTGGCGAAGAGATATGCGTATTTCCATCCGTCGAGGAAAGCCTGACCGGCTTGTGGTGTTTCCTCGAGTTCTCCGAGCGGTACGTTGTAACCGCGGGCGATCATGATTCCGGCGATGATTGCGGTGACGACGGCTTGGCCGGTGACGTTTCCGAGGTTGCGGGTGAGGTTGATTATGGCGCTGACGAGTCCGTATGAGGATCGGGGGACGGAACCCATGGTTGCGCTGGCGTTAGGCGCTGACCATGCACCTTGTGCGAGGCCGTTGATGAGGGTTACGACGGCGATGTAGTAGAGCGGTGTCGTTGTGCTGAAGGTGGCTAGGGCGATGCCGGTGAAGATGAGGACGACGAAACCTCCGACCATGAATGGTCGGACGCCGAAGCGGTCGGAGAGTCTGCCGAAGACTTGGGCTCCTATGCCCATGCCGATTGCCAGCAGCAACATGACGCCAGCTGCGTAGATTTCGGGCCAACCTCTGAAAGCGACGAGAAAGATGGGCATGAGGAACATGGTTGCGGATGAGCGCATGAAGGCGAGGTAGCGCGTGAGGATGGAAAATTTGAAGACGCTGATTTTGAAGAGTCGAAGATCGACCATCGGATGTGGAGTCTTGAGTTGCCACCAGATGAAGACGACGACGGTTGCGATGCCGGTGAATGCTCCGGCGATGATGATGGGAGACCCCCATGCGAGGGCGAACGGGTTGGTGATGGTGAGGATGATGATGGCGGTTGCGACTGCTGAGAGGATCGCGCCGAGCCAGTCGTACGGAGGTCGCTCTTCGCCGGAGAATGAGCCGATGCGTTCGTCTTTGAGGATGTAGAGACCCCATAGGAAGGCGATGGCGGTGGGGATGGCCATGAAGATGAAGAGGGCTTGCCACGGGAGGAATTGGAGTGTGACGCCGGAGACTATGGTGCCGGATGCGCCACCGATTGCGACGGCGGTGGTCTGACTGCCGAGGGCTTTTCCGCGTTCGTTGGCGGGGAAAACGGATGTGGTGATGGCGGTCGAGACGGCTTGTCCCATGGAGCTGCCGAGTGACATGATGACGCGGGTTACGATAAGGAACGGCAGGTTGGTTGCGAATGCGCAGGCGATGGCTCCGCCGCCGAATAGGACCATGCCGATAAGGTGGAACTTTTTGCGTCCGATCATGTCGGCGACTTTGCCGAGAGGAACCATGAAGGCGCTGACGGTGAGGGATTGGGCAATGACGAGCAGGGATGCTTCTTTGAACGTGATGCCGAAGTCTTCGGCGATGGCGGGCAAGGCGAGGAATACGATGCTGAAGCTCATCACCATTGTGACGAGGGAGAGTCCGACGGCCCAGAACGCGCGCCACTTGTACCAGGCGTTTTCGGGTGCGCCGGGGTCCCACGCAGGCGTCTGAGGCGCGGGTTGCGAGATGGTCTGGGTGTCTGCCATTAGGGAGTGCGACGCGAGGGCGTCGGCGAGTCGAATGCCACTAGAGTATCGCGCAATGGGGTATCGGCGATGTTGCTTTTGATTTGAGGAGTGCCGTTAGAATGGGGTCATGGCGAAGTATGAATACATAGAGACTCCGATAATGAAGCGGGCGAAACGCTTGTTTCGCGAGCGGATCGAACATGAGGTCGTCGACGAGCTCAACGGTCAGTGGGTGGTGATAGACGCGAACTCGGGCGAGTATGAAGTGAACGAGGATCCTGTAGTTGCGATGGATGCGATGCGGGAACGCATCCCGGACTACGAGCGCGTTTTTTACCGCGACGGCGAGTTTATTCCTGGTCACCTTGGCGGATTGGGCCGGGTGTTGTGGTCAACTCTGACTCAGGAAGAGCGCGATTCGGTTCCTCATGATGGATCGCTGAACCTTGATCACTACCTCTACGGGTATCCGAAGCGCGACAAATATCCGTGGCAAGAGTGATTTATGCCGACTCCGGATTCTACATCGCTCTTCTGGACGATACGGATGATGCGAGCGAATACGCATTGCAACTGTTCGACGCGTTCTTGAGTGACCACCACCTGCGCCTGATCACTACTCGTGCGGTGTTGAACGAGTTCCTCGCCCATTTCAGCCGCGGTGTCGCTGCAACGAGACTGCGTGCCGTTGATTTCGCTAAGGATGTTCTCCGAAATCCAAAATACTCTGTCGTCCCAATCGACGACACTGAGTATTGGGAGGCGATCCTGCTCTACGAAGCGCGCCCGGACAAGCGCTACAGCATGGTTGACTGCATCGGGATGACCGTGATGCGTCGGCAAGGCATCCAAGATGTCGTGGCGACGGATCGCGACTTCGAGCAGGAAGGGTTCACCAATCTGATGATCCCGGATCGCCGACGCGGTGTCAGTTAACATCCATGCGTTTCAGTCGCCAGACGGTGGCGATGTTGCTGACGATGATGACGGCTACGAGGGCGATGATGGCGAATTCGATTGGTGGAAGCTGGTTTGATCCGGATGCGGGCGCATCGATTAGGTTTGAATTGAGCTCTTGCAGTATGGACAGGGTGTTGCCGCTGATGCTGACGTATTTCAGGCCGGGAATCGCCGTCGAGATCAGGGCTTCGAAGCCGAAGACGTAGACGATGCCGAAGACGACGGCGCGGGTTGTGAGGGTGCCGACGAATGCGAAGAGTGAGGTGAAGGCAAGTGCACCGATGACGATGCCAAAGGCTCCGATGATGGCTGCGGAGTAGGTATCTTCGTCAAAGACTAGGAGTATGGATGCGAAGGTGCTGACGGCCAATGGGACGGCTACGATGGCGGCGGCGGCGAGCATTTTGGGAATGGAGATTTGCCATCGTGAGATGGGAGAGAGCATGAGGTTGGTGAGGGTGCGGTCTTCGATTTCGTCGGCGAAGACGGGGGCGGCGACGATGAGAGCGATCAACGGTAAACCGGTGTTGAAGATCAGGCCTTGGATGAAGCCTTGAGTCACTTCGCCGTCCCAATCGGTGCCCAGTATTTCGCTGATGATGGCGATGGCGAGTGGGATCGCGGCGAGTATTAACAAGACCGCGACACGGCGAATCGACATCGACTGTCGGATCGCGAGCATGAAGATTGTTTCTGCGATTGTGCCCATCAGCCTTCGACCAGATATGAGAAGACGCTCTCCAGCGAGTCGTCTATTGGTTGGAGTCTTGTTAGTCGGATGTTCAGTCGTTGAGCGAGGGCGGGTAGGTCAAGTTGCAGGACGGCGACGTTTGTTGTGAGAACTACGATTGAGCCGTCGGGATCGAACTGTACCGAATGCACTGCTGGCAGTTTGGCGAGTTCGCCGCCGAGTTGTTTGGGATCGGAGCACTCGATTTTGACGTGGTAGGGTCGGTCGTCGAGAGCGGCGCGGATGGCGTGGAAATCGCCTTGTGCGGCGAGTTTGCCGTTGACGACGAGGACGACGCTTTCGCTGACTTCTTCAACCTCTTCGAGGATGTGGGACGAGATGATGACGGAGCGTCCTTCATCGGCGGTTTTGTGAAGGATCTCTTGGAATCGGAGGCGTTGGGTAGGGTCGGCGCCGTTGAGGGGTTCATCGAGAATGAGGAGCTCGGGGTCGCCGACGAGGGCGGCGGCTAAACGGATTCGTTGGCGCATGCCGCGGGAGTAGGTGGAGATTTTGCGGTCGAGAGCGAACGACATGTCGACGCGTTCGATTGCCTGGTGTAGGTGGCTCTCTTCGCGTCGGAGGTCTTTGAGGCGGGCGGAGAGACGGACGAATTCGAGGCCGGTCATGAACTCGTATGCAGACTCGTTCTCGGTCATGATGCCGATGCGTCTGTAGACGTTGTGATCGGTGCGCGGATCGGTGCCGAGTAGTCGGACTTCGCCTTCGGAAGCGGAGTATAGGCCGCACATCATGCGGAGCAAGGTTGTTTTGCCGGCGCCGTTGGGACCGAGGAGGCCGGTGATGCCGGATCCGATCTCAAGGGTGATGTCGCTGACGGCGACGACGTTTCCGAACCATTTGGAGACGGAGTCCAACGACACGATGGCGTCGTTGCGGTTGCGGGTGTCTATTTCGGTCATGGATTGCACGGAACTATCTCTGTCTGGAATAGAAGCGCCATGTTGCGAAGATGGAGACCGCGGTTAGCAGGACGATCCAAGCGATTGGAAAGACTATGTTGAGTTCGTAGGCTTCTCTGTAGTTGCCGAAGAATATGGATGGGATGATGTTTGTGTTGATGTCGATCAAGTTGACAAGGGCGATGGGATCGCTGATGGAATCCGGGGGATTAAACAGTTCGACGATTAACCCGGCGAATGATGAAATCATGATGACGCTGATGACGATGAGGGTAGCGATCATCCGACGGTCGGTCAATGAGCTTACGGCGAATGTGAACGATGCTGCGAAAACGGCGAATACTGCGCTGTTGCCTAGGAACTGAGGGATGTCGGTCCAGTTGTCTTGGATGTGTCCGAGGGAGTCGGAGACGCCGATGAGTAGCCCGACCCACAAAGTGATGTGAGGTAGCAAGCTGGCGGCGAGGAGAAGCGCGACGAGTGCGATCCATCTGGCGCCGAGGTAGTCGATGAGTGTTATCGGTCGGACAAAGTAGAGATGTATGACGCGGTTGCGACGGTCGGGGCATATCAGTTCCGGTCCGACGAATGCGGCGAATATGAGGAGGAGGAAGCCGATAACACCGATCAAGTCATCGTGGCTGGGGAGGTCCACAACTTCTGCGCCTTCGCCGGTATCGACTTCGAGTCCTAGTTGTTCGAAAAAGGCGGCGATGGCGGCGAATACGAGGCCAGTCAATATGGCGGGTGATACGACTAGCCACGGCAGGAATTTAGCCCATCCGCCTCGTCCGATGCCCATGCCGTTCTTGACGCCATCCCAGAAAATCGTCTGCCAAGCGCGACTGCGTCCTTCGCGTTCACCTTCGTAGGTCTGGTAACCGATGTCGAAGACGGTGCCGGTGCGTTCGGTCTGTTGGTCGGAGGTCACGGGTTATGAGCGAAAGAGGTCGATAAGGGCGCGCTGGCGCGGGCCCATGCGTACAAGCCGCGCTTCGGATGCAACTAGCGCATCGCGGATAGCGTCGAATTTTTCTCCATCGACATCGGGGATCGATAGCGCGACGCCTTCGGAGGTGTGTTCAATGTTGCGGTCTGACAGTTCAGCGGTGAAGAGGTCGCGGTTGTTGGCGACCTCGACATATATGAGTTCGGTTTCCTCGGTAAGGGACTTGACGTCGGCGGATTCCTTGACTTGGCCAGCATCCAATAGGACGATGTTGTCGCAGGTTCGTTCGACGTCTTGCATGAGGTGCGTCGAGAGGACTACGCTGATGCCGAATTCGCGTGCGATGCGGCGGATGAGGTTCAGCATCTCGGTTCTGCCGGTAGGGTCGAGGCCTGCTGTGGGTTCGTCGAGGAGGATCAGGATTGGATCGTGGACGAGTGCTTGGGCGAGTTTGACTCTTTGCTTCATGCCGGTGGAGTACCCGCCGATTGGGCGGTAACGTTCCTCAAACAGCCCAACGTGGCGTAGGGTGTCGGCTGCCAGGGCACGCGAGCGCGACGGCGGGATGCCGCTGACTTCCGCCATGTGTGTGAGGAAGTTTGCGGCGGACTGGTTGGGGGGCAGGCAATCGTGTTCAGGCATATATCCCAGTCGCGTGCGTGCGTCGGGATGGCGGGCGTCGGCGCCCATAACCAGAGCGGTGCCAGACGTCGCGTCCGTAAGGCCTAGGAAGATGCGTATCGCCGTGCTTTTCCCGGCTCCATTGGGGCCGAGGAGACCGGTGATGCCGGAGCCGATTGAGAACGAAGCGGAATCGAGGGCTTGGACAGAGCCGTAAAGTTTGGTTAAATCTCGCGCCTCAAGGAGAGGTGGACGCGCATTAATCTGGGTCATGTGCAGATAGTACTCGGATGAGAAAAACGAATCATCATACTTTCAGACGATAGAAATCGATCGCGGTGTTGCCGAAAACGTAGTCGGATTGCTCTTCGGGGAGGTTCTTGAGAATGTCGCGAGCGGTCGCGGCCCAGTTAGGATAGGTGGTTCCTTGGGTGGATACGGGCCAGTCCGATCCAAACATCAGACGGTCGACGCCGAACATTCCTAAGACGTGGTGGACATAGGGTGCGAGGTCCGCGGTTGTCCAGTTATCCATGTCGGCTTCGGTGGTCATTCCCGATACTTTGCAACGCATTCCGTCGATGGATGCGACTTCGCGGAGGCGAGTGAGCCAGGGTTCGATTTCGCGTTCTTTGATATTCGGTTTTGCGATGTGATCGATGACGGCGCGGAGGTCTGGGACGTGTTCCATGATGCGCGGGACGAACGGGAGGTTCCAGGGTCGTACTAGGAAGTCGTAGCATAGCCCGCGTCTCTCGACCTCTTTTAAACCTTGGATCGGTGCGTCGCCAGCGAGCCAACCGTGGTCTTCATCCATCTCCCAGAGGTGGCGTACGCCTTTGAAATACGGGTTTTGCTGCAGTTCGTCCAGCGTTTCGCCGACGTCAGGGGCGCTCAGATCTACCCATCCAACGACTCCTGCGACGAAATCGGTGTTCTCTGCGATGTCGAGGCACCATTTCGTCTCTTCAACAGAGGCGTGAGCTTGGACGATGACCGTTTTGTCGACTCCCGCTTCAGCAAGCAAGGGACGTAAATCATCAGCGACGTAGTTGACCCGTAACGGGCTACCTTCCGGCATCCAATCGTAGGGTCGCAGGCTAAGGTCCCAGAAATGGTGGTGGCTATCGACGACGGTCATAACAAGTTTTCGGCCTCAAGAGCGATCAAGCAGGGGCAGGTTTGGAACCTGCCCCTACGGATAACGGGCAGAAGCGTTAAGTGGAGCGTGCGCCCCCTTTGTCCTACGGACATTTCCCCCCGCGAGCGGAGGAAACCGATTACTAACGGGCGATGGTGCCGATGGCGGGTTCGCCTCTGATGGCTGTACCGTGGCTACCGGCAAAGTTAGCGTCGCCGAACCAGAGCACGCCGTCTTTCTTGGAGAGACCGTGGATGAAGGGGTCTTCGGGTCCCATCGTGACTCGGTCCATCTCGGCGCCGGTTTCTTTGTTGTAAAGGACGACTACGTTGTCGGAGGTGTGTGCGCACCATATTCCGCCGTCGTCTTCTAGCGCCAGACCATGCAATCGCTCAAGTTCGACCTCGAATTTGTGGACAACCTTGAAGTCGTCAGATGGATCGACGAGGATGATGGCCTTTGGGCTGAACGCGGTGATCCATAAGAGATTCGAGTCGTGGTCCCACTCGATGCCGTGGATTCCGCCGCCGTCTGGAGTCCGCCATCGATCGACGGTCTCGCCAGTATCGGGGTCGATTTTGATCACGTATCCGAGATGCGTGTCGGTGCTGCGATATGGTCGGGATACCGTGGTGCCGTTGGAACCAGTCCAGATGTGACCGTCGCCGACGGTGATGCCGGATCCGTTTTCAGTGGCCGTGTAGATAGTCTGGAGAACTGCTCCGTTCTCATCGACGACGTAGACGTTGTCGGTGAGTTGGTCCATCACGTAGAGCTTGTCATCGTGCCACTGCAAGCCGTTCGGCATTTCGCAAGGCGATGGAATAGTAGTCCCCACCATCGACTGCGTTGCTGTCATTGTCATATTTGGCTCTCTCCGATCGGAATTTTCCTCGGGTCGTTAGTGGATGTAGTTTAACCGTAAGAAGTTTCGATTGCGAATAGCGGGGAAGAACATAACGATTAAACGATGTTGCCAAAGGTCAAGACTGTTCAAAAACGGTTGTGTTAGACTTTGAGGCGTGAAGGTAGGCGGGTTTGAAGCTCCCGATCCAGCGGGGCAATCGCGTAAAACACCGAAAATCAATCGCACCCGTGCCTCCTGTCGCCTACGGAGAAGATGCTTGGACGCTTTGCTGCAAGACTGTATCGCAGCTGTGAAACTTCATCAAGACAGAAATTAATCAGGAGGATGCGGTTGACATGAGAAGGACAACAACTGATGCAAAACCAATCGACAGGAAGCACCGCGCCGCGGCGCGTGATGATATTCATCGACGGAAGTAATCTGTATCACGTACTGAAGCAGAACACTGACAAAAGAGACCTCGATTACAAGAAATTTTCGCAGAAGCTCTGCGGTGACAGAGAGCTGATTCGGACCTACTACTACAACATCCGCCAAGAATCTCCCGACAATCCCAAGCTAGCTGAATCCCAAGACCGATTTCTGAACGCGCTTTACGAGACCGAATATCTCGAAGTCAAACTCGGCATCTGGAAACAGCGCGGTCAAACCATGGTCGAGAAGGGCGTGGATGTGATGATCGCCGCCGACCTGATTTCTCACGCTTACGAAGACCACTACGACACCGCGATTCTGGTAAGTGGCGATGCCGATTTTTACCCGGCGCTCCAAGTCGTGAAGGACACCGGAAAACAGGTGGAGGTTGCGGCGTTTGACTCGAACTTATCCTCGGAAGCGGCAAGGTTCTCGGACTCGATCATCAAATTCGATAAAAACTTCTTCGACGACCTTTGGATGTCGGCGGGCCAAAAGAGCAGCAATATTCGAACCGCCGAGATGCGGAAACGCGTGACCGACGAGGCGGCATCACCAAACGGCGAGGACAAGGGTGCGTCTAAGTCGCAAAACGGCTCTCGCAAGCCGTTCACACATCGCTACGCAGATCGTCGCAGCGCCTACGGAAAATCTTCCGCTCGTGCATCCTCTAACGGTCACTCAACGCCAAAACCTGCGAATAACGTGCGTCGCACGGAGAGCAGGCGCCGATTGGCAACAGTCGGACAAAGCAATGCCGCGTCTTCAGGCAGAACGCCGCGCCGAGGACTGGCGGTCGGCTCGAACGCGCGTGTCACTCCGCCGGATATCAAGCGCGCCGTCGCTAGCGGCGAGCGGGGTGGCAGCGACCAAGCATCATCGCGGAACCGACAACGTGAATCTTGGATTTCGCGGATGTTCAAATCGCGCCAATGAGGCGATCTATCCGGTAGCGCGTTTCAACGCCGTGTGAGCGGACACCTACCAGTCAGCGGAGACGATGCTGCTGGGCGCTTCCAGTATGCGAACTTGCGCACCTGACTTGAAGTCCATAGCGAAGAGGTGGTACTTGCCGTCCGTGTCGGCGCGGAACAGTATCTTGTCTCCGCCCAAGGACCATTTCGGGTCGGCATCTGCGATCCGGTTTTGGGTCAACCGACGATTGACTTTTTCGCGGGTGTCGACTGCGTAGATCTCGGCGTCGCCATCGCGTTCGGTGACGTAGATGATGTTGCGTCCATCGGGTGCCCACTCGAAGTCGGTTTCATCGCCGTCGTGATCGGTCAATGCCTTCGCCGCACTAGGCCCGTCGCCGGTATCGACCTCCAAGGCATAGATGTCAGTCGAGCCGTCGGGCAATTTGCGGGCGAAAGCGACGCGTTTGCCGTCGAACGAAAATCGCGGTCGGCTATCTTCATAGTCGGTTAGTTGAATTTCGTCCACGCCATGAACTGAGCGTTTGTAGATGCCTTGCGCCCCGTCGATGTTGAGGCACATTACAAGCCATTGGTTGTCTCCCGACCAGTTGCCGAGTTCCACGTTTCCAACCGGTTCGGATACGAGCAGCGTGGTTTTGTCGTTTTCGAAATCGTGCACGTAGACTTCGGTGCGCGCATTGTCGGCGGAGTTCGCCTGATACGCGATCATCCTCGAATCTGGAGACCAGAAGAACTCATCGACTGTAGCCGGCGCATCCGAGACGCGTTCGGGTTCGCCGTCGCCACGATGCCATACCTTCAGTTGGCCTCGACCATCTTGGGCATCCGAGAGATATGCGACTTTCCTCTGGTTTGGTGACCATTGCGGATCTGATACCGAGTCGTTGATGACTTTGGTCTCTTCCCCGGCTTTGTCGAGCAGATACATATGCTGGCTTTCGGTGTCGGCGACAAACGCCACGTCATGGGCAACCTTGTTGTCACCGCACGCCACCGACCACATGACCAATAGCAGCAGTACCAAAATAAGGATGGCTGAGAAGAATTTCCTGTGCATTTCTTTCGTAGTCTCTCGTTGTGCAGAAATGCCGATAACCGATGACGTACCAACACATAGTGCAGGGACAATTGTGATTGTCGGAAATCCTGCACCGCCGATTCAATGGAAGCGGATGCAACTAGAATCGCATAACGACACTAGCCGTTCAGGTTCGGAGATATCGAGATGAAGTTCGCGTTCTTCATGATGCCGCTACACACTCCTAACGAGAACCCATCGTTGGCGTTCGAACGCGACATCGATATGATCAACTACGCGGAGAAGCTCGGTTTCGACGAGTACTTCATCGGCGAGCATCACTCTGCCGCGTGGGAGACGATGCCATCACCCGAGATGGTGCTTGCCAAGGCGTCGGCGACTGCGACGCGGATCACTTTGGGAACAGGGGTCGTCTCGCTCCCATTCCACCACCCCTTCCACGTTGCCGAGCGGTTCGCGTTCTTGGATCATCTGACCCGCGGTCGAACCGTATTGGGCGTAGGACCGAGCGGATTGCCGACTGATCCACAGAGGTTCAAAATCCCGGGTAGCGACCTTAACGCGATGATGCGTGAATCAACGGACATCATCGTGAAACTGCTCGAATCGCCTG
The DNA here is from genome assembly GCA_965203505.1 of Dehalococcoidia bacterium. Taxonomy (GTDB): domain Bacteria; phylum Chloroflexota; class Dehalococcoidia; order Lucifugimonadales; family Lucifugimonadaceae; genus Bin127. The sequence continues at coordinate 1,594,338 of OZ241880.1, forward strand.
ATCCGATCACCTACGAAGGGAAGTACTGGACGATCAACGATATGGCGTTGCAGCTTCGTTCGTACCAGCAGCCAAGACTGAAGTTGGCGACTCCTTCAGCAGGAAGTCCGCGATCGTTGGATTTCGTTGCTCAGTACGAGATGATGATGTTTTCAGTTGCGGGCGCCGGTCCACCCAACGCGGTACCGCTGTCTAGACAATGGGACGAAGTAATTGACGCGGCTGCAAAGTATGGGACATCTCCTACCAAAGACGACTGGCGCGTAGTTACCTACATTCATCTAGCAGACACCCGCGAAGAAGCGTTCGAACAAGCCCGTCACGGCGCCATCCGCGACGTTCACAACTACTTCTACACAATCAATACGCCGAGGTCATGGCTGGTACACCCGGACCAGAACCCGGCAGACTTGACGTTCGAGGAGATCATTGAGAAAAGACGCTGGATCATCGGGACGCCGGATGACGCGATTGAACAGATCGAAGCGATAATCGAGGAAACGAACGGTATCGGCGGACTAATGCTGACGACTCATGAATGGATGCCGATGCGGCATGTGATGTACTCGCAAGAGCTTTTCGCACGCTATGTGATGCCTCGCTTCCGTGGTCACACTGCGGACCTCCAGCGCGAATGGGAGCGGACTAAGGCGGATCGTGCGGCCGGCAGAATACCTACTATGTATGCACGTGAAGAAGAGGTTTCAGCAGATGGTGCTAAGAGCAACGTTTTTGTGAAGATTTAAGTTTCCCGCGAAACTTCGTGCTTCGGTTTGGCGAAGCAAAAACCCCATTCGTCTGCAATCACAACATCTTGACGTTCGGCAAGTTCGCCATTTTGCGGTCCAGTGTCAAAGTTTCACATCCAGTTTGGTCGTAACCGTCAGCGATCAATCGGTCGACCAAACCTGCCCCAAGGATAGGACCTAACATTTCCAGTGTTTTGGTACCGTTAAGCGGACGAACGAAACCAGACCGTAACGTGTTAAGCAATTCGGTCCGCGCTTCAGTTTTCGAGGCACCGTAATGCAGTTGGACGGCGATGTATGCCTCACCGATGACTTGATTCGACGCGAAGACCTCACCGTTTTGGTTTTCGATGATGTCAGCAAGTGATTCGACGCAATATTCAAACGCTGAAATCGGATCTCGGGTGAGCAACCTGACAAGAACCGAGGTGTCAATCCCGTAACGAAGGGTCATACGGGGTGTTCCTAAATTTGTGGATATCGAAAGGTTCTTGGTCCGGTTTGACCAAGTGACTCAGTCCTCCCAGCGACTCCAACCGGAGCCGTCGTGGACGGAGAATGTAACCATCGTCGGTCTGCTGTAGTTCAAGTTGGTCGCCCGGACCGACCCCGATGGTGTCTAGAACGTGCTTAGGAAACGTGACTTGGCGTTTGGATGTGATTTTGACGTACATGAAGGGTCTCCTTACTAGATGATACCAATTGTAAGGTAAGCGGAATGTGCGCTTGAATCGTGTTCAAGGTTTCATTATTTCTTTCGAGATGATTCGCGGAGACTCGTGAGATGCCCGTAGAGCGTAAATTGTTATGTTGTTGAACCAAGCAAAGAAGCGGGAAAAAACGATGTCCACCTTAGAACAACTGCTCGAAGAGGTCGATGCATCTGCGGCCGAGATCGTGGAGCTCGAAAGGCAGATGATCCAGATCCCGACTGTCAACACCGGTCAGATGCCGACTGGCAATGAGACGGCGTTGGCTGAGTTCATTCAAGACTGGTTTCATGTGGAAGGTATCACCGAAACGCAGATATTGGCACGCGATCCGGAGCGCGGTAACATCATCGCCGTGTATCCGGGCAGCGAACCTCGATGTCGATTGATGTTCATGTCGCACACCGACGTGGTGCCGGTGGAAGACGAGTCGAAGTGGTCGTGGGAGCCCTTCGGTGCTCAGGTTTCCGGAGGACGCATTTATGGTCGTGGTGCTTCGGACTGCAAGGCATTGTTAACGGCGCAGATGATGGCTATGGCGATTCTAAAGCGCAACGGGATTGGGTTGAGGCATGGATTGCGTCTCGTGAGTGGAGCGGACGAAGAACATGGTGGGCGTTGGGGCTTCGGCTGGTTGGCGGACAATCACCCGGAGTCTTTGGAGTCGGATTTCGCGGTGAACGAAGGTGGAGGCACACCTGTTGAACAGGGCGGTGCGTTGTCATACCTGTTAGGGACGGGCGAAAAGGGACGACTAGAGATCAAGATCACGCTGAGAGGTGAGAGCGCTCACGCGTCGGTACCGTGGCAAGGCGTCAACGCGTCGGCCAGGTTGTGGCGCGTGTTGCAACGGATCGAGGCATACGAGCCGGAGATCGACACTTCGTTACCGATATTCGAGCATTTGAGCGTATTCGGTGTGGAAGAACGGCCGACACCTGAAAACATCGACAGGATCATTGAAGAGATGTGGGAGAATTCGCCGCGTCTGGGCTCGATGTTGCGGGCGTTGTCGAGGATGGTTTGGACGCCGACGATGGTGAACGGCGGGATCAAGTCGAACAGCGTGCCAGAACACATCACGATCACCTGCGATGTGAGAACACTGCCGTTCCAGACGGAAGAGTACGTCCATAGCGAAATCGAGAGGACGATCGGCGACGTTGAAGGCGTCTCCTTCGAGATCGACTACATGTCCGTGCCTAACTCGTCGCCGTTCGAGACTGATCTGGCTGAGGCGATCAAAAAGGCGCAGGCTCTTGCGGTTTCGAGGGACGATATCCAGTGGATCCCCGCGGTGAGCAACGGTTTTACCGATTCTCGCTTCACGCGCAATCTGGGCATCATCACCTACGGGTTCGCAGGTACGCATCCTGACGACGATCCGATGCTTTCCAGAGCCCACGGAACGGATGAATCGGTCGGCATTGAGTCGCTCATCAGTGGCACCAAGTGCATGATCGCGCTGGCGTGGGACTTGTGCGAGGCGCAATAGTTCGATGCCGTTGGATGTCACTTCGACCGCCGATGAATTAGCGAACGATTTGATCGCGGTTGGCACTGAGGAACGCGCGGTCAACGAAAAGCGTTATCTCAAGTCGGAGATTGAACATTACGGCGTTACCGTACCGGAGATTCGCAAGATGGCGAGGAGGTTTGCGCGGGAGCGCAAGGACTTCTCGAAGAGCGTATTGATTGATCTCACGCTGGAGTTATGGGACCGCGACGTCTACGAGTTGCGGAAGTTGGCGGTGAACATTCTGGCGGCGAAGGTTGCGTTGTTGGATGTTGATGACTTAGGGTTTCTGGAACGGCTTCTGCGACGCTCCCACACTTGGGCACTGATCGACGATATGTCGTTCAACGTCATCGCGCCGGGTTTGAATGGGATAGACGATTCGGCGTCGATCAGGGCGAGATGGGCTCGCGACGAGGATTTCTGGGTGCGACGAACTGCTATGTTGGCATTGCTGCCAAGACTGCGTCGTGGCACCGAAGGTTGGGAAGAGTTCACCGCCTACGCGGATGCAATGCTCGAAGAGAAGGAGTTCTTCATCCAAAAAGCGATTGGATGGATCTTGCGTGAAGTTTCGAAACACTCGCCGGATCTGGTTGCGGAGTGGCTGCGACCACGAGCAAGAATCGCGTCGGCGGTAACGATGCGAGAAGCTCTCAAATATCTGCCCAAACACCAAAAGATGCAGCTAAACGAATTGAGAACGACAGGACTCGGAAGAGGCAAACGTTGAATCGTCCTAATGTGCTGTTCATCGTCGCTGACCAGTTGAAATGGTCGGGGCTCCGCATGTACTCCGAGATCGGTGTCGAAACTCCGTCTTTGGAGCGTCTGGCCAAGCGCGGTGTGACGTACAGACACGCCATCACGCCACACCCCCTGTGCGTGCCAGCGCGCACTTCGATGATGACCGGCAGATACCCGCACTCCACCGGTTGTCGGCGCAACGAGACGCTGATGCCATCAAACGAAACTCATGCGTTTCAGTTTTGGCGCGACGCTGGTTACACGACGGGATTGATCGGGAAGAATCACTGCTTTGTCACAGAAGATGATCTGGCGCTGCTGGACGTTCGATGCGATATGTCTCATGGCGGTTTGCCGCGGGGCGACTACGCGGGTGATGTTCCCGGCACGCAAGGGATGGAGTGGGTCAGGCCAATCGATGCGATAAACCGCGCTCACGAGGCGAGGGCCAATCTCAGCGATAACAGACAGAGCCCGACAATCGCATACGCGGTTAGCGATTATCCGATTGAAGACTACGGTTCCAGCGTGATCACTGCGCAGACTGAAGCGTTCTTGGACAAGGTTGCGGCGGGTGAATCGTTCGGGCGAGAAGACGAGCACGAGGAAACGCGTCCTTTCGCTCTGATGGTTTCTTATCCCGATCCGCATGAACCGTATGAGGCTCCGAGGTCATACGTAGACCAGATCCCGCCCGAAGAAGTGATTCTGCCGCCGAGACGAGTTGGGGAGTTTGACGAAGATGGTGGGACTGCGCAACTGGATGCCGCACCTTACTCGTCGAGCGGGGCGATCAGCCCGGCACCGGAAGTTAACCGTGTTTTGTACTCGATACTGGGCATGGACGACGACACCGAATCGGACATCCGCGGTCTGGTCTCGGTCTACCTTGCGATGACGCGCATGGTTGACGATGGCATCGGACGGATCCTCGACAAGCTTGAAGAACTTGGGATGTTGGAGGACACGATTATTGTGTTCACCGCGGACCATGGCGATTTCATGGCTGAACACAACATGGCGGTAAAGGGCGGAGTGTTTTACGACTGCCTCACCCGAGTGCCGTTGATTTTGTCGTTTCCCAAAGGTGGCGTTCCGTGCGGAGAGACCGATGCATCGATGGTGAACACCGTAGATATTTTGCCGACGTTGTTGGAGTTGCAGGGATTGGGCAGTTTCATGGGACTTGAAGATGCCTGGACTGCTTCACAATCGAAAACGGTTGCAGAAGATACTGGCGCGACCACGCTTGGCGGAGATGGCATGGTTAAGCAAGATTTGCTGCGCCGCATCCAAGGAAAGCCGCTACCGACGGCGACCAATGCCGAACCTCGCATCGCTGCGTACTCGGAATATGGTGCTGGTGGGCCGCCTGTGACGATGTCTGACGTCGAGAAGTGCGAAAAACCGTGGGGTTACCGAACCTTGATCGAGACGCTCTGGGGCAGGGAAGCGCAAGGTCGACGGAAGATGGTTCGGACGGTTGGGTGGAAATACGTCACCGACCCGATGGCTCAAGGTGCTGGAACTGGCGAAACCGCAGACCCTGAAGATGAGTTGTATGACCTGAAAAACGATCCGTGGGAACTCTACAACGTCGCACACGACCCGAAAAACGCTGCGGTAGTTTCCGAGATGCGGCGACTGCTAGCGGATTGGATGATCGAAACCGAGGATAGTGAACCCGTCGAGTTGCCACAGACAATCGGCCGGTCTCGCGTCGCATCGTCGCATCGGCGATAACGACCGACGATCCTGCCTGATAGAGACCTTTACAAAACCCACATAGAGGCGATCCCTCGTGGTCGCCCTGGGCAAACGGATTCCCCGTTAACGGCGACCTACCTGCCCCTTTCGCCCAGCGAAAGGGGCGCGCACGAGCGCAGCGAGTGTGCGGGGTATGCCCGGGGCAGGGCGGAAGGGTTGCCCCCGCTCGCGGGGGAAATGTGCCACGCAGAGTAACTACGGCTACGACGTGGCAGAAGGACGAAGGGGGCGCGTATGCACCTGATTTGGACTTACATCCCCCTCAACTCCGCCACCAACTCCCGAATCTCCTCACCCTTGGCCTCGATGATGTCCAACAACTCTTCAGGCGTCCGAGTATCCACCTCAACTTGCCGGTTAGGATTCACCGCCTTCAAGTCGTAGTTGATCTCTTCGAAGACTTCCCGCTTAACCGTCCAGCTATTCTCACTGTCGGCACGCGTAGGCAACAACTTGAAGAACTCTTCGAAGTGCTCAAGTGTCAACGGTTTACGCTTCGTCACCTTCACATCAGACAAGTCGTAGTACCAAGTCTCCCGCGTCGGCTGACCCTTGTTGAAAAACATCAGGTTCGTCTTCACACCAGCTCCCGCCTGCGTAAACACTCCACCAGGCAGGCTCACGACGCAATAAAGATCACACTCATCTAACAACCTCCGTTTCGTCTGCACGAATGCACGTTCCGACGTCCTGAACAACAGACCCTCATCTACCACAATCCCCGCTCTACCCTTGTGCGACAAGCAATCAATGATCTCTTGCAGAAACAGCACCTGCGTCGAGCCAGTTTTGTACGCGTATTTTTGATTCGCATCGTCACCCTCCTTGCCTCCAAACGGGGGATTCATCAGAATCACGTCAAAGGTGCTAGGTGCATCCGCATACAACGGTGAACCGTTGCCCACATCGGTCAACGTGTTCCCGTGCCAGATGTTCGGCTGGTTGATCCCATGCAGAATCAGATTGGCCAAACATATCGGATAGATCAGATTTTCTTTCTCTTTGCCGTAGAAGGTTTCGGTCCTTAACGTCGCCAGCTGTTGACCTGTTACCGCCGTTTTGGAAATATGCTCGTAAGCCATCGCCAAGAAACCACCTGTGCCACAAGCCGGATCAAAAACTGTTTCGCCATGTTGCGGGTCAACCACTTGCACGATCGCCCTGATCACTTCCCTCGGCGTGAAGAACTGACCACCGTCATTGTTCTTCTCGCCCATCCGCAACAACAGACCTTCATACGCCTGCGATAGCGTTGAACTGTATGTGGCGCCACCTTCATCACCGCGAATCTCATGCACCTTGTCCAGAACATCCAAAAAGTTGCGTTCGGTGTCGATCCCGGTCGCGTCTACGCCGGACATGATCTCGCTGACGACGCGCTGACGTTCAGTTGCCGAATGATTGACAGCCAAGTTTTGGAGTTGCGGGATCAGTTCGCCGTTTACGAAGTTGAAAACATCCCCTGCAACCCCGGCTTGTAGCTCTCTGCGTTTATCGCCGTTTGGAGCCGCCCAATCTCGCCATCTATACGGATGTTCCAGCGAAGGAGTGAACTCTTGCCCGACAATTCTCGCGTTTCGACCTTCGCGCTCTTCACGCTCGTCAAGAATTCTGAGGAACAGAATCCACGTCAGTTCAGGAATGTACTGGAGCGCGCTAGCAGCATTCGAACGCCGCATGATGTCGCAAATCGACCAGATCTGCGCGTCTATCGACGACGGATCGGAAATGGTAGTCATCACAGTTCTCCCGCGAAAGCTTGACGCAAAAATACATTCGACAACGCATCAATTGAATTCATCAGGGCCTCGACTGCTTGTTTCTCCTTATCAACCGTCGCCAACTTTAGATCCAGGTTGCGAGCAATTCGCTTCCGTTCTGCCAACGGCGGAATCATCACGGTTAACGAATGGGCGTTGTTCCGATTTAGCCCCGGAACCGCGCTGTCGGTATTCATGTGATCCAATCCTAGGGACTTTAGCAGGTAATACGTGAACTTGATCGTGGCTTCATCTTTATCACTGATGTAAAACGTGGTATCGATGGGCCAGCAAGGCCGAGACGAAAACCGGACTTTTCCTGCGGATCCCTTCCGTCCTACAATCACTGTTGGGCCTTCGGTCCAAGGAACATCGTGGAGCCCAACAATCCCGTTGGAACCGTAGACTGGGACTGAACCAGACGAATTGCGATCCTTTTGGCGCAAACTCTTGCCATAAACTAACGGTGCGAATTCGCCGAGTTTTGCGCGTTGCCAACCGGTAGGCAAGCAAGATTCACTAGACGGCATGACCTCCCGCAGATAACCACCCGGCAGAGCGTCGACCGCCTCCAATTGTTCCTCGGCCGCCCGTTTCGCTTTCTCAATCGTCGCCAACTTGTGGTCGAGAATGCGAACAATACGTTCCTGTTCCGACAGCGATGGGAGCGGGACAGGAAGGTCCATGAACGCTCGCATGTCCGTTCGGGGCATCCGAGACCCCGTCTTGCCCTTCATTGCGTAATCAACCGTCTCAGGCAACCTGAGAAAGTGCGCGAGGTATTTTCGAGTCGTTCCCACTGGAAGCAATGGGATTATTTCCGTAGTGCATCGACCTCGGAAGTTCGGTGTCGCCACTTTGTTCAGGTAAGGCCGCAACTTGCCGTAAAGAACGTGTCGGTCATCGAACTTGAACGTGTTACTCGCGATTTTTGATTTTCCTAATGGGTTTATTCGTCCCGTTCCCGATTCCACATGCTCAAGGCTCAAATAGGGCAAACGCGAACAAAGTTCGTCATTCGGCTTCAGGGTAATCTTGTCTTGTTCGACCACATCCCCCAACTTCACCCAACGCCATCCATCAGGCAACGGCTGCCGTTCGATTTCAGCGGTCCCGCTCACAGTTCCATCTTTGAAACAACAGCGTTCGGGATTCCTTTGATCATTCGTTCCCTGACTTCGAAGTATAGGGGTTCATTCGCGTTAGCGATGACTCGCTGATACTGATACACGAAGTTGTACACCAAGAAGCAATGTTTAGCTGGTGTGCCATTTTGGTCCCGGATCAATGCAACCGAGACACCGGATTCAGATATGATGTTTCGATGTTCACGCGCTGAGGCAAGGTCACGCGAAACCCAGACGCCCAATTTGCCGTCCGCTTTCCCGATGCGCTCAATCGAAACTTGGTCCGGTGTTCCATACGGCAAGCGAGTGCATCGAAAACCGAATCTCTGCAATCCTCCGGCCAGCGCGGGCGACAACCCTTCGTCCAAGTAGTAGTGTGGCTTCACAGAGAATTTCACGCAGTAACCGTGAGGTCGGACGCGTTCAGCATTTCATCCCAACGTAGCGCATGTTCAATCTGAATATCACTGATCTCAAGCCACCACTTCAAATCTCGTTTCGAAGTACCCGACGCCAACATTCCCGGAATCTGATCGGCATGAATCCTACGCCCCTTCAGTCTCGGAGCCCCCGATAGAAAGCCTGGGTGTATCTCTATACCTTCCGCGGGAGTCCATATGATAGCTCTGCCATCGCCGTCGAACTCTATGCCAAATGTGTTGGTGCCATGACCGTTCAAGAAGTGCGCGAAAGGTAGTTCGTGGTCTCCGTTTGCGGCATCTAGCACTTCGCAGAAGCGGGCATGGATACCCTCGATGCCTTCAGATTCGTCAGTCCAGAATATACGCGTCGCAAACGGATACGTATCGCCGCTTGTAATCTTGGCATAATCATGAGCCCTCACGATGTCATCTTCTTGGGTGTTTTCACTCAAAAGCAACGCAATCAGCCGCATAGTGATTAGATGTGAGAACTTGATGAAACGCCGGTTGTTCTGGAATTCGTTCTCTTCCACTTCGAAAAATCCGTGCTCAGACCAGTTCACAATCTTTTCCGCGGGAATCTGGACCTCTTTGCCCCAAAGGTCTCGATCGGAAGCGTGCAAGTATCTCCCGACGTCCTCAACATAGTAGACGCCACGTGGCAAATCGTCCCAAGAGCGCGAAGGTTCCCCACTGTTTCGGATACGCATTGAATCCGTCATGTGAACCTCCCATCAAGTTGATGCCTCGGACGTGTGCCCGGACGTGTGCCCGGACGTGTGCCTTAAGTAAAGACAATTATAGGGTGTGGTCGAATCTATTCGCCTCTCCGTATCAATCTGCGAAGATTCTCCGCTTCGTCTCTCGCAACGCGGCGAAAGCACCGTCTTTGTCGGGATAAGCATCAAGAGCAGCCGCCCCACCAGCGTTCAACACCTCTGGCGTATCGAACATCGAACTGAGCTCTAGGTTCTCAATCCCGCCCTTCGAGAACTGAGATGTAGTGGCTATGATCGCATCGCGCGTGTTCGCCGGCAGCGAATCCAGCCACGCCAGATTTCTTTCCTCGAAAACCTCTAGACGCTGCGCTCTGGTTCGTGGTTGAATGCCAAAGGTGATATGCGCCAGAACATCAAACAAGTCGTATTCGCGCATCATCGAGAGTTCGCGTATCAGGTCTGCTGATCCGGCCCCGTCGGGAAGTCCTTTCAACATATCGCGCCGAGTCTGGGGCGAGATCCACGTTTCGGTGAACAACCTGATGTTCGGACGCACAATCTTGAGCGCATCACCGACTCGTTGCTTGTACTCTGCGAGCGGAACTAGCCGCGTCCGACCGTCGTCGTCAGTTGTGACAATGAACTTGCCAGCTGGCGAGATATTGACGGGTATCCCATGCACCTCAACGGTTGTCTCCGGTGGCTTCGGGGGACCAGGCTTAGATGTTCCATCGCCCCCCGCCTTTGCCTTGAGTTCCGTGCCCAGCAATCTGGTCGCATTTGTGTAGTCGTACACGGTGAACGCCAGCTTCCCGCGTGCTTCATCGATTCGAGTGCCGCGACCGATCATCTGATGGAACGAGATCGGCGACTGCACATACCGGAAGAAAACGATGTTCTCAACTACCGGGACATCAACACCAGTGGTTAGGAGATCGACTGTAGTCGCAATGAAGTGGTGAGCGTTCGCACCTTTGAAATCCTCGATATGCTCTCGTCCACACTTGGACGTGCACTGGAAAGCATAGTTATCGACACGAGTTCTACTGTTGGTTCTGCACCAATTCGCGTACAGGTTGTTCATCTCATTTGCCACAGCGGCGGCATGATCAGTGTTCACGCAGAAAATGATCGTCTTCTGTTTCGGCTCGCCATTCGACGCAAGCAAGTCAAAAAGGTCCTTGCACATGGCTCGGACTCTGTCAGGCATCCTCAGCCGATCTTCAATTGATGGCGCGCCGTACTGCTCCCTGACATCTCCCAGCGATGCCGTTTGGCCGGTGTGAGCATCAAGCAAAGTGCCTTGTTGCAAATCGCTCTTGGTTACCCCTGTTTCTCTCTCAGGATCCACATTTCGAGCGATGAAAGCCTCGCGGCGTTCCACTTGCATCAACGCCAGATAACCATCGTCCATACCCTGTCCGATCGAGTATTCGTACGCAGGAAAGCCGAAATAGATCAAGTTGTCTCTGGTTATCTCTTGGTCTTGCAGAACGTCCGGCGATTCTTCCTCGTAATCGAACTGACGCGGCGTAGCCGTTAGCCCAATCTGCACAGCGTCCGGGTTCCGCGTCAAAACCTCTGACCACTTGTTCCACGCGCTGCGATGACACTCGTCGATAACGATATGGCTGAAATAGTTCTCGGGATAATGCGTCCGGAGATACGACGCGTCATCCTCTTCCGCCGCGATCCCCAGTGTTTGATATGTTGCGACGATCACACGCGCGTTCTTTTCTGGGTTACGGGCAGTAGCCCGCGCGGCATCGCTACCAAAGGTCTGTCTCAGCGCTGTCAAACCTTGATTTCGCAGTACATCACGATCACAGATGAACAGTGCTTTGCGAAGTTGACCAGTCTCCGCGACGCGTTTCAAGATGTTAACTGCGATAAGCGTTTTACCAGTACCGGTCGCAAGGCTCAACAGAGCGCGTTTTTCTCCCTTGGCAATCTTCTCCAGCACCGAACGCACCGCCGCATCTTGGTAGTAACGAATCGAATGCTGCCCACCAGAGTAGGGAGTCAGTAACGGTTTGGCATCAGGCCCATCAAGTTTCAGCTTCCGAGATTCTTCATACCGACGCCGCAGTTCCTCCGGAGTCGGAAACTCTGATAACGGCTTCGGTGCCGTTGTCAATCCGGTCGAAGCATCGTACTCCACGAAAAGGTGCCCATTCGACGAGAACGCGAACGGAACATTGTGCCGATTCACATCCGCCGTCTGCTTCGCCTGCTGAAGTCCGCGTGTGGGAGAGTATCGTTCAGCCTTCGCCTCTATGACCGCAACCTTTACCGGTTGATCTGAGTCAGGGAGCAAAATGCTGAGCGTATAGTCGGCCGTTTTACTGGAAGACCTGCGCGGTTTGCCATTGACTATCTGGACCGCACCCACAGACGTCTGCTCGCGCCTGATGACTCCCCGACCTCCCCGCCATCCGCGGCTACGCAACTCGGGATCGATTAATTCCGCTCGGGTATCAGCTTCGTTCAGCGTCATCGTCAACTAAAGATAGAGTATTACACCGACATATCCAAATCCGAAATCGCAACGGTTGTCATTTCGAACTCAACTTAATGAAGGCATACCCACCGACAACGAACACCCCGACTCCGACAAGCGTGACAATCAGATTGAATCCGCCGGTGGCTCCCAAAATCGTTATTAGGGCACCAACTCCGATAAGTGCCAAACTTGCACTCAATCTCGTCAATCTCATTTCGAATACTCCCACGTCAAATGCAACAATCTAACATCCTATATTAATACAAATGTTTTCAATAACTTGTGGTACGTGCCTCGAAATGAGAAACGATGGAAGGCTTGACCACCTTGACACTGGCCACATCCACCCTCACCCTCACCCATCAAATCATGGAACGTCCCAACTCACACCCCGCCCATCCACCACCCCAAGCCCCACAATCAACACCCCTTAGCGACGAACCCTCATCGTCGCCCCACCAACCAAACCCCATCCCGTCCATCCCGTCCATCCATGTAAGCCCACTAACAACCAACCCGAAATCCCAAAATCCCAATTCCCATTTGACTCTCACAACATCCGTGCTAAGATAGAAACTGAATTCAAAAAATCATCGCCGCGCCGACGGGTGCGGACACCCACAATCCCAACCCAGCCGAAACCCGGGATAAGCGCAACAAAGTGGCGACGCCCCGCATCTGAGGAGAAAGGACAGATGACCGAACGGCCGGGTCCGTTAGAAACGAACGCTGCTACAAGGTCCAGTCGCGTCGCACGAAGCAGGCGCCGCAACACGAGCCAGGCGGATACTCCGTCACCTTCGCAAGCATTTCCTTCCCCCGCTCGGCGGGGGAAGTGCCGAAGGCGATGGGGCCCGAGAGACCTTTCTCCCTCCCCCTGCCAGGTGGAGATCAAGAGGAGGTCCCGCAGGGGATGCCCGCCCAAGGTCTGGACGAACGTTCGTGAATCCGGAAGACGTCTAACCTCAAGCGCCACGAGGAGAGGCTACAGCTCCAGATCGGCAAAATCCGATCGATGGAAGACGGCAAACCACTTTGAGCATTCCTGTCCCCTTCGAAAGCAATTTGCCTTCCCCCGCTCAGCGGGGGAAGTGCCGAAGGCGATGGGGGCCTGCGAGCAAGCGAAGCGACCGCTCGCAGGGGGTGCCCAAGCCGTCAACCGGGCCCACGGTCTGGCAACGAGGGCAGAAGCTGACCATCGGGATGGATCCCGTCCAAGAACCCCGCAACGCGGCGATAGGTACCAAACCAGACGACCACCAGGTCGCACCCTTGTGGTCGCCCCACCAACCAAGAAAATCCTGCACCACCGAAGCAGGCCACATAAACACGTCCCCTTGGCGCAGCGTAAGGGGACGCGAGCCCTTTTCACCCTCCCCTGCCAGGGGAGATTAAGAGGAGTGCCCGCCAGCATCCCCTCTCCCCTCCGTGGGAGAGGTTTACCGTGAGGGGGAAGTTGGCCAATGGGCGTGAGGCTAGTAGATACCTTTGGGCTCTAACCCTAGGTAGTACTGACCGGCAGTGTCGTAGTGAGTTGGGCGTCCTTGGATCTGTTGCCTGATGGCGTGGACGTCGTCGAAGCAGCGCTGGATGGTGTTCGATTCGAATATGGCGGTGGAGCCGCACATCGTGTAAGCGGCGTTGACGACATCGGCCGCGGTGCGGATGGCGTGGGTGCCGGCCAACCGCACCTTTATGCGTTGCGCCGCGGGTAGCTCATGGCTCGCGACCACGGCGTCCCACATCTCGGATGTCGCCTCGGCGAGAAATGCGCGAGCCGAGTTCCATGTCGCTTCAGTTTGGCCGATTGCGCGTTGCGTCGTCGTATCGGCACTTACCACGGACGATCCTCCGTGTTGGATCTTTCGCTTCGTCAGGTCAATCGCAAAATCGAGGGCCGACCGCGCGACGCCTAATGCGACAGTAGCGAAGCCTGAGGCAAACATCGGAGTCGTGTGGATCACGTATAGAGGGCCCGGCTCGCGTGACGGTTCGTTGAGGCCGTAAGAACGCTCTGGGGGAACGAAATGGTCATCCATCACGAAGCTTAGACTGGCGGTCCCGCGAAGCCCACCTACGAACCATTCATCAATCACCTCGACTTCCGATTTCGGGATGAAAAAGGTGCGCATCTCCTTGGTTTCGTTACCGTCGGCGTCGTGTACAGGTGCGAGAGCCGCGATCCATGAAGCATGAGAAATCCCGCTGCTGAAGTCCCAACGACCGGACAGTGTGTAACCGCCATTGGACACGACCGCTTTGGTGCCGGGTCGCGGCGGTCCGTTGGTAACGACATTGCGGGGATCGCCCCAGATCTCTTCAGCAACGGCTGCGTCCACCCGAACGGCGTTCGTCGAAAAGACATTGTTTTGGTTGATGCACCATCCAACGCTCGCGTCGGCCTCGGCATAGAGGCGAACGATTTTCAGGAAGTCTGGATGGTTGAGTTCCGAGCCACCGAGTGACTTCGGCAACAGTAGCCGAAAGTGGCCTGCCTCGATGATCGGCCCGACGATATCCTCGGGGATCCGACGTTCTTGGTTGATCCGGTTTACAGCGAGCGCGACCGTCGACGCGAGATCGCGGGCTTGGTCGATGAGGGTTTCGGGCGTCGCCAAACTGGGTGTGTGAGTGATGGGTTAGGCGAGTTCATCGGGAACGACGACATCCGGTTCGAGCTCCAACGGATAACCGGGGAAGAAGTCGCGCCAAGGTTCGAACTGTTCGACGAACTGCATACCATGTTCCATCGAAGGCAGATTCTTGATGGAGCGGCCTGGGTCATATCCCATGGTTTTAGCCATCGCTTCGATGCCGCCGCGGCGCGTGTGTCTAACGCCACCGACGTTGAATGCATCGCCATCATCGTCTTCAACGATCAGGTCGAAGCCGCGTCTACGTTGTCTCCAGTAGAGCCTCATAACGTTCCATCAATCGATTGTTTCAGTCGGAGCGAGATACGTTTTCACCCTGTCTAGTATCGCATTGGCGACATCGTATTTGGTCATCAATGGCAAGGGTTCGATCGATCCGTCTTGACGGACGATGTCGACACGGTTGGTGTCGGTCCCGAATCCGCTGCCGGGTTCGGTGACATCGTTGGCTACGGTCAGCATGGCACCTTTCGCAGTCATCTTTTCAGCACCTTTTGCCGCTGCGTCACTGGTTTCCGCGGCAAACGCGACTTTTGCCAAACGCGGACCAGTTGCCGATGGCATCCAATCGTCGATCGCTTCAAGCTCCATGTTCATGGTTGCGGCGTTGCGTTTCTTGATCTTCTCATCCGTTGCAGATTTCGGACGGAAATCGGATATTGCAGCCGCCATCACCAATACATCTGCATCAGCACAAGCTGGCAACGTGGCTTCGCGCATCTCGTTCACGGTGTTGACATGGATCGATTCGATACCCCACGGAGTTCGCAATCCTGTCGCGGCAGATACCAAGATAGTATCCGCACCGCGATCACGCGCTGCTTCAGCGACCGCGTAGCCCATCTTTCCGGTCGAGTGGTTTGTTATCACTCTGACGGGGTCGACAGGTTCTCTGGTGCCACCAGCGGTGACGACCACGCGTCGTCCGACGTAATCACCATGTCGTGCCCCAATCGACGCGCGTGCGGCATCCACGATATCCATTGGCTCGCTCATACGTCCTTCGCCTACCAGACCCGATGCCAGACGGCCTGACTCGGGACCCACGATCATGGCCCCGCGCTCGCGAAGAAGTGCGACGTTATTTTGCGTAGATTCTGCACCGAACATGTCGGCGTCCATCGCCGGGGCGACGACTAAAGGCGCGCTTGAGGCCAACACGGTGGCGGTGATGACATCATCCGTGATTCCGAATGCGAGTTTGGCGAGCAAGTTTGCTGTAGCAGGGGCAATCACGATGCAGTCGGCTTTCGTGCCGAGCGAAACGTGGTCGATGCTGATCTCGGAGTTCTGATCCCATAGTGATGTCGTTACGGGATTGTGACTGAGCGCTGCAAACGTCGTGCTTCCGACGAAGCGTTGCGCAGATTCGGTCATGACGACATCGACCCTCGCGCCGAGTTTTACGAGTTCAGAAGTGATGTAGGCCGATTTATACGCGGCGATCGAACCCGCGATGCCCAAGACCACTCT
Organism: Dehalococcoidia bacterium; assembly: GCA_965203505.1. Taxonomy (GTDB): domain Bacteria; phylum Chloroflexota; class Dehalococcoidia; order Lucifugimonadales; family Lucifugimonadaceae; genus Bin127. The sequence goes on from OZ241880.1 coordinate 1,610,485, forward strand.
GCGGCCTGATAGCGGTAGCTGTCCCAGTGTGTTCATTGCCCGGGAGTGTTGGCGCATCGGTTGGGATCGAGCAAATCTCGACCGTTCGAAAACCCTACTCTCTCTCGATGACGAACTGTTGCGGCAATTCGCTGACCGTTTCTCCAGATCGGAACGCCATCACCGTTTCAAAACAGATTTCCACGTCACGTCGACTGAGTTCCGTCGGAGCGTCGATCTGGAGACTCTCATCCCCTTCGACCCTCACCAGCAGCCGAGAACCCAAAGAGGACCGGTACCGAAAACCCAAATTCCAGAAACGGGCCAGTTCGATCTCTACCGATCGGGCGCGCAAAGTCAACGCATCCTTGGTGTTGAAATCAACTCCGATACGCGTTCGTTGGAGGATCATCTTATCGCCGTCCCAACGATAGTGCGCCTCCATGTGAAGGAAGTCGTTAACAAATGGCAGACAGGCATCGGGGTCCGGCCCAGCAAAGCTTCGGGGACCTACCGTGAATTTGACACCAGTTATGCGGTTGCTCCCGTGAATCACGCCGTAGTTTCTCAGGTCTATCCCGGCGATCGTGATGTCCGTCAACTGGTCGGTGGGCCAAAAATCTTGCGACCGCCATATCCATTCGACTCTTCGATCCTTGACGGCGATCATGTGGTCGAGAAGCCTGAATTCGTCGTTCTCGATGACGTGGTGAAGCGTCATGCCGTTTCGCTGGCTACGTTCGTACTCGGTAGGGCGTAACTTCGAACGCGCACGCTGGACATAGAGATCGACGATCTCTTCAAGAGTGGGTTTGGTTTTCTGAGCCACTGTGCGTGTCCGGATGGGAATTAGAAACCTGCGCTGGCTAAGATGCTAATTCACGGAAAGCACGAGGAAGATATTTGACGAGGTCGCCGGCAGTCATAGCGTAGGGCGTCAGGTCTTCACGTGCGAATCTGCCACTCATGGAGTGGAGGAATACGCCGAGAGACGCCGCATCGAAAGGATCCGATTTCGCTGCCAATCCGGTTATGAGCCCGCCGAGGACATCGCCAGTTCCACCGCGGGCGAGGGCACTGTTTGGCTGCATGTTGAAGCGAATACGACCATCGGGAGAAGCGATCAACGTAGTTGCGCCTTTGAGGACAGCGATGCAGTTGAATCGTTGCGCGGCAGTTTCGGCGGCAGCTACTCGATCTGCTTGTACTTCATCGATCGAAACACCAAGCAAGCGTGACATTTCTCCCGGATGTGGAGTGATGATCAAGTTGCCATTGAACGCCTCCCACCAGTTATCGATCATCGACGCGAGAGTGATCCCGTCGGCGTCTATTACCACTGTGCAGCCATCCCATATCTCTTTGTTCGACGTCAGCCGCGCGACCAGTTCTCGGATTCCGTAAGATAGGCCGACGCCCACGCCGATCAGGGCTGAATTCATTTCAGGAATTCGTTCCTGCAACGTGTTGTACGCGGGAGCGGGCAAAACGCCGTTGACATCTTCATTTAGAGGTATGTACGTAGCTTCCGGAATCGTGCCCGCCAAGGCTTGATAGGCAGTGTTTGACGTGGCAAGTGCTACGAGCCCAACACCGCTACGCACGCAGGCATTTGTAGCGAGATACGCCGCTCCGATGTATGCGCTGGAACCGGCGAGTAGTAGCGATCGCCCGAAATCGCCCTTATGCCCAGTGCTGGATCTGTCGGGCAGGATATCGCGTGCGAGATCAAAATCATTAACTTCTCGACGGATGTGACTGGTCAAGTCGTGTGGCAAATCGACATCCAACACATCAATCCGGTCGCCGTAGCAACGGTCGCCGAATCGTGTTGCGGGGCCGAGTTTGTGTAGCCCGACGGGCAGGCAAACGTCAGCCGGCAAACCATTAGGATCAAAGGTTCCTCGATCTGGATTTGCTCCGCTGGGTACGTCGATTGCTACGACTTTCTTTCCGCTAGTCGTGGCCGCTTTCAAGACCGAAGCGATCGGTTCGTCGATCGGCCTCGAGATGCTGAATCCGAACACGCCATCGAGGATCAAGTTCGTTTTGTCGCATAAGTTTGCAGTTTCGCGTGCTCCCGCTCGTCCGCTCACGTCAACCACGTCGCCTCCCGTTGCGGCGAATTCGACCAATAAAGGATCGTCATCATTTCGCGGCAATACGGTGGCTACTGTGGTTCGCACGCCCGCTTCGATCAGATACCGCGCCGCGACGATTGCGTCACCCCCGTTGTTCCCCTTGCCGACCAGAGCCAAGACGTGCGAATCAGTAGCGTCTACTCCGAGTTCGGTTAATACCCAGTCTGCGATCGCCTTACCGACGCGATCCATAAGGGTTCCAAGCGTGATCTGGCCGGTCGCGAACCAACTCTCTTCGATCGCCAACATCTCGGCCGCAGTGACGATTTTCTTTGCATTAGACAATGCGTGAACCTTCAAGGGCGCCAAGCGTCATCGCGCGCTTCAAGCACCACCGAAGCGACCGCGAAATCCCGCGAGTGACTCAGGCTTAGGGCGATGCGTTTGATGCCCATCCGTTCGGCACGTTTGCGCGCATTGCCGTGGAGTGTGATTTCGGGCGGGCCGCCGCGCCGTCGAGTGACTTCGATTGATTTCCAAGGAATCCCTCGAACGCCCGTGCCCAATGCTTTCATAACCGCTTCTTTAGCAGCGAATCGACTCGCCAGCTGGGGAGCTCGATTTCGCGCGTAACGCTGTTCGCCTTGAGTGAAGACCTTGTTTAAAAACCGGACGGGATAACGGTCCCGCACAGCGGCGATCCGGTGGATTTCGATGAGGTCGACACCCGTGTATATCATGATTTTTGGGACGCGAATGATCTGTTCAAGTCGCTTGAAATAGCGTCTCAAATGATAAACCAGCGTCGAATCACTCAGACAGCGGCACCAAATGACAGCACGAATCATCAGCGGCAATGAAATCGCCAAAAAGGTCCACGCACAGGTTGCCGGCAAGGTAACGGTTTTCCGCGAGTCCCACGATGTCGCGCCGGGCTTGGCAGTGGTTTTGGTCGGCGACGATCCGGCATCGCACTCGTATGTCCGGCGCAAGGAACGGGCGTGTGAAGAGGTAGGGATCGTAACCGAGACGATCAACATCGATGCAGACGTAAGTGCCGATCATTTGGAAGGCGTGGTAGCGGAATTGAATCGGGATGATCGTTACCACGGCATCTTGGTCCAGCTTCCGTTGCCGGAACACATCGATGCCGATGCGATCATCGATGGTCTGGAACCGTTGAAGGACGTGGATGGGCTTCACGCGCAAAACGCGGGGTTGCTATCGTTGGGTAAACCTCGTTTCGTGCCCGCGACGCCGTTGGGTGTTCAACGGATGTTGATAGAGGAAGACGTAGAGGTGAATGGTGCAGACGTTGTGATCGTGGGTAGAAGTTCGCTTGTGGGTAGGCCATTGGCGTTGTTGCTGACCCAGCGGGGCGACGGCGCTAATGCGACAGTCACGATGTGCCACACAGGTACACGGGATATGGCGCTTCACACTAGCCGCGCCGATATCTTGGTAGCTGCGGCAGGGGTGCCGAATACGGTATCCGCTGACATGATTAAAGATGGGGCGGTTGTAATAGACGTCGGGGTCTCAAGAGTGCCGGATTCGTCTCGTCGAAGTGGTTTCAGATTGACGGGCGACGTCGATTATGCCGCGGCTAGAGAAAAGGCATCAGCGATCACTCCGGTTCCCGGTGGGGTAGGGCCGATGACCGTCGCAATGCTCTTGGAAAACGTTGTGTTGGCGGCGAATCTCCAGATGGACGCGTGATGGGCGACACCTAGCTGTTCAAGCGAATTCAGCCCATACGGCGTTTGGTATAGAATCGAAAATCTGCGCGACGTGCCATTTCGCGTAGTTGACCGATTTTGTACGAACCTGCTTCTCGGAACGAGATACAGGACGTTTGGGAACATGGATCTATCCGAAAAACCCAGGACCGCCACCAACGGCTCCATCGGGCAACCTGCCACGGGTTTTTCGCATGAGATTATCAATACCAACAGCAACGGTTACGATCCTGCTGCTGCCGCCCCCATTTCAGAGCTCGTAAGCAACGACGAACTCGTAGAAATGTACCGGTTGATGCTGTTGATCCGGGGTTTTGAGGAAGCGTGCGGTCAACACTATTCACTCGGTCACATCAGGGGCTTCCTGCACCTCTACATCGGACAGGAAGCGACCGGGATCGGCGCGTTAACAGCACTGGAACCTAGAGATTACGTCGTCACGCATTATCGAGATCACGGCCATGCCTTGGCGCGGGGACTCGACACCAACCGCATCATGGCGGAGATGTTCGGCAAGCGGACCGGACTCAGCAAGGGCAAGGGCGGATCGATGCACATTTTCGACGCCGCGAAGCGGTTCATGGGAGGACACGCCATCGTTGGCGCACAATTGCCACTTGCCGCCGGGATCGCACTGGCTCAGCAATACCAGGAAACAGACGCGGTGACGATGGTTTTCTTCGGCGACGGGGCAACCAACCAAGGCACATTCCACGAAACACTCAATCTTGCGTCGGTTTGGCAATTGCCGATCATCTTTTTCATGGAGAACAATCTCTATGGCATGGGTTCAGCCGTGGGTCGAGTTCGCCTTCGTGGATCAGATTTCACCGATGCATTGGGCGCCTACGACATGGAGACGGTGGCTGTAGATGGCATGGACGTAGTAGCGGTTCGCGAAGTCACACAGCAAGCAGTAGATGAAATTCGGGCTCATGGGAGCCCGATTTTTATTGAGTCGAAAACCTTCAGGTTCGTTGGCCACTCGTTCGCCGACCCTGGAGATCAATACCGAGAACGATCCGAAATCGATTATTGGCGGCAGCGAGACCCACTCGTTGCATTCCCTCGCCAACTTTTGGATTACGGGATCGCGACTCAATCAGAGCTAGACGATCTTTCGGCCGGAATTGATGCCGAGATTGAAGCGGCCATTGAGTTCGCGTCTAACAGCCCAGACCCGGATCTTTCGGAAGCTTTCGATGACGTCTATGCGTGAACGTCGCCTCGCGATGCCTCCGTACCATGTCTGAACTCACGATTCGAGAAGCGATAACCCTCGGTTTGGCCGAGGCAATCGAGACCGACGAAAACGTCTTCATCATGGGTGAGGACATCGGCGAATACGGCGGTGCATATTCCATCACCAAAGGGTTCCTAGAAAAATACGGCGCGAAGCGGATCAAGGACACCCCAATATCTGAAGCAGCGTTTGTCGGTGCCGGTATCGGAGCCGCGTCCGCGGGATTAAGACCGATCGTCGAACTGATGTCGATGAGCTTTTCGCTTGTGGCATTCGACCAGATCGTCAACATGGCCGCCAACCTTCGCTATATGTCGGGTGGTCAGATTAAGGTTCCGATGGTTATCCGAGCTCCGACTGGTGCAGGTGTGCAACTCGGCGCGACGCACTCGCAGAGTTTCGAAACTTGGTTGGCCGAGGTCCCTGGAATGTACTGCGCCTGCCCGTCGAACCCCAAAGACGCGCTGGGTCTGTTGCGGAGCTCAATCAAGTCGGACAACCCCGTTGTTTTCGCCGAGCATTCCCATCTTTACGGTTCTCGCGGCGACGTACCGGACGACTACTTTGAGATTGCGCTCGGCGAGGCAAGAATCGATCGAGCGGGAGACGACCTCACGCTCGTGTCATACGGTTACGGTGTTCACATTTTGCGGGAAGCGGCGCAAACTCTGGCCCAATCGGACGTCGATGCGGAGATCATCGATCTTCGTTGGCTACATCCTGTCGACTACGACATGGTGGTGGCGTCTGTCCAGAAGACAGGTCGTGCTGTGATGCTTGATACATCAAGGCGCACTGGCGGCATCATGTCCGAGATCGTCGCGGAGGTCCAAGAGCGAGCATTGGACTGGCTTGACGGACCGGTTATGCGCGTGGGTTCAAAAGACGTGCCTTGGCCGTATAACCGAGGACTAGAGCAAGATATCTTGCCAGATGCAGAAGACGTTGTCGCGGCCGCAAGGAAGATCATCGCTTTTGAAGCGTGAAGAACTAGCGTCCGTCAAAAAACGGACGCATAACAGAGGAGACAACAGTTGATCCACGAAGTCACGATGCCAGCGATGGGTGCCGATATGACAGAAGGCACCGTGGTGAAGTGGTTGAAGAATGAAGGCGATGAAGTGGCTCGTGGCGACAAACTCGCCGAGATCGAAACGGATAAGACCGTCGTGGAGATGGAGGCGTACAACGCTGGCATTTTGCGACGCATCGTGCTTGGCGACGGTACGAAGGCACCTGTTGGCTCCTTACTCGCTTACATCGGCGGTGCCGACGATGAGTTGCCGGGGGCAGAAGTCGCATCACCAGCGCCCGTCGCAGAAACCGTTGCCGAACCGGAACCTGAGGTTGAGCTCGAGGTCGCAGTTCCGCAACCGGCTCTCGAACCTGTAGAAACAGTAGCAGCCGCACCGGCACCACCTTCACCGACGGTCGAGGGAAGCAGGATAAAAGCGTCGCCGCTAGCTAGGAGATTGGCAAGCGAAAAAGGGTTTGAACTTGCGGCTATACCCGGTACCGGACCGGGTGGACGGATCACGCGGGACGACGTTCTTGGATTTACGCCTGCGCCTGCATTTGCACCCTCTGGTGTAGGTGTTGCCGCTCCGTCGGTTTCGATTGACGGCTCCGACATTGAGCTGACCACGATGCGTCAAGCGATCGCCAGAGTCACCGTGCGTAGCAAGACTGAAGCGCCGCATTACTACGTGACGACGGGTGTGGACATGACCGACGCGATGTCATTCCGGGCTCAACTGAACGCCGAACTAGAGGCATCGGGCGCACGCGTTTCGGTTAACGACATGATCATCAAAGCTCTTGCAATGGCGATCGTGAAGTACCCAAAATGGAATACGACATTCCATATGGACCGATTGGAAGGGCATAACAGTGTCAACATCGGCGTGGCAATCGCGCTTGAAGCTGGTTTGATAGTGCCAGCGCTTTTGGGCGTTCACAACATGTCGTTGGTCGACATTTCGAACGCGTCGAAGGATCTTGGTCGGCGGGCACGCGGTGACGGAGGGACGTTGACGCAGGAAGAGCTAACGGGCGGAACCTTTTCTACATCCAACTTGGGCATGTTCGGCATCGATACATTCGCCGCCATAATAGTTCCTCCGCAGGCTGGCATCCTAGCGGTTGGCGCTGTGAAGCCGACACCGGTTGTGGAAGACGGTGAGGTCGTCGTCCGGCAAGTGATGAATGCGACGGTATCAGCCGATCACCGCGTGGGGGATGGGGCGGAAGCTGCAATCTTGCTCAACGAAGTGAAGGACAGCTTAGAGCGTCCGCTTCGCTTGATTCTTTGATACGCTCCTGACGGTCGAACTAAAGGCGTGCACCCCATGTGCGAAGATTGACGCACCGTGTACGCCCGAGAAGAATTCACCGAATCCGAGCGCGAAATTCTGAGTCGTTTCTTTACGAATACCGATCTTCCGGTGTTCGCGATCGTCAATCTCCCAGAGATTGTGAAAGGGGCGATGTTTGCACGGTACAGCCGCACGCATAAATCGTTGCGACGGTTGTTCTTGGATGAGTTCTACGATCAGCCTGAGATCGGCATCCAATCAATTGCCGATGCCGCATCTGATGTCAGCGATCAACAGGGTTCTGTTGCTAGACAGCGCGCCGAGGAGCTATATCAACGCGTGTTCGTCCAATATGGCGACGACTCGGTCGCCCAGCTGGGAGGCGCGCACCTCGCTTGTGAGCAGGTGTCTGCGATCTTGGCGAAAGTTATTGAGAGGGGTAGGTTAGCCGCCTATCTGGAACAGAGCACACGTTACATCCGATTTGACGAAAAATTGCGCGGTGAAGACGGAGGCGAACGCTACCGTTACCTTATCCCCCCGGAGATCGCTGATAGCGATTTGGCCAACGACTACAAAGCTGCGATGAATCGTCTTTTCGATAACTATTCGTACGTGGTTTCCGCGATGGCTGGTTATTTTCGAGAGCGGTTTCCCAGAGGTGCGAAAGAGGGGAGAGGGGCATACAACCGTGCGACGCGGGCTCGGGCATGTGACGCGGCGCGTGGGTTGTTGCCCGCCGCTACGACTTCAAACATCGGTGTCTACGCTAGCGGTCAAGCGTATGAGTCGATGCTTATGCGAATGAACGCGAACGAATTGAAGGAATCGACAGAGTACTCGAATATGATGCTCCGTGAGTTGCGAAAAGTCATCGCGGGTTTCCTAAGCAGAGTAGATCAGGAGGACCGTGGCAAGGCTTGGAGCAAGTATTTCAGTGAGATCGCATCTGAGATGACATCTGTAGCGGATGCCCTTGTACCGGAATCGGATCAAAGCGCTGTGTTTGAGGCCAATCATGATGAGGTCAGGCTTGTCGATCACGACCCAGACGCAGAAATACGGGTCGCCGCCGCTGCTTTGTATCCGTACGCGAATGTCAGCGAAGAGCAACTGATTCGGCGCGTCGTCGACATGAGCGATCAAGAGCGGCACGAGATAATCTCGACCTATGTAGGCGAGCGTCGCAACCGTCGCCACAAACCAGGTCGCGGCATGGAGCGCGTCTACTACCGATTCGACGTGCTTTCCGACTTTGGCAGTTTCCGAGACCTTCAAAGACACCGCATGATGACAATCGACTGGCAGAAACTCACGCCGAAGCATGGATTCGTGCCACCGCCTGAGATTGACGATATCGGCGGCGCCGTATCGGATCGTTGGCGCGAAGGAATGGATGAGATGTCCGCGCTGTACCAAGACATAAAAAACGAACTCGGTGATGATGTAGCCCAATATGTCGTGCCTTTCGGATATCGCATTCGGTACAACATCCAACTGAACGCAAGGCAGGCATTTCACATGCTGGAACTCAGGACAGGCGAATCGGGCCACACCGACTACCGCCGAATCTGCTTGAAGATGCACGACTTGATCCGCAACCAAGTGGGTCATCGCGCCATCGCCGATGCCATGAAATACGTGGACAGCAAAGATTACGGCCTAGGCCGTTTAAGCGCTGAACGCCGCCAAACCGATGGACAGCAACTTGGTTTGGAAATTGGTTAGCGCGGTACCTTGCCGGAGTCGCTAGGGCTGACGTACCGTACTGGATTTTGACCGCCGCGATATCGGTCAGGCACAGTTTTGCCGACGTAATCATTCCAAACGTCGTCAGCGCGTATTGATCCGAAGCCCCAGCGGCCGTCATCGCGTTGATGCCAAGAGCCCGGAAACGGTCGGTACGCGCAAACTATTTTTCCCGACGCCTTCCCAATCACGAGTCGGTAGGTTTCGGCGCGAATTGGATTGAGAACCCACCACCCCTGAACGGCCTCCGGCAGGACGCGGCCCTCTGACAGTGCTTTTCCGATCTCAAATTGTATTAGCGGTTCTTTGGCGACGAAATCCCCCATCACGGCCTCGGATAGTGCGCCGGCCCCGGTTCGATACCGCATGCGGCCGCGAGCCATTCCTCTTGCGCGATGTGGTCGAGATGTCCTTTGCCCAGGTTGACGCGCACAGTGGTCTCACCCGATACTGCGGAAGCGAGATTGTCGTAGTAACTTTTCTCCGACGCACCGGCGGAGAGCATCACTTTCGTAGCATCTACTCCTTTAGATAGGGAAATGGGGTCGTAGTTGGCTAGCGTTGACCTCGCCTCATCCCATGAATCGGGATATGTTCGCTTGAAATCGTTGAACTCGGCGATCGGGTAGTCAGGATCGCCTTTCATGCGATTGTCGATGTCAGCGAACATCAACCCACCGCTCTGCAACGCGTGGACGCCATCGGTTAGCGCGGCGGTGATCCATGCGAGGTCGCCGCCGGATATCGCGAGGCGCGAGGCGTCTGTATTCGGTTGTTGAAGGAGAATCTGGACTGCGGTGATGCAATCTGCGACGATGTCGCCCCAAACATAAGTGTCTTCGCCGGGCAGACCGTCAGTTAGCAGGCCCGGATAAGCGGCGGAGTACTGCGAGTTGGATAGCCTCTGACCTCGGTGACACAAAGCGAGGACAACGTATGCCGCTCGACGTTCGTAAGCCGGCACCGCGACGACGCTGCCGTATCCTGGCGCTTGGAATAGTGGCACGTGCGGCCCGTCGGACTTGGGCACGTGGAGGTAGGCGTAGAGCGGATAATCGCCGACGCCGTTGAAGCGGACCGAGTAAGCGTTTGACGTTTCGTTTGTGCGGATGGGCAGATCTGCGATCGAGACGTCGCCTTTAGCGGCGTTGACAGCCGCTTCCACGCGCTTAGACCAATATTCGTTCATCAGTTGGTTCTCCGTTACTGATTAGAGCGCGACCAGGTTGAGGTGGTCGGTTAGGAACTGGTGCATGACCTTGTCGTGGCCTACTCCAGTGCCCGCATCATGAGCACAATCTTCGTACGTGTACAGCTTCTTGTCGTCGCTGCCGATTTGATCGAACACTGCGAAACCAGTTTCGGGTGGGCAGACGTCGTCCATCAGGCCGATGTTGACGATGATCGGGCACTCTATCTTGTCGACGAAGTTGTGAATGTCGTGCAAGTCGAGCGTGTCACGAGCGGCTTCTTCGCGTTCAGGGTAGAGACGCAAGTAATCGTTTATCTCTTCGTACGGATAGGAGCGCGTCAGCGAAGCCGCGTCCATCATTGAGCATAGGTACGGCGCGCCGGCCGAAGCGCATGCTACTTGTCCGGCCCTGAGGGCAGAGACGAGGAGCGTGAGGGCGCCGCCTTGACTGCCGCCTTGCACGCAGATGCGCGAGGAGTCGACTTCGTCGAGGCCGCTCAGAAAATCGAACGCCCGGACGGCGTCCATGTAGAAACCCCGATAGCCGTATTCGGTTCGCTGGTCGAGGTTGTGAACCAACAGGCCCGGATAGCCGGGGTTGAACACGGAGTCGCTGCGAAGTTTATTGCGAGGAGCCGCTGAGAACGCTGCGTACCCCTTCATAGCCAGATCCGTCGGCAATTTGGGTTCACTCACGTATCCGGGCACGAAGAGGTAGCCAGGTATCGAACCCTCGATTTTGCGAGGCCTGCAGTACCATCCTGCGATCTCCAAACCTGCGTAGCTGTCGTAACGTGCTTCAAACACCTCGACTTCGGGTGTGGAACGCATAGGGTCCGGTACAAGCCTAGGGTTCAGCGGCACGGCCATCGTGTCTGCTTCGGTCTGCCGCCAATATTCGTCAAAATCGTCAGGTCGGCGGACTGACGATACCCATGTTGATGGATCACGACTGGTCATGTGCAATACCTCGGTAAGGGTTACGAGTCCCTAAAACTGTATCACCGCGATATCGCAACGAAGTAGGTTTTTAGACGGTCGATTTCGAAGTCTCAGTCGCATCTCGATCCGACGCATAATTGCGGGTCATCAACCACGCGGGGACCACGCCGATGATGCACGCAGTCGACGCGTAGGTGAAGAAGTTGGAGAATACGGCCATACCAGCCTCGTTCGCGGCTTCTGGACGTTCGATCATCTCCTCCAGTCCAGGCGCATTCAGCAGGAACTGTTCAGTTCCGAGCGACGCGACGATGGCGAGACCGACGGTCATCCCGATATTCCTCGACAGCGTGAGTAATCCTGATGCGATGCCTTTGTCCTCTTCAGGCACTCGCCGTAGCGCACTCTCTGCTATCGGTGCGATGAGCAGTCCCAATCCGATTCCCACGATGATCAGATCGATTGAAGCCCGCGGCTCTTGCAGCACGATCTCCCATGTCGACATGAAGTTGAAGCCGATCGCGGCCAATGTCAATCCGGCGATCGTTGGAACTCGCACTCCGAATTTCGTCGCAATGAAACCGCCCGCGAACGCCGCAACACCGAGTGCAACCGTCATACGTACCAACAAAAGACCGGAGTCGAGGGCTGACAAGCCGTAAATCGTTCCCGCCAACAAAGGTACGCTGACCAACCCGATCATCAACGCAGCGCCAACAAGGAAGTGCGTGACGTTCGACCAGATGAAGTCTTTCAATTTTCCCAGCGATCGTGGAACAGCTTTCGCGCTCGCAGTGCGATTAGAGATGGCGACCACGCCAGTCAGCAGAGCGGCGGCTACGAATAGCAATATCATCGGCAAGTCCGGTTCGGATATACGGAATAACCCGACTGTGAGCGTGGTGAGCGCTGCTGTGAATGCGGCCGCGCCGATCCAGTCGACGCTGGTGTCGTGTCGGATACCCTTGGGCAGTTTCGCCAACGCGATCACGGCGATCAACGAAAGCGGCACGTTGGACCAGAACGTGTATTCCCATCCGATCCAATCGGCTATTGCACCGGCGTAAACTGGTCCGAAAACGCTACCCGCTTCGGCAGCGGCACCAACCATGCCGAACGCGACTATTCGACGTCGCGCGCCGACGAGTGTTTCGGCCGCGGCGAGGGATATGGGTATCACCGCGCCAGCGCCAATCGACTGCACGACCCTCGCGACGATCGCCCACCGATATTGATCCAAGAACGGGATTACATCCAACGCCGACGTCATCATTGGTATTAGCGCTACACCCGCGGAACCGACCATGAACACGCTTAAAGCCAAAATGAAGGTGGCGCGGTAGCCCCATCGGTCGGAAAGCCTGCCCATGATCGGCATTGTCGCCGAGTATCCGATTAAGAACGCGATGATCAGCCAACTCGCCCGAGTGATGTCGTTTACCGGAATCTTCAGGCTCTGCATCATGTCCGGCAGGATCGTCACGACCAAAGTCATGTCGTCGGCCGCGATGAAGACGCCGTAACACAACGGGAGGAACAGCAGGTAAGGCGATACCTCGGTTTTGACCCACTTCAACGGTTGCTGGATTCCTACTTGCGATGATCAGAGATCATGGGATCGGTTGTTCGATGACGAATGCCTCGCCATAGCGACTCATCTCGAGAATTCGAACCGTGGAATCAGAGTCGCGGATCTGAAGCGCCCCTGTGATGCGCGCCGATTTCATTTCGAAAGATTCGTGGTCGATCACCACTTCGGCGATGCCTGCGCCGTCAGGTAATATCTCGCCGAGCAGAGATTTGAGTGCTTCGGCCCTCAAAGGAGATCTCATCAAGTAATCGGAGCCCGGTTCGGGCTGTTCAATGAACTCCGCCGCGGTCAGTCCTTCGAGTACCCCGCGGACCGCCGCGATCGGCTGCAGGAATCCGATCGGGTTTTCCTCATTCGGTAATAGTTCCCATTCACCGGTCAACGGATTCGTCAACCATGTGTTGGTGCCGATCAGGATCGCATCGACTTCGATGTAGATCCGCCCGAGATTGGCTTCGGCAGTGATGCTCATCCCGGTTTCAGTGATCGCGCCTTCGACGCGCGTTAGTTCCAATCCGCCTAAAGCTTCGGTGAAGCCGTTTTCGTGTTCGAGCAGGAACCAGATGCTTCCGGCATCCACGAGGGAGTCGATCGCGTTCGCGATTACCTCATCCGGCTCCAAGGGGACTGGTGTCGGCGTCGAGGTGGGTTGGATGACGGCTGTAGGTTGTGGGGGCGGGACAGGCGTTGGATCGGGCGCACTCGAACACGCCAAAGCGATCAATACACATAGCGTCCAAACGAAGCCAAAAACGGCCACGGTTGACACAAATCGACGCATTAGTCTGAACCCGGAAATCATCGACGCTTCGCCGGACGCCGACCATGATTAATCGCACTAGGGCAGATTCTAGGCTAGTTCTGTCGATGCGTGGTTGCTGGAGATCGCGCTTACTGCGGTGCGTAACGATTTTCCGGCGCTGCAAGTGTTGGATCGGGCGGATCTTCGATCAGTTCGCGAGTGATGTGTGCGCCGTTGTAACTATTCAGCGGTAATGGGAGATCAAAGAGAACGGTTCCGTACCCTGCTTCGTTCATGTTGAAGGATGCGACGTAATGCGGCCGTTCTTCACCGATCAGATACAGGCGATACTCCTCGCCGTGAGGCGCCGGCTCGACACCCCCGATGACCAAAGCGCCCAGCGGATGGCGTTGGTGTTCGAGCAGGTATGCGTAACCGTCCCTCGACAAGACCGCGTCCGGTTGCCAGTCAGGGCTCGTGTATTCGTTCCGGAGCGTGGCGTAGGTGAGACTGATCTGATCGTTCATCGAAGCACGAAGCGCGTCGTTGACGGCTGACATTCGTACGATCTCTTCGTCCTGCAGGGAGATTCGCTCGTGGGCTTGAGTCAGCAGCTGCTCGGCGGTGGACATATCATCGATCATGTTTTCGGTGTGGTTGTACGCCGCCGCGACCTCGCGTTCCATCTCCGAAACCTTCTGGTTAAGTTCAACGTTGTCGGCGCCAAGTTGCGCGGCCATGATAACCACGACGGCGAACGAAGCAACTGATGTTGCGAACGCCAACCTACCGGCGGTGAACGCGCCGCGCATTCGGTCCCAAAGGCGCAGTTTCGGTGTTACGTATTCGATCTCGTCCGTCGCGATGCGATGTTCAAGGTGTGAAACGAGCGTGGAATAAGCCGTGGCGTGAGTTGAAACGCCGCTTTCGGTTTTGACGGCGGAGACCAGACGCTCGCGGAGGGCATCGGGAGGAGTCGCTTCTCCGACGCGTGCGGACATATCAGCAACGGTGTCGAGCATCTCAGCCAATTCGTCAGCGGCCTTTGGATCACGTTCGACCAGTTCTTCCACGGCCCGCGCGGCTTCATCATCGAGTGTGTCAAGGGCGTACGCCGCGAAGTTGCGGATTGCGGCCTCATCTTTCGCTGGATATGAAGCGGTTTCATCGGACGCGACCGCTTCCCTCAACAAACTGATTTCAGCTTCAACGGCGGCGATTATACGCTCGCGAAGATCGACTGGCGGGGCATCCTCACCGACCCGGGCTGACATCTCGGCGACCGTGTCGAGCATTTCTGCCAGTTCTTCGGCTGCGTCAGAGTCGCGTTCGATTAGTTCGTCAACGGCGCGTTGCGCGTCTCGGCCAAGCGCACCTAGCGCGTACGCTGGAAAATCGCCGACAATGTCTTCGTGTGATCGCATTCGGGTTACTCAAGAAGGCGTTATTCGTCGCCGTAGATCTCTTTGTCTAGAGCGACGCGCAACTTTTTGAGTGCCAATCGCATTCTGGTTTTGACCGTACCGAGGGGTTGGCCAGTAGCTTCTGCAATCTGGGTCTGAGTCAACCCTTCAAAATACGACAGGTATACGACTTGGCGTTGCGGGTCAGGCAGAACTTTCAATGCTTCTCGAACCTGCGCGTACTCGGAATTTGCAACTGCGGCGTCGGGAGGGGAGATGTCGTCGGATTCGAGGTCGTATCTCTCGGTGATGTCATCGCTGTAACGCGACTTATCGCGTCTCAATTTTCGCAACTCGTCGATCGTCCGATTGTGGGCGATACGGAACAACCAAGTGGTGAACTTGCCTTTATCGGGCATGTAGGTGTGACCGCGCCGCCACACCCGCATGAACACGTCCTGCGTGACTTCCTCAGATTTCACCGCGTCGTTCAGGATTCGTGCGGCCAGTCCGAACACTCGTTTTCCGTATCGGTCATAGAGTGCCGCGAAAGCGTCGGTGTTTTTCTCCGAAATCTCAGCCAGCAGTTCTTGATCGGTCAGTTCCTGATAGTTGATCATCGTCCGGTTTCTGTCAGATTTGGCTTCAGTTCTCCCGAGGGAATACGGCTATTGAACAGCCGGTTTTATTCATATACGGAAGAAAGGTATTTGGTGGATTTTCTCCGGGTCCACCAATCCGCCAATTTCAGCCAGAGGTTTGAGCATTTCGAGCGAATCGAGCTGCAAAGAAACGTCTTCGTGCGGGGGCATCATCTGAATCATGCGCGTCAACATGTCATACGCGTCGCGCGCCCGGCCGGATCTGCCGTGCAGATGAGCGATGTCGCCGACATTCCGCCAATTCCACGGCATCAGACAGTGGATGCGTTCAGCATCCGCGATGGCCCCGGTGTAATCCCCGACTTGCGTGTGTATCATCTTCATGTTGTTCAATACACGGGCCAAAACCAGCTTGTTGTCAGCGCGAGGCAGGTAAGTCCTCTCCAACCGGTCCAACTCCTCTGGATCACTTGTGGGTTGCGGGTTGCCGCTAAGTAATCTGAGGCATTCCCACCTCGAGTAAAACCTGCCTTGTC
Organism: Dehalococcoidia bacterium; assembly: GCA_965203505.1. Taxonomy (GTDB): domain Bacteria; phylum Chloroflexota; class Dehalococcoidia; order Lucifugimonadales; family Lucifugimonadaceae; genus Bin127. The sequence continues at coordinate 1,626,599 of OZ241880.1, forward strand.
GGAATGGATCGACGAATATCAACGAGTCGCCTTCGCCAGCCGACAACAGGAAATGTCCTGACATGTTGACGCCGGTCAGTGGAACTCCGACGCGTCTACCGACTTCCATGTAGAGAACTGCAAGAGTAATCGGGATACCCAACTTGCGTTCAAGAACTTCGTTGAGCAGGCTGTTTCGGATGTCGTAGTAGTTGCCCACGTTGCCGCGGAAGCCCAATTCGTCGAATAGCAGTTCGTTGATGGAATACAGCGAATCGAAGAAAGAGTAACGGTTCTGGACTTTCTGGCGGATGCGCTCCGTGATCTCGCTGATCCGTCCCATGTACAGGGGGACATCGATGTTGGGGGCGTTCTCGGAGGCGATGAAGAGGCATGAGAGCGCCAGATTGATCTGTCCTGCCGGGCGCGATACTGATCGGACGAAATTGTGTCTCGGTCCGATGTCAGTTGTCCCCATGGCAAAGCATTGTAAAGACGGAAGGGAAATGTGGCAAACGCGGGCTCGGGGTGCTCAATCCCAGATTGGTATAATCGACTGATTACCAGCAGACGCCTTGATTTCGAATCAGAGCTGATTGGGGGAGCTCGGAACGCCGGGCTGAGAGGGTGGACGGATTCCACCGACCCTTAAAACCTGATCTGGATAATGCCAGCGGAGGAACAACGCACCGATGTCCGAAACATCGGAATCGCCATTAGGAAATCGTTCATCGAACGGTGATCTGGAATCGGTTCCGAAATCGAACGCCGATTCCCAAGCGCTTCGGGGCGATCCTAGCCAATCAATCGGTCGCCGAGTTCCCGCGACCGCAGTCAGCGTTGTAAGCGCATCAAAGTCGTTCACGAGTGGAGATGCGCCGACCGTAGACGCGATTATCGACGTCTCCCTAGGCGCCGACCTAGGGGAATTCGTGGTAATCGTGGGCCCAAGTGGCTGCGGCAAAAGCACACTCCTCAATATCATCGCGGGTTTGGTCGAACCAGACACCGGTACCGTCAGTTTGGATGGGGACGCCAACGCTGAACGCATAGGGCGTGTCGCTTATATGCATCAACTCGACCTTCTTCTGCCTTGGCGCAACGTGCTTTCAAACGCGGTACTAGGATTGGAGATCGCGGGAATACCGAGGCAGGAGGCCGAGTCTAAAGCGGCGGACTTGGCGAAACGCTTCGGCATCGCCGATTTTCTCGATGCCTATCCCGCGACGTTGTCTGGTGGTATGAGACAACGAGTCGCGTTGCTCCGAGCAGTACTTCCGGAACGAGATGTTCTGTTGCTCGACGAACCGTTCAAAGCGCTTGACGCGATCACTCGCGCCGAGTTGCAACGATGGCTTTCAGATGTTCTCGACCGCACAAATCGAGCAACAATCATGGTGACGCACGATGTTGAAGAAGCTTTGATGCTCGGCGATCGAGTGCTTGTCATGTCGCCTCGACCTGGACGCATCTTGCTTGAACTCGACGTTGATCTGCCTCGACCACGCCCGCGGGACGTCGTCCGGGAATCGCGGTTCGTCGAATTGAAATGGCAGTTGTTGTCGGCTTTGAACAGTGCCACGGTGCATTGAGATACGAAATGGCTTCGAGCGTGCGACAAGAGGCACAAGAAATCTCGCAACTCAGCGAATCTGTTGATGGGACAAGGTCTGAGAGGACGTTCGGTGTGCGCATCCGTGCATTTGGCAGGGCTTGGGGCTCTGCAATGGCGTTGGCAGCACTGGGCCTCGTACTCTGGGAAATCCTAGTCCGCGTTCTAAACGTCCAGACTTGGATCTTGCCTCCCGTATCCCTGATACTCGCTGAACTCGCCGATAAACCATCCCTCTTCCTCCGGCACGCTTCAGTAACCGCGCAAGAGATCCTCATCGGTTTCGCAGTTTCGATAACCTTCGCGAGTGCTTTGGCAACAGCGATGTTCTGGTCGAAACTTCTCGAACGGTCCGCTTACCCCTTCCTCATTGCATCGCAAACTATACCGGTCTTCGCGTTGGCACCGATGCTCTTGATCTGGATCGGCACCGGAATCGGGCCCAAGATTGTTGTTGTGGTTCTTTTCACATTCTTCCCCGTGATCATCAACCTCATGACTGGCTTCAAGTCGGTCGATTCTGACATGGTTGACATGTTCCGCACACTCGGCTCGACGCGGTGGCAGATGTTCACCAAACTCTACGTCCGATCAGCGCTCCCATATCTTTTTGCTGGGTTGAAAGTCGCCGCCGTCGTGTCGGTGGTCGGCGCCGTCATCGGCGAGTGGATCAGCGCTTCATCCGGACTCGGCTGGCTGATCAAGACTTCGACACCGAAATTCCAAACAGAACTTGTGTTTGCTGCTATGTTTACCCTTTCTGTATTGGGCGCTTTGATGTTCATTGCGATAGCGTTGTTGCAATCGCGTATCCTGCGTAACTATCCGGGGTCGAACACCCAAGGAGGAAAATCGTGAAACGGATTACAGGTCTGATCCTGTTAGGAGTGGCGCTATTTGCGTTAGTAATCGCCTGCACTTCGGAACCGGAAGTTGAAACGGTTTCCGTTGAACTGGACTGGTCACCGCCTAACGCCAACCATTCAGGCATCTATGCAGCGATCGACCAAGGATTTTTTGAGGAAGAAAACCTTGAGGTTGACGTGAGCGTTCCAGCGGATGCGGCAGCGATCGCCCAACTGGTCGGTGCTGGCCAGCGCGACTTCGGCATCTTCTATCAAACAGACACGACACTTGCCCGCGCCGCTGGTGTTCCTGTAGTGGCGGTACGAGCGATAGTACAGCGTCCGGTCAACTCTCTGATGGCTCTGAAATCGTCAGGGATCACGCGACCAGCCGATCTTAAAGGCAAAAAGGTTGGTTACCCGGGCATCGAGTGGGATGAGCTGATGCTCGCAGCGATGCTGGAATACGACGGCCTCACACTTGACGACGTTGAACTCCACGATGTCGGATATGCGCTGTCGCAGGTACTTGCCGCTGGCACGATGGATGCAGTAATCGGCGCGTACTGGTCGTACGAATCGTTTGTCCTTGAAGACATGGGTCACCCTGTAGAGATCATCTACCCCGAGGATTATGGCGTGCCACGCTACTACGAGATGATGCTGATCACCTCGGATCAGATGATCGAAGAGAAGCCTGACGTGGTCCGACGCTTCGTAACCGCCTTCACTAAAGGCTTCGAATACGTTGCCGAAGACGGACAACGGGGCATCGACATCCTAGTCAAACTTAACCAAGACTCTATCGACGAATCTAGCGAATCGCTGGACCGCCGAGGCATCCCACTCCTCATCCCCGCATGGCTAGACAGCGAAGACGGCAAGTTCGGCACACTGTCAGAGGGACAATGGGAATCGGTTGGTGACTACATGAAGAGCCGCGACCTCATTCCGCAAGACTTTGATGTCAGCACGGCTTGGACGGATGAGTTTTATAAGTGAAGCGAGTTCCGCGCGAGGATACAAAGTTCACCGCATACCTGCGTGGCCTGAGATCGAGTACCTGCGCGTCGAATCTCGCGGTACCAGACGCAAGTTTTGGATTTCCATTGAGGATTCACCAAAACTCTGGCTACTGAAATTCCCGAGGCCTAACAACGGCGAACACTGGGCTGAAAAAGTGGCCTATGAAGTCGGCAGCCTCATCGGGGTCAATTGCGCTCGAGTAGAACTTGCGGACTACGAAGACGAGCTAGTCACGATCTGCGAATCCTTCGATCCAACCAACTGGTATGAGATCCACAATTACCTACGGATAAACCGCGAGTTGACGGGAAAAAGCTCGAGTTTCGGTGACGAAATCGATTGGGTAGACGTGGATGTCAGCGACTTTAGGTTCGTCGCGGCGGGTAACGAGGTTCTATCCGGTTGCATTGAGAACTACGATTTGAGCCCAGAGGCTCGTTTTCGTCAACACCAGCATAGCGTCCAGAACATTATCGACGCGGTTAAAGATTTCGCTTACGATGCAGGCCCGATCTCGTTAAAGCAAAATCAGGTGATCATGCAAGAGATGGCATCTTTGGCACTATTGGACGGATTGATCGGCAACGTAGATCGGCACCACGAGAACTGGATGCTTGAGTACGGAACAAAGGATGGCGAAATCCACATCGGTGTTGCCCCTTCGTTTGACCACGCTTCTTCGCTGGGGCGCGATGAGAGATTCACGACGAATGCGGATTTTGGAAGCCGATGGGATTTTGGAGTATATCAAAAAAGGCAGAGGGGGTGTGTACTTGTCGGAATCCGATGAACGCGCTCCGGCCCCACTGGTGCTCGCGCAATGGCTGTGCAACCGATGGCCCGATGACACGCGTCACACGTTGGAACGCATTCGAGGTGTGGACGATTCAGAGTTCCGTACCATAGTAGACAGAGTACCTTCCCAATTTATGTCGGATGTTGCTAGAGACTTCGCGTATCAAGTCTTGGTTACGAGCAAAGCTGAACTGACGAGAAACGTTTGATGTCAAATCTCTATCTAGCATGGCAAGATGCCGAAAGCCGCGGTTGGTTCCCAATTGGTCGTCTGGCGAGGCGCGAAACTGAGCCACCCGAATACGAATTCGAGTACATTCGTGGCGTCGAAGAGCTCAGACGACGTGGACAGCCGTTCGTGATTCCGATTCCGGGGTTTCCTGATCTCGATAAAACCTATCGTGCTGGTATGGTGTTCCCGGCGTTCCGTTACCGCGCCATGAACCCGGGTCGACCCGATCGCCCGGAGTATCTCAGTTGGCTTGGTTTATCTCCCGAACACGCTGATCTGGTTGATGAACTCGCCGTATCTGGGGGGCATAGTGTCGCCGATCGATTTGAGGTTTTTCCCGAAATCGAGCCGGACTGCGATGGCCGATTTGAGACCCGTTTTGTCTTGCATGGCTTGAGGTACACCAATGATCATTCGATCCAACGTGCCGGGTCGCTTGAACGAGGCGAAAAGCTCGAAATTGTGTTCGAACTGAACAATCCTGTAACACTGCATGGGTTGGGAGTGAAAACCGCAGATCATTACTTCATCGGTTGGTTGCCTAGGTACCTAGTCGACGTATTCCAAAGCGATCATGCTTGGCAAGTTGGGGATGTAAAGGCTAAGGTGGCACAGGTGAACGATAGGGCCCCGCTCAGCCACCGCGTCTTGGTTGACCTCAGCGGAAAACTGCCATTGGGTGTCGATCCGATGCGCGACCTTGAAATCTATCAACCGATCTCAACAGTGAATAACGGCACCGAATAATCCTGAAGCAAATTGTCAAAACATCCGCCTAGGATAGGCCAGATGCCCGGTCATGCCAGTGTTCTTGACTTGGTAGACGTGGCCAGTGGCGAAGGTGACGTAGAGGATGTTGAGGCCGGGGCCGCCGAAGGTGCAGTTGGTGGGGCTGTCGGCTGGTGTGCGGTGGGTGGCTCGGACTAGTCCGTCAGCTTCGAAGACGTAGATGGCGGAGCCGGGTCCCGCCGAGCTTGACCCTGCGGTCGCTAGGATTTGGCCGTCGGTGGTTAGCGCCATGCCGTCGATGCCGCGCCCTGCACCGAAATCGAACAGGACGGTTTTGTCTCCCAACGTGCCATCGGGCTTTACAAGATATGAACGGAATTGACGTCGCAAGTCAGGCAATATCGGGCTCTCGGCAACATAGAGGACTGATTGATCGGCTGACAAAAGGACGCCATTGGGTCGGTTGGTGTCGAACGTGACGCGCTTGACGGTCCAGTTTCCACCGAAGATGTGTTCTGCGAGGTAGACCGATTCGTGCGGGAGGTTGTTGGGTTTATCGGAGTAGTTGGGATCGGAGAAGTAGATGCGGCCTGAACCGTCGATGTCGAGGTCGTTGGGCATGTTGATATTCGCGCCGTCGAGATTGTCGGCGATGACACTCGGACCTGATGCAGGATCTGAAGCGTTGATTTCGACCACCCGGTTCGCTCCACCTTCACACGCGAACAGGCGTCCTGATCGGTCGAACTTCATCCCGTTGGCTTGACCGGTATCGCTCCGCCAAACTACGCTCTCGCCAGATTTCGGGTCCCAGCGATACGTGGTCGATGCGTAGCATTCGTTGTAGAGCAGTCCGCTACCGTCCCACGTTGGACCTTCGGTGAGCGAATCGTGCTTCGCAATCAGTTCCCATTCCCAAGAGTCGTTCATTTCTTACCGTCTTTTCATTTCGCCGAGATCGTTGCGATGGGGTGTCATAGGGCAACAACGAGGGTTGTCCCTCCGGATTCCGGCTTTCGCCGGAATGACGGCAATATCACTGCGGGTAGAGCAGGTAACCCGTCAATCCAGTGTCCCTCGCCACCAAAGTATGGCCTTCGATGGACGAGACGTAGAGATCGCCATCGGCGAAGGTACAGTTGGTTGGGCGCTGCGCGACGACAGGATGCTGCTCGATGACCATGCCGTCTGGGTCGAAATGGGTCACATTTCCTCCGGGACCAGAAATCTCCCAACCGGTGCAAGCGACGATGCTTCCATCTGATGCCAGCGTCATGCCGTCGATGCCGCGATGCGGACCAAAGTCGTGAATGATCTTGACCTCTCCGAGTGAACCGTCATCGTTCACCGGGTAGGCGCGCAAATCGCGGCTTTCACTGGCGCGGAAATCGCTTTGGGCAACGTATAGCGTCTTGTAGTCCTTCGAGAATACGAGGCCATTCGGTTGTGTGGTGTCGAACGTGCGCCGCGTGCACACCCAATTGCCGTCCTCGTCCTGCTCCGCTGAGATGATCGCAGAGTAGGTGATACCGACTTCAGGATTCGAATCGCCCACGCGGTCCGAAAAATAGATCGCGCCAGACGGTGTGATTGCGAGGTCGTTGGGACTGTTCAATCGCAGACCATCCACGCTGTCTACGACGGTCTCAAAGCTGCCATCGTCGTTGAATTTGACGACTCTCCGACCGTCGCCCGCGCAGCCATAAAGGTTGCCGTCGGCGTCGTAGTTTAGGCCGTTGGTACCTTCGGTGTTCTCGGCGAACACGTCCACCAGACCGGATTTCACATCCAAGCGCATGATGCGGTTGAGCGCGACGTTGCTGTAAAGCATGTGCGTGCCAGTCCAGCAGTTGCCCTCGGTGATAGTGCCAATCATCGGCGCGGCATCTTCGAATGTCCAAGGCATTAGTCAGTTTCCTTTGGTGATTGTTGTAATCGTCGACGGCAGATAGTGAGGTTGGATCAGCCACATCCCAGTTGATCTGCCAAATCGTTGAAATCTGTGGCTGTGATATCGAATGCGGAGGTATCGGGCATCTGAACGGGTTTGTCCGGTCCATGTTCCATGGGCCGATGGACGAAGGCAGTTGCAAGACCTTCCTTTGCCGATGCCTCCAAGTCACCGGTGTGAGCCGCAACCATCATCACCTGGTTAGTGTTCAGTCCTAGGAGCTTGGAAGCATTCTGATAAACCTGCGGCGATGGCTTGTAAGCGCCGTATACGTCTGGCGACATCACAGCGTCCCAAGGTAGGTCTGCGTGTTTTGCCATGTTGACCAGCAACGCGAGGTTGCCGTTCGACGCGGTGGCGATGATGAATTTCGATTTGAGGCGTCTCAAACCAGACGGTGAATCGGGCCAACCGTCGAGGCGGTGCCACGCTCGGTTAAGGTGGACCTTCGCATCTTCGCTCATCACGTCCGCCAAACCGTATTCTGCGAGCAGAACATCGAGCTTTTCGCGGTGGATGTTGTCTACCAGTCGCCACGGGCCGTCGCCACGACTGAGCTCTCTCGTCGATTTGCCGTACCACGCACGCCACTCGTCAGCGAAGCGACCCCAATCGGCTTCATGTATCCCATGGTCGGCCGCAGCCTGTGTCACCTCGCGGATTATCGAATCTCGCCAATTGACGACCGTTCCGAAGACATCGAAGACTAGAGCTTCAACCTTTGAGAGATCGTTTTTGTGTGCATCCGCCATTCCGCTTGCGTATTCTATATGGAAATGAGCATCGCACCACCACCTCGCGCCTTGACCATCGCCGGGTCCGATTCCGGAGGCGGAGCAGGCATTCAGGCGGATTTGAAGACGTTTGCGGCGTTGGGAGTTTTCGGGACCAGCGCAGTCACCGCAATTACGGCGCAAAACACCTTGGGCGTGACTGCGGTCGCGGAAGTGCCGATCGAGGTCATCAGCGATCAAATCGATGCAGTCGTGTCTGATATTTGCGTTGATGTAGTCAAGACCGGCATGTTGTCATCTGCGGAGATTGTCGAATGTGTCGCCGAAGCAATCCAGCGGTTGGAACTGTCACCTTTGGTGGTGGATCCAGTGATGGTTGCGGCAACCGGTGCTCAGCTTTTGCAGGATGATGCGGTCGAGAGCGTCAAAGGACGACTGGTCCCTATCGCGACGGTGATCACACCTAATATCCCAGAAGCCGAGGTGCTTACGGGAATCGAGATCGAATCGGTGGATGACATGGAGTTGGTGGGCGGAGAGTTAGTTTCGTTGGGCGCGGACGCCGCGGTCGTGAAGGGCGGGCACCTCGATGATGGGAGCGGGCGCGTTACCGATGTTCTGGTGACAAGAGACGGCGTAAATCGTTTTACATCGCTACGTATTGACACCACAAGCAACCATGGTACCGGTTGCACGTTCGCATCGGCAATCGCCGCGCATTTGGCTCATGGGCTTAATCTGACCCAGGCTGTAGATTCGGCGCAACGCTACGTCTGGAACGCGATGGCGAATGCCACTCCCATCGGGGGTGGACATGGACCACTCAATCACATGTACGCACACGAATATGAACCGAGTAACGAAGAGGCACAATAACCGGAGAAGAAATGACGACACCTCTTTACATAACCGAAGCACAGGTCGAATCACTGTTCACAATGGACGTCGCAGTTGAAGCCGTCGAGCAGGCGTTCATTGCGAGATCGAACGGTGAAGCCCACAACGAGTCACGCCGCCGCGTACCGACAAGCTCCGGTGCATACAACGTGATGTTTGCCTCGTGGCCCGGTCACGAAATTGCAGGATTGAAGTCATACGCTGGCGGACGTGGCGGCATCAATTTTCACGTGTTGCTGTATGACACGTCGGCTAACTCGTTGGCAGGAGTGATCGAGGCAAATCGTATGGGCCAGGTGCGGACTGGAGCTGCTTCTGGCGTCGCGACCAAGTACATGGCTAGGGAGGATGCATCGACCGTAGGCATTATCGGTTCGGGATATCAGGCCGAGACGCAACTTGCGGCGATCGCTCACGTCCGCGATATCAAAAACGCGAAGGTTTACAGCCGCTCGGAGGAGAATCGAAACAGTTACGCAGAGCGGATGTCTGACGCATTGAGTATCGACGTCACTGCCGTGGCCAGCGGTGAAGAAGCGGCCGATGCGGATGTGATCGCCACCATTACCAACTCCCAAGAACCTGTTCTGCTAGGTGAGTGGTTGAAGCCGGGCACCCACATCAACGCCGCGGGTAATAACTCATGGTTGAAGCGAGAGATCGATACGAGGGCGGTGACGGCATGCGACATCATCGCCGTCGACGACGTTGAGCAAGCGAAGATCGAGTGTGGCGAATTGATGCGCGCCGCTGAAGTCGGACGATTCTCGTGGGACTTGGCGGTGCCGATCCACGACATCGTTGGCGGTAGGATTTCAGGTCGTGACGCCGACGACCAAATTACGCTGTTTGAATCGCAGGGTCTTGCGCTCGAGGACATTGCGGCGTGTGAGAGAATCGTCGAACTTGCCCGCGAACGCGGCGTTGGACTGCCACTGAAATAAAGTTGCATCCGTTAAGGAGTTGCTCAATGGCTCTCGATTTCCTAAAGATCCCGGATGACAACGCGGTACGTGTACCTGCGGAACCGCTGCGTCAGCAAGTGTCGGCGATTTTCCAAGCGGTTGGTACGCCTACGCGCTACGCGGACATAACCGCTGACGCTTTAACGCTCGCGAGCCTGCGGGGTGTCGACACGCACGGCGCAACCAACGTAGTGAGATACACCGAATCGATCATGGACGGAACGTTTAAGTCGCCTCAGGAGATCAAAGTCATCTCGGAATCAGACACCACGGTCCTGCTGAGTTGCGGTTGGGGTCTCGGTCATCCTGCTGCGCACGTCGGCATGGAGATGGCGATGGACAAGGCAGCCGAGCACGGCGTAGGGATGTCTACGATCCGCGATGGACACCACGTCGGAATGGTCGCTTACTACGCAATGCTGGCGCTCGATCGAGACATGATTGGCATTGCTATGACGAACGCAGGGCCTGCGGTCAGGCCAGCGTTAGGCAGAAAGGCGATGCTTGGCACGAACCCGATTGGGTTTGCTGCACCGGCGGGTGAGGAGACCGATTTCGTGCTCGACATGGCGACTTCGACCGTTGCAAGTGGCAAGATCGGATTAGCACGTCGCCTGGGCGTGCCGATACCGGCGGGATGGGCGGTCGACGCGGAAGGCGACGCAGTCACGGACCCTCCCGGCGACCGCGGCGAGAACTGGGCGCAAAACCCGCTGGGCAACACCCGCGAACAGGGCGCTCACAAAGGCTACGGCCTGGCGATGATGGTGGACATCCTCTGCGGCGTGCTTTCCGGCGGTGGTTACAGTTCGTTCATCGGTGGCGGCAGGAACATGTCGTTCGCAATGGCGATCGACATCGCTGCGTTCCGTCCGGTTGACGCATTCAAGGAGATGATGGACGAAATGATCCAAGCGCTCCATGAATCTCCGACCGAGCCCGGTGCCGATCGTGTGTTGGTTGCAGGTGACCCGGAGGAAGAAGCGACGCGAGACCGTAAAGCCAACGGTGTGCCAATACTTCAGTCGCAATACGACGACATCGTTGGAATCGCAAAGCGCGTTGGTGCGGAAGTGCTCATCTAGTTTGCACTCGCATCGGATAGTTCATTTGGGCGTCTAGAGCGCCCGAAGACCGCATTAATATGCCGCGGTAATCATCTGAATTCCCGGCCGTAGGCGGACGCGCCACAGCCGATCAAGGTCTTTATCCCATTCGGGATCTAAGAGGCTGACAGTAGCGCATATGCTGTCAAGCCACAATTCGTAAAGGAACGGAGGGATGTTGCGATTCTCTCGGTTGTGTGTTTCGCCAAGCCGCTTGAGCATCGTGCGCATATCTGGTTCCGCGACGTCATGTTCGACCATCATCTTGACCGAATCCCGGAGTACCGTTCTTTGCCGAATGAACTCAGTGTTTTCGAAGTGTTGCGGAATTTCTTGGGAGGCATTGAGGAACGACTCGTAAAACACTTCACCAATTTCGCCATATGATTCGCAACGCTCAAGACTCTGCCGCACTGCATCATCCGCGTAGCTGCCGGGAGTCCTAATCTCGGTTTCAGCTGACAGTTCGCGAAAGAAGTCCACGCGGCATAGGACGGGATCGGACACGTTGACGTAGTGAGCTTCCTCTGGAGGAATCACGACCAAGTCGGGCGCAATGATGTCTACATCCAAACCTGTGTCGAGCTCAACGTATTGCACGAGACCTTCAAATACGTGCAACACTCCCCACCGACCTTTAGCCAGTTGGTGCTCCATCTCGAACGGTTCAGGAATAGTATCGGTGGTGAAATTCAATGATCCTCCACTTGGGACTACGTTATCGGGAAGTCGTCTTTTGGTCATGTGGCGTTCTCATCTGTAGTCGAATTGTTACAGGTCGAAATCGTAAAACCCTCGGCGAAAGTGGTGAACACCGAGATCCCTAGAGACATGTGACGCGCGGCTTGCATGTTACTATTTTCGCCCGAACTGCCTGAGATCGATGTGCCGGCCTGTTGGATTGCGAATGGATAGCTATCAGGGGTCCCAAATGAGATGCCAAACATGAATCCCGACGGATCGGGTCGAAGACCAAACATTCTGATCATCGGTGTCGATTCGCTGAGAGCGCCGAATCTGAGTTGCTACGGATACCCGCGTCTCACATCTCCTCACATCGACCAGTTGGCCGCACAAGGAGCGCTTTTCGAAAACACCTTCAGCGCTCACATACCGACAACGAGTGGCTACACCTCTATGATGAGCGGTCTAGACGTATTCTCGTCGCAAGTCGTTGCGCTTCGGCACCAAGGCCCCGTGAGGTCCGAAGTGACGATGCTGTCGGAGTTGTTGAAGGGCGAAGGGTACAACACGGCATGCGTCGGTTTAAGCGGTAATCCGAGTTCGAGAGGCTTCGACACCTATCTGGATTACAAGGCATGGGGATCGTGGGAGGAAGGTCGGAGCGACAAGGCGCAAGACCTTAACCGAGTTTTTCTGCCGGAATTGGATCGACTCTGCGAAGCAGATGAGCCTTTCTTCGTGCTGCTGCGCCACATGGATCCGCACGCACCGTACTTGCCACCGGAACCGTTTGAGCGGATGTTCTATCACGGAGACGAGTTTGATTCGTCGAACAATTCGATGGAACCTGTGTTTTCTTTCAAACCTTTCCGTGATTTCTTGGCAAGTTGGATGCCTCCCGGAATTACCGACAAGGACTACGTGATCGCGCAGTATGACGGAGCCATCGCTTACATGGATGCGGCGATCAAAACGATCCTGACAAATCTTGAATCGCGAGGATTACTCGACGACACGATCATCGTATTGAACTCTGATCACGGGGAGACTCTTTACGAGCACGAGTGTTTCTTCGACCACCACGGTCTGTACGATTCCAACCTGCACGTCCCTCTGATCATTCGACATCCGTCCAAAGTGCCTGCCGGATTACGGATAGGCGGCTACAACCAGCACAAGGATTTAATGCCGACTCTCTTGGAGTTGGCAGGGATTGAGAGCGACATCGATTTCGATGGGCGGAGTCTTATGGGAATGGTTAGGGGAGAGGTCGCATCGCACGAATCCGAGATATACATCACAGAATGCACTTGGATGAGGAAACATGGCTGGCGCACGCCGCAATGGAAGCTGATCCGAGCGCTGGAACCGGATTTCCACTTCAAACCGCCGGTGGAGCTCTACAACCTTGTCGAAGACCCGTTGGAAACAATGGACGTCGCAGAGGCACACCCTGACGTAGTGGAAAGTTTGACTGGCAGGATGGAGAGTTGGATAGCAAAACGCGAACGCGAAACCGGACTCGAAAATCCGATCCATCACCAAGGCGATTGGCATGGCCACGAAGGAATCGGAGCGTTCAAATCGTCGCAGCAGGCATACGACACGCTGTACATCGGCGATTCATCGACTGCGAGACGGTTGCAGGCGAAATCTCGGTAGCGTGCGTATTCGCGAATGTCCTAGGAGGAACTGAATTTGACGCTGAAGGTTGCAGTCGTGGGGCTCGGGGGTATTGGTACTCGACATGCAGATATCTACGCCGCAGATGATCGTTGCGAATTAGTCGCCGTGTGCGACGCGTTGCCAGACAAAGCAGGCTTAGCGGCGAATCGCTACGGCTGCGGATCATTCTCGTCAGTAGACGAAATGATTGAAGCCCAGGAGATCGACATCGCCAGCGTCTGCACGGCAGGTGTGGAAAACGGTGGTGATCACTACGAGCCGACGATGACGCTTCTCAGTGCCGGCATACCGGTGTTGGGTGAGAAGCCGATCTCCAACCGGATCCCGGAAGCTCGCGAGATGGTAGCGCTCGCCAAAGAGAAGGGCCTCCGGTACGGAATTAATCTGAACCATCGCTTCACGCCCGCAGCGGTTCGCGCCAGAGAGTGGGTTGATGCAGGTCGTCTAGGTGAATTGAACATCGTCAACATGACGATGTGGATCAACAATCCCAACGAGAGTTCGCCGTACTTCCACATGCGAGCGTTACATCCCCATTCAATTGATGTGATGCAGTACTTCTGTGGTGATGTCAAGAGGGTTCAAGCGTTCTTCAAACGTGGAAAAGGACGGAAGATTTGGTCTAACGTCCAAGTCAACATGCAGTTCGAAAACGGCGTCATTGGTCATTTGACCGGCAGTTACGACGCTGGTGGAAGTTATGGCTTGGAAAGACTAGAAGTGGTCGGTTCAGAGGCTAGATTCGTGATTTTGGAGGCGTGCGAGCAGTTGGAGTTTTATCCGAGACGTTCTCAGCAGGTCGAACGATTCTCATACTTGGGCGGCATGATGAGTTTCGGCGAGACGTTTGAAAGCCGGATCACACGTTGGATCGACCAAAACATCGAAGGTGCGGACCCGGCCGATATCGACGGATCCGGAGAAGACGCGTTGAAGTCACAACTGATAATCGAAGCGGCGATTGAATCGTGGGAACGCGGTACGGTCGTCGATATCAAAGGGAATTGATGATGAAACTTGGAGCAAACTCTGTGCTTTTTGGCGGTCACAGTATGGCCGATGCATTTCGCGGGATCGCCATGGCAGGTTACGACGGTATCGAGTTGTCTGCAATTGATGGCATGAGCGAGCACTTGGTGCTGGATCGTTGGGAAGAACTGGTGCCCGAAATCCTCGACCTTTCGCAGGAGTTCGGTCTTGAACTGCTGGCGATCGAGCAGCCGCGGCGAGATCCCGACGTTATGGAACGCGCTTGCCGCGCTGCGTCAGCACTGGGTATCCCAGTAGTCAACACCGGCCCCGGTGGTACATCGGACGATGAGGAAAGTCTGAAAGCCTCAATCAGTTCGCTCTCGGAAATGGCGAAGATTGGTGAAGAGCATGGTGTCACGACATGCGTGAAAGCGCACGTCGGAGCCAGCATTTACAACACGCCAACAACCCTTCGCGTGATGGAAGCGATCGATTCACCCGCGTTTGGCATCGACATGGATCCATCACACATTCATCGAGCAGGGGAGAACCCGGCCGAGGCAATCGCCGCAGTCATGTCCCGCGTGAAACACGTCCACATCCGCGATTGCAAAGGCATGCAGTCGGGTCCTGGCGCACCGGAGAATCAAGCAAACGGTCGTGGGGACATCGATCTCCTTGGTTTCGTAAGGGTGTTGCACGAGCATGGGTATGATGGTGCGCTGAACCTAGAGGTGATCGGCGCTAAGGAGTACAGCATGGAGCAGTGTTGCACTATCGCGGCGGAGTCGCGGGGTCACATGCAGGCGTGTTTACAGGCTTGCGGGGCGCGCTAGAAGATAGAAAGGCTAGCTGGAAAGAAGGTCAGCATGGCTATATGGGAGGAATGGGGGAAAATCGATATTGATGCAGACCCTCCTTACTGTCTGCCCCATGATCATCTCACCATCAAGTGTTCGAAATGGTCGCGCGATTTGTGCGGCTTGACCGCTATTCGTGCTGCTGCGTTGGGCGGTCATGCACCCGGAAATACGGGTGACAAGCGATTGCACTTCGGCCGGATACCGACACCATACTTAGGCGATTTGCGCAATGCCAAGGTTTACATACTGACGTTGAATCCTGGCCACCAACCGATCGATTATTGGTGGGATTTTCAACGCCCCGACTTTCGTGAAGCAATGAAAAGAAATCTGAAGCAAATCCAACCAGTTAAGTTCGATTTCTTGAACCCAGAATTCGCTGGGCATCCCGGTTCGAAATATTGGAAGAAGAAATTTAAGGACGTAATCGATGGTCTGACAAGCGAAACAGTTACCCCTCACGCAGCCCAAGCCAAAATCGCATCTGCGACCGCTGTCATCCAATTGGTTCCCTATCCTAGCGTCAAAGGGGATGGCGTAGCAGAACTTTCCGACAGACTAGAATCCACTTTGTTGGCAAAGATGTTCGTCAAGAAGCACGTTCTCAAAAAGGTGCGCAACCGAGAGGCCATCGCAGTCGTCCTGAGGCAACGTTGGAGATGGAATGCGGCGCTGGATCCACGAATCGGGCCAAAAAAGGGGATTTTCCGCAACCAGAATCCCCGGAACGCTCACTTACCTGCGGAAGCCAAGAAAGTCATTATCCAGATGTTGTCTTGACACACCCGACAACGGGCAAGGTGCGTTCCAACGTTCGTTACGCCCGCCTCAACACCGGTGAAATCGCCAGCGCGATCAGGCTCGTAGCCGCGACGATCAACCCGGCTCCACCAATCGCCCAACGTACGCCGAACGCATCGCCGACTGCGCCCATCGCTAGGTGACCGACCCATCCGAAGCCGATTGCGAATACCCACCCGCCTATTGCACGACCGCGCAGACGATTTGGTACGTTTGCTTGAAGCAGGGTCCACTCCATAGCGTCGAACATCGACGCGGCGGCTCCAACCATCGTGACTAGCAACAGCGCCGTGATCAGATTTGGGCTGGCTGCCACCCCCATGAGGCCTAGGCCGTAGCCCATCGCAATGCCTAGGAGTAATGGTCCTTTCCGGCTGAAATCGCCGAGGAATGTCAGCGCGATTGCTCCTGCGACCGCACCCAACCCGGCGGCGAACCTCAATGTGCCGAGGCCCGATTCTGCGACCTTCAACTCGTCGCGAGCCATGGCTGGCATGACCGAGTCGTAGGCGAAGCCGAATATCTCGACCACTATCGCCATCCATAGAAGAGTGGACACCGCTGGAATTCGCATCATCGATCTGATGCCGATGATCGCGTCCTTGAAGATACGCGCCGCGGATGCTCCCGTTTGACGGACGGAGGTCTGAATTGTCGGTACGAAAAGTACGACGATGCCACCGACCAATACCGATCCGGCGGCGGCGAATAGGGCGGCTGGGATTCCGACGAACTCTGCGATAATTCCGCTGGCGAGCGCACCGGCGGCAGAAACGGCTCTAGTGCCTACTGAATGAACTGAAATGGCGTTCATTCGGGCTTCGCGCGGCACGATGTCGGTGATAAGGCCCTGCTTGGCAGGCATATCGAAGGAGTTGACAACGCCTTCGAACGCGACGATCACGAATATCGGCCATGGATTGGAAAATCCGTTCAACGCAATGAGCGCGATTGACAGCATCGAGGTTGCCCTGATTAGTGCTGTCAAAGGCAGAAGTCGGTTTCGGGGGAATCGATCGGCGACGGCGCCGCCAATGGGGGCGGCGATGATGCCCGGCGCAGACCCGGCGGCGAACGTGGCGGCAGACAGCAGGACGGAGTCTGTCTGCTCGAGTACGAGCCATCCGACGGCTAATCGTTCGGCCCATATGCCTAGCGCGACAAAGTTCGCGCTGAACCAAAGAGACCGAAATGCGGGGTACTCTAAGGCGGCGAAGGGTTTTGGCGTTTTGAACGGGAACCGGCACCTTCGTGTCGCCGATTGGGATTTAGACCGATCCATCGCCTAACGTTACGTCAATTCGACGCGGATCACCCCGCTATTTGCGTTCCCGATCAGTCAGGTCGATATCTGGTGGATTCGTTCTTGGATTTCGCCCGTGATTTCAACATCGGTGTCGCTTACGAATATGTCCATCTCCGAGCGAACTCCGAATTCTGGCAGATATATTCCGGGTTCGACCGATGTGCAGATGCCCGGGATGAGTTGGCGCGTGTCGTGGGTTTCCCAATCGTCCAGATTGACCGCGTTCGAATGAACTTCGGGTCCGATGCTATGGCCGAGTCGGTGGACAAACCATTTGCCATATCCGTCGTTTGTGATCGAATCACGTGCTACGCGGTCAACTTGCCATCCCTGCGTTGCTTCGCCGTTCCGATGCCGGTCTCTCAGAAACTCGTACGCTGAATCTCGAGCTCGTCGAACGGAATCGAAGACTCTCAGGTGGTCAGAGGTAGGAGGAGTTCCTATCTTCGCCATCCAAGTGATGTCCGCATAAACCGGTTCGCTGCCGTCGTTGATTCTGTCTGAAGTGAACGGTTCAATGGATGTGGGTTTCGCCCATGCGTCGATCAGTAGCCAGCCGTCGCGTCGGATGATCGCCGAGTCCTCCGGCGCAGGATCGTAGTGCGGGTCTGAAGAGTTCGAATCGAACGCAACTACTGGCCCTTCATCTGTCACGAGACCTGCACGATCGAATCGTCCGCGTATGAACTCCGCGACATCGTGTTCCGAGATTTTCCAACGGACGTTCTCGCTGATGAAGTTGAAGGCTTCATGCATTGAGTTGACGATTTCGGACATGGCGTAACGATGTGATGCTAGCTGAGCGTCATTCCAGCGCTCGGTCGCGTATTGCGACACGTCGGCAGATGGCACCACATCCAAACCAAAAGATCGAATCAGCTCGACGGAACCCGCGTCTACACGAGCTACTCTGGGTAATTCGTACATTGGCGAGTAGTCCATTGCTACTTTGCCGTGGCTTGGCAGCATCGATTTGAGTTCCGTCACCATCGTGTCTCTACTGCCGTATGCCGTGATGGCGAAGATTTCAGGGTCGAAACGGTTTACATCGACGTCGTGCGCGAGGATTCGCGGATCGCCTTCATCGGGGACCCACAACCATGCGGGTCGTGTGAGGTTTGGCGGTGTATAACCGAGCGCAGCGAAGAAGATGGGGTTCGTGTATCGGTAATCGCGGGTCAACCATCCGGCGATGCCAGTGTTGCTGAGGTAATCCCGTGCCGCTTTTAGGTCGGTGGCCATGTGATCATCGTTTCCTTAAGGCGCCTCGGCTAACGCAGAGTATTGTGTCAGAGCGGCTTGGTAGTCTTGCGGGGTGTTGAGGTCCAATCGGATGACCCGATTGTCAAAATAAGCGCGGTTCATCGTGTTTTCGTATCGCTTCATTACCTCTCGGACGCCTTCGCGTTCTTCGCTTATGTTCGAAAGTTGATCGAGCAACGAGATGTCAAATATCAGAGGATGGCCACCGTGCCCGCTGTACCGGGGTGAGGTGACATCGCAACCGGATTTGATGTGCGAATTGAGCGCCCGATCGATCACCCACGCCGGTCGTGGTTGGTCGACGGCCAGGAGAACGATTGTGTCGCATTCGTAGCTCAGTGTCGTCAACCCCGTTTTGATCGATGTGGTTTTGCCAGATGCCCATTCAGCGTTGTTGACGACCGTCACGTTGGGGATGTCCGCAACGACATTGAGGATCTGGTCGTGGTGCGCGCCGGTGACTACGGTCACCTGGTCGGCACCGCCGTTCAGCAGCGAATGTGCCTGTGCGACGACTAGAGGGGTGCCGAACCAATCGAGCAAGGCTTTGGGTTTGCCCATTCGGGACGATTCGCCGGCTGCGAGAAGTATGGCCTCGGCACCCATCGATTGGTTGCAATCGGGCGGTTCAGGTAAGAGCCTGATTACCCGCCTGCCGCCATGGCGTGGTCGGCGGATTGGCGTTTGGTGGCGCGTTCGATCGCCTTGTCTAGCAATCGTTCTTGCAGTTTCATGCTGCCACCGTTACCGCCGAGTCGGAACGCGACGATCTCAGACATAACGCTTAATGCGATCTCTTCGGGTGTGCGACCGCCAATATCGAGACCGATTGGTGCGTTGATGCGTCGGAGTTGTTCGGGATCGAATCCGTTGCGGATGAGGTCCTCATAGATGAGGATCGTCTTGCGCTTGCTGCCGAGCAACCCGACGTAACTAGCGGGTGTTCGCAGTGCGCCAGACACCGCCGCGTCATCGAACTGATGCCCGCGAGATGCAACCACGACGAATGAGTTGGCATTTACCGGCAGCTTGTCGAAGCCATCTCCGTAATCGCCGACCATTGTGATGTCTGCCTCGGGAAAGCGTTCGGGATTTGAGAACTGCTCACGGTCATCGAACACGAAGATTCGGAAACCGACACTTTTGGCGATCGGTGCGATGGCTTTGCTGACGTGTCCGCCTCCGATCAGTACGAGTGTTGGGGGAGTGGTGTACGCCTCGATGTAGCACTCGGTGCCGTCGTCGAGGTAGAGGTAGTCGTTCTTGCCCATCGCCATTAGATCGCGGGCTTTGGTGACGGTCAAAGCTTCGAGGACTTCGTCACCGAGTCCGCCTTGAGTGTCGCCGTTCTCGCGTACCAACATCTTGGCTCCGACGACAACGCTTGAGCCGGTGGGTGCTGCCGTGACGTTGACAATTGCCATTGGCGGACCGCCGGCATAGGCTTCAACTGCTTGCGCGGCGAAGCCTTTGTACGGATCGGCTTCGCGTACGGGATCGATGAGGAAGTACATAGTTCCGCCGCAAACGAGGCCGTCTTGCGCGGCGAGGTCTTCGTTCAGTTGGTAGTCCCGCAACTCGGCGTCGCCGCCGCGTTTAAGGAGTTCCTGAGCGGCGAACCAGATGTCGCCTTCAACACAACCGCCGCCCAACGTTCCGACGCCGCTGCCGTCTTGACGGACAAGGAGTTTTGCACCGGATTTCTGCGGTGTTGAGCCGGAGGTACGAACGACGGTCGCAACGACCATCGGTTTGTCGCCATCCAACTCCTCAACTGCTGCTTTGAAGACAGATTCCATGCTTCGATTGCTCCTTACGACGCGTCGTAATCGAATTGATCGCATCGTCCTCTTCCGCTCGGCATCCTCACAATTACATGCTACTATCCGCGCCGAATCGTTGTGCGTTCAAGGCGCTGTCCGCGGCGTCTTCCTCGGCGCGTCGGCGTCGTCTTTCGCGGCTTACTACTACCGAAACGACAATTCCTATCAAGATGATCCCGAAGATGGTTGTGATGATGATTGGGATGATCTCGATTTGCAGTCCAGGGTCGCGGCTGACGACGTAGACTTCGATACCGTCCAAAAGATTGGCGTCCCACACGAGGGTGCCGTCTATCTCTCGATCCGCGTTGTGTTCGGTGTATTTGCCGGGCAGTTGAAGAGAGAAGATGAAGGGGAGATCGATTTCGCCAGTGTCGAATGGTATTTCGCCAACGATGGCATCTACCCCATCGGCGATTGATGCGCCCGTAGTCTGATGGAGTTCAACGATCCAACCATCGTCGTTTTCGGTTCGCTTGAACTTGAACTCGCCGATTCCGACGGCTTGTGTGAGGTTGCCAAGGACCGATCGGTCTTCGGAGAGGTCAGCGAATATCGGGTCGTACGGATCGAAATCGGCGCGGATCCTGATGCCGGAGTATCCGGCTTCTGAATATGACTCAACGTTTGCGCCTTCTAGGCCTTCGGCTTGAAGTTCGTCAGAGGGGATATCGAGAAAATCGCCGAATGGATCTTCGCCGCCGAGTTGTGCCAGCGAAAGTACGGTGTCGCTGACCGCGGCGATGAGCTCGATCTCACCATCTGCTTCTTCGCTGACGGTAACGTTTATTTCCGCCCTGCAACCGACTAGCGCGATTAGCGTGAAAGCGCTTAGCAGTGTGATGACTAGGCGTGTCGGACGAAGTGGTGTTCGTTTTTGGGATTTCATGTTGAAAGAGTGTGGTTATGGGAATTGTTCGTTTGCTTATACGATAACCCGTCCCCGATGGGTGTCATGCGATCAGGGAGAGCGCGGCGCCGGTACCGGCGCTCAATATGACGACTAACCATGATGGGAGCTTCCAAAACATTAGGAGTGCAAACGCGGCGGCGGCGAGGGCGAAGTCGGTTGGTTCTTTGATTGAAGATGTCCAAACTGGATCGAAGAGTGCGGCTGCCAATATGCCTACTACGGCGGCATTGATGCCTACGAGTGCGGCTCGGAATCGTTTCGCTTCGCTGAGTCGGTGCCAGAAGGGCAGGATTGCGATGACGAGCAGAAACGATGGGAGGAAGATAGCGATGAGTGCGATCAAGGCTCCGCCGATGCCGCCCGGGCCGACGTTCATGACGGTTCCTAGGTAGGCGGAGAAGGTGAAGAGCGGGCCGGGGATGGCTTGCGATGCGCCGTATCCGGCGATGAATTGTTCGGTGGTTACCCATCCGTTCTCCACGACTTCCGATTCGAGCGTCGGTAGCACGACGTGGCCGCCACCGAAGACCAGCGAACCGCTACGGAAGAAGCTGTCGAAGATGCCGAGGATGTCGTAGTCGACGATTTGTCGCAATATCGGCAGTCCAACCAAGATCAGAGCGAATAGGATGGCGCATCCGATGGCGAGTGGTTTCCAGATCGAATAGGTCGCGGTGTCGGTATCGGATTCGTCGA
Source organism: Dehalococcoidia bacterium (assembly GCA_965203505.1). GTDB lineage: Bacteria > Chloroflexota > Dehalococcoidia > Lucifugimonadales > Lucifugimonadaceae > Bin127. Next base: position 1,648,477 of record OZ241880.1, read on the forward strand.
CGTAGTTTTGGAAACGCCACCATCCGAGGGATCCTGCTGCGACGATCACTGCGACGATGCTCAAGATGAAGGGTGACAGCAGGATGGCGATGGCTGCCGTGATCGCTACGGACGCACGCGCCTTGTCTGGAGCTAACGACGTTCCCATTCCCCAGAGTGCTTGGGCGACGACGGCTACCGCGGCGATTTTGAGTCCCCGCAGCCAGTCGTCTTCCAAAAGTGTGTCGAATTCGGCGACACCGAAACCGAATGCGATCAGGACCGCCGCGGATGGCAGTGTGAAGGCGACCCAAGCCAACAATCCACCGAGCAGTCCGCCACGGGTGATGCCAACGGCTATGCCTACTTGGCTGCTAGTGGGGCCGGGCAAGAAGTGGCATAGGGCTACGAGGTCTGAGAAGTGGCGCTCGGAGAGCCATTTGCGGTTTTCGACGTATTCCTGTCGGAAGAAGCCGATGTGGGCGATCGGTCCTCCGAACGATGTGAGTCCGAGTCGGAGTGCGACGGCGAAGATTGTTAGGAGGTTTTTCAGGTTTGAGCCTAAGCCGTTGGCGAGGTCAGGGGTGGATTGGTCGTTCACTTCGCGCCCCCTTCGTCCTTCTGCCACGTCGTAGCCGTAGTTACTCTGCGTGGCACATTTCCCCCGCTGAGCGGGGGAAACCCGGATCGTCTGGATTCCGGCTTTCGCTGGAATGACGGAAAGTTAGACGCGGAATTCTTCTAGGACGTTCCATTTGGGTTCGAGGCCTAGGCCGGGGCGGTCTGGAGCGTGGACGTAGCCGTCTTCGATGTAGAGTTCGTGTTGCCAGATTTTGCCGTGCATGGGGTCTACGGTGTCGCGGTAGTACTCGAGGATGAGGCCGTTGGAGATGGCGGCGACTAGGTGGATGTGGACGTATTGGGATCCGTGGGGTGCGATGTCGAGATCGTGGGCTTGTGCGAGTGCGCAGACCTTCATGAACTCGGTGATGCCGCCGAGGACTAGGGCATCGGGTTGGAGGATGTCGACGGCTCGGTGGTCTATCATGTCGCGGAAGCCGTATCGGGTGTACTCGTTTTCACCGGCTGCGACAGGTACGGAGGTGGCGCGTGTGATCTCGCGCTGTCCGATGTAGTCGTCGGGTTCTACGGGTTCTTCGAACCAGAAGAGGTCGTATTTTTCGGCTTTGCGTGCGAATTCGATGGCTTCGTAGTGGCGGTATGCGTTGTTGGCATCGACCATTAGTCGGACATCGGGGCCGATGGTTTCGCGGCACACTCTGACACGTTCGATGTCTTCGTTGATGGGAACTGCGCCGACTTTGATCTTGACTGCGCGTGCGCCCAGTTCGACGTTTTCGGCCATTTCGGCGGCGAGCTCCTTGAGTCCCTTTCCTTCTTCGTAGTAGCCGCCGGCGACGTAGGTGTCGACGCGGTCGGTGTAGCCTCCGAGGAGTTTGTAGACGGGCAGACCTGCGACTTTGCCTTTGATGTCCCACAACGCGATGTCGATGCCGCCCAAGATTCGAGTGCTGATGCCACGCCTGCCGACGAGTTTTGGTCGCCACATCTCTCGCCAGATGCGTTCGTTGTCTAGCGGGTCCATGCCGACGAGCATCTTCTTGAAGTGCCCGATGAATGCCTCGCCGACTTCAGGGCTTGCTTCGATGCCGCCGGCCAGTCCGATGCCGGTGATGTTCGGATCGTCAGTTTCGACGACGACGATGTTGAGCAGGTTGTGGGTGTAGGTGTAGAGGCCGTTTGTGATGGGCACCTCGCGGGGCCACTTGTACATGTCTAGGCGTACATCGGTGATTTCCATCGAAGGTCTGCTTTCGAGTCGGGTGGGTTTCGGATAGTTCAGTTGAATGTTAGCGCAGAGGTGTTTAAGGCGCGTTGAAATACCGTCGAGCGGTTGGGTGATGGAGACACTGCGCGCCCCCTTTGTCCTTCGGACATTTCCCCCTCAGAGCGGGGGAAACCCGGTCGCCCCGGGCATACCCCTGCGTTCGCTTCGCTCCGCGTCCCCTTTCGCTGAGCGAAAGGGGACAGGAGGGGGTTGCCCCTACGGTTGTTTTCGAATCATCGCCGCGTCGGTTGGGATCGCGTGTGATTGGTGTTTTGAATTTCAGTCGATATTCCAGCGTAGGTGACGTCGCCATCCCATCACCGACCGGGGCGGGTAATTTGGTTCACCGCCCGGCTTCGCTCGGTCCGTCTCCTCGTTAGCGCTGTAGCCGCCCCCGTGCGACGTCACGGAAGGGTTTCGGTGTCAAAGGTAGAGCAGTCGCGCAGACCTTGAACGGGCACCCCTGCCTGGGCGACCACAAGGGTCGCCCCTACGATTGGAGGCCGCATGGCTTGCTAGTCGGAGCCAGCGATCTGCTCCGCATCTGCGCACCGATGCAAATCTCTCTACCTGACCGGTGTTGGCCAGCGTTTCGCCCGAACCAAATGGGCTGGAACCGGGTTCCGTCGCCGATTGGCTGCGAGAAGTTGATTTCACCGTGTTTGCGGCTCATACGGTCACTCGCGGCGTTTCGGTTGAACCCCGGTCCGCTGACCGGATTTCAATATTCGGTTGTCAATTGCTGCGTTTGAAAGGTAAGGTGCACGCTTTCCTTCTCGACGCGGCGATGGTTCTTTTGGTGGGCGCCTTTGCCGGTGGAAAAAAGCCGGTTTGGGGCGCTTGGTGTTGATGTTAATACAGATGTGTCAAAAATGTCAAATCGTGGTCTGAACCGGGGATTGCGGGGATTCAGGGATTGGTGGGATTTTGTTGGTGGGCTTACATGGATGGACGGGATGGATGGGATGGGGTTGGGTGGTGGTTTGGGTTGTTGGGGCGACCGCGAGGGATCGCGCCTGCGGGTGTTGGGGTCGCTTCGGGGAAGGGACGGTTGGCGTGTGCCGATTGCGATTAGAATCGTGAGTAGGTTTCGTGGGGCCCGTAGCTCAGAGGTTAGAGCAGTCGGCTCATAACCGATCGGTCGGGGGTTCGATTCCCTCCGGGCCCACCACAGTTTGCTTGAAGTCAGTTTGAACGGGGTGACGTTTCGATCAGTTACAGTTCGCGATTTATGCTTGGATTCTCGATCTACGCAGTGAAATCGTCCCATGTTCACTCCTGCCACGCCCCGAATAGTAATCGCCTTCTAAACCGCATTCGGTCACTAGTAGGGTTGCCGTGCCCCGGTGGATTTCCATTGTGCTTGGCGCGTTCGGCTTGGGTTCACTTAAGTATTGGTACGTCAATTCGGGGGTTGTCAAGTCGTTAACCCGCAGGTTTGCGGTGATGCTGTGAGATTTGGAATGTTCGGCCTCAAACGAGATAACCATATTCGACCATCGTTGTTTAACCAATACCGAAACTTCGTGCACTTGGTCAACTTGGTCAAAAGAAGACTCGATTTCGCCGACCCATGGTCCGCTGAGGTCCGGTACTGAGACGAGTCTGAGTCTTCTGAGGAACCGCAATTTCCACAGATGATGGTCGAACGTCCAGCGGAGGATTGAATACACCGCCAACATCGATGGCGCGCTCACCCACCACGGCGGGTTCTGAATCAACTCGTTGAGCCCCAGGTGCAACCCCCAAGTCAGCGGGACACTGACCAATAGTATCGCCAACACCACGTTGTCCCTGCCGTCTGTCTCGTATGAGTGCATCGGTTTCTTTCAACGCCACGAGTTCCACATCGAGGCTAACTCGTTGCCAAACGTCTTGGCATTCTCAACCGACCATTGTTCGGGTGACTGACCGAACAGATTCTGTTGTTCGTTTTGACAAACAAGACTGTCAAGTCGATTCGCGCCGATCCAGTTGACAATGGAGCAATACGTTTCGTCCAGACGGTTATTGAAAGTCAGATCGGGAGCGTTGTACAAGAGACACTCGACGAAATACGAAGGCGCAAGGTCGGCGCTGATCCGTCCTAAAGTCTCCAGGTGGTTTCGGGCGTTCTTGAACATCCTGACGGTGCGTTTGAAACGATCATAGGTTCGCCTGCTTTTGGACGCTCCATTCTTGTAGTGTTCTTTGGGGAAGTTGATGATCCAACGTTTATCGTGTAACGCCCAGAAGGTTATTCCTTCAGCGAATGTACGAAGGTTGTTGTACCTCCGATGCGACATGCACACCACGACATCTGCTGCGAGCCTAGTCTGTGACGGTTTCAACTTTATGGATTTATTGCCCTGCCCTACCATTTCGCTGCCGAATCCTGCTTCCAGCGCTTTCAACGCATCTCGTCGAAAATCATTCCAACTGTACGTGGCCGGTTGGAAAGAAGCTTCCAGCGCGGATCGATCATATTGGGAAAGATTGCTCGCGTCGTGCTCGAAAGTCGAATTCAGTTCTAAAACAACATCGACATCACTGTCTCCGCGGATGTTCGTGTCATTCTTATACGATCCTTGCAGATAGAAGTCGAATGTCACACCTTGCGGCCAACGATAAGCGTGTATGACGCGCCTGATGGCTTCGTGTGTTCTTATCGATGCGTCTTGAGCACCGTGGTTGGACCATCTGCCGAGTTGAGATTCAGGTATGGGCATCGCTTTTCAGGGATTAGGAGTTTCTAGATTCACGCTACGCCGATACGCGCCTTCAGCTTGTCGAAAACACTTGCGAAGCCGCTATCGAATTTCGTTCCGATGAACTCCTCCAATTCATCACGGTTTAGGACGGTTCTGCCACCTACACTGGCGTTGTCGTCTATCAAGGTTGAGGGAACGTTTTCCCAATCGAATTCCCGTCTCCCAAAAGTGTCTTTCTGTTCGATGACGATCACTTTGTCGGCCTCCAATAACCAGCCGGTTGGAGTGTCGCCCTCCTTTTTGATCCTAGTGGCAGGTCGGAGCAAGTGTTCGAGTTGCGCTTTTATCCGTTCGTGCCGTTTGTTCGCATATTCGTTCCAACTTATAGGTGCGCACCATTTGGGAGGTTCGTCTTCAATCAGATAACCGATCAATTCCGCAAGGACTGTTGAGGAGAACTTGAGCCAATCATCAATTCTCGTAGCGTCATCGAGACGGGCGAGTAGGCGTTTCACGTATTCGCGGTAGAAATGCGTTGAGAGCTCACGCCGGACGTCTTGAATCTTCAGATGTAACTCATGGCGCAGGTTTTCTTTGTAAGACGGCAATGCTGTGGTGGTGTAGATCATCAAACTTCGTTTGACGATCTGGTCCGGGAATGCTTTCAATTCCTGGTTCATCGAAAGCACGAAACATGGATGCTCGGCGACCAAAGGCGGAGTTTCGTCTTTTATCATGTCTTCGCCGTAGTTTCTGAACGCTGGCCTACCGATGTCGTCGAACACTGCAGGGAATCGCTTGTACGCATACTGGATATCGCGGAGTCTGCTCTTGGTGAACTGACTCTTGTCGACGTTGAAGGCTTTGCCAAACATTGATGTCATAAGCGTGTCGACTAAGCTTGATTTGCCGCAAGATGGTTTGCCGTAAACGATCGCGAACGAAGGAAACCTGAAAATGTCTCCGTCATGGGCGGCCAATGTCCTCATATCGCACATAAACGGCGAGAAATACAACCAAGACCATAGGATGAAGTAATCTCTTTGAAGGCGTTCGACGCCCATCCCCCCTTCGAACGTGCCTTCGTAGTTGCCGAAGAATTCCACCAACATATTCGCGTCTCGACGCGCTGCTTCAGGATCCGCATCCAACGAGAATGGTTCGCCGAAGAGTTGAACGGTTCGAGCATCTTTGTCGATTGACAATTCGCGGTGGTCAGTTTCAGAATCGGACTGCACCGACCGGATTTGGCTGACCTCCTTTACAATTCGCCGTCTCAATTCGGACGTTATGTGTTGCTTGCCGTTGCGCGGTGGAGGAATAACGTTGGCCACAACCGGTGGCACAGCTTTCTTCATCCTTTCGATCCGCTCGATTTGAGCAGGAACGCTGATCTGCAATACTTCGTCCGATTGCGACGTACTTTCCGATGAATCGATCACGAGTGTCGAATGATCGTTCGAGTTCAGCACCGGAACTTCGTCGATCTGGATTTGCGCATTTTCGACTCGTTCAGCAGGCAACTGTATTTCGTCAGACGCCGAATCTCTGATTACCTCGTACATGCTGAGATAGTGGTCCCAAGCGCGGTCATCATCGTCAAAACGAACTAAGGTTTCGGATTGACGCCCTCCGAATGCGGTTTCGGATAGATTTGCGGAACCGAGAAGGACTCGCTTTTTGCCAGTTTCGGAATCCTCCAAGAGGTACAGCTTGGCGTGGGCGATCTGTTTTCTCAAAACTCGAAATCGCGCTTGACCCTCCCGGATGCGTTCAAGAATGAACGCGTGTCGGTCGTCGGAAAGATTTTTGATCGCGGCGCGGGCGTCACTGATGGCGACCTGCTGAAACGCCAGAATGTCCCTGAGTGTTCGCAGAGTACCTTCGCATCCGAAAACGCATTCGAAGTCGTTGAATGCGTGCTTGTCGAGTAATCGGACGATGGCGCTCACGCCGGCAGAATAGGTGAGAATACGAATGCGATCATATCCGTCAAACATGCTCCACGAAAACTTCGACTCGGATTCGAAACTCGCCTTCGCAACTCGAAGGCCAGTGCCATCATCCATTTCGAATTGAGGGTTTTCTCCAAGTTTGTGGAGGGTTTGTGTCATCCGAACGTCCGTCTTCTCCTTGCAGGACCCTCAAGGACTAATTCCAAATCGTGACCAAGTGACCAATTGTTGCGGCCACTCGAACTAAGGATAATGTCCTGAGCAAAATGTCAGTAGTCAAGCCGGAATTGTGTAGGAATGACGGGGTTTTGTTGGGATTTGGGTGGCAGGTGGTGGTTGAGGGCACGGTTTAGATTACGCCTGGGAGGAGTGCGCGGCGGTTTTTGGGGTAGTTTTTGAATGTTTGGTGGTACCATCGGTGGCGCCATAGGGCGCGGGGTATTAGGTTTGCGAGTGTCCAGATTGCGAAGGCGAGGCTGGGTAGGGACCACATCACGAGTGCGAAACCGATCCATTGGATCATTTCGCCGACTAGGTTTGGGGTTGAGAAGAATCGGAACGCTCCGCCTTGGGGGATGATGTAACGCTCGTTGGACGCATTTCGCAGGGCTGCTAGGCGATAGTCTGAGGTGATGTTGAGTGCGGCACCGATTAGGAACGTGAGGGCTCCTAGGTAAAACCTCGGGTCGGAGAACCATGATTCGGGGTAGTCGGCTATCTCGATGAGGAACCATCCGATGAGCAATCCGTTAACGACGTTGAATCCAAATCCCGAGAATGAAGTGATGAGAGTTATCGGGGCGCTGCGGCGTTGGACGATCCACGGCCAAATGAGTGTTCGGTGCGTGTAGTGGGCGACCCACGCCAAAATCAAGACATCGGCTACTATGTGTCGATTACCCTGCGATATGTAAACAAAAGGCAGGACAGTCAGAGCGGGTATTTCCATGATGAACCAACCCCAAGAGGATGGGATACGGGGTCCAATGGCTTTGCCGCCGAAACGTCCGATGAAATCGAAACCGAGGATGCTGACGATGAAAACCGGGATGGCCAATGCCGCCCAAATCAGCACGATTAGGTCGAATGTGGAATTTATCACGCCTGTGCAAGCATATCGTTTTGTTTGAACCACTCGAGCGTGTCGAAAATCGTCTCTCGGATGGGTCGCGGTCGATAACCCAATTCGGACATCGGCGGGTCTTGGTCGACTGATACTGGACAGTCTCGGACCAGATCAAGCGACTCACGGGTGTAAAGAGGCGACATGTTCCTGAAGTTGGCGTACATCCGGATGAATGGTAATCCTGCCAACGCGACGGCGTACGGCACGGTGGGCAGGTTCAGATTGCGGCCTAGAAACTCTGAGCAGTATTTTGCGAGTTGCGAAAGTGTCGCGTGTTCGCCGACTGTCAGAAACACGTTTCCGCTGCCTTCATGATCCACGGCTTGGGCGACGGCTTGGGCGACGTCGCGGACGTCGGTCCACCAATATCCCTCGCGTATCAGCATGGGAATATCTTTGTTGGCGATGTCGAGAAGCATCCTGCCCACGATGGAAGGTCGATCATCCTGCGGTCCGATCAATCCTGAAGGGCAAATGACGGACCCGCTCAAGGTCCCGTCTGACATCGCTCGAACCGCGTCTCGATGGGCGGTAGCCTTCGTGACGCTGTAGGCGTATCGTGAGTTCATCGCGAGAGGCGTATCGGTGTCGAGGACGATTCCTCGCAACGGTCCAAAAGAATGAATGCTGCTGATGTGGATGAGTTTCGGGACATTGGAATCAACGCAAGCTTGGATCGTGTTGCGTGCGCCTTCGAGATTCACCCGATCTGCTAGATCGCGATGTGCGTCGACGATGGGCACGATGCTGACGGTGTTGACGACGACGTCGACGCCCCGAAACGCTTCAAGCAAAGAGGCACGGTCGAGAACGTCGGCTTCTCGCGTTTCGGCATCTCCGATCAGGTCTGGCGGTAACTGGCGAGGGGAGCCTTTGCGTACCACTCCAATGGTCTCGTGTCCGCGCTGGATCAGGGCTCGGCAGACATGTCCACCAAGGAAACCGCCGGAGCCGGTGACTGCGATTTTTCGAGTTTTCAAGGGGTGATTGGAACTGTCTTGCTTCGCAGGGGATATCGTTTACCGGTTATCGGAAGTGCGTGGTTTCAACGGTCGTAAAGCGCATTCGACTGGTTGGCGATTGTTCTCGTTGGTACAGGCTACATCTGTTGGTGAGGGTGCTGGGGAGAATCTTATCGAAATTGAAGTGTGTGGAAGGGTGGGCACGGCTGGCGTTCGGTGGTTTTAGACAGCGCCTGAGAAGGACCGTTGCGGACGGTTCTCACGCCCCCTTTGTCCTTCGGACATTTCCCCCGTTAACGGTGGAAACCCGGATCGGCTGGAGCCGGCCATTGAGGTTTTGCAATGGTCTCGTTAACGGGGGAAACCCTGCCGCCTCTCCGCCCCGGGCACCCCCTGCGAGCGCCGCTTCGCTTGCTCGCGTCCCCCTCGCTCCGCGAAGGGGACGGGAAGTTGCACGGGCGACTGCGATTTAGGAGCGGAGGGCGAGAATCTCGTAGAGTATTAGGATTGAGGTATCTTTTCTTGTGGAGAGGTCAATTGACGACTGAGGGAACGGCAACTGTAACTCGCCCGGCGGCGGACGCGCTGAGTCTGCCGGAAGAGTTGCTGCTGGTGCTTCTGAACGAAGAGAGCGGTTACTTTCATCAGGTACCCGGTTGGAACCTGAACTGCGCGGTGGCTGGCGCGGCATTGGCTGAACTGTCGTTGATCGGTCGGATCGACACCGATCTGGAGTCGCTGATTCTTTTGGATTCGACCGAGACCGGTAATCCGTTGCTCGACCCGATCTTGCAGGAGATTGCGAAGGAAGAGGAAGAACGGGATGCCCGTTACTGGGTGGAGCGCCTTGCTCCTAGGTCTGAGTCGATAATCACGGATGTGTTGGACGGTCTTGTTGAGCAAGAGATTCTCGACTACCACACTGGAGAGTTTTACACCTTCAGCAAGCATCGTCGGCGGGGCGACACAGCTGCTGGAGAAGTCTACACGGCGGGCGAGTTCGTTAAGGCCCGATTGACCGCGATCATCTTCACGGACGTGATTCCGGATCCGCGCGACGCGATAATCACCGGTCTCGTCAACGCTTGTCACGTGTTCCATGTGATGTTTCCGATCGACGATGAGGTGGAGGGGAGGATTCGGCTCGTCAGCAATATGGATCTGATTGGCCGAGCGATCGCGGCGGCGGTGGCGGATAGCATCGTGGCTCCCACGCTTCGCCGTCCCTCGTTTACCAAACCGATTCCACCCGTCGCCGTGCGTGATTTGTTGTTCAACCGCGATTTGCGAGAGGGCAGGTTGCCAGCCGGGTTCGCTACTTTGGCCGAGAAGTACGGTCCGGTGTTTGAACTTCGGCTCCCGTTCCGCCAGAACTTGATCGTGCTTGCAGGTGTGGAGACGAATCGATGGGCGCAGCGCAAGGGGCGGCTGTTCTTGCGGGCGAAGGAGTACTTCGAAGGCGTCGACAAGGCGTATGGCGTTTCGCGTTCGATGCACTCGATCGACGGTGCGGATCATTTTCATTTTCGCAAATCGTTGCAGCCCGCCTACTCGAGTAAGACACTGACGAGGCGTCTGGACGAGGTCTATGACTTGGCCCGCGAGCACATGGCTATCTGGGAGATTGGTACCCCGATCCCGGCGCAGACGATGTTACGACCATTTTTGAACGCGCAAGCGTCGCCGCTCTTCGCCAGCATTGACACGCAAGACGAGATTGACGATGCGCTTCGATACAAGATGCGGGTACTCAACGTAGGCCTCATCAAGCTGTTGCCGAGTTTCATGCTCAAGACTCCGTCTATGCGCCGGCGGGAGAAGTCCATGGATCGGATTGTAGAGCGAATGCAAAACACACATACGGCCGCGCAGCGGATAGGTATGCCTCCTGACGTGGTGGACGCGTATCTAAACCTTCACGGTTCTGATCCCCAATTTCTGCCGGAATCGGATCTGAGCTTGCCGTTGGGTGCGATCTTGATGACCAGCATGTACATGGGCGATCAGCTTGGTTTCGCTCTTTACTGGTTGTTGCAGAATCCCGATTTGTACGAGCAAGTCACGGCGGAAGCGGACGCGTTGTGGGCCGATGGCGATCCCGGTGAGGACGACTTCAGTCTGGACCGTATCGACGTGACCCACCGGGTGCTGATGGAGTCTCTGCGAATGTCGCCGATCGTGGCTATGTCGATGCGCACGGTGATGAATACCTGCGTTGTGGAGGGTTACGAATTACCAGTCGGTTCGCTGCTTGTGATTGCACAGACGGCATCGCACTACTTGGAAGAGGCGTTCCCTGATCCGATGAAGTTCGACATCGACCGCTACGCTCCGCCACGAAACGAACATGCCGGTGCCGGCTACGCTCCCTACGGGTTAGGCACGCACTCATGTCTTGGATTCAACTGGTCTCAACTTCAACTCACGATCAATCTGCTCATGCTCGCGCATTACTTCAAGATGGAGCTGGCCCGTCCCTACAAGCGGGTGCCGATGGATCCGTTGCCGTCACAGTCGCCCAGCAACAAACTGAAGTTCAGGCTCGTCGAGCGGCGGCATGATCTTCGAGTCTAAGTTCGTTGCGCCTGTTATTCCGCGCTCACCGCAACTACGTCCATTTTGACGGTGGCTTCTAGGTTTGAGGGACCGCCGTCGATTAGGACGCCGCGGGTGGGAGAGACGTCTAGGTAGTCTCGGCCCACTGCGATGCGGACGTGGCGTTCGTCGGCGATGGTGGCGTTTGTGGGGTCGAAGCCGAACCATCCGAGGTCGGGTAGGAGGCATTCAACCCATGCGTGGGTAGCGGATTCGGGTGTCTGTTCGCCGTCGAGTCCGGTGACGTGCATGTAGCCGGAGACGTAGCGGGTGGGGATTCCCCATGATCGGGCGACTGCGATCATTACGTGTGTGTAGTCTTGGCAGACGCCTTCTTTAGTTTCGAGGATGTCGTCGATTGTGGATGCGACGGTGGTAGAACCTGGTTGGTAATTGAACCTGCGGTGCAGGGTGTCGGATAGGCGCAGAAGGGATTCGACTGGGTCAGTACTGGCGATGATGTTGTTCTCGCTGACGAAGTTATCCAATGCTTCGGACCATGGTGTCAGCGCGCTTTCGTGTGTGAAATCCCAATGTTCGAACGTGTTGGTCCACGAGCTGATCTCATCCCAAGCAGTGGGGCCGAGGGCAGTTGGCAGCCTTGCGCCGGTTACGGTGTCTACTTCGGAACGAGTCGTGATGACGAGGGATTCGTGTCTGAAGTTGATCGTGATGACGTGTTTGTTATTGCCGAAGCTGTCTGATTCTTCGCTCAAGGTGGCGTGTGGTTCCATCTGGGCGTCGAAATTCCGAAGGGCTTGGTCAAAGTCGTTGCGTGGTTCCAGACAGAGCCACATGACGCTTCGCGCTGCGGGCGTTTCGTAAACGTAGTGCGAAACGTGTTCGATGTTGTATCTGACTAAATCTGTCATCTGGAGATCAATTGAGGAGTGTCTTCGACGGCGTAGTCGAAGTAAGTCTTGGCGACTAGATCGTGTAGCTGCCAGCTGTATCGCCTGACCTGCCGGAGGAAGGCTTCCTTGTCTTCGCGATCTTCCCAATCGAAGCGGATCAGGGCTTCGAGTCGGCCGGCGAGTCGTTGTGCGGCGGCGGAGGATTGGTTGTTCGGGCCATCACCGATCGAAGCGAGTTCTTGTCCGGCGCGGCCGACGGACCTGCGTAGCGATTCGGGTAGCTGTCGGTCTGCAACGAGGAGATTGAGGGCGAGTTCGGGATCGATTTCGATGCTGTATCGGCGTTCGTAGACTTCGAGCGCATGAAACACGCTCAGGAGGCTGCTCCAATCGGAATCGTCGTAGTCAGGCGCATTTGTTTGAAGCCGTCGTTGCGCCAAAAGTAGGGCGCATGTGAATTGGAGGCGCTCGATGAACTGTCCGAAACGCAAGAAGTGCCATCCTTCGTCGCGGTACATCGTTGCAGTGGCAACGCCGGCAAACATGTCAATGGATGCTGCGACATCGGAGTAGAAGGTGGACGGCGAGGAGAGCCATATGTCCTGCATCTTGACGTTTTGGATTCGGAGGTATTCCGTATTGAGCGAGGTCCACATCTCGTCGCTGATGCAGTGACGCATCTGGCGTGCGTTTTCGCGACCACGCTCGAAACAGCTGAGCAGCGATTCGGGGTTCGAGCGTTCGAAGGTTAACTCGTCGGCTAAGAAGTAGGCGTCGACGAGGTTGTAGTCGTCCATGGGATGCAGTCGCAGAATACCGCCTAGCGGATGGCGTTCCATGGCGGTGTAGATACGTCGCCAACCGCAATGGATCTCGCGGATGGGTCGATCTACTAGAGCATCGGCCTGCGACTGTAGGAGTCGACACATGAAACCTGCACGCTCGAGGTAGCGTGCCATCCAGTAAACACCTTGTGCGCTGCGTGCGAGCACTTGCGTCAGACTCCGAGAACCCAGATGTCTTTTGCGCCACCGCCTTGGCTGGAGTTGACGACGAGGCTTCCTTCTTTAAGGGCGATCCGGCAGAAACCGCCTGGCACCATGCGGGTTTCTTGACCGCGAAGGACGAATGGTCGCAAGTCCACGTGCCGCGGTTCGAAGCGATCCTCGATAAGGCATGGAGCACGTGACAGTGCGAGGACCGGTTGGGATATGTAGTTCGCCGGGTCGGCTCGCATCTCTTCTGCGTACTCTTCACGTTCCTTCTTGGTGGAGTGAGGACCGATCAGCATTCCGTAGCCGCCGGAGCCTCCCACCTGTTTGACGACAAGATCTTGTAGATTGTCGAGCGTGTATTCGAGGTCTTCAGGACGCCGGCAGAGTTTCGTATCGACGTTGGCGAGGATGGGCTCTTCGCCGAGGTAGTAGCGGATCATGTCGGGGACGTATGCGTAGACGCTTTTGTCGTCGGCAACGCCAGTGCCGGGGGCGTTGACCAAAGTCACGTTGCCGAGTCGATATGCGTGGAGGAGGCCTGGCACACCGAGGAGCGAGTCGGGTCGGAAAACCAGTGGATCGACGAAGTCGTCGTCGACTCTGCGGTATATGACGTCGACCCTCCGGAGGCCGGTGGTGGTTCTCATGTAGACGAAGCCGTCGTTGACGAGCAAATCGCGTCCTTCCACTAATTCGGCACCTAACTCGTGCGCCAAAAACATATGTTCGTAGAAGGCGGAGTTGAAAACTCCGGGCGTCAGTAGGGCGATGGTAGGGTCGGTTACTCCTGTGGGGGCCAGTTCGCTGATGGTCTGATATAGGAGTCGACCGTAGTGTTCGACGTCGAGAACCTGCGATCCGCGATATGCGTTGCGGAGGTTCGCTTTGACGACCTTGCGAGTGGCGATCATGTATGAGACGCCGGACGGGACTCGGAGGTTATCTTCCAAGACGGCGTAGCCGTCGTTGGTGCGTACCAGATCGGTTCCGCAGATTGCAACCCATGCACCGTGAGGGGCGGAGAGACCGCGCATCTCGATCCGGTATTGAGGGCAGCTTCTAACGACATCCGTGGGGATGACACCGTCGGCGATGATGCGAGCGTCGTTGTAAACGTCTTCGAGGAATAGGTTGAGTGCGCGCAGGCGTTGATCGAGCCCGGTTTCGATGTGCCGCCATTCAGCTTGAGCTAAGAGACGGGGAACGCAATCGATGGGGATGATCCGCTCGGTTGCGGCTTCGTCTCCGTAGACGGTGAAGGTTATGCCTTCGTTGTAGAAGGAGCGCGTGACGCGCTCTTGCATAGCGGTAAGATCTTCCGCGTCGAATTCGTACAGGGTTTTGTAGAGTTCGCGACAGTGTGAACGGGGTGAGCCGTCGGGGTTGAACATCTCGTCGTATATCGACGGATCTAAGTCGTATTTGTTGAAATCCACGGTCGCGGAATTTGGAGTCGCGGGTTGTTCACAAGCTGCAGACGCCTTACCTGCAACATCGCATAACTAGGATACCAATCAGCGATGGTGGAATCTCGATGCCGGGTAGGTCAATCTGGTTCCCATGCGATACCGATGGCGCCCATTCCGGAGTAGAACCCGACGAATGGATGGAAGTCTGCGACGTTCATGAATTGGCAATCGAAGCGTTCGCGGATCTGCATCGATATTTCGACCGCACGTTCGTAGGCTCCAGAGTGGAGGACGATGAATTTGGTGGGTTCGTATTTGACGTCTTCGCTGATTGTGCGGAACATCCTGCGTTGAGCGGCGGCCGAAGAGAATGGCGTAGCGATAAGTTTGAATCCGTCGGGAGTGTAAGTAACTACGGGTTTGATGTTGATTCTTTTTGCCACGGCTATGGCGGTGCGAGGGGTTCGTGCGATGAGGTGTAATCGGTCAAGCGAATCTACATATGCGACCGTTCGTAAACCATCTCTTTTCTCGCGTATGACAGCTTCGATTGCGTCGGCATCCATTCCCAAATCGACTGCGCGTGTGACATCCATGGCCATGAGTTTGAGCGCACCCGATATGGTCCCGGAATCGATCACGCGGACATCCAAATTCGGATTCGACTCAGTGGCCGTTTTGGCTGCGACTCTTGCGGAGTCGTATGAGGCGCTGAGTCCGGCGGCAACGGTGATGCATATTACGGCATCGACGTTGCGTGCGCCTTGGTTTATAGCGTCTAGCCAGACCTCTGGTTTAGGGGCAGCGGTCCACGCACTAAGTGCGGGTTCGTTCGCGAGAAGCCTATAGAAGGCGTTGTAATCGAGCCTGGGATTATCGGGAAAAGAATCTTTTCCGATATTGATGCGCATGGGGGCGACGGCGACGCGATTGTTTTGGATGAATTCCGGTGTGAGGAGGGCGCAAGAGTCCACCGCGATTCCGACGCGGCGAGTGGAGTTGACGACGTCAAGTGTTGAGTAATGTGAATCGTTATGTCCGGCCATCAATGGTTTGGGGCATAAGGTGGCACCCCCGGCGCGATTCGAACGCGCAACCTAGAGATTAGAAGTCTCTCGCTCTATCCGTTGAGCTACGGGGGCGCGGACAGGGATAACCCTGATTCTATCTTTGGGTTGAGGTTGAGGCTATTGGCCGTCTAGCATGCGTTCGACGAAGCGCTTGACGATTGGGCGATCTGCTGCCCGTTCCCAGTCTTCCATGGAATCGTGATAGAAATGCCGGTGGAATTTTTCGGCGGCAAGGAAACTGGTTTCCAGCAGGGGATCCTCTCGTTCATTAGCGACGCGAATCACAGCATTCTTTAGCGATTGATGACTGGTGTGAGGCCAATCGCGTTGTTGAGCGATCGCCATCACTGCATGTGCGGCTGCACCCCAGAGCTTTTCGGCTCCTTGAAGGATGTCACCTTCGTCGAATTCGCGATCGGAGGCGACGAGAAAATCACGGGCGGTCTCGGCATGTTCGGCAGATAGCATCGATAATCTCATTACAAGTCTTTACCACGTTCGATATTACGAATATATCACATCAGCTTCGCATGTTCAACGTTGTTTGGGGTTGTCAATTGGCTGGTTCGGCGAAGGTGAGCATTCTGGTCGGGTTGCCGATGAGCATGGTGTCGATGTCTTCTTGGGAAGTACCGCGTGCACGCATTCGGGGTACGACGCGGGCGATGAAGTGGTCCCAACCGTGTCCGCCCCATTTCTTGATGCGGTGCTTCGAACAGATGTCGTGGGCGTGAAGTATCTGCTTGACGCGCCCGTTGGCGATTACATGCTCGACTTGCTCTATTCGATGCTGATCGGAAGCCATGTAGGCTTCGGGGTTCATCGGGTAGTAAGTTGATTCGTGCCCCCACAGGTCCCAGTTCATATACGCGCCGGTTTCAGCAACTTCGTCCAGCACGCCATAGTCGAAGATCGTTCGCTCTATGTGACCCATCACGGTGTGCGAAAGGTCGCCGCCCCATTTATCGACGGCTTCGAGCAGTTGAATCGGTGCGTAGTTGTCGCGACCGGGATGGATCAGCAGGGGAGCGCCTGTTGCGCGTTGTGCAACGACGGCGGCTTCCATGGTCTTTTTCTCAGTCTCTTCCCACGGCCACGAGTTGCCAATTTCGCCGATGATGCCGGTCTTGATGCCGGTGCCGTCGACACCTACTTGAACGTCCCTGATAATTCCTTCCGCAAGTTCGTCCACTGAAGCGTTTTGGATGTCATCCCCGTGCGTTAGGTAGACGTAGTGTCCGCCGCCCATGACGATGTTTAACCCTGTGCCACGGGAGATTTGCCGCAGCGCGACGGGATCACGTCCGATGCCGATCGATGTGACATCTACGATGGTCGAGCCGCCTGCGTTGTAGAACTCGTTCGCCTCTGAGATTGCGACTTCGACATCAAGCAGTCGAAGATTGTCGATGCTGCTGTTCCAGAAGTGACGCACCCACCAGAGGTTTTCGATGCTGACAGGTTCGTGCATCCTCTTGAGGTTGCTGGCTCCAGGAATCTCCTGCAATACGGGGATGAAGTCGATCAGCAGATGTTCGTGAGTGATCGTGGCGCCGACCCCATTCGGGTCGATAGGACCAAGGACAGTTTGGACCTTGCCGGCGATCGAGTTTGCCATGGCGGCTTTCCTATGTGTTTGCGGTCTTGGCGTACCAGTGTTGGTTGATGAAGGTTACAGGTCTCGCCACGAGTGTTGCTGTTGCCAGCCGAGGATTCGTTTCGCTTTGGCTGGACTGATCGCTGAAGTGTATCCCGGAAGTGGAGTGCGGATTTCGGCTTCGGGATAGGCCATTGCGATTGCCTCTTCGGTGGGCACATCGAGGAATGTATCGGTGGCGTTGATGAAGAATGCTTCGTGTCCGTCCCACTCTATCTCGAAGGCGAGTCGGCAGGCGGCGGCGGATTCCTCGATGTCCGAGTATCCCCAGAAGTCCATCGCATTGCGGCGAAGCGGGTTTGTCCGGCTAGGATTACGTGAGTTTTTGCGTTCGAGTTGCTCCTCTTTCGAACCGAGCCAGTGGAAACGCATGGAAGCGATCTGCATTTTCCCGGGATTGCGGCGGATGAAAGTGTCGGCCATTATTTCGCCGTACCACTTCGACATCGCGTAGGAGTCTTGGCAGAGCGTTTCTTGCTCTTCGTCGATGGGAAAGTACGGACGCGGGACGCGGTGCCTGGAAAACGCGGCACCGATGGCGTTGATGCTTGACGCCATCACGATGTTGTGGATGCTGTGTTTCTCTGCGGCTTCCAAGACGGCCCAGTTCGACATCGTGTTTACGCGTAGGACTTCCCACTCTGAGGCGATGAGTGGATTGGGGATGGCCGCCATGTGGATGACTTTGTCGCAACCATCCATGACGCGCAAGGCTTGGTCAGGATCGGTGATATCGGCGGCGATGAATTCGAATCCATCGACTGAACGGGGCTTTTTCTGATCGGTACTGACAACCTCGTAGCCATTTGCGAGGAGGTCTCGGATGATTACCTGGCCCATTTTTCCTGAGCCGCCGGTTACTAGTACTTTGGTCATGTAGCGTGAAGTTTCCCTCTACTCGGATCCATTGGAACTCTGCGCATCCGCTGGCGAGGGATCATTGAACGGTTCACCCGCGTCCTCGGCAGCCTGCTTGCGCAACATCCACTCTTTCCAGCGTTGGCGTTCCTCGTCAACGCCTTTGGCGTGTCCTTCCTCACGACCTCGTTCGTATCGGTGTTTAAGGTATTTTTCTGCGAATATCAATGCGCCCTCCACGATCGACGTGCTTATAGTCGCTGCTACTAAGATTACCGAAACCGCGCCGTCGACCATAGCGTTGGTGAATTCGACTGGTTCGTTCGGTTTGTGCAATGGCAACTGCTCGCTTGCTCGTAGCGTTAACCCGAACGCGCAAAGCGCGATGAACAGCAATAGATGCCAAGGTATCCAATCTTGAGGTATCGGACGTAACCATCTCAAAACGTGACTCCAATTGTTACAGAACCGTCGCGACGTACGTTAGCGCATGCCGTGCGGTTCGTTGGAGTCGGAATGGCGAAAACGGTTGGGAAGTCTAGGGGGCGACTAGAAATCGGGCTCCATGCTTACGCTCAACCAGCCGATGGGGCCACGGTCGTCGGCGTACCATAGGCGGTTGTCTTTGATGGTCATGCCATGGACTTGGACGGGGTGCGGGACTCGGAAGACATCGTAGCAACGTCCGTCTTCGATGCGCTGGCGACAGACGATACCGAATGAGGTGTCGGAGACCCACATGTGTCCTTCTTCTTCTGCGAAGGCGATGCCGTGGACACGGTATCCGGGAGCTTTGAAGCGGTGGACTTCCTTCCAAGTTGAGGCTTCGACGACGTGGACGAATTGTGATGGTGGCGAGGCGATGTAGATGTGGTCGTCTTTCCACTCAAGACCATGGTCGCCGGTAGGTTGCGCGGCGCGGCCCTCCGAGTCGTCGAAGTGTTCGCGTGTGGCGTTGATGCCGGCGCCGGGTGACGGGAACTTGTCGATAGTGGCTCCGGTTTCGCGGTCGACTACGTAGATGTCGCAGGAATAGGTTGAGGCGATCCAAACGTTACCGTCATCGTCGAGGGTGATGCCGCTGGAGTGGACAGTATCGGTGGGCGCTTCGAACAGGGTTTCGCCGGTCTGCCAATCGAGTTTGTATACGTTGTCGTTGCCCTGATCGATGTACCAGAGGCCGTCGTCCGCGGCCTGCAGGCCGTTGGGCTTCGGTCCGGGCGAAACGAACATCTGGATGGGGTCGGCGATCTTGTATGCCATTACGCAGCTCCTTGCCGTTTGGCTATCAGCGTCTTCACGGATTAGGTTGTGTGCTTGGGTGTAGTGAAGATTGTTTCTGCAATCATAGGTTACTTTCGCGGATGATTGTCGTCGGATTGTTGACGAAGGAATCTAGGAGGGTTTGGCATGCTCCGGTACCTTCTGGGGGTAGGGCGTAGCCGTCTTTGATTTCCGGGATTTTGTCGACTATTTCCATGTACCAGGTGGAGTTGAAGGCGCGTACCGTCTCTTGTATCAACGCGTTGGGTGCGTTGAGCGAAAGGTGGACCGAGAACATGAAGGTGACAGGGCCGACGCAGTCGTGCGGTGCGATCGGCATGTGATACGCCTCAGCCATCGCGGCGATGCGTTTCGCTTCGGAGATGCCACCGACCCATGAGATGTCGAACATACAGATAGTCATCGCCTGTTTCTCGAACATCTCGCGGAAGGCCCAGCGTGTCGTGACGGTTTCGGACGCGGTCACGGCGATGTTGGTGGAGCGTCGGAACTGCACAAGCGTATCGATGTTGTCCATCGGCACTGGGTCTTCGAACCAGAAGGGGACGTAAGGCTCAACGTATTTGGCGATGCGCACTGCGGAAGGCAGGTTGTATAGCGAGTGCATCTCTAGCATGATGTCGATTTTGTTACCGACCTTTTCTCGGATGAGGCGAAACGGCTCGGTGCACATCTCGAGATCGGGGCCAGAGATGAATTGACCATTGGATTTGTCGGCGACCTGGTCGTACGGCCAAATCTTCATGGCGGTGTAGCCTTCGGAGAGCAGATCGTCGGCGAGGGATCCGGCGTCGGTGAGAAAGGCCTGCTGGTCTTCGTAGCGATACTCTGGACGATAGTCGAGGTCACCGGATTCCAACGTCCCGGCACGATTTACGCCGTAGGAATAGCCGGCGCAGGTGTTGTAGACGCGTATTGAGGGACGACTTAGGCCGCCCAAGGCTTCGTAGAGGGGAACACCGGCGCGTTGTGCGTAGAGGTCCCACAACGCCATGTCGATGGCGGAGAGTCCGCTCATGTCGGCAGCGCGAGCCTTAACCTTGCCGCCGAAACCGTTCAGTTTGTTCCAATGCCAATCGAGTTGGGTTGCATCTTTGCCGAGCAGATAACCCGCACCATCTTCGTGCACCCAAGCTTCGACCGTTTCGGGGCCAAACGCCGTTTCGCCTAGTCCGACTCTGCCATCGTCGGTATAGACGCGCACCCAGCTTATGTGTGGCGCTGCTGCACCTCGCAAAGTCTCGATGCGAGTTACTATCGGCGGTTTCTTGGACATTTTGGGATTTCGCTGACTTTGGCGCGGCAACATTCAATTTACCACTTGCCCTGCACCTCTGGATTCCAGCTTTCGCGAGACCCTTGCGAAACCCCCGTCATTCCGGCGAAAGTCGGAATCCAGAGGGGCGGGAGTGACGCGGTCCCTTCGCGCCCCCTTTGTCCTTCGGACATTTCCCCCGTGATCGGGGGAAACCCGGATCGTCGGATTAGACAATAGGTTGACGGATTGATTGTAGGTACACCGATGTCGATAGTCCAGACCGTCACGCTAGCGTTCATGCAAGGCTTCACCGAGTTGCTGCCGATTAGCAGTAGCGGCTACATGATCATTGCGGCGTGGGCTCTAGGTTGGGACTCGCCGTCCGCCGCGTTCGATGCATCCGTTCACTTCGGGTCATTGGTCGCGGTGGCGCTGTTCTTCCGGCGCGATTGGTTGCTCATTCTCAAGACAGCGCGCCGCGGGCGCAGCATCCCACTGGGCGGTGACGACGATCTTTGGTCACTCCAGACGTTGGAGAGGCACCGTCGAATAGGTGACATGCGTCGAAGACTTTCGATGCGGATGTCGATGCCTTCGCAGAACCTCCTCAAGGCAGTCGGATTAGGGTCGTTGCCGGCAATCGCTATAGGGGCTGCTACTTTCACGGTGGTCACGTCCGACGCGCTTCGAGCACCGGAGGTGGCAGCGGGGATGTTCATCGTTACCGCCGGAGCGCTCCTGCTGGGACATTACTTCACGAACCAGCGACTGACTGGAAAAGACCGAAGCACTAGGCCGAAGGGGATTGACTACGCGGACGCTTTGGTAGTGGGTTTCGCTCAAGCCGCCGCGTTGATACCGGGTATTTCTCGGTCGGCGGCGACGATAACTGCGGGGCTTTCACGGGGTATGCCGCTCATCGTGGCGGTCAGGTATTCGTACTTGCTCTCCGCGCCTGTAATCGCGATAGCCGCCGTCGCCTCGTTCGTCCAAGTGCTCGCATCGCCTTCCGAGTCGTTGCCCGAATGGGATGAACTTGGTATCGGGTTTGTGGTGTCGTTTATCGCTTCGTACGTAGCGATCAGCCTTTTCATGTGGTTGATCAGGCGCATGGGGACGTTGACGTTGTGGCCGTTTGCGGTGTTCACGGCGGCTACGGGTGCGATTGTGTTGGTTGTTGTTTATGGGGGCTAAGCAATCGCCACAGTGTCATTCGAGTCCAATGCATCTCCCGTAAGATTACGGAACGTCTTGATCAGTTGGTCACGAATCCAGTAGATTTCATGCAGAGGGAAACGCCGCGATGAACCCTAAGCGAATTGTGTGCCTGGCGAAATCTTGGCGCCCGGGCGGGATGTGTATTGCAGGTCTCGAAACTGTGAATGGACAGATCGGAGGTTGGGTGCGCCCAGTTGATGTGAACAACGACGATGCGGTACGTCCGTCAGTTGTGAACTACGAGCGTCCTGACGAATTGCAATTGCTCGACGTTGTTGAGTTGGATCTGGGCGATTACGTTCCTACGGATCACCAGCAAGAGAATTGGTCGATTGTTCGAAATCGTCGAATCAGGCGAATTCGCGAATTCAAGCGGGACGCGTTGGAAGCGATTTGCGACGGCAATAAAGGCCTATGGAGAAACGGTTCGAGTTCAAGCATCGGTCACAACAACCGCGTTCGTTACGCGTTCGCGAAACAGTACCGAGACTCTCTGCGCTTGATTCACGTTGACCGGTTGGAATTGAACGTTTATCGAGACGAACAAAGGGATGAAAACCGCCTTACAGGAACTTTCGACCACCTTGGCGAAACCTACACGATGCAAGTCAAAGATGTCGAATTTGAAAATGAGTGTCGGGAACGTGATTTAGGTACTTACGTGGCGCAAGATCGCTATCTGACGATCAGTCTTGCTGGCGAATTCAACGACTACTGTTACAAGCTGATCGCAGGCATCATGTAGAACAAAATTACGGATTATGAACGGCTCAACTCAAAACGTGATCTATACCATCGGTCACTCCAATCACACTGAAGAAACTTTCTTGGGTTTGCTTGCACGGTACGATATCTCGGCTGTCGTCGACGTTCGATCGGTTCCTTACAGCCGGTATACATCTCAGTTCAATCGGACAGTCCTAAACGAACGACTGAACGAGAAGGATATCGATTATCACTTTATGGGCAATTGGTTAGGAGGCCGTTCAGACGATCCTAGCGATTACGATCCTGATGGTCAAGTCCAGTACGACCTGCTTTCCAAATCGGAAGAGTTCCAAGGGGCGTTGGAAAGCGTGGTACGTGGTTCAGCTGAACATCGAATAGCACTTATGTGCAGCGAAGGTAGGCCAGAGGATTGTCATCGCAGCCTTTTGTTGGCTGAAGAGTTGCGAAATTGGGATCACGCGATTGAAGTGGTGCATATTTTGCCGGATGGATCAACTCAAACGCATGAGGAGTTACGCCAACGGGTCGCCAAACGTGAAGAGACTGCTCGTCAACCAGATTTGTTCTTGTCCGAAGAAGAGTCGATATCAGTGGCGATTGAGGAACAGATTGGTCGGATCGCATTCAAAGAAAAAAGATACGCGTTCGCCCAAGACAACGTCCTGCATGATGCCGATGGTTTCGATCCGGGGGCGGAGCATTGAGGCTCTACACTATCGGGTTCACAAAGAAGACGGCGGAGTACTTTTTTGAAACCCTCAAAAAATCAGGTGCGAAACGGGTTGTCGATGTTCGGTTAAGGCCAAACAGCCAACTAGCAGGCTTCGCGATCGGAAGAGACCAAGCCTATTTCTTGAAGAAAATTTGCGCCATCGACTATGTACATCTGCCGGAACTCGCGCCTGAACCGGAGATGTTCGACGAATATCGAAAAAGCAAGGCAGTCGATGCATGGTCCGTGTACGAGACACGCTATTTGGACCTAATGGCGCAGCGTCGCATTGAATCGACTGTTCCAAAAGATGTCATTGACGGCGCATGCCTGTTGTGCAGTGAGGACACTGCGCATCATTGCCATCGCCGCCTAGCTGCGGAATACCTTCAACGATGTTGGGGCGACATAGAGATTACCCATCTGGAGTGATCGACATTACGGCGATGACGTAAAGAAAATGATGATTGCCAAGGCCAACAGTGGGTAGCCTCGGCAATCATCAATCAGCGTTGGTACATCGCTACGCCTATCTACCCCTCCGGCAGCACCGCCATCGGGAGCACTTCGCGGGATGCTTCGAGCTTGGGCTCTAGCGATTGCATGCGGTCGCGGCGTTTTAGGGAGCTGGCGACTTCGGGGTTTTGTCCGGCGGATGGCCAGTTTCCTCGGAGCACGGCGGCTACTTGCTGTGAGGCGCGCTGGCGGGCGAGCCATGCTGAACGCGTCGATTGGCCGGCTGAGTGCGGGGCGACGATGACGTTGTCCATCTTTAGGAGCGGGTTGTCGGGGTCTACCGGCTCTTGCTCGAAGACGTCGAGACCCGCGCCGCGCATCTTGCCTTCTCGGAGGGCTTGGATGAGGTCAACTTCGCGGACGACTCCGCCGCGGCACACGTTTACGAAGTACGCGGTCGGCTTCATGCAGTCGAAGTGCTCCTTGCGCATTAGGTGATGCGTCTCTTTGTTGAGCGGGATCTGCACGGAGATGTAGTCGGAGCGCTCGAATAGCTCGTGGAGCGAGAAGACCTGCTCGACGGCGTATTCCTGCGCGATCCAGGGCGGGCAGTAGGGGTCGTAAGCGATGACCTTCATGCGCCAGCCGTTGAACATCTTGCGTGCCACTTGGCGACCGATGTTGCCGAGGCCGACGAGACCTAGGACCTGCTGGTCGATCGGTTCGATAGGTGGAACGTCGTCGCGTCCCCATTTGCCGGCTTTCGTCCGTTCGTTGTATTGAATGAGTTGCCGATTGAGGCAGAGGATCATGGTGACGGCCTGGTTGGAGACCTCTTCCATGCACATTCCGGCGCCGTTGGTGATGATGATGCCCATCTCGTTGCAGACATCGGTGTCGATCTGGTTGAAGCCGTGTGAGTAGACGGCGAGGACCTGCGCCTTTTCGGCGGCGCGCAGGACCTGCTCGCCTTGATAGGGCGTCGAGCGCATCATCAACGCGTCGGCGTCTCGCACGAGTTCGATGGCCTCGCCTTCCGAGTCTGGGTTTGCTTTAACGAACTCGACATCCAAGTCGGCCATTTCGGCGCGTTCGTAGTCGAGGGGGTCGTCATCGTCGACGCCCATGATTAGGACTTTGTGTTCTGCCATCGGTTGTGGGTTCCTTTCGGAGTTGGTTTTCGCGGTAGATCGTCGATCAATGGTTGATTATCGGTTCGCCATCATCACTTCCCACGAGATGGGGTCTCTGCGGGCTGGTGAGTGGTGTTTGACGTCGGGGTTGATTAGCGACATCGGCCAGTAGCCGTCGGCGATGCGGACGGCTTCTTCGCCTAGTTGGGTGTTGGCGCGTTCCCATGCGACCTCGCTGTATGAGGCGTAGTGGTTGGTTACCGCGACGTTGTCCATCTTCAGGAGTGGGTTGTCGGGGTCGACTGGCTCCTGCTCAAAGACATCAAGGCCGGCACCCGCGATTTCGCCGTTTTGCAGTGCTCGGGTGAGAGCTGGTTCGTCGACGACGGGGCCGCGAGAGCAGTTGATGAAGTACGCGGTCGGCTTCATGGCTTTGAAGAAGTCGTCGCTGAACATGTGGTACGTGCCTTCGGAGAGGAAGACGTGCGGCGATACGTAGTCGGAACGTTCCGCTACTTCGTTGAGTGTCGGCACGATCTCGACGCCGTACTCTTTGGCGTCCCAGGATGATCGGTAGGGGTCGAACGCGATTACGTTGAGTCCGAACGCCTGAGCTTTACGTGCGACGGCGCGTCCGATGTTGCCGAGTCCGACAATACCGAATGTCTCGCCTGAGATGTGACCCATAGGCGGGAGGTATTGTCGTGTCCATTCGCCGGCTTTGACGAGTTTGTCGTGGAGGACGAACTTGCGTGCGCAGACGAGGAATAGCATCATCGTCTGGTTACTGACTTCCTCGGTTCCGAACGAGGCTGTGTTGGAGAGAACGACGCCGTTGACGGACGCGGATTCGAGGTCCATGCCGTCGTAGCCGTGGCCGAACGAGACCAAACCCTTACATCGTCCGTTGTTGCCCATGTGGGCGAACATTGAAGGTTCGAAATCGTGCCCTTGGTTGATGGCGCAGTCGGCGTCTTTCAACGCTTCGATCAATTCGCCTTCGCTGTGGCCGGAGTACTGCACGAACTCAGCGCCGTAATCTCGGGCGGCCCTGGACTGCTGTTCGGTGGAACTCGCGTCGTGCGTGTCGCCGCCTCCCGGTCCCAAATACAAAATCCTCATCGTTTCGTCAGCCATTCGTGATCTCCTCGGCTATTGTGGTGATTGGAAGTTTAATTTCAAATCTCGGTGACGACGCTCTCTGGAGTCTCACCTCGCCAAACTCGTTGCATGTTGGAGAAGGCGAAATCGACGCGGCGGGGGTAGGACTCCCAGCTTTTGCCGGCGACGTGCGGTGCAACTACAACGTTGTCCATCGTGAGCAATGGGTTGTCGGCCTCTACTGGCTCGATCTCGAAGACGTCGAGTCCAGCGCCCCAGATCTCTTTATTGCGTAGTGCTTCGATCAGTGCCGCTTCATCTATGACGGGACCCCGGCATGTGTTTACGAGCAACGCGCTCTCTTTCATGAGGCTGAGTTCGCGGGCGCCGATCAACTTCTCGGAAGTTGTGTTGAGGTTCGTGTGCAGCGAGACTACGTCGGATTCCGCCAGAAGTTCGTCTAGGTCAACTCTCGTCGCGCCGTAGCTTTCGGCTTGCTCAGAACGTACGAGATCGGTGTAGAGCGTGGTCGTTTCGAATCCGCGCAGAAGTCTTGCGAGAGTCGATCCGATACGGCCTGCGCCGACAATGCCGACGGTTTTGCCGAATAGCTCGTACGAGTCGTAGCCGTCGATTTCAGGACGCATCCAAACGTCATCGCGTGTATCGTTGTGCGCGATGGGAAGGTGTCGGTGGCACGCCAATATCAACGTCATCGCGAATTCGGCGACTGGGATGGCGTTGGCTCCGCCGTTGTTTGCTACCGGGATGCCCAGTTCACCAGCGATCTGTAGATTAACGCCATCATAGCCCGCGGAGCAAAGTTGGACGAGTTTGAGGTTTTTGCCAGCGCGGAGGATGTTCTCGGTGACGCCGTGTCCGAAAGCTAGGACGAAGTCCGCATCGCCGGCTAAACGTTCAACCTCTTCGGGATGGGTTTCTTCAGTGCAAGGGTTCAGTTCAAATCCGTCAGGCTTCATCTCGTCCGCCATCTTCATCAATGGAAGGGCGGGGCCTGACAACACCAACACGTTTGGCATGACCGTTTTACCTCGATTTCCGCGCTGCACAGTTTCGGGTTCTGAGCGGGTTCGTTGCGTATTCTACATCGCTGATTGAAGTGGAATCGCATAACATCTGTTTGCATGCGCGCGATTGACATCCTCGAAACGTTGTGCCTTCAGCCGTCCGTCTCGTTTCATGAGCGACGCGTGGCGCGCGAGATACTACGAATCCTCGGTGAAACTGGGATCGACGCGAGTGTGGACAGGTGGGGGAACATCAGCGCAACATTGGCGGGCAATCAAGAATTACCGCCACTGGTTTTTGTCGCGCACATGGACCACCCAGGTTTGGAGGCGATTGAGGCCATTGAGGTGAACGAGGACGAGGAGTTGATAGTCGCAGAGCCTCGTGGCGGTTTAGGTGCGAGGGCGTTCGATGCCGGAACTGGTGTGTACGTTGTGACGCGTGATGGAACAACGATCTATGGGACTATCGAATCGCACGGTCTGTTGCGGCGCGTCGGCCGGTTCGCTCGGACTGACCGAGTGATGATTCGTCCGGAGAGCGGTGAGTTTGTTCGCAAACCATCCGAGCTCTCCTATCCGGCGGCGGTGGTTCTTGATTTGCCGAGTTTCAGCATCGACGGTGATTTGATCCTTGGGCGGCAACTGGATGATCTGGCCGGTTGCGCGGCGATATTGGCGTCGCTAATTGCCGTCAATGGAGAGAAGTCGAATACACGACCAATCATTGGCCTTTTTACCCGTGCGGAAGAAGTGGGGCTTGTTGGAGCGGCGTTAGCGGCCGCGGATGAAGGGATCGACAAGGAAGCGATTGTCGTATCGGTTGAGACGAGCCTGAAGAGCGACATCGCGAAGCAGGGCGAGGGTGTAGTGATCCGTGTCGGCGACCGGATGACGACATTTGACCATGATGCCGAGTCGGTTTTGCATGGCGCATCCCACCGTATAGCGGCGCACGGCAATTCAGAAGATTTCAAGGTGCAGCGCGCGTTGATGGGTGCCGGTGGATGTGAAGCAAGCGCATTCAAGGCTCATGGATATCGTGTCACTGGCACATCATTCCCGTTGGGCGCGTGGCACAACACCGAGGACGATGGATCTATCAAGCCGGAATACATCCACGTCGATGACTTCAACTCCGGTGTCGAGCTCATCACCGAAGCGATGAGGGACGATGCCGAGCAGCGTCGCGAGGATCCCCTACGGTACCTGGCTTCGTTCCCGGAAACCAGCGCAATGCGTTTGCGTGAGACGCTGAACTAACCGTTTCTGTAAATCGACCGCAAATCTACGGATATAACCTTGAACCTATGCCAAAAGTAGATGGAAGTTATCTGATAGCCCGAACTCTGAAGGAAGAGGGTGCCGACTGTCTTTTCTACTTGATGGGCGGACCGAATTACGAGATCGTCAACAACTCTGAAGATTTCGGAATCCGCACCGTCGATTTCCGCCACGAACAAGCGGCAGCGATGGCGGCCCACGCATACGCTCGTGTCAAACGGACACCGGGAGTGACCACGGCAGCATCGGGCCCGGGTACGCTGAACCTTCTGACAGGGATTTACAACGCATTCGTTGACAATGCGCCGATGGTGACGCTCGGAGGGGCCGGACCGTTGCGCGACATCTACCGCGACGGGTTCCAAGAAGTTGATTTGCCCAACATCTTTGGTCCTGTTTCGAAGTCGGTCATACGGCCTACGGACCCGGCGAGGTTTCCAGAACATGTTTCGACGGCGTTCAGGACCGCGATGAGTGATCGACCAGGGCCCGTTTACGTTGAATGCAACGAGGACGTGCTTTACAGGGAGGTTGACGAGAGTGATGCAGCGCCACCCACCCGTGCTGCGTTGGTATCGCCATCTGCTGGCGACCCTGATCAGATCGCCGAAGCTGTGAAAGTTTTGGCGTCTGCAGAGCGTCCGATCCTGTTGGCGGGCAGCGGTCCTTGGTGGTCTGGCGCGTGGGAAGAGCTACAGGAGTTCGTGGATCGAACGGGCATTCCTTTTTACACAACGCCGATTGCGCGCGGTTTGATCCCGGAAGACCATCCCGTTTCATTTCCGGCTGCACGATCGACTGCATTCAGAGAGACCGACGCGGTTCTAGTTGTAGGCACACGATTCAACTGGATCATGACTTTCGGGCGTCGGATATCGCATCAGGCGAAAGTTATTCAGGTCGATATCCATGCGTCGGAGATAGGGCACAACCGCGACGTAGATATCGGTATCGTTGCGGATGCCAAAGCGGCGTTGCGGCAGATCAATGCCGAAATCGCGCGTTCCGGGATGAAATCCAAAGCCGATTCCGAGTGGGTGGCGTATTTGCGGGACATTGAGATGAATCGGCGCGAACGATCGGCTCAACTGGAAAACTCCAATCAGGTCCCGATACACCCCTTGCGCTTGTGTAAAGAACTGCGCGACGTCATGGATCGTGACGCAATCTTGACGGTCGATGGGAACGAAATTCTCCACTACGGAAGGCAATCGATTCCGACGTATGAGCCAGGGCATCGTCTCAACTCAGGAGCGACAGGGTGCATGGGCGTTGGACTGCCATTCGCGATCGGCGCGAAGTTGGCGAAACCGGAGAAACAGGTGGTGTCGTTGCATGGGGACGGATCATTGGGGATGAACGTTCAGGACTTTGATACCGCAGTGCGATACGACTTGCCGATGGTAGTGGTCGTTTCGAACAACGAAGGGTGGACCGCGCGTGTGGAGGGGGTACGTAAGCCGGGTCGAGAACTTGGTTGGACGCGCTTCGACGTAATTGCTGAAGCGTTGGGTGGCTACGGTGAGGAAGTGCGAGAACCCGACGAAATCCAACCCGCACTGGAACGTGCGTTTGATTCTGGGGTGCCTGCGATAGTGAATGTGCATACCGATCCTACCGCTAGGGCGTTGTCCCGATTCGTAGGTTCGAAGATGGAGTAATTGACCAAAGGCAGAAGCATGTCCGATAGCGAAACCGAGAACCGAAAAGTTACCACATACATCATGTTTTCCAAGTTGACCGAACGCGGGCGCGATCGTGTTCGGACTCATCCTGAGCGGATACTAGAGGTGAATAACGAGGTCGAGATGAGAGGGTGCCGGGTGGTTGCACAATATGCCATGATGGGCGATCACGACTTCGTGACGATCATCGAAGCGCCTGACAACGGCGAGATGTCACGAATCGCGATCGAATTGGGTGCCCGCGGGACGATCCACACCACGACCTATACTGCGATTCCGATCAACGAATTCATCGAAATAATGCACGGGAATGGCGCGTAAAGCACGTCATATTGTCGTCTCGGAATATTCCGATTTCGCTGAGGTAACTGCTTAGTTGTCGCAATAACGCATGTCGCCAATCCGAGAGATTTCTACATTCAAAGCGGCAGGCACGCAACCAGAAAGCGTGTTTCGATCGATGACGAACCTATGGAGGAGAGGAAGCCGTTCCAGCGTTCTGGGAACTTCGCCCGTCAGCGAGTTCGCACCGACGATGAACGACCTCAGTCTCAGCAAATTGCCGTATTGGGGTGGTATCGGACCGGTAAGAAAGTTCTGACCGACGTCGAAATTCTCCAACTTCGCGAGTTGACTCAGTTCGTGGGGTAAGGGGCCCTCCAACAAGTTGACGGCCAACACAAGATTTTCTAGATTGGCCAATTTCCCGAGTTCGGGTGGGATAGTTCCGGTAAGGCGGTTGTCGTTTAAGACAAGTTGTTTTAGGGCATCCAAGCGCGCCAACCCTAGTGGAATGACGCCGTCGAGCTTCTTGAATCGGTATACGAGTTTGGTGACGCGTCGCGGCGAACCGTCTACGGTGATGCCGTCCCATGCTTCCATGGGTATCCGGTAACTCCAGTTAAGGAATTGCGTTCCCGCCAAGTCGTCTCGTATCGACAGCAAGGTTTGGCAATCTCTAACTAGATCGGGATGCGTTAATGGATTGGAGACCGCTACTCCGTTGGAGCATCCTGCTATGACCGTTGAGTCTGGAGTGGGTATAGGCGTCGGTGTCGGAGTGGATGTGGGCGTAAGGATCGGTGTTGTTGTGGAAGTTGGGTAAGGTGTGGCGGTTGGTTGCGGTGTCGTCGTCGGCACTGGAGTAAACGCCGCTATGACCGCACGGACAGTGGCCAAAACCTCAACTGGCGTCGCGGTTGGGATCGGCTCGACGATTTGCGGTGTAACGGTGGGGATGGGAGTCTCGGTTGGCACAGGAGTAAACGCAGCGATTATGGCCTGGACTGTGGCCCGCACGTCAACGGGAGTGGGCGTTACTGGAGGTGGCTGTACGCAAGCAGTTAGCGCCAGTAGCGTCACGAGTACGGAGGCGGCTATGATGGAAATCTTCATGATTCAAGAAATCGTCCAGAGGTTGGTTCGCACTGCGTGTAGTTGTCGCAGACTGCGGATTGCGAACTCAGGCTATCACCAACTCCGTCCATATGCGCAATCTCAGGATAAATCGCTTTGATGGTAAACCCGACCTTACGTGGCTCAGATGAGAACCGTGGGATCTTGCGTATCGTAGAATCTCGCAAAACTAGTGATCATGCCATCGGACACCAAGGATGACGTCTGAAGCGATCGAAAGACGATCGATCATCATCTCAATCGTTGCAAGTACTTCGTTCGGAGTACTTGGGATCGTAATTTCGATTGCCAGCAAGTCGGGCGCGGTATTTCTAGACGGTCTTTTTTCGCTCACGTTCGGTGTGGTGGGGCTGCTTACGCTTTACGTATCCCAGCTTGTGTCTCGCCCCAGTGACGAGCGGTATCCGTTCGGTTATGCGGTGTTCGAACCCATGCTGAATCTCTTCAAAGCATCGTTGATCGGTTTCGCTCTTGTTTATGCGGTTTGGACGGCGGTACATACGATCTTGACGGGCGGACAGGAAATCACGGCTGAAGGGGGAATCTTGTACGCCGTCATTGCGGTCGCGGGCGGAGCCGTGGTCGTTGTCGTTTTGAAAAAGTATGCCAAGCAGTCGGGTTCACCGATCGTTGAAGTCGATGCCAAGAATTGGACGGTGGATACCCTGATCAGCTCGGCGGTTGGCATAGCGTTCGTCGCCACGTTGCTGATTCAGAATTCGGACTGGTCGGACCTTGCGCCTTATGCGGACCCGGTCATAATGTTGGCGATTGCTGCGATCGCGTCACCACAGCCCTTCCAAATGATTCGAGACAACATCAGGCAGATCGTCGGCAAGGCACCGCCCAAAGAGATTCAAGACAACGTTGCCGAGTTGGTGGAAAGTGCGATCGCCGATGTACCACACGTCGAAACGCATCTTCGCATTGTGGACGTCGGAAGATACATTCACCTCCATGTCTACGTGATCATTCCGTCGGATACTCGAGAGTCGATTGATATCCGACGCCACGATCAAATCAGACGCCGGATATACGAACGAGTGTCGAGCGAGTACAGGTATTTGTCGTTGGACGTCGGATTCACGATGGATCGACGATGGGCATTGAACAGCGTCCCTTCCGAAGATCACGAAACCGTCGTTGTGCCTGTTGAAGCCGCCGAATCGGAGGCGAAATAACTCGATTGAAAAAAGCGACGGTCGTTATGGTCACGGTCGCCGCGACCATAATTTGGGTCGGGTGCGGCACTGTAGGCAGTGTTGTTTCACCGACGCCATTACCCGTCGATGTCCCTGAGCCGACTTCTACGCCGTCGCTGACGGATGAAGCGAAGACGAAAATCACGGAGTTATTCAACGTTCAAGCAGTGTTGATCAAGGATGGTGATTGGGAAGCGGCATTTCAGGTTTGTAGTCCAAGTTACCGAACCAGGCGCGAACCGGATAGATTCGCTGAGGATGTCGAGCGCCACTTGCTGAGATTGGATACTGCTCCTGAGACGCTAGATGTTCGGAATCCTGAAGCAACCAAAGGTCGAGATGATCGTTTCGACCTCAACTACGATCTTTACATCGAAGGCGAATTCTCAGAGACGGTGCGCGTTGGGGGTGCATACGTGCAGGTTCACGGTTCTTGGTACGATGATGGGGTTTGGTGCCGCTAGGCGATCGACGGTGCCGCTGATGTCTGGATCGACTGTTCCGGGGCCGAGGGCATGACGGTGAATTGCTCTTCGTATAGCCGGCGGTAAAGGTCGGATTCGCTGATTAGTTCTTCGTGCGGGCCGCGGGCTCGGATCTGTCCACCCTCGATGACCAAGATCTGGTTTGCGGCGATAACGGTTGAAAGTCGGTGAGCGATTGCGATCGTGGTTCGCCCTTCGCGGAGACGGGCGATCGCTTCGCGTATCAGTCGTTCGGACAAAGTATCCAGTGCGCTTGTGGCTTCGTCTAGCAGCAGGATACGAGGGTCTGCGAGTATGACGCGGGCGATTGCCAATCTTTGTCTCTCGCCGCCTGAAAGGCGGTAGCCGTGCTCTCCGACAATTGAGTCGTATCCTTCTGGCATCGCAGCTATCGTGTCGTGGATCTGCGCCGCTTTGCTCGCTTCGATCAGCTCATTTTCCGATGCAGATGGTCGCCCGTAGAGGAGGTTCTCCCGCACAGACGCGTGGAATAGGAACGGGTTTTGCGAAACCACGCCGACCAGTTGCGTCAGATTATCGTGCGTGATGTCTTTGATGTTGACGCCGTCGATGCGGACCGCCCCGAAGTCTGCGTCGTAGAGACGCGAAGCGAGGTATCCGATGGTCGTTTTGCCGGAACCGCTTGGGCCGACGAGTGCGGTGAGTTCTCCGGCTTCGGCAGTAAAGGAGATGTTCGACAAAGAGAACGGTTCGTCGGCGACTTCTTGTCCGTTTTCCTCTGCGCGTGATCCAGAAATCGTAAGCGACGATTGACCGGCCGCGTTGCCCACCCGCATTGCGATCGGAGGCTGAGCAGGCACATCCGGCATCATCTGTCCATCGACGCCGGCAGATCCTGGTGGCGTGCCGCCCCCGAAACCGCCGGCAGGGCGTTGATGCGCTTGTGCTCGGTGTCGGGCGTCGATACGTTCAAGCTCCGATTCACGGTAGGCGAA
This sequence comes from Dehalococcoidia bacterium, assembly GCA_965203505.1. Taxonomy (GTDB): domain Bacteria; phylum Chloroflexota; class Dehalococcoidia; order Lucifugimonadales; family Lucifugimonadaceae; genus Bin127. Next base: position 1,682,423 of record OZ241880.1, read on the forward strand.
GGATACGTTGTCGAATTCGACTTGGCCTTTTGCAGTCGCCGGGTCCAATTTGATCGGGTTGACCGGATCCACGATTGTCGGCTTGATGTCCATGTACTCGAAGATCCGTTCGAACAGCGCCAACGAACCGGATATTTCGACGCCGCGCTGCAGAAGGTTCGCCATGGGGAAGAGCAGTCGAGCTTGGATAGTCGTGAATGCGACGATATCGCCCAAGGTCACGCGATCGCTTCCATCGATGATGAAAATGCCGCCGACTAGCCAGATGAAAGCTGGTGCCATGGTGAAGAATGCCTGCACCACGATGAAGAAGCCGCGACCAGTCATGTATTGTCTGATCGAAACGTCGGTCAGCTTGGTGTTTGTGTCTTGGAATTCGCGGAGTTGCTCGGCTTCGCGTCCAAAAGTTTTCGCAACTATCACACCGGATACGAACAGGGTTTCGCCGGTTTTGGCGGTCAGATCTGCCAGCGTTCTCTGCATCTGACGGGTCAGGCGACGCCTTCGAGCGCCGACGACACGGGAGAGATACGCGAATATCGGCATGGTGCAGACTGCGACGATCGTCAACTCCCACGAAAGTATGAGCATTGCCACGAGTGCTGCTGCAACAACCGTCACGCTCGAAAGAATGTTGACAACAGTGTCGGTCAGCACCAGTTGCGTGCTCGAAACATCGTTGGCCAAGCGTGACTGAATGTCGCCTGTCTTGGTCGATGAGAAGAAGGAGATCGGTTGTTTGAGGAGATGGTTGTATACGGTGTGCCGCATATCCTCCATCACCTTGAACCCAACCGAGGCGTTGAGTCTCGATTGGACCAGGTTCAGCACCCCCGCGATTCCTGCTGCCGCAACCATGCCGACAATCAGCCAAATCAGTAGGTTCATGTTTTGTTGAGGCAACGCATCGTCGATGACGCGTTGGATGAGCAGCGGCGTGACCACCCCCAAGGCGGCGGTCACCAACACTAGCAATGCGACGATCGTTAGGCTCAACTGATAGTCGGCATACAGACCGACGACTCTTCGAAGCGTTTTGCGAGGGATGGGACGACGAGGCGTTTCTTCAAGCATCGGGCCCGCTGGACCTAAACCGGGGCCGCCCATGCCGCCAGATCTCATATGTGCCTCCGATGATGCGGAATTGAAAGTCTTCGAGGGTTGAAGGAATGTTAAAGCAACGTCAATCGCGAATCGTCAACGTCAAACTTTTGGGTCGATTGAAGCACCGCTGAGGTGGTAGCCCGTAGGCGTTTCAATCGCTGGTAGGCGGAGCGATAGACGTAGAGAAAGCCGCAGGTCTAGCGGGATTGATGGAGTCGGATTAGTGGCGGTCATGACAGATGCCGAATTGCTGGCTGCGATAGCGGATCGATTTCCAGACAACACCTCCGAAGAAATCACTCCCCAAGACCTGCGAGAGTTCCTGACCGACCTCATCGAGACGCTGTTCGACGGCGTCTAGCGGTAACCACGGACGGCGAGTAGAAGATGCGTCGCGAGGGTTAGGCTCCGCGTCGTCGAGCCTGACCGGAGCGACTAGGAGTTACAGCGACTCCGCTCACTCTAGGAGATTGACGGTTCTGGTTGCGAATAGCGCGCAGGATCTCTTTTTGACCTGATTCGAGGTTGTTGAGCGATTCGTTGGTCTTGTATTGAGCCGTCTCGATGTTGGTCAAACGATCCTCGACATCACCAAGACGATTCTCTATACGTTTCTGTCCATCTTCGAGGTTTTGGAGTCTGGTCATATTGTCATCCACCGTCATCGTCGTAATGGTAACGGCTTGGATTTGAGATTGTCAACGACGCTAATCAACTATTGACCGCACGGGTAGCAGCGGTCGTAGAGCGCCTCGTCGTATTGCCGACCGGAGGTGCAATGCGTGCAGATAGCCATATCGTCAATCCTTGAGCGTCATTGTCGTATCGAGTTGTGTGATCGACGAATCGATCAGGGTAAGGCTCGTGTCGATGAGGGAAAGGCTTGTATCGAGACCGTTGATGCTCGAATCAATTGTGTCGAGTTTGGAGCCGACCTCGCTGTCGAGCTTTGAGTTGATCTCTTCGAGTTCCGCGAGTATTGCTTCCAAAAGCTCCAATTGCCTATCTGACATTCCCCCTCCTTCGTGGGACTCGCTTAAATCCCCGAATGGATGGTAGCCCGTAGGATCGTTGAACCGTTACGCCGTTTTTACCACACTTTCGATGCCATTTCCCACACTTTTTTGACGGATTTCAGACGGGATTTAAGTTCAAATCATGGGTTATGGTAGCCCGTAGGGGAGTCGAACCCCTGTTTCAGCCTTGAGAGGGCCGTGTCCTGGGCCACTAGACGAACGGGCCACCGTAATGGTGCGAGGACGTTGCTCAACGCAACGTTCTCCAAAATGGTTGGCTGCCGATGCAGGATTCGAACCCGCGCTCCCAGATCCAGAGTCTGGTGTCCTACCACTAGACGAATCGGCAACGGCTCGCTATCAAAAATATAACAGATGCTGACAATTCACCTCCATGTGGTGCGTCCGGCGAAGCCGCGTCTTTTGCAGAATCGGTGGCGATTCGGCGCGATGGTATGCCTCGATGCAGGCGTGAATCCACATGCATGTGACGATCCTCGATTGCCTCTTTTTATCAGCGTGTTTCCCGACGGAACCAACTTAAGATCAACGTCCACATTTCGCTTCGCCAGCGTCGATTCTGGTGTAAACTTCCGACATCGTCGCGCGTGTTTGAGACTCGCGACTTACGATATTTGACGGATGCACGGCGTCCGTTCAGAAATCAAGGTCAATCCAACAACAGGAGGTTATTGACTTGAGATCGCGAATCAAACCGAGGTATTTGCTCTACGCGTTCGCGGCTTTAGTGGCCGTTACAGCTTGGGCATGTGCTGGAGATCCCGAAACTGTCGTCGTCAGGGAGACGGTGGTTGTCGAGGTCGAAAAGGAAGTGCAGGTGGAGGTTGAGAAACAGGTAACCGTCGAGGTCGAGAAGGTGGTTGAGGTAGAAAAGGTGGTCGAGGTTGAGAAGGTAGTCGAGGTTATGGTGGAGAAGGAAGAAGCTGCTCCCACCGCGACGCCTGAACCCGTTAGCCAAGAGTTACCCGAACCCGAATCTCCCGTCGGCACATTGGTGATGATCCCAGAAGGCGTTGCTCCCGGTGTCGGTATCAACAGGTCACAAGCACCCGAGTCGTTGATGTACTGGGGTGTGAGTGAGCAACTGTTCCGTCCCAACGACGACGGAACGTTGGTTGGCCCATGGCTAGCAGAAAGCTGGGAAATCGCTCCCGATGGATCGCAAGCAACTGTCATTATCCGCAGTGGCGTCGAATTCCACGATGGATGGGGCGAACTGACGGCTCACGACTTTGCGTGGAGCTTGAACGACACCAACGGTGCTATCACCCCCGAGAGTATTCACGGGCAGGCTGGTGACTTCGCTGCATTTATGGATGAAGCAGAGGCGACGGATGACCGCACTCTGATTCTGAATTTCAACGCACCTGAACCCAGATGGACTACGTTGTTGTTTAACCAAGCTGGGGACGCGTTCGGGGTCTTCTCCAAGAAGATCTACGACGAGATGGGCGCCGACTGGATGCGTGAGAACATCATCGGTACCGGTCCATACACGGTGCAAGAATGGCGTCAGTCTGACAGCGCGACATTGATTGCGCAAGAATCCCACTGGGACAAAGCTCCTGAAGTTGGAACCTTGCGACTGATCGATGTTCCGGAGACCGTAGCCCGAATCTCGGCACTGCGATCTGGAGGGGCCGATTGGGCGGTTTTGCCAGTTCGTGAGATGAAAGACCTTACCCGTGACGGATTTGGGGTATTGACTACTGGTCGTCAGAGCGGTGTGCCGCTCAACATGGCCGGCAACTACTGGGAATCTACCGCCGTCAAGACTGGTGAAGAGATTACTCACGTGACATTCGTGCATGACATTCCTTGGATTGGTAATCCCCACAAGCCGGACGATGGCAACAACCCTGACGGCATTGACGACATGGAGCAGGCACGATTGGTCCGCTGGGCGATCGCTTTGTCGATTAACCGACCTCTAGTCAACGAATCGCTCTATGGCGGCAACGCCTCTGAGTACCACGTCGGAATGTTCCACGTGAACAACGTCGACTGGAACGACAAATGGAACGTCCCATACGACCCAGCATTGGCCAACGACTATCTCGATCAAGCCGGTTACGCGAAAAACGACGATGGCGTTCGGTTCGCGATGCCCATATACGCCTTCACATCGGTGCGCGACTGGGCGGAGATCGCGGACACCGCTGCCGGTTTCATCAACCAACTCGGTATCGAGACCAACATCGTGAAGGTCGCATACTCGATAGTTAGGCCAAGCTTGGTTGCTAGGAGCACAACCACACCCGCAACCCAATGGTGCAGGTCAGACCTTTGGAAACCGTATGACTGGGTGACGGGTGAAGAAGAGACTAGCCTTACTCGTGGAGGATTTGGTTGCCACATGGAGATACCGTTCATTCTGGAAACGGTTCAGAAAGTGGCGGCGGAACCCGACCCGATCAAGCGAACTCAGTACAACGTAGCCATGGCAGATTACCTGCACGAGCAAGCGTTGAAGATTGGAATCATCGCGCTGCCATTCGTTTCGGCGTACAACCCGAACTCGATCGCAGAATGGCCGATGCGTCCAGGTCCACAAGCGCCACACACCTCGCCTGAGCTAATCGTTCCGGCTAGGTAGGAGAACGACAATGGAATCGCCTCGGACCCCAAGAATCCGGGTTCCGAGGCGATTCCTGGTTCGTCGATCCGCGGGTGAACGGATCTTCATCGTGGTTCGGCATATCGGACGCGAAGACATCGCTTCGAGACATCATCCACACGGGTCCAATCGGTGCGTAAATTCCTCATAAGACGATTTTTCGCAGGTATTCTATCGGTGCTTGCGGCGACTGCAATCGTCTTTGGGTTGTCTCGAGCGGCAGGCGACCCGTTGCTCTTGTACGCCAAGCCCGGCGGCTACGGAGTCACCCCCGAACAGGAACAAGCGTTAAAGGAAAAACTCCGTCTTGATCGTCCCTTGGTGATCCAGTACCTCTTGTGGTTGACGGACCTGTTGCGTGGAGACTTCGGAAAGACGTTACTCGCGGAACAGCAGGTTACCAAAGTCGTCGGGGAGAAAATGGGCGCTACCGTGCAGCTGGCGGTTGCGTCTTGGGTACTGGCTACCATCATGGGGGTCCCGTTAGGCGTGTTATCGGCCGTACTGCGGGGGAGCGTTTGGGATTACGCTGGGCGCGCCTACGCTTTGATCGGTCAATCGTTGCCGACGTTTTGGTTGGGATTGATGCTGATCCTGATATTCAACAAACGTCTCGACTGGTTGCCGTTCGGAACACGCGGTACCGCAGATGTGTTTTTCTTCTCTTGGGAGAACTTGAAGTACTTCGTCCTGCCTTCATTCGCAGTCGCTTGGGGAGCTGCGGCCGTCTATTTGAGGTTGACGCGGTCCGCGATGTTGGAAGTCTTAGACTCCGAATTTGTGAAGTTGGCGCGATCTAAAGGCGTCGGTGGCACGAAGATCATCTGGAAGCACGCGTTCCGCAATGCACTCATTCCACCGTTGACGGTCTCGTCTCTGATGATGGCGGGTCTGATAACTGGCAGTGTTGTGGTGGAAGCAGTTTTTTCTTGGCCCGGTCTCGGAAGGCTTGCGGTTCAAGCGGTGCAAGACAACGATTTCCCGATACTTACGGCGACCGTCCTATTCTTCGCCGTCGTCTTTGTGACAGTGAATTTCATTACCGATGTGCTCTATGCATTGATCGACCCTAGGATCCGTTACTAATACAGCTCGCTAACTACCACCATGGCAACTGAAACAACAGTAAGGGATTCGGGAGCGTTGGACGCCGCTGCGGCGCCGACAACCCAAGGTCTCAAAATAACGCCGAGCTATCTTTGGTACATTTTGCGACGCTGGCCGATTATTCCAGGTCTGATCATGGTCGTGTTGGTCATCTCTGGAGTGTTCGCGGACCAGCTAGCACCGTACGATGAGATCGAGCAGGACATACGGTTCCGAAATGCGCCGCCCCGAATCTTCGGTTGGAACTCAGATTATTGGTCCACCCAAGATTTCTCTCAAGCAATGTTCCGCGCCGAAGGTAGCGAGGGTAAAGATCCGAGCAATCGCTTCCTACTTGGAGGTGATCACGTGGGCAGAGATGTGTTGAGCCGCGTAATCCACGGTGCTCGGATTTCGCTGGTGGTCACTTCTGTCGCTTTATTCTCGGGCTTGATTCTTGGGGTGGCTATCGGCATCATCTCAGGTTACTACGGCGGAATAGTCGACGAGTTTTTGATGAGGATGGTCGACGTGTGGTACTCGGTGCCATTCCTCTTGCTTGCGATGGTTGCCGTGATCATCTTCGAAGCGAGTCTGAATCTGATCATCGTCCTTTTGATTCTTCTCGCTTGGAGCGGATACGTGCGAAATCTGCGCGGCGAAGTTTTGAGCCTCAAGCAGCGCGATTTCGTCGCTTCAGCTCGCGTTGCAGGTGCTTCAACATTCCGGATTATCTTCAGGCACTTGTTACCCGGTTTGATCAACACGATTTTCGTGATTGCTAGTTTGAGAGTGGGGCAGCTAATCTTGGCCGAAGCCTCGCTAAGTTTCTTGGGTGCTGGCATCCCTGGTCCGACGCCGGCGTGGGGAGTGTTGATTGCAGAGGGGCGGGAGTACGTTGAGTCCGCCTGGTGGCAGACGGTGTTTCCCGGAACAGCGATTTTCCTTGTGGTGCTCGCTTTTAACTTCTTGGGCGATTGGGTGAGGGACCGGCTAGATCCGCGTCTGCGTCAATTGGACTGAGATCCGAAGAGATCGGAATTCGCTCGAACCGTCAGCGGTCGAACCATTTTGAGGGCTTTACGCCTCGATTAGCTGCGCCAAGATGTCTTGCAGCTGGGTGTGCCTGATGTATCCCTGATGGACGCTCAAGACGTTATGGTCGCGGTCGAGAAAAAAGGTCGTGGGAGCACTGATGATCTGGTAGGCGAGGTGGATGGCGCTGCCGATGTCGGGGATGGCTGGATACGTCGCCTTCATCTTGCCTAGGAACTCCACGCCATCTGCCGCGGTGTCGAAACCGACGGCCTGAACGCCGATGAAGACGATTTGATCTTTCCCGGGCGCTCCCCAAGTCTGGTACGCGTGCTCAAAATTGGGTATTTCGGCGCGGCATGGCGGGCACGAAGGGAACCAGAAGTTAATAACTACTGGTTTGCCTTCGTGCCGGCTGAGATCAAAAGGACCGTGGTGGAACGTGTCTCCTTTGAATCCAGGGGCGTCACCGAATCCGGCGAAGATCTCCGTCGATGCGTAAACCAATTCAGGTTCTGCAAGTTCGCCGTCTGCCGGGGTAGATTCGTCGGTCTGCAACTCGACCGCGACCGACTCACCCTCCGCCGGTTGCAACTCTTCCTCGACCTGCGTTGAACCTCCACTCGCCAGCTCTTGGACAATCTCGGCCAGATTCTCCCTGTCTATCGCGCCTTGCCACACTCGGTACTCATCGTGGTTACGGTCTAGAAACACCGTCGTTGGATATGAGAAGACGTTGTAGGCGATCTGAATCGCAGAGGTGTTGTCCGGCAATCCGGGAAAGGTAACACCTAGTTCATCAAACAGTGCCGCACCGTCCTCAATCGAGTCGAGGCCAAGTTGCTGTACTCCTACGAATTGGACATCACTGCCCGACGGTTCACCGAATTCCTGATAAACCTCCTCGAAGTGTTCCAACTCCGCTCGACAAGGCGGACAAGAAGGGAACCAGAAGTTGATTACTATCGGTTTGCCTGCGAGTTCTCGAGTATCAAACGTGCCATGGGCGAAGGTGGTTCCGTAGAAACCTTTGGTATCGCCTAAACCGTCGAAAGTCGCAGATTCGAACGACTCGGGAAATCCCATTGGCATCGAAGCCGCCGCCGCTTCGTCGCTCGCGGGCACAGCCGTTGGTTCCGATTCAGGCGTGTCTCCCGGCTGTTCGGGTTCGTTACCGCAAGCCGAAGCGAAGACGAATAGCAGCAAAGCGATCAGCGGGGCCGCGAAGGTCAGAATTCGTGAACGACTCATCCGCAGTTTCATCTCCCTAATGCCAATGATGGCGCCAATCGTTGGATCCGTTTCTTAATTAGATGATACGTAACTGCGACGCTTGCAGTTTCTACACCCTACGAACGCTGGCTGTCGAACTGACTACTCGGCCAAGACGTCGATTTTGATGCCGTCCAATTGGTCTCGCAACGCGTCCACCAACCCGGCAACGGGCACTCTGACCTGCGCCATAGTGTCGCGGTGCCGAATGGTCACCGCATCATCGGACTCGACTGTCTCGAAATCGACTGTTACGCATAACGGTGTCCCGATTTCGTCCTGCCTCCGGTATCGCCGACCAATGCTTTGCGTTTCGTCATACTGCGTGCTGAACGACGAACGGACGGCGTCATACACTTCGCGAGCCTTCGGTGTTAGTTTCGCGTTTCGGCTAAGTGGTAACACAGCCACTTGATAGGGCGCGATGTCCGGATGGAACCGCAGGACTACGCGCTTGTCATTGTTGACCTCATCCTCGTCGTACGCGTCGATGAGGAAGGCGAGTGCAGACCTATCGGCACCCATCGCAGGTTCGACGACGTAGGGAACGTAACGCTTATTGTTCGGCTGATCGTAGTAAGAAAGGTCTTTGCCCGATTTTTCAATGTGCGCCTTGAGATCGTAGTCGGTGCGATTGGAGATCGTCTCCAACTCACCCCAACCCCACGGGTATAGGAACTCCACATCGGCGCTACCCTTTGAGTAGTGAGGCAACTCATCGGCTTCGTGCTCTCTGACGCGCAGTTTTGAGCGCCTCAGACCTAGCCCAGCGAACCATTCCATCGAAAAATCGATCCAATACCGGTGCCATTCCTCATCGGTTCCGGGCTCGCAAAAATACTCCATCTCCATCTGTTCGAATTCACGGGTTCTGAACGTGAAATTGCCGGGCGTAATCTCGTTGCGGAACGATTTCCCTTGTTGAGCAATCCCGAACGGGATACGGACACGGCTGCTGTTCACGACGTTGTCGAAATCTACGAACATCGCTTGAGCGGTTTCAGGTCGAAGGTATACGATGTTTTCGTCGCCTTCGACGGGGCCGATGTGTGTGCTGAACATCAGGTTGAAGTGACGCGGGTCGCTTAACTCTGCGTCGCAATCGGGACATTCGCTGCTCTCAAGTAAGTCTGAGCGGTATCTTCGGTTGCACTTGTGGCACTCCGCCAAGGGATCAGTGAAGCTATCAACGTGCCCACTCGCGACCCAAACGTTTGGATGCATCAGGATAGACGCGTCGATGCCGACCACATCCTCGCGGTCGCGCACCATAGATTTCCACCACTGATCTTTGACGTTGCGTTTCAGCTCGACTCCAACCGGCCCGTAGTCGTAGAGACTTCCGATTCCACCGTAGATCTCGCTGCTCTGAAATATGAAGCCTCGCCGTTTGCTGAGGCTCACTACGGTATCCAAGTTGACGTTTTCGAGGTTGCGTTTCAAGGTGTCTGATCAGCCTTCGGTCGCGTAGGACGCTTTTCATTCCTGCGGCGAAACGAAAATCACCGCATAGTTTCAGTTTAGTTATCGAATGTTCCGAACTTGCGCGTTCGAACGACTTCAGCCTTCAATTACAGTCCACTTCGCAGCATCTCCACGGCGAACCAAAGTGCCATCGCGCCGCCGCGGTCGTCGAGACCTGTGACCGAATCGCGGATCAGGTAGTCGTTCAAACTCTCCAACGGACCCGTTCCAACGCAGACACGTGTCACTCCGCCGCGTTCGTCGATGCCGTCGGCCACCCCCAGCCAGGCGTGAGTCAAAACATCGCCCCAATCATCAGCGTCCAACCATCCGTTGCGGATTCCTAGAGCGATAGATATTCCTATCATGCACGTGGAACTGCTTTCGGTATAGGAGTCGGGACGATCCACAACTTGGCGCCACATGCCGGTTTCGCCGTCTTGGTGTTGCCGCAGTCCGATAAGGTGCTCGACGTTTCGTTGGATCAGCTTGGGCCTGAGGCTGCCTTTACATCCGACTAAGGTCTCGGCGAACCCGAGTGCTGCAAACCCGTTGCCGCGCCCCCAGAAAAAAGGCGAAGAAAGGCAATGCCAGTAAAGGCCGTTGGACTGGAGCAATCTCTCAGCACATTCGATGACGAACTCGCCAGCAAGTTGGACGTAACGAGCGTCACCGGTCAATTCCGTAGCCCGTTGAAGTATGGTTCCGGCGAAAAACATGTCCTCGACGCGGAAATCACGATCGAGGATGCTGGCGAAACCGTCCGAGTCTAACTCCATGAACCGATCAGCGGTCGCAATCAAAAGGTGGCGATACCGCGGGTCGTCGGCCATCATGGATGCCCAGTTGACTCCGGCGTAGTTAGCGGTACCGTCACTGGAGTCGAAAACGCCATCCGGATTCTGGACATATTCAGATGTGATCTGCTCGATTTCCGCGCGCGCATTTGGGTATGAGTCATCCAAATCGGACAGCAGCAATCGACCCGTCAGCGAAACACCTTGCGTATAAACGACAGGACGCTCCAATTCATGTCCGTACGCATCCGCGAGAATGCGCGTCTTGGCTAGGGCGTCTTCCCGTATAGAACTCATCAGTTACCTCTAATCACTTTTTGATTTCCGGCGTATTGCAGCTTCCAGTGAACGACTCTTATCGTCGGCGGTTTGTCTTATCATTTACGCAGACTGAATCATAACCCCACGTTAGGTATCGACAGGAGACACATATGGCCGCATCCACACCGCAGCAACTCGGAAGCAAGAGTGCATTGGTCACTGGTGGTGGCAGAGGTATCGGGCGTGGTATCAGCATGATTCTCGCTTCGCGCGGGGCAGAGGTATGTGTGTCTGACGTTGATGCTTCGAATGCTGAGGCGGTCGCAGCAGAGATCAACGAAGGTGGAGGCAGAGCGTTTGCGGCCGGTGGTGACGTAACTGACATCGATTCGATATCCGAAGTTGCGCAGAACGCGATTGAAACGTTCGGCAAACTTGACATATGTGTACCCAACGCCGGCGTAATTGGTGGCCCGGGTTTCATGTCCAGAAGGGACTACATCGACGAGGATTGGAACATGACGTGGGAAGTGAATGTGCGAGGCGTAGTCAACACTGCCGATGCTGTGGCGGACCACATGAAAGAGCGCATGTACGGGAAGATCGTGATCATCGCTTCCCACGGGGGGCGTGCGCCGCGGGGCGTTCCAGATGTCGGACGTGGCAGCGCACAGGGCCCGTATATGGTCTCGAAGGCGGCTGCGATTCAGTGGACACATTGGTTGGCGATGAACCTCGGGCAGTACAACATCAACGTAAATGCCGTGTGCCCAGGACGATTGTGGACACCGATGTGGCAGGCCATCGCCGAGAACCATAAAGCGTTGAATCCTGACCTCGCTCACATGTCGATACGCGAGATCTTTGAAATGCAGATCAAAGGAACGATGCCGTTGGGCCGGGAGCAGACACCTGAGGATGTCGGCAAAGCGGTGGCATTCCTGGCATCGGACGATGCATCCGAGATCACTGGGCAGGCCTTGAACGTTAACGGTGGCGGGATCATGAACTGAGAGCGCACATCGGATTGTCGCGCATAGATGGTGGGATCGTCAGATCAGCAAAGCGGGTATTTCATGGCCGAGATCGCAACGACAGTACAGGTACAAATCAACGTGAGCCCAGATCTTGTCTTTCGTTGGGTCACAGAACCGAGCAACAAAATCTATTGGATGAACGGAGTCCGTAGCGCAGCGTGGATCAGACGTCAAGAAGTCGAAATACCGCGACCTCACGACACGTGGGGAATGCTCTACGAATACGGCGGGAAAGAGAACGAGATCATCATGGAAGTAGACGTGTGTGATCCGCGTGATGGAGCGTTTGAATTTCACACGATCGAAGGACCGTATCCGATACGAACCGAGTACCTTTGCCAGCCATCGGGCAACGGGACGCTATTCCGGATGACACGAACTGCATTCTCTGACAGCACTTTTACAGCCATCATGTTCGCAATCACTGGTTTCATAAGCAAATCGATGATGCGCAAGCAAAACCAACAAGAACTTGACAAGATGAAATCTGTGGTGGAACTTCAATTACCCACGGTTCGTCCCTGAGAATCCCCTGACTCATCAATACGACGAGGAAAGATATGAACGATCGCGACTTAATGTTTTTGCCGGCGCATGAACAGCGCCAGTTGGTACTCGACAAAGAGATTTCATCGGTGGAGCTAGTGGAGGCTTCATTCCGCCGCATTGACGAACTCGATTCGCAACTGAATGCATTCGTCACGCCTGATGCCGAAGGCGCGCTCGCCGCGGCAGCGGAGTGCGACCGCAAGTTGGCTGCCGGCGATGAACCAGGTTCCCTGCATGGCGTGCCGATCTGTGTGAAAGACCTTGAACTCACAGAGGGTTTGAGGACGGCTCTAGGTTGCTCGGCATTCGTCGATTGGGTACCAGACTTCGACTCCGCGGTGGTCGAGCGCCTTCGAACAACAGATGCCGTAATACTGGGTAAAACCAACACACCTGAGTTCGGCAACTCGGCAGAGACGTTCACAGACATATTCCCAACTGCGAACAACCCTTGGGATGTGACGCGACATCCAGGCGGCTCGAGCGGTGGGACATCGGCGGCCATCGCTGCCGGGATGTGCTCATTGGGTACTGGCACCGACGGCGGCGGTTCAGTGCGGCTGCCTGCGTCCTTCACCGGCATTTTCGGACACAAACCTACCCACGGCCGGACGCCTCGCTATGGTGGACGTTCCATGCCTTCGTACAACTCTACGAGCACGACAGGACCGATGTCTCAAGATGTTCGTTCATCGGCGATCATGCATATGGCTATATCTGGCCACGATCCACGCGATCCCGGTTCGTTGAAGACGCCGGTTCCGGATTGTCTTGCCGACTTGGAGGATGGTATCCAAGGGCTAAAGGTCGGATTTTCGATGGATCTTGGGCATGCGTACCTCAACGATGATGTCGCTCGTGTGACAGAAGAGGCGTTGAAGGGTTTGGAAGAGGCTGGAGCGTCGGTATCGACGGTGGACGTGAGTTTTGATCCATTCCCGACGACCTATTGGTGGAAGATTTGGACCGCTGGGCAAATCGCCATGTACGGTCACTTGGCCGAAGATCCCAACGTGCAATTGACCGATTACACGATGGAGATGGTCGAAGCCGGTTACGACGTAACTGGTGCCGACTACGCGTTGTCGTTGCGCCAAGCGGAAGTGCATCGGATCCAAGTCGGTCAACTCTTCGAAGAGATCGATTTGCTGGTCACGCCGATGACCGCAGTTGAGGCTTGGCCGCACCGCCAAACCCCGATGGAAGTTGGCGGGCACAAATTGGAAGAAGGTATCGCCAACCCATCAGCGATACCATTTTCAGCCTTGTGGAATATATTGTGGAACCCGGCGGCTTCGGTGCCGTGTGGCTTCAGCGACAGTGGGATGCCATTGGGTCTCCAACTCATCGGACCAGTCAACGACGATCCGATCGTGTTCCGGGCTGCACGTGCGTTTGAATTGGCGCGACCTTGGACATCGAAACGACCTCAGGTCTCATAAATCTTCACCAAGGCTCCCAGGATGAGCGAAAACTATGATGCCATAGTCATTGGTGGCGGCGTCATGGGGTGTGCGACGCTGCATTACCTTGCGGATCGTGGCTTCACGAATACGATCCTGCTCGAGCGCGACACACTCGCGTCTGGATCGACAGGTCGATCGATGACCATTCTCCGGATGCACTACTCCAACCGCGTTACAACGGAAATGGCGTGGTGGAGCAGGAGAGTCATGGCCAACTTCGAAGCGGAAGTCGGAGCGTCAAGCGGATACCAGCAAAACGACTGGTTGCTCTTTCCCGGCGCCGGCAATGAGGAAGCAGTTCGGACCAACGTCGCTCTTGCCAAGTCGGTGGGAGTGGAAACTGAAGCGCTTTCGGTCGAAGAGGTTTCACAACGATGGCCGTATATGCAGTTCGGAGACAGCGAATGCATCGTTTGGGAAGGCAAAGCGGGATTCGCCGACTCCCATTTGGTCACAAGCGGTTTCGCGAACTCCGCGCGTGAACGTGGAGCAACAGTATGGTTAGGCGTTTCGGTTAGTGAAATCTTGATTGAAAATGGTACCGCAATCGGCGTGCGTACTGGTGAAGGCGATATCTTTGCCGACCGGATCGTTCTGACTACCGGTCCATGGACCAACGTCTTGCTTGAGCAGATCTGTGACCCGTTGCCGATCCACACCGTTCGGCATCAAGTGATCCGGCTTCAACAGCAAGAGGGATTTGATGACGTTGCCGAATCGTTCCACCCGATCGTGGTAGACATACCATCTGGACTCTCTGCCCGGCCTGACACTCCCGGATACGCCTTGATCGGTTATCGAGAAGATCCGGTCAATCGGGACACCTACAATCAAGGCGTTGACACCGAGGTCGTCGCCGAGGGCATCGGAATCCTCGCAGACATCATCCCTGCGTATGCCGAGGCACATTGGGCCGGAGGTTGGTCGGGTCTGTTCACCGTTTCACCAGATTGGAATCCGATCATTGACCGAGTTCCCGGGTTGGACAACGTGGTCGTGGGCGCTGGTTTCTCAGGCCACGGCTTCAAGATGTCGCCAGCCATCGGGCTTTCACTCGCTGAGTTGGTAACTGGCATCCAGCAAACCACGTTCGATCTACGTCCCCTCCGCTTCTCACGCTTCGAAGAAGGCGACCTGCTCAAATCGGCTTACGGCGGAAACGTATTCGCTTGATCATCCGATGGTTCCATAGACCGCGCCGCACACAGTCCCAAAGATCAAGTGCGCTACGAGTAGCATCACCGCGCTCTGCCGCGAATAGGCAAGCGCGAACGGTCCCGGCGCCTTCATTTCGCCGCTTCGCATCTTTGGATGCAAGATGCGGAAGTACGTCAGTGTTACGCCCGTCAACACCCATAACAGCACGGAGACGACGGCGCCCAGTAGCCAACCTATAGATTCCGATTCGAAGGCGTAGATCACTGCTGAAGTAAATATCCCGTAAAAGACGCCAACCAGAAACAGGACGCCTCGACCTAACACTTGTTGCCCAAATGGTTTGGTGGTAAAGGCCGAGCCAATGAAAGGGACAATTCTGATATTTTCGTGAGTCGGCCTCGCGACTTCCCAAATCTGCAGGAAGAGGACTGCGGCTATCGTCCCCATCAGTCCACCTATTATGGCGATGTCGAGACTCATTTGACTTGACGGCTCAAGATCTTGGGATTACCAATCGGCGACGGAACCGTCTGCGAAGTAGGATTCACCGCCCAACTCTCGGTGGTAGCCCATCGCATCGCCGTCGAAGACCTTGGTAGCTTCGGATTCGTCGACTTCCACGCCTAAGCCGGGAGATTGCCACAGCTCGATGTGCCCGTCTTTGACTTCCCAATCTTGCTTGATTATGCTGTCGCCAAGAGCTTGATCGACCTGTTCTTGGACGAGGAAGTTCGGAACGACGGCGTCTACGGTCATGCACGCCGCCAGTGCGAGCGGCCCGATGGCGCAATGGGGCATGATGTGCTGGTAGTAGACCTCTGCGTAGTTTGCGATCTTTTTTAACTCGGTGATACCGCCGCAGTGAGCAACGTCAGGTTGCAACAGGGAAACGCACTGCTGCTCGATGACCCTTCGGAACTCCCAACGCGTCAGCAATCGTTCTCCAGTAGCGATAGGGAAGGGCACGTGATCCGACACCAGTTTCAATGCGTCTTCGTTTTCCTGTGGCACTGGCTCTTCGACGAACATTGGGCGCATGCCTTTTAGTTCGTTGCAAACCTCGATTGCGAGGCCGGGCGCCATTTTGCCGTGAAAGTCGAAACAGAGCTCGACATCGTCGCCGACCCATTCCCGCATAAGGTAGGCAGCTTCCACGAACTTATCGATCCGCGACGGAGGTTCGTGCGCCCGCCAGAATCCTTCGGGACCTGATTTATATGCCGTATAGCCCATCGCGCTGAGCATATCCAAACGGGTGCGGGCCGCTTCGACAGCTTCGTCATCAGACGCGTCGCGGATGCCCCAGTGCGCGTATACACGAATGCGATCGCGGACGTTGCCACCGAGCAACATGTAACTGGGCACGCCGTAGTGCTTACCGGCAATGTCCCACAGCGCGGCGTCTAATCCGGCGATTGCAGACATGTTATGAGCGCCGCCGCGGAAGAACGAGGAGCGATACATCTGCTGCCAGTGATGCTCTACACGTAGCGGGTCTTTGCCGATCAGATACCCCGCAAACTCATCGATTGCAGCGGGAACCGAGTTCGGCTTGCCTTCTAATGTGCTCTCTCCCCAACCTTCGATGCCGGTGTCAGTGGTGATTCGCACCAAACGCGTGCGTTGCCGCGGGGAGAACTGGTCGATGCGAGTGATCTTCATTAGAGGTATTCCTTGGACTGCTGCTATGGATTATGCATCTCGGATTATTTGCAACAAATCTCATCCGATTTTGGTCGAATCGACGCTATCTAGGATACTTTCGCAAAGCCGCAACGTGGCTATGGAAGTTTCGATCGTGGCAGCTGGCGGAGGGTAGTCGATATCGTCGATCACGCTCCGGACGAAGTGCTTAGCTTGAGCGAGAGTATCGATTCCCGTTTCGTAGGCCGCATCTAGCTCGGTTCTTTCTCCATCCCTCAAGACCCAACCTCGCTGCACGCCTTCCAGGTACACGGAAACATAGTCGCCGTGCAATTCGTACCGCTCAAGTCTCCCGCCTGAGGTGTAAGCAGCGGTGAATTGGCAGACGACGTCGTTCTCGAATTCAATCAGCGCGGCGTGGACATCTCTAAATCCGCTGGCGGTTCGTTTCACAATCGCGCTCGTCTGCGAGACAGGTGAATCAGCGATGTGTGTCACGATGTCGGCGGAGTGAATCGGCGATTCCAACAGCATTAAATCCATGATTGTTGGCGAAATGCGAGGGTCATCCATGAATTCGTGGATGTCCTTGTGGAACTCGGCGACAATTTGGCGCAGTGGTCCTGTTTCCCTGATTACGTCGATTGCGGCTTGAATCAATGGATTGAATCTCCGATTGAAGGCGACCATCACTTTGGAACCGCTGCGCGTCGCCGCTTCGTTCAGATCCAAAACGCCGGCGACAGACAAAGCCGGGGGTTTTTCGATCAACACGGGGATTCCGCGTTCGATGGCATCGATTGCGGCCGTGCCGTTCAAATGAGCAGGAGCCGCCACGATCACAGCGTCAACGTCGCCGGATTCGACCATGTCTGCGACACTTGAGTACACAGAAACGCCTTTGAGTTCATTCGAGGCAGCTTCACGGGCCTCAATCATCGGGTCTGAAACCGCAGCGAGATGCGACTCTTCGATTTCGTTCACCGCGTTGATGTGACCACGTCCACGCCGTCCATATCCGGCTAGACCAATCCTTAACGACATGCATCATCTCCTGAAGGCGACCGCGCGTCAATCAACTTGAAACCGCTCCGACGGATTCGCCGCGATGGGAATAGACTTTATCCAAATGCACGACCCTTTGTACACCGCGTGGATGGAGTTGCAATATGATCGCGACGGCGTTTGATCTAACAACGATGAGCGGCGAAGACGTCCGCTTGGCATCAAGGACTGGTGATTTCGCGCAACCTACGTCCGGTGCGGCACCCGATATCGTTCAAACTAACGTCGCGATATTGCCGAAAGACCTCGCGTTTGAATTCTTGGTCTTCTGTCAACGCAACCCCAAGCCGTGTCCGGTTATCGAAGTCTTGGAAGCAGGTCAGGCGGAGGCGGTACTTTCGGCGCCAGGATCAGATATTCGCAGCGACGTCCCAATGTATCGCGTCTACGAAAACGGGGATCTGGTCGACGAGCCGCACGACATCTCAGACCACTGGCGCGATGATTTGGTGACGTTTCTGCTCGGATGCAGTTTTACGTTTGAACACGCATTGATCCGCAATGGTGTTCACCTTCCGTACTACGGCACAGACAAGAATGTTGCGATGTACAGAACCAGTATCCAGACCGCTCCTGCCGGGCCGTTTGGTGGTCCAATGGTTGTGACCCACCGATGGGTACCGCGGGAGAAAGTCGTCAGGGCAGTGCAGGCTACCTCTAGATTCCCAGCAGTTCACGGAGCTCCGGTTCACATCGGGGATCCAGAGGAAATCGGCATTTCGGATCTTTCGCAACCCGATTTCGGCGATGCATGGGACCCGCAGTCCGACGATGATGTCTCGATGTTCTGGGCATGTGGTGTGACGCCGCAAGCAGTGGCCATGGCGTCGAAACCCGAACTGATGATCACGCATGCGCCCGGATATATGTTCGTGACTGACATGCACGACGAAGATCTGGCGGTGATGTAGTCCGGCCTGTCGAAGTCAACCAATCAAAGTGGATTCTCCTCAATGACCAATAACAACGCGTTCGCCCAAATCGAAGACATCGTTCTGCAAGATGACATGCGAGGTATGACGGCGCTCAAGCCGCACATGCCAGACGGATACATGGAATCGTGTGCGGATTTACTGCTCGACCATCCAGGCACGATCTTCATCGTGACTGGCTTTTACATCGTCTCCGCCGAGAAGACGGAGACTGATGGCCCTCCGGGGGCTGTAGCCATCGGCAACGCGTTGACCAAACTCGGAAACGACGTCAAATACGTGACGGATGAGTTCTCCTCCGAAGTCGTACGAACGATTGCAGAAGGCGAAGTGATCGAGTTTCCAATTAGCAATCATTTCGAATCTGCGAACTTCGCAAATCAACTTGTCCAGGAACATTCCCCTTCAGCGCTCGTAGCAATCGAACGCGCTGGACTGATAGGCGACGGTACCTACAGGAATATGCGGGGTATTGAATTGACGCCGTTTAATGCAAAGATCGACCATCTTTTCGATCAGCATCCTTACTCGGTTGGCATCGGCGATGGCGGAAACGAGATTGGAATGGGGAATCTGCAGAACGTCATACCTACGATCGAGCACGAGTTTTTGCCTAAGAATCCGTGTGTGACGACCACGACGGAGTTGATAGTCGCGAGTTGCTCGAACTGGGGTGGTTACGGACTAATCGCCGCAATGTCATTGAAACGTGGCGAGAATCTCTTGCCCAGCGTTGAGGAAGCGATGCAGATGGTCAGAAAAATCGTCGCCGTTGGAGCCGTTGAGGGCATGAGTGGTGAAAACAAAGAGTGGGTGGACGGTCGAGATCTGGAAGCCGACTCCGCATGTATTCGCGACCTTCACGCGTTGTTGGAGGACGAAGGAATAGGTTAAACCCGGCTAGAGATTTTTCTACTGGTCAAACTCAAACCGAGGTTACGGACGGAATTTCGACCTCCAAAACTCGAGCGGAAGATTGTGGTTCGGGGATGGGATCACCGTCTTGCTGCATCGATTCGACGTGTAGGTCCACAGCTTCTGCGATGAGTTTCCAAACTTCTTCCTCTGTGTCTGCCACCGCTACGCATCCAGGCAAGTCGGGCAAATAGGCGCCGAAGTTCGTCGGGCCTTTTTCGATTATCACGACGTATCTGGGATTCACCTTATGTCTCCTCGAGCGATGCCGGCTTGTCTCATAATGCTATGCCAGGTACCGGACGGCAAATCAGAATTGCGATGCCCCGCAATAGTAACCTTGCTAGGTTTTTGAGGATGTTTATACTGCCTGTGACTCCCTCGTGTCCTGACCAGAAGCCAACCATCGCGTTCAACAACGCGTATCGCCTCTCTAACTTTCGGCAAACAATATCCTCTTTCTCGTTCCAGTAACCAAACCGCGGAAAAGATGTCGGACCGCGGTTTCCCGAAAGCAACGATATCTTGAGTGGGACCACTAATTCGAATCAAGTGGCGAAGGCGATGAGCTTACCGCCGCGTTCGGCGTAAACGCCGCCTTCCCACCGTCTCTTTCACAAGTGTTATCAGCGCGATCGCCCCTATCCCTGCGACGCCACCGGTAAACCACGTTGCAGATGACAACGCCATGATTTGGGCTATTCCTCCTATCAGCGGCGGTCCGGTGGCACCGCCAACGTCAGATATGAATCTCCATACCCCCAAGAACTCTCCGGGATCTCTTAACGGTGCCAAGTCAGAACCCAGAGTCAATACAAATCCGCTACTCAAGCCATTGCCTAGCCCGGCCAACACGCCTGCCAACATCAGCATCGTCATGCCGTCTGCGAACGGGAGCAGCGACAGCCCCAATCCCATAATCAACAGCGCCGGGACACCGACGTACTTTCGCCCGAACCGGTCCATCGTCCATCCCACTATCGGGAACATGGTCGAATCGACCGCGTAAGACACGCTGGCGACGTACCCGATCTGGTCGGTCTGCAGGCCCATTTCGTCGCCCCAAACCGGTATCAAGAATTCTCGCGCCGCCCGTATGAACTGAAGGATGACTGCAACGAATCCGGCGGTCATGAAATCATGCCGGTGCGCCACCATCGTCGATCCTATGCTCGCGAAGACATTCCGATTGCCCTGAGGATCCACGTTGTCGCCGCCGCTGCGAATCATGGCGTAGAGAACGAATAGACCCGTCAGCACGGCGATGAACGCTTGAATGTAGAACGGTGCACGAATGTCGACGTACTCGGCCATCACGCCACCGAGTATCGGCCCGATGATTGCAGCGATGCGGCTCGTGCCTCCGTAGAGCGATAGTGCCTTGCCGCGATGTCGTGTTGGGACCGCGCGTGCGATGAAGGTGTGCCTGGAA
Organism: Dehalococcoidia bacterium; assembly: GCA_965203505.1. Classification (GTDB taxonomy): domain Bacteria; phylum Chloroflexota; class Dehalococcoidia; order Lucifugimonadales; family Lucifugimonadaceae; genus Bin127. The sequence goes on from OZ241880.1 coordinate 1,703,294, forward strand.
ATCATCCAGAAAGCGAAGCTCGCTCCAGCGGCGAAACGGGCGACGAAAAGCATTGAGAAGTTTGGGCTGTTCGCCGCGGCTACAGCGGCCACTGCGAAGAGCAATATGCCTACGAGCATGGTGCGCCACATCCCGAAACGCGAGACCAAGATTCCAGCCGGAACATCGAACGCGAGCGTCCCGATATGTTTGGCACCGACTGCGAGTCCGATCAATGCCTCGGTCGCGAGGAATTCATCCTTCGCGAATACCGGCAGCACAGGGATAAGAACACCTTGACCAACTGCCAACAAGAATGCCGGCGCGTAGACCGTCGGGATCAAAGACACGATCGAGAACCGGGGGCGCAGACCGGTTCTTGGCCTGGTTCTGTTTCTCAGAATAGCGATCGCGATCCCCGATGTGCGCGTCTTTGCACCAGTTTTTTTGCCTCGATTAGGACAGCACGGGCTCGTCTGTAAACTTGGCAAACCTCTTTAGCATAGAATCGACTTGAATCGAACCGAAATCAAACGGATACGAGATCAACCACATAATCGCGTCAACCATGAACGGGCGCTAACGCTGAATTTGATCCGTATCGAATGTATTGGGAGCAAAACATGTCTGACATCAACTCGAGAGGCTATGCAAACGCCGACGCTCTTGTATCGACCGACTGGGTAGCCGCCCACGGTGATGACGACGGCGTAAGAATCGTCGAATCGAACGAAGATCCGCTGCTTTACCCGTCAGGGCACATTCCCGGCGCAGTCGAAATCGACTGGGCCGCCGACCTCAACGATCCGCTTCGCCGCGACTACCTTGACCGCGATGGCTTTGCCAGTCTGATGTCTTCAAAGGGCATCTCGAATGACACCACGGTCGTCCTCTACGGCGACCGAAGTAACTGGTGGGCCTGCTACGCGCTTTGGATTTTCCAACTGTTTGGCCACACCAACGCAAAGATCATGGATGGCGGTCGAATGAAGTGGGAAGCCGAGGGGCGCGAACTTACACGCGAAGTTCCCGATGTGGCAGCTGCTGACTACAACGCGCCTGAGCGTGACGACTCGCAAGTCCGGGCATTCCGCGACGATGTCTTGGCGCACATCGGAAGTTCTGGAAAATTGATCGACGTTCGGAGTCCCGAGGAGTACAGCGGAGAGCGACTCCACATGCCGGACTACCCGAACGAAGGCGCTCTTCGAGGCGGCCATGTCCCCGGCGCTGCCAACGTCCCGTGGGCTTCTGCCGCTAACGAAGATGGAACGTTCAAGGATGCTTCGGCGCTACGAGACATCTACGAAGGTAACGCAGGACTATCGTCCGACGACGATGTGATCGTCTACTGCCGTATCGGCGAGCGTTCGAGCCACACGTGGTTCGTGCTGACCAACCTGTTGGGCTACGGCGACGTCAAGAACTACGACGGTAGCTGGACCGAGTGGGGCAACTCCGTCGGCGTTCCGATCGAGAAGTAGATCCAATCCGTTCATCCAAACTGTGCGGGCATCTCGCTCACAGATGCCCGCGCTGAGTCTCATCGGAAATTCGGACCCCGATGGATAACGTCCCACAGCCGCTGACCCAAATGCTGGAAGAGCTCGATTCGCTCGATAGGGTAGAGCGCGCTCAGTATCTGCTCGAAATGTCTGACGACTTCTCGGAAGTTCCCGAGGAGATCGCAACTCGACCGTTTCCTGAAAACCGGCGTGTGCCCAAATGTGAGTCCGAAGCCTTCATCTGGGCTCAAGATCGAGACGACGGCACGCTCAAATTCCACTACGCAGTCGAAAACCCGCTTGGGATCTCTGCCCGTGCGATGAGTGTGATCCTCGACGAGACCATGTCCGGCCAGCCATTAGATCAAGTCGCCAGCGTGCCGCCCGACATCGTGCATCGCATATTCGGTCGACAGTTGTCGATGGGAAAGGGTGAGGGACTGGCCGCGATGGTGGAACTGACTTCGTTCGAGGCGCGACAGAGGTTGCGGGGTCGTCAAACCCGATAAATTCAGGGCCAATACCTCCAGATCGCACACGGGAGGTATCGAATGCCAAATTGTATCGCTGTTTCCGACACGATTCTAATTGTTAGGAGCGGTTAGATTGTGGGAGTTGTTTTAGGTGTGGCGGTGGTGACGGCCCTGTTCGGCAGGGCGATTTCGATCCGTATTAAGGGACAATACGAGGAAAGCTCCGACATGGCGATTGGAACGTCGATGATCACGTGTCTGATGCTGATACTGCTGGTCGGAGGCGCGTTGCTGATCTTTGGAACGACCACTTGCGAATGAAGTGATAGCATCACAACCAGACCCGCCATCGTACGATGCGAGTTTAGGCCGGAGGGGGTGTGCGTCGCGATTTGGCTATGGACGCAGACCTTTCATCGCTTTCCAAAGGCGATGCTCCGGCCACCGTCATTCTAGCCATGATTCACCGCCGACCAAAACGTGCGTTGGCACATATGCGGGTGAGTGTCGAAACGAACCTTAGCTGTTACCTTCGTATGTAATTCCCATAAATTCGAACGCGAGCTTGGGTTCAGCCCGTGACGGCAGCTTCAACTGAGTTGATCGGCGGCAGGTAGTCGGCCAGCAGATTCCAGTTGTCGCCTTCATCTCGACTGAAGAAAAGTTGGCCGGTGCTCGTCCCGGCGTAGACGCCGCATGGATCGAGAGTGTCAGTCGCCATGCCGTCTCGCATGGAGTGAAGATATGCATGATTCTGGGGCAACCCGTTGGTCAGTGCCTCCCAATCACGCCCTGCGTTACGCGACCTGAACACTCTGAATTTGGCGTCTGTCACGTAGCGCATGCCGCCGCCCAAATCGTCGCCGATTGCTTTGTCTTCCGGCAACACATAAACCGTGTCTGGGTCATATGGATGAACTGTCAATGGCAATCCGAATCTCGAGGCTAGACCATCGCTGATGTCGATCCATTCTTGCCCGCCATCGTCGCTACGGTATACGCCGCAATGATTTTGTTGGTAGAGCCTGTTCGGGTCCGCTGGATGTGCGACCAACCTGTGCGGACATTGGCCAACTTCTGGAAAAGGCTCACCCATAAAGTCCGCTCGGACTCCGCGGTTCAACGGCGACCACGTTGCGCCGGAGTCCTCCGTGCTGAATACACCTGCGGCGGATATTCCGACCAACATTCGATCGGGAGAATTTGCGTCCGGGATGATGCTGTGCAAACACATGCCACCAAACCCCTCCATCCAGCCTTCTCGGGACGGATGTTTTGTGATGCCGTCGATTTCGATCCAGGTCTCACCTGCATCAAGGCTTTTGAAGAGAGACGCCGGTTCTGCGCCCAAGTAAACTACGTCGAAATCCTTTGGATCAGGCGTTACATGCCAAAGCTTGTTCACTTTGATGTTTGGATCAGATGCGATGTGAGGGCCTTCCCTAGAACTTTTCCAAGTCGCACCTAGGTCGTCGCTGTTGTGGATTTCCGAACCAAAAACCGGATCGTTCCTGACCACCCATACCCTTCCCTTGCCACGCGGATCGTACATGGCGTGGAACACGTCTGAACCTGCCCAGTGCGGGCCGGAGATGTCCCACTTCTTGCGGTTCTCGTCGCTCGAGAAGATGAAGGCACCCTTACGCGTGCCGACGATCACTAAGGTGTCGCGTTTTTTGGTTTGCGCCTTATTGGACATCGTTGCCAACCTTCACGCTCTGGCGCCGTATCGTAACGAGGTTAACAATCGTTTCGAAGCTATAGCGATCTCGTCGACGGCGGAGTCGAACGCCATCTGATTAGCTTTCGAGGGTGCTCTGTAGCCGCTGATCTTTCGGACGTACTGCAAAGCGGCGGCAGCGATCTCATCATCCGTCGCTGGCACGTCTCGTTCTCGTAACACTTTGATGCTGCGGCACATTGGAACCTCCTGTTTGCGAGATTTTCAGAGTTTTGACTGTGCTAAGTGCGCTCTGACGATGCGTATGTCATCGTAGGTGATGTCATCTCCGACATTCTCGTACACCGTTGCGAGTTTTGCTTCCGGGCCGCCGGCTTTTTCTAACGCTGCTTCGATTACCACCATACGATCCGTTCGGGGCAAGGACGGTTTCAGATCGACTTCCATCTCGTTCGCGACCATCATCTCGACGTGGCTGACGATGGTGCCGACCGCCAGTCCGCGGCGATGGGCCGCTTGGCTGGCCGACATGCCTTGATTCAACAGGTCCCGCGTCTGTGAGTAAGTTGAACCTTTGCGATTGACAGCGCGTTTTTCGCTAGCTCGGGGACGATAAGGGTAGGACGATGTTTCAACGGTATTCGTTTCGGGGCTTTCTTGTAAGTATTGCTGTATCTCAGCCAGGAATCGATCGCCGAACTGGCGTAGTTTCACTGTGCCGACGCCTGACATCCGGCTGAAATCTTCACGGTTTCGCGGAACGCGTTGGGCCATGTCTCTGAGAGCGGCATCGTTGAAGATTACGAACGCCGGAACTTCAAGCTCGCGCGCAACGCTGATGCGAAGCCGTCGCAGGCGCTCAAAAAGTTCGTTGTTGAAATTGTCGGAATGGACGGTCCTCTCGCGTCGAGGTCGTTCGGCGCGTTTCGGCCTGGAAAGTGTTAAGGGTTGGCGTTCTTTTAGGAACTTCCAACCTTTGGCAGTAACGCCCAGCGTCGGATAATCTTGACTGTTCTTGTAGAGCAATCCTTCCGACATCAAGAGATTTGCCATCTCTTTGATTTCGTCGCCCGATTGGTCCTTGGCGATTCCCCAGACGCTCAAGTTATCGTGTTCTAATTCTCGTATTCGTTTTGATCTGCCGCCGCGCAGAACCGCGCCAACATGAGTGATCCCGAACCTTTGATTGGTCTTGATTATTGCCGAAAGTATCTTCTGAGCGATGATGGTGGCGTCAAACTCTTCGCGTGGCGTGAGGCAGATATCGCAGCCTTGGCAGTTGTCTGTCGCTTCACCGTTGGATACCGTTTCGTCACCGAAGTAATCCAGCAGGTAACGCCTCCGGCAGGTCTGCAACTGGCAATAGTCGATGACTTGAGTCAGTTTGTCGCCGGCTTTTTGACGTTCGAGATCGTCCTCGATTTGGTTGATAAAGAATTCTTGCTTCGATTTGTCGCTGTAGGAATAGAACAGCACGCAATCGCTCGGCAATCCATCCCGACCCGCGCGACCCGTTTCTTGGTAGTAGCCCTCGAGCGACTTCGGAATGGAGTTGTGAACGACCAATCTGACATCGGGTTTGTCGATGCCCATGCCAAAAGCGATCGTCGCAACGACGACCGGAAACTCGCCTGCTATGAACTCTTCCTGAGTCCGACGACGCGCTCCGGCATCCATACCCGCGTGGTAAGGCTTGGCGTTCAATCCGAGCCCCTGTAGATCGACGGCAAGCTCTTCCGTTTCTTTACGAGAGTAGCAGTAGATGATAGCCGATTGGTTTTTGCGGCTTTCGAGCAACTCGGCGAGTTGTACGAAGGAATCGCGCTTGGATCGAACTTCGTAGTTGAGATTGGCCCGATTGAAGCTCGCAACGAATCGCTTCGGGTCCTTCAAACCGAGTTGCGTTACGATGTCATCTCGAACACGATGCGTGGCGGTGGCAGTCAATGCGATAAACGGGACGTCTGGCATGCTCCGTCGCAGCGCTCCAAGTCCGCGATAGTCGGGACGGAAGTCGTGTCCCCACTCGGAAATGCAGTGCGCCTCGTCAACTGCTACCAGGCTGATATTCAAGTTATTGAGTAGCGATCGGAAACTTTCGAGCGCCAATCTCTCCGGCGATACGTAAAGAATCTTGACCTCACCTTGCAACGCCTGTCCACGAATTCGCACCATTTCCTCGTACGGGAGAGTGCTGTTGATGAACTCTGCCCTGATGCCGTTAGCCTTCAAGCCGTCGACCTGGTCCTTCATCAACGCGATAAGGGGAGAAACGACTAGGGTGATGCCGTCCGAGCGCAAGGCGGGCAGTTGGTAGCAGAGAGATTTACCGCCACCGGTCGGCATGATAACCAACGAATCACTGCCGGCCAAAACGTTGGAGATGATCTCTTCTTGAAGTGGTCGGAAACGGTCGTAGCCGAAGTGACGTTTGAGGAGGTCTAGCATGCTAATAGGAAGTGTAGGGCGAAGGTTTCAGTCCACTAGACCATTTTCGCCCATCCGCCACGAATCGCAATGTGAGAATGGCGAAGGTTGTGGGGATTTATTCCCGATACCGCTCCAGCAACCTGCGGGCGATTACGAGTTTCTGCATCTCGTTGGTGCCTTCGCCGATGATCATTAGCGGGGCGTCGCGGTAGTAGCGCTCCACGGGAAAGTCTGTAGTGAAACCTGCGCCGCCGTGGATGCGCATGGCCTCCATTGCGATCTCTCCGCAAATCTCACTGGCGAAGAGTTTCGCCATGCCGGCGGACAGATCCACGCGTTCCCCGGCGTCTTTCTTCTCGGCCGCGCTCATGGTCAACAATCGGGCGGCCTCGATCTTGGTGCCCATCTCGGCGAGTTTCAGTTGGATAGCCTGATGCTGCGCTATGGGGACACCGAAAGCCTTGCGACGTTGTGCGTAGGAAATCGCCGCTTCGAACGCGGCGGTTGCTACGCCGACTGCGCGCGCTGCGACGTTGATGCGGCCCGATTCTAATCCGCTCATCACTTGATGGAACCCACGTCCCTCCTGTCCGCCGATCAAGTCTTCTTCGCCGACGCGACAATCGTCGAAAAGCAACTCACCAGTGTCGACCCCTCGGTAACCCAACTTGTCGATGTGCTGACCGACGGAGAGCCCGGGATTCGGTTTTCGCACGATGAAGCAACTCATGCCACGATAAGTCGGTTCTGCGTCGGGATCTGTCTTGGTTAATACAGCGTAAGCGTTTCCGTTCTCGGCGTTGGTGATGAACATTTTGCGACCGTTGAGAACATACTCCTCGCCGTCTCTGGTCGCGGTGGTCCGAATACCTTGAACGTCGCTGCCGGCTTCGGGTTCGGTCAAACCTAGTCCGCCGCGGATTTCGCCGGACGCCATTCCGGGCAAGATACGTTGCTTCTGGTCTTCGGTTCCGTGATCCGCGATGATCGCCGACATCAGGAGATGCGTGCCGATGGGGCCGCAGACGCTCATCCATCCTTTGCTGAGTTCCTCGAAGACGATGGCGAGTGTTACGTGATCAAGTCCAAGGCCACCGTACTTATCGGGGATTGTGATGCCGAACAGGCCCATCTCTCGCATCGTGTCTACGAGTTCAGCAGGGTAGATGTCCTCGTGGTCGTATTTTGAAGCGACCGGTTCGACATCTCGGCGAACGAACTCGCGGACTAGGTCGACGATCTGCGACCTTGCTTCTCCAGAGATTGGCGGCATATCTTCGAACTTTATCTGTTGGAAACGACAGATATGCGTGGCAAACGATGGCTACGGTTAGTCGTCGATCTCTATGCTGCCCATGGTGATGTTGCCGGTGATTATCAGATGGGGTGAATCTGAGGATGAACCGGCGCGGGACCTCTTATCTTCGGATGCACCCATAGTGACTGAGTTTTCCACGGATACGCCCCAGTCGGAGGGGACGCGGAGGTGCAACCCGCCCATCGTCAAGGAGACGTCCAACGTTGCCGGACGATTCATGATCGTGGCATCTCGAAGGTCCAATTTGACGTTGCCCATCGTGACGTTTACGGTGCCACCTACGAAGTCACTGGTTTCAACGCGTTCGTTCGTTTCGCCGAGGGTACAGGAGATATCGACATCGCCATCGCTCGTCGTGGTGCTGGTGCTTCCACCGATTTCGGGTCTGGATCTGTTCGATCGGCGACGCATTCCACCGAAGATGATTGCGCCACCGATGATTATCAGAATTACGGGCCAATACTGGTAGGCGTCGAGGTCAAGGTTGCCGAGAAGCAGGAAAACACCGACCAAGATCAGGATGATCGGAAAGATCACCTGACGCGACTTGCGGGTTATCAGAATCCCGAGGCCGAACGCGATGAACGCAATGGATACGGCCCATCCGATGATACTTCCGAAGTCGATGACATCGAGGGTATCGAGGAGGAACAATCCTCCCAATGCGATCAGTATCAGACCGGCTATGTACCGGCCGGCTCCTTGCTTTGAACCCATGGGCTAGTCGTATTCAGCCAGCGGCGCGCTCTGCCGCGAGTGTGACGGCACGGCCGGTGTAGACCTTGGTCATTGCTTCGCGGTATTCAGCGGACGCGTGTACGTCGTCGTTGAACAGCCCCGCGAGTTCCGCTCCACCGCGCTGGGCCGCGCGGTCGATGATGTTCGAGGTCAACTCTTTGCCTATGAGTATTCGTTCGGCTCGGCGCGACCTTACCGCGTGTGGCCCCGAACCGGTGATACCGATGCGAGCCGCGGTGCAGACGCCGTCGCTGTCGATCGAAATCGCTGCTGCAACTCCGACGACCGCGTAGTGGGAAGCCTTGTTGGCTAGCTTGACGTATGCTGAGCCGCTGCCCGAACCTATTGCAGTACACGAGACGCCTGTCAATATCTCGTTGGCGCGCAGGGCAGTCTCGAGGTAACCGCGGAAGAAGCGGTCACACGAGATCGTCCGTTGCGAACGTGCAGAGGCGGCGTGGATGTCGAATCCAAGCGCCACAGCAACCGCCGGCAAATCGCCTGCGGGGTCCGCGTGTGCCAACGAGCCGCCGATGGTGCCCCAGTTTCGGACTTGGGTGTCTGCAACTTCAGAAGCAGCTTCGGCGATGGCCTGTGCTTTCGAGTTAACCAAGTCGGACGAGATCAATTCTTGATACGTCGTCATTGAGCCGATTGACAGTCCGCCATCGTCGGTTTCGCTGATGCCTTTCAGATCCGCGATGTTGCGCAGATCGACGATCGCCTGCGGCGATGCGATCCGCAGCTTCATCATCGGGATCAGCGAGTGACCGCCGGCGAGCAGCTTGGCGTCGCCGCGGTACCTTGACAGTGCCTGCGATGCCTCTCGCACCGTTGAGGGTGCGTGGTATGCGAAAGGATCTGTTACTCCGGTTGTCATGTTCAGTTACCCCTTCTCGCTGCTGCCGAACGACGCGCCCGTCGCTCCTCTTTGGCGTCCTGGATGGTCCGCCACATACTCTCTGAACTCAATGGCATGTTCAGATGTTTGACGCCCAAATGCTTGAGCGCGTCAACCGCGGCGTTAACCACGGCCGGCGAAGCGGCAATCGTGCCGGTCTCACCTGCGCCCTTGGCTCCGAGTGCGTTGACCGTGGTCGGTGTGACGGTGCGACCTACTTCGAAACTCGGGAAGTCTTCGGCGGTTGGAACGGCGTAGTCCATCATGCTTCCGGTCAGTAACTGACCGTCATCTGAGTAGACTGCGCATTCTTGCAATGCTTGACCTACACCCTGAGCGATACCGCCGTGGACCATGCCGTCGACGATCATCGGGTTGATGACGTTTCCGACGTCGTCGATGGCGACGTATCGGGCCAGTTTGGTTTCACCGGTTTCTTCGTCAATTTCGACGACTGCGATGTGAGTCCCAAACGGCCACGTGAAGTTCTCTGGGTCGAAGAAGCTGACGGCTTCTAGTCCAGGTTCAATGCCGGGTGGCAGGTTCTTTGCCCAGTAGGCGCCGAGAGCGACGTCGCCCCACGGTATCTCGCGCTCTTGGATGTCTTCGACGTAGAACGTGCCGTTCTCGAAAACCACTTGTTTGGCATCCACGCCCATCTCATGGGCGGCGATGACCTTGGCTTTCTCGATAACCTTGTCCAAGCTCATCATCAGCGCTTGACCGCCAACTGCCAGCGAGCGGCTACCGAAAGTGCCGGTGCCGAACTGGTGGCGTTCGGTATCGCCGTGTACGACTTCAACGTTCTCCATCGGGATGCCGAGCCGTGACGACGTGATCTGAGCCAACGTGGTCTCGTGACCCTGTCCGTGCGGCGAGGTGCCGGTGAATACGGTCACGGTGCCGGTCGGGTGGACACGGACCGTGCTGGATTCCCAGAGGCCTGCGCCGGCGCCGAGTGCGCCAGCAACGGCCGACGGGGCCATTCCGCAGATCTCGATGTAGGTCGAGAATCCGACGCCTAGCAGTTTGCCTTCGCTTCTTGCGGCGCGTTGCTCTTGGCGGAAAGCTTGGTAGTCAAACCTGTCGAGAGCGGCTGCAAGTGCGCCTTGGTAGTTGCCGGAGTCGTAGGTGACGCCGATAGGCATGTTGTGTCCGCGTTTGAATGGGCGGACGAAGTTGCGTCGGCGAACGCCGAGCACGTCGCGACCGATCTCGTGGGCGTAACGCTCCATCATTCGTTCAACGACGTATGTGGCTTCGGGTCGGCCGGCGCCGCGGTAGGCGTCAACCGGCGTGGTGTTCGTGAACACGCCTTTTACTTGGCAGGACAGGTTCTCGAACTTGTAGCAACCGCCGAGCATCAATCCGAAGAGGATCGTGGGGATCGCGGGTGCGAAGGTCGAGAGGTATCCGCCCAAGTTGGCGTATACGTGGACCTTTAGGCCGGTGACGATGCCGTCGCTGGTCCCGCAGATCTCGGCGTCGGCGATGTGGTCGCGCCCATGCGTCGTGGCGACGTAGTTCTCGGTGCGTCCTTCGATCCATTTGACGGGGCGTTCGAGCTGCTTGGCGACGATGCCGCAGATCACTTCCTCGGCGTAGAGGTAGAGCTTGCAGCCGAATCCGCCGCCAACGTCAGGTGCGACAACCCGGACTTTGTGTTCCGGGTGACCGGTGACGAGGGAGAACAGGAGTCTCACCAAGTGTGGAATTTGTGTTGATGTCCAGATGGTGAGTTGCTCGGTGCCGGCGTTGTAGTCCGCCATGATGCCGCGCGCTTCCATCGGGTTTGGGATCAATCTTTGGTTGACGATGCGCTCTGAGACGACGACATCGGCTTCGGCAGCCGCTGCTTCGTAGTCTCCTGCACCAACAGCCCAGTCGAATGCCAGGTTTCCGGGTGCATCGTCGTGGACTTGAGGTGCTCCATCAGCGGTCGCTTGTTCTGCGTCGGTGACGGCGTCCAATGGTTCGTAGTCGACGTCGACCAACGCTACTGCGTCGGATGCAGCGGCGGGCGAATTCGCGACCACAGCGGCTACTGCGTCGCCAACGTAGCGAACCTTTTCGATCGCTAGGGGAGGGTGTTCCGGGGTTTTCATGCCGGTCGACTCTTCGTCGAGGACCCATCCGGCAGGTAGGCTGCCAAGCTGTTCAGCGAGGTCGGCACCGGTGAAAACGGAGACGACGCCGGGCGCGTTTGCGGCGGCTGAAACGTCGATGTTGTTGATTTTGGCGTGGCCGTATGGACTTCGGACTATCGCCAAATGGAGCAGTCCGGGTAGTCGAAGATCGTCTACGTATTGGCCTCTTCCAGTGATCAGCGCTTGGTCTTCAACGCGCTTGACCTCTTGGCCAATCAGGGTTCCAGTGGTCATATCTATTCACCCCCCGAAATCTCGGCGGCGTATTGAACAGCCGCGACGATGTTGTGGTAGCCGGTGCATCGGCAGAGGTTTCCTCGTAAGCCGCTACGGATTTCGGCTTCGGACGGCGATGGGTTGCGTTCGAGGATCTGAACCGCGGTGATCATCATGCCGGGAGTGCAGAAGCCGCACTGCAGTCCGTGTTTTTCGCGGAAAGCCGTCTGGATCGGGTGTAGTTCGCCGTTTGATGCAAGGCCTTCTACGGTTGTGACGTCGGCACCGTCGGCTTGGACGGCGAACATTGTGCACGACTTGGTGGCGTTTCCGTTGACCAAGACGGTGCATGCTCCGCAACTGCTGGTATCACAACCGACATGTGTGCCGGTCATGTCCAACTCGTCTCGCAACAGCTGCGACAGCAGAGTTCTGGGGGGCACTTGTACGGTGTGCTCCGCCCCATTAATGGTTATCGTCACTTCTACATTCATGAGCCCGCTCCTCACGTTATGATGGACTGTGAAACTGAAGCAAGTTTATCCGAAAAACCTCGGCGCGTTGATGTTAAAACACCGTTTTTTGAGGGATCGAACGTGAAAATAAGCGGCGAATACACCGTAAACGCACCCAGACATCGGGTTTGGGAAACACTTAACGATGTAGAGGCGTTGGGTTCGATGATTCCTGGTGCCAAGGGTCTCAAAGAGGTCGGCCCGGACGAATATGCGGCCACGATGGACATCGGGATCGGTCCGATCAAGACCAGTTTTTCGGGGAAGGTGAAGATCGCCGAGCGTGTGGAACCTAGCCGCTACAAGCTAAATGTCGAGGGCAATTCGCGGCACGGCTGGATGAAGGGTTCTGGTGACGTTGAGCTTGAGGAAGTTTCGGCTGATTCGACGTTGGTGAAAGCGGTGGGCGAGGTGCAGGTTGGGGGCATGATTGCGCGGGTGGGGCAACGGATGCTTCCGGGAGTCTCGAAGCAGTTGATGGGTGTTTTCTTTAAGAATGTGGAGAAGCACTCGACTGCCGGTTGAGGGTTTAAGTCAATTGGGGGCTGGGATCGATTTCAAAGGGAGGGCATCCCCTGCGGTTGCTTCGCTCCGCGTCCCCTTACGCTCCGCGAAGGGGACAGACATCCCCCTGCGTCTCGCTTCGCTTGCCGCGTCCCCCTTCGCGGAGCGAAAGGGGAGAGGTTGGTTAGAGTTTGTTGCCGTCTTTGTCGTAGGTGAAGCCTAGTTCGTCGACGGTTCGTTGGGAGTCTATGGTGTATCCGGCGGTTGCGAGTTCGATGCGGTTGCCGTCGGGGTCGTCGATGAAGAAGTAGCGTTGGCCGTTGGCCCGGTCGCCGGGGCCTTGAGTGATCTCAATACCGGCTTCTTTGACGGCTTCGAGTGCGGCATCCAGGTCATCGACTTGGAGCGCGACGTGCCAACCTGCAGGGACGCCGTCTCTGGGCTCGATGAGGTGCAACATGCCGCCGTCTTCGGTGCGTGTCCAGACCAACGGGTTTCCTTCGATCTCGTGGGGGATGACTTGCAGACCGATTAAATCGCGAAAAAATCCGATCGATGCTGCGCGATCATCGGTCGGGAGCCCGACGTGGTTGATTTTTTCGATTCTGAAGCTGCCCATTTAGGCACCGTCCTTGATTTGGACTATTAATTCGATTTCGACTGCGATGCCGTTAGGGAGGCTGCCCATTCCAACGGCGGATCGGGCGTGTTTTCCGTTTTCGCCGAAGACTTCGACCATGAGGTCGGAGAATCCGTTGACAACCGCGGGTTGCTGGACGAAGTCAGGTGTTCCGTTGACCATTCCGAGTGCTTTGACGCATCGCTCGACGGAATCTAGTGTGCCGAGTTCGTTCTTTATGGCTGCGAGAAGCTGGATGCCGACGAGTCTGGCTGCATCGTAGCCTTCCTCGACGGAGAGGTCTCGACCAAGTTTGCCGGTGACCATCTCGTTTGAACCGCCGCGTCTCGGTCCATTGCCGGAAAGGAATAGCAGGTTTCCAACTCGCACGCAAGGGACGTAGTTGGCGATGGGTGATGAAGGCTGGCTCAGGTCGATTCCGAGTTCTTCGATGCGTGCGTCAGCAGACAAGGTGTGGGCTCCAATCTAACGATGTTGGCGATTGCGTAATCAGCGACTCAATGTTAGCGCAGGGTGGGAGTTGCATGGATGGACAGGATGGAGGGGATGTTGGGGGTGTCTGAACCGCAGATTACGCTGATCCCGGTTCAAGTCCGGGACATGTTTTTGTGATGGGCTGTGATTTGAGGTTGATGGGTGGTTGGGTTGAGGTTTGGTTTAGGGCGCGTGGGTATGAAGGCGCGCCGGTATAAGGAGTTGGTGGGGCGACCACAAGGGTTCGCCGCAACGCGGTGTTTCGCAGGGCGACCACAAGGGTTCGCCCCTACGGATTAGTCTCATCGCCGCGGTAACGGGATGTTGGACTGGATCTCATTCCCATGTTCCAGCGTCTGCCCACGTTGCCAGACCGTGGGCCCGGTTGACGGCTGTAGAAAGGTTTGCCGTCTTCCATCGCTCGGTTGAACCCGAGCTGGTTGCTGTAGCCTCGGCCTCGTGGCGATCGAGGTTCGACATCTGCCGGATCGGCGAACGTTCGCCCAGCCCTTGGACGGGCCCCCATCGCCTTCGGCACTTCCCCCGCCGAGCGGGGGAAGCGAAAATGCTCACGAAGGGGAGGAATTTCCGCCTGGCTCGTGTTGCGCCGCCTGCTTCATGCGGCGCGGCTGGACCTTGTAGCAGCGTTCGCTTCTAACGGGTCAGCGATCGGTAGGCCCGGGAGGGTAGTTTGTAGGTTGCGTCGCCATGGCTCGTGTCAAGATTTCGTTTTTGTTGTTTCGTCTTCGTGATCACGTTCCTGCGCGGTTTCCCGGTGGATCGCTGTCTAGTTGTGTTTTTCGATAGTGCCCGCACTCGTCAGCACGGCGATGAATGTTGTTAACAGTTCCTATGTTAGCACGGATGTTGCGAGAGTCAAATTTTTGCCTGAACCGGGGATTACGGGGATTTGGGGATTGGTGGGATTTTGTTGTTGGTTGTTTGGTTGCATGGGCGCCCACAAGGGTTCGCCCCTACGGGTGGTGGTGCGAGTTCGAACTGGCGTTAGCGCGCCCCCTTTGTCCTTCGGACATTTCCCCCGCGGAGCGGGGGAAACCCGGCCCCGCGTTCGCCCCCGGGCATACCCCTGCGTTCTTGTGTCGGTCTCTTGGGCTCCGCGTCCCCTTTCGCTGGGCGAAAGGGGACAGTGGGCGACCACAAGGGATCGCCCCTACGGTGTGTAGATTGCGGCGGTCTCCGTGGTCGATGATGGGCGTGATAGAGGGGAGATTCCTCGCTACGCTCGGAATGACGCATGGTTGCGCTCGGAATGACGCATGGCTGCGCTGGGAATGACGTATGGGTGGGCTGGGAATGACGTATGGGTGGGAAGGGGCGTTATCTGTTCAGGGCTGCTTGGCAGGCGGCGGTGATTTGGGTTGGATTGTTGGGGTTTAGTTGGTTGGCTGCGCCTTCCAGTTGGTCTGCGGCCCATTGGGCGGCTTTTTCTGCGTTGCCGGGTGTTGGGTTTTCGAGATAGGTTTCGCAGGGGTTGCCTTCGTTGAAGCCTTCGAATTTCGTTGCGGTAGGTGCCTGTTTGAAACCTTCAGCCCGCGTGACGGTAGGTGCTTGCTTGAAGCCTTCGAATTTTTCGGCAGTTGGCGCTTCTTTGAAGCCCTCAAATTTGGCGATCGTGGGTGCTGCCGAAACGGTAGGTGCGACTTCGACAGTGGGGGCGCGTCCGATGGTGGGGACAGGTCGGAATTCGGAGTTGTAGTCTGCGACCTCTAAGTCTTCACATGCGGCAAGGAGCGCGGCGGCGGTAGCGACGGCGAGTACGGGAATGATTTTGATTGTCGTCATTCGGTCCAAATCGAATTACGTGGCGCGAGAGTCTGACTAGTGGTTAATGGGTGTTCCGCTTCGGTTTGTTGCGCCCGAACCTTACCCATACGTCGTCGGGGCCTGTGCTCATAACGGTGATTATCTCAGGGAAACTTTCCAAGAGATCAATCATCTTTGAGTAACCCAGCTCTCGGACGCTGAAATTGGGATTGAACCGTTTCATCATTCGGTACATGTTCAACGGCGTTGCACGGCGTCTTTCGCTTCCCAGTCTCGTCAAAGATCGACGGATCAGAATACGAGTCTCATTCCGGTGAGGGCGCTTCATCGGCCTGTTGACTACCTTGGTCGTGTTTCTTCTAGACCGCTTGTTGTTTGGAGATGGACCTGCTTCGACGGCGTTGGATTTAGGCAATTGATTGTGACCGTCGAGCATCATGATGCGGTCGGTGGTGGCTCGGATTCGGCGATTTTTGAGCGACTTGCTACCGGCGACGAAGACGGTTTTTCCCATTTTGCGCAACCGCTGGTACAGGGGTATGAAACCTTGATCGGACGACATGACAACAAATGTATCGATATCTAGCCGAGGGTCGTAGACCAACTCCATGGCCTCGATCACGAGTCGAAAGTCGGAGCCGTTGTGACCGGGCGCTTGTTGGGTTTGGTTAATCACTTTGAACCCGTCGGCGCGCCAATCTATTTTTTTGCAAATTCGATTTTTGGTCCAATTACCTATCGCGAGTTTGACAACGATGTTCCCGTAGCCGTTCAACTGCGTCATCAGGGATTCGATTCGCTGCGGGTTAGATCCGTTTTCTGCGTCGATGAGGACGGCGATGTTTGGTTGCGAGGCGATGGGTTTAGGGTGGTCTCCATTGTTATTCATACAGATATTCTAATACATGGCTGTGTTGAGCGGGGGTACGGGGAATGAGGGATTGTGGTGGTTTTTACCGTGTTGGCCGGGCATCCCCTGCGTTCGCTTCGCTCCGCGTCCCCGTCGTCGGTCATATTGGGCTTCGCGAAGGGGACGTTTGCGCAATCTCGGCGGCCGGCCCTAGACGATTCGGTCCCCCCGTCCACGGGGGAAATGTCAGATGGACAAGGGGGCGCGAAGTTACCGGGTTGCCCAACGCCCTTCTAGATAGACGTTCCGTCCGCTGAAGCGCCGGCTTTCGCCGGAATGACGTGGGTGGCATCGTAATGACGTGAGTTTTGGGGAGGTCTCGCCTTCGCCGGGATGGCGGCGATTTTGCAAACGTTGCGAAGGGGACGGGCATACCCCGCTCGCTTCGCTCGCGCCCCTTTCGTTGCACGAAAGGGGCTTTAGCTTTAGCCGCTGGCGGAGATGTTGGGGTTGGGTTCTGTCATGGAGAAGGGGTCTAGGGCGGCGTCTAGCGCTTCTTCGTCTAGGTTGGTTTGGCGGAGGGCTACTTGGCGGATGGTTTCGCCGGTTTGGGATGCTTCGTGGGCGATTGCGGCTGCGGCGTCGTAGCCGATGATGGGGGCTAGTGCGGTGCAGATTGCGAGTCCTTGGGCGACCATGGAGGGGCCTTGATCGGTGGCTTCGATGCCGGATACGCATTGGCGTTGTAGGTTGATGCAAGAAGAAGCGAGAAGGTTGATCGACTCGAGGAGGTTATGCGCGGCAACCGGCATCATGACGTTGAGTTCGAAGTTGCCGGACTGTCCGGCGATGGCGATTGTGGTGTCGTTTCCGATGACTTGTGCGCAGACCATCGTTGCGGACTCGGCGATGACGGGGTTGACCTTGCCAGGCATGATGGATGAGCCGGGTTGGACTTCGGGCAGTGCGATTTCGCCGATGCCGGCGCGGGGGCCGGATCCGAGCCAGCGGAGGTCGTTGCAGATCTTCATGAGGCTTACGGCGACGGTTTTGAGTGCGCCGGATGCGGAGACTACGGGGTCGATGGTGCTTTGGGACTGGAAGTGGTTGTCGGTCTCGGAGAATGAGATGCTGGTTCGTTCGGCGAGTTTCGCGATTACGCGTTTGGCGAATTCGGGGTGCATTCCAATGCCAGTACCGACGGCGGTGCCACCTAGGGGCAGGACGGCGAGTTCGTCGAGGGCACGTTGGACGCGCTGGCGTCCGTATTCGAGTTGCCCGGCGTAGCCCAGGAACTCTTGGCCGAGGCGGATCGGCGTGGCGTCTTGGAGGTGAGTGCGACCGGTCTTGACGACGTTCCAGAACTCGTCGCTTTTGGCGCGAAGGCCGTCTTCGAGTTCTTGCATGGCGGGTAGGAGAGTGTCTGCGATGGCGACGGCGGCGGCGACTTGGATGGCGGTAGGGATGACGTCGTTGGAGGACTGGCCTTTATTGACGTGATCGTTGGGGTGAATGGGGTCGCGGGAACCGAGTTCGCCACCGAGGGCTTCGATTGCGACGTTTGAGATGACCTCGTTGGCGTTCATGTTGGTCGACGTGCCGGAGCCGGTCTGGAAGATGTCAACCACGAACGAGTCATCGAACTCGCCATCGATCACGCGCTGAGCCGCCGCGACGATGGCGGCTGAGCGTTCAGCGTCGAGGGCGTCGAGATCGAGGTTGACTTCGGCGGCGCATTGTTTCACCTGGGCGATGGCGCGGATGAATGAGCGGCTGAAGCGGAGGTCGGAGATGGGGAAGTTGAGTTCAGCGCGTCGGGTGTTTGCGCCGTAGTAGGCGTTTGCGGGGACGTCTAGGACACCCATGGAGTCTTGTTCGGAGCGGAAGTTTTGTGTCATAGGTTTGGCACGATACCTCGCGGTGTTTGTGGCGCTTTTAATGCGGTTTCTCGATGGTCACATCGCCGTTGACCTTGAATTCGACGCAGCCTGTCCAAGACGGCAAAGCGTCCATGCCGAGGAGTCGGCTCCCGGAACCAAAATCCATAGCGATCATGCTTCGGGATTCACCATCGACCAATGCCTCTACACGATAAGAGTTCACTATCTCGGATCGATCATCCGCGAATCGAACCGCTCGATTCATAAAGGGTGTCTTTTTGAGCACGTCCAAAACCGAAGCAGGAAGCCCTAATTCACCGTTGAATCCGGTGTCCAACTTGACCTCGAAATTCCTGTATTGGCCCGAGTGATCGCGCAATTGAATACTGATCATCGGTTGCAGTTTGTCGTCTACTTTGCCTTGGATCATTCGGCATCACGGTACAGCACGGTTGATGGCAATGGCACGTAGTAAACGTAATCAGAACCGACACGAGCGATGTACGTGACGGGTTTGTCGCATTTTCGTAGCAACTCCTCGTATGCCCCGCTTTCGTTCATCCCTACTACATATTGCAACGTATGACCGTCGATTACGACGATTCTGCCTTTGTGTTCGTCGATAAGTTGGTCGAGGAGTTCTTCTTCGTAGAATCGCTTGGCGCGTTCAACGAGACGTTTTTCCTCTTCTACTGGCAATCCTTGCTGGGTAGGCATTAGTCGGTTCTCCAGTTGCGATAAAAGCGGATCGGTAAAGCGGTGGCTTACGTCATTTTGCCACATAGTTACTATTATTGCAACCCCGTCGTGCTGCCGGTCCCCGGGCATACCCCGCTCGCTCGCGCCCCTTTCACCGTGCAAAAGGGGCGAAGTGGCTATTCGTTGGCGTGGCGTTCGTCGTAGTCTTTGAAGGCTTGCTCGGCGGCGTTGAGGGCGTTGACGGCTGCGGGGAATCCGCCGTAGAAGAGCATCTGGGTGATGAGTTCGACGATCTGCTCTTTGGTCCAGCCGTAGTTGAGAGCGCCGGTGATGTGTCCGGGTAGCTGGTTCGGTTTGTCAAGGACGATGAGTGCGGCGACGGTGCAGATGCTTCGGATGTTGGTGGGGAGGGTTTCGCGTTGGTAGATGTGTCCGAAGAGGGTTGCGTTGATGAGGTCGAAGGCATCGTCGGTAACGCCTTCGGTGATCGGGTTTGGTTTCGGTGCGCCGTCGTAGTACCAGTCGCGCCATTCTTTGGATTTTGCTAGGAGTTCTTCGTAGTTGTGCATGGGGGTGTCCTTTCGGTGGTGGGTGGGGCGCTTTTTTGGTGCGCGTGGTATTCAATTTTAGGTGTAGGGGGAGACCGTACCGGAATGTTGTCACTGCACGGCGTGTTTACCGTCGTAGCCAGCGTCCAAATTGAAGTGTGAAAATGTCGAACAGTTGCGTCAGTAGCTACTCGGTGCGGACGTAGCAGTCACAGTCCTGAACGTGATGGTCGGCGTACTTGGTCATTGCGAGTGTTTAGCCAGATTAAGTATGCTATTGAAGCCAAAACGCTCAGGGCTATCAGAAGCCAAGTGATTATGGCACCCCACATCCAGAAGCTTCCACCATTGCCACGTGATTCACCTTCTTCTAAGCTAGTTTCGGCGATATCATTCGCGACTCGAGGATAGCCTTTCTCGAGCCAACGATACGCCAACGAATCTACCCATTGGGGCGTACCGGATTCAACACTTTCGAGATATCGACGAGTGTCCAAGTAGGCTTCTGTCGCGGATTGAACATTGTGCTCCAACCGATCCCTGACGGTATCGGCCGAGATTACCGCGATGCCGACGATGCGAAATCGGCGCGGGGTCTGCACGTCGTGTTCATAGTCGAGCGTACGGTACCGCCCCGCGATTACTTCCGTTTTGATGCTCCTCGGAGCGTGTCCTCGTACGATTACGACCTTAACTTCCAAATCGCCATGCAACTCTGGCAACACAGCGCGTTCCCGATCTACTGTGAAAATGTCGGTTGAACGGTCGGACGTATTAAAGACTTCGACAATGCCTTCCCAGTCGACTAAGTCGCTTTCGACTCGCAAAGTTGGCATTTCACCTGCTTGAAGATTGAATTCGCAACTGCCCGTGATCAGTGAATCTTGGACGACGAAGTGTTCATCACCTGTTGGAATCTTGTTGTCTCCTTTCAGATCACCATCGACATCGACGAAAAACTCGCAATTCTCTGCTTCGATGTCGGGCGCTTGTGCCGAGGCTGTTCCAACGGACGTAGCGTGGAGTGCAATCGCAACGACTAAAATGGCAAAGATAGCCGGAATTTGTTGAACTGTCGCCGATACGCATCGCCAATCCGCGACACCCAAGTTTACGTTGCGATTGATGGTTGGAAACGCAGACATACCGAGACACCTCGTAGACTGATTAAGGTCCCGTTTCGGACAGCCCTTCAGGGACATGGACGCTGTAGTAGCGCGCGAATTCTCGATGTCTGCTCTTATCGGCGACCAGCATGTCGTGTTGTGCTTTTATCTCGTCGTGTGTGCTGATGTCCGAGAATCCGTCTTCCGGACGGCATCTTGCGAGAGTGAGCAGACTGAACTAGATCGGAATATCGTAGTCGACCTCTTTCGGCGGTTGCCAACCTAGCACTTTGTTGCGGGACGATCCTTCCCTCCTTGGAATTGAAGATCTAACTACGAACTGATTGAGGTCAAAACCGCGCAAATTTAGCGATCCTGGAAGTTCACGATCCTTTGAATCGATGAAGTCCCGAAAGAAAACTTGCGACGGGGACAAGGCATCGTTGTTCCGACCTGCGGCGCGGTTTTCGACCGAAATCGCGATCACACTTTGGAAACGGGCCTGAGAATCAATATTGACCGAATCGCAATCGCGCCTTCTCAACACGTCGGTCAACGATCGGGAGATCTGCTCTCTTATTTGATAGGTTCCACTGTCACCAAGCAGATCCGTCAAAGGCGTTTTTGTTCCCCCCTCGCGCGCCATATCTGCAGCTTGCTGACGTAGGTTTGCCGGCAGTACAACATTGATGCAGAACGGGTCGCGTTTTGGCACCATCTTGCCCGGCGGCGCGCTGATCTCCATCAATATGTCATTCGATTCTTGGTCTTCATCGAAAGCGAAATCAAGCAATTGCTGCCTCTTCAGATCGGCTTCTCGCCGCTTTCGAAACACGAAAAACAACCTTTCTTCTTTTACCTCCCGCAATTCGTTAGCCCGCAATAGAAGTAGGCCTATGCGCTCTCGCACAGTTTCAAGAGGTTCATCCTCCAACCACTCACGCATTTCGTCGGTGCGTCGGAGGAATGCATCGCATCGCTCTTTCACGTCGGCAGTGGCCCAAACCTCTGGCGCTCGGTACCACGGTAAATTTCGGTGATAACGGAGGTACCGACAGTGCGCGTCGTAATCGAGTTGCGAGACGACATGTGTGAGGTTCGCGTTCCAACGTCCGCCAGCCATCAACATCGACGTTGATTCGGCGACATCGTCGGCTGCGGCACCATTGATCAAACTTGCGGCAGTTTGGGCAGCGGCTCGATCCAACGCCTGCCAAATATCGTCCTCCTCGACCTGCGGCGTGATCATTCTTCCACCGTCGATCGCGATGTTGACGTCGAACGATTTGCATAATTCGTCATCTTGTGGGTCGTCCGATACGGGCAAACCCGCGAGCAACTCTCGGCGCGCAATGTACCCGCGGAACGCGTGTTGAATCCCCATCTGGTCAAGCACATTGTTGCCTTCATCAAAAATCGGAGGGCAAAGCTCGATTCCCCAAACAACCAATTCGTCCGCAAAACCGTTTAATGCGAAGTGTTTTCGTAACGACGCGCCGAGGTACATTCCTACGGTTCCAGAAGTTGCACCCTCAGGACAATATGGGATTACGACCGCCAGTCGTTGATTCCCGGAGACGCCGTTGTCATATTTGAATCGTTCCCACAACGCGAGAGTGTCGCGACAATGCTCGTCCAGCCTTAACCGACACCATGCGGCCAACTGCGCTGGATTGTCGGCGAGCATCGGCTGTTCAGCCGCGATGGGGTTGGTGTGATGGACCAGCCGTCGATTTGCGTTGGTATTTTGCTCGATCGTGAAGCCGATCTCTGCATCACCGATGTAGTTGATTTCACGCCAAGCGCCGTTCCGTCGTTGGCGTGTTGAGTCCCGCAAACGGTTTATCTGTTCTTGACTATGATCAGCCGCCCAAGGCGAGAGATTTGGAATGCCTTGAACTAGGCATTCATCGACGAATATAGGCAAGCTTTCTAAACCTGCCTTCCCAGCTGCCATTACTCGTGCGGCTGCGAACATATTCAGTCCCCCTTCATACCAATCAGTACGGATACCTTCAACATATCCTCATCAACCAGGTTTAACCCTTCGGCGCGCCGCGCGCCGCACTTGACATGTATTCCGAACTCGATGCATGGCTATTCTGTTGCAGATAATAGGCTAACACTTATTGGCAAGCACTTCGGCGCGCCGCGCGCCGCACTTGACATGTATTTCGAACTCGATGCGTAGCTATTCCATTGCAAGCAATAGATTAACACTTATCGACAAATATTTGATGTACCCACAATAATCTGCGACCCACGGATTGCAGGTGACAACTGCACTATGCCTGCGCTTACAGAAGCAAGTGGGCATCAAACTAGATTTCGCAGTGTGGTACGCAGATTGTTTGGTGAGGCTAGGGCGGTGTTGATGATAAGGCTCGAAATTCGCCGCTGAATGCGAATGCGATGAAGTCGAGTGCACGGCAATTTCTTGTCCGTTGCGCGAACACAAAATAAACCGAAGGTATTCGCGGAACGTTGGGATCGGGATAGTGGCAAGGCCGATCCCACAGTGATAAAACAGCGAGTCGTTAAGACGGCACACAAGGTTAGGGAAACCGTTGGCTCAGCTTTTCGGCGGCTACGTACTCCATTCCCGAACAATGTCGTAACAGGAGGTCAGGATCATCTACCGCGCTTATGCGGAGGTTGTGGTTGGTGCGGAGGTGTTTGATGGTGGTGGCTAGGTCGGGCATGTGGGGTTCGACTAGGGATTTGGCTTTGGCTTGTTCGGAGTGGTCGATGGGGATGTTTTGGATGATGGTGTTTTGGTACCAGGTTGCTAGGCCTTGTTCGAGGTAGTTGGTTGGTTGGCCTTCGGTTTCGATGTTCCAAGGGTCGATTAGGTGGACGCATTGGCGGGCGAGTTGCCAGATGGCTAGGTTGGCGTCGGTTTGGGCGTCCGCGGTTAGGCGGATGACTATGTGGTTGGATCCGTTTTCGGTTTCGTGGCCTGGGTATCCGGTGTTGAGGAAGGAGATGTGGGGCTTGGCATCTGGGGTTGTGTCGAATTCGAGGCCGACGTATGTGAAGTTGGTGTCGCGGGGACCTAGTTGACGTTCGATTTCGGCGATGAAGACGCTGGTCAGTTGGGCTAGTGTCAGGGAGTAGGTGCCGTCGGTGTTGCGGGCGGTGGTGAATGGGGAGATGTTTATGGTCATGAGTGATTCCGTTTTGGCGTTGCTTCGAATTTACGTCAAGGTGATTCCCCTTTGTCCCTGCGGGACATTTCCCCTTTGGATTTCGTTCGTATTGGGCGGGGGAAACCCCAGCATCCCTCTGGATTCCGGCTTCCGCCGGAATGACGGGGGGTAGGGGTGGTTACGGACGCGCCTGCCGGTGATGCGTGTCGGGGATTGGATTGCGGGTTCGGAGTTCTGGGAATAGTGAGAAATCGCGGTCGCGAGTGAGGAGGGCTTCGACTCCATGTGCGATGCAGATGGCGGCTATTCGGGCGTCGTGCACGACGCCACCGATCACTCTGGGACGTAGTACGAATCTCTCCAGGATCTGAGGGAAGTCCTCGGTCTCGCCAATCAACCGCACTGAAGGTGAAGATGTCCAAGCGGCAAGTTGACGCCATGATTGTTCCGGGGTGGTGGCGCTTTCCCGCCAGATACGACGATTCGTCACCACGCTTAGAAATTCGTAGCAACTAGGCCAAGGAATTGCCCAGACATCGTTTCCTTCTGCTAATCCACGTATGATCGAAGCGGCGGCAGCGTGATAGCGCGACTCGCGGCGGTGGGCATACACAAGCAGATTCGTATCGACGGCGATCATTGGATGGTCGGCTTCCCGTAAATCTCCTCGCGGAGGTCCTGCCACGAGTAGGTCTCCAACGGGTCGTTACCACCTAGTTCACCGACACTGAGGTCTGGAAGCACGTAGCGTTCTCGGCGGGTAGGTGATGCTAGCACTTGGCGGAGCCCTTCCTCAACTACGGCTCTGAGTGGTCGTCCGGTCAGCTTGGCGTGTCGCTTTGCTCGGGCCAGCAACTCGTCTTGAATTTCAATCGTCGTCTTCATGGATACCCATACTAGCCATATTCTTGAGTATGGTCAAGGAATATTCGTATGTTGAGAGGGCTTCAACGCGCATCCCCCGCTCGCTGCGCTCGCGCCCCCTTCGTTCCGCTTCGCTCCACGAAAGGGGCGGATTTTCATCTTCGGTAGCGCGGGATACTCCGCAGGTATTTCCGCCAGATTAGGAGGGGGATGGTGGTGAGGATCAGGCCGGTGATGGCGATGGCTAGGACGGCGGTGTCGGTTCCGATTTGGGTGGCTAGCCATCCGATGTGGAGTGCGCCGATGGGGCCGGAGCCGATGGCGACTGCTAGGACGCCGAGGACGCGGCCTCGCATTTCGGGCCTTGTGGAGGAGACGACGATTATGGACTGCATGGTGCCGAAGCCGGACATGCCAAAGCCGCCGATGAAGAGCAAGGGGATGGCGAGCCAGTAGTAGGGGACTAGGGCGAATGCGCCGATTACCACTAGGAAACTGAGTGATGCGTAGGTGTAGATGCGGGTGAAGTGTCTGGGTTGTGCGGCGGCGGCGATGGTGAGGGCTCCTAGGGTGGCTCCGAGTCCTTCGACGCTGATGAGAGCGCCGACGAGGACGGGGTCGATCATGAGTTTTTCAGCGCCGAGGACGGGAACCATCTGCTGGTATGGGAAAGCGAAGAGGTTCATGGTAATCGTGATGATGATGGTGACGAGGAGGACGGAGTCGCCGATGATGTGCTTGATGCCGGTGCGGAGGTCGAAGTTGCTGGTGGTGGCCGCGGTCCGTGTCGCGGTGGTGATTTGTTTGCTGAAAATCAGCATCGAGAAGGCGAGAGCTGAGGCGACGACAAAGAGTGTGGTGCCGAGGAAGTAGACGGCTTGCATACCAATGGTTTGGAGGAATAACCCGCCGACTATGGGGCCGATGACGCGTGAGAAGTTGCTGGACGCCATGTCGACGCCGAAAGCGGAGGAGACTCGGTCGGCAGGCACGATGTCGGCGATCATGGCTCGTCTGACGGGGAAATCGGTCGCCCAGACGACGCCCGAGACGAGCGCGCCTGCGGATACGTGCCAAAGTTCGATGCGGTCGGCGAGGATGAGGAGGCCAAGGACGAGGTATACGGTGGCGAGGAGGATATTCGCCATTCCGAGGACGACGCGGCGGTTGACTCGATCGGAAAGCGCTCCGATGAATGCGCCCAGGAACAGCATGGGTGCCATGCGCAAGAATCCTACGAAGCCGACTAGGAACGCATCCTCGGTGAGTTCGTAGACGAAGACACCAAGTGCGACGGTCTCGAGCCATCGCATGACGGCGGTGGCGACTCCGATGCCCCAAAGTCGAGCGTAGTCGCGGTCGAGGACAACGCTGAAACGGCTCAAGGGATTTTCCAACGAGAGTCGTCGTCGCGTGGCAACGCGGCGCTTCTGTCCCCGTTCGCCGCGTGCGCCGTTGCGAGATAGCGACGGGATCTTCAGCTCTCTGCCCCTCTTCCGGAGAGCTGCGGAGGTGCGCCGCTCCAATGGCCGAGTTTTTCGAATTTCGCGGCGTCGCCCCATGCTTGAAGATTGGCGAAATGACGGTTTAGGCCGTCACGCGATTCGCCGGCCAGTGCCACTCCGTTGCGTACGAGTAGCCCGTTTACCATGTTGCGATCGACGTAGACGTAGCGAAGTAGTCGCCCGAAGTCGTCTTCGTCGACCTCATCTGCTTCGAGTAGCACCTCACGATTGGCGACGAGTTGTTGGTTGGCCAACTGTGCGACGTCGTACCAAGGGCTGTTGAGGGGTAGGGGATCGACGCCGATGTAGCGAACCGTGGCATTCTCGCCGTTGATTTCGACGAGGATCGTGCGCATGTCGATGATTTCGACGACAGTTGCAGGCACGTATTCGATTTGAGGAGGATCGTTTGATCCGAAGTTTCCGAGGAACGGACCTGCGAGTCCGGCGACTAGGCCGAGGACGATGAGGATGGATACGACGGCGATGCCGGCTTTGGCCCACCATGCCGTCTCGGATTTTGGCTCGGTGGCCCATCCGTCGGCGGCTGGTTGCTCGTAGGGCTCGTAGTCTTCTTCTAGATCTTCATCCGCTCGGTACGCGCGGTATCGCAGATCGATCTCTTCGTCTTGGGCACGACGCGCATCATCGTCGTGGTCTGGGCCTTGTCGACCAGCGCTCATCGGATATCGTTGAAATCAGGGTGTTATTGGTTCCTCTATCGCAACTGTAATTTGCACGGGTCAATCTAGAACATAGGTAAAATCGCAACCATGACGACTACTGCCGAAGCCATCACGGCGCCGACTACTGGCGAATTCAAGATCGAACACGAGTTCTCGCCGAAGGGTGACCAACCTCAAGCAATCGACCAGATCGTCGAAGGCGTTGACCTTCGCGGGTTGAAACACCAAACGCTCTTGGGCGTTACTGGATCAGGCAAGACGTTCACCATGGCGAGCATAGTCGAGAAGGTGCAACGTCCCACGCTCGTCATCGCGCATAACAAAACCCTCGCTGCACAGCTTGCGACCGAGTTTCAGACTTACTTTCCCAACAACTCGGTGCAGTATTTCGTGTCGTACTACGACTACTACCAGCCGGAAGCGTACATCCCGCGCTCGGACACGTATATCGAGAAAGAGACGGACATCAACGAGGAGATCGACCGTCTGCGGCACGCGGCGACACGATCGCTGATGACGCGTCGGGACACGTTGATCGTTGCTAGCGTTTCTTGTATTTACGGTCTGGGATCGCCTCAGGAGTACAACCAGATTACGTTGCGGCTGCGGGTCGGTGACGAGCCCGGATTGACACGCATCACACGTCGATTGGTGGGCATGTATTACGACCGCAACTTGATGGATCTGCGGCGCGGGACGTTCCGGGTTCGAGGCGATTCTCTGGAGATTATGCCCGCGGACGAGGAGTTGGCGGTACGGATCGAGTTTTTCGGCGACGAAATCGAGCGCATAACCATGATCGACCCGCTGACCGGTGAGATTCTCAAAGAGGTCGACGAGTTCGACATTTATCCAGGCAAACACTTCATCACGCCGGAAGAAGAGTTCGCGGACGCGCTAAAGGACATCAGGACCGAGTTGGAGACACAGTTGGAGCTGTTCCGTGGTGAAGGGAAGTTGCTGGAGGCGGAGCGTCTCGAGCAGCGTACGCTGTTCGACCTGGAGATGATGCATGAGACGGGGACTTGCCCGGGTATCGAGAACTATTCGCGGCCGTTGGGAAGGCGACCCGCCGGATCTGCGCCTTGGACGTTGCTAGATTACTTCCCGGAAGATTACCTGTTGTTTGTCGACGAGTCGCACATGACGCTGTCGCAAGTTAGAGGTATGTATCACGGTGATTATGCGCGCAAGACGACGCTGGTGGAATACGGCTTCCGATTGCCGTCGGCGATCGACAACCGACCTCTAACGTTTGAGGAGTTTGAGGACCGGGTGAACCAAGTGGTTTATGTCTCAGCGACGCCTGGTCCCTATGAGAAGGCTCACGAGGAGCAACGCGTAGAGCAGATCATTCGCCCGACAGGTCTCATCGATCCGGAAATCACAGTGTTGCCAACGGAGAATCAGATCGACGATCTGATCGACCGTATTCGCAAGACGACGGCGAAGGGTCAACGGGTGTTGGTGACGACTCTAACGAAACGAATGGCGGAGGACCTAGCGGACTACTTGCGCGAACTTGGGATCCGAGTCCACTACCTGCATTCGGAGATCGACACGTTGGAACGCACCGAGATCTTGAGAGACCTCCGTCTGGGTGTCTACGACGTCGTGGTGGGCATCAACCTTCTAAGAGAAGGGTTGGATCTGCCCGAAGTGTCGTTGGTAGCTATCCTCGATGCCGACAAAGAAGGTTATTTGCGTTCCGGCACATCGTTGATCCAGACGATTGGCAGGGCAGCGCGGCACATCGAGGGCAAGGTGGTGATGTACGCCGATCGCTACACCGAGTCGATGACATTCGCCATTTCGGAAACTAACCGTCGTCGTGAGTTGCAGACACGACACAACGAAGAACACGACATCACGCCTTACAGCATCGTCAAAGACATCCGCGACATCACGGAGCGTGTTCGAAAAACCGAGACCGTCCTTGCCGACGAGGGTGAGCCGTTTGGTGCAGAGATGGGGCTGCCGAAAGATGAGTTGACGCGGATCGTTAAAGACTTGGAACGTCAGATGAAGAGGGCGGCGCGGGAGTTGGAGTTCGAGACTGCGGCGCAGTTGAGGGATCAGATATCGGATTTGAGGAAGTTGCTGGCGGATGGGGATGGTTGAGGCATGTCAAAACCCCGCCGAAAACACCACTCATTCATCCACTATTGGACTGGCGGGTGGGCACCGTCGTTGCAGTCTGGGAATCAAGACGCTGACCGAAACCTTGGCGATGATTACCTTCCCAATTATGGTTCTCAGCTTAGGCGGTTCTTGAAACGTCTCGCGATCGGCATCGTGTCGGGCGTGGTAATTGGTCTTTTCGTCGGATTCATTTTCGTGGGCCTTACCTGTGAGGTCTCCGCGAATTTGCCGATGGTCCTGGTTTTTGGTGCTCTGGGAGGGATTACGGCAGTGATCGCGGTTTGGGGGCATGAGGCGGGGAGGCTTCGTTGAACCATTGGTTGCGGCGGCAGCGAGCACAGCCCAATGACGAGCTGCTCATATGCTTGACGAAGTTCGTTGGCGGAGTTGTCTGGCGATGGACTATGCAGAGTAGCCGTTTTGCTACGCTTTCCTAGCTAGCCACGATCAGGCGATCGGATGGACTTGCACATCGCCATCGGGTACAAAGTCGACGCTGAGGTTGTAAGACCTTAATAGCGCTGTGCCGATTGTGGGTTCGTCGCCGATTTGATGTACGGGTAAATTGCGTCGTGATTGTCGCCAGTGGACCTCAGCTAGGTACAGCTCCGCAGCGTCTATGTCGGCGTTTGCCAAGGTGACATCGTCGGTACCGAGACGCACAAGACCTAAGTCGATAACAACGTTACGGGGAAGAGAAACGTATGCGTTGAAACCGGTATCGACTAGCGCGGATACGAGTACTTCGCGACCTGTAGGGCCACGAACGACTACGTCGACATAGGCATACAGTCCGCCACCCTGCTCTTCAACATGCCCGACGGTCATCGTCGATTACGCACTCGGAAGGATGTGGATCGCGTCGTGACGATCGTGATGTGCCGAAGGGTAAAAGGATCGGCGTCTGGCACGCGATCCCGCAAGCGCAGGATACCCTCGAGCATGTCGTCGTGCAACTCCCATTCACCAGAGTTCGCGTCAATGGTCACGAATCTGCCTTTGTCGGAATCGGACAGTTGGTCTTTGATGCCGTCGAAGTAGTATGCCTTGGCGCGGTCGGCCACAGATCTAAGTTCTTCTTTAGAGCGCGACACCTAATCGTTCCAACAACTCGTGGAGTTAATAACTTACATTTTAATGCAAAGTAAGGATCGTAGGATGCCAACAACTGCGCCACTCGCGCTGCCCATATACTTGACGGAACGAACCGAACTTCCAACAAAACACCGCTCCATGGCCATGCCAAAGATCAAATCCGGCATCTTCATCATGCCGTTCCACCCACCGGAGAAACCGCTCGCACAGACTTATGACGAGGACATGGAGCTCATAATCCGTGCCGATGAGTTGGGGTTCGACGAGTTTTGGATTGGCGAACATCACACGATGGCTTACGAGACCATTCCGATGCCGGAGATGTTCATCGCCGCGGCGATGCGGGAGACGAAAAACATCCGTATGGGGCCGGCGCCCGTTTGCATCCAACTGCACCATCCTGTCCATGTGGCGACGCGGTTGGCGATGTTGGACCATCTGTGCAAGGGTCGTTTGAACCTCTGTTTCGGGTTAGGTGGTGTAGCGACAGACTTGGAAATTCTGGGCATTCCTCGCGATGAAGCACCGATGATGGTCGGGGAGGCGGTTCGGATGGTGATGGAGCTTTGGGCGTCGGATGGGCCGGTGAATATCGAAGGGAAATACTGGAACATCTCGTTGGAGGAACACATCGACGAAGCTGTCGGCCTCGGATTTGTGCACAAGCCGTACCAGAGGCCGCATCCACCGATTGCGATGCCCATCACGTCGATGAACTCAGGGACGGCTAAGGCAGCAGGACGGATGGGATTTCAGCCGTTTGCTCACAGTCTGATCGCCAACAACGTCGTCGCCAACATCTGGGAGACTTACGAGTCTGCGGCAGCGGAAGCGGGGAATGAGGCTGATCGTTCGGAATTCAAGATTGCACGCGCGGTTTTCCTCGCCGATTCCAAAAAAGAGGCTCAGAAGCTGGCTCGGAGCAACTCGGTCGCTGGAGGCTTCCAATACATCTGCGATCTGATGGATCGTTCGAATCGTGGCAGAGGCGTGTTCAAGCGGGACCAAGATACCCCTGACAGCGAAGTTGATGTCGATTACTGGATGCGAGAGCACATCATCGCCGGCGATCCGGATTACGCTCTGGAGCGCATCCTTGAGATGACTGAGGAGACCGGGAAATTCGGTACGTTAGTGATGATGGGTTACGACTGGGATGATAAGGATGCGTGGGTGACCAGTCTCGAGTTGTTCGCAGAGGAGTTGATGCCGAAGGTCAATCGGGCATTCGTCGCTTAACACGCAGACGGTAAAGTTTTCTCGCGGGTTGTGGAACTTTTCGGTCGCCTGGTGCGTCATGCTGGCACAATACTCGACGATCCCACAGCAACCATGGTCGCCAAATTCCGATTATCGAACTTGGTTCCCGTTTCATTGGTGTTGTTGTTTGCGGTCACCGCTTCGGCCTGTCAACTGACAGACGAGATCGGTCCGACCTTCACGCCAACGCGAACCACGGAACCCGAAGCCACGCAGACGCCAAGGCTGGAGCGTCCGCCCGTACCGACGCGTACACCGACATTGACCCCCATTCCGACTGCGGCGCCGGAGATTGAACTTGCGTTGATCGGCGAAACTTCGTCGCCAACATCTACCGCGACACCCGAACCAGTGCGACTGCCGACCTCCACATCAACATCCACGCCGACGGAGACGGTTACGCCAAGTCCGACCTTGACGGCGACACCTACTCACACGTCGACTCCGACCGCCACACCTCAGCCGACGCATACTCCCACAACCACTTCTACGCCAACCCCTACACCTTTAGAAATCAGTGGCTTGCTACTCGAGATTTCGGGAATCTGCAACAAACCTGGCCCGCCGGTTTCATTCGTTGCACGTCCCGACTTCCCTGAGGGAGATTGGGCGCCACCCCCTTCGTGGCGAGTCGCAGCCACAGCAACTCACGATGTTGTAAACCTCGAATGGGATGTTCTAGAGGATCCCGATGTGACCGGGTATCGAGTCTTCAAATGGCAAGTCGACAGCGGCGTGACCGAGATTTTTGATCTCGGAACATCTGACACCAGATTCGTCGACACGAGCGGCATAAACCCAGAGACGAGATACAGATATTGGATCTTCCCGATCAAGGCGGAAGCACTCGGGCATCCATCAGATCCAGTTGACGTTTACACAAAGTCATCAAACTTGCCACCTCCGCCTAGAGGTTTTCACGCAGTAGCTTCCCCGAACGCCGTGGGGTTGGTGTGGGCACGAATTAAGGACGAGCCGATCGAGAGTTTCACATTGTTACGGCGCGATCATTCGGGCAATTCCGATTGGATGGTAATCGCCGAAAACATCGCCCCGATCTCGCGCTACGATCCGCTACCAGCCAACGGATTCAACTTCACCGACGAATTTGATCTGGTTCCGGACCAGGAATTTCACTATGCACTGTGTTCAAACGATGGATCGGGATTCAGTGCTCCGTCCGAGCTCGTCAGCGTTGTAGTTCCCGCGTCGCTCGACATTCCTGCGCCGGAAAATGTGAGTGCCGATGCTACGTATCGAACCATCACCGTCAGCTGGGATGCTGTAGAACATTCTGCTGTAACTGGCTACGAAATCCTGCGACGCGTACCCAAGTCTGAAGATCATTACCGTGTGATTAGACGAACGAGTGACCGTCTTTCTACTGCCATCGTACAGACGCATGTTGACCAACCGTTAACGGAATACGAATACAAGGTGCGCGCTGTCACACCGCTATGGGAGGGTGCAGAGTCAGAGTTCACTTCAGTGACCACTGACGCCGTGCCATTCGACCACCCTGACCTGCCACCAACACCGATGAATCTGACAGCGCGAGCGACGCACAACTATGTGACGCTGCAATGGGATCCAGTTACCGACCCAACAGCCATCTCCTATCGGGTTTTCAGGAAGATGATTGGAGTTGACGAGCAATACCAAGTTCACGAGCTGTGGGATTGGTATGACGTCGATCCAGAGGAATACGAACCCGATTACACTACCGTTGATGGCACGCTATGGCATGACGTTTACGAAATCAAGCCCGAAACGTCGTATGAATACAGGGTCGCGGCAGTCAACCGGAACGGCGATAGCGAAATGTCTGAACCTGTACAGATAACCACGGCAGCAGTTCAAGCCGACCAACGCCAATTGCCCGTGACGCCGTTCAACCTAACAGGAGAACAGACCGCAGAAGGCGTGAGATTGTCTTGGGTTACACCTGACGATCCAACAATCACCGGGTTTGAAATCGAACAAACCCACGTCGATTTGGATATCGTATCGCTCAGTACCCACGAAGTCGACGGCGACCAATATTCGTTTACGGTGCCTTATCTTCGAGCAGGGGAGTTCTACAGCTTCGAAGTCAGAGCCGTCAACGACGTTGGCATCGGACACGTGTCCCAGCGCGTCCGCATCCAAGCTCCTGAGAATCCGATCGAACAGGTGCCGTTGAGGCCCTACCTAAATGACATGGTCCTTCAACCGGACTTGTTCTACCTAAGTCTCACCAACCTTTATAGCGAAGGTCCGTGGATCTACAACGTAACTCGGAAAGAGTATGCGCTTGAAGGATTTGCGACCAAGGAGAGCACTTGGGGGAACGACCGGCAAGGCTTCCGCGATGAGGAAGTTACTCCATCGACGTTGTACATGTACGAATTCAAAGCTACGAACGGCGAAATTGAGAGCGAGCCGCTGTATGTCATAGGGATCACCCCAAAGGTGACGAAACCAGAACGCCCCTCCAATGTCTTCGTGGGTACTGATCACGACGCGGTCAATTTCGAGTGGGACCCTTCAGACGATTCTTCCATAACCCATTACCACCTCATACGATACTCATCGTACGACGGTCGACAAGTAGACGAGTTCGTGATCGATGCGCCGTCCAACAGTTACTCGGACATGGACGTGCGCCCCGACACGAGCTATTGGTATTCGATCTCGGCGATCAATCCGGCAGGACATAGCGTCAGGGCGGAAAACCTTTTTGCGAGGACTCAGATTGAGCCCGGTCGTCCACCGGCGCCGGCCAATATCAGAATTTACGCCGATTACTCGACGATCACGTTGGAGTGGGACCCCATATCGGGTCACGACATCGTTGAGTACATCGTGTTCCGCAAAACAGTTGGACGAGATGGCGAAATTGCCGAGAAGAGTTACTCGATCCCCGGGGACCAAAACAGATGGGTGGATGAAGACGTACGCAGACCTGACGGCGGTTTCTCGACTGGTGATCACTCTTACGCGATCCTCGCAATCAACCGCAATGGCGCAGGACAGAGGTCCATTTGGTCGACTGGAAACACTTATTACTACCCAAGGGTTCCGAGCCCTCGGTTCGTGTCCGCAGACGCAACGTTTGACCGAGTGTTGCTACGTTGGGAACTGGATTGCGACAGTACGTTCCTACCGGAAGAATCCGAAACCGGCGATGTTATGGCCGTGGGAAGTGCCCCGACGATTTCGGGCTTCGCGATCTGGCGTGCCCGAACGGAAGCAATTGAAGAGCGCAGGTTATTGGTTGACGAGGTTCCATGTAACGAACAAGAATATGTCGATGACTTCCAGATCGAATCCGACGTAGCTTACCGATATGGCATCTCCGCGAAGATAGGCGCCCGGACCAGTTATCACGGTCCGGTCGAGATGGAAGTACGCACTGGCATCCCGGGGCCCCTTCCGGGACCGCCCGGCGAGTACAAGATACTCGAACATCCAGTGGAAATCTACTTTAGTTTGGCATACTCATTCGACGTGCTTGTCAGAGGATATCGAATCAATCGGACTTTGCAGAGATCGGACGGCACATCGTTCACAGAAACGTTTTACCAAGAGGGAGATCCAGGGTTTTGGCGCGACTTGACGGCGTTGCCGGGCAAGACCTACTTCTACACATTGGCGGCGATTGGCGCGGCAGGGATCGGAGAAACAAGAGGTCTCGGGCTCGTGACCGTGCCGTACCTGTGGGATGACGAACCCGCACCCGATATCTTGGATTCGGCTCCAGCCAACGGGAACGTTGTAATCAGGTGGTTACCGCCAGAAGACAACACCGTTCTCTATTACAAGATCCTGCGAAGATTCGAAAGCCCTGATGGTTCCCTTGATTGGCTGGCCGTGCCGCTGGAACCCGATACGACCGTTTGGGTCGACACACCAGTGGGCGAAGCCGGATACGCATACTACGTATGGGCAGTCGATGCCTCAGGAAGAGTCAGACGATTGGGCACACTAGAGGTGTTCGAGGGTCCCGCTCCACCTCCAAAGCCAGAGAACGTGCAACTGTCTCCCACTCACGAATCGGTCACGCTGACTTGGGACCCGCAGGCCTCTGAATGGATTACCAGCTATGAAATCTATCGGACTGACGCGTCTTACCATCCCGTGGGCCCATCGGTCACCTTCGAAACGGGTTCAAATACCAACAGTTACGTCGACATTGATCTGAAACCGTCAAACCCATACGGATACATGATCCGCGCAATTACGCCGATGGGACCCAGCGAGTGGTCGGAATGGCAACTCATAGACACATTGCCTATACCGTAGAAGCGGCGAATCTATAACAGCAACGTCGGCGTTTTACCGCATCACGCGGGATCGATATCAGTCTGCGAGAAGTCGTTGCCTTTGAAGAGCAGAGGTTCGCCGGAGGTTTTGGCTAGGGCGTAAGAGAAACAGTCGCCGAAGTTTAACCGTGCTGGGTGATTGCCTTTGCCGAAGCGGCGCCATGCAATGCGTGCGGCCTCGGCGTGTTCTATCGTGAAGGGAATAATTTCGATCTCGGTTTTCGCGATGAAGTCATCAAGTTCATAACCTGCCCTCGGACCACCTTTGTTTTCAATCACGATGGACACTTCCAAATAGGTGGCAGTCGACATTCGGAGAGGTAGGGGTCCGGTCAGTTTGTTGGCGAGGTCATCAGCGTCTGCTTCGTGTAACAGGACGGCGACGATAGCTGACGAATCGACAATCACTTGGGCATTCCGTTCTCGTCGTACAAAAGATCGTCAATATCTGCGGAAGTAAAGCCTGGTTCAACCAACTTAGCGCACCGATTGGCGATTGCTCGGATGTCGCGGAGCAAAGCTTCGCGATCGCGTTCACGCTTCAATTGATCGCGACGCTGTTTAAGTGCGATCGTGATGGCACCGGTCATGGTGTCATCGGTCATATCGGCGACTTCGCGGGCGAGATCGCAAGTTTCTTCGTTTTTGATGTTGAGAGCCATGGCTTCGGACAAGGGTAGACAAGTTTATCCGTTTCTACCTTATCATCGTCATAATCGCATGAGGATCCATGATTACACTGGCTCACCAAATTCGCCGTACATCGATTCGACGATTTCCTCTTGGGTTGGGCCGGGACCGATTTTCGCAGCGCAACGATCGCGTATGGCGCGAAGGTCCGTACGGAGGTCCTCGCGATCATGTTCGCGTTTTACTCGCTCCAAGCGTTCCGTAACAGCGATTGTTATCGCGCCCGTGACGGTATCGTCGGTGAGACCCGCAAGTTCGCGGGCGAGTTTGCAGGTCTTTTCGTTTTTGATGTTCAGAGCCATAATTGCTGTTGAGGTAGACGCATTGCTGATGCTTCTACCCTACCACCGATCGAAGATCGTTTTGCTAAACATTGTTGTCCGAGATTCGTTTGCCGATTGCAACCGATTCTTTGCGAATTGGTTCAGACGGAGCGTTTGGTCGCTGATCGCGGCTAACACGCTAGATTTCTACCAAGTGAAAGATTCGTATACGATGGTATAACCGTCTTGGAACCGCTCAAGCGCTTCAGCGAGGTACCGTGAATCGATGCCCAGTTGTTCAGCATCGTTGATCAGTTGAGTCAATTCCGGTAAATCGAGGATTGCGGCACGGTATAGCGCTGGTTCGTCTACATTCAAGTAATAGCAACAACGGTCATGCGCCGAAGTCGTGCCCACGCGCTCTTCGATCCACTGCCCCAATGCGTCATTGTTGAACCACATTCCCAAGAAATCGCTGTAGTCTAGCCGGAATTCGCTTGGCAAATCACCGTGGTTTTTGAATTTCGCAGTTTGGATAACGATTTCGTAGATTGAGATCGGGACTTCACCACCGTCGTACCTTCTTACAGCAATCATCGATTGGATCGTTACGCGCAATTCCGAACCTTCGACATCTATGTGAGGTTGTGACTTAAATGCGATCGACAGTTCTTCCGACACTACGGATCGCGCTGTTGCTTCAACATCCGGTAGGTTGTAAGTCGTCGGGATTGATTTCTCCAAAACTGCGCGCACGGTTGCTTCCGTGTCGGGTTGACCTGCGTGTGGGGGCAACGACTCAAGAACGACTGCGCGCGCGGTCGCTTCGACATTGATTTGTGCTGGTTGAGCGGGAATCGCCTCCGCTACAGCATTCCTGACCGTCGCCGCCAAATCCGGGGTTGGTTCTGACATTGGTTGCGTACAACCCGCCAACAACAATCCAATAGCGGCGAGAATGATCGATTTCACTGCGGATTTCATCGAATGTGGCATCTCTCGTTTGGCATTAGATCGCGTCATCCGCAGTCGCAATGGCCGCCAAATCTGCACGGCTATAGGAACCTAGCGACCTGAAGTTGAACTCGGTGTAGTTCTTGAGCCATTGCATTGATATTTTGACGGCGTCTTGGTAGCGCTGAATTGCTGCTGCGGGCGCGTTCTGACCCATCAGTCGGATGATGTCTTCGCCTTCGTCCACCATGATGGACTTGAGAAGCGAGAGGTCATGCGTGGCTCCGGTATCTTCGGCTTGGGCTTCGTGGATCACGCGTTGCGCCATCTGGGCGACGGATATTCGCGCGGTGGCGAGGTCTTCCATCAGTGCAGGTCGACGCCCTGGGCGTCCGGCAAGGCGATCGATTCCTTTGGCACCGCGACCACCGAGCCAACCCTCGACATACTCGATCAAAGTTCTGGCGTTTTGTCGCGTACCTTCCTGCGTGACAGGACCTTCAGGCGTGTCGATGTTCACCGGATAGTTGTCTGGGTTCGCCATGTCTGGAGACGGTCCCCATCCGCTGTTGCGGAGTTCCTTGAACGGGTCGCCGGCAGACTTCATGTGGTAGATGTGAGCGACCCAACCGCGAAGGAACCCTTGTTCCGCTTCCCATATCTTGTCGCCGCGCACGGTCGCGGCAGCTTCTTCGTTCACCTCTTGATCCCGGTGGGGCAGAGCAGTAGCCATGCCGCCGATCGGTACAGCATCGTGCTTCATGCATACAGCGACGAGGCGGCGGAAGATGTTGGCGATGAAGGGCGTGGTCGGAACTGCGACGCCGAATCTGTCAGGCCACAGGCTGGCTCGATCTGCCATCACGTATTCGAGCAGCGAAGCTTTCAGGTCCCATCGCGCGGCATTCAAACCGGCGGCGTAGGGACCGAGTGCGTGGAGGCATTCTTCCATCGTCCAGACTAGCGGCAGAGACTCGACAAGTAGGATGCCGCGTATCGTAGCGTCCTTTAACCCGGCCACGCGGTTCTGGATCGAAGCGAATAAATCTCGGTAGAGTGCGGCCTCTTCAGGAGACTCGGTCTTAGGGATGTAGAAGTAGACGCCTTGACTGCGTGCTGCTTGTTCTTGCCCGGCGTGGTAAAGCGTCAATGCGGTGCCTAGAATGCTCGCCGAGACTGGTGAACCATCGACCGTCAGATCAGGATCATCCAAGTGCAGGCCGCGCTCCCGGTGCATGAAGAAGGGGATGTCGCCACCTTGTATCGAGTAGTGTCGATCCCGTGCTTCGTTGTAGAAGGTCAGAGATCGGTCTACAGCGCCTTTGCGGTTGCGAGCGGCGAGTAGCGTATCCGACAAGATGTGGCTCGCCGAGTCTTCGTCATCGTCGAGGTCTCCCTCGGCTCTCTCACCCTCGGGTCCCGGATTCAACGCGTTTATGAACATCGACGTCATGTGCGCGGGTCCCGAAATTTCGATGCCGGGGTTCCAAAGCTCGTCAGGCATATCCGGGACGGACCAGTCCGTCGTGGTAGCCGTGCTCGGAGCGAGATGTCCCGGTTGTACGCCGCGTTTCACAGCCGCGTCGATCATGTCGATTCGCGCCTCGCGTAAGCCCGCGATGCGTTCCCCGAACTCATCTTGGAGTGAAGCGACAAGCCCCTTCAGTTCGTCCGTAAGGATGTCGTCCCAATCACCTTGAGCGTTGAATTGAACCCTATCTGCGTCTGCCATATTCCCCTCGTTTGACCAATCGATTGATTTTGGTGTCGTGTTTCAAGCGAATCAACATCTTACAACGTGAACATTCCCACCTGAACCGTGTTAGGACCAAACGCTACCTTTGCGGTAGCAAAGAAAACGGCCCCACGTCGTTTCAACGTGGGGCCGTCTAACCTTGCTTCGCCGTCCGCGTCAGCGGAGTTGACCATCAGTTGAGATGCTCTTTCATCTCCCAGACTGCTCGACTGCGTTGAAGTGTCTTGAGTGCGGTGCGCTCGATTTGGCGGATCCGCTCTCGGGTAAGATCCATGCGGCACCCGATCTCTTCGAGTGTGTACTCTTTGCCATCCTTGAGTCCGAATCGCAGGATGAGAACCTCGCGATCCCGTTCCTCAAGTTCGTTGAGGATGTTCGAGATGTCGTTGCTCAAGAGTCGTTGCGCCGTCTCTTCTGGCGGCGCTAGAGCGTCGCGGTCGGGCAGGAGGTCGCCAAGCTCGTTGTCGCCGTCTTCGCCGACGGGAGTTTCGAGCGACATCGGCTCCTGACCGTTCTTGAGAACGTCGGTAACCTTCTCAACCGTCATCTCCACGCGCTCGGCGATCTCCTCGATCGTCGGCTTGCGGTCGTACTCCTGCGCGAGTTCACGTGATGCTCGACGAACCTTGTTCAGCGCTTCGTACATGTGCACCGGGATGCGAACAGTTCGAGACTGGTCCGCGATCGCCCGTGTGACGCCTTGGCGAATCCACCACGTGGCGTAGGTGCTAAATTTGAAGCCTTTTCGGTAGTCGAACTTGTCGATAGCTCGCATCAGGCCGATGTTGCCTTCCTGGATCAAGTCCTCGAAGGTCAGACCACGGTTGGTGTATTTCTTCGCGACGCTAACGACGAGACGCAAGTTGGCTTTACCCAAGTGGTCGCGCGATCGGTCACCGTCGTTGCGGATGGATCCAAGATGCGATTCGAGGATCGAACGGGCTTCGGCGAGATAGGACTCGTGCCAAGGTTCAATGCCCTCTTCGACGGTCAAGTCTTCAAGCTTAAGCTCAGGCGGCATCACCAGACCCAAATCGTGAGGCAAGAGGCTTGAAAGGATCGCAAGCTCGCGCACGAGCAGACTGGCTTTGTCCAGACGTCGCTTGGCTCGTGCGTCTTTAGTGTTTAGCTTCTGAGCCTTTTTGCCACGGCCCTTCTGAGCGGTCTCGTCAAATACACCAAACCTGTCCATCAAGTTGGTGTTCTCGTAGATCTCGAGCGTGTCGGTAAGGTAGCGCAACAGCAACTCGTAGGGCGGGAGCTTGCTAAGGTCCTTGACCTGCGTGTCCCGCGCTGCGTTGATCATGGCGCGGTATTCGAAATCAGTGAGCAACTGCTCAAGCGTGACGGGTTTCGGCTTCGCCATGTAAGTGGCGATCTGATCCGCGATTGGTGCAAGCCTGCTCAAGCGGCGCAACACGACGGCGACAACGTCTACCGCATCAACGATGGAAGGGTTGTCAGGCAACTGGTCGCGGTTGCGCGGGTACTCTTTGAATCCGTAAACCGTCAACAGGGTGCCGCGGATATCCCATTCGATCCGCTCGAGCCAGTTGGCAGACTCGACACGCTGAGAAAGCATGCCTTCGTCAGCCTTGCTCAGTAGTTGAACGTCTCCGATCTCGCGGAGATACATGCGCACGTTGTCATCGGTCGCAGAATCGTCTGTGCCGGCGGCCGGATTGATTTCCGGCCCTTCTTCTCGGGCGGCTTCCCATACTTCCAACTCGGTCGAACCAGTTGCGGCCTTCATGGAAGGGGAACCATCATCGGCATCATCCGACGAGAGATCAGCGAAGTTGAACGTCCTACCGTCGCCACTTTCGGACATAACGGCGGAACCAGTTTCGTTTGTGGTCAACTCCGCATCCTCGTCGGATGCGTCGTCAACTTGGGTGTTGCGAATCGTCACCAATTGTTGGGGTCCCTTTCGTTCACTCGCTATTCGAGTTTGCTGCTTTGTTAGCCAAATAGGTTTTCGACGTGGTTTTGCGGTTGCCAATCCTTGGGGGATCAACTATTATTCGGTGAAACGCGGCGGACGCTCAAGAAGCAGGTTGTCTTAGAGGTTCGGTTGCTCTTGCCCTTACGGGGGAGCTGCCGAGGATCTGCAAAAGACGTGCTTCGCCCATTTTCTACGTTTACAGGTACCCTCTTCTAGGTGTTACGACGCGTGTTCATGCAAAGTTTCGTTTTTGGTTCGAAATTGACCGCGCACGAGTCCGCGATTAGACCATGAAACTTAACGAGCGCGGAAGTTCCGAGTTTAGCACACCACACAACTTTGTGTGTTTCGCGCGTCGATAGATTTACTCGTTCGTTTGGTCCCGCATCGACCGCGAGAATCGCCTAAAAGCCAGCAATTCTCGTCAACGGATGTGCAGGCGCAATAGTCTTGGACCGTCGAAATCTTGGTTTAATCCCAGTTGATGACGAATTTGCCCGGCGCACCAGCTTCGAATTCTTCGTACGCCGCCGGCGCATCTTCGATCCCCGTCCTGCCCGTGATCAGCGTTCCCAGCGGTACGTCGCGACGCGCCGTGAATCGGGCCGCTTCTTCGAGGCCATGCGTGCTGAATGTCCAAGATCCAACCAGCGTCAAGTGTCGGTGGATGATGTCGGGACTTGGCTCAACGTGGAAATCGCCACCTTCTCCCACGAAGCAGCACCGCCCGAAGATGCGTGTCGACCGCACCGCTGCGAGCCGGGTCTCGTGAATGCCGATCGCTTCCAGAGTGGCGTCAGCACCTTCGCCGTGCGTCAAATCTAGGATTTGTTCAACCGCGGAACCGTCGCTGTTATCTACGACGTCCCATGCTCCAGCTGATTTCGCCATCTCCAATCGCTCGCCAGAGATGTCGACCGCGATCACTCTGGCACCCATCTCGGCGGCGAACATCATACCGGCCAATCCGACCGGGCCAGCACCGAATATCGCAATCGTGTCCAAGCCTGAGAGATTGAGCTTTTTCAGTCCGTGGAACGCGGTGCTGGCACCACAGGCTAGATACGCACCCTCTTCGTAGCTCAACTCATCAGGTAGCGGCAAGCAGGTCGAGGCGTGGGCAATCATGTAGTCGCCGTGACCACCATGGATCTGGTAACCGTGAGTCAATCGTCCGGTGCCGGCACATAACTGCGACCAACCCTCCTTGCAGTATCGACACGCCTTACACCCTTCATAGTGG
This sequence comes from Dehalococcoidia bacterium, assembly GCA_965203505.1. Taxonomy (GTDB): domain Bacteria; phylum Chloroflexota; class Dehalococcoidia; order Lucifugimonadales; family Lucifugimonadaceae; genus Bin127. Next base: position 1,745,539 of record OZ241880.1, read on the forward strand.
TGCTGCAATATCCGATCACCGATCTGCAAACCCTCGACACCTTCTCCGATCTCAGCGACTTCGCCGCATGGCTCATGCCCTGGCCGTACAGGATCGCGTTCAGCCTCTTCCGGCGGCAGGGGAACGCGGTACCTATGCAGGTCTGAGCCGCACATCCCGGATGAACGCATCTTTAGAACCACGTATCCGGGTTCCGGCTCTACATCCGGGTAATCGATCACTTCACATTGCTTGTCGCCCAAAAACCTGATGCCACGCATTTGCTCCTCCCCGTGCCAAACTTCGATTGAGATCATCGACATCACCCTTGAATAGGGTGTCGATGCGTGAAGTCTACAGTGCAAATTACACTTGGCACGCGTTAGCAAATACAATGCGTTGAGTTGACGTAGCAGATCGGAGACAGTCGCACATGACACCAACCACCACGCGTTTCAGTTACGAAGGTCTTTTCTCAGACAGGTCGGAAGACACTCCGATCAACACGGTGCCACACGCCGAATATGACTTTGCGGTGGCTTACCCTGCTCCTGAGACCTCCCCGATGGACGGTCTGGTGAACGCGTTGCAGACCGCGATGGACTCCCGTGGCGACGAAATTGCCCGTCACATGGCCTACTACCCGCAACCGGCCGGATCGCCCGAACTGCGCGAATACGCCGCTTGGAAACTCGACTATGACCGTGGTTTCAAGGTCGGTATCGACGACATCTTGTTGACTGCTGGATCCGGTGAAGCTATCGGGCTTGCGATTCAAGCTCTGACCAATCCCGGCGACACCGCGATTACCGAACACTTTGTCTACAGCGGCACACTCGGCCAGTTGCAACGTTTCGGCAACACTGTTTACGGTGCCGAGACGGATGACGATGGTCTTGTACCCGACGCGCTCGACGAAATGATCACGGATCTGTCCGCCAAGGGCAAGAAGCCGAAGATGATCTACACGATCGCAGAGCACCAGAACCCGATGGGTCCGACACTTCCGCTGGAACGCCGAGAAGCGATCCTCGAGATCGCACACCGGCACGGAGTACCGATCCTCGAAGACGAATGCTACGTCGATCTCCGCTTCGAAGGTGAGATGCAACCTGCGTTTAGGTCGCTGGATGACTCCGGCATCGTGATACACGTAGCGTCGTTCTCCAAGTTACTCGCTCCCGGACTCCGTATGGGATACATCACGGCCGCGCCTGAAGTGTTGCGTAGAGCGATGAGCTGCAAAATAGGCTCTGGTCCCAACCAATTTGCCAGCTACGCTATCGAAGGATTTTTGAGGAACAGCCTCGACGAGCACCGCGCTCGCTTCAACCCATTGCTCAAGCAGAAGCGCGACGCCATGGACGAATCGCTGAACGACAACTTCTCCAACATCGGAGCGAGTTGGTCGAAGCCTGAAGGCGGCTGCTACACCTGGTTGACCATGCCCGAAGGCACCGATATCACCGCTCCCCGCGACGAGATCTTCGCCGCCGGTGTCGGCTACAACGGAGGCGTCGGTTTCGCACCTAACGGCGACGGCCAGAACTGCGCCCGCCTGTGCTTCGCCTTCGAAACGCCCGAGAAGTGCTACGACGGTATCGCCAAGCTGGCCAGCCTCTTCAAGAAACGCGGGTTGATGTAATTACAACGCTTGCCTCTCCCGACGTCGGAGAGGGCTAGAGGGCGGGGGAGTGGAAACTCTCCAATAGAGCGACCTCGTCGTCGTTGCCGATGTACATCGGTGTCCGATGGTGTAACTGGCTTGGATCGATTTCTCGGATCCGCGTCGTACCGTCGCTCGCCGATCCTCCCGCTTGTTCTGCCACAAACGCTAGTGGCGCACACTCGAAGAGGAGACGCAGTTTGCCGCTCGGACTGCTCTTATCACCAGGATAGGCGTAGATACCGCCTTTCATCAGGTTGCGATGAAAATCAGCAACCAACGCGCCTATGTAACGGCCCGAATATCCCTCGGACTTGACGTGGGCAACCCAGTTAAGGTCAGGGGCGTTCCATTTACCTGAGTTACCTTCATTCGCCGAATAGACATGCGACGAGCCATGACTCGTGACATTTTCCTCTGTGAGAAGGTAGTCGCCGAGTGACGGATCTAACGTGAAGAAGTGCACTCCCTCACCAGACGTGTAGGCAAATATCGTGGAAGAGCCGTAAAGCACGTAACCCGCGGCCAACATCTCCGAACCTGGTCTCAGTATGTCAACCTCGCCGGCGGGAACGCCTTCGCTCAAACGCCGGTAGATGCCGAAGATGGTTCCGATTGGTGCCGCGACATCGATGTTGCTCGACCCATCCACCGGATCGTAAACCACGACGTACTCGCCGGATAGGGCAGCGTCGCCGCAATCGATTAGACCAGCATTCTCCTCCGAACTCATCGCGCAAACCAGCCCTGTTCCCAATAGCGCCTCGGCGACGACGTCATCCCCAATCACATCCAGTTTCTGTTGATCGTCGCCCGTGACGTTTGCCGCGCCGACAGAGCCGAAGATGTCTCGCAACGCCGCGCGGTTGATCTCCGACGAAATGAACTTGCCAGCTGAGCCGATGGCGTTGAGCAGTATTGCCAGATCCGACGGGTCAGCAAACTCGTCGTTGGAGTGGTTCATCGCGAACTGAAATAGATTCGGAGGTGAGACTGCCATGGTTCGCCAACCTTGATTCGGTGCGTATCTAAGGGACTTTCGTGCCTGCATTATATGCCGCGCAAACCGAAACCTACGTCCTCTCGTCGCGGTCGGATTCGGCTTCATGCCGTATCATTGCCAACAAGCCGAAATGGTGGCGAATTCAATCGAAACCAACCCAGATTTGATGAGCCGAGAAAGCAAGGATCGGAGGATGTACCAAGATGGGTAACGAGCTTCATGCCACAGCGAAAGCCATGGTTGCGCGGGGCAGGGGAATCCTCGCCGCTGACGAATCTACAGGGACAATTGGGCGCAGATTGGCGTCCATTAACGTCGCCAACGAGGAGCCCAATCGCAGGGCCTGGCGGCAGCTGCTGTTCACAACCGAGGGGTATGGACAGTACATCAGCGGGGTCATACTCTACGACGAGACGCTTCGCCAATCCTCGGATGCCGAAATCCCGTTCGTGGAGCTGCTGCAAAACGAGGGTGTCATTCCAGGCATCAAGGTAGACAAATCGACGAATCCGCTGGCAGGTGCCCCCGGCGAATTGATGACTGACGGGCTCGACGGGTTACGCGATCGTTTGAATGAGTATTACGAACTAGGTGCGCGGTTCACGAAATGGCGGGCAGTCATCACGATTGGCGACCACATTCCATCTGACTATTGCATAAAAGTCAACGCACACGCGCTAGGCCGATTTGCTGCGTTGTCACAAGAAGCGGGATTGGTGCCGATCGTAGAGCCAGAAGTGTTGATGGATGGCGATCACTCGATCGAGATGTGCGAGTGGGCGACGGAGAAAACCCTAAACGCGACGTTCGAGGAGTTGAGGACGCAGCGAGTGGACCTTGAAGGGATGGTGTTAAAGCCGAACATGGTGTTGAGTGGGACGGATGCTGAGAATCGGGCCGATGCGGAAGAGGTAGCGAGCGCAACGGTTGGATGTTTCAAGCGGACCATCCCGGCGGCGGTTCCGGGCATCGCCTTCCTGTCAGGAGGGCAGGGCGATGAAGAGGCGACCGTCAACCTTGATGCGATAAACAAGCTTGCCCAGGCCGAAGGCGCACCTTGGGAGCTGACGTTCTCGTACGGTCGTGGATTACAGGCGACGCCGTTGAAGACGTGGAGTGGCGATCCTGACAACGTTCCTGCGGCACAGGAAGCCTTTATAGAACGTTCCATCGCGACATCCGCCGCGCGCGAAGGCAACTACGTCTGAAAATGCGGGACGAAATCTCTCGCCTCGTCGCAGCGCGTTCGGCGGACATCATCGCAACGCGCCGGTACCTCCACGCTCGGCCCGAAACCGGATTCGAAGAAAACGAAACCGCTGCCTATATCGCGGGACGACTCAGAGGTGCCGGATACGACGTGATCGAAGGGATCGCCGAGACGGGCATCGTCGCCCGATTGAATGGTGATAGATCCGGGCGTACGCTGGCAATTCGCGCCGATATCGACGGTCTTCCGGTAGAGGAGTTGACGGGCCTCGAGTTCGCATCTAGGAATGGTCGAATGCACGCCTGCGGACACGACGGTCACATCACCATGGCGTTGACCGCGGCAGAGATCATCGCTGGGGTCCAAGATCAGATTGCCGGCGATGTCGTGTTTGTATTTCAACCGTCAGAGGAGCTCTGCAACGGAGCGATTGCGATGATCGACGAAGGCGTGATGGATCTGATCGATGCTGACGTGATCATCGGAACGCATCTGTGGAACCAGACGCCGACAGGGTATGTGGGCGTGAATCAGTCAACCGTGTTTGCTGGTGCGGACCTCTTCGAGATAGCGGTAACTGGGCACGGTGGACACGGGGCGATGCCGCATTTGACGGTTGATCCCGTCGTGGCAGCAGCAAACATAGTCAACGCCTGCCAGACGGTCGTAGCGCGCGAGATTTCACCACAAGAGATGGGTGTAGTTACCTTTGGCAGCATCCAAGGCGGAACAGCCGGAAACGTCATCGCAGACGAAGTGCGTCTCAACGGAACGATTCGCTCGTACAACGCCGAGACCCACAAGACCATCGCAGATGCCGTACGTCGTATCACTGCCAACGTAGCCGAATCTCTGCGAGCCACGGCGGATTACACGCGTCTAGCTGGAACACCGCCGGTCATCAACAATCCCGATGTCGCCAACTGGATTACAAGCGTGGCCATGCAGACCATCGGTGAAGGTTCAGTCGGAGAGCTTGAACCAATCTCCGTCGGCGACGATATGGCCGAGTTCTTGGACCGGATCCCCGGTACCTACTTCATCCTTGGCGCGTCAAAAGAGGGTACCGAAGGACACCACAACGCCAAGTTCGACTTCGACGAAGCGTGCTTACCGATCGGCACCGAAATCTTTGTCAGAGCTGCGCTAGACATCGATTCGATGCCGTAGTCTCATTGTCAACCTTCGAAATCGAGTTCATTCAAGCCGACGTCTGGCAGCTTGGACTTCAGTTCGATCGAACAACGAACTGAATTGGGGTTTAAGCACGAGCGCTTCGACCGTCAGGTCCAGCCTACCTAATTCCCAAAGACGTGTGAATCCCGACTGCGGATCGTCAACGGATAACAGGTATTTGGCGGTCTGCAACCCGCCGCGGTCATTCACCATCTGAATGAAATAGGACGCGTTGTATCGGCACTCCGTCAAAGCGCGTTGATAAATGTCTCGCATCGCGGCGTCGAACTCTTCTTGCAATGAATCGCTCACGTTTGCGACACCCTGAGATCGCACGGGTCTCAAAAACTCAATAAACCGGCGCAGCCCCACCGTCGACGTTGACGGCTGCTCCTGAAACGTAACTAGCGGCTGGTGAGCAAAGGAACGCGATGACATCCCCGGCTTCCTGCGCTTCGCCGATTCGGCCAAGCGGCACGCCTGGACCGAACGTCGCCCAGTGGTCTTCCAGCGTGTAAGACGGATCTTCGGCGTTCGCGGCTTCCCAGCGGATGCGGTGCTGGCGGCTTTTTAAAACGCCAACGCAGACCGTGTTTACGCGGATACCATGCTCGCCAAACTCTTTCGACCACGCTTTCGTTAATGAGATGCCAGCCGCGCGGGACAGAGATGTAGGCTGGCTGCCACCCGCTGCGGCCTTGCCGCCCGGGGTCGTCGTGTTGCAGATCGCTCCGGAGTCTGATTCCTTCAGATGTGGCAGGGCGTACCTAGTCATATAGATTGCGCCTTTGACCTTGAGCGAGAAGTCGATATCGAGTTGTTCGTTGGTCATGTCCTCGAAGGTTGACGCCGAAGACGTGCCAGCGTTGTTGACTAGGATGTCGAGCCCGCCGAATTTGTCGGCCGCCATCTCAACCGCGCTCTTCACCGCGGCTTCGTTCGAAACGTCCGCGGGTGCAGATATGACGGTGCTTCCAGTCTCGCCGCTGATCTCAGCAGCTACCGCTTCCAAATCGGATGCTGTGCGTGAAACGAGTGCAACGCTCGCACCTTCCGCAGCCATACGATAGGCGGCCGCTTTACCGATACCGTCGCTCGCACCAGTAACGATGGCTTTTTTTCCTGCTAATCCGAGGTCCATGTAGTGAGTTTCCTTTCTCGATGTCGGGCTATCTTGATACTTGCGTTGACCAAGTTTCGACGCCCAATCTGTAAGTATCGCTTTTCGCGGCTCAATAAACTGGCGCCGCACCACCATCTATGTTCACCGCCGTCCCCGAAACGTAACTCGCAGCGGGGGAGCACAAAAAAGCGATCACGTCGCCGGCTTCTTCCGACTCGCCGACACGACCTAGCGGTATGCCCGGTCCGTACGACGCCCAATGGTCTTCCAAGGTGTACGACGGATCTTTTGCATGAGCCACTTCCCAATGGCGGCGATTCTGTCGACTCTTGATGGACCCGATGCAGACCGTGTTAACGCGTATGCCGTACTCTCCGAACTCTTTCGACCATGCTTTCGTGAGCGAGATGCCGGCGGCGCGTGAGAGGGAAGTAGGTTGGGCACCGCCGGGTGCGGCTTTACCTGCAGCCGTTGTTATGTTGCATATGGTGCCGCATTCGGATCGCTTGAGATGAGGCAACGTGTAACGCGTCATGAATATGGCACCTTTTACCTTGACACCAAAATCGTTGTCGACGAGTTCGTTGGTCATATCTTCAAAGCGATTGGCGTTCCCTTGACCCGCGTTGTTGACCAGAATGTCGATACCACCGAGTTCGTTGGCAGCCTTGGTAACCGCGGTCTTTACAGCTTGTTCGTCGGACACGTCGGCCGACACCGGGACCACCTTGCTACCGGTCGCACCGTTGATCTCCGCGGCGACAACTTCCAAATCGGACATGGTGCGTGCGAGGATTGCGACGCTCGAACCCTCCATTGCGAACCGCATCGCGGCAGCTTTTCCTATTCCGTCGCTGGCACCCGTGACGAGTGCGACTTTCCCTTTTAGTCCAAGATCCATGCCGACGTTTCCTTTCTCAGATCGATGCTTCGGCGGAATGCACAGCGCACGCTTTCATTTGCCCAAGCCGCCGTTATACATTATCGTGAAATCTCAGCAACTTCAATGACGACTACGAGGTCGAGCAAATTGACGAGCAACCAATCATCTAACGGTGAACTTGCCGACTCAAACTTCTCGAGGTTTGGGTCACAACCGGTCCCGCGGCGAGTGATCTTGGGACCCGGACCCAGTTCCGCCAGCCCGCGCGTTCTCAGGGCGATGTCGCAGCCCATCATCGGCTACCTCGATCCCGCGTACTTCGACATTTTGGATGATGTTACGTCGATGCTCGCGGCGGTATTCATCACGAATCAGACGACGATGGCGGTCGCCGGTGCAGGATCAGCAGGCATGGAAGCCGGCCTGTCCAGTCTCCTCGAGCGAGGCGACAAGGCGATCATTTGCGTTAACGGTTTCTTCTGTGAACGTCAGATCCTAATGTGCGAACGCCTAGGGGTCGAAGTAATCCGGGTTGAAACGCCATACGGTACCGCCGTAGACCCACAATCACTCGAAGACGCGCTACGAGCCAATCCCGATACCAAATTGGTCTCCGCCATTCATGCCGAGACATCCGCGGGAACGCTACAAGACATAGGTGTTTTGTCGGCCTTGGCACATGACCACGATGCGTTGTTCATGACCGACGTGGTTACCTCCTTGGCCGGAACCCCGGTCGAGTTCGATGCTTGGGAAGTCGACTACGCGTACGGCGGTTCGCAGAAGTGTTTCGCAGCACCGCCTGGCATCAGCCCGGTAGCCATCTCGGACCGCGCACTAGATCACATAAAAAACCGGAAGACTTTGCCAAGTTCCTGGTACTTAGATCTGTCACTCATCTCTGAATATTGGGGGCCAAACCACACGCACCACCACACTAGCCCCGTGAGCATGATTTACGGACTCCGCGAAGCATTGGCGTTGGTACATGAAGAAGGCTTGGAGACGCGTTGGTTGCGACACGAGAAAGTAGCTCAGGCGCTACGAGCAGGTCTCGAAGCGTTAGGCCTCGGATCTCCAGTCGATCCTGACCACTTGCTAAACCAGTTGACTGTCGTCTCCCTACCCGAAGGCATCGACGATGGCGAACTGCGTTCAGCTCTGTTGAACGAATACTCGATCGAGGTCGGACGTGGACTAGGGCAGTTCGCGGGTAAAGTCATCCGCGTAGGACTGATGGGCGAGTCGTGCGTTCCCGCGAACGTATTCGGATTGCTTAGCGCGTTGGAGCACATACTGCCGCGGCTTGGTTACGAAGTGCCGAGGGGAGACGCCGTTGCCGCCGCGTCGCGTACTTTAGCAGCAGATCCATCGCCGGTCGCGACGATTTGAGCGATGACAACGCTGAGTCGAAAGTTCGGTGTATCTATCAGTCGGTTACTGGCAAGGGTTTGATCTCTATCGCCCCCATATCAACCGCGTCAAAACAAACCGACCTTCCGCGAAGCAAGTTCATTCCAATCAATACATCAGGTCCGGTGGCGAAGACTGACACGGTTTGCCACGAACCATCCCAGAATACGTTTGCCTGGTATACCTCGACCTGCTCAAACGATGCGTTCCCAAACATCGCGTAGGAATTCCGCACAAACTCGAGTCCCAACTCGGCGCATACAGCCGCGGGAAGAGCTAGTTGTCCGGTGAACCCAGTGTCGACAATCGCGTCGTACGGGTAGCTGATTCCGGTCGAATCCGCGATGTAGATCGGTTGCACAAGAAATAACCGATCATCCGACTCTCGAACGTGCGCTTCCATCATTGACCGAACTCTTCGGCATCATCTGCGAGTTGGCGAGATGCTAGATTCAGCTTTTCTGCCGAAACCTCTGGGTACGGCGTCAATAGGTGCTCCGAAACAATCAAAATGTGTCTGATGACATGAATCCGCGCTTCGGGATTACGAGCGCGAAGATGGTTGGATACATCTTCGGTGTCATCAATCTCCCATTCGCCGGTGTTCATGTCGATCGCGATATAACGACCTTTGTCGGAATCGGTGAGGCTATCCGCGATGTGGTCTAGGTAGAAATCGATAGCGGGACTACCCATCGCCCTTAACTCTTCTTCGGTTGGAATTCTTTCGTTTAGCATCTATTCGATTCTCGTCAACTACGATCCCGGATACACAGCAACGCTGACAGACGCGTTCGTGAATACTGATTACCCATAGTCACCACCCACTCGATACGCCTCGTCCAAAAGATCAACTACGTATTGCACCTGAACAGCCGACTCCGCGCGTTCAAGCGCATTCGTCAGTTGCAGAGCACAACCAGGATTACCCGTCGCCATCACCGACGCACCGCTCGCCACTACATTACGCGCCTTCCGATCACCTAGCCTCATCGACATCTCGCGTTGCGATATCGCATACGATCCTGCCGAACCGCAACACACCGAAGGCTCTTGCATCGCCACTAGCTGCACTCCAGGTATTGCATCGAGAACTCTGCGCGGTGCATCGCTGATACGCTGAGTTGACAACAAGTGGCACGGATCTTGGAAAACCACCTTGGTATCCATACGACCTGTCGGAACCACGAAACCGTATTCGTCCAACAATTCATGAACGTCGCGAGTCTTCTCTGCCAACTCCTCCGCCGCCGAGTTGTCAGGCAAAAACTCCCTGTACTCCTTCATCGTTGATCCGCATCCGGCGGACGAAGTAACCACGACATCCGGATCGACCGCCAACAACGCTTCGACGTTGTTGGTTGCCATCTCTAGACCGGTCAGACGTTCTCCGGCATACATGTTCATCGAGCCGCAACATCCTTGGTCCACAGGTACATGGACCTCAAATCCGTTGTGCAACAGGACTCGGACTGTCGCGTCCATCGTCCTCGCATGCATCATCGACATCGCACATCCGGCTAGCAATGCGACACGTGCTTTGATTCGCCCCATCGGTTTCATCACTCGTCCGTCGGGAACGAAAAATCCCGGTTCTAGCGGCGGAAGTGCCTCGTCGAGATAGCGATACCGGCTGGGAAGCACCTTCATCACACCGATGCGTTTAGTAAGCGAACGCATCCCCGAACTTTGGTAGAACCGCGTCATCTTGCCAAACGTCCGCATGAGTTTCGGTCGCGCAAGAAGGCGGTTGAAACCGACTTCACGTGCGAACCTTTCACGGAACGGCCGTTTAACGCGCTCCCTCATCTCCGCCCGCGTCGCCATCATGACCCTGCCGTAAGGAACACCTGATGGGCACGCAACCTCACAAGCCCGACACTCGAGACACAGGTCCCAATGCCGAGTAACTTCCGGCGTAATCTCGATCCGGCGTTCATTGACCGCCTTCATCAGAGTCAACCGCCCGCGCGGCGACTCAGCCTCAAGTCCCGTCTCCAGGTACGTCGGACACGCACTCAGGCAAAAACCGCACTGCACACACTTGTAAAGATCCTCTTCGGCAGGCGCTAACGCGGTAGTGAAGCCCCGTTCCGTCGTGTTGGGTGTAGATTTCAAAACGTTCTCGTCGTGCTCAAATGCCGAACGCAAACCGCCCCGGATTCAATACCTGCTCCGGATCGAACTGATGCTTCATATTCTTCATGATCTGAGCTGCCGATGCGTCGATGCCGAAGACGTCGACACTCTTTTTGACCGAAATTGGGCAGCGCTCAATCAGAACGGAGCCACCCAATTCCCGAACCTGCGAGGTTGCCTCATGGATGAACACCAAACAGGCATCGTTGTCGAGACCATCAACATTTAACGTCAAAGAACCATATCCGACATCAATGACTGATGAAACGTCAACCGTTCCATGCGGTCGATCAAACGATCGATTGAATCTGGCGACCAGATGAAAACCGTCCAAAGCCTTCGTTGAAATCCGCAGGATCAGCTTCGCGTTGTCAACCGATTCTTCCATGTATTCCCAAAGGTCGGCTTCGGTCACCCCATCCAACGATTCGTATCCGGTGGCCGGTACCGTGCCCGCCAGTCCAATCAAGTCCTCGGATTGCCGATTCAAGGCGGAGATCGATCCTGAAACCTTGATGAGCATCAGATGACTCGCAGCGTCAACCCCTTGGTCGGCATCCATGTACCGATTGGCCGCTAACTCTCGAATGGCTCCTGCAGACCGAGCGCCTGAATAAAGCCGCGCCGACTCGATCATCAACTCCATCTGTCCGATCTCGCTCGCCGCATCGGCCGCCGCGCCGAATCGGTCGAACCACATAGCCACCGTCCTCGTACGCTCCGGCAACGGTACGAGTTTCAAAGCGACGCTGGTTATGACTCCCAAAGTGCCGAAGGCACCGGTATGAAGCCGGTGAAGATCGTAGCCCTGCACGTTCTTTACAACGCGCCCGCCGGATTTGGTAGACGTACCGTCCGCGAGCACGACGTGCAAACCTATGATCCAATCGCGGATACCGCCGAATCTCGGTCGCAACAAGCTCGGGGCATTCGAAGCTACTGAGCCCCCGATCGTCGCAAGACCGGGACGCGGCACGGCGAAGGGCAGACGTTGATTGTTCTCTCCCAGCAATTCAACCAGATGATCGATCCGCACACCAGCGTCACACACGACCGTCATATCACCGGCGACATGCTCGACATTGTTCGAGAGCCCAGTTAAGTCAAGGGCGATGTCATATCGGCCGGGTGAGTTGCCCACGCCCATCCTTGTGCCGCCTCCCCAAGGCACTACCGCGCTCGATTGAGAGTGCAGATCGGCGAGGACAGTCGCGACCTCCGTCGCGTCCGTAGGTCGAACCACGTCGCGGGGCAGAAGTCCATCGACCTCGAAACTCATCGCCACAGACTACTCCTGCAACGAGAAGTTGAATTGCCAGTTGATGCCGTACTTGTCAGTACAAGAGCCGTGGTAAGCACCCCAAAACTGCTTTTCCAACGGTGTCGTCACGCTACCGTGTTCCGACAACTTGGCAAACTGCCCCTCCATCTCTTCGACGCTAGAAGGCTCGACTGAAATCGCAAAGTTGTCACCAATAGTTGGCGGTGCCCTAAACGCAGCAGGAACATCGCTGCCCATCAAAAATCCAGAACCGATAGGGAAGGATATGTGCATCACGTTGTCCAACTCCTCCTCTGCCACATCCATACCCTCGGGACCTTCTCTGAATGTCGTGACAAACGCGAAATCGCCGCCGAAGACCGAGCGATAGAACTCGAAAACTTCACGGCAGTTGCCGTTGAAAAACAGATAGATGTTCATGCTCAATGCATTCTCCTTGTCCGAGATGGCCGAAAGCGATTCTGACACCGCGTTTCGAGATTAAACACCGGAAAAGATCCGCAGACGCACTTAAGCGTATCTGCGATCTCCAGATACGGCTATCAGTGTTCCGTGTTCAATTGCCAACTTATGCCGAATTTATCGATACAAGAACCGAAATACGCACCCCAGAACTGATCCTCCATCGGCATCGTTACAGTTCCGCCATCGGACAACTTGGCGAACAGTTCATCTGCAGCTTCTTTGCTCTCCGGTTGATACGAGATGGAGAAGTTGCTGCCTTGAACCGGTGGTGGGGCAAACTGCTCCGGAACGTCGGAACCCATCAGCACCGATGACCCGATCGGATACGACACATGCATCACCTGATCCAAGACATCTTCGGGCAAAGGCATGCCCTCCGGGCCCTCTCTGAACGTGTTGAACAACTCAAACTCGCCGCCGAAGATTGAGCGATAGAACTCGAAGACCTCGCGGCAGTTTCCGTTGAAATGGAGATAGATGGTGAGACTCAATTTCGCCTCCTCGCCGTTCTAGCGTTTAGCACTGATTTGATCCTGATTGTAAGTACTCGTCACATCGGCATACGGTGTCCTGACAGCCTCACTCGCTACGGTTGCTTCATCGATCGCCTCTTGCGGAACATCCTCATGCCACGCCTCCAGATTCGAACGTACGTGTTCAACTGTGTGGGCACCCATGATGCACGCGGTGACAGCCGGGTTGCTGATTACCCAGCGTGATGTCAAAGCGTTCATCGAAACACCGTATTTCTTCGCGATGGTGATTATCTTCTCGACAACGTCGAAATTGGCTTCCGTCCAATACGTCCGGCGGAACGACTCGAAATGCCGGAAATCGGGTGAAAATCGGCTACCCGGTTCGGCCTCGAAATGCAGGTCTTGTCCAAGCAACAGACCTCCCGCCCTCGGCGAGAATGCCATGACACCCAAGCCATACTCTTCGCAGACCGGAAAAATCTCGCGCTCGGGATCTCTGGACAGCAAGTTGTATCGGCCTTGATAGCAGTTGAAAAGGCGCGCTCCCAACTTGTCCGCCTGCCACAGCGCCTCGACAACTTGAAATGCCGCGAAGTTACAGACGCCGATGTAGCGCGCCTTGCCGGATTGGACGATATCGCTGTAGACGAGGACGAACTCATCGATCGGTACATCAAGCGGAAAGTCGTGGATCTGGTAGAGATCAATGTAGTCGGTATTCAAACGCCGCAACGAGTCATCGATCGCATCCATCGCATACTTGCGACTAACTTGGCGACCATTGGGACCCCAGCTAAGTCGACCGTTGCCTTTCGACGCCAATATGACGTCGTATCGCCGACCTTGCAGGAATTTGCCGATGAAAGTCTCGGAACGTCCCTCTTCGTAGACGTTGGCGGTGTCAATAAAGGTCACGCCACCATCGAACGCGGCGCTCAGCACATTGAGCGATTCCGCCTCATCCATCTGCCCGCCGAAGTTGTCACCACCCATGCAGTATTCAGATACCTTAAGGCCGGTTCGGCCGAGTCGTACGTAGTTCATTGGATTTCCTCAACAATGCACAAGGGACTGTCCCAGTCCGCATCCAGATCCTGCAATTCACCGGTTCGAGAAACGCGATCGCCAAGCGCGTTGAGAAACTCAGATTTGTATCCACTTTTGGTATGCTGAACGTTCCACAATCCAGAGCGTTGGATTTCCACTTTTTCCGAAGACTTGCCCAACCATTCTTCTGACGGACAGTCTCCTGCATCGCCGCGCCAGTTACTAAGCAATCCAATCGCGTTGCTCTCGATCCATCGTCGCAACTTATAACCATCCTCTGCGTCTACGTCTACCCACAAAAAAGGCATGCCCCCGATATATGTGCTGATACATCGCGTGTGGTTATGTTCGCAGTCCGTTTCACGGCCCTTAGATCGGTTTTTTAGTGCTCGATTGACGTGATCGCGGAAAACGGATCTGCCACCGTCTTGTTTGTGTTCGTAAAGTCGATGCCACAGCTGGCTTTTGGATCGTGCAGTAACCGCGTGTGTCCCAACTCTGACAACTCGAAGATCACCAGACGACTTCGAACGCGTCTCACCGTCCTCAAAGAAGAAGTAGACACCACGTTTCGGCCAACCCATGTTCCAATGACAATCCGCCAACGTCCGCTTCCCACCTACCTGATCTTCGAGTTGCTTCAGTAACTCATAGAAGCATTCAATGTCCTTTTCTCGCTCCGTCACAGCCCAAACCACCATTCCGCCAACTCACGAACGATCAGTCCGACCAAAACCCCGAGCACGATCGCTGGACCTAAACGGATGACGAACCAAGTCACGAACACTAACGACTTGTGCGCGCTGATGAACCTTATGACGGCTGAAGCCGACCGATAGAAACCAACCTGCAATAGGAGGCCGATCCGCAGCAACGCCAACAGAAGCGCGTTGGATAGTTCGTTCACGCCGCCCTCGTAATGGTCACGCCCGCTTGGCCGGATTGCGGAGGATAGTTCATTGGTTCAACCGTCTGGAACTCATCGGCAACGGCCCTGACTTCGGACATCGCCTCCTCGCTGGCCAATTGACTCCAAGCGTCCAATGTGCCACTGAGCTGGTCCAAATTACGCGCCCCGAATATCGGCGCCGTCACGCCCTCGTGCTCAGCAACCCACTGCATCGCCAGCCGGATCACCGGCTCGCCGTAGCGCTCACCAATCGACACGAGTTTCGCAACCGTCTCATGCCGCAAATCATCGCCGTACCGTCGCTTCAAAACACCGCCGCGCGAGTCATCCCGCACACCAAACTTCGAATCCGATGCGTAAGAACCGAGATGCTTGCCCGTCAGGAACCCGCTCGCCAACGGACTGTAGGGCACAACGGCAACGCCATGCTTACGAGCTAGAGGAATCATCTCGATCGCTAAACCCGGCTGCAAGATGTTGAACACGCTCTGGATCGCCTCGAATCGATAAAGATTGCGCACATCAGAGGTCCACAGCGCGGAAGTCAACACCCATGTCGGAAAATTCGACGCCCCGGCATAGACAACCTTTCCTTGATGGATTAAGTCGTCGACAGCGCGCAAAGTCTCCTCGATCGGCGTCTCCGAATCCCACGAATGGCAGTAGAGCAGATCGATACGATCCGTCTTCAAACGCTTCAACGAGGCTTCGACAGTCCGCACGATGTGATATCTCGAAGCACCGATATCGTTGACTCCGTCGCCGACCTGCGAACGATACTTGGTCGCCAAAACGATCTGGTCACGACGACCCGATGCCCGGAAATAGTTTCCGATCACCCGCTCCGAGTCACCGATCGAATACGAATCCGACGTATCGAGAAAGTTGAGCCCGGCGTCGAAAGCCTTGTCCATGATCTCGTGCGAGGTATCCTGATCGCAACCGTACGGATTACCAAAGTTGTCCGAACCGAGACAAAGGTTTGAAACCTTCACACCAGTTCGGCCCAATTTCACATATTCGAGGGGGATGACTGAACCTCCATAAATGGATTCTCGCTCTACCAGATGTTAGTCGAAATGAGATGAAGTTTCCTCGACAACAATCCCGCGCGCATACTTCTTCGTAGGAAAACCAGACCCGATCCATCGGACTAAAACGTTGCGCGCGTATGTATTCAAGATCGCTTCGGCGATGCTTACGTCATCATTGATTTTGCAAATCGCTTGTACGGCAGGGACGACTGAAGATTCTTCGCCAGTCTTGGAAACCATCGAACCAACAACCTCGATCCTCGAAGGCATCGAGATTGTTGAAACCATCCCTCCGACCACAGAAGGTGATGAACCTGAACCGTTGAATAACGACGGACCGCGGAGAGGGGGTGTATTGGCCGTGCCAGCGTTTTCTTGCAGCATCGTGGACCCTGCCATAGATGGCGCGGCCGAGTTCCTACACATTGCAGACCCAATAATCGGGACGGAGATTCACGCAGGATTATTCAAGCTGAGCGACGATCGGAACGCGCCGGTGAAGTTAGAACTCGCGTCGTCATACGAGGTCCAAGAACTAGGTTTGCTTTACGAATTTGTGCTCAGGCAGGATCTCAAGTTTAGCGATGGTTCTGCATTGACCGCCAGCGACTTCAAATGGAGTTGGGAACGCGCGCTGAGGAAATCTCTGCCTGGCGGGCGCGCTCGCGATGTATTCGGATTGGTCGAAGGTGCACAGGCGGTCGCAGAAGGTATGAGCCACGACTTGGTTGGTGTCACGGTAGTCGACGATAGGACCCTCGAAGTTCGTCTGACACAAGCACGCGCCGAATTTACTGCGTTGCTGGCAGACCCCGTTGCGTCTGTGCTGAAGAAAGACAACGTCGAATCATGGGCCGTCGAGTGGGAAAACCCCGGCGGTAATGTCCCAGTATCCGGATTCGATGAAACCAACATGCCCGTCGGAGCGGGCCCTTTCAAACTCGTAACCTATTTTGTTAGCTATGGGCTGGGAAAAGACAAATGTGCGATTGCCCGCAATCCTCATTACTGGGGACGCCCGGCATACCTCGACGGTGTCTGGTTCCGCACTGACGCG
The DNA here is from genome assembly GCA_965203505.1 of Dehalococcoidia bacterium. GTDB lineage: Bacteria > Chloroflexota > Dehalococcoidia > Lucifugimonadales > Lucifugimonadaceae > Bin127. The sequence goes on from OZ241880.1 coordinate 1,762,402, forward strand.
GTGAAAAGCGAAACGCATGCCCAGCATGGCGAGATACAGACCATCAATCCGCTTGCCTTTGCCAATGAAGAGACAGATTACGAAGCCATGCCTTGCTTCGTTGATCGAACCGCTGCGGGACCGGAGATCGGCGAATTCATAGAAGTCGACGGTGCCACTGAGAACAGCAAGGATCGCGCTCCAACGATTAGCTTCATCGTCTTGAACGCAGCAGCGCCGCCTTTCGACGAACTTCACTTCCGTCGTGCCGTCGTTGCCAGTGCTAACGTAAATTCAGTTCGATGGCGGCCCGACAGTGACCGCAGATTGATCTCAGAAGATCTAACCACGTTAGAACTACCGGACGTTCATCCAGCGTTCGATCCCGAAGCTGCGAGAACAGAGTTTGCGAAGTCAAAGTATCACGAGCACACTCACACTTGGGAGATAGGATATTTGGGTCCCGACGCGTTTGGGCTACTTTACGAACTCGAGGAACTCTTCGCGATTTGGAATGAAACACTAAACATGGAAGTAGAAGAAGATCTCAGCGGTCATAGCGTCATCGATGACTTCGAAGGGCGATATAACCAAAACTACCATCTGAGGATGTATCACGAGATTCCGACGTTTCCTGACCCCTCTTCGGTGTTGCGATCCATAGTTGCTCCGTTCGGCGAGATCGGTAAAGCTCCTGAATTCGTCGAAATTGAAGAGATGATTTCAGCCGCAGCGACGGAACTAGATGCCGTTAAGCGGCATCGGATGTATTTCGAGATTGAAGCCTTCCTTGCGGAACAGGCACTCGTGATTCCCGTGGAAGTGTTTTCCGGTTTCGAGTGTTACCGCACACATTCTTGGGTGTATGGTCTTGAACCATCTAAGTACGTTGGTTCAATGTTCTACAACGTCTGGCTCGATCAAAGCGCACCGAAGCGGGAATTACCCACGCCTTAACGGTCATTCATCTTCACCGCTCAACATCCACCCATCGCTTCTCCTCCCAAGAACGATGCACCGCATCCACAATCCTCGCCGCCTCGAGTCCCGCTTCGAATCCCGTATCTATCACCGATTGGTCGTTGGCGAGTGCTCCAGCTACGAACTGCTCGTATGGCATCGGATAGGGCGGACCCGGATCAATCTCTGATAAAACCGCGTTCTCTCCAGAGGTTCCGAGAAGGCCGAACAGACCGTTTGAGACGATCCGACCCGTGGAGCCTGAAACATCGACCGTAACCCCACGGCGCAAGGGCACGCCGCGCTGGACGAAACTGGTGTGTATCACCGCGTAAGCGCCATTGACGTACTCAAGCAGGAAGGCCGACGAGTCCGGAACCTTCACGTCAAATCCATTCGGCGCATCAATGAACTGTCGGTGCTTTTCCGCCGTGTTCAACATCGCCGACACGCGAGCGACCTCGCCATTCAACAATCGAGCCATATCGAATACATGTATCAATTCATAGACCGTCCCGCCGCCATGCTTGGGAAGGAAACGCCAAGAGGGCACATCCGGTCGAGTATCTTGCTGCGATGAAAATCCCCACGAGATGTTGATGTGATAAACATCACCGACATATCCCGCGTCAATGTAGCGCTTCATCTTGCCCACAGGAGTCCGGCCGCGCTGGTTGAAATTCACCGCGTGGATCACGCCGGCGTCCTGTGCAGCGTCCAACATCACTTGACAATCGCTAGCATTCAACGCCAACGGCTTCTCGCACAACACTGGTCGGCCGCTAGCAATCGCATCCAAAGCGTACTGTTTGTGAGAATCCGTAGGCGTGATGATGTCGATGGCATCGATATCCGGATCGTCAAGCATCTCGCGATGGTCTGTATAACCCTTCCCAACGCCGTACCGTTCCTGCATCTCACGTAACGGCCCATCAGACCGTCGCATGAACGCTACAACTTCAGCACCCGGAACATCGGCGAACGCTTCCATGTGATCCGCGGCGAATCCGCCGGCACCGATAATGCCAATTCTGAGTTTCTGGTCATCCATAGACTTACATCTCCTGAAAATCATGCTTCCTTAATCAGGATGCACGAAGCCCTAATTCGAAAGTTGCTATTTCAAACAACCGCATGATACACTGAAGCGTAATCCGATCTTCGAAGATTGCATTTACACAAATAAGAGAGCATTAATGACTACATTGGAAGAACGCGTCAGCCGCCTCGAGGGCGGCTACGAACATCTCGCCACCAAAGCCGACGTCGCAGATCTGAAATCAGACATCGCACACATGGAAGGCCGTTTATTGCGATGGATGATCGGCATGATGTTGACATCCACCGCCGTCGCCGTTTCGATCGCGACGCTCGTCCAGAACATCATCAACTAAAGCAACTTTACTCGGGTTCTTGGACCAACTGACGTTAAACCGCCTGCAAACCACCAGGTCCGGTAGCTCTAAACGCCTCCTCCGAAATACCGTAGGCGCTTCCGTGAACCGCGCCGCCGGGGAACACCTTGCCGGGGTTGAAACGCTCTCCAGCGCCGAAAGCCGGGCGTAGCTTCCCCATCGCCGACATGTCGTCATCGGTGAACACCAAAGACATGTAGGCCTGTTTTTCGATGCCAATGCCGTGTTCGCCGCTCAACGCACCTCCAGCTTCGATGCAGGCTTCCAAAATCCGTTCACCGCACTCAATGACACGCCTGACTTGCGCCCGATCGCGTCCGTCGAACAAGATGCACGGGTGAAGGTTGCCATCGCCCGCGTGAAAGACGTTGCCGATAGTCAAATCCAACTCTTCGCCGATCGCACGGACCTGACGCATGATATCGCGGAGCTTGGTGCGCGGTACGACGCCGTCCACCAGGTAATAGTTCGGCGCGATGGTTCCGAAAGCGCCGATCGCTCCTTTTCGCGTCGCCCATAGTTCCGCACGTTTTGCGTCATCCTCGGCTTCGCGTATCTCCGAAGTGTTGTTCGCGTAGCAGATGTCTCTAACTCTCTGACCGTGCTCATCCACGGTTTCGTGCAAACCGTCGAGTTCGACGATCAGCACGGCCTCCGCGTCGTCAGGATAGCCAGGATGATAGACCGGCTCGCAAGCTTCGATAGTCACTCGGTCCATCATCTCGATTGCTGAGGGCACCATACCGGCACCGATGATGTCAGAAACAGCTTGCGAAGCGTCGTCCAGCGAACGGAAGGCGGCAAGCATCGTCAGCACGGCTTCGGGCTTACGCATCAGTCTGACCGCCACCTTAGTGACGATACCAAGTGTGCCTTCCGACCCGATGAACGCGCCGCGAAGGTCGTATCCATACGTTTCCCGCGAAGTACCGCCGAGCCAAACCTTGTCACCGTTCGCCAAGACCACTTCCATACCCAAAACATGGTTCGTCGTCACTCCCAATGCCAAGCAGTGCGGGCCGCCGGCGTTCTCCGCCACGTTGCCGCCGATCGTGCAAGCGCCTTGTGACGATGGGTCTGGCGCGTAATACAAGCCGTACTGCGCCACCGCGTTCGAGAGCTCGATGTTGACCAATCCCGGCTCGACGATTGCGACGCGATTGTCGACGTCGACCTCCAAGACCCTGTTCAATCGAGTTACCGGCAAGACTACTGAGTCGTGCAGCGGGACTGCGCCTCCGCTCAAACCGGTGCCGGCACCTCTAGGCACGATCTTCGCGTCATACTCATACGCCGCGCGAACGCACTCCCCCAACTCCTCAGCGCTGCCCGGCAACACGACTGCACCGGGCGAGGAACGATCGATAGAACCGTCGTACTCGTAGAGGATCAGATCGTCCGATCCCCAGATTACGTATTCGTCGCCTACAATGCGGCGCAGGCGTTGGATCAGCGTTTCGTCAATCATGGATTTGCGTATGACAGAGCACCATCAAGCGTTGTCGTCCATGAACTTTTGAGCGCTATCCAGAAGCAGATCATGGATCCAAGCCGAGGCCATGATGTCGCCGCTCATGTAGCGGCCTTTACTCTGGATGTACGCCGAAAGCTCGTCTGCCGCCTTAACGACGTCTGGGTGTTCCGGTTCCCCAGGATAGCCAATGCCTTGAGCAAAATCGTTCATCCCGATCCCGAAGTAGTGGATACCGTCGACCGCCAAGATGTCGTCGATGTTGTCGATCGATCCTTGATCTTCTAGCAGCGCACCGACGATCATGTTGTCGTTCGCTTGCTTGTAGAAGTCTCGCTTGTCGCCCCACGCATCAGGCGTGAACGAATAGTTCGTGCCACGATTGCCGCCGAACGACCGATGACCGATCGGACCGAAATAACATGCATCCACGAGTTTTTCCGCGTCCTCACCGCTCGCGATGTGCGGCCCCATGATGCCTTGGATGCCGCGGTCGACGTACTGCAATATGTGCGATGCCTCGACATTCTCCACTCGCGCCACGGCTGTAGCGCCAGCAGCTTCTACAGCCCTGACCATCTCCTCCAACTCCGTGTACCCGAACGGGCCGTGTTCGCCGTCTAACCAGACATAGTCGAAATCCAAATGCCCGAGTATCTCGACGTCCCAAACCGACGGGAACGTCATCTGGTACCCAATCGCTTTTCGACCCTCATTGATCGCCTTCAGAACGCGGTTTTCGCGAACCATCATCTCCGTCATGTGTTTTTCTCCGATGTGTTTCTTTTGTGTCTGGATAGTCGTGTGCGATATTTATCCGGGCTTCAACTTGACCGCTGTCCCGTAACAGAAAACGCTATAGTTTTGGTCCGAACCGTGCTGCCCGGCAGGTTGAACAGGATTGATCCTTAAATCAATCACCGCGTCGGCTTGGATGTTTCGAGCCGCAGCGGTCAATCGATTGATCGCCTCGGCAGTCTTCTCCTCAACATTATTGGTGCCGCCACGGCCTAGTTTCTCTGCTCCGGACACCAATCCGAGTATGCTTTCGATCTCGCGTCCAGGGACGAAACTCGTCGTCGTAAGTAACACCGATGTCTCTTTGCCCCAAGTCATGTCGTCGATCCTCCAGCGTCGACCATCCTTAGCGATTACTTCAGCTTTACCGCAGTCCCGTAGGCGAAGATCTCCGAAAATCCTTGCCCCACCGAAGAGGTGTTGTAACGAGTAGCGACGATAGCATCCGCTCCGACCGCATCTCCCTCAGCGATCATCTGATGCGTTGCCTCTTCCCGAGTATCTCTGAGCAAACTCGAATACTCCGACACCGCGCCTCCGGTGATGTTCTTGATACCAGCCATGAAATCGTATCCGATACCTCGGGCTCGGACTGCGTTTCCACGGACCATTCCCAGCACCTCCGCGATCTTTTTGCCTTCTACTTGCTCAGTGGTAACTACGATCATCTTGTGCCTCGATCAACTTGCCATAATCTACAGTGCGCATCGGTTCAAAGTTATCACTTCGCACCTCTTTGTCCGAAACTAGCTGCTTAACTGTTGATATCCTGTTAGTTCGGTCGAAACCGCTTTTTAGTTCGGTCGAAACCGCTTTACGGCGGGTAGACCGAGGCTCAACAAACGAACTGGAGCGAAATGTACCCGAGCACAATCAGATCCAAACTCGCGACTGGCGGCGCGGTCCTCAGCACGAGCATGTTTTCACGTGAACCGCATGTAGCGCACACGATCTACAGCAGCATCAAACCAGACTGGGTCTGGATCGACCAAGAACACAGTCCTTGGGGCACTGAAAGCATCGGCACGATCTGCGTTCAAGGGCGAAACCTCGGTGTCTCACCCGTAATCCGCGTAACTTGGAACCACCCCGGAGAGATCAAAAAGGCTTACGATGTCGGCGCCGTCGGCGTAATGGTCCCTCAAGTCGACAACCCCGAAGAGGCGGCAGAGGCCATCCAATACTCGAAATACCCGCCGCTGGGTGAGCGCGGAATCGCGCCGTGGTTCGCATCGCTGCTCGACATCACCCAAGACGAGGTCCTCAAACACGCCAACGACGAAACTCTGCTGATCATCCAGATGGAGAGCACAGAAGCCTACGAAAAAGTAGACGACACACTCGCCTTAGAAGGCTTCGAAGTCCTGCTTGTGGGGCCTACTGACCTCTCCGCCACCCTCGGCATCCCAGGTCAGATCCACCACGACAAAGTCGAGCAGATCATGTCTGACGTCGCTCAGCGCGTCAAAGGCACCGGGAAGTTCCTCGCCACAACCTTCCAAGACCCTGAAGTCGCCCGCCGTTGGATTGCAGAAGGCTACACGATGATGAACATCTCCAGCCCACTCGCCCTCGGCTGCGGCCCCATGGCCAACCTCTTCGCCGAACTCCGCGAGCAGTTCCCCTGCGAATAGTCGGCGGCTCTACAAGGCCTTAAATCTCAACCGAAGGCGCGTTAACATAACGCGCTATGGAACCCCGCGACCCAGAATACCTTCGCGATTTGGTTAACGGCTTGTGCGCGTTGCCATCCGAGACCGAGTGGGTCGAGTTCAAAGTTGGCAATTCCAAACCCGAAACAATCGGCCGTAATCTGTCAGCCCTCGCGAACTCGGCCGCGTTGAACGACCGCGAAGCGGCGTACATCATTTGGGGTGTCGAGGACGGCACACATCGAGTCGTCGGCACGAAATTCGAGCCCAACAGCGCCAAAAAGGGCAATGAACCGTTGATGTCGTGGCTCAGGCGTTCGATCAGCGACAATACCGACTTCGGTTTTCGTTCCGTTGAAATTGACGGACGCAACCTCGTGATCCTTGAGATTGCGCCAACGTCTCAATTCCCGGCGCGATTCAAAGACACCGCGTTTGTCCGCGTCGGCCCCGCTACCAAACACCTCTCCAACGAACCGATGATCGAACGTCGTTTGTGGCGTCTACTCGATCGCCTGAGTTTCGAAGACGGGATCGTTGCAAATAATCTCGCTGCAGACAAAATCCTTGAACTGATCGATTATCCGTCCTATTTCCATCTGTCAGGACGACCTTTACCAGACGGTAATGCGAACATCCTTGAGGCGATGCGTCAAGACCAGTTAATCACTCGATCCGACGCCGGTGGTTGGAACATCACCAATCTGGCCGGCGTTCTGCTCGCACGCGATTTGGCAGACTTCGAATCTCTGAACCGCAAACGCCTCCGAGTAGTCAAATACGATGGCGTGGCGCGGTTCAACAATGCTAGAGAAAGAGAGTTTGATCCCGGTTACGCCTCGTCTTTTCAACGCGTCATCGAGCACATCATGACTCTAGTGCCCTCAAACGAAGTGTTCGAACGAGCATTGAACGTCGATACACCCATGTTTCCAGAGATCGCGGTACGGGAACTCGTGGCTAACGCGCTGATACATCAAGATTTTTACGCAACCGGTACCGGCCCGATGGTAGAGATCTTTGATGATCGAATCGAAGTTGCAAATCCAGGTCGCCCCTTGGTAGAAACTCTAAGGTTCCTAGACGCGCCGCCGAAATCCCGAAACGAGTCAATCGCTTCGCTGATGCGTCGGTTCGGAATATGTGAGGAACGGGGCAGTGGCATCGACAAGGTGGTTGACATGATCGAGGTCCATCAATTGCCCGCTCCTCTGTTCGAAGCTGTCGAAAACTCCACGAGGTGTGTCCTGTTTGCACACAAGAAACTCGCAGAGATGGGCCGCGAAGATCGCGTTCTAGCCTGTTATTGGCACGCTTGCCTTCGATATCTGACCGGTCAACCAACCAATAATAAATCGATCCGTGAACGGTTCGGAATTTCGAGATCTGACCACGCATCGAGGATATTGAAGGAAGCTGTTGATGCGGGAAGGCTCGTTATCAGAGACCCTGAAGCAGGTAACAGGAGCCGAGCATATCTGCCGAATTGGGCCTCATCATCTGAGGACAACTGAGATTTCTTTGCTTGTTCTTTGCGGAAACATCCGTCATCGAAGCTTCCATGTGAGATTCCAAGTTCGAAAAACCCAAGTTTTCTTTGCTTGTTCTTTGCGGAAACATCCGTCATCGAAGCTTCCATGTGAGATTCCAAGTTCGAAAAACCCCAAGTTTTCTTTGCTTGTTCTTTGCGGAAACATCCGTCATCGAAGCTTCCATGTGAGATTCCAAGTTCGAAAAACCCCAAGTTTTCTTTGCTTGTTCTTTGCGAAAAACAGCCCTATCTCGGGTGCTCAACGTGATTCCAAGTTCGATGACCGAAGTTTTTCTTTGACCGTTCTTTGATCAAAGCACTTCCTATGCGCAAGGTCCCACCACTAGATCCGCGTCAACCCCACCTCACACTCCGTACTTACCATTGAGTCCTAGGGTCACCTGTCACATCCGAGACTCTTCGCGTTGATCAAGATTCATCTCGTTCGCCACGGCCAGACCGAAGGCAACGCCGCTGGCCTTGCCCAAGGCTACTCCGACGTACCCCTTAACGAGACGGGCAGGGCACAGGCCAACTTGCTCGGCGAACGGCTCAAAAATCGCCACTTCGACGTCATCTACTCAAGCGACTCGATCCGAGCGCTTCAGACCGCCGAACCACTCCTGAAACTCAGATCTGATTATTCGGTCGAGACCACCCCGGAACTGCGCGAGAAGAATTACGGCGACTGCGAAGGCTACTCGTGGCAGCAACTCCGCGACGAATACCCCGACGTGTTCGCCCGCATCCTAGACCCGGTTATCGGGTCCGATGTCCGGTTTCCAGGCGGTGAAACCGACCGCGAACACATGAAGCGCGTCGCTGAATTCACCCAAAAGATCGCCGACAACTACGGCGCAGATGCTGAAATCCTCGTCTTCAGCCACGGCGGTTCGATCAAAGCCGCCGCCGCTTACATGTGCAAATTCCGGCTTGAGGACAAATGGCGTCTCAAAACTGACAACGCCAGCATCAACTCCATAATCTCCGAACCCACTTGGCGCGACGACGGCTGGCAGATCGAAAGCTGGAACGACACCCACCACCTGTCACTCGCACAGTTGAACATCACATGAGCAAGCTGTCTAGGTCAAACGTCGTCGGGACTGCCCCAAACCCGAACCGGCGCACTATCATCTTGGTTCGCCACGGCGAAACTCAGGGAAACATAGAGGGTAAAGCCCAAGGCCACTTCGATGCTCCATTGACAGATAAGGGCGTGCGGCAAGCCCAAGCACTTGCACAGCGACTCGCCGACACAGAATTCAGCGCGATCTATTCCAGCGACCTCCAAAGAACTGTGCACACCGCAGAAGCGATTCTCAACAACCGATCCGGCATCCAGATCCAACGTCGCCCAGAACTGCGCGAACTCCACTACGGAACCTACGAGAATACCCTTTGGTTAGCCCACCGCGATGAAGAACCAGAGTTTTTCAAACGACGCATCGAATGGGAAACGAGACCTAACGCCAAATATCCGGGCGGCGAATCAGCAGCGGATTTGTGGCAGCGAGTCGGCGATTTCGCGCATGAACTCCTCGCCAATCACCCTGAGAAATCAACCATCTTGGTCGTCGCCCACGGAGGTTCGCTCCAGACTCTCTTGGCTCACTTCTTGGCGCTTCGCATCACAGACCAATGGCGTTTTTCATTCGACAACACCAGTATCTCGATCATCAAAGAGCATCCGATGGCTCCGCACGTATGGCAAGCCAAATTGTTCAACGACACCAGCCATCTCAACGGCTTCAACTCGCATGGATGACCCCGACTTGACCACATCACCACACATCTTCAACCCGTCGCCACGAACAATCGTGATGGTCCGCCACGGCGAAACCGAGGGCAACATCGATGACAAAGCGCAGGGACACTTCGACGCGCAACTCACAGAACGAGGCCGACTGCAAGCCCAAGCGGTGGCGAAACGGTTAGCCGATGTCAAGTTCGACGCCGTCTATTCAAGCGATCTTCGGCGTGCCATGGACACGGCGAAATCCATCACTGCCAACAACCCCGATCTCGAGATTCAACCCCGCCCGGAACTGCGGGAATACCATTTCGGCGATTTCGAAGACTTTTTGTGGGAAGATATCGCAGGTGCTATCCCCGCGGTTTATCAGCGATGGAAAAACCTCGATACGAGGGTAACGCTCGAATTCCCTGGCGGCGAATCGATGGGTAAGGCGTGGCAAAGAGTAGGCGATTTCGCATACGAGATGCTCAGAAAACACCGTCAAGGCAGCGAAACCATACTGGTAGTCGGCCACGGAGGTTCCTTGCAAGCTCTCTTGGGCCAGTTGTTGAACCTCCGCATTAGAGACCAATGGGACTTCGTCTTCACCAATACCGGCGTCACGATCCTAGATGAACACCTCTACACACCAAACGGCTGGCGCATGAAAACCTTCAACGACACCAGCCATCTAAACGGCATCGGCTTCACGAAGTAGCCAAAACCTACTTCTCGCAAACGACCCCGTCACCGTCACCATCACCTGCGCTCGGGACTTGCCAAGCAGGAAAACCGCGCCCATCTCCACTATCGCCTTTTACGCGCTCCAAACCAGCTTCCACTGCGTCGTCGCAACTAGGATAGATTTCACCAGTTTCGGTAGTAACAACTGCGGCAGTGGGAGTCGGTTCAGGTGTATCTTCGACCTTTGGTGAAGTGGAAGATGATCGGCTTTCCTCGCAGACGTATCCATCGCCGTCGCCATCTCGTTCGCCAGTTACGATTTCAGCGGGGAATCCCCAACCAGGGCCTTCCGTACCAGGTTCTCTTTCTAACCCTGCTGCTTCAGCCTCCTCGCAGGTTTCGTAAGTCGCGCCAATCTCGTCGCTGTCGGTGGAAACCGCTGCTGTTGCAGTAGGCGATGGGGCAGTATCGCCAACAGGGGTAACCGTTGGCTCTTGGCTTGTCGTTGGTTCTGATGTGGGCTCGGGCGTTGCCGTTGGATGTTCAGTCGCGGTTGCTGTCGCCTCGATTTCCGGCCCTTCGATTCGTCCTATCTCAACCAACCGATCGCAGTTCTCGCGATGATCCTCAAAATCCCTAGTCCCGCCCTCGTACGGAACCGCCAATCCCTCATCCAACATGAACTCCGACAGCATCACGCCCTCTGGTGACCGAATATCACCCAGTATCCTGCTGAACCCGCCATCTTCAAACTCGGTCAACAAAACATACTGCCCATCAGACGAAACAAAGTCGATTGCACGCTTCTTCGACCAGTCACCACAAGCTTTTTCGAAACCGTCAGTTGTGCGCGTCTCTGGCGTGTCAATTCCAAAAATCCTCACCGTTTGAACCTTCAAACCTTCAACTTGGACTTCATCAATCTCGACCTCTAATGTGTCGCCGTCCATCACCCTGAGAATTCCAACTGAATACTCCCCTTCGACGACAGTTGACTCTTGAGTAGGTTCGGGCGTATATGTAGGCGATGGTAGTGGCGTCGGGGTGGGGAATACTAATATGGCGCGCGGCGTAGGGGTTGGAGTCGGGCGCACGGGCGAAGGTGGTGGTGAAGGTTGTTGCGTCGCCGTGGGTTGTGACGTTGGGGTAGGGGCCTCAGATTGCGTACAAGCCACCAACAATATGGCACACCCGATGCTTGCCAAGACTGAAATCAGTGACTTTTTGATCATGGGAGTTGATCTTAAATCACAACATGATTGAGGTACAGACGATATTTCGTAGAGGGTAGGTATCTTTCGTTGGGAGTTTATCTCCCGATCAGTTCGCCGTCACTACATCGTCAGCGCAACACGATTCGCCGTCGTCCCGCCTTCACGCCCCTGCCACTCGGCGAAATCGAACGCCTCATTGATCTGCTCCAACGGGAATTTGTGCGAAATGACATCGGCGACTGGCATCCGATCCTGCACTCGCACCAAGAACTGCAACGCCGCCTCGACGATCCAAGGATCATAATGAACTGTGCCCAACCACTGCGTTTGGTTGCCGATGATCTTTGATGCCGGAAACTCGATATTGCCTTCGCCGATGTTGCCGATATCGATGAATTTGCCGTTCACTCTCACCATGTCGAGGCCTTCAAGGGTCGCCGAGGCTATGCCCACTACTTCAACAACAACGTCGGCACCAAATCCATCAGTCAGTTCCCTAACGCGTTCGATCCGCGCTTCAGGAGTCGGGTAGTCGACAATTGACACCGTATCGGTCGCACCACACTGCATCGCCAAGTCAAGCCGAGGTTGCTGTCCATCAATCACGATGACCTTGGAAGCACCCTTTTCCGATGCGATCGCCGTCGCGTAGATACCCAATCCACCTGCACCCTGAATCACAACCTTGTCACCGAAGTCCATCTTCGCCCGCTCCAAACCGAAAAGAACCTGTGACAACGCACAGTTTACGGGCGGGACTGCGTCACTCGGCAACTCGTCCGGCACCTTGAACGCGTAGTGTCCCTGAGGCAGATAGTAGTAGTCCGCGTAACCGCCGTCGCAGTAGGGATATGAACCGAGATCCTTCTGCCTAGAACGATGCGGGCAGGAGTGATGTTCCCCCCGAATGCACCAGTAACAGCGATTGCAAGGGTTGAAGAACGGAAACGCGACACGATCTCCTTCCTTCAACGGTCGTCGCAGCGAATCGGTCTCTACTCCCTCACCTAGCGAGTGAACCACACCTGTGAACTCGTGACCAACAATGCGGTTCGAATGCGTCGACATATCCCCGCGCCAGATGTGCAGGTCGGAACCACAGATGACACCATGCGTGTTCTTTATGAGCATCCCACCTGGTTCCACTTCGGGTGTTGGATACTCTCCGATCTCAAACGGCACACCGGGTGCCTCGAATATGGTCACTTTTCCGATGGGCATGTGTCGCCTCTTTCTCGACTTCGGGCCAGATTTCAGTTCTGTCACTACATAGTCAACGCCACTCGGCTCGCAGCCGTACCGCCTTCTCGTCCGTGCCACTCCGCAAAATCGAACGCCTCATTGATCTGTTCCAACGGAAACTTGTGCGACACAACATTCCCAACAGGCATCCGATCCTGCACTCGCACTAGAAACTGCAACGCCGCTTCGATGATCCAAGGGTTGTAGTGCACCGTACCGAGCCACTGCGTCTGGTTAGAGATCACCTTCACCGCCGGTATCTCGATGCTACCGCCGGCAATGTTCCCGATATCGATGTACTTGCCATTGAAACGCACCATGTCCAACCCTTCCAAAGCCGCCGCTGCGATCCCCACGACTTCCACCACCACGTCCGCACCCACTCCGTGCGTCAATTCCATGACGCGCTCAACGCGAGATTCAGGCATCGGATAGTCAAGCAACGAGATCGTATCCGTCGCACCGCATTGAACCGCCATATCCAATCGCGGCTTCTGACCATCAATAACGATCACCTGCGATGCACCTTTCTCGGACGCGATCGCAGTAGCAAACACCCCTAATCCACCCGCTCCTTGAATCACCACCACATCTCCGAAGTCCATTTGCGCTCGTTCCAAGCCGAATAACACCTGCGACAACGCGCAGTTGACAGGGGGCACCGCATCCGTCGGCAACTCGTCCGGTACCTTGAAGACGTAATGCCCCGGCGGCAGGTAGTAGTAGTCACCCATGCCCACGTTGCAATACGGATGCTCCTCCAACGTGTACCACCGCCCACGATGGGGGCAGGCGTGATGCTCGCTTCGAATGCACCAATAGCACCGGTTGCAAGGATGAAAGAACGGGAACGCTACGCGCTCTCCCTCACTCAGGGGACGACGCAACGAATCCGTCTCGACCCCCTTACCAAGAGAGTGAACGACGCCGGTGAATTCGTGACCCGTCAACCGCTTGACTGGAGGTGGGGGATTGTCGTCGTCGCCTCTCCAACCATGCAGGTCCGATCCACAGATCACCGCGTGCGTGTTCTTGATTAGAACGCCGCCCGGTTCGATCTCGGGAGTCGGCAACTCCATGATCTCGAACGGCACGCCTGCCGCGGTGTACAGGGCGACTCTTCCTGTAGGCATAGGTCAACCCTTGCTCGCATCGAATTCGCTAAAGGGTAGACCAGTTCACATAGTCAAAGCGACGCGGTTAGCCGTAGATCCACCTTCACGACCATGCCACTCGGCGAACTCGAACGCTTCGTTGATCTGTTCCAAAGGGAATTTGTGCGATATCACGTTCGCTATCGGCATCCGGTCTTTGGCACGAACCAAGAACTGCAAGGCAGCTTCGACGATCCACGGGTTGTAATGCATCAATCCTTGCCATTGCGTCTGGTTGTTGATGATCTTCCGCGCGGCGAACTCGATACTGCCACCGCTGATGTTGCCGATGTCCACGTACTTGCCGTTGAACCGCACCATGTCCAAACCTTCTAGCGTCGCAGCAGCAACACCCACAACCTCAACCACGATATCGGCACCAACGCCGTGTGTCAGCTCTCGAACCCGCTCAACCCTCGAATCTGCAGTGGGGTAGTCCACCATGGAAACGGTGTGCGTGGCACCGCACTCCATCGCCAAGTCCAAACGCGGCTGCTGACCGTCAATAACGATTACCTTTGACGCACCTTTCTCGGCCGCAACCGCAGTCGCGAAAATCCCCAACCCGCCGGCTCCTTGGATCACGACAGTGTCGCCGAAATCCATCTTTGCGCGCTCCAACCCAAACAAGACCTGTGACAGAGCACAGTTCACTGGCGGCACAGCGTCGGTCGGCAACTCGTCCGGCACCTTGAACGCATAGTGGCCGGGTGGCAGGTAGTAGTAGTCAGCCATCCCGCCATCGCAGTACGGATAGGCATCCAGCCCCTGATGATTCGCTCGGCCACGATGCGGACACGCGTGATGCTCGCCACGGATGCACCAGTAGCAACGATTGCACGGGTTGAAGAACGGGAAAGCGATCCTGTCACCTTCCTTCAAGGGCCTGCGCAACGAGTCCGTATCAACACCTTTACTCAGAGAATGGACTACACCAGTGAACTCGTGCCCAGTCAACCTGCGCTTTGGCGGTGGTATTACGTCGCCATCGCCACGCCACCCATGCAGATCGGAACCGCAAATGACCGCATGGGTGTTCTTGACCAACACGCCGCCAGGCTCAACCTCGGGTGTCGGCAACTCCTCAATCTCGAACGGCACGCCCGGAGCGGTGAAAACAGAGACTTTTCCGATAGGCATATCTGACCTCTTCTCGATGATCGCGGCGACGACGTCCTCCCTATTGATTCAAAGGGGACATCCAATCCCTCCCCCCTTTTCGCCGGGCGAAAAGGGGGAATACAAGGGGTCTATAAGAACGCTCGCCTCGTTGCACGCGAATATATCGCATCAAGTTCGATTTTGGACACCGCGCTTGTATACTTTCGACTCGATTAAATTGAGGTGCGGCGCAACGAGATGAAACTCGGTCGATCGACCGGCGTCCCCGACGAACCCTGAAACGAAAGGCAGATCCGGTTGCTCGAACGATTTCACGTCCCACACGACATCGCGGTGCATGTCCAGATCGAAGACATGCGCGCGACTGTCGAAGACATCTTCCGAAAGATGGGTATGCCTGAGGATGATGCGGTCCAGTCGGCCGATGTCCTCGTTTACGCCGACGCACGGGGCATCGAGTCCCACGGCGTCTCCAACATGCTCCGCGCTTACGTAGCTTCCTTTGGCGAAGGCGGCATCAACCCGACACCGGAGCCCAAAGTCATCCGCGAACTACCCGCCGCAGCCACCATCGACTGCGATGAAGGTCACGGTCTAGCCGTAGGCCCCATGGCCATGCGCATGGCCATGGACAGGGCAGAGGTCTACGGCATCGGCACCATCACAGCCATCAATGGTCGACATTTTGGTGCCTGCGCCTACCACGCCGCCATGGCCCTTGAACGCGACATGATCGGATTGGCCATGACCACCGGCGGCGTTAATGTCGCACCAGTACACGGCGCTGAACGTCTAGTCGGCTTAAACCCCCTAGGCATCGCCGCGCCGACCCGTGACGAACCTCCGTTTATATTCGACGCATCAATGAGCAGCGTAGCCGGAAACAAAATCGTCCTCGCCAAGCGCATCGGAGTCCCGGTTCTGCCCGGATGGGTCGCAGAATCCGACGGTACCCCGGTAATGGAGGAAAGCGAGGTCCCAGAGGACTTCATCATGCTGCCAGCAGGAGCAACCCGCGAACTCGGCGCTCACAAGGGCTACTCGATGGCGGTGATGATCGAGATCCTCGCAGGCATCCTCGGAGGAAACGGTGGTGGACCCAATCGACGCCGAGGCGCATCTCACCACTTCATCGCCTACAACCTCGAAGCCTTCACCGACATCGAAGACTTTAAGACCGACATGGACGAATACATGCGGGCCCTCGCAAACAGCAAGACCGCGCCCGGCCAAGACCGCGTCGTCTACGCCGGACTCCCCGAACACGAAGAAGAGATCGAACGCCAAGAGCACGGCATCCCATACCATCCAGAAGTAATCGACTGGTTCCGAAGCATCACCGCCGAACTCGAAATCCCCTGGAGGCTAACCTGAAAAACTAAGGTTTCCCCGCTCGGAACGCTTCCGTCATTCCGGCGAAAGCCGGAATCCAGGGGAGCGGGGTGAGCGAGGGCATACCCCGCACAACAAATCACCTGTCAAAAACCAACAAGGAAACACCCAAATGGGCATCAACAAATGCATCGATCTGCTTAAAGAAGGACAACCCTTCTACGCAACTCACACCCCCGATCTCTCATACGACGCCGGTGTGGAGTTGGCTCAGACTTGGGCCGACATGATCCTCATCGACTTCGAGCATCGCCACTTCGACGTTGGAGGTCTCGGCGAGTTCATGAAAGGCTTGAAAGCCGGTGGCCCGACACCCAGCGGTCACCTCACACCAACCGTCGTCACCACGCTTCCGCACAACGCAATCTCCGTCGAAGAAGTCCGAGCGAACGCATGGCAGATGCGACACGCTCTCACGACCGGCGTCCACGGCCTCCTTCACACCCACGCCCGCGATCCCGAAGCCGTCAAGTGGTTCGTCGCCGCATGTAGATACCCATTCCAGACACTCGCCCGCGACGCCATCCCCGAAGGCCTGCGCGGAGGCGGAGGGCAGGGCATTCCCGCTGAGATTTGGGGACTTTCCCCACGCGAATACGTTGAGGTCGCAGACCCGTGGCCGCTCAACCCCAACGGCGAACTGCTCCTCGGACTGAAAATCGAAGACCGCCACAGTCTCCCCAATGCCGACGAGATCGCAGCGGTACCAGGAATCGGCTTCGCAGAATGGGGCCCCGGTGACATGGGAATGTCTCACGGCAACCCCGATGCCCACGACCCGCCGTACCCCGACTATATGGATCACGCCCGCGAAACGGTTAAAGCTGGTCTCGATAAAGCAGGAGTAGGTTTCTACTCAAGCTGGGCCGACGACAATATGACGCAGGAAGAGCGCATCGACCACCTCATCGACAACGTAGGCGTCAAGATGATGGGCGCACCCAACAAAGAATGGGCCGACTACGGCCGAGCGAAAACCGGACGGACGATGCCAGTCTAGTTGACCATTCGCGGAGCCTCCCGCCCTTCTTGGTTGATATCAAGAGGGGCGGGTGTGCAACGGACGCATGGGCTTATCGAGCCCCGAACGCAGGCAGGGGGAACCAAGGTTCGTATACTAGCCAAAAGACGACATCAAAGTTCTTTCGAATTGCCCCACGTCGCTATGACGCAATCAAACTCATACACGAACTGGGCTTTGTGAGAAGGAGAGTTATCGTGGACAAAGTCGACGGTGCAAGCAAAGTCACGATTGAGCACTCTGACGATGCTGAGTCAGATTTGGAGTTACGAGAGACTGTTTCTGCGGAATTGAGCGCATCCGTTAACGAAGTTGAGAACGGTGGCGCTACGCGGAGCCTCGATGAGGTCGCGCAACAACTGGGTTTATCTTCGTGAATTACCGCGTCGAGTTGACGCCCACTGCAGAAAAGGACCTTTCTCGTCTAACTAAACAACAAGCGCAACTCGCAGTTAACCGATTGCGCCGTTTGGGTCAAAACGCTGAAACGATAAACCATCGGGCACTCGCAGGTCAGATGCGTGGCGTTTTCCGTTTCAGGATTGGTGACTACCGAGCGTTGTACACGCTTGACCATGCTAACGCTAGAGTGATCGTGCACATCGTTCGCCACCGACGCGATGTTTACCGCGTCTAGCGCCGGTTTCCTGCTACTGCCGCGTCCGCAGTGACGACGGTCGTTCTCAACCTCATTGGGAAATGCCTTCAACTTGCCGAAATATCGGTATCTATTTGACGCGGCATTGTTCGAGCCGCAACATCCCCTACCGACGCGTAAACCGTTAAAGTATGAAAACGCGCCACGAAGCGCGCCGCAATATCCGAACCGAAGGAACCAAAACCATGGGCATCAACAAATGCATCGACCTCCTCAAGGAAGGACAGCCTTTCTACCACACTCCTACACCCGAGCTCTCCTACGATGCCGGGCGCGAGATGGCACAGACGTGGGCCGACATGGTCCTCATTGATTTCGAACACCATCACTTCGACATCGGCGGTCTTTACCAGTTCATGAGGGGCCTCAAAGATGGCGGACCCACGCCGAGCGGACACCCAACCCCCGCAGTCGTGACTTCTCTGCCTCATAGCGCCTACTCGCCCGAAGAGGTGCGGTACAACGCTTGGCAGATGCGACATGCGCTGACCACCGGCATCCACGGCCTACTCCACACGCACGTGCAAAGTCCTGAAGCGACCAAATGGTTCGTCGCCGCTTGCCGATACCCGTTCCAGACGATCGGAAGCGACATCATCCCCGAAGGTATCCGCGGAGGGGGAGGGCAGCGCCAACCCGCCGAAATCTGGGGCGTCGATCCCAAGGAATACGTCCAAATCGCCGATCCGTGGCCGATGAACCCAAACGGCGAACTCATGCTCGGTCTCAAGATCGAAGACCGTCATTGCCTATCCTTCGCAGAGCAGACCGCGGCGGTTCCCGGCATCGCCTTCGCTGAGTGGGGACCCGGAGACATGGGAATGTCGTTCGGCGACCCGGACGCTCACGATCCTCCGTACCCCGACTTCATGGACAATGCCCTTAACATCGTCAAGACGGCGCTGGAAAACAACAACATCGCCTTCTACGCCGCATGGCAAGACGAAGAGATGAACAACGAGCAGCAAGTCGACCAGCTCATCGATGGACTCGGCTGCAAGATGATCGGTGCATTAACCAGAGACGTAGCCGACTACGGCCGCGCCAAGACTGGGCGCACGATGCCCGTCTAACGCGGTAGCGAACGGCAAACGGTAGGGGCAGGTTTCAAACCTGCCCCTACGAGACCCTAGATAGACTGTGACTATTCCGCGCCCCTCACTTCACATCGGAGGCTTGAAACGACAATGCAGATGATCTCCAGCAGTCGACTGATCCGCCGTTTGTTCGTAGCCCTAGCCACAATCTTGGCGTTGCCGATCATCGCCCTCGCACCCGCGTACCTCACCTCACTTATCGCCACATATCCAACAGACACCAACGGCGACACCAGCGAACACGTCAGCACCATCGAACGGGACGAAACAAAGGTTGTCGAAACCGTTCTCGTTGTCGATCCTCAGCCCAATGACGTCATCGACGACGAATTCACCGCGAGCGCCAACCCTCGCGAAGAAACCGAAGAGAACGTCTTCACAATCACCGTGGACGAGAGTGCCGCCGAAATTCTCGACAGTTCTGACTTCATCACAATCACATTTGAAGCTGCATCACCCGATGGGATAAGGAATCTTACCGGCCTGGATTCAGGTTGTCACATCTACATGGGTGGATACGACACGCAGGACACCGATCCGACTGCAACTTACAAGCAATACACCGGCGAAATCAGGGTGCACGACGAAGAGCAAAGAACCGGCTACGACGATTGCACGCTCTACTGGATCGACGCCACAGACGATTATCCAAATCCGTAGATTCTCTGCACCGGGGAATTCTCGGAGTGGTCTGTTCCCACGAACACCACGAACGGTGATATACCAGAAGATATATTCCAAGATACATTAGGAGAAACGAAATGGCGCTGAAAACCCGCGTCTCCAAGTGGGGATCAAGCCTCGCAGTACGCATCCCCAAAGCCATCGCCGAGGAGTGGGGCGTCCAAGAAGGCACGCAGATCGAGTTGACCCGCGACGGTAAAGGACTGGTCCTCAAAAAACGCAGGAAAACACTCGAAGAAATGATCGAGTCTTTGAAAAACGCCGACCATCTTCATCCCGAAGTCAATACCGACGGGCCACGGGGCAATGAGATTTGGTGAACGGTGGATTTGGTACAAGTGATTGTCTAATGATATACAGAAGGATATATCAACGGATATATTAGGAGAACCGACATGGCACTGAAAACCCGCGTCTCCAAGTGGGGATCAAGCCTCGCAGTACGCATCCCCAAAGCCATCGCCGAGGAGTGGGGCGTCGAAGAAGGGACACAGATCGAACTGACCCGCGACAGCAACGGCGTCAATCTCAGAAAACCCAAATACGATCTGGATGAGATGATCGCATCGATAGACCCGGATAACCTGCCTCCCTACCTCTGGGATGATGAACCAAGAGGAAAAGAGGCTTGGTAGGCGAAGAATACGTCCCTGAACGGGGTGATCTGGTCTGGATCGAATTTTCGCCACAAGCCGGACACGAACAAGCAGGGCGTCGCCCGGCGCTGGTTTTGAGTCTCCTCCACTACAACCGTGCTCGGGGACTCGCGTTGATGTGCCCAATTACCAGTCGATCTAGGGGTTTCCCATTCGAGATCGAATTGATTTCAGACTGCGAAATCACAGGTGTCGTAATGTCGGACCAAGTAAAGAGCACAGATTGGCGTGCGCGGTATGCCAGACACGCTGGTAAAGCATCACCTCGTGTGGTCGACCAAGTAGCCGCAAAGGCTGCCGCGCTCCTCGGGGCCTAGTCTCGGTGTTAGCCCGCAAGCGAATCTATATCCCATGAAACAAATCACAACGACAACAATCCTCATCCTCACAACCCTCCTCATTGCCGCCTGCACCTCTAACAGCAGTGCCAACGAGGTCGCCGTCGAACGCGCACAAGCCACTGCTCAAGCCGCGATCGCTGATCGAACCGAAGCAATTTCAGAACGCGACGCCGCCATCCAACGCGCCGAACAAGCCGAAAAGTCCGCGAACCGCCTCGAAGCGATCAAAGATCGCGGTGCCGTAGTCTGCGCAACTGGAAACGATACGCCCGGTTTCCACTCTCTGGACGACTCAGGGCAGAGCATAGGCTTCGACGTCGATCTATGTCGCGCAGTTGCAGCAGCAGTGCTTGGCGATGCCGATGCCGTCGACTATCGTTTCACCGACCTCGCCGAGCGTGGTCCTGCCCTGCAATCGGGTGAGATCGATTTGATGAACCTCACCACCACTTGGACTTCGAACCGCGACATCAACTGGGGCAACTTTGCGCCCGTCATGTTTTACGACGGGCAAGGATTCATGACCTATAAAGACACTGGCGTCGAATCCGCGCTCGAACTGGAGGGGGCCGCCATCTGCGTGACTTCGGGCACAACCACCGAACTCAACTTGGCTGACTACTTCCGACAAAACGACCTCGATTTCACTCCGACCGTCTTTGAACAATCAGATGTAGCTTTCGACGCCTACTTGGCAAGGCAGTGCGACGCATTTACAACCGACCGCTCCGGCCTCGCTTCGCTCCTCACTCAAGCGCCAAACCCCGAAGAACACCTGATCCTACCTGAGATCGTCTCAGAAGAACCACTTACACCCGTTGTGCCCCATGGCGACGAAGTCTGGTTCGACATCGTCAAGATCGTGATGGCCGGCCTGATCTACGCGGAGGCCTACGGTATCGATAGCACCAACGTCGATGCCATGGCCGCCGGCGACAACGTCAAAGCCAAACGACTGCTCGGATCCGAAGGTGACTTTGGGCAAGAATCGCTCGGCATCAAAAAGACCTTTATGCAGGATGCCATCGCACAAGTGGGAAATTATGGGGAAATTTACGAACGCAACCTCGGCATGCAAGGCATTGGGCTACCCCGCACTGGCCGCAACGACCTCTGGATCAATGGTGGGCAAATATACGCCGCTCCATTAAGGTGAATCCATCACGCCAATCCAGTGATCAATCTCTATTCGCGTCGGATTCTGGTACCACGAATCATCAAGTAAATGTGATGCACCGCGTTACCTGCGAATCTACGCGGTTTATTGAACCCAAATGACGTAAACTGGATTCGATGCTTCATATCAAGGATTATCCAACCTCGTCGCATCCAATATCCAAACAACACCGGGAGGAACCGAAAACATGAAAATCAAACTTCTGATGTCGGCGCTCGCAATGGTGTCTGTCATGGCAATCGCCCTTAGCGCCTGCACCAGCGATGACGGCGCGACTGACGAAGACTTGGCTAACGCCCAAGCCACCGCGTCTGCCGCGCAATCCGCGCTTGGCGATGCAAACGCTAGAGCAGATGCCGCAGAAGCCCGAGCTGACGCCGCCGAACAAGCCGCCGATGAAGCCAAAATGATGGCCGACGAAGCCATGATGTCGATGGAAGACACCGGCGCACGCCTCGCTCAAGTCCAAGAGCGCGGAAAGGTCATCTGCGCAAGCCGAAACGACGTACCCGGATACGGAGCTCTTGACGACGCCGGACGAAACGTGGGCTTCGACATCGACCTCTGTCGAGCAGTCGCAACCGCTGTGCTGAACGATCCCGAAGCCATCGAGATCCAGTACATCACCGCCGCTGAGCGTGGCCCGACCATCCAGTCTGGTGAAGTCGACCTCCTCGTCCGAACTGTCACCTGGACCACGAGCCGTGACGCTCAGTGGGGCAACTACGCGCAGACCATGTTCTACGACGGACAAGGCTTCATGGTTCCTGCCGACCTCGGCGTGACATCCGCATATGACCTAAGCGGCGCCGCCGTATGTGTCACCAGCGGTACCACCACCGAGCTCAACATGGCCGACTTCTTCCGACAGAACAACATGGAGTACAACCCGCAGGTCTTTGAAGACACC
Source organism: Dehalococcoidia bacterium (assembly GCA_965203505.1). Lineage (GTDB taxonomy): Bacteria > Chloroflexota > Dehalococcoidia > Lucifugimonadales > Lucifugimonadaceae > Bin127. The sequence goes on from OZ241880.1 coordinate 1,785,298, forward strand.
GATGTCGTACTCTCGTCCTACGAGTCCGGCGCCTGTGACGTCTTCACCAACGACCGTTCGCAGCTTGCCGCGCTTCGCACCTCGCTGCAGAACCCGGCCGACCACGTGATCCTCCCGGAGACAATCTCCGAAGAGCCGCTTGGACCAGTCGTGCCGCACGGTGACGACCAGTGGTTTGACATCATCAAGACCGTCATGTCCGGCCTGATCTACGCCGAAGCCTACGGCATCAACAGCGGAAACGTCAGCGCCAAAGCTGGCGGCGACGATGTCAAAGCAAAGAGGCTGCTAGGCACTGAAGGCACCATCGGTCAAGAGACCCTCGGACTCTCCGAGACCTTTATGCAAGACGTGATCAACGCCGTCGGCAACTACGGCGAGATCTACGACCGCAACCTCGGTCCCGACGGCATCGACCTGCCTCGTGAAGGCGGCCGAAACGCCCTCTGGTCAGACGCACCTTGCGGCGACTGCCCCAAAGGCGGCCAAATCTACGCAGCACCTCTGCGCTAGAACACGGTCAAACCGACCAGCCCAGAAAGGGGGGATACGTCCGTATTCCCCCTTTTCTTTTTCTGCGTCATCCCGCGTACCCTCGCCCTCGTCAACGCGTTAAACTACACCAAAGCCGTCAAAGGCATGACGCGATAACGAGACACCAGTAGTGCAGAGCATCCTATACCCCGGCGGCATCCCACTATGGCGAAACATCGTCTTTATCCAGTGGGTCGTCCAGATCGTCTCCGCGATCATCGTCATCGCTATCGTGTCCGGCTTCATCTTCAACGTCGCCAACGAAATCCAAGACCGCGAAATCCCCTTCGGATTCAGCTTCCTCGACGAAGCCGCCCAAATCCCCATCGGCGAATCCGTCATCGAGTACGACCCGTCCCAAACCTACCTCTACGGATTCACCGTCGCCGCGCTCAACACCATCAAAGCATCTGTCCTCGGCGTCATCATCGCAACACTCCTCGGAATCGTCATCGGCGTCTCCCGACTCTCCTCAAACTGGATCCTCAGCCGAATCGCACTCGTCTACATCGAGACCTTCCGCAACATCCCACTCCTGATCCAGCTGCTCTTCTGGTTCCTCATCATCCTCGAACTGCCCAACGTCCGTGAGGGCTACATCTTCTTCGACACCTTTTATCTAAACAACAGCGGCTTCTATCTACCGTGGGCAACACCACTCTCCGGCTTCTGGCCATGGGCGATCCTGAGCATAGTCGGCATCATCGGCGCAATCGCCGCATTCAACTTCCTAAGCCGCCGAGAAATCGAGACCGGCAAACCGAGTTACCCCGTCGTCATCGGTTTCATCATCGTCATCGCCGCAACAATCATAGGGCTGATCATCTTCACGCCGCTCGACATCGTAGTCCCCGAACGACAAGAAGGACCCTTCGGTCGACTGCAGGGCGGAGCCCGACTCACCGGATCCTTCTTCGCACTCCTCATCGGACTCGTCATCTACACCTCCGCGTTCATCGCCGAAATCGTCCGCGCCGGCATCCAAGCCGTCAACAGAGGACAGACCGAAGCCGCCCGGGCCCTCGGACTCCACACCAACTCATCACTCCGATACGTCATCTTCCCACAAGCCCTGCGCGTCATCATCCCACCGATGATCAGCCAGTACCTCAACCTCACCAAGAACTCCAGCCTCGCCGCCGCAATCGGATATCCCGACCTCGTCAGCGTGTCCACCACCATGACCCAGATCGCACCAGCCATCTCACTCATCGGCATGGTCATGGTCACATACCTCGCCATGAGCCTCTTCTACTCACTCGTCGGCAACATCTACAACCGAATGACCAAATACGCAGGTGTCGGTTGACGAAGCCCAAAATCAGCCAAAGAGATTGAACACGCCCTCCACAAGACCAAACCCTGCGCCGCCTGCAATGACAGTCGGCGTACCCGGCTGGATCCGAGCCAACCTCTTCAGCTCGCCCACCGACGGCGTCATCACCATCGTCCTTGGTGCCATCATCGCGCTCGCAATCTTCCAGTCCATCAACTGGGTCTTCTTCACCGCATCTTGGGAAGCCGTCACGTCCCGCGTCCCTCTCTACGTCATCGGAAGATACCCGCAGGAACTCTACTGGCGACCACTCACAACGCTCCTGCTCGTCAGCGTCTTGCTGGGTATCGCATGGCGAATGTGGGGCGGAATGGCCCGCGGTGCCGCAATCGTTCTCATTGTCGTCACCCTCCTAGCCGGACTCCTCCCATACGCGGGCGTAGACCTCGGCGCACCGACGCACGATCCAAATATCGAGATCGAACCCTCCTCCTCGACATCCCCACGAGAACGACAGCGCGACATCTCCGATGCTAATCCCGCAAACGCCGTCGAACTCAAAGTCGCCGACCTCACCGGCACACGATACGAGCTAGCGACCCTAGACGGTGTCGAAGACCTCACCGACTATTACACCTTCACTCTCGAAGACACCAAGAAGTTCGGCATCGGACTCTGGCAAATCGAAGGCTCCGCCGGATTCACACTTGAAGACGAATCCAACCGCCCCTTGCAAACCGTCATCGGCATCAGTCACGATGGCGAGTTGATCGAAAATACCCTCGAACCAGGCACCTACTTTGTCCGAGTCGACGCCGAGCACCTCAACGCCGTTGATGATTACGCCCTCTCCTACAGCGCTACCGACCCACCTGACCACCTCATCAACGCGCTCTTCACCATCAACTTCCTCGCCGTTGCCCTCGGATTCTTCGCCGCAACCATTCCCGCCATCGGACGCCCCCGCACACTCTTCTTCGCCGCTCCGATCGTCTTCGTCGTCAGCGCCGTACTAGTCATCGGCTCATCCTACATCCCCGGACTCGACCCAGTACCCACGCAAGACATCGGCGGCCTCACGCTCAACCTCCTCCTAGCCACCATCGGCATCGTCTGCTCCATACCCATCGGCATCCTGCTCGCCCTCGGACGCCGTTCCAAGCTCCCGTTCCTGAAGGTCGCCTGCGTCGGCTTCATCGAAATCATCCGCGGCGTCCCACTCATCACGCTCCTCTTCATGTCGAGACACATCCTGCCGCTCACATTCCCCGAGACCGTCTCCATCGACGAGCTATATCTCGCCATGATCACCATAACGCTGTTCAGTTCCGCCTACATGGCAGAAAACGTCCGCGGCGGAATGGCAGCCGTCGCCACCGGACAGACCGAAGCCGCATCCGCACTCGGACTCCGAGCCTGGCAGACCACGATGCTCATCACCCTCCCGCAGGGACTCCGCAACATCATCCCGGCCATAGTAGGGCAGGCCATATCACTCTTCAAAGACACTTCACTCGTCTTCATCATCGGCATGCTTGACCTCGTCGAAATGGGCCGAGTAACCATCCAAGGCAACCTCGAATTTGTCGACGACGGACACGAAGTCTACATCTTCATCGCCGCCGTCTTCTGGATCTTCACATTCGCAATGTCCCACATCTCCAGAAAAATCGAAACCGCCCTAGGAGTAGGCCGCAGATAGTATCGGGTTGCCCCCGCTATGCGGGGGAAATGCCCGAAGGGCAAAGGGGCCCTACCAACTAAACAACAACAAACCCCATCCAGTCCATCCTGTGCATCCTGTGCATCCATGCAAAGAAGGCAACCGATGACCATCTCCACAAACCCCGAAATCCGCAACGTCCCTCTCGAAGATCGTGACGACATCATCGTCTGCGAAAACGTCTTCAAATGGTTCGGCAACTTCTGCGCCGTCAACGACGTCTCAATGTCCGTCAAGAGGGGAGAGGTAGTAGTCATCTTCGGGCCATCCGGCTCCGGCAAGTCCACATTCATACGCATGATCAACCGACTCGAAGAGCACCAGCAGGGCAAGATCGTCGTCGACGGCATCGAGATGACAAACGACCTGCGAAACCTCGACGCCATCCGCTCCGAAGTCGGCATGGTATTCCAACAGTTCAACCTCTTCCCGCACCTCTCCGTCATGGGCAACATCACACTCGCACCCCAGCGCGTCCGACACCTGCCCAAAGCCGAAGCCGACGACCTCGCAATGTCACTCCTCGAACGCGTCGGCATCCCCGAACAGGCCGAGAAATACCCCGCAGAACTCTCCGGCGGACAGCAGCAGCGAGTCGCCATCGCCCGCGCACTCGCCATGCAACCCGAAATCATGCTCTTCGACGAGCCAACATCCGCTCTCGACCCCGAGATGATCAAAGAAGTCCTCGACGTCATGCGAGAACTCGCCGACACCGGCATGACAATGCTATGCGTAACCCACGAAATGGGTTTCGCAAGAGAAGTAGCCGACCGCATGGCCATGTTCGACGAAGGCCAACTAGTAGAAATCAACACCCCCGACCACATCTTCACCAACCCCACCGAAGACAGAACGCAACTCTTCTTGGATCAGATTCTCTAACTCCCCTTTCGCGAAGCGAAGGGGGACGCGAACGAGCGAAGCGAGGTCGCAGGGGGATGCCCGAGCGCCTATCATTCCCGCCGACCCACCGTCATTTCCGCGCATCTCCACGTCATTCCGGCGAAAGCCGGAATCCAGATGGGTGGACGGAGGCCCGTCCCTTCCGTGAATCGGAGGGGACGCGGAGCGCAGCGAACGCAGGGGATGCCCGGCGGGGGTGAGGGTGACCACGCGCGGATGCGCACGTCATCCCCACGAAGACGAACGCGGAAATCTGGAGGGGATGAACGTTCTCATTGTTGACTTAACAATTCCCAGAGAGATCCATCTCGTCGATCCTTTCCTGTTCAACAGCATCCGAGACACATGCCGTTCGTTCCGCGCTCCGTACACTTCCATATACTAGACACCACGCCTTGAACCCGAACTGGTCCACTCAAATCGACATGATTCGCGAATTCAGAGCAACGTACTCGAACGGTACGTTGAAACTCTCCGAGGAACTTGATCTCAACGATGGCGACGAAGTGACAATTGCCATCGATGTTAAACGCGCTCGTTCTGTCGAAGAGCGCAGAGACGCGCTCAGAGAAACCGCCGGAGCATGGAGAGACTCTGTAGATTGCGAAAAACTCATCGACGATATCTACGCTAGTCGCGCCATCGTCTCGACTCGCATACCCAATTTCTAGAGCAGTGCGATTCTTGATCGACACTGACTGGGCCATCGCTCACCTGCGCGGAAATCACGATGTGTCTTCGCGCATTGATGAACTGGTGCCATATGGCATCGGCATCAGCATCGTCTCCGTTGCCGAACTCTACGAAGGCGTCGCACATTCCGAAAATCCACTCGACGATGAGCAGAAACTGCACAGATTCATTGACATCCTTGAGATCCTGCCCTTAGATCAACCCATTTGCAAACTGTTCGGGCAAGAAAGAGCACGACTCAGAGCGAACGGACAACTCTTTGGTGACCTTGACCTACTCATTGGTTGTACCGCCATCCATCACGGACTAACTGTGCTGACGAACAATCGACGCCATTTCGAGCGCATCACTGATATCACCATCGATTCGATTTGAGCCAACCAACTATCCCCAACACCCTTCCCAAACAGATACCAAACCGTAGGGGTAGATTTCAAACCTACCCCTAATCACTTCCCCTCACAACCCCACGCCACAGACGATCACACCAACGGTAGCACTCGCAAACGCAACCGACCAATCACTTCCGACATCAAACTAACCGTTCCACCCTCCCAAACAACCTAGGTAGGTCATGCTCGCGGATCCGGAATCCTGTCCCATGATTCCTCGCCGCTCCGCTGGGACGCAAGTACATCCGAATGTCAATGGTCACGACACCGTTCGCGAATCCATCTCTGAACGTCAGAGACCCGGGTTCCGACAGTATCTCTGCCTCGTTGAAGTGGAAATGTTCCTTTCCGTCGACTCGCTTGGAATCCGCGTGAACAAACAACATTCGCTCGAACTTTGTTACGAATTTTCCGACGATGTAATACATGTCCCATGCCGCCAACAAAGTGCCACTTGGGACGTGTGTCATGAAAAGTTGGTTGCTGTCGTCAGAAACTGATAGTTGGAACCCGAGCGCGTTCGATTGTCTGGCCGAAACCGTCGTATATAGGGCAGGACGCTCCCGAGTTTCGTCAAAATAACCCCACCGTTCCACGAGTTCCTTGTTACTAAACTTCCAAACGGCTCGGTTGAATGTGAACAGCGTGATCAGATTGTTTGTATTGCTGCGAGTGGCCTTAACCTCAACCCGTCCTCCGATGTCAGGGATCGGCAGGTTATTCTCGGTCAACCCCAAACGTGTTTCCAACGTATGTCCGATACCGGTCGGCCCTGATCTCTCCGAAGGAACGAATCCTTCATCGTTGAGTTGCTGGAGGCGTTGGCGCAGTTGGGAAAGCTGCACGGTTAACCCAGTTTCCGGCAAATTACGATGTTCTCGGATTTCATAGTCTTGCCCAATTTTCCAGGCACATTCGTTGGCGAGTTCATCGAGGGCATCCGCTTGTTTGGAATATTGCGGCGGAACGTATCAACATGCTCGAAACCGTTCATTTCAAAAAATGCCGCCGTCGATTCAGCCGTCGGTATTTGATAACCCTTAACCGTGCGGTTCCCGACGACATAGCAAGCGTAACCACCAGGATTTACCACATCCGTGACGTTACAAATGGACCTTCGATAATCTACGAAAAACGATGCGACTTCGCTAGCTCTCTTGAGATCGATTTCAGCGATCTTAGCAATCACATCGTCTAGTTCATCGAATTGGAACCGGACATCGCCCGTTAGTCTCGCGCCTCCCATTAGCGTATTGTCGACACGGTTGGCGTTATCGTAACCGAGCCATTGGGACGACAATCTGGAGAATTGTCCGTATGCCACTGTCGTTTTTGAATCCCCGTAAGGAGGCGATGTCACCACGATATCTACAGTTTCGGGCCCGATTGTCTTGCTCGGGATCCCTATCACGGAGTTGAATCCATGCACAGAAGGGATCAAAGGATCATCGCAGAGCACCTCGTCGCACGATTTGAAAGCCCTTTTGTTGTCATTCAACACTCCAGTCATCGTGGAATAAACATCAGGGTTGTGATCCGCTAAGCGCTCCCGCGGCATCCTCACTAGCTTGAATTCAGAGTTCTTAGTCCAAGACACCTTCCTGACCGTCAAACTAAACGCCACCCTAAAGAAATTCGCGATATCCACGCGACCAATTCGGTCGATGTAACTCCGCACCAATCCTAGATCGCGCTGCGCTCGCTCGCTGAACCAATAATCAACGTTGGGAATTTCAGGCGTGTTGACACGACCGTTGATTGATTCCGACGCCAAAAGCCCGAATTCGATGAAATCCCCGATCTCTCGGTCAAGGCGATCTAAGTTGATCGGCGTCGTCTTCGTCACGGCTATCAGACGCGCCAATGGATTCAAATCCGTTCCTGTTGACACAAGATCAGCCAACATCCCTTCAAGCAACGTCGTTCCGGAACCACAATACGGATCGAAGAGAATCCCTTCTTCGCGGCCGTACTCACCTATCAACCGTCGCGCCACCTGCGGAATCATCATCGCCGGATACGGATGAATCCCATGCGTGTACTCCTTAGTGTTGGCAGTACGGTAGTCCCACCCAGATTCCGTACGTGTCCGTTCGCCGACCATCGTTCAATCCTATCTGAGATCGATAATTACAACAATTGTTCGTATATTACACTCATTCGGGCCGAGGCGCGTCAATCCCTTTGTCGAATCCCAAAATCCTTGGCCGTTTGCCGCATCGCAGAGATTTCTTGTATCGCGACAAATAAACACGCCGATCGCGTCGTCAATTGACGTTTGTCATGCACCTGCAAACCTTGAACCCGGCAAAAGGGCGTGGAACAACTGATCCGATAGGTCCTGCCCCTCGAGCGTTCGCGTGTCATTCACAGCCTTCATTAGAGGCTCGATCGCGGGCAATTGGACTTCAAGCGGACCGTCCTTGAGCACATCGACGATGGTTCCCGCCAATTCGAAAACTTCCGCATAGTTGAAATCTTCCATCGCGTTGAGCCAAGCCTCGTGTAGGCCGCCCAGGCCATCCCTCAAAGCTTCCTTGACAGTAGCGACATCGTCATCCACGGCGGCAAGCCGATCTTGAAACGCCAACGCGTTGAACAAAACCAAAGAACCGATACGAAGCGCCGCGGCCTTGTCCCTTTCACTATCAGATCTGGCAATTACTTCTGATACCAACCGCGCGATTCTTGCATGACCAGATATCACTTTCGCCGATTCTTCGACCGCGTACCCTACTACCGCGGCCGCAACTTGGACACGATCAAATCCTTCGATATCCAACGGAAGTACGCGCAGGTGATCTGCTAAGTCAACGATCGATCCGCTTCGTACACGCCGGTTGCCCGCCAAGTCGCCTCGAACTCCGTGTAACCACCATTGGATGTCGTCAGCTTCCTCAAGACAGAATGGAACATCCGAATCTTGACGAAACCGATCGGGATATACGACGCCCAAAACACCCAAGTGCCTGGGAAAAGAAATCAATCGTGCGTCAAGTTGGGATTCCAAATCGCTTAAGGAGCCGGCGTACTTGCACTCCAAAATGACATCGTCGCCGGTCCGTAACTCAACACGGACATCTGGCACCCCATGACGACTTCTCCGCTCAGCGCGTGCAGTAATACCACGGTCCCTGAGCATCCTCGCGAGTTCAACGTTAAACGCCTCCTCGCGGTTCGTTTCACTCCCGTTGCTACTAGATACGGTCAATTCGAGTTTTCCTGTTCTTCATAACGATCCACGAATATTCACGACACGCCAAGCGTCGTGATCTGCGATTCTATGCCCCTTCGATCATCTCGTTAAACCAAAATGGCGAAGCCACTCACACATGCCCGCCACTAGCTCCAAACCACTCACTCGATCCTTCAAATCGTTGACAATCTTCACAACCTAATTCATTTTGTTGTTATAATACACATGTAGCATTAACAGCACAATGCGACCTAACCAGAACCAACCAATTCAGCGGAGCCCCACCACAATGAACGCAACCCCCACCCACTCGCCCACAACTCAAGAACGCGCCAAATGGCAAACCCAACCCAACTGGTTCGTCAGGCAACGACTCGGCGTAAAGCCCCGACCGGTACAACGAAAGCTCCTCAACGCCCTCTGCAACAACCGTTGGGTCGCAATTGATGCACCCAAAGGATCCGGAAAGACCTACGCCGCCGCTCTTGCCGTCATCTGGTGGCTTATGGCCCACGACGATCACACAACAGTGATAACCACCGCGCCGACATACCGACAGGTCAAAAACCAAATCTGGCGCGAAATCCATAAGATCTACAGACGCAACGAGCTCCTAATCGGCGGCAATCTCAACCAAACCAGCCTTGAACTCGGAATCCGACGTTTCGCACTAGGCTTCGCAACCAACTCCGCCGTACGCTTCCAAGGTTTCCACGCCGAAAACATCCTCATCATCGCCGACGAAGCAGCCGCCATCAACGAACAAATCTTCGACGCAATCCTAGGCTGCCTAACCTCCGCAAACGCCAAACTCCTAATCCTAGGAAACCCAACAAAACCAAACGGAACCCTCCACAACGCCCTAAAATCCCAAAAACACCTCTGGAAAACACTCCAAACCTAAACTCACCACCAACCACGCACCGTAGGGGCGAACCCTTGTGGTCGCCCAGAACCGTAGGGACAATCCCTCGTGGTCGCTCAGAGCGGGGCGGGGCATAACAACCACCGTCCCCTTTCGCCCAGCGAAAGGGGACGCGGAGCCCAAGAGACCGACACAAGAACGCAGGGGTATGCCCGGGGGCGGCCGGGTTGCCCCCGCTCCGCGGGGGAAATGTGCCACGGAAAGTAACTACGGCTACGGCGTGGCAGAAGGACGAAGGGGGCGCGAACCCACCACTTTCTCAAAACCCCCCGCAGGATCAAACCCCCGCAACAAACCCAACAACCAACACCTAATCCCAAGAATCCCACCCGAAATCCCAAAATCCCAATTCACATTTGACTCTCGCAACATCCGTGCTAAGATAGAAACTGAATTCAAAAAATCATCGCCGCGCCGACGGGTGCGGACACCCACAATCCCAACCCAGCCGAAACCCGGGAACAGCGCAACAATGTGGCGACGCCCCGCATCTGAGGAGAAAGGACAGATGACCCAACGGCCGGGTCCGTTAGAAACGAACGCTGCTACAAGGTCCAGTCGCGTCGCACGAAGCAGGCGCCGCAACACGAGCCAGGCGGATACTCCGTCACCTTCGCAAGCATTTCCTTCCCCCGCTCGGCGGGGGAAGTGCCGAAGGCGATGGGGCCCGAGAGACCTTTCTCCCTCCCCCTGCCAGGTGGAGATCAAGAGGAGGTCCCGCAGGGGATGCCCGCCCAAGGTCTGGACGAACGTTCGTGAATCCGGAAGACGTCTAACCTCAAGCGCCACGAGGAGAGGCTACAGCTCCAGATCGGCAAAATCCGATCGATGGAAGACGGCAAACCACTTTGAGCATTCCTGTCCCCTTCGAAAGCAATTTGCCTTCCCCCGCTCAGCGGGGGAAGTGCCGAAGGCGATGGGGGCCTGCGAGCAAGCGAAGCGACCGCTCGCAGGGGGTGCCCAAGCCGTCAACCGGGCCCACGGTCTGGCAACGAGGGCAGAAGCTGACCATCGGGATGGATCCCGTCCAAGAACCCCGCAACGCGGCGATAGAAACCACCAGGGCGACCACACGGTCGCGACCCTAAAGGTCGCCCTACCAACCAAAACAATCCTGCACCACCCCCGCAGGCCATACCAACACACCCAAATCCCAGTACATCCTGCGCATCCATGCAAGCCCCACCATGCTCATCAAACAACGCCCCGACCGCTGGACCAAGATGTCCCAGCTAGGCAAGATGGCCACCGACGACATCATCCTTCCTTCGGCATCACCCGGCAATTCCCCAACCCCTGTCAAAGAACGCGCTCCCTACAACAACCCCCGTAACAATCCAATCCCAGGCGTCTACCGATCCCGACTCCCCAATGGCAAGTTCACAAACCTCATGCAGGTCATGTTCACCGACTTCTGCAAGATGGACTGCCATTTCTGCCCTAACTCTCACTGGGTCCCACGCAAACGCTTCGCCTTCAAGGTCGACGAACTCGCCAAAACCTTCATCGAACTTGCTGAACGACACACCGTCGACGGCCTCTTCCTAAGTTCCGGCGTCGCAGGCACCGGCACCAAGACCACTGAGCGGATGGTCCAAGTCGTCGACATCATCCGCAACAAATACCGCTACAACGGCTACATCCACCTCAAAGTGATGCCAGGCGCAGAACGCCACATCGTCGAAGCCGCACACGAACTCGGAACCCGTCTTTCCGTAAACCTCGAGACCACAACCGTCGAGCACATGAACAAGCTCAGCAAGATGAAGCACTACGAGCGCGACATCTTGGCACCGATGCAGTGGATCGACGAACTCAAACGCGGACCGACACGCGGGGCAGTAGGGCAGGCAACTCAATTCGTCGTCGGTGCCGCCGACGAAACCGACCTCGACATCCTCAACCGCATCTCACAGCTCTACGCCGATTGGGAACTCAAACGCGTCTACTACGCACCATTCCGTCCCGTCCGCCACACACCCCTTGAAGAGCATCCTGCAACCCCGATGCAGCGATCCAACCGGCTCTACCAAATCGACTGGCTGAAACGCATCTATCGTTACTCCGACGACGAAGTCAAACTAGCCCTCGACCAAGGCGGATTCCTACCCTTAGAACTCGATCCCAAACAGACCATCGCACTAGAAAACCTCGACGCATTCCCAGTCGACATCAACACCGCCAACCGCGACCTGCTCATGCGCACACCCGGCCTCGGACCCATCAGCGTCCAGCGCATCCTCCAAAACCGACGCCAAGCCAAGATCAACACCTGGCAGCAACTCACCACTATGGGAGCAGTCCGAAAACGCGCCTGGCCATTCATCACATTCCCCGGACACCGACCCGAACCCGCCAAGCAACTCCGTCTCGACACCGTCCTCAACCAAGAACGCAAAACCCGCAACGACGGCGGCACCGAACACCTAACCAAAAACAGGGCAGAGGCCACCCGCCAAATCCAAGCCTCCATCCTCGCAGACCCAATCGAATCGCTAACCAACGAACCCACAATATCTGACGCTGGAGAATCCTTCGGCACCCGGAACACCTTCACGCCAACACCTTGCGGCATTCAATCATCATGCGATGGCTGCGCACTCTACAACACACCCGGCCACCCCGGCTCAACAAAAACCCCCATCCGCTACACCCCCTCACCGACATTCACCTCCGCATAGCCCGCGCCATATCCCGCTCCTGATCCCTACGCCGAATCGACTCCCGACGATCCCCATGCGTCTTACCCCTAGCCAAAGAAATCGCCACCTTTGCGACACCCCGAACGATATACACCCGTTGAACAACGATCGTGAGACCCTGCTGTTCAACCCGCCCCTGCAAAAACTCGATCTCCTTCCGATGCAACAGCAACTTCCGTTCCCGCAACGGCTCGTGCTGCGTCCAAACTCCAGCCGCTTCATACGGAGCAATATACGCATTCACCAGCCAAGCCTCACCATCCGTAATTCGAACGTAAGCATTCGAAATATCAACCTTCGCATCCCGAATCGACTTGATCTCCGAACCCTTCAGCACAATCCCTGCCTCGAAATCATCCAACAAGTGGTAATCGAATCGGACACGCCGATTCGTAGCCATCGTCCCCGAAGGCGCACCACCACCACCATCAACCTTCTTCTTGCGCTTCCTACGAGCCATAACTTGGCAAACCCCACACGTAGGGGCGACCCTTGTGGTCGCCCTCCTAACCGCTCAACGCGCTACCTAAGGTCCAACCGCAGTCGTAACCTGCGTCTGATAAGTCAACTGCTTCACAGCAGCATCCATCTGAGGCTCAACCCACTCGACATCCCGTTGACCCGGCACCGGCTCAGTCTCGACAACCACATCCGGCGTCAATCCAACGCCTTCGATCACATTCCCATCCGGCGTGTACCATCGCCGAATCGTGATGTTCAAACCCGCACCATTCGACAGCGTGCGCGTGATATTCACACTACCTTTCCCAAACGTCTTCACACCGATCAAAACCGCACGGTCATGGTCCTGCATCGCACCCGCAAACAACTCAGCGCCGCTACCAGACCACTCGTTCACCAAAACGACGACTGGCACATTGAAGAAATTCCCGGTCTCACTAGCGTAAAAGTCCCGCCGCGCTCCGTTTCGATCCTGCTCGTACGCCAGCAATCCCCGCGGGATAAACTCGCTCGCCGAATCCAACGTCGCATGCAACAACCCACCCGGATTGTTCCTCAAATCGATCACGACACCCTCAGCACCTTCGGCCAACATCGCATTCATATGCTCGCGGATCTCACCCGGCGTCTCATCCGTAAACTGCCGAATATCCATCTCCGCAAACGGCGTATCTGGAATCATCCGCGTTTTCACCGACTCCAGCTTCACCCGCCCACGAATGATCTCGATATCCACTGGATCAACGTCACCCACGTGCAAGATTGTCAGAATCACCGGCACACCTTCCTCGCCCCGGATAACCAACACCGCCTCGCTAACCGACCAACTCGTCGCATCAACACCATCGACCGCCAAGATCCGGTCACCAGGCTTGATGCCTGCCTTCATCGCCGGCGACCCTTCCATCGGCGCCTGAATAATCACACCCCTGCCATCCGGCGCCTGAGCAACGGTAGCACCAATCCCAAAGAACGCACCCGCGAGATCATCTCGGCTCATCCGCATCTGATCCGGCGTGATGTACGTCATGTGCGGATCGCCCAGCGCCTCGATGAAGCCCAAAATCGCCCCTTCGGACATCTCGCCATGATCAATAAGGCTGTAGTCCACATACTCGTCGTTTATGAACTGGAATGCCTCCCAAATCACAGCGACATCCTCGGGAACAGCATCTGGCAGCTGACGCGTCTTGGCACGTTCAACAATGTTCTCTACCGGGGCCTGATCAAACGCATTCGCAGAGCCAGAGGCATCCTCAACCTCGGCTTGCTTCTCGACCTCGACCTTGACGGGCGGTTCTTCGTCAACGACCGGCTCCTCGACCTCGGCCTCAGCAGGAGATTCATCGGATCCGGCCGGTTCCTTCACCGAAGTAGCAATAACGACGTCCTCGTCGACTACTTCGGTTACCGGCTCATCTCCCGAGCTGCAAGCCAGCGACAACATCATCACCAACGACAACGCTGGCAACAGAACAAAGTAGAAGCGGTCAAGAATGTTTTTTTTGATCATCAGAACTCCAGCGACGACGACATCGCCTTCAAACACGGATCGATATGAAAGTATACGAAGGCGATACCCGAAGCGATTGGTTGGACGATTACTTAACGGCCTTCGCAAACTCAACGACCACTTCCGGCTTTACATAACGCGTCTAGTGCGAAGTGACGTCTCGCCCGTTGTTAGGTCTGCACTGATGGCCGTACTGCGACGAACCTCAGCCGTCAGACCGTCGTACCCGCGACGACCTTTCGTTCGGCATCATCGTCGTTCACGTTCCCGAGTGCCACATCAATGGCCTCCCGCAACGCGTCGATGCCCCACCGCCTGATCGCAGATGTCATCACCGCGCCGTCTTCGGATGAGTCATCCACATCCTGGGGCTTATCCGCCACCAGATCGAGTTTGTTCAATACCAACACTCGCGGCGTTTCGCCCAGACCCAAGTCCGCAAGCACCGCGTCTACGACCTCAGCTTCTTCAGCCGCCAATGGGTTGGAGACATCAGTCACGTGAACCAGCAGATCTGCAAACATCGCTTCTTCGAGCGTGGCATTGAACGCATCGATCAATATCGGAGGCAGCTTGTTGATGAATCCAACAGTGTCGCTAAGAGTGGCCTGAGTGCCTGACGGCAGATACAAGCGGCGTGTCGTGGTGTCCAAAGTCTCAAATGGCCGGTCTACCGAACGGATATCGGATCCAGTCAACGCGTTGAACAATGCCGATTTGCCAGCGTTCGTGTACCCAACGAGCGAAACCGTCCGCACATCACCCCGGACTCTGCGGCGTCGTTGAGCACCTCTTTGGTCTCGAACATCCGAAATCGCTCTTCGGAGGTCCCTCGCCTTGACACGCATCAATCGGCGATCAGTTTCAATCTGCGACTCTCCTGGCCCTCTAGTGCCAATTCCACCACCCAGACGCTCCAAGTGTGACCATTGCCCTGCGAGTCGAGGCATCAGATACTCGACCTGCGCCAATTCGACCTGCAATTTACCTTCCCGCGTGCGGGCTCGACCGGCGAAGATATCGAGAATCAACGCGGTGCGATCTATGACTTTTACCTTCAGCCGGTCCTCCAACACCCGCTGTTGAGCTGGAGTTAGCTCATCGTCGCAGATGACAGTTTCAACGTACAACTCTGCGACGGTGTCTTCGAGTTCCTCGAGCTTTCCTGATCCGACGTAAGTTGGCGATGGCGCGTTGAGGGTCTGTGTAACCGTGGCAACAGGGTTTGCGCCGGCGGCCTTCGCCAACGCGTCGAGTTCCGCGACGGAATCCCTTAACGCCCAACCATTGCTCCGACGTCGTACACGGACGCCTACTAAACACGCTCGTTCGCGGCGAGCCGCAGTCCAATGTAATCGATTGCGTTTTGACAAAACTTCTCCGTAATCGGCTGGTCTAGACGCTCCAACCAGAGATGCGACGTATGCCCTCGTCGATTTGATCGTCAGGGATGGTGAGCGACAACCGAATGTAACCTTCTCCCGATGGTCCATATGATGCACCGGGTGTAACGACCACGTTCCGCTCCTCGAGCATCTTCTGCGCGAACTCAGCGGATGTGTAGCCATCCGGTACACGCGTCCAAATGTACAACGTGGCTTTCGGCTCGATCGCCTTCAGACCGATTTCATTCAGGGCTGCAACCACTCGATCTCTGCGTTTGCGGTAGATTTCGTTGTTCGCGGCGATCCACTCTTGAGGCAGGTTCAATGCTTCGATGCCCATCTCTTGGATTGCCTGCGATAACCCGGAGTCGATGTTCGATTTGACCCGCATCAACGCATCGACCATCTCGGAATTTCCGACCGCTGCACCAACCCGCCAACCAGTCATGTTCGCGGTCTTGGAGAGCGAGTGGAACTCCATTGCGACATCTTTGGCACCCGAAACCTGCAAGATGCTGGGCGCGACGTATCCGTCGAACGTTACCTCTGTGTAGCAAGCATCGTGGAGCAGGTAGAGATCGAACTCTTTGGCGTAGCGTACTGCATCTTCAAAATACGCAAGGTCCGCCACCGCGCCGGTCGGATTGTTGGGATAGTTGAGCCACAAGGTCTTGGCTTTGCGTGCGATGTCCGTGGGGATTTCCGAGAAGTCAAGAAGGTATCCATTGTCTTCTCGGAGAGGTACGAAATGAGTTTCACCACCAGCGAACATCGTGCCAATCTCGTAAACCGGATACGCCGGGTCCGGGGAGATCGAGATGTCGCCCGGATCGATGAAACATAACGCCGCGTGGGCGATCCCTTCTTTGGCGCCTATCAAGTTGATGGCTTCGGTGGCAGGATCCAGATCTACGCCGAATCTTCGAGAGTAGAAATCGCAGACCGCCTGCCGGAATTCGGGCAGCCCTTCGCTTTCTGGGTATCTGTGATTCGGAGCCTTTCGCGCACCCCGATCCAGCGCGTCGAGCACGACGTCCGGCGTTGGAATATCAGGATCGCCGATGCCGAACGAAACCACGTCGATCCCTTGGGCTTTCTTAGCCGCTATGGCCCTCGAGATGTTGACGAAAAGGTAAGGCGGAAGTTGCTGTACGCGTCGCGCGAGTTGTGCCATTTCACTCCGATCTGTCTCCTCAGGTGTGCCGTCGGGAGATCTATTGTTCGTTCCAAACTCCGGTGAAGACCTCGACCGCCGGGCCTTCTAGATAGGCTTCGTCACGTTCGTCCCAAGAGATACGGAGAATGCCTCCGTCAACCATGACGTCAACGGCGTCGTCTACGAGTCCGAGTTTTCGGCAAGCGAATGCAGATGCAGTGCTGCCTGTGCCTGACGACAAGGTTTCCCCTGCTCCGCGTTCGAATATCCGAGCCCGAATTTGATCGCGACTGCGTACATTCACGATTTCGAAGTTGATTCGTTGGGGGAACATCTCATGGTTTTCCACCAATGGACCTACCTCAGTCAGAGGGAAATCCTCAACGGGTTGATCCATAATGGCTACGGCATGTGGGTTGCCGATTCCCAAACAGGTGATCGATAGATCTGCGCCACCTATCGAAATGGTGCGCGAGATAACTTCTTCAATCCCGCCCAAACTAGCCGTGTCAACCGGCACATCAACGGCGGTGAAGGTTGCTGGGCCCATCGCTACACGTGCCGACTTCATATTACCGTTTTCCATGTCTGGCCATACGGTACGCACGCCACCCAACGTTTCGACCGAAAGTCCGTCATCGGACGGTTCAGCTATGCCCCTATCCAACACGAATTTGGCGAACAGCCGTATCCCATTGCCGCTCATCTCCGCTTCGGAGCCGTCGGGATTGAAAACACGCATCCGGACCTGTGCAACATCCGAATTCTGCAGCAAAACTATGCCGTCCGATCCGACGCCGAAAGCAGGTCGGCTCATTTCGGCGGTCAACTTGCTCCAATCTCGTTCGATTGAGCGTCCATCAACCGCTATGTAGTCGTTGCCACAACCATGGAGTTTGGCGAATTCAATTGACAATCAAGACACCTCGTTGCATTGCATCGGTCAATCCGCGATTCTATCGTTCGACGCCGTCGTGACCACGATTGCGTAACCAAAGACTCACGTTTCGCATGACATCAGCAGCGAAATCGTCTGCAGTGATATCGAACCATGAGATTCTTTCGTCGCTCGCCTTGAACCAGTTGTTTTGTGCTCCGATCAATCGACGATTGCCGATCAAGATGGCGTCGCGTACCGTATCCCAGTTTTCACGATTTTCGTCGAAATCGAATAACTGTCGGTATCCGATAGCGGACATCGACGGCATATCCCGATCAACGCCGGTTAGTCGAAGTTCTCGGACTTCATCCAACCAACCGTTTTTCAACATCTGGTCAACGCGGTGTTCAACACGCATGTGCAGGACTTCCCTAGGTGCGGCCAATCCAATCACTAGGGCATCGTGTGGCGGCTTAGCGCTTTTGCTTGCGCCGCCCATCGCATCGCCGGTCGCAATCGCGCGTTCGATGGCCCTGACCAGACGCCGAGGATTCAGTGTCTCGACACGGTCGATCCCGCGCGCGCCTGTTTGCCGCAATCGATCCTGAAGGGATGCGATCCCTTCGGTCTCAAGTTGGTTTTCCAACTCTTTTCTGAGAGCAGGATCGGGCGGTATTTTCGGAACTTGCCAACCCTCGAGCAGCCCCCATATGTACTGGCCCGACCCGCCGACGACCACCGAGATTTTGCCGCGGATATCGATGTCGGCAATCGCTTTTTTGGCAATCTGTAGAAAATCGCTCAAGCTGTAGGAATCTCGTGGATCCAATATGTCGATTAAGTGGTGTGGGACGCCGTGTCGTTCGCTTTGTGAAGGTTTGGCAGTCCCAACATCCATTCCGCAGTAAAACAGCCGGGAATCGGCATTGACGACTTCGCCATTGAATTGTTTCGCCAGATCAATGCCGAGGGAGGTCTTCCCGGTGCATGTCGCACCGATAACCGCGATCACCTTGGCGCGTTCATGGATTGAGTCGTCGCCGGTCACTCCTCAGCGTCTTCACGAGGGTAATTCTGAACCGGACATAACGGAGATCATCGATGAAAATTCGGATTCGCTCAAGCTAGAACCGCCGACGAGCGCGCCATCGACGATCGGGCTGCCGACGATCTTCCCGATATTGCCTGCGTTCGTGCTGCCACCGTAGAGAACGCGCACAGTTCCGGCTACTTCCTCGCCGAAAACCTCGCTCAACTCTTCGCGGATGGATGCCGCCATATATTCAATCTGACCGATCGTGGCCGCCACGCCACTTCCAATCGCCCAAATCGGCTCATAGGCGATGACGACATTAGTCGGATTACCTGCGTTAGCGAGCCCCAACCGAACTTGCCGTCGGACGAAGCGCTCTGCCCGCCTACGCTGCCGCTCCACGTCGTCTTCGCCCACGCACATGATTGCGGTCATTCCGGCTTCGGTCACCGCTGAAACTTTGGCGGCGACAATTTGATCGGTTTCGCCAAAATGCTGCCGTCGTTCCGAATGGCCAACAATGACATGGCTAGCGAGACCGCGCAACATTTCCGCGGAAACTTCGCCTGTATACGCCCCACTCGGATGTTGGTTGACGTTCTGCGCGCCGAGCATCACGGGTGTGTGGTGCACGACACCGTAGACGGCGATTAAGGACGTGAACGGCGGACAGAGTACAACGTCAATCTCTTCCGAATTACCGACGGTGCGGCAAATCGATTGTGACAGTGCCACGCCTTCCTGCGGCGTGGTATTCATCTTCCAATTACCTGCGATTAACGGTTTGCGAATCGTCAAATTCCGCTCGATGTTCTGTCATTTGCTGGAGATATGTAGTCAGTTTTCGCAATTTCCACCGCGCAGGTTAACCATACTCCCACAACGCGAAAGTGTCAACCATTTCACAACGTGGTGCAAGCGAGAGATTCGACGAGGACCCAATTTGGCGTTAGACCAGCCTTTCAGGTTTGTAGCAAGGCAGCGACGCCGGGAAGCACCTTGCCCTCGAGAAACTCAAGCGATGCACCGCCTCCGGTCGATACGTGCGAAAGTCGATCCGAGACACCAACCGTGTTGATCGCTTCCACTGTGGAGCCGCCACCCGCCAACTTAAACGCGTTTTCGTTGCCGGCGATGGCTCGAGCGATCGCACTCGTTCCGTTCGCAAAATGTGGCCATTCGAATAGACCCATCGGGCCGTTCCACACGATTTTGTTGGCATTTTCGATTACATCTGTGTATTTCTCGATCGATGTAGGCCCGATATCGAGGATGTAACCCGAAGCCGAATGTTCGTCCATGCGCTGTATGCGATGTGGCGAATCTTTCGAGAATTCGTCTGCAATTATGAGATCGGTAGGCAACATCAGTTTTGCGGAAAGTGCCGGGTCTTCTAGGAGGGTCTTTGCCGCTTCTATCTCATATTTGCCGGCCGTCGAAGCCCCTGCAGGGTCGCCTTGGGCGGCAATAATGGCTGCGATCATGCCGCCGCCGATCAAGATCGCATCGACGTTAGGCGCGAGGCTGCTGGCTATATCCAATTTGTCTGCTACTTTCGCCCCGCCCAGGATTGCGATCGCAGGTCTTTCGTCCGACGACAAGGCGCGGTTCAACGCATCGATCTCGGCTCTCATCAACAACCCGGCGTATGTCGGCAATATCGTCGCGACGCCAACGATAGAAGCGTGGCTGCGGTGGGAAGCGCCGAAAGCGTCGTTGACGAAAAAATCTGCCAGCGATGCAAGGCTACGAGAGAACTCTGCGTCGTTGGCCTCCTCTCCCGGTTCGAACCGCAGGTTTTCCAGCATCGCCACATCACCTTCAGACAGCCCGTGAACCGTTTTTGCGACGGAAGAACCTGTAGGGGCGCCCAAGGCAATGACTTTAGCGCCTAGAACTTCTGAGGTTCGACGCAGAACCGGCTCGATCCGCATGTCCGCCACTACCCTGCCCTTGGGCCGTCCCAGATGGGAACACAGGATTATCTTGGCACCTTTACGTCTGAGGAGATTGAGAGTCGGCACCGTTGCGTGAATTCGGCTGTCGTCCGAAATGTCGGTTGTTCCCGGCGCGAACGTGACGTTAAGATCGGCGCGCAGCAACACCCGTCGACCGCGCAGGTTAACCTCTTCGATCTTGGGAAGTTGGCCCGCCAATTTCGATCCTCAGTTGAAAGATTCAACGCTCTGGATCTGATTAACATCCCCGATATCGCGCGCGAGCGACATCAGCTCGTCAATACGGTCGGGTTCGAACTTGGCGTCCGATAGCGCAGATTCGGCCTTATCCAAGTGTGTCTTGATCTGCGCGAAGTTGAAATCCCGTCCCCCGGCATCGATTGACATCTGAGTCAGTTCTGAAATGCGAGACGGATCGATGACCCGTTGCATGTACATTTCTCCCGCACGCCTCAACACCGACGGATCACTAACCGAGTCGAACAAGTGCGCCATTGCTAGGTTCTTTTTCTTGGCGATAATTCGCCCTTGCTGGACCGGGTCACGATCTTCTGAACCGAAAACAGTTTGATAATCAGCGACGATTTGTTTCACGACCCCGACGTTCAATCCGAAACTTCTGAGCGCAGATCGATGTTCATTTTTCACATCTTCGCCGAGTATCGCCGGTAGTTCGGCAGCTGCACCATAAAGCGAGCCGACGCGTTGCGAGATCATGTCGATATAGTCGTCCACGGCGACCGATGTTCGCTCTTGGAATGCGACGTCGAGGAATTCGCCCTCGCAACGTTGCAACGTCGCATCATCGACGATCTCCAGCGCGGTGCTTACTCTCTCAAGGGGTTCGCCGAGATCGCACAATCGGAACAGCGACAATCGGGCCATGGCGTGCATTCCATCACCAGTGTTGATCGCCTGAGAAGGTCCCCATTTCCACCACACAGATGCCCTGCCCAATCGCTCGGTGTTGCCGTCCTGAACGTCGCCGTGGATCAGCGCGAAATTGTGCATGAGTTCTATGGAAACCGCATACTTCAGCCCTAATGCGTAGTCGCCATGCAACGCTTGGGCTACGGCGAGAAGCAACGATCCGTGCAGTCGCCGATCTCGAGGGACCAGTGCCTGCGAACCCGGATCACCGTCGTGACCGAGCTGCCAAGCCATCATCCGGTAGATCTCCAAATCCCGACCATCGAAGAAGCTCCGGATCTCCTCCTCCAATCGATCTTCCGCTTCTGCAGGGAGTAAAGAGTCAATGCCGGTGTTGGATGCCATTATTGTGGCCTTCTCAAGGCTGAGTCAATTGCGCTTGGCGATATCGGCCCTTCTCGCAATATCTTTATCTGACCATCAATGATCTGCACGACCGTGGATGCAGACGACGCACTCCCGCACTCGCCAACTACGATGGCGTCTAGATCATCGCCCATCGACTCTCGAATCGACCGCCAGTCTTTGGAGGGAGGTTGCCCTGAGATGTTGGCGCTCGTGCCGGTAATCCCGCAACCAGCTTGAGCGATCAACCGCCGAGCCAGGCCATGATCTGGCATCCGCAGTCCAACGGTGCCAAGTCCGCCCATCAACACGTCAGGCACCGAGTCTTTGGCTTCGACAACGATCGTCAGGGCGCCGGGCCAAAATCGGTTTGCGAGCGCATTTGAAGCATCTCCGAAGCCATCGGTGAATTGACTTGCTTGCGACGGTTCGGATATTAGGACTGGCATCGGCGTATCCGCGGGTCTCCTTTTGACCTCGAAAGCGCGCCGGATCGCGGGTTCGTTCGTCGCGTCAACACCTAAGGCGTAGAAAGTATCGGTGGGAAACGCAATAACCCCGCCAGATTTGACCGCATCAACGGCTTCGCTCAGATCGATATTCTCCATTGGGGATTTCGCGGTCGAATTGCGGATTATGGGGCCACCAACCACTATCGTATACCCACTCCCAGCAGCTACTTGGCGGCGAGTCGAACACCGTCATCCAAAGATTAGAATCCTAATGTGTAGCACCTATAACATGTCCGAAGTCAACACCGAAACCAGTTCGCACCGAGTCGCAACCTCCGACGATATCGAACTGAACACGTACCTCGAAATCGCCGAGGGAGATCGACTCGGAGGAGAGTCAGCTTCAATCCCGGTGCGGACCGAATCGATCGTGATTCTCGACTTCGGTTCCCAGTACAGCCGACTCATCGCACGGCGTGTCCGCGAAGCGAACGTTTATTGCGAGATTATCCCGTTCGACGCAGGATCAGACGTTCTGAACCTGCAAGACGTGAAGGGGATCATCCTCAGCGGCGGCCCTAACAGCGTTTACGAAAACGGAGCGCCCCTAATTCCTTCTTGGGTCTTCGATGCCGGTGTACCTGTTTTGGGTATCTGTTACGGCATGCAGGCTCTGGCCCACCAGCTGGGCGGTTCCGTGATCGCCGGAATCGAACGCGAATATGGCCATGCCCTGCTTCACTTAAACGGAGCGAACCATCCGCTTTTCACCGGACTTGATACTTCAGTGCCGGTCTGGATGAGCCACGGTGACCGCATTGCCGAAATGCCGCCCGGGTTTGCATCTCTCGCATTTTCTGAAAACTCACCTTGCGCAGTGATGGGAAACGAAGGAATGAATGCCTATGGCATTCAATTCCATCCCGAAGTTACCCACACTCAACAGGGCGACCAGATAATCCGAAACTTCGTACACGGGATATGCGGCGCGACCGGATCTTGGACGCCACGCAACTTCGTCCGAGACTCCATCTTCCGCATTCGACAGCAAGTTGGCGAAGGCAAAGTCGTGTGCGCGCTGTCGGGCGGCGTCGACTCATCCGTGGCAGCGGCATTGATACACCGCGCGATTGGCGACCGCTTGACTTGCATATTCGTCGACAACGGCCTGATGCGATACGGAGAAGCGGAACGGGTGCGAACGGTTTTCGCTAGCCAGTTGGGAGTCAACCTCCGATTCGTTGACGGTTCAGAGCGATTCGTTGCGGCGCTAAAGGAGGTTGTAGATCCTGAGGAAAAACGCCGAAGGATCGGTGAGGAGTTCATCAGGATTTTCGAGGAGGAGGCGCGAGACATTGGGGAAGTAGATTTTCTCGCCCAAGGGACGCTATACCCTGATGTGATCGAGTCCGTGTCGCCCGAAAGCACCGCCGCGCACAAGATCAAGACGCATCATAACGTCGGCGGCCTGCCGGAGAAGATGGATCTGAAGCTTGTCGAACCGTTGCGCCACATGTTCAAAGACGAAGTGCGCGACGCAGGTCGCGAGCTGGGCCTGTCCCCACAGTCGGTAAATCGACAACCGTTCCCCGGTCCGGGATTGGCAATCCGGATAATGGGCGAAGTCACCTACGAAAAACTTGAGATACTGCGCTCTGCCGATTGGATCGTCGTCGATGAGATCAAAGGGGCCGGGTTATACGAGCAGTTGTGGCAGAGTTTCGCCGTGCTGACGGATACTCAGAGCGTCGGCGTAATGGGCGACGCCCGAACCTACCAATACGTGGTGGCGATTCGAGCCGTCGTCAGCACAGATGCCATGACCGCGGATTGGGCGCGATTGCCGTACGACACAATCGCCCGAATGTCCAACCGTATCGTCAACGAAGTCCCTGAAATCAATCGAGTGGTCCTAGATGTCACCAGCAAGCCGCCAGGAACGATCGAATGGGAATAGTCGCGCGCGACCGAACCTGGGCATGATCGCCAGTTAGCGGGGTGAGCAATGAAAGTCCTCCTGATCGGCTCCGGCGGCAGAGAACACGCGCTCGCTTGGAAACTCGCGAAATCTGAAACGGTCAGCGAGCTTTCTTGCACACCAGGAAATCCGGGTATTGGACGCTACGCCGCGTTGTCGGATGTAATCGCTGAAGATGTCAGCGGCATTGTGTCCCTAGTTAGCGAGACCGAGCACGACCTTGTGGTTGTTGGTCCCGAAGCGCCGCTGGTACTAGGATTGGCTGACGAACTCAGATCCAAGGGAGTTGCAACTTTCGGACCATCCTCAGCGGCGGCGCGAATCGAAGGATCGAAGTCGTGGGCCAATGAGCTCATGGAAAGATATGGCGTTTCCTGCCCCGAGAGTCGGACATTTGATGACGCGGCGCAAGCGACCCATTACGTGGAATCACAACCGGAAGGCGCAATCGTCGTTAAAGCAGACGGTCTGGCGGCTGGAAAAGGCGTTACTGTCCCCGACACCCAAGCCGAAGCCGTGACAGCGATCACGGATGCTCTAGATCGACGCGCGTTCGGCGATGCCGGCTCCACGATTGTGATCGAAGAACGCCTGAACGGACCGGAACTCAGCGTCTTCGCCTTCGTCGACGGTGAAACGGTGTCGACGCCTGTCGCGGCACGCGATTACAAACGCGCGTACGAAGGCGATGCAGGTGCCAACAGCGGTGGAATGGGCGCATACACTTCGCCAGACCTCTGCTCCACAAAAGATCTGGAGTTTTTCCAGGAAACGGTGCTCGACCCAATCGCGCGAGCCATGGTTGACGAAGGGTGTCCGTATCAAGGTGTGTTATACGCGGGACTGATGCTCACCGGGGATGGGCCCCAGGTGATTGAATTCAATTGCCGATTCGGAGACCCTGAATGCGAACCGCTCATGCTTCGCTTGGATTCTGATTTGGCTGAGATCTGTGCTGCGGTCGCGGAAGGACGATTGGAGGAAGTACCTGTTGTGTGGAACAACAACCACGCGGTTGGCGTTGTCATTGTTTCAAGCGATTATCCGGCCGACTACGAAACTGGATTCTTGATCGAAGGGGAACTCCCCGACGAGGACGGCCGCGTAGTTTTCCATGCCGGGACGGCGAATGATGAAAATGGCCGATTGATCACCAGCGGAGGTAGGGTTATCGTGGCCACGGCATCTTCGCCAATTTCCGTACGGGATGCACGTTCAACGGCGTACTCCCTTGCGTCTGGCGTCTCGTTCACGGATTCTAGATATCGGCCCGACATCGCTTTGGATGCAGTTTGAATTCCATGCTGATTTAACATTCAGTTTTTCTCCCTGCGCACCGCAAGTAACACTAGAGACAGAACAACGTGATCCCGCGGTACTCAAGACCTGAGATGAGTCGGATCTGGTCGGAAGACCACCAGTTCGACCTTTGGTTGCGAGTTGAGATCGCAGCGTGCCAGGCATGGTCGAAACTCGGCGTCATCGACGACGAGGACATGGCCAAAATCCGCCATGCGCAGTTTTCTCGCGATGAGTACGACCGCAATTTCGAGGAAACTCGTCATGATCTCGTTTCGTTTACGCGAGCCGTCGCCAGCAGTCTCGGCGACGAGGGAAGATGGATACACCACGGATTAACCTCCAACGACGTGAAAGACACTGCGCTCGCGATGCAGATGTCGGACGCAACCGATTTGTTAATCGCCGGCATTGACGAACTTCTGGACGCGCTGGCCAAACGCGCGATCGAGTTCAAACACACTCTCGCCATGGGTAGATCACACGGTATCCATGCCGAGCCGATGTCGTTCGGCCTTAAGTTAGCGCTGTGGTGGTCAGAAATGCGCCGCAACCGAGAGAGAGTGGCCGGGATGCGTCAACGCATCACCGTTGGAATGCTGTCGGGTCCTGTCGGTACCTTCGCCGGGATTCCGATGGAGATCGAAGAAAACGTATGCGCTCAACTCGGACTTAGACCGGCCGAAGTCTCAAATCAGGTGATCCAGAGGGACCGTCATGCCGAGTTCTTGCAGGTGCTCGCATTAGTAGCCTCGACCCTCGATAAAATGGCCACGGAAATCCGTGCTCTCCAACGTACTGAAGTCGGCGAGGTCGAAGAGCCGTTTGGACGCCCCGGTTACGTCAGCAAAGGGTCGTCTTCGATGCCGCACAAGCGCAATCCTGAACTTTCAGAGCGCATTTGCGGTTTGGCGAGAGTGATTCGTTCGAATTCCATCGTCGGTCTCGAGAACGTAGCGCTATGGCACGAGCGCGACATTTCCCACTCATCCGCGGAGCGTGTCGTGTTGGCCGATTCTTCGTTGGCGCTGGATTACATCCTCGACCTCATGACTGGCATCATCGCACACATGACGGTGAAACCGGATCGGATGCGGAAAAACATCGAGATGACGCACGGTCTCGTCTTTTCACCGAGAGTGATGCTCGCGTTGGTCGAAGCAGGATTAGAACGAGGTCAAGCGTATGACACGGTCCAAAATGCGGCGATGCGAGCCCTCGACCAAGGTGTCGATTTCCAACGCCTCATCGCCAACGAAAGCGTCGTCAAGCATTATCTGAAGGATTCGGCGTTGGCTGCATTGTTCGACTACGGATATTTCATTGAGCAAGTCGACTCCATATTCGATCGACTCGGCATGGAGGGTACGAAATGAGCAACAACAACCCGGTTTTTTCAACTGATCTGCCCGGTCTCATCCATCGCGCGAAGGTGCGAGACATGTATCGCGTCTCGGAAGGCGTGTTGATGATGATCGCCACCGATCGCATTTCAGCGTTCGATGTCATCATGAACGATCCGGTTCAAGATAAAGGCGCGTTGCTGGCGCAGATGTCGGCGTTCTGGTTTCGAGAGGTGATCGGCGACATTGTCGAGAACCACATGATCGGCATGGCTGGGGACGTCGAGGTTGAGGCGACCATCGGACGCGTCGGCGCGCTTGCTCACCTACCTGGTGTTTGGAACAACCGCGCGATGATTATTCACGAGGCGGATCGGATCGATATGGAGTGTGTAGTTCGGGGTTATCTGGCTGGCAGCGGTTGGGCAGAGTACGAGGCTCATGGGACGTTAAATGGCGAAAAGCTTCCGTCTGGATTGCGGCAGGCGGAGCGATTTGAGGAACCGATGTTCACCCCGTCAACCAAACCGGAAGAGGGTCACGACCTTCCCCTGACCGAAGCTGAAGCGATCGAGTTGGTGGGCGAGGATCTTCACGAACGACTGAAGCGTGTCAGCATCGAAATCTACGAACGCGCTCGTCAACACGCGATTGAGCGGGGGATGATTCTCGTTGACACGAAGTTCGAGTTCGGTTTCGTGAACGGCAAGCTAACGTTGATCGACGAGGTGCTCACACCCGATTCAAGTCGTTTTTGGGACATCGAAGACTGGGAACCCGGTTCCTTCCCGCCCGCTTACGACAAACAGCACCTCCGAGAGTGGCTCATTGACAGCGGGTGGGACCGCGAACCACCTCCACCCAAAGTACCTACCGATGTCATGGAAATGACCCGACAACGCTACATATCGGCCTACGAACGAGTCACGGGTTTGACATTCGACGGTTGACCGTGGCAACAATAACTAATCAATGTTCCTTAGCTTCAGACGAATCAAGGTGTGAAATAGAATCTTCTGTTCATGGCACAGTCGAGAAATAGAGTCGCAACAACCCGCCCGGAACATCGCCGCGGCATGACACGTTCACAAGTTCGCGAAGAGAGAAGGGCGCGTAGTAATCGTCGGAAACAGCGCAAGCGAACGGTATTGATCGCGCTGGGTTCCGTTTTTGCCGTGTTCATCATCTTCGCGCTGGTGTTCCAGCAGGGTTTCGTATCCCGAGACCAGCAGCTAGGCGGTGTTCGCGGTCCCTACAACAGTGGAGGCCCGGTCCCAGAAGACCCCGATGACGGACGTGCGCACGTACCTGACTCAATCGTGCCGGAAACTCGTTACAGCGTCTATCCGCCGACCTCCGGACCGCATTGGAACACTCTAGGGTCTCAAGCGAACAATTTCGAGCGTGCTCCAGCAGGATGGGGCCCGTACGAACGCGTTCTCCCCGACCAGGCGTTGATACACAACCTTGAACACGGCGGCATCGGTATGCACTACGACACGACGAAGTGCGATACGGCCGAATGTACTCGAATCGCCGAAGAACTCAAACGCATTGCGAAGGATTGGAACGACGACGACACCTACACCGGATTCGTCATCTCGCCTTACCCCTTCACGGATTCGCTGATCACACTCACGGCGTGGCGTCACCACCTCCGATTAGATGAACTGGATGAACCACGCATCCTAGAGTTCATCGACGCCTATTTCGACCGCGGGTTCGAACCGCAAGTGGCCGGGATGACACCCGTCAATTGATCGACGCGGGCAACCAATGAGCGGCACTTTTCTCGCGCACATCCGCGTCTACTTCAAACCGGGCGTCCACGATCCGGAATCCGAAACGATCAACAGAGCGCTCAATAGGCTCGGGTTCAATCAGATCGCGTCGCTCAGCGCGGGTAAGTTTTTCGACGTTAGAGTCGAAGCTGGCGACTCGGATGAGGCGGAGCGGATCGCCGGCAAAATGTGCGAGACGCTGCTTGCCAACCCGGTGATCGAAACATACTCGGTTGAGATCGTCGACTAGCTTGGGCGGAACGGCAAGGCACAGAATACGTGCCCTGCCCGTTCACGAATCCGCGTTTTCGACCGCCTGCCTCGCGCGTTTTTCGCGCAACGCGGTCGCCATCGCCTGAGCCACAATTCCCGCCGGCGCAGCAACAATACCCAAACCGCACATCACAACGACGGCGGTCATGATCTTCCCGCCTATCGTCACCGGGTAGATGTCCCCGTATCCCACGGTGGTCAAAGTCGCAACCGCCCACCATAGCGCGTCGCCCATGTGGCTGAACTGCTCGGGTTGAGTTTCGTGTTCGAAGTGGTAGGCACCGAATGCGGCCAAAAACAACACCAAACCTGTCAAACTGAAGAACAGAACGATCTCGTCCCTCATCAATGAGAAAGCCCTTCCCAAATCTGCCAACGTCTCGCTGAAATGGGCTAGCCTCAACAATCGCACGAGTTGCAGCAGCCTGAACAACCTCAGCGATGTGAACTGTGGCAAGGCTGCGATTCCGATGACCACTGCCACAAGGTCGATAATGCCGAAAAACGAGAAAACGTATTTACGCTTGTCAGACGCGGTCCAAACTCTGATGACGTATTCGAACGCGAAGAAAATCACCGCGACGTAAGCAACGTCGTCGATCCACCCTTTCTCTGGTCCCCAGGTCGCTTGCCATAGATGCGGAATGTCGGTGTCGAACGTGGTCACACTCACCGAAGCCACTATCGCCAACAACGCCAGCCATTCGAAGATGACCGTACGTCGGTTCATTTGATCCGTCATCGTCGCACTCCAGTAGATCCCATTGAGTCAATCGCGCATCATCCCACTTTCGAGGTGAAAAGCGGGTAAAGCGACCGACGAGTTCGCGATCGCCGGCGTCAGTTTGACAGCGTTCCCTTAGTGCTCGGCACAGCGCCACCCGCTCTCGAATCGACCGATGCAGCTTCTCGCAACGCTCGGGCGAAGGCTTTGAACGCAGATTCGATCATGTGGTGTTCGTTCGTGCCGCGCAAAACCGTCAGATGCAGGTTGAAGCGCCCTTCTAAAGCCATAGATTCGAAGAAATGTCGCGCCATATCGGGTGAAAAATCACCTAGGTTTGAGTTCGATCCCATGTCGATGACTGGGTAACCTCGGCCACTGAGATCAAGAACCGCGTGCGACAACGCCTCGTCTAACGGAACGTGTTTGCTCGACATCCTCACGATGCCCGCGCAGTCACCTAGCGCCTGCGCCAGACATCGACCAATCACCATTGCTGTGTCTTCGACGGTATGGTGTGAACCCGTATCAGTATCGCCGATCGCGGTAATTGCCAGATCGATCATCGAGTGCTTGGCGAGTGCTTGCAGCATGTGGTTCATGAAACCGACAGGAGTGTCGATTTCCGCCCTGCCCTGACCGTCGATGTCGATGCGAACGCTGATGTTCGTCTCGCCGGTAACGCGCGATATCTCTGCGGTTCGATCGCTCATTCGTAAACCTCAACCTTCAATTATCGAATGCCCAATCGCCGCAAACTCCGCATTTGCTTGCACCTAGAACGTCAAATGAGGTCGTGCAGAGCGTCGATAACCACGTCATTCTGCGGAGGAGTGCCAACGCTAACGCGGATGGAGTTCTCCAGCCGGCGAGCACTGAACTTGCGCGCGAAAATCCCGCGCCGTGCGAAGAGATCATAGGCCTCGTCACCTGTGAACCGATCAAATTTCATCAAGAGGAAGTTCGCGGTCGACGGTGAATAGGTGATGCCGTCCAACTCGTCGATAACCGCCTCAACGCGCCTGCGTTCGGACGTAAGCGTGTCAATGCGGGCCAACAGCTTGTCCTGATGCTTCAGAGCCGCCAACGCGGCCGATTCTGCAGCGATGTTCAAGTTGTAAGGCTGCTTGATAGTCATCAGGTGATCGACGATCAACTCGGAACCGATTGCGTAACCGACTCTCAAACCCGCGATGCCAGCCCATTTGCTGAACGAACGCAGCACGACGAGATTTTCGTACTCGTCAAGCAGATCCGCGGTCGTTTCGCCGCAAAACTCATAGTAGGTTTCGTCGACGACGAGGACGATCCCGGTGTCGAGTATCGCCCGGGCGTCTTCGTCTGGCAACAAATTCCCCGTTGGATTGTTTGGCGACGCAATAAAGAGGATCTTGGCACCCGTACGCTCGATTTCGGCGGTGGTGGCGTCGATGTCGATTTCCCAATCATCGCGGCGTTCAACGGGGATGAGTTGCGCTTCTGAGATCCGCGCACAAAACTCGTACATCCCGAATGTCGGCGGACAGTCAATCATCGAATCGCCTGGTGCGACGAACAGTTTCGTGAGCAACTCGATGATCTCGTCACCACCTGACCCTGCGATTACCTGCTCAGACGGTCGCCCGGTGTAATCGCTCAACGCCGATCGCATACGCACCAGATCTTGATCTGGATATTCGTGGATTGGCAATCCGATCAACGCGTCCGTTATCTCAGGCAGCGGATCGTATGGGTTTTCGTTGGCATTGAGGCGTATGACATCTGCCGGATCAATGCCGGCCGCGGTGGCGAGGTGATCGGAATGTTGCGCACCAACATAACCCTGAGGGTTGTAGAGGTGAGGTCGCATCATTTCCCGTAAATCGCGCATCATCCTTCGCCTTCGCTGGTGAATCGGTATTGCAATCCTAAATGCGACGCCGGATGTCTGAAGCTCGTGCGTGGCCTTCGAGGGCTTCAAGCCGAGCTAGATCCGATGCCGCGCCAGAAATCGAATCAAACGTTTCTTCATCCATGTCTAAGAACGGCGTGACGCGCACGAAATCGCGCGCCGACAACGCCGATGAAAATCGCGCTGACCCACCCGTAGGCATTACGTGGCTAGGGCCGGCTACGTAGTCCGCCATAACCTCACCCGAACGTTCACCGACGAAAATACCGCCGGCATGGTAGGCTCGCTCAAGATATTTTTCCGCGCCAGAAAATCCTAAACAAAGGTGTTCTGGGGCGTATTCTTCGGCAACCTTTAAAGCTTCATCGACGGTGTCAACTACCACTGCCGCTCCCCTACCAGCCAAAGCTGAACTAGCAATGCGGGCTCGCGGTAGATCCTCCAATTGGGTCGCCAACTCCGACTCCACATCTCTCACAGCGGCATCCGACAGCGCTACGAGGACCGGGGCCGCAAGAACGTCATGCTCTGCCTGAGCGAGCATGTCTGCGGCAGTGACGGCTGGATCCGAATCGTCGTCGATGATGATCATCGTCTCGGTAGGTCCATATACACCATCAACGCCAACCAATCCGTAAACGCGTTTCTTCGCCGCAGTAACCCAAATGCTTCCAGGACCACAGATCACGTCAACTTTGGGAATCGATTCCGTACCTACGGCCAATGCAGCGACCGCTTGGGCCCCTCCGACGGCAAAGACCGCGTCTACACCAGCGATATCACAAGCCGCTAAAACGGCCGGATGCGGCGCACCATCTGCACCTGCCGGCGTTACGACACAGACGTAAGGCACACCCGCGACTTTCGCGGGGACCGCAGTCATGATGACGGTCGATGCCAATGGCGCGGTGCCACCCGGGATACAACATCCGACCGATTTAACCGGATGCACTACTTCGCCGTAGCCGGCGACGGCGTCGCGCCACGTCTTTGGAAGTGTGCGACGTTGGAAGTTCCTGACGCGGTCGGCGGCCAACTCTAGAGCCTCGACCTCGTTGGGGTTCAACTCCTGTCTCGAAGATCGGATCTTGTCTGCCGGTATCTCGAACTGGTTGGTTTCTATGCCGTCAAGAGCTTTTGTGATCCGCCTGAGGAACTCGTCGCCGTGTTCGCTCACGTCGGCGATCACTCGATCAGCGAACGATTCGGGCGTAAGCGCTATCGAGTAGATGCCGCCGCCATCCGTCAACAACTCCTGTTCATCACCGACTGCGCTTCGATTTTTGAAGGCGGTGATCGCGGCATCCAACCCGTAGATACGTCTCAACACGGGTCGAAAGCCTCTTCGAATTGGTTCAAGTTTTCGACAAGTCGTTTGTACAAGCTGCACTCGCTTTGATAAAGGAATTGCAGGTCTGAAACCGCGGTTCCCGTACCGCCTAGACGTCTGAGGTGATCGACGACTCTCAACACATCCTGTTTTCGAGTCACGATCTGGACTGCGAACCATCGGTTCCCGTCACTGGTGTACACGCGTGATACGGTGGGTCCCGCCATTCCAGAAAGATCGGGCGACGCAAGGATCATTTCAGCGATATCACCTTCAGAGTCGCCCTTGACGTTCGCGGTGACCCGACGATATGACCGAGATCGCAGCCGAGCTTCGATACGCTCCAACAAACGGCGCGTCAAAGACATCTTGTCTTCAGATTCGGCCAAGTGAGCAGCGTTCCCGATCATGATGGCTTGGGAATTCATCGCCGTTCCGTCGACAAGCGTTCGGAGGTTGTTCTCGCGCAAGGTGTTGCCCGTGTCCGAGATGTCGGCGATGATGTCGGCGTAGCCAATACGCGGCGCGGCTTCAAGCGCGCCGTTGATTGCAACCATCGAAAAATAGTTGATGCCTCTGCGATTGAAAAAGCGTTTGACCAGACGTGGGTATTTCGTAGCGACCCGGAGATCGCTTCCGCGTTCGTGAAACTCAAGGCTCAAATCGGACAGGTCGTACATCGATGTGATGTCGAGCCACGAATCTGGCACCGCTATCACTAATCTGGAGTGGCCGTATTCCAAATCAGGCGCGACGACCAAGGTTTCCCCGTCTTCGAGCCTAGATTCGAGATACCGGTCGAGGCCCACTATCCCTAGATCGGCGTTCCCGGAATCGACGATCGTCGTGATGTCAGATTGCCTTTGGTAAATGACTTCAACGCCCGGAATCGCTGGTATCTCGGCGGTGTAGCGTCGCGAATTTACACGGCTTACAGCAGCGTCGGAATCTGCCAAGAGTTGCGCGGCACCCTTCTCCAAGGCACCAGTCGACGGTATTGCGAGGCGCAAAGTGTCCATCATTCAAACGTCAAGTCGTACGAATCTTCATCGCCGTTGGAACCCACTCTAGCCACATCGGCATTCCCTAGAGATTGCGCGACGCGATTCGCGTCAACATTCGGATCAAACAGTGAAACAACCGAGCGACCTTTCGCCCTAAGTTCTGACGCCGCTTGCAACACGCAGTCAGTTGCGCTTTCGTCCGAGGGTTGGAGAACGATGTAATCGCGGCTTGTGTCTGCTGAGGCCGATCCGTCAATCAGGTCGAGAATCGCGTCTAGGTCGAGGGCGAAACCGAGAGCTGGCAGTTCTTCATCGGATCCCAGAGATGTCGCGAGTCCGTCGTACCGCCCTCCTCCACCGATTGAAACCACCTCACCGTCGACGTACGCTCCGACAACGAATATCGTGCCGGAATAATACGCGATTGAAGTGGCCAAGCCCAGATCAACTGATATATCGCAAGTTTCGACTCCGGCATTTTCAGCCGCCTTCACAACTCTTGTCAGATTGTGCAAGCTCTGAAGCTCGTCAAGCCCGTACGCGTTCGCCAGATCTTTGGCTCGATTTGTTACGTCTTCGTGACCTGACTCGCCAGTGTCGCGAAGATCGGCGTAACCGCTCCGGAGTTGGGCAAGTTCGCGCATAAACCCCATCGCCTTCGGGAAATCACCGTTGGTTTCACCGCTCGCAAGCTTTCGCCGCAAACCTCCAACCACGTCCTCTGCGGTTCTCGATGTCTGTTCCGTCGCTCTCGGTAATTGAACGGAGCCTGACGCGAGGCGGGTCAACAACTCAGCCGCCGAAGTTTGTGTCTCAACGTTTTGTTGCCCTTGCGACGGCATCAATCCGAGTCGCACCGCCTCGGCTTCAACCGAAATGCCGCCATCGTCGCCGTCCGCGAACTCTGAAACGTTGTTGGCGAGAAAGAGCTTCGCGCGTTCGGAAAGATCAAAGCACTCAAGGGTTTCCCAGATCAACCCGACGTGACCGATCCTAACCACAACTTTTTCGACACCGAGCCGTCGCGCCAACTCATACGCCGTAGCAATGATCTCGCCATCTGCTGAAGGCTGTGGCGCGCCTATCAGTTCTGCACCTGCCTGTACATACTGGCGCTTGCTGGGAACCGAGTTCGGCGGTGCGTCAAATGGTCGTTCCGTGTAGCGGAAGATAGGAGATGCATACTGGTAACGAAGAGGCAGAGGCCCGGCCTGCTGTTCCAACGCGTAGCGAATCACCGGAGCGGTCAATTCAGGTCGCAAACTGATATCGCTGCCGTCTGGCGCAGTGAAGTCAAACATCTGGCTCGACAGCAACCCACCAGACCGGCGAAGGAACAACTCCGTCTGCTCTATCAGGGGAGTCTCGATGGGTTGATAGCCGCACGCGTATAAGACCTCGCGCGCATTTCGCACAGCCGAATCAAGGCTTTCGAAATCTCGTCCAGCCCTGTCAGCGAATCCCGGCGCGCGCCTTATCTTGCCGTTGCGGCCCATATTGAGTTCAGGTTCGGATCAGTCGAATTGTGTCGAACTGGATATCGCGGGTTTGCTTCCGAGTCGCTCGTTCGCAGCGACAAGGCGCGTTGATTTCTCTAACGAGATTCTAATCTGCAAACTAAACGCCAGTTGAAATTCGTATAGATCGATGAATTCACTTTTCCGTCTGACGTCGATCTTGTCATTTTCTCAACCATTGCAAGGCGAAAATTGGAATCAGCCGTTGACGGCAAACACGAACCGTTGGACTAACCGCTTTCAGCATGACAACGCTAACGCACCAATGGGAACAGACCATCCTAGTAATCGAAGACGACGAATCGGTCTCGCAACTGATACGCCTCTATTTGGCCCACGAGGGCTTTCGGGCGGTAACAGCGCACGACGGCGTTACGGGATTGGACTTGGCCCGTTCTGAAGACCCTTCTCTGATCCTCCTGGATTTGAATCTACCGGGGATCGATGGAAGCGATATCTGTCGAGAATTACGCCTCGATTCCGATGTGCCAATCATCATGGTCACCGCTCGAGTCGACGAGGAGGATCGGCTCGCAGGTCTCGATCTTGGCGCCGATGACTACGTCATCAAACCATTCAGTCCGCGCGAATTGATGGCGCGAGTACGTGCCGTACTGCGCCGGTCGGTTCGCGAAAAGGACATCAAAGAGCAGCATCATGGCGAGATTTCGATCGGAAGATATCTCGTCGACCTCGAATCCAGAACAGTCCATGTCGATGGCAACGAACTTACGTTGACGCCGACGGAGTATCGGTTGCTCGTGTACTTTATGAATGCGAATCGTCGCACTGTGAGCCGCGATCAGATCATCGAGAATGCCATTGGCTATGAGTTCGACGGCTTTGATCGAACGGTAGACACGCACATATCGAACCTGCGCAGAAAACTCGAAAAGGTCACGATCGGCGAACGACACTTGAAAACGGTTTACGGAGTTGGGTACCGCTTTGAAGCTGCGTGAATGGACACATACACTACAGTTCCGGCTGGTCATCGGATTCGCCGCGTCCCTCGCGGTTTGTCTCTTCGCAGTCAGTGTCTGGGCGACGGTCAACACACGCGTCGTGATAGAGCGATATGGCGAGCGAGTCGATCGGTTTCAAGAAGAACGGGCTCGAGCCTTGCTCCAAGATGTCTACGACTTCGACCAAGATTTGTCTCATCTGCAGGATTCGGTCCAACAGGTTGCGCATCTCTTTTCGCAACGGGTGGCAGTAGTTGACGACAAAGGCTTCGTCGTTGCGGACTCGCACGTCTTTCCGACTGATTCCGAAGGTAGATTCCAAAAAGAATCGGATCGCTTCAAAACGCAGTCGGGGCTTAGAGCGGTTCCGCTGGAGTTGGGGCGGCAAATCAGCGGAAAGGTGGTCTTCGCTAAACCGAGCGTGGAGAAGCGCTCGGCTCTCCAAGTTTGGTTGGCCTTTGACGAGCCCATCAGAGTCGTCGACGATTTAAGCGAAATCGATGATAGACCGCACGCGAAGTTGACGTTTGAGCCTACTGTCGCAGTTGTCGATGAACCGGCACCTGATGTGGAGGTCGTCGTCCGAAACGCAGAAGATGGTGCCGAGAAATCGTTGGCGTTGTTGGATGAAGCAGTGAACGAACTCTCGGTAGAACCACAACTAAGTGCGTTGCAAGACGAGTTCCAGAAATCACTGATGGTTAGCGGCATTGCCGGAGGCATCGCAGGGATTCTGATCATCGCCTTCTTTACGCGGCGCGCATTTGCACCTATGCGAGAGTTGACCGAAACGGCGGAGCAGCTCGGAAAAGGCAAACTTGATCAACGGATCCGGCGAAATCACCGCGGAGAGATCGGTCAACTCGCATCTGCGTTCAACACGATGGCTTCGGAGCTCGAAGCGGCCGAGACGCGTCGCAGACGATTGACGGCCGACATCGCTCACGAACTTCGCACCCCGTTGACGAATATTCGCGGCTATCTGGAGGCCGTAAAAGATGAGGTCATTGAACCAGACACCGACACGATAGACACCCTCCACAAGGAGACCTTGCATCTATCAACGCTAGTCGAAGACCTTCAACTATTGGCGGTAGCAGATGCGGGAGCACTGAAATTAGAAATGTTCCCCGATCGAATCGAAACTATCTTGGAAAATGTGGTGCAAGCATCTAAACCTCGAGCAATGGATGATGGAGTCGAGGTGGTATCCGAAATCGCTGACAGTTTACCGCTCGTCAAAATCGACCGAACCAGAATGATTCAAGTCATCCAGAACTTGATCGAAAACGCCATCCAACACTCACCTCCCAATTCCCTGGTCACCGTGCGGGTGGATCGGGTCGAAGGAGACCGCCCTGTGCAGATCAGTGTCAGCGATCAGGGAGACGGAATCCCCGAAGCGGATATTGCGCTGATTTTCGATCAGTTCTATCGCGTAGACACTTCTCGGACCCCGTACGACGGGCGGTGCCGGTTTAGGGTTGACAATCGTTAAGCGGCTCGTCGAAGCGCATGGCGGTCAAATCTCGGTGATCAGCGACATCGGCAATGGTGCGACGTTCGTCGTCGCTCTGCCTGAATGCGGCCTTGCAAACGGCGAGACTTAAAAATCATCAAGATATGATTCAGTTCACGAGAATTGAACTCTGAATCTCAACCGGGATCGTGAATTGAACTCAATCCATACTGCCGACGCCGTTGTCATCGGCGCAGGTGCTGTCGGCTGCGCAACGGCTCTACAGCTAGCCAAACGGGGCTTGAGACCGCTGGTGATCGAACGTGACGGTATCGCCTCCAACGCATCCGCATACGCATGGGGCGGCCTATCTGCCCATTTTGGTAGTGGTGTGCCAGGCCCAATGACCGATCATTACCGGACCGCCATATCAAAACACATCGACCTCTACGAAGAGTTGAAACCTCAAGGGCGTGAAGATTGGCAGTTGCAACGGGTCACCTCGCTCTCGCTCGCTGCCGATGAAGAAACTGCTGAGCGATTGGAACGTGAAGTTGCGTGGATGTGGACCAACGGATTCGAAGCACAAATGATCGGTCCTCACGAGATCGATGCTCTAGAACCGGCCGTTCGTTGTGACATGATCGCAGCTTCGATAGTGAGTGCGGGTTGGGAACTCGACAGCCTCACATTCACCGTTGCTGTGGCGGAGCAAGCTAAGCGCATGGGAGCCAGATTCATAATCGGTCAAGTCGCCGAAGTCGTCATCATCGGGGGAGCGATCCAGAGCCTCGTGCTCGAAGGTGGCGACCGCATCGACGCACCAATCGTGGTTGCCGCGACTGGGCCTTGGGTTTCGAACGTTCGAGGTATACCCGCACTTCCGATCAAACCGATCAAGGGCGAAATACTCCGATTAGAACGTGACGGCGACGACTTACGAAACCGCGTCGGATTCAACGGATTTAATGTTGGCCGCAAACCTGATGGCACAGTTTGGGCGGGCACATATGAGTGGGACCGCGGGTTTGATCGAAACGTCACTGAAGAAGGTCAACAGCATATTTGGAATGGTGTCACTGGTTACATCCCGACCCTCTCCGAATCCCGCGTCGCCAAAGCAACCGCCTGCCTTCGGCCCGTTGCCTCCGATGGTTTCCCAATCGTCGGCCCGTCTAGCATCATCGGTGGTCTGTACTACGCTAACGGCGCTGGCAAGAAGGGAATACTCCTCTCCGCGTTGATGGCAGAATGGTTGGGTTCGAACATTGTCGACGGTGACGACGTTCCCTCGATCGTCTCACCGGATCGCTTCGATGCCGTGTAACTCCCTCATGACCTGAATTAACTGGCGTTCGTTAATGAGCATTTGGTTCAAACGTTTTCAATATGAACGCTGATATATTGGTAACCACTTGAGGGACAGTCTGCCAAAAATCGAGAGCGTTTCCAATGACACACGAACGCCCAACCAACTACAAGAGTTCAAAGAGCGAG
The DNA here is from genome assembly GCA_965203505.1 of Dehalococcoidia bacterium. Classification (GTDB taxonomy): domain Bacteria; phylum Chloroflexota; class Dehalococcoidia; order Lucifugimonadales; family Lucifugimonadaceae; genus Bin127. The sequence goes on from OZ241880.1 coordinate 1,824,820, forward strand.
CGTGCCCACGGCTTCTACACCACGAAGTACGGTGATGCGTTTGAAGACGATATGACGCGCGGGAAACTGCGAAACTACCGTGCGCCAGTCAATCCAGACAATCTAAGTTCCGAGGAACGGTGCGAGTTTTTCCGAGAAGGCGCGTATCCCTACCAGCGCAAGATCAGCTTGGACGCATATTACGAACACAAGTTCCCGCTTCAGATCGAACTGGTCAAGATGCAGAATTGGGTTCGCGACACAGGCGAAAAGGTAGTGATCATCTTCGAAGGTCGCGACGCTGCGGGTAAAGGCGGCACGATCCGTCGCTTCATGGAGCATCTAAACCCGCGTGGAGCAAAGGTTGTCGCTCTGGAAAAACCGACCGTCGAAGAGGCGGGACAGTGGTATTTCCAGCGATATGTCCGGCATTTGCCTACTGCCGGTGAGATCTCACTTTTTGACAGGTCCTGGTACAACCGGGCCGGTGTCGAAAAGGTCATGGGATTCTGCGAACAAGAAGAGTACGACGAATTCCTGCGAGTGACGCCGTTGGTGGAAGGGATGTGGGCCAATTCGGGAATCCGCATCATCAAACTCTACTTTTCCGTGAGTCGGATTGAACAGGAACGTCGATTCAAGCGCCGCCAGAGGGACCCTCTCAAGCAGTGGAAGTTGAGCCCCGTCGACCTCGCTTCGTACCATCGGTGGGACGATTACACCGAGGCGAAACTTGCGATGTTCTACCACACGCACACGGATTTCGCGCCTTGGTACGTCATCAAATCGGACGACAAGATGCGGGCGAGGATCAATTCGATCCGTCACGTCCTCGACTTGCTACCCTATCACGGCAAGGACCGCAACGTGGTCTACGAGGCGGATCCTTGGATCATCGCGAGCGCCGACGAAGTATTCGATGTAAAGGGTAAGCCCAGCATGGCTTCGCTCGGCAACGGTGCGACGGTGACCAACGAACTCGCAGGGGCTACAGCCTGAGCACCATCTTGGCAACCCCCCGCAGAAGGTGAGTTGCGTCGACAGCCAGCAGGTTCGAAGGCTAGCTGTCTATTGTGCGGTGAACCCGCCGTCGATCACGAGGCACGTGCCGGTGATGAAGGAAGCCTCGTCCGACGCCAAAAAGAGAATTCCCCGTGCGATCTCGATTGGTTGCGCAAATCGACCTATGGGATGCATCGCCACGATCTGATCGTAGATCTCCGGATTATCTCGTGTTCCGCGTGTCATGTCAGTGTTTGTGAACGCCGGACACACCGCATTAACTCGGATGTTCGACTTCGCAAGTCCGATCGCCATATCCCGAGTGGCGTTTACGACGCCGCCTTTGGAATGCGGATACGGATTGAAACCGTCGGTGATGAATGCCGGATAGCCGATGAGACCGCGGATCGACGCGATGTTTACGACGGCACCTCCGCCCTGCTCCTTCATCTGCTCAACGGCATGCCGCGCCATCAGGACCGTTCCTTTCAGGTTTACGTCGATAACGAACTGCCAACGCTCCTCGTAGGTCATGTCCATCGCGCTCCGCGATCCCACACCCGCACTATTCACCAAGATGTCAACGCTGCCAAATCGGTCAACTGCGGCATCCACAGCGGAGGCGCAGCTGTCGTTATCGGTCACATCCACCTGAATCGCGGTCGCAGTTCCCCCATTTTCGTTGATCTCAGCCGCGACTCGTTCGGCACCGTCGGCGTTCAAGTCGGCTATCGCAACCTCTGCGCCTTCATCGACGAATAACCTCGCCCCCGCTTCGCCGATACCGTTTCCGCCACCAGTTATCAGCGCTACCTTTCCATCTAATCGACCCAATGCAATTGCCTCCGTCGTTTCTCGATCCGAAATCGTTAGGTAGGTCTGTCGACTAACCTGCCGTGTAACCACCATCTACCGGCAGCATCGACGCCGTGACGAACGATGACTCGTCCGAAGCCAAGTAAAGGGCAGCATATGCGATCTCAATCGGTTCGCCGAGCCTCCCCATGGGGTGCAGTGATTCAAGACGCAACCGCGTATCGTCATCGTCGGTCAGCGATTTCGTCAGAGCGGTGTAGGTGAAACCGGGACAAAGAGCGTTCACACGTACGCCCTGTTTGGCGAAAGCGACACCCATGTCGCGGGTCATCTGCACTACACCACCCTTGGAGTGTGGATACGGGTTGAACCCATCGCTCATGCCCTCGGAATAGCCGACCAAGCCGATTATCGATGCCAAGTTCACAATCGAGCCGTACTGGTTTTCGAGCATGAACTTTAATGCCGCATGTGACATCAGCATCGTACCTTTCAAATTCACGTCGATTACCCAGTCCCACCTCTTCTCGAAATCCCAATCGAGTGGCGCTTTACGCGGGGTGACTCCGGCGCTGTTCACCAAGACGTCCAACCCTTCGAAACGGTGGAGTACTTCTCCGACCAACAGATTGCACTCGAGATTGCTGGTCACATCGACTTTGCCAGCGTCGGCGGACCCGCCGCGTTGGTTGATGCGTTCGGCAACCGCCTGCGCCGCCCCCAATTCAAGATCGGCACAGAAAACGTTAGCGCCTTCGGCACTGAATAATTCCGCGCACGCCGCACCGATACCCGAGCCTGCGCCCGTGATCAATGCCGTCCTTCCTTCGAGCCTGCCCATTTTCGCTCCGTTCGTCGATTTTCGATCAGCGGTTGTTAGTGTAAGTCCAATCGCCACCAAGCGATACAATCTCTAACGCTTGCGATGACCACTTCTCGACGCAGACACCGATCACGTCCAGATCAGACCGACGATCCTCAAATCGTTAGTGAACCTGTTCGATCAGAACAACCGACACCGTCTGACCATTCGGACGAATCCAAATCTATCGAAAACTCGGATCTCCAGTTTGCGGGACCTCTACGCCGTCTCTATGCCTTCGCCATCGATATTGGGATCCTGTTGATGGTGATCTTCGTCGTAGGACCAGTCTTCGGCAGCAGCGAAGGCATCTTCAATATTTCGAACATCCAATCCGGAATCATTGACGTTTTCATCTTCCTCGCTTACTTCATCGTTCCAACCGGTATTTTTGGGCGGACGATCGGCAAGTGGGTGGCTGGCATCTCTGTAGTCGATGAAGATGGGAACAAACCCGGAGTCGCAGTTGCGATACCGCGCGAGGTAGTTGGAAGATTCGTTGCCACCATCACTTTTGGCATCGGCATCATTTGGGTTGCGTTCGACAAGAATCATCAGGGATGGCACGACAAGATGGCCGGGACATACGTCGTCGTGATCCCCAACAGCGGCGGACCAGGTTTCTTGGCGCGAATGTTTGCACCACGAGATGACGAAGGAAAATCAGAAGAGCGACGTCGCCGACGCGTTGGCCGACCAACGGTCCGTCGCAGACGACGCAGCAATCGCCGGCGCGGTTGAAGTCCCCACTTTCCTCACGGAGAAAGAACTCGGTATGGCAATCTCAAAACTGGCACGACAGCAGATGCAAGAGAGTTCGTGGATTCGTCGGATGTTTGAGGAAGGGATGGAACTCAAGACTGTGCATGGCGCAGATAACGTATTCGACCTGTCATTGGGAAACCCGCTGTTGGAGCCGCCTCCTGAGTTCAAACAAGCGCTGGCAGAAATTGCGAATGAACCAGATATGGGTTTGCATCGCTACATGCCGAACCCCGGATTCATCGAATCCCGCGCCGCCGTCGCCGAGGCGCTAACTGAAGAGTCCGGCACCGAGTTTCAAGCCACCGACATATTGATGACCGTGGGTGCCGCCGGAGCGATCAATGTTGCGCTTCGCGCGCTGTTAGATCCGGGCGACGAGGTGATCATCATTGCGCCGTATTTCGCCGAGTACATCTTCTACGTTCAGCACGCGAACGGCGTTTATCGTGAGGCACAGTCGGCACCTGATTTCATGCCAGACTTGGAGTCGCTCTCTTCGCAGATTAACGAACGTACCCGGGCCATCATCATCAACTCGCCGAACAACCCTTCCGGAGTGATCTACCCAGAATCGGTGATTGCGGAGATCGGACGGGTGCTTCAGGCCGCCGAATCCCAGTTCGGAACCGAGATCTACATCATCACGGATGAGCCATACCGAAAACTCATCTACACAGATGCTGAATACCCGTTCGTCTTCGAACACCATCCACGGACTATTGTTGCGACGTCGCACTCGAAAGACCTCGGTCTAGCGGGCGAACGGATCGGGTATCTTGCGTTAAACCCCGCCGACCCCGGACGGGTCGACTTAATGGATGCCTGCGTGTTCATGCTTCGGACGTTGGGGTTCGTCAACGCGCCGGCGATCATGCAACGTGTCGTAACCAACCTCCAACGTGCGACCGTGGACATATCCGAATATCGTCGCAAACGCGACATAATCTACTCGGGCTTGACGAAAATCGGTTACCAAACAAATCGCCCCGACGGCGGGTTCTACCTCTTCCCGAAGTCCCCGATGACCGACGATGTCGCATTCGTCGAATTATTGAAATCCAAGCTAGTTTTGGTGGTTCCGGGCATCGGATTCGGCATGGGAGGATACTTCAGAGCGTCTTACTGCGTGGATGATGCGGTTCTTCACGGTTCGCTCGACGGATTCTCCGAAGCTTTCGATGAAGCCAGCGCCTAGAAATAGAATCAAATCCCATGCTCAAGATCAACCTTGCAATTTTCATCCGAGCCGTGCTTCTATCGATGCTCGGCGCGTCGTTCGGGGTACTCGCGTTTGCGTGCAGCAACGATGCAGAACCCACGGCAATCGTGTTACCGACCGCCACACCTGGAACGATGTCGATCACGCCGACACCTACGATTGTTCAAGACGAAGACGATGGCAAGGTTCAAATCGGCTTCAACATCGGGTTGCAGGGCTTCGCCCAACAAGGTGCCGGGGTAGTTGCCCAGACTGAACGAGGCATGAGCTTGAAAGTGACCGTCGTACCGGCGCCGGGCACGATCCAACAGATCAGCATCCGCAATGGCAGGTGTGAAAATTGGCGAAATCTGGACGAATTCAAGTGGGTAGCGACCCTCGATCCCGCTATCGGTGGCGTCTCGGAGACAGTGTTGCCCGATCGGCACATCACCACCATTCTTGACGGGAACCACTCGATTGCCGTTTCCATACCGGGTGGCACATTCTCTCAAGTCGCGACATGCGGGGACCTACCCGACGCGACGCACCTCGATATCCCCGAGATTCTGGAGGGGTAAAACCGTCGTGTGTTGCCTGCTATGGAACACTAAGAGATGAGTCCAGCTGTAGATTGACTTCGTTGGTCCCTCCCCACGGCATGCTTGGAGTTATCGGAACAAATCCAGACGATCAGCAGGAATTAAGGTTGGACGATGGTAGCGGCTTGCGTGTAGCAGTCGTTGGTTTTGAACACGAGATTCCGTTCAATTGGTCTTTGTTTGACGGCTTTGACACTCTTCGGGTGCTAACGTACTCTGCGAGTGCTGCGACGATAGTCAGAATGCTCGACAATTCAGAGTTTCGCTTTTTCGAATGCGTGTTCGGGTGTGAATCAACGCTACACGAGCTCAAGAACTTGCTGGCGTTTCAGCAAACCGCGATTGGCGATGTGCGTGCGGCGATCAAGGGTCTAAAGGACGAAAGGCACACGCGAATTCTGACCGAGGTTCGCGCTGGCCGGGCTAGGTTTAGAGTTGTCACGAGACAGACGGCACACGCCAAGCTCTATCTGTTGAGTAAGGACAATGGATCGTCTACTCGCGTGATAGTGGGTTCAGCGAACCTGTCCGAACTAGCGTTCTCTGGCAAACAACCCGAAACGCTCGTCATGTTCGAAGAGGATGATGATGCTTGGTCACACTATTCACAAATGTACGAAACGATTAAGGATATTGCTTCAGCGGAGATATCCCTACCCGAAGAACAGATCCAGGAAGCACGGATTGAGCTAGATGAAACACCAGTCATCGCCAATCAAAAGGAGATTTTGGTAATCGATCGGCCCGACGCCGAAGAAATGAAAATCGGTATTCAAGCCCATCGGATCGAAAAGGTAGCGGCTGCAATCAGTCCTCACGTATCCAAAGTCGCCCCTCCCATGCGACGAGGCAGGCAGCGAATCACACCCGAGGTGAAGCGAGAGATCAGCAGTATCAGGCTTGCGAAATCCTCAGAGGAAGTTGACCATCGATTCTTCAGTATCGACCGATCCAAGCGCACCGCCGTCCTTTCTCGAAAACCGTTCGCTTTGGACTGGTCGATCGATGGAGTCAAGTCAGAAGTCAAATCGATGATGACTTACTTCGCTAACTTCGAAGAAACGTTCGAAGGCAACGTAGCCAAACTTCAGCGCGATTTCTTCATGCTATGGGCGTGGCTTTACTTTTCTCCATTCATGTGCGACGTTAGGTCTCTTGCACTGATCCGAGACGAAGACATTATCAAGTACCCGAGATTCGCCATCGTTTACGGTAAGGCGAATTGTGGCAAGACAAGTTTGATCGACACCCTCATGACCTCAATGTTTGGTGCTGCCCATACGATCTCTAAGCAAGATTTCACAAGAGCTAGATTGAGGAGTGTTGAGGTCGCATTCAAAAGGCATCCGCTGGTTTTCGATGATGTGAGTCGAGCGGCTTTGAGGGAACACGCCTACGACATCATCAAAGAAGAGCGGTTGTCCGATTTCGATGAACACGGATGTTACGTCGTTTCAATGAACGCAGACCAGAAATCTTACCCGGACGAGATCGTTAAACGCTGTTTGATGGTCTATACCACAGCAGCACTCCCTCAATACAAGGAAACCGAGCGGCAAAAATTGCAGAAAAGTGTTCAGGAAGTTCGTAAAGGTATCAGATCGGGGCAACTTTACAAACGATTCTTGTCGGACGTATTCGATAACATGCCTTCTGGTGAATTGCCCGTCGATTGGCTTGACCTTTCGTCGGAGATCTTGGTTGCCATCCTCGACGAATGTTCCGAAGATCCACTGCCGGCGTGGTGCGAGCGTATGGACTGGGCAGAGTACACGGATCAGCGGCACGACAGGATCAAAGAACAGTTAAGGAACTTGCTTCACCCCGAACGTCGGACCAATGACGAAGAGTCGGTCGAAGGGTGGATAGAACAGGACGGAAAAATCATTGTTTGGGAACAGACTGACAATTTCGGGAGACGCCCTTTCGATTGGGAAAGTGTTCCGTCGACAGTTTTGGACGAAAACGCACAGGTGGGCTCCCGGACTGTGATGTTTAGGCCTCAGCTCGAAGAATTTCTCGGTCACTCCATCGACAAGGGAAAATCACGTTGGGGCCGGTTTTGGTCATGGAAATGACCTCAATTGCCGCGCGACCGGAGTTGTGTGGCACTCATAAAGGCTCTTTCAGCCCCGAACCGGTCACGGGCACAACAACTCTCGCGTCGTGGCCGATGCAACCGCTACGAACCAGCAGTTCCAGTCCCGCAAACGCGGCTGCCGACGTGACCTCGCAAAAAATGCCGGCCTCTTCGGCTAAGCGCCGTTGCCACTTCAACATCGAAGCGTCTGTAACCGCAACTGCCGAGCCGCCGGAATCAACCACCGCACGCGCCGCTTGCAAAACGCGCGGCGGCATGCTTACGGAAATCCCTGACGCCATAGTTGGGCGCGCTTCGTGAGCATCCCATCGCTCGCCTTGAATCGCCCGAATTAGAGGTTGAACCGCTTCCGATTGCACACAGTGGATGCGCGGTCGATCTGCGTCATGGTAGCCGGCGTAGCTTCCGATCAATAGCGCGCCGTTGCCCGCGGGCGCCACGATGTCCGTTGCATCGAATCCGGCGAGTTGAATCTCCGACACCATCGCTTTGACGCCTTCAGCAAACCACGGGCTCAATGCGTGTGACAAATACGTGGTGGCATGCTCTTCGGCGAATTCTGCCGCCGCATCGGTTGCTGCTTGTCTTGGGCCGTCGATCAGGTGCAATTCTGCACCAAATATCCGTATCTGGTCCAACTTGCCAGCCGCAGCAGTCGAAGGTGCGAAGATGTGCGCTTTGATGCCGGCGCGTGCGGCGTAGGCAGACATCGAAGCCCCAGCGTTGCCAGAAGAGTCTTCTACAAACTCACCTATACCCTCCTCGACCGCTGCCGAAATCAAAACTGCGCTTCCCCGATCTTTGAACGAACCGGTAGGCGAACAGAATTCCAACTTAGCAGCTAATTTTGAGATGCCGATGCTCCTCGCCACAACGTCCAACAACACCAAAGGCGTGTTGCCTTGTCCGAGGTCTACGGAAAGTGTGGTCGATGCCAAAGGCAACCCGTTGACCGCATCAGAAGCGTTGAAATACCGGATGTCGTAGATTCCGCCGCATTCGCTATACACCTGTCTAACTGACGGTCTATCCGCGACGGCCCCAGACTCGGCGCAGACCAGTTCGAACCGATCCGAACGCGCCTTCATCACTTCGGCCAACATTCGGATTCTGGCAGGTCTAGTTTCCAACGGCGGAACCGTTACTCGGTTCAATCACGGTCAATCCGACGCCGTCTCGCGCAATGCCTCGGCTGACCGCCACTGTGCCACCGTCCGAACGCCAGCACGAAGATCCAGCGAGCGAAGAATCGTCGCCGAATTCGATGATGTTCATACCGCCCGCCACATTGTTCACCATCGTCACGTCGTGCCCGAGGTTCCGCAGTGAATCGGCCGTTTCCGACCCGAATTCCTGCTCGAGTTCAACTTCCTGACCTTGCGTAAACATTCGAGGTGCTTCTACCGCCTCTTGCGGGGTCATTCCGTGGTCCACGATGTTCATGATCGCCTGCGCTACCGAAGTCCAGATGCGAATTCCTCCGGGCAGACCCAAGGCGAACGCGGGTCTCGAACCCTTGTAAGCGATAACTGGCGCCATGCTGCTCGCTACGCGCTTCATCGGCTCAACTGAGTTCGCTTGGTTGGGGTGTGGATCGAAATTCGACATCGTGTTGTCCAACAAAACGCCAGTGCCCGGCACGACGACCTTCGAGCCAAAGATGTGATTGATGGTCTGCGTCGCAGCGACGACGTTGCCTTCTCGGTCAGCGGTTGTTACATGCGATGTATTGTCCGATTCAGCCAGTTTGGGTGTCGGCAATTCGGGCATCACCGTGTTTGGCAATACCTGGCTCATCAACTCGCGGGCGTGGAAATCGGAGAGCAAGCGATCGAAGGGGATTTCACCAAACTCAGGATCGGTCAGATACCGATTTCGATCGGCGAAGACCAACTGCATCGCCTCCGCCATCAGGTGTATCGTCGCGCCGCGACCAAACCCCATACCACCGATGTCTCGCAGCTGCATCACATTTAAGAACTCGATGAGGTGCAGCCCACCAGCGGCGGAAGGCGGCGGCCCGGTCAAGGTGTATCCGCGATACGTGCCGGCGATCGGATCGGCCCGACGGACTTGGTAGCCGATCAGATCCGCCATGGAGATGATGCCGCCGTTCGATTGGGAATAACGAACTATCTCGTGACCTAACTCGCCGCCGTAAAGATAGCCCGGCCCTTCCAAAGCAATCCTTTTGAGTGTGCTGGCGAGGTCTCGCTGGACGACCAGATCACCTGGGTTTGGAACCGTTCCGCGTGGCATGAAAATACTTGCACTTGCAGCGTAGCCGAGAAGAGCATCGGAATTGTCTTCTACGAACTTGCAATAATGTTCCGTGGCTCGAAACCCGTTCTCTGCGTAACTGATCGCGGGAGCCATAACTTCTGGTAGCGAGAGTTTCCCAAAGTCTGACTGCAACTCACACCACGCTTTAAGCGCGCCAGGCACGCCGGACGCTAGTACCCCGGTCTGATTGAGGTCGCCACGGGCCCGCATGTAGTTCGGCCACTCATCGGAAACCGGCGTGAACATATCCATTTTTGCCGCGGCCGGCGCTTGAGAGTAGTTGTCTATCGCTAGTCGTCTGCCGTCGGCGAGACGGACATTCATGAAACCAGCGCCGTAGATGCCCATCTTCATGGGTTCGACGACCGATAATGCGAACAGGGTGGCGATAGCGGCATCGATCGCGTTGCCGCCGGCGGCCATAATTTCGGCTCCCGCCGCGGACCCAAGCGTGTGTGTGGATGCGACTACGCCGTCGTATCCCACGACAGGCCGGTTCTCCGGGGTAAACGTCACTGGCGCTTTTTCGCGCCAGCGCTGTGAGGTTAGCGCTCCAGCTGGCATCCGACGGATTTGCCCTCGAAATTCCGGTTTTCGGCTCAAACGTTGACTGACAAAGTCGGTCAACCTTGTTGATGGTAATACGCTTGAATCTCGGATCCTGCCGTGATTTGCGTATCAAACGATAATGGAGAACAACCACCGTTTTAACCACGGCGGATCAACAATGCATCCTGCGAACACGAACAGGACACGGAGAAGGAGCGGCTATGCCAATAATCACCGTCGAAGGCCGAGTAGGAGCCGGTGCGCCCGATCTTGGGCGACTAGTGGCACGTGAGCTGGAGATCGACTTTGTCGACCGCTTGATCCTTGCCCAGATCGCTCGCCGCGTAAACGCCACGATGCGCGCCCTTGTGGACCAAGAGCGTCGCGTGCCTTCATTGGTGAACCGGTTGGCTCTACGCGTCCAACGCGTACTCGAACGATCCGCCGTCGCCGGAATGGGCGGTGACCCCTACTTCGGACCCGGCGTCGAAGACCTCATCTCACGCCAATACAGCGAATACGAGGAAGAACCTCATACTACTGCCGAGGAAGTCGACGATGAGCGATTCATCGCCACGACGCGTGAAGTCATCGAAGATGTCGCCGACCAAGGAAACATCGTAATCCTCAGTCGTGGCGGAGCCGCAATCCTTCGAGAACGCAACGATGTCGTACGCGTCGGTGTTGTAGGGAGAATCGAAGACCGCGCCAAGAGAGTAGCCGAACGCGAAAACATCTCTATGGACGAAGCGCGAGACTTCATCACCCACTCGGATGCCGCACAGCACCGCTACTTCGAAAAAGCATTCGGCACAAGCCCGATCGACCCGTTCCTCTACCACTTCATGTTCAACACTTCCGACGTCACCATCTCATACGCCGCGAGAGCGACAGTTTTAGCCGCCGAATCGCTCGACGACGACGGCAAACTCTAGCTGTCATCTAGAATCGAAACAACACATCCCGCCATTCCCGCACACACACTAACGTCAATCCCGCGCACACTAATGTCATTCCGGCGAAAGCCGGAATCCACAGGGACGGCGGGAGAAACGCCCGACCAGAAATCAACCAAAACCAACGCAACCCTCACATGCCACCTCGCAACAGAAACCGACGCCGCTCAGGACGCCGCCCCAACGTGTTCGTCCAAACCGAGCAACCCACAGGTCGAAGTCAGACCGACAACAAGCCGGAAACTGAAAACACCGCCATCGCAGAGCCGTCGCCCGTCCTAGCCGCAACCTCCGCCGCCGCCAGGCAGAGTCCTGGCGGAGCACGCCGGACGCAACGCACCCGCTCCGAGGTATACGCCCGCACCTTCCCCCGCGAAATCCGCAAAATGGGCATCCTCGCAGCCGGAATTGTCATCGCCCTAACGGTTTTCACAATCGTTTTGTAGCCAACACCGCCCTTTCGCAGTGCGAAAAGGGACGCGAGCAAGCGAAACGGCACTCGCAAGCGATGCCCGAAGCATGCCTTGCAATCTCACTGCTGCCCATAAGTGGTTGCAACGACCTTATGCGAGTCGCATCCTTACGAATTTCGACCCGTTAAATTTCACTCGATCTCCAACTCTTACCACCAGGTCATGTCCCGTACCTCCCTAACAATCACGACGCTGATTGCTCTCACTGCAACGCTTTTCATCACCTCGGAGCAATCAAGTGCCCAAACCGTCGAAATCCCCCCAACCATCACCATGACTCTCAGCGGCGGTTCCGGTACAGGCACTGGCGACGAAGGCCCAGACCGCCTCACTAGAGACAAGATCGACATCACCGTAACCTCTGACGAACCATTGCAGGAACCGCCGCGCATCTCCGTCGTGTGCGATGACATTCGATGGACTGCAACTGTTGACGGCGAAACCGTTGAACGCAACATCGACGACTTCATCGCCAATCTGACCGGCCAACTCAACGAAGTCCAAGCCGCCAACTTTGACTATCGTTGCGGCGAGCACGAGAACGACATCACACTAGCAACACACACCATGACCGCCACCGGTGCCATGTCATGGACATTCCAATGGCGCAACTCAACCGAGGCACCCTACAAACTCAACGACGGGCTCCTAACCGCCGTAGCACAACCCGCGCAATCCGAAGACCAAAACCTAGGACAAGTAAACAACTGGGACACTGCAACCGCTAACTTCACCCTAGACACCGTACTCAAATCGCCGTTAGAACGAGGTGGAGGACGGATATTCCCAAAGGACCAATCGGTTACACACGATATTTTCGAGAGGAATTTCGTTTATGTCGAGTTCGAAGAAACAACAACGGTCGCTTTAAACTCTCTCACTTACAATGGCATCCCGGCCATCAAGGAGTTCGCAGATACAAGCAACGGCTGGGTGCTTTGGCGCAACGAATCTTTCGAAGACTTCACGCCCGGACTTCGACACGTCTCCGTTGACGCGTCTGATGCCGCTGGCAACTCGGTGAATTTCGAATTTACGTTCGAGGTTCTCGACACTCAAATCGTTTCGGATAAACGCGATCCATTCGTTTTAAACCTATATCCGGGCTGGAACGCGATTTCGCTCCCTGCAACTCCCTATCCCTTTTACCAGGACGTCGGGGATGTTTTTGACCACACGGTAATCAAGACCGTATACGCGCATCACTGGTACGGACATGCTGGGACGAGTCGATGGCATGCAGCTTCCCAACGAGATGGCGAGTGGCAATCTGTGCTATCTTCTCCGTTTTTGCGCGCCATCTGGCCTGGCATCCCTCAGCGTCAAAACAATGGTTATTGGGTATATTCTTCCGAGTACGTGCAACTTCCAATCCAACTTTATTGGCCTACTCTGGTTGGCCTCGATCGATCAACCGGCCCCATATATCACCCGTTCACTGGTTGGCAGTTCATAGGCATAACCGCAGAAAATCGCCATCATCAGTTCGAGGTAGCCCATGGATCGCCACTCGACGGTTCATACGATGAAACAATTACGGTTGCAGCATATTTAAATGATCACGTGTTCGCCGCCGATAACTACGAAATCGCCTACCGCTGGAACGCCGAACACCAACGCTACATCACTCTCCAACCCGACGATCCCGTCAAAATCGGCGAAGCAATATGGGTCTACTACCCCGAACCCTGACACATCCTCCGCATCCCAGTTCAGCCTCTAGCAAAGCCGTTATACTTTAAGCATCGCTATACTCCGTCATCAAAGGGGTTCGCTGTGACGATATTGCAACGTGGTTCGGGGCGGGCGTCAGTGGATTTTGAGGAGGCGATTCAGAACGCCAAACGGATCTACAAAGAAGAACTGCTACCCAAATACAAAGACTCCCACAAGGGGCGCCACATCGTCATCGATGGCCTCAGCGGTGATTACGAGATCGGACATTACGGACACGACGATGCTGTTCTCGACCGACTGATAGCCCGCCGTGCCAATGCCATAACTTGGTCAATTCCGATAGCAAAATCAGGATTCAAAGCCGGAAGCGTCTTACCAGACGACGTTGAAGACATCGAGGTGGCTATCGCAGATTTCCATCGCCTGAGGCCAGGCAGTTGATCACCGGCCGCGTCCTAGGCGGCAATCTGTACCCACTGGTCGACCTCGAGATTCGAAATCACGACGGCGCGGTCAACCTTGTTACTTTCATCGTCGATACCGGCAATGACTTCAGCCTCGTGATGACACCCGCCCTAATCGCCAGGTTGGGGTTGCAAGAATTTCCCGGAACCACCGAAATCACTTCCGCCACGGGCGATCGGCGATCAGTGCGGTACTATCTCGCAGAAGTCATGTGGGACGGCGATTTCAAACCAGTGCGCGTTATTGAGGGCATTGCACCGTTGATGGGCCGTGAACTCATGCGTAGCTACGCCGTCTCAATCGAGATGCGACTAGGCGGGCTAGTCTCAATAGCACCCCTCGAATCGTGGTAATCATCAAACTGCAAACCGTCGACATCATTCGCACCCCAACTCAACCCCGTAAAATCGACTTATCCTGATGTCTACCACTCCAACAACCGCCTCCCCCACCCGCGCCGACCTCTTCGCCGAGCGCCTCGCCGCCGTCCCTCGCGAGCCCGGCGTCTACACTATGCGCGGGAAAAGCGGACAAATACTTTACGTCGGCAAATCCGTCAGCCTCCGAAACCGTCTCCGCTCATACTTCTCCAACGAAACCAAACTGCGCGGTAAGACCAAACGACTAGTCGGGCAGGTTCGCGATTTCGACTATATCGTCGCTGAGTCCGAGCGGGAAGCCCTTCTGCTCGAAAATTCCTTGATCAAACAGCACAAGCCCCGCTTCAACGCTCGACTCAAAGACGACAAGACCTATCCCTACATCAAGGTCGATCTGGACGACGAGTTCCCTCGCGTCTACTTTACCCGCCGACGTTCCAAGCGCGACGGCGCACGTTACTTCGGACCATACGCCTCTGCATACTCGGTGCGAACCACACTGGATCTGCTCAAAAAACTGTTTCCCTACCGCTCCTGCACGATGAAGATCACGGGCGAAGAAGAGCGGCCGTGTCTTGAATACCACATCAAGCGTTGCGTGGCGCCTTGCACTGGTTACGCGGACAAGCAGGAGTACGACAAGGTTATCGACCAGGTGATCTCGTTCTTACAGGGCGACACGGACAAGGTAGTGATGGAACTCCAAGAGGCGATGACGGCAGCGGCGGAGAACCTCGAGTTCGAGCGCGCGGCCGCGTTGCGCGACCGTTTGAACGCGATGAAGATCGTGTATGAGGATCAGAAGGTTGTGGGGATCGGTCAAGAGGATATGGACGTGATCGCTTGCGAAAAAGGCAGCGACGAGGCGTGGATCGATGTCTTCTTCATCCGGCGCGGCAGCATGGTGGGTCGCGACAACTTCATCATGGCTGGCACGTTTGACGACACGGACTCACACGTCATAGCGAAGTTCATCGAACAGTTCTACATCGTAGGGAATCCCCACATGCCGCGTCGGATCTTGACGCAAACGGAGGTTGAAGATGCTGGAATGTTGCAGGAGCTTCTTACCGAGCGCCGCGGGGCCAAGATGGAGATCAATGTTCCGAAGCGTGGGCCGAAGCGGAAACTGGTCGATATGGCTCGTGAAAACGCCGTACAGGGGCTTGCACAGCTGAAATTGAAGTGGCAGTCCAACTCGGACCTGATGGGGCGTGCTTTGGACGATCTGCAGGAAGCGTTGAGCCTCTCTGCACGGCCCTACCGTATCGAGTGTTTCGACATTTCTCATATCCAAGGGACGTCGTCGGTGGCAGCGATGTCAGTGTTCGAGAACGGCGCGCCGGCAACTTCGCAGTACCGGCGGTTCAAGATCAACACGGTGGATGGCAACGACGACTTCGCTTCGATGCGCGAGGTATTGACGCGGAGATTCAAGCGTTTGAACGCGGCTCGGGAAAAGGCTGCTAAAGAGTCGGACCCTACGAAACCGAGCGATTCGTTCGGAATCACGCCGGATTTGGTGCTTATCGACGGTGGCAAGGGACAGCTCTCGTCTGCGTTGGCGACGATGCTTCAACTTGGGGTTGCTGATATTCCGTTGGCGTCGATTGCGAAAAAGGAAGAGGAACTTTACACGCCGGACAGTTCGGAGCCGATACGTTTGCCACGGAACGCACCTTCGCTGTTCGTTTTACAGCAGGTTAGGGATGAGGCGCATCGGTTCGCGATCACGTATCACCGGAAGACGCGGGGGCGGACTTCGTTGAAGTCTGCGTTAGACCTTGTACCGGGTATCGGTCCTTCCCGGAAACGTGCTTTGATGCGGCGTTTTGGGAGTGTGAAAGCGATCCGTGAGGCTTCGGAGATCGAGCTGGCGTCAACGCCAGGAATGACGCAGCGTCTAGCAGAGAAGGTTAAGGATTATCTGTGAGCCCTTCGTCGATTAGACGGTTACGACGGGTTTCCAAGGTTCCGATTAGGACGTCTAGGTTTTCTACGGTTTCACGCATTCGGAGTGCGCCGTCATCGTAGCGGAATTCGATCCAACCATGAGGAAGGGCTTCGGGGTGTTGGAGGTCGGTGGTTGATTGGTGTTGGACCGGTCCATCGAGCTTATCGTCAGATTCTGCGTTGAGTAAGTCGTTTATGCCTCCGAATATTCGTTCGATCATCGCTACACGTCGCGTGACGTCGTGCATTTCGGCACTAGTTATTTCTTGCAGGGTTACCGCCAAGACGTTCTGATCAACGTTGGAATCGCCGATCTTTTCGTGGAGTTCGTTGAAGAGAGGAACGGAGGCAGCCAGGCTACGCAGGAGTTCAATTTCTTGGTGGATATCATCGCAATTTGCGATCTGAGCGCCTTGATCCGTCAGGGAGATTAGGCTGCGGCCGGAAGCTAGTCCCCATATCCTCAACGCGCTGACTCGGGCTCCAAAGGCCCCTCCGGTAGGTGACATGCCCAAAACGATGGCGAGGCCGTCTCTGCGGACTTCGCCGCCGAGATCGTCGAAGATTCGGCGTGCGAGTTCCACGGATTCGTCGAGAGGGATTTCGGGGAATTCGCGTTGTCCGAGTTTTGCCATAACTTGCTTGTTGAGCAGCAGGATTTCAGCATTTTACGGCACGTCACGGCATGTTTTGACCTTCTAGCCGCGAAACTGCCGAAAATGCGGCAAGTTTGCGGCAATTTCTGTTTTTGATGAAGTTCAAAGAGCTTTCGTCCCGGATTCGCATGCAATTTCGGCATCAATGGAGGTTCCAATCGATCGCTTGAACGGCCCCAAAGACCGCCATCGAGGAACGGATGATCCCGGTGGTCAGTGCGGACCGATGTGTTAGTCAGTGCGGACCAATTCGTCGGGCTTACGCGTTGCCTCAGGCTCGCCTGCACCGCGGTGATCGCGTGGTTGCGTGCCGGGTCGCGGTCGGTTAAGGGGCTGGAGGATGAGGGATCGATCGGCGGTCGTTACGTGTTGTTGGGATCGGGTCGACGATACCGAGTATTTGTCCGAATCGTGCAGGAGCGAATCGGTTGCGTCTGTGTGCCAATTGGATGCGGATCGCAGGTTGCATTACACGCGGCAATGGTCCGCTGCAGAGGATCTGAAAACGCGGTCCTTTTTCTTCGGCAAAGGCGCAATCCTGCTCGCAATTGGACGCGAATTCGGGAGCGATATGGCGTTTTTTGCGTAAAACTAAGATACGTGTTTCGTCGATTTCTCTCAAACAGAGATCCAACGTGTTCATACCCGAATTTGAACGTAAAAAACGCGGCGTTTTTGTGGGTTTACAGCGAGTCGCTACGACGGAGGATGTACGTCTTTAGTTTCTAGTCTTCGGTAGTACTCGCCCCGCCCATGACGTTGCCGATGCCGGACATGAGTTTAGTCATCTCCATGGGCAGGACGAACTTTGTCGAATCGCCTGCGGCCATCTCTTTGAGGGCATCCATGTATTGGAGGGTCATGGTGTTCCCTCCGAGGCCACTCGCGGTGTCTTGGATTCGCTGGAGTGCGTCGGCGAAGCCGTTGGCTCTCAGCACTGCTGCCTGCTGGTCGCCTTCGGCTTTCAGGATCTCGGCTTGCTTGTCGCCTTCGGCCCTGAGGATCTCCGACTGCTTCTCACCTTCTGCGACGGTGATGGCGGCTTCGCGCTGACCGTCGGCCTCGAGGACCATCGAACGTCTCATTCTTTCTGCCGACATCTGGCGTGTCATTGCGGCTTGGATGTCGTTCGGCGGTTCGATTTCACGGATTTCGACGTTGGTGACCTTTATGCCCCATCGGCCGGTCTCTTGGTCGAGACGCGTTCGGATGAGCTCGTTGATGCGCTCGCGTTGCGAGAGTACCTCGTCGAGGCTGATGTCGCCGACGACTGCACGGAGAGTGGTTGTTGCCAGACCTACTACGGCGGATGTGTAGTGTTCAACCTCCAGCACTGCCCTTTCAGCCTGGTTGATGTCGACTCGCATGTAGACAAGGAAGTCGATGTCGATAGGTGCGTTGTCTTTGGTGATGTTGGTTTGGCGCGGGATTTCGAGGACGGCGGTTCTCGTGTCTACCTTTTGTATCTGGTGGATGATGGGTATCGAGAAGACGATTCCAGGGCCCATCATTCCTTCGAATTTGCCTAACCTAAACCGCGCTACTCTTTCGTAATCGCGTATGAAGTTGATTATTGCCATGTGGTTCTCCTTGCGTCAGGCAGGTTGTATACGGCTGAATTGCTTGTATGTAGGTTAACGCAGGGATACGAACGGGGGATTGTTCGCGCAGCGCGGTGCTACGGTACGCAGAACGGCAAACCGAGTGAGGTCAGGTCATTTTTGGCAACGTCTCGCAACTCATCTGGGATGCATCCGGTGAGTTGGTTGTTTGAAAGCGTCAAGGTTTCGAGGTTTTCGAGGTTGGCGATGCCGGCCGGCAATGTGCCTGACAACCTATTGCCTGCGAGCTCCAAATGCAATAACTTGGCGAGATTTCCGAGGGTCGGCGGAATGTGACCAGACAACGCGTTGTTCGACAGGTCGAACCGGCGTAGGTCAACGAGGTTTCCGAAATCCGCATGGATTCCGCCGGTCAACTGGTTCGATCCGAGCGCCAAGTTTCGCAGGGATTCCAAATTCACAAGTTCTGACGGAATTTCGCCGGAAAGTCGGTTTTGACCGAGGTAAAGGTCCCACAGATTAGTAAGGTTGCTGATCGCGCTAGGGATCTCGCCAATCAGTTCGTTTGAGTCCAGACCAAGGTGTTCGAGATTTTTGAGATTGCCTAGTTCGTCTGGGATCTCGCCGGTCAAATCGTTGCGCCCGAGTTCGAGCCACCTCAAGTTGGCAAGCTGCCCGAGTTGCGGCGGTATCGTGCCCTCGAACCCGTTTTGTTCGAGGTCGAGCGTCTCGAGATTTGACAGGTCGCCGATTTGGTGTGGGATTGGGCCGGTCAGAGAGTTAGCGCCTAGCCTCAAAGCTTCGAGGTCGGTCAAGTTGCTTATCGCCGCCGGGATGTGCCCTTTCAACTCGTTGAATTCGAAGTCAATCTCCTTTAGGTCGTCGAGGTTCCACAGAAAATCTGGCAACGGACCTCTTAGCCAATTGCCTTGGAGGAACAGGTATTGCAGGTCTTCCAAGTCGCCGAGAGCATCCGGCAACTGACCGTTCAAATTGCGACCGCTAAGTCTCAAAAGGATGACGGTCCCGGCGTTTGAGGTGATGACGCCAGACCACTCGTCGATTGGTTTGTCGCTCAGCCAGTTGGTGTCACGGGTCCAGTTGGGACCGTCCGTAGCCTCGTACAGTGCGCGCAGCGCGTCCCTTTCGATTTCGGATCGTGATTTGAAGTCGGAACAGAACATCAACTCGAGTTCAGCGAAATCGTTGTTGGGGACGTTTCGCATCTGATCAGGTATGCATCCGGACAACTGGTTGCCCCTGAGCGAAACGGTTTCGAGGTTTGTTAAATCGCCGAGTTGCTCTGGTAACTCACCCTTCAGCCCGTTGTCAAGCAATTGCAACGAGATTACGCGCCCTTCGGCGTCGGTTTCGATTCCGAACCACTGATCGACAGGTGCCTGGCGCCGCCAGTTCGAGTTGTCTAACCATTGAGAATCGCCGCCTGTAGCGTCGTACAGTGCCCAGAGCGCTGCGATTTCGTGTTCAGGCGTCGGATTTCCGGAGAGCGAACAGAATTGCTGGTCTACCTGACTGAAATCGAGCCGGGGCACGTTTGCCAGTGATCGTGGCACGCATCCCGAAAATGGGTTGTTGAACAGTTTCAGCTCGTACAGTTCGTCGAGGTTCCCCAGTTGTGGAGGTATCTCGCCTGTCAAACGGTTGTTGTTGAGATACAGCAATCGAAGGTTTTTGAGGTTCCCCAATTCTGGTGGTATCGATCCAGCCAACAGGTTTTGGTCTAGCTGTAGAGATTCGAGATTTTCGAGGTTGCCGAGTTGCCCTGGGATCTGCCCTCCCACCTCGTTTGATGTGAGATCGAAGACCTTCAGGTCGGTTAGAGATCCGAGATCAGGTGGGATCGAATCCGTCAGCTCATTGAAGGCGAGATGGAGTTCCCGTAGTTTCGAGAGATTTCCGATCTGCTTCGGAATCGGACCGACCAATTTGTTCTGGTGGAGCGTCAGAATTTTCAAATTAGAAAGGTTTCCCAATTCCGGAGGGATCGCACCGTTTAGTTTGTTGGCGAAGAGCCACAGCGACTCGAGACTGGCGAGGTTGCCCAAATCCGGCGGAATGTTGCCGGTCAGTCCGTTGTCGTTTAGCACGAGAGATATTACGCTGCCGCTAACGTCTGTGATCACTCCGTGCCATTCACTTAGCGAAGCGTCGCTGAGCCAGTTGGTGTTTTCGCTCCAATTGGGGCCGTCGGTGGCGTTGTAGAGGGCTTCGAGCGCGGCGCGATCGCGTGATCCAGCCGTTGGCGTTTCAGTTGCGGACACGACCATTGGCGTTGGTGATGGTACGGCGGTTGGAATGAGCGTGGGAGTGGGTATGGGCGTGTTGGTTGGAACGCGGGTGGGCGTTGGCGTTGGTGGGGGCGTGTTTGTCGCTACGGGAGTGCGTGTTTCAGTCGGTTTGGGACTGAGTGTCGGTGTGGCTGAAGGCGATTCGGTTGATTCGGCTTTCGGTGTGTTTGTTAGTGTGGCCTCGGGTGGGGGTGAAGGCGTCGGCGTGTTGGTCGGTTTAGGGACGGGCGTCTCAGTAGGCACGACGACGGTCGCGTTGGCGGCTGTGAGAGTTGGCGTGTTGGTAGGTGCAAGTGTGTGGGTTGCAGAGGGAAAGGATAGTACCTCGATTTCCGGCCCGGGTGTAACGGTGACGATGGTGGTCTCAAAGAGTGCGCAAGCGGTAAGGCATGCGGCGACAGGCAACGCGCCGAGTATTGAGCCGATCTGTAGGAATTTCGACATTTGAGGGTGTTGCAAGCGTATAGCTCGGGAACAGATCGCTAACGGCAGAATGGTAGTCCCAGTTGGTGGATGTCGTTCGTCTCCAGTGCTTGGAGCGCCTTTGGGACGCATCCGGATATCCGATTATCTGCGAGCGTCAAAAGTTCCAAGTTGGCGAGGCGTCCGAGTTCGGGTGGTATCGGGCCGGTCAGCGAGTTTTCGTTTAGTCGCAGAGCGGTAACGCTGCCCCTCCCGTTAGTGCTCACGCCGAACCATTTTGCAATCGGCTTATCGCTCAGCCAATTATCGTTGTTGTTCCAGTTGGGTCCGTTGGTGGCGTTGTACAAGGCAATCAGCGCGGCCGAGGAGCAGAATGGCTTGCCCACCATGTCCAAGTCGTTGCTCTTTACTTTCCTCAACTCGTCTGGGATGCAACCGGTGATGTCGTTGCCTCTTAGGATCAGCATCGTCAGACCGGGCATGGCGGCTAGTTCGGTAGGGACCTCGCCAGTCAAATGGTTTTTGTGTAGATGCAACCACTTCAGATTAGGCAGGTCTGCGAGTTCGACGGGAATCTCGCCAGTCAGATGGTTGTCGTTCAGGTACAGATATTCGAGTTTTGTGAGGTCGCCCAGTTTGGCAGGTATTCCACCGGTGAGTTGGTTGTTGTCGAGCGACATGTGGACCAAGTTTTGGAGGTTGTCGAGTATCGAAGGTATCTCGCCAGTCAACTGGTTGTTGCCGAGTGACAGTATTCTCAGTTTTTCGAGTTCGCCCAGAATGGAAGGTATCTTGCCTGAAAGTTGGTTGTTGTCGAGCAATAAATCCCTTAGATCGGCTAGCTTCGCCAGTTCGGAAGGGATCTCACCACTTAACTGGTTATCGGAGAGGTCAAGTATCACAAGAAACTCCAAATCTGTCAGTTCCGCAGGTATCTCGCCTGTCAGCTGGTTTGCTCCCAAACCAAGCGCTGTCAGGTTGCCGAGTCGGGCCAGTTCGGAAGGTATCTTACCGGTCAGTTGATTGCTGTCTAGGTACAACTGTCGTAGAGAGGCGAGTTTGGCAAGTTCCGTGGGTATCCGTCCGTTTAAATGGTTAGCTTGTAGCCAGAGCAATTCGAGATTGGGAAGTCGGCCCAGTTCGTGAGGTATCGGGCCCGTCAGGTTGTTTCCGAAGAGCCATAGGCGTTCCAGTTCGTCGAGCTCGGCGATTTCCGGCGGTATCCGACCAGTTAGACGATTTTTCTCGAGTTCCAGCGCGGTCACTCTGCCGTTGGTGTTAGTGGTCACGCCATGCCATTTCCCTATAGGTTCGTCGCTCAGCCAATTCCTCCTGATCGTCCAGTTTGGTCCTTTGGTGGCGTTGTATATGGCAACCAGCGCGGGCCAATCGCGGTTTTCGGTTAGCGAAAGATCGCGCGTGGGGACCGGCGCAGATGTCGGCGTGTTGGTCGGCGAGGGTGTGTCGGGCGTTTTTGTAGGTGTCTCGGTTGGAATTTTGCGGATTGTTTCGAGCATCCCACTGCGAAAGTCGCTGCGCTCTTTCGCCTCCCCTTGCGCGGGCGAAGGAGGAGGGCTGGGAAATTGGGAGACAGCGCAACTGGTGATGATCGTGGCTACGAGCATCACGCTGACGATGGAACGTGCGAGGTTGAGGGCCATTTCGAGGAACAACGGTTCGGTCCTAGTGACATTGACGCACTAGCCGCCAGATTTGTTCCGACTCGAATGTCGATTTAACCGGGGACTTGTGGGATTTTGTGATTGGTTGGGAGGCGCAGTGGTATCGAGATGTGCGGCGGGTTTTTGGCGAAACTTCCGCATTGATTCGTCCACCCCCGGCGAAAGCCGCTTCGCTTTTCGACATCCACGTTCGCGGGCGAAGGGGGAGAAACGGTAGCGGAGTCTCGGCGTTTGAGCAGCCCTTAGGGATTGGGGCTTTCGCCGGGATGATGCGGTTCGCGCGGGTATTCGGGTTCGACGACTAGAGTTACGCCGTCGATTTGGGTTACTTTTACGGAATCGCCGACTTCGACGTGGGTTCTATCGGAGGTGTGCGCTGTCCAGTGCTCTCCTGCTGCGTAGATTTCGCCTTCGGGGTCGAGCGTTTTCGTCACGAGCGCGGTTTGGCCGATTAGCAGTTGAGACGAGCCAGTTGGGATATACGACTCTGATCGGGAGACTCTGCGTAGCTCGTAGATCATCCAGATGACGAATGCGAGCACTACGGCACCGATGCCGCCGAGCAGCCACCTGCTGACTTGGATTTGGCCACCGGGGAGTTCGGGCGCGTCAATGGTGGGAAACGGGAATAGGAAGAGGCCGCCAAGGACGAGCGCGATCACACCGGCGACGCCGAAGAAGCCGAATCCTGGTGTGACGAATATCTCAGCAGCGAGGAGGGCTACGGCGAGGAAGATGAGGACGACCCCGGCCCACTGGAACGGGAGCTGTCCGACACCTGCGAAACCGAGGACCAAGAGAACGACGCCGATAGTGCCGGGTATGAACGTTCCGAAGTTCCAAAGTTCGACGATGAGTGCCAGACTGCCGAGGGAGATGAGCAGGAATGCCAAGTTGGGGTTGGCGATCACTCCGAGGAAACGGTCCCAGACGCTGTATTCGCTCTCTTCGATGCGGGAGTTGAGCAGTCCACGCAATTCAATCTGCCCTGCTGCGGTCTCAACGGAACGGCCTTCGGCCCACTGTAGGAGTTCGTCGAGGTCCTCGGCGACGACATCTGCGATGCCGATTTCGACGGCTTCTTCGGCGGAGTAGGCTTTGGCTTCGA
The DNA here is from genome assembly GCA_965203505.1 of Dehalococcoidia bacterium. Lineage (GTDB taxonomy): Bacteria > Chloroflexota > Dehalococcoidia > Lucifugimonadales > Lucifugimonadaceae > Bin127. The sequence continues at coordinate 1,848,621 of OZ241880.1, forward strand.
ACACGGTGGCTTCCAATGCCTCGATGTTGCGGCCACGCTGCTCGGCGATCCCGCGAATGAGCGCGGCGGCGTCTTCGTTCGCTTTGACCTGCATGGTTTCGCCGAGGTCTTCGCCTTGACGACCGACGGCGGCGGCGGCACCGATCTCGGTTACAGGAGCCATGGCGAGGATATTCGCGGCTGCACCGATGAAAGTGCCTGCGCTGGCGGCATGAGAGCCTGAAGGCGATACGTAGACGGCTATTGGGGTACGTGACTCGAGGATGGTGTTGACCATCTTGCGGGTGCTGTCCAAGAGGCCGCCAGGAGTGTCGAGGATTATGACGACTAACGCGTACTCGCCTTGGGCATTGTCCAACTCGCGTGCCAGATAACGTTCAGCGACTGGGTCGATGTTGCGGTCGAGCTGTACCAAGTAGACGCCGCGGGCGATGGTGAGTTGGGCGTCGGAGGTTTGGGCCGAGGTGAATAGGATGTAGGCTCCGGCTAGGAGGAGCAGGAGCCATAATATGGTCCGCGATGCCTTTGCCTTGTTGATCGTCATCGTCTGAATTGTCTGAACCGGGGTTTTTCGGGGAATGTGGGGTTGGCAGCGGTTCGGTTGGTAGGGGCAGGTTTCAAACCTGCCTCTACGGGTTCTAGGTGCAGCGTGGATGCCCTATGCCGCGCCCCTTTGCGCTACGCGAAGGGGGTGGTGTTGATGGGGGTTAATTGGGTGTGATGTATTGTACGGGGTAGGCGAAGGCTCGATCAGTAGTGTTGCGACTCCACTGCTCGATTTGATCGATCACAGAGCCGCGGGACATGCGATCGTTGGTCAGCAACAGTCCAGTTAGTGGCTGCCTTGCACGCATCCTGGCTTCTGCATAACCTTTCATAGTGGATGTATCGCGTGACAAGACCACGCGATCGGCTTGAACTGCCCACTCCAAAATCTCGGGATCAGGGGTTGCTGCCAATCCAGCTTCTTGTGCCGTGATCAGGTCAACGTGCGGGTATTTGGCACGTAAACCATTGATGATCTTTCCATCGAAGTTTTCGTCGGCGATGAACCTGATCACTCGCTTGATCCGCCGCTGTCCTCATCAATGCAGCTGTGCGATCCGTACTCCCCCGCATCGTAACGCCGCTTGAACTCTTCATGCCATAGAGGTGCGGCAGTGGCGATCAAATCAACGTACTCATCGACCCAACTTCCTGCGCGACTGTGGTAGTAATCAACCACTGCTCGCATGTCATCCCTGTTCAATGACGGGAATGACTTGGCTAGATCGTCTGTGCTTTCTGAGTCACGAAGCGAGGCGATGAAGGACGCTAGGTTGATGTTCGAGTTGCGAAACCTTACTGCCCGACCGCCATCCGTAATGCGCATCGGAATTTGATCAGAGATATCGGTGGGTACAAGCGCGCCTGCGCGATGTTCCATCTCTCGCCAATCGTTCGTTGTTGGAACTGACTTAATGATCATTTGAGTTTCATCTTACTCGCGAAGATTTTCGGTTTAGTCGCTGCCGGCGGCTCCTACGGTGCCTGCCCAGGCTCCTACGGCCATCATTCCGCCGTCCACGTTTACATACGATCCGGTCATGAATGAGGCTTTGTCTGAGGCTAGGAACAGCATCACGTTGGCGATGTCTTCGGGTTCGCCGATGCGTCCGATGGGGTGGATTTTGGCGGAGTCGATGAGGCCTTGCTCGAGGTCGTCGCCGGTTCCTTCTAGGGCTTTCCAGACCATGGGGGTGTTGATGGTGCCGGGGTTAACGGAGAGGACTCGGATGTTGTCTTTGGCGAAGTCGATGGACATCTGTCGTGTGAGTGAGAGGTCGCCGCCTTTGCTCGCTGCGTATGCGGAGACGAATGGCATGGATAGGAGCCCTTGGACGCTGGCAACGGAGATGATGACGCCTCCGCCGCGCTCTCGCATCGATGGCACGGAGTATTTGGCCATGAGAAACCGGCTGCGGAGATTGATGTTGATGATGCGTTCCCAAGCGTCTTCGGGGAGGTCGACGGCGTCGACGTATGAGGACGGTGGTTGGATGCCGACGTTGTTGATGACGATGTCGACGCCTCCGTAAGCGTCGATTGCGGCATCTACGGTGTTGCGGCAACCTTCGATCGTGCCTGCGTCGGCAGAGATGTATTGTGCGGTTGCGCCCTGCCCTGTCAGCTCCGATTCGAGAGCTTGGCCCGCTTCGTCATCGATGTCCATGATGGTTACCGATGCACCTGCCGCGGCGAAGCCTCTCGAGACCCCGCCTCCGATGCCGAGTGCTCCGCCGGTGACAATCACAGATTTGCCGTCGTATTCGCCCATGTTTCGTACTCCGCGGTTAGGGTTTGCTTGAAGTGTGCTGGATGTGATTTTAATGATGGGCTTTGATGTCTGTGGATTTGGGGCGTGTGCACTACCCTCTGGATTCCGGCGAAAGCCGGAATCCAGAGGGGTGTTGGCACACGGTCAGATAGCGCCCGGGCATACCCCTGCGTTCTTGTGTCGGTCTCTTGGGCTCCGCGTCCCCTTTCGCTGGGCGAAAGGGGACGGAAGAGGGATCGCCTCTACGCATTTGTTTCCAGACGCGCAGATATGCCCGCTCCCACCCGGTGGTTTGTTCGGGGTTGCTGCCGGGCCTTCTTGTGGAAGGTCCGGCAGCTAGGGTCTTCGGTCCCGTAAAGACAGGTCCTCGCCTCGAGCCTTGGTCCGGGTACCGGGACCTCGGCTCCTTCCCTCTCCATCGCCTTTTCGGGTTGCCGAAAAGGTCGACCCCGGAGAGGGGTCAGATGCTGCGCAGAGCGTGTTGCAAACCGCTAGCTTCCGTTTTCCAGCACGGCTCGCGTCGCCAGACCGCGGGCATGGAAGTCGGCTCGACGACTGGGGCCGCCGTTCGGAGTTCGCCGCCTTCCTTGGATCAGCTTTTCGGGCTTCACTCGCGCTGTAGCCTACCTCCTGCGGCGGACAGGAGAAGGTGTATGTCGGCTCCACGTGGGTTTCCCGGCCCTTGGCACGGCATTCCTCGCGCCCCCTTTGTCCTTCGGACATTTCCCCCGCACAGCGGGGGAAACCCGAAGTACGGAAGAGGGGAAGGTATGTCGGCTGGCTCGCTTTGCGACGCAGGACTGATGCGCCGCGCTCCGGAAACTGGGCCTCCCACGCTTCGGCACGGCCCTCCCGACCTTGCACCGGACTGCCGATCCGGTGAGGGACGCCGCCGGAGGAGCCATAGACGCTGCGACTCGGCGCGATGGTTAGTCGCGCTGTCAATGCCGTTTTGCCTTCGTTTCCTCACGTGATCCCTGTGGCCGTTTGGGACGGGGTCTGCACACGTCTGCGCAGCACTGTGTAGATGTCGATCTGTCTTTAAATATACAACAGATGTTGCAGGAGTCAAATTGTTGTCTGAACCGGGGATTGCGGGGATTGAGGGATTGGGGGGATTTTTGTTGGGGGGGCGATGGGGGTGTGGCGGGGGGACCACCAGCGTTCGCGCCCCCTTCGTCCTTCTGCCACGTCGTAGCCGTAGTTACTCTGCGTGGCACATTTCCTCCGCGCAGCGGGGGAAACCCGGTCCGGCACCGCCCCCGGGCATACCCCTGCGTTCTTGTGTCGATCTCTTGGGCTCCGCGTCCCCTTTCGCACAGCGAAAGGGGACGGTGCCTCGCCCCTCCGCCTCCCCGGGCGACCACGAGGGATCGCGCCTACGGGTACGTGGCGTCCTCACCATGCCGCCCGACCGCGGTAATGACGTTGAAGATGCGCAAGGTCGATGCGGGGATGTGGGGTTTGGTTGGGGTGTATCATGCAATGAACTCTAGCGATTTCGTTGTGGTCAAATCTTGGCCGCTGTCCCCTATCGCACTTCTGCGAAACACCATTTGACCACTCGCACAGCGCATTCTCGGACTGAGCGCATCAAGCCGTGGTCTTCGTTTAAGCACTACAACTTCTCCGTCATGTGGGCTGCGCAGGTCACGATGACGATGGCGATGACGTTGCGGTTGTTGTCGACGAGTCAGTGGATCTATGACGAGACGGGCTCGGCGGCGCAGCTGGGCATTTTGGGCGCAGTGCAACTGTTGCAGATGCCGGTGGTGATTTACGGTGGCGCGCTCGCGGATGTGATGAACCGCAAGGTGTTGATGGCGATGACGCAGTCAGTCTCGTTCATCTCGCTTTTGGTTCTGACTCTGCTTGCGTTTGGAGAGGTTTTGGCACCGTGGCATATCTGGGTGGTGACGGGTGTTACGGGGATGGTAAATATGCTTGGAAGTTCGGCGCGTCCGGCGATGCTGCCGAGATGCGTGCCCCGGACGCATCTCACAAATGCGGTGACGATCTCGACGTCGACAATGCAAGTGGCTGCGATCACGGTGCCGTTCCTGTTCGGTCCGCTGTATATCAATTTCGGTATCGCCCCTACCCTGCTGGTGACTACGTGCATCGCGGGTGCGAGTGTGATCTCGCCGCTTTTGATCCGAGCCTCGGGAGCGCCGGAGAGCGGAAGCAGCGGAGGCGTGAAACTCCGGACGATCATCGAGGGGTTCCACTTCGTAAGGACACATCCGATCTTGCCGGGGCTTTACCTGCTCGACATCGGTGTGACGATCGTAAGCTTCTACCGGATGCTGTTCCCGTTCTTCTCCCACGAGCTTTACGGGATGGGCGCTCAGGGCACGGCTATGTTGACATCGGCGAACGCTCTCGGTGGAGTGTGCGGGAGCATGGTGGTGTTCATAACGGAACGGTGGCGGCGTAAGGGAATGATCGTTTTAGTGGCGACGCTTATCTATGCGCTGTTGCTGTTCGCTTGGGGCTTCAACCGCGTCGATCTTGTGGACAATCCGAACTTGACGCTAGGTCTATTCAATTTCTCGTGGACGTTCAACTACATCTTCGCGATCGGTCTCGGATTGGTAGCGCTTCTTGGAGGTACCGATGCGGTGGGGATGACGATGCGTCAGGCGCTGGTGCAGCTGACGGCTCCTGACAACATGCTGGGGCGCGCGAGCAGCGCACACTCGTTCTCGGCGATGGGAGCGAACCATCTGGGTCAGATGGAAGTGTCGTTCGTGGGCGGGATCATCGGTGCTGGCAACGTGATGATTCTGGGAGGCGTAGTCTCGGTAGTCGTGATTATCGCGATATGGCGGTTGGTGCCTGGGATACGGAATTATCGGTATCGGCCGCAGCGGCATCCGCAGGGTTGAGGGATGGGTGTTTGCCTAAGTAGTGACTGTGAACATATCTACAAAGCCCATTGAACCAATCAGTTCAAGGAGAGTGTCATGAAGTTACGAATCGAGTTTGAAGACGACGAAAACGGTTGGGTCACGGCATATTGCCCTGATCTTCCTGGTTGCATTTCTCAAGGCAAGGAGATAGCCGATGCCAAAGCCAATATCAAAGAGGCAATGGAGGGCTTTCTTGAGGTGTTACTTGAGGATACTGTGGTCGAATATCTAAGGCGAAATGGAGAACTCGAACAGGCAGACTCTCGAATTTTGAGTGATAGGCATGTTGAGGCTCACTGGCGTATAGAAGCGACGGTTTGATATGGGTTTCCTGACGATGGGTTTTGGGTTGAGCTGCTTTTCGGGGACGTTTGCGTAAATTCCGCACGTAACTGTGAACGCTAATTCTCGGGGTCGCGCCCCCTTTGTCCTTCGGACATTTCCCCCGCGCAGCGGGGGAAACCCTGCCGCCCCGGGCATCCCGTGCGTTCTTGTGTCGGTCTCTTGGGCTCCGCGTCCCCTTACGCTGTGCGAAGGGGACATTTGCGTAAATTCCGTCATTCCGGCGGAAGCCGGAATCCAGAGGGGCGGTGGCAGCGCGGTCACTTCGCGCCCCCTTTGTCCTTCGGACATTTCCCCCGCGCAGCGGGGGAAACCCTGCCGCCCCGGCCGCCCTGTCGCCCGGGCATACCCCTGCGTTCTTGTGTCGGTCTCTTGGGCTCCGCGTCCCCTTTCGCTTTGCGAAAGGGGACGGTGGACGTGCCGTCCGCTGAAGGGCTGGCTTTCGGCGGAATGGTGGCAATTGGTTAACGGGGAACAATTTTGAGGATTGGGCCGTTGAAGCGTAGGAAGTAGAGTTCGCCGTTGTTGTCGGTTCCGATTGAGGCGATTTGGGGGTTGTCGTATTCGTGGTTTTCTGGGGCTATGGGTTTGATTGATGTGGTGCCGTCAGTCCAGTTATCGGCATCGATGACTCGGAAATCGCCTTTGCAGAAATCGGTGTATATGTAGTGACCGTGGAGTGTCGGGATTTCGTCGCCACGGTAGACGTAGCCGCCTACGATTGAGCAGTTGCCAGATCTGGGCGGGTAGTCTTCGATGGGCATCGTCAGGCCTGCCATGTCGCAGTCTTTGCGGGGTTTGAAGCAGGCGTTGCCTTCCATACGGTTCCATCCGAAGTTGGCTCCGGCATCGGTGAGGGTGTTTACGACGTTGATCTCTTCGCGGTGGCTCTGCCCTACATCGCCGATCCACAGGTTGTCGGTTTCGGGATCGAATGACATGCGCCAAGGATTGCGGAGTCCGTACGCCCAGATTTCGTCTGGGATGTCCGGGTCGTCGATGAAAGGGTTGTCAAGCGGGATGCGATATGGTTCGCCGTCGGTCGATTCTGAGATGTCGATGCGGATGATGGTGCCGAGCACGTTGGTGAGGTCTTGGCCATTGCCTTGAGGGTCGGCGGCGGATCCTCCGTCGCCGAAGCCAAGGTAAAGGTATCCCTGGTTGTCGAAGACTATCTTTCCGCCGTTGTGGTTGGGAAACGGCTGGGTGAGCTCGAATACGATGTGTTCGCTGCTCCAATCGACGATGTATTCGTCGACGGTGAACCAAGAGAGGCGCGTGCTGCGGAAACCTTGTTGGACGGAGTAGTACATCCAGACGCGGCCGTTGGTGTCGTAGTTGGGGTCTAGGGCTAGGGAGAGTAGACCTTCTTCGTTGGATGCTCTGCTGACGCGTTCTTTGATGGAGAAGACGAGTATCGGGTCTCTGCGGGCATCGAAGAATGCGCGGTGAACCTGTCCGATCTGCTCAGCGATCAGTGCGGATTCGCCGTCGGGCAGGAAGGCGATGTCGGTTGGCCGGTCCCATTCATAACCGCCGAATGCTTCGATGAACTCGAAGTCGTAGCGGTCGAGCGCGTCGGTGGGCTCGGGCGTATGTGTGGAGGTAGGTATGAACCGCTGTTTAGGGGCGAAGGTGGCGGTGGGAGCGGTGGAGGGGGCGGTTGCGGTGCAGGCGATGAGGAGTGTTGCGGTTAGGAGGATGACCGCGAGAGAAGCCGTTATTGGTGACATTTTCACTGACGACTTCCAACCGGGGTTGGTGCGATACGCCGCCCTTCTGCCCCGTTCACCCTCACCCTTAACCCTCTCCCATCGAGGGAGAGGGGATTGCACAACCACCGTCATTCCGGCGGAAGCCGGAATCCAGTGGGGCGGGGTCAACGCTCTCACTTCGCGCCCCCTTTGTCCTTCGGACATTTCCCCCGTGAACGGGGGAAACCCTAGTGTTTACCACTGGACGTACATGGGCATAACTACGTGGGTGAAGCCGGGGTGGCTGGAGAGGCGGAAGACTGCTGGGCTGGAGGGGGTTGTTATTGAGAGGATCATCTTTTCGGGTCCGGTAGGAGCGTCGTCTGCTCCTTCGGTCTCTGTGGGGTTCGAGGTACCGCCTTGCGAGTGGCCTACGAGTTCGTTAAGGAATCTGACGTTGAAGGCGATCTTGCCTTCTTCGCCTTCGAGGTCGATGTCGAGAGTTCCTTCGCTGTTGCCAAGGTCTTCTGCGTTGGCGGAGAGGGTCAAGCGGCCTTGGCCTTCGATGTCTGTGGCTACCATCCGCACGATGGCACTGCCCTCTCGGGCGATGACTTGTGTGGACCTTGCCAAGTGCGCGATACCTTCGAGTGAGATGGTCATCGTGGTATCGGTGTTTTCGGGTACGAGGCTCTTGTAGTCGGGATATGTTCCAGCGATGAGCTGGGTGATCATCTCGATCTCGTCGCCGATGCGGAACATGGCTTCGCCTCCGGTTTCGGAGACCATGATTTCGACGGTCGAAGCGGTACCTGCCATGAGGCCGGTCAACTCGGAGAGGGCTCTTGCCGGGATCAGGGCTTCGAAGCCTTCTTCGGCGGCTTCCATGAGTTGCGCGGTTTCAATGGAGAGTCGGAATCCGTCGGCGGCGGCGAAAGTGGCTTTGTCACCTTCGACTTCCATCTTGACGCCGGTGAGGACGGGGCGCGCGTCGTCGGAAGCGGCGGAGAACACTGTGCGGTCTAGCGCGTTGCGCAGGATTCCGGAATCGACTCGGACGCGGTGTTTGGGAGAGACTTCGGGGAATGGTGGGAAATCGTCTTTGGGAGCGCCGCGTAGGCTGGTGTCTATGGTCGCCGGACCATCGCCGCGTTGGGATGTGGTCTGGATGTTGGCGCCGTAAGGCTCGTCGGTGATTTCTATTTCGACGCGCCCGGTGTCGAAGCTGCTGATGGTGTCGAGCAGCGGCCTTGCGGGGAGGGTAATGGCGCCGGTTTTCTCGATTTGTGCGCTGATCCATGTGGTGATCGAGAGCTCGAGGTCGGTTGCCGAGAGCTTTACTCGGGCATCCTCGGTCTCGACAAGGATGTTCTGAGTGATGGGCAAAGTTGCGCGGGTGGGCACTGCCCTACGCACAACTCGTAAACCGCGTGCCAAGTTATCTTGTATGCAAGTGATTTTCATTCCGATCAGTCCCGAAATCTGTTCATCTTCCAACCGAGTCTTGTAGAGACTCGCGCATTCTAGAATCACGTCGATTCGCTCAAATGGAACCAACCAGCATGATCCGATAAATCTTCGGTGTAATGATACAGCGTGGTTGGGTTTATCTTGAGTTCAAGCGCAGTTCAATCGTGGTTGGTTGACAATGAAGCAGGATCCAAGCGAAATTTCCCAATCTTCATCGGTTGAAGCAGTGCCGAGCGCCGACTTGGGTTTTGCCACGGTCGATCTGGATCGCGAGCGTAGGACTGGGTTCCCTGAGGTTGTGATGGGCGAAGGCAAATCGACGGCACAGGTGGCGCAGATAGCCAAACGCATCTACGACGCTTCGAAGGTGGTGTTGGTAACCCGTACGGACCTTGAAGCGTACAAAGCGGTTGAGAAGCTGGTTCCTTCGGCGCGTTACATGGATTCTTGCGGTGCGATCTGGGCCGATGATCGCGGCGTTGGTTCTGAGTTTGACGGCGTTCTAGTGGTATCCGCAGGGACAGCGGATATGGCTGTCGCGGACGAGGCAGAGATCGTTGCTCAATTGATGTTGTGCAAGGTGAACCGGATCAATGATGTCGGCGTTGCCGGGATTCACCGATTGTTGGCGCATGAGGATGCCTTGCGGCGCGCTCGGGTGATCGTGGTGGTTGCGGGCATGGACGGGGCCTTGCCGAGCGTGGTGGCGGGCCTGGTGGAAGCACCGGTGATCGCGGTGCCGACGAGCAATGGTTTTGGGACCGGTTTGTACGGTTTTGCGGGGATGCTGACGATGCTGAATTCTTGCGCCGCAGGGGTTTCGGTGGTGAATATCGATGGTGGTTTTTCGGCGGGATATCAGGCGGCGCTGATTGCGCGGGTAGCTTCGTCCGCACCGTAGCCCCCTTTGTCCTTCGGACATTTCCCCCGCCGAGCGGGGGAAACCCGGATCGGCTGCGGCCGGGCATACCCCTGCGTTCGCTTCGCTCCGCGTCCCCTTTCGCTGAGCAAAAGGGGACGGCTTCACTGGTTGGCTTTGACGAAGGCGATCAGGTCGGCGAGTTCTTGGTCGGATAGGTAGTCGAAGGCTGGCATGACGTTGGTGAATCCTTCGACGATGAATTTCGAGGGTTTGGTGATGGATTGGACTAGGTAGTCGTCTGCATCTAGGTCGGTGCGATCGCCGGCTCTTGCGTACAGACCTTGCCATCCGGGGCCGACGATGACATCGTCGGCGACGGAGTGGCATGCGGCGCAACCCAATGATGTGTGTAGGGCTTCGCCACTGCCGGCGTCGCCTGGGGGTAGTTCGATGGGTTGAGCAACCAATGCGGATAGGTCGGCTCCGGATCCGCCTGCAAGCACTAACGCCCTCGTGCCCGGAGGTGCGGGAGTGGGATCGAAGACAACTGCTGTGGCGGTCGGGTTTGCGACCTCGGTGCATCCAACGAGTAGGACGGAAGCGAGGATCAGGAGAGTGAAACTTAGAACCGCTGGGCGGTGACGACTTTTTTTGGTGCGCTCAAACGAATGATCAGCGATACGCAATGCCGAGTTCTCCTGAGGTCTGCTCTACCGACTCACACAATTCTACGATAGGTGTGTCGTAGTCTTGGCGCGTTGAAATGAACTAGGACTAATGAGTTGGGAGATGGGTGGTGGCTGATTGGCATGTAGGGGCAGGTTTGAAACCTGCCCCTACCGATGCTGAAAGATGATCGGAATTGTCCCCAAGGACGCGGTCGATTGCAGAGGGGTTATAGGACGTTGAGCATTGCGAGTAGTTGGTCGACGCCGGCGGTGTTTTGTTGGCGTTTTTCGCGGATTTGTCGTAACAGGATTAATTCTTCGGCGGTCATTTCGTCGAGATCGTCGAGATCGATGCCGCGTTTTTTGGCACGATTGGCAACTTCCACCGCTTCGGCATCGACAGCGGCGATCGTCTCCGGATTCATGTTTTGTCGTTTGGCATCTCGTATGAATTCGAGCCATTGGGTGCCGACTTCGGCCAATTCTTCGACGTCTAGACCTGCATTGCGCGCTTTGGTGACGAAATCGATTTCGCGACTGTTCAACGCTGCGATTTCGGCGTTGGTTACGCCTTCTCCGGTCAGACGTGCGATCGACTCAAGGGTTTCGGTGTCGATCAGATCGATTTGTTCGTCGGTGAGCCCGAGTCGTGCAAGTCGACGTAGCGCAACGATCTGTGTAGCGCTGAGTGCGGCGAGATCGGACGCGGGGATGCACAACTCGTCTAGACGTCGGATGATCTTGCTGTGTTCGGGGTCCAGTTGTTCAACATCTTCGGCTTTAAGCTCCATCTCCAAAAGGGTGTCGAGCAGGCGGGTTTGCTCTTGAGAGAGAATTCGGACTTCTTCGTCGAAGTAGTGGGCTACCCTGCCGTAGTTGATGCTGAGTTTTGCCATCCAGTAGTTGACTGTGGCTTTTTGGACGCCGATTTCGCTTGCGATGCTGCTTACGGTGATGCCGGGTTCGTTCAATTGCTGACGCAGGACATCGCGCAGGGGTCCGCCGAGAATCTCCTCGGCGCGTTCGACAGCGGGGGTGGATCTGAGGAAGTTGACGGTAGTCATGGTGATCACCTCGATGCGATTGCCACGGACTGAAAGGGCTGAGAGTCGGCAATTGATCGCATTTCGTTTGAACTAGTTTAGAGCATGTTCGATGCTGATTTCAACGAATTTCGCGACATCGGCGATATTTCTCAAGTTGGTTTTGAACAAGTATAAACTACGTCGCAACTTCGTTCGTCATCATTTTGACGAAGTGTCAATACAGAGTTGCTTTATGCTTTGAACGTGACTGTTTGAGACGTTCTACAAGTTTGCGACTTGGTTTGAACAAGTGTGAACACTTTAGTTTCCGTGCTCACGGCAACTTGGGGCAAGATATTTCGGGCTATGATGGGAACGATTCGCAAGGATGGTCAGGATGATGTTCCACGGGAAGGTGTTAGCAGTGCTGTGCCAAATGTTGGGTTCGCAACATGGGCTCGGAAAGGGTTGGGAAGGGTTTAGGGTGCCTCTAGGGTTAGAATCGACGGGCTATGGCGATTTATGGGTCTGAACGTACGCCCTGCCCTGTTGACATCTCTCCCGATTAAGGAATAGGCATTTGGGATTCATCATCGATCTGATCGAGGCTGTGGAGCACTGGTTGCTGGATTTCAGCACCGAGGTCTATGAGCTGATGGGATGGGGAGGAGTTGTGGCGTTGATGGCGTTGGAGAGTACTGCCTTTCCCCTACCGAGCGAGATCGTGATGCCATTTGCGGGTTGGAGGTTGATACTCGACAAAGGATTGGGTGTCGAATGGGTGTTCCTTGCTGGTTTTTGGGGCGCGGTCGGTAGCGTCATCGGATCGCTCGCGGAGTATTACATCTCGCGTGCAGGAGGACGGCCGTTGATCGAGCGTTACGGCAAGTATCTCCTGATAACTCGGAAAGACCTCGAACGGGCCGACCACTGGTTTACCAACCGCGGTGAGATAACGATTCTGGTTGGTCGGCTGGTGCCGGTGGTGCGGCATTTCATATCGATACCTGCGGGCATAGCTAGGATGAACGTGATTAAGTTCAGCGTCTATACGTTCATCGGTGCCCTTCCGTGGTGCGTGTTTCTGGCGTGGACGGGTTATCTGCTTGGCGACAACTACGATGCTGTGCGGGATTACACGCGTTCGTTTACGCTGCCGATTGTGATCATTGGGTGCGCGTTGGTGGTTTGGTTTCTGGTGCACCGGATACGGGAGATACGGGCTGAGTCTGCGCAGGATGGGGAGTAGAGGGATTGGCGAAGAACGACAACATATGCGGGATTTGGATCAGGGTGAGACGTTTCAAGCGGTGGTACGGTTGAGGATGATGGGTTGATTAGTAACTATTCGCTAGAATTGAGTTACTATCGGACAGGGTTGGTGAAAGTTGACGACCGCAGCTAGTCAAACCAAAACGAATGGTCGCACGAAGTGGCTCGACGTGCGTGTTAACGGTGTTGCGGTTAAGTGTGCGGATGGTTCAAGGGTGCTCGATGCAGTTGGCGAGGCTGGGTTTGATGTCCCGACGCTCTGTTTCGATGAGCGAGTTGGTGCGCAAGGGACGTGTCGCATGTGTCTGGTGGATGTTGAGGTTAACGGTCGTACGGAGCAGGTGGCATCTTGTACGGCGTTTGCCGAAGATGGGATGGGTGTGGCTACGCATACCGATGAGATTCGGGATTATCGTAGGACGCTGTTGGAGATGCTACTTTCGGAGATGTCTTCGCCCAATGCGAATCCGTATTCGAACAAGGTTGGTCCGACGGAGTTTGATCAGGCAGTGGAGGAGTATGAGGCGCGTTGGGATGCGTTCCCGAGATTACGGCCAAGGGATAAGGCGATCCACGATGAGAATCCGTTTATCCAACGTGACTATGACTACTGCATAGCGTGTTACCGCTGCACGAACGTTTGCAACGATTGGGAGCAGGCGGCAGCGATAACGGTTGATGGTCGGGGGCAGGATTCGAGCATCTTCACGTTCTTCGGTAATGAGTTGATGGACTCGCCCTGCACGTTTTGCGGCCAGTGCATCAACACGTGCCCTACAGGCGCTTTGACGGATCGGAAGGTGGTTTCGCAGGATATAGCGGCGGAAGATGTTGATCGCACGCAGACCGTATGCCCGTATTGCGGTGTGGGTTGTGGGATCGAGTTGCTGACGCACGATGGCGAGATCATCGGTGCCGAACCGGATTTCACAGCGCCGAGCCGGGGTTCGTTGTGTGTCAAGGGCCAGTTTGCATCATGGGAATTTGTACGGAGTGAAGATCGACTTCGGCATCCGTTGATCAAACAATCAGACGGCTCGTTCCGACGTGCTTCGTGGGACGAAGCATTGGATCTGGTCGCGTCGAAGTTCCAGGGTGCGATAGCCGAAGAAGGCCCAGACTCGATCGTTTGCTGGGCGTCGGCGCGAGTCGTGACCGAGGCGAACTATCTGATGCAGAAGTTCGCCAGGACCGCGATCGGCACGAATAACATCGACAACTGTTCACGTACTTGACACGCTCCGTCGGTCGCCGGTCTGGCGGTCATGGTTGGAAGAGGAGCGATGTCGAACTCGATCGAGGAGCTCGCCGGCAGCGACTTTTTGCTGGTGACGGGTTCGAACACAACTGAGGCTCACCCGGTAATCTCGCTGCGGATGAAGCGTGCCGTCAAGAACGGTGCGAAGCTGGTGGTTGTGGACCCCCGGAAGATTGAGCTGACGAATTGGGCGACGCGCCATGTTCAGATCAAAGTTGGTACGGACATCCCGTTCTTTAACGCAGTCGCCAACGTGATCATCAACGAGGGATTGATGGATGAGGAATTCATCGAGCATCGGACGGAAGGGTTCGAGGCGTTCGCGCGGCACGTTCAGCTGTACACGCCGGAATATTCGGCGAAGATCTGTGGCGTGACCGAAGAGGAGATAATCGACACGGCTCGCGATTTCGCCGCGGCGGCACCCAAGGCGGCGATCTGCTACACGCTCGGTATCACCGAACATTCTTGCGGTTCGCACAACGTGCAGTCGCTGGGGAACCTGGGGCTTTTGTGCGGGACGCTGGGCGTGCCGAATGGTGGTGTGAACCCGCTGCGCGGGCAGAACAACGTTCAAGGCGCAGGTGATGCGGGTTGTATACCGACTGACCTCCCTGGCTATCAAAAGGTGGAGAGGCCGGGCATCCGCGAGATGTTCGAGAAGGCATGGGGAACACCGCTTCCGAAGCGCCGGGGCATTACGAAGATCACCGCGATGGAGCAGATGATCAAGGGGCGCGTGAAGGCGGTTTATGTGATGGGTGAGAACACGATCGTTTCCGACCCTCATGCCAATCACGCGGAACATGCGCTGAAGTCGGTCGACTTTCTGGTGGTACAGGACATTTTCTTAACTGAGACTGCGCAACTTGCGGACGTGGTGCTGCCCGCGGCGGCATTTGCGGAATCGGATGGGACTTTTGCCAATAGCGAGCGAAGAGTCCAACGCGTACGCCCTGCTGTGACACCTCCGGGCGAAGCTAGAACCGACGTAGAGATACTGCTTTCGCTGTTCGAACGCATGGGCAAACCGCAAAATCTGGAGACGGCGAAGGATGTGTTTAATGAGATGCGGAGTGTGACGCCGATATATGGCGGGTTGTCGCATGAGCGATTGGATCGCGAGGGGGGAATTCAGTGGCCGTGTGGGGATGAGAATGATCCGGGCACTGAGTATCTGCACGGCGACGAGTTTTCTTCGGGCTTCCCCGGCTTTTTCGCGCCGGTGGACCACATCCCACCTGCCGAAGAGCCGGATGATGAGTACCCGTGGCTGTTGACGACTGGACGCCGACGTTCAACGTATCACACCGGAACTCAGACTGGACAAGCTAGCGGTTTTCAACTGCTGGTTCCTCACGAGATGCTGGAATTGAATCCGATCGACGCGGCGGAGATGGGGTTTGTAGACGGTGATCTTTTGGACGTGGTTTCACGCCGCGGCAAGGTGACGGTGTCGGCGCGGGTTACGGAGCGATCGCCGCGTGGATTAGTGTTTATGTCTTTCGCGTTTCCGGAGATAACTCGGACGAACGATGTGACGTCGGATGCCTACGACTTCATCACGGAGACGCCGGAGTTCAAGGTGTGCGCGGTGAAGATATCGAAGTCGGAGTATCAGGATGAGGAGTATCGGATGGCGCAGCGACGGATTCGGTTGGCTGGGGAGGTTAAGCAGCCGACGGAGTTGATGCCGGTGAATGGGCAGAAATTGGACCAACGCGGCAAGAGTGGGATGGCAGGAGAATCGGTCCCATACGACCAAAATTACCTGTGTGACAAAAGTTGACAGATGTTGCAAATAGCCGATACACTGATCGCATGAGCGTAAGCAACGACCTACGACGGGACTTGACGGGACTTACTTTCGGGACAGTGCTGGCTGATCCCCCATGGCGATTCCATAACCGTACCGGGAAAGTCGCACCAGAACACCGGCGGCTATCGCGGTACGGCACCCTGTCATTCGATGAGATCGAAGCATTACCGGTGGCGGAACATACTAATGAAACCGCGCACTGCTATCTATGGGTACCCAACGCGCTGTTGCCGTACGGGTTGGCGGTTCTTGAAGCATGGGGGTTCACGTACAAGACGAACCTGATCTGGCATAAGATACGGAAGGATGGCGGATCAGACGGTCGCGGTGTCGGCTTCTACTTTCGCAACGTCACAGAGATGGTGCTTTTCGGCATTCGGGGAAAAAGCGCTCGTACACTCGCACCGGGCCGTCGACAGGTAAACTTGATCGCGTCACGCAAACGTGAGCACTCACGCAAACCTGATGAGCAGTACGACATCATTGAAACCTGCTCGTGGGGTCCGTACTTAGAACTCTTCGGCCGAGGTTCCCGCCCTGGGTGGACTGTTTGGGGCGACCAATCCACTAATGGTTACACGCCTGATTGGCCGACCTACGACTACAACTCTGCGACCCTGCCAACATGACTCTGACTGACTTAAGGTCAGCCGGGTTCGACATCCAAGTCCTGAACCATGCCGAAGCAGTGTTGGAGCGTGACTTCGCGCATCTGTTGGTCGAACTCTGCGATGTTGCGCTGAATATCACCATTTCAGTGGAGGAACTAGTGCGCGGCGGGGGTGGCGAATCTCCAGTGACACAACGTTTGCGGAGGGCGTTGGCCGACAGCGGCTGGTCAACGCGCCGCGTGACCATCCGCAAAATTGTCGACGACCAGGAGCGGGCATCGAGCACACACAAAATCGATCATGTGCGCTCCACCGAAAGCGGATCGGTGGCCTTGGAGATCGAATGGAACAACAAGGACCCCTTCTTTGACCGCGACTTGGAGAACTTCCAACACCTGCACAACGAAGGGATCATAAGTGTCGGTGTAATAATCACACGTGGATCATCTCTGCAATTGACATTGCCACAGTTCGTGCTGAACTTCGCTCATCGCCATCACATCACATGCTTCGACGATCTGAGAGCATTCGGTTACCGTCCCACTGCGCGCCAAATCAACCAGGTCGAAAGACGGCTCGTCAATGGCAACTTCGCTCAAGAATGGAGTCGTGCATTCGTGAACGACAAGTTCGGGACATCTACCACTCATTGGGACAAACTCCAAGAACGTGTCAGCCGAGGAGTAGGTAACCCTTGTCCGTTACTCCTAATAGGGATACCTGCGAATTCGGTGCAAGAGAACCGATAAGCAACATGCCAGAACATTGCGCCATCAGAGATTGAACAGGATGAAGCCGGGCAATCGTGACCTATGCGACAGCACAAACTCCGAAGATTTATCAGGACGGAACAATCTGATGCGAATCGTTGAAAAGCATTCGCACCTTAATGGTGATGCATATCTTTACGTCCATCACCCGCAGATATTGGAGGAAATTGAACAGGTTGTAGAGAGCGTTGACGCGGACGAATGTTGGAACGGGTTTGGTAACTCAACCCATGCTGTTGGCACTCGTACTTTTTCAGCCGAAAAGGTGGCTCGACAATTCGACAACAAGCTGAAAGATTCGGGATGGATCAAGCGCACGGGCGACTTTTGGCGGACGCAAGACTCGGAGCTAACTAAAATCGTGTCTCGAATGCATGTAGATATGCAACGCCGATCCATCAAGTTTCGAGGCCGTAAACCCATGTCGGCTCGCCTTGAAATCAAGTACGTCAAGCTCGGAGTGGCACTCCAAGTGCAACTCGGTGAACCATCGATGGTCGCTAACGATCTGCTCGTCACTTACATGAATTTCTACGCGTCTCAAATGATAGATGTGGGCATCGAAATCGTACCCGTGCAGGAATTTGAGCGTCAGATGTCAACCAATGTCCCTTGCTATGAGCGCGATTTAATGAACATTGTTGGACAGGTGCCCGGCGAACCGCCGATGCCATTAGTGCTGATCGGGATTGCGCCGTAGTGGGTTAGGTTTGCTGCTCGGTTTGTGCGACATTCAATATCGCTTCTCGGAGCGCGTCGAACCTGACGGGATTGAGCCGGTGTTCGCTTAGAAAACGCAGGTTGATCGATGGGGACTTGGCGTTTGGGTTGAGATTTGCGTCAAGTATCGTGGTTGGGACGACGTAGAAGTCCCATTGGGATATGTCCAGTGGATCAAGTTTGCTCACATCTTTTTGTTTGTGGAGACAGAATACGTATAGGTGTGCGGGCCGGTAATGCCCTTGTTGCAACCCTCTACCCTCGTCAGCCTTAACTCTCACTCTAGGGGCACCGAATCTGGGAGTCGACATTTTGTCGCCGGGTTTTTGCCAACTTTGCCAGTAGCCCGATGTTTTGACTTCGATTAAGATACCGTCTGGGGTTTCGATATCCCATGTGTTCCAACCTTTGCGTATCTCGTCAGTCATGCCGAGGGCTTTCATGACCCAATATTCGCCTACGACGCCTCGCATCCAGTTTTCCGCGAGGCCGGGTCGGAACCATTGCCAGAACTCGCTCTCGCTGATCGACAACGTCTGCGCTTCAACGTTATCTCGGTGTCTGGGCTTTTCTTTTGGTTTCTCAGATGACATTTGGTCTCCTAGTTGATCTGCGAGTCTGGATTCGGGCCTCGATTGGAATGACGGGGTGCACGGCGCATCTCTTGTGGTTGCCGCGGGCCCGCGTCGCCTCCCCTGTGCGTAGGGGGTGGTGTTTAGATTGGCGTCTGCGGCGGCGACATCCTTGAAGCCCAGAATGCGGGATCGCCGGCGGGGGGATGGGTTACGGCTTCGACGATGCAACGTGGTTGGCGGCCTAGGGCCCGCGCGCCTAGGTTGTCGAGCACCCAGTGGGTTGTTGCTCGGGGGCGGCGTGAGGCAGATGCACTAGCGAGATCGGACGGCATTGATCGGTAGTCGATCTGCCGTTGTTCAGCGGCGTTGAGGTTATCGATAGCCTCGCGGTCGACAACGCTTTCGCCCGACATGTTAATGACGGTGGCACCGACGTTGAGCAGTCGCAGTTCGCGGTGAGAGAGCAAGGGGTTCGAAGTGGGACCGTGATGGACGGCGACGAAGATGACGTCGCTTCGAGACATTAGCATGTCGAGCGAGGACCGTCGGGCACCGACGCTTTGGAACGACTGTTGCCTCGGGGTCCGGATATCGTTGACCCAAATGGTGGCGCCTGACGGGTTTAGACGCTTTCCGAGTTCGTAACCCAAGGTGCCGAAACCGACTATTCCGGCGACTTGCTCACTTCTCCGGCGTTGGATTATCCCCCACTGGTCGATAGCCCAGTCTGTTGGATCATCAACTAACAGCGCCGAGGCGTTGGCCACCGTCAGGTTTTCGTCGGAAATGTTCGGTGCGCCGGACCCGCAATCTATGAGCTGCAGGTAGTTGACGGAAGCAGGCATTTGCGAGAACTCGTTTGACTGGGTTTCGCTGTCGGTGATAACGACTTCTGCTTCTTCGATGTCGCTGGTCAACATGTAACCGCTGAGTTGAAGTTTGCTGGCGAGTTGCAGGGCGTTTTGAAGTGCGTTGTGGATCGCCGGACGGCGCGGCAATGCCAGATAAATCTTGTGTAGGTCGTTCATCCCTGCGTTCTAAACTAACGTCTCAGGAGATTAGAGTTGTTAGCGGTTCAATTGTCGCACATCGACCTGAGTTGCCCGTTGTTCATACCGGGGAATCGGGCGGATATGCTAGGAAAGGCGGCTCGGTTTTCGCCGACGGCTTACGTTCCTGATTTGGAGGATTCAGTGCCTGCGGGCAACAAGGCGGAGGCGCGAGAGGTTACGGCCGATGCCCTTCCGGCGTTGTGTGTCCTTGGGAAACCGGTTGTGCCGCGGGTCAACTCGCTTAGGACTGGCCTTACGGAAGAAGATCTTCGGGCCGTCATTGGTCCGCACGTGGTTGCGATCAGCATCGGCAAGATCTCGTCATCAGAAGACATCGATGTCGTTGATGAAATGATCTCCGTTTTGGAGAATGAGCGCAGTTTGAAATTGGGCTCCATCGGCATACTCCCTTGGTTGGAGACGGCGAGTGCGATCGTTCATGCTTTTGCGATATGCGCTGCTTCGGACCGAGTGCGATGGGTTGCATTTGGTGCCGAGGACTACAGTGCCGATATGGGTATCGGCAGGGAGGTCGATGTTGAAGATGCGGACGTTGGAAGTATCGAGGAATACGGCGAAGCTTCGTTGTTGTATGCGAGGTCGGCAGTGGCGGTCGCTGCGAGAGCGGCCGGCGTAGAGCCGCTGGACACGCCTTACGTGAAGTTCCGGGACCCAGACGGCTTGCGGCGGGAAGCGGGGTTGGCGAAGAGACTTGGTTACACCGGGAAATTTGCGATCCATCCAGCGCAGATCGAGGTAATCGAAGAGGTGTTCTCCCCTTCTGAGCAGGAAGTAACTCGGGCGAAGCGGGTGCTCGAAGCGGCGCGTGTCGCTGAGTTAGAGGGTCACGGCAGTGCTTCTTTGGATGGCGAGATGATTGATGCGCCAGTGGTGGCGAGGGCGCGGAATGTGTTGGATTCGCTGTCTGAACGGTGATTTCAAGGATTTAGGGATTGAAAGACGAAGACAGGCGTCCTGCGCTACCGTCTCTGAAGATCGTTTTGCTGGTATATGGAGCGGTTGGCTTGATCGTATTGGGCATGTTCATCGTTGCTGATCAACGAGACAAGGCGATTAATCCTAGTTGCACTGATGCTCAAGTCGAGATCGATTTAAGCGATGTCGCGCCAGATAGCGAACTGAAGCTGTCCACACCTGATGGCGGAGTGTGCGTGGGGGATGTGGTCTACGAGGATGCGTCGCTGTGCCAAGACGGCATCATGATATTCGAAACCGTGACGGATGGTGTTGACCGCGACTCCGTCCAGTTCAGATTGGCTGACTGTGCCTTGAGCGTGGAGAAGATCACGCGCAGGTGAATATCGAAGGTCAGGCAGAACGATCGTGAACCGGGAAGTTGAACGTGGTTTCGATGTAGGTCGCTGGTTGACGATCGCTGTTGCGGTTGCGTACGCTGCGACGTTCTTACTCGTGAGAATCACAGGAGAATTGACCACGTCCAGCGTCGATCTTCGACGATTGATTCTGGACTTGATCTGGGCATTGTCCTGGGGTTGGTTCCTTGCGAACGCGGTGCGGGTGCTTGACACAATGAAACCGTCCGTTTCTAGGATCGTCGCCTTGGGGTTGTTCGGATTCGTCGCCGTTTGGTTCAGTTCGATGCAATTGGATTCGGCTTTGGAGCGTGGCATTCGATTCGCCCCTCAAACCCTGAACTTGACTTTGTTGATATATGGCTTGGCGATGGGGACCATCGCTCTGTTGAGCGTGTTTCGGCACGATCTGATCAGAAACCCTGGCGGTATCTTTGGCAGTGCCATAAGCTGGTTTTCCAACTTTCCCGATGCCCTGAGCGTTTTTAGATGGTTGCTTCGGCTTCTCGCCCATCCCTTCCGCAGCGTTAGACGCGACCCGATTCGTTGGAGCGCTATCGCTGCTGCGGTGATCTGGCCTACGATCTCCGTTTTCTCCTTCCCTGCCCTGCTCGTTCAGGCGATAGCCATTACCTGTGTGATCAGGTACGCGGATACTTACGAGGGGGGGCGAATCATCCGGATCGCTGGATTGGCACTCGCGACGGGCTTCGTCTGGTTCAACTTCGTGGTGACAGTCCCGTTCGAACCGTTGCCGATCGCCTGGTTGGGGCCGTCACTCGTGCTTTGGACGGGGTCTGCCGTTACAGCGATGTTCAGGCCTCTTGCGAGTCAGGACGATACCGCAACTTCCTACGATGCTCTAGCATCTCCTTTGGACGGAGCATCAGACTTGAGCGACGAATCGGTATCAGAAGTAAACGAGAACGAATGGAGTGAAACGAAATGACGGCTCACGCTACAGATAGCTTTGGACGGTTCTTCGAGGATTTCGAGGTCGGCGATGTGTATCGGAACTGGCCGGGCAGAACGATCTCGGAGGCTGACGACACTTGGTTTTCGTTGCTGACACAGAACCAGAACCCGGTGCACATCGATGCGAGCTACTCAGAGAAGCACACTGTCCATGAGCAGTGTCTGGTGAACGGTATCTTGGTGTTTGCGATCGTGATCGGTCAGTGTGTGCCTAGCGTCTCGGGGCGCGGTGGCGTCGCTTTGGAATACGAGAAGATCGTTCATGAGGCGCCGACTTTTCATGGCGACACGATCTACTCGGAAGCGAAGGTGATCGACAAATGGGAGTCGTCCAAGGGGGACCGAGGCGTGGTGCAGGTCGATTGCTTCGGTTATAACCAGCGGAATGAGCGGGTTCTTTCGGTTCGGAGGAAATTGTTAGTGCCGAAGAGGAATCATCCGACGCTGGGTGAGAAGGCGGAGTTTTTTCCGGATGTGGATTAGTGTGTGGGCTCTGGCCTGACCACACGCATTTGGTCGTCGGCGTCGATTACTGGGACTGTTGTGGTTTTCGCCAATCGCGTTTTCGATATTGATACATATGTAGTATGATGCATTTCTATGACTTCAGAAATCATCGGGGCTGAGCGCGATGGCGCGCCGAGGGAGCGAAGATCGCGCCGAGTTCCGGAACCTAGGATGTCGCTTTGGAGCGTTCCAGCACGCTGGGCTGGAGCATTTTTCGTGTTGCTGGTGGCACAAGGAGCGTTTTTGGTTGGGACGCAGGCATGGCGCACGACTGTTAACGTCTCCGATTCGCACGTCGTTGATACAGTAATGTCTATAGCTCTGGTTGCGGCACCGCTGCTAGTTGTTGCCGGGATCGTGAGCATGATTGAATTGGAGGTCGCGTTGACACTCTCAGCATGGTTCGAATGGTGGCGTCAGAAGCGAGAGGAAGAGAAGTTTCAGGCTGGATTGGAACAAGGCATCGCGAAAGGGAGATTAGAAGGGATCGCGATAGGTCGAAGGTTACAGCGCGAAGATCCGCGCGGGAAAACAGATAGTAAGGCTGAGAGCAATGGTGACGGGCGCCCGCCGGAAGCGTTACAACGGGGTTCGAAGCGCAACCCGTACCTTTAATTGACAATCTCCGTTTCAGAGATTTAATATCGAGTCGATACCTTGTTTTGTGGCGCCGATCCCATGTGGCGCTCAAAACAGTCGGTGAATCAGCGAGCTTAGGATCACAAAGCTGCTGCTGTCACTCCCGGCACGGGTTTACCCTCACAAAGGTTCCCATGCGCAGGTGATATGACAGGCATCAGCGCAAAATCAAGGAACTACCGCCCGTGCCATATGTAAACGGTCTTGGCTGCAAGGAATGCGACGCCGAATTCCCTATCGAGCCGCTCTACGTCTGCGATTTTTGCTTCGGGCCGCTTGAGGTTTCCTACGACTACGACGCGGTGAGTCGTTCGATTAGTCGGGAATCTATCGAGCGAGGGCCTGCCACATTATGGCGCTATGCCGACCTGCTCCCGGCTGATCCCGCCAATGCGGTGGATATCGGCGCTGGTTTGACACCGCTCATCAAGGCTGACAACCTCGGTGAAGTACTGGGTCTGGACAACCTTTGGATCAAGAACGACACGGCTAACCCCACGCACTCTTTCAAGGACCGCGTGGTATCTGTCGCCGCGACCAAGACGGTGGAGTTTGGTTTCGATACGCTGGCATGCCCTTCGACGGGCAACTTGGCTGGCGCGACGGCAGCACACGGTCGCAAGGCGAAGCTCAACACGATGGTGTTCGTGCCGCACAATCTGGAACGGGCGAAGATCAATATGGCGGCGATTTTCGGCTCTGTGATTCTGGTGCGCGGCAACTACGACGATGTAAACCGTCTTTGCAGCGAGCTTGCTGACGAGCGCCGTTGGGCGTTTGTGAATGTGAATATGCGTCCGTACTACTCTGAGGGCAGTAAATCGTTGGGCTTTGAAGTTGCAGAGCAGCTCGGTTGGCGTGCTCCGAGACATATTGTTGTGCCGGTGGCTTCGGGTTCGTTGCTTACCAAGGTTTGGAAGGGTTTGCGTGAGTTTACGGCGCTCGGGCTGATTGAGGATGCTGAGACATCGATGCATGTGGCGCAGGCCGAAGGATGCGCACCAGTTGCGATTGCCGTGCGGGAGGGTCAAACGCACCCGCGTCCAGTGGTGCCGAACACGATCGCCAAATCGCTGGCTATAGGCAACCCGGCGGATGGATACTACTCGGCAAAGGTGACGACGGAATCGGGTGGTAAAGGTTGTATCGTGCCAGAGGAGGATGTTGCGGCAGGGATTCGTTTGCTGGCGGAGACCGAGGGCATCTTCGCGGAGACGGCCGGCGGCGTGGTGATTTCGGCACTGAAGCAGTTGGCTGATAGCGGCGCGATTCAGCGGGATGAGGAAACGGTCGCATTGATCACGGGCAGCGGTTTGAAGACGATGGATGCAGTGGAGGATGAGATTCGGGTAACGACGATTGATGCCGATGTGAGGTCGTTTGACGAGATGATGATGGGCGCGGTGGCGTGACTACCGGCAAAGCTGTTGCATTGGCGATTCGAAGCGTTTAGGCTGTGCCTAAGGTCCGAGAGGCGATTCGCATCGTCGAACGTAATGGGTGGCGGTTGTCGCGGACTCGCGGGAGTCACCGGATTTACAAACATCCGGAAAAGAGCGGTGCTGTTGTGATCGCAGGGCACCCGAGTGACGACGTGGCCAAAGGTACTTGGCTGAATATACTGAGACAAGCAGGACTACGGGGGACGAACAGATGAAGCTAAAGTATGCGGTTGTCTTTGAACAGACTCCCAACAATTATTCTGCCTATCCGCCAGATTTGCCGGGTTGCATCAGCACGGGCAAGACTTGGAGCGACATCCATGAGATGATTCGTGAGTCCATCAGGCTTCATCTCGAATCTACGGTTGAAGACGGCGAGCCGTTGTGCAAACCGCAGATGTCGTTGGAAGAAGCGATGGCGCAACACTGCCAGAATCTTATGGAATCTAAGGAGATTTTGACCGATCTCGGAGACGACGAACCCACGTTATCAACCACCTTCGAGATGGTCGAGGTAGAGGTTACTTTCCGTCCGGCAGAAGCGATGGTCTGAAACCCTGAAGCCGTGATGAGGAAACGGTCGCATTGATCACGGGCAGCGGTTTGAAGACGATGGATGCCGTGGAGGACTCGATCCGGGTAACTACGATTGACGCGGATGTGAGGTCGTTTGACGAGATGGTTATGGGTGCGGTGGCTTGATGAACTTGCCATGAACACTAGACTCGGTTAAGATACAGATTCGCAAAAGATCAAGCGAGGTGCGTCGGTGCCGTCCCTGGAGTTCAAGGGGAAGCAACACATATACGCGCACCACCTTACGGTGCCGTACCGGCCGCTGAAACCCGATCCCTCGAAGTCGATTACTAGAACGGTTGTGCAAAATGGGGGGGGCAAGCGGCTGAGCCATCTGTACCAGACGGCAACCTCATCATCCACGGCGACAATCTGCACGCCTTAAAGGCGCTACTGCCCCGCTACGCCGGACGTATCAAGTGCATATACATCGATCCGCCGTACAACACGGGAAGTCAGGCGTGGGTCTACAACGATAACGTCAACAGTCCGTTGATGCAGCAGTGGTTGGCTGAGAACAAACCCGTCGATGGTGAAGACTTGGAGCGGCACGACAAGTGGCTTTGCATGATGTGGCCACGTCTGCAACTTCTGCGAGAGTTGCTATCAGACGACGGCGTGATATTCGTCTCAATCGATGACCACGAGCAATGGCGATTGCTAGGTCTGCTAGAGGACATTTTCGGTGAGCATAACTTCATTGACACCCTGATACACGTGCAAAATCGTGGCGCAGTTTCAGGTCGATTCTTGCGTGAAGTGAATGAATTTGTCCATGTTTTTGCCAAAGATGCTGGACTGATTTCGTTTGGCCGCTTCGTCAAAGAAGCACCTTCTGGAGGATGGAGCAATGATGAATTTGGTTCTTATCGCCTTGGTGCCAACTTGGTACGTATCGGACTTAGCGGAACGCCCGCGGATCGGCCTAATCTCTACTTTCCAATTTATGTCTCCGAAAACGGAGATATTCAAACAGAACGTCGATCTTCATCCGACGTTGAAGTAGTCCCTACCGATGGGGATGGTGAACCTGCCGTATGGAGATGGAGTCGCGAAAAAGTCAACAGCGAATCATACAACCTGCTCGTAAAGCCTCACCGTAGGACAACATATCAATTCCAAATCAAGATTCGCCCTGATATGGAGGACAATGCTTTCACCGAGAAGCCATCGTCACTGTGGGATAAACCCAGTTACTCAGCGGCAACTGGTACCAACGCGGTCAAGAACCTGTTTGCGGGCGAACGCAAATTCGACTTCCCTAAATCGGTTCCGTTCGTCACTGACTTGATCCGTTTCGCCAACGTCGGCCCCGACGACATCGTTCTGGACTCGTTTGCCGGCAGTGGTACCACCGCTCACGCGGTGCTTTCATTGAACGCTGAAGATGATGGCAATCGCAAGTTCATCCTTGCCGAGTGCGAAGATTACGCTGATTCGATCACAGCTGAACGCGTTAGACAGGTGATTAAAGGGGTTACAGGTGCCCGCGATCAGACGTTACGTGAAGGATTAGGTGGCGAGTTCACATATTGCGAACTGGGGGATCCAATCTCGATTGAAGGGATGCTGAACGGTGAACTGCCACCCTACCGTGACATTGCAAGTATGGCGATCCATAATGCGACTGGCTTGGCCCCGAATGACATCCCTATCGAATACGATGGCGACCTCGGTTTTGTCTACGAATCGGAATGGACGCGCTTCCACTTGCTCTACCGGGCTGATGCCGAGTGGCTGCGCGGCGAGGACGGCGCACTCAACTCAGAGAAGGCGAACCGCATATCGAATGCCGCCATAAAGACCGAAAAGAATGCCGTTGTATTCGCTCCGTCGCGCTACATGAGTCAACGCGACTTGACTGATCTCGGCATCACCTTCTGCCAACTGCCATACGACCTTACTGCTCCCCGCCTCAAGTCATTGCAGTCGTAACTCTTTCTGCGAGCCCCGCAATGCAATTGAAAGACTACCAACGCGATGCACTCGAAGTTTTCGATGCATGGTTGAAACTGCTTGCCGATTCCTGGGAAGAATCCGACAAAGCAACAACAGCGTTGCGCGACATCGGTATCTCTCCAACACCTGAGCAAGCCAACTTTCCGAAGCTAGCTTGGGAGAAGTTGCGGGGACAGGGACAGTTGCCTCTTACCAGCGTCAACACTCCTTACGTTAGCCGAACAATCGGCGAAAGCGACGATGGCGAACCGTTGCCACACGTCTGTTTGAAGGTACCGACTGGCGGGGGAAAGACTCTCATGGCGGCTGCAACGGTCGAGAGATATTTCAGGAAAGCGACCAATCCGACTGGATTGTTGCTGTGGATTGTCCCATCTCGCGCGATTTACGAGCAGACCAAGGCTTCGCTATGGAATCGCGAGCATCCGTACCGTCAAATGTTGGAGCGTGCGTGCGGAGGTAGGGTCAAAGTGCTTGAGAAAGACAGCGATTTCACTTCTCGCGATTTTGAAAACTACCTTTGTGTGATGTTGTTGATGCTGCCGTCGACAAACCGACAAAAGGGACGCGATTTTCTGCGGATGTTTCGAGACAGCGGCCGGTATCCCGGATTCTTTCCGGAGGAAGGCGATCTGCTCGCAGAAGGACGGTTCCAAACGGACCATCCTACCCTAGAGCGCGATCCCGCGTACGACTTGGTCAAACACAGTCTCTTCAACGTCTTCAAGATATGTCGTCCAATCGTCATACTCGACGAAGCGCATAAAGCATATGGCACGAAGATCGAAAGATCGCGTGAATACGCCCGAGCGATCAACCGGATGGATCCTCGGTTAGTGATCGAACTGTCGGCAACTCCGAAACACGAAATCAGTAATGTACTCGTAGACATTAACGGCGAGAAACTTCAAAACGAGCAGATGATCAAGTTGCCAATTGAGGTCACTACGCGCGTCGGCATTGACGATTGGCGGAGCACCCTTAATCGTGCGCAAGAGAAATTGAACCAACTTGCCGGCGAAGCCAGCGAATTGGAAGCCGCTGAAGGGCGCTATGTTCGTCCTATTGGGCTTGTTCGCGTCAAATATACAGGGAAAAACCAACGCAACGGCTTTGACGTCCACGCCGAGGATGTTCGCGAACATCTAATTGGTCAAGGCGAGGCCGACGAATCAGTGCGCGTAAAGTCGGCCCAAGTCGATGAACTTGGGCGTGAAAACTTGCTGGATTCAACGAATCGCTCTCAAGTGCGTTGGATCATCACCAAAGACGCGCTCAAAGAAGGATGGGATTGCAGTTTCGCCTATGTCCTGGTTCTGCTGGATAACACGCAAGCCAGGACAGCTCTTACCCAAATGGTCGGACGTGTGCTCAGGATGCCGGACGCCCGAGCCACCGACAACGACGCGCTCGATCGTTGCTACGTGTTTTGCCACAACGTTGATGTCGGAAACGCGATCGAAAACGTCCGTCGCGGTTTGGAACACGAAGGACTAGGCGATCTGCGTGGTGTGGTGACTCATGATGGGCAATCCGAATTGAAGCAAGTTTCACTTAACCGTCGACTGGAATTGCGCGGTCAGAGCATCTACTTGCCAAAGGTTTTGCATCGCAACGAGGACAGAGACCCTGAATGGCGAGATCTGGATTACGAAAAAGATATCTTGGCGAGCATCGACTGGGACACAATCGAAATTGGCGATATACAAAGCGCCTTTGGAGATTCCGCGCGTGAGCGAACTTCATACGTTGATTTGAAAGATCAAGTTACCAATCACGTCGACCGGGAAATAGAGATCGACAAGACTTTAGAAATCACTTATTTCGCGCGGCGGTTGTCCAGCGAAGTGCCGAATCCGTGGCGCGCTGCCGAACTTGCGAATTCCGCTCTGGCGCGACTGAAGGAGGAAGGTCAGGAC
The DNA here is from genome assembly GCA_965203505.1 of Dehalococcoidia bacterium. GTDB lineage: Bacteria > Chloroflexota > Dehalococcoidia > Lucifugimonadales > Lucifugimonadaceae > Bin127. Next base: position 1,877,339 of record OZ241880.1, read on the forward strand.
GAAGAGGCACTGTTCGACCAACGGGCGAACCTCGCCCAACGTATGCGAGAGGACATTCAAGCCTCGATTGACGAGGCTGCCGAGACGATCTTCAAGCATAAGTTGAAGAACAGTGAAATACGGTTCAGTCTGGACACCGACAGAGCTAACTACAAAGTTCCGGAAGTCCTCCAAGTAGCGGTTCCTGAAGATTCTCCGTTTTTGAGCGGATCAAGCGGTTATATACAGAAGTACCTGTTCGATACGCCTTACGACTGCGAATTCGACTCTGATTTGGAACGCCGTTTCGCGCGCTACCTAGACGACCTCTCGGCAATCAAATGGTGGCATCGCGTCGCCGCCCGTCAGCGCGGCGAATACTTCCTACGAGGTTGGAGGCAAAACCGAATCTTTCCAGATTTCGTCGCCGTCGCGGAGCAACCGATCGAGAACAAGGATCAACCAGCGTTACAGCAAGTGCTCATCTATGAGACCAAAGGAGATCATCTGCAAAATCTGGATGACACCGAATACAAAGAAAAAGTGCTCAGTCTCTTGGAGAACGCGTTGTCCGACGACAAAACCCTATCGGATGGCGGCGAAGAATTTGGCGAGATGACTATCAGAAGCGGACGACCAAGCGGCGCATTCCGCATCGTCTCGGCACAGCGTTTCAAAGAAGCGGTAATGGGCACTTACGCTGGCGAATAGGCTCGGTAATCGTGAGGACTAACAAGCTAAGGAAGTCAAGCAATTGGCGATTGACCGATGCTTGACGAAGGCCAGTTTGGTGTTCTACTTCACTGGTTCGATGCTTACGGGACCGTCTGGTACGGCTCGGATGTGAATGTCGTGGTCTCTTAGCATCTTCATTCCGATTAGTGGGTCGCCGTCCGATTCGAGAACTTTGACCTCTCGCATATGACCGTCCCAATCGATCGAAGCCGCGTAGACAACCAGTTTCGTTGTTTGGCCGTTCGCCAAAACGAGGCTTTCTTCATATTCGGGGCGTAAACCTAGCGCTCGTATCGCGTGAGGTGGAAGCGTCAAGAACTCCGAAAATCCAGTGTCTATTACCGCTTGAACGCGTGCCCTCATGGAGGACCGACCATAGACAAAGACCTCTGTAACGGCTCTGAGGATCGAGCCGTGGGCGTCTACTCTACCAACGACCATGAGCCGGGTGTAGGCGGCGCATACCCGATATAACCGACCGTATACGATCCATGTAGCATACCGAAAATACGTGCGTTTGGGCGACGTTTACGCAAAGCGCGCGCAGTCGCCAGCCCTTCTTCGCCGAGTTCGTAGTCACCGGAATTGACATCGATTGCGAGGTACATACCGAGTTGATCGTCGGTTAGTTCGTGCTTGATGACGTTTTCGTAGAGCTGTTTGGCTTTCTCGAAGGTTTCGTCTTTGGGGCTATGTGTGTGAACCATGACAAGATATCCTCTTGTGCCAAGATATTACCATATATATGCTATTTTAAGTGGTCTTGTCGGCTCAAGTTGCGGGTGGCACAGGTCTGTAGATACAACAGCCACCACCGCATGTGGTAGATTCACCTAGAGCGTGGATAGGCGCTCGGGGTGTGAGTTCCGAGGGCGAACTCTACTTCCCGGCGCTGCACAGGAACATCTTCGAGGAGTTAAGGCAGCAACATGATCCCAGTGCTGATAGCGATTGTCGTCGCTTTCTTTATCGCGGGCCTGATCTGGCTCTTTGTGGAGTGGACGTCGGAAAAAGATCCGGCCTAGACATATTCTGACTACTCTCGCTGGGTTCGACCCGGTGCGATCGGCGATGCTCATCGTCTAGAATCATCTCTCAGCATCGAGAAGCGAACTTGGACGCCGTGTGTTGCGGCGGTGATTGACGGAGTAACAGACAGAATGGCAGTTTCAGTTAAGATTCCGACACCGTTGCGGCGGTTGACCGAGCAGCAGTCTACGGTAAGCGCCGACGGAGGCGACGTGGCGGCGATGATTGAATCGTTGGACGGATCGTTCCCCGGTATCAAGGCGCGACTGTGCGACGACGGCGGAGAGTTGCGTCATTTTGTCAACATCTACGTCAACGGTGAAGACATCAGGTATATGGATGGAACCGCAACTGCCCTATCGAGCGGCGATGAGGTCAGTATCGTTCCAGCCGTTGCCGGAGGGTAGTCACCTTCTCACCTTAGCCTTCCCTCGTCAAGAGGGAGAAGACAATACGTCGTTCAATGCGGCACGCACAGTTTTTGAAGGTACGTCGCGGCTCGTGGTGGAGCGCCCTGCCCCTCTGAGCAAAACCCACCTGATTTTGCCGCCACGCGATTTTTTGTCTGATGCAGTCGCTTGAATCAATGCTTCGGGATCTACGCCGCTCAAAGTAACGGGCAGTTCGAATCTCTGCAACAGCGCACGTTGGCGATCCACCAACTCTTCAGAAATTAGTCCCATTCGGCGTGAGATACCGGCGGCGATCATCATGCCAATGCTGACAGCCTCACCGTGCAGGTACGTGCCATATTCGGTGACCGCCTCGATGGCGTGGCCGAATGTGTGGCCGTAGTTCAGCAATACGCGATCATTTCCAGTTTCGAACTCGTCTGCGGAAACGATCTCGGCTTTGATTTCCGCGGAGCGGCGGATGACGGGTTCGACGAGCCCGCCGGACAGTGCTGCCAAGTCTTCTGCGTTGGCTTCGAAGGTGTCTAACAGGTCGACGTCAAGGATCAACGCTTGCTTGATGGCCTCGGCCCAACCCGCAGCTAACTCCCGGCGCGGCAATGTGTCTAGGAAGTCGATATCGTGAACAACCAGGCGCGGTTGTTTGAAAGCGCCTACCAAGTTCTTGCCTATGGGCAAGTTGACCGCGGTTTTACCGCCGATGGAGGCATCGACCATAGCAGCTAGAGACGTCGGGACATGGACAACTGGCACGCCGCGCAACCAAGTACCTGCCACGAACCCGACCAAATCGGTCGTCACGCCACCTCCCATAGCGACGAGGCAGTCGATACGTTCAGCGCGTTGTTCGCCGAGCCACTCCCAGACCTTGGCAGCAGTTTCGATATTCTTGGCCGCCTCGCCTAATTCCAGTATGAGTGCGTGGGTTTCAAAGCCACCGCGCTCCAACGCTTCGTGCACGCGGCGGACCAACAGCGGAAACATCGAATAATCGGCTATCAGGAATGCGCGACCTCCTAGACCGGCGTTACGCATCTCTGGCCCGATACCCTCGACAGCGCCGCGTGACACCATGATGCGGTAGTCACCTTGGGACGTTCTGACCGTGGCCGCAGGTTCGGTGGTTGTGCGAAGGGAATCAAGCATTGGGGTTGAGTTCGGTTCGTGAATCGCCCGAGTTTATTTCGTTCCAAGCTCTCTGGATGGCTTCGGCGACCTGTCTGTGCGAGAGGCCTTCGGTGTCTATTGTCGTGTCGGCACAAGAGTAGGCATCGTCTCGTTCGGCTAGCAAGTTGGCCACGCGTTGTTCGGGAGCGTTGTCACCGAGAAGTGGGCGCAGGGTCCTGTTTCGGCTCTGCCGCGTCGTCAATCTTTCGTGGATAGTTTGAGGCGTCGCTGTCAGGAGGATGATCATGCCGCTGGCACGCATAATCTCCCGGTTGACCTCCATTACCGGCACTCCGCCACCAGTGGAGACGACCCGACTGGTTTTTTCGGACAGTTCCCGCAGGATGCCTGTTTCGATCTTTCGGAACTCGTCTTCACCGTCCTGCTCAAAAATCTCAGGGATCGATTTCTGCGTGCGGTACTCGATGAGATCGTCCATATCAACGAATGGGAGTCTCAACAGCTCGGCGGCGCGTATTCCACTAAGTGACTTGCCAGTTCCTGAGAAACCGATCAGGTAGATATTGCCCTTCGGTTTCACCCTGAGGCGTTGGCTCCTACGCCGAACTCTTGGTGGGAAGCGATGTAGGCGTCGTAGTTTCGGCGCGTTTCGGCGATCGAATCTCCGCCGAATTTCTCTAAGAAGGCATCGGCCAAGACCAAAGCCATCATGGCTTCGCCGATGGGACATGCGCGGGCGATTTGGCAGATGTCTGATCGGTTATATGCTGCCTCGATAACTTCGCCGGTGTTGATGTCGATGCTGGGCAACGGCCGTGTCATCGTCGCGATGGGTTTGACAGCAACGTGAACTACAACTGGGTTGCCGTTCGACATTCCGCCTTCGATACCGCCGGCGTGGTTGGTCAGTTGCTTGAAGCGGCGGGGATCGGACGGATCCGGGACGATTACGTCGTGGACATCTCTGCCCCAGCGCGCGGTGTTGTCGAAGCCGAATCCGACTTCGACGCCTTTGACGGCGTTGATGCTGACCATCGCTTGGGCCAAGCGACCATCAAGCTTGCGGTCCCACATGACGTGGCTGCCAAGTCCGACAGGTACTCCGAAGGCGATTATCTCCATGACGCCACCGATCGTCGTTCGCTCTCTTTTGGCGTGATCGATGGCAGCGCGGAATCTTTCGTCTGCATCGGCATCCCATGTCCGAACCTCGGATGCTTCGACTGCGTCCCAATCGATGTCTGCGGGATCGATCACGGGAGCCTTCTCGGCGCCACATCTGATGACATGCGATTTGATTTCGATACCAAACTGCTCGAGGACGCGGCGGGCGACCGTTGAAGCGGCGACGCGTGCTGCGGTTTCGCGCGCGGAGGCGCGTTCAAGCACGTTACGTACGTCATGATGCATATATTTGAGCGCGCCTGGAAAGTCAGCGTGACCGGGGACGATACGCGTGTGGGTCTTTTTGTCGATGTCGTCGCCAACTGCCGCGACGGACATGGCATCAGTCCAGTTTGCGAAGTCTTTGTTTTCGATCCACATCGCGATGGGCGACCCCAAAGCTTCGCCATGGCGCACTCCCCCACGTATCACCGCCCGATCCTTCTCGATCTTCATCCGACCGCCAGAGCCGTAGCCCTTCTGTCGTCGCGCCATTTGTTCCTCGACGTAGTCTTCGTCGATCGGGAGTCCGGCCGGAACACCTTCAACAATGACGGTCAATCCAGGACCGTGAGATTCGCCCGCGGTGAGGTATCTGAAGCGAGTCATCAGGAAGTGGCTCGTCTCACTGCTTCAAACATTTCGTCGACCGGTGCCGGCTTGCCCGTCGCCAACTCGAAGCCTACAGCCCCTTGTAACAAGAGCATGGAGAACCCTCGTAGAGGATTGGCCCCGGCTCTTTCGGCTTCTTTCAAAAACGGCGTCATCGGTGGAGCGTAGACAGCATCGTACGCGACGGCGTTCGGCGATATCGCGTCCGCGTTGACGGGCGTTGCGTCGGGCGCAGGACCGCCGTCCATGCCCATGGATGAGGTGTTTACGAGTAGGTCCGCCGACCTGGCGATTTCTTTCAGGCCCGGGTCGTCCAATCCGCAAGTTTCGATCTCCAAACCATCGCCAGAGAAGTCCGAGGCGAGACCTTCCGCCCTGGAAAGGGTGCGGTTGGCTATGGTCATCGACGCCACGCCAGCGGATTTGAGTGCGTGGACGATAGCACGTGCCGCGCCGCCGGCACCGAAGACCACGGATGATTTTCCGGAGGGATCGCAATCGCCCAATTCGGTGAGGGCCCGTAGAAACCCCGGCGAGTCTGTATTGTGACCGGTTAGATGCCCGTTTTCGTTGATGATCCAGTTGACGGCGCCGACCGCGACTGCTGTGTCTGCCAGTTCGTCGATCATGGGTATAACGGCTTGTTTGTGAGGCAGTGTCACGCAGCTGGCGAGGAAACCCTCGGCTCGGAAAGAATCGACTTTGGCGGGGAGATCGTCAGGATGCGTCGGCCATGCTTCGAATACCTCGTCAATGCCGTGATGTTGCAGCGCGGCGTTCTGAAAAACGGGCGATAGCGTGTGCCCCAATGGATAACCGATGATGCCGAAGTTGCTGTTGGTCATTTGGGTTTTTCTGGTGGATATTCGAGGGCTTCGTCTTGATAAATGCTATACGGAAGCAGTTCCGTATTTTGGACGCAGTGAACGATCAGTGATGGATCAATTTGGTGGCGCAATCAACGGCGTTCAACCAGCTCAATTGCCGTCGAGATACGACTGAAGGATGATGGCGGCGGCGGCAGAATCTACCCGGCCTTTGAGGCGTTGTCGCCTACGGGCGGGCGGTTCTACTTCGTTGAGTGCTCGTTCTGCTTCGATAGTGCTTAGGCGCTCATCGCGCGTAACGACCGGCACTTCTACGGTGGCTCTAAGTTGAGCAACGAACGAGATTGCTTCTCGACCCATATCGGACATGCTACCGTCCATGTGGAGAGGTACACCGACTACGATCTCAGTAACGTCTCGCTCGTGGACCAAATCTCTGATGCGGAGAAGGGCATCTTCAGTTGCGACTGCCTTTGAAGGCGAGGCGATCGTGCGAGATGGATCGGAGATGGCGAGGCCGACGCGTGCCATTCCGTAGTCGACTCCCATGCACCTGCCAGTGCGTTTTCGTCTGTGGATATCGGCGGTCATCGTGCGACCTCCGCCGAAACACCTGGCAGACTTTCAATCACCGATCTAGCGTTTTGCAGCGCCTCGTCGATCCGGGACGGGTCTCGCGCACCGGCTTGAGCGGAATCGGGTCTCCCACCACCACCGCCACCGATTGTTGCGCTGATGCCTTTGGCGATGTTACCGGCGTGAATCACCTTACCCGCAATATCGGATGTTGCCATGACGATGATTACTGGTCGTTCATCCACGACGCTGCCTAAAACGACAACCCCAGTGCCCAGCCGGTCCCGCATATGGTCTCCCGTGCGGCGCATTGCGTCGACGCTTGACGCGGGTATGTTGCGAACTTGAACCGGAATCTCATCGCTGTCGATCTGAACATTGAAGTCCAATGTTTCTGTTGTTGACGATTCTCCGTCGACTGAACGGCGCAGCAACTGTTCTTCGAGCTGAACGGCGCGTCGGCGAGCGTTTTCCAGTTCAGACAGCAAGTTTTCGGTCCGATCAACAAGTCGGTCGTCGCCAACACGGAGCGTTGACGCGATGGTGTCCACGATGCCGAAGCGCCTTTGAATTTCCTGTTCTGCCCCGACACCGGTGAGGGCTTCGATGCGTCGGATTCCTGAGCCGATACCTGTTTGCGACACGATCACGAAAATCCCGATGCCGCCAGTGGTGTCCATGTGGGTTCCGCCGCAAAGCTCGTAGCTCCACGGGGCATCGATTCTGATGGTTCGGACGTCGTGTTCGTAGGTGTCGCCGAAGAATGCCAGCGCGCCTTCATCTACTGCCTTGCCGTAGGTGGTCCATTGGACATCGACATGGTGGTTTTCGCGGATGGCGAGGTTTACGCGGTCTTGGACTTTGCCGATCTCTTCGGAGGTGAGGGCGTCCATGTGGGTGAAGTCGAATCGGAGGTAGTCGGGAGCGACGAGCGATCCGGATTGTCGGACGTGGGTGCCGAGGACTTCGCGCAGTGCGGAGTGGACGAGATGTGTTGCGGTGTGGTTGCGGCGTATTTTTTCGCGGCGTTCGCCGTCGACTTCGACGGTGAGCACGTCGCCGAGGGAAACGGTTCCGCTCTCGATCTCGCATGAGTGGACGTTGAGGTGGCCGTAAGGTGCTTGGCAATCGTCTACGCGAATGAACGTTTCGCCGTTGCGCATCCATCCGGTGTCGCCTATTTGCCCACCGCGGGCGGCGTAAAACGGAGTCTCCGCCAGCAGGATTTCGATATGTTCGCCCTTCGAAGCGGTTTCCAGCGACTGCCCGTCTTTGACGATGCCGATGACTTCAACATCCGCCGTCAACGTTCGGTGACCGATGAACGGTACCTCTTCGATGCCGAATGAACGGTAAAGGGATTCGGAATCGGAATCGGAATCGAACATACTCGCAGAAGAACGCGAGCGTTCGCGAAGCTGCTCCATCTCGGCTTCTACCGCTTCAAGATCGACTTCCATCCCTTGTTCCGCCGAGACTTCGGCAGTCATTTCAATCGGGAAGCCGTATGTGTCGTAGAGCCGTACAACTGAGGCGCCCGGAACGTTTGAAGCGCCGGACGATTTGGTGTCAGTGATCACCTCATCCAAAATGCGCGAACCTTGGTCGAGAGTGGATTCGAACGACTCCTCTTCGCGTTGCAGGACGTGCTGCACGAACGAGAGGTTGTTCGCCAATTCGGGATAGACGTGTGACATCTGCGAGGAGGTCGCTTCGGCGATTTGGGGAAGAATCGGGCCGGATAGTCCGAGTTCTCGACCAAACAACATGCCTCGACGGATCACACGTCTCAGCACGTATCCCCTGCCTGTGTTGCCGGGAACAACGCCGTCTGAAATCAGAAACGATGCCGAACGCCCGTGTTCGGCGACGACGCGTATAGCCCTATCTGCATCCTCGGTTTCGCCATACCGCAATCTGGCGCGGTTAGCCACAAGTTCGATCAATGGCACAAATACGTCAGTTTCGTAGACGTTGGTCTTGCCTTGGAGGATCTGGCATGTGCGTTCGAAACCCATGCCGGTATCGATGTTCTTTTTGGGTAAGAGTTCGTCGTTACCATCGCGGTCGCGGTAGTACTGGGTGAAGACGAGGTTGTAGAACTCCAAGAAGTCGTCGGAAATGCCCGGCCCCCATGAGGTGCCGCGGACAGGTGAGTCGACCGGTGGTAGATCATCGAAGTCACCGAGGTAATAGTTCAACTCGCTGCATGGTCCGCAAGCTCCCTCATCGCCCGCCGGTCCCCACCAGTTGTCTTCGTCTCCAAGACGCGATACGCGTTCGGCGGGCACACCAAGGTCCTTCCAAATCTCGTAGGCTTCGTCGTCGTTGAGATAGATCGTGGGATATATCCGGTCGAATTCCATGCCGTAAACACCGAGACAGAGTTCCAAAGCCCATTTACACGACTCGGCTTTGAAGTAGTCTCCGAACGAGAAGTTCCCGAGCATCTCGAAGAGCGTGAGGTGGGAGACATCGCCGACTTCTTCGATGTCGGTTGTGCGGAAGCTTTTCTGGGCGGTTGTGATGCGCGGCGAAGGTGGTGTGAGTTCACCAGAGAAATAGGTCTTGAATGGCACCATGCCTGCCGTGGTCAGGAGCAATGTGGGATCGCCGGCGGGTATCAACGACGCCGATGGCAGCCTCAGATGCTCTCGTTCCTCGAAGAATTTGAGGAATTTCTCACGTATTTCGTCGGCGGTGAAGGTTTGTTCAGGCATCGCTTTGCGGTATCGGGCAGAATTGAGGTTCTCAAGTAATCAATTTTAAGTGCAGCGATTCGGGCCGATTCGCGGACTCAGCCTAGGTTGTATCCTATGGGATACGAATTGTGTTATGATCGAGATACGAGAGACACCAACATTCACGCGATGGTTCGAGAAATTACGGGACCGAAATGCTCGATCTCGCATTGACGTTAGGATCTACCGGCTTTCGTTGGGCAACTATGGCGACGCGAAATCGGTTGGCAAAGGAGTCTCAGAAATGCGAGTGAGTTACGGGCCTGGGTACCGTATCTACTTCTGCAAACGCGGACATAGTGTCATTATCCTGCTGGCGGGTGGAGACAAAAGCTCGCAGTCCCGAGACATCAGAATCGCCCAAGAGATGGCGAAGCAAGTTTGAGAAAAGAACGAGGTGCCGTTGAGATGGCAAAGCTAGCAACAAAACGGTGGGATCCGGCCGAGCACATTCGGGACGATGCTGACGTCGCGGCTTACATTGAGGCGGCGCTTGAAGATGGCGATCACCGCGTCGTTGCCTCCGTTCTCGGCGATATCGCGCGGGCCAAAGGCATGACGCAGGTGGCGCGGGATGCGGGACTGGGGCGCGAGAGCCTCTACAAGTCTCTGTCGTCGGACGGGAATCCCGAGTTTTCGACGGTGCTCCGAGTGTTGAAAGCACTCGGTATCAGGTTGCGGGCGACGGTTGTAGCTGACACTCAATCTGACGAATGGACAGGGGCTACCGCATCGGCTTTGGCGGACGAAGGCGAGAGGTACGGCGAGTGATGGCGACGCTCGGGATTAGAATCGTCTGTATGCGCGGGCCTGTAGCTCAGTTCGGCAGAGCAGCGGACTTTTAATCCGAAGGTCGTGGGTTCGAATCCCACCGGGCCCACCATTTGTTGAGCGAAGACGTTTACGGCTTGGCAAGGCGTTCGCCTACCCTCACCAAGCACAGTCGTTCACTGACCAAGCGCGTCAAAACGCAATGCAGGTTTTGTTGACGGTCTTGAGCACTGATTCTTGGTTGAAACGCTGTTTATATTCTTCGGCGATCAGATCCTTAGCATCTTCGTCGTTATCAGAAGCCAAGGTGATCAAAACCTTTGTGGTTTCTTTTTGGATGATGTTGTCGGACCCGCGCCACTGCTCCATGCCATCGAGCACGGTTAAGCCGTCTGGGAATCTCGGCGTTACCGCGTCGGCGAGAAATGCGTCCCATTCGGAATCGTCCACGACTTCGCCCTCAGATGCTCCCCTGCCCATATAGAGCTGGTACTCATTCCAACACTCAGTGTCGTCAGGGCATCCATTGTTGAAAATCGCATCGCACCCGAGGCTGGTGAACACAACGGCGACGATAAGAGTGATGATTACAGCGCGCATTCGTGTTCCCTGATAATTGGATTCTACGATTCGCCGATGGACCCGAGATGACCAGATTTCACGAACTCGACGCATTGAGGGCATTTGCGATGCTTCTAGGGGTTGTGTTGCATGCGTCGATGTTCCTCGTATGGCGAGAGTGGCCCGTGGTCGCCAAAGAGATTTCGCCCGATCTGCCGTACGACGACATCGTCCACGCCATCCACGGCTTCAGGATGCCAGTGTTCTTTTTGTTGAGCGGCTTTTTCACCGCGATGCTCTGGCAACGGCGGGGTAGAAAAGAACTGGTCAATCATCGTCTCAAACGCGTAGGCCTCCCGTTATTAATCGGCGCGTTCACGATCGTTCCGGTCCATGTCTTGTGGATCGTGCTGTTCAAAGGCGAAGAGATCAATCTCCTGACGCCGATCTGGATTTTCGCCTTCGGTTGGCTCTACGGGCTTCAACATCTGTGGTTTCTGTGGATGCTGCTCCTTCTGGTGGGGTTGTTCATAGGGGTAACTGCCCTCGGTATCAAGCTCACCCACCAGTGGTTGTGGTGGATATTGGTCCCGTTGGTGCTGGTTCCGCAACTGATGATGACGGAGTACAACTGGGGACCCGACACCGCTTCTCACATCATTGTGAACCCGATTGTGCTTATCTACTACCTCTGTTTCTTCTTGTTCGGTGCGTTTATGTTTACATCCGGCATGGCGATCGACCGCCGTTGGGTATTGGCGCTGTTGCCTGTTGTCCCCATCTTCTACGTCGGCCGGATCTTCGAGTTCACCGGCGATTCACTAGGTGCACACATCGCATCATCCGTTCTGCAAGTGATGTACGCGTGGGCGATGTGCTTCGGCACGATGGGGTTTTTCAAGATCGTCGCGTCGGCAAATCGCCCTTGGGTCCGTTACGTGTCGGACGCATCATACTGGATCTACCTATGGCACGTCGCCTTGATTTTTCCAGCCCAAGCGTTCGCGACTCGACTCGATTGGAACGTGCACTTGGAGGTGATGTTGATCATCGTCGCCGTGACCGCTTTGCTTCTTGCCTTGTACCAGCTCGCCGTCAGGCATACCTGGATTGGCACTATGCTGAATGGACCGAGGATTGAACGAGGTAAGGGAACCGATGATCACTCGGAAACTCGCCCATCGAATACAATCGCCTTTAAACAGTAGCGTTACCAGCGCAAGTTGGCCAAAAGTAATAAAATATCCCAATAAGTAATGCAAAAGGAGTTTTGGTCATGATCGAGTCTGGCATTACATCGAAAGGACAGACGACATTGCCTAAAGCGGTCAGGGAGGCATTGGGAGTCAAGCCGGGCGACCGGATCAGGTACGCCATTCTCGATAACAAGGTTATGATCATGCCGGCGCTTCCGGTGGCTAGACTCTACGGCCGTTTGCAATACGAAGGTCCTCCCAAAACGCTTGATGAGATCGATCTGGCGATGATGGCCCCCTCCTCCGACTCGTGATCGCACTCGACACCAACATTGTGATGAGGCTGCTGGTGCGCGATGATCGCGCTCAAGCTGAAGCGGCGGCGCAGTTGCTGTCCGGGTTAACACCGCAGAACCGCGGCTTTGTGTGCCGCGAAGCCGTAATGGAACTCGTTTGGGTTCTGGAGAGGGTTTACAAATATTCGAAAGTCGACATAGGGGAAGCCATGCTTGAACTTATCGCCTCTTCTGACTTGGAGATCGAAAACCATGAAGACGTCACGCGTTGTCTGTACAGATATATGCGTGGTGGTGTCGATTTCGGTGATCTGATGATTCTTGCAGCGGCTGGGCGCAGAGAATCCGCGCCTTTGTACACGTTCGATCGCAGACTTTCGCGGCTCGACGGTGCGACTTTGTTGGAACCAACATGATTTGAGGACAAGGCCTGCAATGCAGAAAAGAACACTGGGAAGAACTGGGCACGAAAGCACAGTCGTTTCATTCGGCACTTACGCGGTTGGGTGGCTCAGCCAGGACGAGGCCGATGACGCGATCCAACTTGTACTGGATCACGGTGTCAACCATTTCGACATCGCGCCAACATATGGTGAGGCGATGGAGCGTGTCGCGCCGTGGATGCCAGAAATCCGCGAGCGGATATTCGTCGGCGCAAAAACCGCCGTCCGAGACCGTGATGGTGCTTGGCGAGACGTCGAGAGCATCATGCGCCGAATGAACGTCGAAAAATTCGACCTGTTTCAACTCCATTCCGTCGGAGATATGCACCAACTGGAGCTCGCGACGGCGCCGGGTGGATCGCTCGAAACCCTGGTTGAAATGAGAGAACAAGGGTTGACCAAGTGGCTTGGGATCACGGGACACGGTCCAGAAGTCCCGGCGACCATACTCGAGTCGTTGAATCGGTTCGATTTCGACACAGTGATGTTTCCGTTGAACCCTGCGGCGTCACGTGACCCCGACTATCGGCGGGACTCGGAGGCGTTGCTGTCAGAGTGCGAAGCTCGAAACATCGGTGTTCAGACGATCAAGATGATTGCGCGTGGCGGTTGGGGCGATGGCGGCAAGGAGACGAATACGTGGTATGACCCGCATCGGGAACAGGGAGACATAGACCGTTCTCTGTGGTGGGTATTGTCGCAACCGATGCACACGGCGCCGAGTTGCGGCGATGCGGAACTTTTGCCGAAAGTGTTGGATGCGGCGGAGAGGTTCGTGCCGCTTGACACATCTCAGCTCGATGATGTGGCTTCAAATCAACGACCGCCTAACTCCCTGCCTGCTTTGGCAATTCCGCCAGCCGCGTAGTCGAATCCCAGATCGGATGCGTTGGCGATTCATGATATTGGACACTCGATGACGGATCGGGAAGTTAGACGTAAACGCTTCCTGATGCTGGTGGCGGTGGCGATACTGGTCGCGATGGTCGTCTTGATGTACCTGTTGAGATCGGTACTCATCACTGTCCTATTCAGTGCACTGATCGCGTATGTGTTGTTGCCGTTGAGGGATGTGATCACGCGTCCGATGCCGTGGCGCGAGAGCCGGCCGGGCTTAAGCCGCGGAATAGCGGTTGGTCTGATCTTCGTAGTTGCGATCGGGATATTCATCGGCTCGATGGCGGTGGTGATACCGCCAACGATCGAGCAGGGCCAAAAGCTCATCGATGATTTGCCGACCATCTTCAACTCGGCGCGCGTCACGATCGAAGGATGGGTTGGAGACTACACGGAACTCGTGCCTGCCGAGATTCGGGCGGAGATCGAATCGAATTTAGCCAATATGGGCGGCATCGTCTTTGATGCGGTTTGGCAGGTCCTGCCAAGAACCTTTGGACTGGTCTCAGGAACTTTCGCATTGATCATCGGTCTGGCGACGATGCCGGTACTGATTTTCTACATGACGAAGGATTCCGGTCAGATCGGCTCCGCGGTGTTGGCTCCATTTCCGAAAGTGTTGCGACCGTACCTAGTGGACTTGGGCAAGATAGTGGACAGGACCATTGGCGGCTACCTTAGAGGCCAGTTCATTTTGGCTTTGATCGTCGGTGGCGCGGCAACCATCGGGCTGATGGCATTAGGTGTCCCGTTCGCGGCGTTGCTTGGTGTTGTCGCGGGTGCTACGGCGTTGATCCCGATCGTGGGGCCGTTCATCGGCGGCGCGGTGGCGATACTGGTAACTTTGGCGACCGCGCCTGACAAGGTTCTCTGGGTGGCAATCCTCTATTTGGGTGTACAGCTAGCCGAAAACACGCTTCTAGCGCCGCGGGTGCAAGCAGATGCATTAAACCTTCATCCTATAGCCGTGATCATTGTCATAATCGTCGGCGGTCACTTCTTCGGCATTTGGGGAATCATTTTTGGACCGCCGTTGGTTTCGATGGGCAGGGATGTCGTCAAATATCTTGTGCACCAGTGGGATCTTCCGCCGACCATCCCAAACGGTGCCAACGAAAGCACATCTGATGTCGAACCTCGACTTGATCCCGAGCCAATGGAGTAATCGTTAAACGCGATGCAACACTTCCTCAAACTCGTATTTACGAGCATTCTCCTTACAGGTTTATTGGCTTGCCAATTGGTCACGGACGAAGAAGAAAAAGTGCTGACGATCCTCTACTGGCAAGCGCCTTCAGTTCCGAGCGCGTATCAGTCGGCAGCCGTCAAGGATATCGCCGCCGCCGCGATCACACTGGAACCCCTTGCTCGCTACGATCCGGGCGGCAACATCGTTGCGGCTTTGGCTGCGGATGTTCCCACCATCGAAAATGGCGGCGTCTCTCGAGATCAGAAGTCGATTACGTGGCGCTTGAAGAATGGTGTCAAGTGGTCGGACGGCAGCGAGGTCACGAGCGAAGATGTTGTGTTCACCTGGGTCTACTGCACTGATCCTGATACGGGTTGCACTTCAGAAAGTTCATTTGACGGCATCTCCAAGGTCGAGGCGATCGACAACTTGACCGTCAGGGTGACGTTTGATGCGCCTACGCCCTATCCGTACAACGCGTTCGTCGGCAGCGACACCCCCCCGATCATCAGCAAAACACAGTTCGCCGATTGCGTCGGCGCGGCATCTGGTTCGTGCACCGATTTATACAACTCGCCGATCGGCACGGGCCCGTACCGCATCGTGCGTTTCGATCCCAACGAGAATGCGGTTTACGAGCGCAATACGCATTACAGGGGCGATGAGCCGTATTTTGACCGCGTAGAGCTGAAGGGCGGCGGCGATGCGTTGACAGCGGCACGATCCGTTCTCGAAACCGGCGAAACCGATTACGCGTGGAACCTGCAGATCGATCCCGAAACTCTCGAAGAAATCACTGACAAAGGAGAAGGTACGGTGGTCTCGGCGTTTTCAAGTCTCGTCGAGCGCATCGTATTGAACCAGACGAACCCTGACCCATCTCTTGGCGATGAGCGGTCCGAATATATGGATGGCGGGAACCCGCACCCGTTCCTATCGTATGAACCGATCCGCGAGGCGATGTCGATGTCGATCGACCGTGAGACGATAGCTGAGCAACTCTACGGATCTGCGGGCAAACCTACCTGCAATTTGATCACCGGTCCGCCCAACTACGTTTCGTCGGCAAACGACGATTGTCTGGAACAAGACATCGCTGGCGCCAACCGCGTTTTGGATAACAACAGGGTGTTGGATACCGATGGCGATGGCATACGAGAGTACGATGGCACCCCTTTAGAGATCGTATTCCAAACATCGACTAACGACGTGAGGCAAGAAACCCAAAGACTCGTCAAAGATTGGTGGTCTCAGATCGGGATCAGCGTCGAAATCGTGCACCACGACGCCAGTCTGTTCTTCGGCGGTGATCCAGTCGGTGATGCGGAATTCACCTACCGCCGTTTCTTCGCCGACGTTCAGATGTACGCCAATGGCCCGGGCATCGACCCCCAGGGATATCTGTCCGACGCGATTTGCGATCACATACCGACGCGAGATGACAATTGGTCTCTTGCCAACATCGCCCGCGGGTGCAATCCTAGTTACGACGATGTCTACGCCCGGCTCCCTGAAACTCCGATAGGCGAGGATCGTGCCGAACTGATCAAACAGTTAAACGATATCTACATTCAGAGTCGCTTTGAGACCCCGTTGGTGGAGCGCGGTTTCGTCTCGGCGCATTTGAACACCCTCAAAGGTGTAAGAATGAACGCTTGGGACAGCGAGCTATGGAACATCGCCGAGTGGCATCGCTAGTTGTTGCCAACTTGACAGCGCCGCGGATCGTGCGACGCTTCACTTGATCACCACCGTGTCCAAGCGGTACTGCTCCAGTCCGTCCCAGTCGTATTCGATACCTAATCCCGGACCTTCGGGAACCAAAACATTTCCGTTCTTGTCGATGGAATCGATCTGGTCGGCGTAGTCGCACTTGTAGAGGCGTGGTCCGGGTTGGACGATCTTGGGGTGGACAAGCCCCATCTCGTTGAAGTTCGAGTTGCGGATGGCAGCCATGCAGTGTCGATGCGGTGGGCTGGAGATGTGCAATTCGAGGTCTTGACCGAACCCCTCGGCGGCGTGTGCGATCTTCATCACTCCAGTTATCCCACCGTCGTATTCCACGTCGGCACGCCAGAAGTCGGTCGCCTCCGCGATCGCCATGTCAGTGTGAGCTTCAACCATATGGACGTGTTCACCTTGCAGGAGCGGCGTCTTGATCATCTTTTTCAACTGCTTATGCGCCCAGAGGGAAACGCCGCCATCGCGCATTGGGTCCTCGTACCAGAAATAGTTGTATTCGTCACAAGCCCTACCGACTGCCAGCGTGTCGGCGAACGTGTCGTAGACGCAACACGGGTCCGTCATCAACGCCATCTTTCCGCCAACGCGCTCCCCTACAGCGCGAACCGTTGCGATCTCGCGTTCGATATCCACTTCGCCCCAAGAGTGGATCTTAAAGGCCGGATACCCCATCTCCAAGCACATTTGGGCGAAATCTGCGTATGCTTCTGGGCTGCTAAGACCGTCGGGTTCGCGGTCGGCATGGTAGGTGCTGGCATAGCACGGCAGTTGCTTCCGGTGCCCGCCCAACAACTGGTAGATCGGGGCATTATGGTATTTTCCGGCTAGATCCCAAAGCGCGATGTCGATCGGCCCAACGCCCATCCGGTCGTTCTTTCTGAGTATCGACTTGGCCTGGTTGTAGAACCGTTCGCGTTCCAACGCGCTCTTGCCAATTACGAAGTTGACCCACATCAGCATCTGTTCGTAGGCTGCAGGCGCGCCGCTCATGTATTCGCCGGTCACGCCTTGATCGGTGTGAATCTTGATGCCGACTCTAGTACGGGAGCCCTGCGCGCCGGGTTGATAGAACTGCCCCATCGCGAATCCGACGTCCGTCGCCAGATCGTACGTTGGGATTCGGTACCTCGAAAGTTCGACGCGCGTGATTGTCGGCGCGGTGCCCATGGTTTCTCTCCAATCGTGACGTTTGACCCGAATTAGTCTGCCAAAAGATTAATTCACGCAGGCCGAGCAGCAACGGCAGACGTTTGATTGAGGGGCTAAGGCGATTGCGCCTCGAAGAATACCGCCTGTGCGAGTCAACCAACGGCCATCCAAAGGGCTGCTGTCGAAGGATCAGTGCTCTGGCGTCGTGCCAATCCGTAGACCGAATCGTTCCTGATACACGCCTACGCCAATGATGATCCACCAGACGAGGTAGAGGATCGATAACAGCGTGAACAACGGAGTTAGCACGTCGATTAGTTCGTAGAAGGGTTCTGTCAACACCACACCGATCAAGGAAACGATGGCGGCGATTCCGACAATGCGAGCAAGAATTCTGTTGACGCCCGGGCGGAACTTTCGGGCATACGCAAACCCCAACACGACGTGTCCCGTCAAACCCGAGAGTGCTCCGAGCAATTTAGCAGCACTCCCGATGGATTGCATTTGTATAGCAATCGACCTGATCGCTTCGGTCTGATCCGGACCCGTACCTGCTCCGATGCCATGGTCGACCACGTGAGAAGTGGTGTAGTTGAGACATTGAGCGATCAGGAAAGATACGAGTGCCAACATCACGCCAACCAACCCGAATTTCACGAACGCGTCTAAAGCGCATTCGTTTTGCGCAGTCTGCCACATCACCGTCAAACCCCAAATCAGAGACATCAGCGCAACGCTCCCCAGCATCGCAGCGAAGGCTGTCAACAACGGATTATCGGCGATAGCGTCGACCAATGAACCGAGGTCTCCCGCCGTGGTCGCGCCGATCAAGTGCCCTGGAGTGATTAATGTGGCGATTATGTATAGCGCGGCGCCGATTATCAGAGCCGAACCTCCCACTCTTGGTGTAGTGATCATCAACATTTGCGCCCCTCCTAACAAATTCATACCGAATCGTGACAGACGTGAACCGAACTCTACCACCCTGAAGCGTGCCGCCTGCGACGCTCTACGCATCAACGGCTCATTATCCTGTCTACGTTATCGGCTGAGACGCGGTTGCCGTCGATAGTCATGATCAACGGATCAATTCACCGCTCCACAGCCGTTCGACGAAATGTTCGACTGGCAATACAAGAACGCCGTCTTCGGTTAACCTAGGGCGTCGTTCGCGGCAAACTACAACCCGTTGCGTGATCTCCGGGTACTCTACGGCGATTGACCTCAGCCCTTTAAGGTGTCGGTGGGTTATGTTTTCGCTCGATTTCGCTTCGATGGCAATCGAAAGGTCGTCAAGCAGGAAATCTACTTCTGTTTGACTGGTCAAACCCCAATAGGTCAATCTGGCGTCGATGTTTCGGTAGCTGATGAACGCAGAGAGTTCGTGGTGGACCCAGTTCTCGAAAGCCTTTCCGAATTGTTCCGAACCGGCGATTACTGTGCCGCGGCGTGCCAACCGGTTCACGATTCCGACGTCTGCGAAGTAGAACTTTGGCGATTTGACGGTTCGACGTTTTGCCCGCCTGTGATACGCCGGCAACCACGTCCCGAGCAAGGTGTCTACGAGGATCTCGAAATATCCCTTGACCGTGGGTGCCGATACACCGCAATCCGAAGCTATGTTGGCGAAGTTGACGCTTTCGCCGTCGCTTAACGCGGCAACGTCAAGGAATCGAGCGAAAACGGGCAGTTGCCTGACGAGGCCTTCTGCTGCGATCTCTTCTTCCAGATAGTCGGCGATGTATGATCCGAGCATTCTCGCGGATTGGTTCGACTCGTAAATCCTTGGCATGTATCCTCGATTGAGCAGCCGGCCCAGATCGAAATCGTCGCCTAACTCCCCAGCCGTTAGTCCATGCAAAACATAACGAAACGCTCTACCACCAAGTAAGTTTGCTCCGCCGCGCCGGACTTTTCTCGCGCTAGATCCGCAAAGCGCGAACTTGAGCTGATGATTTTCGATCATCCAATGCACTTCGTTTAGTAGTTCGGGAACCCGCTGCACCTCGTCGATAACGATCTGATTAGTTGGGTCAGGACCTTCAGCTTCGATCTCCTGCCTCAGTCTTTCAGGGTTAGTTGAGTAGTAGACGTACTCGTCGCTTTTCAGCAGGTCCAACCACTTGGAACCTGAATATCGCTCCCGTAACAACGTGGTCTTTCCCGTTTGTCGGGGTCCCCACAGGAAGAACGACTCTGTCCCTGAAGGCGGCAACTGCATGGATCTTTGAAACATTGGTTTGTATGATGTGTATTTCCGAAGTTTCACTTCATAATAACATGATTTTCTGAAGTTTCATTTTCGTTTTTCATGATTTTCTGAAGTTTCACTTTCGTTTTTCACGTTTTTCGAGGTAAGGTTTTGGACTGACGAGGCACACCAAAGCAGGCAAGCCTAGAAGTCAGAACAATGTGCCTTGCGCCCCAGTCAGATGAGGCTCATCATTCTGAGTAGAACCAACGGCGGGATTGGCTTCTTGGGCCCGCATCGTCTCCCATTCGCGGGGTTTCAGCGCTTCTAGCAAAACCGTCTGATCAGCAGCATCGTCGAGCCATATCACCGCCCAGTCGTCGTCCAATATGACCGGCATGCGGTCGTAAATCGGCTCCATCAGGGCGTTTGGTGAAGT
This sequence comes from Dehalococcoidia bacterium, assembly GCA_965203505.1. Taxonomy (GTDB): domain Bacteria; phylum Chloroflexota; class Dehalococcoidia; order Lucifugimonadales; family Lucifugimonadaceae; genus Bin127. The sequence goes on from OZ241880.1 coordinate 1,897,418, forward strand.
CGTGATTATGGAGCACGACTCGACCAGACCATCCGGTCCGCGCCACACGCTCCAAATCCCCGCGAAGGTGACAACCGGGGTTTTCGTGTCGGATATCCACATGGGCGTTTTGTTTCGGGGTACGTCTCGTCGCCATTCGAAGAAACCGTTTGCTGGTATCAGGCAACGTCTCGCCTTGAACGAGTCACGAAACGTCGGACGTTCGGCGACGGTTTCGGATCTCGCGTTGAACATAGGGCGTTTGTAAGCCGTTTCGGGTTTCGCCCATTGGGGAATGAGTCCCCAACGCATCATCGAGCCGACGCGTCGGCCATCCGTCTCGGTGATCGTCAGCACCTGTGTCGCCGGCGCGATGTTCCAGGAAGGCTCGTATGCATCTTCCGGCATCCTCAGTTCGAAACCGAGTAACTCGACCAACTCGACGAGATCGGTGAAGAGGCCGAAGCGTCCGCACATCTTTAATCAGCTCTGATTTCACAGATTCGGATCATGGTGTACCAGCGTAGCATCCCAGACTCCTACGCGATATCATCATCCGAGAACGCCACAACCTCCACCCTATCGATCACTCATGAACGTACTCGTAAACGGATCTCCAACCGCCATAGGGCGGGCCGTCGCCGCCGAACTGGCCGACTCGGGCCACAACCTACGCCTAACGTCGATGGCACCCTATGAACACCAAGACGTCGTGGTTTGCGCGTTGGAGCATGACGAAGCGACCGATAGGTTGGTCGAAGGGATCGACGCCATCATCAACGTCGGTTACCAAGACGAGGTGGATATGGGCGCGACTTTTCACCTCGACTACTACACACGGCGCACTTACAACTTGCTGTGGGCAGCGTCAAACGCTGATGTGAAGCGGGTGATAAACCTGAGCACTTTGCGACTGATGGACGAGTACGAGGAGAATCTGGTTGTCACTGAACTTTGGCGCAGTCAACCTCTAGCTAGCGACATTAATCTGCTATGCGCGCATCTCGTAGAAATAATCTGCAAAGAGTTCGCCCGCGACCGAATGTTTGAAGTCGTTAACCTCAGGCTGGGTTGGCCGTTGGTGGATGGAGGGCCGGGCGATCTGGGCAACACTCCTGCGATGTCAGCGCTCTGCTCGCAAGACTTGGGTCGCGCTGTGCTGGCCGCTTTGGACGCAGATGTCGAGCAATGGCAAGACATACACATTCAATCGGCTGTTGAGAATCAGCGCTACACCACTGCCAAAGCGGCTGAAGTTCTCGGCTTCTAACCCCTAGGCATTCGATTCGGAGGTACACAAGATATGAAAGTTCTCATTCTCGGAGGCTGCGGGATGTTGGGGCCTTGGGTCGTCAAGGCGCTCAAGCATCGGCACGAAATCATCCTCACCGACATCAATCCGCCGGGCGACGACTTCGACGGCGACTTTCGTCAAGTGAGCGCGGACGACTTAGACGCGGTTGTAGCAACAGCCGAGGGTTGCGACGCCATCGTCAATCTTTCCGTGTTGCGGGAAGATCGCAAGTTGGCTTTTGACGTCAGCACACGTGGCAACTACAACATGATGGCGGCGGCTGTCGAGCACGGGATCGAACGCGTCATTAACACAGGACCGCATTTCCAACTGGTGGGTGAGACATACGAGAACTGGGATTTCGATCTCAATCCCGACATGCCTCCGCAGTTCGGAACGCGACTCTATGCCCACAGCAAGGGCTTAGGGCAAGAGATCTGCCGCGTTTTCAGCGAGCAGTATGGCATCTACGTCATCACGATGCTGTTCTACAACATGCGCCACACCTGGAACTGGGGGATGGGCCGTGGCGTCCCCGAGGCGACCTACCACGAGGACATGACGCCGTTCACGACCGCGTGGACCGATTGCGGCACCGCTATACAGGCGGCGCTAGAGGTCCCGCTGGAGCGCCTTCCCTCTCGCTGCGAAAACTTCTTCACGTTCCCAGAAATCCCTCACCACAAATTCAATAGCGAGAAGACGCAACGCATCCTTGGTTGGAAACCGCGATATCTGCTTGAGACACTTTGGAACAAGGAGCCTATGACGCCGCCTGATCATCAATATGGAGGGTGGTAGATCGGTCCTCAACGCACGATCGAAGTTGCCGGTCCGTATCAGGGTTCGTTGACAGTATGCCGGTTGTCCACCGAGAAGGGCCCTACAGGTTTTCGTTTTATTCGGATGAAGGTAAGGATCCGCCTCACATCCACGTTCGCAGAGATCGAAATCAAGCGAAATTCTGGTTGCAGCCAGTGGTACTGGCCAAAAATGTTGGATTCAGTCAAACTGAACTGAATCGCGTCGAACGCATAATAGAGAACAACGAAACTGCGATGCTAGAAAGATGGAATGAGCATCTCAATCGATAAACGAGGCGAAGTGCTGGCTACAGGTCTGCACTTCACGGACGAATCCCTGATCGTGGACCTCGCAGACGGACGTACGGTTATTGTGCCGTTGAATTGGTATCCGCGACTCGTCCATGCGACGCAAAAAGAGCGGGAAAATTGGGAGACCGTGCTCAACGGAGAGGGATTTCATTGGCCGGATCTCGATGAGGACCTAAGCGTCGACGGATTCGTCAAAGGCAGACCCTCCGGCGAAAGCAAGCGCTCATTCCAACGCTGGTTGAAAGCCAAGAAGGAAGGCCGCGGCCTTACGATCCCTGAACTAGCCGCGTATGAAGAAGCTCAAAAGCAATCGTCCGAGGAGTCGGTTGAACATTGAACCGGGGTCGCGGGAGCCTGAAGACCGCCCTAGTTTTCCTGATCGTCCCAATCGTAGGCCACGCACCCATCTTTCTTATTTCGAATTCGGCGTGAAAAAAGATAACCAAACTCTCCGTATCGGCTGCGGTCTGATTTTTGTCGTAATAGGCGTTTGGTTGCTGTTGTGGATCTTCGACATCATCCCACTGGACCCGAGGTTTATCTGGATACCGTTTGCGGTGGTACTCGTGGCGTTAGGTCTGCGGTTGTTACTGGCCAACCGCAGGTAGGGCGGCGAACGGGGCTAGATGGGCTACGCCATCAACCCATCAAATCGCCTTCTTCGCTCATCACGGCCATCAGATTTCCGTCCGGATCCTTGAAGAACGCCATCCACAACGTGTAGTTGCCGGTCTGGTGGATGATATGCGGCTCGGATTCTAGTTGGACGCCTTTTGATTTGAGCTCTTCGGCGGCGTCTTGGGCTGAATCCACCTTGAAATAGACCACCGACGAACCGGCATTGTCTGGGTTTTCGGGCTCCACAACGTATAACCGGACGCCGCCGCAGTCGAAGAAGGCCATCGCGGGACTGCCGGGCACTTGGAAAAGGAACGGTATCTCCAGCACATCGCGATAGAACTCAACCGCTCGATCGATTTTGGTAACTGGTATCGATATTTGGCCGACGCCATGCACTTTCATTACAAACCTCGTTTCAACGGCCGAACCTAAAGCTCTTTCATCTCGGCAATCAAGTCTTCGACGGAGGCTCTAGCATCGCCGAAGAGCATCATCGTGTTCTCCATATGGAAAAGTTCGTTTTCGACTCCCGCGAACCCGGATGCCATAGAACGTTTCAACACGATCGCCGATCGAGCTTGGTCCACGTTCAGGATTGGCATCCCGAATATCGGACTGCTCCGGTCCGTTCTTGCCGCAGGGTTCGTAACGTCGTTCGCACCGACCACGACAGCGACGTCGGCACGCCTGAAGTCATCGTTGATCTCGTCCAAGTCTTTGAGTTCGTCGTACGGGACATCGGCTTCCGCGAGTAGCACGTTCATGTGCCCAGGCATCCGACCTGCGACGGGGTGAATGGCGTATCTCACCTCTGCTCCGCGCTCTTTCAGCATGTCAGCCAAATCCCGAACCTGATGTTGCGCCTGTGCCACCGCGAGCCCGTATCCCGGAACGAAGATCACTGAATTTGCATAGCCGAGCACGATCGCCGCTTCGGGAGCGTTCACAGAACGTACCGGGCGGTCGGCAGCAGTCGCTCCTGGTGCTCCTACCCCGGTTGAGTCGGCGACACCAAACCCGCCAAACATCACGTTACCCAGTGATCTGTTCATCGCGCGTGTCATGATCCGCGTCAAGATCAGTCCCGACGCGCCCACGAGTGATCCAGCGATGATCAGCATCGGGTTATCGATGACGAAACCAGTCGCGGCCGCGGCTAGCCCCGAGTAAGAGTTCAACAGCGCGATCACTACCGGCATATCCGCGCCACCGATTGGAATAACGATCAATACACCGACTACGAGCGCAATGACGGCCATCGCTACCAACGCCCACTCTAGCCCGGGATCGATGATCATGACGGCAGCCATCGCCACAGCACCGATGCCGAGAACGACGGTAACGACGTGTCTGAGAGGTATCAAGACAGGCTGAGTTGCGACTATGCCCTGCAACTTGCCGAATGCGATCAGACTTCCGGTGAATGTCAGCGAACCGATGAGAACCGACAATGCGACCGTGACGCTGACGACCGTGTCGACATCGCCGAAATCGTTCTGGCTCAAGATCTGCGCGGCTGCCACGACTGCCGATGCTGCTCCGCCGAAGCCGTTGAAAATCGCCACCATCTGCGGCATCGCGGTTAGTTGAACTTGTCGGGCCGCAATCGCGCCGATCAGTGCGCCGACGATCATGCCGACGATGATCCACTCGTAGCTGACGATGTCTCGGTCGATCAGTGTGAACACGACCGCAATCAGCATTCCTAGGGCTGATAGGCGGTTGCCGGCACGCGCCGTTTCCGGTGACCGCAGCCAAAGAAGCCCGATGATGAACATCACCGCGGCGGTGATGTACGCGGCGAGCGTGAGGTTATCGAGGGCTTGGGACGAGATTTCCATCAGAACGGGTTAGCGCCGGTCTTCGTCGCTGCGGTGGAACATGCGCAACATTCGGTCCGTGACTAGATATCCGCCGACGACGTTGATTGTCGCCAGTGTTACGGCTATCACGCCAAGGATCGCGCCGAGAAATCCTCCGATCGATCCGGCGACGATGATGGCACCGACGATGACGATGCCAGAGATCGCGTTGGACCCCGACATCAACGGTGTGTGAAGCGTTGGTGGAACTCGGGTGATGGTCAGATATCCGACGAAAATCGCCAATACGAAGACCGCGAGAGAAATCAACAGCTCTTCAATCGACATGTATTAACCTCCCGGTCATCGGCTGATCGTGTGTCCTCGGATCTCGCCGTTGTGCGTGACGCACATCGCGTCGATGACTTCGTCTTCAAAATCGAGAGCTAGTCCGAGGTCGTCGCCGATGATCAACTGCAGTAGCGATTCCAAGTTGCGTGAATACGTTACAGAGGCGTGGTACGGCATGGACGACGGGACGTTGATAAGGCCTTTGACGATCGATCCGTTCACCATCACGTCTTGTCCCGCTATGGTCGCTTCGACATTGCCTCCGGTTTCGGCCGCGAGGTCAACGACGACGCTCCCTGGTCTCATCATTGAGACGGTCTCCGTCTCGATCAACAGTGGTGCTTGGCGGCCGGGTATTGCCGCGGTGGTGATCACTGCATCGGCCCGAATGATGTGTTCCGCCAAGAATTGACGCTGCCGAGCGTTTTCGTCTTCGGATTGCTCTCGGGCGTAACCACCGGCGGTCTCGGCATCATCTGCCTCTGGCGGGGCGATGAACTTCGCGCCCAAGCTCTCGACCTGTTCTCCAGCCGCTGCCCTAACATCGAACGCATATACATCGGCTCCGAGGCGTTTTGCGGTTGCGATGGCTTGCAAGCCGGCGACCCCTGCTCCGAGCACCAAAACCCGGGCGGGCGGGATCGTGCCCGCAGCGGTCATCATCATCGGGAAAAAACGGCTGAGCGAGTCGGCGGCGATGAGTGCCGATTTGTAGCCGGCAATAGATGCTTGTGATGAAAGCACATCCATGCTTTGCGCGCGGGCAATCCTCGGGACGAGTTCCATGGCGAATGCGGTGATTCCAGCGTTCGCGAGCGATTCGACTACTGCCGTGTCGCGACGGGCATCCAACGTCGCAGCGATCGCGGCACCGCTTCGCATCGCCTCGATTTCGCCGTCGGTGGGTTTGCCGACGTGCAGGACCAAGTCGGCGGCTTCAGCGACTGCGACATAGGTGTCAACTAGCGATGCACCTGATTCCTCGTAAAGATCATCCGGAAAACCGGCTGTCGTTCCCGCACCTTTTTGCACCCCTATCTCGTGACCCGCAGATGTGAGTTTTGAAACCAGATCAGGTGAGGCAGCGACGCGGTTTTCACCAGACGCGTTCTCTCGATTGATGCCAATAAACAATGGGGTGGACGGATGAGTGATCGAATTCCAAATATTATGGTAATCGCAACGTGTTACGCGCGTTTTTTGACTGTCAGACGGACTGACCTGATGCGCTAACTACCGAAAGGCTAGCGAAATCGATGTACATGCTCCGAAGGGTCTACCAAGCCAAGCACCGCCAAGGGAAACTCGTGGCGTCGTTGGTTCGTAAACAACAAGACATATACGAATCGGCCGGTCGCTCGAAAGGCACGGTCTACTTCAACGCAGGGACCGTACCCGGTGATCCGGACCAAGTTGTGCTTGAGTGGACGCAGGAAACGCTAAGTTCGCCTTACGAATCAGGTAGCAGTATTCCCAGAGAGGCCCTGCAAGTCGGCGGTCAAGTGCGAGAACACATAGAGAGCCAGCGTATCGAGTTCTGGGAGCTGATGACGCCCGAGAAGATGGAAGACGTTTAACCTACTCGATCCGCCGAACCTGCTGCTGCTTGAAAGGATCCAAGTAGGAATCGGCAAAAGGCAGCGACCACATAATTGAGCCCGTACCCCCGCCCCCTGGATTCCGGCTTCCGCCGGAATGACGGGGGTTGCGACGGTATCGCTTTTGCGGGAATGACGGGAGTTGCACCAATGTTGCGTGGAGGCCGGCATTGCGCCATAAGTGGGTCAACCTCATATTGCTCACGCTCGTGTTGGGCGAGTTGTTGACAGGCGCGATCGGTTTGATGAGCGGCGACCTGCGGAACGAAATCGTTCTGCAAGCGCACAGCATTCTGGGATACAGCATCATCGCCGTGCTGGGATGGAAGGTCGCGCTCGCTGTCAGATCTTTGAACAGGCCGCCACGTGGCCGTCCCCGCAACGTCGCGGTGTTGCTGTCGGCGCTGGTGCTGATCGCGCTGAGCATCGGCGTCGTTTGGAGTATCGGTGGTTTTTGGGCTGTCGAAGGCGTGACGGGAATGAGCCTCCATATCTACGCAGGGGCCGCGATCTTGCCGTTCATCGCTTGGCACGCTTGGGCGTATACGGCTCGGTTCAGGGTCGGTTACAGCGCTGAGAGGCGCGAAGCCCTGAGATTCGGTTCGGTTTTAGCCGTCGGTACTGCGGCATGGTTCGCAAGTGAACAGATCATTCGAGCGATCCCGACTGCGGGTTCAACACGACGTTTCACGGGTTCGCATGAACGGAGATCATACGAAGGAAATCGCTTCCCTACCACCTCGTGGTTGAACGACAATCCCTCAGAGATTGATGTCGCCAAATGGCGATTGAAAGTCGTTGATGTTGACGGCCAAACGACCGAGTTTTCGATGTTAGACATCGAAAACGGTCGGTTCGGCACCGCCCCCGCCGAGATTGACACGACTCTCGATTGCACCAGCGGGTGGTATTCGGATCAGATCTGGAGTGGGGTGATGTTGTCTGATGTGATCGCGAACGTCGGCGCGACTGCAAACGCTCGTAGCTGCATAGTGCATTCGGTGACCGGGTACACGAGAAGGTACTCCTCTGACGAGTTTGGCAAGTTGATGCTTGCGACCAGAGTCGGTGGCGAGCCACTGTGGCATGGGCACGGTGCGCCGATGCGGTTGGTCGCACCGGGCAGGCGGGGTTACGACTGGGTGAAGTGGGTGGACGAGGTGAGGCTGACGGATTCGCCCGCTTGGCTTCAACCTTGGCTGCCGTTGCAGTAGGGATTTACCGCAGGTTGATAATCGCAACGTCCGACACCGGCGCGCGACTCAGTCGGGCGTCGACCGTGACCAGCGGGATATCGTTCTTGCGTGCGACTGCCAGATAAAACGCGTCATATGGTCCGACATTCTGATGATAGCGCCAAACATCAAGGGTCAGTTGCGCATTGGAAAATCGTTGGATCGGCCAATCCATTAGGTCTTCGAGTGCTTTGACAGCTCGTGACTCGGTAAGCGTGTGTCTTAAGACGTTTCCTCTTAACGCAGACACGATCTCAGCGTCAATCAATTCGGGAGCAACCAGCCGTTGTCCCTTGATCGTGTAGACCAAGGAATCGCCTAACGCCGTTTTGAGGAGGATTTCGACAACCACCGATGAATCGATTACCAAGCCGTTCATTCCAAGCCGTTTTCGCGCCTCTCCCTACTTTCACGAAGCAATTCAACGGCGTCGGTCACTCGATCATTTCGGGGTAACGTTTTCCAGTACGACCACCAAGCCGCGTTTTTCAGCTCCCAATCCAACACATCGCGAACCAACGCATCGACGCTCGTTTGGCGCTCGCAGGCAAGTTCGTTGAGCCGTTGAACCATCTCTTCAGAAAGATCGTTTACTTCCAACTTAGCCATGATGACTTTCATCTTACCATCGTGCGACACACAACGATAATATTCGCTAGCTAACTCAATAAAACCGACTGACTGTGTTCAATATTCCAGACCATGCCCAAACGGGAACAGTGTGTCCTCTTCCGCGTATCCGGGTGCGTCTGATTCTTGGCGCAGTATCGACTCCGCGCTTTCGGCGAGCGCGAACGGCAGCTTAGCTGCTGGAGCGTGTTCGCCGGTGAGCACGTCCATTACTGCCGCGTCGCTGGCGCCGAAGGTCGCTAATACCGCGCCTGGTTCTCGCAGACCGCTCTCAGCGTCGAGGACGAATGGTTGGCGGAAGCGGATCACTAGCACCGTCTTGTCGCGCCCGATCTCGCTGATCACGCCATTGATGTCCTCCAACGACGGGCGAATCACCCATGAATTCGATTCCGCCATGTCAGAAAAAGCGATCAGGTCGAGCTCTTCCGGGTCTGGCACGGGTAAGAAACCTCCGCCGATCTTGCTGCTGTTCCCGATAACGACGCGGATGATCGCGTAGTCGGTTCCATCCGGAACCGCTGGTCGACTTTCGCCGCTTTCGGGATCGTAATCGCCGGACACCACATCGAAATCGTTCCATTCGGGTCCGCCAACCACCTCGGCATCCAAACCCATTACGTAGATCTGTTTGCAGATTCGTTCACCTTCGGGCTCATCCGGGCCGTCGGCGTGCAACCCTAGTGCTGCGAAGGGATTGGGACGCGGTTTTGGAGTCGGCATCTCCATCGGCAGCAAGCTGCCTCGGTTTTGAAGCAGGACGATGGCTTTTCTCTGGGCTGATTCGGCTTGTGATTGGACTATTCGATCGCCGAGAACGTATGCCGCTCGGTTCGGATCGACGAATGGGTTCTCGAACAATCCGAGTTTGAATTGCTCCGTCAATAGGCGCGCGACCGCTTCGTCGGCGCGTGATTCAGAGATCATGCCACTGTCCAATAACTGCATCATCTGATCGTGATCGCTGAATCCTGACAGCACATCTACACCAGCATTGATCGCCATCGCGACTCGCTCGCCGACGCTTTTGTCCTCCACGCCCCAGGGCATCATCGTGGCGATCCCTGTGTCGGAGTTGACGTTGCCTTCGAAGCCGAGTTCGTTGCGTAGAAGATCGGTGACGATGCCTTTGGAAAACGACATGCCGACATCGTTCGGCAGATAGCGCTGACCGACCGGAACGCCGTAGTACGGCATGATCGAAGAAACGCCCGCGTCGATGGCAGCTACGAACGGTTTGAGGTGGTAGTCGAAGTTGTCGGAAGGATATGTCTGGAACTTGCCGAATGGGAAGTGAGGGTCTGCTCCGCCCTCTTGGGGTCCGCCACCGGGAAAGTGTTTCATGGTGAGCGCAACGCTGCGGTGGTTAAGGGTTGGACCTTGAATGTTTTCGACTAGCACCTTGGCGATTTCGCTCGCGTAATCGGCGTCTTGCGTGAATGTCTCGGTGATGCGGAACCACCTCGGCTCAGTCGAAAGATCGAGGCAGTAGCCGTACATGCCGCGGATTCCTACGGCGACCGACTCCCTCGCGACGGCCCTGGCGAACTCTGCAATAAGATCTAGGTCGCGCGTCGCGGCCAAGCCAGCTTCTTTAGGCCATGCTGAGAACGCGCCGACGGTCGCGTCCAGGCCACCCATCCAGCCCTCTTCGAAGTGATTGCGGGGGTTAGATTTGAACAGTGCTGGTATGCCGAGCCTCGAAGATTCGCACAACTCTTGGACTGCGTTGGTGAACTGCGCTGTCTCATACGGTGTGATTTGCGCTCCGAAGAATGGGTTACCTGTGTTCGCCGACGGAGTGTTCGTCACGGTATTGCGGAAGATGAACCGACGTATCATCCCGGTGTTGACCAGACGACCGGCGAGTTCAGGGACTTGACCTCCATGATCGGCGTTCAGTTGGTCGATCATCAACATCCCAGCTTTTTCGGCTAGGGTCATCTGAGAAACCAGGTCTGCAACCCGCGCTTCGACGGGTTGACGCCAATCTTCGTAGGTGTCGATGCGACCGTTCTGGTTCAGGTCTTTGAACGGGAGACCGTCATCGTATAGCAGCTCAACGGAGCGCGCTTCAACGTCCGGCCGTCGCCGGTGAGTTTCAGGTGACAAAGTGGTTGCCTTTCTACGAGGGCCTACGCATCCATCATCTGGATGCAGACTGGTCCCGGTATCGAGATCATGTGCCCGGTGTGGTGTAGCTTGCCGGATTCAGAGTCTCGGCGGAAGGTGTGGATGGTGCCTGAATCTTGGTTTTCAGCGAGAACCCATGTACCCGTTGGGTCGATGGCGAAGTTTCTAGGTGTGTTGCCGCGGGTCGACTCGTTGCCGATGTAGTAGAGCATCCGGGCATACTCGTCCCATCCGTAAATTGCCAATGTGTCGTGCCCACGGTTCGAACCGTAGATGTGTTTGCCGTCGGGTGAAACGTGGATGTCTGCGGTGCTGTTCCCGTCTTCGTACTTCACGTCGGGACCCACTGTTCCGACCCAGTGCGTCTCCGTCAAACCGCCCGTGTCCTGATCGACGTCGTAGCAACTGATGGTCAGACCTATCTCGTTGATGGCGAACGCGTTCTCGCCGTTCGGGTGGAATGCGAAGTGTCGAGGTCCGCCGCCGGGAGGCGAATCGACCGATGCACCTTCGTTGAGCACAATCTTGCCGCCGTCGTGGTCGATGTCGTAAACCAGCACCTTGTCCAAACCGAGGTCGCAGACGATGAGCTGGTTGTTGCCGGGCGAAACGGTGACCGAGTGGGCGTGCGGCTCGTTTTGCCGTGAAGGTTCCACCATACTGCCGCCTTTGTGCTGATGGAAGTCGCAAGCCTCGTTGATGCTTCCGTCGCCGTTAACCTCAAACATTGCGACCGAACCGCCGGCGTAGTTGGCGACGAAGAGGTACTTGCCGTTCTGCTCCACCACCAAGTGGCATGGACCGGTCCCCTGGGTTGACTGCTTGTTGATCAGCGAGAGTTTCCCGTTTTCGCCGATGTTGTAAGCGTTTACGCCGCCGGCATCATCGCCGTCAAAATCGTTGATCTCAGATACCGAATAGAGCCATTTCCCGTTCGGATGGATGGTCACGAATGATGGGTTGGGACCGCTGTCGGTCGCAACTGACAATTCAGTGACTTGCCCGGTGGCGCCGTTGAAGTGGCAGGTGTAGATGCCCTTGGCACCTAGGTTCGTGTAGGTTCCGACGAAGATTAACTGGTCTTTGGGGTGTCCCATGGTGGCGGTCCGCCTTTCGATGTCGCGCGTTGAGCGATTTGTTCTGCGCTGAAAATGATATGCCACAACGCCCATGAAATCCCTGCTGATAAATTAGGAATCACAGCAAAGATCACCCATTGACCGTACACGGAACTACGCGACCAGCCTATGCGACCTGCACCATTCAACTCAGTCAACCGCTTGGAAGTCTCAGGACGAGAATACGCCTTTTACGACTTGGGCGCGTTGGAACGGGCGGGTTTGTGCGACGTCTCGAAGCTACCGTTTTCGATCCGCGTACTGCTTGAGAACGCGTTGCGAAACGCTCACATCGGGCCGGCGAGCGAAGACGACGTGCGGCTGGTCGCGTCGTGGACCCCTGAGGATACGCCACCGAAAGAGTTTCCGTACATGCCGGGGCGTGTCACGTTACAGGACTTCACTGGCGTCCCGGTAGTGGTAGATCTAGCCGCGATGCGGGACGCGGTGGCGGATAAAGGCGGCGATCCGGGCGTCATCAATCCTGTGGTCCACTCTGACCTTGTGATCGACCACTCGGTTCAAGTCGACTACTTTGCTTCCGAAGGTGCACTCGCTCGCAACATCGATCTCGAGTTTGAGCGCAATGTCGAGCGTTACAAGTTGTTGAAGTGGTCACAGACCGCTTTCGACAACATGCTCGTCATTCCTCCGGGCACAGGTATCGTGCATCAGGTCAACTTAGAGTTTTTGGCTTCCGCAGTCCTAACAACCGAAGTTGACGGCGAAACGATCGCGTACCCAGACACGTGTGTGGGCACCGATTCGCATACGACGATGATCAACGGGCTTGGCGTTCTCGGTTGGGGTGTCGGCGGCATCGAAGCAGAGGCTGTGATGCTGGGCCAGCCCTACTACATGCTGGTGCCCGAAGTGGTCGGCGTCAAACTATCAGGCAGGCTCGCTGAAGGCGCGACGGCAACAGATCTGGTGCTAGCGATTACCGAGATGCTGAGAGGCGTCGGTGTTGTGGAACGGTTCGTCGAGTTCTATGGGCCGGGCCTCGCGTCATTGCCCGTCGCAGACCGTGCCACAATCGGCAACATGGCACCGGAATACGGCGCGACATGCGGCTACTTCCCTGTTGATGAACAGACGCTTGATTACCTGCGCCGCACAGGGCGATCCGATGAGACGGTCGCTCTGGCTGAGGCGTACTCCCAAGCGAACTATCTAACCCCGACGGAAAAAGACGATCCACAGTACACCGTCGCCTTGGAATTCGACTTGGGTGATGTTGAACCGAGCATGGCGGGACCGAAACGGCCGCAAGACCGGGTAGTGCTTAGCGATGTATCGACCAACTTCCGAGATGCTTTTCCTGACGCGTCGGCAAACGGCTCGGATGTAACGGACGGCTCCGTGGTCATCGCAGCTATCACGAGCTGCACCAACACTTCGAACCCTTCGGTAATGGTTGGTGCTGGACTTCTGGCGCGTAACGCCGTTGAACGCGGTTTGGAGCGCAAATGGTGGGTCAAGAGCAGCCTTGCTCCCGGATCGAAGGTGGTTACCGACTACCTTGAACGTGCGGGGTTAACTGACTCGCTCGAATCGCTTGGTTTTCAGACCGTTGGCTACGGCTGCACAACCTGCATCGGCAATTCCGGACCGTTGCCACAAGAGGTAGCTGATGCCGTCACCGACCACGATCTCGTTGCAGCTGCCGTTCTAAGCGGGAACCGCAACTTCGAGGGGCGAGTGCATCCGCAGGTGAAGGCGAACTATCTGGCTTCGCCGATGCTGGTGGTTGCCTATGCACTAGCGGGGCGTATCGATGTCGATTTGACGCGGGATGCATTGGGTGTGGATAGCGATGGCAACGATGTTTTTCTGTCCGACATTTGGCCAAGCCAGAACGAGATTGCTCAGACCGTTGCCAGCTCAGTCGGAGTCGACCAGTTCAACGACCGTTACGGTGCCGTCTACGAAGGCCCTGAACAGTGGCAGGAGCTCGAAGCGGCGACGGGGCAGTTGTTCCAGTGGGATCCAGGTAGCACTTACATTCAGCCACCGCCATACTTCGAAGATTTCGAACTGGAACCTCAAGCTCGTTTGGGCATCTCCGACGCGCGCGTACTGGTGAGCGTGGGCGATTCTGTGACGACGGACCACATTTCGCCGGCGGGGAGTATTCCTCCGAGCGCGCCGTCAGGTCAGCATTTGATTTCGAACGATGTGCCGCGACGCGCCTTCAACTCCTACGGATCTAGGCGCGGGAATCACAATGTCATGATGCGCGGGACGTTCGGCAACATCAGGCTGCGGAACAATTTGACGCCAGATCATGAGGGCGATTGGACTGTCCACTACCCCACTGGTGAGACGATGCGGATTTACAACGCTGCCGAACGGTACCGTTCGGAAGGCGTTCCGTTGATCGTGATTGCGGGGAAGGAGTACGGGACGGGTAGTTCGCGCGACTGGGCCGCGAAAGGTCCGATGCTTTTGGGCGTCCGTGCTGTTATCGCGGAGAGTTTCGAACGTATACATCGCTCCAATCTCATCGGCATGGGGGTAGTGCCCCTTCAGTTCGTAGACGGTCAATCGGCGCTTTCCCTCGGCTTGACTGGTAAAGAGCAGTATTCGATTAGGGGGATCGGAGGCAGCGTGGAGCCAGGGTCTCGGCTCACAGTGACGGTAACCGACGATAGTGGATCTACCAAGAGTTTCGAGGTTCTTTGTCGCGTGGATACCGCGATCGAGGCTGAGTATTACGAGCATGGGGGACTTCTGCCCTACGTGTTGCGGCAGATGATTGGGCAGGATTGATGTTGGGTTGATCTCTCTCAGAAGGTGGAGTGGATTGAGTTGGGGTTTGGTGATGTTGCGCGGGTGGGGTTGAGCCCTCTTCGTCCTTCTGCCACGTCGTAGCCGTAGTTACTCTGCGTGGCACATTTACCCCCGGAGCGGGGGAAACCCTGCCGCCCATCCTCCCCGGGGCATACCCCTGCGATCTTGCTTCGCTCGCTCGCGTCCCCTTTCGTTCCGAAAGGGGACGGAAGACGCGCAGATATGCCCGCTCCCACCCGGTTGTTTGTTCGGGGTTGCTGCCGGGCCTTCCGGGTGGAAGGTCCGGCAGCCAGGGTCTTCGGTCCCGTAAAGACAGGTCCTCGCCTCGAGCCTCGGTCCCGGCGCGGGACTTCGGCTCCTTCCCTCTCCATCGCCTCTTCGGATCAGTGAAGAGGGCGACCTCTCGGAAAGGGGTCAGATGCTGCGCAGAGCGTGTTGCAAACCGCTAGCTTCCGTTTCTCCAGCACGGCCCGCGTCGCCAGACCGCGGGCATGGAAGTCGGCTCGGCGATGGTGGTCGCCGTTCGGATTGCGCCGCCTTCCTTGGATCAGCCTTTCGGGCTTCACGCGCGCTGTGGCCTACCTCCTGCGGCGGACAGGAGTAGACGTCTGTCGGCTCCACGTGTTGGTCTCCCGGCCCTTGGCACGGCATCCCCGCGCCCCCTTTGTCCTTCGGACATTTCCCCCGCACAGCGGGGGAAACCCTGGGACGAAGGGGGCGGGACAGATGCCGGCTGGCTCGTTCGGCGACGCAGGGCTCCTGCGGCGCGCTCCGGGATCTTGGGCCTCCCACGCTTCGGCACGGCCCTCGCGACCTTGCACCGGAATGCCGTTCCGATGAGGGACGCCGCCGGAGTAACCAAGACGCTGCGACTCGGCGCGATGGTCGATCACGCCTTCGATGCCGTTTTGCCTTCGTTTCCTCACGTTGCTCCCTGTGGCCGTTCGGGACAGAGGTCTGCACACGTCTGCGCAGCACTGTGTAGATGTCGATCTGTTTTTAAATATACTACAGATGTTGCAGGAGTCAAATCGTTGTCTGAATCGGGGGTTGAGGGATTGGGGGCGACCACGAGGGATCGCCCCTACGTCGTGGTGGGTACGAACAACGTCATTCCGGCGAAAGCCGGAATCCAGAGGGGTGGTCGGCAACGGTGTGGGGTCGCGCCCCCTTTGTCCTTCGGACATTCCCCCGCGCAGCGGGGGAAACCCGGCCCGGCACCGCCCCCGGGCATACCCCTGCGTTCTTGTGTCGGTCTCTTGGGCTCCGCGTCCCCTTTCGCTGGGCGAAAGGGGACGGTGGGGTGGGGCGAATTGTGTTAATTTGTGGTCAATTCTTGTTGGAGGCAGGTACGGAGGTCTGGGTGTTTGAATTTGAAGCCGGCATCTAGGAGTTTTTCGGGGATGACGAGCGCGCTGTTTAGCGCCAACTCTTGTACGTAGTTGCCGATGACTATTTTCGCCACGAGCGCCGGCATCCAGCCGAAATTCGGCTTGTCCAAAGCGTCGGCGATGGCTTGGCTGAGGACTGAGTTTCGGGCAACGCCAGGTGACACGACGTTGATGGGTCCGTCGAGCGAATCGGATTCGGCGATGAAGATCAGCGCCGAAACGGCGTCATCGATGTGGATCCACGGTGTCCACTGCCGACCGTTTCCGAGCCGGCCGCCGAATCCTGATCTGAATGGTTTGGCCAACGTTGGCAAGGGGCCGCCTTCTGCGCTCATCACGATCCCGAAACGTGCAGTGGCGGTGCGGACACCGAACTCTGATGCGGCAGTTGTGGCGGCTTCCCAAGGGGTGGCGATCTCGGCTAGGACGCCTTCGCCGGGCTCGCTAGATTCCGTGAGTTGTTCATCTCCACGGTCGCCGTAGACAGCTACGCCGGACGCTGTGATGAGCGTCTGAGGTGGAGATGCCATCCGACGACATATCTCAACCAGAGTTTCGGTTGAAACGATGCGGCTGGCCGCGATGATGTCGATGTAATGCTTGGTCCAGCGTTTGGCGACGGTCGCGCCGGAGAAGTTGAAAACTGCATCGATGTCGCCGACGGCGTCAGCGTCAACGGAATCTGGGTCGGTCGTGTCCCAGCGGATCTCTTCGACCTCGGCGTCGGAATTGGGTTCGCGTCGGACGAGGTGCATCACCTCATCGCCGCGCTCGAGCAATCTGTTGGTTAACGCCTGCCCGATATAACCACTTGCACCGGAAATGAGAGATCTCATAGCTCAATCATAACGAGGGTGTTGCGCATTCAGGTTATTCGGTTGGTGATGAAGTGGTCTGCGGAACGACATGTGGGCGGCTTCAGCGCGGGCATCCCCCTGCGTTCGCTCCGCGTCCCCCTTCGATTCTCGAAAGGGGAGGTTGTTCGGTTGGTTGTGAAGTAGCCTGCGGAACGGCATGTGGGCGGCTTCAGCGCGGGCATCCCCCTGCGTTCGCTCCGCTCCGCGTCCCCCTTCGATTCTCGAAAGGGGAGGTTTTTCGCAATGGCTTCATAAAGCCGCGCCGCCGTCGACCGTAATCATCGATCCAGTGACACCACTGGCTTCATCTGACGCTGCGAACAGGAAGGCGTTCGCCAAGTCTTCGGGCATCATCAACCGGCCCATGGGAGTGTTCGAACGCCTGCCTTCGTAATTTTCCGGGTTGTCGATGCTAGTCGATGCGTCATTTGGACTGTAGGCGTTGTTGCCGCGTATGAACGGCGTATCGACGTGTCCGGGAGAAATGATGACTGATCGGATGTTCTCCTTCGCGTAACTCGCGGCGGCGGCGCGGTTCAATCCGACCATGCCCATCTTCTGTGCCGCATATGCTGGTGATCCGCCTCCGGGACGTATAGACGCTAGTGATCCAATGTTCAGGATTGCTCCGCTGCCGGCTCGGCGCATCGATGGCACGACGGCTTTGATGCCCAGAAATGCTCCGGTTAAGCCGGAATCCATGATGATGTTCCACATATCCAGCGTTTGATCGTCGAAGCTGACCCTGAAATTCGCACCGGCGTTGTTACATAAGATGCTCACGGGACCGAACGCCTGCTCTGTTGCGTCAACGCAGTCCGCCCAACCGGCCTCGTCGCGAACATCCAACTCATAGGCGATGGCGTTGCCGCCGTTCTCGGCAATTTCTGTGCGTACCGCTTCGGCGGCATCGATACGGAAGTCGGCGACGCACACCGCCGCTCCGTGTTCAGCAAATAATCGGCACTGCGCGCCGCCCATCGCACCTCCACCACCAGTAACGATGGCTACTTTGCCCTCAAGTCTTTTTCCGAAGTTCGCCGTTGACATTTGCCGTGTTCCTTGAGTGTTCGATACCGCATGAAATGGTACACGGCACGAATGCGGGAGCTTTACTCTTTGTCGCTTTCGCATCCCGTCGTTATCCGATGTCAGTTCAATGTGGCTCTGTCGCCTATTGGGATTTCAACTACGCGCCATTCAGACTTCGCTCGCAGGGCGCTGAAACCCACCCTGACACGAAAATCTTCGCCAAGGGTGGGCGCGTTACGTCCAGCGAGCCAGAAAGTGTCGTTCGCGTCAGGGTTATAGACCGATTGAAGTTTCCCATTTGGTACGCACGCCGCGATTATCTTGACCAATCTACGCGCAGTTTCGGATTCCTCGTACGCAAACTTTACGAATACGGTCACCACGTGATACAGGTCACCGTCTCTGGTGAGGTCTTGTTGGAGTTTGCCTGGCTCGTCGACTAGGGTTCCAGAGCGGACCATTTTCACGCGCATTGAGGTTTGCGACATCTGGATGGTTACGGTGCGCTCGTCAGATTTTTCTGCTTTGGAATCAACCATGAGGGCCACGCGAAATGGCTCAGGCAGAAAGACATATATCGCTTTCTTGTAATCGACGTTTCCGTACAAACGTTCGCGAATCGCTGAGACTCCCATCTCTTCAATTGCTTCACGGGTGATGTCTTCGGCAATATCTTGAGGTCTGTCAGTTTCCTCTCTGAAAATCGTCTCTGCTTGCTCCAGATAATCGCGTAACGCTTGCACGACGAGCGCGAGCGCGGTCTCTTCGATTTTTTCGATTTCAGAAAAGCCCATTGGTCCGACTTTTCGCCAATGCCACGTATTCTGGCGATGAATCGATACCCAGCCAACTTCGCCCCAGTTGTTGTGCGACCGCCGTCGTTGTGCCCGAACCAACGAAGGGGTCGATCACTACCCCTCCTGCAGGCGAGAACAGCTTGATCACACGACGAGCTAATTCTTCGGGGAACTCGGCCTCGTGCCGGGAATTTTGCCTTACCGATCTTATCCGCCAAACTCCTCGCGATCCCCAATCAGACCATTCTTCAGGATCCAATCTAGAGCGATCGTATTCCGTGATTCCAGGTTGCCAAAAAACGTAAACATGTTCGAATTCGTCCACTGCTCGGTAAGAATTAGAATGCCACCGGCTCGTAGCCCAACACGGGTCCTTGTGCCATATTCGGTGGTCATAGAGATAAAATCCGGCTTGTTCTGCCCACTGAGACACCATGCCGCCCGTTACTACGATCTTCGTTGAGTCGACAGATTTACCTCCTCTGACGTTGTTATTTTCGAGGCGACGCTGGATTGTCTGTTCGCTACAACCAAGCATCCTCGCCAATTGGTGTCGATTGGCATTTGGGTGTCGGCTCTTCAATTTCAGGATGTCTTCTCGAGACACCTGTACTCGTTTCCGCCGTTTGTTTTCAGCCTGAAATTTTGGCATGTTGGGGTCGCGCCAACACAAGATGTCACCTATGTTGACCGCCACGAATCCTCCAGGCCGAATAATCCTGGAGTGCTCGAGCAACACTTCCCGCACTAACTGCTGCCAATCTTGCCACGTCAGATCACGCTCGTATTCTTTGCCGACAAAATACGGCGGCGACCAAAAACTGAGGTCAACACTGAAATCTGGCAATAGTTTGAGGACCTCTCTCGCATCTCCCTCGTGGATGCGATCAAACTGAGTTGCCGCTTGGATTTCAGATTTCGTGTTCAATGAAATAATCATATCTGCTTATCTCGCTGGCGTTGTCACCGCGACCAACGCGCCCTGTGGATCGTAGATCCAAGCTATTCGGCCAATTCCAGGGACATCCCATGGAGGATCCGGCAACTCACCACCGTGCTGAACTGCCCGTTCGGTCGCCGCGTCCACGTCGTCGACGTTGAAATAAACGACCCATGTTGGACCGCCGAGACGCTCGATCAACTCGTCCGATAAACCAGTAAGCGCGCTAATACTCATCACCGGCCCATCGCCTGTGCTTACAATGGAATTCACCGACCCATCAGGCATCTCCATCGGGTCCGTCTTGACGCGCAACAACATCCGATAAAACGTCGCCGTCGATTCCGGATCGGGCGTCATCAGCTCGCACCACTGCATCGCACCATGCTCATGCTTGATGGTGGGGCCAGACTGAATAGCCTGCCAGATGTTCACTCTCCCTCCCGTCGGGTCCGCGATCTCCGCGCCGATCCCGTACTCCCCTACTTTTGCCGGAGCCTCCACGACATGACCGCCGAAATCGGCAACCCTTCTCGTTACTTCCTCGATGTCATCCACCAACAGTTGCACACTCCACCGCGGCTTGGCACCGGATGCGATCTCCCCGTCGCTCTGCGAAGCAATCCCGGCTGGAAACCCGGAAGAGTTTTTCGCCCACGCGTAGCGTCTTCCCCCTACGTCCTCAGGAGGTGCCTCCTCGTATCCCCAACCAAACACATTGGCGTAGAACGACATCGAGGATGCGATGTCGGGCGAACTTAGGTCCACCCAAAACGGCGTTCCCTGATTGAGATTGGTGTATTGGGGCATGGCTATCTCGATTATCCCCCTGCATGGTGCGGCTCAATGGCACAGAAGTCGGCGCCTTGCGGATCGCGTAGCACGATGAAGCGTCCGACTGCGTTTACTGCTGGGGCATCGGCCATGGGCTTACCCCCGCTTGCTTTCACGTAGTCCACCGCCGCGTTGAGATCGGCTACCTGAAAATAGACGAACCACATCGAGGGCACGCCATCGGCGATCATCTCATCGGGCCACTGAAACATGCCTGCGACCGGGATGTCATCCACGATCCACATCGCATACTCGTTCAGTTTGCCTTGCGGAGCGGTTGCAATTGCGACTCCGAGTACGTCTTTGTGGAAGCGCACAGATTGCTCGAGATCAGTGGTCACGTGTTCGAGCCAAGTCAACGCGCCCGGTTCTGAACGGATAAGGCTGCCTTGAAATTCTCCCGGTTGCCATATCGTGGTTTGGCAACCTGTAGGGTCTTCGATGACCGCGACGCGCCCGGCTCGATCGACATCGGTCGCTTCAGCGAGAATGGCGTCGCCTCGTTGCCGGACGTTGTTGAGAGTCGATTCGATGTCATCGACCGAGACGTAGACGTTCCAGCTCGGTTTGGCGGGAGCACGAATTTGGTCTGGGCCAAGCTCGTAGACCGCCGCCGTGGCAACATCGTTCACCATCGCCATCGAATAGGTGCCGATGCCCATTTCGCCCATCTGTTCATCAATGTAGCTCCATCCGAAGAGTCCTGAGTAGAACTCCCTAGCGGCGTCAAGATCGGAGGTCGCGAGGTCTACCCAGCACGGCGTTCCGTGGTGATATTTTTCAAGTAACGGCATCGGTCCATTCGATGCCGAATCACACGGTCGGGGCTTGTTGGATACCGAACACTGCACCTTGCGGGTCTTGTATGACTGCGAAGGTGCCTACCATCGGCAACACTTCGGGACCGAACATAATTTGAGCGCCCATCGACTTCGCCGCCTCAACTGCCGCGTCAGCGTCGTCGACTCGGAAATAGACCTCCCAATGTGGCGGGACACCCATTTCAACGAGATGGTCGGGCGATGTCATGACGCCGGACACCGGGACGCCGTCGATGGTCAACATGTGGTAGTCGCCGCCTTCGGGTGTCGGCATGGTTTCTTTGTCGAGATCGATGCCGAATAGTTCGGTGTAAAACTTGCCGGCCCCATCTTGATC
Organism: Dehalococcoidia bacterium; assembly: GCA_965203505.1. GTDB lineage: Bacteria > Chloroflexota > Dehalococcoidia > Lucifugimonadales > Lucifugimonadaceae > Bin127. The sequence goes on from OZ241880.1 coordinate 1,919,096, forward strand.
CGAGGTCAGCAATTCGACCCATGTCAACGCGCCGTGTTCGTCTCGAACCTCTGCGCCGATGTTTTCTTTGGCCTGCCAGAACGAGATAACGGCACCAGATGGGTCTTGCACCACCATCACCATCCCCGACGCGTCCTCGTCGAACTCATCAGCGACCACTTTTCCACCAAGATCAGGTAGTTTCGAAGCGGTGGAATGTATATCATCAACTGCGAAGTAAACATTCCAGTGAGGCGGTACGTCAGCCTCCGCTTCCTGTTCCACCTGGGTGTAGATCGCAGCCGCAGTGGATCCGTCTACATGCGCCATCGAGTAGACCTGATCGCCGCCCATGGGGATGTCTTGATAATCCCAACCGAATATCTTCGAGTAGAATTCCTTGGCCCCGTCCTGATCCGTCGTCGATAGATCGGTCCAACATGGGGTACCCTGTTTGTAACTTTCGATCTTCATGCTGATTCCTTTCGCGGTATGATTACCCTGCTGGTGGCGACTGCACGCCGAATTGCGCGCCTTGCGGGTCTTGCATGTAGCCGATAGTTCCCATGGGTCCCAAGTCTGCCGGGCCCATGTAGACCTGCCCGCCGTTCGCCGTCGCCGCATCGCAGACAGCTTTGGCATCATCGACTCTGAAGTAGACCTCCCAGTGCGAAGGGACCCCCATTTCGACAACTTGCTGCGGCATGTCCATGATGCTCGCTACCGGTTGACCGTTCACCATCAGCTGGTGAACCGTGCCGCCGTCAGGTGATGCCATCGCGTCCTTGGCGACTTCGATATCGAGCAACTCTGAGTAGAAAGTAGCGGTGGCATCCTTGTCGGTGGTCAAGACGAGAGTCCAAGTCAACGCTCCGTGCTCGTCGCGGACTTCCGCGCCGATGTGTTGATTGGGTTGCCAAAACATGACGACTGCACCGACTGAGTCCTGTGCGACGATCATGCGTCCGGCATCGAACACATCCATGGGAGCCATGATCACGTTACCGCACAACTCGGGCACTCGTTCGGCAACGGTATCCACATCATCTACTGTGATGTAGACGTTCCAATGCGGCGGTACGCCCTGCTTTGCTTCCTCGGGTTGTTGAGGAGCGATGGCGCCTGCGGGTGAACCATCGATTTGGGCCATGGAGTAGATCATTCCGTTCCCCGCATCGTTGTCTTCATACTGCCACCCGAACAGCGTGGAGTAGAAATCCTTGGCGGCTGATTGGTCCGAGGTGGATAGATCGACCCACGACGGGGTTCCTTGAGCGTAACTTTCGACTTTCGGCATGTGTTGTTAGCCTTTCTCGCCTTATTGGGTTTTCGCTTTGGACGCGTCCGAATGAACTCTGACGCGTCACGTTGCCAGTTGTGATTACTCCATAGGTCGCATCGACATGATGCTGAACGTTGCGCCATGAGGGTCGTTGATCACCGAGAACTTGCCGGGAGGGATCTCTGTCGGCGGGACGCAAACTTCGCCGCCAAGTTCTGTTGCTTTCGCGGCCGAAGCTGCACAGTCTTCAACGCGGAAATAGGTCATGAAGTGCGACGGCATGTCGCCCCAACTCTCATCCATCTCCATCATCCCGCCGCGATCCGGCTCTAGACCCGGTACTTTTAACCAGTGATACTCGTATTCGATATCGCCTTCGGCATCCTCGTAGGCGGTCGGCGGACGCATCAGGTCGACGCGTTGATAGCGCGATCCGAACACATGACCTACAAAATCGTTGATGCCCGGAACGTCCCGAGTGTAGTATTCGACCCAACAAACGCCTCCAGTCTCCCAAAACGCCTCGTTTTCTACACCCTTTTCGCCGCTCCAAACTACGAAGGGCGCGCCTTCCGGTGTCATTAAAAGTGATTTTTTGCCGCCGTTCGCGGGATCGTCGCATGCAGGCATGATGACTGAACCGCCCTTTTCGACGGCGCGTTTCATCGCGGCTTCGGCGTCATCGACCCAGAACGCGTTTACCCAGTTGAACGGTTCCGGCGGCAGGGGCATCCCTTCGCTGTAGGTGTAGACGCCGCCGACTATCTTGTCGCCCAATTTTGCCTGTGAGAACACTCCTTGCGGGCCAGACATCAGATCGTGCCACTCCCATCCCAATAGCCCTGAATAAAACGCCTTGGTCGCGTCAACGTTCCGAGTCGCGAGGTCCCACCAAACGGGCGTTCCTTGTACGTGCTTCGATGAACTATTCACTTGATTCTCCTTACTTCACGTGTGAGACGACTTACACGCGCCGAATAAACCAGAAGACTAAACTTCGATGATTATCTATCGTTTATCGCTAAACGCAAAATTGGATTGGCGAAAACGCGGATTCGGAACTAACCTGCCGGTTGCCACAAGCTGAATCGCACACCCTGTGGATCGGTGAGCGACGCAAGTGATCCGGGTGGGACTTCCATCACAGGGAACACTACTTTGGCTCCAAGCGATTCTGCCTTTGCGATTGACGAGTGAATATCCTCAACCATGAAGTAAGTCACCCATCGCGCCCTAGATTCGTCCTTTGGCAACTCGAAAAACGCGCACTGCATCTGCTGACCGTCGATGGAAAGCATCGTCACTGTGTAGCCTGACCCAGCACCATCATCGGTCGGGATGGTAATCGTGTCGAAATCTACGTCGAAAACGTCCGAGTGGAATTGTTTAGCGGCTTCAAGATCTCCGGTGTGATACTCGATCCAGCAGACTGCTCCGGGCTCCGCGAAAACGTCTGCGCCATAGCCTTTCAGGCTTTGCCACAGACCGAACACTGCGCCTTCTGGCGTCGACACTCTAGCAGTGACGCCCCATCCGTCGGCATTGTGAGGTCCGGAAAGGACGCTCCCGCCGTTCGCCTTTATTCGTTTGACTGTCTCTTCGGCATTTTCGACATAGACGCTGTTGATCCACATCCCGGCGACACCGTTGGTGTCATCGTTGGCAGACATACCGGCGATGTTGGCGTCGTTCCTGATCGCCATGTGGTAGGTGTTGCCGCCGGACATCGGCACGTCTGCCCATTCCCAGCCGAACAAGCCGGTGTAGAAGGTTTTGGCTCCATGCGGATCAGGCGTTGCAAGGTCGAACCAGATTGGATTGCCTTGTAGTTGTGGCATTCTTGTCTGAGTCATTTCGTTTGCTCTACCTTAGTTAGTCCTAACCCATTTAATCACCTCAACATGACTGCATCACACTGGCAGTGACATCTTTGACACACCCCATAACACGCCAGGGAAGCCATGAAATCACCGACGACGCAACTGATCTTCCTGTTCCCACAATTTCTCAGTGTCAGGATCCATCAAGAGTTGTACCAGAACACCAAGCTGCGTATTTACAAGATCTTCTTGATACTGCGTCAAACTACCCTTTGATCTTTCGAACTGAAATAGAGCAGTAACATGCTGAATGAACAATTCTCTCACGCCCTTCCGCTCTTGATCGCTTAAGGGTGACACGGCCATGCCGAACGCGGCGACCACAATGGAATGAGTCGTTCTTGTCACTCGATCAGCGTCTTTGACCGAGATCATGCCTGTGTTAGATTTGAACATGGAGTTTCACCTTACCTAAGCCGCTAGTTCGCGCTTGAGCGTTTCATCTCTTAAGCGAAGGGAACGTTTTAGGAGATTACCCAGACTGAGGCCAAAAACGGAGAACAGCGGTGACTATCGCCGAGACAACTACCAACCCGGCTCCACCCCACACTACGATCATCGCGTATTTGGCTTCCACAATTTCTTTTCTGACGTCCGAAATTTTAGTTCTGACGTTCTCGACTTCTGTTTTGGTAGCAAACGATTCGGCACGACCTTCAAGACGTGCAAGTCCAGTGCGGAGGTCGTCCAGCTGCGCCACATGGTGGTGTGAGAATTCAGGTGAATTGCTAGACCTGTTGTCCACGTTTCATCTCCCGCGTCTCTTCCAACCAGCGCCAAAGCGTAGCGTCGAAGTACCCTGAATGGGACCCGTTTAACTTGAAAACGACGCCTTCGCGAATCTTCTCCTGATCATCCATCAGCAGCAACGGGCGGCTTAAACCAATCGGATCGTCTATGTACGAGCGGATGAGGAAAACGTGGGTTGATATTGGATGCACTTCACCCAGCTGCTGTGCTGCGTTTTCTGCAGCGACTTGTTCCGCAATGGGCGAATCGAAAATGACTATGAAAATGTTCATGGTTCGATATCCCGCATGGAGCCCTCACTTGTTCATCGCTCAATCTTGAATCTAGAAAACACTATACCCCTGATTCTATGCTCGCTCGCGCGTTTCGGCGAACGCCTTGTCCTGAGCGCGGGAATATGGTAGTGTGGCGGACATGAGAAACGCCCTGTCGGTCAGGGCGCTCTCGCGAATTCGACGCTGTGACGACTGAGGGCCTCAACATGCCTCATCGTATCGTCGACTTCAATCCTGAGCGTATCACGCCTTGTCCGTTCTGCGCCAGCCACGAACCTGATTTTTGCGAAAAGCCGCCAAGTTACCCAGATTCGGGTAAACTGTTTCCTAAATTGCTCGCTAGGAAACAGGAACTCAGCATCGTCGAAGCCGTTGATCTGTTCAAAAACGAAGAGACGGCGGAGAAATGGTTCATGTCCCAGCGTTGGCCCGACGGACCGCAATGTCCCGAATGTTTCTCCTCGAACGTGCAGACGCGGGCGTCTCGCAAGCCTCAGCCTTATCGCTGCCGTGACTGTCGTCTCGATTTCTCAGTAAAGAGTCACACTCTCATGCACGGCTCGAAGCTGCCGTTTAGAACGTGGGGAATGGCCCTCTATCTTCTGACGATCCATCCCAAGGGTGTTTCCAGCGCCCAGCTCTCTAAGGACCTAGGGATCACCAAGAAGTCAGCATGGCATCTGGCCCATCGCATACGCGAGACGTGGCTCGACGAGAGTTCTATCTTCGCCGGCGAGGTCGAAGTGGACGAGACATACGTCGGTGGTCTCGAACGCAACAAACATGGACGCAAAAAGCTCCGGGCCGGTCGTGGAGGCGTGGGCAAGACCGCGGTGATCGGAGCCCGTGAACGGGAGAGCGGGAATGTCTACGCCGAAGTCATCGACCGCACCGACGCTCGAACTCTCCAGACATTCGTGCATCTCACGACGTTCAAAGATGCTCTGGTCTACACCGACGACGCAGCGCAGTACTTGGGAATCAACCGTCGCCACGACTCGGTCAAGCACAGTCGAGGTCAGTACGTCAAGGGCGCGGTTTCGACCAAGGGCATCGAGTCGTTCTGGGCGATGCTGCAACGAGGGCACAAGGGCACCTATCACTCGATGAGCCCCAAGCACCTGCATCGGTACGTCAACGAGTTTTCAGGTCGTCACAACGGGCGTATGCTTGACACCGAGGAACAGATGTCCGAAATGGTCGCCGCGATGGAGGGTCGTAGGCTCACGTTTGCCGACTTGACTGCTTGATCGACTCTTCCATCCGGTTCACGAGCCGAGTAGCATTTGCGAGTTCGCGTTCTTTTCGTGCGATCTCGATTTCCAAAAGACGCTGGACGACGCTAGAATGGCCCATAAGGAAGGCCTCCTTGATGCATTGCCCCCAGTTCCCGCTGGGGGCTACTCATTTGTTGAACGTTTCCATGATACGCCTGCTATGGTGTAAGCAGCTACTCCACTGCGTTTGATCCGCCCGGACACAACGAGGAACGGGGCGCGCCGCGCCCCTTCGTCGGTTACGTTCGGGCAGCGGTTGGAGTAGCTAACGACCTCCGTCCTCGCCGCGAGGGGGCATCATGCTCACCCAACTTCTGACCGCCGTAGCCGCGTTCGCCATTTTTTCGGCAGTCTCGTGCGGGAACGACAGTTACATCGACCCCAGCTACGACGGCGAGACGCAATACAACGAGCATATCGTCTCGAACTACAACGAAACTCCGACAGTCGACAACTGCCATGCCAAGGCTGTTCACAGCTATATGGACCGCAACGCGACTCTGGTCGACAGGCTTGAAGACATCTTGATCCGTCTGGACGATCTCATAGAACGAGGCATCCGCCACCCTGAATTGTTGGACCCCGGCGTCGAGTGGACAATAGAGTTCGGCGGCATCGCGGAGGAGCTCACAACGTGGATGGAAGAGTATGGCGAGATGAAAGTGCCGATTCCGATGTATCACATGCACAACTACAACCTGTTGTCATTCGTCCACGTCATGAAGTGGAAAACGGATTTAGCTCAATGGCTGCTCGACGGGAGCAGGACTCAAGAATCTCTCGGAGATACGCTGACTCGTGAGAATGAATGGGCGCCTAAGGTGCAGGTCGAGTGGGGGAACTACCGATTCACATGCGGCGAAATCTACGACGGGTATAAAGAGTGATCCCGCGAAACTGCTCAGCAGGAACAGAAAGGCAGTGTCACAGATGAAGCTCAAGACAATAGTTGCATACATAGCGATCATCGCGGTTTCAGGGCTGATCGCCGCTTGCACGACAGCGGATCAGGAGCGCATCGCCACGACCATAGCAGAGGACGAAAGCGTACAGGATCAACTCATCGCCATCGGGCACGTACTCGAAACCCGCGAAGCCGAATATACGCCGACTCCCGTGTCAGAGTCGACAGATCAGAACTCGGATGCCCCGAAAACCGACAACAATGCAGGTCCTCCCGACTTCCATCTGACGGTGACGGCCCACGCCGAAGAGTGCGGGACAGACCCTCTTGAAATGTCCTTCGAATGTCTGACTGCTGGAATGAGGCAATAGATGAACCATTGAGTTCGAGAAGATATACTGTCCCGCAATGTCTTCCAAGAAAAACAAAGCAGGCCGTCCCTCGTTGAAGATGCCGCCCGGCATTCCCGACTCCCCTGAAAACGTCGCTCGATCCATCATGCGACGCCCGCCGAAAAAGAACTGGCGGTACCTCAAAGACAAACGTTCATAATTTCAGGCATCCGAGCGGGTAATCTCCTAAAACGTTCCCTAAGCGAAGTATATCTCTGGCAGGTTGTGTAAAGTGGTTAATTTTCATCACATTTGTCGCATTATCGCCGCTAGAGATTTGGGTCCGTCTCACTGGTAGGATTGGGTTGCATCCCAGAGCGTCGCTAGGAAAGTCAGATGAACTGGAAAACACTCCTCGCAAACTTCCAACTAGAGAAAATCAGCCGCAACGCGAGTTTCTTGCAGGTCGAGATCGCCTTCAAGCCCGAAGATCGAGACGCAGCGTGGGAGCTCTACGTCGAGATGCTCACGAGAATCGTCACCCAACCCCTTCCTGCTGATGCCGGCGACGACAAAACTGCGCTGGACAGCGTCTATTCTCTGTTCGCAACAACCAGAGAAATCCTACGTCGTCGAGGAAGAGGAACCATTGAATTTTCCAAGATCGCGATCCCCGTCCTGAATCAAGTGGTTCGACCATTCACCGCCAAATGGCACCGAGAAACTCTCGCGGGTGCTTTCGACGCGCCCGAAAAACGAGCCGAGTTTCGGAATGAATTAGCTACTCTACAGGCAGACCTCCGCAACTACAACCGCATGCTGGCTGACATCGCCGACGTAGAAGACCTTACCGACTTGGAGCGGATCAATTGATCTTTGACGCTACTCAAACACCTAGACACAACGTATTCGTAAGTTTCCAACACGCCGACCAGCACTACAAGGACTTGTTCATCGACATTATGGGAGACGATATTGTCAACAAGTCGGTCGGCAACGGCGATATCGATGACGGCTTGCGTGTGGATACTACGCGGATGCAGATTCGCGAAGGATACATTCGACAAGCGTCAGTTACTGTGGTTCTTATCGGTCCGTGCACATGGCAAAGAAAACATGTCGATTGGGAGATCAGCTACAGTCTCGCTACATCGCAAATCAAACCAACTCGCAACGGTTTACTAGGCATACTCCTGCCCAACCACTCAAGTTATCAAACAGGGCAGTTCAGTCATAACCTGATTCCACCGAGGCTTTCTGACAACTGTGGCAACAACTCCTCATACGCTCTGATTTACGACTGGTCGTACGATCCTCTTGAAGTCAAAAATTGGATCGACGCAGCGTTCGACAGGCGATACAGCGTCACCCCGAACAATTCTCGACTGCAATTCGGTCACAATCGAAGCGGTCAGTGTTGGACAGGATGGAGTGACTGACCCTTGAGCGACCGCCACTTTCGCGACGGTCGCAACCCCATCACCGAAGATCAGGGGGAGGTAACTTCATCTTAACACCAACCATTCGACGGGATCGCGTCACGCATCCAACCCTCTCATCATCCCTCGCAGATACTCGATCTGTCCGAGATGCTCCGCCTCTTCGCACAGCAGATGTCCCAGCACCCACGCGTAGGTGATCGGATCGTAGCGAGGGTGAGTTAGCTCGATCGTGAGATCCGATTCTTGCATCTCGTTGGCGAAGTACTCGGTGGTGCCGTCGCGGACGGCTTGGTAGTAGTCCATGATCTTTGGGACATCGAATGCGGGCATCGCCCGGATGTCCTCTGCGGTTAGACCATATCCGTTGCTTGGTTCCTCAACGCCGCAACGCTTAGCCCATCCGTCGCGATCCCAGATCGAGTCGGAATTGCGTAGTCTAACGTTGACCCAGTTGTCCTCGACGCGGGCCATGTGCCAGACCATCCAGTCGATGGTGTTCGATTGCAAGGTGGGACGCCAGTGGAGTTCGTCTTCGGAGAGGCCGTCGAGAGCCCTTTTCAATTTGTCGAAGGCCTCGTTCAGGCCTGAGTCGATGGCTATTAAGAATGGTTGCATCATTTGTTCATTCCTCTCATCATGCCTCGGAGGTACTCGATCTGTCCGAGGTGTTCAGCCTCTTCGCACAACAGACGACCTAAAATTCGAGCGCCAGTCCAGCCGCGAAAGTTGGTGTGTCCGATGACTCTTGCAAGATCATCTTCGCGCATTATGTTCTCGAAGTAGTCCGATGTTTCCTTGCGGATCGTCCGGTAGTACTCCATCACTTCGGGGACATCGATGGGATCCAGGTCGCGTATCTCATTCATCGTCATTCCTGCACCGGCGCCGGCATAGGAGATGCCCAAATGCTCGCCCCAGCCGTCGCGGATCCAGATTGGATCCCGGTTTTGAAGTACAACATTGACCAAGTTGTCCTCAACACGCGCCATGTGCCAGACCATCCAATCGATGGAGTTGGCGTGCAGTGTTGGTTGCCACCGCAATTCGTCGTCCGACAACCCGTCCAAAGCCCGAATTAGCTTGTCAAACGCTTCGTTCAGGCCCGAATCAATGACGACCAAAAACGGTTGCATATCGCGTGCTCTGCTCAACCGTCCAACCCGCGCATCATCCCGCGCAGGTAGGCGATCTGTCCTAGATGCTGAGCTTCTTCGACTAGGATGTGCCCTAACACCCATGCGCCGCTGACGGCAACTTTGCGGCGGGGGTGGTAGAAGGTCTTCTCCAGGTCTTCCACTGGCATCTCGTCTAAGTGGACCAAAGTCACACGGCGAGCTTCGCGGTAGTAATCCATCATCTCGTTGATGTCCGTCTTGGGCATCGCCCGCATCTTTTCGGCTGAGTCTTCGCGTCCGTAGTCGTCTGGGTCCATGCCAAAGTGCTTGTACCATCCGTTCTTTACCCAGATGTCGTCGTCTTGGCGTAGGACAAGATTTACCCATCGGTCTTCCACGCGTGCCATGTGCCAGACGATCCACTCGATGAAATTGGCGTGGAGAGCGGGTTGGTATCGCAACTCGTCTTCCGTAAGGCCGTCTAGGACCTTTTCGAGCCCTTCCATGTATTCGATTAATCCGCTGCGGACTGCGTCCTTGAAATCTGGCATTGTTTATCTCCTATCCACCCGACTCATCTGGGTTCCGGCTTTCGCCGGAATGACGTATGTGTTCGCCGGAATAAGGGGATTTTGGTGGTCTCGGTCTCACGCGGCAGACTGCTTTGTGACTGCTTCGATCATCGCTTGAATGTAGCCGTTGGCGAATGCTCTGCCGCGGTGGCCCCACGGCGTGTCTTCGAATGTCTGCGGGACGTGATCGTCGATGAAGAAGGAGTCGTAACCGACCTCGTGATAGATCTGCATCGCTTTGTACATGTCGACGTGGCCGGTGTTGATGAACTCCTCGCGGAATTTCGGAACGGTGCCTGAAACGTTGCGGAAGTGGACGTAGAGGATCTTTTTGCGTTCGCCGAAGTAGCGGATCATGTCGTAGATGCCGCCGTCAGCAGCGTCTTCCATCTCCGAGAACGTGCCTTGGCAGAACTCAATCCCGTTGCTCGGGGAATCGACGATCTCGATCAATCGCTTGTACGCATCGAAAGATCGGAACAGCATTGGTATGCCGCCCAGCTTCTCTACCGGCGGATCGCAAGGATGGATGCCGCAACGGACACCCGCCTCTTCTGCAACCGGTGTAATTATCCGGATCCACTCCTCCAATCGTTCCCACATCTCTTCCTCGGTGTGTTCCCGACCATGCGTATTCGGCATTTTCTGCGCTTCATCGTTGTCGAAGGCTGTCGCTAATGCGCCACCGCGGATTATCGCGGGTTGCGATCTCCACACGTGTGAAGGCATCCAGTGATAACCGAATATCGGTATACCGGCGGCCCCGATGTTGCGGATCGTCTCTATCATGTTTTCGATCTGTCGTTCTCGGTTCGGACCGCCCACAATGATCTCTTGGTAGAAGGTGAGCGGAACGTTTTCGATCGCCATCAAACGCAAACCCTCGTTCTCGACCTGAATCCGCATCTTTACAAGATCACTCACGGCCCACTTGCCGCCAGCATCCGGGATCTGCGGTTGGGCGAGCAACACGTCCTTGACTCCGTATTGGGCGGCAAACCTCAGGAACTCAGGTGTCGGCGTATTGAACTGTCCAAATCCTGCGCGCATCACCATGTCACCTCTCTTTTCGAACCTCTATTCATTGCAACAAAGGTTATCTCTACGGCGTTGTGTCGATGCTGACACCGCTCCGATATGTCGGATCAGGTTGGTCGCATCCTGAGTCTCGCGATTTTTATGTTCCACCACACTATGAGCGGAGTTATCGCAGCAGTCGGGGCTACCCAAACCACCCAAGCGGGTTCGAAATCCACGTTTACGACTGCTACAGCGGTGATCGTCGCGATCGTGCCTGCCAGCATGTTGGTCAGGTGACGCTGAATCCGAGTGGCGACCGAATCTGACCATTTGAGATGGTACCGGGCATCGGCCAGACTGAGAGCGATTGCGATCGCACCGAAAATAAGGAGGACGACCCATTGCGTATCGCCAGATAGTCCAATGAATGTGCCATAGAGCCACATGGCTAATCCCGTGGCGGCCATGATGGATGTCGCAGTCCAGTCGATCGGCAGTGGCTTTCCCCTTCGGTTTCGGGCAAAGCGCCATCCAGCGAACACCAAGTAAAAGCTGAAGACGGCGATGATCAGCAAGAACGTATCGGCGCCGAGAACAGCAAGTGGCAACGCCGTAACGAAGACGATGCTCATCGCGGCCGCGTACACCCTCCCTGCTCTCACATGGTTGGTGCCGCCCTTTTTGGTTACAACCGGGATAACGGCGGCGAGCAACGCCATTGAACCTGCAACTATATGGATGACCAGTAACGCGGTCTCAATCATCATTCATCCAAAAGATTTCGCCAGTTCGTGGAAGCAGACTTCGTAACACTATAGTCCAACGTCAATTTCGTCCACCAAAGGATGTTTGCACAACACCCTAAACGGACCGTTGCCAATGGATTTGGCGCGCGATGCCGCGAGACCTTTGCAAAATGGTCTTCATTCCGGCGAAAGCCAGAATCCAGATGGGCGGTGGGTAACGCGGCCACTTCGCGCCCCCTTTGTCCTTCGGACATTTCCCCCGTGAACGGGGGAAACCCAGATCGTGTGGGGCCGGCCGCCGGAGTTGTGGAAACGTCCCGCCAAGGCTCGAGCGAATCACTGCGCTGACCTCCACCTGTACCCTGTCATTTCATGGCCCGAATCCTTGTTGCTTACGGAACTGTTCACGGCTCGACCGCCGAGATCGCGGCGCGTATCGGTGCGAGGTTGTCTGATGCAGGGTTCGACACGGATGTACTCCACGCGAATCTGGGTATCGACGTGGCCAAGTACGATGCAATAGTGGTTGGATCGCCGATGTACGCAGGGACATGGGTGAGCGACCCGGCTATCATGCTTGTCGGCAACCGGGATCGCGTCGAGCACCTCCCCATCGCCCTGTTCAGCGTTGGCATGATTGACGTCAAACACGCCGGACAACTGCAACAAGAGCATGACGCGTGGATCGAAAAGGCATTCGTTGGAGAAGGAATGCATCTCAACGTTGTGTCATCTGGTGTGTTCAACGGCGCTTTTTGGCGCAGCAATTTGCCTTGGTGGATGCGCTTTATCGACGCGGTCATGCGAGTGACTCCGCAGGGCGATCATCGACAATGGGATGTAATCGAGTCGTGGGCTGATGAGACCTCTAACGCATTGCGAAATGCAATTGACGACTCGCAATCCGAGGACGACGGGCCATCGGAATGCTGATCGACATCCATACTCATATCCAGCAACATGATTCGTCCGAGGTGGATGGGATGCTTCAACGTGCCGATGAAGCCGGAGTATCTATGGTCATCGCTGCTGGCACAACCATTGAAGACTCGGAACGAGCGATCGCGCTGGCCGAAACTCATTCCAAGGTCTACGCGGGAGTCGGGATTCACCCGTCGGATCTAACTGCACCGATGACGTCTTGCGACGTTGCAGCGCTCGAACATATGGCGTCTCATGAACGTGTGATTGTGATGAGCGAGACAGGCATCGACCACATGCCAAACAGCCCGGACCATGAATGGCAGGAGGATGCGTTTGCGGTGCAGATCGAGATCGCCAAGCGGCAAAATCTGCCCGTCGTCTTCCATGTTCGTGAACACCTCGACGACCTTACACGTTTCGAAGCGCGTGGGAGTGCCCTATCCATCCTCGCCGAACATGATGCGGGGCAACTGGGCGGTGCCGCTCACTACTTCCAAGGCGACTACGACTACGCCTGCAAGGTTCTGGATCTGGGGTTCAAGATCTCGTTTGCCAAGCCTTTGCTGCGGTTGCGAGAGTTGCAAGATGTCGCCCGCCGCATCCCACTAAAGAGCATCGTCTTGGAGACTGACGCCTATCCTCAACCGTTCAAAAAGAACCGTGCGAAGTGGACGGAGCCCAAAGACGTGCGATTGGTGGCGGATTTTCTGGCGGCGTTGAGGGGACTTGAACTCGAGTCGCTTCACGATCTGATGGTGTAATCGGGTTGCAGCCATGTGGATTTTGCGAATTCGCTGCGTGCTAACATCGAAAACCAACACCCCGTACGGAAACTCAGTCGACGGGTGGCGAAAATGACGTTAACCGAGACTTTCATCCCCTATAACCGCCAATCCGCCTTTGACGCGCAAATCGCGGCGTTGGATTGGGACATGGTTCCTCAACCTGACGCTATGCAGCAAGAATTACCTTTGACAGATTTGGTCGCGACAATCCGAGATGCTCTGACTAGAAGAGAACCCAGTCGAACGGTATTTATAAGCTCCAGCACTTTTCTGTGCTACGACCCAACCAATCTCAATCGCCGCCTTCAACCAGACCTCTACGTAGCTTTCGGTGTTGAAGAACCAGCGATCCGCGATCGAGATGCCGGGTATCTCCCTTGGGAAGTGGGCAAGCAACCCGACTTCGTTCTCGAATTGGCTTCGGTGAGCACCGCCCGAAACGACCTGACTAGAAAACGCGATATCTACGCCATGATGGAGATTCCGGAATACTGGCGATTCGATGCCACCGGAGGGGATTTCTACGGTGACCCTTTGGTTGGAGAGCAATTGGTTGACGGCTCTTACGTCCCCCTTCCGATAACCGAGGAGCCAGATGGTCATCCCAAAGGCTACAGCCCTGTCTTAGAGTTGACATTGGCATGGGTCGAAGGCGTCTTTCGCATCTACGATCCCGGATCAGGTGAATACTCGCATACCACAGTTGAAAAGCTCGCCGAATACTACGAGCAAACCGCGATCATTCGAGACCAAGCTGCACTCATAAATCGCGAGAGGACGAGGACAAACGAAGAGGCGGCTGCTCGCCGCGCCGCCGAAGAACGAGTGCGTCAGCTTGAAGCGCAACTCCGAGAATTGCGCTCAAGTCGCAACGGCGACTCTGCATGAGTGATGGTCAGTCATCGAAGTTCCGCAACGCGCCGATGCATCTGAACATCGCCCTCAAAGAGTGGTCGGTCACGATCGACGCCCTTGCGTCCGGGGACCAGTTATTCCTTCTGCGAAAGGGTGGGATCCGCGAAACCAACCGCCATTTCGAACTTGCGAATCGCCGATTCCTGCTCTACCCCACTCATTTCCACGAAGCGCACGGGCTGTTGAAACCGGAGTACCAGCATCTGATTGGACCGCAGAGCGACGTCGATCAAGACTCAGTGGCATTCAAGGTTTGGGCAGAAGTCGTCGATGTGCTGAGCATCGATCGCGCTGAGCATCTGAAGCGGCTGTTTAACTCGCATGTTTGGACAGAAGAATTCGTTGCCAAACGCATCGCGTGGAAACCGCGCCACGCCGCGAGCTTGATACTTTTGAGGGCTCACGTGTTGTCAGATCCGATCTCGATCCAAGTTGAACCGCATCACAAAGGATGCAAGTCTTGGGTCGACATCGAACCGGGCATTGACATTCGTGGTTCTATGCCCGTTCTCAAAGAATCGGATTGGCATAAACGTGTTGGCGAAATCAAAGAATTGATTCAGGAAATGGTCCCTGCAAAATGAATTCGCGACGTCTCAAGTCCACCGATGTGATGCTCTCCGAGGTTGGTTTCGGCGTCTGGAGCGTGGCGACCACGTGGTGGGGAGTGACTGATCGGGAATTCGGCGTGAAGCTGTTGCGAGAGGCGCGCGATCGGGGCATCACTTTCTTCGACACAGCACCAGCTTACGGCGACGGCTATGGTGAGACGATCTTGGCGGAAGCCTTCACGCCTACTGAATTGGGCGAACTCGTCATAGGCACGAAATTCGGCTACGACCTCGGAGCTCCTCGTCAAGGTCACCGCGAGCGTCCTCATGATTGGACCCCGTCCGGAATCGCGAAGGCTTGCGACGAGTCGCTGGAACGGCTCAACGTCGACTGCATTGACCTCTATCAGATGCACAATCCGCGGCTTGACGCGATTAGGCGTGACGATACTTTCGAGGCATTGGAGGGTTTGAGATCCGAAGGGAAGATTCGCCACTACGCGGCTGCCATAGGGCCTGATTTGGGTTGGCAAGACGAAGGAGTTGCGGCAGTCTCGGAACGACGCGTATCCGCTCAAATCATCTACTCGATACTTGAGCAGGACCCAGCGCGCGTCATCATAGACGCCGCGCAAGAAAACGATGTGGGAGTATTCACCAGAGTTCCGCACGCCTCTGGGATGCTTGATGGCACTTACACGAAAGACACGATTCTTGACGAATCGCCGTTCGGCAGTTCAGATCATCGCTCTTATCGCAGATTGATGTGGATGCGATCGACTATCGGCAAGCTTGCCAAGTTGGATTTCCTTCTGCACAACTACGACGCGACCATCGGTCAGCTCGCGATCCAATTTTGCTTGGCTCCTAGTGTCGTTGCTTCGTGCACGCCGACGATTACTAGCGTCGAGATGTTGGACGAGTACGTAGCTGCGCCGGAAGTCGGGCCTATATCAATGGAAGACATCTCGGAGTTGGAGCGACTATACAGCTCCAACTTCGATGTCGATGAAGCACCTGCTCGGATGAAATCCAGCGTCTCGAAAACTGGGTTTGTCTTGATGGACGGCGTAACGGAGGCAGAACCGTTGGCCGCCTAATCGGGGGCTTGGTCGGTTTCAGAATCGTTATCGTCGGTTGTCGCGGGTTCCAGGTACTCGGATTCCGGTTCGTATGGTTCAGTTGATGGAGATTCGGGTTCAGGATTGTCTAGGAACCGGGACAACTCCCTCTCAATGAAGTCAAAGTCGCGCTTTGAAATGATGTGCACCATGCCGAAAAACGCCAAGTCCCACATCTCAGGCGGCCATCGTTTGACGTATTCCAAGGTTGGACCCACTTGAAGGCCGTCGACCCACTCGTCCTGATCTCCAATGATGTCCGGTTCGATTCTTACTCGGTTTCGGAAGCGTTCGCGCTTCGCGCTTGATTTCCAAATCGGTGTTTGTTCCTGAAAACTTCGGCCCGTGACGGTTGCGGTGGCAACGAAACTCCTGTCCTCTCGAACGTAAAACGCCAGGCGATCACCGGGCGCCATCTGCGTCGCTTTCCGGGAGTTGAGTTGATCCACGCCCAGAAGATCGAAGCCGCGTTCGTTGGTGATCGCGAAATTTTCGCGGGTCGTATTGATCATCCAGCAGGTCATCTTCGATTCAGGATAATACGCTAGATATGAGCAATCCCATTAGGCGTTGCCGCAACGAGGTGAATTTTGACAGATCAAAGTCGAGAAATCGAAAACCGGGTTACGTCGTTCTTGGATGAAATCGGGGCCGACTACAGCGTTGTCGACATAGACCCCGACTTCGCGGACACCTTGAATTTCTGCGAAAAGTACGGCTTCCCGATCGAAACGTCGGGGAACACCATCATCGTGGCAAGCAAGCGAGGAGCCAAAAAACACTGTGCTGGCGTTGTCCGAGCGGATAAGCGGATCGATGTCAATCACAAGGTCTGCGAACTGATGGGGATAAAACGTGCTTCGTTCGCGAAAGCAGAAGAGACGGTAGAACTGACCGGCATGATGATCGGCGGTGTCACATGTCTAGCCTTGCCGCCCGACATTCCCATATACATCGACGCTTCGCTACTCGAGCAACCCTACGTGATTCTCGGCGGGGGCAGTCGTTCCACCAAGATCAAAGCAGATCCCAGCGTTCTAAAACAGATCCCCAACGCCACTATCCTTGACGACCTGACGCTCTAGCCTGCCAAGGCAAGCTTCAGTATTCGGCCCGGCGCTGGAACTTCGCGCGGATGTAGATCGCCGCCGCGTTCATCGAGAGCAGCATCACCAACAGGATCACGATCGCGGCGGCCGCTATGTGGCGGAAGTCATCCTGCGGCTGCGACACCCACGTCACGATCTGTAGGGGCAGGACGGTGAAACGATCAGTGGGCGATGTCGGGACGTAGGTGATGAAGACTAGCGAGCTTACGACCAAGATCGGCGCGGTTTCGCCGATCGCTCGCGACATTGCGAGAATGATGCCCGACATCATGCTAGGTATCGCCTGAGGCAGGACCACCATCTTGACGACCTGCCAGCGTGTCGCACCCATAGCGTATGCGGCATCCCGGTAGCTAGGGGGAACTGCGCGGATCGCTTCTTGCGATGCGATGATCACGATCGGCATCACCAAGAGCGAAAGCGTCAACGCGCCTGCTAACAAGCTTCGTTGGCCGTCGAAGAGATACTGGACGAAGATCGCCAATCCGAGCAGGCCGTACACGACCGACGGCACGCCGGCCAAGTTGGAGATGTTCAGTTGGATTAGTCTCGTGAGGCGATTGTCAGGTGCGAATTCTTCGAGGTAGACAGCGGTGGCGATCCCGACCGGCACAGTCATCACCGCGGTCAAGATTATGACCCAGAACGTTCCGGCTATCGGCGCCAACACCCCTGCCTCGACCGGGTGACGCGACGAGTAACTCGACAAGAATTGCCAGTCCAACCAGCCGAAACTGTCAACGAACACCTCTATCAACAGCCACGCAAGGACTAGAACACCGACCACCACCGAACTCAAGAAAATGCCGGCGAATACGTTGTCGCGTGCACGCCTGTAGGTCTTTCGTTTATTGCTCTGGGTTTGCAGGGCCATTCTTAATCACACGTTCTTAGCATTTGAATTTTGTCGCCTCACTCGTACTGCTGCCGGAAGCGTTGCACTACCCATCTGCCCATGATGTTCATCACGAGCGTGATCAGGAACAACAGTAGACCAACGACGAATATCGTGTAGTACTCGATCTCACCGTGCGGTGTGTCTCCCAACGCCACGTTGACGATGAATGCGGTCATCGCCTGCACAGATTCGAGCGGGTTGAATGTCAAGTTCGGCCGCCCACCTGCTGCTAGGTAGACGATCATCGTCTCGCCGACAGCTCTCGACACGGCGAGGATGAATGATGACACGATCCCCGATAGTGCCGCCGGAACGACAACTTTCGTGGCGACTTCGAAGCGTGTGGCGCCCAAGGCGTAGGCGGCGTCGCGCAGAGATCGGGGCACTGAAATCATGGCGTCTTCGCTCAGAGTCGTGACCATGGGCATGATCATGATGCCCATGACGAGACCTGCACTCAGCGCGCTGAACGTGCCCAAACTGATTTGCACGTCGAAACCAAAAAAACTGAACAGCCCACTGACAATCGGGGCGACGAAGTCAACGAAAGGACGCAATATCGGAGTAACCGTTAACAAGGCGAAATAGCCATATACCACGGTCGGGATGCCTGCCAATACCTCCAGTATGGGTTTGATGACCCTCCTTACGTTTTCAGGTGCGTATTCAGATAGGAATATCGCAGCGCCTATACCCAATCCCAACGACACGATTCCCGCTACCGCGGCGACCAAGAAGGTGCCAGTCACCAATGGCAGGACACCGAAGGAGCGTCCGACATCACGATAGGGCTTGATAAGCGGCGACCAGTTCGTTCCGGTCAGGAAATCGAAGACCCCAACGTTCTGCATCGAGCCGTTTACACCGGGTTCACACGGTTTGATCGGCTCGCCTTCGTTAAGAACACAGACCTCTTCTTGGAAGAAACCAACACTCTGCGAAACGAGAACCGTCACGATGCCGATGGTGGTCAGTATCGAGATCAGCGCCGCCGCTCTCAGAACCCAAGCCACCGCCGCTTGTTCGAAATGCCGACGCGCCCGATGTTTGGCTAGAAGGTCTTCGTCCTTGCGCAAAGACGAAGTTGATGGGCGCGCTTCGGTGCCTGTGCCTTCCTGAGTCACCAGCGCATCAGAACCTAGACCAACAGCGTGACGCTCTACTGTCATTTGGCACCTTTTGAGAGCTTTTCACTTGTCGATCCGAGATCACTGTTCAGTTCGACGCGAAGAAATCCCGGCAACCGGGATACGCCAAGGTCACGAGTCGAAGTCATCTCAGATTCTAGTTTCAAACTGAAGGGGTGGCAATCAGATTGCCACCCCTTCTATTGATCAGCCTCAGCGGCTTACCTTTGCCTGCTCCGCCGATTTTGCAACCAGCGCTAGGCCTTCGTCGTACAAATGCTGCGGCAGACCGACGTAGCCGACACTCGCGGCCAATTCCGCGGCGTTGCGGAGGTAGAAATCAACGAATGCCTGCACTTCCTCCCGCGCCAGCGCATCGACATTCACGTAGATGTAGAGCGGGCGGCTGAGCGGCGAGTAGCTTCCGTCGTTGATCGTCGTCTCGTTCGGCTCGATACAGCCAGCACCACCGTCGACGCCGACGAGTTTCAACTTGTCTGCATTCGAGATGTAGTAGGCATAGCCGAAGTAACCGAGTGCACCTCGATCACCTGCGATCCCCTGCACCAGCACGTTGTCGTCCACCGCCGGGAAGAAATCATGGCGGATAACACCGGTGTCGCCGTTTATCTCCTCGGTGAAGTAGTCGAACGTACCCGAATCTGCATCCGGCCCGTACAAAACGATTTCCTGGTTCGGGAAACTCGAATCGACCTGGTTCCAGTTAGTGATTTCGCTTTCCGGCTTCCAGATCGCGTTCAACTGTTCGGTCGAGAGACACGTGGTCCAATCGTTGCCGGGGTTGACCAGAACCGACAGGCCGTCGTACGCGACCGTCAGTTCGATGAATTCAATGCCGTTTTCAGCAGCGGCCTCGCGTTCGGAGTCCTTGATAGGCCGAGATGCGTCGGAGATCACAGTTTCGCCAGACGCGAACTTCTTGAAGCCACCGCCCGTGCCAGAGATCCCGACCGGGATCTGAACGTTCGGGTGTTCCTTGCGGAAGTCCTCGGCTGCGGCAACCGAAACCGGGTATACCGTTGACGAACCATCGATGACGATTTCACCTGACAGCGGTCCAGATGGCACGAACGGCCCGGGTGCCATCATCTTGTCTTCCATCATCACCGCCTCTTTGACATCCGGAACCGGGTTGTTGAGCAACGCCAGCCCAGCGTCGTATAGGGGTTGCGGCAAGCCGACATAGCCTACGCTGGCGGCCAGATCAGCGGCGTTTCGGAGGTAAAAGTCAACGAATGCTTTGACCTCTTCCCGTTGGAGGGAGTCGATGCTGACGTAGATGAACAACGGTCGGCTCAACGGGCTGTAGTCGCCGTTGTTGATCGTCTCTTCACTGGGTTCGATACAGCCATCGCCTGAATCAACGCCGACGAGCTTCAACTTGTCTGCGTTGGCGATGTAGTAGGCATAACCGAAGTAACCGAGTGCGCCCCGGTCGCCTGCGATGCCTTGCACGAGAACGTTGTCATCCACCGCCGGGAAGAAGTCGTCCCGGATGATGCCGGTGTCGCCGTTAATCTCTTCCGTGAAGTAGTCAAACGTGCCGGAGTCCGCGTCGGGTCCGTAAAGCACGATCTCCTGGTTTGGGAAATCAGATCGAATCTGGTTCCAGTTCGAGATTTCACTGTCAGGCTTCCAGATTTCGTGCAGTTCATCGGTCGTCAAGCAGGTGGCCCAGCTGTTGTCCGGGTTCACGAGGACTGACAGCCCATCGTAGGCGACCGTGAGTTCGATGAAGTCGACTCCGTTCGCGGCGGCGTTTTCGCGTTCCGAATCCTTGATCGGTCGAGATGCGTCTGAAATTACCGTCTCGCCAACTGCGAATTTCTTGAAGCCGCCACCCGTGCCAGAGATTCCGACGGGGATCTGCACGCTAGGGTGTTCCTTGCGGAAATCTTCCGCGGCGGCCACTGTAACCGGGTAAACGGTCGAAGAACCGTCGATCAAGATTTCGCCACCGAGGGTTGTCAAGATTTGCGGTGCTTCAGGTACGACGATTTTCACATCGGGTACCGGGTTGGCGACCTTAGCTTCCATCTGGTCGTAAAGTGGTTGCGGCAAACCGACGTAACCGACGCTGGCTGCGAGGTCAGCGGCGTTCTCGAGGTAGAAGTCAATGAATGCTCGAACTTCTGGTCGGCTGAGTGACGGGATGTTGACGTAGATGTAGAGCGGACGACTCAACGGGCTGTAGGTGCCGTTGTTGATCGTCTCTTCGTTGGGTTCGATACAACCATCGCCGCCGTCGACACCCACGAGCTTGAGCTTGTCGGTGTTCGCAACGTAGTAGGCGTAACCGAAGTAACCAAGCGCGCCCTTGTCGCCAGCAATGCCCTGCACCAACACGTTGTCGTCAACCGCCGGGAAGAAGTCGTCACGGATCACTCCGGTGTCGCCGTTGATCTCTTCGGTGAAGTAGTCGAACGTTCCAGAATCGGCGTCCGGACCGTAGAGGACGATGTCTCGGTCTGGGAAACTGGGATCGACCTGATTCCAGTTGGATATTTCGCTGTCGGGCTTCCAGATCGCATTCAATTGTTCGGTGGTCAGGCAGCTGGCCCAGTCGTTGTCAGGGTTGACCAAAACTGACAGGCCGTCGTATGCAACCGTCAACTCGATGAACGTAATCCCGTGCTCTGCGGCGAGTTCGCGTTCGGAATCCTTAATCGGGCGGGACGCGTCGGAAATGACCGTCTCGCCTTTGGAGAACTTTTTGAAGCCGCCGCCGGTACCTGATATGCCCACCGGGATCTGAACTTGGGGGTGTTCCTTGCGGAAATCCTCGGCGGCGGCAACAGTTACGGGGTAAACAGTGGATGAACCGTCGATCAGGATCTCGCCAGTCAACGGGCCTTCAACTGCGGGAGCGGGTGCATCGCCTGCACGAGCGGTTGCTGCTTTTGCTGCGGCTTCTCCAGGTGCGGCGGTCGCGCCGGCCACCGGAGCGTCGCCTTTTCGCGCGGTTGCGGCTGGTGCGGCGGTTGCGGCGGCCCTTGCCTCTTCCGCGGCTTCTGCTGGTACCGCGGTGGCTGCTGGTTCCGCTGTGGCCGCTGGCCTCGCGGTAGCTGGTGTTTCATCACCGCTGCTGCAAGCGACGACCACCAGACTCGCTAGCAGGCCGATGATTAGAAGGCTCTTGGCACTCGCCATTTGCCTAACAAACGAATATTGCATCGGGTCTCAGATCTCCTGATATCGTTTTTTTCTTCAACGAGAAGGGAAGGTTCGATTCCCTCCGAAGAATCAAGATGCAACATCAACTTTTACTTTGATTTACATACCGGACCGAAATCGGTCCGACATGCCGCGTTCACGCGATGGGCAATCGGATCGAAAAACGTGAACCTTCACCGAGAGTGCTTGTCGCTTCAACACTGCCGCCATGCAACTCGACGATGTTTTTCGTAATCGCTAGCCCCAATCCGAAACCAGTCCGGTCACCTGAGGTGCGTGGTGATTTGTAAAAGCGTTCGAAAATATGCGGCAGTTCCTCGGGGTCGATGCCCTCGCCGGTGTCCTCAACATCGAAGACCACTGATCCGTCATCGAGTCGACAAGAGAGCTTTACTGATCCTCCTGGAGACGTGAACTTTTGAGCGTTGACCAAAACGTTTCCCAATGCGCGTTCGATCTTCGGGATGTCGACCAAGAAGTCCGGTAAGTCGCGACATACGTCGATCAAGATTTCGTGATCTGGTCGATCACCCACAGGTCCGTGACTCGCGACTACAGCGTTGATGAGATCCTCTGGCGAAACCTCCGTTTTTTGCATCGCCATGCGCCCCGTCTCGAGCAGAGTCAGGTCCATCAACTCGGTGACCAGGTCCGCCATGCGTCGCGCCCCGCCATCGATGCGCTCCAGAAACTGCTCTGTTATTTCGGGAGGCAGTTGTTCTCCCAGTTTCAAAGTCTCGACCGACGCTTGAATGGACGCTATCGGTGTCCTCAACTCGTGCGATGCGTTGGCGACGAATTCTCGCATCGCAACACCTTGTCGAATCTCTTCAGTCCGTTCCGTGATGATCGCAACCGATCGTCCGAGACCTGAATCTTCTGGCGGTAATCCTCTTGCAACTACCTCAAAATGACGATGCTGATCGAAAATCTCAACAATTCTCCGCACTGTTTCCCCAGTGGTCGCGCTGATCGTCACCGCTTCGTTTATCTCGAAGATGTTTACCTTTGACGCCAAAGGAGTCAACGGGTACTCGGTGTCTTCGATCTCAAATCCCAGCATCTCGCAGGCGGCGGCATTAGCGTACTGCAACAACCCCTCAGCATCTACCACCAGTATTCCGGCAGTTAACCCGCTGAGGATCGTCTCGTGGTAGCGCCGGTTCCGCCGGGATTCAGTGAGCGTCTGTTCGACGTTGTCCGCCAATCGATTGACAGCGTGCGCGATGCGTTGTTGTTCACGCGGCCCTTCAACTGGAAGACGGTGCCGGCGATCGATCGCACGGGTCCGAAGGATGCCGACAGCAGTTCGCAGGAAGTATCTTGTCTGACGTCTGCCCAGCATCCAGACCATCGCTACCGCTATCAGCGAGCCGACGCCCAGCGACCAAAATCCAACGAATGGGTACAAGGCCGACCCGGCGATCAGAGGTAATGCTGTGACCGCTGTGAAACGCCACTTAAGCGGTACGGGATCTAAGATGCGACCAAGATCCGGCATCGTTCATAGGACGAAACGATATCCAACGCCCCGCACGGTCACCAATCGCTCCGGCTTGGCTGGATCGACCTCTAGCTTCCGGCGCAGCAGCGAGACGTGGACATCGATCGTTCGCGATCCGCCTGGATGTTCGTCGCCCCACACTCCTTCAAGCAACTGCGCGCGTGAAAACACTCTGCCCGGTCGCGAAGCGAGGTGGACAAGCAGATCGAACTCCTTGGTTCGCAGGTTAAGGTCATATCCGTCCAACACCGCAGTTCTGCGCACCAGATCGATCTCAAGGTCGCCGACTTCGATAACATGCCCGTTCTTGCCGGTGTTCGCCAACGCTGCGCCCGCCAACATGTTCGCTCGGCGTAATTGGGACTCGATCCTTGCCATCAATTCACGCACGCTGAAAGGTTTCGTCACATAGTCGTCAGCTCCGCTTTGCAACCCGTCGACCCGTTGCTGTTCCTCGTGCCAAGCCGTCAACATGATGATGGGCACGGTGTCGCCCGCGTCTCGGAGGGCTTTGCAGACCTGCATGCCCCCCATCACGGGCAATGACAGGTCTAGAACGATCAAATCGACATCGTTTGATCTGCGAATATCGAGTGCCGTCGCGCCGTCGGTCGCCGTCAACGCGTGATATCCAGCGGTCTCGAGATTGAACTCCAAAGTGGCTAACAAGGCCGGATCGTCCTCGACCACTAAGATCGTTTTTCGAGCAGGTTGCGTTGACTTCACTTACTTTTCCTGTTCGCTAAACCTTTTCGATCACTCCAGATTTGGCCGACCTGTAACCAGCATCGATCATCTCGATCGCCCGCATCCCGGCCCAACCGGGAGCATAGTTGATGACGTCTTTGCCTGCGACGATGTCAGTAAAATTGTCCGCCGGTCCACCGCCGTAGTATTCACCTGCATCTGCGTCTACGTCAACGATGATGTGATCACCGTCATGCCGTTGCACTTCGAGTCTCGCCCGATCGATGTCGAGCACGAAAGCACCTTCGTCGCCGAAGACCCGGATGTCGAGCTGGAAAGTCTGGTCCTGTGGCAACGCACCAGCGCCCGAGAAGGATCCTATCGCCCCTCCTTCGAAACCGACCGTAAAAGCGTTGTAAAGCTCGACTTTCGCGGTGGGCGCCGAGTTCATGGCGTAGACGGTTTCCGGTTTCAAACCGGTCAACCAGTAGGCCATGCCCGCAGAGTGCGTCATTTGTGCCAGGGCGTATCCACCGCCGGCGACTACTGGATCTGCCCATGTATCGGCACCCGGTTCAAACATGTTTTCGCCTGCACCTCCTCCGGTGGCAAGGAACTGCTTGCCCTCCAGCAAGCTTCGCACCGGAGATGCCATGTGGCACATCACGTATTCGATGTTTCCCACGGGTTGCGCGTCCATGATCTGTTTGGCGCGTTGGATATATGGCGCGTAGTGCCAGCCATGCGGGATCACGATCTGAACGCCTTGTTTTTCGGCCTCCGCAACGAGCGCTCTAGCGTCTGCCGCGTTTGTAGTAAGGGGTTTCTCACACATCACATGCAAACCACGTTGCAAGGCCGCCATCGCGTGCTCGAAGTGCAGCGAGTGAGGCGTGGCGACTACGATGCCGTCCAGCCCTTCGATCTCAAGAAGCTCTTCGTAGCTCTCGGTTGCGTGCACGAATCCGAACGCGTCTTTGACCATTTGCAACTCGTCGGCACCGAGTCTGCATACCGCCGTCATTTCCACGTCTTCACGATCTGCGAACACCGGCATGTGGTTGGCAGTAGCCCACCAGCCAGCTCCGATAAATCCGATTTGTACTGTTCCGTCGGGTTTCATCGCACGCACCCTTTACGAAGTTATTGACCTCGAGTTAACCCGAGTCAACAATCCCATGTAGCAAAATAGACCTTTGGCGGCTAATTGTAAGCGAACCGGACCCTCGGGCCGATTGGATACCCTTCGACATGGAACTCTGGCTGGTAAGACACGGCGACACGATCGTAGAGGAGGATGGCCTCTACCTTCCTCGCAACGGACTGACGGATTTGGGCTTGGAGCAAGCTAAATCGGTAGCGAAAGTCCTATCCAAAACCTCGTTCGATGTCTGTTACTCTAGCGCGCTCCTTAGGGCGGTTCAAACCGCCGAGGTTTTCGCGGAGTTGACAGCGAGTCGAATCACGCAGATTGAAGAACTCAACGAGATTGAGGTCGGTAGCCTCGAAGAGGCACCCGCGGAGTTTAAGAAGAAAGTCGTCAATCACCAGGTTTCGCTGGACTTTTCTGAATTTGGGGGAGAAAACCCTGACGAATTTTCAACGCGCATCGTCAGCGGGTTCAAGAAGCTAATCGCAGACGCTGAGTCGAAGGACGCGGCTCGAATAGTTGGATTTTTGCACGGCGGCACAATCGGAGCGATTTTGGATCATATCGCCGATCGTGATTTCAATTACCGAAGACGTCCGAGGATGCCAAACTGCTCATACACGATCGTGAGCAAGAAATCAGACCGTGAGTGGTCGGAGTGGCAAGGGTGGTGCAGCAACCACCTTGCCGCAATTACCTGAAGACCTCTTGGCTCAGACGGCCACGGGCATCTGTTTGTTCACGCATTCTTGCTGCGCCAGTTCGCCGTTTGCGCATTCGCAAGATCGACAGTAGATGACCGGAGTTTGATTGCTCATGTCGATCGCTATGCTGGGAGTCTCGCAATGTGGGCACTGTGTGACCATCGTCGCTCCACACGTGATGCACGTGAAATAGGTGCTGTATGCGTCGGATTGCAACCGCATCATCCCGCGGTTGCACTTCATGCATACGTTTTTCGACATCAACATCGGCCCACTCCTTAATCGGAATCAGTGACCGTAATACGCAATGCGTCGAATGCTAAGGAATCGGATGTACGCGTTTCAACGGAGTAAAACGCGTTTTCCAGCGCGATTGAAGAATGGGAATCGAGGGGGAGGCTAGTCGAGCAGACCGGTCTGCGGCTTCGTCCACGGTGCCCGCGCCGACCACGCTTTGGGTCTCGGCAACCGACCGAGTTGGACTTCTACGATGCTCGGCGCATCTGCATCGATCGCCGCGCGTATAGCTGTGGTCAACTCCTCTGGGCTCGTGGCCAAGAATCCTTCGCCGCCGTACGCTTTAGCCATTGCTACGAAATCAGGATTGACGAAGTCGGCCTCATACGATCCGCCGAAATCTTGGTCGAGATCGCGAGCAACGTTTCCGTACGCCCCATCGTTGAAGACCACAGCAACCACGTTGATGCCGTATTTGACCGCGGTGGAAAGCTCGCCTGATGCGTACATGAAACCGCCATCGCCGACGATGCAGATCACCGGACGATCAGGGACGCCAACTTTGGCGCCAATCGCTGTCGGATACGCGTAACCGAGAGTTCCCATGTAACCCGAGTCGATGTACGACCAAGGTTGATCGACCTCAAAGTGCTGCCTCGAGTAGTAACCGAGTTGTGTCATACCCCAGATGCCCGTAGCCTCATCGGGATACGCGTCCTGTATCGCCACCAACCACGGATACGCCGCGTCCTCGGTGCGATCCTTCTCGCGGTGGTCTTCAAGCGCTGCTTTGTCGAAAGCGTGTCGCTCAGCCATCTTCTCCGAGTCGCAGCCCTCGGATTCGAGCGTTTTGATCAGCTTCGACAGCGTCGCTTTGGCGTCGCCCTTCAGCTTCAGCTTGTTTGGATGCGGACGACTCAGGATTGAGTCGTCTGGGTCGATGTGAATAACTTTGGACCCGGTTCCCGCGGGATTGCGGGGAGTAAATCGCGTCCCGATCGCGACTATTACTTCTGCACCATCGATCATGTCCTTGATCGGACCTATTGCGCCGACCCAAGTACCGATACTGTTGGGGTGCGAATAAGGGATCACGCCCTTGCCACCAGCGGAGTTCACCACAGGAATCCCGGTCATCTCAGTGAGTTCTCTCAACTCGTCGAACGCGTCTGAACGAGCGACACCACCCCCAGCGAATATCACCGCCGATTTCGCGTTCAGGATATCTTTCGCCGCCTCTTCAATCCGCGAGTCATCGGATGTTTCACGTTCGCCCGGAGCACTCTCAAGCAAATCAACCTCTTCCCGCTCGACCATTCCTTCAGGCGGCATATCGATGAATGTTGGTCGTGGGCGACCAGACCTCATTTGTCGAAATGCCTCATTGACCGCGCCCGGCGCCTCGTGAGGACGCATAATCGACTTTCGATACTTCGTGATCGGCTTCATCAAGTCGGCTTGGTCCACGATTTCGTGCAGGCCGTCGAGGCCCTTGCCGATTTGAGCTCTCGGCACTTCGCCAGCCAATAGCAAGACCGGGGAGGAACGAGCGTATGCCGTCGCGATGCCAGAACCCGCGTTGTAAAGGCCAACGCCGGGCACGACTACGGCTACCGATGGTTTTCCAGTAGCCCTGGCGTAACCATCCGCCATGTGAGTGGTGGAAAACTCGTGCCGGGCAGTAATCATCCGTAATCCCGGTTCATCGCGGATGCCGGTGATCAGCCCGTACATCTGCACACCCGGCAATCCGAAAATGACCTCGATGCCCTCTCGAACCAGTGATTTCGCCAGCGCCTCGCCGCCAGATAGCTTTGCCACGATCTTCTCTCCCAAGCTCTTGATTCAATCTACGACACGGTTTTTCGGGCTTGTTCAAATCGCGCCCGACTAACCGAATCGAAGCGTATGCAGGTTTAGTGGATTATACGAACATCCACACGGACGGACGGACGCATCTAGTGCTCATCTCATCGACGGCATGAGCAGATCCGGCATCATCGACGGCGGCACATCCTTGAGATCGCTCGCGTCTTTCCAACGCGTGATGCCAGTGCCAATCAGCACAGAGTCGAGCCCCGCCCGATTCGCACCCGCTATATCGGTGTGCAACTGATCGCCGACAAACGCGACTTTCTCGCATCCGTTCAGCCGTTCCTTGATGGCATCGAACATCGGCGCATACGGTTTACCCAGCTTCGTGAATTTGACCGCGTCGTCATCGCCGAAACATCGAGAGACTGCCGTCTCAATCATCTCAGCCAATCCACCAGGGCCAATCGCAAAACGGTCGATGCCGTCCGGGTACAACACGTCCGGGTTCGGAACTACCAAATGAAGCGGATTTCCTGCGTCCATCCTCCTGATAATCAGTGACAGCATATTGCTCGTCGCCTCGAACCAGTCGTACCCCGTTATACCCGCTATTGCCAAAGATGCCGACTCGTCATCGTGAGGCGTCAAACTCACTGGCTCACAGCCAGCCAATCGCACGAACTCAACGGCATCCCCATGCCCGGTGGCGATGCATCGCGTACCTGCAATACACCGTTCCTCGAAAAACCGACGCAGCAACGAACCGGCAGAAATGATCTGATCTTCCTCGATTCCGAATCCTTGTCCTCGCATCGCCGCCAAGCGGCTCGGCGTCAACCTCGAAGCATCGTTCGTAGCCAGCACCCATGGCTTCCCAACGACGGTTAACCGTTCAGTAGACTCAATCGCACCCGGCAACGGATCGATGCCGTCGACCAACACGCCATAGGAATCGAATGCGATCGCATCGTAGTTCTCAACCAAATGGTCTATCGATACGATCGAGGGTGCTGCATTCATCGAAACATCGCTCTGGAACTCCGTTTATTGCCACTCAATCCCATTGAAACACGTAACGATCGAATTGGTCTGTGTGATCGCCCTCACAGATCAAGAGGCAACCGAGAACGGCAACTCAATTCTCGTATACTAGGTTTCATAGCATGCAGATTTATCCGAAAGTAGTAACTTATGAGCAAGCACTGGCAAATCGAAGAAATCACGAAACGTCCCGAAGAGTTCCTCGCAGCCGCTCAGAAAGAGGGCGCGCAGTACGTCACTGAAAACGGTGTAGCAACCGCGGTTCTCATGCCTCTAAACCCTTCCCCGAAAACTGAGGGTAAGAAGTATCGGGATATCAAAGAATGGCTTCTTGCTCCAGAAGCGCGCACTGAAAATCTCGTACCGCCACGCCGGCAATACCGACTCAGAACGCCACCGACATTCGATTGATCTCCTGTGTATCTTCTAGACACCAACGTTGTATCGGAACTTAGACGACCTCGACCACATGGCGCCGTAACGGCGTGGATTGACAACACACCTCGTGACGAGATGCACGTTTCGTCAGTTACGTTTGCAGAGATTCAGGCCGGTATTGAGATAACTCGTGATCAGGATTCTTCAAGGGCGGATGAAATTGAAGCTTGGCTCGAGGATATCTTGGACTCTTTTGTCGTCATCCCGATGGACACCCACATATTCCGTGTGTGGGCGCGTCTCATGCACAAGAAGTCTGACGATTTAATCATTGACACCATGATTGCCGCAACCGCCATCGTCAATGGTTTGACAGTCGTCACTCGCAACGTACGCGATTTCGAACAATTCAGCGTAACGATCTACAATCCGTTCGAAAACGCCTGAAGTCCGTCCAACCCCTACCAGTTGCTCGACTGCTCGTTGTATACGTGGTCCGGCAACGCGTACGATATCCCCGCATCATCAAACGCCGACACGAGTATAAGGCCGCTGAATTGGTCGTACATCGCCCGGTCGATACGCGACAACAACGGTATTTTGCGCAAGGTCGGATTGCGCATCATCGCCTCGTACCTTTGCTGAATACGGAACCAAGCCAGCACTCCGATTGTTGACGTGTGCGGATACTTCAACTGATCGGCCAGCTTGTTGCCGATCACCGCTCTCGAAACGCCGTAGATGTATTTCGCGAATTTCCGACGCACCTCTGGATCGGTCATCTCTGCGAGCAGAGGTGCAGAATTGACGAGCGAATTCGCCATCGAGATCGATTCGACGCCGGGTTCGGGTTCACACATGCCGCCGATTTCAAACAACCTGTTCGCCTCCGCCTCGTCTCGGAAAAGAATGGTTTCCGGTATCCCCATCAGATACCCGACATAGCGCCACACCGCCATGAAACTAACGCTTTCCTCCATTGAGTAGCTCGCACCCAAACGCCTCATATGCGTCAACAGTCTCGCTGAAAATGCGGTGATCGCGAAGCCCAGATGTCCCGCGCTGATCGGCTCGCCCCAGGCCTCAGTATCCCATTCATCCGAGTCTTTCATCAGACGTCTCACCTGCGCATGGATAATCCGAAGTCGGACGGACAGCTTCCAACCGTCGCCTTCTCGGTCCAAACCGCCGGGAATGAACGACTCCACCAAGTGGCGGTTGTTCTGCTGCAATCGTCTAACGCCTTGATCACGTACCCGCCCTGTAATGAAGAATGACTTGGCGATGTTCGTCATGAACCCCTCGATCAACACACCCGCTACAAACGACGCGAGAATGACTTTGGAGTTCCGATGGAACATTCGGATGCCCGGCGCAAAATCAGTCTCGTCCAGCCATTCCGGAGGAACCGAGACCTCTCGGAAGAACTCTCGCAACGCTATCGGCGCATCTTTCAATCCAGCCTCGTCGTTGTCGAATCCTGTCTGAAGCAGATCCGACATGACGCCTCGATCGAAGTCATTGAGTTCCGCCATCAGATCATCTGCTAGCGGATCGGCGATCGACAGGTGCGCGATGTAGTTCGTCGCCACCTCAGGGTCAATCGCGCGCGCCCTCTCGTAACCGGGCGCATTGTCAGTTGGAATCTTCACAAAAACTCGATTTGCGGCTACCATGCCACAACTCAATTAGACAACATCATCTGGGCGGAATCATTCCTCTGCTTCGACTCTTAGGTCCGGCAACCAACTCAACCACGATGGCAAGTACCAATTGCCGCGTCCAAGCATCTCCATGCTCGCAGGCACGAGCACCGAGCGTACCAATGTTGCATCCAGCAAGATCGCCACGGCAAGACCGAACCCCACCTGTTGATTAATTATCGTCTTTCCAGCCGCGAACGCTCCAAACACCGCCACCATGATCAATGCCGCTCCAGTGATTAGGTTCGCCGTCGAACGCAATCCGTAACTCACCGCCTCCGTGTTGTTCCCTGTCTGGTCGAAGCGTTCCCGAACCCGGCTCAACAGGAATACGTGGTAGTCCATCGAGAGCCCGAAAAGAATCGTGAACAGGAACAAAGGAATCCAGGCGTCGATCACGTCTGCTCGCTGGAAACCGAGCAGATCCGTGGCGAATCCCTTTTGGAAAACCAGGACCAGCAGACCATAAGCGGTTCCCACCGATAGCAGATTCATGATCACCGCTTTGATCGGAATCACTATCGACCTGAATACCAGTAGAAGCACGATGAAGCTGAACCCCAGCACGAACGCGAAAACTATCGGCGTGTACTGGTCGACGACTTGGAAGATTTCAGCCGAAGCTGCGCTCTGCCCTCCTACGTTTACCTCTACAGGAACTCCGGAGAACGCGGCCGGTATGTGCTCATCTCGCAGAACCGACATGAGGGCGACAGCGTCCTCTCCAGTGGGATGACCGGGCAAAGCCAGTTTGATCAACGCGATCTCACTCGAAGACGACGGATCCAGCAAAGGCGGTATTGGGAACCTCGGATCCTCGATCAGAAGCTGATTCAACCCTTGAATCGCGCCCTGAACCTGCGGATCACCGATGTCGCCCTCGATGACAATATCCGACGGGCTGGCTAGACCGAACGCGAACTCCTCCTCTAGAACGAAGAACGCCTCTTTGGTCACCGAACCATCGGGCAACGTCTCAACGCCGTTCAACCCGGTCTCGATCTGAAAGTAGTAAACGATGGCTACAACCATCGGTACGGCCACTATTGAGAAACTAAGCCAAGGCACCTTGGTAACAATCAACGTCGTGCGCTCCCAGAAACCGTGCTCGCGATGTTCATGAGATTCTTCGACGCCCTTCCGACGGAAGAACGGTATCGAAAGCAGATCGACCTTCGGGCCCAGCAACGCCAGTATCGCTGGTAACAGAGTCAACGTCGCAGCCATCTCGATGATCACAACCAATATCGCTCCCAGACCCAGCGATTGGAAGAAACCCATCGGGATTATGAACATACCGCACAACGCAATCACCACGGTCAAACCACTGAACAGCACCGTCCTACCTGCCGTCTCTCCTGCACGGGCGACAGCCTCTTGCACGCTCAGACCGCGGTCCATCTCTTCCCGGAAACGGGAGATGATGATCAGCGAGTAGTCGATCCCCACCGCCAGCCCGATCATCGTGATCATCAACGTCACGAAAAAGACCAAGTCGAACACTTGCCCGATGATGGCGACCAATCCCAAGGCGATGATGATGGCTACAATGGCCAAGCCGATTGGTATCAAAGCCGCTACAACCGCACCGAACAGCGCCAGCAAAATGAGCAAGGCGACCGGGATACCCACTCGTTCTCCCTGCTCCAAGTCGTGCCTAGCAAACTCGTTCGTCTCATGTGAAACACTCGCTGGACCGCTTATCAGCACTCTGAAATCGTCCGCTTCATCCGCACGTTCAACTACCTCCATCACCTCTTTGACATTTATCGCCGCTTCGTCGAAATCACCCGCGATCGGTATGGTCATCAACGTGGTCCGTCGGTCCGCCGAGACCAGATTCTCCGCGTCTTCGGGCGCCAACGCACTAAGCATGTAGTAGTTGACCGCTCCCTCGCCAACGATCTCATCGCCCAGTGCCGCAATCTCTTGGAAAACCGAATTTACCTTCGCTGCAAACGCCGGGTCATCGACGGTCAGGGTCTCAGACTGAATGAGGATGACTTCAGATATTGGTTCAGGCCCGCCCCGCAACTTCTCCAACGCACCAAGAGCCTTCTCGGATTCGAACCCACCGCTCAGCCGCAGCTCAGTCGTCGTGGCAGATGCGAAAAGTTGCCCGACAATTGCTAAGGCAATCACGACTAAAACGAACCAAGCGCCAATCGTGACGATCGGTCTTCGCGCGCTGAAACGCGCCAGCGTTTGAGTCAAATCTCTATCCTCTTCAATCCCACCATCAGGTTTCAACTTTGCATGTTACAACCTGAAGCCAAGCCGATAAATCAGTCTGCCAGGCTCATTTACACGAGATTCAGGCCATCGATTGCGGTCAGATACGTGGACGGTTACATGCGCGTCACGATTGATCCATAGCCGGTTGCACTGCTCGGGTCACGTACCCACAATCGTTTTACCACGGCGTGGCGTCAGTGTCCTTCGTTGCGTCCGGCATCCGATAGCTGATACCGATTTCGTCATACACCGATCTGTGAAGCAGTCCTGCGAAGTTCGTTACAGCCATCGGAGTCGCTCCTGGCATCACCTTGGAGGCGATAGTCTGGATTTTTCGTTGGATCCGCGCGGCGAGCAACGCGCCAAATGTCATCTGTTTGGGGTATTCCAGCGAATCAGCCAGTTCGTTGCCAATCAACGCGCGCGAAATTCGGTACAAATCGTTCAACATCTTCTTGGCCTTTTTTGGCTCGGTGATGCCGATGAGTTCGGGAACTACGCCTATCGTGCCGTGGGCTAATGAAATCGACTCTTTGGCGGGCTGGGGTTCGCACAGATTGCCGATCTCTTTCAAACGGACCGCCTCCTCTTCGTTGTTGAACAGAATGGTCTCGGGCACTCCCATCAGCCATGTGACGTAGCGCCAAATGTACATGAACGATTCGCTCTCCTCATGAGTGAGTTTTACGCCCAGCTTCCGCGCCGATCGAAGATTGATAGCCGAAAATCCAGTTGCTGCCAACACCATGTGCGACATGTGCAACGGCACCCCCTCAACCGACACATCCCAGTCTTCTGCACCTTGGATCAACCGCCGCACCTGCGCGTGGATCAATCGGATACGAACAGTCAACTTCCAACCATCACCATGCCGTTCCAATCCCCCTGGCAACGTGATTTCCACCAAGTGTCGTGTATTCTGCTTGAGTCTTCGCAAATTTCCAGTCGTGCGTCCAGTCTTATAGAAAGACTTGCTTACTCCGGTCGTGAATCCAGAAATTACCGAATCTAAGACCAAGCCGACGAAGAACATGTCAGAGTTTTTGTGGAACGCTCGGCACCCGGCAATCGATTTCTGCGGATCAAATTTCGCATGGAGAGGGGGATTCTCCAGCACTTCGAAAAATTCTCGCAACTCCGCCGGCGCAGACGACATCAGCTCCTCGTCACGCTCCATGCACGCGTTGATCAACTCGTGCGTCTTGGCATGGTCGAAATCGGCGAGCGAAGCTACAGCAGCATCCGCCAATGGATCGCCCACCATCGTGTTTTCAACATAGCTGTCAGCGAGTTCCGCGTCTAGCCTCCGAGCTTTTTCATAGCCCGGACGATACGCAACGGGGGGGGGGGGCATTTTCATAAAGTTCCTCGCGACAGATGTCACAGCTGATTATCTATTTTTACATTCGGTCGACTTATCACCGTGCTTTACCGCAGATCAAGCATCCAATCGAACTCCACCTCATCCGGCCAGCCGGGGTAAGCATCTGGAATAACGTTCACCAGTCGACATCCCCGTTCCGCGTAAAAATCGCAAGCCCTAACGTTGATGTCCTGCGTCTCGATCTTCAACTCGACGCAACCCACACTTTTCGCGTAACCCACCACGTTCTCAAACAACGTAGTCCCGACGCCCTGCCCTCTCCACTCGGGTTGTACGCGAATATCCCACAACGCCGCAAGATCGTCCCGCCCCTCCAGAAAATCCAACTCCGGCGAATTGTGGACAACAATCGCTCCGCCCACTCGTTCATCACCCGAAAACGCCGACAGTATCCGCCAATTCGTGTTGTCCCATCGCAACCACCGAGTCGGCGGTTCGCCACCGTCGTAGTCTTTGATCCAAGGTGGATCGACTGGCTCCTCCCTCAACGTCCATCCCGCAGCACGCTCATTCGGTATAGCCACGTACTTGGATTCGACCGTGAACGCGATCGAAACCTTCGCGTACTCGCCCAGGGCTGCCATCGTCTCTTCTCGGATCGTGATCATCGCAGACGGCTTGATGCCATCTACAACTCCGGCGCGACGAACTCAGTCAACAAACGCAATCTACTGGAGGCTGGACTGGCAACTCGATAAAACCTCTCGTCAGCTGTCCACATCTCGCAATCGAGGATTTCGGCGAGGGCTAAGTAGTGCGCGTCGTACGCCGCACCTTGGCCAAGTTCGCTTGCCAGTTCCAACGCACGTCGATGGATATCTATCGAGTGATAAAGTTCGATTTCGGATGAGAGTATCCTCTCGATCAGACGCGTCGATTCCTCGACACTCAACTCTAACCGCTTTACGCGTTGGTGAAGAGCGTTGGTCAATTCTACCGGCATGAAATACGGCGCAACCACCTGGGTACCCATGTCTCGCCAGAGTAATACCAATGCCGAAGCCTTGTCGGAGTGTTCTTCTCTCACTATCCACTTGAATGCCAGATTGGCGTCTACAACGACAGATCGGCTCATGCCCAACCCTCAATTTCCGCGTCTCTGATCGCGCGTGCCTCTCTAATCAAGTCGGCTGAATTTCCAGGCAACACCTTGTCGCCAAATATCTCATCGCGTAGTGCTAATACTTCATCGATGCCGAAACTTCCAGACGATTCTTCGGGCTTATCATCGGATCCCAACTGTGAGTCTTTGATCGCGCGCGCCTCACGGAGCAGATCTGCAGAATTGCCAGGTAGCACCCGGTCCCGAAATATCTCTTTCCTGAGGGCTCTCAACCCATCTATGTCCAACTGCCCTCTTTGGGATTTGTCAGTGATTGCGGCTTCAAGTTCTGCATCTCCACTGTCAACTTCATCCTTATCCAACTCCCCCTCTATCGCCGTCAGGCAGTACTGTCTCATGCTGACACCTTTCAGCGCAGCGGTCGCCTTCAACCGACGCTGAAACGCGGCGTCCATGTCAAGTGTGAGTCTTTTCTTCTTGGCCTGCATCGCTGATTTCCTGCTGCTTCAATTGCACTGACCATTTTAGCGTAAACACAGAAATACGCAGTCGTTAGATTGGTCTGACGTGGCGCGATCAACGTTGCTCTTGCGGCACACCCCATGCGATTACCAACTTCAAGGTGCTATCTCCGACGCATCTGAAGCCGTGATCGACACCCGGAGGAGCCATCACCGCATCTCCAGGCCGGACCGGAAATTCATCATCGTCCATCCACATCACGCCCTGCCCTGCAATGAAGTAGTAGAACTCTTCTAGGGTGTCGTCACCCTCGTGGACGTGCCTACCCTCGCTCGCTCCCGGTTCCAACTCCCAAACCTCGATCTTCACCGGCAGTTTCGTCGCATCACTGAAAAACCGCCGTCTCATGATCGCACCATCACCCTCGTGCAACGCCGGGTGCACGATCACATCTTCAGATTCGTGTTGCTTCCAGTTCATTTGGTACGTTGCGGATCAATAGCCATTGGTTGCATCGTAAGTCCTTAACGGAGTGTGCCGAGCCATTACGTCAAAATCGGCGTCTGCGTGCAAGACCGGCACCTCGTTGCGTATTGCGACGGCAGCAATCAAACAGTCAATCTGATTCCTAACGGTTCGCCCCTCTTGACGGCAAAGGCGGTAAAGCGTTGCCGCATCCTCGTAGTCGATGGGATGGATCCTAAGCGTCACGGTCCTCGCCGTCAGTTCCCGAAGACTTCGCAGGTGCGATTCATCCCGTGCTCCAGCCAACACTTCCATGGATACTGGGCCGCAAATTGCGATGTTCTGAGACAATAGTTCCTCAACCAAATCGCAAGTTGGTGATCCGGTATCCCTCAGGAACTCAATCCATGCCGACGTGTCGATGAGGATCACGGGTAACGGGTCGAACGCATCGCCACAAGGTCACCTTCCCATCCAATCCCGCGCATTGCGCGTGCCTCTTCTAGTGTCGCCTTTTTGGGGGCCAACGCTCGCAACGCGTAGTTGACTGCTTCACGTTTAGTCGTGAAGCCATATCGTCGCATCACTTCGGCGCAAGCTCGATCATCAATGTCTATGTTGGTGCGTGACATACACATATCATACACCAACGAGCATACTAAGCCTCGCTTAGATCCATTTCAACGAGCATGTTACCTTCATCCCGCCGTGGTACGCTTCCATTCCATGGCACAGCGAACCGTGAACCGCTGCGAATGGGCCGGTGACGATCCGCTCATGTTGCAATACCACGATGAGCAATGGGGAGTACCGCTACACGGCGACTGTGCCCTATTCGAGTTGCTAATCCTAGAAGGTGCCCAAGCCGGACTATCGTGGCGCACCATCCTCCACCGTCGAGAAGGCTATCGCGCCGCGTTCGAGGGCTTCGACATCGCGACCGTTGCTGCATACACCGACGCCGATCGCGAACGCCTACGCAACGATGCCCGCATCATCCGCAACCGCGCCAAGATCGATTCCGCCATCAAAAACGCTCTAGCGACGGGTAAAGTCCAAGCCGACCACGGCTCGCTAGACGCCTTCTTGTGGAGCTTCGTTGGAGGCAAACCTCGTATCAACGCGTTCGAAAACCACACCGACATCCCCGCCCAAACCGACGAATCCCGCGCCATGAGCAAAGCCCTCCGCGCCTACGGGTTTTCCTTCGTAGGCCCCACCATCTGCTACGCCTTCATGCAGTCGGCGGGGATGGTGAATGACCACGTCACAAGCTGTTTCCGGTATCCATTGAGTGAGTGCTGAAACCGACACCACCAACATCCGCCTACACCTTGGTAAAACGCCTACCCTCGCCCTAGTTCCTTAAGATCGGTTCACGAACGTTACGGTCGCGGGGTATGAGATCGTTTAGAATCCCCCAACTCAAACAAGGTCAATTTGACTACCATCACTGTCCAAACCCCTCCTCATATACTGTGCAACCACGCCATATCGATCACCTTCCAACTCGCTCGGATCGGCGTGTTCGATATCTTCCAGCATCCCGATCTTGCTCGTCCAACGACCGTTGCTCAATTGCCGCGCCATATGCGAAACCAAGCCATCGTTTGACTGGTAGATCGCAATCTTCTCATACCCGTCTTCCATCGAACCGTCGGCACAACGTTCGTAACCAAGCTGGTTGAATGCCCCGACGAACGTCAACAATCGTTCGTCCTCGGACGAACCGAAGGGCCATTTAAATCCGGGCCCCGGCCACCACCAGCCTTCTACCGTCCCGGTTGCCCAAGCGACGCAGTTATAGCCGATGTCCTGTGGACTCGTCACACTGAAATCTGACAAAGACGGGAACAACTCCCGAAGTTGAGCCGTCAAAAGACCCTCACAAAAATACGGAAACTAGATGTAATCGTTACGCTCACCCCAATCAATCCAAGCCGCCCGCATCGCTTCGATATCTCCACGATCTTGCTCGCGTATCGGCAACTCACCAGTGATCTCCCGAAGCGCCATGAACCACATCGCCGGCGCTTTTTGCAGGTCTCGAAGTATCAACGGGATCGATGCCGGACCCATCCCGACAACCTCTCGATACGCCCGATGTTTCGCGATCATCGTCGGTGACGAAAGATGCGCCGTTTCCCGCTTCCATTCCCCGGCCAAACGATCGAATTCCGCCTGCATATCAACGCCCGCCTTGACCGCTGAGAGACTTTGCTTCATTGAAAAACCTTATCCACCTAAAGCGACTCTAGACTGCTCAACATTCACCGTCCATCTTATACCGCATAGCCCCTCATACCGCATAGCCCCTCGAACCGGATATCGCGATGCAATCGTCCGAGGCACTCTACAATGAACCGAGACAATTCGCCGAAGCACAATCAGCGATATACATACGCACTGCTAAACATCTGATGTCGATCTACTTGCGCAACGAGCGACGCATGGGAGGATAACTTGCACACTGACATTCTTTCACCCAAAGATTTGTTCCAAAAAGACGTCCGTTACACGATCCCGCCGTTTCAGCGACCATACGTATGGTCGCAAGACGATCAATGGGAACCGCTTTGGGAAGATGTTCGAAATGTGGCAGAGGATTATCTGGATGAGCTCGAACACACAGGTGACAACCACGTCGACGCTGAACAACGGACGAGTCCACATTTCTTAGGCGCAGTGGTCCTAAAGCAAGTGCCCACGGCGGCAAAGGACATTGATCAACGCGAAGTAATCGACGGCCAGCAAAGAGTGACAACTCTCCAGCTTCTCTTGGATGCCATTCAACAAGTCTGTGAAGAATCAGACCACCTTAGCCTCAAAAGAGCCGGCAAGCGTCTTTCAAGGCTGGTCACGAACGATGAAGACTTTATCGACAACGAAATCCACCACATCTTCAAACTCTGGCCTACGAGCAGCGACCGGCAGGCTTTTACGCACGCAATGGACAACGGTCTTGCAGTGGACGCGTTCGAGGATTCGTTGATCGTTCAAGCACACGAATTCTTTCAACTTCAAGTGCGCAGGTGGCTTAACGACGGTGATGGCCCCGCGCTACAAAGAATCGACGCGCTCGAGGCGGCAGTGACAACGTTGCTTCAGATGGTCGTGATTGATCTGAGCCCTCGAGATGATCCCAACCTAATTTTCGAGACTTTGAACGCTCGCGGGACGCCTTTGCAACAATCCGACCTGATCAAGAACTTCGTACTGTCAATGGCACGATCTGATCATGATGATCTATGGGCAGGTTTGGATGACAAATGGTGGCGAGAAGAGGTAAGACAAGGTCGGCTTTACAGACCAAGATTAGACATGCTTCTCAACTACTGGTTGGCAATGCGGACCGGATCGGAAGTTTCACCGTCTAGGGTATTTGACGTGTTCCGCAGTTACGCCGCGGATCAAGAAATAGAAGACGTTATGTCGACTGTGAAGCTTGATCTGACCAACTATCGCGAGTTCGAAACTTCAAAAGGCCGCACCGACGACGAGCAGTCGTTTTATTACCGAATCGGTGTCATGCAGTCCCGAGTCATAACCCCCGTTTTGCTTTTGTTGTTGTCCTCCGATCACTCCACAAGCATAAAGGCGTTCCGCGCCCTCGAAAGCTTCCTCGTACGGAGGATGATCTGCCGGCAAACTACCAAGGACTACAACCGATTAACCCTCGAGTTGGCCAGCCGATTGCGCGACAGCGGGTTGGATAAGGCTGACATGGTCACCATCGACTTTCTGAAACAACAGACGGCGTACTCACGGGAATGGCCCAGCGATCAAGCGGTCGCTCTCGCTATTGAATCTTCGCCACTTTATCGCTTACTTACGCGTGGGAGGTTGAGATTAGTTCTCGAGGGGATCGAGAGTAGGCTACGCTCTTCGGGAAAATCCGAACAGAATGTCGCGCCAAAAAACATGACTATCGAGCATGTGATGCCTGTAGGTTGGTCCAATGGCGAATGGACATCACCTGACGGCGTCGATGCCGAAACGGCCGAACTCGAACGCAACACCCTGATTCACACCGTTGGCAACCTAACACTCGTAACACGAAGACTCAATTCATCCATGTCGAACCGTTCTTGGGAAAACAAGCGCAATGCACTCCAAAAACACAGCGTTCTTCTGCTCAACAACGAACTGATGGGCGAGCCCATTTGGGACGAAACTGCCATCCGACACAGGAGTCGCCGCTTGGCCAAAATCGTAGCCGAAGTGTGGCCTGGACCTGAATCCAAAGTGTGGTAGCCGATCACTTAATTGCTAAGATCCAAGGTAGGCGGATCGAAAAGTGAGTCGGTAATTTCAACGCCCGGTCCCTCAAACTCCCTTCCTCCCTGCAAAACCGCCGACTGCCGCAGGTACTCCGGCTTCCGCCCCTCTTCTAGACCGTCCGACGGGATTTACCCACAAGCGTCGGTAGAGGGTCCAAGGAACCGCCATTCCTAATCGTCGCTTTCACATGCCGTCTGCTTTCTCGCAAACTGCCCCACACGCCCAACGCCTTGAAACGGCGCCTCCATCTAACCCCTGCACTCCATCCACTAACCTACTCCCCATAACCCAACCTAAACAAAGAACGGAGACACACCATGAGACTCGAAGGCAAAGTCGCCATAATCACCGGTAGCGCGAGCGGGATCGGTGCCGCCTCCGCCCGACTCTTCGCTGGCGAAGGTGCCAAAGTCTGCATCGCCGATATAGA
The DNA here is from genome assembly GCA_965203505.1 of Dehalococcoidia bacterium. Lineage (GTDB taxonomy): Bacteria > Chloroflexota > Dehalococcoidia > Lucifugimonadales > Lucifugimonadaceae > Bin127. The sequence continues at coordinate 1,960,834 of OZ241880.1, forward strand.
CGAAGAAAAGGGGCGGCAAGTGGCAGCGGATATCGTCGAGTCTGGCGGTGATGCGTTCTTCAAACGGCTTGACATTACCAGCGAGGATGACTGGGCGGAAGGTGTCAATGAAGTCGTTGCCCGATATGGGAAAATCAATGTGCTTGTCAACAACGCTGCCGCGGCCCACTACGCCAAGGTGGAAGAGACGACCGTCGAAGACTGGGATCACGTGATGGCGGTGAACGGCAAGGGCACATTCCTCGGCACGAGGGAGGTTATCCCACACATGAGGCGCGCCGGTGGCGGGTCGATCATCAACATATCGTCCGGTGCCGGACTAGTCGGACAGGCGTGGTCCGCCGCGTACAACGCCTCCAAGGCCGCCGTCCACCTGCTCGCCAAATGCACGGCGATACAGTACGCCCGCGACGGCATCAGGGCCAACTCCGTACACCCCGGCGCCATCGACACTCAGATGCTCCACGCCGGCTCCCAACAGATAGGCGACTCCGAAGCGGCCGACAGGCCGATGGGCCGAATGGGCACCCCCGAAGAGATCGGCTACGGCGTCCTATTCTTGGCTTCCGACGAATCCAGCTACATGACCGGAACTGAGCTGATCATCGACGGCGGCAAACTCTCCGGTCAGTGGAGATTGGCAGACACCCCGTTTGGGCAGGCGGTGCTGGCGCGGTCGTGAACTAGGCGTACCGCTGTCCCCTTTCGGGACGAAGGGGGACGTGAGACCAAAAGCGCCAGACAACAAGAGCAGGGGTATGCTCGACCTTGCGGTGTAAGCTGACCGCCGGAGGCAAGCCGTCAGGACAGTGGCAGTTGACTGAAATGTCCCACCCCATACGCATGACGCACATTAGCTGAGCCGTCAAGATGCCGCACACGCACCCAAGATGCCGCACACGCACCCAAGATGTCATTACACACCGCCAAGATGTCATTCCGAGCGCAGCGAGGAATCTCATCGTCTCGTGCTGCGGATGCCATATTAGATTCTTCACTCCGCTACGCTCCGTTCAGAATGACATGGCTGAGGGCCGCCTGTCAGGCGGTAGAACCCCTCCAATGTCAACACGACCTGATTTGCATCATGCGTCCCATGCGGGCCTAATCGTCTCGCGCCGTTCGCCCTGAGCTTGTCGAATGGAACTGTTGTCAACCGGGCGGCTTGCATGCCTGGACTTCTTGCAGCCGGCTTACGGTGATGGTTCCGGACAGCCAGTCCTGCACAGCGGCGAGGCCTTCGCTCCGGTCTATGCCCCCGTCGCCGTTCGCGTCGTAGTGCTGACACGCCGGCAACTGCGGTTCGGGCGTGGCGGTCGGTGTCGGTGTCCCGGTGGCCGTGGACGTCGGCGTCGGCGTGGGTGTGGCAGCCGGTGCTCCCCGGCCAGGTGGCGTGGTGGCAGTGACTATCCCCGGTTTCCCCTCACCCCGAGCGTTCACCGCAGATACGCGCACCTCATAGGTGACTCCGTTCCTCAGCCCTTTTAAGGTAAGGGCGTAGGGTCCTCCGCCCGCGGGCCGGGTACCCTGCAGAGCTTCGGCTTCGCTGTTGGGTACTCCTAGCGGCTTCCAATAAACGATGTAGTGGTCGATGGGCTGAGCGCCATAGTAAGACGGATCGCTCCACGATATGGTTATCTCACCGGCTCTCCCTGGCTGGGACTCATGGTAGTTCGTGCCGACGACGGTGAGCGGGGGAACGCCGGGGAGAGGGTCCGATGACGGGTCCCAGGTTGGAGTCGGCGTCGGAGTCGGTATCGGCTCGCACCCGCCGTCCTTCCAAGGATTTTTGTAGTCACTGTAACGGGGGTGCAGCGGTCCCCCTTTTTGCGATGCGAACATCTCGCAGTATCCTCCGAAAGATTCGCTGAGATGGTACGCCGAGAGTATCCCCTGCCGCCGTTTGATGTTGGACCATATCTCTTCCAATTTCCAAGTGCCGTCTTCGTTTTGGTAAGTGTCGATGAACCACTGCGGCGTCTGTTTTTTCAGAACGCTTGCGGTAACGCTCCTAACCTCTTCAGATGAAAGCAGGTCTGTTATGCCGCACTTCTGCCAATAATTTGTGGTTGCGCTGGAACGCGTTATCGCGTATTCAATGGCATCGGCGTAAAGCTCTACTGCGTCGACACCGCAATTGTTTTCAGTCTTGATGTGGGCGAAGTAGGTGTGTCCCATGGCTATCGCGGGCGTCGGACCGGAAACAACCCGAGGGTCCAGTGTCCACACATGCGCGAGTTCATGCGCATAGGTGGAATGACTATTGAGCAGCGCGAGACTGTGGACATTGAGACTCGTTATGTGACATATCCGCAAATTGGCGATATAGGCGCTGTCTGTGGTGCATGTTCGGGACACTCCCATGCCGTACCTGGAAGTTCCGTGGGGTTGTACACGGACCGGAATGTTCAGTCTCTTCATGCCGTCCCAAGCCTCGCGCAGCCAAGGATGATCCTTCTCCCATTTTTGCACCACGTCGGTTTCGATAATTCCAGTCGCCCGCCGCTCCGCCTCGGCAAGCTCGCTGGCGCCGGGCGTGCTGGTGGGGACAGCCGGCGGCAGTGGCGGTGGCACGGGCGTAGGCGTTGGCGTGATAGTGGGCGTCGGTGTAACCGTGGGTGTGGGCGTGGGCGTGGGCTGCGTAGAGGGCGCTCTGTGGAGGCTGCGTGTTTTTTGCGACGCCGGACCCTCGCCTAACTCGTTTATCGCGGATACCCGCCCCGTATAGTGGCCGGGCGGTAACCCTTCAATACTGAAATGGAAGGGACCTTGGACAGTCCGCGGCACCAACTGAGCCGAGTTCCATTCGCTCTCGCCCTGCCGCTTCCACCTCACTATGTATCCTTCTATGGGTGCGCCGCCGCGCCCCGGAGAGTCCCACGTGACAGCGATCCACCCACTATGCCCATAGAACTGGATGAAGCGAGGATGTGAAGGGGTGCATCCGCCGTCTTTCCAAGGGTTTGTTATCTTGCTGTCGGAGGACAGCCCTCGGTCCGCCTTGAAGCCCGAGCAGTAGCCGCCGAACATTTCGCTGAGGTGATACACCGCGCTCAACCGCGCAAGCGCATCGTCCATGCTCTTGACGGCAGTCCATATCCTTGGCATGTTCCAAGTGCCGTTTCCGTTCTGGTAGGTGTCGATGAACCATTGCGGCGTCTGCTTTTTCAGGACGCTGGCGACGACGTCACTCGCCTGTTTCGTGGGGATTTTAGACACCCGACTGCAGGTATAGTCATTCAGCAGGTAGTCGAGACCGTCTCCCGTCGCGGCGTGCTGAATTGCGTCGGCTAAAAGCACGCTCGACGGCGCTCTGCAACCGTAATGCTCTTTGATGTGCGCGAAGTAGATATGCCCCACGGCGATCGCGGGCGTCGGGGCGGAGACCATTCGAGGGTCGGTGGTCCAGATGTGCGCCAAGATATGCGCGTAATAGGCAGGATGGCCGCTGTACTGCTGATTGATGTCCAGCGCGGTTGCGCGGCATGTTCGCATATCAGGGTTGTGCCCGTAGTCGCATTCCGGACTCAATCTATAGTAAGCGGACAACGGCTTCACATCCGGCCGGACCCCATGGCTCTTCAGCGCGTTCCAAGTGTCTCGCAGGTACGGGTAGCCGCTTCCCCATTCCCCCACGACTTCGTCTTCGATAGTCTCGCGCGCCTGCCGGTTGAGCGGCGTGTCGGGCGGAGGCGTGTTGGTGGCGGTCGGCGTATGAGTTGGCGTGGGCGTGGGTGTAGGAGTTGACGTGGCGGTCGGCGTAGGAGTTGCCGAAGGCGCGGGCGTGTCGGTAGGTGTGGGCGTGGGTGTAGGAGTTGGTGTGGCTGTAGGCGTTGGTGTCGGCGTCGCAGTCTGCGTGGGAGTAGGAGTCGGCGTAGGTGTGACGGTGGGAGTGGGTGAATCAGTGGTCACGCTTGATTCCCAAGAGTGTCCCACGCCTGACTCGTTCGTTGCGGTTACCCGCACGGTATAGGTCTTCCCGCCGCCCAAAGCGAAAAAGTGGGTGTTTCTGGTGGATGCGTCGAAATTGACCGTAAGCCATTCGCTCCCATCCTGCGGCTTATACTCCACTATGTATCCATCGACCGGCGCGCTGCCTTCGTCTTCCGGAGGCTCCCACGACACGACGATCCGACCTGGAACAGGTTGCAGACTGACGTTTGTGGGGCTGCTTGGAGCACCCGGGGCGGGCAGCGTTATCTGCGAGTTCAAACGCGGTCCCTTGCCGGCATCGTTCTGTCCCCGCACCCAGACCCGGTAGGTCGCGCCGGCTTTGAGGTTGCGGAACGTGGTCGCCGTCTTGGGGGCCTCGACCTTGCGGTCCTTGCCATTGCCGCCCTTCTTCTTGAGATGCACGATGTAGCGGTCCGGCGCGCCGCCGCTCTCCGCCGCCTGCCAGCTGACGGTTATGCTCTCCGCCCCACTCGACAGCTGCAGATCGACCACCGGGCCGGGCATCGCCTCTTCGTCGGACTGCGCGCCCGCGCCGCCCGCATTCAGCAGAGCAAACAGCGCCAGCATGGCCGAAACCACGAGAATGACGAGAACAGACCTCGAATTCTCAGACTTGGAGGAATCTCGTTTCATTCCCGCGCGTACTCTCGTGGGAATGAAGGTAGCTCGCGCCCCCACAGGGTGATGAGGATTAGGAATGCCAGCGCGGAGAGGGCTACAAGAATCTGGCGAGTTAATTTAGCACGTAAACGCGAATTATGCGAACGGGGGGGGGGGGGGGGGGGGTAAACATCATTACGTAGTTGCTCAAGACAATTCATGTTGAAATCAATTATTATCAGAATGCAGCGGCGGATGTCAAGTCTGGTTGCCCGGAAAGGGTCAGACCAGGACGGGTGCCGTGACGCGACTGTAGATCTGGACCCGGTGGCGGCAGCTGTCGGTTATGCAGACTAGTCCATCAGAATTCGTGTCGATCCCTGCGGGTCGCCAGAACAGTTTTTCCTGCTCTTCCATGCCGGAATTGGCACGCCAACCGGCCTGTTCGGGGTTCACGTCCAGAAATTCCTGGCACCACTTGGACAACGTGGCGTGGCCGACAAGCGTCTCGCGATGCCCGCCGTCCATGTCGAACACCTGAACGCGATCGTTGCGCCAGTCAGATACGTATACGGTGCCGTCGGCGCTGACATGGACGCTGGAGGGGCGGTCGAATTCACCGTCGCCGGCTCCGCTCGATCCGAAAGCGAAGATGAACTCGCCGTCGGGCGTGAAACGCTGCACGCGGTCGTTGCGCCAATCGACAATCCAGATGCAGTCTTCGGCATCGATCGAAATGCCCCAGGGATAGTTGAACTCACCCGGTCCGGTGCCGAAAGTGCCGAATGAAGAGATGTATTCCCCGTCTACGGTGTACTTCTGGACCCGGGCGTTGAGGTGATCCACGACGTGCAAGCAACCTTCGGAATCGAACGCCAAGCCCGACGGACGGTTCCACTGCCCTTCCGACGAACCAGCTTCACCCCACCGGTGCGAAAAAGTTCCGTCCTTTTCGAACACGGACAGCAACTGCGTGTATTCGTCGGTCAGGTAGACACGCTCGTCCGGACCGACGGCGATAGCAGTCGGTTGGGTCGATAACCCCGGTTCGGTCCCCCAGTTGGCGAACTCGAACAGGAACTCGGAGTCGAGGGTTACAGCACTGACCCTCACGTTCCTGTTGGCGGCGTTCGACCGGCTCAGGACGTATAGATAACCGTCCTCAGAAAAGCGGACATCGACCGGATTCATGAAGCCCCGTCCTTCAAACGAGGCGATCCCCAGAGTGTGGCTATACGAGTAGTCGCTCATCTTTTTTTCCTGTGGGTTGGTGCGGTGTGTCATGCTGAGCAGCGTGGTTGTCATGCTGAGCAGCGTCGAAGCATCTCGCGGTTGGGCGGTGTCATACTAAGCGGCGGAGTATGTCATGCTGAGCGGCGTCGAAGCATCTGGCGTGGGGATTCCTCGGCTTCGCTCGGAATGACACGGGCTAGTTCGCTACCAACATGACACGGGCTAGTTCACAACCAATATGACAGAGGCTAGTTCGCTATTAACTCGGGCATCCGGTTGAACTTCTTGTTCAGCACCCACTCAGATTCGACATGCATGAAATCTTCGAGGATCGTTGCGTACGCATTCCGGTAGTCCGTGTTGTAGTGGACATCGCCTTCCAATTGGTCGGCTGGCTTCAGGCTTGGATAGTCGCCGTAGAGACCACCTTTGACCGGGTTGCCGATCATAAACGCTACCCCGCCAGAACCGTGGTCGGTGCCAGCGCCGTTGTCCTCGATCCGACGTCCAAACTCGGAGAACATCCAGATAACCGTGTCATCCGCGTGACCTTGTTCGTTCAGATCCGCCCAGAAGCACTCCACCGCCTCCGAAACCTCGTCCCACAGCTTCGCGTGGTTAACCAACTCGTTGGTATGCGTGTCGAAACTGCCGTGTTGGGTGTAGAAGATGCGCGTGCCGAGGTCGGCCGACATCACCTGCGCGACGCCCTTGAGGCTCTGCGCGATCGGGTTATCGGCGTTGTATTCGACGGTAGACGAGTACTTTTCAGGAGCCGAGCGAAGGGTGTCAGCGCCGTCGAGCATCCCGCGCCCGGTCTGGAGCAGGCGCAATGAAGGAAGGCCGTCGTCCGACATCGGTTGGTATATACGACTGACCGTGTCTAGCAAAGCGTCGCGGTTCGAAGCTCCTGCCAGACCCGTATACAGGCCGTATGATTCGAGCGCTCCGACTGATGCGACGGAAACGTCCGGATATGCGAGTGCTCTCGGCAATCCGCGCCCGAAGTTCACGGCTGTCACGGCGTTCTTGCCCTCGGGATCGATCGCTTTGGTGGTCTTTCCCAGCCAACCCTCGGAGGATGCTACCGCAGGCTCCGCAGTGTGCCAAATGTCCATCGATCGGAAGTGAGAACGGTTGGGCTCCGGGTATCCGATACCCATCAGCACCGCCATCTTGCCTGTGTCGTAGAGATCCTTAAACGGACCCATATGGGAGTTGAATGCGATCCGGTCGTCCACCGGTATCACCTTTTCTCCGCTCAGTCCCATGGTTGGACGATAGTCGTAGTAGAGACCGTCCTCGTAGGGCACGACCGTGTTCAGATAATCGTTGCCGCCAGAGAGCTGGATGACAACCAGATTCTTGGCTTTGCCATTCCCGTTGTGGCCATTCCCATTGCGGCCATTCTTCATCATTTGATTTCTCCTGTGTGTCTGTGTGCTGTTATCCGTTTCAGCAGTACTGGTAATCGGGTGTTGAAGCGATCAACTGGAATATCTCGATGGCGCGGTCCATTTCCTCGTCCTCGTTCGTCGGTTCCGACTGAGCTGATGCATGGTCAGCAATCAGCCCGAAAGTTCGCTCGGAGATGTCTATGCAACCCATCGCGTCAAGGCAGGCGGCCACATACTCTGTGGAACTCAACCCACCAGCCTCGCGCACACGCTCAACCATTCGCTGAATGCCGGTTGCGTCTCTGCGTTCCAGTTCGGTTGAGGCGTAGTTGATTCGCTCGACCAGCGCGCCGCTGTCGATCCACTCTTCTCCCTCGTGCCAACCCTCGACGCTCGGCGGGTTGAGTAGAAACTGTCCCATGAACATGGCGTGTGATGCCAACTGTGACGCTTCCAAGTCAGGGAGATCGAAACGATCGGTAAGGCGCGCGACGCCGAACACCAACTCGGCCGGGCTCTTCACCTTCCGATATCGCACCGCTTCAGACTTGAAGTGTTCCGACTTGAAGATCGCTCGCAGCACGGCGCGTATCTCGCCATCGTTCTCTTCGAACACATCGGCCAGGCGTTGGACTTCCTCCTCGTCAGCGTCGTCGGCGACGAAGAACTGGTAGAGCCTTCTGGAGACGAATTCCGCGGTTGCGCGCTGTCGGACGGTGATCTCTACGATGTCCTCGCCGTTCCAGTTGCCAACCTCGCCCAGGAATTCCTTTTCACCGTTGTCGTGGTCGTCCGGGTCGAAACGGAACTCCATCGGGAACGGGCCTAGGAAGAATGGCGGCATCGTCGGCTTGGAGGCCCACCCGGTGAAGGCGCGGGCAGCGGCCTTGACATCGTCTTCGGTGTAGGCACCCTCCCCCATCTCGTCGATGCCCATCGAGAACAGTTCGAGCAGCTCGCGCCCGTAGTTTTCGTTCGGCGCGTCCTTGTGGCTGTTCTGGTTGTCCAGCCAGTACATCATTCCCGGATTGCGGGATATCTCGAGCAAGAGATCGCTGAACTTGCCCAGTCCGTAGCGGCGGAAGAGATCGATCTCCGTCAGCATCTCAAGGCCATGGTCGAGCTTGATGCCGCCGACCGCCAGCAATCCGTGCCAGAAGAGGGCGATCTTCTCCTCGAGATGCTTTGTGCTCGTTGCCATGCGCCACGCCCACTGTGGATCGGCGTGACCTACCGACCTTGCCTCCACCGAAGCGATGAAGTAGCGGTCCAGCAAGTCTTGGTCTTCAGGGAAGGAGTATTCGGGATAAAGAAGCTCTTCGACGGTCTCGTCGTAGCCCTTCGCGACGTAGTCGTCTATCTGATCCCGCGTCGCCCCAAATCCTGCCCGACGCAATAGGTGGGCCATAAGTGCAATGTCGGTATCTCTGCTGACAGCGGTGGCGGTAGTCATCGAAGGCCTCGCAGGTACGTGTCGCCCAGCAGTAACGGATAGCAACTGCTTCGACTCTAAATTTAGCATGACTGTTGACAAATTGCGCGCGCGTATGTAAACGCCTCAGATACGATCCGACGCGAGACTTTCGCCAAACTAACGTCATCCCGGCGAAAGCCGGGGTCCAAAGGGGTTGGGTTTCCCCCGTTCACGGGGGAAATGTCCGAAGGACAAAGGGGGCGCGAGGTTGCCGCCAACTCCGTGTCAGCGACCGCCGCACCTAACCCGCTCGCCCCAAATTCATAAGGAATCAACCATGCCAACAGTAGGTTTCATCGGACTCGGCAACCTAGGCACCCAGATGGCGCTGAATATCCAACGCGCGGGGTTTCCCATGAATGTCTACGATGCACGGGAAGGTGCAACCCGCCCCCTTCTCGAAGGCAGCGCCCGATTGGCAACATCCCCGGCCGAAATCGCCGCCGTCAGCGACGTGATCATGACCTCCGTACCCGGACCTGCAGAGGTGGAAGAAATCGCCCTCGGTCGCGACGGAATTCTCAGCGGCATAAATCCGGGCGACGTCTACGTCGACCTCTCCACAAGTCGGCCGTCGCTGATCCGCCGGATAGGCGAGGTGTTTGAGGAAAAAGGCGCTCACGTACTAGATGCTCCGGTGCTGGCAAGTCCTGCCGACGCGGCAGATCGGCACGTCATCGTGATGCCCAGCGGCGATAAGGACGTCTGCGAACAGCTACTCCCCGTCTTCGAATCCTTCGCCGACAAGATTGTCTACCAAGGCGACCTAGGCATGGGAAGCACCTGCAAGCTCGTCAACAACATGATCACCCTGGCCGTAAGACAGGTCGTGGCAGAAGGCCTCACCCTAGGCATGAAAGCCGGCCTCGACCTCGATGCCCTGATGGAAGCCGGTAGCAGAGGCATCCTAGGCACTCAAAGGGAGGGCTTAGAGCGCACAGTGTTCCAAGGGAAATACCACCCACCATCATTCCGCCAAGCGCTAGCACGAAAAGACATCTCCCTCGCAACCGAACTTGCTAGGGAGCTAGAAGTTCCGATGCCGGTAGCCAACATCGTGGAACAGATCTCCATCCAGTGCGGCAACCAAGGCTGGGAAGACATGGACACCCACGTCATATATCGCCGCCAAGAGGAAGCGGCGGGGGTGGAGATTAGGACGGGCTAGATCGGCTATCGCGTATAACGCCTAACGCGATCCTCATCAACCCAAGCGTTCGATGTCGGGGAAGGCGTCGAATCCAGTGTCAAATGTCAAAATGCGGCTGGCACCGGCCTTCTGCATAACTGCCGCATGCAACGCATCCCTGGCAGAGATGCCCTCCACCGTGCCGAGCAAGGCTCTTGCAGAGCGTATCTCCGACATGCCGAAGTTCAGAATCTCATCAACCAAACCGTCCATGCTCTCGAAAGCGACATCAATGGCATCTGGCCGATTTATCGCCGTGTACCGGTGGAGTATCTCTTGGTAGACCTCGACATCGGTGATGAATCGCTCCCCTGCCCGCACTAGTTCAGTCAACACAGTTACGGCCTTATCTTTGTTCGGGTGCGGGGCTCCCACCAGGTACATTGGCACGTTGGAGTCGATGAAGATCACGGGAGGTTTTGATCGGGTTCGATCTCTCGAAGCATGACGTCGATGTCAGCCGTCGGAAACGCGTGACGAGACGCCTCGTCGATGACGCGCAACTTGGAATCTACGGTCCCAGGAGCATCACTCCTCGCCCTGCGGAGCGCCTGCCTGACCCACTCAGCAAGGGTCAGTCGCTGCCGACGCGCAACTCCTTGGATTTCTTGGTACTCTTCCTCATCCAAGAGGACCTGTAGTCGTTTAGTCATGCCAATAGTCTAATTGACTAATCTACTATTAGTCAATGGATCACAGGTGGCATTTGATGACTCGGCACGAAACGCGACGCGAGCGCAACGACCAGTATCGCATCTGCTTCGTTTGGACAGATGCAGGCCCAGACGAAGTTAAAGATTATCGATTACCACTGAACAGTATTACCACTGAACAGTCAGGAGATCAGACATGGTTCGCATCCCCTCCGACCGTGAGCCCACACACCCAGGCGAGATGCTTTTGCAGGAGTTTCTCTCCCCCTCGGCATGACACAGAGCGAATTGGCGACAGCAATCCAAGTGCCTTTTCAGCGCGTCAACGAGGTCGTCCGCGGTAGGCGCGGCGTTACTCCGAGCACGGCACTGCGGCTCTCAAGGTTCTTCGGTACGTCACCTGATTTTTGGATCAATATGCAACTGCGCTGGGACCTTTACCACGCCCGCCGCGCCGAGGCGGAGCAGATCGAAAGCATTCAGCCCCTTGAAGTCGTCAATGCCCCTAGCTCTCCATCCAATGCGGCAATCGCGGCTGGGGAGACATGGACACCCACGTGATATACCGCCGCCAAGAGGAAGCGGCGGGGGTGGAGATCAGGGCAGGACACGACTAGAGCGAGTCGTTGCCGCACCCCGGCCGGTCCGAGTCACGTACTCAGGTCCATATCCTTCCACGCCTTACGCTACCTCTTCACGCGATGCCAAACCGGGCCGTGCCCTGAGAGCCATGCCATGCCGAACGGAGCCATGCCGAGCCGTACCTATCCGTGCCCAACCCGACCATACCGAGCCCAGCCATGCCGCGAATTCCATGCCACGCCGCGCCAGACCCTGCCTAGCACTGCACTGCCCAACCTTGCCATGCGCTGCCCCGCCATGCCTGGCCGGGTCGCGCCGAGTCTACTCTATCGGGTCTATGCTAGCGGTCTCGAAACGGCCGTAATGACCACTACGTTGCGGCCGCCAGTCGCCGATACCGATCCGTCGGCCAGCAATGTCCAGCCATGCTTCCAGCTGTTGCTGGTCGACCAGCTCGTCGTCTGCATCGACGACGAAGACGCAGGACCAGTCCGGGAACAGCGCCCTGGTCCGCAGAATTCGGTTCCGCTGGACCACGACCGGAGCTGTAAACTGCGCTGACGTTGACAGCTGTTCGGGTGTCGACCCCATCTCCGCGGGGTATTCGAACTTTTCGACTGCCTCGACGACCAGGCCTTCGCGGACCTGGGGCCCCTGCCGCAACTTGCGGGCCGCGCCCTCTATCGCCGCGCGTAGCGCTGCTTCCGGGATCGTCGGTAGCCCTTCGTCGTTCCAGTAGATCGAGATGATGGTTTCGAGCGCGGCCAGCCGTTCGTCATCGGCCGCGGTTCTGTTGCTGCCCGTCTTTCGCGTGATCTCTGCGATCTCCAGCTTCGCTGGCGACCGCGTGTCGAGTCCGGCCTGGCCGTCGTGCTGGATAAGCGGGCTGAGTCCTTTGATTTCGATCCTGTAGCGCATTGCGATACTGCCTTTTTGAATTCCGCCATCAGGACCCATCGACCACCGCCCGCGCGCAGGTGTCGCCGGACCGTGGTCGCCATCTGATGGCAGAAGCTGCATAGCCCCGTCAGGTCGTCCGATTTCACGTCGGCCCCGGACGGGTATTGGGTAGCCCAGTGGTGGGCGTCGGTAGCTGCGGCAAGCCCGCAGAATTGACAGATGTTTCTGGACCGCCGCAACGCGCCAGCGCGCGCCGCGAGGTAGTTCCCCCCGTAAGGGTCACGTCCGTCGACTGGCACCGAATTCCTCATTTTTCTTCGAACCTTCTATTATGGTATGTGGCGGCGGTCTCGTGATTTTGGACGGATGACTGAACGGCGCAACTAATATCTCAGAAGTACCAAGAGTTCAACGCGAAGGACTACGTCAAGAGCGATGCGGATGTCCGAGAGCTTCTCCGTGCAGCGGCGGATGAGGGCCTTGGGGACGGAGCTGTGATTCGCGCCGTCCTGAAGCACGTGATCGAACACAGAACATGAGTGCCATTGCCCGCGATGCCGGGTTGAAGCGTGGCAACCTTTACGAGCCGCTGTCGGAAGACGGCAACCGTACTCTGTCAAGCCTGCTGAGAATAACCCGCTACTTGAGGTTAATGCTAAACCTTGCTCCCGTCGAGAACACCGGACAGATCGTGCAACCCAATAAACGCCGAAATTTCCCGGCGTAGTCTACTTCGACGTAACCCCGAAACCCACACCATTGGCGGAATCGACAACCGTGTCCTTGCTGGGAACAGCGAATAGGTAGGCGACTCCGATCATTCCCGTTTCCAGACTGCGCCCTGAATTTTCCGGCATGATACGCGTTCGTTAAGATACTCCGCGAGCCCATACAAGATGTCCCTTAGTATTGGCGTGAAGGTGCTGCTGTAACTCAGTTGGCCGATTCGCCACCGATTTCCGATTTAGGATCGTAATCTCCTATGGGGATTCCGTGTTCTTGATAGCTTTCAAGTGACTTTGTGAGGTGAGTTCTCCATTCTGTATCGTCCGTTCGGCGCTTTACATAGACGTGTCCCATGCCGGCAAGCAACATCTCCTCGAAGCGCGTAATGGGTCCCTGGCGCCACCCCCGCGGATCTGCGTGAATTGGTCACCATCGTAACCCTCTATACAACCATCGACTTGCTCGATTGTTGTAAACCCCAGTCCACGAAGCACCCGAGCCATATATTCGTACGTAAAATCGGAGATGCGCGCATCTGTTCCGACCCTCTCATCGATATACGATCGCAATTCTTCAGCGGTAATCTCTGCTTGTTCAAGCGCTCCTTTTCCGACCGAAGGTCCTGCCTGTGGGTTCAGCAATTCGTCTTCATCTTGAATCGATTGGAATTCCCGGTCGGCAATCTCGAGCAGACCAGCCAAAGCCATGAACCGTCGCCGAACAGTGTCCGGCGTTATTCTGGAAGATTTGTACTGAATATCGTGTTCGATTTCGGCCCAAGCATGCTGGAGAATTGTACGAACTTGAACCTCCGCGATTAAATCGCGATGTTGTTTGTATTCTGGGAGCGCAGTCCGCTCGCTACTGAGCTTTACAAGGTAATGCTGGCTTTGATACCCAAATCGCTCTTCTTGGAGAAGCGTTTGGCTGAGGTCCGTGTACTCATCAATAACGAACTCTTCGCGGATGCAGTCACCGACCAACTTGACATCATCCGGAAGAGAAGTAATAATCCGGACGCCGGCGAGATCTTTTATGTCCTCCAACGGATTCAAGTACTTAGGTTTTTCCTTATTCGAATCACACCGAGTCGCGGCTTTGGCGCCGAAACTATCAGGTTCTTTGACTCGAGCGCTTATGGGATTTACCGTGATACCCTTCGCCTTTAATGCATGATTCAAGATCTCCCTCACCGCGTCGGCAAAGACCTCGTACCGGGGCAGGACGCGACGGTATTCCTCGACAGCAGTACGCCGGTGTTCCTCGAAATCAAACGTCACTTCCTGTTCTTCCTCGTAGGACGCGCAATCGCGTTGTGGACTGCTTAGGCATTCACCATCTGACGTAGAATCTCATCTCCCACCGTTGACCGGCGCGCAGTTTCTGTTAGCGAGCGAAAAATTCGCCCCTTCGTCCTGAAGCGAACTCTCTCCCCATGGTGAAGGAGGCGGGATTCGAACCCGCACGGCCCCAGCCACATGCTCCTAAGGCATGCGCGTCTACCATTCCGCCACGCTTCGATCTCTCAATGGTACTTGCCTCCTCACCCCTCAGGACTCCGGCTTTCGCCGGGGTGACGGGAGTAGTACACCTACTCGTAGATGTTCGAGTCGATGCACTTTACGTTGCGGGAGTGGTCTTTACTACGCCAGTGTCGACAAATTGGACAAGTTCATCAACGGCGTTGCACAGCCTACGAAAAGACCGCGAAGCCTCGTACGCCGCGTCCATATCCATTGATGCCGAAAACCGAACTTGATCTTTGGTTTCCTTGTAAGTCAATCCCGCCGCGACTCTACGATTAAGCCATTGCTTTGCCCCGTTGTATACCTCAGCATCGCCTTGAAAATCCTTATCTGATGCGAGAAACCAACTCTCGTACTCACGCTTGGCACAAACCACTACCGTCGGAATGTTGACCGCGGTGGCACACGCCCTGTTCGCCAATTCGATTCCCAAATCCTTCGGACAGTCGTCATCCGCGTCCAGCAGCACAAGAATCCCCGCACAACCGTCGGTCAACTCCGCATATCTAGTCAGGTTCTCAAACCGCTTGATCAACCCGCCCTTGCCTTTGCCCATTTTGGGCTTGAGCACACCGATATCATATCGGCCGAGACGCTCAGAAAGGACGCGCCGCAATAGTTCTGGCACCGCCGCTACATCTCCCGGCCCCTCCACAATCGGAACGATAAACCGCGTCGAAGATGTCAACTGCGCGGTACCAACCCTTCCATACTGTGCAATTCGCCACTAGTGAAGAGACCGTTCATCACCGCTTTCGATTGCGTCGCCGAAACAGGTCCAACCTCCGTGCAACCGTCTCGCATCTCTACCGCCCTCAAAGACTCAATCGGCAATCGGTCAATGAGATCAGGACTGTGCGTAGTAGCGACTACCTGTGTCCGGCTTGATGCTTCAACCATTACATCAGCAAGAACCGCGAGCGCACCAGGATGTATGGTCAACTCCGGCTCCTCAACTCCAACTAATGAATTAGGCATATCTTGGTAAAACGCAGTCATCAATCCCAACAGACGCACAGTGCCATCCGATTCCTGCGAAAGGTCGAACCACGATCCCGGCCCGTCGTTATCACTGGAGCCGTGAAGCAGCTTGGCGACTAGGTAACCACCCGATTGATCCACAAGCAAGTCATTCAAACCCGGAACAACCTGCGCCATACTGGTTTTGATCTCCCCAAGGTATGGCGAGTTCGACTTGATCATCTCTCGTAAGACTGATGCCAGATTCTGACCGTCTTCAGCCAATAGATGCGGATTCATTAACCTGCGCGGTTCGCGTATCGCGTCGGGAAACAGTCGGTAAAATTGCATCCCCTTCACGAATTTAAAGGTTTCGTCTACCTTGCGTACCGTTACGTATCTTGATCTATAGCGGGATTTTGTGCTTTGTGCTCGGGTCCGGAAAAGGATGTGTGTCAACAATGGAAGCGCGAGTTGAGAATCGTCGAATTCATCATCGTCGAAACTCTGTGGCTTGATTACGCGTCCGTCCAGCAACTCGAACTCGATCGGTTTGAGATCGTTGTCGACGGGCGTCACCGTCGCAGATTCGCTGATGACGCTGTAGATGCCTCCGCGATTCCCTAGCACGAAGCAGTACCGCATGGAAAAATCACCATGTCTAACTTCGAAACCGATTTCGACTTTCGAGGCACCACCATCAGGATTTGTCTTGGTAACTGCCTCGATGCCATGTCGAGAAGTCACAGCTGAATCGAGATTTCTATCGAGTGCATCTTTGATGAAACGCAGAACATCAAGAACGTTGCTCTTGCCGGACGCGTTGGGCCCAACAAGCACCGTCAAAGGACCAAGTTCAAGATCTAGGTTGCGAATGCTCTTGAAGTTTCGAGCCCAGATCCTCGTCAAACGAAAATCTGAATCGTTTCCATTTGTCTGGTTTTGCATCGCACTCATCCCACCACAATCCTATCGTCAACTGGTGGGGGAGGCGGGATTCGAACCCGCACGACCGAAGCCACATGCTCCTAAGGCATGCGCGTCTACCATTCCGCCACTCCCCCGATAACTCAATAGTACTTGCCGTTCCCCACCCCTCTGGATTCCGGATTGCGCCGGAATGACGGGCTTGCGCCGGAATGACGGGCTTGTGCCGGAGTGACGGGCTATCGTCGGAATGGTGGGCTTTCGATGGAATGCCGGTCTTTCGCCGGGATGACGGTGTTATGCCAGCATCCCTACTCGTAGATGTTCGACATCTGCCACGCGTCCAGCGACTTCAACACGGCATCGGAGCCCTGCGCCCGCATCGACACGCCTACACTGTCGTCCCTGCCCGGATAGACACGCGCCGCTATGCACAGCCGGTCGTTGGCGAAGATCTCGACGATGCTGCGGTCGATGAATATGCGGAGTCGCAGTGGCTCGCCGTCTTCCAGGATGATCGGGCCGGTTTCGGGGGCGCGTGAGAGCGCGCCGGGGAGTGTCGAAGAGTAGGAAGTCTCCAAAGTGAGCAGACTCTGCATCGCCGGGACTTTGCGAGGTGCGCCGAACTTGGGTACCGCAGGCGCCCCGCTCGCCAGTAACGCGCCTTCCTTTGGCAGGTCTCGATGTATTCGGAAGCCGCGCTCCTTGAAGAAGGCGATCCGGGTGAACTCCTCGCGGTTGGGCGATCTCAGAACGTTGATCTCCACCATCGGCGACTCCAGAGCGTCCAGCTCCACGTTCAACTCCATCGCGTTGCCCGACACGCCATCCAGAACAACCTCCTCATTCGCGGGTAAAACCGTCTCATCAACGTGTGTGTGCTCCCCGCGCAACGATTCGATGTCGCCAGCAGGTTCGATGTTCAACTCATCCTCGCGCTCTCCCAGCGTCAACCGACGCGGCAACGACATGATCTGGTTCCAGCCATCCGACGGATAACCGGGGTTCATGTTGTGGATGATGATCACTCCACCCTCTCCATCCGGCGTCGCCGACGGTGCGTGCACACCCGACGGTGTCGACGGGCCGAAGTTGAACAGGCCAGCCGACGTCACGACGAATTTATCCCGCTCCATGTCGTAGTCCCCGAGGAGGTACTGCCCGCCGCTCATGTGGCTGAAGAACGGCAGTATCCACTTGTCCCCTATCGGCCAGAAATACGGACACGCCCCGTCGTCACCGACCAG
The DNA here is from genome assembly GCA_965203505.1 of Dehalococcoidia bacterium. GTDB lineage: Bacteria > Chloroflexota > Dehalococcoidia > Lucifugimonadales > Lucifugimonadaceae > Bin127. The sequence goes on from OZ241880.1 coordinate 1,978,202, forward strand.
CGTGTAGCGATCATCCTCGGCGAACGGATGCAAATACTCCCACGTTGCGAGGTCCTTAGATCGGAACAGGAAATCGACCGCAACCCGTTTGCCGCCCGGGCCTTCCGGCAACATCCCGGCGGACAGCGAGTAGTAGTAGTCGCCCTTCTTCCAGATGCACGGATCGAAGACCGTATACTCTTGCGGCTCGCCAGTCTGCGGTGGTGTCGGAATCACGGCGTTGCCCGTAACCTTCTCCCAGTTAAGCAGCAGCGGATCGCTCGACACCGCGGCCATATTCCCCACCTGCGTCCCGTGATACATCGCGATCACGCGGTCGTCCTCGACCAGCGTCGAGCCTGAAAAACAGCACTCTTCAGGATCCGGGTAGATCGCATACGGCAGATCTCGCCAGTGGATCAGATCATCGCTGATCGCATGACCCCAGTGCACCCTCGGGTCCTCCGGCGGATACCCCTGATAGAACAGGTGCCACCGACCTTGCCAGAAACACAACCCATTCGGATCGTTCAGATTGTTCTCAGGGTTGACGTAGTGATAAATCGGCCGATGCGGATCTCCAGCCTTCGCCTCCCTAGAAGCAATCATCCGCTGCAACAACGGGTTCTCCCTAAGCTGCGCCTCCTGCTCTTCCAACGTCTCCGCCCACACATAATGCGGTGCCAATGACTTATAGCTACTCTCGGTCATGATTTCCCTCACCCTAGCCCTCTCCCGCGGAGAGGAGTGTGGACTTTGTTGGTGGCTTTTCGGTTCGACGTGCAACAACGATAATATCCACATTGAGCAAACCGGAACCGTCCCAATTCCCACGTAGGAGACCACGATGTCAGACATGCAGATCGAGATGTTGGCCGAAGAACATGCCCTAGTCGGCGAAGGCCCCGTCTGGGACCCCAAAACCAGCGTCCTCTACTGGACCGACATCCGAGGCGGCCGCTACTTCAAGTTCGATCCGGCGACCGGCGTCAACGAGACCATCCACAACGGCATCTTCGTCGGCGGCGCGGCGGTAAACAAGAACGGCGGCTTGACGTTTGGGACGTGGGAAGGCGTCATGCTTTGGCGCTCCGATTCCGACTGGCAATGGCTACACCACGAGCCGGAGATGCGTGCCCAGATGCAGTTCAACGACGTCACCGCCGGGCCCGACGGCAGCTTCTACGCCGGCAGCTACTTCGAGGACACTCCACGCGGCGAACTCATGCGCTTCAAACCCGACGGATCGCACGAAATCATCGCAGACGGTCTAGGCATCAGCAACGGCATGGGCTTCTCACCCGACCTCACAGTCTTCTACCACACCGATTCGCTAGCTGGCGAAATCTACGCCTACGACTACCACTCCGCGGACCACACGCTATCCAACCATCGCATCATAGTGAAGCTCGATCCCGACGAAGGCATCCCCGATGGCATGACGGTCGATGCCGAAGGAAACATCTGGTCGGCCTGCTGGGGAGGCGCACAGCTGATCCAGTTCGATCATGATGGTGCTGAGATGAGTCGCATCAAGTTCCCGGCGGTCCAGACATCAGCCGTTAACTTCGGTGGCGACGACTTCACTGACATCTACGTCACGACTGCCACATTCGGCAGCAACGATCCAATCACCGACGCCGATCCCCCCGCCTACCATTCCATCTCCAACCGCGGCGGCCAACTATACCGAGTGCGCCAAGACAAAATCCAAGGCAAAGCGGAGTTCGAAACGGACTTTCACTGGTCGTGAAGTAGTCGACGAATCAGGGCGATGGGATTACTCGATCGATGCCAGACGGCGCACTAGTTTGTCAATGTCGTCCAAGCCCACGCTCACAGCATCACGGTCTAACCAGTTTTCGTAGAAGTTGACGTGCAGACTGCTGGCGGCATGAAACCAGCGATGGATGTCTTGGTCATCGGTTTCGGACGCCAACCGACTGGCGGCTCGGAACAAGGCTCCGTGGTTGCGGTGCTCCCAGCCGCGAGAATCCGCAACGGCCTTCACCGCCTGAGCTGCAGCGCCCCAACCTTTTTCCGATGCCTGCCGGACATCGCCGGCAGTCAACTCAGTTCGCGCCTGCTCCAACAGAGCATCGGCGGAACTTTGGTATGTGGATTGGGTCGTCATTGAGACGCTAAACGCGGTATTAACTTCACAACGTCATTTTACCAGTTGCCTGTTCATGTCATTCCGAGCGCAGCGGAGTGAGAATCTAAGGTGCCTGCCCTACCCCCGCCGATTCTCGTCAAATCCCACATGCATCCTCGACGCGGTAGGCTCGGTCTGCCCCTGATACCGACTTCTGAGCGTCTCAGAGCCGTACGGATTTTCCGCCGGCGTCGAAAGATACTGAAAAGATATCTGCCCTATCGGCATCCCCTTGTAGAGCGTCAACGGCAGCCTCGACACATTCGACAACTCCAACGTCAGGTGGCCGTCCCACCCGGGATCCACGAATCCTGCCGTAGAGTGGATCAGCAACCCAATCCGACCTAAGGAACTCTTGCCTTCTAATCGAGCGACGATCGAATCGCTCAAACTGATACGTTCCAGCGTGTTCCCCAAGACGAACTCACCAGGGTGAAGAATGAACGGCTGATCATCTTCGATGACAACCATTTCGTTCAACTCCGGCACATCCTTGCGGAGGTCAATATACGGAGCGGTCGAATTCCTGAAAACGAGCACCTTGTCGTCCAAATGCAGGTCGACTGATGCGGGTTGGACGTCATTGGCGCTGAACGGGTCGATTCCGATTCGCCCAGACGCGATCTCTTCGCGGATGCTCTTGTCGCTCAGTACCATGCTTCTAACGGAAGCACGCCCCACAGCCCTCGCTGTGGAGCGTGCGATTTCGGATTCTATCAACGCCCAAGCAACGCTTCGGTTTTACTCGGCCACTTTGCCCTCCGTGGCTGCCACCTTGTCCACACAACCCGGTTGAACGATCGCGAACTTGGCGTTTATGCTCGCCCTGATCTCGACGTCGCCCGCGCTGATGGGAGTACTCGGACCGTCGAAGGCAGCCGATTCTCTGACGACTACGTCGTATACCGGTGTCGAGGCGACCACTTCGCTTGCGCTCAACAAAGTGCCAACTTCAACTCCGAAAGCCTCAGCATAAAGGCTCGCGCGATGCAGCGCATCTCCGACCGCTATCTTGCGCGCCTTGTCCACTGTTTCGGTTGACTGGTTAGCCGTGAAATAGATCGAATCAATCCGAACGTCGTCCCCTCCGGCGGTCGCCGCCGCATCTATCACGTTGCTGAGAATGTCATTATTCGCACCTTCTGAAGTGTCCGTAATGTCGATCTCGATCCTCACCCGATTCGATACACGGTAACCGATGATCACATCACGGCTCCGCCGCCCAGTGCTCCCGTCTTCCAGAGTGAACTCTTCTTCGATCCACGTCCTCTCCGGCCTGATGCTTAATCGCGTTGTCGTGATCTGGTCGTCGGTGACGCCCTGTTCTTTCACCGCGTCGATGACGTTTTGCATCGATTCTGCCGCCGTGCTTCGTGCGTCGACGAGCGGATCAGCTGTAACATCAACTCCCAATTCGACAACGCCGATGCTTGCTGGAATAGTTACGACGCCGACGCCTTGGACGCTGATCCCGTCGCTGCGGTGGTCGCAGTAGGTAACTTCCGAATCCAGTTCGGCATTGGCGGTGGCGATTGCTGAGCTCAGCGGTTGCGGTGTGGGCGTCGGGGGGTCCTGCGCGCTCAAGGTGAGCACCGAAATGCTCGATCCGACGACCGCTAAGACGGCAACGACTGCAATCCCAACGTACTTGGTTTTGATCATTTTTCTATTCCTCTTCGATTGATTGGTTTGTGTTCATAGCCAATTCGATTGGCCTCTATTGACACAGACGAACGGCACCTAATTTCTGTTCCACGAATGTTGGAAGATTGTGGCGGATCACGGCGTTGGCGTTGGTGAAGGGGTGGGCGTCGCGGTTGAGGTGGGTGTTGGTGTCGGTGTGCACGTGGGAATGGGCAACATCGTCGGCGTCGGTTCCGGTGTCGTCGCGGCGTTGGGAGAAGCCGAAGCCTTCACCACCGGCGTCGGTATGATCGCACACGGGGATTCCTGTGGAGGTTCTGCCGAATCTTCGGCCGCGTCTGGGGCTTCTGAAGCCGCAGCAGCTTTAGCCATTGGGGCTGGCGATGGGGTCGGCACCGGTTCTGCTTCCACCATGACCTCTTTCTCAACCTCAACCACTCTTTCCACCTCCACCTCCATGACGACTTCGATTTCTTTGATGACTTCAACCTCCTTTTCAACCTCGACAACTTTTTCCACGACCACGGTGACTTCCACTTCCTTCTCTACGAAGACATCGCGTTCGACGACCACGACCGTCTGCACGACTGTTTCACCCGCTACCTCCACTTCCTTCTCGACCACCACTGTTACGACAACCTCCTTTTCGATTAACACCGTTTGAACTAGGATCGGCGGATCGGCGGACTCAGGCATGTCATGTGGACCACTCGTCCTCGATTCTTCCGCTGCACCCACTGCTGCCGGGGCTTCCATGGCCATGCGTTCAGCCTCTACAACGACCTCTTTTTCGACCACTACGGTTTGCACGACCGTTTCACCCACCACGCTCAACGATTCGAACGTCCCGGGTGCCGCCTCCGACGAACCGTCAAACCGATCCGTGACATACTCCGATAAATCGCCGATAGTCAACAGCGCCACTCCCACCAACGCAACGGCCGCGATCGCCAACGGAACATAGAAACCCGCGTTGCGAATCCTCAACCCTCCCATATTTGCACCCGGGTTGAGGATTTTCTCAATCTCGCGCTCCGAATAACCCCGCTCGGCGAGCGTGTCTGGAGTCAGTACGTACGACCTCGGGGCTTCAATCGTATCGAGTGAACGTAGGAGCTGCGACGTCTCGCGCACCGAGCGCGCATCCTCCACGTCGACGCCCGATGACCGCAACATCTCTTCGATACGATCAGGATCTGACTCGTCGGTCGAATCGACGTACGCAGAAATCAGATCCTCGGCGGAATCCGATCGACCAAAAAGTCTTTTCAAACGGTCGATCAACGCGTTGGGCTCCTAACGGGCACAGCAGGCGATCCATACGCGTTCTCGAATGTTGACATCACCGCCATATCTAAACGACGTTTCAATACGTAGATTCGTTCCATTTCCAGTAGTCTCACGAGGTCTGCCCTGCCATTCTTGCCGGCAACAGTCCTGGGAAACCCCGTAAACAGTCACGCACCCGGCGCCGGGCACGATTCAGCCGAGACTTGATCGTCCCGACGTTCACCCCACAAACTTCGGATGCGTCGTCGTAACTCGTTCCCTGGAAGTCGATCAACACGATCACCTCGCGGTGTTCGTGGCTGAGTGCACCGACGCAATGTTCGATCGCATCTCGCAACTCAGTGTTCATCGCAACGTCCGCGGGCGACGGACCGTCACTCGTCAGCCGTTCTGCAAACACAGCGTCTTCAGCGTCGACTGAAGACTCCCGGCGTCGGTTTTGACGTCTAAAGTAGTCGTACGCCTTGTTGCGCGCAATCCGCAACAACCAGCCTCGAACATTGTCACCCCTCATCTTAGAGATGCTCCGGAATGCCGATATGAAAGTCTCTTGCGTTACATCGTCAGCCATGGAGGGCTGACGCGTCAGACTCATGCTGAAACCGTAAACGGCATCCTGGTGGATCGCCACGAGTCGATTGAACGCATCGACATCGCCGCCACGCGCCATCGCCAAAATCAGATGTTCGTCGGGTTGCATTCGGTCGCGATGTGGGCGGACAAAATCGTCTCCGCAATACAATTGCTTACGATATGTCGAACCAGCTTTGGAAACAGGCGCGCGACATCGCCGAAATGGTGGTCATCACCGCACTCGTTGTCGTCTTCGTCCGCAATGTTGCCATTACTTACACTGTAAACGGCCCAAGCATGGAGCCGACGTTCGAAGAGGACCACCGCGTTCTCGTCAACCGTCTCGGTGCTATACGTTTCTGGGGCATCTCGTTATACGGTCAACCAGATTTCCTGTTTGAAGGACCCGAACGCGGCGACATCGTCGTCTTCGAACCACAACAACCCGGTATCGAAAAAATAGTAAAACGCGTCGTCGCGCTCCCTGGCGACAAAGTCAATATCATCAACGGCACCGTCGAAGTCAACGAAATCGCCACCAACTACTCAGATGAATTCACCGACCCCAAATCTCATCTCAAGTACCCGGTCGTTGTGCCCCCAGACAACTATTTCGTTCTGGGTGACAACCGGAGTCAATCGAACGATTCGCGCAACTGGGGGTACGTCCCAACGGAAGACATCGTCGGCAAAGTGTGGATGCTCTACTGGCCGTGGCAACAGATCTCGGCGTACTGACACCTTTAGGCCTAAGCCACCAGGTTCTCGTAAACGCCACCGACGACATTCCCACCAATCGGCGATGAAAACCCGTTAAACTACCACGATCGAAACGGTGGTATGTGGTGCCACCATTTGCGACTACCGACTTCATTGAGCAGTCTCTGTTCCACTTCTCGCGGAAGTTCAACTTCTGGATGGTCTCGTATCCACCTCAAGCGTTTTTCGACTTCTTTGGTAATGTATCTTTCCCTAGCCGCTCTACGAATTGCGGTTCGTGTCTCAAACATTTTCCTGATGCCTTCAATGACAAGGGCCAACGCGATGACGTATGCCCAATTGAGTTCAGTTACGGCGAGCCGATAGATCCCTATACTCCAGTGGTCTGCCTCAGAGTATACCCACAGCAAGGGGAGCGACAAGGCTCCGACGAGCGCGAAGCCGCTCCCCTGCCACACGACGCCCCGTTCTTCGAGTGCCGAGTTCAATCCCTCAATCGTCATCCGAGAATCGCCATTCGAATCGCCACGTCGTGCTTCTTTCATACCGCTGATTTGTGACGGTACTGCAACGCTTCGGCGAGGTGGTGGTTCTCGATCAAAGCCGTCTGCTCCAGGTCCGCAATCGTGCGGGCTACCTTCAACACCCGATGGCAAGACCGTGCAGACAACCGCAAGTGCTTCATCGCACTTTGAAGCAGCGACTTCGCATCGTCCGACATCTTGCAGGAGTCCCAGACCTCGACCGGCCCCATCAGGGCGTTCGACTTCACATTTGAGCCCTGGAATCGTTCATGCTGCAATCCAACGGCTATGAGGATCCGTTCTCGCGCCGCTGAAGAACCCTCTTCAGCGGGAGGTTTGATCAACTTGTCGTAGTCCACTCGCGGAACGTCCACGAACATGTCGATTCGATCGATCAACGGCCCAGAAATCCTCCGCTGATAGCGCGCCACCGCGGGTTCGCCGCACGTGCATGGCTGTTGGTTGTCACCGTGATAACCACACGGGCACGGGTTCATCGCCCCTACCAGCATGAAACTCGCTGGATAAGTCGTACTCGCCCGAGCCCGGCTGATCGTGACCGAACGATCCTCCAACGGCTGCCGCAGAGTTTCCAAAGTCGCATTGCCGAACTCCGGCAACTCATCCAGAAACAGTACTCCGCGGTGACTCAGCGTGACCTCTCCCGGTCTGGGGATGCTTCCACCGCCGATGAGACCTGCGTTTGAAATTGTGTAGTGCGGAGCCCGGAACGGTCGATGCGTGATCAATGGGCTTCCAGACGGCAACAAGCCAGTGACGGAGTATATCGTCGTTACTTCGAGCGCCTCTTCCGGCGTCATCGGCGGCATGATGGACGGCAAACAACGCGCCAGTAATGTCTTACCGCAACCCGGCGCTCCCATCAACACGATGTTGTGGTGGCCCGCTGCGGATATTTCCAAGGCGCGCTTCGCCTGCTCCTGTCCTCTCACATCTCGGAAGTCGTAACCCGTGCGGACAGGTGACGCGTGGGCTACGTCTGGCAACCCGTCGCCTTGGACGATCGGCATGTCTATGCCATCCCGAAGATGGTCCACCAACTGCTTCAGCGTCTCGGCCGGGCGAATCTCGATCCCGGGCACTAACGAAGCCTCTTTGGCATTCACACGCGGCACGAACGCGGTGTCGTAGCCTCGATCTTTGCCGGCACGCAGCATCGGCAACATCCCGTGGGTCGACCGCAATTTTCCGTCCAGCGACAGTTCGCCGAGGAAAAGCGACCTGTTAACCGCGTCCGGTACTTGACCGCTGCAAACCAGAATCCCGATCGCGATCGGCAGATCGTAAGAAGGCCCGCTCTTCTTGATGTCGGCCGGTGCCAACGAGACCGTGATCCGTCTCAACGGGAATTCGTTCCCTGAATTCCGAATCGCCGCTCGGACGCGTTCACGCGATTCCTGCACCGACGAATCCGGCAGTCCAACGATGTTGAACTTCGGCACCCCCGGCGATATATCAACTTCAACCTCCACCAACTGACCATCCACTCCACTCACGGCACATGTGATGGTTTTAGCTAGCATTCAATAACTTCCCTTGTTTATAGTTACCCGTAGACTTCCAACCCTGACACGAAATATCATTATACATATGTTCTATCTATATGCAAGTGCTCATGTCACATTTCGTAATTCCTGTTAACCAAACGCCAACCCACCGCCGACCACCCGAGTTAGTGAGACCAAATGACGATTCGCTACGAAACTGACGGACCTGTCGCACTTATCACGATTGCAAACGCACGACGGGCCAACACCTTGGACAAGACCCACGCCGTTGATCTGGGTAGGGCTTGGAGTACGGCATGGCAGGATCGAAACATACGTTCAATAATTGTCACCGGCGAAGGCGACCGTCACTTCTGTGGCGGTCACGATCTCTCCGTCCGTGATGACCTTTCCGAAACCGAACACGATTTCCTAGCTCTCGAACGCATCTTCCGTCCTCCTGTCGGCTACACAAACGGCTTCCAGACCGGCATCGATGGCGGCATGGCGGATCACTTCCCGCGCATCTATAAACCCGTCGTAGCAGCCGTGAACGGATGGGCGGTGGGAGCCGGGTTGTACCTGCTACTCGCCTCCAGCGACATCCGCATCGCAGCCGATGAAAACGCGAACTTTCGATTCGGATTGATCTCGCGTGGCTGGATCGGCGCCGGGCCCGGCGCCACAATGCTCCTCAAGCAACTCCGATACGTCGACGCCATGAAGATGCTCTTGGCCGACGACAAGGTCGATGCTCAAGAAGCCGTGAGGATAGGCCTCGTAAACGAAGCCATCCCCGCCGACCGGTTAATGGCCAGAGCATTGGAAATCGCTCATCAGATCGCCGAAAAACCTCCCCTCGCTACCATGAAGATGAAAGAGTTCGTTCACCGATTCTCTGACCTGCCCGTGGAACAGGCTTGGAACGTCCAAGCGATGATCAACTTTTTGCTCCTCCACACATCCCAAGATGCCGAAGAAGGTCGCACGTCGTTCCGCGAACGCCGCGAACCCGTCTACACCGGAGAATACGCAGGGCTTGAAGGCTTCTTCGAGAACGCCACCGACGAAGAAAAGGCCCGTTTAGAAGAACTCAAGCGTCAAATAGACTGGTAGACAAGAGGACTTTTTCGAACATGGACCGTTGGCAATACGCACGCGACGAGCATCCAGCTTACTGCACGTGCGTAGAGTGTGTCGAGGACAACAAGAAGGGTGGACGCAGAAGATCCCGTAGGTCCTTAAACGCTGGGCGCAGCTCTTTCTTCGATTTGATCACTTCGTGGTTCAAGCGTCTGTTTCGCGGTCGCTGAACCAATCAGCCCAACCAGCGAGGAGTTCTAGCGGCCTAGAACTCGCCACCAAGCCCAACCCATGCCCGCGCCTAACGCCACACAGATCGGCAGCGACGCGACAATAACCACTTCCGTTCCAGCTGCTTCGAACTGAAACCACAGCACCACGGCAAAACCGATCGCCACACAGGCACCAACGATCCCTCCCAACAATATGTAAAGCTTGGCACTCACTCGTTCGATACTAATCGAACGCCCGCCCTGTACAATTTCGCTGCGCAAAGGTAGGTGACATCGATGAGCGAATCCAACGGCAAAGTGCTACGCAGCGAAGCATGGTTCGGACCCCGTGACCTTGAAGGATTCCTCCACCGGTCGGGCCTCAAGAACCAAGGCTGGGACGAAGATTCTTTCGCCGGCAAACCCATCATCGGAATCGCCAACTCGTGGAGCGAAGCGACTCACTGCAACGCACACCTCAGGGTCATTGCCGAACACGTAAAACGCGGCGTCATCGCAGCCGGCGGGTTCCCCCTTGAGTTCCCTACAATCTCCCTCGGAGAATTCTTCCTCGCGCCGACATCGATGCTCTACCGCAACCTAATGGCCATGGACGTCGAAGAGATGATCCGCGGCTTACCGATCGACGGAGTCGTCCTGCTGTCGAACTGCGACAAGACCACCCCGGCGATGCTCATGGGCGCAGCCTCCGCCGACCTCCCCGCCATCATCGTCACCGGCGGTCCGCAACTCAAAGGCAATTGGCGCGGCGAAGAACTCGGATCATGCACTGACTGTCGTCGCTACTGGTCGGAACTCCGAGCCGGAACAATCACGCAAGCCGAATACGACTCCATGGAGGAAGCGATATACCGTTCGCCCGGCCACTGCATGGTCATGGGCACCGCAAGCACGATGTCCGTCATCTGCGAAGCACTCGGCATGACGCTACCCGGCGGCGCAGCGATCCCCGGCGCCGACTCCCGCCGCCGTGTGTTCGCCGAGCGCGCTGGAGCTACCGCCGTCGAACTCGTCGCACGCAACACCAGACCTTCCGAAATCTTGACCGAAGCCGCGTTCGAGAACGCCGCCCTTTCCCTACTGGCGCTCGGCGGCTCAACCAACGCCATTATCCACCTGACCGCCATCGCCGGGCGAGCCGGAATCGATTTCCCCCTTTCCAAGTGGGAAAAACTGTCTGCCAAAGTGCCCGTCATCGCCAACCTCAAACCATCCGGAAAATACTTGATGGAAGATTTCTTCTACGCCGGCGGCGCACCCGCATTCTTCAAAAAAATCCTCGACAAACTCAACGCCGACTGCGTAAACGTCAACGGCGAAACCCTCGCCCAAAACGTAGCCGATATCGATTGCCACAACGACGAAGTCATCTTGGACACCGGTCAACCCCTCTATCCCGACGGCGGCATCTCTATTCTTCGAGGTTCACTCGCACCCGACGGCGCCGTCATCAAACGTTCCGCCGCATCGCCCAAATTGATGCAACACACCGGTCGCGCCGTGGTCTTCACTAGCCCTGCAGATTTGAGCAGACGAATCGACGATCCCGACCTCGATGTAACCGAAGACGACATCCTAGTGATGCAAAACGCTGGCCCCATCGGCGGCCCCGGAATGCCCGAAGCCGGCTTCATGCCATTACCCCGCAAAATCCTCGCCGAAGGCGTCCGCGACATGGTTCGCATCTCCGACGCCCGCATGAGCGGCACCGCATTCGGAACCGTAGTCCTACACGTCTCACCCGAATCGGCCGTAGGAGGCCCGTTGGCCCTCGTCCAGAACGGCGACATGATATCCCTCGACGCCGACAACGGCCGTCTAGACCTGCTGGTGGACGACGCGGAACTAGAACGCCGCAAATCCGAATTGCAGGCGTCTGGATCGCCCGCGAACGTCCGCTCCGAACGTGGCTACATCCACATTTACAACCGCCACGTCATGCAAGCCCAACACGGCTGCGACTTCGACTTCGCCGTGGGCAGAACGCCCGTCCCAACGTATGTGGAGATGGAGGGGCACTAAAGCCGTTCGGCGCAAGGATCAAGCGAACGGTACCCCCTGATCCGCTAGATCGATCATGTCTGGTTCGCGATTGGCGAACGCGGTCAACATGACTGGTAGTTTGGGATACGAGCCTGCGAAATAGTCCTCGATGGTGAAAAGCTGCATTTTGGGATAGGTTCGTCCGCCGATTTCAACAGTTCCCATAGCCATCGCCTGTCGAGCGCCAGATGTAACCGTATCGTTGTCCATCGCTATCATCACGCCCATGATTGCGTCCGAGTCTGACATGCTGCCTAGAAATTCTCTGACGAAGTTCGGACCTACTCGTTTTCCGCCCTTCACCTGAGCAATCACAAGATGGCGCTCTCCATTGGCCCGGGCGTACCCATGTCCGTCAACGCCGCGGTCGCCCGTCTTGCGCTCATTCGGCAACATCCCGCGAATACGAGACACCGCCCACGCTTCGAATTGAAACGGATCACGTTCGAATAGGTCCCTCGCAGCCTCCATATCTTCCGGACGTCCAATAACGCGTGGCTGTTCGTTTAATCGCTCTCTGAATCGATACTCAACAACCGCGATCGCTAGGTGTGTGATGTCGATACCGACCCAAGGGCGGCCTGAAGCCTGCGCGACATGCAGAGTTGTACCGCAACCACAATAAGGATCCATCACCAGACCATCCTTCGGGCAAGCGACTTCGACTAGTTGCTTAACTAACCCTTCTGGTTTCTGGGTCGGATATCCGAGATATTCCTTGGCCTTGTTGTAATTGGTAAACCCAATCGGATCGAGTATCAGATTTTGCGGACCGGACGGCATATCCGCAGCGGCGTATCGTTTCAATCCCGGCCAAAACCCTCGTTGAGGGTGATGAATCAACCCGGCAGCATCCAACGCGTCCAACCTGTCGTGTACCCCATCGATCGCACGATAGCCGGAAATGAAATTTTCTTCAATCCACTCGGCATACGCACTGGTCTTTGGGATCGCCCAATGACGGTTCCTCGCGTCAACATCGTAACCGTTCCAAGGTTTGCCGCTTTCTCCTCCCCGTTTTTCGGCTGCCGTGAGGTCACCAGTTCTAAACCGCCCAAACTCATCTGACGATGGATAGCGTTTTGCCAACTCGGATTCTGTGCGACTCACGGATATTGCCTGACCTCGCCAGTAAGAGACGTCACTCTTGGCGTATAGGAAAATCGTGTCAACTATCCGACCAAATCGTTTCGCATCGTTGTGAGCCGTGGCACGGCGCCAGTAGACCGCGTTGCGATAGCTCGTCGCCCCGAAAACCGCGTCCAAAAGCAGCTTAACGTGATGACTGGCAGTATCGTCGCAGTGCAGATACAAAGAACCTGTTTGCTTCAACAGTCGCCGCATCTCATGAAGGCGAGGAGCGAGATGGCATAGGTAGGCGAACATGCCGGATCGACCTAACATCGTATCGAAGCCCCGTATCGCGGTCGCCAATTCACCACCAGTCACTAACGCAGCGTCGCGGTCGTGGACTGCCTGTTGCCCCCAACGCCAAGTGTCTTCAAATGCGCGCGCTTGAGCTGAAGCTTCGCCTAATCCAGAAACGAAAAGTTGATTGTAGGTTTGGTTCGAATTGAACGGTGGGTCGAGGTAGATCAGATCAACCGATTCGGATGGCCATTGACGCATCCAGTCTAGGTTGTCACCATAGTACAGAGAGTTTGGAAGCATGTTGACGACGCAATTTCCCTCGCCGTTGATACAAACCAACTATACGGATTTTGTCGACTTCGTCACGAGGAAATGGCAGACCATCGAAACAAGCTAGTGTTTCTGTCCCCTAAGGCGTCGGCGCATCTGCCGGTATCAAACCCTCAGCCTTCATTTCCGACCACACATCTCCGGGTATCTCCGCACTCACCAGTCCGAAGTTCTGCTCCACCTCCGCCACCGACTGCGCGCCCGGTATTGCGGACGCAACCGCCGGATGAGCCAGCACAAACTGTAACGCGGCAGCCTTCAAGTCCACGCCATGTCGCCTACACACCGCGTCCAACCTCCGTGCCTTCGCAACCAGATTCTCCGGAGCGATCTCGTAATCGAAAGTTACCGTCCCATCCAGGTCCCGCGCCAGTATCCCGCTGTTGTACGGACCACCTGTGATGATCTTCACATCACGCTCTAGGCACAACGGCAGGAACTCTGGATACGCAACATGGTCTAGCAAGGTGTATCGTCCCGCTAACAGAACCGCGTCAATGTCGAACCGCCGGATGAACCCACTCGGCATCTCCCATTCATTCATGCCGCATCCGATCGCTTTAACCACGCCCTGTTCCCGTAGCTCGATCAACGTCGGAAATCCTTCGTCGATCGCTTCCCGTTCCCCATGCGCGGCGCGGTCCGGATCGTGAATCAACACAATCTCGACGTGATCGGTTTGCAACCGTTCGAGACTATCTTCAATCGACCTCAGAACGTTTTCGCGCGTCCAAGAATCGACGGAATAATGTTCCGCAAAGTTGTCCGGCGACTCTTCCGCCGTCATTCCACCTTCGACCAGCTCCAACACGCGACCAACTTTGGTAGAAATCACGTAGCTATCGCGATCAACGCCCTTTAGCGCTGCCCCGTACCGGACCTCGCTCACACCAGCGCCATACAGCGGTGCCGTGTCGAAGTAGTTGATCCCTAACTCCAAAGCCCGCCGCACAATCCTGCTCGCTTCATCGCTCGCAGTGCCGCCGGACGAACCGTCCACCACCATCCCGCTCAAGAAAGCGCCACCCAATCCGAGTCGTGTGACCTCTACACCTTGATTTCCGATTGCTACCTTTTCTAGCGGATCCAATTCTCTCCTCCGCAATGATTAGTTTTCAGGACACCAAAGCCGCGATCGCATCGCCGACCGCCGTCGTCGTCGATGAACCACCCAAATCTGGAGTCAGCGTCTCGCCTTCATCTAACAGATTCTCGACCGCCGACCTCACATCCGCCGCTGCATCGTCCTCGTAAAGGTGGTCCAACATCAGCGCCGCGGTCAAGATCTGAGCCATCGGGTTTGCGATACCCATTCCAGCGATGTCCGGCGCGCTACCGTGCGTCGGCTCGAACATCGACGGGCTAGTCCGCGTCGGATCAAGATTAGCACTCGACGCCAACCCCATCGACCCGGTGATAATCGCACCTATATCCGTCAGAATATCGCCGAACAGATTCGATGCCACCACGACGTCGAATTTCTCCGGTCGACGGATGAAGTCCATGCATGCCGCGTCGATCAATAAAGAATCCGTGGTGATGTCGTAATAGTCCTCTTTGATCTCATCGAACGTTCGGTCCCATAACACCATGCCGTAGCCCTGCGCGTTCGACTTCGTGATAGATGTGACGTGCATCTTCTTCCTGCGGGCGCGCGCTAGCTCGAACGCGTAACGGATCACCCTTTCACACCCTCTACGGGTGAACACCGACGACTGCACCGCGACCTCACCAGGGAAATCTCGGTACTGGAAACCGCCCACATTCGCATACTCGCCCTCGGTGTTCTCTCTCACGACTATCAGATCGATGTCGTAAGGTTTCACATTCTTCAACGGCGAATCCACGCCCGGCAACAGAACCGACGGCCGAACGCACGCGTACTGATCGAAAGCTCGCCTGATCGGCAACAGCAAACCGTTCAGCGTGATGTGGTCCTGAACCTCGGGATGACCTACCGCACCCAGAAAAATCGCGTCGAAACTCCTCAACTGATCGACACCATCCGACGGCATCATCTCGCCATGTTCGAAGTAGTACTCCGAACTCCAAGGAAACTCGACGAAATCCCATTCAATGTCGTGTTTGCCGCCGAGAGCGTGCAATACCTTCAACGCCTCGTCGACAACATCGACACCGATACCGTCACCCTTGATTACCGCTATCCTGTACTTAACCAAATTGAAACCTCGTACCTGTTCCAACCTCTCGCCACCCACGCCCAACGTTTCCCCCGATTACCGGGGAAATGCCGAAGACAAAGGGGGCTCGAGCCATTGCAGATCAAATCCTTACGAAGCGCGAGACTCGATCACTTCCAACACGCCAGCGATATCGTTCTCGTCCCAACCGTTCTCCATCATGGTGTGGAACAGTTCCTCGGATTTAATCGCCAATTCCAGCGAAAGCCCCTCGGCGTTCGCCAAATCCTTGATGATGCCCAAGTCCTTATCGAGGTTGCGTACCGGCGCTGCCGACTCCTCGAAATCACGAGCCGCGGTTATCGGCGCGCTCCGGTCGACCATCGCGCTAGCTCCCCAAGCAACGCTCAGCAACTCCGCCGCGACCCCGATATCAACCCCTGCAGAGTTCGCCAAAGCAAATGCCTCCGCCGCCGCGACGGTGTGAACCCCGACCAGCAACTGGTTGATCAGCTTCATCGCTGTCCCCGCACCGTTCGGCCCCATGTGGCGAACGTTCGCACCCATCAACTCGAAATATGGCAACGCCTTATTGAACGCCTCTTCCGAGCCGCCGCACATGATCGCCAAGGTGCCCGCCGCAGCGCCCGTCGGCCCGCCGCTGATCGGCGCGTCGATGAACATCGCTCCTTTGGCCTCTGCCGCTTCCGCACACTTGCGTGATGTCCCGATATCTACCGTGCTGTGGTCCACGATTATCTGACCCGGCTCACAAGCCGGCACAACTTCGCCGATGATCACATCCAAAGATGTCTGCACACTCGGCAAACACGCAAGAACAACATCCACCTTTGACACCAAATCTGCCGACGAGCTAGCTCCTTGAGCACCTCGATCGATCATCGCCTCGATCTTCGACTGTGTACGCGTATAAACGACCGGGTCAGCGCCCTTGGCCAGAAGATTGTCAGCCATTCCCTGACCCATGTAACCCAGCCCGATAAACCCTACCGACATGTCTAGTTGCTCCTTATCTGAATGAGACCACGATGCTCGTGCCAATAGTCAATTGTGCATCACGAAATGAGGCACTTTTCTGCTTTGGATAGACGCCGCAAGTATATAAGCGAGCCGTGGGACACCCCCACTCCCTGATCAGTTCCAGGCGGGGCGTCATTCCCGAGCGCATACGCCTCGCTGAGATATGCTTCGACTGCGCTCGGCACGACAGAAGCATCTCAGTCGATACCTTCGCCAACGCGACCTGTCAGCGCTTGCGACAGTGGTAGAAATAGATAGCGCCCTGCGTGAACAGGACGCTTCATTCGCTAACGGAGGGTGCCGTCAAGGCGACGAACGGGACTGCAACTCCCGGGGTTGCTAGAAAGACCCTAGCATCGCGGTTCGATTCCGCCACCCTCCGCCATTACAAAGCTATTCGCTTGTGTGAACCGCGCGCATGTTATTGTACACCGCCATCCCACGAACGCGAGTTCACTAACCCGACATTCAGTATTCACACACCCTAATCGAGTTGCCGCAGCTTCGGATCGAGCCGATCACGCAACCAGTCGCCGAAGAAGTTCATCGACATCACCAGCAAGAAGATCGCCAAGCCGGGGAACATGGATGACCACCACACATCGTTGATCAGGTACTGATAACCCTCATCAACCATCTTGCCCCAAGTCGGGATCGGATCAGGGATACCGACACCAAGGAATGACAACACCGATTCCGTCAAGATTAGACCACCGACACGCAATGTGGCGATTACAAGGACTGTGCCAACCGTTCCCGGCAAGATGTGCTTCATCATCAACCGCAAGTTGCTAGCGCCCATGATGCGCGCCGCGTTGACATAGTCGAGAGATCTGATCGTCAAAACATCGGCTCGAACGTTCCGCACGAAAGGCGGCCACGCGATCATCGCGATGATGATGATCACCGATGTCTCGGTCGCCCCGATCGTCGCCCCTACCATGATGGCGATAAGCAAGAACGGCAGCGCGTTCCAGATATCGACGAACCGCATTAGGACTTCGTCGAGCCAACCTCCGTAGTAACCGCCTACGACGCCCATCGCGGTCCCGATTATGACACCAGACAAGAGAGCGTAACCCGACACCTTCAACGAGACACCGGCTCCGTGGATGATCCGCGATAGCACATCGCGTCCCAAGCCGTCACTCCCCAAAATGAACTCTTCCCTCGTGAACCCCTTCTTCGAGGCGATCATGTACCCGATTTGACCTTCGTCGGTCGTCAGATCGAAATCGGCTTCGTTCGCCGCGAGTTCATTCTCTGGTCGCGGCTGTCCCCAAGTCGGGGCCATCAGATTGAAATGCAGTTTTTGGACGTAAGGATCCGTAGGAGCGATCCACTCCGCAGTTAACGAGACCACCGTAACAGACACGAGGATAACGATCGGAATTATCGGCCATCGGCGCAACACGTACCAGAGCTGTGAAGGCAGCGAACGCTTCACTCTGGTCAAACCAGTGGTCGACGCGTCCAACGCGTCGCGTGATTCGACACCGGCTCGCGGCTCTACCATCGGCATTCTGGTTGGAGTCGGATCGATTGCCATCGTCAATATCTCGGATGTTTAGCGCAGTTCCTCAATCGTAGCGAATTCTCGGGTCTACCAAGGCATAAATGATGTCCGTAATGAACGTCGCCAATACGTAGACCAGAATGAACATCAACACCGCGCCCTGAAGTATCGGAAAGTCGTTGCCATGCACTGCTTGAACCGCCATCAAACCGATGCCGGGACGCGAAAATATCGACTCAACAACCAACGCGCCTTCGATAAAACCTGCGAACGCCAACGTCGACGCAGTCAATGGCTGAATCAGCGCGTTCCTAAAGGCGTGTTTCCAAACCACGAACGTAGTTCCAACACCCTTTGCGCGCGCCAGTTTCACATACTCGGAGTCGAGCACCTCTAGCATCGACGATCTCGTTAGTCGCAGATACCCGGCGAGAGCGCCCAAGGACATGGCAACCACAGGCAAGATAAGATACTCCAATTGCCAAAGCGACGGATCTTGAGTTGAATCCCCGGCCAAACCCGCCGGCAACCAGTCCAACCAGACCGCAAACACCAGAATAAGAATTATCGCGAAGAAAAACACCGGAATCGATTGACCGATCAACGCTACAAATCTGCCACCGTAATCTACGAAGCTGCCCCGTCTGATCGCCGAGAGAACGCCTAGACTCACGCCGATCGTCGAAGAAAAGAACCATGCGAATGTTCCGAGTTGGAGGCTGTGGGGAATCTTCTCAGTGATGATCCGCGCCACTGGAAGTTTGAAAGCGAGGTTCTCACCCAAGTCGCCCCTCATTACTCGACTCAACCAAAGCAGGTATTGAACCGGGAGAGCGCGATCCAGCGCCAGTTCCTTCTTAAGTTCCGCGACGGCTTCGTCGGAAATGCCATATCCGGAAGTCGCGAAAAGCAACAACGGGTCGCCGACCGCTCGAGACAGCGAAAACACAATCGCCGTCGCAGCGATCGTGCTCAGGATCATGAAGAGGAATCTTCTTATCAAGAATCGGCGCATGATGAAAAAAGATGTTAACCCATGCCTTAGGGCGGTGGGCGTCAGGTGCCCAATCGCCTAGGACAGATGCCCCTTCTGTGTTGATTTGCTCTCGCCCCAAATGGCATCGCTAGGACGCTCATAGGTTATTTTGACGAGAGCGTTGTACGCGGCACTGGGCACCGCGGCGACTGCCGCGGTGCCCAATGTCGAAAGACTCTGATTGAGTCTCGCTTTACTGAGCGAGCTCGATGTCCCAGAGGTTGTTGATACCGCTGGCCGCGGCTCGGTCCTGAGGCCAAGCTGCGATCTTGTTGCGGTTCCAGAACCAGTCTTGCGGGACTGCGACAACGCCTGGCTGCAGGTTCCAGTAGTAGACGTACTGCAGGTAGCGGTTCGCAAAGTCGGTCGCCTCAGCGGTGTCGCTGGCGGCCGCCATGCCTTCGTAGAGTTCAAGAATCTTCGGCGACTCGAAGCCACATCCGAAACCACCGCGCGTCAGCGAGGTCTGGACAAGGCCCTTGGGGAAGTGCCACGGGTTCGACTCGCGACCCTTGTCGCAAGAGGTGATCCACGGGTGCACGTTTGCACGGTTCACGACCGTCGGGCGGAAGGTCACGTACGTGAACTTCAACGAGAACGTCGAGAGTCCGATGTCGGACCAGTAACCGGCGACTGCGTCGGCGACTTCACCAGTGACCGATGCACCACCACCGAGCTCAGGACCTGCATACACAGAAACCTCGAATGTGTCGCTACCCAGAATGTCGGACTGATTAGACGACTTGATCCATTTGGCATCCTGCGATTTGATGATCTGCACCGCCTCGATCGGGTCATACTCATACGTGCAAGGTCCGGTTCCGGCCGGCGCCTCATCCGTGTAAACCCCGCCAGGTTCCTGCGTGCACTGCACACCAGCGTAGTTCGGGTGACCCCAAGCAAAGTACTCGACCTGGACGACGTTACCGAGGCCTGCGAGCAGGGACTCGTTCACCGCGTCGCGGTCAACTGCGATCGCCATGGCGTAGCGAATCTGTCGTGCCTGTTCCATGTCACCATCGCCGTGCGAACCGGTGTAGTTGCCGATCCAAGCGTGGTTGTGAACGAACGGGCCCTTGGGCGGAAGCGGCTCACCTGACTTGGCATCCGTGTCTTCCCAGAGGTTGCCCGAGAAGAAGATACCGAGTTGGACCGCGCCACCTGTACCAGATTGACCCCAGTTGGAGGAGTCGACGATTAGGTTGGCTGCGTCTTTGGGCTCAAGCTGAGCTGTGTCGATCTGACCAGTGCGCAACAGCGTTGCACGGTTGGTCGGGTCCCCTGCCTGCACCAAGATGATGGTCTCGGTCTTCGGGCTGAACTTCCAATGGTCCGAGTCCGCAGATAGGACAATTCGGTCGTCCGCAATCCACGTGTCGATCAGGTAAGGACCACTCGCCACGACGGTGTCGCGTACGAAGTCTTCGCCTTCGGTCTCAAATGCGTTCTTCGAAAGGACTGGGAACGCCTGGCCGGACTGGTTGACGTAGTCGTCTTTCCAAGTGCCGTCAAATGCCGGGCTGCCGTCAGCCTTCGTGGCGAAGTTCCACTCCACTGTGCTCTCGTCAACAACGCGCCACTCACCCCAGAGACCGGCAAAGTCGCCAGCCTGGCCGTGGATCGATGTCGTGTTAGTGGCGTTGTTAGCGTCGTTCATGCTCCAAGCGACATCATCAGCGGTCAAAGGACCGTAGTCCTTGTCCTTGGTGCGGAACGTGATGCCGTCTTGGATCGTCACGCTACCGGTCGTCAGATCATCGCTGATGGCCCATTCGGTGGCGACCCACGGAAGGGTTTCGTCACTCGGACCTCGGCGGAACAGGGTTTCTGCGACGCCCCAGTTTTTGAGTGCGTCGGAAGCCTGGTTGGCGTTCCTGCCGACCTGTTGACCGATGGTCGCGAAACCGATGACGGCGGCGCCGCCCTCGGTCTTGGGATCAGGAGCACCGATCGTGCCGACCAGACTCGCGGTCGCCGTCGGCTCAGGTGCCTCAATCTCGACGATCTTCTCGACCTCTTTGACTACTTCTCGAAGAATTTCCTTCTCGACAACAACGGTCTGGACAACAGTCTCGCCCGCTACTTCGACTTCCTTCTCGACAACGACCGTCTGGACAACGGTCTCGCCTTGGACCTGCTTTTCAACGACGACCGTTTGGATTACGGTCTCGCCCTGGACCTGAACCTCTTTCTCAACGACGACCGTCTGAATCACGGTCTCGCCGCAGGCCCAAGCCGCAAGCGCGGCGATCGCCACCGCACCCGCTAGCAGGATCTTTCTGCTTGTATTCATCTTCAATACATGACCTCCATGTATATGCTTCTGCTGCTTCTTGTGTCGCCGATTGAAAACGCGACGCGAAGCGACAGTGTCGGCGAACCAACACAACTAAGCGGATAAGTCTAAATGAAAAAAACGCAATGTCAAAATCCGTTTTTCGCTTTGATTCGTAACCGTCCGAACAAAGTTCCGTCAACGATAGAATCCTGATACCTACCTACATTTCACGAACAACGATATGCCGAGCCAAACCAGCATCCTCTACTGGAAAGAGATCCCAGTCCAAGTAAAAGCCGAGAATGACGAAACCGCCGTATCGCTACCCCTGGACCATCGTTTCCAAGAAGCTGCCGACGCCGTCGCAATGATGGACGGTTCTTACGGCAGCGACGCCTATCTCGACGCTTGGCAATGGGGCAAGCCCACGCAATCCGAACTCAATCCCAAGCCTGCCGCCGACCAGCTCGCAGAGCGATTCAACAACGGTATGCCAGAGGATTTCGTCGCCCGCATCCGCGACCTCCATAACGCCGGCAACCGAGTCGAGCAACCCGGTGCTATAGACCACTGGGTAAAATAGACGCATGACGACCCAGACCTCATCAGCTCACGAAATCCTGCACCGTATCGACAATGAGATTCTCATTTTCGATGGCGCGACAGGCACCTATCTCCAGCAGCACGGCCTCGAATCCGGCGGCTGTCCCGAACTGATGAACGCCGATGCACCGGACACCGTCCGCGGTATGGCACGGGAATACTTCGATGCCGGTTGCGACTTCGTCCTCACCAACTCCTTCGGCGGCACCAGGTTCCGACTGGAGCACTACGACGCCCAGGACCGCGTCACCGAGCTCAACGCCCTCGCCGCCGAACTCGCCAAATCTCAAGCCGGACCCGGCCAATACGTCGCCGGATCCGTAGGCCCCACCGGCGAGTTCATCGAACCGCTAGGAATGGTCAGCGAAGACGAGATGTACGATGCCTTTGCCGAGCAGATCATCGCCCTCGAACAAGGCGGTGCCGACGCCGTGATGATCGAGACCCAGATGGTCCTCGACGAAGCCCAGATCGCCATCAAAGCCACCCGCGACAATACTGATCTTGTAGTCATGGCCACCATGGTCTTCGACAAGGGCCCCCGCGGCTTCTTCACCATGTGGGGCACCTCACCGGAAGACGCCGCCAAAGGTCTAGCCGAAGCCGGCGCCGACGTCGTCGGATCCAACTGCGGAAACGGCATCGACAAGATGATCGAGATCGCACAGCTGATGCGATCAGTCGTCGACAGCCCCATCGTCATCCAGTCAAACGCCGGGATACCCGCCTATAAAGGTGGGGAGATCATCTATCCAGAGTCCCCTGAATACATGGCGAAACGCTACGAGCAGCTAGCCGAAATTCCCGTCCAGATACTCGGCGGATGCTGCGGCACCACGCCTGAACACATCACCGCTCTAGTGCAAGCAGTCAAGTAACCATCGCTCAGGAGAAACAGCCGTAACTTACTCACAAGGAATAACTCGCGAAAACGTTATCGCAGCCCCGCTCCGTAACCTCGGAAGCTGCATCGAACTCGCCGCGGTCGACCCGCACTTCCACGACATCACCGTCGGACTATACCTGCGAGATCGAACGCTGACCATCCACACCTTCGCACAAGTCGAAGGCTCCGAAAAGCGCATCGCAACGATCCGCGAACGACTTTGCGCACTCGCCGATGTCGAACCGGTCCCCGGCACAAATAACCAAGCAGCCCTCATCTCCCGCGAGATGTACAACCGCCCCCTCCGATTCGCCTTCACCGAAGCCGTCGAAAAAATCAACCCGATACCCACAGGCCCCATCACATCTAACGACACCAAATCCAAACTCGTCTTCACCGTCACTCCGGAACACACCGACGAAGACGGGTGGACCTACCACGTCACCGCCGAAGGCGACTTCGCCCGCCCCCAGATGCGCATCATGGCCGTCGTCGGCGGATACATGCGATACGGCGAATGCGAACGCGTCGGCAAGGACCGCGACCGCTTCCGATTCCAACACGGAGAACGCCTCGACCGCTTCGCACGCCTCCTTCTCCCCTACGCCCGAAACGTCAGCGCCGTCGACACCATGCTCGAACAATCCGACCTCGCCGGCCAGATGACTACTCAGACTCTAGGATTTGCGAGCAACTGAGTCCGTACGCTCTTAGACAAATCTGTCGCGACAGTTAAAGGAGGGCCAAAATGCCATCCACAAAATACGCTGGAACACTTACCTCTAAGCAGCGCACCCTCCGCGCCCTAGCTGGCGAGCCGGTCGACCGCCCGCCAGTCACTAATCCCACCAACGTCGCAACCGTTGAGTTGATGGACCTTGTCGATGCACCCTTCCCGAACGCCAACCGGGATCCGGAGATGAACGCACGTCTCGCAGCAACCGGTTACACCCAGCTCGGTTACGACGCCATCGCGCCATACTTCTCCATCATCCAAGAGTCGTCCGCACTCGGATGCGAGATGCAGTGGGAAGGCAAAGACAACTGGCCCACCGTCCGCATGACCAGACCCATCTGGAAAACGGTTGACGACATCAAAATGCCCAGCGGCTTCCTCGAGCATCCCGACAACTGGACCATCATCGAGTCGATCCGCATCCTCAAGCAAGAATTCGGTGACGAGGTCGCAATCGTCGGCAAAACCATGGGCCCGTGGACACTCGCCTACCACGTCTTCGGAGTCGAGCCATTTCTCCTCGCGACCGTCGACGACCCGGCGATGGTCATGGACATGCTCCACCGCCTCAAGCAATTCACCATCGAGTTCGGACTCGCCCAGATCGATGCCGGCGCCGACGTCCTTACCGTCCCTGACCACGCCACCGGAGACCTCGTAAGCGGCGAATACTACCGGCGCTTCCTCATGGACCTGCATCACGAATTCGTCGAAGACCTCCCCGTCCCCATCATGCTCCACATCTGCGGCGCAACCACCGACCGCATGCCCTACATCGCAACCACAGGCATGGCCGCATTCCACTTCGACTCCAAGAACGACCCTCACGAATCCATGCACGCAGTAGACGACGGCATCAACCTGGTAGGCAACGTCAACAACCCCGTAACCCTCTACTCCAAAGGCCCCGAAGAAGTTCGAGCCGAAGTATTCAGATGCTTAGACGCCGGAGTCCAACTAATCGCCCCCGAGTGCGCCATACCCCTCAAAACCAAACTCGAAAACCTCCTAGAAATCCCCAGAGCCGTAGAAGACTGGGCCGCCGAACACTGGGATTACTCGGAGAATTGAGCCAGCATCCGGTTCCCCCACGGGTGAGGGAAATGCCGCAGGCAAAGGGGGCGCGAAGAACGGCGAATAGTAGAATCTCATAAATCCGCCGCAAATCATCGCGCGCCGCTAGTCGCGCCCGAAAACACTTCCTATACCCCATGCCAATCGTCAACGACGGCCTACAACGTGAGTTCGAATGGGTCACACGGCCCGGCGAGCAGAAGCACATCGGTGAAGCACTCGATCTCGCCGACGAGATAATGCAAGAGATCGCATACCAGCTCATCATCGGCAAAAACCTCGAAGTCGACCGCCTCACCAAGCACTGCCTCGACAACGGCTACACCGCTAACCACATCCTCGACCACGGCCTCCTCAACGGCATGGCGATCGTCGGCGTCAAATTCCGAGACAACGTCATCTTCGTCCCCGAAGTCCTCGTCGCCGCACGCGCCATGAAAGCCGGAATGGCGCACATCGAACCCATCCTATCCGCCTCCGGCATCGAACCCATCGGCACCGTCATCATGGGCACCGTCAAAGGCGACCTCCACGACATCGGCAAGAACCTCTGCATCATGATGCTCCGAGGTGCCGGATGGACCGTCCACGACCTCGGAGTTGACACTTCGCCAGAGGAGTTCGCCGACGCCGTGATGGAGTTCGAAGCCCAGATCGTCGGCATGTCCGCCCTACTCACCACCACAATGCCCAACATGGGACGCACCATCTCATACTTCGAAGACATCGGACTCCGAGACGAAGTCCGCATGATGGTCGGCGGCGCACCCGTAACCCGCGAATTCGCCGACGAAATGGGCGCCGACGGCTACGGCGAAAACGCCGTAGAATGCGTCGAAACCGCCAGCGACCTCCTAGAACTCCAAAAACAACTCGCCTGACATACTCGTCAGCCCCTACGCCATGAATAATGGCAACCAAAAAAACAACAGCCCTGTCGAAGCGAGACATCCGCAAAACCTAGGGTTTCCCCCGCCCAATACGAACGAAATACAAGGTGGAAATGTCCGAAGGACAAAGGGGGCCCGCCAGGCACATCTCCCCTCTCCCTCGATGGGAGAGGGCCAGGGTGAGGGTGATCCCCCCAGCCTCGACGTCGACGCCGCACGCGCCAGCATGAACCGCATGGCAAACATCTTCGCCGACATCGCCAAACACGCCGAAGAATCAACCCAAGGCCGCTGCCCCTACAAAAACGCAAAATCCCACTGCACCGCAAAATTCGGCTGCGACAACCAACACTTCACCAAAAACCCCCTAGACCCACCAATCTGCACCGCCCGCGACGGCGACCTAAACTACCGCTCCGCATGGCACACCGATTAGGGTTGCCCCCGCTCGCGGGGGAAATGTCCGAAGGACGAAGGGGGCCGTCCCCTTCGCCTAGCGAAAGGGGCGCGAGCAAGCGCAGCCCAAAAGACCGACAACAGAGCGGGGTATGCCCGGGGCCGGGCGGTCGGGTTGCCCCCATTCATGGGGGAAATGTCCGAAGGACAAAGGGGGCGCGAAGCGGTAGGGGCAGGTTTCAAACCTGCCCCTGCTAACCAAACCTGCCCCTACCAACCAGTCCTCCAAATTCCCTAGAATCCCAGTCCAATGCCCCTAATCCACAACCAAACAACCCTCCCCCTCCAGCCCGGCAAATCCCTCTTCGACTACGCCGACGACCTCGCAGTCCGCGTACCCACATCCTGCAACCGCACCGGCGAGTGCCACGAATGCATCGTCGAAGTCCGACAAGGCTTGGACGCATTAGCCCCCCTAACCGATTCCGAAAACTTCCTCCGAGATAACTACCGACTCGCCTGCCAAGCAACCGTCGTAGACATCGAAGCAGACATCGAATTCAACATCCTCCGTCGCCAACCCCGCATCCTAACCGAATCCATCACCCGCGACGACATTGAACTAGACCCTCTAACCGTCCGCGAATGCGAAAACATCATCTTCAAAGGTGCCGATGGCCCCCGCATCATCGACCGCTACCGCGGCCGCATCCTTGGCATCGCCGCAGACATCGGCACCACAACCGTCGCCATGAACCTCGTCGACCTCGAGACCGGCGACATCCTATACACCGCATCCTTCGAAAACCCCCAACGCTTCGGCGGCTCCGACGTCATGAACCGCATCTCATACGACACCGGAACCTACCGCGGCGAACTCCAAGCCGTCCTCATCTCATCCATCAACTACGAGATCGGAGAGATGGTCCGCGCCCTCAAGATCCGACGCCGCCACATCGTCGAATTCGTCGCCGTCGGAAACACCACCATGCGCGACATCCTATTCGGTATCGACGTCGAACCCGTCGGCCAAAAACCCTACAAATCCCACATCGAAACCGACTTCACCGACGGCAAACGCGACACTACCGCCATCAACGTCCAAGCCCACGAACTCGGCATCCGCATAAACCCCAACGCCAACATCTACAGCGGCCCCCTAATCGCCTCCCATATCGGCTCCGACATCGCAGCCGACCTCCTCACGATCGCCATCGACCAACAACAAGAACCCATCATCCTAATCGACATCGGCACCAACACCGAAATAATAGCCGGCAACCGGCACCAACTCCACGCCGCCTCCTGCCCCGCCGGACCAGCCTTCGAAGGCGGCCAAGTAACCTACGCCATGCCCGGCTACAACGGAGCAGTAGAACACGTCGTGCTTCCCTCCCCTTCGCGAAGCGAGGGGGACGCGGCAAGCGAAGCAAAGCCGCAGGGGGTGCCCGGGGAGGCGCGGGGCGGTGAATCCCCTCTCCCTCGATGGGAGAGGGCTAGGGTGAGGGTGACAGCGCCCGGCGATCGGGTTGCCCCCATTAATGGGGGAAATGTCCGAAGGACAAAGGGGGCCCAAACCGAAAACAACCCCGTAGGGGCAGGTTTCAAACCTGCCCCTACCACGCCGGAAGACCACGTCCCCTCACGTCATTCCGGCGAAAGCCGGAATCCAGAGGGTAAGGGCCGGGTTTCCCCCATTAATGGGGGAAATGTCCGAAGGACAAAGGGGGCACAGCCCCTTTCGCCCAGCGAAAAGGGCGCGAGCGTAGCCCCCACTGTCATTCCGAGCGAAGCCGAGGAATCCCCACCCACCAGACGCTTCGACGCCGCTCAGCATGACACCACCCCCCCATGTCATTCCGAGCGAAGCCGAGGAATCTCCAACCACCCCCTCCTAACCACCATCGGCAACTCCCCACCCATCGGCATCTGCGGCTCCGGACTAATAGACCTCCTAGCCGAACTCCGACGCCATGACATCATGAACGAACTCGGAAACTTCAACGACGGCTCCGACGAATTCACATTCCACCACGAAAACCGACTCACCCTCTCCCGGGCCGACATCTCCGCCCTCGCCCAAGCCAAAGCCGCCAACTACTGCGGACAAAACATCGTCCTCGAAACCACAAAAACAACCGCCGCCGACTACACCCGCCTCTACCTAGCCGGCGGCTTCGCCAACTACATCGACATCCAAAACGCCATCGACATCGGCTTCATCCCCAACATCCCACCCGACCGCATAACCAAAATCGGCAACGCCTCCCTCCAAGGCGCCACCATCATGCTCACCAACGCCACAAAACGCGCCACCATCGAAACCCTAGCCACCACCATCACCCACATAGAACTAGAAACCAACCCCAACTTCTTCGACCATTTCGTAGAAGGCTGCCAGTTCAAACGCTGATCCCCTTGACACAACAACGAATGTTCGAATATACTGTCACTTAAGGCAAGCGCAGGAGATGTAGAGGTCGCTCGTGAAGAGCGGCAGCCCGCAAGGGTGGGATCCTCGAAACCTGGGGCCTTAAACCAAGAAATCCTCCAAGTCACCGATTTGGGGGATTTTTCTTTTCACGGTCTCGAACTCTTCCGGCCAGAAATTCATCCCGTAGCCAAAAAATATTCAAAGCCCACCTCTCCAACAAGCCCGCGATCTATCATCGGTGGTCATGGTGTACCATCGCTGGTGCGATGGTAGACGATCCTGAACATTCACGTAGCCGCATCGACGACGAGCGGCGGCGGAACTACCCGGAGGAATTTGCCGGGGACCCGGAGCCGAGACCCTCGATCCGCACCGATCCCGCACCAGCGGAAGCGGGGATCGGGGGATCGGTCGGGATATTCGGAGTGGGCATGGTGTTGGGGACGGTGTCTTTGTACTTTGCAGCGATCGTCGCAGCGGCGCTGTCTGGGATGTTCTTCGTCGGAGGGTTCCAGCTCTTCTCGTATATCGGCTTCTGCGTTGCCTGGGTGTGGGCAGTCGGCGAGATGTTGAGCAGACGCCCGCATTGGTTGACATACTCGTCGGCCGCCTTGGCCGCCGCAGTGCTCAACGTCACGTGTCTCATATGCGTTCATTGAGTGATCCATCCTTCCCCAGCAGCCAGATCGTTCCGAGATAAGAGGCGATGGTGTTCTGGGGATCCAACGTGGTATATACCCAGTGATCGACGGATCCGATCGTCACCGTCCCGATCGGTCGGGAGAGCTGGTCGGTCCACGATGAGAACATGGTGTTCATACCCCACTTGTGGTATATTCAAGGCATGGCGATCACCACCGAGCAATCGGAGAAAATCGCCGTCACGTGGTGGAGGATGACAGCGCATCTGTCGATTTGGTAGAGTGATGCGCCGTCGTTTTATCGCTTTTCCAAGGCGAACCTCCACCACATTTTGATTCTAGCCAGCTATCGTTCCCAGCGGACCCCACACTGTCACTCTGAGCACGGCCCGCACCATCATTCCGAGCGCACTCAACTCTGTCATTCCGAGCGAAGTCGAGGAATCTCCCGGGATGGAAGGGAGGCCGGGTTTCCCCCATTCATGGGGGAAATGTCCGAAGGACAAAGGGGGCGCGTACCACTCCTAAACTATCCTTAACCCCACCATGCCCCGCAACTACAAAATGCACGTCTGGGAGGTCCAACAAGCCGCCCAAGCAATCCTCCAGTTCACCGCCGGAAAGACCCTCCACGACTACGCGACAGATCAAATCCTCAAATCCGCCGTCGAACGCCAAATCAACAAAATCGGCGGAGCTGCGACGAGGCTAATTGTTAACGAGGAATCCGAAGCGCGACGCATCGGCAGCTCCGCCGGTGCCCTCGGCTTCGGCAACACGCTGGACCACAGCTGGCCAGAAGTAGATGAAACCGAAATTTGGGACTTCATTCAAAATAATCTTCCTCAACTCCTCGATGACGCAACAGCCGTTCTCGAACAAGCACCCGATGATCAACCGGTCGATACAAAGCCCCAACAACGAAAAATCATCCCCCTAGTAGCCAATCGCAAACGACAGATCAGAACCCTCTGCCGACGCCACCACGTCAAACGACTCGACGTCTTCGGCTCCGCAGTCAACGGCGACTTCCACCCTGACGAGAGCGACATCGACTTCCTAGTCCAGTTCGACGACTCCCCCGAAGCCCAGAGATTCGAAACCCGCTTCCAACTCACCGAAGAACTCAAAACCCTATTCGGACGATCCGTAGACCTAGTCGACGACTCCGCCATCCAAAACCCCTACTTCCGAGAAGAGGTCGATCAAACCAGAGAACCTATCTATGAACATTGAAATCAGGAACCATCTCTGGGACATACGAAACGCAGCGAACTTGATAATCGACAACACCGCAGACATCACCTTCGAACAATACGAAGAGAATCAGCTGCTACGCTCCGCAGTTGAGCGCCAATTCGAAATCATCGGCGAAGCCACCAGAAGACTCGCCGACGACGATCAAACCATCGCCGAAAAAATCACCGGCTACCAGACAATCATCGGCCTAAGAAACCGAATAGCCCACGAATACGACAACATCGCCAACCAAACAATCTGGAACATCACCCAAAATAACCTCCCAACCCTCCTAACCGAAGTCACCAACCTCCTCGAAAAGCCATAAACCCAACGTCCTCTCATCCAGGATCCTCGTCCAAGACATGTTCAGCATCGATACAGAAATCTCTTTGATAGCATTGTTTATTTTCATCATAGGGCCTGCATTCGTTTTTGTTCAGTCCGTGAATACGATATTCAGACTAATGGTATTTCTTATTTTGCGGCGCGACACTTTTAAGGATACTAACCCAGATACTCCCCACAAACAGTATGCTACTTACGTGTTCTATCCTATTGGTTTGGCTTTCGTTCTATGGTTGCTTGGTTGGCTGGACAAAACACCATACCAAGGTTTTGAACAAGACTACCTCTCTAGCATCCTTAAACCAAAATGGCTGCTGGAGTATTCTTTATTTGCATTCACATTAGGATTGACTGGTACTATATTTGGTCTCATTATGGGCTCATCCATCTATTTATGGCGCCAAATCCCAATAATCAATCGTATATTCGCTCCTCCTTCTGACTCAAAATCTAAACAACTGTCTGATCGCAGGAACCGTAGACGGCCCTAAAATCTGTCCTGTTAAGGCGATTATGCACTTTACACGCCACATAAGAGAGGAACTTCGTGACAATGTCACTGAACAAGGAGGACATATGGGCGGATCTAAGGTATGCCCTCGATGAATTGGAGAGACCGCTGCTCGATATCCACAGCCGCTTGACCGATGCAGCAGACTTGGATGCGCAATCTGAAGATGAGTTCTTGAACAGGCTTACGTCGATTGGAATGCTCTCCATAAAATATGGGATGGCAAAGACAAGGGCGGATGTGAGGAATGCTCACGAAGCAATTGAGAAAGGTCTGAAGGCGATTCTGATAGACGGCGGTATGCCAGAGAAGCAGGTTCGTTCTCACGGGCACGAACTAAACCAACTGTTAGAGGCTGTTCGACAGTCCAACCCGACGGCGTTCGATGAACTAGAGCGATGTTTCGACAGCACCATACAGTACTTAGAAAGCGTCACAACCATCCGTCACAACACAAACATCGTTGACTATTTTCGGGAACATGGCAAAGCCAAAGTCTTTGAAGTTAGTAGGTACGAGAGCCTCGAGGGCCGTGACAACGAGAACTGGGGAATGATTGGCAGAGTCTATCGCGAGATTATACGCGCGCTATTGTCGCTCATATTCGGCTGGCCCCCCAAAGACATAAACTCCCGTATCGAGGAAGAGGCAAGAAAAGCAATATTGGCGCAGAGCAAACTTGATCCGGCATGGGACGCAGCAGAGTGGTTAAATCGGGGACCGGTTCGCCCACGACTAGAAGTCATCGAAAACCTAAAGGACAACAAAGTGCTACGTGCTGCGGTGCGGAGGTGTGCAAGGGAATCTAAGGATAGCGGGATTCAGCATTGGGCTGAGCGGCTCAGGCGCGATCTCATCGCTGCAAGAAGAGAGATGCGAACTGAACACCGGGTTGGGTAGATACACCGCTAGGAACGGGCGATTATTGGCTCAAGCAGCTTGAAACACCGAAGATTGGTGTGTCGAATATATGACTTCTAATCTCAGGGCACCGCTAGGCATACTCATGCTCGTCAATCCCATCAAATCCCCAGTTCAGACAACGACCATCGGAAAAACCAACACCCATTAGTCCCATCTTTCAAAATCATGGCAATCATAGGTCAAAAGCGTGCAACACCCAATCCTCAAATCCCCCTCTCAAACAGCCCTCACCAACCGCGCCCTTAGATACTCCATCGGACGATCCCCCTTCAACGAGTTGCAGTGCCCACAAAGCAGCTGCAAATTGTCCAGATGGTCAGTCCCGCCCTTCGACCTAGCAATGATGTGGTCCACCGTCAGATGCTGCGGCAAGAAATGCATCCCACACCCGTTACAGTTCCCGCCCTGCGTCCCATAAAGCACCACCTTCGATTCGCTCAACGGCGGCTCCGGCTCACGATCCGTACGCTTCGGAATGTCGTTGCGCGCTATAGCCTGCACACCACCCATCAACCCAAGCTCATTCCGAGCCCGTTGCTCCACCAGTTTCACCGCCAACGCCGACAAATCGATCCCGATCCATTGACGATCCAACCGCTCCGCCGCGATGCAAGTAGTCGCGCAACCGCAAAACGGGTCTAGCACCACGTCGCCGGATTGGAACTCGCTTCGATGATGCGTTCGAGTAGTCCAAGCGGTTTTTGCGTCGGATAGCCGAGACGTTCCTGTGCCTGCGATTGAACAGGTTTAATGTCGTCCCATAAGTTGGCCGCAGGCACACCCGGCATTTCGTCAAGATATCTTTTCAACCGGATTCTGCCGTCTTTGGACTTTGGAAAATGGAGACGTCCTTCAGCGTCAAGCTGTTTCATCCTGTCCAAGGAGACCGACCATCCGTTGGAGTGCGGCTTGTATCCCTTGTAGTCGTATGTCAGATTTGGTCTTGGTTGAGGGCTCCGCAAATCTCTCGCGGCGTATCTTCGGTTGTTTTCATCAACATACCTGTAAGAGTTAGCGATGTATTCTTCCGAGTAGGGGGTGTGCTGAGTTTGAAAAGTGAATTGGTCACTCTTCGTGTAGAAAAGTAAGTTATCCCTGATCGAGCTGTAATTCCGCCGCGCGTCGTTGTGGCTGCTCGTGCGCTTCCAGGTGATCTCGTTCCTGAAATTCCTGCGTCCAAACACCGCATCCATCAGCGCCTTCAGATAGTGCGACGCTGTACCGTCGCAATGCAGGTAGATGCTCCCGGTCGACTTCAGAATCCGCCTCATCTCCAGCAGCCGCACCGCCATCATGATCAGATACGACTTCATCCCGCTCCCATGGCTGTGCTCACTCGCATCGATGATCTTGTACAGCGCCAGATCCGTCTCAGCGATCTCGTTGTGCCAAGCCTCATCCACATCCGTCAAATCCCAAGTGTCCTTGAACGCCGCACCCGCCGCCTTGCTCCCAATCGGCGCCGCATAGTCCCGGTTCGAGTTGAACGGCGGATCCAGATAGATCAGATCCACACACCCATCATTCATCCCCCGCATCACATCCAGATTGTCCCCCTCGAAAATCGTCCGATTAGGAACATTGCACGCCCCAGCTTGTTCAGTCTTGGCAACCATACTGCTAGGTTAACTTGGCGTTCCAACAACATTCGCATCCTTTGGCAGTACCACCCACCGTCCGTCC
Source organism: Dehalococcoidia bacterium (assembly GCA_965203505.1). Taxonomy (GTDB): domain Bacteria; phylum Chloroflexota; class Dehalococcoidia; order Lucifugimonadales; family Lucifugimonadaceae; genus Bin127. The sequence continues at coordinate 2,012,032 of OZ241880.1, forward strand.
CCTTTCGCCCAGCGAAAGGGGACGCGGAGCCCAAGAGACCGACACAAGAACGCAGGGGTATGCCCGGGGCGGTGCCGGGCCGGGTTTCCCCCGCTATGCGGGGGAAATGTCCGAAGGACAAAGGGGGCGCGAACGCTGGTGGTCCCCCCGCCACACCCCCAAACAACCACCAACAAAAATCCCCCCAATCCCTGAATCCCCGCAATCCCCGGTTCAGACAACAATTTGATTCCTGCAACATCTGTAGTATATTTAAAGACAGATCGACATCTACACAGTGCTGCGCAGACGTGTGCAGACCCCGTCCCAAACGGCCACAGGGATCACGTGAGGAAACGAAGGCAAAGCGGCAAAGACAGCGCGTCAACCAAAGCGCCGAGTCGGACCGTCATCAGTTACTCCGGCGGCGTCCCTCATCGGATCGGAAATCCGGTGCAAGGTCGGGAGGGCCGTGCCGAAGCGTGGGAGGAAAAGTTCCCGGAGCGCGGCGCATAAGTCCTGCGTCGCAGAGCGAGCCAGCCGGCATCTGTCCCGCCCCCTTCGTCCCAGGGTTTCCCCCGCTGTGCGGGGGAAATGTCCGAAGGACAAAGGGGGCGCGGGGATGCCGTGCCAAGGGCCGGGAGACCTGTACGTGGAGCCGACATAAACCTACTCCTGTCCGCCGCAGGAGGGAGGCTACAGCGCGAGTGAAGCCCGGGAAGAGCTGATCCAAGGAAGGCGGCGCAATCCGAACGGCGGCCCCAGTCGTCGAGCCGACTTCCATGCCCGCGGTCTGGCGACGCGAGCCGTGCTGGAAAACGGAAGCTAGCGGTTTGCAACACGCTCTGCGCAGCATCTGACCCCTCTCCGGGGTCGACTTTTTCGGCAACCCGAAGAGGCGATGGAGAGGGAAGGAGCCGAGGTCCCGGCGCTGGGACCAAGGCTCGAGGCGAGGACCTGTCTTTACGGGACCGAAGACCCTGGCTGCCGGGCCATCCCCTGGGAAGGCCCGGCAGCAACCCCGAACAAACCACCGGGTGGGAGCGGAGATATAAACATGTCCCCTTTCGGAACGAAAGGGGACGCGAGCGAGCGAAGCGAGATCGCAGGGGTATGCCCGGGGCGGTTGGGCGGCAGGGTTTCCCCCGCTCCGCGGGGGAAATGTCCGAAGGACAAAGGGGGCGCGCAGCGACGCTCGCAGGGGGGGCCGCGGCGGAAGCGGGGCCACCAACCCCAAAAATCCTGCCCATCCTGTCCATCCATGCAATCCAAAACTGCTACCCTAATCAAAACCAACAAAACCCACCACCCCACCCCAACACCCCCATGAAAAAAGCCCTCATCACCGACTACGTCTGGCCTAACATCGACGTCGAATCCGAAGTCCTCAGAGCCGGTGGCGTCGAACCCGTCGTCGCCCCTGACACCTCCGAAGCAACTCTCGCCGATCTCGCATCCGACGCCGACATAATCATGTTCTGCTTCGCGCAAGTCACCGGCAACGTTCTTAAATCAGCCGAAAAGTGCATGGTCGCTTCCCGTTACGGCATCGGCGTCGACAACATCGACATTCCGACCGCCACCGAACTCGGCATCGTAGTAACCAACGTCCCCGACTATTGCATGGACGAAGTCACCGACCACGCAATCGGCATGATCCTCGCCCTCAACCGCCGCCTCGGACAGCACGACGCCCAAGTCAAGGCCGGTGGCTGGGCAAACGTGACCCTCGACCAACCCATGCACCGCACCCGCGGCGCCACACTCGGCATCCTCGGCTACGGCAGAATCGGACGCTCCATCGCCGCAAAAGCAGCCAGCTTCGGAATGAACCTCATCGCCTACGACCCTCTGATCGAACCCGGCCAAAACATAGACGGAACCGAGATCACCACGTTCGAAGACGTCCTGAAACGCTCACACTTCATCACCGTCCACACCCCCCTCACCCCCGAAACCGAAGGCATGATCGGCCCCGACCAACTCGCCATGATGATGCCCGGCTCAATAATCGTCAACTGCGCCCGCGGCGGCATCATCCAAGAACAAGCCCTAGCCGACGCCCTCCACAGCGGACACCTAGCCGGTGCCGGCATCGACGTAGTAGAACCCGCACCCCCACCAAACGACCACCCCCTCCTCGGTGCACCCAACATCATCATCACCCCCCACACCGCCTTCTTCTCCCAAGCCTCCACCATCGAACTAGAACGCCGAACCGCCCAAGAAGCCCTCCGCGTCCTAAACGGCAACAAACCCCAAAACCTAATCAACCCCGACGTCCTGGGCAGGAGCCGAGTAGGGATCTAACCATGTCATTCTGAACGCAGCACCCCCACACCATGTCATTCTGAACGCAGCACACCCACAACATGTCATTCTGAACGCAGCGAAGCGAAGTGAAGAATCTCAACCAACCCCACTCAGATTCCTCTCTCCGCTCGGAATGACATCGCACCAACCCATAAAAATCACCAACGCAACAACCATCCCAGCTATATGTCATTCTGAACGCAGCACCCCCACACCATGTCATTCTGAACGCAGCACCCCCACACCATGTCATTCTGAACGTAGCGACCCCAAACCATGTCATTCTGAACGTAGCGAAGCGAAGTGAAGAATCTCAACCAACCCACTCAGATTCCTCGCTCCGCTCGGAATGACATCGCACCAACCCATGAAAATCACCAACGCAACAACCATCACAGCTATAACGTAACAACCATCACAGCTATATGTCATTCTGAACGCAGCACACCCACAACATGTCATTCTGAACGCAGCGAAGCGAAGTGAAGAATCTCAACCAACCCACTCAGATTCCTCTCTTCGCTCGGAATGACATCGCACCAACCCATGAAAATCACCAACGCAACAACCGTCACAGCTATAACGCAACAACCGTCACAGCTATATGTCATTCTGAACGCAGCACCCCCACACCATGTCATTCTGAACGTAGCGACCCCAAACCATGTCATTCTGAACGTAGCGAAGCGAAGTGAAGAATCTCAACCACCCCACCGAGATCCCTCGCTACGCTCGGAATGACATCGCACCAACCCATGAAAATCACCAACGCAACAACCATCACAGCTATAACGTAACAACCATCACAGCGATATGTCATTCTGAACGTAGCAACCCCAAACCATGTCATTCTGAACGTAGCGAAGCGAAGTGAAGAATCTCAACCAACCCCACCGAGATTCCTCGCTCCGCTCGGAATGACACCAACCCACAATCCCCAAAAACCACCAACCCATGAAAATCACCAATGTAACCGCCATCCCCGCCTCCTCATCTCCCCGAGGCCAAGCCCGAAACTACATCTTCGTCAAGATCGAAACCGACGAAGGGATCACCGGTTGGGGCGAAGCCACCGCCGGACCACTAGCCGTCGCCACAATGGTCGACGAATTCGGCGAACTCCTCATCGGCAAAGACCCGCACCGCATCGAACAGCACTGGCAGACCCTCTACCACCACTTCCACGTCCGAGGCGGCGTAGTCCAACTTTCCGCAATCTCCGGCATCGAAATCGCACTATGGGACATCAAAGGCCAAGCCCTCGGCGTCCCCGTCTACGAACTCCTCGGCGGAAAGATGCGCGAAAAGATCTGGTGCTACGGACGCTGGGACGGCCTAACCCCCGAACTAGCCGTCGAAAACGCTCTCCGACACACCGAACAGGGCCTCACCGCACTCAAAGGCGACCCCTTCGACCACCGCGGACTCTTCATCCCCATCGAAGCTGAACGCATCGCCATCCAGAAACTCGAAGCGGTCCGAGAAGCCGTCGGTGACGACGTCGAACTCCTCGTCGAAGTCCACGGACGCCTCGCACCCGCCGACGCCATCCGCATCGGCAACGCCATGGAGCCATACCGACCCTTCGTCTACGAAGAGCCCGTCCCGCCCCAAAACCTCGACGCCCTAGCCCGAGTCTCCGAGCAAGTCAATATCCCCCTCGCCACCGGCGAACGACACCTCACCAAGTGGGACTACACCGAACTCCTCGCCCGTCAAATCGTGAAGATGATCCAGCCCGACATCGTCCAAGCCGGCGGCATCCTCGAACTCAAGAAGATCGCTGCGATGGCCGAAGCCCACTACGTCGGATTCCAGCCCCACAACCCATACGGCCCCTTCTGCACCATCGCATCCATCCACGTCGATGCCTGTACGCCCAACTTCATGATCCAAGAAGGCGGCATCCACCCCTGGTTCCAAGACGCCACCATCGGCGACTTCCCAACCCAAAAAGACGGCTACCTCCCACTCCCAACCGAACCCGGCCTAGGCGTAGCCATGAACGAAGACTGGCTCAAAGCCAACCCCTGGCGCAAAGACGCCGCCCCCTGGCGAGCCCCCGACGGCACCATAGCTTCATTGCAGGAAACGAATTGGTCCTAGTTCCTGAAAGGACAACGCAATGAGTGCAAAACGGATTCAGACGACAATCACCATAGACGACGAACTCTACGAAGAAGCTCGCCGAATCACAGGCATCGAACGTCTATCGCCTTTATTCGAAGAAGGACTTCGGGCCCTCATCCAAAGAGCGTCAGCGCGTCGGACGGCTGCCAGAGTTCGCAAGGACCCGGATTCGCGAGAAGAACGCCGTAGAAGGCTCTCAAGACAATCTGGCGATCAGTGAGGAAGTTGCTTGCGAATAATCAGTCCAATTGAACTTTCGTGTTGATCAAGCACCTGACCATTTTCACCACCCCCAAACCCGCGTCGCGGCCTTCCCCATCACCCACTCCAACTCACCATCACCCGCAAACGCCGGATGCTCCATCACCCCCCGCAACGCGTTCGCATATCCCTCACGACCAGCCGCCGGAGGAAAATCGCTCCCCCACATCATCCGCTCAACACCAAACGCATCCTTCGCCATCTCGAACACCGGCGGCACATCGTCCCACTCCAACTCCGGCCGCAACCTCGCTGGTCGCCGACACACCTCGCCTAACCCCGGCACCTTGATCGTCGTGTTGTCCCGTTCAGCAAGTCCCAGCGCCCTTTCGTAGTCATCTTCCCACGGCGTATCGGCAGCGGCGATACCCGCCAAATGCTCGATCACAACCTGCGTATCCGTACACGCATCCATAACCCGCGCGAAACCATCCGATGCGAATCGCTCCGGGTCCCCCTGACAAGTCACCACCAACCCCAACTCTCCCGTCTTCTTCCACATGTCATACGGCCCGGCATTCACAAACTCGCCGTCCGGTGCGATCCGAATTCCAGCCGCTCCCTGCTCCGCCAACCGCTCTAAATCGCCCAACGGGTCCTCAGACTCCGGATCCACCAACACCGCCACCTTGAACCGATCCCCGCGCTTCGCCGCCTCAGCAAACAGGTATCCGTTGTCAAACGTCCCGCCATGCTGGACCAGAACCGCCTTATCCACACCATTCCGGTCCATCTGAAACTCAAGCACCTCAATCGGCTCGAACCAGTTATTTCCTGCGTGAGTGTGCGTATCGATGATCAGCATGGCGTTGCCCCTATTCGAAAGTACCCTGCGAATTCAAGATACCAAAAACCGAACGTCGGCTTGGTAAGATTTACATGGCCTAAAGCAATCGAAAAACTGGATGGACGTTCTATACAAAACGCGTTTCAACGCCCGTGCCGAAGAAATCGCTGGGAGTGTATTGCTTGCGCAAATCGAGGCACATTTGCGCAAATCCGCACAGGCGCGATTTGACGCGCCGCTAAGCGATTCGGGTGAATGGTCACAGGGTGACGAACAACTGACGATTGAGCGCGGCGAATCGGGCAATTCCTCGTACTTTGTCATGAGTTCCACGTTGCGGAGCGAACTTCGTTTGCGTTACCAGCTCGCCACAACCGGGGATGCGGTAGAAAATGTTGTCGAGATCCAGCAACTCGGTAACACCAAGGATATTGCTCGAAGATCATTCAGTAGGCCGGCTCCGCGCATCGTCCAAATCGTAACCAAACACTTCGATTGCGACATTGATGGCGAAGGTGTCAGCCCCTGCTCCACCAGGCTAACGAAACCCGACATTGAACGGTTTATTGAAGAAGACCTTTTCGGTGACAGAAAACTCCCGATAGTCGTCATGTCAAGGTCAATTGGAAAGCAACTCGCGGTCGATCCAGACGAGACACAACGCAGATTGATAGGTGTTGCTCGCGTATTCGACGCCGACGCGTCGACCGCCAACGCCTTGCTGATCTCCATGTCCGACAAGAGATGCCGCAGACTAGCATGTTACGGGGGCGCGGTTCGTTTGTACAAACCAAACTGCAATCCTAACGCGCCGTCACGCGATCATCGTGTGTGGATGCCAGATCGTGTGAGCAACGGCATTTGGCGCGACGTGCTGAGCAGTTGTCGTATTTGGCTTAAACCCGAGTTGAGTGGAGTTCTGTACGACCGTGTGCACAAAGCTGTTCGAAACGCCCAATACGAAGAGTTGAAGGCACAGTTCGAAGAAGCTCAAGAGCGTCGTACACAATCTCAACGCGGAATCGAACTTGGTCAAGATACTCGAGAGAAATCACGTGTTCGGTCTCGTGAACTCCAGTCCGCGATGGCTGAGCTTGAGGCTCGAAACCGGGAGATTCGGAACGTTCAGCATCAGTTGAATGCCCAGGAAGTCGCGAATCAGACCATCAACGAGAAGCTCGAATTGGCGGGTAGCAAGATATCCCAACTTGAAGAGCAGTTGAAAGTTGCGGAAAAAGAAAAGCTCAACGCGTTAGACCAACTCGAGCAGAAGGAAGAGGAATTCACAATCTTCCAACTTCTCGCCGAACTAGGCATCAAACAGGCTGAAGCACTGAAAGATGAGCGGAGCCAGTTTAACCGAGAATCCGCATCGCCAAACGGCGCAGATTCCACGCTATCTCATTATCCCCACAACCGCACTCCACACTCCGAATCGGATTTTGACGGCGAAGAGATCATCGCGGATGAAATAGTCGAGCCGACCATCGATTCTGTGCGCGATGCTGTTGAACTTGCTCAACGAGAGTTGGAGGGGTTGAGATTCCTCCCTTCTGCAATCAAAGAGGCCCGTAAATCTCAATACAAACCAGCTTCCAAGGTGTACCAGACGTTCAAACACTTAGACGAAGCTGCCGGACTTCGAGTCCAACATAACGACGATTTCGGGACCAGTTTGACAGATCTGTTTAAACACGTAGGGATCGACTATGTCCACGACGAAAGCGAAAGTACATCAAAAAAACTCGCCGACACTCGTTACTTCTACGACCGCGAAAAGCGACGACGAAGGTACATGTCCGAACACATTCGCATCGGTGGAAATCAACTCCGCATCCACTTGACCTGGGACAAGTCGGAGAAAAGGTGGTTAATTGGACACGTCGGAAGGCATCTAGAGACTTCCAGAAATTAGCAACCGCCCACAATCCAAGCGCCTACGTCGCAATCTCCATCTCTGGAGTTCCCACGCCTGCGCCTTCTGACATCACGAGGTCGTCAATCTGCTGCTTGACCTCTGCGGGCATCTCCCAATCACCGCCGATGTTGTCCTCGACCTCCGAGTCTTTGACCATTCCGCAAAGGGCGACCGTAACGCTGAGGTTTGCAAGCACCCAGGCGATCGCCAACTGTGCGACCGTCTTCCCGTGATCAGCGGCAATACCCTTCAACTTCTCGACGACTGCCACGTTCTTGGCTAGATTCTCAGGACCGAATGATGCCAAACCAAAGTTGGCGCCGTTTGCGCGCCAGTCATCGTCGCCAAACGAATGATCGGTCGACCATGCGCCTGTCAACAAACCATGAGCCAGGGTGCCGTATGCCATCACACCCATCCCATTGTTTTCGACGAACGGCATCACGCCAGACTCGGGCCTGCGGTCAAAAATGTGATATCCGATCTGGTTGGTGACGATCGGACTGTGCTCTCGACACTGCGCCATCATTTCGGAGCTGAAGTTTGAAACTCCTGTATGGAGCAACTTGCCAGCGGCCTTGGCGTCTTCCAAAGCACGCATCGGTTCTTCAAATGACCGCGTGTGGTCTGGCCAGTGGATCAGGAACAAATCGATATAGTCGGTGTTCAGACGCTCCAAACTTTCGTCGATGCTCCGAAGCAATGTCTCGCGGTCGCTGATCGATACCGTCGCCGCGGTCCGATCAGGATTGTCTCGCACCCACTCTCGGCCACCTTTCGTCACCAGAACGATGTCGTTCCGAAACGGCGCAACAGCCTTGCCCATCAACTTCTCCCCGTAGCCCCAGCCATAAACTGCCGCCGTATCAAACAGTGTGATGCCCGAATCGTATGACTTATGAGCCGCGCCAATCGCTTCGTCATCGTCGAAATCGCCATACTGTCCCCTGCCCATCGGCCAACCGCCATAGCCGATGACAGATGATGCCAGTCCTGAATCGCCGAAAGTTCTTCGTCGCATGCTTGCCTCGCGTTCTTTATGACTGAATGTTGAGTGTGCGCTCTAATGATAGTGCTTCGGGTCACCAAAAGAACTGAAGAGCAGAAACCGAACCATGCCTTGTCATACGTTTTTCGTTGAATGATACATTTGTATTATATTAGGGCAGGCGAAGCGAGATCCTTGGGGGTCTAGGCAGTCAAGCCCACAAGCAACTCCATGTCGAACAGCCAATTCAAATCCGATCGAGGGCGAGAAGCGATAGAGAGCGTACCAGGTGCCTGGCGAACGATCTACGTCGCTGTTTTCATCGTCTTGTGCGTCGCGTTCGGTGCATTAGCCGCGATCGAACACGACGACCGCGGTCGATGGGCGGAGGCTCCGTTCACTACTCTGACGCAAGTCGTCATTGGAACCGGCACCGCATCGGGCCTGCTATCGTTGTTCATAACCGAGATTGGGAGGGCGATCATGTTGCCATCTGTCTGGCTAGAAAAGAAACTCAATGAAAACCTCGAGCGAAGCCGAGAGCGCAGACGCCGAGAACGCGAGCAGCACCGTCAAGCAATGGAACGCCTGAACCAAGAAGCTTTTGAAAGAGCTTTGTCGGACGCTCGAGAGCAAATCAAAGCTGAGGTGCTGACCGAGATGCGGAAAGAGGTGCGCGTAGAAGCACTATCTGAAGTGTTCGCGGAGGTTCTTGATGAAATCAGATCGGAAGGATTCAACGAAGGCCGCAAAGCAGGATTGCTAGAAGCACAAGGCAAAAAGTCACCGCCGCACGGAGAAAACGGATCCGATAGCGAATAGACAATCAAGCATTGCGATTGTTCCGCTACCGCCGATTACCGATATCAGCCCAACACAACTCCGCCATCTGATGCTACGTCGGACACATCGCCCTCGCCAACAAAAGCCGACGCTGTAATCTCAACAGTCAACCGCTCACCCGCTGCCAACGGTCGCGCCGAACCATTTTCCATCGAGTGTTTTAGACCTCGATTGTCCCAACTCGTGCACGGCTCCAATCCGACGTTGTAGCAACGTCCGTACCACGGATATCCCCAGCCGCCACCGAGATTGCGCCAGTACCAGAGATACTGGAACACGTCGGACGGGAACGTCACCGCGAAACCGACTTCTGTCTCTTTGTTGTGAACCGCGTACCAACCTTCGGACATCCCCGTCATGTACGCCATGTCGAGGGAACGGTCCTCTTTAGGCGGCATCACGCGGAAATCGATCTCCCCTCCATCTACGGCGGGCACCATCGGCCAATCCCCTTCCCAACCAAGCACGAGCTTCTGCGTGTCGACAAACTCCTCAGGATGCGTCAACACCTTGCAGTCGGGCACATAAAGTCGGCACTTGTCGGACAGGAACGGCGGACCAATCGCGATGTGTTCGAGCCACACGATCTCTACATCTTCCTCTCCCTCGTTGATCGCCGTCTTCGACAGATTGAGCGTCGAAGAACCCTCCTCCAACGAAAGGGTCATATCCGCAGCGACGGGCATCCTAACGCCCCTCGTCTTGAAATTGACTGCAACACGTTCAGCCGAGTCTTCGATGATCGTCGCATCCCACGGTAGGTTGTTCAACTCGGCATGCAAACCGAATTCCGCCCCGTAAACCTCATCCGGGTACCCGCCGTGCGGCAACGCAGTCTGCCAACCTCCCTCGTAGTAGTCGAGCCACATGCCCTGCGTCGATCCAGTTGAGGGAACGAATGGTCGCGGATCTCGAACTCCCCACGGCGACTTCCACATGAACTCGGTATCAGTAGGTTTGTGCACGAATGAATAGACATCCGCACCCTTATCCGCCAATATCAAAACTCGGATCAACGAGTTCTCCATCACCACCGTCTTCAATCCACGATACGTCCAAGCATCCGATACCCGGCATCCGTGCGTTCGTTCATCGCCGTAGTGCATGTTTGTCACCCCACCCTTAGTTTTGTCGTAGGAATTGAGCGGTCAGTAGTCCAAGCCAACCTGCAATATATATTCTTCGGGAACCTAACACCGGTTGATTGGATTACTCGGAGTCATGTTACGACGCGCGGTCACTGTGATCCTGCCCTGCATCCTTGCTTCGTTGCTCGCGTTCGCCTGCGGAGGCGAATCAAGTTCTGAGCGATTCGCCACGTCGTCCGACCCTGTCGAACGCGGTCAACGCATCTACATCGAAAGATGTGCTACCTGTCACGGACCTAACGGAGAGGGACAACCCAACTGGCAGGCCACGAACCCAGACGGCACGTTGCCAGCACCTCCACTAGACGGCTCTGCCCATAGCTGGCACCACGGAGACGGTACGCTCTATAAGCAAGTCTCCCTAGGCGGTGCCTATCTGGAACAGCAAGGCTTGGCAGGCTTCAAATCAGGAATGCCCGCATTTGGCGAGCTGCTGACGCACGCAGAGATACTCGATGTGTTGGCATACGTGAAGAGCCTGTGGGGAGATCAAGCCATTCACGGCACCACCAAGCGCGAAGCTCAAGCAATGGTGAGCGAAAACGATCCTTTCCCGCCCGCGCCATAAAGGACTCAACCCCTGACGTTAGCTGGGCGAGACCATTATCCGGAAAACGTCCTTTTCTGGGCGTCGCATTCGTTCGAAGCCATCCTCCATTACACGCTCTAACGGGATCACAGCCGAGACTAGGTCATCAAGGACGATCTTCCCGTCAGCAATGAGTTGGATCCCCTTCTCCATATCGCCCGGTGACGCGGCGACCGAACCTATCACGGTCCTCTCCGTCCCGACGATCTCGTTGAAATCAAACTCAGATCCTTCCGCGTGGATCCCGACCAAAACCGTCCTTCCGCCAGGCCGAGTCCAATTGATCGCGATGCGCGGAGTTACTACCGCCCCTGCCGTCTCGACGACGATGTCCGCGCCGACCCCGTCCGTCAAGTCCAGCAGTTGCTCAAGCGCATCTTCGTCTCCGGTGTTAACCGTGGCGTCCATGCCTAGCTTCAATGCTAGTTCGAGTGATTGCGTCCGAAGATCACCGGCGATGACTCGCGCACCCGCGGCGCGCATAGCCTGCATCGTCAACATCCCAACCGTCCCGCAACCAATCACCGCAACCGTGTCACCCGCTTTGACGCCCGATCTCCGCGTCCCATGCACGGCCACCGATGTCGGTTCAATCAAAGGGGTTTGTACGTCGGGGATGCTGTCGGGCAATTTGATCAGGTGACTTTCCGGCCAGACCATGTACTCCGCCAAACCGCCGTCCAGCGCAAACCCGGCGCTGCTCACATCCGCACAACTCGACTGCAAGCCCCGTATGCACCAGTAGCACTCCGTGCAAGGCCGGATATTGTTCACCATCACGCGGTCGCCGACGGACAATCCGTGAACATCGGCACCAACGGCATCCACCCGGCCCGCCGTTTCATGGCCAACCGTCCTTGGCGGCGTCTGCCACCTGCGCATAGTCGGCCCATGCCACCACCTCTCGACGTCAGTCTGACAGATCGACGCGTACATGATGCTTAAACGCGCTTCGTCGTCTGCCGGCTCCGGGATCGGAACGTCCTCCAACCTCATATCTTGGCGACCGTAGTACCTTAGTGCCTTCATTTCGCAACCTCTTCCGCGCGCGTACTCGAATGGGTTTCGATACCATGCATAGTACTTTGACCGCTAAGTTGAGGTGGGTCGCACCGTGGACTATGAATTCATCGACATTTCCGATCTTTGCAACACTGGCATCGAGTGCCTGCCCGGTGAAGACCCCGCCCTGGGAAATCAAACCATGCGTGGTCTTCCCTTCACCGTCGGATCGACAGATGGTGATCGGGCCGACAATTGCTACGTCTCCTTGGCCGATGGCGACGCCTCGGTAACCCTGCCGATCGGCAAGGCAGCCCACAACGTAATCTTCGCCCACCGGCAGATGGAAACTGAACAGGATTCGATGGGTCCGATTGGCGTCCACGTCGCCGACTACGTAGTCCGATTCGAAGACTCCGAAGCGGTAACTGTCCCGATTCGCGAGCGTTACGAAATCAGTTGCGTCGGCGACCGACAAGGAATCTCCCGCTACGGCGTAGGCTACCCCTACCTCGCGGTGACCGATCAGGGCGACATCCTCACGCCACGTCACGAGGGGCGCTGGGAAGAGACCGGCAGAAGGCAAACTGAAGTCGTGCAGGCACAACCCGAGTGGTACTGGCTGTTCGCATGGCGCAACCCGAACCCGGATCGCTTGATCGAATCCGTTGAGATCGTCCCTCGCGGACCGCGCTTCATCATCGCCGGTGTCACCATCGGCCACGTCGACGAACACCCATTCTCACGTAAGGCGCGCCGGCCCGTGCGCATCGAACTCAAAGACGCCGACCAAGCTGAAAAAACGTTCGATTTAGACGTCACCATCGACCGAGGAGAGCGCACCTACACTCATCCCCTGCCAGAGCAATCAACCGACGATTTCCTGACTGATCCCCAACGGGGTTTCGGCGAAGAACAAAACCCAAAATCCAGTCCGGTATACGTTGAACTCTCCGGCACTCCGTCAGCGACCGTCGAAGTTTCCCAAGCAGGTGAAAAGATCGATTCGGTCAGATGGGGAGACGTTGAAAATCAAGGTCAAGTCGAGACCGAGAAAATCCACATATCGTTGATCGAACCAGGCAAGAACTGGGTCCGAGTCAAGGTTGTCGACGATGAGACCGGGCAAACCCTGCCGTGTCGCGTCCACTTCAGGTCTCCCGAGGGTGTTCCCTACCAACCGCACGGGCACCACAATCAAGTCAACTCCAACCTAGACACATGGCACATCGACGTTGGCGGCGACCTGCGCCTAGGCCAGATCAGCTACGCCTACATCGACGGCACTGCACAAGGTTGGCTCCCGAGAGGCGAAGTGATCGTGGATGTCGCACGAGGTTACGAATATGAACCGCTACGCGCCAAAGTAAACATCGCACCCGGCCAACAAGACCTCGAGCTGCGCCTGAAGCGTTGGATCAACATGAACGACCGAGGATGGTACTCCGGCGACTCGCACGTCCACTTCCTCTCAACTCAAGGCAGCCACTTCGAATCGCAGGCCGAAGACCTGAACATCGTCAACCTGCTCCAATCCCAATGGGGAAGCCTCTTCACAAATGTCGAAGACTTCACCGGCCAACCCAGCGTCACGCGCCAAGGGAACAACATCGTCTACACCTCGCAAGAGAACCGGCAACACTTCATGGGCCACATGATCTTGTGGGGGCTCAAACAGCCAGTGATGCCGTTCTGCTCCGACGGACCCGGCGAAGCGGAAATCGGTGGTGCCATGCAGACCACGTTGGCCCACTGGGCCGACGAAGCACACGAACAAGGCGCATACGTCGTCAACCCGCACTTCCCCTTCCCCAACGGCCAACCGGCCGCATTGGTCGCCACTGGACGCCTCGACGCCATCGAGATGATCCAGCAACGCAAGATCATGCACAACGAGTGGTACCGGTACTTGAACTGCGGCTATCGCCTGCCTCTAGTCGGCGGCACAGACAAGATGTCGAGTGATGTCCCGGTCGGGATGTACCGCACCTACGTCCGCATTCCCGACGACGAGGAGTTCACCTACGAAAGCTGGTGTCGCAACGTCGCGAAAGGCCGAACCGTGCTGAGCGGCGGTCCCATCATTCATTTCACCGTCGATGGATGCGAGATTGGCGACACCGTCGAACTTTCAGGACCGGGAACGGTCGAAGTCTCCGCTTGGGCCGAGTCGGTCGTTCCGATGTCTCGTTTGGAGGTCGTCCAAGAAGGCAGAGTCGTCGCTTCAGCGGAGGCAGATACGCCAACCCGCAAACTGGCTCTGAACGAAACGATCAAGATCGAAGCCAATTCGTGGCTCGCCGCTCGAGCCGGAGGTCCCGGATACTACGAGGGGTACCAGTACTACGACGTCTGGGAGCGGGGCATCTTCTCTCACACATCGCCGATATACGTGTCGGTTGGCGGACCGTGGAGCATGTTCGACCTCGCCACCGCCAATTACATGCTCACATTGATCCACGGCTCTCTGGAGTACATCGACAACAGTTCCCGCCAGCACTCGCACGGCTACGTAACCCACCATCACGGCGAAGACGACCACATCGGGTACTTGAAACGCCCGTTCCTAGAGGCGCAAGACGCCGTCCTCCAACGAATGCACGCCCACAGCCATTCGCACGATCACGGCTAACCGTTCGGCGAAATCAAGATCCTGAACACGTCCTTTTCAGGACGGATCATGCGCTCAAACCCATCTTCGATTGCGCGGTCAAGCAGAACCACCACGGAAATCAGTTCCTTGACTGAAATCTTGCCCTCAGAGATCAGCCGTACGGTCGCCGCCATATCGCCCGGAGAGGCAGCAACGGATCCGATGACCGTCTTTTCAGTTCCGACGATGTCGTTGAAGTTGAAGATCGGGGTGGCCGAATAGATACCGACCAAGACTGTCGTTCCGGCTTTCCGCGTGTAATCGATCGCCAACTGCGGGGTCATCTCGGCACCGGCGGTTTCGGCGGCAATATCCGCACCGATCCCGTCGGTGAGGTCAAGCAACTGCTCCATCGCCATGCTGTCTGCCGAATTGATAGTGTCGTCCGCACCGAGGGTTTTTGCCAACGCGATGCTGTCTTCTCTAACGTCTACAGCGATTACGCGAGCTCCCGCGGCCCGAAATGCTTGCACCGTCAATAGACCCACCGTGCCACAACCAATGACCGCGACATTATCACCGACCTTGACGCCCGACCTACGAACTGCGTGCACGGCGACCGTCGCCGGTTCGATCAACGGCGCTTCTCGATCAGAAATGTTGTCGGGCAACTTGATCAGATGGTCCGCGGGCCACGTGAAGAATTCCGCCAAACCACCGTCAGCCGACAGCCCCGCGACGCACATGCTGTTGCAAGTGGCCTGCGAGCCGCGTTCACACCAGAAACACGCTCCACATGTTCGGACGTTGTTAACCACCACTCGGTCGCCAGCCTCTAATCCGGTCGCACCTTCACCCAGCGACTCGACGTGCCCAGAAATCTCGTGACCTAAAACCAGTGGCATCTCCTGTCCGCTAATCGGATTAGGTCCATCGTGCTGAGTCCAGAGTGGACCATATTGCCACTCCTCGATATCGGTCGCGCAGATCGACGTGTTGGTGATCCGCAGCCTTGCTTCGCGTTCACCCGGCACCGGTTCCGGAATATCTTCCAAACGGATGTCTTTGTTGCCGTGTATCCTCAGCGCTTTCATGATGCCGAAATTGTCGCATACGACACAAATGTCGACAACATGCTGTTCGACGAAAGCCGAATAAAATAAGCCGAGTATTCGTTACTTGCACCCGAGGATGCCTAAATCGTGAGACCTGCCGCAAAGATCACCCGAATCGAAGTAACCACCTTCGCCAACGAAGTTGAAAATCTGAGCAAGGATTACAACTCCTTCAACATGGTTTACGAACCGGGCGCCAAGCTCAAGACCGGCGGAGGCATTCTTTCTATCCACACCGATCAAGGCGTCGTCGGAGAATATCCCGGCGCAGGAGGCAACGCTCTCGCTGACATCGAAATCGTCGCGCCCTACCTCATCGGCAAAGATGCCATGCAGCGCGAAGTGCACTACAACGCTATGAAGCGCGGGTTGCGTCACACAGCCGCTCTCGGCCTCGGCGTCGTCGACATATGCCTCTGGGATATCGCTGGGAAAGTCTATGAGGAGCCCTTGTTCCAGCTTCTCGGCGGACAACGCAAGCCGCTACCCGCATACGCATCCACGCTCCACGGCGACGAAAACGGCGGATTAACGACACCGCAAGACTTCGCCGATTTCGCAGTCACATGCAAAGAAATCGGATATCCGGCGTTCAAGATCCACGGTTGGGGCCTCGCTGGTGAGAACATCAAGCGCGAAGTGGACAACGTGCTAGCGGTTCGAGACGCCGTCGGACCCGACATGGACCTCATGATCGATCCTGCGAACGAAGTCAAAAACTTCGGTGATGCCCTCAAGCTCGGCAAAGCGTGCGATGAAGCCAACTTCTTCTGGTGGGAAGATGTTTACATGGATGGCGGCGTGTCAACCTTTGCCCACCGCAAACTGCGCGAGCTCATCAAGACCCCACTCTTGCAGACCGAGCACATCCGTCTCCCCGAACAGCACATGAACTTTGTACTGGCCTACGGTACTGACTACGTGCGTGTCGGTGCGCACGAGGACGGCGGCATTACAGGCGCGATGAAGATATTCCATGCCTGCGAAAGCGTCGGCCTCGACGTCGAGACGCACGGACCCGATCCGGCACACCGTCATATCATGTCCGCGGTCCGAAACACGAACTACTACGAACTAGGTCTAGTGCACCCCAACATCAAGACCAACAAGCCACCGATCTGGGTCAACTACTCCGATGATCTGGATTCAGTAGACGAAAACGGCTGCGTCTACGCCCCTACGGGTCACGGCATCGGCGTCCCACTGGACTGGGACTGGATCAACGCACACAAGACCGGCTCGCGCGTGATCGCGGAAGTTTGAAACAGTCGATGAAAACACAGCAAAACATGTCATTCCGAACGCAGTGAGGAATCTCTGTCGCCCGTCCGCAGTGAACCTTGTCACCGAACGCGGCAAACCTTGTCACGCCGGACTCAACAAACCCAGTCATTCCGAGCGCACTCCACTTGTCATTCCGAACGCAGTGAGGAATCTCCAACGCATGCCCGCAAACCGCGACCACCAATACTACGTTTACATCCTGACCAACAAGTCATGAACGCTCTATGTCGGCATGACCAACGACCTCGAACGAAGAGTGTACGAACACAAGAACAAACTCTTCCCCGGCTTTACGAGCAAGTACAACATCACTCGGCTCGCACACTTTGAACAGACCTCGGATGTTGAGTCTGCGATAGCGCGGGAAAAACAGATCAAGGGCTGGCGCCGCGACAAGAAGGTGGCGCTGATAGAGGCATCAAACCCGCAATGGAAGGATCTATCGCTGGAGTGGTGCTCCAGCACCGCGCCGGGAGGAGATTCCTCACTGCGTTCGGAATGACATAACTCGTTAGAAATGACGTGACTCGTTCGGTTCTTCCTTTAGGAAGGTATAATCGACACTCGGATGAAAGCATGGTCCAATAGCCGATGATCTTGATAGGGGTCATTCTGCTCGCCGCCTTAATCTGGACCGTAATCGACTACCGCAGATACTTGAGCCGGTACCGCGTTGAGATGACCTACGGCCAGTTCCTCAAGTCTTACTGGAACCGGATCTGGCGGTCGTGAATGGCAATCTGTTTCATCCCGAATGAAGCATGTCATTCCGAACGAAGTGAGGAATCTCAACCCCGCAACGTCACATCACCATCCTCGCCAATCCCCGCAACCCCACTAGTCCCCTCGTAAATCACAGCCCGAACCGTTGAACTGCGTGACTCACCCGGTTCGAACATCAACGATGTAGATTCATCGCTGCCCGGTTCAGCCATCCCGCTGGGCAAACTCGTGAACGGTTCAAGTCCAACGTTGTAAGTCCGCTTGTACCACGGATAACCGCTGTGACCGCCGAAGACTTGCCAGTACCAGAGATATCGAAACACCTCGCTGTCCCACCGCAATCCGAAACCTACACCTCGATCGGGATTCGTAACCGCATACCAACCGTCCACCAGATTGTTGAAAGACAAATAATCGACCAATCGGTCGGATTTTGGCGGAAACGCGGTGAGGTCGACACTCGAACCATCTGGCGCTTCTGCAGTCGGCCACGAACCGGTTCGATCCGGCATCAGTCGCGACCTGGTCGGTACCTCGCCGTCCGGCGATTCGGGAACGATGAAATCGCCGCCCGCAAAGTCCAAGATGCAACTCGGAGTCAAAAACGGATCGCCCAGCGCAACATGCTGACCCCACTGTGCGGGCGCAGGTTCTTCAGCCTCGTTGATCAGCGTGTCTGTAACCGTCACAACAGGCGAACCGGCCTCAAGCGTCACGACCTTGTCGATCCAGAACGGCGTTCTTACCGCTCGAACCGAAAACTTCGCGGAAACCCGTTCCGGAGAATCTTCGAGGATCTGAGCGTCCCAAGGCATCATGTTCGTTTCGTTGTGCTGCCCTATCTCTGCGCCCATGTAGTCTTGCTCGAAACCCCCAGTGGGCGCGATTGTGTTCCAACCGCCGATGTACAGGTCATGAAATATCCCCTCGCCCCATCCCGTTGACGGTACCCACAACGATTGGTTCCGAACGCTCCACGGCGTTCGCCACATGAAATCAGTATCGCTCGGTTTGTGGACCATCTCGAAAATGTCCGCGCCTTTGTCGGCGATAACGCTCAACCGCAGTAGTTCGTTCTCCATCACTACCGTTTTGAGGCCTCGGTACGTCCACGCGTCAGATATTCTGCAACCGTGAGTGCGTTCGTCTTGATAATGCATGTTGCTTCGCTTCCGGGATTGGAATTCGGGTGTCGGCGTAGACGCGCATTGTAGCCTATCGCCAACCGAAACCGCATCGCTGCACATCCTGCCAAGGGACTCGCTTGGAACCGTTCGCCATATTCCTCGTCGTATCGTCCGCGTTCGCGCACTCATCTTGGAACTTGATGGTGCGCAGGGCAACGCGACCGGCTGTGACGACGGCGTTGATGGCGGTCACTTCAGCGGTTTTGGTGCTGCCGTTGGCAATTTACCTGTTGATTGTCGAAATGCCCGGACCAGTCGGTTGGGGTTTCATAGTTGCGACGATCGTTTTACACATCTGGTACTTCGCCACATTGGGATACGCGTACAACACGGGTGAGCTATCGATCGTCTATCCGGTAGCCCGCGGACTTGGTTTAGCGATAATCCCAATCCTCGGTGTATTCGTAATCGGGGAATCGATGTCTTGGATCGCTGCCATCGGCGCGGTATTGATCGTGACTGGCATCGCTTGGATCTCGATCTCTGACATTGAAACCGCGACGATCAAACGGACCGGACGTTCGTGGCTGTTATTCCTCAAGAACTGGAGAGTCATAAAACGATTCCGGCAGCTGATACGCCCAGCGTGGCTGTTGGCGATATTGACCGGAGTGTGCATCGGTGTCTACTCGGTCGTCGACGCGCAGGGCGTGCAGCATGTTCAACCCGCGCTCTATATGTTCTTCCTGCAACTAGGCGGCGGGGCAGGGATGATCATCATCCAATCCAGACTGGAAACGAAAGAAGCCTTCATCGACGAGGCGAAACGCCACTGGAAGATCCTGATATTCGGTGGATTGCTGCAGTTTGCGGCATACACCCTCGTCCTGACGGCATTGACGTTTTCACCCGTAAGCTATGTCGGGCCTCTGAGGGAAATCTCGATATTGATTGCCGTCGGGTATGGCGCAATCGTCTTGAAAGAGCGCGTCACACTCGCCCGAGCCGTCGGTGCAATCTGCATAGCCAGCGGCGGAGCGACAATCGCCCTTGCGCCGTGATGCTAACCGAGAACTGAAGGCGAATGCTCGCGCAACCGTTTTCGGCGATCTCGGTGATCGGGTATCACACCCTCCACCACGCGCCAAAAGTCTGCCGAGTGGTTCAACTCCACGAGATGGGCGAGTTCATGGACCACGACGTAATCAATCAAGCTGTCGTCAAGCATGATTAGACGCCAATTGAGGTTGATCGACTGTTTGGCGCTGCAACTACCCCAGCGTCGTTTGGCATCGCTCAGTTTGAGCTGGCGCGGCTTCACGCCCATCAAATTCCCAAATTCCACAATTCTCGTCGTCAAATGGTCCCACGCTTCTTGTCGGTACCAACTCGTCAGCAACTCGCGAACCACTACAGATTTGCGTCCGTCATCCAAATTCGGAGGGACGGTTACCGCAACCTGATCACCTTCGAGCGATCTGACAACCGTGGGCGGCAGATCCTTGCCCGGATCACCGACATCGCGCTCCTCGACGACTAACTCGACATTTTTGCCGCGATACATGGCGGTGCCACCCTTCGACCAATCCACGGCTTGGACATCTTCTTGGTCGGCGCGATGTTTGAGGATCCACTTCGACTGCTTCAAAAGGAAATCTTCGATCTCCAAATCCGACATCGTGTGCGGAACCATCAACTTGAAACCGGATTCCGGATCGGTTTGTAGCTGAATGGTCCGGCGACGGCGCCTGCTGCGTTGAAGCACGTACAAGATCGTCTCGTCTTGGATACAAATGGTGCGTTCGACCGCCGATGCGTTCCGAGATCGAGCGAATGCCATCGGCGATGAAAGTTGTGCGTGTCCGCCGAGAGACGAAGCGCCCGCGACGTTGCCGTCGCGGGCCGTATTTGCTGGTGGAGACGGGGGAGGGTCGAACTCCCCGTCCAGAAAGTTTCCCTTCAAAGCTTCTACGTGTGTAGCCGTTGGTTGCATATACCGCTTCCGGACGATGCCAACGGCGTCCGTCTTTGGTCGCGGTTACCGGTTACCTTTGGACGTGCTACCGGCGTTGCACATCCGCACCTCAGAAGTTCGGCGCCCGATAAGTGCCGCTGAGGACGACTCCTACCGGACGTCGCGGCTGATTAAGCAGCTGCGAGGGCGACTTCTCGTTCGCCAGTTGTTTTTTTGCCCGTTTTAACGTGGGCAGGCACCACGACACGCAACCTTGAGGTACGCTCCCTGTCGAATCCACTCGTCCCCTAATACGCATTAAGTATATCTCGCGCGAATACGTTGATTTACACTTGCGAATTCGCCGCACATCACGCGGTGATCTCGCCATCATCCCTAAGATATTGGTGACTTCACTTGGACGAACGAATCGAGATAAACCGTCGCAACTGGAACGAGCGCACTCCGATACATGCATCCTCGGAAATGTATGACGTCGAGAGTTTTAAGGCTGGCAAGATCACTCTCACCGACATCGAGATTGACGAAATTGGATCAGTCGAGGGCAAGTCGCTGCTTCACTTGCAATGCCATTTCGGATTGGACACGATGTCCTGGGCCCGGCTGGGCGCACGCGTCACCGGCGTCGATCTTTCGGACGCATCTATCCAATTGGCAACCGAACTAAACGACGAACTAGGTTTGGGCGCGCGCTTTGTCAGATCAAACGTGTACGAGCTATCGGAGGTTCTCGACGAACAGTTCGACATCGTTTACACCGCGATCGGCGCTCTGTGTTGGTTGCCTGATTTGGATGCATGGGGACACCTGATCGCCCAGTTTTTGAAACCGGGCGGCACGTTCTACATGCTCGATGAACACCCGTCCGGCAGAATCTTCGCACCCGTGCAAACTGCCGACGGTGGTTGGGATATTGAACCCCGTTACCCGTACTTCCATGACCCGGCAGGAACTTTAGAAGAAGGCGAGCGAAGCACGTACGCGGGTGCGGGCACTGTAAACACGCCCGTTTACGAATGGCAACACAGTATGTCGGAGATCGTAAACGCTCTGATCGGCGCCGGCCTCAAGCTCGAATTCATCCGGGAATATCCCTTCTCCTTTTTCCAAGCGTTGCCCCAAATGCGGCGACGTGAGGACGGTTGGTGGGCTTTAGACGAATACGACGGCAACATACCTTTCATGCTGTCAATCAGGGCGACTGCTTAACGTGGAACCTTCGTTGCAATCGAAGATCGAGAGCATCCGTCGTAACTGGAACGAACGGACGCCCATCCACGCGGCATCCGAGTTTTACGACGTCGCAGGATTCAAATCTGGCCGAATCACCCTGACCGACATCGAGATCGACGAAATGGGCTCGGTCGCCGGCAAATCGCTTCTTCACCTTCAGTGCCATTTCGGCATGGATACGATGTCTTGGGCGAGGTTGGGCGCGGCGGCAACAGGAGTCGATATCTCGGACACCGCGATTGAATTGGCACGGGAATTGAACCAAGAGCTTGGCCTCGACGCCCGATTTGTCCGCGCGAACGTCTACGACCTTCCCAAGACCCTGCATGAAACTTTCGACATCGTCTACACCGCTCTCGGCGTCTTGTGCTGGTTGCCAGACCTTGGCGCTTGGGCGCACGTCGTCGATAATCATCTGAAACGCGGCGGAATGTTGTACATATTCGACGGACACCCCACTTCCCACATATTCGAGCCCATGCGGACACCCGAAGGCGGACACAGCCTAAAACCGATACATCCCTACTT
The DNA here is from genome assembly GCA_965203505.1 of Dehalococcoidia bacterium. Lineage (GTDB taxonomy): Bacteria > Chloroflexota > Dehalococcoidia > Lucifugimonadales > Lucifugimonadaceae > Bin127. Next base: position 2,034,568 of record OZ241880.1, read on the forward strand.
TTCGAACCCAGACGGAATCTTCTACGACGGTGGCGGTTGCACCTACACCGGCTCAGAAACGCTGGAGTCTCCGAGCTACGAGTGGCAACACAGCATGTCCGACATCGTGAACGCCATCTTGGGAGCCAGACTGAAGATTGAGTGGCTCAACGAATTCCCGGTGTCAGGTTACCGGGCGTTTCCGCAGATGAGCCGTCACGACGATGGTTGGTGGCGTTTGGACGACGCTCACGGCTCGATCCCTTTTCTCTACTCGATCAAGGCCACGAAATGAAATGCCGGTCCTGAATTCGGGAGTTCATCGGTCAGCTCTGATTCGGCGGTCGACACGACCTCTCAACTCGTGACCAATTCGAAATAACCGTACGCCTGCATTGTGCCTTCGTCGTATTCAACGTTCGTAGAAACCCACCATGAGATTGCGAGTACAACGACTAATGCAACGGCGGTTGCCGCAAGTACACGACTAACCGTAGCTTTTTCGATTCGAGTTCTCACCATCGGCGCGCCAAATATGAAGAAATCATCTTCGATATCGACTAAACGACGTGGACTCACTACCAACCCCATGGCTGCTCCGGCAATTAATCCGCCAACATGAGCGCCTTGATCGATCCCGCTCCAGAACAGTCCAAACGCTATGTTGATTCCAAGCACAATCAACAGGTTCATGATCACCGGATTCACCGCGCTTCCGAACTCCCTGCGGTTTCGGACAAGGTAAACACCGTACGCACCCACGATGCCAAACACCGCGCCGCTGGCTCCGACGCTCAAAGTGGGTGAAACCAAATAGCTCGCGGCAACTCCGCACACGCCTGAGACGACGTATACGCCTAAGAATGCAGCCCGGCCAAACTCGTTCTCCAATCTCGGACCGAAGATGACCAAAGCGAACGTGTTGGCCGCAAGGTGCAAAAAACCCGCGTGCAAGACGACTGGCAATATCAGTCGATACCAATCGCCGTTTTGGATCGCGGGTCCGAATTTTGCGCCCCACCGATAGAGATTCGTCGCATCTTCCGCCCCACCGCTGATCAGCAACACCACAAACATCGCCACGTTCGCCGCGACTATCAGCACCGTCACAGGGCTGGTACGTAGAACATTGGAAATGAAGTTAGATACTTGCGATTGTCTCTGATCTTCGCCTATCATCAGACGTGAAGTGTAGGGATTTTAGCGATGTTTTTCGCGATGTTAAGCACAAGAGCCTGTTAAGATTCTATCCCCTTCATTTCAGGAAATCGCGATCAAGTGCGCCATAGATTCAACGTTTGATGAGTCGAAGATGTGCGTTTAGAGGTCACCTCTGAAAGACATAGGCTGTTGGGGACTTGCCAAGATAGTTTGACTACGCCTCGGTTGTAAGATTAAAGTAAGCACTCTAATAACTCAGACTGTAGGAGTGGGCTTATTTGCGTGTAATTTCCGAGGCTCTCGACCAGCGTCAACGGCCCACGACACCAATTAGTTGATGGAGATAAGCCAATGCCAATAGAGATAGTCGAAGTTGACATCGATGAAATGCGACGCACGGCGCTGCTGAGCCGCGCCAAGAGTCCTCAAGTGCGAGCGCTATACCAGGCGATGTTTTCGCTTAAACCTGGCGAAGCTAAGGCAGTAATCGCTGAGCCGGGCGAAGAGATTTCTCAAATTCGCAACATGGTCACCCAGTGCGCAACACGCGCCAACATGGATTTACAGATCGTCGTCGACCGCGTCGGTGGACGTGTGCTGTTTACGCTCAAACCGAGTAATGCTTCAGGAGATCCTGCATCTTCGGTCGCGCCTTCCACCCGCACGCCAGAGGAGCAGGCCGCACAGCAGGACCGACGCGAACGAATCCGCGAAGCGGCGCTAGCTGTTGGCAGAGAGCGGCCCCAAATCAGTGCGCAAGAAGTCGTCGACTACATGCGTGACTCTGGCGACGAACTCGACTTACCCAGACCGACCACCGCGGTGAGTGCCGTGATGCGCAACATGCCGGAGTTCGAACACGTCGACCGAAGTCGATTTTCGTATCGGGGCTAGACCTACGGCTTTGAATCCCTGACGCGGGACACACACCCGCGTCAGTGAGACCATTGCAAAACCCTCCCTTTTCCCAAGGGGGACACAAAAGCCTGCCTCTTCGCAAGGGGGACACAAAAACCTCCCCCTTTCTAAGGGGGAATTGAAGGGGGTTTAGACGCGGATCGGGCACTCCCTGCAAACTGCAACCGTGGTACCCATCGCTGCTGGATGGACGTTCCGTCCCGCGAGCGGCCGGCTTTTGCGGGAACGACGGGCGTTTCGCAAAGGTCTCGCGTCAGTTGGCTTGGATGACGTCCAACTCGGGCGATTCGTCGATGATCCCGCGGCTCGCCGCCATCCCGTACAACGTTTCCAACGCCGAGACGCCGTCGGCTCCCATGTCGACCGTATCGGCGTTCACATACATCTTCACGAATCGTCGGCCGTCTTCCCGCCCTATGCCGCGTCCGAACCCGAGCGCATAGTCCAACGCGTCGTCTTCGTTTGCGTGGGCACACTCGATGGATGATTTCAACGCGTTCGCGACCTTGAGGCACAGATCTTCGCCCAACGAACGATTGACCACATCCAATCCAAGCGGTATCGGAAGTCCGGTTTCTGAGAACCAGGATTTGCCCAAGTCGAGCAACGACCTGAAGCCACGCGACTCGTACAGGATTTGGCCCTCGTGAAGCAGTATGCCCGCATCCGCGCGACCAGACTTCACAGCACCCTCAACCTCGTCGAAATCCAAAAACAACGGTCTAACCGCGTCGGGCACGAAGATCTGGAACAACATCCATGAAGTGGTGAACTCCCCCGGCACTGCGATCGTGCATCCTCTTAATCCGTCCAGTTCCAAATCGTCGCGCACCGTGACCACCACCGGTCCGTAGTTGCGACCTATCGAGGCCCCGCACGACATGATCCGATATTTGTCAGCTATTTTGGGATAGTGCGCGGCTGAAATCGCCGTGACCGGAAGATCACCCTCTTCCGCGAGCACATTCAACGACTGTATGTCAGCCATGTAGTGACCGACGTCATAGCCTTCGACCTTGACGTGCCCCTTCGCCAACCCGTAAAACATGAATGCGTCGTCGGCGTCCGGGCTATGCCCAAAAACGATCGTCTGACTGTCAGGCAATTTCAACACTCCGATCTTGACGGTAGTCCAGCGACTTCGACATGTACTGGCACCTCTCGCTCCAAAAATGGGTTTCCCCGTCTGCGGCGGTAACCATCCCCGAAAGAGTGAATTTGGGTGTCGGCATCGGCGTAAAACCCATCCGCTTGTAAAGGTCGATTGCACGCCCGTTTTCGACACCGACAGAAAGCGACACCGCTCTGTAGCCGTGTGCAATCGCCAACATGGTCATCTCGGCCAGTATCCGTGCTCCGATGCCGCGCGACCGCAGGTCGGTGCGAACCCACAAGTCCTCGACATACGGGCAAAGCTGATCAATGTGTTGCTTAGGACTTCCAGTCGGCCCGTTCCACAACAGCATTCCGTGTCCGACTGGCGTGTCATCAATCCACGCGATCAGGTAGACCAAGGTGCCGTTGTCCTGCAAATTCAACCTGGCGCGGTGTGTAGCCGCATTTCGTGCGGGGTTCAGCTGTGCCGCAACGGTTTCAACTTCGTACCGGCGGAGCGGTCGGACGTCCACCAAGTGCGACACGTCCCCAGAAGCTGCTTGACCAAAAGCTAGTTTGTCGACCAGTTTGGAAATCGCCTTTGTGCCGGCGCGGATCACGCCGTGGCCGCCGCTGGCAAGGATACTTCCCGATCGAACTCCCGAACTGTTTCATAGTTCGTCAATCTTTGAGCTGGGCGGAAACCGGCGTCTGAAATCAACTCACGGACCTCACCTTCTGTAGTGCGGTTGTAGAAACCCGCCGCGAGCATCACGTTCTCGTCAAACAATGTTCCGCCGAAATCATCAGCTCCAAAGTGCAACGCGACCTGCCCCGTCTTGCGACCTTCCGAGAACCATGACGCTTGTATATGGGGAACGTTGTCCAAGAAGATGCGGCTCAACGCAATTATCCGCAGATATTGATTTGCGCCAGCCTCTGTTTCCACCTGTTTGCCTAGAGCTGTGTTTTCGCGCTTGTACGACCACGGAATGAATGCTGTGAAACCGCCATCGTTCGAAGGATTGGCATTCGCAAGGTCTTGGACATCGCGGATATGCTGCAACGTCTCGACAATCTCTTCGTCGGTCTCGACATGCCCGTACATCATCGTCGCTGTCGTTTTGAACCCGACTTCATGAGCCGCCTCGTGGACCTCGTTCCACTGCTCCCACGTGTCTTTGGGCGCGAACCGCGAGACGATCTGTTTGACGCGGTTGTTGAGAATCTCGGAGCCGCCACCAGGCATCGTCCGCTGCCCCGCGTCCCATAGGTCCTGCATGACCTCACGCGGCGACTTGCCGGAAACTTCGCACATCTGCCAGATTTCGGGCGCAGACCAATAGTGCGGCATCACCTGAGGGTAAAGTCGAACCGTCTCGCGAACCATATCCAAGTAGTACTCGTACGGTAACGCATCGTTCAGTCCGCCCTGCATCAATACCGTGGTGACGCCTCTCTCAGCAGCCCTGCCCACTTTTTCCATGATCTGTTCGACCGAATAGGTGTACGCGGATGGATCTGACGGATCGGTCCGGTAGAACGCGCAGAACGAGCAATACGCGTCGCATAGATTCGTGTAGTTGAGGTTCGTGTCTATGACGTACGTGACACGATCAGGCACGTTATGGAGGTTTTTCACATGGGTCGCGAGAGGGGCGAGATCCAAAAGGTCTGCGTCGCGCAACAGTTGTAATCCCTCGTCTGAGTCGATCCGATCATTGCTTAAGACCTTGGCGCGTATCTCGTTGATCATCCGCGTGTTCTCCCGCGTGTCTATGCGTCCACCGGATATGGGATCACGTCCGGTCGCCATTCCGGCAACATGCTCAGTCTCGACTGGAATTCATCAATAGCGGCGATCTCAGTCTCTCCCAACTCGTATGTGAAGTTACCGACGTATGACAATGCATCCTGGCCTGACATACCAGGTACCGATTCTTGGTTCGCAATATCGCTCAAGTGAGACATACCGTACGAGAAAGACCGATGCAACGCCTCGGCAAACCTGCCCAGTTCGGGTTTCGTCGCATTACCTCTTGCGACCCATCTCGCGAAAACGAACGGCAAACCCGTGAGTTTCTTCCATTCCCATGATAAATCGTAGGTGAAACGGCTTTCGTCCGGGCCATATACCCTCCTTAACGCCGCGTCCCCGATCAACAATTCGGCATCACACCCCTCATCAGGACCGCGCAATCCCACGTTCGCAACGCCCCAATGATCCGACAACAGAATCCGTAGCAATTGCACCGATGTGGATGTGTGCCCAGTTACCGCAACCGATTTGCCTGACAACTCTTCGACAGGAACAGAGCTAAACAACAACACGCTCTTCGCAAATCCATCGACCGCCACGCCCAAGGACCCTTGTACGACCGTCGATTTCATCCTCATCACCTCCGCGATTGGCAAAGGTCCTGCATCCAATCTCCCTTGCTGCATCTCGGCGGCCATGTTCCTAGGCGGCAGTTCCACGAGATCGAACCAGTCACCTTCCAACCGGGCATAAAAAACGGCGGAATTGAGGTACGGCATGTAGCCGATGCGCCAATGGATCGAGCAATCATTGGCCGTTGACAAGGGACGATCCACCGCTACTAAACTGCCTTGTAATCATCGTCGCGGGTTGTTCTGAGTAATTGCTTTACGTACTGTGCCATCTCCAATCGAGCCTCTGAGGCACGCTTTCGGGCATCCTCAAAGTCACCGATCTCGTCTTGCTGCCAAATGATGTCCAATCTTCTGATCTGCCGAGTAGCAACGTGGCTATACGATTCTGGGTATGCCCAGTAGCACGTTTTGCAGACCTGTTCGTCACGGGTTTCCCAATTCGGACAATGCTCGCAATACCACGACTTATCGCGATTTGCAGATCTACAAAGTAATTGGTAACCATCAACCGATGTCACATCGTGTTCACCCGCGATGTGAAAGGGTATGCGGTGGTCGATTTGCAGTTCCGAATCAGGCGTTGCCTCAAGGTAAACGTTACAACGCGCTCCGTTTGCTTCGAGTAGTTCAGATTTCAGTTTGCGTGAAAGGACAGTTCTCCCTTGCAAGATTTGGGGGCGAGCCTCGGCGAAATCACCAAATCTGTACTCCGCAATTCGGCGACCATCTGCGTTGGTTACACTACGAGTTTCGATCGGAATCCCCTGTTCGCGGACATCTCGAATCGCTCTTGGTGGATGGTTGTATCCATAGATTGTGGCGAGATCCTCGCTGGTTATGTGACCGTTCGCAAGGATGTGGTCGACCACCGTCCTTGCACGTTTGCCTGTCACTGTAGACAGAAGTTCAAGGATTTCGGGTGAAATGTCTTCTGATGCCATAACTACCTGAACATCAAGACTGCGTCCGACGCATCGGCAAGTTTTTTTGCAAGGAATGGCGAAAGATAGAGCGATTCAACCGTTCGATCATCGCCGCCCAATAAAGTCGATTGAGTCGAACGCCCCGCATCGATGGAAATTCGGGTGAGATCGAGATCAGTGGGCAACAACGAACCATGCTGTTTGTCACCTGTCCACCCGTCGTAACTCACGATGTAACTGATATCTCGACGATTCATGCTGTCCAACGCGTCAACGAACTCGTTGAACGCCAATCCGCGATGGTAGCGTGGGTCTCCGAATTCTGACGTTCCCTGATAAGGCGGGTCCATGTAAACCAAGTCACTCGACGCAGCGCGTTCAATAGCCTCCCTAAAATCACATGATGTCGCCTTGCACCTGCCACGCATCAAAGACGACGTAGCGAACAATTGGCTCGCCATCTTATCCGGATGCATACCTAGTCTTCGGTTGTCTGGCGACTGGTTGAAATTGCCATTGCGGCCATATCGGATTGATCCCTTGACGATTCTGGATAGGAGGTACAAGAGTAGATGCGGGCTTGGATTCCGGTTGAAGTTCTCTCGAACACTATAGAAATACGCTTTCGGATCGTCGGCTTGCGCGTTCCACATCACCCGGTAGTCGTCAGCCAGTCGTCTTGGATGCTCAAGAATCTCGGACCAGAGTTCCATCAACGAGTGATTCGAATCACTGATCCAATACCGTTTCGCTCTCCATTCGGAAGCAGCGGCTAGCGTAATCGCCGCTGACCCGCAAAACGGCTCATAAAGGTGATCCACATAGTGTGGAAAGTGGGGCAGAATGAATTTCGCAATCCTGCGCTTGCTTCCTTGATAGGGGAACGGATGAGGTACATTCATCGCGCCGGACTCAGTTGTAGACCGCGATTTCGTTATATAGAGCGTCACGTTCAACTGGCACACGCCCCGCGTCTTTGATAGATGCAACCATGCTGCGCCGAGCGACTCCCGCTGGCGAATCCGCGAGAGCGGCGTGGGCTATCCGTTCCTTGCCAATCGTCCCGTCCAAGTCGTTGGCACCGAAATTCAGGCCGATACCTGCGGTCGCTTCGCCCAGCATGACCCAATAGGCCTTGATCGCCATCACGTTGTCAAGAATTAACCTTGATGCCGCGATCATCTTCAAGTCATCCATCGGCGGCGTGTGCCTAGGCCGCAACTTGGTGTAGCCGACTTGGTACTCGAGCGGGATCAGAGCCAAGAAACCGTCGGTTTCATCTTGCAGTTCCCTTAACAGGATCAGGTGGTCAATCCGCTCGCGGAACGTTTCGACGTGGCCGTAAAGGATCGTGCAGTTACTCTTGATGCCCATTCCGTGTGCGATCCGATGTATCTCCAACCACCTGTCCGCCTTCGCCTTCCCCGGCAGCAACAGTTTGTGGATACGGTCCGAAAACACTTCAGCGCCCCCGCCTGGCATCGACGACAGCCCTGCTTCCTTGAATATGGCTAACGATTCTTCCGGTGGAACCTTCCACCTACGCCAGAAGTAGTCAATTTCTGAAGCGGTGAATGCCTTTATCTGCACATCAGGCCGCGCGTTGTGAAGTTCGCGGATCATCTCCACGTAAAACTTGAACGGCCAGGTAGGATGATGCCCGCCCACGACGTGCAACTCGCGGATGTCGTCGTCAAGATGATCGAGCATCTGCTCCATCGTCATCTCGTACGCGCCTTCCGCACCCGGTTTCTTGGCATAGTCGCAGAATTTGCACGAAAGGACACAAATATTCGTCGGGTTGAGGTGCCGGTTCAGCACGAAGTAGACCTTTTCGCCTGAAACCTTGCGTTTGGCAAAATCTGCCATAAGGCCGATAGCCGAAAAATCATCCGTTTCGAGGATTTTTACCCCATCGTCAGCCGATAGTCGTTGGCCGTGTTTCACCTTCTCCCAAATCGATTCGAGTTCAGGATCGGATATCAAGATGTCGGGGGCATCGATCTGGCCGTTGCCGCCGGTATCTCGAGGTGTTGATGTCGCCTTGCCGTTTGCGACTGTCGTTGCCAACGCCATATGCGGACCGCTTTCTTGAATGACGGTGATTGCGAACTCTCGCAGCTTCTATTCTCTATCATCGCGCTAATGCCGAAACAGCGCAGTATCCTTTTCCCGCTTCAAGTCGCCAGAACTCGCATTCGCCAAGCGCCTCGAACATAGCGCGTTCTGTTCGTTACCATCAGAATCAGAAACCTCATTGGCAGACGAACATTTCCGAGGAATTCGGAGAATGCCTGAAACATCACCACCCACACAGAAGCGCATCGACGATCTGTTCGATCGATTGAACGACCTGTCGTGGCACCAAATCGGATATCCGACCAATCAGTGTTTCGATTATTCGCCGCTGTATCCCCTGCTCCAGCACAGCGCGAACAACGTCGGCGATCCCTTCCACGACAGCCTTTACCGCGTCAACACCCATGAATTCGAGAAGGAAGTCGTCACCACCTTCGCGAATCTGATGAGGCACTCGCCAGATGAGACCTGGGGCTACGTCACTTCCGGCGGCACCGAGGGAAACATGTACGGGCTCTACATCGCACGCGAGATGTTCCCCGAAGCCGTCGTCTACTTCTCGCAGGACACACACTACAGCGTCCGCAAGAACCTGCGAGTGCTCAACTACCGCAACATCATGATTCGAAGTCTGGACAACGGGGAGATTGACTACGACGACCTGCGTGAGACAATCCGCATCAATCGCCACCTCCCGGTGGTTGTGATGGCCAACATTGGAACGACGATGAAAGGCGCGGTAGACAATCTCGACAAAATCCGAGATATCTTCGACGATCTCGCCATCTCCAGCAGCTACATCCACGCCGATGCAGCCCTCAGCGGCATGATCCTGCCATTTGTCGATGACCCGCAACCCTATGGCTTCGACGCTGGCATAGATTCGATCGCCATCAGCGGACACAAGATGATCGGATCACCCCTTCCGAGCGGCGTCGTCCTGACTAAGAGCGACTACGTGGGTCGAGTCGCCAGATCTATCGAGTATGTCGGGGCCATGGACACGACCCTTTCAGGATCTCGCAGCGCCATGACGCCATTGATGCTCTGGTACGCATTCGAACAACACGGTCTGGAGGGCTTCCGAGGGATCGTCCACGAATCACTGGAAGTCGCGCAGTACGCCGTGGACAGGTTCAACGAAAACGGCATACCGGCTTGGCGCAACAAAAACTCCATCACCGTCGTCTTCCCACGCCCCGCCGACGCGGTCGTCAACAAGTGGCAGATGGCGCCTTACGAGAACGTCGCCCACATCATCACTGTGCCCAATGTAACCCGCGAAAAGATTGACGCTGCGGTTGCGGATTGCGTCGCGAACCCTCGCACCACGATCTGACACAAGGAGACCAGTTACCTCGTGAAGCAAATCACCATCAACGTAGAAAACGAAGTCGGCGTCATCGCCGGCGTAACCAGCGTCTTATCCAAAAACGGCATAAACATTCTGAGCCTCAGCACCGAAGTGATGGAAGATTCGGGCGTCATATTCGTCACCACTGAGGATGAAGATCACGACAAGGCGCTGTGGTGGTTGGCGGATGCGGGCTACAAAGCGATGACTGACGAAACCCTGGTGATCACCATGCCCGACGAACCGGGAGCCCTAGCCAAAGTCGCAGAGAGATTCCGCGACCACGACATCAACATCCATAGCCTGCACATCATAAACCGAGCCCACGGCCACACCACAGTATCCCTCAGCACCGACAACCAAGACAAAGCGCGCGAGCTAGTCAAGGATCAGTTGGTCAAAACTTCGGACCATTAGCGGTCTTTGCGAAACTCTGAGGTTGGCAATACGCCCTATTGCCAGAAACGCACTGCCGCTACGATGATACCGGTGGCAATTCCGACAACGGTGATGTTGATGAACAGTATCTGAATCTTTAGGCGCTCAAGGTCAGCCTTGGTCGCCAAATGCTTGAGTTCCGTGCGAAATTCCGTCTCGAGGATCGTCATCCGCGTGTCTACGTCGCTGTTTGTCGCCATCGCCATTCCGGTCTCAAAATGCGTCTTTAATCATCACCGTACACCATAACATCTGTATACTACAGTACGCGCAGTCTGAAGACGGCGCTGCGGCCCGTTGCATTGAACGTCCCGAACGCTCATACCGACGTCGGCATCAGCCAATCACCTTCAACCCCAGTATTCACTCCAACGACGATCTACCAAACGCACGATTTCCGGATCCATCTCCAACGGCTTTTGATACCCCGGCTTCCAAGTCGCGTCAATCCCCATCACCCCACTGTATACCGGCGTTATGCCGACGAAGCGCTGCTCGGTGAAAACGACGTCCAGTGCACAGTCAAAGCGTGTGAAAATCCCCCAGATCAACTCAACGTCGTCCTCGATATCAACATCGTCTGAAACCAGCACTATCGACTTCAGAGACTTCGCACGCGGATCATTCACTGCGCGTTCCAATAGTGCCCGTTGCTCCGAGCAGCCGCTCTTCACCTGCACCACCAAGATGTTGTCGCAGATGAGTCGATGCTTCGCAATCGCCGATGATAGCGTCGCGGGATCGAAGCGCAGTTGAGAGCCGTTGATGCGTTCCGGTTCATGCCCGTAGCCAGTCGCGTCGAGCACCATCTTCGAACCGTGTTGGAACGCGTCCCCCGTGAAGTCCAACGTGTCCTGCGCCGTGCGCGCTAGCAATCGGAAATCCGTCTCAACTCGGAAGTTGCGCGATATTGCCCGCGCAACGGATGTAATGTCTGACGGATCGGTGTTCGCGTCAACTAAGACCATCACCTTCGTAAGCGACAACTGTCCCTCACCCAAAATACCGAACGCCGTCTTCATCTGTTCGCGCGAGTAGCGACTATCGACCGACACCACGAGCAGGTTGTGGAAACCCGATTCGTAGTAGGACCACATGTCCCGCACTTCCTTGCGCATCAACCGGATCAACGGCTTGGTCGCCAGTTGCGCGGCGTCTCCTAAAGCGCGGTCCTCCTGCGGCGGTTTACCGACAACCGTGGCCGGGTAAACCGGATTCCGCTTTCGGGTGATGGTGTTGATGTGAAATACCGGAAAATCGGCGGCGCCAGAATAGTGCCCGAAGTGATCCCCGAACGGACCCTCCAGACGCCTCTCACCCGGTTGCAGCTGCCCTTCTATCACGAACTCGGCGTGAGCCGGGACTCGGACGTCAACCGTCTTCGCCTTGGTCATCGGCGTCGGACGGCCGCGCATCACACCCGCAAAACCGGCTTCGTCGATACCTTCCGGCAACGGTATGATCGCCGAGAGCATCAACGCCGGGTCTCCCCCAAGCGCCACCGCGATGTCCAACGGCTTCGACTCCCGTTCGGCATCGACGTGATGGAACGCGCCGCCCTTCTGTATCTGCATGTGCATACCGGTGGTCGACTTGTCGTACACCTGCATCCGATAAATGCCCATATTGTGAGCCCCCGTCGCCGGATCCCGCGTCCTGACCAACGGCAACGTGATGAAGCGCCCGCCATCCTCCGGCCAACACTTGAGTATCGGCATCTGCGACAGATCCGGCGATGTCTCGACAACCTGTTGTGCCCTCGCGCTCAACGAGCGTCCGGGACGAACGTTGAGCAGGTTGAGGGCTGAACCCCGGTTTCGCCAGATCGAAGCTATGGATGGCGGGTTCACATCTTCCAAAAAGGTGATGAGGTTCTCTCCGATTTCTTCAGGATGCCTTCCCAATCCGATCTCGATCCGTTCCATGGTTCCGAGCAGATTCACCACTAACGGATACGAAGCCCCATCTACGTTCTCAAACAGCACCGCAGGACCGCCCTCCTTCACGAGACGGGTGGCGATCTCGGTAACCTCCAATTCGGCATCGACTGGAATTGACACGCGCTTCAACAGTCCACGACGCTCCAAGACGCGCATGAAAGACTGCATGTCAGTGAATGCCATGCCGCCAGACTCTATCGTCCGCCCCAGACCTGGAGCAGATCACTCTCCAAACCCAAGTGATAAAGGATGCGACCAGCGACCATGTCGATCAAGTCCTGGATCGTCTCGGGATTGTGGTAGAAACCCGGGGACGCAGGCAACACGATCGCTCCCGCTTCGGTCACAGCGACCATGTTGCGGAGGTGAATCAAACTCAACGGTGTCTCCCGCGTCATCAAAATCAACCGTCGCTTCTCCTTCAACGTCACATCCGCCGCGCGTTCCAAAAGGCTCTGCGACATCCCGTTTGCGATGCGCGCCAACGTGCCACCACTGCAAGGTGCCACGAGCATTCCGTCGACATGGCACGAACCGCTGGCTATGTCGGCCGCAACATTCTCCGCATGATGCCATTGGAAACCGTCACGATTCGCCATGTCGGAATCGAGCCACCGGGAGAGTTCGCCGAAATCGGAACCAGCATCTCCCTTGAGTTTGACCCCCTCTTCCACTTCCAGAACCTTCGCGCCAGACTGAGTCACAACCAAATCCAACACATGATCGCTGTTGACGAGCGCCTGCAACACCCGCCTCACATACGGAGCGCCGCTCGCGCCCGAAATGCCTACGATGTAACGCGCCATCTGGTCAACCGATCAGCAACTCGTCGAGCACGACGAATGCAGCGAATACGACTGCGATGATGCCGTTCATCGTGAAAAACGCCATGTTCAGTTTTGACAGGTCGTCCTCCTTCACGAGCGAATGTTCGTATGCGAACAATATTCCCACACCTAAGATTCCTAACGACGCCAAAATCCCGCCGCCCCCAGTCAATACCGTCAAGACCAGGAACACCAGGGTTACTAAATGCAACGCTTTGGCGATAGTCAAAGACCTCTTGACCCCGAACCGCGCCGGGATCGAATGGAGCCCGTTGGCACGATCGAATTCGATGTCCGCGATCGCGTACAACACGTCGAAACCAGAAACCCACATCAACGCGGCAATCCCCAGCAGCACGAATTCAATTGGCATGGTACCGGTCATCGCGATCGAAACGGCTGGCGGGACGATTACATAGACGGCGCCGATCCCGAAGTGCGCCAACCACGTGAACCGCTTCAGATACGGGTACGTGAACGCCACTAAGATGGGTATCGGCGATAGCAACAATGCCAATGGATCGAGCTGCCATGCCGCAACGACAAAAACGACTGCGGATACGACCATGTAGCCGATCACTTCCGGCTTACCGATAATCCCGCGGGCCAAGGCACGATCAGCGGTACGCGGATTCCGCCGGTCGATCTCCGCGTCCAATATCCGGTTCGCCGCCATCGCAAACGTCCTCAACGTCACCATCGCCACGATCACCCATCCGAACGCGATCCAATCCGGCCAACCCTCCGCAACCATGAACGCAGCAGCGATAGCAAACGGGAGGGCAAAGATCGAATGTTCGAACTTGATCGTTTCGAGAAATATCTGAAGACGGCGGAGCGGGTTCAGTCCCGCATCAGAACCGCCGCTTCGATTGGCTTCGGTGTTCAATTGATGCCCAACCAATTCGGACGCGTCAATGCTTGAACTCGATTTTATCGGTTCGATGAACGCCGAAACTCAATTGGCGAGATCGCGTGTCTGACACTCCATGTGCCCTACCGCCGCTCGAACTCCCGCTCCAACGCCTCGCCGGTCAGCAGCAACATCGTCGGCCTGCCGTGTGGGCATGACTGAGGATGCTCGCATTCCTGAAGCAGCCGCACGATCTCCTCACAACTCTCCAATGTCAGCGCATCACCAGCCCTAACGGCGGCGTGACACGCCATGGTAGCCAATAACCGCTCCGACCATGGCATCGATTCACCATTGTTGCCACCGCTGACCGGTTGAGTTACTTCGTCCAATACCTTCAGGAACGCTTTTTCGGCGCCATTCGCATCTCCGGCGGCCCGTTCCACCAAGATCTGAGGGATGGCACGTATCAAGATTGAATCGCCTCCGAACGGCTCAATGTCCCAACCAGCATCTGCGAACCATTCGGCACCTTCGCTGTAGATCACCTGGTGTTGAGGCGACAGTTCGACGGATTGAGGTGCCAGAAGCAGTTGCGAATCGACTGACCGCGCAACATGCCGTGCCTTTATCTCCTCAAACTTGACCCGCTCGTGGGCAGCGTGCTGATCGATTAAGAAGACGCCGCTCGCATCCTCGGCGACGATATACGTCAATTGCGCCTGACCCAGAACCCGCAAGCCGGGCAATACATCGCGGTGGCGTCGAGACGACACGCTGTCCGACCGCCCATCCGGCCTGTTGTCCCAGGTCGATTGTTGACCGGACCTTCCGACGGAACCCGGAGCTGGCTTGTCCATGTGTTCTTGAAATGCCGCCGTTGCGCCTGCGCTTGTCGACGCATCCCCATTCACAGTCTCAACCTGCGCAGGTGAGTCAGCGCTCCTCCGCATCGCAAATGCACCCTCGAGTGACGTCGTCAACGACGACGCGATCCGAGAATCGGAGAATTGCCGAACCGGAGCACGCGTACCAAGCGTTTCTTTAACCGCCGTCTCGATAACTGAGAACATCAACCCCTCGCGCCGGAACCTCACCTCCGTCTTCTGGGGATGCACATTGACATCGACATCCTCAAGTGGAGCCGAAGCTTTGATCAACGCCATCGGGAATCTCTTGTCCGGCAGAAAACCGTGGTAGCCTCGCTCGATCGCGTACGTCAGACGATATGACTGAACCAACCGCCCATTAACGGCGACCGTGATGTGCGTACGCCTTCCGTAGTTCAAGCTGGGTAACCCGATAGCACCGCCTGCGCTGAACGCCGCGCCGGGATCGGGTTGAAGATTGACTAGATTCGCCGGATCCTTGACGCGGTAAACCGCTGCTAGGGCCGCTGCATCGTCGAAATCGCCCGGCGTGTTCACCCGAACGGCACCGTCAACGGTCAGTCGAAACTTCACATCGCTCCGGATCAACGCCATCTGACCGACAAGCGTTGCAACGCGTGCTGATTCAGCAGACGGGCTGCTAAGGAATTTCAATCGAGCCGGCACATTCCGAAACAGCTGCCGCACGGTCACCGAGGTTCCAACCGGTGCACCAGCGGCGAGAACTTGCGCCTCAGACCCGAAAGTGACATTGCACTCAGCGCCGCTCTCCGATTCGACATGCCTCGAAACCGCCGTCACATCCGCCACCGCAGCTATCGACGGCAGCGCCTCTCCGCGGAAACCCAAAGTTGGTATCGCCACAAGATCACTCGACTCGTCCACCTTGCTGGTGGCGAATCGCTCGAAAGCCAAACCTAATTCACCCGCCGGAATCCCGTGGCCATCATCCACAACACGTATCAAACTCCTCCCGCCGCCCTGCAACTCAACATCGATCCGACTCGCGCCTGCATCCAGCGAATTCTCGATCAACTCCTTCACAACCGAAGCCGGCCGCTCCACCACCTCACCAGCCGCAACGCGCGAAGCCAACGCACCTGGCATCACTTTGATAGGCATTAGAGTTTTCTAGCGGTCATTCGTACGCGGCTTCGTCCTACACTTCTAGGTTAATGCGCGGAACGATCCGACCTGATGTCACAGACGTCGTATGAAGGGCGCAAATACCCACGTCGCGATCACGCTCACCGCCAACACGATCCCCGCAATTGCGAATGCCACCTGAATGCTCGTCCGTTCAGCCAAGATGCCCAGCGGTATCGCGCCTATCGGACGCAATCCGAAGTTCAGCATATAGATCCCCATAACCCTGCCCCTATGCTCCGCATCCGCTTGTTCCAACAGCAATCCGGAATTCAACGCCCGCCGTCCCGAATCTCCAATTCCCAGCACCAGCATAGCGAAAATCGCTATCAAAAGGACCGTGACGTACGTTGAGACGAGAATCGCAACCGCCGACAATCCACTGGCCACCAACAAGACCACTCCGCGTTTCATGTTCTCGGTCATCCCGGCCATGAACAACGAGCCGAGCAGCGCGCCGACGCCGATCATGCTCATCAAGACGCCCAATTGAGTCGGACCGCCCCCAAATATCAAATCAACCTGAGCCGGCATCAACTGTCGGAACGATTGCGACGTCATGGTGGTCGCCAACGTCAGCAGCAACAACACGAAGATGGTTGAATTGCCATACGAGTATTTGAGCCCGTCCCATATCGAACTGAACATGTTTTCTCGCCTCCGCCGCGCCGCCGGAATGCCCTCCACTTTGACGGTTGTCATCAACAGGAACGCCACAAACATCAGGGCTGCCATCACGAAATACGTAGTCGCGGGGCCGAATGCCGAATATGCCAAGCCGCCGAGCCCAGGTCCAGAAAGAGTCATTAGCGCCATGCCAGAAGCGTTTAGCGCAATGGCGTTTGTGATCTCCCGCTCTCCTACCAGTTGCGGGATGATCGCCTGACGCGCCGGCATCATGAACGACCAGCAAAAACCTTGAGTCAAAGCTGCGCCGAACAGTATCCAGATATTCACCATCCCCGTGACGATCGAGACGCCGACTAGCCCTGCGACCAAGCTAACCACGAGTTGCGAATATTGGATCATTCGTCGTCGGTTCCAGCGATCGGCGAGCGTACCACCGAACAGCGAGAACAACAAGATCGGCGGCGCGAATCCCGAACTAACCAGCGCCACCAAGAACACATCGCTCGTCAATTCCCACGCCAACTGACCGCGTGCCAGCATCTGCATGTTTATGCCAGCCATGAGGAATATCAGGCTGAACCAGAAACGGCGAAACTCCGGGTTTGACAGCGACTGAAATGTGCGGCGAGTGTATCTCCGACCACTCAATCTCGCACTGGTTACCGGCGAACGCAATTTATAGGTTTCTGATCCGCGGCGTCAACACCCAAGTCAACAGCACGGCCACCGCGAGAATGATGCCGGCGACCGCGAACGCGACGCGAATATCCGTCTGTTCAGCCAATATGCCTAAAGGTATCGCCCCGATCGGCGTCAACCCGAAGTTCAGCATGTAGATGCCCATCACGCGGCCGCGGTGCTCCTCATCCGCCTGTTCCATCAACATCGACGCATTTAACGAACGACGGCCAGCATCGCCCAATCCCAACACGGCCATGGCGAACATTGCGATAACGAAAAACGCCACGAAAGTTGAGACCAAAATCGCCGCCGCAGACAAACCTGTGCACGCCAGCAACACGACACCGCGTCTGACATTTTCGGTGAGTCCGGCGATAAAGAGCGATCCAAGCAACGCGCCGACTCCGATCATGCTCATCAGTATGCCCAACTGTCTCGGACCGCCTCCGAATATCAAGTCGACCTGCGCCGGCATCAACGAGCGGAACGACATCGAAGTCATTGTCGTCGCAAGTAGAAGCAGGAAGAGGATCAGGATCGTCCTGTTGCGAGCCGAGTATTTCAATCCGTCCCACACATCATTCAAGACGTTCTCACGATGCTTGCTCGGCCCAGCATCACTCGTCACCTTAACGCTGGTCATCATCAGGAACGCGACCAGCATCAAGCCGGTGATGATGAAATAGGTGTTTGCAGCTCCGAGCCAACCGTAAGCCAGCCCTCCTAGTCCCGGTCCCGACAAGGTCATCAACGCCATTCCTGACGCACTCAAAGCGATCGCGTTCGTGATCTCGTTCTTGCTGACCAGCTGAGGGATGACAGCCTGCCGCGCCGGCATTAAGAACGACCAACCCATTCCCTGAGCAAAACCCGCGAGCATCAGGATCCAGATCGAAATCACCCCGGTGTGGATGGCAATACCCACCAAACCTGCGATGCACATAATCGCTAGCTGGCTATACTGGATCATCTTCTTTCGGTTCCAACGGTCGGCGAACGTGCCGCCGAACACCGAAAAGATCAAGATCGGAGGAGCGAATGCCGACCCCACCAAAGCCAGCATGAACGTGTCGCTCGTCAGATCCCAAGCAACCTGCGCACGCGCCATCATCTGCATGTTCACGCCAGCCATCAAGACGATCAGGCTGACCCAGAATCGACGATACTCAGGGTTGCCGAGGGATTGGAATGTTCTACGCGCGACGCTACGCCCGCGCAATCTCATGCGGGTCGAAACAGCGTGGGGTCTGAGATGACGAACTGTAGGCTTATGCGCTTTTAATGCCATGTAGAACTTCGCCGAACATCAAGCGAAGTTTACACCACCGCCATTACCAGCCCCTTTCGCCCTGCGAAAGGGGCGCGAACGAACGAAGCGATGTAAGCGGGGTATGCCCAAGGATACGCGGAGCGTCCCTAATCCAAATTCCTCACCGATTTGCTGACCGCGATGAAGAAGGCTCCAGCGACGAACAGGATGACCGCCATGCCGATGACCGTCTCTTGAACGCCGACGTTGTTGACGAGCCAACCCACCGGAACCGCAGCGATCGGTATCAGGCCGTAGGTCATCATCGTCAGGCTCGTCATACGGGCCCGATATCGCGGGTTGGCGTGTTCAACAACCAGCGCCTGGCCCAGCGCCCAACGGATCGATTCGCCGAATCCGACTCCTATGAAGAAGATCATGCCGATCCAGTACCACGGTAAAGCACCGATGACGAAGATCGAGATCGCCGAGATGACCGGCGATAACAGGATCACCCAGCCGCGATGCTGACCGGCACGGAGGCTCGCGACACCCATCGAAGCCGCAATTCCTCCGAAACCAGCCATCGTCGCTATCCACCCGACCTCGCTCGGCTCGGAGCCGTAAAGGTCCTTCGCGAAGACCGGGACCAGCATCCTGAACGGCATTGATAGCATCGCGATGATCACAGACTGGATGAGAAGCACCCGCACAAGCCGGTTGCGCGCCGCGTAGATAATGCCTCGCTTGATGTTGAGAAGCGGCGATTCCTTCTGCTTCGTTTGGCGTTCATCCGGGTACATCTTCGGCAGCAATGTCGTGAAACCCATAGCCAAGAACATCATCACCGTGACGACGAAGTAGACGCCTTCGGGCTGGATCATCTCGTAGAGCACGCCGCCCACTGCCGGCGCGGCGATGCTCATCATCGTCATCGCCGTCGCGTTGAGCGCCATCGCGTTTCCGATCAACGACTTGGGAACGAGTTGCGACATCGCGGCCGTCCGCGCCGGAATCTGCAAAGCGAACACGCATCCCTGCAACGTCGACACGATCATCAAATGCCACCACTCGATGACGTTCGTCAAAATCAGGAAACCTACCGTTACGGCGAAACAGGCGTTAGCGAACTGGGAGAGCTGAATCAACCTCCTCCGTTCCATACGGTCGCCCAAAACACCGCCGAACAGCGACATGATCAACAATCCGGGCGCCCAACCGATCGATACCAACGCCGTCTTCTGAGCATCGCCGGTGAGGTCGTAGATCAGAATGCCCCGCGCCAGCATCAACATGTTGAACCCGCCCATAGACAGGAACATGCTGATCCACATCATCCGGTAGTCGCGGTGTCCGAGCGACTCAAACGTACGTGTCAGCCATCCCGTCTGAGCCGCGGAAGGGGTTGACGGGGCGGGTGAGGGTTGATCGGCGGGTGCCGGCTGGGTGATCGTCTCGGCGCTGGAAGGCGATAGCCTAGTCGTACCGTCGGGAGTATCCGTGGTAGCCAAGTGAGTTTTGCTTTGGTTTAAATGCCGAGATAAGGGTTGAAGCAGATGTGAAACAGTATATTTCACCGCGCTTTAGAATCGAGACGTGAAACCTTGCAAATCAACTAGGAGCAAGATATCCCTAAAATCCTGATCCCTCCCCTTTTTGCGCAGCAAAAGGGGGACGCGTCGAGCACAGCGAGACGCAGGGGGTTCACAACATCGCTCATCTAAAACCCCCTTCAATTCCCCCTTGGACATCAAGGGGGAGGGTTTCGCGAATATCTTCCAGGAGCCGCAATGTCCCTTAGCCCCCTACCCGAGCCCACAATCGCTGACGTCTACGACGCGCGGCGCAAGATTTCTGGCTACGTCCACCGCACACCTCTGCGACGCGTCCCGATCCTCTGCGACATGCTCGACGCGGACGTCTGGGTCAAGCACGAGAACATGCAGTTGCTCGGAGCCTTCAAAGTCCGAGGCGGCATCAACCTCGTCTCCCGCACTACTCCAGAGGAACGCGCCCTCGGTTTCGTCACCGCCAGCTCCGGCAATCACGGACAGTCGATCGCTTACGCCGCCCAACAGTTCGGAGCGAAATGTACCGTCTTCGTGCCCGTCGGTGCAAACCCCGCCAAGGTGGCATCGATGCGCAGCATGGGCGCAGAGGTCATCGAACACGGGCCAATCTTTGACGATGCTCGCATCTACTCCGAGCTCTTCGCCCGCGAAGAAGGCATGCGCTACATCCACGCCGCCAACGAACCATACCTCGTCGCCGGCGTCGGCACCTACAGCCTCGAAATCCACGAAGACCTCGACGACATCGACTACATCATCGTACCCGTCGGCGCGGGCAGCGGAGCCTGCGGCGCAAGCGTCGTTTCGCGTTCCCTCTCTCCGAAAACCAAAGTCATCGGCGTCCAATCCGACGCGGCACCATCGGTCTACCTGTCGTGGGAAAAGCAAGAAGGCCCTACAGTCGACGCCAAGATGCAAACCGCCGCCGAAGGCCTCGCCACCGGATCATCCTACGACTACCCCGTCGGCATGCTCCGCAAATACCTCCACGACTTCATCCTCGTCTCCGAACAAGACATCCAACACGCCATCGTGAACATGATCGCCGCAACTCGATCCCTCGTCGAACACGCCGGAGCCACCCCCCTAGCAGCATCCCACAAAATCCGCGACCAAATCAAAGGCAAACGAGTAGTCCTAATAGCCAGCGGAGCCAACATCACCGTCGAGCAACTCAAGGGCGTGATCGGTGATTGAAATAAAAGGATAGGCACGCGAGTTGCCTTTTTCCCAAACACAACCCACTCAACTCGATGCCGCCAACGATGCATCTATCGAGTACCTCGGCAACATCTTGGATCGTCGAGACGACGGCGATTCTGAAAACGACATCCGCGACGCTTTTCGCGACTTCGCCCTGCACACCGGCATCATCGCCGACGCAAAGGAAATCAAGACCGAAGTCCCACCGTCTACCGACAGCATCAAGCGCGTCGATATGTACACGCGCAACACCTACATCGAGTTCAAACGAAACCTCATCGTCAACGGACAAATCGATCCGAACTATGTGAAGCAACTCGACGGCTATCTGCTGGAGTCGAGCAAAGCTGGTTGGGGTATCGAGAACGGCATCCTGACCGACGGCCAGCATTACCTGAAGCGCAACATCGGCGAAAGCATACTGCCCAAAATATCCCGGAACCGGGCGCGCACCTTTGAGCGTTCCAACCAAGGCCCGCTGCTCCGAGAGTATCTCTACGACATCTTCGATACCGACGCGCAGAACATCGCGCCGAGCCCCGATACTCTCACCAAGCATCTCGCCGGCGGCAGCGACCTGCTCAAACAAGCCACAGCCCTGTTGAAAGACGCGCACGATGCGAACCGAGACAACCCCACTGTTGCGGTAAAGCGCAAACTCTGGCAAGACCTCCTCGAAGTTGCCCTTGGACAAGATTCCACCGGCGATCCCGACGATGCCGATTGGCTTTTCATCCGCCACACCTATCTAACCACACTCATCGCCCTCATCCTTCAAAAACACTTCCTTATCGATATCGTCCACGAAGCGGAACACAACCCTAACGATCTTCTTAACGGCAACACACTCTACGCACACACCAACCTAAAGGGCGTCATCGAATCCGACCTCTTCCAGTGGCCAACCGAGATCGGCGCCACTCAGTACATCCGCTCAATCGCACGAAAAGTCGCACAATTCGACTGGTCCAAACGCCCCGACGAACTCGCCGCAGTCCTCTACCAGAACACCATCACGCCCGAGGAACGCCGCAAGATGGGTGAGTACTACACTCCCCGCTGGCTCGCTCAAACCATCGTCAAAGAGTTAATCTCCGATCCGCAAAACACCGTCGCTATGGACCCTTCATGCGGCTCCGGTACCTTCATCGAGTGCCTAGTCCAAAACATCATCGATCACTCGGATAAACAGCATCCCATCGACACACTCCGAAAACTACAGACCAACGTCATCGGCATCGACCTCCACCCCGTCGCCGTCCAACTCGCAAAGGCGACCTGGGTCCTCAACTCACACGAAGTCATCAACGCAGCACGATACGGAGGACACCAGAACGACATCGCACCGCCCATATACCTCGGCGACTCGTTGCAACTCCGTTACGAACGCAACATCCTCACCCAAAGCGGACACATCGCACTCCGCACCACCGAACAACTGCCAGGCCAAACCGACACCGTACTCTTTCAAATCCCCATGTCTCTGGCACGAGACAGCGAAAGTTTCGACCGATTGATGCTCGATCTTGCGCAAGCCGTCGTCAACAGTCACGACACCGATCAGGTGCTAGACCGACACCAAGTTACCGATGCGTCGGCACGAGCCTCGATGCAACAGACCGCCAAACAGATGCGGCAACTGCAAAACATCGACCGAGACCACGTCTGGGCATACTACCTCCGCAACATGGTCCGCCCGGCAGTCATCGCCGAGAAGGGCGTCGATGCCATAGTCGGAAACCCGCCGTGGCTGACATACAACAAGAGCGCCGACATCGTACGTGCGGAATTGGAATCCCTCAGCAAGAACACCTACGGAATCTGGGTCGGCGGACGACAAGCGTCCAATCAAGACATCGCCACCCTCTTCTTCAGCCGTGCAACCGACCTCTACCTGAAACCAGACGGCAAGATCGGCATGGTCCTGCCCCACAGCGTCCTACGCTCCGGACAGCATCTCAAGTGGCGTACGGGTTACTGGCAGTCACAAGGCGGCGACAACAGGCGCGCGGTCGCAGTCGATTTCGCCCTCAAGACGCCCTACGACCTTGACAACCTCGATCCCAACGACTTCTTCCCTATCGCTAGCGCAGTCGTATTCGCACAAGGGCGTGAAAGCGGCAACGACTTCGACAAGATCAAACGGCAAGCCCAAGCACTCGCGCCGGGACAGGTCGAGATGTGGCGCGGACCTACCGACACCCCTCAAGTTACCCGTAAAGCCGAAACCCTGCACCACGACGACGGTAAGTTTCATTCACCATACGCTGACGTTGCGAGGCAAGGCCCGAGCATCAGAGACCGTCGGATTTTTTTCGTAACAACTGAACCGAACACGACGCACATGGCCGCGTTCAACACTTTCATCACATACCCGCGCACGTCTGGTCAAGACAAAAAGAGATATGACGTCGCTGTATTGCATGGCAACGTCATACACGATGACAACCTGTTTGATGTCTATCTCGGTGAAAGCATCGCTCCTTACGTGACGCTTACGCCGCTGAAAGCCGCGCTGCCGGTAGACAAACCATCCATGACACTGCCGCTCGTCACTAGCCAGCACCCTGCGAATGCCAAATCCAGTGTCGTCAGGCACAACGCATATGAAATAGATGTCAGCAAGTTAGATACGCGGATGCAATCGCGTTGGAAGACGATGTCAGCCCTTTGGGATGCCAACAAAGGCAAAAACGACAAAAAGTCGCTTTATCAAAGACTCAATTACAACAACATATTGGCCACTCAACTTGGATGGTTACGCAACCCCGGCGACCGTCCAGTTCGCATCGCCTACTCTGCCCATGGCGAGCCGACTGCGGCACTGGTTTGCGACGACAAAGCGGTTTTTGAAGAGAAACTGTATCAAGTAACTTGCCGCACTCTCGACGAGGCGTATTACCTTTTGGCAATCATCAACAGTAACGCTTTGGCACAAACCGCAAAACCATTCTGCACAACCAATTGGGCGAAAGAAATCCGCGACCTCCACAAACACCTCTGGAAACTACCCATCCCCGAATACGATCCCAACGACACCAACCACATCAACCTCTCCCGCCTAGGCAGACGCGCCACCGTCGAAGCCCAAACCATCATCACCAACCTAGGCACCCCATCTCCAACCGTTAGGAAAGCACGGGAAGTCTTGCGCCACCAATGGCAGCCTGATAGCCCGACGGCTCAACTGATTGAGGCGGAAGTGCGGGGGGTGTTGACTTAGAATCAACGTTTAGAGCCACCATGCGACTGGCACTGGTTCCTTTAGGGAGAGATGCTAACGCCCAACATGGTAGACATCGCTGCGAGCGGAGAAAACCGTGAATAATCTGATACAGGGAGATTGAATGGCCAACCCTTCAGAGGTCGGAGCTTATATCCGTTTCGCTCTTTCCCAGTTGTCGGCTCGCAACGGCCATCACGAATTTGAGCACATCTGCCGATATCTAACCCAGCAGTTCATCTGCTCGAACGTATTGCCTGCTACAGGACCTGTTTCTGCTGGGGGTGATCAAGGTCGTGACTTCGAGACATTCCGCACTTATTTGCGTGGAGAACTCGGTCCACACGGTGGGTTCCTAGGACTGGTGAGTGAAGGAACGATCGCCTTTGTTTGCACTATCCAAGCCGACAATCTGCTTGCGAAGCTAAGGCAGGACATCAAGAAAGTCTGCACTTCGGGTCATCCTGTTCACGAAATATACGCGTTCACCCTGCAGTCGGTCCCCAAAGGGAGCCGAAGCAAACTGCAAACCGAAACTCAGGAATCGTACGACGTCCACCTCGAATTCCACGACGCGGAATCCATCTCTAATCTCCTCGCCCGCCCGGAAGGTTTCTGGATTGCAGAGCAATTCCTATCCTTGCCAGCCGACCTTCGGCCCGACGTATCGGAAATCGAAGATGAACTTGCTGCAGAGTACGTTGAGCAGAGATGCAGATGGCGTGCCAAAGGTTCCCCCAATCCAACCTTTGGCGACTTTATCGACCTCAAGACCGGCCTTCGAAACGCAGTGTTTAGTCCTAAAGCGCGTAGCGACCTCCCTTTTTGGCTGGGGATTTTACGGGACCTCTTGGCAAACCCAGAATTACCCCCTCATGTCCAACAGCGCGCGCGATACGAATTGGTAGTTGCCACTCTACGAGGTACTGGCTACTTCCATGCTGTGGACGACGTAGCGCGAGCATATCTCGAAGAGTCGTTGAACGAGACCGAATCTGCCCGCCTGCAAGATGCCAGTGTTCTACTGTTATACGCGAATACCGCAGTTAGAAAAGGATTGTCTTCACTCACATCAGTAGAAATTCAAACTTGGAATGGTGGTCTAGCGAATCGGATCGAAGACCTAGTTACTCACGCCACGCCGGATCAACGAGCGATTCTACTCTTTACACTCGGGCAACTGGGCCTACACCCTACTCTGACAGAAGCAGACATTCAAGGCTCTGGTGGCGAACCGTATCTGCCAGAAGATCTGTATCAAGACGGTAAGCCGCCTTCTCTGTCCGACCATCTCGTGTTGACCGATTCGTCACGAACGCTTTCGGCATGGACGGAATTGATGGCAAACCTGAAGAACACGCCACTCTTCCCGATTCAGTCGATGGCAGATTTTCTTCAGCTGCTCGTGCCACTGTGGAGTAGGCAAGATGAGTGGAGAGCCTTGCTCGATATCGTCGATGAAGCTGTCGGTAAGCGTTCGGGTAAGCACATAATCGCGGCTCGCGCACGAGACCGAGCAATGATGTTACTTCGGGATGGGCGTCGCCTCGATGCATTGGAGGAGTTACACCTAGCAAAAATCGACTGGTGGTCAGGCGAAACTATTCGTGGCTCACTACTCGCCATGTTCTTCATTGCTGACCTTTACTTTAGGTTGCACTTGCCGCAAGCCGCGAAATCTTATGCTCTGGCCGTTGCATACATCGCTGGTTCCAAAGGCGACGAGGAACTGGCAGACCTAATTCCCGCAGGTCTGCTCATGGCAGCAAGAGCCGACTTCGTCGCAGGTGCTTGGTGTAGTGCAATGGAACTGTATGAGTTCGGTCTGGCGGCGCAACGAGAGTTCGTTGAGGACGGTACCGATTCAGACAAGCACCCGGAGGTTCAAAATGCCATCTTGCACCTCGCATTGATCAATTCATGCGCGAGATGCGTCGATGCTGATTTAACTGCTTCGATCGGTGATTCATTAGATCGCATTGGAGCGCGGACAATCGTCGAAGAATTGATCGATGATCTGGGAACAGCAGACAAGGATTTTTGGAAGTCTTTCGGCGGCAAGGAACACACCGCCCGACCTTTCGTCGATCTGGGAGACGCTCGGTGCATTCGATTCGCTGCTTTGGGTACTGCTTGGACTGTAACGGCGGACAACGACACCGATTCGGTACGCGAGGCAGAACGATTTGCCGCTGCCGCCCAAGTGTTGCTTGCGGCCCTTGCTCGGGATGACCTATGTTTGGTCCCAACTCAGATCAACGTACGCATCGACAATACACGACCAACAAGCACATCTGTTGTAGAACGCATCAAGGCGTTACCTAGCAATGACGGCCAAGAGTGGTTAGTCCGACTAACTCCAGTGAAGACCTCAGGTGTCGTGAGCCCTGATCGGATCACGACTGAATTATTGACGATGCTCACGATAATCCTCCGTGAAGCCTCACTACTTCCAGAATCTGACTTTTTGGCGAGCATTGAACGGGCCTTTGAGAGAGGATTGGGGCACAAGCTTTCAGCCGGGCGGCCATACGATGAACTGGCTGCATCGTTCGCCGCTGACAAAGAGCATGAGTTTCAGAGAACCCAGTACAACACTCCATGGGATTGTCGTGGTGGTTCTTTTGTGTCACACGACGAGCTTTGTTGGCAGGATGGACCCGGCCCGACTTACTCGCTAGATACTGCCAACGAACTGCTCGAGAATCGCTACAGGACGCTAGCCAAAGGGATTCGGATAACCGTGGAAATGCTTAAATCATCCAAAGATTTTCGGCCTACGGTAATGGCACTTCGAGCATATGGTTGGCTTGATTGGCATGTGTTGGCAGCCATTGCCAACATTGTGATCAACTATCGCGTTCAATCAGCTGGTCTAGACTGGCTTTCGGATGCAACCCAGAAACAGATGACGCAAGCAATATCCAATCCAGAAAGCGCGACCGCCGCACCTGTTCCCATCACCTCGTTCACAGCCGAAACATTGGACATTCATCGGCGATTCTCTATGATGTCCCTTCTGAAAATCTGGGGTTTGGAGTGCCATCAAGAAACTCCAGATATGCCTGCGATAGAACGCCTATTGGCAGCCCGATACGCATACTGGGATGATGACGTACCGCACGACGACCCATTTCCAGACTTTGAGAAGAGGGCAAATAGTGACGGACTCATAGTGATCACGGATGTCCCACCCACGGAATCCTTGTGACACTTTAACCAAGAAAGCGTCTTAACTGAATTTCAACCGAGACTAACTCGAACCGAGGCGGGCACTTGTCTTAAGAGGCCCGCTTCGCTGTCTCGGGTTCAGCGCGGACCGTCCCGCAACTTATGTGATTTGGAGCAGTAGATCTATTGGCACGCGTAGTAGCTCGTGTAGCGCTTCGGCTTCGCGCTTGGTGATCTTGCGCTTACCGGCTAGGAGTTCCGACACTGCATCACGACTGCCGACGATGGGCACAAGATGGGCATCCGTCAAGCCCTGCTGGTCGAGTCGGTACTCGATGGCCGCAATTGGATCTGGTTCGCCCAAGTCGACCGTTTCCTTTTCGTACGACCGGACGAGAGCACACAACGCATCCAGTTCGTCACCCTCTGGCGTACCAACTGGGGAATCGAAAAGTTCCTCGATGCGAGCCATCGCCAGATCAAGGTCATGATCGTTTCTTATTTCGGTTATCGTCAGCATGCTCAAATTCTACTGGCGTCGATCGCGTCGTAATCGGAGTGTGTGCCGATAAACAAAACGGTCACGTTACTTCTAACGTAATCTACGTGTGCAATCAATCGATATCGATTCCCTCTGATCCTGAACACCGCGCGGTTGGCAGGCAAGATGCTTGCCCTGGGGAAATTCTCCAATAGTTTGTGCGGATCATCCCAATCTTGCTGTTCAACATCATGTATCCACGCTGTCAGTGGTTTGTGAGCGTTGGAATGCCGTGCCCAAAATCTCTCAAGTTTTCTGATTCCGTGAATCAGCACAACTTCGGTCCGCCATCGTCGGCATATTCTCGCACTACGGGAATCTCCCCTGCATACAGACCCGAAATTAGGTTGCTACGATCCAATCTGATCTACCCGATGATCTCCGTCAGATGCTCGCCGGGATAGATCGGTTCCGAATCCGAGCCAGATTCTGGTTCTTTCGTTGCTACTTGATCGACGCATGGCTACTAATCAAACGATCTCAAAGCAAGATCCAATATCCTCACCCCCAACGCGAGCGGAACCAGAATAGCGAGAAGCCATTTGATCCACTTGAGATCGGTTTTAACTTCAGCGAAATCGATCGTCGGCACGTGATCTTGGAGGTGTGCATCTAGATCCGTTCTTCTATCTGTCTCTGCTGTCATTGCTTCCCAGCTCTAGACTCGCTCCGCTTACGAGTGGAGATCACATCGTAGGCGATGATGGAGACGCCGATTACAAACAACATCGCCGAAACTATGAACAATGTCATCGCCATCACTACCTCTTCTTGGTTTACGAGTTTCCTGATGTTGCCCCATGCACAAGGTCGACATTCTTCTCAAGCTATACATTGAAGCATACAGATTCTTCGCCACGCGCTCAGCAAGAGGTCCATCGCGCCTTATCGTCGGGACGTACCAGCTAGCCGCGACGCAGATCAACTGGGCGTACTTCGGGATCATCGCCCTATCTATCGAAGGAGTCAGAATAGTGTTCGAGAAAGCGACCGAAATTCGCCGTAGATACTCCGAGAAAGCCGATGCCAAAGCAATGGAAAAAGGGCTGGTCAAAGGCCGAAAACTAGGGCGCGAAGAAGGCGAACGTGAGGCCTTGGCGCGTGTCAGGTCTGAAATGCTCAAGCGCGGCATCAAACTCACCAAAGAGGACGAAGACGCCCTCTTCAACCCCAACGGGCATTCCAGATAATAGGGGGAGGTTTCAAACTTGCTCTGCGTCCCGCTCTCAATCTCCTCCTAGCCTAGCGAGATGATGGGGAACACTCGCTTCAGTTGAACGCTACTAGGTTCAAGGTTTGAGCAGCGATTGGAGACGCTTGGCGACTCTTCCTAGACGCTTTTATCACGGAATCCAACGTGCGTCATCTGCCCTACCCCGCCGCAGACATCCCCGCGATATCCTCATCGATCTTCTTGAGCCGCAGGTAGTCCTCCCGATACAAGCAGTAAGCCCGCTCAACGTATAGTTGCGCCAGCTCTGATGCCCTGGGAGCGGTCGATGTCGCAGCCGCCACGATCTTGGAGACTTCGCGGTTGGCCGGCAGATAACGCCCGATCGCGCGAATCTTCGCCTCCGTCTCCAGCGCCGTGGAGCGGTCCCCGCCTTCGACCGAGTAACGCATCCTGCCCAGCTGCTGCGACAGTTCGGTCAACAGGTCCGCTTCATCCATCCCGCCGTACATGAGGTCGTAGACCTCGCCATCGAACTCGTCAACCCCTTCGAACACAAGCTCATCTTCGGCGTGCTGAACGTCCTCGGGATGAGCTTCCGAGTACAGTCTGTCATACTCCCCACTCGCCTCACTCACACGCTCCATCATCTCGAACGCATCGCTGAACGCGATCGTACCCGCATAGACCAGATCGTCGCCACGTATCCTCGCGATACGTTGAAGTTCCTCCATGCTCTCGAACGGTTCCGGTGCAGGGGGAAAGGCGAACGACGAAATTTCGTTCGCCGACATCTCGGCGACTTGCCCCGCTAGGAACGGCGGCATGTATTTGCCGATGTCCAACGGCACCGGCAGTATGACGATGTAGGTGACGCCGATCGCATCGTGGTCGTTCGCGTCGCGGAAATATACGAGCGCATGTCCACTGGGATTCTCTGCGTCGCCTCTTTCGAAATCGAGTTGCATCAGTCGGACGCTCTTTAACTTTCTTCGGGCGGTTCCGGCGTCGTGAGACACGGGTTGGATTGCCTAACGGCACATATATGAGAAAATGATAACCGCTGTAAGGCGATTGGTTTCACCTGCCGTCAGCCCCGTTCCGACCTTTCAAGGCATCCACGTGTACAAACGATTGCTCCGTCCCCTGCTCTTCTCCTTGGACGAAGAACAGAGTCATGCGCTATCCGAGTACGCCTTGCACGTTCCTCTGGTTTGGAACGCGATTGGAGCCCAATCACGAATCGGTGAACCGGCCCTTGCGACCACAATCGCAGGTGTCGAAGTACCGTCTCCCGTCGGACTCGCGGCGGGGTACGACAAAAACTGCCGCGTCCTCAGGTCGCTGATCAACCTTGGTTTCGGATTTGTCACAGGGGGGACCGTCACGCTTGCCGAACGCACCGGCAACCCGCCGAAGCGCATGGTGCGATTGCCGGATTCCGCGGCGTTGCTCAATTCACTGGGATTTCCGGGGGAAGGTCTCGCACGCGTCAGTCCCCGGCTGCAACGGATGGGAAGCCAACGATCAAGGATTTTCGTCAGCATCTCAGGCTCAATCGAAGACGAGATCGCGGAGTGCTTCCGCCGGCTCGCGCCGCTGGTCGCTGGCATCGAACTCAACATTTCGAGCCCCAATACTGTCGGCCTGCGCGTCTTTCACGATCCCGCAAGACTGAGAACGCTGATCGAACTCCTAAGGAGTTCCCGACCGGCTCCAACGCCATTGCTCGTGAAACTGCCGCCGTGGGCTAGCGAGCAGGACGAACGTCGCAGCGCTCTCGCTATCGCTGAAACCGCTGTCAGCGCGGGCGCCGACGGTCTCGTCATTGCCAACACCGTACCCGTCGAAGATGGACGCCTTGCCGTTGGAAAAGGCGGATTGAGCGGCGCGCCATTGCTCGAAAACACCGAACGCATGACTGCGGAGGTTGCAGCGCTCGTGGGCAAAAACGCTAGTGTCGTATCGTGCGGCGGTATCTCGCAACCTGAGCATGTTTGGAGAATGTTTGCCGCCGGCGCTTCCGGAGTCCAGCTTTATACCGGGATGGTCTACGAAGGACCTGCCCTACCGGGGCGATTGAATCGCGGGTTGCTTCGACTCATGGACATGACCGGCACCAAAAACGTCACCGACATCGCTGGTCCGCCGCCGTATTGAGCCTACGACACCATATTTCAGCCGTGGGCGAGCGCCAAAACTTCATCTCGGTACGGCATCGCGGATTGGGTCCCCGGACGTGAAACGCATAGTGCGCCAGCCGCCATCGCAAGCCTGATCGCACGTTCGAGGTCATTTCTCTCGCACAGCGCTCGACCCAACACGCCCGCAAATGCATCACCCGCAGCTACCGTAGCAACGGCGTCGACTTCAAACGGCGGTAAGTGGCCGCTCAGGACGTCAGAATCCACGTAGACGCCTTGATCCGCCATCGTGACGATCACGCAATCGCACCCATGCGCCTCTCGTATCTTTGCGGCCGCAAGCTCCGCTGACTGCACATCCGTAACCTCGACACCGGACAACGCCCCGGCCTCCCACGCGTTCGGCGTCAATATGTCGGCAGCAGCGTAAAACCCGCTTGGGACGTCTTCGGCGGGAATGGCAGGCGCTGGATCGAGAACTACCGGCACTCCGCTATCGCGCGCAGCTTGCATCGCCGCAAAACTGCAATCCAGCGGAATCTCTTGTTGGACCAGCAATACTCCGGCACTACCCAGTTCGCCTATCGCGGTTGCGGATTCTTCATCCCCACACTTACCGTTGCCACCATAGATCGCGTGCACGAAATTCTCCCCTGTTGGATCGATGAAGATGATCGCAACGCCGGTCTCGATATCGGGATCCGTCGTCACGGATCCCATATCGACGCCCTGTTCCGTCATGAATTGCCGCAACTCGTTTCCAAACCCATCATCACCGATCCTGCCGATCATCTTTACCGCGCCACCAGTATCCTCGGCGAACCGTGCCGCCGCGACCGCTTGATTTCCGGCTTTACCGCCGCCAGATGTATACAGTCGGTCGCATACGAATGTCTCTCCGGCCCGCGCCAACCGTTCGGTCTCCACGATCAGGTCCATGTTGATGGCACCCAGCAGCAGCGTCGTATTCTCGTCAGTGGCTTGTATGCTGTTAGCGGTCATGTTTTCAGATATAGGTATCGGCGATTGGGTAATGGTACTCGTGCGTTACGCGCACGGCGTCGCCGCCATCGCGTGGGTCGGCGGAAGCATCTTTCACGCTCTCATACTCCGCCCGCTCAATGCCACTCAGCCCGAAAAGATGGCCTCCGCAATGTCGCTGATCACGCCAGCATACCGCGAAATCATTGACATCGCGGTCGTGACACTCATCGTGTCCGGGCTGATATTGATGTTCTCGCGCATCCAAGGAAACGAGGCGACGGTCTCCTGGGCGATCGTGCTTGGCATCAAGATCGCACTCGCGATGTGGATGTTCTACATCGTCTGGCGACGAAGGCGCATGACAGCACAAGAAACAGTGAACGAAGGCGTCGCGTCCAAATTCCTCGGTTACAACGCCATCCTAGCCCTCGGCCTCATCGTCTTCCTGCTGGCCAATGTCTTGCGGGAGTTGGTGGAGGCGTCGCTGAAGTAAACGGGCAGCACAATAGTCCGTATAGCGACGATGCGGTCAATCTGCGAAGTTCTCGGTTATGAGAAAAACCACAAGTAGAACGAATGAAAGCGCGACCGTTGTTCCGATCACCAACCAGAACATCCACCACATCAATTCCGACTTTAGGTTAGCGATGTCTGACTTTGTTGGGAGGTGTTCTAGTGCTTCCTTGATATAGCTGACTTCCCGTTCGACGCGGGTTAGCCGCTCTTCCACCGTTGCCATCTCACAATCTCCTCGAAACGAGCTAGTACATCATCGACGACGCTTGCAAATTGACCTGCTATCAGAACCCAGCAGCAATGCGGCGGCGGCTAATCGAAAATCGTTTGCACTACAGCAACGACTGACGCTACTGCAACCATCAAACCGACTACCATCCCGAACATTCGCCAAGTCAGATCCGACTTCAAATCCGAAACTGATGTCTCTAACTTGGCGTCCAACTGGGCGATGTCGGTTTTGACCTCCGCCAGATCGGATTTCGTCGCGAGGTGTTCCAGCGTCGCCTTGATCGAGCTGACCTCTTGTTCGACCGTTGCCATTCGTTCTTCCATAGTTGCCATGTAGCACTAATCCTAATATAGCTCTTATGTTCTACGTCAAGATTAGCACCCTCGTCTCAATCGTCAACCTTCATTTGTCACAGATCCTCACAACTTCTGGAACTTCCTCACGCGTTGCCCACGCTCCGGCGTGCCGATCTCGGCCACGTAGATGCTGCCCTCAGAGTCGGTCCAGATGCCGTGCGCTGCCCCGAGGATCTTCGCCTCGTCATCCCCGCGCCAACTCGTAACCAACTCGCCGTCCAACGTCCAAATCGAAACCGCGCAACCATCTCCTTGCTCCGCTACGTATGCCAAATTGTCGCGGAAATGGATATCACCCGGCGCAGACATGTCAGTCCACTCTGTGATGAAATTGCCGTCGCCATCGAAGACCTGAATGCGGCTGTTTTCGCGGTCGCAGCCATAAACGCGGCCTTGGTCGTCCACTCCGACGTTGTGCACAAGCGCGAACTCGCCTGGGCCACCGCCTGGAATGCCCCAAGCCATCTCATACGTTCCATCTGCGGCAAATCGATGAATCCGGCGGTTGCCATAGCCGTCCGAGACGTAGATCTTGCCGTTGGGAGCGATGGCAATGCCGGTTGGCGAGTTGAACGGCTCGCCGTGCCTACCATCCCATGTGACCGTCACCGCAGCCCAGTCTCGCTCGCCCAGCTCCATCAGGATTTCGCCCGATTGGTTGTGCTTCGTCACGATGTGACGCTGTTTCTCGGTCAGCCAGATGTTGTCATCCGAGTCGATGAAGATGCCGTGCGGCTCGCGGAAGAAGAAATCGGGGGCGATACCCAGCGTCAGACCGTAGCCCCAGCTGCCCACCAACTCACCGTCAGTAGTCCACCACGTAACTGGATGTTGTTCACGCGCGAATACCCACACCCTGTCCTCAGAGTCGACCGCCACATCGGAAGCCATACCAAACTTCCAACTCTCCGGCATCTTCTTCGGCCATTCGGGCAACAACTCGTATTTGTAATCTCCATCGCCGACTATAGTCATTTCTTCTCTCCTCGCCCTAAGGCGTAAAGTGCCAATTGCTTGCCATGCATGTTACGGCATGAGGGGCATCTGCGTAACCACGATCTTCCGTCCCTTCGAGATGTTTGCGCGACGCGTGAAACGGACCGTTGCCAAAGGTGTTCGCGCTCCATTACCCGTTGCCCCGCCCCTCTGGATTCCCGCTTTCGCCGGAATGACGGTGAGTTTTGCAAACGTCCCATTCGCGAAGCCAAGCTCCAAACCATGTCATTCTGAACGCAGCGCAGCGGAGTGAAGAATCTCTCGCGACAACCCTGAATACACGCCCTTCCCGTCGCGGAAGACGGGGCACAAAGCAAACCAAGCGGTAACCCCGTGCACCCTAATCATCAACCGCCATTCGACGAGTAGTAGTCAATCTCGATCCAACAAGACTGGACCCGGTCCGGATGGAACATGTCTGAACCGTCGAATCCATCAAAATCATCACTTTTGTAGCCGCTCGCATACAAATCATCGAAACCGCAATCTTCGATGCTCCCGTACTCGCCTTTCACGTATACAGGGGTTCGGCTGGTGTTGCTTTCCCACAAGAAATTACCTTCAGGCGGGTACCAATCCTCGTCTATTGTTAGATCGCTACCCTCGATCTCACGTGACATTTGATCGTGTGTCCAGTCGTCGTAAGTCAGTTGGAGCACGTAAGTTGAATCTCCGACGCGGATCGCAGAGGGTTCACGTTGAGGCGGGACGTACTCGACCGATTCTTGAGGAACATCGCACAGCATCAACCCGTCATCATCATCGGAAACGACAATCACCACTGGGCCATCGTTTTCCGTAGACGTACCGAGTGGCCTGCACCCATCCGCGGGTTCAACCAGCAGGTTGCCGAACATCACCGCGCCTACGATCAGTACGCCGAGAAGCGCAAACGATACAACGGGGGTCGCTATCGACTTCACATCTCGTTTGTTTTGGTCTGATCGAAACATTGCAATGCTCCATGACGTTTTCGCAACGTAAATCCAATTCGCTACTAGGTTACCATCGGCATACGTCACCGAACTGCTCAACAATGCCTGAACGCGATCTGGATGCGTCCTCGCGTCCGCCCCGGGCATACCCTGCGAGCGTCGCTGCGCGCCCCCTTTGTCCTTCGGACATTTCCCCCGCGTGGCGGGGGAAACCCTGCCGCCCAACCGCCCCGGGCATACCCCTGCGATCTCGCTTCGCTCGCTCGCGTCCCCTTTCGTTCCGAAAGGGGACATGTTTATATCTCCGCTCCCACGCGGTTGTTTTGGTTGGGGTTGCTGCCGGGCCTTCTTGTGGAAGGTCCGGCAGCTAGGGTCTTCGGTCCCGTAAAGACAGGTCCTCGCCTCGAGCGTCGGCCCCGGCCGGGACCTCGGCTCCTTCCCTCTCCATCGCCTCTTCGGGTTGCCGAAGAGGTCGACCCCGGAGAGGGGTCAGATGCTGCGCAGAGCGTGTTGCAAACCGCTAGCTTCCGTTTTCCAGCACGGCTCGCGTCGCCAGACCGCGGGCATGGAAGTCGGCTCGACGACTGGGGCCGCCGTTCGGAGTTCGCCGCCTTCCTTGGATCAGCTTTTCGGGCTTCACTCGCACTGTAGCCTACCTCCTGCGGCGGACAGGAGAAGGTGTATGTCGGCTCCACGCAGGTTTCCCGGCCCTTGGCACGGCATCCCCGCGCCCCCTTTGTCCTTCGGACATTTCCCCCGCGCAGCGGGGGAAACCCTGGGACGAAGGGGGCGGGACAGATGCCGGCTGGCTCGCTTTGCGACGCAGGACTGATGCGCCGCGCTCCGGAAACTGGGCCTCCCACGCTTCGGCACGGCCCTCCCGACCTTGCACCGGACTGCCGATCCGGTGAGGGACGCCGCCGGAGGAGCCATAGACGCTGCGACTCGGCGCGATGGTTAGTCGCGCTGTCAATGCCGTTTTGCCTTCGTTTCCTCACGTGATCCCTGTGGCCGTTTGGGACGGGGTCTGCACACGTCTGCGCAGCACTGTGTAGATGTCGATCTGTCTTTAAATATACAACAGATGTTGCAGGAGTCAAATTGTTGTCTGAACCGGGGATTGCGGGGATTGAGGGATTGGGGGGATTTTTGTTGTTGTGGTTTGGGAGTGTTGCGGGGGGACCACCAGCGTTCGCGCCCCCTTTGTCCTTCGGACATTTCCCCCGCGCAGCGGGGGAAACCCGGCCCGGCACCGCCCCCGGGCATACCCCTGCGTTCGCTTCGCTCCGCGTCCCCTTTCGCTGGGCGAAAGGGGACGGTGGTGCCCCCGCCCCTCCGCCTCCCCGGGCGACCACAAGGGATCGCCCCTACGGGGGTGTGTCGTCCTCGCCCGGGCGCACGTCCGGTTCGGGCATGGCCTGTGAGTGGGGTTCTTTGTGGGTTGGGTTACCATCGTTTGACGGATCAGTGAGGAAAGTGGATGCAGGAACTGGAGCAAGACACTGTAAAGCGTTTGATCATTCTGGCGATCGATGATGCTTGGCGTCGATTCCGCGCTTCGTTCAACGAACTCCGAAGCGAGGACGTGGTCAAACCGGGCGCTTGCGGCGAGTGGTCAGTCAACCAAGTGCTCTGGCACATCAGCGCATGGGAATCGCTGCTGATGGAAGCGCTCGAAACGCCAGACGACGGCTACGACTACCCGGAACCAGATGCAGACGAATTCAACGCAAAAGTCATGAAAGAGATGATCGATGCTCCGCCGCGGGAAGTCATCGAACGGTTGGAATCGACCCACCGCAAACTGCGTGACGCGCTTGCCGAGACTCCTTCGAACCATTTCGATTTGGACCACCCAAGACGTCGATTAATCGACGAATGGGCGTTCCTACACTACGAAGAGCATGCCGCGCAAATTGCGGCGTGGCGGGCGGGGATGCAAGAGCAGTGAAACTATTATGGTCGACACTCGTCAAGTCACAACTTCGCCAAAAAGTTTCTCGAGATCATAGATTTCTTCCTTAGCACGCCATTTGTTACGCATCGCTGCTTCCACTCGTGTACTCACCAACAACCGCTCATCCGTGTCTTCGTGGATCGGAAGAATTAAGTCTCTCCATCGATCTCCAATATTTGGCAACGTTGTGTCTATAAATACTTTCGATTCGATTTGGGATTGGACAAATTCACTCGACAGTAAGCCTAGAAGATAGTATGGCGTCAAATTCCATTCATTTTCGGGCACCATAATTCTAAGTGTCAAAAGTTCGCGGGTCATTAGGACACGATCATCCCAACGAGATGCCATGGCCACCGTCCCAATTCGATAACTTCCACGACGCACAAAAATCACATCGCCTTCGCGCGCAGTTTGCTTATTTTTAGTAAATCTATTGAACACATCATCGGGCACCATAGAAGTCGGATCACGATACAGCTCCCAGTTCACTACATCTTTAACTCGAATATATGGGATGTCACCTCGCCCCTTATCCACTGACCTCGGAGAGCCATGACCATCCCACGCACCAAGTATTTGTTGATCAACCAAATTCCCTAATGTCACACCGATACGTCCAGGCGGAAGCGACGACGGGGATATTAGGCTTTTGTAGTACTGTGGAATCCAGTTTCCTTTAGAGTGTATCAGGCTCCAGGGTGCACTGAAAGTAAATCTATTTTCAGATGAACTTGGATCGTCCAATTCAGAATGAACTACCGCTAGATCATCCCATATTTCGTCTGATCCCAGGCGTATCAATGTTCTACCTTGATGATCATGTCCCATTTCCTCTGGAACACTCAAGACAACATCTCGTGTCTGTAATACTCCCTTCCTAACAATCAATAAATTCGTCTTGGCATTACAATGGGGTCTAAAAGTGTTGTGTGGTAGATCGATGACTGCCTCGATGCTACCTCGACCAGTGATAAAATCGCGGATATACTCTAGAGAAGGCGCATGAAAAACTGTTTCCGGTAATACGATAGCTAGCGTACCACCGTCTTTCAACATGTCAAGACACCTTTCAATGAACAGAACATAGGGATCCCGCTCAACTGCGTCTTTGGCGAACCATTGTCCAGTCTTCTTATCTTTGGATAACTTATGCCCTAGGTGAAATTGAGCTGAGTCAGACTTCAATACTCGAGTCTTAGTCCCATACGGCGGATTGGTCAAAACAAAATCAAACTTTTTGAACTGAAAGTTATTTTCTACAAATGTTTGTTTAGCGATAGCGTTGAACTCATCAGGCTTGTGCAGTGAATTTTCGTGAACAATGTTACTTCGCCCGTCGCCAGCGATTGCCATGTACGCTTTAGCAATCTTCACGAGATCAATCTCTTTATCGATCCCATACACTGTACTTGCAGCGACTCGTTGTTTTTGCTGTATCAATTGAGGCGAATCTTTCCATCTTGGATCTTCGTCCATAATCGCCCAAATGTGCTTCATTCCGTATATCAAAAACCCGCCGGATCCGCATGCAGGGTCACAGATCGTATCATTTGGTTTCGGATCGGCGAGCTTTATTGCCAACTGCACTACGCCTCTGGGAGTGAAAAATTCCCCTTTTTCACCTACCAGCTTTGACTCCGCAAACACCTCAAACGCGTCACCAACGACATCTGCGTCCGTGTCTAGTAGGCTCCCAAGTTCTAACTGACCAACAACCCAAGCCAGCGAACGCGCATCAAGAGTAATCGAATCTTCCTGAGTGAAAACACCGTCTCGCTCCAAGTCATCGCGAACGCGTTCAAACAACCCCACAACCCGCCTCTTCACTGCTTCTGGGTCTTCGCCTGACTCGGCTCTGAACTCGGGCACACTTGCCAGATAAGAACGTTCGTCTTCGATCTTAGCGAAAATCAACTTGATCATTTCGCTACCCAACTTTTCGCGTCGGCTGATGTTAGTGTTGGCGTATAACGTTCTCAGAATCCTCCGAAAGGCCGCCTTTAGCTCTTGACGTCCAAATGGCCTCAGAGAATCTTTTTTGATTCGTCCGACTTCTTGAATCGATTGTCCGCGAGCGGGGAGGTTGTGTAGATAGTCCTCCAGTATGGCTAGTTGACCGGGCAGCCTACAAACGTAAGCGATATCGTCGCCATTCGTCCAAACTCCCCACTCTGCCGATGTCGCGGTCATGTATGACTTAAGTTGAGCAATCCCGTCATTGCGATCCTGTCGCTTCGTCTCAATGATTCCGAGAATGTCGCTCGTCGGGTCGCGACCATCTGGCGACTTGTAGACTACGATATCGGCTTCGTCGGCGTAAAAACCAGCTCCCCGTGGAATTCGAACTCCGATGTCGATCTCAGACTTCCGATAGCCATAATTTTCGACCAATACCCGTTCGTACTCCTGACGTACGATCTCTTCGGGTTTCGATGAGTTGATCGGTTTCCCTGTTGCGTAATCTGCGCGTGTCATTGGGCGTCCAACTACCTTACTAGCGCGTTTTTCCAGCACATAAGTATCAATTATATGCTCAAACCGGCACCCACTTCCGCAGACTAGTGACCTCTCGCGGCGGGTTCAATTTTGAGCCGGTATTGGTGTAGGAAACCTCTGCGATGTAGACCGCGCCTGTCGAATCGGTTGCGATGCCGTGCGATGCGATGAATTGGTCGTGGCCTTCTCCGGCAAGCCCTGCGCCGAAGGAGTCGACTTCGTTTAGATCGGTGTCGAGGATGGCGACGCGTTGACCCAGGTTGGGAACACCGCTCTGCACTTCGGGCGCGCCAGCCTCCGCAACGTAGATTCGATCATCACCGGCCTGTCCATTCGACGTAGCGATTGGACGGTGCATGTGCTTTTGGCCCAAGTATTCCCCGTCAAGATCGAAGACCTGGATCCTGAAATTCTCTCGGTCCGCCACTATGACTTTGTCGCCACCCAACAAACAGATGTTGTGCGGCAGGCTAAATTGCCCATCCATCCAACCCGGCTCGCCCCATGATTTGATGTGGGTACCCTCCGAGTCGAATTTGTGGACGCGCGAGTTGCCGTAGCCGTCCGAAATAAAGATGTCACGTGTCTCCGGATGAACCACGATGTCGGTCGGTCGGTTGAACGGATCGCCCTCTTGCCAAGCGGCAGGTTTACCCTTTTCGCCCAACCTAAAGAGCAGTTCGCCCGAAGGCGTCCGCTTGTCCACGAAGTGGCCATCATCGTCCGCCAAGAATAGATTGTCGTCGTCATCGATGAAGATGCCGTGGGGCCGAACGAATTCGCCCTCACCCCACGTCTCGAGGAAGTTCCCGTCGGCATCGAAGATCATCAGCGGCCAATTGCCGCGGTTGAATACGTATACGCGGTCTTCAGAGTCAACGGCTACCGAAGTAGCCTCTTTGAACGACATCGGGTGTGGGATTTTGGCCCAATATGGAACAGGTTCGTATGGCATGGTTTCTGGATCCTCTGTTCAAATCGATTTTTGGCTACGATTTTTAAGTGGCGTGACGATTACCGAAATCTAACTCTTTTCGCACTGCGCGTTAAGCATCAGAGTTCGCATTCTTCGCCTTGCCGGCGACTTCGGCTTCCTTCTCCTTCCGCTTCCTAGCATCATCCAGCCAGTTGTAGGCCCGAGCGCCTTCGGTCTTGATAGGGTGTTTTGGTTTCAATGGTTTCGCGGCCATGGCTTGCTCCTCAAAATTCGCTCGGAACGCAGCTGCAGGCGAAAGCGTCGGCTATCCCCTTTTGATCCAATTTCCGGTACTGATTCAGTTTACAGGCGACACCCATTGCGCTGACCAGTTTCGCGAAATCCTCGATGTCCTGCGTTGAATGCCACTCGTACCAGGCAAGATGAACGTCCTCTTCGTCGAATGCTACGCGCACTTCGTTCATCGCAATGATTCCGGCTTCGTTAAAGGAATGTGGGTCTCTGAAATGCTGGCAGTCGTACAGAATTCCATTTACGTTGCCGATGACCCGCCGGAAGACTTCGCGTTTCGATCTTAGATTTTCTAGTTTGTGTTGCAACCAAACCGCGCCAAAACCGACCGTAACCAACGTACCCGCAGATACGCCGATACCCGCTGCTGCCAGCCAATCTGAAGTGCTCATGTAACCAACCGTCTCGAAAAGTCTGTGCTGTCTGTTGGAGGTCGATCTTCTCGATCCGACGCGCACATATTACAACATCAGTTGTATTTTTCGAGACGATTGGCGAAAATTCAGGAACCGTTGACCGGCGCCCACTTCCGAAGGCTCACGATCTCTCCCAGCGGCGGTTCATCCATGCCGCTGTTCTCCGGGCTGGAGTAGTAGTTCGTGTAGGCGACCTCGGCCACATAGACGTTGCCTTGCGAGTCGGTGCTTACGCCATGCGGCGCTGTGAACTGGTCCACACCCATTCCCGGCTGCTCGTTACCGATTCGCTCGATCAGCTGCCCATCTTCCGTCAATACCGCAACACGAGCGCCGAGGTTGGGCACGCCGCGCTGCACCGCCGGTTGAATCATCTCACCGATGTAGACCTTGTCGTCATCGCCTTTGCCCTGCGTCACCGACATCGGGTGGTGGATATGCCATTGCTCGACGTACTCCCCGTCAAGCGTGAAGATCTGCACTCTGAAATTCTCGCGGTCCGCAACGATCACCTTGTCATCGCCGAGCATTGAGATGTTGTGCGGCAGGCTGAAATATCCATCGCCAGTTCCGGGTTCGCCCCACGACTGCATGTGCTTGCCGTCGGGATCGAAGCGATGGACGCGGGAGTTTCCGTAGCCGTCCGAAACGAACAGTTCCCCGGTATCCGGGTGGATAGCGATGTCGGTCGGACGGTTGAAGTAACCCCCGCCCTGCCACTCGCACGGCTCGTTTTGCACCCCGATGGTCAGCTGCTCGACGCCTTCCTGGTCGAACTTCCTCACGTAATGCCCGTCGTCATCCACGACGAATATGTTGTCGTCGCCGTCGATCTCGATGCCGTGCGGACGCGTCACGGTACCGTGGAGCATAGTTCGGATCAGATCACCTTCAGGGTTGAAGACGCATATCGGGTCAGTGCCCCGATTGAAAACGTAGACGTTGTCCTGTGAGTCGACGGCTACCGAGGTGGCGTCGCCGTAGAACGAAGTTCCCATGGGAAGTCTGGGCCATCCGGCGACAGGTTCCCACTTCAGTCCGTCCGGGTTGCAGATTGATGTTGACGATGCCATGACGATTACGATCTCCTTCTATTTCACCACTCCTACGGAATGCTCACTAGGATACGTTACCCAGAGTTGGTGGCGATGGGTTCGAGAAGTTATGTAATGCTGCCGAACGCTTCGCTTAGAGACTTGTCAAATGTCATCACCTCGCTGACATCCCTACGGAGACAGGATGCCATGTGGCAAAGGTCGCGAGCACTCAAACCCGTGAATCGTTCGCGGAGTTGCGAAGCAAGGTCGACGTCCTCTTTTTCCAATGGCCAAACTTCCACCACAGTTCTCGCCACCAAACGCATAGCGTCGCTCAGAGCTTCTGACCTTCCAACTGGATGGTATGCGTGTAACAATTCCTGCAAAACCTCGGCCGACGTGAATAGCCGAGTGCGGTTTCGCTGCGCGTTCAGGAAAAACTTCATCGCATCGTTTTTGTTGGGATGCGCGCGCCCAACCGCGTAAATGAAGACGTTGGCGTCTACGAACATCAAACGTCAGGGAGGCCTTGGGAGCGTGATTCGTTGATGACCTTCAGATGCTCCTCCCAATCCGGTTCACGACCAGGCCCTGCACGTTCGTCACACATACGGAAGAACTCTCGCATCTCCTCTTCCGACTTGAACTTTTGGTCTTTTTGTGACCGTTCCAAGCGCTCGCTTGCCGCCGCGCGCAGCCAAGCGCTCAAAGACAGCCCTTCGCTCCGCGCCTGATGGACAAATTGATACTTTTCCGCGTCGGGTATTACCAGTTGTACTCTTGCCATAGCCGATGCCTCATTGCAGATGTGTATGTGTATGATTATTACACATCATTTGGCTGCGTTGAACTGGAAGTTCATCCGCAACCTTTAGTCGGGCACTAGCCTAAGCCGAATTAAGCCACGCCGCCCACTGATCCGGCAACCATTGGACCATGTTGATGCTGCGCTCAACGTCCTCTGTCAACAACCTACCCTTGGCGTGCACCGTGTCTCGGACCCTTTGCTCAGCCGCGCGCACATCAGGGTGATTCGGATCGCCGACAATCCCCATCGATTGTGCCAAGTCATTCGAGCCGAACGCTATTAAGTCGATGCCTTCGACCTCCAGGATCTCGTCGATGGTAGCGACTCCGTTGGACGTCTCGATCTGCGCTGCGACAGTTACCTGCTCGTTGAATCCCGCCATGTAGTCGGGCGAAGAATCCCCGGCCATACCGTACTGCCTGCCACGCGACGTACCGAAACTCCGCTCTCCGATCGGCCCGAACCTCGACGCCTTCGCAATCTGCTGCGCTTGATCCGCATTGTCAACGTGCGGGCACAGAATACCCATCAATCCCCGGTCGAAAGCTCTTAATATAGTATCGGTCTCAGTATTCGGAATCCGTGCAGTGCACGTCATCCCGAATATTTCACCGGCACGACACATGTCCTCAACATCGTTCCAATCGAAAACCCCGTGCTCCATATCTAGATGCAGCACGTCAAAACCTGCATGACCCGCCATCTCAGCCAATGCCGGCGCAGGAAACGTAAACGTAATTGCATTGACCTTTGTCCCTGAGTTAATCGCTGCTCGTATCTTGCTCGTGCGCATAATCCATTGACCCCGTTTTTCGGTTAGTAGTTCTTCATGAGTTACCAAAGTTTACACGCCGAATTCACCAAAACCCTCCGCTGTCCGCCGTCGAGATGACGGGTTACGCCACCAACGTCGAATCGTCCTGTGGTGGACCGGGCAACCATGTACGACTAGAAATCTCTTAAACCGCCCGGCAAGTCAGGGGCATGAAGCGTTTCCTGGGCATCCGCTGCCTCTTTGATTTCCGAACTCCTGCCAACTCGCCACACCGTCTCCGTCGAAATCAACTCGCAGAACGGGATATTGGCGAGAGTTGCCGAAATCCCAGACATCGTCCCGTCCCGTCGACGGGTCGAAATCACCGTCGGCATTGTCTATGTCTACATCCCACACTCGGTAGATGCCCGTGTAGCCGGTAGGCATTTGCATCTGTGCCGTCGTCGCGCCTTTGGCTCCCGAAGCAACGCCCCGCCCCAAGCCTTGTTGCTGCCGCGCGCTCTGAGTGTCCCAGTAACTATCGATGACCCTTCCTTCCCGCTCGTTGTAGCCAATTAGACCTCCAGTCCGATAATCGTCTCCACGACTGTCTGTCACTCTGCCAACGGCGTAGCTGGTTACTATCAGGGC
Source organism: Dehalococcoidia bacterium (assembly GCA_965203505.1). Taxonomy (GTDB): domain Bacteria; phylum Chloroflexota; class Dehalococcoidia; order Lucifugimonadales; family Lucifugimonadaceae; genus Bin127. The sequence continues at coordinate 2,079,518 of OZ241880.1, forward strand.
GCCGTCCGAGTTACCTCCACACAACCCACCAACCATACGTTCACCTGACACGTCGCCCGTCGCATACGAGGCGGAGATTGTCTCGGTATTCCACGCCGTTAGACCTCCTACGACGTTCGATCCAATCACATCTCCTGTGGCGTAACTGAATGTGATGCTTCCGTGATTGACCCCGACTAGACCGCCTACCTCGTAGTTACCTCTCACCTGCGCAATGCTGAAACTGCTAGTGATTGAACTACCACCGTGATTCAATCCCACCAACCCGCCTATATCCCGATCGTCCTCCCCGGGCCTGCCAGACACTGTTCCTGCAGAATAACTCCCTATGATTTCACCGAAATTCCATCCCACTAAACCGCCTAGCTCTTCTGTTCCTGTCACAATACCGTCGAAATAACTCCCTACTACAATTCCGGAACGGTCACTAAACCCGAGCAACCCGCCGACATTACTTTGCCCCGAAACATTACCCGTCGCGTAACTGTTTGCAACTCGTCCATCGTTAACCCCTACCAGACCGCCAATATATTCGACACCCGACACTGACACATCGGCGGAGCCATTCACGATCTCCCCGAGATTTTCCTCCCCGAAAATTTCGCCGATTAATCCGCCGACCTTGGAACTCCCTGATACATTCCCTCTAACGAAGGCGCTACGGACCACGCCTCTGCTCGCACCCACCAGTCCACCGACTGAAGCATGGCCCAAAACGTTCACCTCAAGTAACCGCACATTGCTAACCTCGCTCAGAAAGCTTGTCTCCCCGAACAACCCTGTTGAACCTGTATCACCAAGACCGCTGCGACTGATGTACAAGTTGCTGATCGCGTAACCATTGCCATTGAAATCGGCTCTGAATCTCTTTTCAGCGATCCCGATGGGCAACCAACCCACACCTTCTGTCCACTTGCTATTCACTGTTCCGGACGCGTAACTGTGGCGATCCATGAAGTCGAGCTCACCCGTCAACTCATAGCCGTCACACTTGCCGTTAGGACAGCCCATGCCAAACATAGCCCAGGGAAACGCGGATCGATAAGCCGCGATGTTTAGCTCCACTTTCGCGTTCCCTCCGCCATCTAGATCGTGCCGCATAACATCCAGTTGCTCCAGATACCTGATCTCGATCAGTCCGTCGTCATCAGTGTCGTAGTCGATCCGCGGCGGTATCGGAGTGGGCGTAAGTGTAGGAGTGTGAGTCGGTGTTGCGGTCAACGTAGGTGTTGGTGTAAACGTAGGAGTCGGAGTATTGGTCGGTGTGAATGTGGCGGTCGGTGTGGGTGTGTCCGTTGGAGTAGGTGTTGGTGTGAATGTAGGAGTTATGGTTGGAGTCGGAGTGGGCGTGGGTGTTGGCGTAGCGGTGGGTGTATGAGTCGCAGTCGGAGTGTGTGTTGGCGTGGCCGTAGGCGTATGAGTCGCAGTCGGAGTGGGCGTTGGGGTGAGGGTTGGCGTAGCGGTAGGTGTATGAGTCGCAGTCGGAGTGGGTTTAGGCGTGTGTGTTGGGGTAGCAGTAGGTATAGGGGTAGCAGTAGGAGAGGGCGTGGGGGTGAGGGTTGGCGTGGCCGTCGCCGTTGGTGTGAGTGTCGGCATAGGTGTGAACGTAGGAGTCGACGTCGGTGTTGGAGTTGATTGATCAGCAACGCAGGCAGAAGCAAAAACCGCTGCTATTGCGACCGACAACCCCACGCTAGCCAAAACAGCCGTAATCGACCGTCTCATAGGAACCAAGTCAGACACAATCACACCATTCTAGGCTGTTAATCGTCTCAGCTAACCAGAGCGCTCATATTCCCCGACCTCCTCTGGAGGCGGAAGCGAACGAAACGGTACCCGTTACGCATCTCGCGGGGAAGTGTCCGAAGGGAAAGGGGCAAGCCCGTCGTCGGAGCATCGCACAAACGTTTATGGCACATGCTGTCGTTGATTTCCGAACTCCTGCCAGCTCGCCACGCCGTCTCCATCGAAATCTACTCGCAGAGCAGGATACTGATCAGATGTGCCGAAATCCCAAAAGTCGTCCCGTCCCGTTGACGGGTCGAAATCGCCGTCAGCGTTGTCCACGTCAAGATTCCACCCGCTGTAGATATTTGAGTAGCTGGTAGGCATTTGCATCTGCGCCGTAGTCGCGCCTCTGGCTCCAGAAACAGCGCCCCGAACGAAGCCATTTTGCTGCATCTTGCTGTGAGTGTTCCAGTAACTATCGATGACCGTTCCTCCCCGATGATTGCTGCCAACCAAACCTGCAAGCACATCGCCGCCTTCACTACTTTCTGTCACTCTCCCAACGGCGTAGCTCGTCACTATCACGCCCCCATCGAAGTTAACTCCCAACAATCTACCCACTGACTTTTCACCTGAGACATCGCCAGCCGCATACGAAGCGATGATCGTCCCACTATTACCTCCAACTAGACCGCCTAGCCTGTAGATACTTGCCACCTGGGCATTGCTGTAACTGCTGGTGATCGAGGCGAGACTATGATTCAATCCCACCAACCCGCCCGCTTCCGACACTGCCAACTCTAACTCGCCTACTATCAGGGCGTAACCACCAGGCTTGCCAGACACTGTTCCTGCAGAATAACTCCTTATGATCTCACCTTCATTGCGCCCGGCTAAACCACCCAACACGTGGGTTCCAGTCACGCTACCCGTGAAGTAGCTGCCGACAATTATTCCGGAATTTCTGCTCAACCCGAGCAACCCACCGACGTGTACAAGACCCGAAACCGGGCCCGTCGCGGAGCTGTCCGAAACTCGTCCATCGCTAACTCCTACCAAACCTCCGATTTCATCGGATCCTGACACCGACACATCCGCGGAGCTATCCACGATCTCGCCGAGATTGCTGCCGGCCAAACCGCCAACCTCTGAATGCCCCGACACGTTGCCGCTAACGTAGGCACCGTCGATTCTCCCGCTATTCGAACCGACCAATCCCCCAACTGCAAGTACCCCTAACACTTGCACATCGAGCAATCGCACATTGTTAATCTCGCTTTCGTCTGTCGTTCGACCGAACAAACCCGTAGAGTCCGTTGCGTTGAGACCAATGGGATCCGTTTTGGATTCATTAGGGCGACTGATGTACAAGTTGCTGATTGTGTAACCGTTGCCATTGAATTTCGCGCTGAATTGCCGATCTTTGAGCCCTATGGGCAGCCAACCCACACCATCTGTCCATTTGCTATCCACCGTTCCGGACGCATAGCTGTCGCCATCCTTGAAATCCAGATCACTCATCAACTCATATCCCTCACATACGCCTTCAGGACAGCCCATGCCAGATTCAGGCCAGGGAAACGCGGATCGATGATGCGCAACTCTAGACAGGTTGTTCGGCATCCCCGTGCCGACTGGATCGTGCCGTATCACATCCAGCTGCTCTAGATACCTGATCTCGATCAGACCGTCGTCATCAACGTCATAGTCGATCATCGGTGTCGGCGTCGGCGTGGGTGTCGGAGTTGCCGTCGGCGTAGGTGTTGGTGTGATCGTAGGTGTGTACGTCGGTGTAGGCGTATGCGTTGGCGTGAATGTGGCCGTCGGCGTAGGAGTATCCGTAGGCGTCGGGGTTGGCCTGAACGTAGGAGTGGAGGTCGGCGTAGGGGTCGCCGTGGCGGTATGCGTCGGCGTGAATGTGGCCATCGGTGTAGGAGTATCCGTAGATGTCGGGGTTGGCGTGAGTGTAGGCGTGGAGGTCGGCGTAGCCGTAGGGGGCAGAGTCGCTGTCGGAGCAACAGTCGGACTTGGTTGCAGTGTCGGCGTTGGAGGAACAGTAGGCGAAGCAGTCGCCGTAGGCGTGGGGCCAGCAGCGATACAGGCAGAAAGAGAAGCCGTAGCCGCAAGCGAGACCGCTGCGCCACCAAAAACAGCCGTCGCATGCCGTTTGATGGCAAAAAGGGCTGACACAATCAAATCATTCTAGGCTATTGATCGCTCTGACCAAACACACCATCACCACTGGCGCAAACCCGGAATCGAATATCCTTATCTGACACTTCTCCTCCTCACCTATCCACGCATTGAATCTCCCGTCCCTCGCCGCGAGGCCCATCCGCGCCACTCTGCGCATCTACCGCGGCTATGTCGCGGCCCTTCTGGTATTTCTCTCTACCGGGCTCTCCATCGGTATGACCCAGTACTCGTTCGGCGAGTTTGCAGGACCCCTCCAAGAACGCTACGGATGGAACCAGACCGAACTCAATCTCTCGCTAACGTTCGCCTTCATTTCGGGCATTCTCGCACCCGTCATCGGTTACTGGACCGATCGCTTCGGCGTGCGGCCTGTGATGGCAGTTTCGATCGCACTTATCGCTATCGGTTTCGTGCTCCGGCCTCTCATCTCCGAGCTTTGGCACTGGTACACGCTATCCGCCATCGTCTACGCCGGTTTCCCGGGTGCGACCGTCCTGCCGGCTGGGAAGATGGTCGGGCTGTGGTTCCCGAACTCGATGGGACGCATGACCGGCATCGTCGTATCCGGCAACAACTTCGGCGGTATGACCATGCCGCCGCTCGCCGCCACCATCATCGCCGTCATCAATTGGGAGTGGGCATACATCACCTTCGCCATCATCATGGTCGGCCTCGCCACCGCTGTCATGCTCTTCCTCCGCGAAAAGCCGCACGACGTCGAAGTCGAGATGCGCCGAACCCGACGCCCGAGGCCGGCCGCGAGCGCTGCCGCCGCTCGCGCAGGTATGTCAGTCAAGAAGGCGGTCCGCACCTGGGCGTTCTGGCTGACCCTCATCGGACTCGTCGCGGCCACCTTCACGTACCAAGGCGTCCTCACTCAGCTCCGTCAACACTTCGGCGAAAACGGCTTCGCTCCCGCCGCGGCGACTTCCGCCGTCACATTCATCGCCACCATGGGCATCGCATCCAAGATCGCATTCGGACGCGCCAGCGAACACTTCAGCGCCCGGCGAATGACCGTACTCAGCACCGCTTTCCAAGCCGCCGGCGTCACGCTCATGATTCTCCCCTTCGGTGGCGTACCGCTCATCGTCGCCGGTATATTCGTCTACAGCCTCGGCTTTGGCGGACTCGGCGCGCTCATCGTCCTCGTGGTCCAGCAGACCTTCGGACTCCGCGAATATGCCTCCCTGATGGGTCTCTACCAGTTCGCCCAGATCGTCTCCATCGCCGGCGGACCCGTCCTCGCCGGCCGCGTCCACGACGAAACCAACTCCTTCGACATCGCCTTCGCGACCATCGTCGGCATCTTCATCCTCGGCATGATCACCCTGTTCCTCGCCCGACAGCCTAAGTGGGAGTAATCTTGTTATTATGAGATCATTACATCATTTGGCAAAGGCATCGCCATGATCCGCACCCAGATTCAACTTGATCGTGACAAATATGAAATGGTCAAACGCAGAGCCCATTCGGAAAACAGGTCGATGGCGGCTGTCATCCGCGACGCGGTCGATGCATACCTTGAGGTTCCTGAGAAACCGAAAAGAAAGTTGACGCTAGACGACTTCACCTTCATCGGAAAAGGGCGTCTAGATCCAAACTACGACGGGCCTCTGCCACTTTCGGTCTATCACGATGAAGCAGCATGGGAAGAGGACTGGCGGGATTGATCTTTTTCGACACTTCGGCGGCAATCGCGCTTGCAGACCCCAATGATGATTTTCACGACGCGTCGATATCTGCTTTTGACAACGTTCTCGCCGATGACGAGTCGCTTCTCACACATAATTACGTGATAGTGGAAACGGTGACCCTGCTTCAAAGCAGGTTAGGACTCGCCGTTGCAGAGGAGTTTCAACGTACTACACAATCTTCGTTACAGCTTCATTGGATCACCGAAGCCGATCATCATCTTGCGGTTGAGCGTTGGCGACGACGTAATACCCGACGTCTCAATCTCGTCGACTGCATGAGCTTCGTTGTAATGGAAATGTACGGATGCGAAACCGCCTTCACATACGACTCCGACTTCGAAACCGAAGGCTTCCGATCGGTCGGCTAAACTGCCTAAGCTAATTCGTAAAACGGATGATCAACGGCACCGCGATTGCCGTCAACGCCAGCATCCCGATCACCGCCGCGAAGAGCTGATATCGAATGCCGTAGTTCGACATCAGCGATGGATCGTAATACTTCGCTACCTCGTTGTCCTGATACATCGCCACCAGCCCGTCGAGCAGCATCCGGCGCGTCCGTCGACCCAAGATCAAAGCCACCAACGCCACGACGTTCAGCAGCACCGTCATCACTATGAACACCACCAATACGGTGTCGTAAGTTGCCGAACCGCCCCTCGTCACGGCTTCGGAGGCCAAGCCCGAATTCACCGCCAGCACGATCAGATTGAAGACGATCGCCGTCAGAACGAAGATTGTATCCGTCCGACTACTCTCCCCCAACTCCCTGACGATGTGCTCATGCACCTGACCTAGCATTGCATTTTCTCCGTTTCTAGCCTAGAGTCCCTCCCCTTCGCGAAGCGAGGGGCACGCGAACGAGCGAAGTGATGTTCGCAGGGGTGCCCGAATCCCTGCTGATAATCAAGTGTAAGGAATGAGAAAAAGACACTCCTCCCCTGCTTCTGCGCCGTCTCGTTAACCAAGGCACCCTGAAAGATGCTAAAATCGTCACGATTGCGCTACGAAACTAAGAGAAGGGAATAGCCAAGTGACAAGCGTAAAAGATAAAATGCCGATGTTCATATTAACAGTAATTGCCGTTACAGTGTTTGCAACTCTGTTGATGATTGACAGTAATTCGGCAGTTCGTGCAGAATATCGTACGGATCATGCAACAATACCTATAGATTCAGACACTTCCGTTGAGAATAAGATAGATATTGGAGATGTCAGTGATAGTACAACAGTTGAAACACACTGCGGATGGCACATGAGAATAAAATACATATACAAAGATAATGGGACTACCAGCTGGTGGGAGAGAATAGTATATTGGGTTTGGAAATGCTAGTTGACTGAGTGATCAGTGTGTCCTATCTCTGGCAACGGTATTTCCTTAGTCGCCGTTGCCAGAGAAACATCGTGTAACTTTTGTGACACGTTTGACTTCTATTACGTCTCAATCGTGATTATCACTGCGACCGCCAAGAGCACTAAACGCCCTACCCCATTAGGCGAAACTTCCTCTCGCCATCTAACAGGTTGAAGCTCGTCGCCAACTGGCTTTGAAACCGGCTAAACTGTAAGGCAAACTCTTAAATCACACAATCTAGTCCAACGGCAAATCCCGCTTCGGTGCAGTATCGTCGAACCATACATCTGAAAACCATGAACCATCATATTTTGGCGGTTCGAAGCCATGTACCCAAGGCTGCAACTGGAAGCCACTAGGCTTTGTGCTCCAGTACAGAGGTAATGCAATTCCTTCGTCAAGGATATGTTGCTCGAGCATCGCGTACTTTTCAAACCTTGCTGCTGCGTCCAGTTCGGTCGAAGCATCGTGTAACATCTGCTCCACTATTCGCGCTTCCGGCGACGAATTGTGAGGGCCAAACGTTTTATCAAATACACGCAAGACTGCATACGGATCGGGATACTCAACAGTATGTAGGAATCCCACAGTCGCGAGGGAGCCTTCGGTTTCTAACAACCTATATGTGCCAATATCGCGCGCCAGATAGCTGACGCCATTCAAATCGATATTCTCTCGCCACTCTGATTCGAGTTGCTCGATTTCTGGCTCGAACAGACCATCCAAAATAGTATAGAATTCGAGTCGCGTTTGACTTGCCTGATATCGTGAATTGTCCGCATACTCGGCTGCTGTTTCTGGATCAAATCTCGGGGCTACGACATCTCCATCGAATTCCGTTACGCCGGGCGGCACAATCCGTGACGCGGGCACAACTGTCCATGGAACGGATAACTTGTCGAAATCTAATCCTGTGACATTTACTGATGCAACCAAAGCACGCCTGAAGTCAACATCATCGTAGGGTGGCAATGCTGTATTGAATACGAGAAATGCCGTCACGGGAGCCGATTCGAACCTTTCAAACTTGCCCTGAGAACCAGCAGATTCTCGCGGTATCAAATCGATCAACTCATTTTCGTAGATTCCGTCGTGACCATGGCCTGAAGCGTCGTGCTCATGGTCACCAACAAACTCCACGCCGTCCAAATAGGCGGGACGTCCAAAGTAGTGTTCATTCCTTTCCAAAATACATGGGCCAGTGAAAGCCACAAAATTCGCGACACGAAACGGACCCGTTCCCACTGGCAAGACGTCATTCCAAGGATGAATGTACTCAGGGTCACCCTTCCAAAATTTCGCCCAATCGGCCTTCCAACTTTCTACGTTTTCACGCTTAAGGACTGACGCCACTGGATCTGCGAGCAGTGCAAGGAAATCTGGGCGCGGATTCTCCAGCCTGACAATCAAACGACGTTCATCTACTACCTCAACGCCGCTCAAGCCTGAACTTTCACCTTTCGCGATTGATTCAGCACCTTGGATCGCGCCAAGCACATCCAAAGCACGATCAGATCCTGTGCTGGGTTGCAACGCCCTCTCCCAACTCCACTTGACATCGCTGGAGGTCAAAGGACTGCCATCGCTGAATTTCAAATCGGGGCGTAGCAAAAACCTGTAAGTCCTGCCACTGTCTTCGATCTGAAACGACTGCGCCAAGTCCGGTTGGAAAGGATCCGAATCGATGTCGCTTATTGTCATTAGCCCGTTGTAGATCTCCGAATACAACATCCGTGAATCCGGAGAGTCGTCAATCACTGGATCTGGTGTCCATGTGTTACCTGTCGGGATCCGAAGGAATCCACCGCTTTTCCCAGACGCGGTATCTGTGGAAGGTTCAGGTTCACCAGTCGAACTGACGACTTCAATTCCTTCCGCAAAAGATTGATCGATCTGAACCACACCATCAGATGTCCGTGATTCGCAACCGAAACCTAATGACAAGATACCCACGGCGATCATCGAGATGGATGCCGTTCGACAATTGGTTCCGATCGAAGTGACAAGTCCATACATCCGAGCGTCGGTCGGATTCGACGAGAGTCCGACTGATTCTCGTCGAGATTCACCGTTCAGTCGTCCGGAAAAAAATTTGAGTAGCATCGCCAAACTCACTCGAAGCGCAGCTGGTTGACAAACATCTAATGATGATGATAGTTTCTCTGGTGGTATTCGATCTAGCGAAAGGAAAGCTTAGATGACTAAAGTCAATCACCGATTCTCCGCGTTCGTTCTGGGCGCAATCGTTCTCAGCCTGTCTGTCGCAGTGTTAATCATTGACAGTGATTCGTACGCTTCGGCTAAATACATGGCGAATCACGACGTAACGCTAATTGATTCTAACGAATCCGTTCAAAATAGAGTAGCCGTAACAAACAATGATTCAAATGAAACAGTCAATCCTCACTGTGGACGGCACGTCCAATTCGATCGCGTATTGATTGTCAGAGACGATGGCAGCAGTTACTGGAAGACCGTTAGAAGGTTTGTCTGGATTTGTTAGTAATCCAAGTCATCCCAGCATCCTACATAAACGGCAGTTGGCGATCTGCCTCTGCCGTTTATGTATAGCGGATCCCCTCAAACCCCCAACTCCCGCCGCGCTTCATCCACTGTCATAATCCCCGCACCAACAAGCGTTGCCAACCGATCCGCCCTATCAGACTGAGACTCCTGAACCGCCTCCACGTCCGACAGGTTGAACCTTACCACCAACTCGTTCGGGAACCGCGCGAAGTGCGGTGCCAAACGATGATTGATGCCATCCTCCAGCATCTTCAACTCCGGGATGATGGTGTTGCGCCATAGGAACTGCTCCATCGTGCGCACGTTTGCCAGCGTCGCATCCTCGAACTCGCTGAGGAACACTTTGGGTACGCCGAATGCGCGTGAGACCTCTTCGACCGACCATTGCAACGCGGCGATGAACTCCATCTCTGAATGATTCGAGCCCAATCGCTTGATGTCGATACCTCCGCTCACGATTATCGGTTGGTGAGCCTGATCCGGGTTCGACATCCGCTCGTTCCACGTATCAAGGAAACTATCGGTCTGCTCCTCGCCAAGACCGATCTCGGTCGTCACAACCAAGTCCGTCGGCATCGCTGAGTGAATGTAGAAACGCCGGTTGAAACGAAGCGCCTCCGAACTCATGTCGACCGCTTCGCGAGCGGGTGACATCGATGAGAACCCGGCCAGCGGTCGAGATGGATTGAACCGTCGGTACCAGAGCATCTCCTCGGGCAGGTATGCCACCCGCCCCTCCGCCGTTTCGTGAATGAAGCCGCGAACTGAACGGTCGGTGGCATCCGCGACCACATGCACCTCGTCGGACCGCAACGGCCAGATTTCGTAGGGAACTCCATCCCGGTCTCGCGCCATCGCCACGAATGCGGATCCCCAGAGAGACAACCGGCTCTCGACCGCCCGCAGCAGCTGCCCGCCGTCCCAAACATCGTTCGGACGATCCAGGAGGCGCTGCAACGGGTGATTCGGACCTGCCAGGTCAGACTCGCTTCCCGGCGCCGACCGCTGCCAAACCTCCAGCGGAGGTCTGCTCACCGCCTCGGCGAGTACTCGCACCGCCGCATGGACCGCGGTCGACCGAGCGTAGTACTCACCATGTTGCGCCGGGGACAACTCGACAGAGTCTTCGCCGATGATGGGGATGCCGACACGATCCACCACCTGTCTGAACGGCATCGCTCGCCGTTCAATTGCTCCAGCGTTGTTCTCACCGCGCCCGGCGCCGAACGGCCGCACAATCGCTCTACCAATCTTCTTCATCATTCCATCACCTGTCTGATTTACAGCTATGTTCATCGTCAAACTCCCTTTGAATTCATCCACCGGCGATCGAGCCAATGGCATAACCCACGATCGCCAGCACTTCGCCGCCGACCAATACCATCAACCAACGGATATTGATCTCGATGCCCTTCAAGCGCTGATCATGATCGTGCTCAACCGTCTTTCGCAGACGCTTCACCTGATCCAACAGATCAGATTCGCCTCTGGCATCGCTGGCATTGGTCATTCGCTTTTTCTTTCCTGATCTTTCGCCACCGACCAATTCGTCGATGTCGATGTTCAACAAAACCTCTCTAGGGTCCATTCAACCCGTTCCTCCATTTCCTTCCACTCGAAAATTGCACAACTCACGACTCTCCGTTTCAGTCCCTTTCGTCCGACGAAAGGGGCGCGAGCGCAGCGAGCGGGGTATGCCCGGGCCGGGTGGGGTGGTAACTGCACGCAGCTTCAGATCCACAACCGGCGGTAAGGTCCCAGCAAGCGTTTCACGTCCTCTGAAGGGTCGTACAACTCTGCGGACGATCCGTCGAACCCGTTCGATCTGGCAGCGATGCCGTCACGCCGTCGCCAACGGTCTACAGCGGTCAGAAGCGTTGCCTCTACAACCTCTGCCGGAAATTGCAAGCCCTTCACCGCCGATGCGTCCGCGTGCTGTGCCGCTGATGTCCCGTTGACACCTCGGATCACGTTCATCAACGAGCTACCGACCTGCGTCACGAACATCTGCTCGTTGCCGATCTGAATCGTGTTTCCCGCTGAAACGTTTGCATCTTCGTCGACGCGAATCGAGCGCGACTCGGCTGTCAACAGTTTTCCAGAGTTACTTACGTACGCTCCCAGCGACACCAAGTGCGACCGGTATCCCCAACGCCCGGTGATCTGAACCGCGGCGCGTCCCGATGGAAAACACCTGCTCGACGATCTCCGGCTTGTCCGCATCACGTGAAATGGGAACCCATGCGGCGACGTCGGATTGGCATCCAGCGGATACAACACGTATTCGCTGCGATGTCTGACTCGCTCGAACACGCCGTCACCGTCCCAATCCTCGACCACCTGCGCCACCTCGATCAGATCATCAACGTGCACGCCCTCGCGGTTTCGGACATCGAAACGCTTCGATTCCGTGCTCACATAAAAACGCCTGCTGCAATAGCCATCGACGATGCGGCTCGCCACGTGCAGCAGGTGCCACAACGTTGCGTCGTGCGTCGTATCCGCGATACCGACACGCCGTTTCAAACTCGTCGGCGTCGCGTAGACATTCAATATCCCCAATGGTGCTTTAGCAACTGTCATCTCAAAAAATCTCCTTTTCCGTAGGAGCGCCCCTTGTAGTCCGCCCTCACCATCTCCGTAGGGGCGAACCCCTTGTGATCGCCCTACAGGGACCTTTGCACACCGCCCCCGTCACCGGCGAAAGCCGGAATCCAGAGGGGCGGTGGGCAACGCGGTCACTTCGCGCCCCCTTCGTCCTTCTGCCACGTCGTAGCCGTAGTTACTCTGCGTGACACATTTCCCTCATGAACGGGGAAACCCGGATCGTCTGGGGCCGGCCGCCGAGGTAGCGCAAGCGTCCCGACGGTGTGCTGGGCGACCAAAAGGGATCGCACCTACGATGGTTCGGGCGACCAAAAGGGATCGCACCTACGATGTTTCGGGCGACCACAAGGGTTCGCCCCTACGCGCGCTGGGCGCCAACGGAACCGTCGACGCCCCACGCTTCGGGAACCTAGACCTCGATGTTGTAAGCCAGAGCCGTGTGCGTCGCGTTGGCACGATCGTTGGAACGCTCGGCGAACGCCAAACGCATGCTCACAATCATCACGTTCTGACGCTTTTGGATGTCGCGCTGCGTCTCCATCATCAGGTTCCGACGGAACCCGATGCGCCACTGGCTCGTGTTGACCGCCAGCAATCGACCGCGGTCAACGTTGTTGCCGCCATCGCTCACCTTGCCATCGGCGTCCGCCAACCGCATCTGACCGCTCACGACCAGCGGATGGCCGTAAACCGTCGCCAACTGTCCCGTGAGAATCGTCGCCTTGGGACCGAGCTTGTCCACGGTCTCGACTGATCCCAGACCCAGGCTGCTTACAAACGTCGCCACATCCGTCACGTACACCGTGTCCGATGCGCTGACGCCGTACTTGCCCAGCTTCTTCAAAAGGTCCAGATACGCAGCCATCGTGATCGAAGCGTCGTGTGAAACCGATTGAGCAGGGTTATCGACCAACGGCAGATGCAGCAATCCGTCGAAACCGATCAGATACTGCGCCTTGCCGGCGGTTGAGGTGGTCAACGTCGCACCATCGGCGTTGATGCTGTCCGCACCGGTCGTGTCGGCGTTGAGCAACACATCATCGATCACTTCAGCGGCGTTGCGAACCAATGTCCGTCGAACTTCCGGCAACACCGCGAACACCGCGTCCTCGTCCAGCGTCAATGACCACGGAACCTCCGCGACCAGTTCATACGCCGTGAGAGTCTGATTCGCCGTCTTAGCAGTGCTTTCCGTGACCGACGTGTTTTCTGAACCCGGGTACCAGTTCACATCTCCTAGTTGAAGCGGTATGTCGAACGGGTTAGTCGGCATGTCGATGCGGTTGAACAGACTCGCCACGCGCGTCTCTTGGTGCAGATCGCGCCAGAGGCGATCCGCCATGCCGGTCGGCACCAACTCATCGCCCTTCCCGGCGGTCACGCTGTCCATCGCCGCTTTCAATCTGACGTCCCAATCGCGAACCGATTCGGAACCGGTCTGCGACTCCGCGGCGCGCTGCACGCTCCGCACTATCGCCAGATCCAACTCGTCGCATCCGGCGTACGGACCGGATTTCACTATCCGGTCAACTCCAGACGCCGACGCATGCTCCATCACCGATGCACGCCTAGTTTCCCGCTGTTCCGCGGTCAACGCCTCGATCGCTTTGCGCAATCGAACACGCTCATCGTGCACCGGCTCCAAATGCTCTTTGACGAAACTCGAAACCTCTGCCAGTTCCTGCTTCACCGTCTCCATCTCCATAGTCGTCTCAGGCATCTAAGCCATCTCCTTTTTCTTTCTTGCTTTCTTTGAACTGTCGTCCAATACAGGGCTGAAAAGCCCATCAAATTAACTCGTCAAGCCGTCAGCGAAACCGCCGCGCGCCAGAGGTCTCTCACACCGTTCCGCATCGCATCCGTCTCTCCGCCACCGATTTCCAGCTCCTGCGATCTGATCGCCAATGCATCGGTGTGCATCGGGACCGGGACCGCGCTGATCTCCAACAGCTCTTGTCGTCGATACAAGTAGCCACGCCTGCCATCAGAGGCTTCGCGCATCTCCACCTCCAGCGGAAGAAAACCCACCGACACGCCGCGCATGAAGCCGTCGACGTAGAGACCCGCGATCTCGCGTGCGAAATCCGTCGGAGCGAATTCCACCTCCGCGTGCATCGCCCCGTCATCGAACCACACCCGTTTCGCCTGACCTATCGGCGGGATCGAACGATCATGAGCCCACAGAAAAACCGGATTGCGCCGGTATCCTTCCAACTCCCAACCGGTCGGGTCGATCACATCGCCCTTCCGATCCTCAGTCCCGATCGCCGCCTTGATGATCAGGAGGCGGGGCGCGTCGATGTCAACCAACCGTTCATCTGACCCCTCTTCACTTTTGACCTCGCCGCCGTCGTCAGTGGGCCTGTTTCGGTGGACGGTGGTGCCAACACCGGCACCGAACCACTTGACGACAACCCCACCTCCGTCACCCAGCCACGACGCATCGCCCGCGCCGTGACCAGCACATGAACTTCCCTTCCGCACAGCTTCCTCCTATGCTTACCGTCGTTGTTAGCCAACGACATAACTGATACAACTGTTCTAATACATATGATGTACCAAAAACCCCGGCAATGCAACCCCGAAATGGCGGAATTTTCGAATTCTCAAGGACGTTGGTCATTTGACACACCAAGCCTCTCGTTCTCATCTTCATCGCAAGCCGTACCACAGTCCAAGCACCATATCTGCTAACCGATCTAGTCGTAGCATCCGCAGCTGACGCGCCAATCCGTAACGTTCATGAGGTTGCGATTCTCCTCAGGTTGGGCCTTGTTGACGGTACACAGAACCATCTTCGAGAAGTGGCTAGGCAGCGGGTGAGCCTGACAGTCTCCGCCCGGACATCGGTATAGAATCTGACTTGTACAAGAATGCCTTTGAAAGATCGGACCTGAGAGATGAAAACACCGATACGACGGCCTAAGGACGAGACGGCCCGCCTCGGGGACGAGATTTACGAGAGAGACATCCGACCACAGATCGAAGAGACCCATCACGGGAAGATAGTCGCGATCGACGTGGACAGCGGCGACTACGCCATCGGCAACGACGTGGTTGCCGCAACGGATAGTTTGCGGGAGGAGCACCCGGACGCTATCAACGTCTTGTGTGAGAGGGTCGGACATCGGACGCTGTATCACTTCGGGGGCAGCTCCCTGCGGAGAGCCAGGTGATAGAGGGCGTGGTGAACGCCAGTCTGGAAGCGGTCATAACTCTTACACTGAGAGGCCTGGAGGGACAGACGCGGGAGATCGAAGCCGTGGTAGATACCGGCTTCAACGGCTTCTTAACCTTGCCTCCGTCTCTTGTCACAGAACTAGGGCTGCCCTTTCAAAGTCGTGACCGGGTGATACTGGCCAACGGCAGGGAGGAAATGTTCGACATACACGATGCCACCGGCGTCTTCGTGCGCTCTTTCACCGGCAACAGCCACTCGGAACGGAGCCAGCACTCCGGCGAGTGGGTGCGGCTCAAGGGCGAGAACACCACCACCAAAGCCGCCGAGTAGCCGGCAATAGCCCCCGGCGCGTCGGCTCGTTCATGCGGCCTGCGGAGGCCCGTCCTTCGGGGCCGCCGGATTCGGCGTCTATTGGGCAATTTTGCCCTTTACGGACAAATATCACAGTGGTTCATCAAATTTCGCCCTTAATATCACTGCCATATCATACGCGGATGGTACCCTAGCCGCTGGGTGTACCCGGTTGAGGGAAGCACATGGCTTGCAAACGGCCCGACCTGCACAGGCGGCGCTTTCGCGCTCATCCCTCCCCGGCTCTGCAACCTGAACGCCCGATGTGCGGCATGACGCAGACCTTCCGGAGCGTCACCGCTTGAGATTAATAGATACAACCCCATCAGCAGGGAGGTTCAAGACAGCAATGGACAACAATAGGGATCACGACAGCCTGAGACCGCATTCCTCAGCGCCCGGCAAGGCCGCGCGCCGCGCCCTACGCATGGCCGCCGCGCCTCTAGCACGCATAGCACAAATGTTCGAAATGGGGGGGGGGCAATGAGCGCCTCGATGCTCACCCGGCCGCCCCGCGATCCCTCTTCCCGGTCCGCTGAGCCGGCCCGCCGCCTTCTCCGCCCTTCCGCGCTCCTCCTGGCCGCCGTCCTGATCGGCGTGGCGGCGCTGTTGGCGCCCGCGCCCCGCGCCGCCGATGCCCAATCAGACACCGTCTGGTCCGCTACGTTGACCGTCCAGACCGTTGGCTCCGGCCGGGTGGGGTGTTCGCTGTACCCAGCAGACAATCCAGCTAACAAGTGCAGCAACCAAAACGTGCTTACGGACAATTCCTTCACCGTCGCCGGCACGGACTACCGCATTGACATCTTCGGCGTGACATCTACTAGTAGCGGCCGGGAATTGACGCTTAGGCTCAACAAATCAATACTGGATAGTCTCAAGGGCTTGACGCTGGTGGTCGACGGCAAAAACTTCTTGCTTTCGCAAGCCCATATTTTTACCGACGACGACGTCGTTAATGACAGCGCGTCGTGGGGCAACACTGGCCTGAGCTGGTCGACGGGCGACCAGGTCGAGGTGAAGCTGTTGAAGTCGCTCCCCGGCGGCGTGTTGGTGAGCAACATCGGGCAAAGTGGGGCGGCGGGGCAAATTTTATTAAACTCGCGCCTGCAGGCACAGGGATTCACGACCGGAGACCACGCCTCGGGCTACGGCCTCATAAGCATCGAGGTCGACACGTCAGCAGTCAGTGCCCCTGCGGGCATGAAGGCTGAGGTGTGGTCCGCAGCCAGCAATGGACGCCCGGACGCGAAACTCGGGAATCTGATCGTCCCGTCGACCATCTCCAGCGGCGCCACGACCTTCGCCGCGCCGGCGGGCACCTGGCTCAAAGCGAACACTGCCTATTTCGTGGTGCTGTACCGGGCGTCGGGCAGTGACGGGAACATGCGGTTTACGAACTCCACAGATGAGGATTCGGGAGCCGCATCCGGCTGGAGCATCGACGGTCAGTATTGGCGTGACACCGGAGGAGTCTGGACAAGTTCAGCCCCGAAAATCAAGATCCGCGTCAACGGCGCGGTCCCGTCCCGGCATCCGGGCGGAACCCGGAGACAGGACGAAAAGCAGATCTGGTCCACCACGATGTCGGCGAAGAACCTCGAGCCGACGAGATGGGGCACGAACTCGTCCGGCTGCAGGTCCACTGTGTCGGAGGGCACTTGCCCCGTCGCGATGGGCAGCAACAGTTTCACTTACGCGGGCAATACCTACACCATCACCGATTTCTATCACCGCAACGGCACTCTGTCCGCGGGCTTGAGCTCGAGCAGCGCCGCCGCGATCACCGCTGCAAAGTCGCTGATGCTGATCGTCAAGTATTCCGCTGGCGCCGAAAGGCGGTTCCCCCTGAGGAATCTGACCGCCAGTGGTACTTCGGCCACCGTCTCCTGGCCGGTCGACGACATGCGCTGGGGCTCGTACGGTAAGCCACACTCCGACCCACAACGCAATCCCGCCGTGTGGGGGGCTTACGACGCGGGTGTGACTCTGGCCGTGGTGGAGGTGCCGGAGCCTGTGACCGTGACCGTGACGAGCCCGGCGCCGCGCACGCACACGGTGACCGTGTCGGTGCCCACGGCGGTCACCCGGGAGACCATCATATCCTTGTCCTCGTACGGCAGGGTCAGCCACCGTGTGCAGACGGACCTGAGGGATCCCGACCTGATAAGCCATTGCGATCCGATGGATCCGTGGGACCCCGTCTTCCTGAATAGCGATCGCAAGTATCCGTACGCCCACATCCAGGCGGGAAGTCGGAGCACCACGTTCAACCTTTGCATCATGGAAGTCCAGCACGACGTGGCGAACCAGACGCTGACCTCGGAGGTCACCGTGTACCTGCCGCGGGGGAGGTCGTCGGTGACGTACGACATCAACGTCGGCAGCGCATACGGCGTCGGGTCCGGGGCCGCGTCCGGGGCCGCGGAGTTCCGGGGCGGCGAGGGGCCGAGCTCCGGCGAGGAGCAGCAGCGCGACCTGCTGACGGCGGCCTTCGAGGACGTGCCGGAGGAGCATGACGGCACGGAGTTCGCGCTCCGGGTGCGTCTGAGCGAGACGGTGGGGAGGTTCAGCCGGTCGCCGCGCGCGTCGTCGTTCGCGGTGACGCGGGGACGGGTGACGGGCGTGGAGCAGGTCGGTGCCGGGCTGTGGCGGGTCACGGTGCGGCCGACGTCGCCGAGCGACGTGACGGTGACGCTCGAGGGCGGGCGGGACTGCGACGACGAGCCGTCGGGCGCGGTGTGCACGCCGGACGGGCGGGCGCTGTCGAACACGTCGACCGCGAGGGTCGCGGCGGGTCCGCAGCAGCAGCAGGTGGGAGCGGCCACGCCGGAGCCGGCCGACGTGCAGGTGGTGCCGGGCGACGGCAGCCTGACGGTGAGCTGGACGGCGGTGGCGCACCCGCTCCACAGCGACGCGCGGGTGCAGCACGCGCTGCGCTGGAGCCAGGAGGCGGGCGTGTGGGCCAACCCGCAGGGCAACAACGGCGTCGCCGTGGAGGCCGGTGTGAACAGCTACACCATCACCGGGCTGACCAACGGCGTGGCGACCGGGGTGTTCGTGCGCGCCTTCGTGGGCGGGCTCCGCTCCGAGAGCAGCGAGCACTCGAGCGGCTGGGTCCGTGTGAAGGGCGAGCAGACGACGCCGCGGGCGGCGGTCCCGGAGCCGAAGACCATCACCGTCCCCGACGACGGCACTCCCGAACAACAGCAGCAGCAGACCGCGGAGCCGGTGGAAACACCCGGCCCGGTGGTCAACCTGCAACTTCTCGGCGAAGGCAAGAAGGTCATCGTCAGCTGGGAGGCCCCGGCCTCCGGCGGCGCGGTGGACAACTACATCTTGCATATCAAGAACCTGGACACCGGCAAGGGCAAGGACCGCAAGGTAGCGGCGGGCAAGACGACCACCACCTTCCGCAACCTCAAGCCCGGCGAGACCTACCGGGTCTGGGTGCGTGCCCACAACGAAGGCGGCAAGGGCGAGCGCGTCCATGCCCGCATAACCCTGCCGGAATAAGCCGCATCGCCATGGTCGCAGAAAAGGACAAAGGGGGCAGCGCATCCATTACGCGCCCCCTTCGTCCCTCTGCCACGTCGTAGCCGTAGTTACTCTGCGTGGCACATTTCCCCAGCGAGCGGGAGAAATCCTGACATAGGGGCAGTTCGCGAACCGCCCCTGCGCCCGTCATTTCCGCACATCTATCGTCATTCCCGCGAAAGCCAGCGCTTCAGCGGACGGAACGTCCATCCGGAGGACTCAATACATGTGCGGTTGCAGCGATGTCACCAACGTCAATTCGATGTCGTGAATCGCCTGCGTCATCGCCTGCCCGATCAGGTCTAACCTGCGCACCTGCTCGATGCGCGGCGCGACGGTTTCCAGCTCGTTACTCGTGAAGATGCTCTTGAAGATCCCGCATGCATCCGCCAAACAGATGATCACGATGTCGCGAGGATCAGGTATTTCATCGCTAAACAGCACGCCCATGATCCGAAGCTTGACCTCGCGTTGTGCCTCGCCGTCGATCGCCGGGTATCTCCGTGATTTGAACACCCACAGAAATCGGTCGTCCTCACGCTCCAAAATCCCCTTGTCAATCAATCGTTTCAGCACCGCTTCCCGCACCGCCTCAGATCGGAGCGCCGTCCGTTCCACCCAAAAACGGGCATCATGTCCGCCCTCCTCTGCGATCTCCGCCAAAGTAGGGTCGAGCAATTCGTCGCCGGTCGGAGTCGAATCTATGAGGATCAAATTATCCAGGTCCGTGTCGATGCGGTTCTCCAACGCCAAATCCATCAAAATCCCACCCGCAATCGCATAGTCCAAAGAAATGTTCTGTACACGCGCGAAACGACCATCATCATCATTCAACAACAGCAGGATTATTTCCTCGGCAAACCTGAGCATTACCTATTCCTTTGCCATCGATTTGGCGATTCCTGAGCGCAATGACTGTCCGATTATGGTCGTGCAAGACGATGAACGCCATTATAGACTGCCTACAACTTGACTCCACTGAACCACTTTGATAGACCACTCGATACTCTCAAACATCTCGACACCAAAGAGCCGCCCTCGCGCGTATAAGCAGATATGGTGTGGCCACTAACTCCAACATCCCCGTCATTCGCTACGAACCCGACGAATCCGCTCCTCTGTGGGTCACGCTCGGCGCGAGTATTCAGGGCGCCACGCTCGTAATCGCACCCACCGTCCTATTCGTTGCGATCAGCGTCCAATCCGCCGGTCTCTCAGCGAAATTCTTAACCTGGGCCACGTTCGCGACCCTCATAATCGTCGGGCTGATGATGGCGTTGCAAGCGGCCAAAATTGGCCGCATCGGCGGAGGGCATTTGATCGTCTGTGGCATAACCCCGAATTACATCGCAATCACCGTGATCGCGCTCGCCGAAGGTGGACCCGC
The DNA here is from genome assembly GCA_965203505.1 of Dehalococcoidia bacterium. Taxonomy (GTDB): domain Bacteria; phylum Chloroflexota; class Dehalococcoidia; order Lucifugimonadales; family Lucifugimonadaceae; genus Bin127. The sequence goes on from OZ241880.1 coordinate 2,100,085, forward strand.
AACTCTTGCAAGCCTCGTCGTTGTATCAGGCATCCTCTACTACGCCGTCGCCACATGGCTGCCGTTACTGCGACGATTGATCACGCCCGTGGTGGCGAGCACCGTATTGATGCTCATCGGAGCATTGATCCTGCCTTTCGCCATCGATTTGATACGCGACATACCGGAGGATGCGCCGGGTTACTCCGGTGTTCTACCCGCGGCCGTAGCAGCCTTCGTCTCCGTCGTGCTGATGCTGCGCGCGCCGCGAGCTTGGCGTCCATGGGCGCTCGCGTTAGGCATTGTCACAGGCGCTATCGTCGCCGCCGCGCTGGGAATATATGACATCGATCCCGTCATCGCCGCCGATTGGGTCGGAACACCAGAATTCATGCTCTCTGGAATCGACATCATCCCAGATTTGAGCTTTTGGGCACTTTTGCCGATGTTCATGATCGTTACGTTGATCCAAGCTATCAAGAACATCAGCGACGGTATGGTCGTGCAACGCGTATCGCGTCGCACCCCTCAGGCGACCGATTTCCGGCTTATCCAAGGCTCCATGTATGCCAATGGGACTGGCTTCATCCTCTCAGGATTAGCAGGTACTCTGCCCACGAGCACTTACTCGGCTCTAACCATGTCACTAGTGAACATGACGGGCGTTGCCGCCCGGAACGTCGGATATTTGATCGGGGCCATACTGATAGCACTGGCCTTCTTCCCGAAATTTACCAGTGTGTTGGCCACAATACCAAGCCCGGTGCTAGGCGGATTCTTGCTCTTCGGCATCGGACTCTTGTTCATCGAGGGATTCCAAACCTTGGCCCGCGCCAGACTCGACATGCAAAAGGCGCTCGTCGCAGGCTTTTCGTTCGCCGTCGGCCTGAGCATGCAGCATCACAACATATTCACAGAAGTTGTGCCGTACCCTTGGGATCTGCTCCTCGGCAACGGCATCACCGTCGGCGCCGCGACCGCAATCGCGCTGACCGCTTTCTTGGACCTCTCCGGACCGAGACCGCGACGATTCGAGACCCTGTTGGAAGTCGATAACTTGCCGAAAATCGATGAATTCCTCCAACGGATCGCAAACGACATCGGATGGAACGATGCTTCATCCCAAAACCTGAGCGCTGCGGGTGAAGAAACTTTGGAACTCTTGAGCGGTTCTTACGACGCCATGCTCGTCGATAGACCGCCGCGCCTCATAATCACCGCCCGTCCCGAAGATACCGACATCGAGTTGGAATTCGTCACCGTGTCCGATGAAACCAACATCGAGGATCGAATCGCGTACATAGACGAAGATGCAGAAACATTCGACCAATCTGATTTCTCCCTGCGCCTCCTCAGCCACTACGCATCGGCCGTCAAACACCAGAAGTATCACGGCGTCGACATCGTGACACTTACCGTGACCGGTTCCAAATGAACCGGGTTCAACGTCGGCCACGCAATCTTGCGGGTTGTTTCGCCGCTAGATATCCAAAATCGGATCGATGAATTCCCGCATCGCCGCGACGCACTCTTCCGGTTGTTCCAGCTGCAAGAAGTGTGAAGCCTCCGGCAAAAAATCGTAGTCCACGTGCAACGTATCGCTCAACTCCAGTGTCGGCAGATACGAATACGGCAACAAGGGATCAGCACCAATCACCTTGGTCGGACAAACATATGTCCCGAAATCGACTAGGACCGCGTAGATCCCCGCATACTCGACGATCTGGGCTTCATATTCGCGCGGACACCTGAGTTCAAAACCCTCCCCGTCATCACGCTCCCGGAGCGTAGTCATCGCGAATAGATCAGCCACACCCCCCATCACTCTCTGAAAACTCGGCGTGAATGGCAATATGTCCGACAACTGCTCTCGCGTACTGAATACGTGGGCTCTCTGCCTGATCAATTTGGAAGTGCTATTCGCCGCTGCCTCGAAATCCGCGTAGCTCCGACCGGGTTTGCATAACGGCGGGTCAAACAACACCCGCGCCACGAAAGGACTTCCCTTGGTGGGCGACAACAGCGTCGTCAATCCGGACACCGAATGAAACACGCCCACCTTCGGCTTCGGATCGAAATATTCGTCGATCGCTGCCATCACCACATCGTGGTCACGCACCAACGTGGGAATCGTGTGGTCCTCGATCCTCCCGACATCGTTCCAACCGTGATTCCTGACATCGTAAACGGCGAGATCGAAGTCTTCCATCAACAACGACCAGAAGGGAAAGTAAAGGTCGATCGCGAGACCGTTTCCGTGGCTCAACACGAGCCGCGGGCCCGAGATGTTGCCGTGTCGCCGCAACTTGATCGACGTTTCCTGATCTACACGAACGTCCACAACCTCGATCGGATCAGGCAACTCCCATTTGGTTCCAGATATTGACACGGCTGATTGCGTCTTCTTGAAAATCAGGCATCCGCCGCGATCTCAAGGGGCGGATGGCATCAGAACCATTATCGACTGAATCGGCGCTGTGCTGCGCGCGCGCTCAGCAAATGGTTTGGCATGGTCAAACCATTTGCCGACTATCGAATCTCGTACGCTATCGCCGCCGAAAATCTTCGATCGCTGATGTCTTCCAGTTGCCACCTTATCTTCGGAAGATGCGGAAACACGAACTCGCTGCGCTTGTCTCCACGTCTCATCGCTTCTGGCACCTCAAACTCTGAGGTGTCCAGCGACATGCCTACTCCCAAAGCCTTCACCAGCGCCTCTTTCACCGTCCACAGCTTGAAGAACATCGCAATCTTTCGCTGACCTTCGACTGATTTGATCTCAGACCTTTCATTGGGACCGAAAACCGTTTCGCTCAGCAAGTCGATGTGGCGATTCGATACCCGTTCTTCGATGTCCACCCCAAGACGCGCCGATGAACCAAATGCCAAAAGCCCGTGTCTGCCGCTGTGCGTCACATTGAAACTGATCGGCACGTGCCGACCGCTCACCAACGCGTACGGCTTGCCGTGCTCGTTTTCGCCGAAAGTCAGTTGATCGTTTGTGCAACCGACCCGATCACTGATGTGTTTTCGCAACGCCCCGCGGCACAGCGCGAACCGTCGTTTGGGGCCCGGAAACATGAACTTCCCCCATCGAGTCCTCTCATCGGCATTCAACAGGCCAAACGCGGCGGCCTCGAAGCGATCGTTTGGCGCAAGATCAACATAAAAGACATCAATCTCGTCGATCCGCCGGAATGGACGCCACCATACATCGGTTTGATACCCACAGTTCATCGGTCACAGCGTTAACAATTGGTAATTGGTGAAACACAACAAAACAATCGCGTCCCGCCGCGTGGAAAACCGCGGCGGGACGCGAAGATCGTTAATCGGATCGATTAACCGGATTGGGCATCCACAAAGTCGACCAACGCGGCCAACGTGGGGATATCGGCACAATCTTCAGCCGACATCGAAATGCCGAATTCACTGACGACCACTCGCCCAAATGCGACGATGTCCACTGAGGACACGCCCAGATCACTCAAACTGGTGTTCAGATCATCAACCGGACCCACCGACTGCCCGTCCACTTCCAAGTTCTCCGATACCAATGCTTTGATCCGATCTGCCGTTGATGCCATGTGCAATTTCCTTTCAGTTACTTTGGTGCCAACACGTCGAACAACCCTTCGACGATACAACGTTATCACGTCCAACTCATATGACCAATCGACACTTCAAGGCTGTTATCCGAATGTCTCGTCAACTTAGTCCGCGCACCTTGGAAATTGCAAGGCAATTACTAAACCCAATGCCGCCGTCGTTGGAACGGATAATGCGGCAGTCCAATTCGACGCCGTGTCTCGCCAACGAAAAGACCAGCGAAGGAAATCGCCAGTCCCATTTCATACGCTCGGGCCACGACCGAAGCGAAGCCAAATTTGTCCGCTCTAGCGTCGGGTAAAAGCAAAGTTGAAGTACGTTCGCCATTGACCGTCGATATCGCGTCTCGTTCCAACCCGACGCCAATTATCGCTTCCACCCCTAGCGTGTCAAACGTACCAAGGCATCGCTCCAACGAAGCCCCCGCGGGTTGCCGTCGACACCAATAGTCGCCGATAGTCAGTTCCGCAAGCCCCACTCGCTCGCCCGTCGCACCGCTGACGAGGGTGATAGACGGTTCGGAAATCGCAAGATCGGCCAACACAGACTCAGATCCCTTTGACCCGAAGTCAGAATCCCCGCGTTGCTCTAGTTCGCCGTAACGCACCGCGAGCTTCAGACCATCCTCGATGCTGAACGCACCAGCAACCTGCCCAGCGGCAATCTGTCCAACACCCATTCCCCACACCACGTTGGGCTTGATACCGACGCTATCCCAGAGCGACGCCATTGCGACCTCGATGGCGTAGGACAAGGCATTGAACTGAACCGGATCGCTAATGCTGGCAACAACTTCGCCCAGGTCCGCCTGTCCATCCCACAACGGCGATCCCGTCTCCGTTTCGAACAACCCGTTGCAACGGTCCAAAACAGCCCGAACCACCGGTTCGCTCTGATACAACAATCCAATCGACTCACCCCACCGCTCTAATCCACCGGAAAATGCAAACGCCACGCGTCTCGGCGCTTCGGGCGCTGCTTTCTCAGAGTCCACCTGTTTCGACGCGACGGCGCGCAGCCCTTCTCGAAGGCTATCGGCATCGTCGAACACCACCCCGGCACGATGACCCATGTGGCTCCGTCCCAATCCAGACGTCCAAGCCATGTCCGCTAGCACATCGGAGTCGATCCCTTTGTCTTCACCACCTTGGTCGTCAACCCACTTCAAGTAACTCTTCGCCAAATCCCTTAGCCCCGGCTCTGATCTCGCCGAAAGCGGCAACACTCGCGCTCTGCCTTCCTCCGGCGCACCGAATTCGCCGTCAAGGTCCGACAACGCAGGTTCAACCAATCGACTATCCCCGACCACCGCCGTCCCTAGACCATTGTTCCGTTGCTCTGCACCGTTCTGACCACCGTAACCCGCCATCACCAAGTTAGCGTTGGCACCAGACATACCAAACCCGCTTACCGCTGCCAACGGAGCCCGTTGCGAGGTGCCGTTCCAACCAGTATTCTCCGTCGGAATCTCCATCGGCAGACGGTCCCAATCGACGTGCGGATTCGGCTCATCGAAGTTCAACTGCTTCGGCATCACTCCGTTTTTCATCACCAACGCAACCTTGATGACGCTGGCCACGCCCGCCGCCCGTTCCAAGTGGCCAAGGTTCCCCTTAACAGAACCGACCAACAACGGATGATCTGGGTCGCGGCCCTCTCCATAAACCGCACCCGCCGCGTGCAGCTCGATCGGATCACCCAACTGCGACGCCCCGCCGTGAGCTTCGTAGTAATCCACCTCACCCGGATCTATGCCTGCGGCATCCACCGCTTCTTGCATCACTCGTTGTTGCGCCGATCCGTTCGGCACCGTCAACCCGGCACTCGCACCGTTCTGGTTGACCGCTGAACCAAGGATCACGCCCCAAATCCGATCACCATCCACCTCCGCATCGCGCAACCGCTTCAACACCAACATTCCGCAACCCTCACCGCGCACAAAACCGTCAGCGTCGGCATCGAACGGCTTGCTTCGACCAGTTGACGATAGCATCCCTAGGTCGGTCATGAACTCCGTGATCGGAATCGAAAGTGCCGCGTTCACACCGCCCGCCAACGCCATATCAACCTCGCCGCTGCTCACAGCCTGAACGGCTTGGTGGATCGATGCATGTGATGACGCGCATACCAGATCCACCGGTATCGCCGGACCCTCCAAACCCAGAACGTAGGCTACTCGCCCAACCACCATGCTCGCGGTCGTGCCTAGATAGTTATCCGGGAAACCGCTCGCGGCGATCACATCCCTATACTCACTGGTTCCGACACCCACATACACCCCAGTCCGACTGCCCCTCAGAGTGTCGGGATCGATAGCCGCATCCTCTAACGCATGCCAAGCCGTCTCCAACATCATCCGCTGTTGCGGGTCCATCGATCGAGCTTCGAGCGGCGAGATCCTGAAAAACCGGGAATCAAAATGGTCGATCTCGTCGATGAAACCGCCCTTCCTCAACGTTTCGCTTTCGAGGTACGGGCTCCCAAAAACTCCATTCAACGCGCCGTTGTCCGCCCGACCATCCGTTATTGCATCGCCGCCCGTCTCCAGCATGTTCCAAAATTCGTCGAGGTTTCGAGCACCCGGGAAACGACAAGCCATCCCGACGATTGCGATCCCATCGACATCGCTGGGTAGGGTTTCTTCAGTCGTCTCAGCAACGACAGCCGGCGCAACGGGCAATGCGAAAACCTGAGCGTCCTCGCCCAGTTGATCTAACTCGTCCGTCAAATGCTGGGCGAGGTCCGCCACATTGGGAAAATCAAAAACGATCGTGTTCGATGCAACATACTCCCCAGCCAACGACCGGTTCAAACGATTGCGGAACTCCACAGCCATCAAAGAGTCCATACCTAGATCGAAGAACCCCACGGTTGCCGACGGCGACGACTGCAATCGCATCACAGCGCGCAACTCTTCGAGAAGATAGTCGGTAAGAATCGCCTCGCGGTCGGCTTGTTCAGCCGTCTTCAACTGCGTCAGCAGATCCTCGGTCGGTCCAGTTGTTTGACCTGCATCGTCGTCGCCCTCGGAGATCAAATCCTGTAGGAATTCCCTAGACCCGTCGTGACCCTCAGCGAACGTGGGCCAGTCCACCACCGCCGCCAACGCGTTAGTCGGGTCCCGTTGGACAAGGGCCTCGAACGCATCGAAGCCTTGCTCCGGCGTCATCCAGCCAGTTCCGACCGCCTCCAGTTGCCCGGCGATTCGTTCCCGATGCTCCTCGGCTTCACCCAGTCCAGACCACGCGCCCCAGGCGATCGATTGGCCCGGAAGACCCAACGCACGCCGGTGCCCTGCTAGTTGATCGAGGAACGCATTTGCGGCCGAGTGGTTAGCCTGACCAGAATTCCCCAACACGCCAGCGACGCTCGAAAATAGCACGAATAAATCCAAATCTCGGTCCAATGTGGCCCGATGGAGATGCCAAGCGCCAAGCACTTTCGGCCACAACACCCGCTCGAAACTCTCCCAGCTCTGATTCGTCAATGCCGCATCGGAAAGAACACCCACGCTATGGATGACACCTCCGAGTGGCAGATCGCCCTCATCGATACCGTCCAACATCTCTTCAACCGCCGCTGCGTCTGTCACGTCTGCAATCGCTACTTCGATAGTCACACCGCGCTGTCGCAACGCATTGATCGCATTCACAGCCTCTGGATCAGGATCACGGCGCCCATTAAGCACGATCGCGCCCGCACCGCGATCAGCCAACCAGCCAGCCAAAGCGCTCCCGATGCCGCCGAGTCCGCCTGTCACAAGGTAGGTCCGATCAGCGCGCAACTCGCCTGTCGCCATCGGCGAATTCGTCAGAACCAGCTTCCCGATATGCCGCGCCGAGCGCATGTGGTCGACCGCTAAAGCAGCTTCCGCCATCGGCCATCTGCTAAACGTGATCGGTTGCAACTCACCCGCTGAAACCCGCTCCATCAATTGACGCAGAGCTTTGCCAGGCAACTCAGGATCATGCGTCTTCAACTCGTCCAACTGCAATATCGCGTATTCAACATCAGGCCGCACCTCAGCCATTTCCGCTTCAGTGAAGATACCAACCGCCGCCAACTCGATCCAACGACCACCATGAGCCAGACAAGCCACGTTCGCATTCAGGAAATCCTCCCCCACGAAGGAATTCAACAGGACATCAACGCCCCTACCATCCGTGGCACCAAGGATCTCCTCGCCATACTCCGTCCGCCTGCTGTCGAAGACCTGTTTAACACCTAGCGAATGCAGATAATCGTGTTTCCCCGAGCTCGCCGTGGCGAAAACCTCTGCACCTACCGCTTGTGCCATCTGGATCGCCGAAAGCCCGACGCCGCCCGCTCCAGAATGAATCAGCACCTTGTCGCCAGTCTTCAGCTTCGCCATCTCGAATGACAGCGCCGCCGTTGTGAACGTCAACGGCATCGTGGCTAGCTCAGCCGAGGAGTACTCAGAAGGAGCCGGTGCCAGCAACTCAGTACGCGTCACAACCTCACCGGCGAACGATCGGAAACACAGACCAACGACACGATCACCCACCGAAAACTCAGATACATCGGCACCAAGCTCAACCACTCGCCCGACAACCTCACCGCCCAAAACATCATCATCCAGCATCCCCATCGCAACCATCGCATCTCGGAAATTCACGCCCACCGCTTCGACAGCGACGCGAACCTCACCCGATCCCAACGGTCCGACCGACAGAACTTCCACCCGCAAACTGCCCGGTACACCTTCCTCGTCAGGCTTCAAAACCCAAGCAGAGTCGCTAGGCAACGACACTCTTTCGGTCGCCTCGCCAAATCGCTCAAGCCGAGAAACCAAACGCAGTCCGTAACGGTACGCGATGTGGTTCTCGGTGTCAGGATGCAGCAACTCATCTACGAGATCGGATACGGAATCAGTGCCATCAGGATCCAAATCGATCATGCGCGGATTCAAATGCGATGCCTCACGGTCCACAACCTTGCCCAGGCCCCACATGATCGCACCGGCGATCTCACCCGTCCGCTCGCGTTCCAACACCTGCGCGCCTCGAGTGATAAACCAAACGCCGTTCGCCGGAATTACATCTGCGTCGGCAATCCCTTGGATCATCGCCAATCCGCTGCTGCCGATGCGCTTGGCGTCGCTGGCAAACTCGATGTTGTCCGCATCAACACCAGATCCATCAAGTCCAGCCAAATGCACGATCCCCTTGACCGGCATTTCCGCCGGCAGGTTTTCGAACAGATTTCGCCAAGATTCGCGGTCATCGGATTCGATGCCAACATCGAGTTGATCTGACACATCGAGCGTCGCCGAGCCATTCGAAACCGTCGAGTGTTTCGTCACGACTACGGTCTGATCCCGTTGTCTGAGCTGCGCGGCCAAATCCGTCGCTACACCGGTATGGTCGCCGGCTAAAACCCAAACACCTGGCGGCTCACTCACATCTTGCGGACCCTGTGCGACGATCACGCCACGATCAGGCCTTTCGTCCGCTTCAGAAACGCCTAGGAACTCGAAATCCTCGAATCCACCCTCGGTCAATCCGCGTTCCCAAATGTCGGGGGGCGACAGGGCAGAGAGCGGTCGATATTCGTCGGCGAATCTCCACCAACCGTCCAAAGATCCGAACGTCAGGTCCATCCAGCCCTGTGGCCGCATGTTCTCAAGCGCCACCAACATACCGGAAGGTGCGAGAGTCTCCAAGCAGTTCGCCAACGTTTCGCCAAGAAATCGCGTCGCGTGCAACACATTCGAAGCGATCACGATGTCAAAGCTGTGCGTCTCGAAACCTTGGGACGACGGGCTCCTCTCGATGTCGAGCACCCGGTACTCGATCGACGATTCCGCGCCTCCGAAACGCCCTTCCGCCTCCGCGAAAAATCCCGCCGATATATCCGTATAAACGTAGTCGTAACGACCTTCTGGCAAAACAGGTAACACCGACGCCGTGGCCGAACCCGTTCCCGCGCCCACTTCCAAGATCCGCAACCGACGATCACCCGGCAGATCCTCCACCATCGCCGTGACAGCTTCGCTCAGCATTCGGTTAGCCGCAGCCGCAGCCGGCGCACTGATGTAAAGGTCTGCAGCACTCGGAGATCCGCTACCGAACAGCACCGTCAACGGGTCTGCATCCCCCTTCAGCACATCGATCAATTCACCGACACACCGCACGAACAAACCAACTTCCGTCTGTCCGTGGTCATAACGCGCCAACATTTCCGATGCGAACTCATCGGGATCAGACGGAACCGCATCAGGCAACGGATCGTCAGGACCAACTACCACAACAAAATCACCGTCCAAATCCTCCACAATCCCTGCTCGACCCAACAACTCGAACACGCGCCGGAATAGGCGCGAATGCTCCGGTAACACATCGAACTGCTGACGCAACTCTTCTGTATCGATTTGGTCGCCCTTAGTCCATTCCCATCCCAGCTCCTGAAGCCTGAGCAGCGCGTACGACCACGATAGTCGTTCGAGGTCGTTCAACAACTCTGAGCGACTCGCCGCGTCCACTCCCAAATCCGCCATATATTCCGTGAAGGGCCCGGACGCCGCGAATACATCGGCCGGTTTCGGCAAGAAATCCGCCGGCACGGTCGCAGTCGCGAGCGGTTTATCTCGCCAAACCACCTCGTACAGCAGATCCTCAACATCCTCCGATCCCGCCAACAGAGTCGCGCGCGTCGCCCGTTTCACGGTATACCCATCGAAACCACCAATCTCATCACCGCCAACCGTGTACAGCCGCAAATCACCAGTAAACGTCTCCGGAATTGCACCTGTCCCACCTTCATCATCTCCTTGTGCCGTGCTTTCGCGCATCCGAGCGTGACACACCAACCGATCCGGCAAATCGTCCGTCAACCACATTCGATCCCAACCAAACGGCAGATACGTCGTCCCATCGCCCGCACCGTCGTCACTGCGCGCGGCGGACAAGACTTGGAAACACCCGTCTATCAACACCGGGTGCGCCTCTATCCCTCCATCCAGCAACGAACCCGATAACGAAACCTCTCCGATCGCCTCGCCCTCACCGGCCCACAGCGTCTGCACCGAACGGAATACAGGACCAAAATCGATCCCCAGACTCGTCTTCTGCTGATAAAAATCCGACGTATCGGCCAGCTTCATACGCGACGTCGCCGCCGGAACGTCGAATCGATTTCCCCCGAGCTTGTTCGCAGCCCCGCCATCCAAAGCCTTGCCTTCCGCGTGGAGCGTCCAACCGTCTTCGCCATCACCTTGGCTGTAGATTTCAAACCGCTTCGCCCCTCCGTCCTCAGACTCATCCAAAACAAGCTGTATGCGGCGTCCCGCTTCCTCGCCAGCGTCTGCCGGATCATCCGGAGCGAACACCATCGGACTGTGCAACTGCAAGTCCTCAATATCGGCAACCTCTGCGCCTTCGGAAAGCGCCGCCGAAACCGCCATCGCACCATACAGAGCGCCGGGCATGATCACTCGACCGAAAACGCGATGGTCACCCAACCACGCCGGATCGCTCGGAAACATCTCCGTCTCGAACAAAACCTCGCCGCGCGGCGATTCATGCCGTTCGCCCAACAGCGGGTGACCCATGCTAACCCGCTTGCGCCGCGGCGCTTCCACCCAAAACCGCTCTCGCTGAAACGCATACGAAGGCAACGAGACCCGCCTACGCGACTCCCCTGCGAACAAACCCTCGAACTTCAAATCCAACCCAGCCTCGTAAGCACCCGCAACCCCCGCTACGAAACCGTCGTCATACTCATCCAACGGCAACTTTTCGTAGTTCCGCAACAGACTTGCCAACACCGTGGGTTCCTTAGCGCCCTGACCATCACCAGTAACCGAAGGCCACGCCATCGAAACCAGTGGCCCCAACACCGCATTCGGCCCAACTTCAATCACCAAATCGACGCCCAACTCCGCCATAGTGTCAATGCCCGACTGGAACTCCACAGAGTTGCGCGCGTGGCGACGCCAGTACAAACCATCGATGTCGTCGCCTTCGCCAATTACGCTCCCCGTGACATTGCTCACCAAATCCAATTTCGGAGACGAGAACGTGACGTCTCGATACGCTTCTTCCAACTCATCCAACGCAGGTTCAACCAACGCGCTGTGAAACGCTTGGTTCCTCAACCGCCTTACCTGGACCTCCTCCGCTTCGAATCTCTCAGAAATAGCGTCAATATCCGAAACCGGACCACTCACCACTTGGTGAACCCCGTTATCGACCGCCACACACAGTTTTGCATCAGGCGTACTCGCGTTGTGCTCTGCAACCGCAGCCGCCACCTCACTCTTAGGCGCGAAGATAGCCGCCATCCCACCGAGTTCCGGCACAGACCCTAGCAATTCGCCCCGCTTGGCAACGAACCTGAGTCCGTCCTCCAAACCGAATACGCCGGCCACCTGAGCAGCCGCAAACTCACCCAAGCTATGACCGATCACGACACTCGGTGTGACACCGAGCGATGCCCACATCGCCGTCAACCCGCACTCCAACGCATATACCGCCGGCTGAGTCCACGCCGTGTCATACAAATCTCCCGTTGACCCCGACCGCCCAAACATCACGTCCAGCAGAGATTCGCCACGCTCCTCTCGGATCACCTCATCGCAACGATCAAGCACCGCCCGAAACACAGGTTCCACTCGATGCAACGACTCACCCATGCCTACCCACTGGCTACCCTGACCCGTATAAACAAACGCAACTTTCGACGCAGTACCCGCAACTGAGGTATCCCCGTTCTCAACCACCTCCCGCAACCCATTCCGCAACGTCTCCAAATTACTGAACTTAACCCCGGACCGGTACTCGAAATGACTCCGCCCTACACTAGCCGTCCATGCGACATCCCCGAACTCTTCCACATCGCCAGAGCCGTCAGACGGCAACCGCCTATCCAACCACAACAAGTAACGCTCGGCTTGACCACGCAGACTTGCCGGAGCCTTACCAGACAACGGCAGAAAACGCTTCGAACGCGGCTGGATGTAGGCATCGACACGAATCTCTTCTAAGAACTCTTTCGATACCGAAACCGCCACATTCCGTTCCCCACCGACGTTCGGATGCAACCCATTCGAACCGAAAGAGTCATCGCCGCCTACCCCGTAACCCTCCAAAACGACATGCGCGTTTGTCCCAGACCAACCGAAACCACTCACCCCCGCAATCGGTGGTTTGTCCTCTACCTGCGGCCAATCGGTCGCCTCAGAGGTGACTTTGACAGGTAAATTAGCCCAATCTATGTCTGGATTGGGCACGTTGAAGTTCCGGTGCTTGGGTATCACTCCGTGCTTCAGCGCCAAAACCGCCTTCATCATTCCCGCCACACCAGCCGCGGCTTCAAGATGGCCGAAATTCGTCTTCACCGAACCGACCAGCAAAGGCCGAGCAGGTTCTCGACTCGGACCAAACGCGGCGCCCAAAGCCTCCATTTCGATCGGGTCGCCAACCGGTGTGCCTGTGCCATGCGCCTCGACATAATCTACTTCCGATGCCGACACCCCCGCCCGATCCAACGCAGCCGCGATCACCGTCTGTTGAGCCTCGGCACTCGGCACAGTCAGACCCTGACTCGCACCGTCCTGATTCAGAGCAGAACCGCGGATGACTCCCCAGATCCGATCACCGTCCCGTTCCGCCTCATTCAACCGTTTCAGGACAAGAATCCCGCAACCCTCTCCTCGCACGTAGCCGTTGGCCGAAGCGTCAAACGTGAAACACCTTCCGTCAGGCGACAACATACCCGCGTTCCCACGCATCTCCAACAATCGGCCGGAATGAATCGTGTGAACACCACCGGCCAAAGCCAAGTCCGCTTCGCCAAGTTGCAGCCCCGAAACCGCTTGGTGAATCGCCACGAGCGACGATGAACACGCAGTGTCGATCGCAACAGCCGGACCGCGAAAACCAAGCGCGTACGCGACTCGACCGATGGCCGTGTTGTAGGAAGTTCCGCTGACCGCATAGAGACTCGCCGCCCCCTCGTTGATCTCCTCGGAGTTCAGGATCAATCCGCGGTAGTCGTTGTTGCTGATACCCCCGTAAACCCCGGTCCGACTACCCTTCAATCCCTCTGGATCGATCGCCGCATCCTCTAACGCCTGCCAACTCGTCTCCAGCATCAATCGCTGCTGCGGATCGAGCAGCTGCGCTTCAACCGGAGAAATCCGGAAAAACGCCGCGTCGAATTCCTCGAGACCTTCCAGATATCCGCCGAAACGACACGCTTGGTTCTGTACATCGGCATCCGGGAATAACTCCCCGATGCGCCCTTCACCCGAACCAGGCACGCCCTCCATCACCGCATTCTCTCCCGCCATCAGCAACCGCCAAAACGCCTCCACACTATCAGCGCCGGGGAACCGGCACGCCATTCCCACGATCGCAATCGGCTCAACTGCTACACGTTTCGGACGATCGTGCTCCGCGTTTTTGCAACTCGGAGATTCCGCTGCTACGAAATTGCCGGATGATTGCATCATTCTCCCCCGCTGATCAATTCGAAGACGGTTGTGGGCGACACCTCGATTCAATGCACCCAATCCAGCGAGATCAATATATCCAGTATCGCGCCAACCCAGTTCATCTATCAATTGACAACCATTCGCTGACCTATAAGCGCAAACATATCAAAATCGACCGTCGAATCTGCGTTTTCCTCTATTCGAATCGGCTTTGGTGAACGAAAAGCGACGACGAACCGGTACACGACGTGCCGATACGCGTTATAATCCGCCTCATTGTGCGCCCAAGAGCGGAGGGCAAAAGTTGAACAAGCCAGTACACCACGTCGTAACACGGCCAGGACGCAAACACGGCGATCCAGAAAACGACATCCCCGTCGCTGACGATCTCGTCACCGTCCCCGGCTCGCCAACCATCGACGGCGATGTCAGTTACTACAGCCGCGAATACCCCGTCGAGTCTCAGACCATCGAAAAGGCCGCCGACCGCGAGTGGGGATGGACCCAATACATCAAAGAGGTCTACGACTACCGCAAAAAGCATGACGAAGTCAGCGAACCGCTCATCGAAGCCGCCGCTGTGTCAGGCGATATCGAACCCACCGCTGAACCCGTACCAGGCAAGGACGTCACCGACGAAATCCGAGAAAAAGCGCGGGAACTCGGCTTCGGCGAGGTCGGTTTCACAAGATACGACCGCCGATACACCTACGCCAGCAAGAAAAGCTGGGTCAAATACACCAATGCCATCTGCCTCGCACTCGAGCAGGACTACTACCAGACGCAGACCATACCCAGCTTGGAAGCCGAGTTCGCCCACTTCGGAACCTACGAGATCGCAGGAGAACTCGCCCTCACACTCGCAGAACACATTCGCTCGCTGGGATACCACGCTCAGGTCCACAGCCCCAACGACAACAGCGGCGTATTCATCCCGCTCTTCGTCAACGCCGGCCTCGGGCAGCTAGGAGCCAACGGACAACTCCTCTCCCCCTATTTCGGATCGCGTGCTCGCTTGATGCTAATAACTACCGACGCGAAGGTTACGTACGACGAACCGGTCGACTACGGCATCAACAAGTTCTGCGAAACATGCCAAGTCTGCGTCGTCCGCTGCCCCGCCCGCGCTCTGCTGCGCGAAAAGGTCTGGTACCGAGGCGTCAAGAAAAACAAACTCGTATACGACCGATGCCGACCCGTAATGGTCACCTATGAGGGCTGCGCAGTCTGCATGAAGGTATGCCCCATCCAGCGCTACGGCATGAAACCCGTCATGGAGCACTACGTCGAAACCGGCGAGATCCTCGGTAAAGGCACTCCCAACCTCGAAGGCTACGAACTCCGCGGCAAAGGCTACTTCGGCCCGGGCAAACTACCCCACTTCACCCGTGAAGAGTTCGAAATCCCACACGGCACCAAAGAGGAAAATCTCTTCCACAAATTCAAAGAAAAAGTGGAAAAGAACGGAACTCCAGATGCCGAAGAGGCCCTAGAATTCGCCAACGAACTGAAGCGCATAGTAGAAGAAGGCGTCTCCCGCACCGACGAATGACGTCCACCAACCCACCAATGTCCCCTCTCCCTTGATGGGCGAGGGCTAGGGTGAGAGTGAAATGGGCGGCCAAGGGGAAGGGTTTCCCCCGCTGCGCGGGGGAAATGTCCGAAGGACAAAGGGGGCGCGTCAAACCACAACAACACCCCCACCAAACCTGCGACCTACCGTCGCCCTACCCATCACTGATCCCACAAACCATGTTCCAAAAAGACGCGCTCGACGCACTCTTCAACGAACTCGACACTCGCTACGCCGGCACTCCCGACTACGACCAACTCTTGCGCGACGCCCATCTTGGCATCGCCCTATCCGACGCCGGGCGCGACTACGAATCTGAAGTGGACGGCCGCGTGGCGACGCTAATCGCGTCTCACAAAGCCGACGATTAAGCCGACTCTGCCCGCCACGCGGCCGAACGTACAACTACTCGCTCAGTGTCGTCTCCGCCGGAACCTCGATCTCGCTGCTTCGGATCCAGACACCCGCGGCCAAATCGGCCGGCAAGTACCTGACGTCAGGTACTATCGCCTCGCCGCCCGGGTTGACGAAACCCAACTCCACGCGGCCATCGGCCAATCGTCGAGTCCTGATCTTGCCAATCACGCTCTCGTCCAATTCAACGTCACTACTCGTGTGCCAAGCTCCGGCAGGAGCGTCGGCAGGCAAGTAACGCACATCAGGAATAACCCGCTCGCCGCCACGGAACTCGATCCTGTGCTCGATGCGACCATCGTCAACCAGCTGTGCGATGATCCGCAAACTCGGTGCCGTCGATGCAGGTTCTGATTCCGGCTCCAGCAACGCACTCAACTCTCCGCTGTCCCCAGGCGAGAGCAGGGCCAAGAAACGACCATTCTCGGCATCGCTGCCCATCATCGCACATAGGACCGCATCGATCGCCAAGCCGTAGATCGGCGACGCTGCACGCAGCTCTGTATCCAGTTTCATCAAATCGTCGACATTCGACACACCAGCCGAAACCAGCGAATTGCGAAGCGCGGAACCGATACCGCGGCAAGACCCCTCTCCAGAAAACTCGTCGATCATCGACTGAACGTCCTCGTCGTCCCAGCCATCTTCGGCTTCCCGAGCGGCACTCACGATCTCGCCTGCGGTGACCATCGGCGCGATCACACGCTCGGCATATGCCAGCTGCGAATGTACCGACTTCGCCTCCGAGTACCAGAGCGCATTCCCGCTTGCAACGCCTTCCGCTATCCGACCCCAAGACGAAGCCACCGTCGCATATTGCGCCGATGCTGTGTCCGCGCTCGACAGAAGCAAATCTTCAACGGATTGCGGATCCGCAGCGATACCTGCCGCGAACCGATCGTCAAGTTCAGTACCTGCGACCGCTTCGCTGAATTGGTTGGCGAACTCTGTCGACAACGTCTGAGACGATGGATCGAAAACGCTCACCGTCGCCATCTCATCGGATTCAGGCAAATCTGCGATCGCCGCACGATCAAAGATACCGTCGAGGTACTCCGAAGCGAATCCCGCCGTGTAGATCGCCTTCGCTCGCACCGTCGGATCCACCTCAGCGTCCGGAGCTTCGACGCCGCTCACCAGAACCGTCACTTCACCTTCGTCATCGGTCTCAGATGACACGCGGTATTCGACCTCATCAACCGAAATCGTCGTCTCGTCGAACTCCATTCCGCTTAAGACCTTCAGCTCACGCCACTGGCTGTGGAACCCGATCTCTTCTCCATCAGGATCGTCGGTCACGACCACAAACCACACCCACGACGTCCCTGACTCCTCCATCGTGATCTCGAACGGATAAACGTCATCAGATTCCGTGCTCGTAGAATTCGCAGTTGAAGCGCCCGTGTGGTACGAAACGCCGCCCGGCCAACCAGTTTCAGGATCGATCGTCGGATCCGTACGACCCCAATCATCCGGCGCAATTGCGTACACCCTCACGGACCCGTCATCATCCGTCATCGTTCCATTGCCGACATTGCCCACACGGTAGTGAACTTCGAATGGAACGCCCACTGTGACTTCCTCAGGCACCATGACAGCCTCAATCTTCATTTGGAAGCCGCTTTCCTGCCGTTCCTCTTCATCCACTAAATGAACCACCAACTCAAAATCCGCCGAAGCCAGTAGAGCGTCCCGCTCCGAATAGGTCGTCGCCTCAATCCCGTACGTGCCCGCCTCTAAGTAGCGCTCGATACGAGAATTCCGGCGTTCTCCACCATCGTCGTTTGCGGCGATCAAGCCCCTGCTCAGGGAGATGAGCGACAGGACGGGATCACCCTCCGCTGATCTCAGGTCGATCCTCACACGTCCGCCAGACGCCATCTCAAACGTGTAACCGTACGCCGGGTGCTGCGCCACGAAGCGTGATCCGCACGTGTCGAGCGTCCACGTCCCCATCGCTGTCAAGTCCGTGCCCAGTTCGAGCGATCCGAGATGTTCCGAAGCACATCCTTCAACCCAGTTGATCGACAAGCTGAAATCCGCCGCCCCCTGTCTCCGACCACCAACCGTCGTCGCCTCGATCAGATACGTGCCGGGCGTCAAATCGCGCTCGATACGGGCGTCTAGACTAGCGCCGCCATCATCGTTGTCAGTGATCCGGTTCTCCTCAGCGTCCAACAGGTAAAGATACGAATCGGCGCTTGAAGACTTCAAATCGATCCCGACGCGACCAGCTTCGGCAACCTCAAACCGATAGTTGTGAGCGTCGCTGTCGTTATGAAAACTGGAGTCGCAATCCTCCGTGCTCCATCGACCCTCGGCACTCAGACCGCCACCTGACTCGCTGCCCAACGTCCCTAAATCAATAACCTCGCAACTCGACGTTTCCTGCGCCGAAGTTGGGAAATTTCCCTCCATCAACAAGAACCCACCCACCGCCACCAAAACACCCATCGTCACCACCAAAGAACGCAATCCACGATTCGCTACTCGCATCAATTCAGTTTCTCCCTCTGCAAATGGCCTCGACATAAGTCGTGACCACAAAACATGTCAATTCGCGATACTCAGTACCACAACGAATCATTTATACATCGCACAACCTTAATCACCACCTTCCGTCCGAAACCATCACACCCGTAGGGGCAAACCCTCGTGGTCGCCCCACCAACCAAAACACCGCATCCCAGATCGACACATCAACACCAACAACCCCGTCCCCTCCCCTCAAACCTGACCTCGTAGGGGCGATCCCTCGTGGTCGCCCTAACAACCAAAACACCGCATCCCACATCAGCACCAAACATCCCGTTCCAGCCGCCCTCAGCCCAACCTGTCCCCGGCGAGTTCCACCACGCAATCTTGCATGGTGTTCAAGCGATCAGCGATGTCCATGAGAGTGTGCCGAATCTCTCGCGCCTAAGATAATAACCTGCCAGAGCAAGGGCTATAATCGGCGTAATGACCTATGAACCAGATTTCGACGATAGCCGGTTTGTGGCGAGGTTACTCATGATGGTCGCTCTCGCCGTTGTCTGGCCTCCGCAGCAAGGCGATCCTCCAGCTGGCGAACACTTTCGGGTCCAAGCTGGACGGCTCGACGAAATTCTCGAATCTCGCTTTCTGCGAGGTTTTGCAGATGTTCCAGAAGAAGATTTGCTCGCTCTACGCCATCATTTGGGAATGCTGACTCAGATTGTTGAGCGGATTCGTGAGGATTGGGACGACGTGCGGACATTGTCGGATTTCATTGACTAGTCGTGGGTCTTTATTAAGCATACAGCAACCTTCAAATCAGTTAATCCAACCCGATTTTCGCGAAGCGGGTCTGATGCGTGGATCAACGCCACCCAGTACCCGGTGTCAGCGAAAACATGACTCAATCTCAGTCAGCCTTCGGATGACCGTACAGATAGTGTTTGTAGTTCTTCCCACCGTCGCTCGGCACATCATCCCATGCCGACGCCGGAACCGATTCCCTGATTCTCCGAAGTCTCTGCACAGATTCCCCATCCTCAAGATCAAGCGACTCCGAAGGCTCCAAAACCCCGTCTCTATACGTCGCTTTAACCGGCCGAACCATCGCCACCAAACATTGTACGACGCTCCAATCAAACAACCACCACCCAAAACCCTTCCCGTCAATCCACGACAATCCCCTGCGCCAACTCCCCTTCGATCTCCTCCGCCTTCAACGACAACCGCTCCCACTCGCCCCAAAGCTCCGAAACCTCCGACTTCAAATCCCCATACTCCCTACCAAGATCCGCCACCTTGCCTCCTTCCTCATACAGATCAGGACTACTGAACTTAGCCTCCAACTCCGCAATCCTCGCCTCGCGCTCGTTCAACGACGCAGTCACAACCGCAATCTTCTCCGTTAGCCTCCTAGACTCCTTCGTCAGCGCCCTACGCCTCATCTCACCAACGTCGATCCGCCTCCGACCACGCCCGTTCGACCGCGCCTTGCCTGTAGCCGCTTTGCGACCGTTGACCGGCGCCACTTCCGTCCTCTTGAGTTCATCCTGAACCTGCTTGCGGTAGACATAACCGTCGTAATCTCCCGGATAAACCGTGAGATTGCCTCCGTCAATCTCCACAACCTTGTTCGCGACCTGCCGTATCAAAGTCCGATCGTGAGTGATGAAGCAGATTGAACCTTGATAATCTCCGAGCGCATCTGCAAGGATCTCCCTCGATGCGATATCGAGGTGGTTCGTCGGCTCATCCATGAACAACAGATTGCTGGGCTGCAACAGCAGCTTCGCCAACGCGACCCTAGCCTTCTCACCGCCCGACAAGACCGATATCGTCTTCAAAACATCATCGCCGCTGAACAGAAATCCTCCCAGCGTCGTTCGGATGTTCTGCTCAGACTCCATCGGAGCCGCTTCATGCAACTCGGCGACGAGCGTGTTCTTCGGATTCAGCTGCTCAAGCACATGTTGCGCGTAATACTTCGTGATGACGTTATGACCAGTCTTTCGGCGACCGTCGTCAAACGGAATCACCCCGGCAAGTATCTTCAACAGCGTCGTCTTTCCTGCACCATTCGGTCCGACCAGTGCCACGCGGTCACCCCGCGCAAGCGACAGATCCACACCCCTGTAAACCACATTGTCGCCATACGACTTGCTGACGTTCGCCAGCGATATGACCTCAGTCCCGCTGCGTGGAGGTTTCGGAAACGAGTAGCTGACCTTCTTCGTCGCACGCGGCATCTCGACTATCTCAATCTTTTCGAGCTGCTTCAAACGGCTCTGCACCTGGCTCGCCTTCCTCGCCTTGTAGCGGAAACGCTCAACGAAACGCATCTGCCTCGCTATCTGGCGCTCCTGTCTAGCCGCCGTCGCACGTTTGATCTCAAGCGACCGTTCACGAGCCACAAGGTACTCGTCGTAGTTGCCCGTGAACAGCACGACCTCAGCCGGCTCGATAGCCAGAACCTTCGTCGCCGTCTGGTTCAAAAACGCTCGGTCGTGCGACGTGATCAGCACACCGCCCTGAAACGACGCCAGATACTTCTCGAACCACAGATTCGCTTCTAGGTCGAGATGGTTCGTCGGCTCGTCGAGTAGCAGCAAGTTGGGATTCCTGAACAGCAGCTTCGCCAAACCCACGCGCATCACCCAGCCGCCGCTGAACTCACTCGTCGGACGCCCAAAATCCTCCTGCTTGAATCCGAGCCCTGCGAGAATCGCCTTCGCCTCGTGGTCGCGGTTGCCCGCCCCAGAAGCCTCCAACTCCCCGTAAAGATCACTCAACCGGTCGAGAAGATCGCCCTGCTTATCCGGGTCAATCTCCGACGACAGCGCCTCCTCGACACCCGCGATCTCTTCCGCAAGCGCGTTCGCCTCGACATTAGCGTCCAGCACCTCTTGCAGCAACGGCCTGTCCGAGAACGAATTCGGTTCCTGCTTCAAATAGCCGATCGTCACGTTCCGCCGCGTCGTCACATCCCCAGAATCCGGCTCCACCTCGCCAAACAGGATGTCCATAAACGTCGACTTACCCGATCCATTGGCACCGATGAGCGCGATCCGATCGCCCGCCTCGATCGTCAACGTCAAACCGCTGAACAACGTTCGATCCGAATAAGACTTACCTATGTCCGATGCAAACAGCATTTCTCTCTGCCCCAAATATCACCCTACAACCACAACACATACCCACATCGCCAAAGCGGAATCTCTCACTCAGAGCGAATGGTAGACCCTAGGGGGAGGTTTGCACAACACCATCAAGGACAGTGTTCGCGATCATTTGAGGCGAGGGACGGAGGGCTGGGGTTAGGGGAAACATGGATCCGTAGAGGCGATCCCTCGTGGTCGCCCGGTGGCGGCGCGGCCGGGTTGACCCCGCTCCGCGGGGGAAATGTGCCACGCAGAGTAACTACGGCTACGACGTGGCAGAAGCACGAAGGGGGCGCGACGCCACTCTGTAGGGGCGATCCCTAGTGGTCGCCCGGGGAGGCGGAGGGGCGAGGCACCGTCCCCTTTCGCTCCGCGAAAGGGGACGCGGATCCCAAAAGACCGACACAAGAACGCAGGGGTATGCCCGGGGGCGGACGGGCGACCGGGTTTCCCCCGCTGCGCGGGGGAAATGTCCGAAGGACAAAGGGGGCGCGAACCGACCAATCCCCGCAATCCCCGGTTCAGACAACAATTTGACTCCTGCAACATCTGTAGTATATTTATAGACAGATCGACATCTACACAGTGCTGCGCAGACGTGTGCAGACCCCGTCCCAAACGGCCACAGGGATCACGTGAGGAAACGAAGGCAAATCGGCAAAGACAGCGCGTCAACTAAAGCGCCGAGTCGGACCGTCATCAGTTACTCCGGCGGCGTCCCTCATCGGATCGGCAGTCCGGTGCAAGGTCGGGAGGGCCGTGCCGAAGCGTGGGAGGCCCAGTTTCCGGAGCGCGGCGCATCAGTCCTGCGTCGCAAAGCGAGCCAGCCGGCATCTGTCCCGCCCCCTTCGTCCCAGGGTTTCCCCCGCTGTGCGGGGGAAATGTCCGAAGGACAAAGGGGGCGCGGGGATGCCGTGCCAAGGGCCGGGAAACCTGCGTGGAGCCGACATACACCTTCTCCTGTCCGCCGCAGGAGGTAGGCTACAGCGCGAGTGAAGCCCGAAAAGCTGATCCAAGGAAGGCGGCGAACTCCGAACGGCGGCCCCAGTCGTCGAGCCGACTTCCATGCCCGCGGTCTGGCGACGCGTGCCGTGCTGGAAAACGGAAGCTAGCGGTTTGCAACACGCTCTGCGCAGCATCTGACCCCTCTCCGGGGTCGACCTTTTCGGCAACCCGAAGAGGCGATGGAGAGGGAAGGAGCCGAGGTCCCGGCCGGGGCCGACGCTCGAGGCGAGGACCTGTCTTTACGGGACCGAAGACCCTAGCTGCCGGGCCATCCCCTGGGAAGGCCCGGCAGCAACCCCGAACAAACCACCGGGTGGGAGCGGACATATTTGCGCGTCCGAAAACACACGTAGCGGTGAACCCTCTTCCTGTCCCCTTTCGGAACGAAAGGGGACGCGAGCGAGCGAAGCGAGATCGCAGGGGTATGCCCGGGGCGGTTGGGCGGCAGGGTTTCCCCCGCCACGCGGGGGAAATGTCCGAAGGACAAAGGGGGCGCGATCCCTCGTGGTCGCCCGGGGCGGAGGAGGGCACTGTCCCCTTTCGCTCCGCGAAAGGGGACGCGAGCGAGCGAAGCGAGATCGCAGGGGTATGCCCGGGGCGGACGCGGGTAGGCGCGACTCACCTTGATCCCACACGCCCAGGGTTGACCAACCCAGCACTAACTGATATCGTTTAGCAACACACTAACTATTAGGATCGATCTATGCAGTCTCGTGGCGAACTCGCCGATAGATTGGCCAAGCACCTCGAGCGCGTGCAGAGCCATCTGCGCTCAGGTCAAACCTCGGAATGGTTCGGCCTGAACCTGACGATGCCGCAAGCCAAGACACTCTTTCTTCTCGCCGAAGGGCCACGCCGCATGACCGGCATCGCAAAACGGTTAAACGTCGAGATGCCGTCCGCAACGACCATGATCGACCGACTCGTTGCCAAAAAATTGGTGGAACGCAAGCAGGACCCAAAGGATCGGCGAGCCGTGGTCTGCTCTATCACCACCCAAGGCATGGACGCAGTCGAGGGATTCTGGTCCCTCCGAGCAGCCAAGATCGAATCGCTTGCCGCCAACTTGACCGACGAAGAACTCGAAACCGTGGTCCCGGCATTGAAGATCTTGTCCGATGCCACCCGCAGGCCGGGTTCCCAACATCCGAACGGCGCGAACGAAGCGTCGACTCGCGAAGCCCAAACCGAGGAAGCTCGCCTATGAGAGTGGTCTTCCGCCTCATGAAATATGCCTTCAGGCATAAGTGGTACCTCGTCGGTGCATACGCGGCCATGGTCGCATCCACCCTTTCAGCGATGGCCATACCTAGAGTGCTAGGCGACGCTATTGACGAAGCTCTAGCCAGCGGCCTCCAAAGCCGCCTTCTCCTGCTCGCCGGCGTGATTGTGCTCTTCAGCCTCTTGAGAGGTGTCTTTTCATTCAGCCAGCGATACCTGTCCGAATCCCTATCCCAGCGGAGCGCTTTCGATCTCCGTGAGGATTTCTTCAAGAAGCTTCAGGGCATGAGCTTCGGCTTCTTCGACAAAGAGCAAACGGGCGATCTCATGTCCAAAGCCACTCAGGATGTCGAGGCGGTCCGCATGTTCATCAGCATGGGCATGGTGCGCGGCCTGTCGATCTTCGTGATGGTGGGTGCCGTCTCAGTCCTCATGGCCATGACAAATTGGCGACTCGCCATCGTCAGCATGGCATTCGTGCCCCTCATCCTCTGGCGCGCACTCGCCATGTCCAACGTCCTCCGTCCGACGTGGATGAGAGTGCAAGAAGAAATGGGCGCAATGACCACCGTCCTGCAGGAGAATCTCTCCGGCGTAAGGGTAGTCAAGGCATTCGGAGCGCGTGGTTTCGAGGAAGCCAAGTTCAACGCCCGAGCTAACACAGTCGCGGACCTCACCTACTCCGCGACCCGCGTATTCGCATCCCAAGGCTCGCTGATGACCTTCATCTTCACCGCCGCCACCGGAGCAATCCTATGGTTCGGCGGACGTGAAGTCGCCGTCGACAGGATCACACCAGGCGGCCTCGCATCCTTCATCCTCTACATGGGACTCCTCGGGATGCCCATCAGAATGAGCGGATGGATGGTCAACACCTTCTCTCGCGCTTCCTCCGCCGGGCAACGACTATACGACGTGTTGGACGCCGAGTCTCCCGTCACCGAAAAGCCCGATGCCACGAACCTGCCTAGAGCCGAAGGACACGTTGCGTTCGAAAACGTCTCAGTCAGCTACAACGAATCCGGAAGCGCAGTCCGCAACATCGATTTCGATGTCCAGCCCGGAAAGGTCGTCGCGCTTCTTGGAGGTCCCGGATCCGGAAAGAGCACAATCGCCCACGTCATTCCACGGTTCTACGACGTCTCCGGGGGCCGAATCACCATCGACGGACACGATGTCAGGGATGTCACGCTCTCTTCACTCAGACGCAACGTCGGAATCGTAATGCAGGACGCCTTCGTCTTCGCCGCCACCATTAGGGACAACATTGCCTACGGGCTCGACGATGTGGACATGGATCGCGTCGTCGAAGCCGCCAAAACCGCTCAATTGCATGACTTCATCGAGAACCTGCCCGAAGGCTACTCCACATGGGTCGGCGAGCGAGGCATAACCCTCTCCGGCGGACAGCGGCAACGACTAGCCATCGCCAGGACCATATTGCTGGACCCACCCGTCCTCATCCTTGACGACTCCACATCGAGCGTCGACATGGCCACCGAACACAGTCTCCAGCAAGCCTTGGACCACGTCATCAAAGGCCGCACGACCTTCGTCATCGCCCACAGACTCTCCACAATCCGCAGCGCAGACCTGATACTGGCTCTCGAAAACGGCGAAATCGTCGAGTACGGCGACCATCAACAATTGCTCGAAAGGAACGGCTTCTACCGCAGAATCTACGACCTGCAACTGCGACCTTTGGAGGAAGATCTCAACGGCTCGCCGGTGCCTCTCGGAGGTGACACCCGATGATGATGGGCGGAGGAGGATGGATGGCCCGCGGCGGCAGAGGCACCTTCCGGCGCGGCATGTCAAGCCGGTTCGGCGCGGAACAAGACGAGGATGAAGGCGGACAGATTTACGACCACACCGTCGTGGTCCGGCTCTTCAAATACCTACTGCCCTACTGGCCCAGGCTGCTCATCACGCTCGCGGCGGTGATCGTCTACACCGGAGCCGTGGTCGCTCTGCCGTGGATGGTCGCCTTGATCATCGACGACTACGTCCGCGCAGGAGACTTGGGCGGCCTAAACATTGTGGTCCCAATCTTCCTAAGCATCGCGCTGCTCCAGTACGCCAGCCAGTTCGTCCATCTCACGACGATGGCCCTCGTCGGACAAAAGGTGCTCTACACACTGCGAGTCGGGCTCTTTCGACACCTGCAGGGCCTGTCGATGAGCTACTACAACCGCAACGAGGTCGGAAGAGTGATGTCCGTCGTCCAGAACGATGTGCAGCAGCTTCAAGAGTTCCTCTCAATCGTCATCATCACCTTCGCAGACATCCTCAGCCTGACCGGAATCATCACCGCGATGTTCATCTTGGACGCCCAACTGGCAGCGATCACACTGCTGGTCATCCCGTTGCTTGTCTTGATGATGGTGATATGGCAGAGGTTCGCACGTCGAGCCTTCATGAGAGCGCGCTACGCGATCGCCGCCGTCAACGCCGGTCTTCAGGAAAACATCTCCGGTGTTCGCGCAGTCCAGAGCATGAACCGTGAAAACGCCAACATTCGAACGTTCGGAGTCGCAAACTCGGAGAATCTTGGCGCAAACCTCGAAGCGGGTAGGATGCAGGCCATCCTCTTCCCGGCTGTGGAGTTCCTATCAGCCCTCGCACTCGCACTCGTCATTTTCTTCGGCGGTGGACTCGTGCTCGACAACGCGATCGAGGTCGGCGTCCTAGTCGCTTTCGCACTCTACATCCAGCGATTCTTCGAGCCGGTCATGAATCTCACGATGCAGTACGGCTCGATGCAACGAGCCATGGCGTCCGGTGCCCGGATCTTTGACCTGATGGACGTTGAACCAGAAGTCGTCGATAAACCGGAAAGCCGGACACTCGAATCCGTCAAAGGCGATGTCCGGTTCGACCACGTCTTCTTCCACTACTCGGAAGGTGAACCCATTCTCCGAGACGTAAGCTTCGCTGTTCCCGCCGGCAATACCGTCGCACTAGTAGGCCCGACCGGCGCCGGCAAGACGACAATCCTGTCCCTGCTGATGCGTTTCTACGAGGTCACCGCAGGACGCGTATCGCTGGACGGCGTCGACATCCGAGACGTAACCCTGGAATCTCTCGCCAAGCAAATCTCGATCGTCCCACAAGAGCCGTATCTCTTCTCCGGAACCATCCGAGAGAACATCCGCTACAACCGCGTCGATGCGACTGACGACGAGGTGATCCAAGCCGCCGAGGCAGTGGGTGCCCACGATTTCATCGAAAAACTGGAGCAGGGATACGACACGCCCCTCCAAGAGAGAGGCGGAAACCTCAGCGTGGGACAGCGCCAACTCATCAGCTTCGCCAGAGCCTTAGTCGCCGATTCCCGAGTCCTGCTCCTCGACGAGGCGACGGCAAACGTTGACACCCACACCGAGATGCTCATCCAAAAAGCCCTCGATGAACTCCTCAAAGGCCGCACCGCCATCGTCATCGCCCACCGACTCTCCACCATAAGGAACGCCGACCAAATCGTCGTTTTGGACGAAGGACGCGTAGAAGAAGCCGGAAAACACCACGACCTGCTAACAAAAGGAGGCCTGTACGCCCGCCTACACTCCTACTCCACCGAGACCTTCGCAAAAACCTCGTAGGGGGCGATCCCTTGTGGTCGCCCGAGGCGGGACCGCCAACGCCGGACATCAAGAAACTGCCGCACCATGAACCGCCCCGCAGACCTACTTCAAATGGGCATCCTCGATCAAAACCCTAGCCTGACCC
This sequence comes from Dehalococcoidia bacterium, assembly GCA_965203505.1. Taxonomy (GTDB): domain Bacteria; phylum Chloroflexota; class Dehalococcoidia; order Lucifugimonadales; family Lucifugimonadaceae; genus Bin127. Next base: position 2,127,704 of record OZ241880.1, read on the forward strand.
TCCCAATAATGCAGCCGCCCACCTACTCTGCGTTCCGGAAACGTATATGAGCCGATTCAACCGGTTGACATCGCCACAAATGATACGATGTCTCAATAGAGCATCTGCCGTATTCTGGATAATTAAAGAACCCGGCAGGAGTTCGGAAAATGGCTGATTTGAGTGTTGATATGAGGAGTCTGAATGAACTCGACCCAGAACAGTGAACTCGTTTACGACGCGGTGGTCGTCGGCGCAGGTGCCGCTGGCATCGGTGTTGCGGTGGCTCTAAGGCATGCTGGCATCGAAAACTATGTAGTTTGCGAGCGTCACACGATTGGCGCATCGTTCTCAGCGTGGCCGGCAGAGACCCGCTTCATCACGCCATCGTTCCCGACCAATTCGATTGGCATGCTCGATCTGAACTCGGTCGCGATTAAAACCTCGCCCGGATACAGTTTGGAAGTCGAGCATCCTACGGGTAAACAGTTCGCGATGTATCTGAGTGTAGTCGCAAGAGTCTTCGGGATACCTGTTCGCGAGAACACCGACGTATTGCAGGTAGCAAAGGTTGACGACGTCTTTCACCTCGTTACGCCGGACGAAATCTTGCGAGCCAAGCACGTCATCTGGGCCGCCGGAGAGTTCCAATACCCGCGCTTGAACGGGTTTGCCGGTAGCGAATTGTGTCGCCACACCGCTACCATCCCCAGTTATGAACAGCTTGACGGTGACGACTTCGTCGTTGTGGGCGGCTACGAAAGCGGCGTCGACGTGGCATACCACCTCGCGAATCGCGGCAAACGAGTGAAAGTGTTCGATAAGAACCGCCCCTGGGTGGACGAGAGCTCCGATCCCAGTGTCGCACTTTCCCCGTTCACGCTCGAACGGATTCGTGAAAAGCGATTTTTCGAGCAAGTGGAACTCTATCCATACATGCCCGTCGAATCGGTCACTCGCGCCAACGCCGTGTATGAAGTCACGGCTCGAGGCGGACATCGGTTTAAAACCTACGCGCAGCCACTATTCGCAGGCGGATTCGAAGGGAGCCAACACTTAGTCGAAGATCTGTTTGAAAAACGCGAAGACGGCTCTCTCATTCTGAGCGAACACGATGAATCCACCATCGTGCCGGGCGTGTTTCTATGCGGCCCCGCAGTTCGCCACGAAAATCACGTCTTCTGCTTTATCTTTAAATATCGACAACGATTCGCAATTGTCGCAAAAGCAATCGCAAACTCGTTGGGCCTACCGGCGGAAGCATTGGAAGCGTACCGCAACTGGGGCATGTATCTAGATGACCTTTCCAACTGTGGGGACGAGTGCGTATGTTGACAGGTAATCAACAAAGAGACATCGCGACTGGCGCGGTGCGAAGCCGACTGGCCAAGATGCGAGACATCAAATGGCTCGGACAAACAACCGCCAGCGTCTGCTGGATCGGCAGCTTGCTGACTTCCGGTATCGGATCCACCGGGGATTGGTTGCAGTTCACCGCCGCATCCGCATGGCTACTAGCCAACATCGCAACCATCGTGACAGCCGACACCGATTAAAGCGTCACTAGCGAAACTGCTGCACCCTCCTCCGCCTTGAGCACCAACGGGAAGGGCATTGCAAAGGACCCGATCGCGCGGCGGCGCTTCCGCCAACTTCATTCCCCGTCCAGAAACGCCCCGCCGTGGAACCGCCGGTACAGGTCTAAGAACGCCGCCTTCCCATCTGGCGGGATGTGATTGAGGAAGATGCGATAGACCTCCTTCTCGGTCGGGTGGTACTGATGATCCATATACCGCTCAAAGAGCTCCCTCATCGCCGATGAGAAGGCGGCCTCCCCGATGCTGTTGAACAGGTTGGTCAGAAAATACCGGCCAAGGGCGTAGCCGCACGGACCCTGAAATTCGCCGGGCTCCGCAAGCGCGGCGATGGTGTCGATGCCGTTGTCCACGCACCATACCTTGCCCGCAAACTCGTTGCCCTCGAACAGTGGCACATGGCCGTCCCAGTCCTCCGTGCCGTCCCACGCCTGCCGGTAGGCGCGCACGAACTCGGCGCCACCCTCCACTAGCCAGTGAGGACCAAACTCGAACGCCAGATGATAGTGGGCAATCTCGTGGTACACAAGGTCCGCGTGGGCAAAATCCGGCCAATCGCTGTCTATCGACAGCACCATGGAGTCTCGGAAGTTTGCGCCTCCGAATCCGTAACCGTACTTTTCGGCGTTGACCTGAAGCGTGATGATGTCGGTCACCGGAAACGGACTCGCCATCACGCGCTCGGCAGCCCGAGCGCCCCTCTCCATCGCCACCAAGACGTCGCCCTCAATCGCGCCATGGCCAAAAGCCCAGAGGTTGACGTCTCCGCTGAGCGGCAGATTGGTGATCGTTGACATGGCGAACCGTTCCTCGAGCAGGTCGGCGTAGAGCGATTCATCATTGGCCACCTTTCCGAGAATGATGATGAACGCCCGCTCCTCCGCCGAGAGGCCGTCCGCGAACCACTCCTCAGACTGTAGGAGCTTCATGCTATCCGGGCGATGCCATGCCAAGTCGCCAAGGACGTAGAGTGTGTGGACGTTGCTGGTGCGCAAAGGTTCCACCGCGCTGTCGGCCAGAAGCTGGCGCGCCAAGGCGGGGTCCCACTCATAGAGTTGGGAAAGGCCATAGACGGAGCTGGATTCCAACGGGCCGAGGCCGTCCTGGATCCACGGCGTAAGGGCTAGTTCGCGTCCAAGCTGTGGGTCCTTCTGCCACATCTCGATGATCGGCACGACAGCGAGAGGGAACGGCGGATCGTCGTACCACGGAAGCAGCTGCGCCAGAGCGGAGCGGGCCGTCGGCGTGGGAGTGGCAGTAGCAGTTGGCGTGGGGGTTGGCGTCTCCGTCGGCAAGGGAGTGGTCGTCGCTGTTGGCGTGGGAGTGGGTGTGGTAGTTGGTGCCGGGGTTGGTGTCCCCGTCGGCGTGAGGGTAAACGTCGCAGTTGGCGTGCGGGTTGCTGTTTCCGTCGGCATGGGAGTGGCAGTCGCAGTTGGTGCAGGGATTGGTGTCGCTGGCGGCGAAGCAGTGGTCATCGCTGTTGGCGAGAGGGTTGGTGTTTGCCTCGGCGAGGCAGTAGCCGTCGCAGTTGGCGTGCGGGTTGCTGTTTCCGTCGGCATGGGAGTGGCAGTCGCAGTTGGTGCAGGGATTGGTGTCGCTGGCGGCGAAGCAGTGGTCATCGCTGTTGGCGAGAGGGTTGGTGTTTGCCTCGGCGAGGCAGTAGCCGTCGCAGTTGGCGTGCGGGTTGGAGTCGCCGTCGGCGTGAGAGTAGCCGTCGCAGTTGGCGCGACTGTTGGGGTAGGCGTCGACGATGGAGTGGGAATCGCCGTTGGCACGGGGCTAGGAGTTGCCATCGGCTCGAGGGTCGCCGTCGGCGTGAGAGTAGTCGTCGTCGTGCCAAGGTCTGGCGGTGTCAGCGGATCGGAACAGCCAGCCGTCAATAGAGCTAGAAGCGCCAGCGCCGACGTGGACGCCAGACGGGCGCGAACCTTATCCGGTATCAGGAACATGAAAGGCTAGACCCCATTCTAGCCTTGGTCCACCGCGCTCAAGAGACCATTGCAAAACTCTCGTAGCGGCGGTCCCTCATCGTCGCCCCTGCTACACTTGCGAGCCCCGCCCGAAACCGATTCTGTATGGTTAAAATAACTGGTTAGAGGGTCAACGATGCTCCAAGTCCAAGCCACCGAAGCCAAAGCGCGCCTAGCAGAGCTCCTGCGCACCGTTGAACGCGGCGAAACCGTAGTAATCACCCGCCACGGCAAAAAGATCGCCCATCTAGTTCCAGCCGCGGAGCAAGAACGCGACGAACGACGCGCCGCCGTCGAGCGGTTTCTCGAACGACGGGCGACATGGGCGAAAACAGGAATGGCCAGAGACGAGATCCTTGACCTCCGACATCAAGGGCATCGCTATTGACAGCGTTAGTCGTTGATGCCTCAGTCGCCACCGCATGGCTTCTCGAGGATGAAGATGAGCCCGATTCAATCGCGATTCTCGACGTCCTACGTGAAAGGGACGCGTTGGTACCCCAACTATGGCATGTGCAGATTCGCAACGCCCTGCTCTCGGCCGAGCGTCGCGGTCGGATAACCCCAAGCCAAACAGCGGAACGTTTAAGCTACCTCGGAACTTTGCTGATCCACACCGATCACGAACCCGATTTCGATGCCGCGATAGCACTCGCCAGAAACCACCGTCTCACCTTCTACGACGCCACCTACCTCGAACTCGCATTGCGACGGCGCCTCCCCCTCGCCACCCTCGACAACGCCCTAGCCCGCGCCGCCGAATCGGAATGCGCTCTATGGGCACCATAACTAAACCCATTTCCCTCCCTCTCTCCGAGGGGGAATCAAAGGGGGTGCCGGGGAGGACGCGGAGTCGCCAGCCATTCCTGCGAATCCCAGCCGGCAGTCTAACCCCTAACGCAATCGATCGCGCCTCGCGCCAAGTTTCCTTCAGAACCTTCACGGTAACCTCTTCTGGCATCGCTTCGAGGAACGCCCAAACCACATCATCCAGTTCCTCAACCTCATCCTCCAAGGAATCAATGCGAGATATAAGGTTCTTCAGACCCAAAGCCCAACCTACTGCGGCGACGATTATTCCTCCTACAACGCTGGCTGTAACCGCCAGCACCCAATCAGGCAACGACATCGTCCAGAAACCTCGTCATCACGTCGAAGAGCGCGTTTTATTGTCGCTCGATTAGCTTCTGGTACTTTTCCTTGATGTCAACGACCCTAGGGATTTTGTTGTTTGGTCTTGCGTTTCTTACCCGTGCCATCAGTTCATCTCTGTAGTTGGCTTTGATCTCGTTCAACATGCGGATTTCTTCTTGAACTTCCGGAAGTTTTAGCAGTGACTCCGCGAGTTCATCCGACAACTCCTTTACAGTGTGCTGATTTTGGGTTTCTTGCGCCATGGACATTCCTGCTTTATATCCTCTGATCGATTAATAATACCATGTAGCGACTTTTGCATTTAACCACACTGAAACGGTCCATTCGGTTTCGAGTCGCCAATCCGGCAAAACTCACGTCATTCCGGCGAAAGCCGGAATCTAGAGGGGCGGGGCAACGGGGTGAGCTACGACATACCAGTGGTCGTTCCAGACATCGGATGTCGTTGCATATCTAACTCCATACTTCCAATTCTTAGGATCGATACGGATGCGATACACGGATTCGCCCGCCTCGTACGGTTATGACAGATCGCTCCCCTAACGCTTGAAGGTGACCATCCACGACCGCTCCAACCATTTCTATTCGCTGGTGCACCCGGACATCTGGTAGCAGGATCAACCCGGCATGCGAAACCCGACGCAAGTAGATCAGTTCTGCGAAGTCTTTGTCCATCGTGACGAGGACGCGGTTCTCCGACTCTGCAATCTCTAGCAAAGCCCTGTCGCCAGGGTCCGCGCCGAGGCTCTGCGCTTCAACAACGTCGTGTCCCCCGTCACGCAGCCACTCCGCCAATCGTCGACCGGCACATCGGTCTACCAGGAACCTCACAGCGCGGTGACAGAGACGGGCGCCAGCGTGTCGCCGGCTATCACCGTGTGGGCATAAGCGATGCAGGCGCGGATATCTTCCGATTCCAGGCCCGGGTAGTCGTCCAAGAGTTCCTCTAGAGTCGCCCCTTGACTAAGGAGGCTCAGAATGAGCTCCACAGATATCCGCGTATCACGGACTATCGGTTTCCCGCCGAACACATCCGAACGGGCCGTTATGCGGCTGAGCAGTTCATGGTCAGTGGTCATCTCTTGCCTCCTTCATTAATCGAACGGTTGATCACCCCCACCACCGCCAGCAGCATCGCATCCACTAGATGACCAGTCAGTTTAGAACATAAACCAACTCCCGCATGCGCAAACCCCCATCGTCGCGCTAACCACCAAACTACAACCACCCGCGGCGCCGATCCCTCGTGGTCACACCACCCATTCCCTTCCCCTCTCTGAGGGAGTATTAAAAGGGGTGCCCCGGGCTGACGCGGGGACACGCCCTCCGCCATCACCCTTTCGGAACGTCGAGCACCAACATATCCCATTTATCCGGATCGTCGTCTTCGGATTGCGCTGCGTCCTCGCTGGCATGACTCTCGTCATCCATCGACGGCGGATCGTCGCTGTCATCGGTGTCCGAAGCGTCAGATTTTCTCCGAGATCGATAAATGATCGCTGCGACTGCTAGCGCCAAAAGCAGCAGCAGGATAATCCACCACCACAACCACCATCTTGTCGAGTCGCTATAGACTTCGACGCTCGTGGAACTCGGTGCTGTTGCGGCGACCGCTGGCGGAACGTCGGTTGGCACCAACGCCGGAGCAACGGTCGGTTCCGGAGTGGCAGTGGCGATCCTCGCGAGAACCGAAACGGCGCTTGGCGTCGGAGTGGCGGTAGCAGTTGAAACAGCGGTCGCCGTCGGTGTTGGCGCGGCGGACGGAGCCGGAGTAGGTGTACTCGTAGGCGCATGGACCGTCACCGGGGGCGGTGTGGGTGTCGATGTCGCGATCCGCGCAGCAGCCGCCGGGAGTGTCGGTTCAGGAATCAGTTTGGGCAACGGCATCTCCGTCGCCGTGGCGATCTGCACCGGCATCGGCGTAGAGGTCGCGGTGGGGGTGCTGGTAGATGTGGGAGTGGGGGACGGCGTAGTCGTAGATAGAGAGATTTGGAGCGCTAAGCTTGTCGCAGTTGCTGTCGGCTTCTTCGTCGTCGGCGTGGGAGTCGAAGTTGCGGTCGCCGTCGACAAAGTGAAGGGTGAAACATACCCGCCGGTCGGGGTCGCAGTGGCGGCCGGGACTGTGTTCGCCGTCGGGGTGTTGGGAGATGCCGTCAACCGCGGTTGAGGATTCGTACGATTCGGTTCCGGCTTGATTGCCGCCCCAATCGGCGCACTAGTCGGCGTCGCCGTCGGAGTGGGGGTGGGTGTGCGCGTTGGGGTAGCCGTCGCAGTCGGAGTCGGAGTCGGGGTGCGCGTCGGTCTAGGCGTGCGAGTGGGTGTCGCAGTCGGTGTGCGCGTTGGCGTCGCAGTCGGGGTCGGGGTGTGCGTAGAAGTAGGCGTAGGCGTGAAAGTAGCCGTCGGAGTTGGTGTGAAGGTAGGTGTAGCCGTCTGCGTCGGGGTGTTCGTGGGCGGCGGTCCGTCGTCATCGATGATGATGAAACTGACCGCGTTGCCTGTGACACTCGCCGTCTTTGTGCGGAGCACGAGCACCTCATCGTCGTCGTCGTCCATGTCGTCGGTGATGGTGAGAGTCGCCGTTCCGGTCTTGGTCCCCTGAGAAATCGAGATGGAAGTAGAAGTCAGACTGTAGTCATCCTCGGATGCTGAACTTTGTTCTTTATCGAAGACCAGCTGGATCTGCTGCCCATCCGGTCCAGCCGCTTCGTCCAGAGTTGCGGTTATTGTTACGGTGTCCCCTTCATCAGGCGTGTAGTCCGATGCGGTCAGAGTTACGCAACTATCCGTCTGTGTACCGCCGTCATTGTCGATGATGGCGAAAGCTATTGGCGCTTGATTTTCCATAAACCGCCCAGATTCACTAAATCTGCCAAATATGGACAGTTGGAACTTTTCGTGCAGTTCAGGAGCGAAGTCATCGGTGGCGGTGACTCTGAAAGTGGCGGTTCTATCTCCTTTTGCGAATGATGGGGTTGAGACTTCATAATCCCGCCAGCTGGCAGCGACGGGCTGTCCGGGGACACCTTCGTGCCCGATCCCGGCACCCAGAAACCCCGGTGCCGGTGACGATAGCGTCGCCTTGATAGTGGCGGTGCCTCCATTTTCCGGGATGCAGTGCGATCCGCTTTGGATGTTGAGTGCGACCAGAATCGGTCCCTCGGCATCCACCTGTGAATCAGACAGGAACGTGGTTGCGGCAGCAGTGGCGGCGAGGGCGACAACGGTAATCAGAAGAGTGCGCGTGACTGGTCGCCGCCAGACCGCGTTTTTGCCGTAGATACTGTCCATCGCCTGCGAACTTCTCAAATCTAGGGGAATCGCGGCACGCGAAAACGCTTCGATCAATTCGAACAGACGACAGATATGCATCTGTTTTCAACCAGTGTCGCAACCGGCAAAGACTCCCACACGGAAAATCTACGAAAACAACAACACGACTATCTACACCTTCAACGGCATTCCACAGCAAACAACCCGTAGGGGCGATCCCTTGTGGTCGCCTCCCGTTACCCCGCCCCTCTGGGTTCCGTCTTTCGCCGGAATGACGGGAGTGGTGGCGGAATGACGGCGGTTGCTGCGATGCCGACGATCAGGAGTACGATGATCAGCGTCAGACGTGCCCGGCCGGCGGTTGCGGCGGTTGAAACGGTGGCAGCCGGGGTGGGTGACGGCGTATCCGCTTCGTATTTTTCAAACGTGATTTACCCTTGGAATGTCATGACGAATTCGGCATATTCGCCATGAACCGAGTTGACGGTCAAGTCGCCTCCCGCACGTCGAGCAACATCGCTGGCGAGGGGTAGCCCGAGGCCCGAGCCCATGGCGCCTTGGTGGGTCGAATAGAACAAATCGAATACGCGGTCAGTCTCGTCTTCGGGAATACCAGGCCCATTGTCGCGGATCCTGACCTCGATCTCGTCGCCGTTACGTCGGCTTGTTATCAGAAGAGCAGGTTCATACCCGTCACCGAGACTCTCTTTTTTCGATCGCATTGCGAAACAGGCGTTCGTCACGATGTTTCCGACGGCCTCGGCAAAGTCATGGGGTGAGAGCATTACGTCACCGATCGAAGCATCGAGATCGAAGGTCGGTGGAACACGCATTCCCCCTTTACCCGCCTCGAACTTTATGCATTCGGCTTCGACGCCGACCATCAGGGCCTCGTTGACATCAGTGAGTACGGGGTTTCCGCCGACGCCGCCGAAGGCTCGCATCCGTTCGACGATACCCATCACGCGCCCGCCATGGTCTTGCACCCGGTTCAGACTGTCGGCCAGTTCATCTCTGACCTCGTCCATGGTTTTGGCATCTTCAGCAGAGACCACGTCGCGGTATCGATCCAAAATCTCGGTAAGTTCTTCGAACAGCTCCATAGAACCTTCTGAGAAGTTCGTGACGAAGTTGAGCGGATTGCTGATCTCATGAGCGATACCACCGACCAGTTCGCTCAAAGAAGCCAGTTTTTCGTTGGCGACGAGGCGTGCTTGCATCCGCGTCATTTCTTCGTTGGCTTGGCGAAGCTCACCGTATAGCTGCTCGACGAGGTTTAGACGTTGCACTTCCAATGCGTGCTCTCGGAAAACCTCAAGCGCATCGGCTAACTCGCCCACCTCATCGGGACCAACTTCCGGTATCGGCGTCTCCAAGTCGCCGCGGGCCATCAATCGCATACGGTCCGAAAGGCGCGCTAGACGTCGGATCAATCCATTGCCGACCCAGAGCCACGAGGCCAAGGTCGCCGCTAACACGCTTCCCACGCTGATGACTGCCAGTAGGACGCGACCAAAATCGAAGGTCGCAGCGGCGGACGCCAACGCTTCGTTAGAGCGGACGCTGGCGCTGCCTACCAATGTCGTTACGGTGGTATCTAATTCTTGGCTCGCAGCCTCGAACCTAGTCGAAAGTTCACCGATCTGAGACTGCAGAATCAAATGGTTGCCACGCACTGCGAAGACGCCATTCTCGCCTCCAGCCAAGTCGGCTAGGGCTTGGTCAACGCCAGCAGACGAAATCGTCACGAATTCATTCCAAAGCGAGTCGAGTTCCGTGCGGTCCGACGCTGAGAGTGCTTGCATGAGGATGTTGGTGGCGGTTTCATCGGCATCGCCAGGCACTGAAGCACGATCTAACTCGTCACGCGACTGGCGGGCCGATTCGTTCGCGAGCGAAAGCCTCTCTCGATTGAGTTGGATCTCGTCGATAATGCCGGCGAGATCGTAAGTTGCGTCGAAGACTCGCTCAGCATCTGCCGATAGTTCGGGTACGCCCGCGACTAGCTGCAACGAAGGCTCGACGCGGCTGAGGATGCCGTTAACTGTCTCTGTGGGCGCGGCGACGCCAAGGGCATCATCCCTAGACAAAAGGCCCAAGCCTAGAGACCGTAGCTTCGCCGTTTCGCGTTCGGTAGCCCAAGCAGCTTCCAGAACCGGGATGGAACTTGACTGGATATCGAATGAATGGTCGCCGCTGCGTTCAAAGTAGTAGACACCCACAGCGCTCGAAACGAGCGTTAGCAGCACGGCGAAGCCGAGCGCGACATAAAGGCGCGTCCCGATTCGGCGCCAACGGTCAACAAGATATCCCATGAAAAGAAGCGTGCTAGTTTCGCTGATGCATCCGATCCGACGCCGTCTCGCATCTCCAGTCAGTTCCGCCGGCGCGGTGACATCTCCGACCTCGCGAGAATAGCGCTAAACTGCTGCCTGGCCGATGACCAGATCCGGCCCTTGTCGCTGATCACGCACGAATCCATGTAAACACGAACTCACGCGTCTTTTTATGTCATTCTGACAATTTGCAAACGCCAAAACATGTCACGATTGAAAGAATACCACATTGGCGCGACACAGACATGACCGCTCTCGCGTCGAAATTGTCAACAAAAACGCTTGCATTTGCTTCCTGCGTTTCTTTAGAGTTGACCAGTCGTTTCGAATCTCCAGCGGGCCCGCCTGTTGGGGGTGGACGGATCTGATCGACATCAGCGAGTAAAGGGACAGCATGGAGACCTCGGCGACTCTCAGGACAATCGCGACCGCGCTAATCGCGCTGGCCGCGCTGATCCTCGCTACTTTTCTCGTTACACCTACAGCAGAGCGCATCTCGGCGCAGGACGGCGGGACGACCAACACGCCGACCACGGACCCCGACGACTCCAGCACCGCTCCTGCAACCACCGGTGAACTCGTCGTCGTCCCCAGCGAGGTGCAGAAGGGCCAGACCACCCTCGCCGTGGGCTTCCACGTCGTCCCGTTCGACCTTGAGGTGACGATCCAGTACAGCGGGCACTTCACGCCGGAGGACGAATCCTGCGACAACGCCGGGACAGCCGGCGCCGCTCCGGCCGCCGCCGCGCCCACGTGGATCACGCTGAACGCCTGCACCGTCGGCGAAGGATACGTCCGGATGGTCGAGTCCGCCACTGGCAACGTCATCAAGGAAGTGAGCGTGACCGTCATCCAACCGGGAGTGACCGGACAACAGGCGAGGACCACGGTGACCATCAGCGGTCTTGCTTCTACGGAACTGGAGCCGCGCGGTTCCGGAGACCGATTCTCAGTAAACGTCGCCGGGCTGGAAGGCCATAAAGAATACAATTTGCACACGGTCGTGCTGAACAGCCTGAGCGCCGCGTTCAACCGAGGCTGCACCAGTTTCAAAGTATCCGATTCCATCGTCGGCCTGACCTCGACCACCGAGTCTCACACCGTGTACGGGTGCGTGGCGCCAGGAAACAGGCTCTGGTCGTATGTGGAAGAAGTGGGAGGCACGACGATCGCCTCGTCCGGGATTACGGCCAACCCCGTGAACGTCAAGGACCCGACGGTGAGCTTCAACTCTTCTTCGTACACCGTCAACGAGGATTCCACGATCCAGGTCACCGTCAATCTGAGCCATCGGAGCAGCCACGCCATCAGGGTGCCGATCATGGTGTCCCCCGGCACCGACCAGAGTGTCACATTCGCTAACCACTCTGTCTCCAAGACGTTTACCTACACCCCTGAAGTTGAACCGAACTGCGAGGACGAGACGGTGAATCTCAAGTTCGGCACTCTGCCTTCGACCGTGTCAACGGGAGGTTCTCCCGACGAAGCTACCATAACCATCAAGCACAACGACGTCTGCGCGAGCTTCGGATCGCGGTCCTACTCGGTCGACGAAGGGGAAAGCGTGACGGTCGCGGTGAAGTTGACCAGAGCCGCAGGGCGTAGCCTGAGCATACCCGTGAGGGTGTCCCCCGGCCCAGACGAGACGGTCACTTTCAGCCGCACCGGGACCAACGGCACGTTCAGTTACACCGCGCGCCCGGACCTCGATTGCGAGGACGAGACGGTGAATCTGAGTTTCGGCACTCTGCCGTCTGCCGTGGCGGGGACAGTTTCGCCGTCCAGCGCAACGATCACCATTCGGGACGACGACGTCTGCGCGAGCTTCGGATCGTCGTCCTATACGGTCGGCGAGGGTTCGAGCGTGACCGTCTCCGTGCGGCTGAGCGAGGCCCCGGGCCGCACCGTCAGAATACCTGTGAGGTTGTCGAACGGAGCTGTCGAAACGCTGACCTTCGGCAGTCGATCCACATCCCAGACGTTCCCATATCCAACGGGCCCGGACCCAAACTGCGTAGACGAGACGGTGGAGATCAGCTTCGGCACTCTGCCCTCGGGGCTGCTCAAAGGCGCCCGCGACGAGGCGGAGATCACTGTCAGAGACGACGACGTGTGCGTGAGCTTCGGATCGGAATCCTACTCGGTCGAAGAGGGGGACAGCGTGGATATCGAGGTGGAACTAGACGAGGCTCCTGGTCGTCCAGTCGACATACCCGTCATCGCGTCCCTCGGACGAGGCGGGACGGTCAGTTTCGGCCGCAACAGCGCCACCGGGACGTTTAGATACACCGCGCCCGAGGACCTGGACAGCAACGACGAGACTGCGGTGCTCAGTTTCGGCACTCTTCCGTCTGGCATTGTCACAGGCACACCGGCCAGCACCATGGTGACGATCGACGATCCGGGTGCGATAACGGCGACGTTTGCCCTGTCGTCGTACACGGTGAGCGAGGGTTTGGCCAGGGCGGTCATCGTGCGTCTCGACCGTGCGAGCAGCCAGCGCTTGGAAATACCGGTAACGGTGACGAGTGGCCGCGCCGAGGGCGGCGACTATGTTGTCCGCGGCCTGACCGACGGTAAATTGATCTTCAGCGCGGGTGACACGTCCGAGTCGCTCACCATCGCAGCACAACAGGACAGGGACAACGACGACGAGACGGTTGACATCGGATTCGGCACTCTGCCGTCTGGCGTGGTTGGCGGTACGCCATCCGGCGCCACCGTCATTGTCATGGACGACGAGGATGTTACAGCGACATTCGATCGTTCGTCGTACGCGGTAACTGAAGAGACGGTTGGGATCGTGAAGGTCAGTCTGGACGGGGAGAGCAGCCATCGTGTGCTCATACCGATACGGGGGTCGACAGTGTCGACGCCGAGAGCGGCGACTACGACGTGCTCGGTCTGACGAACGGCAGACTGAGCTTCGACGCGTGGGAAACGTCGAAGACTTTCAACGTCCGGGCGAACATGGACGACGACACAGACGATGAGACTTTGAACCTGGGATTCGGCGCCCTTCCGTCTGGCGTGGTCCAAGGATCGCCGTCCAGCGCCACGCTCACGATCGAAGAGACAAATGTTCCGCCCACCTTCGACGAGGGCATGGACACGACTCGATCGGTGGCCGAGAACACGGCCTCGAATACCGACATTGGGGTCCCTGTGAGCGCTACGGATGCCGACAACGATCCCCTGATGTATTCGCTATCCGGCGACGACGCAGGTTCGTTCACGGTCGTAGATGACACCGGGCAGATCCGGACTTCGGACCCTCTGGACTTCGAGATCAAGCAGAGCTATTCGGTCACCGTCAACGTCGACGATGGCAAAGGCGGAACCGACAGCATCGTCGTCATTGTCACTGTCACCGACGTCAACGAGGCGCCGGTAGGTCAAACAATCGGCAGCCGCATTTTGCGACCTGACGTGGTGAGCCACGAGATCGATCTGTCGCTCTACTTCAGCGATCCTGACACCAACGACACGTTAGGGTATTCCGCGAGTTCATCGGACACCGGGGTCGTCACCGCGAGCGTGAGCGGCAGCGCGTTGACGCTGGAGAGGGTGTCTGCTGGAGCAGCGACGATCACCGTCACAGCAGCGGACAGATCTGCCGGCGATGCGGAAAGATTGACGGCGTCGCAAGACTTCACGGTGACGGTGGAGGCTGCCAAGCCAGAAAAACCGGCGAATTTGAAGGCTGAGCACATGATTGGGGGCAGAGGAGTCAAACTCGAATGGCAACCGGCCGACGGAGCGGCCGGATACGAGGTCGAAATCTCCCCGACCGAGACCGCACACCAGATAAAAATCACTGGTTCGTCGGCCGAAGTAACTGGATTGATCCCTGAAACGACCTACACGTTTGAGGTACTCGCCTGTGATCCATGCGGTGCCTCTGGTGTTTTCTCTCTTCCGTCGGATGGAGTGCGGATTGTCGCGCCAAAACCCCGGCACTGGTGGGGGCATCAGGCCGATCACAGCGTCAAGTATGTGGTTGACAGAAACATAGGAAACAGCGTCATCACAAATGCGATATCGCCCGCAGTGAGTGCGTGGAACTTTGCAATGGCGCGTCTGGGCAAGGGTTTGAAGATCTGCGCCAGCACTGACTCCAACTGCGTCAACCCAGACGGATACACGGTAACGATCAAGACGGTCGACAACAACAACGATTCCATTGGGCGAGCCACCCTCAATCAAAATGAGGGATGCGGCAGCAGCCGCGCCTGCGTAAAGCCAGTTGGACTAGGTGGGGACAATGAGTCGCTCGCGCCTGGTGCCCACATGGAGAACATTTATATGGTCTTCGAGGACCCGCCATGGTTCGCTCAAATGGTTAGGCCCGCAGTTTGGCGTCTTAGAGAGTATGTGTGGACCAAAGACAAATACAAAGACGGCAAACTCGTCCCCTGTCTAGCTGCATCGTCCTGTGCGTTCACGACTCCGCGCTACTATGTGCACGCCGGCCGCATCATGCTACACGAGTTCGGGCACACCTTGGGCTTACCGGACTTCTACAGCGACACCACCACTGGCCTTGACGGCTTCCGGAACCAGATCAAGCTCCCGAACGCCGCCATACTCCAAAGTGCCGTAATGCATACGGGTTTTGTCATAAACGGCGAGGATATGAAGCAACTGGAGGCGATCTATCTCCTCCACGACGCGCATTAGGTCACACGAGGAAAGAAGATGATACGCACGATAATTCTCATTCCAATGTTTGCCGCCCTGCTGGCCTGCGGTCCGTTCACGCAGCCCGACGATCCGACTGCGCAGGTCCGGGAGACGCACGCTGCGCCTGCCGAAGCGACAACCGAGGTGCCCGCAGATCCGGCTGCGCAGGTCCGGGAGACGCACGCTGCGCCTGCCGAAGCGACAACCGAGGTGCCCGCAGATCCGGCTGCGGAGGTCCGAGAGACGCACACTGCGCCCGCCGAAGCAACCGCTGATCCGCTGCCGACATCGGAAGAGGCGGAACGGACTGTTGAAGTCACTGGCGAGATACCAATTGACAACTACGGAGACACCTCGATCGAGCAGAAGATACTCGAGAACGACGCAATCGTCAGGGCAAGAATGACCTCGCTTGCTTCGGAGGTCTTCGTCGACAGCGAGGGCAAACACCGTCTAGCGCTGAAGTTCAGCCTCGACGTGAGCGAGTATCTTAAGGGCAGCGGCCCGTCCAGCGTCGTGGCGGTGTGGGTCGACGGCAGGCACTACGACACCAGTGCCAGAGCTGATACCGCCAATGCGAACACCCTCGCTGTGCGGGATGATCAATGGGACGACATGGAGGCGATCATCTTTCTGTACGACGGGGCGAGCGGATTCGGCATTTTGATCGACGAGCAGCTTCGACTCGCGGACCACTTCTTTCTTGGGTTAGGCCACAGGTATTTCGACGACGACCGCTACAGCCTGCACAGCACCCGATACAAAGCATGGTTTCCCGCCGTTACGCGCACCGGCTCGACCAATGACGCTCAGGAATTCCTACTGGACGTGCCAAGAGCAGCCGGCACGGCGCCGACGATCACCCTCGGCGATCTGAAGGCAGAGATCGCTGCTGTAGCTACCGAGATTGACGGCGGCGACGGATCCGACGCATATGAGACCTGCGTCGCCGAGCAATACGAAATCGAGCGAGTGATCCGGTACTTCCGGGAGGAGGAAGACACCGACGCCTATGACAAGAGTCCCCAAGTCAGTAACCTCGCGTCCGGTCAACCCATCGGCACCCAGCTGTACCAAAGGCAGAACGCAGGTATCTATCCGGACCAAAAGGCGAAGACTTGGTTCGAAGGCAGGGATGCGGCTCTCTTCACCGTGACACAGGGCGAACCGACCGCCTTCGACGTCAACGGGGACGGGAGCTTCACCGCCGAATCGGACGGCATCGAGTTCACCGAGACGTTCGCGACCGCGCGTCCCTTGCCGGCAGGGGAATACGAGATCATCCGCAAGGAAGTTTGGCCACGCTATCTGCCCTGCAACTACGTCCTCGACAATGAATGGACAGTCACCATCACCGCCCCCGAAGGCACCCTCCACGAAGCTTTTTTCGACCCCATCACCGACGGCACCGCAGTAGCCGCCGACGCCACCAACGGCGTCCTCAAACCCGCAACCTTCACCGACGCCGACAGCGCGTCGGCGACTCTGGAAAGGATCGCATGGGAGTCCGGCACGGTCAAGTTCGAACTCTCCTCAGACGACGCGCTCGCGGGGCAAGTAGCGAACTTCATCGAACTCGACGGAACGGTGTCGCTCTCCCTGAACGCGGACGATGCGACGGTCGACGCCGCGAACGACACGCTGAGCTGGTCCGCGGCGTCGCAGCCGTGGGAGGACGGCGACAAGCTGATGCTCCGCATCCGCGAGGCACAAGGCACCTGCTGGAACGGGACGGCGGTGCCGAATCTCAGCGTCAACCCTGGGCTGGCGTCGGACTGCACCGCGCTGCTCGCCGCCAAGGACACGCTCCGAGGCACCGCCGTCCTCAACTGGAGCGGGGACACTGCGATCACCAGCTGGGACGGCGTGACTGTGGATGGAACCCCCAGCCGCGTGACCGAGATCCGCCTGCCGGAGAAGGGCCTCACCGGCGCCATTCCCAAGGAACTTGCGAACCTCACCGCACTAAAAGTCCTGCGCCTCGGCGACAACCAGCTGACCGGCTCCATCCCTTCGGAGCTTGCAAGCCTCACCAACCTCGCAGACCTGCGGCTCTACAGCAACCGGTTGAGCGGCGGGATACCGACGGAACTGGGAAGCCTGTCCAACCTGGTCGCCCTGCATTTAGACGACAATCAGCTGACGGGCTCGATACCGACGGAGCTTGGAAGCCTGTCCAACCTCCGCGACCTCTTCCTCGGCAAAAACCAGCTCACCGGCGGCATTCCGACGCAGCTCGGGTCCCTGTCCAACCTCCGATTCATGAACCTCGACGATAATCAGTTGACTGGCGGCATCCCCACGCAGCTGGGAAGTCTGACGAACCTGCAAGACCTCTCCCTCTCCGGCAATCAGTTGACCGGCTCCATCCCGACGCAGCTCGGCGATCTGACCAAGCTGCGCGACCTCTTCCTCAACGACAACCAGCTGACCGGCACCATCCCGACGCAGCTCGGAAAACTGGCCGCGCTGGAACTTCTGGAGCTCTCCGGCAACGGACTGACCGGCACCATCCCGACGCAACTCGGCAAGCTGTCCAAGCTGGAGTCGCTCTACCTCCGCAACAACTCTCTGACCGGCGCCATACCCACCCAGCTAGGAAGTCTGTCCAACCTGGAGGTCATCTGGCTCTCCGGCAACACCCTCACCGGCTGCATCCCCGCAGCCCTCCGCAACATCGACGACCACGACCTCGCCAAACTCAAGCTCCAGTACTGCCCGGCGCCGGAGGCGTAGCCGCCCGCGTCGAGGCCGGCCGCACAATGCACCATGAATACAGGTGCACGCGGGGAAGCACCAAATCAATGGTGGTTTCGCTGTGAATTCACGGTCGATTCGCCGCCGGCATTGAGATGCTGGTTCGAGTGTTCTTGCGTGAGGCCGAGTTGATTCTACGCGGAGCAGTTTTCGAATCGGTGATCAAGTTGCAAGGTTTTAATGCCGCGACTTCTGCGAGCACACACAACAAGCCCGAAGCCCGCATGTTGGTGACAGTGCGCGGACCGTCATCGACCTCGGACTCTCTTGACGAGTCGAACCAAGCGGTGTAGACGGGCACAATAGTCACAACAAGCAACCGTCGGACGCCCCGGAGCCGGCCGGCTCCGGGGCTCAGCCAGCCAATAAGAGGAGGCGCGGTCGGAATTGACCGCGCCTCCTGCGCCTCTGCTCCGATACGCCCTGCCCCGGCTCGGCGATGGGGAGCGGAGGGACTGGAACCTTCACGCCCATCAGCCGCCGGACTCGATCTCCCGCAGGGCTGCGGTCACCTCCACCCATCGGCTCCAAGCGCTGCCGCGGTCAGCGTACCCCTGCGCCTCAGACGCGGTCATCGGCGTCAGCGTCGCATCGGACACCGTCTCGCCGAAGGCTAGCAGCGCCCGATCCCAGCGGTCGGTGTGCTCCTTGTGCTTCACCCATTCAGGGTCGTTGCGCCATTCGTACATCTGCGCGATGAGCTCGGCGTGCTGCGCCTGACCCTGGACCACGACGCCCAGTTCGCCCTCGGAGCCGCAGTTGTCGCAGTTGCCGATCTGTCCACCGATCTGTTCTGGCTGCCGTGGCTGCGGCTGCGTCGCCGCGGGCACGGTGAATGCCACCTCGTCGGACCAGGGTCCCGCTCCGTCACCATTGACGGCGACGACCCGCGCCTTGTAGTCGCCGGCGGTCAGGCCCGTGATCAGGGCGTGCCCAGTGGTGCCGTTGCCCAGGTCCGTCTGGGATTCGTAAACCGTCAGGCTGCCCTCCTTGGGCAGGACGCCGACCGCCTGGGACGGGAAGGTCCCGCCGTCGGCTATGACCTGGACCACGTAGCCGGTCGCCCCCGGCACGTCCGCCCAGTCCAGAAACACGACTTGCATCCCGGACTCGGTCGCAGCAGTGAACGCCGTGAGGCCCGGCGCATCCGTCGGGGCCGTGCCGCCGGTCAGGATATTGACCGTAACTGTCCGGCTGGCGCTGACGCCGTTGCGGTCCGTCGCGATGTATGTCCAAAAGCCGGCTGCATTGAGGGTGGGCCTGCCGGAGATGGTCCTGGTCCGTCCGTTGAAGGAGAGGCCGATGGCCGACAGGTCCGCCCCCTCCAGCTGGTACCGGATGCCGGTCCCCACTCTCGTCCCGCCTTCCGCCTCCGGCAGCGTGACGTAGACGCTCTCGCCCACCGTCCATGTCTGCCAGCCTATCGCCGGGATGGTCGGCGCTTCGTTCACGGCGATGGAGTTGGATGCGACCGCCCGGGCCCCGTTCTCGTCCTCCGCCCAGTAGTCCACGCTGTAGAACGCCGACGCGGCGGGAGCGTCCGTGCCGGTGTCGCTGCTGAGGACCCGGGTGTCGGCGTCGAAGGAGAAGCCCGGAGCGTCATCGTCGATGGTCTTTATCTCGCTGCCGGTTGCTGTTCTCACCCGGTAAGTCAGGCCATAGGTCAGCTCGCCGTGCCCGCCCGAAGCCTCCGGCAGCGTCGCCTCGATGCGTTCCGCCTGGCCGACGGTGTACTCGAAGATCGTGTTCTTGAACGCCTGACGTTCGTCTGCATCGAACGCCACCGGCAGGGCGACCGTCACCTGGAAGGTGAGGGTAACCGAGGCACCGGTATCGTCGGTGGCGGTGTAGGTGACTTCGGCCGGGCTCGTGGTGGCTTCCTCGGGCGTGCCGAAGATGAGCCTGCCCTGGCCCAAGTACAGTCCTTCGGGCAGACCGGTTGCCGTGTAGGTGACGTTGTAGAAACCGCCGGTGGCGATGGGCAGCCTGAGAGCGTCCACCTCAGCCTCGCCGAGGCCCAGCAATGAGACCTCGCCGCCCTCGGTGAAGGTTTTGTCCTCCACGGTGGCGCCGCCGAAGCTCAGCGTAGTGCGCTGAAAGTCGAAGTAGTAGACCCGCGGGTCCCTGCCGGTGGCGTGGACCTCGATCGCGGGGAACCGGGGATCGGACCCGCTCGTCAGGCCGGTACCGGAATCGGTGGTCCTGGCAACTTCGCTGCTGTTCAAAGTGCTGCTGTCGGCGTTTGCCCGCTCCTTCAAGACCACCGCAGAGATCGCGGCGTTGGTCCAGGTGGGAGCGAAGGTGATGCTCTTGAGATCTGAGGGGACGCGGATCGTGTACTCGGCCGTGTCGGGATCGAACCATGGGTTCGAGAGGAGGCGGAAGGTGGACGTCTCGTCGCCGCGCATGACCGTGCCGGTGATGACCAGCCCGTCCAGGTCAGCGTTGGAGGAGACCTGCCTCGTGACGGTGACCGTGTAGTCCTGAGTCGTGACGCCGTCCTCGGCGGTGACCCGTACCGTGAGCGCGTTCTCGCCGACGTCGAGGGCGATGGCCTCGCTGTCCGCACCGCTGTCCACCGCCGCGCCCTCCACCGTGACCGTGGCCTTGCCCTTGTGCTCCACCGTCGGCGTCAGCTTCACATGGGTCACGCTGTTGGCCACCGTGGCCGTGTAACTCGTCGTGTCGGCGGCGAAGGTCGACGGGTCCAGCGTCAGCGCCGTGAACGCGCCATCAGCACTCGTGCTGCTGCTGGCAGTCAGGTCGCTCAGGTTGGCGTTGGACCCCACCACTGCGCCCTGCACGGCGACACGAAAACTCCCGCCGCGTTCGATCTCCTGCCAATGGTCGGCGCTGTCCGGCACCGTGAGGCTGTGTTGACGAAAGTAGAAGTCCTGGATGGCCCAGTCGGGTTCGCCTCCGGCATCCTCGGCGGCAGATCTCGTGACGCCCAAGCGGATTCTGATTCTTATGTTGGTGTACATCACGATGTGGTAGTGCGTGTCCGGCGAGAGGACCGTGTTCACCGGCACCGTGAAGGTCAACCTGCCGGCGCTCGTGCTCAACGGAGGCGTCAGATCGAACAGCTTGGCGTCCGGCTCCCCTCGCAGGTGGGCGGGCAAATCGAACGACGTGGTCGACCACAATTCAACCCTGAACTTCGAAATAGCCTCGGCGGTGGACTCCGAGAGGACGTCGACCTTGATGCCTGACAGCTTGTAGCCGCCGGGGGCGCTTCCCGTGCGGAACCTCATGCCGTACACGTAGTCGGCTCCCAAGCCTCTGCCAAAGACGTCGATGCTACTGACATACAGCTTCTGCCCTAGGTTGCTGACCAGTGCGCGGCCCGGCCGCGAGACCGTAACCTTGTAGTCCCTGGTCGTCGAACCGTCCGCCGCGGTGACCCGTACCGTGAGCGTGTTGTCGCCAACGTCCAGGGCGATGGCCTCGCTGGCCGTGCCGCTGTTCACCGGCGCGCCCTCCACCGTGACCGTCGCCCCCGCTTCGGCGATCGTCGGGGTCAGCTTCACATGGGTGACGTCGCTGCCTACCGTGGTTCGGTAGCCTCTGGTGCCTGCGTCAAAGTCCGGTGACAGGTTCAGCATCCCGTCGAAGGTGGAGCCGTCGGCGCTCGTCGCCCCCGTCAGGGTGCTCAGGTCGGCGGTGGTAACCCGCGGGATCACGAAGCCCTTGATGGTCATGAACCAGATAAGGGTCCGGCCGGGGGTTCCCCAGCTCGACGATATCGTCGGCGGGACATCGCTTGTCTGGTGATGGAGGTCTCCGATACTCCAACCGTAGTCGCTGTGCTGATTGCCGAATGGAGTTACGTGCAGGCCGTTGTTGATCGTTGTGGAGTAGAGCACGACCCAGTACTGGGTACTCGGCTCAAGCGTGGCGTTGTCGGGCGCAGCGAAGGAGACCGCGCCCCGGTTGATGGGGTGCGGCGGCACCGTCAGATCGTACAGCTTTACACCCGGTTGGTTGGAGCCGGAGTTTGACCACACCTCCGCGCTGAAGTTATCGCGCGCAGGTTCACCCACGTTGCCGTCGATCGCCACTTCGATGCTAGACAGCCTGTAGCCCTCGGAGTAGTTTCCCGTACGGAAGCTCTGCGCGCTCGTGAGGTTGCCCCTCAGGTGCGCAAGGAAGCCGACATATCGGGGCTGCGCCCTGTTGCTGACCAGGCGGACCGGCGCCTCCGGCAGCGTCACCGCCACCCATTGCGACCAGTCGCTCGCGCTGTGACCGGCATACGGTGTCGAACGGATCCGGAACTCGTAGGTGGTCTCGGACATCAGCCCGGAAATCGTCTTGGTGAAATGATTGCCCTGACTACCCGGATAGTCCACATCGGTGGCCGCGCTCGTGCCCTGCTCGCGATACTGGACCCGGTAGTTCTGAGTGTTGGGACTCCCGCCCCTTCTCCAGAACACCTCCACGCTGGTCGGGCTGGCGACCGTCACCGCCAGGTCCGTCGGCGTGCCAAGCTTGTGGCCGGCGCTGACGGGCGCCGCACCCTCGGCGATGAAGAAGACCGCCAGCGCAATCAGGGCTAAGGATTGAACCACCCGTAAGACGCTAACAAGCCGGGTATTCCTTGGGATTGGTCGCCTGTTCATAAGGCCTCCTCGCGGATTAGGACGTCGGCACTTGCTACAGCGACCAATCTCTCCAACGGCCCGCAAAGGAGGCACGAATCAGTGCCGGTATCCTCGCGGGCTGGACACGCCAGACCAGATCATGTTGGAGTACGAACTTGGGGCGGGAACTCAATCCCAACCCCTAGTGTCAGCGTCGCTGTAGCACTCCCAAGTATAGGTACTTGCAAATTACTTTTAGGTAAAGTTGTTGGCTTTTTTGATAACGTAGCGATGTCTTTTAGGACAATTTTCTAGAATCGACCCAAATTGGTCCGGAACAGCCCAACTTGCCAACCCTTCACATCCACCCAAGAGCTGACCAAATGGTGAGTGACATTCAGCAGGACCAGGGTGCCGATGGCGTTGGTTTATCGTCGCCGCCTCAGGACCAGCCAAACGTAGATCGCGGATGCTGCGATTCCGGCGATCAACAATACGATGATGAGCGTCAGTCGTTCGCGCCCGGCAATGGCGATGCCGATCAATGCGTCTCGCAACCTCGGCACTGTATCTCGCAGCGGATCGAATTGCGGTGCTTCGATTTCTGGAGGTTGCACCACGGGTGTCGCAACGACGATTGGCGACGGTGTGGCAGTCTGAGTCGGTGTAGCGGTCGGCGGCGGCGGTGTGGGCGTCGCGGTGGGAGTATCAGTTGGTATCGGGCTAGGTGTACCGGTAGCGGTCGCCGTCTCCGTCGGCATCGGCGTGGCGGTCAAGGTCGGTGACGGCGTCGACGTAAACGTGGGTGCGGCAGTTGCCGTCTGCGTCGGGCTGGGGCTGGTGGTGGGAGTCGGGGATGGCGTCGGCGTACCGGTCGATGTCGGCGTAGTAGTGGGCGTCGGCGTGAAGGTAGATGTCGGAGATGGCGTCGGCGTGTTGGTGGCGGTTGGTGATGGCGTGGGCGCTGGGGTGTTGGTGGCAGTGGCAGTCGCGGGTTCGAGGTCTGAATCCCCATCGGGTGGCGTGTCGCCCTCAGGTTCAACAGTAGGCGCGGGTGGTATCGAGGTTGATGTCGCGGTTGGCATCGCGGTTGGCGTCGCGGTCGGCGTCGCAGACGGAGTTGGTGTTGCGGTGGGCGTCGCTGATGGGGTTGGTGTTGCAGTGGGCGTCGGAGTGCGAGTCGGACGTACATCGCGAACTGGTGTAGGTGTATCGAAGATGACCCGCCGCGGTACCGGCGTGTTGAACGGTCGCGTTGTCGGTGCCAGTGTCGGCGTCGCGGTTGGCGTGCGCGTCGGAGTCGGCGTGCTGGCAGGCGTATTTGTCGATGTGGGAGTAGGCGTCGGCGACTCGGTCGGTGTTGCCGTCGGCGTGATGGTAGGCGTATGTGTCGGTGTGGGAGTGGGCATCGGAGTGTTGGTCGGAGTGGCCGTCGGAGTGGGCGTCGGCGTGATGGTCGGTGTCGGTGTCGGTGTGATGGTCGGCGTCGGACTCGGAGTCGGCGTGATGGTTGGTGTGGGCATCGGAGTGTTAGTAGGAGTGTGGGTAGGCGTGGGCGTCGGATTCTCTTCACCCGACTCCGAGGGCGTGGCATCCAAGGTGTAGGTGCCTAGGCTCCCGACGGTACCGGCAAATGCTCGCAGCCATACTTCGTACTCGGTCCCGGCGGTAAGCCCAGTCACGGTACCCGATGTCGCGCTGGCGGACAACTCGTCCGTGCTCCTCTCTATGGGACTGTTCTGATCGTCCAGGCAAGTGTCGTCGTTGGAGTCGCGGCACCTGTAGTAGATCTTGTATCCGGTGACTGTTGCACCGGGCAAGGCCGGACCGGCGGCCCAGGCCACTGTGATCTGTCCCGCACCCGCGGTAGCCGAAATCAGGATGGGCGGATTGGGTTCGCCTGAACTGGTGCTCCGCGCGGTGTTCGTGTATGAGAAATCACTGTCGTCGTCGTGGAGCGACCACTGGCTGAACTGACCGCCGGGCCGGATGCCCCGAATGCGCCACTGGTATTTGACTCCGTCGGTAAGCCCGGTCACCGTCGCCGGCTGGGATGTGCCGCCGGTGTAGCTGACACTGGACCAGCTGCCCCACGTGCCGCCGGACTCTGAACGGATTTCGATCTCGTATCCAGTCGCCTCCGTGACCTCGTACCAGTACAGATAGAAGCCGAGATTTATCTTGAACATTCCCAAGGGAGAAGGCCGGATGCTGCTTTGGGCTTGAACAATGAGAAAAGTGCTCACCAAGGCCACCAGAATGATGCTCACAATGAGCAGGAGCCTTGGTAAGGCATATGTGTGGCGACGCAGCTTAGACGGTGTCAAGATTCGGGGGGGGGGGGGGGGGATTTTGACGTGCTTTATGCATCGGTTCGGGTACGGCAGGTCCCTAAGCCTTTACTGAAACTTTTGCCCTTGGAATGTCATGACGCATTCGGTCTCCGCTGCCACCCTCAGAGCGTTATTGACATCTGTGGGCACTGGTTCATCGCCGACGGCGCTGAGGCTGCGCATCAGGTCGACGATCGCCAGCACGCGTCCGCCATGCTCCTGTTGAGACGGTCGGCCAATTCGGCGCCAACGATTAGCGAGGTACCCCGTCAAAAGAAGCGTCCTAATTTCATTGATTCATCCGACGTTGGTTTGGTCCTTCATCCCGATGCCGTTTCGCGTTCCCCGTCGGCTCTGCCCGGGATCAGACGATGATGCTGTCTGCAATTGCCTCTCGCATCTTCTCCATCTGGTTCATGTGATCAATGGCTCACGTATGGGTGTTCTGGATGAGCGTCAAGGCCGGGGGCAGGTTTGGAACCTGCCCTTCGGGGTTGTGGACTGTTGCGGCTTTACACACTGTTACGGCTTCACACAAGATTTATAGGATACTGGATTTATGAGTAACTTCGAGGTGAAGTTGTTACACGATTTGGTAACTTACAGATAACTAACAGTCAAATTCGCAGAAATCAACGCGAAACGGCACATCCCGCTTCCCCTTCCGCGCTGCGGAAAGGAGGAAGCGGGCATGAGCCGTGATTCAGCCTGAGTTGTAGGCCTTGATGATCTCGAGGAATTCGGATTGCGTGATCTTGGCGGCGTAGAAGTCGATGAGCGCCTGCCGCATCTCCGACTGGCCGATCCTGCCGTCGCCGTCCGCGTCGTAGCGCGCCGCGACATCCGAAAGATCGGGCGCGGGCCCAGGTGCGGGTATCGGCGTCGCCGTCGGCGTCGGAGTGGGAGTCGGGGTCGGCGTCGGAGTGGATGTCGGCACCGGGGTGGGCGTCGGCGTCGGTGTGGACGTCGAAGCGGGATCCGGGGCCGCCGCCACCGTCACGTCGAAGCTGTCGCTGACCGTGTTGCCGTCAGAATCCTCTGCCGTCACCGTGACGGTGAATGTTCCTTCGGCTAATGCGTACACCAACAACCCGTCGTCCGACTCAAGATAAACAGTGACGGAATCGTCATCCGAGGATGCGGCGGTGATGCTCAACGCGTCGCCGTCGGCGTCGCTGAACACCCCGGACAGAGAAACGAGCGGCGCGCTGTACAGTTCCGCGGATATGTCGCTGATGGGCGAGACGACCGTCGGCGCGCCCTTCACCGTCACCGTGAAGCTGTCCTTGACCTTGCCGCCGTTGCCGTCGGAGGCGGTGACCGTTATCGTCGCGGCGCCGCGGGAGGCCGCCCTCACCGTCAGGACCGCGCTTTCGGCCGGCACGCTCGAACAGCACGGCGATATGGATACTGCCGCGACTGCTCCGTCTGAGGATGTCGAGGAGGTGATGTTCAGCGCGTCGTCGTCGGCGTCGCTGAACACCCCGGACAGTGAGATCTCCTTCGTCCCGCTCTCGTTGACGAAGGCGACGTCTGCGATGGCGGATGATACCGTGGGCGCGTTGTTGGTCGGCTCTTGCCCGGACCCCTGATCCCCGCCCTGGTCCATGGCCTCGATCTCGCGCAGGGCGACCGCGACCGGCCCCCAGCGCTCCCAGCCCCGGTCGGCGAAGCCCTGCGCCTCGGACGCGGTCATGGGCGTCAGCGAAGCGTCATCGACCTCCACGCCGAATGCCAGAAGGGCCCGGTCCCAGCGGTCGGTGTGCGGTTTTTGGCTCACCCACTGCGGATCGTTGCGCCATTCCGTCATCAGCGCGACGAGGTCGGCGTAGATCTCGCTGATCGGCGGCGACTGCCCAGACGACGCCCCTGGCGGCTGCCCCGGGGTCTGCCCTGGCGACGACGGTACGGGCAGCACGGTTATGGACAGATCGACCGTGTCGCCGACCGAGAACTGTATGCCTGGGTGCGCCCAGTTCGCCTGCTGGCCCTCCGGCTGGTAGGAGGCGTCCGAAAAGCGGAGCGCCGTGTCGCCCACGTTGAGAATCGCGGCTTCCGCGGTGCGGAACGGGATCGCCTTGTCGAGGACGAATGCGAAATGGTCGCCCCGAACCATGTCCGCGATTCCCAAGACCGTGTACGTCGTCCCGCCGTGCGTGAATTCGTCGTCGTCGTCCGTGGCGGAGTCGCCGTCGGACAGCGACCCTCCGCTGACTGGATCATCAGTTGTGGGTATCACGTGGTTCGTGGGTATGTTCGTCCGGTAGCCGAACCATACGTGAGATCGCCCGAGGACCGATCTGGGGAAGGCGTTCCCCACCGTCAGCGTGGCAGACCAGACTTGGGTTCTGCCGGTCTGGATGTCTCGTGTGGGCTCGGGGTCGGGCGCGGTCGAAGGCCACTCCTGGCCTTTGACCTCGATCGCCAAGATTTCCCGATCATTCTTGTGCCACATCTGGTTCTCGGCCGGCTGGTGGAAGAACATCGTCATCTCGTCCGCGATGGACCAGCCGGATTCGCCTCTTTCGGCGGTTATATTTCGATCCAGGTCGGTTGGTACTCTCACGCCCATCTTCACGTTGGTTTCGTCGGTGGTGTAGACCACTAGGAAGTACCGAGTGTCGGGCTTGAGGTGGGTGTTGGCCGGGGCGCTGAAGGTCATCGCGCCCTCATTAGGATGGGTTGTGGTTAAGTTGCTGCGCCTCAGCTCGGCGATCCGCTGCTTCGGGTTGTTCGGGATCGAGGGGTTGTCCGACCACAGCTCCGCCCTGCCTTTGGTCCCCCATTCGCTAGTTGCACCAACATACGCGCCGATGCTCGTCAGCATGTAGCCGCCGCTGGCGGAGCCCGTGGTAAAAGCCTGTGCCAAGGCAGTTTCCTTGGTGGAGTAATGGCCGACCGCACTGCGGATCCTCACCCTCGCAGGACCAGTTTGACCAGGTGTGCGGGGCAGTTCCTCAGTGAGGTTGGAGACCAGGACGCCAGGCGTCGACTGCGCCTCGGCGGACCAGATCCCGCCGGCGAACAACGCCACCGCCACGAGGAGCGCGGCGGCCAGCACGACGAGCGGGGAGCGCAGGTGCGATAAAGCACGCGTCATTTTAGACCTCCGTGACGAAGATAGGTTTTTGTCGCCGCCCGCATGAAAATCGGGGGGGGGGGGGGATGCAACGCCCCGCCGGAGACGGCGCGTGGACGACGGAACCTCGTTCGATTTCATCTGATGAAAGCCTTTCGGATGATGGTCAAGTGATTGGTCGGGCGACCGTAGGGGCGGTTCGCTCCGGTGATCGTAGGGGCGGTTCGCGAACCGCCCCTACTTCCGTGATTCAGGACGCGGTGTAGGCCCTGAGGATCTCGAGAAACTCGGACTGGGTCAGTTTTCCGGCGTAGAAGTCGCTGAGCGCCTGTTGCCTCTCCGACTGGGCGATCCTGCCGTCGCCGTCCGCGTCGTAGCGGGAGACGATGTCCGAGAGCTCCGTGTCCGGTTCGGGCGGCGGCTGCACCGCCGGGGCGGTCACCGTGACGTTGAAAACGTCGTCGACCGTGCCGCCGTTGCCGTCCGACGCGGTAACCATGATGGTCGTCGTGCCTCTGCTCTTC
The DNA here is from genome assembly GCA_965203505.1 of Dehalococcoidia bacterium. Classification (GTDB taxonomy): domain Bacteria; phylum Chloroflexota; class Dehalococcoidia; order Lucifugimonadales; family Lucifugimonadaceae; genus Bin127. The sequence continues at coordinate 2,155,968 of OZ241880.1, forward strand.
GCCGTAACCGTCAGGCTCGAACCGTCGGACGATACCGATACCGTGGCGACAGCCCCGTGCGAGGACGCGGCTGTGATCGAAAGATCGTCGCCGTCCGCGTCGTGGAATACGCCGCTAAGGGAAACATCCCGCGTCCCGATTTGGTTGACAATGGTGATGTCGGCTATCGATGCCGACACCGTGGGGGCTTGGTTGGCTGGCTCCTGTTGCTGCCCGCCGGACTCGATCTGGCGCAGGGCCGCCGACACCGACACCCAGCGCTCCCAGCCGCGATCGGCGAAGGCTTGCGCCTCAGCCGCCGTCATCGCCGTCAAGCTGGTGTCAGATACCGTCTCGCCGAATGCCAGCAGCGCACGGTCCCAGCGGTCGGTGTGTGCCTTCGTATGTACCCACTGCGGGTCGTTGCGCCACTCCCTCATCTGCGCGATGAGATCGGCGTGCTGAGCCTGACTCCGCGTCACGACTCCCAGCTCGCCCCCGGTGCCACAGCCGGCGCAGTTGCCGACGACCTGGCCGGGGGAGTTCTGGTTGGACGAGCCCTGCACCCACTGGACAAATCCGTCATTGGTATCGGCGTACGTCCAAAGGCTGCTGCCGCTGGCGTTTTTGGCCCGGACCCGCACGTAGTACCGGTTCGCGTTCGCGTTGGACACCTCGGCTTGGAAGTCTGTAAACTTGTCTTCCGGCAGCGCACGGTTGGTGAACGCGCTGGTCCAGCTACCGGTGGTGGTGCTCCGATACTCCAGCTCGTGGCCGGTGGCGTCACACAACGATGACCCCCATTCAACCGTCAGCGTCCCGCCCGCCGCTTGGGCTTGCGCCCATTGCGGGGCGGTGGGAATCTCATCGCCGTCGTCGTAGATCGTGACCGTGGCGGACAGGGGTTCGCCAAGGATCATCCCACCATCCGGGTTGATCCCGCCCTTCACCCCGAGGTCGATCGTGAAGGTCTCGCCGCCGGGTTCGCAGACGCTGTCGTCGACGATCGGAATCTCGTAGGCGACGAACATTCGACTGTCTTCGGAGATCGTGAACTCGTCGTCCTGGTCGGCGGTGTAGTCGCTGACGCGGTCGGCGGTGTCGCCGCCGGATGCGTTGAAGCTGGCGACGAACTTTCGGGAAGTCGTATTCCGGTTCGGCACCTTGAAGATGGAGGCGTCCAGCGTCTCGCCCTCGACCGCGCTGTAGCTGGACTGCCCGAAGTTCACCACTCCCGTCTGGTCCAGGGCGTGTATGATCATGCGCTCGCCAGTGGGGTTCCGGGGCTTCCAGCCGCGGTCGACAGCGGGGTCCGGGTCGCCAGGCTCGAGGTTCTGGGTTTGTCTGAGATACTCCATCACTCCTGGATCGTCGAAGGTCCGGATGCAGACGGCGAAAGCCTCGGTGCTCTCGGTCGCATCGAGGTCATCTCTAATCACCACGGGAAGGACGAAGCCTCCACCGCCGACTGTATCGCCGCCGACAGGGAACGCGCCGCCGATATAGTCCTCCGTTTCGGCGAGCGGGTCGCCCAGCCTCTCGGCTTCGCTTGGCGGGGCGCATTGGTCCGGCCATTCGACGGACGTGAAGATGTACAGGACATGTGTTTGAGTGGTTTCACCCTTCGTGCCAACAGCGACCTCGGCCAAATCGTCTTCTTCCACCCACAGGTGCTTATCGCGGAACCAGTAGATCCTGCCCTCCTGCGCCTCGGCCGCGGGCGGGACGTGGGCGTGGAACACCGCCACCGTGACCAGCGCGACGGCGAGGAGGAGGAGCGGGGAGCGGCGGAGGAAGGAGGCCCGCGTCATGCCGCGCTTCCCGGATAATCTAGCACGTAAGTTCCAATTGGGGGGGGGGGTATCGGTACTCGGCACACCGCGGGAAATCCGGTTCAGCTTCACGTGATCAATGTCTCCGTGGTTGGGTGTTCTCATTCGCAGGCGCGTGGAGTGCCCCTGCGTCATTCTGCTGGTTTATCTGCTGGTTTACAGGTGAAACATTTTACAAAATTTCAAGTAACTTAGGGGTAAAGTCGATGCGTGTTTTGATAACGCAACAGTAACTAACCGCCAAACTCGCTAAAATCGACGCGGAACGGCTGATGTCGCGCCCCCTTGCGCGGCGCGACTGTTGCGATACCCCCCTTGCCACGCGAGACGCGAAATTATGGGAACTCACATACGATGCTGCGCGCCGAGCATCAACGCGTCCGCTAGTCGTACATCTCGCGGTATGTGTCTGCGGTTTCCAACGTCAACCGGCACTTCAACTGTTCGACGACTTTGCATATCTCGTCGTTGGACGGGGCGGATGAAAAACCGCCAGTTATCAGCATTACACTCACGATCACGCCAATGATGACTGCGCCGATAGCCGCAAATACGTAGATTTTGATAGGATTGAAGCGTGAGACCCGCGAAGTCGGCGAACCCGGATTACACTGTTAATGGGATCGGCGATGCATCGCGGAATCTCGAGTGCCGGAGGGGTGCGAAAGGCCAGAACAAGGGTTCGTTCGCACATTACGGGACGCTACTCCCAACCTCCGGCACAATCATTCTAGGGCAAACCGAACGGGCCGGAAATGACCGTTAAAATGCAAGCGCGGTCGTCCAGCCGATCCGATGCCGGAGGGGTGCGAAAGGCAGTTCGACGAGATGACTCCGCAGGAAGCGTTGAACGCGTACGCGCATCTGGCGGAAGAGATGTCTTACTACTTCGACGAATCCAGACGCTACGCAGACTTCGCCAGCAACGATGCTGAATCTGCGTTGACAGAATGCGGATACTAGGGCAGACGCTTGTCTATGGCGTTCAAGCGGTCGATCACCATCCTCATCCCCATCTTCAACTCTCTCACATCGTCTTTCACGTCGTCGACCTTGCGTTCCAGGCCGTCGACCTTGCGCTCCAGGCGTCGCTGACCATTCTGCAAGTCCTTGATGTCCGCTCTCACATCGCCGAACTGCTCGTTCATCGCATCCTGCAATGCCCGCTGACCTTCTTGCAGGTCTTTCAGCGTTTCGTGAGTGGCGACATCATTCTGTTCGAGACGCTCGACCCTTTTCTCCACCGTCGTCATCCTTTAGCCTCTTTCTTCAGATAAGGCCACTCCTTCGGTGGAGGCGTGGTCATCAAAACGCGTGCGGTCTCTTCCGGAGAAGCGGCGATGCGCGGCGGCATGGGCTTGGGGGGACGACCAACCGATTTCTTGGGCTCCGTGCTTGCCATGCCTTGATTGTATATCGATTTGTATGGTAAAACGCAATACATCTAACGCGTAGTATTCGATGTAGTTCCCATTGCAATACCCTCCCCCTTTGTCCAAGGGGGAATTGAAGGGGGTTTAGAAACCGATCGGGCATCCCCTGCGAACTTCGCTGCGCTGGTTCGCGTCCCCTTCGCTTGCGAAAGGGACGGATTATGGGGTTTTGCAACGGTCTCCAGCGGCGCGGGCGCGCGCGGGCAAGCCGTGCTTCAAGACGCCTGATAGGCCTTGTGGATCTTGAGGAATTCTGATTCCGTGATATTGGCGGAGTAGTAGTCTTCGAGGGCCCGTTTCAGCTCGGTTTGGCTGATCTTGCCGTCTCCGTCGGCGTCGTACCGGGACGCCATGTCAGAGGTCTCAGTCTCCGTCTCTTGCTCTTCCGGCTCGGGAGTCGGTTCGGGAGTTTGAGTCGGCTCAGGATCTGGAGTTTCAGACACCGGAACATCGGAGGGCTCGTCAGAGGGCTGCTGATCTACGGAGGTGTCCTGGTCCACCTGTTCCGAAGTCTCTGGTTCTTGTTGCTCAGAATCGGTATCGGGTACGGAGGTAGACGTCGAAGTCGACGTGTCCTGCTTCACATCATCCTGCGGATCCGGTTGGACGTTCTGCTGCTGTGTTGCCGGCGCTGTTACCGTGACGTCGAATTCGGCGGTGACACGGTTGCCGTCGGAATACTCGGCGACTACGGTTATCGTCGCCTCGCCCGCGGATACTCCCGTCACCGTGAGCGTCGAGCCGTCCGAGGACACCGTGACGGTTGCGACGTCCTCGTCGTCGGAAGACGCGGTGATGGTCAGTGTTACACCCTCGGTGACGCTGAAGACGTCGGACAGGGAGACTTCATGCGTGTCTCCCGCTTCCAAGTCGGATACATCCTCTAGGGCGACGGACGCCGTTGATGCTTGGTTCGGCGGATCTTGCTGCTGCGGTGACTGCTGTTGCTTGCTGGCTTCCATCTCCCGCAATGCCGCTGCCACCTCGACCCAGCGGGACCAGGCGTCACCGCGGTCGGCGAAGCCCTGCGCCTCCGCCGCCGTCATTGGTGTCAGCGTCGCATCCTCTACCGTTTCCCCGAAGGCTAAGAGCGCCCGGTCCCAGCGGTCCGTGTGCTCCTTGAAGCTCGACCATTCGGGGTCTTCGCGCCACTCGTACATCTGAGCAATGAGATCGGATTGCTGCGCCTGGGTTTGTCCCGGGTCAGGCGCCACGCCCAGCTCGTTCTCGGTGCCGCAGTTGTCGCAGGGATCGCCCTGCCCGACGACCTGTTGCTGCTGCTGTTGCTGTTGTTGCAGTAGCGGTTGCTGGGTTGGCCCGGTCACGGTGAATGTTGCCTCCAACGACCAAGGACCTACCCCCGCCTCGTTTCTGGCGGCGACTCGAATCTTGTAGTCGCCCGAGCTGATCGCGTTGATCCATGCCAACCCATAGTCGCCGGCAGGGAGACTCAGATTGACGCCGTCGGGGACTGAATTGACCGCGGTGGTCGGGTAGCTACCACCGTCGACAATAACCTGGACCACGTAATCGGTCGCGCCTGACACTGGGCCCCACGTCGCCCAGACACCCGATCCGTTGGGGTCCGCGCCCGAGTAGACCTGTCCCGCATTCAGCGAGGCCGGCGCGGACGTGGGGACCGAGGAGCCATTGACGACCGTGATGGTGAAGCTCCGGGTGGCGCTGACGTTGTTGCGGTCGGTCGCGGTGTACGTCACCTCCGTCGTGCCGGGAACGTACGGCTTGCCGGAGATGCTCCTGACATGCTGCCTCCCGTTGAAAAAGAGTCCCTTGACCGCGGGTTCCAGCCGGTACCGGATCCCGATTCCGACGATCGCCCCGCCGACTGCCTTGGGCAGTGTGACGGAGACGTTTTCGCCCACCGTGAAGCTCCGGTCGGCTATCTCCGGCAACGTCGGCGCCTCTCGCACAGAAATGGAGTTGGAGGCAGAGGCACGGGCACCGTTCGCATCCTCGGCCCAGTAGTTCACGCTGTAGAACGCCTCTGCGGAGGGCGCGCTACCGCCAGTGTCGCTGGTGAGGACTCTGGTGGCGGAGTCGAAGGAGAAGCCCGGTGCGTCATCATCGATGGTCTTCCGCACTCCGCCGGTGATTTGACGCCCGTCGACGATCCTTTGCTCCTTCACACGGTATGTCAGGTGATATGTCAGATCTCCATGTCCGCCGGTAGCCTTCGGCAGCGTCGCCTCGATGCGTTCCGTCTGGCCGACGGTGTAGACGAAGATCGTGTCTTTGAACGCCTGACGCTCGTCTTCATCGAACTCCACCGGCGGGGCGACCGTCACGTCGAAGGTGAGGGAAGCCGAGCCGCCGATATCGTCGGTGGCGGTGTAGGTGACGGTGGCGGGACTCGTCGTTGCGGACTCGGGCGTGCCGTGGATGACCCTGCCGTCGCCGCCCATCCAAAGTCCTTCTGGAAGGCCGGTGGTGGTGTAGGTGACGTTGTAGAAGCCGCCGGTGGCGATGGGCAGCCTGAGAGCATCCTTCTCATATTCGCTGAGGCCCAGGAACGAAATCTCGCCGCCCTCAGTGAAGGTCATGTCGTCCACCGTTGCGCCGCCGAAGCTCAGCGAGGTGCGCTGAAAGTTGAAGTAGTAGACCTGCGGGTCGCCGCTGGTGAGTACCTCGATCGCGGGGAACCGGGGGTTGGCCCCGCTTGTCAGACTGGTGTCGGAACTGGTGGTCCTAGCGGCTTCGCTGCTGTTCAGAGTGCTGCTGTTGGAGTTTGCCCGCTCCTTCAAGACCACCGCGGTGATCGCGGTGCTGGTCCAGTAGGGAGTGAAGGTGATGGTCTTGAGGTCGGAGGGGACACGGACCGTGTAGGTGGCCGTGTCGGAGTCGAACCATGGGTTCGAGAGGAGGCGGAAGGTGTACGTCTCGCCTCCGCGCTCGACCGTGCCGGTGATGCCGAGTCCGGTCAGGGCGACCGGATCGGGCGATATCTGCTGCGCCAAAGGAGTGCCGGTTGCGACCGCGGACCAGGGACCCGCTCCGCGCGAGTTCTTAGCCCGTACGCGCACATCGTATTGCACCCCAGCTACGAGGTCGGTTATCTTTGCGCTGCGGACCTGCCCATCGGGGAAGGTGACGTTGTCGTCTTCCCAAGTTTCGTCGGCGCTCCCCTTGTATTGCACGTCGTAGCTGGTGATCGACTCCCCGTTGTTCTGCGGTTCGTCCCAAGTGACATCAAGGCCGATCTGCGAACTTAACGCCGCTACGGACACGACGGGCGCCTGTGGAACTCCAACCGTCACCTGCGTGTATACGAGTGCATCCAGGTACTCCGATGCCGGCCTGTCGATGAAATGGAACCTGAATTCGTAGGTTTTCCCGTTCGTAAGCCCGGTGATGGTGTGGGACGTCTTGGACCCATCGGCAGGCAAGTCGAAAGTCACCGAACCAGACCAATTGTTTGGCACTTCCCTCCACACAATCGCGCCGAACGCCTGCCGACCGGGCACCGGCTGCTCCCAAGAGAGGGTCACGGAGCCGTCGCCCGGGATCGCGGTCACAATCGGTGCGGGTAGCGACGTGGCAACGGCCGAAACCGGTGGAGCGGGCGAAACGAGGTAAAAACCACACACCAGCGCAACCGCCAGCAACAAAATCCGGGGCGAGAGGAGAGGGCGGATCATGCTGTGCCTCGCGAAAAAACTGGAACGCGGGTTTCTCGACGGTGCCGCGTGGCTGGTGATGCTATCTGTGCTGCTGGACATGACCATCGTATGCCTCCAACGATGTATCACCGAACTAGCTAACAATTCCTAATGATACGAAATATTGAGTAACTTAGATGTGAATTTCCCGTGTCTATTGATAACTTATCGATAACCATCAGCTAGATTCGCTGAAATCGACGCGGAACGGGCGATCCGCGCCCCCTCTACGCGACGCGGAACAGGGACGCGGGCTTCAGGCGTGTTTCAGGACGCGGCGCTGGATGATTCTGCCGGCCAGTCTCGGCCCCTCCCTGACTACACTCCGCCGCAGGATCCGCCGTCGTCGTCAGCGACCGTCACGTAGACCCCGGTGACCGAGCTGCCGGAGCCGCCCGCCGGGTCGTAGTCGTCGATGAGCTGATAGCTGTACTCGCCTTCGCCGGTACCTGCCCACACGTAGTCTCCGGCCGAGTTCAGGTTGTAGTTCCCGTTGTCCTCGCCCACGTAGGCGTAGCCGTATCTCTGCGTCGGGGCCAGAACCAGGATGATCAGCTGCTCGGAGCAGCTGTCGTCGTCCTGGGGGCTCGTGACGGTGACGGTCTGGGCCGTGTTCCAGTTGCCCGACGTGCCCGCGGTGAAGGTCAGCGTCTCCGGGGCGACGGTGGCACCGCCGACGTTCCAGCGATGGTTGTCCGCGCCGACTCCGGACTGGTTGTACTGCGTCTTCACCAGGTTGACGGTGGCGTCGGTTCCGGGATCGGCGGACAGCGCCAGCGTGAACGTCGCCGATGCCCCTTCGGTGACGGCGACGTCGAAGTGGCCGGCGCCGCCCGAGGTGTCCAAGTCCGTACCCGCCAGCTCCACGCCGGACGGCGGTGCGGCAGGCCGCTTCAGCGCCAGCGTGACAGAGTCGCCTGCCGACCAGCTGACGCTGCTGGTGGGAATCTCCAAGAGTTCCCCGCCATCGTTTAGCGCTGTTGCGGTGGCGCTTACCAGGGGGTGCGCCGTCCCATCCGCGTAGAGCGAGGCCGCCGACTTGAGATCAGCCGGAAGAGGCTTGTCGAAGGCCAAGGAGAACTTGTTGTCACTGGCGATGTACCGGAGGAGAGAAACAGTGTATGACGCCCCGCCATACGTGAAATCATCGTCCGAGAGTACGCTGGTCGCGCTGCATTCCTTTCCGCTCTCCCCATTGGAACATCCGCGTGCAACCCCTGCGGCACTCCATGACTTCACGGTCAGCGTTGCCGTCCAGTAGGTCTCTTCAGTCCCATGGTCGGCGACGGCGGGACGGGTCTCGTGAACAAAGAAGACCGCCAGCGAGACGATCGCGACGGCGGCCAGCAGGAGGAGTGGGGAGAAGCGGAGATCTAAACTAGAACGTTTGTTGTTGGGGGGGGGGGGGGGTATGACATGGTTGCGGGTACTCCGTTCAGCGTTGATTCGGCTCGCATAATCTGACTGAAGCATCATTTTACAACTTTAGAAGTGACTTATAGGTAAAGTCTTCGCAAGTTTAGATAACTTGATGGTAACGTTTACACAGAATTCGCTAACATCGAGCGGAACGGCACGTCCCGCGTCCCAGTTCCGCGCTGCGGAACTGGGACGTGGCCTTCAGACGTGTTTCAGGACGCGGCGTAGGCTTTGTTGACCTCGAGGAACTCGGGATAGGTGATTCTGCCGGCGTAGTAGTCGTTGAGGGCGGTTAGCCGTTCCGATTGGCTGATGGAACCGTCGCCGTCCGCGTCGTACCGGGAGACGATGTCCGGGCTATCCGTCTCTTCAACCCCCGGCTCCTGCTTCCCCGCGGACTCTAGCTCCTGAAGGGCTGCCGCCACCTCCACCCAGCGGCTCCAGGCGCTGCCGCGGTCGGCGAAGCCCTTGGCTTCAGCCGCCGTCATCGGTGTCAGCGTCGTGTCGGCCACCGTCTCGCCGAAGGCCAGCAGTGCACGGTCCCAGCGGTCCGTATGCTCCTTGAAGCTCGACCATTCGGGGTCGTTGCGCCACTCGTGCATCTTGGCGATGAGAGACGTCGGACCGGCGGACTCGATCTCTCTCAGCGCCGCCGCCACCTCCACCCAGCGGCTCCAGTCGCTGCCGCGATCCGCGTACCCCTGCGCCTCGGACGCGGTCATCGGCGTCAGCGTCGTGTCGGCCACCGTCTCGCCGAATGCCAGGAGCGCACGGTCCCAGCGGTCGGTGTGCTCCTTGAATCTGCTCCACTCGGGGTCGTCGCGCCATTTGTTCATCTTGGCGATGAGGTCGGCGTGCTGCGCCTGGTCCCGCGTCACGACGCCCAGATCGCCCCCGGTGCCGCAGTTGTCGCATTGCCCTACGATCTGTTGCGGCTGCCGTGGCGGTGGCTGCGTCGCCGCGGGTACGGTGAATGCCACCTCGTCGGACCAGGGGCCCGCTCCGTCGCCGTTCGCGGCGGCGACCCGTACCTTGTAGTCGCCGGCATTCAGCCCCGCGATCAGGGCGTGCCCCGTCTTGTCGTTGCCCAGGTCCGTCTGGGAGCCGTAGACCGTAATGCTGCCTTCCTCGGGCAGCACGCCCACCGCCTGGGACGGGAACGTCCCTGCGTCGGCTATGACCTGGACCACGTAGCCGGTCGCTCCTGACGCGTCCGCCCAATCCAGGAACACGATCTGTCTCCCGGACTCGGTCGCCGCGTTGAACGCCGTGAGGTCCGGCGCCGATGCGGGAGCGCCCGCGCCGGCTACGATGTCGATGGTGAAGGTCCGGCTGGCGCTGACGCCGTTGCGGTCGGTGGCGGTGTAGGTCGCCTCCGTCGTGCCGGTGACGTGCGGCGTGCCGAAGAGGCTCCTGACGTGCTGCCTCCCGTTGAAGACGATGCCATGGACCGCGGGTTCCAGTTCGTATCGGATGCCGGTTCCGACGGTCGTCCCGCCGGCCGCCTCGGGCAGCGTGATTGAGACGTTCTCGCCCACCGTGAAGGTCTGGTCGGCTATCTCCGGCAGGGTCGGCGCCTCGTTCACGGCGATGGAGTTGGAGGCGATCGCCCGGGCCCCGTTCTCGTCCTCGGCCCAGTAGTCCACGCTGTAGAACGCCTCCGCGGAGGGCGCGCTCCCGCTGGCGTCGCTGGTGAGGACCCGTGTGTCGGCGTCGAAGGAGAAGCCCGGGGCGTCATCGTCGATGGTCTTGATCACTCCGCCGGTGATTTGCCGCCCGTCCACGATCCTCCGCTCCTTCACGCGGTAGGTGAGGCCATAGGTCAGCGTGCCGTGTCCGCCCGTAGCCTCCGGCAATGTCGCCTCGATGCGCTCCGCCTGGCCGACGGTGTACTCGAAGATCGTGTCCTTGAACGCCTGGCGCTCGTCCGCATCGAACTCCATCGGCGGGGCGACGGACACGTGGAAGTGGAGGGTGGCCGAGCCGCCGATATCGTCGGTGGCGGTGTAGTCGACTTCGGCTGGGCTCGTGGTGGCGGACTCTGGCGTGCCGTGGATGAGCCTGCCGTCGCCGCCCATCCAAAGCCCCGCTGGAAGGCCGGTGACCGTGTAGGTGACGTTGTAGAAGCCGCCGGTGGCGATGGGCAGCCTGAGAGCGTCCGTCTCGGCCTCGCCGAGGCCCAGGAACGAGATCTCGCCGCCCTCGGTGAAGGTCTTGTCCTCCACGGTGGCGCCGCCGAAGCTCAGCGTGATGCGCCGAAAGTCGAAGTAGTAGACGCGCGGGTCCCTGCCGGCGGCGTGGACCTCGATCGCGGGGAACCGGGGATCGGACCCGCTCGTCAGGCCGGAGCCGGAACTGGTGGTCCGGGCCGCTTCGCTGCTGTTCAGAGTGCTGCTGTCGGCGTTTGCCCGCTCCCTCAAGACCACCGCGGAGATCGCGGCGTCGGTCCAGGCGGGAGTGAAGGTGATGCTTTTGATATCTGAGGGGACACGGATCGTGTATTCAGCCGTGTCGGGGTCGAACCATGGGTTCGAGAGGAGGCGGAAGGTGGACGTCTCGCCGCCGCGCTCGACCGTGCCGGTGATGAAAAACCCGTCCAGGTCGACCGGATCGGGCGGCTCGACCACCTCCACGTCGAAGGCGTCGCTGACCGCGTTGCCGTCGGAGTCCTGGGCGGTGACCGTGACAGTCTCCGAGCCTGCCGCCGCGCCGATTATCGTCAACGTGCCGTGGAATTCCAGAGCGTTGACTACATTGAGGTCGGTGGATGTCGCGGCGAAGGTCAGCGCGTCGCCGTCGGCATCGCTGAAGACGTCGGACAGCGTGATGTCCTGGGTTCCTTCCACCTCGAGGCTCACGTCGGACAGCGCCGAGGCCACGACTGGCGCGGCCTTCACCGTCACGGTGAAGCTGTCCTGCGCCGTGCCGCCGTTGCCGTCGTCCGCCGTCACGGTGATGGTGGCGGTGCCACGGGACTTGGCAGTGACTGTCAGCTTGGAGTTGTCGCTGGCCACCGACACCGTGGCCTTGGTTTCGTCCGACGAGCCGGCGGTTATCGTCAGGCTGTCATTGTCGGCGTCGGCGAACACGCCGGACAGGGACACGTCCCGCGTCGCACTCTCGTTGACAAGGACTACGTCCCCGATGGCGCTGGCAACCGTGGGAGCCTCGTTGGAACTCTCTGCACTGCCCGTTCCGGACTGTGACCATGAGCCGCCGCCGGCGGCGCCGTTCACCGCCCGCACCTGCACCTGGTACTCTACGCCTTCATCCAGCCCGGTGATGGTCTTGGTCAGGCCGGAAACCGTGTCAGGCACATCTGTCCAGCTGGTCCCGTCCTTGGAATAGCGAAGTCTGTACCCGGTGACCGCATCGCCTCCGTCGTCCGTGGGGGCTGTCCAGCTCACGTCCAGATCCCCGACGGCACTGCCCGGGACCACCGTGAGCCCGTCTGGACTGCCCGGATGGTAGACCGGCGTTACCTTCAGAATCTTGTCGTCGTTTCCGCCGTTGGATGTGGTAATGTAGAGCGCGCCGTCGGGCCCGATCACCGGCGAGCGAAGCCGGCCCTTGGTCTCATTCAGCACGGGAACGGAAATCCGGTCCTGGAAATGGCCGTCCCCGTTGAAGGCGAAGAGCTGAAGCTGCCGGTCCTTCAGTATGGCCACGGCTAGCCGCCCTTCCCAGTCGCCCCAGCGTTTGCCCTCCAAGAAAATGCCGCCGCTTGTCGCCAACGTTGATTCTCCTGACGACCACCTCGCCGGGACGGCATTGGGGTACGCTCCGAGGTCGGTCATGGGTACTCCCACCTCCTTATAGACAAGCACTCCATTGTCGCGGCGCGCGGGGTTCCAGCCGTAGTTCTTCCCAGAGACCAAGAGGTTGATCTCATCGTCCTGGTAGCTGCCGTGCTCCACCACCCACATCTGGCTCGTGCCCGGACGGAGCGCCAGTCCTTGGATGTTCCGGTGCCCGTAGGTGTAGATTCGCCGGCTGTCGGCGTCTGCGCTCCTATATAGAAAATTGCCCGACACGCCGGCCCCGGTGGACGCGTCCACCCGTAGCACTTTCCCGCCCAGCGACTCCAGGCTCTGAGGATTGTTGAGCCCCACCGCGTCGCCCGTGGCGATCCACAGGTAACCGGACGGGCCGAACCGCAACCGACACCCGTTGTGCTGGCCGTTTCCGCCCGGTATGCCGCTCACCAGGGGACTGGCAGCGGCAGTCGCCGTCGTGTAATTGGCGTTGACGGTCCAGGCGATGACCTCCACCGAGTACGGTGTGGTGGGATTTTTGTAGTCCGGAGCAGTCGCATTGTTATTCGTCTGACAGGTGTAGAAGCGCCGGTTGGTGCTGAAGCTAGGGTCGACGAGGATGGCCATCAACCCGCCCTCGGACTTGGTGCTCGTATCTCGCACCCTCGCCAGGGTCCGCACCGTTCCGTCCACCAAGCGGGCCCTCAGGTCGCCCACGCGCTGGGTGAACAGCATCGTACCGTCCGGTGTGAAGTCGAGGTCCCACGGTATCTGGAGGCCGGTGACCAGCTCCTCGACCTTGAGGAAGGGCGTGCTAGCCGCCGGAGTGCTGAGATGACCGACAGACCAGGTGCCGTCGGTGGTGCCGTTGTTGACCCGCACTCGCACCAGGTAGTCCTGACCGTTCTCCAAGTCCGTAATAGTGGTCGAATTGCCGATGAGTTGAGTGCTATCGTCGACCGTCCAGTCCTCGTAGGTGTACGAAGGACCGTCGAAACGCGCGAATTGAACGTTGACATGGGAGGCACTAAAACTGTTGCCTAAGTATCCCAGTTCCCAGTACAACGTCAGCGACTGGTTGCGCGGGATCATGGTCACGTCGGGAGGGTCGCTTAGCAGGTTGATACCGAGGGCGGTCTGCTTGTCCGTTCCGTCGGTCCACGGACCCGCGCCGTTGGCGTTGACGGCGCGAACGCGCACTTGGTATTCGCTTCCCCGGCGCAGACCCCTGATCGTAGCCTTGCGGACCGTGCCGATTCGCGGCCCGTTGACCCAGGCATCATCATCGGTGCGCTTGTATTGGACCTCGTACCTGATGATGGACGAGCCGCCATCGGAGGCGGGGGCATCCCAGTGCGCTCGCAGACCGGTGTACAGCTGTTCCAAGACGCTGATCGAGGGTTTCCCCGGCAAGTCGTGCGAGGAGCCGTAGGCGAGATCAGGTGTGAACAGCAGGAATGTGGCCGCTACCGCCAGCACGCAAGCGGCCAACGCCGTGCGCCGCTGGACAATTCCTGAAAAGGTTCACTCGAGTGCTAGATGCGCGGATGGCGTTCAACGAGTCATCGCTCCAGTCGTTTTTCGGCAAGGCATTCCCTGGCAGGTGATCTTCACGGTGGATCGTCACCACGATCCCAGGGAAGGGCATGTTCTGCACGTCCCATATGAATTAATGTACACATTTGAAGGTAACGAATAGGCAAAATATTCCCTTACTTCAATAACGTATTGATGACTTTCGGCGAATTTGGCTAGAATCGATCCATTAAAATCTGATTGAACTGAATCTTCCAATGAACCAGAGGAAACGGTTTGGTGGCGGCCCGCCCGGCGAATGAAATCGATGGGAAACGGCATGACCCGCTCCCCGTTCCGCGGCGCGGAACGGGGAGCGGGACTCGGCAGCGCTTCAGGACCTGGCGTAGGACGCGGCGTAGGCCTTGTGGACTTCCAGCAGCTCGGCGGATGTGATTCTGCCGGCGTAGTAGTCATCGAGCGCCTTTTGCATCTCAGAATGGCTGATTCCGCCGTCGCCGTCCGCGTCGTACCGGGAAGCGATGTCCGAAGTTTCCGTCTCAGTCTCGGGCGTCGGCGCGGGATCCAACTCGGCGGCCCTACTCACCGACACGCTGAATGCATCGCTGACACGGTTGCCGTCGGTGTCCCGGGCGGTGACCGTGATTGTCGCCGTACCCTCTCCCGCTCCCGTAACGGTGAGCGCGGAGCTGTCGGACGCCACCGACACCGTAGCGACTGCCTCGTCATCTGAAGCCGCGGTGATCGTCAGCGCGTCGCCGTCGGCGTCACTGAAGACGCCGGCCAGGGACACCTGTTGCGTCGTGCCAGCCTCCAGTCCGGAAACGTCGGCGATAGTCGATGCCACCACCGTAGCCGCCTTCACCGTCACCGTGAAGGTGTCGTCGACCGTGCCGCCGTTGCCGTCGGCGGCGGTGACCGTGATGGTCGCCGTGCCTCGGCTCTTGGCGGTCAAAGTAAGGCTTGACCCGTCAGATGCAACTGACACTGTGGCAACTGCGTCGTTCGAGGACGCGGCGGTGATGGTCAATGCATCGTTGTCGGCATCGCTGAACACGCTGGACAGGGATACCGTCCGCGTCCCACTCTCTTTGACGATGGTTGCGTCCGCTATGGCTGCAGAAACCGTCGGTGCTTGATTGGGCTGTTGCCGCGGCCTGGTGGCCTCGATTTCCCGCAGCGCGGCGGCCACCGGCACCCAGCGCTCGCCCCAGCTCTGGTCGGCTAAGGCCTGCGCTTCTGCCGCTGTCATGCGTGTCAGCGTAGCGTCGGACACGGTCTCGCCGAAGGTGAGCAACACCCGGTCCCAGCGGTCGGTGTGCGCCTTGTCGCCGACCCACTGCGGATCGTTGCGCCATTGGTATATCTGGGCGATTAGAGCGGTGTACTTTGCGACCACCGACACGTCGAAGGCGTCGCTGACCCGGTTACTGTCCGAGTCCTGCGCGGTGACCGTGATCGTCGCCGTTCCCTCCGACACTCCGGCAAGCGTCAGACTCGACCCGTCGGAGGCGACCGACACCGTGGCCTTCGTTTCATCGGAGGATTGGGCAGTTATGGTCAGCGCGTCGCCGTCGGCGTCGCTGAACGCGCCGGACAGGGACACCTCCTGCGTGGCTTCCACCTCAAGGCCGCTCACGTCGGCAAGGGCCGAGGACACCGCCGGCGCGGCCTTCACCGTCACCGTGAAGGTGTCATCCACTGTTCCGTCGTTTCCGTCGTCCGCCGTTACCGTGATGGTCGCCGTGCCACGAGCCTGCGCGTTCACCGTCAAGCTCGACTGGTTGGAGGCGACGGACACCGTGGCCTTAGCATCATCAGAGGATGCGGCGGTGATGGTCAGCGCGTCATTGTCTGCGTCGTCGAACACCCCGGACAAGGATGCTCGCCGTGTGCCGCTCTCATTGACGATGATTACGTCTCCAAGTGCGGAAGACACTGTGGGAGCCTGGTTGGGCGTCCCCTGCTGTGGTTGCCCGCCAGACTCCAGCTCTCGCAGAGCGGGGGCGACCTCCAACCAGCGGGACCATGCGCTGCCGCGGTCGGCAAAGGCCTGGGCTTCAGCCGCCGTCATCGGCGTCAGCGTCGCATCAGACACGGTCTCTCCGAAGGCGAGCAGCACCCGGTCCCAGCGGTCCGTGTGCGCCTTTTCGCTGACCCACTGCGGGTCGTTGCGCCACTGGTACATCTGAGCAATGAGTGCGGTGTACTTTGCGACCACCGTCACATCGAATTCGTCGCTGACCTGGTTGCCGTCGCCGTCCTGCGCCGTAACTGTGATGGTCGCCGTGCCTTCGGACACGCCCTCCAGCGTCAACATGGTGCCATCGGACGAAACCGACACCGTGGCAATGGTTTCGTCCGAGGATGAGGCGGTGATGGTCAGTGCATCGCCGTCGGCATCGCTGAACACCCCGCACAGGGTTACACCCTGCGTAGAACCTATCGCAAGGCCGCTCACGTCGTCCAGATGCCGTGCCACCACAGGTTTTGTCTTCACGCTTGACGCGGGCGTGCCCGACGAACGCTGCGCGTCGGGGTCCAGGCCGCCGTACTTCAAGACGGGGTATTGGCACGACGTTCCGAAGTCCCAAGGATCGTCGCCGTTGCCGTCGCCGTCCAGGTCCTCGTTCCAGTTTGCGTAGATGCCGGTGTAGCCGGTGGGCGACTGTAGCTCGGAGGTGGTCTTGCCGCCATGATTGCCGGAAGCATCGGTATCCCAGTAACTGTAGAGGTAGCCGGGTCCCACTCCTCCCCATGAGAACACTACTCCAACCACGCCGCCAGGGTAGTAGGTCCCTTCAGCGGTGGTTGCGCTGCCGAGCGAGTAACTTGACCGGATCCTTTTCGCCGGGGTCGGCCATGTTCCGGTGTTGTAGCTGCCAACCAACCCGCCTATATACCGGCCTCCCGGACTGGACACTGCACCCGTGGCGTAACTCGCCGCAATCAATGCAACGTCGTTTGCCCCTGACAGGCCGCCGACGGCTTCGGCTCCGTTGCCCGACACGGTACCAGTGGCGTAACTGGCCTCGATCGAGCCATATACGTTGTACCCCACTAGTCCGCCGATGTTCCAGCCCTTCCGGGCTACAGTCACTTCCACGTTGGCGGCAGAATGGCTGCTACGTATCGTGCCTCTGTTGGCACCGGCCAAGCCGCTGATACCGAGGTATCTCTCGCTCCAAACGCTTCCTCGCACATAGCTGCGAGACCAGCCCGAAACTTCGCCCGTCACATAGCTGTCGAAGATTTTGCCGCGGTTTTCCCCTACCAGACCGCCGATCTCTCCATCGTCGGCGAACACGTCGACGTTTTCCAGCCCTAGATCGCGGACAATGCCCGCGTCGTAGATGATGTTGAACAATCCTGTGCCTTCAGATCGAGAGAGGGATGTGCGGTTCATGTAGAGGTTGCTGATGGTGTGGCCGTTGCCGTCGAAAATACCGCTTAAGTTGCTGTGGCCGCGTCTCCCATAGGAATCCAGCCCTGTCCGCCGTTCCAGAAGGTGTCGCCAGCGTCGGCCTCGCCGTTGTTGTTCGTGTCGAAGTCCAGGTCGGCGGTCAGCTCATAGCCTTCGCAGCCCGTCTGCGGGCAGCCCATGCCGGTCGCGGCGTTGGGGAAAACGATGGCGTAGCGACGAGCGTCGCTGGCTGAGCCATCGCCATCCAAGTCCCAACGGATGGCGTTCAGCTGGACAAGACAGGACACCTCGATGAGGCCGTCGTTGTCGGCGTCGTAGTCTCCGCTGGCGGGCGTCGTGCAGTCAGCGATGTTGACCACGTGCGCGGGTATGACCGTCACCTCGAAGTCGTTGCTGACCTGGTTGGCGTCGCTGTCCTCCGCGGTAACCGTGACGGTCGCCGTGCCCACGGCCACTCCGGTTACCGTCAGCCTGGGGCCAGGTGTCATCGACACCGTGGACTTGGTTTCATCGGAGGAGACTGCGGTGATGGTCAGGGGATCGCCGTCGGGGTCCCAGAACACCCCGGCCAGGCGCACACCCCGCGTGTCCCCCACTTCCAAGTCGCTCACGTCGGGCATGGACCAGTACACCACTGGTGCGGACTTCACGATGGGCGTACATGATGCGCGCTGGTCGTCGGGGTTCAGGCTGCCGTACTTTAGGACCGGGTACTGACACGCGTTGCCGAAGTCCCATGGGTCGTCGGCGCTGCTATCGCCGTCCAGATCCAAGTTCCAATCGGCGTAGATGACGGAGTAGCCGGCAGGCGACTGCAACTCGGCGGTGGTCTTGCCGACCCCGGCCGCGCTGCTTGTCTGGCCGCTGGTCTCAGTGTCCCAGTAGCTCGCGGTAACCGCTCCACCGCCCAGGTGTCCCACCAGCCCTCCGACGTTGGCGGTGCCTTCTCCGGTCACGCCGCCGGTGGCGTAGCTGGCGGTAATGGGACCGCCGTTGCGCCCGATCAGTCCTCCGATATTGTGAATCGCCTGGTGCGCGCCGTCGGAGGAGACGTCGCCAGTGGCGTAGCTGGTTGTGACGGTGCCTCTGTTGTGCCCGACCAGTCCGCCGACGCGGGAACCGACATTGGCTGACTGATTCACCTTGCCGGACACGCTGGCGGTGGAGTAGCTGCCCGAGATCACGCTGGACGGGTGCGCGTAGCCGACCAGTCCCCCGACGACGGCGTCGGCTTTCTGGATTCTGACTCCGGCGCTGTGGGTCGACACCCTGGAGACGACGCCGGACACGTGGCTGCCGCTAATCTCGCCGCGGCTGTGTCCGACCAACCCGCCCACATAGATGGATCCCCAGCAATTCTCTGCTGCAATAGACGTCATAATCAGCAGACATCCCACGTTCCTGGACACGTCCACCGATTCCAGTCCGATGTTGCGAATGACGCCGCCCGCGGCGAGTCCCTCGAACAGTCCGACGGAAGCAGCGCTGACTCTCGTTCTGAAGCCTTGCCGATAGCTGCTGCTGTCGGAGTGGTACTCGGTTGCGACGGACTGGTTCTCCAGAGTCGAGTTGATGTATAGGTTGCGGACGATGTATCCGTTGCCCTCGAACACGGCGTTGTAGTCGCGGGTGTCGATCCCGATCGGCAGCCAGCCGTGGCCGGAGTTCCAGTAGGCGTCGCCGGAGTCGGCGCGCCCGTTGCCGTTGGTGTCGAAGTCCAGGTCGACGGTGAGTTCGTAGCCGATGCAACCGCTCTGCGGACAGCCCATTTGCGCCAGCGGGTTGGGGAACCCTTCGTGAAGCGGGCCGCCGTGGTCGCTGTAGCCGTCGCCGTTCACGTCCCAGCGCATGGCGTCGAGCTGCGCCAGGTTGGAGATCTCGATCAGGCCGTCGTCGTCTGTGTCGTAGTCCACGATGCGCGGCGCGGGCGGCTCGGGCGGTGCCTCCAGCGCCGTGGACGGCGACTGCCACACCAGTTGCAGGGTGTAGGTCTTACGGGCTATTTTTGCGCTGTTTACGTACCATCGGCCACCGGAGATTGTTTCTGACTCTGAAGGCCCCCACCGCTTGAACCAGTGAGCACCCCCAATCTGAATAGTGGTCACGCCGGGGCTTAGATTGACCCGTCGGTGACGGGAGTTGGATGCATCTCTCTCGGAGTAAATGTTGTTTGCCGTCCCAGTGTCTTCCGGGTTCCCATATGAGGGGTGGTTCACCACCGTCTTACCCGTAGCGAACGCCCACGCGAAGCCGGGGATTTTAGTCATCATGTCCACCCACCCGGGGATTCCGGGCGGGGGATTGTCGGGGTAGTTATGGAATGCCGGGAAACCAGCACTGAAGTCTCCTGTGACCTTCAGTTCTGTGACGTCGTCTGCGATGTGCACGACGTAATGGTGCCGGTCGGGTGAAAACTCCGGGTAGAACGTGATGTCCGAGTCGGTCGAGACGCTCTCGACCGTCAGGTGGTCTTCGCACATGATGAACGCGATCACCCCCGGCCTTGGTGCGGGCTTGCGGGCAGAATCGGGTTCACACGGAGGCATCAGCAACTCTTTGCCCGTGTCGGTCGGCATCTGTATCGGCGTGCAGGGCGCGCGCTGGTCATCGGGGTTCAGGCCGCCGTACTTCAGGACCGGGTACTGGCACGAACTGCCGAAATCCCATGGATCGTCTGCGCTGCTGTCGCCGTCCAGGTCCACGTTCCAGTTTGCGTAGATGCCGGCGTAGCTGGTGGGCGACTGCAACTCGGCAGTGGTCTTGCCGACCCCGGCCGCGCTGGTGCTGGTGCCGGAGGTTTGGGTATCCCAGTAGGCGTTGGTGACCACGCCTGCGTCATGCTTGCCTACCAAGCCGCCGATGTTCTGACCACTGCCGGACACGGCGCCTCTGGCGTAGCTGGCCGTGATGGAGCCGCCACCGTGGAGACCCACCAAGCCGCCGGTGTTGTTGGCCTTCCCCGACACGCTGCCGCTGGCGTAGCTGGCGGTGATTGTGCCATTGTTAATACCAACCAGACCGCCCACGTCCCGGCCGGGTTCAGCGATATTAGTAGCCGGTGGCTTGGGCCCGTTGGGCTGGGTTCCCGCGACGCTGACCGCGGCGTAGCTGCCCCGGACGATGCCAAGGTTCTCTCCAACCAGCCCTCCGACGGCCGCACTGCCCGTCATTGTGCCGGAAACGTAGATGTCGGTAATCGTGCCTCTGTTTTGCGCCACTAGGCTTCCGATCCGATGATAGCCGGAGACGTGCACCGATTCCATGTTCAAGTTGCGAATTACGCCGTCTATGCTCGTAAAGAATCCGTAAGTGCTGAAAGAAGGTTGACCGTTGATGTAGAGGTTGCGGATCGTATAGCCGTTGCCTTCGAACACGCCGCTGAAATGGGCCCTGCTGCCGAGCGCGGAATAGGCCCCGATGCTCCACCAACCCCTTCCTCCGTTCCAGTAGTCGTCGCCGGCGTCGGCACGGCCGTTCCCGTTGGTGTCGAAGTCAAGATCGGTCGTCAGCTCGTAGCCCTTGCAGCCCGACTGGGGACAACCCATGCCGGTTGCGGCGCCGGGGAAAGCGGCGGCGTAGTCGGCAGCGAAACTGCTCCCCTTTTCCCTGGACCCGTGGCCGGTCTGAGGGTTCACGCGGAGCCCGAATTCCTGGTTTGTAACGCCGTCGCTGTCCAAGTCCCAGCGAATGGCGTTCAGCTGGCCTAGGCAGGACACCTCGATGAGGCCGTCGTCGTCGGCATCGTAGTCTCCGCCAGCGGGTGTCGTGCAGTTAGGATCGATCACGGGCCCGTCGTCGTTATCGGCGATGGTGAGCGTGAGCGATGCCGCGTTCAGGGACGAAGCAGCGGCGCTGAGTATGATGGTCTCGTCGTCATCGTCGACGGCGTCGTCGATGATGGTGATGGTCGACATGCCGGCCGTCGCGCCCTCCGCGATGCTGACGGTGGTAGTAGAGATGGTGTAGTCGTCGCCGACCGTTGCCGTTCCGCTGGCGGTGAGCGTCACGGTGACGCCGCCCGCGCCGGCCGGGCTCGGCAGCCCGGCGACGACGGTTACCGGGTCGCCGCCCTCGGCAGGAACTCCGTCGGCAAGCAGGATGAGCCGTGAGGCGCAGCCGCAGTCCGCCTGCGTGATTTCTCCTTGCAGAGTGTCCGTTGTGGATGACAGTGTGTAGTTGCCTGACTTGAAGGAGCCTTGGTTGCTCAGCGAGTAGGTCACGCTGAGGCTGTGCGTCCCGGCCGTCGCAGCCGGGAAAGACCCGCTCACGACGAGTCCGCCGGACTGGAAGTCCGACAGCTCCGCCGTCAGCACACCTGTTCCCTGTGCGCCGGACGTGTCGAACGTGGCACTCGTGCTCCCGTCCGCAGGCCGGCTGTTAACCGTCACCCCGCTGACCGACGTTATGGCGCGGGAAGTTATCGTGTAGTTCGCCACGGACGGCGCGGACGACAGAGTGTACTTATTGGTGTATGCGGCGGCAATGGACAAGCCGCTCATGTCGAAGGCGTAGCTCCCAGCGTCATTCCCCGCCGCTCGCGACAGCGATCCCGTAACCACGTCCGTCGCGGTGTCTGCGGCATCCAATCCGCTTACCGTGTAGCTCAGGTCGTCTGTTCCGCCGTATTCCCGGCTCGGGGCGCTCGGCGTAATCGTCAGCGTCCCGGCGGGCGGCTGTCCGGCATATCCCCGAACCGTGACCCACCCGCTCTTCAGCCAGTTGGTCACCTGGTACTTGGTGCTTCCGCCCCGCGTTCCGCGCAGCTGGACTTCGTACTCAGTACCGTTGTCCAGCCCGGTGATGGTGTGGCTGCTTCCTGTTACCCGCTGTCCGTCGGCGGCGGTCGCCTCGGGCGCGCCGTCGCCGTAGGCGGTCTTCCAGCCAGCCAACGTGGCGGAGTTCAGCCAGGTCGTCGTTCCCGCCTTGCGCCAGCGTGCCCAGTAGAGGTTGGGCGCGTTGTCGCCGGTGTTCTCCCCCCAGCTCAACGTGATCTGCCCGTCTCCCGGCGTCAGCGTCACTCCGCGCGGGTCGTCCACCACGCTGCCGTGCTGCACAGTCACCCGGTAGGTCTGGGTGTTGGTCCCGTCCAAGGAGGTCACTTTGATGGTGATTGGACTGTAGCCGGTGAAAGCGAGCCAAGGACCGCTGGACTCCCCGGTCACCACGTCCTTCTTGGGGTTCCGTGCCTCGTCGCGGCTCTTCTCCCCCTCGACCACGATGGACTTCGCCCCCGGCGCTGTGGTGGTTGAGACCGCGGTGACGTAGACATAGCCGGACTCCTCAGACTCCCGCGCCTTGCGCTCCACCTCGTCGGGCACCTGCACCCGGTAGTCATACACTCCAGCCGCCAGCGCCGGGACCAGCTGGTATGCGGTCCCCTCGTAAGGTACCTCGTTGCCTGCGTCCGGCTGGCTGCTGGTTGCGGTATGCACCGCCAGTCCGCTCAGCGTCGCGTCCGCCGAAGCAGCCGCCGAAGCCCGCGTTATCGCGACCGTGTAAGTTCTGGCGGTGTAACCGTCTGGCGCGGTGATCGTCACGGTGATGGTGTTATCGCCCTGTGTCAGCGCTATCGCAGGACTGGCTGATCCGCTGGCAACTGTGTGCCCGTTGACCGTGATGGTTCCCTTGTCGTAGCGGTTGGTGGGTGTGACCTTCACCTGAGTCACGCTGTGCGCGACCCAGGTCCGGTAGTCGGTGTTGGTGCCGCTGAAGACGAAGGGGTGCAGCCGGGCATCGGATACGGACAGGGCGCGTAGTTCCGCCCGCGGGTCCCAAGTCGCCGTCACCGCGTACTCCCGGCGCGTCTGGTCGTCCTCGGCGGTTACCGCCACCACGACCCGCTTCGGCGTATTTATCTGGAGGAACAAGCTATCGCTGGTCGCCCCGCTGGCCACAGTCTTGCCCGCCACTGTGATGGAAGCACCCCGGTGGTTGGCGGTGGGCCGTAGCCCCACCTGACCGGTGGCGAGCAGCGGCACCGTGACCTCGTACTCCTGGGTCTGGGCGTCGAACAATGGACGCAGGGGGTACACCGTCCCTTGCCGGTCCAGGAGCGCCAACCCGCTCAGCGTAGCGTCCGAGGACAAACCCTGCGCCTGGGCGGGAGGCAAGTCGTGGACCAAAAATACGGGCAAGGTCGCCATTGCGACGGCCAGGAAGATTAGCGGGGAGCGGAGGAGCAGGAATTCCCGAGTCGTGCCGGGCCTCCGGCGGTTTCCAAAGGCTGAAAACAGCGATGGGACGAAGGACATGTTTGCAGCCTCCTCGTTCGATAACGATTCGTCTTGCCGACCTAGTTGGAACAGTAAGTTTACGGATTTTGAAGTAACTTAGGGGTAAAATCACGGCACATATTGATGACTTACCAATAACTAATATCTAAACTCGATGAAATCGATGCGAAACAGCATGGCCCGTGTCCACGTTCCGCGCTGCGGAACGTGGACACGGGATTGAGCCGCGTTTCAGGGAGCGGCGTAGGACGCGGCGTAGGCCTTGTGAATCTCGAGGAGATCGGCGGATGTGATTTTGCCGGCGAAGTAGTCGTCGAGCGCCTTTCGCATCTCCGACTGGCTGATCCTGCCATCGCCGTCCGCGTCGTACCGGGAGACGACGTCTGAGGTCTCCGTGTCCGGTTCGGGTGTAGCCGTGGGCGTCGGTGTAACCGTTGGATCGGGTGTAGCCGTCGGTTCGGGCGTCGCCGTCGGCTCGGGAGTCGGTGTCGATGTTGGCGTCGGTGTAGGCGTGGGCGTAGCCGTAGGTTCGGGCGTGGACGTCGGCTCAGGTGTGGCCGTAGGTTCGGGAGCTGGAGTCGATGTGGGCGTGGGCGTCGGAGTCAGCGTCGGCGTCGATGTAGCCGTGGGCGGGTTCTGCCGCTGACTGTCGGCCTCGATCTCTCGCAGCGCGGCGGCAACCTCGACCCAGCGGCTCCAAGCGCTGCCGCGGTCGGCGAAGCCCTGCGCCTCTGATGCTGTCATAGCCGTCAGCGACGTGTCGTACACGGTCTCTCCGAACGCCAGCAACGCCCTGCCCCAGCGGTCGGTGTGATCCTTGAAGCTCGACCATTGCGGGTCGTTGCGCCACTCGTACATCTGAGCGATGAGCGCGGTGTACTTTGCGACCACCGACACGTCGAAGGCGTCGCTCACGCTGTCGCCGTCGCCGTCCCGCGCCAGAACCGTTATCGTCGCCGCGCCTTCCGCCACTCCCGCCACCGTCAGGCTGGAACCGTCGGATGCCACCGACACCGTGGCTTTGGTTTCATCGGAGGACGCGGCGGTGATGGTCAGCGCGTCGTTGTCGGCGTCGCTGAACACCCCGGACAGGGAGATGTCCTGCGTGTCACCCACTTCCAATCCGCTCACGTCGGCGAGGGCGGAGGATACCACCGGCGCGCGGTTGGGCGGATCCTGATCCGAATCCTGCGGGTCAGTTTCAACCGTGGAAGGCGACTGCTGTTGTCGCCACTGCCGCATTTCTTGATAATGCTGTTGTTGCTGCTCCTGCACTCGTATCTGCTGACGGCTGGACTCTATGTCCCGCAGCGCGCTTGCCACCGGAAGCCAGCGATGATGTTCGCTGTCACGGTCGGCGACGGCCTGCGCCTCATCCGCTGTCATGGGCGTCAGAGACGTGTCTGCCACCGTCTCTCCGAATGCCAGCAGCGCCCGGTCCCAGCGGTCGGTGTGCGGTTTGTAGCTCACCCATTGGGGTCTGTTGCGCCACTCGTACATCTGCGCGATGAATGCGGAGTGGTCACGGGTCGCGCCCCGAAACACCGTGACCGAGTAGGTTTGCGTTGTTTCTCCATCCGCCGCGGTCACCACTACGGGAATGAGATTCCCGCCGCTAGTAAGGGCGACCGCGTTGGCGGGGGCTTTGCCCTTCACGGTCACTGTGGCATCGGGGTGCGTGGTGATCGGCGTGAGGACGACGCTCTCGGTCTCCTTAGCCACGTACACCGTGTAAGAGGCCTCGTCCGTGTCGAAGGGGTCGAAGTCGAGCCAACCGTCGGAGATGGTCAGGTCGTACAGGCTGGTGTCGTCCTCGGCGGGCGGTTCCCAGTTCACCGTCAGCGTATAGACGGTCTTGAATATCGATCCCGGCATCCGACTACTCATCCTGCCGGGGCGCCACCTGTAAACACCTATCTGAATAGTCTCAGCCACGTCCGGCTGCAAGGTGAAGTAGCGGTCTCTTACTGACCCGCGGCTGTTGGCCAAAATAAAGTGTTCGCGGTCTGGCCATTCAGCATCGTTGTTGAGCCGTTCGTACTCCGCAAGGTCACCTACCGACACCCAACCCCAGTTCTCATATCCATTGATATATGGCGAGAAGAATTTGCCTCTGAACCCCACCTCTTGGTAGGGCACCGTCATCGTATAGCTGTAGTGGTCGGCGCTGAACTCCGGATCGATGGTGACACCGCCCGTCATTCCTAGCTCTTCCACGGAGAGCTTCACGTCGTCCTCGACGTACGCAAAGAAATACACAAGATTCTTTCTCGATACGTCCTGCGCCCCCGCAGGATCTGACGGCCAGAGCAGCCAGCCGACGGCAAGCAGCACCGCCAGCGCGCCCAGAACCGCCACCGCAAGTGACAGCGTCGTCTTGGAACCTGAGTCAGGGATGAGGGACGGCGTGGCCCCTGGCCACCTGCGGTTTTCGAAGGCTGAAAACAGCAACGGGGTGAAGAACATGATTGCAGGCCCCCTTGTTGAACGACGATTCGTCTCGCCGACTCCAGTTGGAACAGCAAGTATACGGATTTTCAAATAACTTTAGGGTAAAGTCGCGGCGCATATCGATAACTTACCGATCACGAATACCCAAAATCGCTGGAATCGACGCGTAACGGCATTTCGGCGACCGTAGGGGCGGTTCGCGAACCGCCCCTACGGGTGGTTGTCTGTTGCACCTTCAGCTGTGTTTCAGGACCTGGCGTGGGAGGCGGCGTATGCCTTGTGGATCTCGAGCAGATCGGAGCTGGTGATTTTGCCGGCGAAGTAGTCGTCGAGCGCCTTTCGCATCTCCGACTGGCTGATCTTGCCGTCGCCGTCCGCGTCGTACCGGGAGACGACGTCTGAGACCTCTGTGTTCGGTTCGGGCGCCGCCGTCGGTTCGGGAGTTGGAGTCGATGTGGGCGTCGGTGTAGCCGTCGGCGTCGGCGAAGGCTCAGGCGTGGCCGTCGGTTCGGGCGTGGCCGTCGGTTCGGGCGTGGCCGTCGGTTCGGGCGTGGCCGTCGGCTCGGGCGTGGCCGTCGGCGTCGGTGTGGGCGTCGGCGTCGATGTGGCCGTCGGTTCGGGTGTGGCCGTTGGCTCAGGCGTGGGCGGCGGCTGTTGCTGTTGCTGCTCCCGCTGACCGCTGGGCTCGATCTCCCGCAGCGCGGCGGCAACCTCGACCCAGCGGCTCCATGCGCTGCCTTTATCGGCGAAGCCCTGGGCTTCAGCCGCGGTCATGGCCGTCAGAGTCGTGTCGGACACCGTCTCGCCGAATGCCAGCAGCGCACGGTCCCAGCGGTCGGTGTGCTCTTTGAAGCTCGACCATTGCGGGTCGTTGCGCCATTCCTTCATCTTGGCGATGAGCGCCGCCAGCCCGCCTCCCGCTGCGACCTCTACCTCGAAGTCGTCGCTGATCCGGTTGCCGTCTGAGTCCTCAGCCGTTACCGTGATCGTCGCTGTGCCTTCCGCCACTCCTGTCACTGTCAGGCTGGATCCGTCAGTTGCCGCCGAGACGGTAACGATTGCGTCGTCGTCTGAGGCGGCGGTGATGGTCAGGTTGTCTCCGTCGGCGTCGCTGAACACGCCGGACAAGGAAATGTCTTTAGTCCCTCCCTCTTGCAGGTTGAGATCGGCGATGGTCGATACCACCACCGGCGTGGCCTTGACCGTCACGCTGAAGCTGTCGTCAACCGTGCCACCGTTCCCGTCGTCGGCGGTTGCAGTGATGGTGGCCGTGCCTCGGGATTGGGCGTTCACCGTCAGGCTGGACCCGTCGGATGCAACCGCCACTGTGGCAACTGCGTCGTTCGTGGACGCGGCGGTGATCGTCAACGCGTCGTTGTCGGCGTCGCTGAACACCTCGGACAGGGAGACTTGCTTCGTCCCGCTCGCGTTGACGATGGTTGCATCGCCTATGGATACCGCCACCACAGGCGCGCGGTTGGGCGTATCCGAACCCTGCGTATCCGGATTCTGCGTATCTGAATTCTGCGGGTCAGTGTCGATCGTGGAAGGCGACAGCAGTCGTCCCAGCGGCTGCGCATGTTGATTCTCTCGTTTTTCCTCCTGCTCCTCCATCATCCTCTTGCTGGCCTCTATGTCCCGCAGCGCGTCTGCCACCGCGACCCAGCGATGATGTTCGATCTTGAGGTCGGCGAATGCCTGCGCCTCAGCCGCCGTCATCGCCGTCAGAGTCGTGTCTTCCACCGTCTCGCCGAATGCAAGCAGCGCACGGTTCCAGCGGTCGGTGTGCGATTTGTATCTCACCCACTCGGGTCGGTCGCGCCACTCTTTCATCTGCGCGATGAACGCGGAGTAGTCATGACGCGCGCCCCGATACACCGTAACCGAGTAGGTCTGCGTTGTCTCGCCGTCCTCCCCGGTCACCACTACGGGAATGAGATTCCCGCCCTTGTTGAGGGCGACCGCGTTGGCCGGGTCGCTGCCCTTCACAGTCACTGCGGCATCGGGGTGCGTGGTGATGGGGGTGAGTACGACGCTCTCCGTGTCGCTCGGCACATACACCGTGTAAGAGGTCTCGTCCGTGTCGAAGGGGTCGAAGTCGAGCCAACCTTCGGAGATGGTCAGGTCTAACAGGCTGGTGTTGTCTTCGGCGGGCGGTTCGTAGTTCACCGTCAGCGTATAGACGGTCTTGAATATCGAGCCCGGCATCGGATCACTCACCTTATTGGGGCGCCACCTGTACACGCCTATCTGAACAGTCTGAGCCACGTCCGGCTGCAAGGTGAAGTGGCGGCTTCTTAATGACCCCTCGCCGTTGGCCAAAATCATACTCTGCTGGGCCTCCCATTCAGGGGTACGATAACGAAAATTGTTTCTAAGTCGTTCATACTCCTCAAGGTCATCATTTACCACCACCCAACCCCAGTTTGTATGCCATCCTTTCCATATCGTTATGAATTTGCCTCTAAACTCCACTTCTTGGTAGGGCACCGTCACCGTATAGCTATAAGTGGTCGGGCTGAACTCCGGCTCGATGGTGACGCCCCCCGATCTTCCCAGCGCTTCCAAGGAAAGCTTAGTGTTGCCCTCGACGGCGGCGAAGAAATACAGCAGACTCTTTCGCGACACGTCCTGCGCCAACACAGGCTCAGGGTCTGACGGCCAGAGCGCCCAGCCGGCGGCAAGCAGCAGCGCCAGCACGCCTATGACCGCCGCCGCAAGCGGCAGTCTCGTCTTGGAACCTGAGTCGGGGATGATGGTAGAAAAGATCGCGTTCATACTCATATCCTCCTGACATTTCGGTATCGTGACTTGCCGTCTCTAGTTGGAACAGCAAGTATACGGATTTTGGAGTAACTTTAGGGTAAAGTCGCGGCGCATATCGATGACCTATCGATAACGATCATCCAAATTCGCTGAAATCGATGCGAAACGGCATTTCTGCGACCGTAGGGGCGGTTCGCGAACCGCCCCTACGGGTGGTTGTATGTTGCGCCTTCAGCCGTGTTTCAGGACGCGGCGTAAGCCTTGTGGACCTCGAGCAACTCGAGTTGAGTGAGTTTGCCGGCGTAGTAGTCGTCGAGCGCCTTTCGCATCTCCGATTGGACGATCCTGCCGTCGCCGTCCGCGTCGTAACGCGAGACGATGTCCGAGCTATCCGTGTCCGTCTCAGGCGTCGGCGTCGGGTCAGGTTCGGATGTCGTCACCGTGACGTCGAAGTCATCGCTGATCCGGTTGCCGTCGGAGTCCTGGGCGGTGACCGTGATCGTCGCCGTGCCCTCTGCCGCTCCCGTAACGGTGAGCGCGGAGCTGTCGGACGACACCGACACCGTTGCGACGCTACGGTCGTCGGATGATGCGGTTATGGTCAGGCTGTCGCTGTCGGCATCGCTGAAGACGCCGGACAGGGACACCTGTCGCGTCGACCCAGCTTCCAAGCCGGACACGTCGGCAAGGGCCGATGCCACCACCGGCGCCGCCTTCACCCTCACGGTGAAGCTGTCTACCACCGTGCCGCCATTGCCATCCGACGCGGTTACCGTGATGGTCGCCGTGCCTCGACTCTTGGCGGTCAAAGTCAGGCTGGAGTTGTCGGATGCAACTGACACTGTGGCAACTGCGTCGTTCGAGGACGCGGCGGTTATGGTCAGTGCATCGTTGTCGGCATCGCTGAACACCCCTGACAGGGATACTTGCTTCGTCCCACTCGCGTTGACGATTGTGGCGTCGGCTATGACGGCGGACACCGTGGGTGCCCGGTTGGACGTTACCTGCTGCTGCCCGCCGGACTCGATCTCCCACAGGGCGGCCGCCACCGGCACCCAGCGCTCGCCCCAGCTCGTGTCGGCCAAGGCCTGCGCCTCGGATGCCGTCAGCGCCGTCAGCGACGTGTCGGAGACCGTCTCGCCGAAGGCAAGAAGCGCGCGGTCCCAACGGTCGGTGTGAGATTTGTAGCTTACCCACTCGGGGTCGGCGCGCCACTCCCGCATCTGCGCGATCAGTTCGGCGTACGGCGATTGTCCCTGGAGCTGCAATGCGGTCACCGACACCTCGAAGTCGTCGCTGACCCGGTTGCCGTCGGTGTCCTCAGCCGTTACCGTGATGGTCGCTGTTCCCTGTGCCACTCCCGTCAAAGTGAGGCTGGACCCGTCGGAAGCCACCGACACCGTGGCAATGGCATCGTCGTCAGACGCGGCGGTGATGGTCAGCGCGTCGCCGTCGGCATCGCTGAACACGCCGGAGAGGGAAACGTCTTTAGTCCCTCCCTCTTGCAAGCTCAGGTCGGCGATAGCAGACGCTACCACTGGCGCGGCCTTGACCGTCACCGTGAAGGTGTCGTCCACCGTGCCGCCATTGCCATCCGACGCGGTTACCGTGATGGTCGCCGTGCCGCGGCTCTGGGCGTTTACCGTCAGTCTGGAGTTGTCAGATGCAACCGACACCGTGGCAACTGCGTCGTTCGAGGACGCGGCGGTGAAGGTCAGCGCGTCGTTGTCGGCGTCGCTGAACACTCCGGACAGAGACACTTGCTTCGTTCCGCTCGCGCTGACGATTGTGGCGTCGGCTATGGATGCGGAGACCGCCGGGGCCTGGTTGGATGGGGCCTGGTTGGATGGGGCCTGGTTGGATGGCGACTGCTGCAATGATTGCTGTTGCTGCTGGCGGGCGGCCTCGATCTGCTGCAGAGCGGGGGCGACCTCCAACCAGCGGGACCATGCGCTGCCGCGGTCGGCGAACGCTTGGGCTTCAGCCGCCGTCATCGGTGTCAGCGACGTGTCGGATACCGTCTCGCCGAAGGCAAGGAGCGCCCGGTCCCAGCGGTCGGTGTGCTCCTTCAAGCTCGACCACTGCGGGTCGTTGCGCCACTGCTTCATCTTGGTGATGAGGTCGGTGTAATCCCCGGGCGTCTGCTGCTGCGGTGACTGCTGTAGTTGCTGTGGCGAGCTGGTGTCAGACACCGCCACGATTATCAAGCCCCAAAACGCGCCGTTCGTACCGTAGTGTCTGACCGTGACGGTCTCATCGTCGGCATCCGCGTCGGCTACGCCCGACACGGTGAAGTCCTTCATCGTGTCCCAGTTCGACGGCGTAAAAGTGTACGTCTCCGGAGACACCGTGACCGCTCCAGAGTCATCACTCCTGATCGTGATGGTGACGTCCGACAGAATCCGACTGGCCATCGATAGTCCATAGGTCGCGGTTCCGCCCTCGGTAATGCGCAAACTTGGTTCGCCCAACCGTCCGCCGGTCCTCTCAAATCTGAGTCCATGGGGGTCATCGTCATCGACGGTGATGCGTGCCGTGTTCCAGCCATCGCCAGCCTTGCTCCAGCCGGAGGTGTTGGTGGCGACGGTCAGCGTGAACGTCTTGTCAGGTTCGGTCAAGCGATCGTCCGGCGTGTGGGAAACGGTGATGTCCACGGTGGAATCCCCCGCGGCGACGGTCACCGTAGACGCAATGCTCATCACCTCATTCATGAGTGCGGCGTCGTTGAACCTGGGCGTAACCGTGAACTCCACGCCTCCCGTCGGGGCGGGCCGGTTCAGGTTGACGGTCAGTTTGGTGGAGCGACCCTCGAGAAAGCGAACCTGGGGCGTGAGGATGAAGGTCTTGACATCCTGATCCCGTTCGTCCGGGGACTTCAGTTTCGGGTACCGGTCGGGCGCGCCGAAGTCCCAGAGGTCGTCCGGGCTGCCGTCGCCGTCCAGGTCCAGATTCCAGCTGGCGTAGATGCCCTCGTACGCCGCTTTCCAGTGCTGTTGCAACTGCTCCGTCGTTCTGCCCACGCCGCCGGCGCTGGTCGTCTGCCGGGAGGTTTTGGTGTCGTAGTAGCTGGTCGTTATCGTGCCACCGACGTTGCGTCCCACCAGGCCGCCCATGTCTGCCCCGCCGTGCACGCGTCCGGTGGAGTAGCTGGCGGTGATTTCGCCGTAGTTGGTGCCCACCAGGCCCCCGAGGTAGCGACCTAGGGGATTTTGGCCCCTACCCGGAGTCGTCCAGCCATGGACGTACTTGTTCTCCACCTCGCCGGTGGCGTAGCTGCCCCGGATCGAGCCGGTGCTGGTGTTGTAACCCACCAGCCCTCCGATGCTGCTGGTGCTTTGGCCCCTAGCTCGGGCAGTCGAGTAGCTGCTTCGGATGGAGCCGGCGTTGCGGCCCACCAATCCGCCGATTTCCCATCCCTGGTCGGTATTCCCATAATAGACATCACCCGCGCTGCTGCTATCCGAGATGGTGCCGGTGGGGCCGTTCAACCCCACCAGTCCGCCGCCGACTCCCACATCTGTGCCTCGCGAGCCGGCCACATGGACGTTGCTGATGGTGCCGTGATTAGCGTTGGCAAGCCCGCCGACTCTCCCATACCGTTCGTACGCGCTCACGGACTTCAGCGTCAGGTTGCGCACGATGCCGCTGGCTTGGATCTGGTGGAACAACGGCCCATAGATATTGAAAATGGTGTGCCCATTGCCATCGAAGATGGCAGAATAGCTGCCAATATCGGGGGCGGCTCTTCCCGGATTCACGTTGGAGACCAATTCGTAGCCGACGCATCCTGACGTCGGACAGCCCATGCCCTCGCCGGAGCGGAAGAAGGCATCGTAATAGTCGCGGCGAAAGTATTCATATCGAGCTTCGCTGGGTGAACCGTCGCCGTTCGGGTCAGCGCGCAGCACCAACAATTGATAACCCGTGGAAATCTCAATCAGACCGTCGTCGTCGCTGTCGTAGTCGATGAGCGGGACTGAGCCAGGCGTCAACCCGCGCTGTTTCGTCGCGCCCAGGCTCTTCAGCACCGGGTACTGGCTGGCCGTGCCGAAAGCCCAGAGATCGTCGCCGTTGCCATCGCCGTCCAGGTCCAAGTTCCAGTTGGCGTAAATACCGCTATAGCCGGTGGGCGACTTTAGCTCCGCCGTCGTCTTGCCCACGCCGGCGTGGCTCCCGCTCTGACCGGAGGCGACGGTGTCCCAGTAGCTGGCAGTGATGGTGGGGCTGCCATTGCTGTAGCCCACCATGCCGCTGCGAACGCGAAATTCGGGCGGACCGGACACGGCGCCCCTGGAGTAGCTGGCGGTGATTGGACCCGCATTGTGTCCCACCAGTCCGCCAATGTGTCCCACCAGATTGTTAATACCGTATTTCGAAGTGCTGATGCGGTTGGAATAGACTTCGCCGGTGGCGTAACTGGCGATGATCGACCCGCCGTTGTGTCCCACCAGACCGCCGCCCTTGATGCGGACGCGTGACCAGTCCGCATGGAGGTACACGGCGGCAGTGGAGTAACTGGCGGAGATGACGCTGGACGAGCCGGCGAACCCAGCCAGGCCACCGGCGGCCAGGGAGATTTCCGTGCGGTAGTGGTTACTGATCTGCCAATACGAGATATGATCGCCGCCGGTGGTGATGCTTGATACTGAGCCGGTCACCCAGCTGCCGCTGATTTTCCCGTGGTTCACCCCGGCGATGCCACCCACGCGCCCCTGATTGCAGATTATCTCCGGGCGGCTGTCGCAGCCATGCTCCCGCGAAACGTCGACGTCTTCCAGTCCGAGGTTGCGGATGGTGCCCGTGGTACCAACCTCCTCGAACAGCCCGAAATGGGCCGGTTCAATGTCTGCGACCGCGACGCCGGTGGCGACGGACTGTTTCTTCGGTCCGGTATCGATGTAGAGATTGCTGATGACCTTGCTGTTGCCCTCGAAGATGGCGCTGAAGGGATCGCCGTCGATCCCGATCGGCAGCCAGCCGTGCCCGCTGTTCCAGTAGGTGTCTCCGTCGTCGGCGCTGCCGCTGCTGTTGGTGTCGAAGTCCAGGTTCGTGGTCAGTTCGTAGCCCACGCATCCCGACGTCGGACAACCCATGCCGGTTGCCGGATTGGGAAATGCGGTGGCGTAGCCCGCGTTGCTGGCTGAGCCGTTACCGTCCAGGTCCCAGCGAATAGCGTTGAGCTGGGCCAGGCTGGACACTCCAATCAGTCCGTCATCGTCGCTGTCGTAGTCCGTGGTCTGCGCCTGTGCCGGTGCCGCGTCTCCGAAGGTGAAGAGAACCGCCAGCGCCATCAGCGCGACGGTCAGCGGCAGCGCGCATCGCGCCGCCATGGTCGAGTAGA
The DNA here is from genome assembly GCA_965203505.1 of Dehalococcoidia bacterium. Taxonomy (GTDB): domain Bacteria; phylum Chloroflexota; class Dehalococcoidia; order Lucifugimonadales; family Lucifugimonadaceae; genus Bin127. The sequence goes on from OZ241880.1 coordinate 2,189,814, forward strand.
GTCCGTGCAACCGGGGAAAATGTCCGAGGATTCCGGCGAACTTTGCATTCAACATCACGGCGTCTCCTTGTCGCTAGGCTCAGATCGCTGGCGCAAAATGCTCCCATCCGTTGTCTGGGACGAAAACATCGGCGTCAGCGTCCGTCGGATAATGCATGTCGGCTACCTTTGCAAGATGAATGGTTCCTCATGCACTTGGAGAACGTTATACCGATTTGCAAATAACTTTGGGGTAAAATCATGGCTAGTTTTGATAACTAACCGATGACTTCACAACAAACTAGCGAAAACAGTCCCGATCCCGATCATTAAATGACCGGGACCGGGCGATCGTCATGGTCTCGGCGGGTTTCAGCCGTGTTTCAGGACGCGCGGTAGGCCTTGTAGATCGCTAGCATCTCGGCGTAGGTGATTTTGGCGGCGTAGTAGTCGTCGAGAGCCTGCCGCAGCTCCGATTGGCTGATGGAGCCGTCGCCGTCCGCGTCGTACAGCTCCGCAGCATCCGGCCCCCCTGCCTCCGTCTCTGCCTCCTCTGGTTCGGGCGTGGAGGTAGGTTCAGGATCGGGAGTCGTCGTGGATGTCGCGGGTACCTGCTGCTGTTGCTGTTGCTGCTCCGGCGGCGGCTGCGAGTCCGTGACCTCGACGCTGAAGTCGTCGGTGGCGCTGTTGCCGTCCGGATCTTGGGCGACGACCGTGATCGTCGCCTCGCCCGACGAAACTCCGGACAAGATCAGCTTCGAGAAGTCCGATGCCACTGCAACCCTGACGATGGTTTCGTCATCGGATGAGGCGGTGATGCTCAGAGCGTCCCCGTCGGCGTCGCTGAAGACGCCGGACAGCGAGACTTCCCGCGTCGCTCCTTCTGCCAAGCCTGCCACGTCGGGCATGGGCGATGACACCGTGGGAGCACGGTTGGGCGGAACCTGCTGTTGCGGCGACTGACCCAGGACTATGCCGCCCAGATCGCTCCCGGGCCCGCAGTCGTCGCAGGAGCCGCCCAGCTGCGGCTCGGAACCGCCGCCCTGCTGATCCTGATCCTGTTGCGGCTGTTGCGGCGATTGCTCCCGTGGCACCACGCCCTCCTTCTCGGAGGAATCGCCCTGCTGACGCTCCTGCTCTTGCGGCGACTGATCCCGCGTCACGGTGCCCAGTTCGCCCTCGGTACCGCAACCGTCGCAGTTGCCGCCCTGTTCAGGACTGGACCCGGTCAACGGTGGGGAGTTCGCGGTGGCCGCCCGCGTGATGGTCACCGTGTAATCCTTGCTGTTACGGCCGTCCATGCGGGTGACCCGCACGGTGATGGGGTTGGCGCCCTCGACCAAGGGGATGGTGTGGCTGGCTCTGCCGCTGTCCACCGCGCGCAGTCGCCCGCCCTGCGGACCCACCTCTATCGTGGCGGTCCACTTGTATCTGGGATCCACCGTGGGAGTCACTTTGGCGCGGGTCACGGTGTTGGCCACCGCGGCCGTGTAGTCGGTGACGGAGCTGCTGAAGGTCGAGGGTGTCAGGGGCAGCGCCGGGAACCTGCCTGTCGGACTGATGCTGCTGGCAGTCAGGCCGATCAGGTTCGGCGCTTCAGGGATTGGATCCCCGATTCTGATCGTCGTCGAGCCCGACTTGAAACGGTTGGGGTATTCCACAGATCTCGCTGTCAGGGTGATTGTTTGGCCGGGGGTCGCATCACGCAATGCGGTCAGGGTTATCTCGCTCTTGCCCTGAGTTTCGCCCTTATCGATACCTATGAAGGACTCGACCTGGGTTTCTCTGGCCTGATTGTTGGTGACGACCTTCTGGCTAGGTACCATCTCGTAGTCATAGTTGGCGAGGCTTTCGCCAAGGGGCAGAACGCTGGCGGAGCCTGATGGACTGATCCGGATCCGAGTGTTTTCCGGCGCCGGCCGGTTCAGCGACACGGACACGGTCACGGGACCGCCGTTCTTGCGAAGATCCCTGCTTGAAGCAGACAGGGAGAGGTTTACCGGTACAAGGTCGCGAAGACGGATGGTTACCGGCTCTGTCTTCTGGTCGGGATCCTGCACGTTGAAAGCGGTGAGGACGATCGTCTCCTCGCCCTCGCGAACCCCGTCCGGGACCGTGCCTACGGTGATCCAGCCCTGGGCGTCGGGAAGTCCCCAATGATTGATTTGCAGTGGGGAACAATCAACATTGGGGCATATCGTGGTCGTCTGGGAAGGGTCCATAAAGAAGTCGGCACCCTCCACGAAACCTGATTGGCGCGGGTTTTTGTGGGTTCCGAGCTTGGCCTTGCCCGTGGACTTCACCGCCGTGGAATCCGGATAGTCGATCACCCGGACGCGCACGGAATCGCCCTCGGTAACTGTGGTGCTCGAAGCCTCCAGCCTGAAAACCGGAGTGTCTTCGTTGTCCTCGACCACGACGTCGATGGAACCCGTCACGTCGTCGTACGAGCCGTCTGCGTCCGTATCGATCTGAATAATGAGGGGATAGGTCTGACTGCCCTCGCGAAGCGAATCGTCGATCGGTGTGACTTCAAACTGGAACGTATTCTGGCCCCTCGCAACGGTGATGGGGTAATTGCCAAGGATGGCATCTACGTGGACATTGGCCCACAGGTTGTTGTGGGTCCAAGTTATGCGAACGTTCGACTCCCTAGTCACAACTTCGCTTAAGGTCGCGGTCACGGTCTGCTTCGGCCCGCCCTCTCGCACAATCACACTTACGGGGCTGACAATTGACCGGTTCGCCGGCGTACGCGAGATGGTCAACCAATAGTCCATGATTTCGTTTTGGTCCTCGGCCCAGACCCGCACCAAGAAGGAGTTGGCCCCCTCGACCAGGCCGTAGGCATCGCTGTCCGTGCCGTCGGTCACTGACTTCAGGCTGCCGCTCCTGCCAGCCCACACCGTGGCCTTGCCGGTGTCCTCCACCGTGGGCCTCAGCTTGATGTGGGTGACGGTGTTGGCGACCGTCGCCGAGTAGCTGGTGGTACTGGCGGAGAAGGCCGGGCTCAAGTCGAACGCCGTGAACGTGCCGGTCGCGCTGTCGCTGCCGCTCGCCGTCAGACCGCCAAGGTTGGCGTTGGTCGATTCCTGCGCTTGGACAGAGGGAGGCGGGTCGAAGACGATGAACACCGCCAGCGCCACGGCCAGCAACAGGAGCGGTGAGCCGCGGAAGAGGGAGGCCCGATTCATGCCGGGCCGCCAGCGGTTTTCAGGGACTGAAAATCGGGGGGGGGGGGGGTAAAGGACACGGCAGCAGGCTCCTCGTTCAACGACGATTCGTCTTACAGGCTCCAAGTTTCATGGGCCCTGACTGAAATGAAATTTTAGAAAAATCTAAGTAACTTTAGGGTAAAGTTATCGAATTTTTTGATGACTTGCCGATAACTAATACTCGAATTCGATGAAATCGACGCGGAACGGAACGTTTGCACAACCTCGGCGACCGGCCCCAGACTATCCGGGTTTCCCCCGCTCGCGGGGGAAATGTCCGAAGGACAAAGGGGGCGCGACCTCACCTCGCAGAGGCGAACCCTCGTGATCGCCCCACCAACCAACCTTGACGTAGGGGCGATCCCTTGTGGTCCCCCGCTCGCACGGGATGCCCGGAGGCGGGGCGGACGCGAACCAGCACGGCGCAGTTCGCAGGGGATGCCCCATCGGCGTATGAACCCCCTTCGACTCCCCCTTGGGCAAAGGCGGCGGTTCGCAAACCGCCCCTGCTGGTAGTTGTCTCTTGCGCTTCAGCCCTAGGACGCGCGGTAGGCCTTGTAGATCGCGAGCATCTCGGAGTAGGTGATTTTGGCGGCGTAGTAGTCGTCGAGAGCCTGTCGCAGCTCCGGTTGGCTGATCTTGCCGTCGCCGTCCGCGTCGTACCGCGCCACCGCGTCCGAACCATCCGTATCTTCCGTCTCCGCCTCCGATTCGGGCGTGGATGTCGTCTCCGCCTCAGGTTCGGGCGTGGCGGTAGGTTCAGGATCGGGCGTCGTCGTCGTCGTGGTGATCACCTGCTGCTGCGGTTCCGGGTCCGTGACCTCGACGCCGAAGGACAGTGTGGCACGAGCGCCGTCCGGGTCTCGCGCGACGACCGTGATCGTCGCATCGCCCGACGAAACTCCGGACAGCGTCAGCTTGGAGAAGTCCGAGGCCACTGCAACAGTGGCGACGGTTTCGTCATCTGATGAGGCGGTTATGCTCAACGCGTCCCCGTCGGCGTCGCTGAAGACGCCGGACAGCGAGACGTCCCGCGTCGATCCTTCTGCCAAACCGCTCACGTCGGACAGGGATGATGACACCGTGGGCGCACGGTTGGCCGGTGCTTGATCCTGTTGGCTGTTGCCTACGACCTGCTGGACCTGGTCTCCGGATGTGGTGGTGTCGTTGTCCTCTATCGTCAAGGTGACGCCATCCTCCAAGAGAGCCGTGCCGAGGTCGAAATACGTCGTAATCACCGCTGTTTCGTCCGCCTCATCAACGTCGTCATCGATGATCGAGATGGTCGCCGTGCCGGCTCGCTGTCCGCCTGGGATGAAGACGTAGGCCGGCATCGTGTAGTCGGAGCCCTCGGTCGCCGTGCTGCTCGCATCAGCGAGCAAAAAGCCGCCGGTCCCGCCCTCCGGCGCCGGTGCGTCCAGAGTGGCGGTCAGGGTCACGTCGCCCGCGCTCTCGCTCGCCGTGCTGGAGCTCAAGGACAGAGTCACCGCGGTGGGCACCGTAGCGGTCTCCGCTACGGGCGAAGATTGATCGACGCCAGCGCCCGTCATCCCGCAGGCACCTCTGATGCTGAGCGCGACCTTGTCGCCCGCGGACCAGGACAGCGCGGCGACGCTCGAGAGGGTCCATCGGGCGGTTTTGCCTTCGTTGGAATAAGTGGCGAAAACGTCCGAGAACGGCAACGTCTGCGACCCGACGCAGAAGTTGTACGTCTTCAGCTCCGCGTTGTACGGTACGTCGAGGGTCAATTCGAACGCCTCGCCGCTGGAACTGCTACGGATTTTGGCTACCTGGTACCCCGTTCCGTCCACTTCAAAGCCGGCGTCAGGCAGCGCATTGCCAGAGCATGGGCTACTCGACGAGCCGCAGCCGAAAACGCCTGTCTCCACTTCCGACACGGTCAGCGTCGACGCCCAGATGGGCCGCGTGACGAAGGTGCGGCGCGCCCAGTCGCTGGCGCCGTTGGGGTCCACGCCGCGCACCCGCACCCGGTAGGCGATGCCGATGGTCAGGCCGCCGAGCGGGTGCGTGGGGATAATGCCCGTGTGGTTCGCATCCACCCAGCCGACGAGCGGGTCGGATTCGGACGCGGCGTCGTCGTCCCCGGCGGTGGACGATGAGGTGTAGTGCACATCGTAGCCCGTCACCATTCCCCCCGGTCCCTTCGCCCACCAGAGGTCCAGCGTGGTCCAGCCCAGCTTAGCGCCCAGGCTCGTCGGCGTGCCAGGCGCGGCATCCGTCTGCCCACCGGACAGGGACTCATCCGACGAGCCATCCGTCACCTCGATCACGATGTGCGTCCGGCCGTCTACGCCGGGGCCCCTGAACGAATAACTGACGGAATAGTCGTCGTCACTGTAGCTGGTCACGCCGTGGAGTATGACGTATCTGCCGGGATCCACGCCCTCGGTGGAAACGGTGAAGAACTGCGGCGTCGCCCAGTTCATAGGAGTGAAGACCAGTTCCGACGGGCTGACATGCAGCTTACCGTCTTGTTGGATCGAGAGCACATCGTAACCACTGCCTGCGTCTCTGTACGCTTTTAACGTCACGTCGTCGTCCGGCCTGGAATTCAGGGAGATGCTGTAGGCGACCTTGGAGCCTGACCGCACCGTCGCGGACTTGGGCTGGATGTTGATGCCCCGCCCCGGGTCGACGTCGTCGGGTAATGGTGTAGAACTGTCAACGAGTGCGATTTGCGTCTCCGGATACCTGGCGTTCGCCGAATCGTGCTCCGATATCATGTAGGGCGCGTCAGCGACGGCTACCAGTTCCAGGTTCACGACCTCCTCGCCCTCGGTCAACATGTCTCGCCGTAACGTTACCCCGAAGCACTTCCGGGCTTCGCCGTGCGGCAAATGCAGCACCTTTGTGTTGGTCGTGCTGGAGACGTTTCTCAGGAGGATCGAGTAGTCGTCCAACTGGGTGGCGGTGGAATCGTCCTTGATCCTGACATGCACGGTGCTGCCCCCGGATCCCAACGGCGGTTCAACCTCGACGCATACTTCCGCGCTACCCCGTATGCCGTGGGTGTCAGTCTCCGATGCGTAATATGTACTCTGCGCGTAGTGAACACGGCGTGTCTCGGACCCCGCTTGCGCAGAGGCGGGCGAGGCGTCGTGGGCGAAGAGGGCCGCAAGCGCCACCAGCGCGACGGCCAGCAGCAGGAGCGGTGAGCGGAGGAGGTGGGAGACCCGCATCATGCCGCGCCGCCCGACGAATTCAGGCGAAACGCGGCTGATTTTAGAACGTAAGTTCCAATAGGGGGGGGGGGGTAATCGCCGTATCGGTACTAGGCGCACCGCGGAAAATCTGGTTCAGTTTCACGTGATCGATATCTCCATGGTTGGGTGTCCTCCATGGTTGGGTGTCCTTATCCGCAGGCGCGCGGCGCGCCACGCGCCATCCCGCCGGTTCACATGGCGAATAATGTTACAAACATTTAAATAACTTTAGGGTAAAGTCGATCCATATTTTGATAACGTACCAGTAACTAACCGCCAAAATCGCTGAAATCGACGCGGCGCGGGAGACCATTGCAATACCTTCTCCCCCTGCCACGCGTGATGCGAAATTATGCGACCTTGTCGCCTATTTGCCGTCTTTGGGGCCCTCGATGGAACGATGAGAATCGAGAGGGTGATAGAATGCGCGCAGGAGCGAATCTACTCTATGAGCGCAACATGGCAGTAACGCAATCGGATGAATCACGCGCAATCGTTGAAGGGTCCAAGGGGTGGACTAGACCCGGGCATCAGACAAGCGAACCCAATCAGCAGCAATCAACTACTACAGGAACTGTGGGTTCTTTCGAGGAATACAGGATCAAGGTTGAGCCTGACGAAGACGGAGTATTCATAGCGTCGTGCCCAGACATTGCTGGGTGCCATTCCTACGGTTACACGCTGGACGAGGCTTTTGCGAACATCGCCGATGCGATTCAAGTCTCAGTCGAACCGGGCAACACTCTCAATTCGGAAGGGGTTCTGATAACCCGCCTGATCAATTTGGATGCTTCAGTGCAGATCGCTGTTGAGTAATCGGGAAAACTCCCCCGCGTCACAGCCGACGAATTTGTGAAGGCGATTGAACAGGTCGGATACACCTATCGCCGCTCAAATGCGACTCATATGCGGTACGTTCATCCGACGCGACGCCCGCTGACCGTCACATCCGGTAAACGCACGATGCCAGTCGGGCTGGTGCGAGCGTTGTTGAGAGAGGCGGGCATCGATCCTGATGAATTTCGTGAACTCGTCAAATGATGGGGGAGCATACCCCTCCAGTTCGGCGGTTTACGGACGACCAATGAGGTCTCTGTAGCGCAGACGCTTGCCGTTCATCATGTGGTTGTGTTGTCTGAACCCGAACATAGCGGCTGCGAACATCACGGAAACAACTGAAATCAACAGGTAACCCCTCCACATCACTGGCACCCCCTCGCGGCTAGAACAGTGGTCGCTTGCTACGTCAACCGTCGTCCGGGGTCGCCGACGAAGGAGGCGCGACGCGCACCTGTTCTCGCCTGAACGGAAACACCCGAACAAAAGACGATTGACGTAGCAAGCTGAACACCAACACAGATTTGATGTCGAAAGTCGTATTTCGCGTGTGGAAGGGGTGTCGAATTTCGGTACAGATGCAGTGTGATAATCTTTATTATCAGGACGGATTCACACGAAATCCGCGAGTTGGCAAACCCAGATTGGAGTCTGATACATGCATCACAGGTAGATGTTCGTCAGTCCATAGAATCTGGTGTAGAGCGTGTTCTACGTTCAAAAGAGAGAGAAAAGTTTCGCGAGAAAGGCAAGATGTTCCAACCTGAATTCCACGCCGAGAAGTTCCGGAATTTGATGTTGTATGTTGCAGACCGTAGTCGAGAAGATGAATGGTTCGGTGCAACTAAACTCAACAAGATCCTGTATTTCTGCGACTTCCGAGCATTCGCGGAACTAGGCGCACCGATTACTGGTGCAAGTTACATGTCCCTGTCGGAAGGGCCCGTTCCGCGCGAGTTGCTTTCGGAGCGGCGGGCAGCAATCGATGATGAAGATGCCCGGATTGTTCATCGCAGAGTCTTCAAATACACTCAGCAACGTTTGGAACCGACGAAAGAGGTGGCTCTGGAACCTGAGTGGTTTTCAGAAAACGAACGTTCGATCATCGAGGACACGATTGAATTTCTTGGTTCTATGACTGCTGCTGAGGTCTCTTATCTTTCGCATCAGGAACCGGGATGGATCATGGCTGAAGACAAGGAGACGATTCCCTACGAGACTTCGAGGCTTTTGTCGACGGCGGATGAGGACGCGTGGTCTGTAGAAAACCACATGGCGATCTCAAAAGCTTTGGAGGCGATTTAGTGGGGTTGATCCACACCGAAATATCGAGCAATGCGAAGGAGAAGCTGGACGAGTTAGATGAAGACCCCGACTTCATCGGGTGGCTTCTGAGCAACGCTCTGAAGCTAGGCCCTCCAGCCTATAAGCGATTTCACGTCAATAACTTGATTGTGTTGCAACACATTGGGGGATGGGCGTTCATAATTCGATGGGAAGAAGATAAGGACACCATCACCCTGTTAGACCTAGTATTGCTGGACGATCAAATCGTCTGAAGGCGAGGCTTCCATGATGTGTCGTCACGGCAACGCTGCTTGCCGACGCGAAGACGCTATCAAGTCTTTGTAGCGTAGCCGCTTCCCGTCCATCCCCCGCACCATCGAGGTCATCCCCTGCGAACTGCGCTGCGCTGGTTCCCGTCCCCTTCGCTTCGCGAAAGGGACCGAGTATCGGGCTATTGCAATACCTGCTCCTTTGCCCAAGGGGGAAAGACTATTGCAATACCTCCCCCTTGTTGCCCAAGGGGGAATTGAAGGGGGTTAGAAACCGAGCGGGCATCCCCTGCGAACTGCGCTACGCTCGTTCGCGTCCCCTTCGCTTCGCGAAAGGGACGGAGTATCGGGCTTCAGCTGTGTTTCAGGACCTGGCGTAGGACGCGGCGTAGGCCTTGTGGATCTCGAGCAGATCGGCGGATGTGATCCTGTCGGCGAAGTAGTCGTCTAGCGCCTTTCGCATCTCCGGCTGGCTGATCCTGCCATCGCCGTCCGCGTCGTACCGCGAGACGATGTCCGAGATATCCGTGTCCGGTTCGGGCACCGCCGTCGGTACGGGAGTCGGCGTCGATGTGGGCGTCGGTGTAGGCGTCGGTGTAGCTGTAGGTTCGGGTGCCGCCGTCGGTTCGGGAGCTGGAGTCGATGTGGGCGTAGGCGTCGGTTCGGGCGTGGACGTCGGCTCAGGTGTGGCCGTAGGTTCGGGCGCTGGAGTCGATGTGGGCGTAGGCGTCGGAGTCAGCGTCGGCGTCAATGTGGGCGTGGGAGTCGATGTAGCCGTGGGCGGGTCCTGCCGCTGACTGTCGGCCTCGATCTCCCGCAACGCGGCGGCAACCTCGACCCAGCGGATCCAGGCGCTGCCGCGGTCGGCGAAGCCCTGCGCCTCCGATGCCGTCATAGCCGTCAGCGACGTGTCGTACACGGTCTCTCCGAACGCCAGCAACGCCCTGCCCCAGCGGTCGGTGTGATCCTTGAAGCTCGACCACTGCGGGTCGTTGCGCCACTCGTACATCTGAGCGATGAGCGCGGTGTACTTTGCGACCACCGACACGTCGAAGGCGTCGCTCACGCTGTCGCCGTCGCCGTCCCGCGCTAGAACCGTTATCGTCGCCGCGCCTTCCGCCACTCCCGTCACCGTCAGGCTGGAACCGTCGGATGCCACCGACACCGTGGCTTTCGTTTCATCGGAGGACACGGCGGCGATGGTCAGCGCGTCGCCGTCGTCGTCGCTGAACACGCCGGACAGGGAGACGTCCTGCGTGTCGCCGACTTCCAGGCCGGTCAGATCGGCGAGAGCGGAGGATACCACCGGCGCGCGGTTGGGGGGATCCGAATTCTGCGGGTCAGTGTCAGTCGTGGAAGGCGACAGCAGTCGTCCCAGCGGCTGCGCATGTTGATTCTCTTGTTTTTGCTTCTGCTCCTCCATCATCTTCTTGGTCTCTTCTATGTCCCGCAGCGCGTCTGCCACCGAGACCCAGCGATGCCAGGCGCTGCCACGGTCGGCGAAGCTCTGAGCCTCAGCCGAAGTCAGCGGCGTCAGCGTCGTGTCCGTCACCGTCTCTCCAAATGTAAGCAGCGCCCGGTCCCAGCGGTCCGTGTGCGCTTGGTATCTCGACCACATAGGATTGTTGCGCCACTTGTACATCCGAGCGACGAATGCGGTGTGGTCATGGGTCGCCCCTCGATAAACCGTGACCGAGTAGGTTTTCGTTGTTTCTCCGTCCGCCGCAGTGACCACTACGGGAATGAGATTCCCGCCCTTGTTGAGGGCGACCGCGTTGGTAGGGGCTTTGCCTTTCACGGTCACTGTGGCATCGGGGTGCGTGGTGATCGGCGTGAGGACGACGCTCTCGGAATCGCGCGCCACGTACACCGTGTAAGAGGTCTCGTCCGTGTCGAAGGGGTCGAAGTCGAGCCAACCGTCTGAGATGGTCATATCGTACAGGCCGGTGTTCTCCTCAGCAGGCGGTTCCCAGTTCACCGTCAGCGTATAGACCGTCTTGATTATCGATCCCGGCATCCGATTGCTCATCCTGCCGGGGCGCCACCTGTATACGCCTATCTGAATAGTCTCAGCCACGTCCGACTGCAAGGTGAAGTAGCGGTCTCTCGTTGGCCCATTGCCGTTGGCCAAAATCATGTTTTCTTTGGCTTGCCAATCATCGTTACCACCGGTACCATAACGAACACTGTTTGAAAGTCGTTCATACTCCTCGAGGTCACCCACCACCGCAAAACCCCAGTTCTTATATCCACTTCCGCTGTATGGCGACATGAATTTGCCTCTGAACCCCACCTCTTCGTAGGGCACCGTCATCGTGTAGCTGTAGTGGTCGTGGCTGAACTCCGGATCGATGGTGACGCCACCCGTCATTCCCAGCTCTTCCAAGGAAAGCTTCACGCCGTCCTCGACGTAGGCGAAGAAATACACCAGACTCTTTCGCGACACGTCCTGCGCCAACACAGGCTCAGGGTCTGACGGCCAGAGCGCCCAGCCGGCGGCAAGGAGCATCGCCAGCACACCTATGACCGCCGCCGCAAGCGGCAGTCTCGTCTTGGAACCTGAGTCGGGGATGAGGGTAGAAAAGATCGCGTTCATACTCATATCCTCCTGACATTTCGGTATCGTGACCTGCCGTCTCTAGTTGGAACAGCAAGTATACGGATTTTGAAGTGACTTTAGGGTAAAGTCACGGCGGATTTAGATGACTTAGCGGTAACGATTGCCCAAATTCGATGAAAACGATGCGGAACGGCATTTCGGCGACCGTAGGGGCGGTTCGCGAACCGCCCCTGCTTCAGTCGTGTTTCAGGACCTGGCGTGGGACGCGGCGTAGGCCCTGTGGATCTCGAGCAGATCGGCGGATGTGATTATGCCGGCGAAGTAGTCGTCGAGCGCCTTTCGCATCTCCGATTGGACGATCCTGCCGTCGCCGTCCGCGTCGTACCGCGAGACGATGTCTGAAGTTTCGGTCTCTGTCTCTCGCGTCGTCGGTTCGGGTGTAGCCGTTGGCTCAGGTGTGGCCGTCGATTCGGGCGTGGGCGTGTTCGCGGGCGGCGGCTCCTGTGGCCGTACCACCTGGGCGATCACCGTGACGCCGAAGTCGGTGAGGACACTGTTGCCGTCGGAGTCCTCAGCGATGACCGTGATCGTCGCATCGCCAGAGGATACTCCTGCCACCGTCAGCTTGGATGAATCAGAGGCAACCGAGACCGTTGCGACGCCCTCGTCGTCGGACGATGCGGTTACGGACAACCCGTCGCCGTCGGCATCGCTGAACACGCCGGAAAGGGACACGTCCCGCGACGATCCAGCTTCCAGGCCGGACACGTCTGCGATGTCCGATGCAACGTCGGGCGCGGATTTCACCGTGACGGTGAATGCGTCGACGACCGTGCCGCCATTGCCGTCCGACGCGGTGACTGTGATGGTCGCCGTGCCTCGGCTCTCCGCCGTCACCGTCAGCCTTGACCCGTCGGACGATACCGAGACTGTGGCGATTGCCCCGTTCGAGGACGCGGCTGTGATTGAAAGATCGTCGCCGTCCGCGTCGTGGAAGACGCCGCTGATGGAGACATCCCGCGTTCCGATCTGGTTGACGATGGTGATGTCGGATATCGATGCGGACACCGTCGGCGCGCGGTTGGGCGGCTCCTGTTCTTGCACGGGCTGAGACTGCTGCACGCCGGACTCGATCTGGCGTAGAGCCTCCGCCACCGGCACCCAGCGCTCCCAACCGCGATCGGCGAAGCCTTGGGCCTCGGATGCCGTCATCGCCGTCAAGCTGGTGTCAGATACCGTCTCGCCGAATGCCAGCAGCGCCCGGTCCCAGCGGTCCGTGTGCGGCTTCGCGTGCGACCACTGCGGGTCGTTGCGCCACTCCCTCATCTGCGCGATGAGTTCGGCGTGCGGCGACTGGTCCGGGGCAACGGCACCCAGATCGCCCCCGGTGCCGGGGGAGCTGGAGGGGCTGCTCCGCCCATCAGCCTGTCGCCCGCCAGTCTGCCCGATCGTCAGCGTCAGCGTTCCTCTACAACCCGAGGAACCCACGCCTTCCGCGATGATGTTGACGGTCTCGCCGTCATCGGCCACTGCGTCTCTGCGGGTCTGCAAATGTAACGTGTGCGGTTGACCGCCGAGCCAGAACGTGCTGACCGGCCGGTCTTGCACTAAGCGGTGCAAATGATTGACGACATCCACCTGAGCCGAGGGAGCAATGGAGTAATCCCAGTCCTCCCACTCCTCGGAGGCAACACCGTCATATCCCAAATTTTGTAAATTCCTCCCCACAGCTTTGCCGTTCACCCACCAGCCATGGAGGCGCCTTGCCGTGCCGGTGGTAACGACCTGCACATACGTATTGGCCGTGTATGTGCCTGCGTGCTCGAAGGTCAGGCGCGCTCCTTCGCCCTCGGCGGGGTTGGTGTTGCTGGCGGTAATCCTGATGCTGCAATCTTCGTTGTCTACGATGGTGATGGGAATCGTCTGTTCCAGCGAGTAGGTCCCGTCTCGATCCACATCAACCCGCACGATGATGCCGATCGTCTCGTCCATCAAGGGTGCGCCGTCGTCATGGGTGTGGACAATCACACTGAAGGTATCCTGCCCCGACGGGATGCGTCCCACGCCCGCCGCGGTGCTTCCCAAGGATATCCCCACCGCCCGGCCGATGACCTTTTTCCCGTGCACCGCCGCCGTGAACGCGGTCGCCGCGCTCACCGGCCCGTCGTCCAGCGTGCCGGTAATGACGATGTTGTCGCCCTCCGTTACCCGGTTGCCTGCTTGACTGGTGGTCAGCGTCAGCGTCGAGCCGGCAATCGGCGGCGAGCAATGTTCCCGGATTGATAACTGCACCGGCGCGCCGGCCGTCCATCCCGCGTCGAAACCCGCATTGACGATCAACTTGTCCGAGTCGATGCGAAAGGCATTCGAGCCGACGCAGAAATAGAGGCCCTGGAGCTCGGCGTTCGGGACGGTGTCGAGTACAACTTGAAGGTTGCCCCATCCTGTGGGGACCCAGTAAATCTGCGTGAAGCTGTAGGTCTCGCCGTCTACGGTGAACTCATTGTCGGTCAACTGGCCGTCGCACGGCACCGCGCTGGTGATGGTTCTGCCGAGGAAGCAACCAAGGACTTGAATCGGGGTAGTGCTCTGTTGGGGCGTGAATGTCGCCTCCCAGACCGCGCCCGCGCTCTGCGCGGAGGCGGGCGGTGCGTCATGACCGAAGAGACCGCCCAGAGCAACCAGAACGGCCGCCAGCAACAGGAGCGAGGCAAGGATTCCGGTCCGCATCATGCCCAGCCCCCGGCGAATTTCAAAGCCTGAAAATCGGGAGTGGAAGGAAGTCAAGGACATGGTTGCAACCTCCGCGTTCAACGACGATACAACTTACAGGTTCCGAGTCTTGTTGGCCCTGATCCTGATTGAAAGAGAAATTCTACGAAAATCGAAGTAACTTGGGGGTAAAGCTATTGCACATTTTTATAACTTTATGGTAACATTTACACAGAATTCGCTCGTATCGACCGAAACATACCCGATTCTCAGGAGATGAGACTTGGAAAACGCCGGAAATCAACCACAGCCGACGGAGTCCGCGGGAGATCGCCTCACCCGTCTCAGCCAAGCCAGCCTCCGCATTAACGAGAGCCTGGACATCGACACCGCGCTCCACGCGGTGATGGACAGCGCCCGTTCCCTGACACGGGCTACCCACGCCGTGATCACCAGCCTGGACGCTTCCGGCCTGGTCGAGGACCACAGTGTTCTGGGCCTCGAGTCGGACGACGTGGAGCGGCTGTGGCAAGCTCCTGAGGGGACCAGGTTCTTCGAATACCTGAACGCCCTCGAGGTTCCGCTGAGGGTGGGCCAGCTGGAGCAGTTCACCGAGTCGATCGGCCTTGGGGAGTTCCAGTCCCCCGTATCCCTAACCGCCTTCATGGCGGCGCCGATGCTCCACCAGGGCGTGCGTTCGGGAAACATCTTTGTAGGGAGCGACGAGCCGGGTCGAGAGTTCAACCAGGAGGACGAGGAGACCCTGGTGATGTTCGCCTCGCAGGCGGCACTGGTCATCGCCAACGCACGCCGGCATCGGGAGGAGCAGCGGGCCAGGGCAGGTCTGGAGACCCTCATCGACACCTCGCCGGTGGGCGTCGTCGTCTTCGACATGCGCAACGGCGCCGCGTTGTCGTTCAACCGCGAGGGAAGAAGGATCGTCGACGAGCTGCGGAATCCGGACCAGCCTCCCGAGGACCTCTTGCAGTTTTTGATCGTGCGCCGCGCCGACGGGCGCGAGGTCTCCCTGATGGAGTTCCCCTTGGCCGAGGTCCTCGGCTCCGGCGAGACGGTGCGCGCCGAGGAGATCATCTTGGGCGTCCCCGACGGGAGGAGCGTGACCGTGTTGCTCAACGCCACGCCTATCCGTTCAGAAGAAGGCAAGCTAGAATCCGTGGTCGTCACCATGCAGGACATGGCGGAAGTCGAGGAGGCGGAGCGGCTGCGCGCGGAGTTCCTGGCGATGGTGAGCCACGAGCTGCGGATGCCTCTGACCTCCATCAGGGGCGCCGCAACCGCCCTTATAGAAGCGGCGGCGGAGCTCGACCCGGCCGAGACACGTCAGTTCCACCGGATCATCGTCGACCGGGCCGACCACATGCGGGAACTCATCGGCGACCTGCTGGACGTGGCACGAATCGAGACCGGCGCATTGCCGGTGGACCCGGAACCGATGGAGGTAGCCGTGCTGGTGGACCGTGCCAGGAACGCCTTCGCCAGCGCCGGCGGCAAGAACGACCTCGCCATCGACGTCGCGCCGGGACTGCCCTCCGTAATGGCGGACCGCAGGCGCATCGTTCAGGTCATCGGCAACCTGCTGTCCAACGCGGCCAGGAACTCGCCCGAAGCGTCGATGATCGAGATAAGAGCGTCCCTCGCAGGTTCGCACGTCGAGGTCTCGGTCGCCGACCAGGGGCGAGGGATACCCGCAGACGCCCTGCCGCGCCTGTTCCGCAAATTCTCGCGCCGAGACGACACCGACATGCCAGGCGACACCGGCCTCGGTCTCGCCATCTGCAAAGGGATCGTGGAAGCCCACGGGGGCCGCATCCGAGCCGAGAGCAAAGGGGAAGGACTGGGAGCCAAATTCATCTTCACCCTGCCGGTGGCACGGGACGCGGAACACGAACCTCCTCCCGTCCGTTCGAATGACGAAGGTCAATCATCGGGAACAGTATTGGTGGTGGACGACGACCCCTTGGTGCTCAGGTCTGTGCGGGACGCCCTCTCCAACGCCGGCTTCCGGGCCGTGGTGACTTCGGACCCGAATGAGACCATGGCGCTGATGGAGGAGCACAACCCCCGACTGGCCCTTCTGGACCTCGTCCTGCCGGAGCAGGACGGCGTGGAACTGATGGGGGATATTCTGTCCGTTTCCTGCATCCCGGTCGTCTTCCTCTCGGCCTACGGCAAGGACGACACCGTCGCCAAAGTGCTGGAGAAGGGTGCCACCGACTATATCGTCAAACCCTTCTCGCCGACCGAGCTGGTGGCCAGAGTGAGGGCGGCCCTCCGCCGATTCGGGGAATCTCCGGCACCGGCGCAGAGGGAGCCGTTCGCGGCGGGCGACTTGACCATCGACTACGCCAAACGTCGAGTCACGATCTCGGGAAGCCCGGTGTCCCTGACGCCTAGAGAGTTCGATATTCTGGCGGAGATCTCGATGGAAGCAGGCCGAGTCGTGTCCCACGAACGGCTGTTGAGACGCGTGTGGAGCCCGGGAAAACCGGGTAACATGCGAGTTCTGCGCACTCACATGATGAGGCTGCGCCGCAAACTCGGCGATGACGCCGCAAACCCGAAGTACATCCTCGCCGAACCACGCGTCGGCTACCGGATGCTGGAAGGTGAGACGGATGCCGGAGAAACGCAATGATCGCGACGGCCGGTCCACCAAGTCGACGGCCGACTCGCTTTCAGCGACCTCCAACGGTCGCGATCAACGTGAAGTTTTTATTTTGGGGGGATTTGTGCACTTAACACAAGGCTCGTTGGCAATGACCAGATTTTGTCGTAGCTGAAGTAGCATCTCGTCAAACCAGCCATTCCATCAAGAGCGTCGGAAATGTCGGTAGGCATTTCGTTGTTCTCGCCGTTCTGAATGCCGAGCGTCGTCACATCTGTCCCCCGTTGTTCAGCTTCGGCAGGCACTCGGTGCAGATTCCCCGGAATATCACCTGCGCCTCGTCGACTTCCCCATTGACTCGACCTGGATCCAAGCAGGGTTTCAATCCGACAACGCACTCGACATCCTCGATAAGGCCGCAGGTGCGGCAGACGAAGTGATGATGCCACCTTTCGGCAACCTCGTAAAGCGCACGTCCGGGACCGACGTCAGTCACCGTTATTAGCCCGTGGGACGCTAGAGCCCCGACCACGTTGTACACGGAGCCCCGTGGCAGCGGAGTGCCGCGGGCATCAAGTGCTTCAACCAACTCGTCCGTGGAGAGGTGGGGCCCCGTCTCTTGAAGGACCTCCAAGACCAGAAGCCGCGATCTGGTGGCTTTGAGACCGGTGGCCCGCAGTCTTCGCGCCAGATCCCGGTCGCCTGTCATCGCTGGGCCCGCAGCATCCATTCGTGTTTCTCCAGACCTCGCACAATCTCGATGACGAGGTCTTGGCTGGCCAGGTCCAGTTCCCCGAGTCGCTCCGCCGCCTGTCTCGCACGAGAAGCGACGCCGGCAACTCGTCTTTCCATCAACGCTACAGCTTCCTTGTCGGCTATGTATCCCTGAGGCAACGGATCGAGACGGCTGTGCATCGCCACGTCGCTGTGCTGCCCTTCGGCTGCAAGATCAATGGTGACCTTACGCTCCGCCACGTCGTCCGCCCACGTCCGAGCATCGTCCACGATATCGTCCAGCTGAACATGCACCGACTGGAAGAGAGGACCCGCCACGTTCCAGTGGGCTTGTTTACCTTGCAGACTCAGATCGATGAGGTCAGCCAGCAGGACTTGCAGCTCCGTCGCCACTTTGGTCTGAACCTCATGGCCGAGGTCGGTTGAAGTAGAAACCATGATCCCTGTTTTTCTCCTTGCCCGGTTTTGGCCGCTTCCGCTGCGACGATCATCTGCCGGGCGTTGTTTTGACAATGTCAATATAACATCTAATTTAGACATTGTCAAGAATAGGCGGCGTGCCGGCTCAAGCCCAAGGCTGCGCGGAACGGAACCGAGGGGACCTGAACCAACGCGTTCAATCAGGATTCGGGGCGATCAGTCGGTCAGTCCGGCCCCAGACCTGATCAGCGGCGGTTACGGCCTCGTAGACATGCAAAGGCCCCGACCGACCTGGATCGGTCGGGGCCTCGATGGGCTGTCAGTGCCATCGCGGGCGACTGAAACTAGACGGGGAGTATATGGGGTACCGCGCGCCGCCTAGTCGAGTTCGTCAGGGAATGATAAATGGAATCCTTTGTCGCTTCATCATTCCGCCTACGGCGACCATTTAGGGTTTTGCCCGTCCCCAAGCCGCTCAACGCCGCTACCATCGACGTTCATCACGTAGATGCCGAAATCGTCGTCGCGGAGCGAAGAGAACGCTATACGATCACCGTCCGGCGACCACGTCGGATAACCATCGATATGCTCGTTGTCCGTCAAACGTTCGGCACCGCTGCCATTCGCGTTCATAACGTAGACATTCGTATCGAATACGCCCGACTGTAAATCCAACTCTGGTGTGGAGCTGAACGCGATGCGATCACCATCGGGCGACCACGCGACTCCCCAGAACATAAACATGTCGTCCTCGTTCAGCCGCTCCACGCCACTCCCGTCCGCATTCATGACGTAGATGCCACCACCTTCGTTGTTCATCGTTTGAAACGCTATCCGTTTACCGTCTGGCGACCACACAGGATCGGTGTCGCCAGGCCCATCGATGCGTGAGTCGTCGCCCATGTACAACTCGATGCTTCCGTCCGCGTTCCTGACGTACCACGCGTGTTGACCGTCACGATCCGAAAAGAACAACTGAGCGCAAGAATCATTGGGCTCCCCCGTCAATTGAATCTTGCCGCTTCCATCAGCGTTCATGACGTAGATGTCGCCTAACGATGTGAACGCTATCCGGCTACCATCTGGCGACCATGCGGGATCGCCGTTGCTGCAATCGTCCGTCAACTGTTCCACGCCGCTTCCGTCAGCGTTCATGGCGTAGAGGTTGTAAATCTCCTCGTCGTTGTCACGATCCGATGTGAACACGATTCGATCACCGTCTGGCGACCACGAGGGGCTGGTGTCTACAGAGTCGTTGTCCGTCAACTGTTCGACACCGCTCCCGTCCGAGTTCATCACGTAGATATCAACGTCGCCGTCATGGTCCGATGTGAAGGCGATACGTCCATTTGCCGCATCTCTCGACATCGTATACATCCCCAGCGCAAAAGAGCCGATGATCAATGCAATCACCACTGCCCCAATACCCGCAAACAGTCGTGATTTGGTGAACTGAAAACTCATATTTGCACTCCTGCGGTTCATCGTCGCAATTCTAATGCCGACGCGCAAAATCGAATACACGCCACCTCCCCCCGTGAACTACGATCAACTCGCCGATGACCCGCGTTTGACATCAGAGAATCCGTGGCGTCTCGTATGGAGGTTTCGGCGTCTCTGGCGGCGTATCCCGTGTTGGGTCGGATGCATTAAACAAGCGATGTTCTCGGCGTTATACTGTATCCACTGGCGGCGGAATACCGCATCTAGGGTTTCCGTCCAGCCAACCCCAGTGCGACGAGTAGCAGTTGGCGAAAGTCTCCTCGGTGTGTGCGCGCCGCCGGGTTGTCGCCGAGTTCGAGGACGCCGACGCAATTGGAGGTTGCCGAGGCGGTCGGCGGGGGACCCGCCGATTAGACGAATTGAGGTATCCGGCAATGAAACGCGGCACCAATCTATCCAAAACCGTCGCAGTTGCGGCAATAGCCAGCCTAGCGGTCGTATTGTTCGTGGGCGATGTAACCAATGGAAGTGATGTCCCCGGCGGAAGTGATGATGGCGGTTGGTGCCATATCCGAAGCAGTCTGGAGTTGACAGTTTTCGGCACCGGCAGACCATATACATCGAACGATATCGGGAGGCCTGTATTCGTCGCACGCTGGATCGGCGATCAGCGTATCTCTGACGAGATTAGGGAATACAGCGGCGAGTGGAAAGGTTGTGAAAATCTTCCGCGCAAGCGCGCAACTACCTCGGACCGTGTAACCGACGGCGGCGGCACTAACGGCGGCGGCATTACGGATGAACGTACATCGCCAATTGTCGTGACAGTTGTGGCAGGTTCCGAAGCCGAGCCGGTTGTGACCAGATCAGAGGCGAGTTGCTACGACGATGATCAAGTGCATTACAAATGGATCACATGCCCGCGTTCCAATTGGACTGAGGGTAGTTACCCCTGGGACTAACGAAGCCGACGATCAGACTTGAGTGCGTACTATCGGATATCCATCCTTTCAATAGGCAGAGAAAGCCTTCGACGGCGACGGCCAGGGCTCCGTTGACCGAGGGCACGCGCGTGTATTCGCCCGCCAGGAACAGATTGGGAATCTCCAAGGTGAGTTAGCACCGGACCTTCGCCACCGTCTTGAACATCCCCGGCAGACCTATGCAAACCGCCATCTTCCAGCAGTTCGACTTCCCGGCATAGCCAATCCACAGCCGTTTCATTCCCGATCAACTGCTATACCCGATATGATCCAATTAGCTACGCCTGAAATCTAGCTGATTGTCGCGGCAAAACATCGATGTCGCCATCCGAAACAAGCTTTACGAAACTGCTGGAGTTGCTCAAGCAGTTGAGAAGGGACGACAATCTCGGAGCGGCACTGGCGGCTGTTGGAATCGTCATTCTCGCGATTGGGTTGTTCCTGCAAGGGATTTCCGTCGAGATCGGCACGCCGATCAGGACGTTCGGCGGATTGCTGCTACTGGCGGGAATCGCGGCCTTCATATTGGCAACACCTCATCGGCGCGCGATAGCGATCGGCACGTTCAAGAACGTGGTTAGAAGGTATACGACTAAAACGGCCAGTTGGCGGTGGATGAATCGAACCGGGCTCGCCGCTGTGATTATCGGCTTGGTCTGGCTAATCCCAGTCCTGGCCCTGCGGATAATTTTTGGCAAAATCGCACTCGATATCGCAGCCGCTATCATGGTGCCCGGCATCGTCATATTTTGGGCCGGCATTGCCCTGCTCATCTACGGGATGTACCGCGCAATTAAGGACGCCAGATCAACTGCTGATTCATCCGGTTCTCGCGAGGAGCCACGGAGCAGACGCCGATTCTGACAAACATCGATTTGATTCGATGAAATTAGATTCGTTGCACCGCGCGAGACAGATGAAACCAAGAGTCCGTGGGCACATGCTCGATGCAGACACACAAGCAAGGAGCAGCAAGGGCAACCGGATTGATCTACAGGATCGGTGCCGTGTCGATGATGCTCGGTGTGCTGATCAGCCTATGCAGCGGGTTGCTGGAAAGATTCGCCTCGGTGCTGTATTTCCAATTGTTGAGTCTGCTGGGTGTAGACGAAGAACTCGTAATCTCCATAGGACCTGAAACCGGTAAGGAGGTCGTCTTGTATCTCGGCGCTGGCATGTTTATCGTCGGCGCATTCGTCTATGCCTTTCGCATGTCCATCGAATTGCTCGGATTGCCAGTAGAACGGCACTTGAACCGCTGGTACACCGTGTGCGACAAGTTGGCGTTGGGGATGGCGGCGATCGGATACGTGATTTTTGCCCTAAGCGCGATCCCGCTATTTTTTCTGGAAGAGGTGTTCAATGGCAACTCGGCGAGTGCGCTGACATCAATCTTGAATTCGATCGTGACAGCCAGCGTGTGGACGGTGCTTGGAGGATTGATTATTTTCTTCCTAAAGACACGACACCGGCTCCTCAGGACCTACAACCAAGCAATAAGCTTCGGCTGGGGCAAGTTGGGTTGGACATGGGTCAACAAGTCTGCATCAATCATGATCCTGGTTGCATTTACTTCCCAGCTGTTCGGATGGAATTCGATTCTCGGATTGACTACGAACACCATCATCGTCACCGGGCTCGTCATGATCCTTTCGGGGCTTTTCCCACAATTTCTCGCGAGCGACAGACCTTGACTACGAACAGCCCGGTGCGACGTACTGAACCTCCGAAGCGCCGAAACAGGTCAGTTAAGACGGATTCCGCAAAATCTCCCACACCACCCCGGCTACCAGCAAAACGAATACCGACGCGGTGATGATGCCGACTCCCAACGCCACCTTTTTGAATTCGTAGTACGTGGCGTTGAGCCGCAATTCAGCGATGGAGGCGCTGAGGTTTTCCCGCATCTGAGCCAACGCGGTCTTTCGAGCAATCGGACGCGGAGGCGATTTCGACAGCCCGACCGCACTCGACGGTGGAAAGGACGATGGTACGGAAGATGTTGGCGATGAAACCGGGAGCGATTTTGCTGGTTGTCCTTGGAGCACTTGCCGATACCCACCCCCACTTGATGCCGGGGCGCTCGCCGGCTGTTGCGAGGAAGGTGTTGCTGCCACAGCCCCAGACGGTGCCGGAGGCGTAGATGCTGCTTGAGGTGCCGTAGCCGCGGATTGCGGAATGCCGCGCAGAATGGTCTCCAAGTCCGGCACCTCATCCACCGGCATAGCGCAGCACTCTTCAAGACTCTCCGCCAGCTTCGCGACAGTTGCATTGCTGGAACTCTTCAACCGCTGGAAGACATCTGACTTGCCCGGGTCCGCGTAGTCGCTTCGCGTGAATATCAGGTTGTCGTCGTTGTAGAAATGCCACAAGTTCGGATCTGAAGCCACGGCCAGCAGACTGACATAGATGACGAGGGAAGGGAAATTGTCGATATATTCGCCGTAGTCGTCAGCAGACCTCTCCGGATGCTGGTAGTTCTTGTGTCCCAGCTCAGGGCTGCGCTCTCCGCTGAATTTGGGCAGAAACATCCCGTCGTAGTCGACGAGACGTATGCGCCCGTCGCTCTGCACCATTACGTTTCCATGCTGCAAATCGTTGTGCGCGATCCGCAAACCCCGCAGACTCGCCGCCGGACCGCCGCGCCACTGTGCCGCCACTCTCCGCAACGTGTCCGGCTCGCCCAGCCTCGCACCTACGAAGCTGCTCAACACTTCGCCTTCCACCCACTCCATCTTGACCATCGGATACCAACTGCCCTTCAAGCGGATGCCCTTGTCCAGATACTCGAAATGGACGAAGGAGGGCGGCAGAACGTTGATCAAGTAGTTGCTCAACTCGTTGTAGCGCGCCTCTTGATCCTTAACCTCGCGCGTGAAGCACCGCACCGCAAATGTTCGGCCTGACACCGAAACCGAATAGACAGACGCAAATGCACCGGAGAATACCAACGGCATCCCGCGCTGATTAACCGCCACCGTTGCTGCTTCAAGTTCAGTGCCTTCGAAGCACAGCGAAGGATTTTGGATAGCCTCGCTGAAGTCGGTGATCCCTGGCCAAGTCATCGATTCACTTCACATCGCACAACTACGAGACTTCAATGATGACTAGCGTCGTGTCGTCGTTACGCATCAATCCTTCCCGACGTTGATCATCCACCCAATCGTCCCACTCCGAACGATCCAACTCGACGAGCGCCTCCCATGGCTTTTCCCCGCTGGTGTTCTGCGCCAGGAACCATGCGGCGATGGCGTCCGTCGCCAAGATCAGCAGGTCCCCAGCCGAACACTCGCCACTGTCCAGCCTCACATCTTCCCATAGCACTTCGCTGTTGGCTGGGTTGCTGCAGACCAGAGCGGGATTGTTGTCAAATTCCGCATGGTCTTTCAATGGAAAAGACACTTGCAAGCGGTTGTTCCGGACTACGAAAAGACAACAGTCTCCCACCGCCAAAGCTCGCCAAGAAAGCACCGGCGATCCAGTCGAGGCCGCCCCGATGGTCAAACCCAGCAGAGTCGCGAACGCACCCGCACGCGCCTTCGCCTCGCCGTGCCATGGAATGCGCTCCCAAGGCACTTGTTTATGCCATTCCTCTTGCGCCGGTGTAAGCCAGTCACGCAATGAATCGGCAGACACATCAGCCAGTTCAGGAGCGCGCGACACAAACGCACCTGTCAAAACATTCGCCCATTCGCGCGCGAACGCCGATTCGCTCGCACCGTCCGACACCGCTATTCGAGCGGTGCCACGTCCCGACACACCGATCCGCTGGGGATACACGACGCGCGACGCGTCCTCGTACTCCGTTTCGCTGTTTCCCGCCTTGGGTAGCCAAAACTTCGTGGGAGGTCGAAGAGGCATCGCCCACCTGCTATCAGTGCAGATCGGTGGCAGCGCGCGTCCCGATGTCTAGGAACTGCACCAGCGCCACCATGTCCGCGTTGTACACATACCCGCGAGAACCCTCCTTCACTGGAAGCCCCATCGAGACCGCCTGCTGGAACACCGGATCCGGGAACACGGAAGACATGCGGAACACACGCGCCGCAGAACTATCGTCAGACACTTCGCTTTCCTGCGTCGGATATTGCACCGGCATCGCAGACATCGAAGAAAGATGCGCGTTGTAGATCAGCACATTGCCGTCATTCGTGCCTCCGCCCATGATTCGTTTGGCGATGGGTTCAGGATCGCCGTCAGTGGCATCGCCGTCGCTCACGTGTATCAGCATCGGGGGATAGGAATCAGCATGTTGATTCGTCCAATCCTCAAGCGCTTTCGCGGCTTCGGACAAAGCCTCGCACATCGGCGTTCCGGCAACCGCTCTTGGTTGAAGCCATACCGGGAACTTTCTGGAAACCTCCACGATTCCCCCAGCGCCGTCCGACTCTTTGACAGTCCGATCAACTACCTCCGCGGCATCGACCACCTGACTGATAGGCAGGAACGGCGAATCCGTGTCAGTGCCAGGGAGAACCGATCCGAGCTCCGTCCTCCCCTCAAAGTCCGTGGTGTACGTGATGAGTCCGATGTGGAAGTAGTCGCGGACATCCATACCCTGAGAGCATCTCTGCGAAATCGCATCCAGAATCCGGTTCACTGCATCCGCCGCACCATCCATTTTTGTCAGATCGGCCTGTCCCCCCAACGGACCATCCATCGAAGCCGATTGGTCAATCAAGAACAGGAAGCAACCCGGATTGGCTCTGCTGATATCCGCTGTATATGGCATTTCAATCCCCTCCGTGACGAGTCGTGCGCTGTACTTTACACTCGTATGCTCATTTCCGTGCCGGATTGTCCAGCGCACATGGCTGCCGAACTCCTGTGGAGCGGCGGCTGTCCCCGGCACGCTGTTGCGGTCATCGGCGCGATAGCCTCAGCAGACCGCCTTACCGCCGTCGAATCTCCGGCGGGGCAACCCGTTGGGGGTGGACGGATCTGATCGACATCAGCGAGTAAAGGAAAAGCATCGAGACCTCGACGACTCTCAAGACAATCGCGACCGCGCTGATCCTCGCTACTTTTCTCGTTACGCCTACAGCAGAGCGTATCTCAGCGCAGAACGGCGAGAAGAGCGCAACGCCGACGCCAACACCAGATCCGGACCCCGACGACTCCGAGACCACTCCTGCCACCACGAGACCTTTGCGAAACCCTCCCCCTTGATGCCCAAGGGGGAATTGAAGGGGGTTTAGACGCAGATCGGGCATCCCCTGCGAACTGCGCTGCGCTGGTTCGCCTCCCCTTCGTTGCGCGAAAGGGACGGATCGGTAGGTTTTGCAAAGGGAACTATATGGAATGCTACGCGATTTCGTTGACGAATCCAAGCGTGCGTAGTATACTGAATAATTGTGAAGGCAGCACAGAGACAGGGAATCACTCTTGTCGAAGTCGTCGAGATGTTCAGCACCGAACGCAAGGCGGAGGACTGGTTCATCGCCCAGAGATGGCCGAACGGACTGCGGTGCCCTCGATGCGACAGCGACCGGGTGCGAAGGCAGAAGACGCGCAAACCCATGCCCTTCTACTGCAACCCGTGCCGCAAGTACTTCAGCGTCAAGACGGGCACTCCCATGCAAGACTCCAATCTCCCACTATCCAAGTGGGCTATCGGGTTCTACCTCTACAGCACGAACCTCAAGGGCGTGAGTTCCAAGAAGCTGCACCGCGACCTCGGCATAACCCAAAGCTCGGCGTGGCACATGGCGCACCGGATACGTGAAATCTGGAACGACGACACAGCCAAGTTTTCAGGCCCCGTGGAAGTCGATGAGACTTACATCGGCGGCAAAGAGAAGAACAAGCACGGTTCCAAGAAACTCAAGTCGGGACGCGGCATCGCGGGAAAGACGCCTGTGATCGGCATGAAGGATCGTGACACCGGAAACGTCAGCGCGGAAGTTCTTGACGACACCACCAAGCCCACGATGCAGGGATTCGTCCGCAAACACACGGACAAAGACACTGTGGTCTACACCGACGAGCACTCGTCCTACGTAGGAATCAACCGTCCTCATCAAGCGGTTCGGCACTCAGCCAAAGAGTACGTGAACGGCATGGCGCACACGAACGGCATCGAGTCGATGTGGGCAATGCTCAAGCGCGGATACGTCGGCACCTACCATCACATGTCCGACAAACATCTGCACCGCTACGTAGACGAGTTTGCGGGACGGCACAACCAGCGTCCGTTGGACACCGAGGTTCAGATGGCATCGATGGTTCAGGGTATGGATGGGAAGCGTCTCAGGTATGAAGACCTGATCGGGCCGAAGTCAACTCAGCAACACGCGTTGATGTGAACGGCAAGCAAGCGGTTCATCTCTTTTGCAGCAGATCATCGAGACGATCAAATCGTCGGTTCAATACGACGAGGCCGTTAACTACCTCGTTTAGATCGCCCTTCATATCTGCTACGTCGGACTCGATTCTTCCCAGCCGTACCTCAATCGTTCCAAGCCGTGTCACAACTTGTTGCTGGGTATTCTCGACTCGGCCTAGCCGCGCATGGAGATTCTCGAGGGTGACCTGCGCGGAGATTTCTTCGACTGCCATTCAGACTCCAATCTTTTTCTGCCAACATCAACGATTCTATAGGCAACTGTCAACTTAAGTGTTTAGTTCCAGTTCAAAAACTGTCGCATCTAGAGGTAACTGAACTGTGTTAGTGTTCGTACTGCTACGTCAATCGTCTCTTGTTCGGGTGTTTCCGTTCAGGCGAGAACAGGGGCGCGTCGCGCCCCCTTCGTCGGCACACCCGAACGACGGTTGACGTAGCAATCGACCACTGTTCTAGCCGCGAGGGGGTGCCAGGGATGTGGAGGAACTATCTATCCATCGCAATCGCGCTTGGAGGTTCGCTGATCCTGTCTGTAGCTGTGACAGCGTGCGGCACCAGTCCGAGTCCCGCATGGTTGACCGCCACTGCGGAAACACACGATAGAGCAATAGCTACAGGCATAGCTGCGACGGTGACGCAGATGCGGTCGAGCTACGCGCAAAACGCTACGGTGTCAGCCGGTCACATAGCTACGTCGGTGGTTGGAACAGTCGGAAGAATCGCAACCAGCGAAGCGAACCCGACGTATCAGGCAAGAAAAGCCACGGTTCAATCAGGGCGAGACACTGAAGCTCGTCCCTCGTTGGCACAACCGCTGCCCGACGATTCTGTAGGAACAGATGTCCCTGAGTGGCTCATCACCGACGTGGCGAACATAACCAGCAGGATGCGGGCGTTGAATCCGTACCTGTCCACATGTCCGCTCTCATCGTCGGAGCGTTCGCGCTACGTGAGCATGTTGGAGCAGTACGAGCGTGACTCTGCCAACGTATCGAGAGACGCGGCCGACGGGTCGGTTGACAACTACACGATCAGGGAACTGACCAGCATCACGAACCTCGGTTTCGAGATCGTCGGCGACCTAGAAATCAAGTGCAGGTGATATGACCCAGAAACCCGCAGACCAAGACGACGAATCCGAAACGTCAAATCTCTCATCGTCTCTGAACACCGCAGGAACCTGTCTGATGTGGATAGGCGGCATCTTGACGCTGATGCTTCTCGCCATGATCTGCATCGGCATGATGGGTTCGTAGACGGCTCAAGCCTTCGCATCACGCTTCGCGGCTTCCTCCACGTATCGCCACTTCTTCTTAGGCTTGGCGTTCATGAAGACGCGAGCGATTTCCTCCGGCGACGCGTCGATGCGCTCCGGCATCTCGTGCTTGCGAGGTCTTCCTACGGGACGTTTGCCGTTAGTGGACATACCTAGATGTTACATGTAACCTTTCGTCAACGAAATCGCGTAGCATTCCGTATAGTTCCCTTTGCAAAGGTCTCGCCACCACTGGAGAACTCGTCGCGGTCCCGTGTCAGACACGCGCCAGTCCCTGCCGGTGATGCTCGCTCCCGTTCCCTATATGCCGCCGGTCTGGAACGTCCAGGTGCAACTTGCAGTGACGCTTCCGTGGTCGGCGAGCCTGTATTCGAACCCGGTGAAACCGCGGTAAGCCTCCTGCAGTCCGGCAAAGGTGCTCGTGGACAGTCGATTTGGAGGTGGCCACGTAGGAAATCGGACCACTACGGGTGTGGCGCGGCGTTCCAGATGAACGGTGTGCCCCAAGGAACACTCTGGTTCCGCTTCCAAGTCAGACCAAACTCATGCGCCCGTCACCATGGCTGGGACGGGCGCATGATCCGCAACGGCTGCACAGCAGAGGCGCCCTTCCCGTTTCATAGCCGCGCCCGGTCTAGTTGGTGCCAGCCTTATCCAGGACTGACGCCAGCTTCCCGTCCACACGCCGGCTCAACGTGTCGAGTCGGGCCTGGCCGATGGCGGCTTCGACCTCGGCCGTAGCAAGGCCCAGGTTCTCCGCTACCAGGGCTTCGAAGCTCCTCGATCCGGCCGCTCCGCTGTCCAGATCCGACTTGGCCCGATCAATGGCGTCTCTCACCACCTCTCTCTCCAGCCCAATGCTCTCGACTACCTCACTCACGAACTGCGTCTCCGCAGCCGCGCTGCCGTCTCCGTCTCCGGACTGGCCGGCCATCAGAATCACACCGGACACCGCAACGGCGAACAGGACAACCATGGCCGCCACCGCAATCGAAATTCGCTTGATCATCGTCTGTCTCCTTTCTGCTCTAAATTGCCTACAGCCACCGCCTGGTTATATGGATTAACGATAGTGGGCTAATGTGAAGAATCTTTGAAGACGGGCGCATTCCGGCAAAGTCGAGCTTTCCTCGTTGCCGTACTCGACGACCACCCGGCCGTTCCTTTCCTTAGCGGCCGCCGGATCCGGCGTCTATTGGGCAATTATGCCCTTTACGGCCAAATATCACAGTGGTTCATCAAATTTCGCCCTTAATATCACTGCCATATCATACGCGGGTGGTACCCTAGCCGCTGGGTGTGCCCGGTTGAGGGAAGCACATGGCTTGCGAACGACCCGCCTTGACAGGCGGCGCTTTCGCGCTCATCCCTCCCCGGCTCTGCAACCTGGACACCCGATGTGCGGCATGACGCAGACGTTCCGGAGCGTCGCCGCCTGAGCCTACATATACAGAACGCCCAGATACAGAACGCAATCAGCAGGGAGGTTCAAGCAGCAATGGCCAACAAGAGGGACCACGACAGCCTGAGACCGCATTCCTCCGTGCCCGGCAGGGCCGCGCATCGCGCCCTCCGCCTTGCCGCCGCGCCCCTGGCGCGTGTAGCACGAATGTTCGGGGGGGGGGGGGGTAATGCGCGCCTCAACGTCCTCCCGGCCTCCCCGCAGTCCCTCATCCCGGCCCGCTGAGCCCGCGGGCCGCTCCCCGGCCCGCCTCCTCGCCGCGGCCCTTCCCCGACGGCTCTCGACCTTTCCCCTCCTCCTCGCCGCGCTCGCCATCCTCGCCTTCGCCGCGCTCGTGTCGACCGCGCCCAGCGCCGACGCCCATCACGACGGAGATGGCGCGGTTGCGGGTAATGTCGTCTTCGAGACGACCCTGACCGTTGCGAGTTTCACCGGGACACGGAAGGGCTGTAGCGACTACGATGCCGACACAGACGACAAATGCAGCAATCAGTTGGCTGCGAACAGCTTCACGTACAAGGGCAGCACCTACCGGATCCGCTATATTGCAGTTGATAATGCAGGGATCCCAGACAGAGAAACGCGCATCGTCTTATACCAAGATATGCCAGCCGCCAGCACGCCGTGGACGCTCGAAATAGCCGGCGAAACGTACAACTGGAGCGACGGCACCTCCGTGCAGAGCAACAAGGGCAGAAAATGGTCAGCCGGAGCGTCGGCCCTTCAAGACGGCGCACAAGTGACGGTGCGGATTATTGAAACCCCGGCCGTCTTCGAGACCACTCTGACCGTTGCGAGTATCTCCGGGACACGGAAGGGCTGTAGCGACTACGATGCCGACGCAGACGACAAATGCAGCAATCAGTTGGCTGCGAACAGCTTCACGTACAAGGGCAGCACCTACCGGATCCGCTATATTGCAGTTGATAATGCAGGGATCCCAGACAGAGAAACGCGCATCGTCTTCTACCAAGATATGCCAGCCGCCAGCACGCCGTGGACGCTCGAAATAGCCGGCGAAACGTACAAGTGGAGCGACGGCACCTCCGTGCAGAGCAACAAGGGCAGAACATGGTCAGCCGGAGCGTCGGCCCTGCAAGACGGCGCACAAGTGACGGTGCGGATTATTGACACCTCGGCCTTCTTCGGGACGACCCTGACCGCTTCGAGTTCCATCCCCGGCCTACGCGGTGGCTGTAGCGACTACGATGCCGACGCAGACGACAAATGCAGCAATCAGTTGGCTGCGAACAGCTTCGCGTACAGGGGCAGCAGCTACACGTTCCGCCATATTGCAGTTGATGATGCAAACATCCCGGGCGGGGGCCCTGAAGTACGCATCATTTTCTACGAAGATATGCCACCCGCCAGCACGCCGTGGGCCTTCGAAATAGCCGGCAGAACGTACCGGTGGAACGACGGCGCCTCCGTGCAGAGCGGCACGGGCAGAAAATGGCCGACCGGAGGGTTGACCCTGCAAAACGGCGCAGAAGTGCCGGTGCGGATGATTCACACCCCGGTCATCTGGTCCGCCATCCTGACGCCGCAGACCACCGGGTCGGGGTTTCTGGGCTGCGACGGCAACATCGCGGGGAAGAAGTGCTCGCAGACCGCGCTGCTGACGGATGACGACTTCACCTACGGCGAGAGCTACGAGGTGTACTCGCTGTACACGGGCGTCGGCAAGCTCTTCCTCCAGTTGAACAAGGACATCCCGGCCGCGCTCAAGGCGGCGCTGACGCTGAAGGTCGGGAGCGCGTCGTACCCCTTCGCGGACGGGACCCTGAAGGCGGGGACGCTCGGCAGCAACAGCGCGATAGAGTGGACGGGCGGCCCGAGCCTGACCTCGGGGATTCCGGTCGCGGTGGCCTTGGAAGCGACCCGGTCCACCAACGCGAACCTGAGCGGTCTGACGGCGAAGAGCGCGACGGGCGAGACGGCGGCGTTCTCGGCCCTCGCGCTGAGCCCGTCGACCTTCTCGGCGGCCACCACCGCCTACACCGCCTCGGTGGCCCAAAACGTCACCCACGTGAAGCTGACGCCGACCAAGGTGCACGCCGGCGCGTCGATCAAGGTCGGCAAGGGGACGAGTCTCTCGGCGGTGACCAGCGGCTCGGAGAGTTCGGCCATCGCGCTCGCGGAGGGCGCGAACGCCATCAGGGTCGAGGTGACGGCCGAGGATGGCACGACGAAGCAGACCTACACCGTGACGGTGACCAGGACGCCGGGCCCCCCGAAGGTGTCGCTGTCGGCCGATCAGACCACGGTGGTCGAGGGCGACCAGGTGACCATCACGGCGACGCTGTCGCGGGCGCCGGACGCCGACTTCTCGATCACGGCGACGATTACCGCGGTCACGGCCGAGTCCGGCGACCTCACAAGGGGACTGGAGGACAAGCGCATCGACTTCCCCGCCGGCGTCGCCGAAGCCTCCTTCATCATCGGCACGGAGCAGGACGACGACACCGAGGACGAGACCTTCACCTTGGCGCTGGGCACGCTGCCCTCCCAGGTGAGGGCCGGCACGCCGACCTCGCTGACGATCAGAATCCTGGACGACGACTTCCTCACCGTCGCGCTGGTGAGCAACGTCGGGCAGACCAGCGAAACGAGCCACAGCCCCTTAATTGACTCCAACGAGAACACCTTCATTTTCGCCCAGCAGTTCACCACCGGAGCCAACTCCGGCGGCTACACGCTGAGGAGCATCGAGTTCAACATGGCCGAGGCGGTGTCCGCGCCCGCCAACATGCGGGCGGAGCTGTGGTCCGCGGCCACCAACGGAGAGCCGGGCTCCAAGCTCGCGGACCTGGTGGTCCCGTTGACCGTCGGCGCCGGCAACGTCGCCTTCTACGCGCCGGCGAACACCACCCTCGCCGCCAGCACCAAGTACTTCGCGGTGATGTACCCCACCGGCGCCACCACCGGGGAATGGACGAACACCAGCACCGACGGCGAGGATACGGGCGCCGCCGCCGGCTGGAGCATCGCCAACGGCTTCTACTTCCGGGGAACCACAGCTACAACCTGGGACGCACTCACTGACGAGCTGAAGATCCGCGTCAACGGCCTGCCCGTGGCCCCGGCGGCGGGCGCGAGCGTGTGGTCGGCGACGCTGACGCCGCGCAACGTCGCCGACAGCGGGGACCTGGGCTGCAACAACACGGCGTCGGGCGAGGACAAGTGCTCCGACGCCACCACCCTCACGGACGACGACTTCACCTACCGCGGCGAGACCTACACGATCCGGGTGCTGACCCTGAGCACCTCGGGCGAGCTGAGCCTCTGGCTCGACAAGGGCCTGCCGGCCTACGCCAAGAACGACCTGGTGCTGACGGCCGGGACTGAGGAGCTCCCCCTCGCCGACTTCGGCGGCTCCCAGGGCGCCTACGGGAAGCGGAACTCGGGCCTGAACTGGACCGCGGGCACGGCGGTGACGCTGGGCCTGAAGCAGAGGCAGGAGAGCCAGCCCACCACGGTGACGCTGTCGGCCTCTCTGAACGCGGTGCACGAGGGCGAGGAGACGATCATCACGGCCACGCTGTCGTCGGCGCTGCCAAGCGCCGTGCAAATGGAGGCGACGGTGACCGCGGGCACGGCCGAGCCCGGCGACTACACGACGCTGACGCACCACCCCCTGGACTTTCCGGCTGGCAGCACCGAGACCAGCTTCCGCATCCAGACGAACAAGGACGGCGACACCGACGACGAGACGCTCATCGTGAGGCTGGGCTCGCTGCCCTCCGGGGTGACAGCGGGCGCGACGACCTCGCTGACGATCACGATCACGGAGGCCGTCTTCCAGACGACCCTGACCGCTTCGAGTAACGTCTCCGGCGCTCGGACTGGCTGTAGCGACTACGGCACGATAGGCCCCCAATGCACCGACCGGCGCCCGAACGAGGACAGCTTCTTGACTGCGCACAGCTTCGCGTACAAGGGCAGCACCTACACGTTCCGACATATTGCAGTTGATGATGCAGTAGGGGTCCCTGAAGACAGAGAAACGCGCATCGTCTTCTACGAAGATATGCCACCCGCCACCACGCCGTGGGCGTTCGAAATAGCCGGCAAAACGTACCGGTGGAACGACGGCGCCTCCGTGCAGAGCAACAAAGGCAGAAAATGGCCGACCGGAGGGTTGACCCTGCAAAACGGCGCACAAGTGACGGTGCGGATTGTTGAAACCTCGGGCACCCCGCCCGGGCCGCCGCCGTCGGATGGCGGCCTGACCACGTGGCTGACGGTGACGGTGGAGCCGGGCAACGGTTTTCTGGCGCTGTCGTGGAACCGGCCGTTCGGCCCGAACCATATCTACGAGGTGAACTGGAAGTCCTCCTCGGCGCCCGACGCGGACGCCACCACCCCGGGCGACCCGTCCACCGGCTGGGTGGCGCCCGTCAATATCATCCAGGGCGCGCGCCACACCCGGTACGCGACCTGCTGCGCCTGGACCATCGAGGGGCTGAGCAACGGCACGACCTACGACGTGCGGGTGCGCCCGTACGCCTATGCCGGTGAGACCCCCGCGCCCTGGGCCACCGGCTCGGGCGCCCCGGCCGCGCCCCTGCCGCCCTCCACGCTGACGCTGAGCGCTGACCCCGCCGCCATCCCCTGGGGCGGGTCGGTGACGGTGACCGCCCGCCTGGACCAACCCGCGCTCAGCCTCATGGAGGTGAGGTTCGACACCGAGGGCGACGACGGCGCGGCGCGCTGGGGCCCGGACTGCGACTGGGAGCGCGGCACCATCAACCTGATCGCCGCCGGCCAGACGGAGACGTCGAGGAAGCTGTGCGCGACCGCCGGCGTGACGATGACGGTCACGGCGGGGATCGGCGGGGCGATGACTGCGCCGGGCATCAGGGTGCGGGCGCTGGGGCCGAACCCGCCCACGGCGATCACCCTGAGCGCCGACCCGCAGGCGGTGGCGAACGGCGGCCCGGTGACGGTGACGGCTCGGCTGGACCGGCCCACCGAGCCCGGCCTGACCGTGAACCTCGGCATCAACGGCCTCGGCGCGGCCTGGTGGGACCACTGCGACCCTCCCAGGAGATACCGCGGGACCTGGGGCGGCAAGGTGATCGAGATACCGGCCGGCGGACAGGAGGCCACGGCGGAGCTGTGCGTGAGGCGGTCGGGCGGGCCGCCCCTGGAGATCTGGGCGTGGTCGGACGCGCCCCGGCTGGATGCGAAGACCCTGTCCCTGCTGGAGCCGGCCAGCCTGGTGCTGCGCTCGCTGACGGTGTCCTCGACGGACCCTGCGGAGGGCCTGCCGGAGAACTCGGTCGAGCTCTCGGACGCCAGCAACGACTACACCTTCTCCGTCCCGCGCGCCGTGTCCAGCGTGACGGTGAAACCCGCCGCCGCCTATGAGACCACGTCGGTGAAGGTCAACGGCAGCGCGGTGGACGCCGCCACGCCGGCGGTGGACGTGCCGCTGGACGTGGGCGACAACACCATCAGCATTGAGGTGCGCGCCCCGGCCGTTCCGGCGGTGCGGGAGTACACCCTGACGGTGACGCGCATGGAAGCGTCGACGGACAAGGAGACGCAGGTGCTAGAGCGGCCGGAGTGCGAGGCCGACACCGGCCCGCTGTGCGGCATCGCGCTGTCCGCCGGGTCGGAGGCCCTGGCGCTCAGCCCCGACTTTGCGCGGGACACGACCTCCTACCGCGCCACGGTCCCGGCGGGGACGACCAGCGTCACGCTCACTCCCGACTATGCCGAAGGGACGAGCGTGTTCGCCGGCTCCCGCAACGGCGGGACCACCTACACCCGCCCCACGCGGGTGCGGCCGTCGGGCACGGCGGCGGAGCTGGCTCTCGCGCCGGACGGCGGAGCGACCGAGCTGTGGCTCATGGTCAGCGGCTCCGGCGGCATGACCACCTACAGCATCCACGTGACCGAGGCGACCCCGGAGCCGAAGACCTACTCCGTCGGCGCGGCGTCAACCGCAGCCGAGGGAGCGAACGCGACGCTGACCGTCACGTTGAGCGAGGCCGCCCGGACCGGCGGCGTGGCGCTCACGGTGACGGCGGGCTACGGCGGCGGCTCCACCGCAACGGCGGACGACGTGGGGAGCATCGCCTCCCCGGTCACCGTGCCCGCGGGCGAGACCGCCCTGGACATCACCATCCCCACCGTTGATGACGACGTGGACGAGGGCAACGAGACCTTCACCGTGACCATATCCGCCGACGCCCATGGCTGGGAGAAGGCGGGCGACGGCCGGGACACGGCAACCGTCACCATCACCGACGACGACACCGCCGGGGTGACGGTGACCCCCACCACGCTCAGCGTCGTCGAGGACGGCAGCGGAAGCTACACCATAACCCTGGACAGCCGGCCCACGGCGGGCGTGACCGTCACCGTGACCAGCGGCGACGACGGCGCGGCCAGCGTCTCCCCGGCGTCGTACACCTTCACGCCGTCCGGCTGGAACATCTCACAGATCTTCATCGTGTCCGGTGTCGCCGACGCTGACACGGACGACGAGAGTGTGACCATCAGCCACGGCGCGGCCAGCAGCGACGGCAAGTACAACGGCATCGCGGTCGCGTCGGTGGCCGTGTCGGTGACCGACGACACCCCCGAACAGCAGCAGCAGACGGCGGAGCCGGTGGAAACACCCGGCCCGGTGGTCAACCTGCAACTTCTCGGCGAAGGCAAGAAGGTCATCGTCAGCTGGGAGGCCCCGGCCTCCGGCGGCGCGGTGAACAACTACATCGCGCACCTCAAACCGGCGGACGGCGGCACAGGCAAAACCCATCGTCCCCAGGCCGGCAAGACGACCACCACCTTCCGCAACTTGGAACCCGGCGTGACCTACAAGGTCTGGGTGCGGGCCCAGAACGATGCAGGCAAGGGCGAGCGCGTCCATGCCCGCATAACCCTGCCGGAATAAGCCGCATCACCATGGCCGCAGAAAAGGACAAAGGCGGCAGCGCATCCATTACGTGCCCCCTTCGTCCTTCTGCCACGTCGTAGCCGTAGTTACTCTGCGTGGCACATTTCCCCCGCGGAGCGGGGGAAACCCGGATCGTCTGGGGGCGGCCGTCGGGGTTTTGCAAAGGTCTCGCTTTCGCCGGAATGACGTGAGTTTTGCAAGGGTCTCTCCGTCGTCGGTTCATCGCGTCGTCCCAAGTCGTCACCTCCATGCGGCATGCGGACGCCCGTCCTCCAGGCTCGCCGGATTCGGCGTTTATTCGGCGTCTATTGGGGAAATTATGCCCTTTACGGCCAAATATCACAGTGGTTCATCAAACTTCGCCCTTAATATCACTGCCATATCATACACGGATGATATCCTATTCGCTGGATTCAGAACGCCATGAGCAGGGAGTTTCAAGACAGTAATGGACAACACAGTAATGGACAACAATAGGGATCACGACAGCCTGAGACCGCATTCCTCAGCGCCCGGCAATGCCGCGCACCGCGCGCTCCGTCTTGCCGCCGCGCCCTTGGCGTATTTAGCACTAATGTTCGATAGGGGGGGGGGGGGGTAATGGGCGCCTCCGCATCTTCGCTGCCGGCGCACTCGCCGTCCTGATCGTCGCGCTCAGCGCAAACCTGCCCACGGCCAGCGCTCAAGAGCCAGTCGAGACCCCTCCCGCGCCGCCGACCGGCCTGCAAGTCGCGCCTGTAGGCGACAGCGCCCTCACGGTGAGTTGGCAGGCGACGACGGGCAATCCCGCGACCGGCTACAAGGTCCGGATCAACCCCGATTGCCAGAAGCGCAAGACCAAGACCGTCGATGCCGACACCCGCTCGGTGACGGTCAAAGTCAAGTGGTGCCAGACCTACAAGGTCTGGGTCAAGGCGCAAAACGAGGCCGGCGCGAGCGACAGGCTGGAGACCACCTGGCAGCGCCCGCAACAGCAGCAAGAGCAGGGCGTCTTCCGCGGCGGCTCGGTGGGTGACATCGGTCAAGGCGTGAGCATCAACTACGGCGGTAGCGGCTCTCCGCTCGACAATCATTGCCTCCACATCATCAACTTCGTAGCCAGCAGAAACGACAACACCAAGATCGGCTCGTATGTGACGACTCCATGCGTTCCCAAGGGCTTCGACGGGTACATGTGGAGGCAGGCGCAGCGACACGCCGACAGCCGACACGACGCCCAGCTCGCGTTTTGCCCAGGGGGGCAGCCAGGCACCGAACAGGCGGTGCACAACGCGGCCAAACAGTTCGCAGACGCCGGCAAAGGGATCGGCGACTTGTCGAGTTTCGTCTGCCCCACGCCATGATGCCGGGGATTTTCCTAAGCGGTTCGAGTGCCAAAACCCGGGAATCTCTTGGGCAGTCGGCGATTCGGTGCAACTCAGCATCGTCCCGTAACTCGCGTGTAACGACGCCCCGGTTGCGCTGTCGTCGTCCCTTCGGCTCAGGGTTGAGCCGAAGGGACGACGGTGCCGGCGGCGACGACGGGGCGTGTCGCCGGGGAGAACACAAAGTCCGTGCGCGTCGCCGGATTCGGACCCCAACGTCCCAGCTCGACGTATCCTTTATCCTTGCGGCAGATGTCCGCTGCCCATTGCCCGATCTTACCTTCCCGGTCGTCCAGCCGGCAGGCGGATGGTGAACCGGCTGCCCTGTCCCACCACGCTCTCGGCTTCTATGGACCCGCCGTGAGCCTCCACGAGCCTGCGGGCTATGGTAAGCCCGAGCCCGGTTCCCCCGGTGTTGCGGGAACGGGAGGGGTCGGCGCGGTAGAAACGATCGAAGACCCGTTGCAGGTCATCGGGAGCGAGTCCCGGCCCGGTGTCCGCCACCTCCACCTCTACACCGTCGGCCGAAGCGCGGGCCGACACCTTTACACTGCCTCCCTCCGGCGTGTGGGTGACGGCGTTGTCCAGCAGGTTGCCGACCACCTGGGCGATGCGGGTGGGGTCCAGGTCCAACTCCGGCAGGGTTTCATCCACTTCGACGCCCAGGGCCACGCCCTTGGCTTCGCTCCGGGGCCGCAGGGCGTCCACACAGGACTGCACCAGTTCTTCCACCCGCGTCTGGGTTCGTTGCAGCTGAAGCTCGCCGCCGTCGACCTGGGCGAGGAGGCGCAGGTCATCGACGAGCCGCGACAGCAGGAGCGACTGCTCGTGGATGGTGTCTACCGTTTCCGGCGTGGGCTGGAACACCCCGTCCTTGATGGCCTCCATGTAACCCTGGATGTTGGACGTCGGGGTCCGTAACTCGTGGGCGATGTCGGCGGTGAGACTGCGGCGACGGGTCTCGGCCTCTTCCAGCTCTGAGGCCATAGTGTTGAAGCTGTGGGCCAGCTGCCGGATCTCGGTAGAGCCGGTGACCTCGGCCCGTTGTGACAGGTCGCCCCG
Organism: Dehalococcoidia bacterium; assembly: GCA_965203505.1. GTDB lineage: Bacteria > Chloroflexota > Dehalococcoidia > Lucifugimonadales > Lucifugimonadaceae > Bin127. The sequence goes on from OZ241880.1 coordinate 2,228,521, forward strand.
GCCCAGCCGCCGGGCCGTCCGTGCCCAGGATATCCGCGACCCTGACGGACAGCTCGTCCGGCTCCCCGACAGCGTCGACGTCGTCGTTGACGATGCTCTCGGTCGACGTGTCCGTGTCCCTTACGATCACCTCTTCCGGCGCCTCCTGTTCCCTAAACTTGCCAGACCTCGCGGCCCTGTTGTAGCCCTCAACCTACCAGCGAATCTTTAGGAAACTTTGCGGGTTCCGGCATCTCCTTCGGAGCAGGACACCCAAGCCGACGCACATCCTGTAAGGAAGCGTCATCCCTCGCCCTCCGTTGGCCCGGTCCGATGCGCCGACGTCCACCCTACGGCTCCTCCACCCGACCGACGAACAGGATAGCGCCCGTCTCCCGGTCCCGGATCAGGAGGATGAAGGGCCTGTCCACCGTGACGCTGACCGGGTCCGGGGGAGCGGATTCGACCTGCATCATGACGGCGGTGGCCGCGGCCGCCTCGGTGCCCGCTTCGTCCACCGACACGAATGCCTTGTGGACAACCTCGCGGATGTACAGACACTCGGGATCACCCGCCAGACACGACCGCCCGTCCATGCCGGAGAAGTCGGAGGCGGCGCTGTCGAAGGCGTCGGACATGCCCATGAACTTGAGAGTCTCGCCGAGCCGGAACTCGGACTCGAACTCGAACCTCGGCAGGTCGAGCGTAACGCGGCGGAACCAGAGGTCCGCGATGATCCGTTCCGCCAGGGACGCGTCCAGCGACTCCTCCAACTCCCGGAACCGCCCCTCATCGGGCAGCAGTACGGTCATGGAAAGCTCATTTCCGGCGTAGGGCAGGTCCACGGCCTGGTATCCGTCCCCCGCCGCATAGCCGAAGTCCTCCGACGTCCGCATCATCGGGACATCGACGCTGCCGCCGTCCAGCAGATGGAAGGGGTGCTGGCGGGTGTCCGCTTCGTGGAAGGGATAGGTCCATGAGGCGTTGAAATAGATGGCGTTGGTCAGCACCATCCGAGTCAGCGAGTTTATGACGCCTTGAGGTATCAGGTCCCTGATCCTGTCCTCGGTGTTCTCGGCGACCCAGTCGTTGATGGCGAGCCTCGACTCCTCCGGCATCTCGCGAAAATCCGCCTGCCTCACGCCCGCCCCGTAGCTCTCCGCCAGGACGTCCAGAAACGGCTCCCGGAACGGGTGCTCTCGCTGTCCCCAGACCGCGTTGACGATGCTCAGCCTGAACCCCTCTCCGTCCTCCTCCTGTAGGCCCTCGCCGCGGGATGCTAGCTCCTGGTCCAGCGCGTTGAACGCGGGGTGAAGCCGGTCCCCGGGCAGTGAGAAGCGGAGCGCCTCCGCCATCTGCCGCTCCGTCTCTCCCCTCGCTCCGGCGTGGGTCATGGCCAAAGCCAGCGATATGCTGTGGGGCGAGTAGAACAGGTTTCCGTCCTGTCCCCTCAACGCATGGTACAGGTCGAAGGCGAAGGCGCTGTTGCCGTCGGCCAGGGCCGTCAGGTCCGCGCTCCCCGTCGACGGCGCGGCTCGCTCCCTGTCCGAGCGGATCTCCGCCGCCGCGATTGAATCCTCCGACCCGCCGCACGCCGCAAGTAGGCCGGCGGCAGCCAGGCACAGGGCCACGGCAAGCACGGCGAGCCAACCCGGCCGCCACAGTCTATTCACGCTGTTGTCGCTCTTACTCATCCTTCATCTCCCTTTCACCAGACCTCGCCTTCGGGTTTCCGCGCATCCGGGAGGGCCTGATACCAAGTCAGACGTTGCCAACCCGAAAAAAGTTCCCCAACGATGCCGCTCCAGGGCCGGAAACCGGACGCGGGAGGTGCGCCGGTCCTCACTCTTCACCAGCCGTCTCCCCCTTCGGCATCCGGTAGCCGACGTGGCGCTCGGTGAAGATGTAGGCGGGGTCGGCCGCGTCGTCGCCCAGCTTGATCCGCAGCCTGCGTATGATGGTGCGCATGGGCCGCAGGTCGTCGCCGCTCCTCTCCCTCCACACCCGGTCCAGGAGATGCTCGTAGGTCAGCGTCCGTCCAGCGCTGAAGGAGAGCTCGGCGAGCAGCCGGTACTCCAGCGGGAGCAGTTCCACCGGCTCCCCGGCCAGCGTCACCCTGCGCTGGCCGTAGTCGATGGTCAGGTCGCCCACAACGTATGGGGCCGACGGCTCAGGGGCCTCCCGCCGTCGCAGGGCCGCCGCGATCCTCGCCGAAAGCTCCGTCGGCGAGAAGGGCTTGACCACGTAGTCGGCGGCGCCCATGCCGAAGGCCGTAGCGATGAGCTCGTCCCGTCCGTAGGCGGAGAGGAAGATGACCGGCACGTCCGCCGCATCCAGAATCTCCCTCATCAGCTCGATGCCGTCCGCCCCCGGAAACATCAGGTCCAGCAGCACCAGTCGGGGCATCTCCTCCTCCACCAGGCGGAGGGTCTCCCCCGGGTCTCCAGTCACCAACGGCGCATAGCCCGCCTCGATGAGGGTGTCGCGGATATACCGGAGATCGTTGGGATCGTCGTCCACCGCCAGTACCCGAACCCGTTCTGAGGTCTCTCCCCGTCCGCGCCGCGAGGTGCGCGCCTGCGACGGCCCCGTCGCGCCACCGCCGATCTCCGCCACCGCGGGCAGGGTGAAGGTGAAGCGGGCGCCGAGGCCCGGCCCGTCGCTCTCGGCCCAGATGCGACCCCCGTGGGCCTCCACTATCCCCTTGCAGATGGCAAGCCCCAGCCCAGTGCCCCCACCCTGGTCCTCGGACTGCGCCCGGGAGAACTTGCGGAACAGGTGGGGCAGGCTCTCCGCCGGGATGCCCCGTCCCTCGTCAGCCACCGACAGGGCCACGTGCACCCCGTCCCGCACCGCGTTCACCCGGATGATCGACGACTCGGAGGAGTAGCGGGCGGCGTTGGCGAGAAGGTTGCCCAGCACCTGGACGACACGCCGCCGGTCCGCCATCAACTGCGGCAGGTCCGGCTCGATATCTACGGCCAGGCTGTTCCGGCCCCCGGCGCTCTTGAAGCCGATCCTCGCCCGCTCCAGCAGCAGCGTCACATCCGTCGGTTCCGGACCGACAGCCAGAGTGCCCGTCTCGATGCGGGCCACGTCGAGGAGGTCGGACACGAGACCGTGCATGTGGTCGACCTGCTCCTCGATCAGGCGGTGGAACTGCCGGGCCACGGCCGGGTCCAGATCACCCGCCGACTCCAGCAGCGTGGCGTTCGAGCCCTTGACCGCAGCCAGGGGCGCCCGGAGCTCGTGGCTCACCATGGCCAGGAACTCGGCCCGCAACCGCTCCAGCTCCTCCACGTCGGCCATGTCCTGCAGGGTGACGACCACCGACTCCACCGCGCCCTGCTCCGATAGGATGGGCGTGGCGTTCAGCAGCGCCGTGACGCTCCGCCCCTCCGGGACCCGCAGGATGATCTCCTCGGCCCGCAGCGTCTCCCCCACGCTCAGGAGCTCGGCCAAGGGGAACTCCCGCAGGGAGAACTCGCGCCCGTCGGCGCGTACGCAGGTGATAACGTCCAGAAGCATCTCGGGCGACTGGTCGGGACCCCGCAGCATGTCGGCAATCCTCCGGGCCTCCCGGTTGAAGGACTTCGGCGCTCCCGTAAGGGCGTCGAAAACCGCCACGCCCACCGGGGAGGTGTCGATGAGGGTCTCCAGATCCGCCCTGGCCCGTCGCTCATCCCGGTGCGTGCGGGCGTTGGCGATCACCAGCGCCGCCTGCGCGGCGAACATCACCAGGGTCTGCTCGTCCTCCGGGCTGAACTCCAGCCCGTCCTCGCGACCGGCAAGGAAGATGTTGCCCACCCGCTCGCTACCGTGGAACATCTGCGACGCCAGGAAGGGCGAAACCTGCTCCGCCGGCAGCGGCAGGCTGAAATCGGCAACGCCCAGGGACCTGACGTAGCCCACCAGGTCGGGGATGCGCAGGGGATCGGAGACGCCGCCCAGCCGCTCGAATATCGCATGCCCATCCGGGGTCTGCCACAGCTGCTCAGCCTCCTCAGTCGTCATCCCCGACGACAGGAAGTCCTCCACCCGACCCGCGCCGTCCAAGAGAGTCATCACCCCGTAGCGGGCCCCGGTCAGGGCGCGGGCCGAGTCCAGCGCGCCCTGGAGCACCGTGTCGAAGTCCAGGCTCTCATTGATACGCAGGCTAGCCTGGCTCAGCCTCGCGAGCCGCTCCCGCAGAGCGGCCTCGCTCTCCGTCATCCGTTCGTTGCGTTGTTCCAACTTTTCACCTCGATGCGTCTGCCTAAGCCCGTCCCGTAGGACCGCCGGATTCGGCGTCTACTGGGGCAATTATGCCATTTCCTGCCATATATCACCTGGGTTCATCAAAATTGCGCCTTAATATCACGGCCATATCATTCGAGGGTGGTATCCTATCCGCTGGGTGTACCCGGTTGACGGGAGGGAGGCACATGGTTTTCGAACAGCCCGGCCTGGATAGGCGGCGCTTTCGCGCTCATTCCTCCCCGACTCTGCAACCTGAACAAGAGGAGTTCAAGCAACAATGGACAACAATAGGGACCACGACAGCCTGAGACCGCATTCCTCAGCGCCCGGCAATGCCGCGCGCCGCGTCGTTGGCGCTATAGCACGTATGTTCGAAGGGGGGGGGGGTAATGGCCCCCGCGGCCTCTCCGCGATCCCTCTTCCCGTTCCGCCGGCTTCTCCGCCCTTCCGCGCTCCTTCTGGTCGCCGCCCTGGTGGGCATGGCGGCCTTGCTCACCCCACCGGCGCCCGCCGAGGCGGAAAGCGGCACCATCTGGTCCGCCACGCTGACGGTCCAACAGATAGGGGGTAGCCGGGGATGCGTGACGATACAAATGGTGGGGACCGTAAGAGCATGCTCGAATGCTCTGACCACCGACCGGTTCACGTATTCCGGCCGGGATTTTAGGGTCGAAGGAATTTACCACAGCCCAGACTACCGCTTTGTGCGATTACTGTTTGCCGGAGGCGCCATTAACTTCAAGGACGCCTTGTATCTGTACATCGATGAGCAGCGGTATGACTTGAGCAGTTGGAATAGTCATTCGACTGGCATCACCGGCCAACACTTTCCCACGTTATCTTCACCTGATAACACAGCATCCTGGGCTGTAGGAGACACGGTGCAACTGCGCCTGGAACTCAAGGAACAGCCCGACCCCGGCGCACCGCCCCGGGTAGTTGCAGTCGACGCAGGGGATGGTTCAATAGCGGTTTTTTGGGACCCTGCGCCGAACGTGCGGGACGGCGCTTACAGGAGCGGTGGTGGACATGTGTACTACCACAGCGGTTATTGGGTGTCGATTCGCAACGTCCGCGGGAGTTTCGACGTATTTGGCAATAAGACCTGGCGCGATGTTGACACTTATTACACACATGCAAAATCTAGTCAACATGCCAGGTCGAAAGGGTCAATAATCATTCCGGCTAAATACATCCGGCAGACGCGATGGGACGACTCGCACCCCACCTACGAGGTGCGAGTCCAGGCCTGGAATTGGGGAAATTACACTTGGGGCGGTACCCCATTTTTCGGCCAGCGCTTGGGGGCGGCGGCCGTATCGGCTCCCGTCACGCTTGCGGCGTATCAAGGTGGCGAGGGGCCGGGCTCCGTCGAGGAGGAGCAGGGCGACTCGCTGACGGCGTCGTTCGAGAACGTTCCCGCGGAGCATGACGGACAGTCGGCGTTCACGTTGGACGTGCGCCTGAGCGAGACGGTGGGCAAGTTCAGCCGGTCGCCGCGCGCGTCGTCGTTCGCGGTTACGCGTGGCTTGGTGACGAACGTGGAGCAGGTCGGCGCCGGGCTGTGGCGGGTGACGGTGCAGCCGGCGTCGTCGGACGCCGTGACGGTAACGCTCGCGGGCGGGCGGGACTGCGACGACGAGCCGTCGGGCGCGGTGTGCGCGCGGGACGGCCGGGCGCTGTCGAACACGTCGACCGCGACCATTGGCGGCCCACAGCCCCAGGAGCAAAAGCAGGAGCCGGAATTCAGTTCGTCCGACAAACCGCAGCAGCAGATCGCCGAAGTCGAGCCGGGCATGGTCTACGACCTGCAGGCGACGACCACCACCACCACCGCAACGGTCAGTTGGAGCGCGCCGCAGCGCGGCGGCGAAGCGACCGGCTACATCGCCCACATCCGACCGGACGGCAAGGGCAAGGGCAAGGTCACCAAACGGCCGGACGCGCCGAAGACGCAGACGACGTTCAAGAACCTCACGCCCGGCGCGACCTACAAGATCTGGGTACGAGCCCAGAACGACGCCGGCAAGGGACTCAGACGCCACATCACGATCACGCTGCCGACCGAGGAGCCGACTCCCACGCCGACACCTGAGCCGACGCCCACGCCTGAGCCGACTCCCACGCCGACACCTGAGCCGACGCCCACGCCGACACCTGAGCCGCAACAGCCGCCGCAGAATCCCGATCCACCCGATCCCGAAACGCAAAAGCAGGAGCCCGTCGAACAGCCGCCGCAGAAACCCGACCCCGACCCGGAGCGGCCGGAACCCGAACAGCAGCAGCAGGCGGTCGTCACCTGCGACGGGACGCTCACGATCCAGGACGTGATCAAGGCGAACGCCGACGCCGCTTCCGGCGCGATCACCCTCGAGCAGCGGCTGGCGATCATCGATTGCTGGAACAAGCAGCGCGGCCACTGACGCATGAAACGTCTCCGATTACGACACGAACAATGACACAGCACAATTGCCTGTTCCGCTCCTTCACCGGCGGCAACTAAATGGAGGACAGCCCCGCATCCAGCCGGTGGGGGCGGGTCAAGGGCGAGAACACCACCCCCAGTGCCGCCGAGTAGCCGGGAATAGCCCCCGGCGCGTCGGCTCGTCCATGCGGCCTGCGGAGGCACGTCCTCCCGGGCCGCCGGATTCGGCGTCCATTGGGGCAATTATGCCCTTTCCGGTCAAATATCACCTGGGTTCATCAAACGTCACCCTTAATATCACGGCCATATCATACACGAGTGATACATTGTTCGCTGGGTTTACCCAGTTTATGGGAGGGGAACGCTTGCTTTCGCGCTCATTCCTCCCCGACTCTGCAACCTGAACAAGAGAGGTTCAAGCAGCAATGGCCAACAAGAGGGACCACGACAACCTGAGACCGCATTCCTCCGCGCCCGGCAATGCCGCGCGCCGCGCCCCTGGCGCATATAGCACGTATGTTCGAATGGGGGGGGGGGTAGCATGTCCCCTCTTCGCATCGCCCTGGCCAGTGCCGCGCTCGCCCTATTGGTTAGCGCCGCTCTGATCTGGCCCGCGCGCCCGGCCGCGGCCGATTCCGGCAGGGATCAACCGCCCGATGAGTTGTGGCCGACGGCGCTCACCATGACGACGACCTCCACCAGGGTGGTTGAGGGATCGTCGGTGACCCTGACGGCTACCTTTGACAAGCCGGTGCCGTTTGATGGCGGCTTAAACGTGTATTTTGGCGTCTATCACAGGCACGCCCCATTCCCCAGCCCCAGCGACTACTCCATCAACCAACTCGTCCACGTGAAAACAGGCCAAACAACGGCCAGTACCGTTCTCAGGGCTATCGACGACTCGGAGCTTGAGCTCCTGGGGCCGGAGATCATCGCCATCAGCGCCACCTCCAACCTGCCAATGGTCACCAGGACCACCTCGGAGTTCCGCAACGGCAGGCACGTGCTCGACTTCGCCATCCTCAGAGCCGGCAGGTCTGTGACCTCTGCTGAGCAGCTGTTTGAAATCGTGGACAACGACGGCCGACGGAGCGAGGGGTCCAGAGCCAGCGATGTTGGCGCGGTTCGAGCCCCCAACCTGCCGCCGCCCGCGGCCGAGCCCCAGCCTCAGCAGGTCCAACAGCCCGAGCCGGTGGAGCGTCAGCCCCAGCCTCAGCAGGTCCAGCAGCCCGAGCCGGTGGAGCGTCAGCCCCAACCGCAGCAGGTCCAGCAGCCCGAGCCGGTGGAGCGTCAGCCCCAGCCACAACAGCCCGAACCGCAACAGCCCGAACCGCAACAGCCCGAACCGCAACAGCCCGAACCGCAACAGCCCGAACCGCAACAGCCCGAACCGCAACAGGCCGAGCCCGAGCAGGCCCAGCCCGAGCAGGCCCAGCCCGAGCAGGCCCAGCCCGAGCCAGTGGAGCGTCAGCCCCAGCCCGAGCCGGCCCAGCCGGCCGAGCCGGAGGAGCCGGAGACCCAACCCCAGGAAATCCAGGAGATCGAGCCCGTGCCGCGGGTCGAGCCGGAGAGCCAGGCCCAAGTCGATGAGACTGGGCGCTGCGCAGATGAGGAAAGCAACCGCCAGATTGAGCTCTATGCGGTCCATGTAACCTCAGACACGGCAAAGGGGGATAGCCCCGATGGGGTGGGCAAATCGCCGTGCATGCCGAGGAGCGCGGCTGAGGACATGGCCAACAAAGTCAACACCGGAAAAATCGGGCAAGCCTCAGCGGCCATCTACGGGCCGAGCACCACCTCCTATACCGCTTTCGCGGTGCCCTGCGAATAGACCCCGCGTAACACGCGTGTAACGACACCCCGGTTGCGATGTCGTCCCTTCGGCTCAGGGTTGAGCCGAAGGGACGACGGGGACGACAAGCGTGTCGCTAGCGCCGTCGTGGGAGGCGTGGCTCGGCTCGGCCAGGGTGTACGCGAGCTCGCGCGGGACGGCCCCGTTTCTGACACTGAAGAATGTCCATGCCTCCGGCGGCAAGGTGGCGCTGGCGCCGGGCGGCGGCGCGGCCGAGCTGGAGGTGGTGGTGATCGAACCGGACGCGGCGGGGAAGCTGGAGGGCGTGAAGCACACGCGGTACCGCATCGAGGTGAATGTGACCGGGGCACGCCCGGAGCCGAAGACCTTCTCCGTCAGCGCGGCGTCAACCGCAGCCGAGGGCGGGAACGCCAAGCTGACCGTCACCCTGAGCGAGGCCGCCCCAACCGGCGGCGTGGCGTTCACGGTGACGGCGGGCTACGGCGGCGGCTCGCCGGATTCGGCGTCTATTGGGGCAATTATGCCCTTTCCGGCCAAATATCACCTGGGTTCATCAAACTACGCCCTTAATATCACGGCCATATCATACACGAGTGATACATTGTTCGCTGGGTTTACCCAGTTTATGGGAGGGGAACGCATGGCTTTCGCGCTCATTCCTCCCCGACTCTGCAACCTGAACAAGAGAGGTTCAAGCAGCAATGGCCAACAAGAGGGACCACGACAGCCTGATACCGCATTCCTCCGTGCGCGGAAGGGCCGCGCGCCTCCTCGCCGCGGCCCTTCCACGACGCCTCTCGACCTTCCCCTTCCTCCTCGCCGCGCTGCTGCTAGGCACGATACTTTTGCTGGACGCCGCGTCGGCGCAGACGCAGGATGCATCGTCCGACGCCAGCCTGAGCAACCTGTACATTTCCGGCTCGCCCTTCACCGAGTCCTTCGACCCGGCACGCACCGAGTACGCCGCCACCGTGGGACAGGGCCAGTCCCAAGCCTACGTGCGGGCGCAGGCGAACCACCCGGAGGCGAGCGCGACCATCACTGGCGCGCGGGCCGTTCCCGGCGGCTGGTTCATCGTGTCGCTCGCTCCCCGGCCCGCGAACATCGCGGTGCTGGTTACGGCGGAGGACGGCACCACGACGCGCACCTACACCATAGGCATCGACGGCCAGCTGCCGGCGTCCGCGCCTGACGAGCCCACGGCGACGCCTACGCCTACTCCTACTCCAACGCCGACGCCTACACCGACGCCTACGCCTACTCCTACGCCAACTCCAACCCCGACGCCTACACCCACACCGACGCCCACTCCCACGCCGGCGCCAGCGCCGGTGGAGCAGGAGCCGCCCGCGGACAAGCCACCCCAACAGCAGCAACAAGACGCCGACTGCCCCGTGCCCGCCGGCGGCGACTATGACGCCGACGACGACGGCCTCATCGAAGTGTGCAACCTGGCGCAACTGAACGCCATCCGCTGGGATGCCAACGGCGACGGTTACGCCGGTTACGGCTGGACCACCGCATTCCCCGACCCGACGTTTTGGTTCAGGGGCTGCCCGTCCAGCGGCTGCAACGGCTACGAGCTGACCGCTGACTTGGACTTCGACACCAACGGCAACGGCGAGGCCGACGCCGGCGATACCTACTGGAACGGCGGCAAAGGCTGGACGCCCATCAATTACGGAATTGGCAACCCCATCGTTTTCGAGGGCAACGGCAACACCATCAGCAACCTTTTCATCAACGTTGGCAGGGGCGAGAACACTGGGCTGTTCGGCACGATCAATGGCGCCATCATCCGCAACTTGGGACTGTTGTCAGTTGACGCGTCCGGTCAGGGCGCTGCCGGCGGACTGGCCGCAATCAACCGCGGCGAAATTCACGCCAGCTACGTGCATGGCTCCGTGTCCGGTCAGCGTAATGTCGGCGGGCTGGCCGCTTCGAACCACGGCAAGATCATTGGCAGTCACACAACCGGAACGGTCTCGGGCGGAAGATCCGTCGGCGGGCTGGTGGGACGGAGCACCGGCCTCATCCAGGACAGCTATTCCACGGCCGACGTATCCATCACCGAGGCAACAAAACCCTCCGGGCGCAAGTCCCTCGGGGCCAATGTCATGGAGACGGTCCACGGAGATTGGGTCGGAGCTTTTGGTGGCTTGGTTGGGGAAGGGGTGGGCACCATCCGAGGCAGTTACGCCGCCGGCGACGTAACTGCCAGCGAAGCCTTTGTAGTGGGCGGACTGGCGGGATTTATTATGCAAGACGGCGACGTCTTCGCCAGCTACGCGGCCGGCGACGTGGCCGGTGCCGTCTATGTCGGAGGGCTGGTCGGCCGGAACGGTGGAGGACCGATTACGGCCAGTTACGCCCTGGGCAGCGTGTCGGGCGTTGATTACGTCGCGGGGCTGGTCGGCAAGCACCCACTCGTCTATCCCGAAGACAATCATCACCGCTGTTCCAGCTGCGCCATCCACAGCAGCGGCATTACCGACAGTTACTGGAACCTTCAGGCCGAGGGTCAAACCGCCACGCACACGCTGCATCGGGACACGTTTGCCACCAGTCCCCCCGGCGCGGACCGAACCACCGCAGAGTTGCAGACGCCCACCGATTACACCGGCATATACGCCAACTGGAATGATCTCTCCGACGGCAAGGGCAGCTCGGACCTATGGGACTTCGGCACGTCCAGCCAATACCCGGTGCTGAAGAATGTCGGACCCGGCGTGGCGGAACAGCGCGCGCAACTGCCGAAACCGTCCACCCACCCGGTGCGGCGGGAATCTCCCACCGGACCCGGAACCGACTACGACACCGATGACGACGGGCTGATCGAAGTGTCCAATCTGGACCAGCTGAACGCCATCCGGCTGGACAGAGAAGGAGACGGATACGGCTGCTGTTACTACAACAGTTTCCGCCAATCACCCTATCGTGGTGACCCCAACGTACCCAATCCCAAGCGCTGGGATACTCCTGCCGCATTCCCCGATCCCATGGCCGGAATGGGCTGCCCCCGGTCGGGGTGCATCGGCTACGAACTGGTGACCGACCTGGACTTCGACACCAACGGCAACGGCAAAGCCGACGCCGGCGACGCCTACTATGACGGCCACCCCCACTCGGGGTGGAACTATGATAACGGCTGGCGCCCCATCTGGCCGTTCAGCGGCGTCTTCGACGGCAACGGCCACACCATCCGCAACCTCTACATTTCCTCACCGAAATACGAGAATGGACCCGTACGCGCTGGGCTGTTCAATGAAATTACCTTCATGGGCGTCGTCCGCAACCTCGCCCTGGAAAACGTCAGCGTGTCCGGCGGTGGCTACCCGGTTGGCGGGCTGGCCGGAAGCAACAGCGGCAGAATCAGCGGCGTCTATGTCACCGGAACGGTTTCCGGGGGACTTGATGTCGGCGGACTGGTAGGACGGAACGACGGCAGTATCACCGCCGCCTACTCCACCGCCAGCGTCACCGGCAGCGGCAACAACACCGGCGGACTGGTGGGCCACAACTGGGGAGGAATCACCGCCAGCTACGCCACCGGAGCCGTGACCGGCAGCGGCAACAATGTCGGCGGCTTGACCGGCAGCGGCGGCGCTACCAACAGCTACTGGGATACCCAGACCTCAGGTCGGAGCAGCGGCGGCGGCGGAATGGGCAAAACCACCGCCGAGTTGCAGACTCCCACCGGCTACGTCGGCATCTACACCAACTGGAACGTGGACACCGACGGTGACAAGACTGCCGACGACCCTTGGGAATTTGGATCGGACAGCGAATACCCGACGCTGAAAGGCGTCGGTGGCGGAACACCGCCGGAAGAGACTCAGGGGGACCCCCAGCCGCCCGAAGAGACTGCGGAGACCCAGGGTACTTTCTCCGTCAGCGAGACCGCCAGCGCCGCCGAAGGGTCGGACGCGACGCTCACCATCACCTTGAGCGAGTCCGCGCCTGCTGACGGCGTGGCGTTCACGGTGACAACTGGCTACGACGGCGCCGCCACCGCGACCGCCCTGGACGTGGGCAGCATTACCTCCCCTGTCACCGTTGCCCAAGGCGACACCACCTTGGCAATCACCATCCCCACCGTGGGCGACGACATGGATGAGGATGACGAGACCTTCACCGTCGTCATCGCTGCCGTCACTGCCGGCTGGACGAAGGAAGGCGACGGCAAGGACACGGCCACCATCACCATCACCGACAACGATACCGCCGGGGTAACGGTGAATCCGACCGCGCTGACCATCGCCGAGGCAGGAACCGGAACCTACACCCTGGTCCTGGACAGCGCGCCGAGCAACCCGGTGACCATCGAAGCCAGCAGCGCGGATGCAGGCGCGGTGAGCGTTGATCCAGAGACATACGTCATCTCACCGTCCGACTGGAGCGTTCCCCGGACCTTCACGGTGTCCGGCGTGGCCGACGCAGACGCGACTGACGAGAGCGTCATCATCAGCCACAGCGTGAACGGATACCAGGACACCAAGTACAACGGGGTGACGGTACCATCGCTCTCAGTGACGGTGGCGGACAACACGCCGGCGCCGGTGGAGCAGGAGCCGCCCGCGGGCGACCCGCCCCAACAGCAGCAGTCAGAGCCGCCGGCAGTGGAGCTGCCCAGCCCGGTGGTCAACCTGCAACTGACCGTCAAAGGGAAGAAGGTAATCGTAAGCTGGGAGGCCCCGGCGTCCGGCGGCGCGGTGAACAACTACATCGCGCACCTCAAACCGGCGGACGGCGGCGGCGGCAAAACCCATCGTCCCCAGGCCGGCAAGACGACCACCACCTTCCGCAATCTGGAACCCGGCGTGACCTACAGGGTATGGGTGCGGGCCCAGAACGAGGCCGGCAAGGGCGAGCGAGTCCACGACAGCATAACCCTGCCCGATGGCATCATCCAAGGCGGTGAGGGCGATTCGTCCTCGGAGCAGCAACAGGCAGCCAGGACCTTCTCCGTCAGCGCGACGGCCAGTGCCGCCGAGGGCGGGAACGCCGCCCTGACCATCACCCTCAGCGAGGCCGCCCCAACCGGCGGCGTGGCGTTCACGGTGACAACTGGCTACGACGGCGCCGCCATAGCGACTTCCGATGACGTGGGTTCGATAACCTCCCCGGTCACCGTCGCCGAGGGCAATACGACCCTGAACATCACCATACCCACGGCCGATGACGCCGTGGACGAGGACGACGAGACCTTTACCGTGACCATAGCCGCCGCAACCGCCGGATGGGAGAAGGAGGGCGACGGCAAGGACACGGCAACCATCACCATCACCGACGACGACACCGCCGGGGTGACGGTGACCCCGACGACGCTGAATATCAGTGAGGACGGCAGCGCGACCTACACCGTGGTCCTCGACTCCAAGCCCACTGCTGACGTGACCGTCACGGCCAGCAGCGGAGACGACGGCGCATTGAGCGTCGCCCCGGCGTCGAACACCTTCACGCCGTCGGACTGGAGCACCCCGCAGACCTTCACCGTCAGCGGCGCCGACGACGAGGACCGGGACAACGAGAGCGTCGCCATCAGCAACGGCGCAACCAGCAGCGACGGCAAGTACGGCGGCATCTCGGTTGACGACGTGAGCGTGTCGGTGACGGACACCACCACGCCGGAGCAGGAATCCGAAGAGCAGGACACGGGTCCACCCGTTCCCGGCCAGAAAGAGCCGTACAACGTGCAGATCACGCCGGGGGACGGCACGCTGACCGTGACATGGAGCGTCTCGCCAAGAGAGGGAGTGTCCAACGACGAGATCAAGCACGCCCTGCGCTGGAGCCAGGAGCCAGGCGTCTGGGCCAACCCCGCCGGCCCCAACGCCGTGGGACCCAACGACGGCATCGCGGTGGAGAACGGGGTGTACACCTACACCATCACCGGCCTCCGGAACGGCGTCGCCACCGGGGTGTTCATCCGCTCCTTCACCGGCGGCGACTACAACGAGGACAGCCCCGAGTCCAGCGAGTGGGTCCGCATCAAGGGCGAGAACACCACCCCAGTGGCCGCCGAGTAGCCGGGAATAGCCCCCGACGCGTCGGCTCGTCCATGCGGCCTGCGGAGGCCCGTCCTTCGGGGCCGCCGGATTCGGCGTCCATTGGGGCAATTTGCCCTTTCCTGCCGAATATCACCTGGGTTCATCAAACTTCGTCCTTGATATCACGGCCATATCATTCGCGGGTGGTATCCTATCCGCTGGTTGTACCCGGTTGACCGGAGGGAGGCACATGGTTTTCGAACAGCCCGGCCTGGGCAGGCGGCGCTTTCGCGCTCATTCCTCCCCGACTCTGCAACCTGAACAAGAGAGGTTCAAGGCAGCAATGGACAACAATAGGGACTACGACAGCCTGAGACCGCATTCCTCAGTGCCCGGCTATGCCGCGCGCCGCGTCGTTGGCGCGTGTAGCACGCATGTTCGAAATGGGGGGGGGGGGTAATGCGCCCCTCCACGTCCTCCCGGCCCGCTGATCCTGCGCGCCGGGTTCTCCGCTTACCAGCGCTCCTCTTAACCGCCGCTCTGGTCGCCTTGGCGGTCCTCTTTGCGCCCGGAGCACAGCCGTCCCAGGCCCAGAACAACCCGACGGTGTCGCTCCAGGCCGTTCTGAACCCGGTGCCCGAGGGCTCGCCGGCGGAACTCAGGATCATGCTGTCGGCGGCGTTGACCACCGACGTAGCCCTCTCGGTGACGGCGACCGCGGTCACGGCCGAGCCCGGCGACGTCGCGGTGGGCACGTTCACCGTCACAATCCCCGCCGGCCTCACCACCGTCACACTTCCCTTCACCACGACCACCGACCTCGACACCGCCGACGAGACGTTCACCGTGACGCTTGGCTCGCTGCCCTCCGGGGTGACGGCCGGCGCGACGACCTCGCTGACGTTCACCATCACGGACGACGGCGGCATCCCCTGGTCCGCCACGCTGACGGTGCGGGACCTGACCAGTGGCGGGTCTACTTCACGGGGCTGCACTGACAGCGCCGTCGCACACTCCAAGAAGTGCTCGACGGGGACGGGGACGCTTAGCGACCACGACTTCACCCTGAACGGCAACGACTTCACGGTCGTCACACTACGCGAGGACCACGCCAATTCGCGAATCGAGTTTGGGATTTCCGGGGCGGACGGTCGCGATTTTCTCAGAAATTACATCCTGACCATCGGTGCGCAGCAATACCGGATGTCCGATGCCACGACGTCGACCACCGACTATCTCTGGACCATCTCGACGACGAGCTGGACGGTCGGCCAGACGCTGTCGGTGAGCTTGCGGCAGGTTCCAGCCGTTTGGAGAGGCAGCCTGAACGTGCAGGCCTTCACCGGCGTCCTGGGCTGCGAAGAAGGCAGCGGCACTCAGGGCTGCGGCAGCACGTCGGTGCTTAGCGACGACGATTTCACCCTCTCAGGAACAACGTTCGAGGTCAACCAGATCTTCCTTCAGGTCGACAGTAGCTTTCGATCCACGGGTGTGCTGGATGTGTATTTCGATCCGACCGCCACCGCAGCCCTGAAGCAGCACGTCCTGGTCGTGGGTAGCCGAACCTCTGCCACTGACGCCACCTTCAAGTCAGTCAGACTGCCCTTGTCCAGCGCCACCGTCACGGAGGTGACGGGCCCCCGATCACTGCTGTCATGGCGCGACACCGGCATCCACTGGGCTTCAGCGGCTGACTACACGCTCACCCTGGAGAGTGTGCCCACGATCAGCTTCTCCGAAACGTCCTACTCGGTGGACGAGGGCGACGGCCCCGGCCACATCGCTCTGAGTACGGAACCGCACCGAGCCGTTCTCACGACCAAGACGATCACGCTGAACATCAGCCCGGCGATGCAGCAGGACAGCTACATCTTTTTCGACCACAATCAACCGGATTGGTACGACGGCGGCACCGACGCAGACCGCTCCTGGGCGGAAACCCGCTGCAGCACCGCCGGGATCACGCACTGGGCAACGGCGACGATTGACTACTGGATGACCAATGCCTACGCCCGCCAGATTGCCCTGCCCGCAGGTGCCACGTCGGTCAGCTTCGACATAAAGATCATCGCCGACACGGAACACGAGGAAAATGAACAGTTCCCGATCTGCCTCGAGCAAGTTCGCCTTTCTACGGGACCAGACGACGACTGCCCGGATCGAGTCGGGATGGTCTGCTCGGTGGACTCCACCCACTACACGATCAGCACCCCGCGCGTCCTGTTCACCATCACCGACGACGATCCGGAATTCCAGTCGTCGGATAAGCCGCAGAAGCAGATCGCCGAATACGAGCCGGGCATGGTCTACGACCTGTCGGCGACGACGACCCCGACCACGGCGACGGTCAACTGGAGCGCCCCGCAGCGCGGCGGCGAGGCGACTGGCTACATCGCCCACATCAGGCCGGTCGGCGAGGGCAAGGGCAAGATCACCAAACGGCCGGACGCGCCCAAGACGCACACGACGTTCAAAAACCTCACGCCCGGCGCGACCTACAAGGTCTGGGTACGAGCCCAGAACGACGCCGGCAAGGGACTCAGACGCCACATCACGATCACGCTGCCGACTGAGGAGCCGGCACCCACGCCGACACCTGAGCCGACACCCACACCTACACCTGAGCCGCAACAGCCGCCGCAGAATCCCGATCCACCCGATCCCGAAACGCAAAAGCAGGAGCCCGTCGAACAGCCGCCGCAGAACCCCGAGCCGGAGCCGGAACAGGCGGAACCCGAACAGCAGCAGCAGCCGGTCGTCACCTGCGACGGCACGCTCACGCTCCAGGACGTGATCCAGTCCAACACCGACGCAGCCTCCGGCGCGATCACCCTCGAGCAGCGGCTAGCGATCATCGATTGCTGGAACAAGCAGCGCGGCCGCTGACGCATGAAACGTCCGATTACGACACGAACAATGACACAGCACAATTGCCTGTTCCGCTCCTTCACCGGCGGCAACTAAATGGAGGACAGCCCCGCATCCAGCCGGTGGGTGCGGGTCAAGGGCGACCACACCACCCCAGGGCCGCCGAGTAGCCGGGAATAACCCCCGGCGCGTCGGCTCGTTCATTCGGGGCCTGCGGAGGCCCGTCCTCCCGGGCCGCCGGATTCGGCGTCTTTCGGAGCAATTTGCCCTTTCCGGCCAAATATCATCTGGGTTCATCAAACTACGCCCTTAATATCACGGCCATATCATACACGGGTGATACGTTGTTTGTTGGGTTTACCCAGTTTATGGGAGGGGAACGCTTGCTTTCGCGCTCATTCCTCCCCGACTCTGCAACCTGAACAAGAGAGGTTCAAGCAGCAATGGCCAACAAGAGGGACCACGACAGCCTGAGACCCCATTCCTCCGTGCGCGGAAGGGCCGCGCGCCTCCTCGCCGCGGCCCTTCCACGACGCCGCTCGACCTTCCCCTTCCTCCTCGCCGCGCTGCTGCTAGGCACCATACTTTTGCTGGACGCAGCGTCGGCGCAGACGCAGGACGCATCGTCCGACGCCAGCCTGAGCAACCTGTACATTTCCGGCTCTCCCTTCACCGAGTCCTTCGACCCGGCACGCACCGAGTACGCCGCCACCGTGGGACAGGGCCAGTCCCAAGCCTACGTGCGGGCGCAGGTGAACCGCCCGGAGGCGAGCGCGGCCATCACCGGCGCGCGGGCCGTTCCCGGCGGCTGGTTCATCGTGTCGCTCGCTCCCCGGCCCGCGAACATCGCGGTGGTCGTTACGGCGGAGGACGGCACCACGACGCGAACCTACACCATAGGCATCGACGGCCAGCTGCCGGCACCGGCGCCCACGCCTACGCTTACTCCTACACCGACGCCTACTCCTACATCCACACCGACGGCGACGGCAACGCCTAGCCCCACGCCTACGCCGACCGCTACGCCTACCCCCACACCAACGCCTACACCGACACCAACTCCCACGCCGGCCCCGGAGCCGGTGCCGGTGGAGCAAGAGCCGCCGGCGGACAGCCAGCCCCAACAGCAGCAGCAGGAAGGCAAGGGAAGTTTGCAGTTTTTAGTCAAAGAGGTGAGACCGAATGACGGCACTTTCAGAAACTTCCTGATTCCCGGGGACAGCCACACCCTGTCGGAAGGGGCAAAGGGCGTGTACTGGGTGAAGTTGGTCGGACGAAAGCCCAGCGCGGAAGTGGATGTGCACATCGTCAGCAGTCAAACGCAGAAGGTAAAGCTGAACCAGGGGGTACTCCGCAACGGAGCGCTCTGGTTCACTCCCATTTCCCCGAGTGAGTGGGCGGCGCAGACGGCTATGGTGGAGTACTTTGCCCGCCGCGACTACGATTCCGTCAACGAGACGGCAACCCTTACGCACACCACATCCAGCGAAGATCCATACTACGACGGCCTGACAGGAACTTTCACGGTCAATGTAGCCGACGCAACGCAGAATTGCGACGCGCCCGCCGCGCCGAACTTATCCGTGGCTGTGTATCCGGAGTGGGACAAGGCTAATCTTTATGTGGACCCGAAGACCATCCCCGCCTGCAGGAACGGCGCCCGAATAGTCAGTGGCGACTACAGAATCAGCAAGCACGACGGCGGCTGGGAGATCGGGTCTATGGGGGGCGTCAGGGATGGTAATCTGGGCGGGCTTACGAACTTAATTGTGCCTCGGGGCTACACCTACAGGGTGCAGACCCGCGGCGTTACTGCCGGGAGCGGGTCTACGCTTTGGTCGCCCGTGTCGTCAATCACTATCCCTTCCGGCTCCCTATCGAGCAACGCCGACCTGCTGGACTTAAAGATGTGGGCGGGCGAAGAAGAAGTGGCGCTGAACTTCGCCGCGGATGTAACCGAGTACGCCGTGAATGTGCCCGGCTCCGTGTCAAGCGTGCTGTTCCAAGTCGCCGTCGCCGACTCTTCCGCCGGCCTTACGGTTAATGGAACCACGCCAAGCACCAACGCCTACGGCTCCACAACCGTAACGCTGGATGTGGGCAGCAACAGCATTCCCATCGTCGTCACGGCGGTGGACGGCGTCACCACGCAAACCTACACCGTCACGGTGGTTCGCGCCCAAGAGTCGGAAAGCCAGCTGCGGCAGCCCCAACCGACGCATACTCCAACGCCTACTTCTACACCGACGCCTACTCCAACGCCCACGCCTACTCCTACACCGACGCCTATTCCAACGTCGGCCCCGGTGCCGGTGGTGCAGGAGGCGCCCGCGGACGACCCGCCCCAACAGCAGCTACAAGAGCAAGAGCCGGCAGTGGAGCTGCCCGGCCCGGTGATCAACCTGCAACTTGAGGCGAAAGGAAAGAAGGTAACCGTCAGCTGGGAGGCTCCGACCAGCGGCGACGCGCCCACGCGCTACATCGCGCACCTGAAGCCGGCGGACGGCGGCACAGGCAAAACCCATCGTCCCCAGGCAGGCAAGACGACCACCACCTTCCGCAACCTGGAACCCGGCGTGACCTACAAGGTCTGGGTGCGGGCCCAGAACGATGCAGGCAAGGGCGAGCGCCTCCACGCCAGCATCACCCTACCGGAATAAGCCGCATCGCCATGGTCGCAGAAAAGGCGGTACTCGACCCTAGAGGAGCCAACCTAAACATGCAGGAGCAGCAGAATATGTCAGGTAAGAAGCCGCAAGGAATCCCAACCACTCTGTCCCCGCGTCCCCGGCTTTGGCCTGCACGCTTACGTCGACGTTTCGGGGTGATGGGAGTGGCGACGGCCGCGCTGCTGCTAGGCACGATGCTTTTGCTGGACGCAGCGTCGGCGCAGACGCAGGATGCATCGTCCGACGCCAGCCTGAGCAACCTGTACATTTCCGGCTCGCCCTTCACCGAGTCCTTCGACCCGGCGCGCACCGAGTACGCCGCCACCGTGGGACAGGGCCAGTCCCAAGCCTACGTGCGGGCGCAGGTGAACCGCCCGGAGGCGAGCGCGGCCATCACCGGCGCGCGGGCCGTTCCCGGCGGCTGGTTCATCGTGTCGCTCGCTCCCCGGCCCGCGAACATCGCAGTGCTGGTTACGGCGGAGGACGGCACCACGACGCGGACCTACACCATAGGCATCGACGGCCAGCTGCCGGCGTCCGAGCTTGATGAGCCTACGCCAACTCCCACGCCTACACCGACACCAACTCCCACGCCGGCTCCGGTGCCGGTGCCGGTGGATCAGGAGCCGCCGGCGGACAGCCAGCCCCAACAGCAGCAGCAGCAGAACTCGCCGCCCTCCAACGACGCCACCCTGAGCCGGCTGCAAATATTCATGACGGATAATATCGGACCGGACGCCGGCTGGTTCGTCAGCCCCAAGGGGTCGGCCTACGCGCTGACGCCGCCCTTCGATCCGCAGATCACCCAGTACGCGGTGCGGATACCGGAGTCCGCCTACTCATACGCGGAGGACGTATCTAATCGCGGCCCGCGGATCACGGCGGTGGTGGCGTCCGACGCGCCGGCGCCGGTGACGTTCCTGGTGACGGGCAGGCGGCTGGGCGGTGAGACGCGGGACCCGAAGGATGCGCCGGTCCGGCCGGAGACCCACCCGGCCACCGCCGAGGGCGAGGGCGAAGGCAACGGGCCCTGGGCCAGCGGGCCGTGGGCAGTCGTGGAGGGATACACATGGGTTGATGTGAAGGTCACGGCGCCGGACGGGACCACCACGAAGACCTACAGCGTGAAGGTGGAGTACGGGCCGACCGGGGACCCGCGGAACGTGAAGCTGACGCCGGGGGACAAGCAACTGACCCTGACCTGGGAGCATCCAGCGTCGGGAAAGGCGCACAACTACTTTGCCCGCTGGCGCAAAGCGGGGACGACGACCTGGCTGAACACCGGTCAGCGGGACACGGCACTCGACAGCGCCATCACGGGCGCGAAAGGCGGCGCGTGGGTATGGAGCCAGGGATCCAGTCCGCTGACCTATACCATCACCGGGCTCGAGAACGGCGTCGAGTACGAGGTGGAGCTGGAGGCCCTGGTGGGCGGCGGGCGCAACGTCGGCAAAAATGTGCCTGACGAGCGCAAGGACGACTGGATAACCAGCGGCTGGGTGTCGGCCCAGGGGACGCCGGCCAAGCCCAAGACTGAACTGACCATCACGCCGACCAATACCACGCGGGTGTACGGGGGAACGGACGACCTGAGTTACACGGTGGGCGGCCTGGCGTCGGGAGACGCGGCGGCCAGCGTGGTTACGGGAGCGCTGGCTCGGGCGACCGGCGACGACGCGGGCGGCTATGCCATCAACATGGGGACGCTGGCCATCGCGCCGGCCTACGCCGGAAAGTACGCGCTGCCGTCCAGTCCGTCCGTCGCGACCTACACCATCACCGCAAAGGAGATAACGGCAATCAGCGGCGTGACCGTGAACAGCAGGACGGCGGACGGAACCACGGACGCGACCTTCGACACCGGCAATGCCCAGGGAACAGGCGTCTTGTCATCAGAGCTTGCCGACTTTCGAGCGGGCGGTCTGCAAGTGAGCGGGGCGTTCAATGCCGCGACTGCGGGAACGCACGACGTGAGCGTGACGTACTCGCTACAGGACCACGGCTCGTTCAAGGCAGGCAACTACACCCTGGCCTCCACGACCGACACGCTGAGGGGAGAGATCACGGAGGCGGGCACCCACATTTCCCCGACCCAGGATGACGGCGTGCTGCGGTTCTCCGAAGGTCGAATGATTGGGGATTCCAGTATCGTCGGTTTTACCAAACTGATACGCCCCGTAACCATAACGCAAGGAATGTCCGCCGTGCATTATGTCGCTCTGAAGCATCCTCCCACGGCAGACGTGACGATCTATCTGAAAACCGACCCGCCATCATTTTTTGAGAAGGCCTACCACGTCCAACGTTCTGCCCATTTCAGCGCCAGCAGCTATCAGCCGGGGGCAGTTGGAGAAGCGTTGGGATACGTGGTGACTCACGACGCTATCGGCACCTTCACCATTACGCACGTGGGAGTCAGCGACGACCCGCGGTACAACGGCGATCTGGACACGCTGACGGTTCAGGTAATCCGCGCCAAACCAGGCGAGTGTCGCACGCTCGCCGCTCCGTCCGTAACCATGGACGAAAGCGGTGAGGTTTGGGTCACTTCCGGACCGGGCACTTGTGCCGGGCGCATCGTGGATGGCTACACTCTTGAGGTCAGTGAAAACGGCGGCCCGTGGCAATTTTTGGACAATTACGTTACGCCGCGGTCGCCCGGAAACGCGAGAAAACCAACTTCGAAGTCATTCAGGCAGAGGCAGGCCGCCGTGTTCCCCGATACAGCAACCAAAGGCTCCGAGTACCGGGTGAGGGGTCGCGGCCATACCTCGGAGGAATACGCGGGGCCCGTCAAGTACCCAACCGACTGGCTGACAACCAGGTTTACCTTCACCGGCGAACCGGCCGTCATCGTCGGCGCGCCGGTGCGGCAGCCCGGAGCTCAGCTCCCCAATGGCAGCACCGACTACGACGTGGACAACGACGGACTGATCGAAGTGTCCACGCTGGCGCAGTTGAACGCCATGCGCTGGGACCCGGACGGAAACGGCTATGCGTATTTATTGGAGCCATACGCGGCCGCCTTCCCTGACGCCATGAACGGCATGGGCTGTCCGTCGTCATGGTGCTCCGGCTATGAGCTGGCCAACGACCTCGATTTTGACACCAACGGGAACGGAGAAGACGACGCCGGCGATGCTTACTGGAACGGCGGCGCGGGCTGGAATCCCGTGGGCGTTGCCTGCTGGAGGTACGGCTCGGTCTGCCTCGGTAAAGGCCCGTTTTCCGGCGTGTTCGAAGGCAACGGCAACGTGATCCGCAATCTCTACATCAACCGGACCGCGACGGAGTGGGGCTGGTGGCGCGACCGCACCTACGAAAATCAGGGTTTGTTCGGCGCGTCCCGGGGAGTGATCCGCAACGTTGGACTGGAATCAGTGAACGTCGCTGGTACGGAGAACGTTGGTGGATTGGTCGGATTTTTGAGTCGCGGGAGAATCATCCGCAGCTATGTGACCGGGTCCGTAACCGGACTGGAAGCTGCGGGTGGATTGGTTGGACGGATGTACTTGTCCGGTAGCTCGATTGTCGAAAGCTACTCCACGGCCAGCGTGGTTGGACCCATGCCGCAGAGCTGGAATGGGAAATATATCGGCGGTCTCGTCGGGTACAACGATGACGGCGCCGTCATCGCCAGTTACGCCGCAGGCCGGGTATCCGGTCAGGCCTTGGCCACGGGCGGCCTCATCGGATACGGCAGCGCGAAAAGCTCTGTGTCCGCCAGCTACTCCACCAGCGTCGTGTCCAGCTGGGGTTCACTCACCACCGGGCTGGGGCGGGGCGGTAACGCCGTCAGCAGCTATTGGGATACCCAGACCTCCGGTCAGAGCGACAGCTCCCTGGGCGAGGGCAAGACCACCGCCGAGTTGCAGACGCCAACCGGCTACACCGGCATCTACGCCAACTGGAACCGGGACCTGGACGGCGACGGCAACGCGGATGATCCATGGGACTTCGGCACGGACAGCCAGTACCCGGTACTCAAGAACGCCGGCCCCAGCGTGGCCGGACAGCGTCCGGAGACGTCGGATAATCCCGCTCCCGAGCAGCCGGCATTCCGCGACAGGGACTACGACGCAGACGACGACGGGCTGATTGAAGTGTCCAACCTGGACCAGCTGAACGCCATCCGCTGGGACGAAGATGGCGACGGTTCGGCAGGGAAAACCGAGAACTGGGTCGTCGATGTCGACGGTTCACTCGTGATCGACGGTGAGGTTGACCGCCATGCCATCGCCTTCCCCAACGCGAAGCCGGGCATGGGCTGCCCTTCCTCGGGCTGTATCGGCTATGAGCTGGCCGCCGACCTGGACTTTGACACCAACCGCAACGGCGCGGCCGACGCCGGCGATGACTACTGGGACGGCGGATCGGGCTGGTCTCCTATCGCTCTAACGGGATTCACCGCCGTGTTCGAGGGCAACGGTCACACCATCCGCAACCTGTTCATCGACAGGTCGAGCGATGCGAACGTCGGGCTGTTCGAGGCGATTGTCATCCCCGCAGTCGTTCGCAACGTTGTGCTGGAGGCCGTTGACGTGACCGGCGGCGAACGGGTCGGCGGCCTGGCCGGCCAGGCCAGCGGCACGATCAGCGGCGTCAGCGTGAGCGGAAGTGTGTCGGGCGAGAGCGCCGTAGGCGGGTTGGTGGGATACACCCTGCCGTCCGCCGTCGTCACCGGCAGCCGCTCGACGGCGAGCGTGACCGGCACCGAGCCGCGCAGCGAGGGAGGCAGGGACGTGGGCGGACTGGTGGGCTACAACGAGGGCACCATCCGAACCAGCTACGCCGCCGGCAACGTGTCCGGCAAGGCCAACAACACCGGCGGGCTGGTGGGGTACAGCTCTCCCGGCAGCGTCATCATCGCCAGCTACGCCGCCGGCGACGTGTCCAGCAGCGGCCGGTACATCGGCGGTTTGGTCGGTAGCGCATGGGGAACGGTCACGGCCAGTTACACGGCCGGATCGTCCAGCGGTTCCGATTCCGGCGGTCTGGTAGGCTACCACAGCGGCACGGTGAACAACGGCTATTGGGATTCGGACGAGTCCCAGGCCACCGGAACCGGCGGCGAGGGCAAGACCACCGCCGAGCTACAGACTCCCACGGACTACGCCGGCATCTACGCCAACTGGAACGTGGACGTGGACGGCGACGGCAACTCCGATGATCCGTGGGACTTCGGCGCGACCTGCCAGTACCCGGCCCTGAAGTACGGCAACCTGAACCCCGACGACCAGCGTTCGCCGTGCGCGGCTGCCCCGGCCAACCAGGCACCCACGGTGAAGGTGAAGACCGCGCCGGTGGTGGCCTCGGCCCTGGCCGACGTGAGCGGCCTGGAAGTGGCCGCCACGCAGGACGTATCCCTGTCTGGGGTGTTCAGCGACACTGACGGCGACAGCCTGACCATCACCGCTGCGTCCTCCGATAACAGAATCGCCACGGTGACCGTGGCGCCGGACCAGTCCAAGCTGACGGTGGCGGGGGTGGCCGAGGGCACGGCGACCATCACGGTAACGGCCCAAGACACCGACCGCAACTCGGTCAGCGATACTTTCGACGCGTTGGTGGTGGCGGAGACCGCCCCAGCGGCCCCGCCGACGCTAGGACAGATCGAGCCGTATAACGTGCAGGTCACACCCGGCGACGGGACGCTGACCGTGACCTGGAGCGTCGCGCCAAGAGAGGGCGTGTACAACGACGAGATCAAGCACGCCCTGCGCTGGAGCCAGCAGTCCGGCGTCTGGGCCAACCCGCCGGGGCCGTCGGGCGCCCCTGAAGACGGCATCGCCGTCGAAGGCGGAGTGGCTTCCTACACCATCACCGGCCTTCAGAACGACGTGGCGACCGGCGTCTTCGTGCGCTCCTTCACCGATAGCAGCTACTCGGAACGGAGCCAGCACTCCAGCAAGTGGATCCGCACCAAAGGCGAGAACACCACCCCCAAAGCCGCCGAGTAGCCGGGAATAGCCCCCGGCGCGTCGGCTCGTTCATGCGGCCTGCGGAGACCTGTCCTCCAGGGCCGCCGGATTCGGCGTCTATTGGGCGTCCATTGGGGCAATTATGCCCTTTCCGGCCAAATATCACCTGGGTTCATCAAACGTCGTCCTTGATATCACGGCCATATCATACACGGGTGATACGATACTTTGCTGGGTTTACCCAGTTTATGGGAGGGGAACGTATGGCTTTCGAGCGGCCCGGCCTGGATAGGCGGCGCTTTCGCGCTCATTCCTCCCCGACTCTGCAACCTGGACAAGAGAGGTTCAAGCAACAATGGACAACAAGAGGGACCACGACAGCCTGAGACCGCATTCCTCCGCGCCCGGCAATGCCGCGCGCCGCGCCCCTGACGCACATAGCACGTATGTTCGAATGGGGGGGGGGGGTAATGCGCGCCTCCCTCAGACTGACCCTGACCGCAGCCGCTATCGCGCTCGTGCTGACCGCCGCGCTCGCGTTGACCGCTCGGCCCGCCCAGGCGCAGGACAACCGGCCGGCCGTGGTATTCGCCGAAGTCACCTATGTGATCCAGGAAAACGACACGTCGGGGCTTTTCATCAATGTGAAAATCACTCCGGCGCTGAGCACCGCGAGCCGGGTCAAGTTCACCACCAGCGGTACCGCCACCCGCAACGTGGACTACACCATCACCGGGCTGACCAAGGTCTGGAGTGGCCCCAACCATTGGTCGGCCACCACCGAGTATGTGGACCTGCCGGCGGGCGCGACGAGCGTGACCCTCAAGTTTCAGGCCCTCCCGGACAAGCTCACGGAGAATAACGAGAGCGCCGTCCTCTCGCTGACATCCATCGACGCGGCCAATGCGCCCTACAAGCTCGGCAATCCCGCATCCACCGAGGTGGTAGTACTGGACAACTTGACGGGCCCCAATCCGGACTCCGCTGGGGTGTCGGGCGCACTGCCCTGGACGGCGACGCTGACGGTGAAGGACGTGTCCCACGAGCGCGGCAGCAGCCCGATGGTGACGCGCAAAAAGAAGGACGCCGGCCAGTACATCGCGTGCACCGACAACAGCGGCCTCGAAGCCAACGAGTCGTGCGTGCACGGCTTCGTGTACGAGAAGGTGGCGCTTCTTGACGAAGACAGCATGAGCATCATTTCCGGCACGACGAGCTTCCCCATGGTGGGCTGCCAGAACGACCACAAGAACGGCCGCCAGTGTTATCCGCCCCATGCGCTCTCTGACAACGGCTTCTCCGACGGCGGGTCGGCGCACAGGGTCCTCGGCGTGGTCCTGAGCGGCGGGACGCTGAGCCTCTCGTTCGACCGGCCCCTCTCGGATGCCCTGAAGGCGGTCGCAAAGCTGACCGTGGACGGCAGCACCGAGCTTCGGCTGGCGGACGCGACGCAGTTCGGCAGCTCCTACCATTGGGGGAACACGGGGCTGACCTGGACCACGGACCCCGCCCAGTCGGTGTCGCTGCGCCTGGAGAGGGTGTCGCAGCAACGGGGCGGCGAGGGACCGGGCTCCAACGAGGAGGCGCAGCGCGACCCGCTGACGGCATCGTTCGAGACAGTTCCCGCGAAGCATGACGGGCAGTCGGCGTTCACGCTGAACGTGCGTCTGAGCGAGACGGTGGGCAAGTTCAGCCGGTCGCCGCGCGCGTCGTCGTTCGCGGTGACGCAGGGCCTGGTGACGAACGTGGAGCAGGTCGGCGCCGGGCTGTGGCGGGTGACGGTGCAGCCGGCGTCGTCGGACGACGTGACGGTGACGCTCGCGGGCGGACGGGACTGCGACGACGAGCCGTCGGGCGCGGTGTGCGCGCGGGACGGCCGGGCGCTGTCGAACACGTCGACCGCGACCGTCGGCGGCCCGCCGCCCCAGCCGGAACCGGTCGAGCAGGAGCAGGAGCCAGAGCCAGAGCCGCAGTCCCAGCAGACGGCGGAGGCGGTGGAAACACCCGGCCCGGTGGTCAACCTGCAACTTACGGTCAAAGGAAAGAAGGTAACCGTCAACTGGGATGCTCCGACCAGCGGCGACGCGCCCACGCGCTACATCGCGCACCTGAAGCCGGCGGATGGCGGCACAGGCAAAACCCATCGTCCCCAGGCCGGCAAGACGACCACCACCTTCCGCAACCTGGAACCCGGCGTGACCTACAAGGTCTGGGTGCGGGCCCAGAACGATGCAGGCAAGGGCGAGCGCGTCCACAGCAGCATCACCCTGCCCGAATGACGTCGTCCAGGGCGGTGAGAACGAGCAGCAGCAGGCAGTCAGGACATGATCAAGGCGAACACCGACGCGGCCTCCGGCGCGATCACCCGCGAGACCTGGCGATCATCGATTGCTGGAACAAACAGCGTGGCCGCTGACCCGCGGCCCCGAGTCCAGCAAGTGGGTGCGGCTCAAGGGCGAGAACACCACCCCCAAAGCCGCCGAGTAGCCGGTGGGCTGAACACACAACCAATGGAAAGGACTACGACCATGTTGAATAGACTGACTCCCTTGCGATTGAGCTTCCTGCTCGCCCTGGTCGCGCTGCTCTGCGCCGCCGGAGCCTATGTCTTGATGTCGGACGGAGAGGTGCAGGCCCACGGCTGCGGACATACGCAGTTCCACCAAAATCACTCGGGCGTGACGGGCGATCACGCCTCGACTCTTACCTTTGCCACTGATCACGGACATAGCCACAACGAGCGGGCTGTGAGTTACTCGTGGTACGACGGCCAAAGCTTCGGGTACGGGCTTCCTCCTTCAAGCCGACCAAACGCAGAAGGATGGCATCTGCACTGCCTGATAATCGGCGGGATATAGCCGATGACCAGCCCGGAGACGATTATGGGAATCTACCTGAGGGCGAAGAGGCCCTGGCCGGCCTTGATCGCCCTGGCAGTCCTGGGTTCGCTGCTCCTCGCCGCCTGCGGTGACGGGGACGCGCTGTCCCGGGCTGAAGTCGAGGAGATCGTCAACGACGCCGTCGCCGAGAATATCCAGCCGGAGCCCGGGGTATCCCGGGCCGAGGTCGAGGCGATCATCAGGGAGCAGATCGCCGCGATCCCGGCCAAGTCCGCTCCCGCCGAGTATACGCAGTACTTTGTTGATAGCGCCATCGCCCGCTACGAGAGACAGGGCCTGGAAGCCACCCTCGCCCACTACAACCGGGCCGAGAGCATGGACGGCCAGTGGTACGTCTTCATCATCGACGAGAACGACCTGGTGATATCGCATCCCGACCCCGGACGGCTTGGTTTGGACCTGAAGGGTTGGGTTGGCACGGACATCAACGGCTACAAGTTTGGCCCGGAGATGCTCTCGGCCGACGAGGACGGCAAGTGGGTATCCTACGTCTACAGCAACCCGGAGAGCGGGGGCATAGGCGAGGGCGGCTTCGAACTGAAGAACGTGTGGGTGGAGCGGCATGACGGGCTGCTGTTCGGGTCCGGCTGGTACATCGACGACGACGAGTTCACGAAGATGTTGGTGTCCGTGGCGGTGGACAGGTTCCGGGAGGGAGGCCTGGCGGGGACCATGACCTACTTCGCCAGTCCTGGGAGCGCCCTGGCGGGACTGGAAGCGGCCATCGCCTACTACAACTCCGCCGAGACCGTGGATGGGCGCTGGTTCGCCTTCATAGGCAGCCCGGACGGCAACATCGTGGGGCACTCCGACATCTCGAAGATCGGACAGGAAACCTCGGACATCTTCGGCACGACGCCTTTCCCCCCTCCCGGTCTCAACGCCGAGGGCGAATGGGTGGAAACCAATCTGCTGCGGGTCTACGTGGCGGAGACGGACGGCTTCGTCTTCGGCTCCGGCTGGAGCCGCGACGAGACGGGCGGCTAGGCGCGGACCGTCGAGCGGCCCGATGCCGAGACAGCATATTCGCCATGAACCGAGTTGACGGTCAAGTCGGATAGGGCTTGGTCAACGCCAGCAGATGAAATCGTGACGAATCCATCCCATGGCGAGTCGATTTGCGTGTGGTCGGACGCTGAGAGTGCTTGCTTGAGGATGTTGATGGCCGCTTCCTCGGAACCGATAATCGTTGAAGCACGATCCAACTCGATACGCAATTGGCCGGACGATCCGTTCGCCAGCGAAAGCGTCTCTCGATTGAGTTGGATCTCGTCGACGATGACGGCAGCCTGACGACGCAGTTTCGACCGTGCGGCTCGTACGGTTGCAGCCCATTCACGCGCCGTGGCACCTACCCTACCCTTTCGAGGTTTCTTCGACCGATGTCGTTGAAGAAGCCTAGGCTTTATCGCCAGCATCCTTGGCGACGGGCAGCAGAAGATACAGCAAACCCATCCGAGCCGCAGTTCGAATAGCGCTAAACTGCTGCCTGGCCGATGACCAGATCCGGCCCTTGTCGCTGATCACGCACGAATCCATGTAAACACAAAATCACGCGTCTTTTTATGTCATTCTGACAATTTGCAAACGCCAAAACATGTCACGATTGAAAGAATACCACATTAGCGCGACACAGACATGACCGCTCTCGCGTCGAAATTGTCAACAAAAACGCTTGCATTTGCTTCCTGCGTTTCTTTAGAGTTGACCAGTCGTTTCGAATCTCCAGCGGGTCCGCCTGTTGGGGGTGGACGGATCTGATCGACATCAGCGAGTAAAGGGACAGCATGGAGACCTCGGCGACTCTCAGGACAATCGCGACCGCGCTGATCGCGCTGGCCGCGCTGATCCTCGCTACTTTTCTCGTTACGCCTACAGCAGAGCGCATCTCGGCGCAGGACGGCGGGTCCACCAACACGCCGACCGCCACGCCGGCCACGGACCCCGACGATTCCGAGACGACTCCTGCCACCGGAGAACTCGTCGTGGTGCCGGGAGAGGTGCAGATGGGGCAGACGGTCCTTGCAGTGGGCTTCCACGTCGTGCCGTTCGACCTGCAAGTGGAAATCCATTACAGCGGGCACTTCACGCCGGAGGACGAATCCTGCGACAACGCCGGGACGGCCGGCGCCACACAACCCGCCGCCGCGCCCACGTGGGTCACGCTGAACGCCTGCACCGTCGGCGAAGGATTCGTCCGGATGGTCGAGTCCGCGACCGGCAACGTCATCAAGGAAGTGAGCGTCACCGTCATCCAACCGGGAGTGACCGGACAGCAGGCGAGGACCACGGTGACCATCAGCGGTCTTGCTTCTACGGAACTGGAGCCGGGCGGTTCCGGAGACCGATTCTCAGTAAACGTCGCCGGGCTGGAAGGCCATAAAGAATACAATCTGCACACGGTCGTTCTGAACAGCCTGAGCGCGGCGTTCAACCGAGGCTGCACCAGTTTCAAAGTATCCGATTCCATCGTCGGCCTGACCTCGACCACCGAGTCTCACACCGTGTACGGGTGCGTGGCGCCAGGAAACAGGCTCTGGTCGTATGTGGAAGAAGTGGGAGGCACGACGATCGCCTCGTCCGGGATTACGGTCAACCCCGTGAACGTCAAGGACCCGACGGTGAGCTTCAGCTCTTCTTCGTACACCGTCAACGAGGATTCCACGATCCAGGTCACCGTCAATCTGAGCCATCGGAGCAGCCACGCCATCAGGGTGCCGATCATGGTGTCCCCCGGCACCGACCAGAGTGTCACATTCGCCAACCGCTCCACCTCCGGCACGTTCACCTACACCGCTCCCGACGACTCGGACTGCGAAGACGAGACGGTGAATCTCAAGTTCGGCACTCTGCCGTCCACTGTCTCACCCCCACCTTCGCCGTCCGGCGCGACGGTCACCATTCGTGACAACGACGTCTGTGCGAGTTTCGGGGCGGATACATACTCGGTGAACGAAGGGTCCAGTACGGACATCACCATCAGTCTCAGCCGTGCCAGCAGCCAGGAATTGAAAATCCCGATCACAGTGACGGCGGGCAGGGCCGAGAGCAGAGACTACGTCGTGAGCGGCCTGACCAACGGCAAACTGCCGATCACCGCGGGTAAAACGTCGGCGACGTTCACCATCCGCGCCAACCAGGAGACTGACAGAAACGACAGAGACGACGAGACTGTGAACCTGCAGATCGGCGATCCGCCGCCCGGCGTGGCCAAGGGCACGCAGGCCAGCGCCATTGTCACCATCCTCGACGACGAGGATGTATCCGTGACCTTCGAGCATCCGTCGTACACGGTACTTGAGGGGGACTCCATCAGCATCGACGTCGAGCTGAACGGGCGGAGAAGCGCGGAACTTGAGATACCGATTACGGTGTCGAACGACACCGCCGAGGACGACGACTACGATGTTGACGATCTGGACGACGGCATATTGCTCTTGACCTTCAGCGCGTGGCACAATTCAGCTAGATTCTGGATCGACGCCGAAGAAGACGACGTCAATGACGCCGGCGAGACCGTGAACCTCGGCATCGGCACTCCGCCTGCAGGCGTACGCAAGGGGTCACCGTCCAGCGCGACCGTCACGATCGACGAGCCGAATGATCCTCCCACCTTCAAAGAGGGCTCAAGGACTATTCGATCCGTCGCGGAGAACACGGTGCGGAACACCGACATCGGGGAACCTGTCACAGCTACAGATGACAATGGCGACATCCTGACCTATTCGCTCTCCGGCACCGACTCCGACGAGTTCACAATAGGTGAGTTCAGCGGGCAGATCCGGACTTACGCTCCTCTGGACTTCGAGGGCAAGAACAGCTACTTGGTCACTGCCAACGTCAATGATGGCAGAGGCGGCACCGACAAAATTCGCGTCACCATAAACGTCGACGACGTCAACGAGGCACCGGGCAAACCCGACGAGCCAACCGTCACCTCGAACGGCGAGACGAGCCTGAATGTCTCCTGGTCGGCACCAACCAACACCGGGCCGCCGATCAACGACTATGACGTTAGGTATCGCGTCGACGGCGGCACTGAACCATTCACAGATGCCGATTACGACGGCACTGATACTCGTACGACCATCTCCAACCTCAATCCAGGCACCGCTTACGAGGTTCAGGTGCGGGCGACGAACGCCGAGGGTACGAGCGAATGGTCGGCTTCGCGAACGGGGTCTACAGACGCGCCCGCAACGCCCATGATAACGATTGTGGCGGAGCACGAATCTGTGATCGAAGGTGCGCGGGTCAAGTTCATTCTGACAGCGGACCCTGCGCCGGCAGCTAACCTCACAGTTAAAGTGAGCGTCGGAGAAACTGGTCTGTTCCTCAGCGGCGCACCGCCGACGAAGATCAGAATTCCAGCGGAAAATTCGACTGGGCAGATCGTCCTGCAGACGGTGGATGACGGCGTTGACGAGCCCAACGGGGACATTGAAGCGACGATCTTGCCGGAAATAGGGTACATCGTCGGGGATCCCCCTTCCGCAACGGTGATCGTCGAGGATAACGACGACCCGCCGTTGCCAACGGTAACTATTGCGCGCCACCCAGATACCGATCTACTCATCGACGAAGGCGACCCAGCCAAGTTCATGTTGGAGGTGGATCGCGCGCCGACATCCGACCTTGCGGTGCGAGTGCGCATCGCTGAAACGGGGTCCTTTATTCGCCCCGGCGAGTCGCTGGCGCGAAGCATCATCGTACGAGCCGGGGAGACGATTGCGGATTTCACCGTTCGGACGATGGATGACACTAAGGCTGAGCAGAACGCTGACATAACAGTCGAGGTGGTACGCGACGATACCAGATATACATTGGGGAATCCCTTCGTCGCGGTCGTACGCGTCGCTGATGATGACAAGCCAGACTCCCCTACCGAACTGCGCGCCAACGGAGATCTCGACAGTGACGGCAACGTCACGCTGCGGTGGAAGCCAGTGCCCGGCGCGACCAGGTACAACGTTCACTACGCGGTAGAGACCTGCAGACGTTACACGGTGACCGTAGCCGGCAGGGAACGTCAGCGAGCCAAGTGTACTCCTGGACCGTGGAGTAGACCCATCGCAGCGGATGCCGCGGAGGTCACGCTTGGCGGTCTAACCAAAAACACGCTCTACCGGGTCGAGGTGCAAGCAGTAATCGCAAACGCTTCCGACTGGTCGGACTTCGCCTTCGTCTTCCCAACTGACTCCCCTCTGGGGCACGGGACCGATGTCGCGACAGCCCCGTTCCACGGCTACCAGGGCAAGAACGCGCGGGGCAGCCACGAATTTCGGTACGTGCTGTGCACAGATTCCATTCCTGCAGGCCTCACCATGAACCCTCAGGACATGA
The DNA here is from genome assembly GCA_965203505.1 of Dehalococcoidia bacterium. Lineage (GTDB taxonomy): Bacteria > Chloroflexota > Dehalococcoidia > Lucifugimonadales > Lucifugimonadaceae > Bin127. The sequence goes on from OZ241880.1 coordinate 2,262,668, forward strand.
AGGACGCTGTGGAGGAGTGGGAGGATGCGGTCACTTGGGACGGGGGCGGCGGTGCGAACATCATCAAAACGGAAGACTACGCTCTGCCCGCGGGTGAGAGTTGCGACACCAGTCCGATTCCTCCGAAAGGTCGGTTTGAGGTGAAGTTCGCGTCAGAGACAATGATCAAGAACGCATGTGACCCATTAGCGATTCTTGGACCTGGCACCCCTGCATGCTGGCGGTCACGCAGCTGGACGCGCATCGGTGTCGACCTAATAGAGAGCGGTTCGATCATTCTGAACGCTGGGCGCAGTGCATCAGAGTGGTGGAACGTGGGTGTCGCGGGTGGCGGATGCACGAGACTGCACGAGACGATCGTACACGAGGTGGGGCACGCATTCGGCATTGGGAACGCCATTGTAAACCCGCTCGTGCTCCAGTTCGATTACAACCGGCATCCAGTCAACGACACCCTAGCAATCATGAGCTATGCGAATCTCGGCGACTACTGCCAACCGCAATCGTACGACATCGTCAACCTTATGGCGCTCTATCAATCGAGGTGAGAACAAATATGCTTTCCCGCATTGCGCAATCCGTCGTATCGCTCGTCGCGGCGATGATCGTGTTCGTTGCTTGTAGCGATGGACAGACACCAGCCGGATGGACCGCCATACCGGTGCACACTCCGATCGTCCCATCCGCGTCAGTGCCCGCACCGTCTCCCTTTCCCGCGCATCCGACTGAACCGATACCCGCGACTGAGAACCTTCCCCGAGAGATATCTCCCTGCACACCGGCGCCAGGCTACTTCGTGGATCCCTGCGACCCCGACGCACCACCGTTTCAAGGGGCCGCAGCACAAAGCCTCCCTGATTTGGGCAGTGAACCCTTGAGCATCCGTGAAATGCTCGACGATGCTCCTCCTCCCCCGGCTTGGGTACCCCATTTGGTGTTGCGCGGCACCTATCTCCCCGGCACAGTGCGCTGCACGGCTGTAGACCCTTTCCGCCCGACACCCTATCTGCGGGATGAACTCGATTACGAGACAGGCCCTCGCTCCGTCAAGTGTTATGTCGACGCTCGTTCCAACGCCTACGTCCTCGGATCAGGCCCCTCCACCCTGACCGTCATGGTGTTCAGATGGATCTACTGGGAAGGCAGTTATGATCCGTTTACTCCCTACGTGTACGAGGGCCAAACCGAGCAGGAGTTGATAGAGGAGGACATGCAACGGATCGAGGGCTTCATCAGGGACCTTTTCGTTGGCAGAGAGCATATCGTGTTCCTCGGGCCGGATTTCGATCTGTCCTCGGAGGCATGGCGCGCCTTGGGCACATGGGATGTTCAGCGGCGGGACGACGGCACTGTCGTCGCCGTCCATCCCCGCCGTGACCTCTGGGCGAGCATCAGGCCCGACGACTATCAGACTCATCTCTCCACACTCGAAATGCCGTTGCCCGCATTCACACAGGCCGTGACGACGGCGCACCAGGCGCGCGTCGCCGAGTACGGGGGCCGCATCGGGGCAGACGCCAACCTGCCCAAGCTGGTCGGCAACGCAAATCAGCTGCGACAGTACTACACCGAGGTAGGTGCCTACGCTCCCGGCGTTCCCACCCCCGCACCGCCCCCGCCGCTCTGCGGACTAGCGAAGTCCGACCAGGCCGGTCTGCTACGCGACTGCAAGGCGCTGCTGGCGGCCAAGGACACGCTCAGGGGCACAGCGACGCTGAACTGGAGCGCGGACACCGCGATCACCAGTTGGGACGGTGTGACTGTGGATGGAACCCCCAGCCGCGTGACTGAGATCCGCCTGCGGGAGAAGGGCCTCACCGGCGCCATCCCTACGGAGTTCGCAAACCTCACCGCCCTAAAAGTCCTGCGCCTCGGCGACAACCGACTGACCGGCTCCATCCCTCCTGAGCTCGGAAGCCTGACGGCCCTCGCAGACCTGCGGCTCTACAGCAACCGGCTCAGCGGCGGGATACCGACGGAACTGGGAAGCCTGTCCAACCTGGTCGCCCTGCATCTCGACGACAATCAGCTGACCGGTCCGATACCGTCGGAGCTTGGCAGCCTGGCCAACCTCCGCGACCTCTTCCTCGGCAAAAACCAGCTCACCGGCGCCATCCCGACGCAGCTCGGGTCCCTGTCCAACCTCCGATTCATGAACCTCGACGACAATCAGTTGACCGGCGGCATCCCCACGCAGATGGGAAGTCTGACGAACCTGCAAGACCTCTCCCTCTCCGGCAATCAGTTGACCGGCTCCATCCCGACGCAGCTCGGCGATCTGACCAAGCTGCGCGACCTCTTCCTCAACGACAACCAGATGACCGGCTCCATCCCGACGCAGCTCGGGAAACTGGCCGCGCTGGAGCTTCTGGAGCTCTCCGGCAACGGACTGACCGGCACCATCCCGACGCAACTCGGCAAGCTGTCCAAGCTGGAGTCGCTCTACCTCCGCAACAACGCTCTGACCGGCGCCATACCCACCCAGCTAGGAAGTCTGTCCAACCTGGAGGTCATCTGGCTCTCCGGCAACACCCTCACCGGCTGCATCCCCGCAGCCCTCAGCGACATCGACGACCACGACCTCGCCAAACTCAAGCTCCAATACTGCCCGGCGCCAGAAGCGTAGCCGCCCGCGCCGATGCCGGCCCCACAATGCACCATGAATACGGGTGCACGCGGGGAAGCACCAAATCAATGGTGGTTTCGCTGATCTTTGGCCAATCACTATTGAGACTGGGCCTGCGAATCTCCGGAAGTAGCCTTGACGGCGGTCGCGACTCGTCCGAATGGGCGAGACTGCCGGTTGAGTGCCGAGACGTCCGCCACAGGTCTTACGCCGCATGGTCAGAAACCAATGCGGGTCTAAACGCGCGACTTCATCCCGCCTAGCCTCAACCATGCGCCCTCCCCTTGGCGCATGGCCGGAGCGCCTAGACGCATTCTCTAGAGGGCCAATGTAAACGTCAAACTGAAGGTTCTTGATTTAATCAAGTCTGGTGGAGCTGACGGGATTCGAACCCGTGACTTCCTGCTTGCAAAGCAGGCGCTCTCCCACTGAGCTACAGCCCCACTCTTTCCAAGTCTACAAACCATCACTCACCCCACATTCGTTATCATTCACTCAGATTCAACGAACATCACCAACCCGTGCACACCCGCCTAAAGTCTCTCATCCCGATCGCGGCCATCACCGCCGCAACCCTCGCGTTGCCACTCCTTACAGCTTGCGGCTCTGACGACGTCGGCTCATCCGAATCCGCACCCGTCGGCTTCCAGCAGGTCACAGAAGTCGCAACCATCTTCACACCCGACGACCTCAAATCGATCGGCTTCAAACAGTCCCGAAGCTACAACGTCGAAACCCTCCCAGGTGCCAGCGCAGCAATCTTCGGGTTCTGGCGCATCGCAGCAGGAGACCCCATCGACTACGAGATCCGGTTCTACGACAGCCACTCCGCCGCCGTCGAGCACGGAACCGCCCTCGCAGATGAAGGATCGGGCGCCGACGCCATCATCACCGAAGACGAAGCCACATACAAAGAAGGCGTCAAAGATCGACGCATGATCGTCGGATCCGGCGTCGGTGGCGGCGCACGCAGCGGCACCGGCCCGCGCTACGGCGATTACGCCATATACGGCAACATCGCGATGCTGTGCGGAGGCGCCGCCGGCGAACAAGCCCTAGACAGATGCGAAGAACTAGCAACCGCGCTGCAAGAGGCTGCTACACAGTGACCAAAATCCGACACATCTGGCTGTTACCCCTGATCCTAGCGATCTTCGTCGTCGGATGCGGCTCTAACGATCCCGCCAGCGACCAAGCAGCACCGGCCGAAATCGCCGAAGTCGAAATCACCGAGACTGATAGTCGAGTGTTACCCAGAGACGGTTTGCTATCCACAGACGACCTCGTCAATCTCGGCTTCAAATCCGGCAAAGAGTACGATGTCTCGACCTTGCCGGGAGGAGTCGAAGCCGGGCTGCTCTACTGGCGTGTTGACAACATCGCCGTGGAGTACGAAGCACGCTTCTACGGCTCGCATGAAGATGCCGTGTCACTCGGAACCGCCCCTGCAGAAGAAGGAAGCGGCGAAGACGCCATCATCGATGTCGACGACGCCGTCTACAAGGAAGGCATCCGAGACCGCAGGAAGGTGTTCGACTACCCGAATTCGACGATCAGACCGAAATACGGCACGTACGGCATCTACGGCAACATGGTCGTCTTGTGCGAGGGCAAAGACGTCGCCGAGGCATGGAATCGCTGCTCCGCCCTCTTCAAAGCCCTCGACAACCGGTGAAAACAACAGCTACAGTCGCCGCGCTGACGCTCATCCTCTGCTTAACGATCTCCTGCGGCAGCGACACAACCGGAAACGGCAACGACGCGCCACCGCCCATAACCGAATCCGAAACCAGAATCTTCGACCGCCCCGACATCCTCTCAAGCGACGACCTAGTCGAACTCGGCCTCAAAGCAAGCAAGCAATACGACGTCGAAACCCTCCCCGGAGGCGTAGAAGCCCGTCTCCTCTTCTGGCGCGTCCTAAACACACCGGTCGAATTCGAAGCCCGGTTCTACGAATCCCACGCCGCCGCCATCGACCTCGGAACCGCACCCGCCGAAGAAGGCAGCGGCGAAGATGCCGTCCTCGACGTCGACAAAGCCGACTACAAGGAAGGCGTCAAAGACCGCCGCTCCATCTTCGACTTCCGCGGAACCATCAAACCCAAATACGGCACATACGCCATCTACGCAAACATGGTCCTGCTCTGCGAAGGCCGCGACGACGACGAGGCGTGGAACCGTTGCGCCGCCCTAATCCAAGCCCTCGACAACCGCTGACACTCCGCCGCCCCTTTCGCGTGACGAAAGGGGCGCGAACGAGCGAAGCCCAAAAAGACCGACACAAGGAGTGTGCTATGCCCGGGGCAAGGGGTGCCGGGTTTCCCCCACTCGTGGGGGAAATGTCCGAAGGACAAAGGGGGCGCGAAGGGATCGCGTTGCCCACTTCCCCTCTGGATGGATGTTCCATCCGCTGAAGCGCCGGCTTTCGCCGGAATGACGGGGGTTTTGCAAAAGTCTCCCTTGCGTACGTTGATAAGATATGTAGACATAATCGGTAATCTGTCAAAATGCCGTGACATACCAATCGCGGCAACTCCAAACACTCAGGAGTACGAAGAGATGATCCTGCGAAGAGTAACCATCCTCGGATTGCGCTCCTCCGGCCTGTGCCTATTGATAGCCGCTCTAGCATTCGCCCTAGCCTGCGGTAGCGCCGAATCCAACGAAACTACCTCCACCGACACCGGTGACAGTGCTGGCGGCGGCGCAGTCGCTGCCGTCGTCGAAGAGGCTGCCAGCGGCCCGGCAGGCGTCGAAATCGTCAGCACCGATGCAGTCTACACCGTCGACGACCTTGTAAACACCAAGCACTTCAAGAAGAGCAAAGAATACAAGACCGAAGGACTCGACGATGCCACCGCCGCGATATACGGCTTCTTCGGTCCTGACCCGTATAACCGCCAAGAGTTCGAAGCCCGCTTCTACCCCGACCACGACACCGCGATCACAACCGGCGTCGACTTCGCTGACGAAGCCACCGGACCCGATGCTGTAATCGCCAAAGACATCCAACGATGGGACGAAGGTCTTGTCCAACGCCGAGCCTGTTCCGGAAACGTACGAGGTTCTCACCACTCCGGGAAGTGCGACAACGCCAAATACGGTGACTACGTAGTCGCCGGCAATCTCGTCCTTCTCTGCCAAGGCAAAGACTCAGAGACCTCGCTCGCCAACTGCAACGCCCTCATGGACGCGTTGCAGTCGCAATGATCAAAACCCCGACGGTTCGATCGCAGAAGTCACGAATCGCCAGCCTAGTCGCCATCTCGGCTCTACCTTTCGCGCTTGCGGCCGCATTGGCATGTGGCAGCGCCGGTGACGACGCGTTCGACACCAGCCAATACGAAGTAGTCGGACGAACCCAAGCTCCACCAACCTCAACGCCAAGCCCGGTTGCCGCTCCGAGCAACGACGAACCCGCAGCCGAACGTCAGCTTCACGTTCTCAACGCCGACGGCACCCACTCCGTAGCAGATTTCGACAACCTGCAGAACTTCAAACTCAGCAAAACCTACAACGTCGACGGCTTACCCGGGGCCGACGCGGCGATCTACGGCTTCTTCGGACCAGACCCTTACGATCGCCAAGAATACGAAGCTCGCTTCTACCCCGATCACGACACCGCATTGACACTAGGCGTAGATTTCGCAAATGAGGCGACCGGGCCCGATGCCGTCATCGCCAGTTCCGTGCAACGGTGGGACGAAGGACTGAGCCAACGGCGGACGTGCGCCGCGAACGTCCGCGGTTCGCACCACTCAGGTCGATGCGACTTGGCCAAATACGGCGATTACGTGATCGCAGGCAATTTGGTGCTACTATGCCAAGGCAGGGATTCCGCTTCGGCATTAGACAACTGCGAAGCATTGTACGCAACCCTCCGATGAAACGCTTTCAGACCAAGATTGAGGTCAAGATGAACAGGAAAACACTCTCACTTCCGACCATTCGTGCCCTCTACGCACTCGTCGTTCTGAGTGCGTTATCGATCGCAATACTGTCGATGGCTTGCGGTTCTGACACGGGCGAAGGCGGCAACGGCGAAACCGAGGTGATCGAACCCGGGTCAGCGAGCGATCCCAGAATCCGGAGCGCTGACGGCACCTACACCATCGATGACCTGAAAACCGCCGGCGTAAAGACCAACAAAGAGTACGACGTCGAGGAACTACCCGGCGCCGACGCTGCGTGGCGCATCATCTACAACCGCCTCGACTACGAAGTCCGCTTCTATCCCGACCACCAGACTCTGCTGGACCAAGGCATCGAATACGTCGAACACGTCACCGGCGACGACGCCATCGTCATCGGCGACGACATCATCTGGGAAGAAGGCGCCAAAGACCGTCGCCGATGCAGCCGAGACGCAGACACACCGCACTCCGGCTGCGCATACTCACCCCGCTACTGGGACTACATCGTCATCGGAAACATGATCATGATGTGCGAAGGCCTCGAAAGCGAACAATCCATCGAAAACTGCGACAACCTCCTCGCCGAACTGCCGTAGCCCGTTGTGACGGCGAGCAGAATTCGCAACGATCTGCTATAATAGCACTTATGTTCTATATATTCATAGCTGGATTGGAGTATCAGGATTGGAATTCGATCCAACCACAACAGGCGTAAACCAGACTGTAGATTCTTATGAGGTGATCGAGAGCCTACTTGACGAACGGGCTGTTCAACTCGAAACTGAAACCAAATCCGACGTCTTTGCTTTACATGGCGCAATAACTTGGAGTGTCGATGACCGCCTTCGTTCGACGATTGAAACCAGATTTAGGCAAACTCAAAGGCCGAAACGGGCGACCATCGTATTGACGACCTTAGGCGGTTATATCGAAGTCGTGCGCCGGATGGTCGATACCCTTCGAAGGTACTACGAAGAAGTGGAGTTTATCGTCCCTAATTTCGCGTACTCCGCCGGAACCGTATTCGTGATGTCTGGTGATGCAATTCACATGGACTACTACTCTCGCTTGGGTCCCATAGATCCGCAAGTTCCGTCACCGGATGGAGCTGCGATGGTCCCTGCACTCGGTTACGTCGAACGTTACAACGAACTGATCAACAAGGCCGATGCTGGGCAATTGAACGTGGCGGAGCTTCACGTGTTGATTGGCGGATTCGATCAAGCCCAGCTTTACCAATACGAACAAGAACGCGAACTCTCCATCAGTTTGCTTCAGGAATGGCTATGCAACTACAAGTTCAAGAACTGGGATATCACCGATCGTCGCAACAAACCAGTAACCGACTCCATGCGCCAGAGGCGAGCCAATGAAATCGCTTCAGCATTGAATGACACCCGCCGTTGGCACAGTCATGTGCATGGGATCTCGAAAGATGTCCTTCAAGAAGAATTAAAACTGCAAATCGACGACTTCGGCGAACGCACCACATTGTCGGCTAAAATTCGTAATTATCAGGACCTGTTGGCAGACTACATGGCGAGGCGTGGCTTAATGGGTGTGATTCATCGCATCGGCGATTTCAACCCTTACGCCTGACCTTAAGAAAAGTGAACCCAAACCGTGCCGAACGATCTCAAAATCCCTGAACTCATCAAAAAAAACCCGCGTCTAAACCAAGCCGACTTGGACAAAATCCTGAAGGTCGTCGAAGAGTCTAAACGCCTCGGTTTCACGCCCACAACACACCGACTCGCGACACCGATGACGCCCCGCCAACGTCCGCCCGTAGATCACGACAATCGCACCGCCGGTATCAAGCGCCACGAAGGTGTTTCGCGAATCCTCGCCTTCACGGGCTCGCCGCGTTGAAGCTCCGTTGATCGCCACCGCCGAACACGCCAAAGGGATTCAGCGACCTCGGCGCATCGTAGATGTCCATCCGCTCCGTTCGCTTCAACCAGTTGACCACCATATAAGTGAACGGCGTCGCAACGATCTCATAGAGCGTCTTCGCAATCCAAGCCAAGATAGCACCGTTGATCGCGCCTTCCCAACCCCAGATTCCGGATACGCCAAACGCGATCGAGTAGAACAGGATCGAATCGATCCCTTGTCCGACGACCGTCGACGAGATCGTTCGCAGCCATAGCATTCGACCCTCAGTCCGGTTCTTCAACACCACCATCACCATGGCGTTCGTAAATTCGCCCACCAGATACGCCACAAAACTACCCAGCAATATCCAAGTCGTCGCACCCAAGATCGTCTCGTAAGATGCCTGATCCTCCCAGAAAACCGCCCCCGGAATCTCCGCCACGAGCCAGATGATGATGACCACCATCAAGTTGCAAGCGAACCCCAGCCAGATCACACCTCTCGCAACTCGGAAGCCATACACCTCCGTCAAAACGTCCGAGATGATGTAACCCAACGGGAAGCAGATCACCGACGCCGACACGACGTACAGGTTGCTGCCCAAAAATTCGAACGGCATCTCAAACAGCGAGACCGGTTTCACGGCGATGATGTTCGAGATGATCAATACCGATACCGCTAATGCGGTGATGATGACCAATCTGCCGGAGAAGTTCATAGACACACCTCGATTCGCAACCGTTCCGTAACGGGTATTTTGCCACGAACACAGAGTTTTGACATCGGATCGAAATGCCGATATTCGCCGCAGTTAGGGACAATCAGCGGACTGATCTCTGTCCGCTAGAACCGATCACTCCGTCTGAGACGCCTCAACCGCCTCAATCAATCCCAAACAATCATCCGTCGATACCTCGCACATCATCACCAAATTACCCGCCACTAGATACCCACCGTATACACGCCGACTGGCGAAACCAGAACCGTCGTGCACCGTCCGATCTATCGCTTCCTCCGCCGATTCGGCACCAACACCTATGGCATCTTCGTGGGTGGCATAGCGGCGAATCTCGACATCTCGTCGGTTGAAAAAGCCGTAACGGGCCTCTAACGCAGATGGCAGCGTCCCCACGTCATAAACCTGCCGCTGCTTCCAACCCGCGTCGATGAAATCCTCATACGAAAACTCAGCGTTCGGTCTGGTCCAAGCACTGATCTCAACCCGATCACCGATCGCATTGACCGTCGTTTCGGATACACCACTACCCTCATCGCCGTCTCCGCTTCCCGCCCCACCGGACCCGCAGCCATAGACAGCTACGATTGCGATCAACAATGCGCCGAAGTAATTCCAACGGCACCGTACTGAGAAACGTTGCAAACTCACTCGGGAATCTCGTCCAAAAGATCCGTGCAATCCTGCACCGAAAATTCGCACAACATCACAACGTTACCTGCGATCAAATACGCGCCATATAGAGTGACGCTCGAAAAGCCGGCACCGCGCCCCGATACCTTTTCGGTAGCTATCGCCAGTTCCGCGGATTCCTTGCCGACCGACATAGCGGTGTCGTGTGAAGGGTAGAACCGTAGCTCGATGTCCTTGCGGTTGAAGAAGCCAAACAACGCCGCTTCCGCTTCGGGCAACGTGTCCAAATCGTACTCTTTGTTTTTCTTCCAGCCCGCATTCACGAAGTCGTCGGAACTAAAGGTCGAACTCGGCCTTGTAAAACCACGGAGTTCAGCTCTGTCACCGATCGTGACAACCGCACGCTCGTCCACCTCAACCACTGCCCCATCGTCCGACGATTGTTCGTCTCTGCTCCCGCACGCGATCAACAACACCAACACCGCCGCAAACGCAGCAAGTGCCAGCATCGATCTCTTGTTCTTGCGCAACATGATGGTTGGATTGGCCTCAACAGAATCAAACATCACCGAGAAAGAGAATCCCCTCGATGCCGTGACCTCCCTCATTACGACAAAGCGGTCGTGCTTGAGCTACCAAGCACGACCGCTTCAATCGGCTCTTTGAACCAGATGCCCTACGCAGAGATCAACCCCGCGCCAACTGGATCAACGAATGTCGGTTAGTTAGCCGGACTTCTCCAACTTGTGGATCACCAACGACCAAGTCAAGTGCCACCACGCCTCGTTGACGTAACCTGTCACGTCAAGAGCACCGACGGAGGCATCACCCTGCGGCCAGTTCGTCCATCGCGCCTCATTCATGATGATGCGGTGGTAGAACTCAAGGATCGGTACGTCGGGCAACTCGGTCAGCCAAATCTTGGCAGCCTCGCGCCAGAGATCGTACATCTCCGCTGTGTTGTCAGGCGAAGTCTTGGCAACCTCGTCCGTCAACTCGTCCCACTCTTCGTTTTCCCAGTGGTAGAAGTTCACCTGGTGACCGCCCGGAATGTTCACGGACGATGACTGGTAGAGCTTCATCGTGAAGTACGGGTCTCGCACGGAACCACCGTGTCCGAACATCAGGCACTCGAAGTTACCTTCCGCCATTCTGCTGGATGCGTCCGTCGGCTGACCGTAGCTCGCGTTGATACCGTGGTTGGTCAACTGCTGTGCAACGGCTGGCCCAAGGTCAGCCCAAGCACCGAATCCGACGATTTCGCAGTTGATGGTGTTTTCATCTTCGTCTTCCCACATGCCGTCGTGCAAATGGAAGCCGGCTGCTTCTAGCAACTCGTCGGCCCTGTCCGGGTCGTAGTCAAGCGTAGAGCGACCGATTTCGTCCATGACCTCAGTCGCGATGTCGAAGTACGGCTGGAGTGGCGGATACTGCGGCATAGTCAGCGGGTTGAAGGCCGCTGCACCGTCATACGCTAGGTCTCGAAGTTCCTCGCGGTCAAGGTAGAACGAGATCGCCCATCGAACATCCGGATTATCGTACGGGCCGAACTTACCGCTTGTGTTGAAAGCGATAGATACGGGCCACCAGTCGACGTAGCCATAAGGCTCGCCACGACCGGAGTGAGTAATCAAGTCTTCGTTCTGGTCAAGGGTTTCCTTGATGAGCGACGGAGTCGTCATCGCGGCACCGTCAACTTGGTCGGCGATCAATGCCTGCGCGCGCTGTTCCTGCGGTACACCCGGGATGTAGATGATGCGCTTGACTTCCGGTAACTTGGCGTAATCGCCCAAGTCGGCAACGCCTTCGCCCCACCACGAGTCGCGGCGGTCAAAGATCTTCTGCTCGGTTGAGGTGGTAACCTGCCAAGGTCCGGTCGAAAGCGGCCAGCCGTTCTCACGGTTGTAGTCACCGAAGGTGGTCCAGTCGCGACCCTCGTAGTGGTGCTGAGGAACGATGTAGACACCGATGTCGAACTTGTAAGTCAACAGGAAGAAGAAGCGCGGGTCCGGGCGCAGCATGTTCACCTTCGCGGTGTACGTGTCGACCAGCTCGGCGTTGTCCATCGCAGCGTCAATGTCTTTGCCCCATCGAACCTGCTCTTTGAGTTCCTTGAGCGTGTTCAACGTGTAGACAACATCTTCACAGTCGAAAGCTTCACCGTCGCTCCAAGTGATGCCTTCCCGGCAGTTAATCGTCAACTCGGTGAAGTCGTCGTTGTAGCTGTAGCTCTCGGCAAGCCACATGATCTCTTCGTCGGCGAACGCCGAGAAGAACGCGAGCGGCTCGAAAATCAAGTTTGGACCCTGCTGGTGGTTCGCACCGATGGCGTATGGGTTCCAGAGTTCATGGTCGATGAAGCGTCCCTCTGAACCGCCGTGGAACAGGGTCAGAGTGTCTTCTGCTGCAACGTCGCCCGGGTCAAAGACCATACCCATGGCCTCAGATGGCGGCGGCGGTTCCGGTGTCGCTGTCGGCGGGACTGCAGTCGCGGTAGCCGGAACTGGAGTCGCGGTCGGCGGGACAGGAGTTGCTGTAGGCTCTTCCTCACCACAAGCGATAACGACGCCAAGCACCATCACGCTCACGAGGGTTGCCAACAAACCATACCGCCCGAATTTAACGGGGAGATTCATTGTTCTATCTTCCTCATCTTTTTACCTGCACGTCAAGCGAAAATCGTTTCGGTCTTCCAGATGCACAGCAAGCCGCGCGAAGAAAGCCCAACCGCTTGACAACGATCAACATCCAATTCTGTACTCTAGGCGAAAAATTGTCAACCTTCTTTAACCGTCGATTTTTCCATCGCAACGATTTGACCCTCACCTTCAGGACGTTCGCAAAATCTCGGCGGCCGGCCCCCTAAGATCCGGGTTTCCCCCGTTCACGAGACCATTGCAAAACCTCGACGGCCGGCCCCAGACCATTCGGGTTTCCCCCGTTCACGGGGGAAATGTCCGAAGGACAAAGGGGGCACGAATGACCGGGATGCCCCACCTCTCTGGATTCCGGCTTTCGCTCGAATGACGGGTGTTGTGCCAACCTCCCCTTCGCAAAGCGAGGGAGACGCGGGGAGTGCACAAGCGCCCAGGAAGCCGAACCCCGCAGAACACCCCGAAACTTGCACATATCGCTTCGACTCGATACAATCGCTTGTGACGTTGATTTGGCGGGTCCACATTACGAGTCGCCGTAGGCGTTTCAACCACCCTCACGAACTTTAGGACGACGATTCTTTGGCAACTCGGACGAGTTCACGGCGAAATCCCGCACTAGATGGACGTCAAAGCCCGGTTTTGATGTTCCTGTCCGCGTTTTTCGGCAACTTCATCGTTCAGAGGTTCATGCTTTTCCTCCTTACCGTTTGGGTCGCAGCGACGGTGATTTTCATCCTGCCTCGTCTAACCGGACAAGATCCGGTCAAAGAGAAACTGCTACTTGAGGCGCAACGTGGCGGCTCTGTCCAAGCCGGTATGAACGAAATGGCGCAGGAATACTCGGCGCGGCTGGGTTTGGATCTGCCTATTCACGAGCAGTACATCAACTACATGAGTGATCTAGCTCGCTTGGATTTTGGATACTCCATCGCTTATTTCCCACGAAAGGTTAACGAAATCATCGCCGACTCCATCATTTGGTCGATGGGTTTAATGACCGTAACACTCACTTTGGCATTCGTGCTTGGTACCGGCGCAGGAGCATTGCTCGGTTGGTCGCGGTCTCCCGGTTGGCTGAGCTACGCGTTCATGCCCTTGCTCACGCTATCTGCCATTCCTCAGTACATGCTGGGATTGGTGTTGATGTTCATATTCGCAATCATGCTGAACTTGCTCCCCTTCTTCGGCGCGTATAGCCCGGGCAACCTCCCAGAATGGAGCTTGTCCTTCATTCTCGACATGTTGAAGCATGCGATATTGCCAGCCCTGGCCATCCTTTTCTCCGCGGTCGGCTTTTGGGCCATCGGCATGAGAGGCATGATGATCAACACTCAGGGTGAAGATTTCATGGTCCAAGCGGATGCCAAGGGTTTGAACGGCGCACGGATTTTTGTCCGATACGCAATCCGCAACGCGCTTTTACCACAGGTCACCGGTTTGGCGATTTCCTTTGGTACGTTGCTAACAGGCGCCGTGCTGGTTGAGGTGCTCTTCCAATACCCGGGCCTCGGAAACACTCTCTTCTACGCCATAAGGGTGTCCGACTTCTTCCAGATAACCGGAATTGTCATGACAATCATCATCTCCCTCGCCATGGCCACTATGGTCGTGGACCTGGTCTATCCGTTGATCGATCCTCGAGTCAAATACAAGCAAAACTGATGCTGATATGGCGAGAGCGGCCGGTACAAGAAACCCCACCATGGGGACCCGCGCGCGCCTAGCCCGGCGACGTTGGGGAGTCTTCTACCAAGAGCGAATCGAGCCGATATTCTTGTACGGGCGGCGTAACCCGTCGCTGATCGTCGGGCTTGGGATGTTGAGTGCGCTGCTGTTTTTTACTGTCATCGGGATCCTGATCTACGGACAACTGGACCCTCACCTAGCTGGCCGCGCACAGAAATCGCGGCTGGATGCCTTCGTAAGCAGTGGCGCTCCAGTTCAAGACAAGCGTTTGCCACCTTCATGGTGCACGTGGTGCGAGGACATTGCGGACCGTGAGCCAGATGAGAGACCTTCGCTTTTCCAGTACCCCATGGGCACCGACACCCAGTCGCGCGATCTATTTGCTACCAACCTCAGAGGCATCCCCCTTACACTCGGCACCGGACTCATCGCCGGACTCTTATCTGTCGGCATTGGTACCGTCACGGCTTTCGTCGCCGCTTATTATCGCGGCGTGCCGGATGTGCTCATCAGATTGCTAACCGACGTCGGCATATCGATTCCAGGACTATTGATTCTTATCATCATCAGAATTCAACTCGGAACCGAACTGGCCTGGTGGCAGCTGGGTGCCGGACTCGCGGCGGTCGGATGGGTCTTCTCATCCAGAACCGTACGCTCTCAAGTTCTCGTTTTGCGAGAGCAGCCTTATGTCGAGATCGCACGACAGTCAGGCATGTCCGGTCTAGCCATCATCTTCCGCGAAATGATGCCCAACCTCATCCCGTACATCACAGCCAGCTTCGTAGCCTCCGTAGCCGGCTCCATACTCGCATCCATCGGTCTTGAAGCACTAGGCCTCGGCGACTTTTCATCGCCGTCACTTGGGATGACCGTCTACTGGGTGATCCAGTTCGGTGCCATCACACTTGGCATGTGGTGGTGGTGGCTCTTCCCATTGACCTTCATCGTTATCATCTTCGTCAGCCTGTTCCTCATCTCCGCCGGTTTGGACGAATGGTCCAACCCCAGACTACGCAGACAGGTATAACCCCAAAAACCCGAAAAACCCCAACGATAAAAATCCAGAATGGTTACGACTGAACAAGCGACGCGTTCCTCAAATGCGCCCGGAGACGAAGAGTTCGCCCTCCGCGTCGAGGACCTCAAGGTTTACTACGGCACGCCGCGCGGAACCGTAAAGGCGGTCGATGGCGTCTCGTTCGACTTGAAGCAAGGCGAACGCTTCGCCCTCGTAGGCGAATCTGGTAGTGGCAAGAGCACGCTTGCGATGGCAATCATGCGATTGACCCGCGAACCCGGACACATCGCCGGAGGCCATATCTACCTCAACGGCCGCGACGTTGTTGATATGCCAGAGAAAGAGATTCGTTCTATCCGACTCCGCGAAATGGCGCTCGTACCCCAAGGCGCAATGAACTCATTGAATCCGGTCATGAGAGTCGGCGATCAGATCATCGATGGGATAATGGACCACGTCCCATCAGGCGAGAGTCCACCCAACAAATCCGAACTGGAAGAGCGTATCCACGAACTGCTCATACGTGTCGGACTCGATCCAAACGTCGCGCGCCTCCACCCCCATGAACTCAGCGGCGGCATGAAGCAGCGCGTCGCCATGGCCATCGCCATCTCCCTAGACCCGAACATCATCGTCGCCGACGAACCCACCAGCGCCCTAGATGTCGTCGTGCAGCGTCAGATCATGCAGACCCTCGGCAGACTCCAAGAAGGTCTCGAAGCCGCCGTCCTACTCGTTGGACACGACATGGGACTCGTTGCGCAATTTGCCGACACCATCGGCGTCATGTACGCCGGAAAACTCGTCGAAGTCGGTTCCGTACCAGACGTGTTCAAGGACCCCAAACATCCGTACACTCAACTCCTCATAGAGAGTCTCCCCTCGTTCGACATCAGTCGCCAATTCGTCGGCATCCCCGGCATGCAACCCGCCCTCCTGAACCTACCCCCGGGCTGTTCCTTTAACCCGCGTTGCCCATCCGTCCATGAGCGTTGTTTCCGAGAAGTACCGGCATTCTTACCTATCGACGGCCGTGGCGTGGCCTGCCACCTATATGACGGCTCCGGGGTTCCCCCGCTCGCGGGGGAAATGTCCGATGGTGAACCGTCCGGGGTTCCCCCGATCGCGGGGGCAATGTCCGATGGTGAACCGTCCGGGGTTCCCCCGATCGCGGGGGAAATGTCCGATGGTGAACCGTCCGGGGTTCCCCCGCTCGCGGGGGAAATGTCCGAAGGAGAACCGTCCGGGGTTCCCCCGATCGCGGGGGAAATGTCCGATGGTGAACCGTCCGGGGTTCCCCCGCTCGCGGGGGAAATGTCCGAAGGACAAAGGGGGCCAACAAATTGAGCGAATTCATGCGACTCGACCACGTCACTCGAACTTTCGGCGGCGGAGCCTTTTCAACCAAACCGCCAATCGTCGCAGTCGACGATGTGTCGCTCTCGATAAACGAAGACGAACCCAAAATCACCACTATCGCAGGTGAAAGCGGCTCCGGCAAGACGACATTGGCGCGATTGCTAATGGGAACCATCAAACCCACTTTCGGCACGATGTACTACCGCGGCAACGACTTCTCCAAGCTGTCACGACAAGATTCGTGGAACTTCAAACAGGAAGTCCAATCGATCTATCAAGACCCGTTCGGCTCCTACAACCCCTTCTACAAAGTCGATCACGTCCTCGAAACACCCATCAACCGCTTCAAGCTCGCAACGTCCAGACAAGCCAAAACCGCCATGATCGAAGAGGCTCTGGCAATGGTCGGCCTCCAACCCGGCGATACCCTAGGACGTTTCCCACACCAACTCAGCGGTGGCCAACGACAGCGCATCATGGTCGCCCGCGCCCTTCTCATCAAACCCAGACTCATCCTCGCCGACGAACCCGTGTCGATGGTCGACGCATCCCTGAGAGCGACGATCCTCGACAGCATCCGTCGCCTCAACCGGGAAATCGGCATCTCCGTCATCTACATCACCCACGACCTCACCACCGCCCTACAAATCAGCGACAACATCCTCGTCATGTACCGCGGCTCCGTCGTCGAATCCGGCGCCGTCGAGCGCGTGATCCTCGAACCCAAACACCCCTACACTCAGCTCCTCATCGAGTCCATACCCCAACCCGATCCCGACAACAAGTGGGGCGACGAACCGCCCACCGCCCGTTTCGAAGACTTCGCCAACATGTTCGGCTGCAAGTTCGCCGACCGATGCCCACACGTCATGGACATCTGCAACGACGATCAACCGCCAGCCTTCCAGCTCGAACAGCACCGGCAAGCCCAGTGCTACCTCTACCAAGACGAAGCCACCGAAATGGAAGACCCCGACCTAGCCTCCATCTTCCAAGACCGCCGCGCCGAACTAAACGTCTGAATACCACTGGGTTTCCCCCGCTCCGCGAGACCATTGCAAAACCCTCCCCCTTTGCCCAAATCGGCAAGGGGGAATTAAAGGGGGTTAGACGCGGATCGGGCACTTCCTGCAAACTGCGCCGCGCTGCCCCGGCCCCTCTGGATTCCGGCTTTCGCGTGAGTTTTGCAAAGGTCTCGCTTTCGCCGGAATGACGGGGGTGGTGCCGGAATGACGGGGGTTTTGCAAGGGTCTCTCCGTCGTCGGTTCATTGCGTGGTCCCAAGTCGTCACCTCCATGCGGCATGCGGAGGCACGTCCTCCCGGGCCGCCGGATTCGGCGTCTATCCGGCATCTTTCGGGCAATTTGCCCTTTCCGGCCGAATATCACCTGGGTTCATCAAACTTCGTCCTTGATATCACGGCCATATCATACACAGGTGATACGATACTTTGCTGGGTTTACCCAGTTTATGGGAGGGGAACATATGGCTTTCGCGCTCATTCCTCCCCGACTCTGCAACCTGAACAAGAGAGGTTCAAGCAGCAATGGCCAACAAGAGGGACCACGACAGCCCGAGACCCCATTCCTCAGCGCCCGGCAATGCCGCGCACCGCGCCCCTGGCGCATATAGCACGTATGTTCGAAATGGGGGGGGGGGTAGTGCACTCCGCCCCGTTCCGGCGGCCCGTGGTGCGCCTCTACCTCCTCCTCCCCGTCCTCGCGCTGCTGCTCGCCGCGCTATTGATGCTGGATGCGCGGCACGTCGCAGCCGCGGCCCCGAGCACCCCCACTTTCTCGGTAAGCGCTGGCGACGGGCGATTCACTGTGTCATGGAGCGAGGTGACAGGCGCCGGACAGTACGAAATTCAGTTCAAGAAATCCACAGATGCCTGGAGTGCAGCTGACATCCTCGTAGATCGCGTGTCTCCAGTGACTGTGACTACCTCCATTGACGCGAACCTTAATAGAACGGCCATACAGAATGGCGTGACCTACGACGTTCGAATAAAGGCGTGCTCAGGTGCGAGAGGGCAACCGGTAGGAGATTGCAGCCCCTGGGCGGTAAAGCAGGTCACGCCCTCGGGCCCGGTCTCGCTGGGCCGCGCCGGCAGCATGTCCGTCGACGGGTTCCACCCAATGGGACCCGGACGCATGAAGATCGCCGAGGGCGCATCGCTCACCTACGGCATCATTATCCACCAGCCGCCCACCGCGGATCTAACCATCACGCCGCGACACCACAACACCCACGTCGACACCAGTCGGCTCACGATCCACAACGCGGTCACCTGGAAAGCCGCCCCGCACCCCAACTACCTGAGCGGGGACTGGCAGCGGTCCAAATCGGTCAGGCTCACCGCGGTGGACGACAACGAGTGCAAGTCTCCGCCCGGCACCCGGTACTGGATCAGGCACCACGGCAGCGGCGGCGGTCCCGACTGGGGAGGCTGGGACCGGCAGGACCGGCACCATGGCCTGGTGATCTCGATCGAAATCATCGACGACGACTGCACCTATCTGGCCGCTGCGACGGGCCAGGTGGTGGCGGATGAGGGCGGCAGTGCGACCTACACCGTGCGTCTGAAGGAGCCGCTCGAGGACGCCGCGTACATTTCCCCGCGCATCAGCGTCCCCGGCGACAGCAACATCGACGCGATCACGGTCTCTCCCGAGCGGATCCGGGTCGAAGCGGGAGACACGAGCCCGCAAACGTTCACGGTCAGCGCCGGAAAAGACGCGGACTCCCGTAACGAGGTCCTGATCGTCGACCACAGCGTCGACTCGCCGGAGGTCCCGGCGGATTACCTGGGCGCTCGGGTGACCGTCATTGTCGTGGACGAACAGAACACGGCGGGCAAGCAAGAGCGTGACTCGCTGAGCGTGACCGGGCTCGCGCTCACGGCGGGCACGGAGGCTGTGGCGCTGAGCCCGGCGTTCTCGACGAATGTGCTGTCGTACCGGGCGGAGGTCCCGGCGGGGACGACGAGCGTGACGCTGGCGCCGCACTGGAGCGGCGGGGAGAGCGTGCACGCCGGCTCGCGCAACGGCGGGACCAGCTACACCCGCCCCACGCGGGTGCAGCCCTCCGGCACGGCGGTCGATCTGGCGCTCGCGCCCGACGGCGGCGCGACCGAGCTGTACGTCATGGTCAGCGGTTCCGGCGGCATGACCACCTACAGCATCAACGTGACCGAGGCGGGCCCGGAGCCGAAGACCATCACCGTCCCCGACGACGGCACTCCAGAACAACAGCAGCAGCAGACGGCGGAGACGGTGGAAACACCCGGCCCGGTGGTCAACCTGCAACTTACGGTCAAAGGAAAGAAGGTAACCGTCAACTGGGATGCTCCGACCAGCGGCGACGCGCCCACGCGCTACATCGCGCACCTGAAGCCGGCGGACGGCGGCACAGGCAAAACCCATCGTCCCCAGGCCGGCAAGACGACCACCACCTTCCGCAACTTGGAACCCGGCGTGACCTACAAGGTATGGGTGCGGGCCCAGAACGAAGCCGGCAAGGGCGAGCGCGTCCACGGCAGCATCACCCTGCCGGAATAAGCCGCATCGCCATGGTCGCAGAATAGGACAAAGGGGGAGCGAGCATCACCATCGCGCTAAACTCTTACTCGCGCCATCAACCACCAATCACCAAAAAACCAACATGAAAATCACCGGTTTCGACACCACCCGACTCTCCAACGGACGTCTGCTCCTACAAGTCCGCACCGACAAAGACATCACCGGCGTCGCCGAAGCCGAAGGCGTGATCTTCCCATCCGTCCTCGAATCCACCATCAAACCCCTACTCATCGGCGAAGACCCGCGCCAGATCGACCGACACTGGGAAACCCTCTACCTAGGCTCGCAGAAGCAGATCCCACGCGAATCCAAACTCAGACCACAGATCGTCGGCGCAATCGACATCGCCCTCTGGGACATCCTCGGCAAAGACGCCGGCCTACCCTGCCACGCCCTCATGGGCGGCGCGGCCCGGCTCGACATCCCCCTCTACTGGAGCGTCGGTTCAGGATGGAAAAAGACTCCCGATCAAATGCTCGACGACGTCATGGACGGATGGGACGAAGGCTACAAATCCTTCAAAATCCGCATGGACTGGAAGAACTACCGCCAAGACGCCAACCCCGCCAACGATCTCGCCATATTCAAACTCGTCCGCGACTTCCTGCCGAACAACATCTACCTCGGCTTCGACGCCAACAACGGCTATTCCGTCCCTACCGCAATCCAACAAGGCCGTGCCTTCGAAGACTACGGCCGCATCGACCACTTCGAAGAACCTCTCCCCCAGTACGACGTCCCCGGTCTCCGCCAAGTCGCCGACGCCTTAGACGTCGCCATCTCCACCGGGGAGCAAGACTGGGACCGCTGGCGATTCCGAGACATCATCATGATCGGCAACCCCGACATCCTCCAGCCCGACATCCTCGGCGCGTCAGGCCCGTCCGAAATCCTCAAGATCTACACACTCGCCACAACCCACAACAAACCCATCATGCCGCACTCCCCCAGCGCCGGCATCAACAGCATGGCATCCCTCCACTGCTACTCAACCATCAAAAACGCCACCCGCCCTCACGAATTCTCCATCGAATTCGCCCCACCACTAGACGAAATAGCCGAACTCTACGGCGAACACGTAATCCCCACCAAAGGCGTCATCACTCTAACCAACAAACCCGGCCTAGGCATCGACCTGAACGAAGCCGCCCTAGCAAAACTCGCCGCGTAGCCAAAGGCGTCATCCCGGCGAAAGCCGGGATCCTACAGGAAACGAAGTATCAGGTAAACAGCGTACACGGGGAAATGTCCGAACGACACCAGTTAACGCGGGCGAAACTCTCCAGCGCAACAAGAATGTGTACAGCGTTGCTGGCGGGTTGCAACGCATTTGAGGTCTAACCTGCGCCTGATAATATGTAGCCAAGGTAAGGTTGATGATGATGTCATCGGTTCTATAAACTTCCAAAAATCGCGCCGAATCCGTAAAGAATCGGCGAAACTTACCGGCCTAAATTCGCCACCAACATTAGAGCATGTGAACCACCTTCCATTGGCTGATTACTACATAGGAGTGGGCATCCTCACATCAGCGCCGGTCGCACAGCCATCGGGCTTTTTGCTAGCGGACGCGCGAGAGAGTCATTCCACTGAAGTTCAAGACTTGATCGTGGATTTCGCCAGAGAATCAACCGACGCACCCGAAGACGAAGCCCGCCTAGTCCTTGCGCGCGTTGAGGAGTTGACCGAGCAAGGGTTTACCGCGGTAAGCAAAGACACTCAGATCCCTCAAGACCGCATCATTCGGTTCGAGGTCGCGATCTGTACTCGCGCATTCTATGAGGATCAACAACGCCGATACTCTGAACGGGCTCAACGCGAGCGAAACGCCGAGGAACAGCGAAAGGCTAACGTCGAAAAGTTGCGGCGGGAAGCTGATGCGGCTCTATCTGCCCTATGAGCGATACGCCTACGTGGTCGCATTCGGCGATGAGGCTATACACATATGACAACTAGCGACCGCGAAAAACTAGCGGGGTTGACTGATCAAGAAACCGAGGATCTGTTGGATTTTCCTGATGTCTTGGACGCAGTGACACGATATCAGGCGATTCAGTCCCAATATCGCGATGCACTGGTGGGAAGACTCCGGGCGGATGCTGACGGAGACACTGCGTTGATCGTCAAATCCGTATTCAACGAATTCCAACCACGGCTTGACGAACAGAAGCGAGTGATCCGCGAAGTAGCGCTCCGACACCTTACAGCATGAGCTTGTTCGATTGGTTAGCCGCGGTTTTGGCCAGCGTTGTCGGCGCGGCAATTATTGGCATCGTAGGTTGGTTGTTTGGCCTCCGCAAGCTACACCAGAAAATCGGAAAACTGAACAATCGAATCGAACAGCTTGAACGCGACGTCGACGGGTTGAAAGTGCTGGGTCCTGCATTGGTTGAAGCCATGTCCGACGAACAGGCAGGCAAAGTTCTCAAAGCAATTTTGCGCGAACGAGATTAACCCCTGTCTTGGTTAGCGTGTGATCCTTGGTTAGCGTGTGATCCTTATTGATCGTGCGCTAAAATCCAATACGCGGTCCCATCCCCAAACCACGAAAGCCCTCCACATGAAGATCACCGGTTTCGAAGTAACACCGCTCAAGAACGGCAGAGCCATCTTTCAAATCCGAACCAGCGCCGACATCACCGGCTACGCCGAGGTCTCCCGACGCTCCGACGCCTTCCAGGCCTACCTCGATTCCACCGTCAAGCCCCTCCTGACCGGTGAGGACCCCCGCAAGATCGACCGCCATTGGGAAACCCTCTACCTAGGAGACGAAGAGCGCATCACCAAGCTCCCGCCGCACGTAGTAGGAGCCGTCGACATCGCTCTATGGGACATCCTCGGCAAAGACGCCGGACTCCCCTGCCACGCCCTCATGGGTGGAGCGGCCCGACTCGACATCCCCCTTTACTGGAGCGTCGGCCTCGGCTGGATCAAGACACCCGACCAGATGCTCGACGACGTAATGGACGGCTGGGATCAGGGCTACAAGGCTTTCAAAATCCGCATGGACTGGCGTTCATACCGGCAGGACTCCAACCCCGCCAAAGACCTCCAGATGTTCAAGCTGGTCCGCGACTTCCTGCCCAACAACATCTACCTCGGCTTCGACGCCAACAATGGCTACTCCGTCCCAACCGCAATCCAGCAAGGACGCGCTTTCGAAGACTACGGACGCATCGACCACTTCGAGGAACCCCTTCCCCAATACGACCTCCCCGGCCTTCGGCAAGTCGCCGACGCCCTCGACGTCGCCGTATCCACCGGCGAACAGGACTGGGACCGATGGCGCTTCCGCGACGTCATCCAACTCGGCAACCCCGACATCCTACAGCCCGACATCCTAGGTGCGTCCGGCCCGTCCGAAATCCTCAAGATCTACACGCTCGCCACAACCCACAACAAACCCATCATGCCGCACTCCCCCAGCGCCGGCATCAACAGCATCGCTTCCATCCACTGCTACTCCACAATCAAGAACGCCATCCGTCCCCATGAATTCTCCATCGAGTTCGCACCCCCGCTCGAAGAGATCGCAGAACTCTACGGCGAACACGTCATACCCCACAACGGCATCATCACCCTAACCGACAAACCCGGCCTAGGCATCGACCTCAACGAAGCCGCCCTAGCAAAGCTAGCCGCGTAACCCAAACCGTCGTTAGTGCGAAGGAGGGAACTCATCCCCTCTCTTTCGGCGAGAGATGGGATGAGTGAGGGTGAACGAGCGGAAAAGACGCGGGCGAAATGTCTAAAGGACGTAAGGGGGCGCGCGAATTGTCGCCTCGGTCAGCCATGACCGAAATACACTAAAATCCCATTACCAGATTCACGCTAACCAACGGAAATCCCTCAAATGAAAATCACCGGCGTCGACTACACCCCCCTCAAAAACGGCAGAATCATAATCCAAGTCCGCACCGACAAAGACATCACTGGCTATGCCGAACTCCCACGACACTCAGACGCCTTTGAGGGATACCTCGATTCGACCATTAATCCCCTCCTCATCGGACAAGACCCCCGCCAAATCAACCGCCACTGGGAAACCCTCTACCTCGGCTACGGAGACCGCGTCACAAAGGTTCCTCCACACGTCGTCGGAGCAATCGACACCGCACTCTGGGACATCCTCGGTAAAGAGACCGGCCTCCCATGCTACACCCTTATGGGCGGCGCAGCTCGCCTCGAAATCCCCCTCTACTGGAGCGTCGGATGGGGATGGAAGAAGACTCCCGACCAGATGCTCGACGACGTCATGGACGGATGGGACCAGGGATACAAGGCATACAAGCTCCGCATGGACTGGAAGAACTTCCGACAAGACGCCAATCCCGCAAACGACCTCGCCATATTCAAACTCGTCCGAGACTTCCTACCCGACGACATATACCTCGGATTCGACGCCAACAACGGATACTCCGTACCCACCGCCATACAGATAGGACGCGCCATGGAGGACTACGGACGCATCGACCACTTCGAAGAGCCGCTACCTCATTACGACCTCCCAGGACTCCGACAAGTCGTCGACGCACTCGACGTCGCCATCTCCACCGGCGAACAGGACCATGACCGCTGGCGCTTCCGAGACATCATCCAGATCGGCAACCCCGACATCCTCCAACCCGACGTCCTCAACGCTAGCGGACCATCCGAGGTCCTCAAGATATACGCCCTCGCCACCACACACAACAAACCCTTAATGCCCCACTGCCCCAGCGCAGGCATTAAGTCCATGTCGTCTCTCCACTGCTACGCCACCATCAATAACGCCACCCGCCCCCACGAATACTCCACCGAATTCGCACCACCACTCGACGAAGTCGTCGAACTCTACGGCGAACACGTCCTACCCCAAAACGGCGTCATGACCCTCACCGACAAACCCGGCCTAGGCATCGAACTAAACGAAGCCGCCCTCGCCAAACAATCCGCCTAACCAAACTCGCCCCTTTCGCTGAGCGAAAGTGGCGCGAACGAGCAAAGCGAAGTGAGCGGGGTATGCCCGGGGAAATGTCCGAAGGACAAAGGGGGCGCGAGGTTCTCCCACTCGCCAGATGAATTCCCACCAACCCCCAAATCCTTCCAATCCCCCGTTCACACTATGATCCGACACTTCACCGCAACCGGCTTCGTCGTTAACGGCGACGCCACACTCCTCCACTGGCACCACCGCGTACAAGCATGGCTACCTCCAGGCGGACACGTAGAACCGAACGAAGACCCCGTCCAAGCCGCACTCCGCGAAGTCAAAGAAGAAACGGGCTTCAATGTCCAAATCATCCCAACCCAACCAACCCACGAAATCTCCAACCTAAACCAAGTCACACCCCCACGCACAATCCTAGTCGAAGACGTCCACGACCAAAAAGTCGGCAAACACCAACACATCGACATGATCTACTTCTGCCGACTGGCCGGCAACCGACCACCCGCACCCGAAGGCTGGCGATGGTTCACCATCGACGACCTCTCAAACGGCCGCGCAGCATCCAACCCAGATGGAAAAAGCGAACCGCCACCCGAAGACGTGCTCAAACTAGCCCTCGAAGCGATACAGACAACACAACAGTAGGTCGTTGACCACGCTATCACTCCCCAGTAATCGTGCTATCCGTGATCCGCACGACATGGTGAAAAACCTCGTTTAGAAACGCGTACCAACCCGCCCCATCGCGTATCACGTCGTCCAATGTGAACACGCGTATCGTCCCGATCGCGTCTAACCGGCGTTGCATCTCAGCGGTTATCACACCGGCCACGAGAAAGTTCACGCAGCTCGAAGGCGTATTGTCAAAACTCTTCGTCGCCGCGCCAAGCCGCTCCAACGCGCCCGCAGGATCCCGTCCTCCTTTGACTTCGATACTCGCCACCATCACCGACTCTCTCCAAAACTCGAGATCGGGCTCAGATCCGTACCGCATCTCGTAGCCGTTGACCAACTCTGCGCCTCCCTCAAACGGATCGCCGTCAATCACCAAATCATTGGCGGTCAACCATTCGAACATCCTCGTCTTCACCATGTTGTCAGCATCTTGGCCGATTATGTTGCGCATCGTGCCATCAAGCCCGATGCCCATATTGGCGATCATGTTCCGATAGCCGTTTTGCAGAGTCCAGTCGGTACGACCTTCGATGATCGAGCAATTGACCACGTTATACAAATGCGCAACCTTAGTCGCCCGTTCTTCGGTAACTCGCGCATTTTTGGTTGGCGATTCCCAACTTTCCACACCAACCGCCAGATCCGAAACTCGCTTCAATGGCAACATCGCCATATTCCGATAATACGCCGACGACTCAGGTATCGCCATCAACATGTCCGGGTGGGCGAAGACTTGCCTAGGCTCGTAATTGGATGCGACGACATGAGCCCACGCATTGGCACTAATCATGAGAGCCTCAATCGGTTCGAAATCCAACTTCCTATCGAATCGATGAACCAAACTGCGCACGTAAATGTCAGTGCGCCTAGTAATGCGATCTGACAGGATGATTGATCTGTTAATCGCTGAATCCAGATCAGTCACTTCGGCGCCTCCACCGATACACACACTTTCTTATTTCTGTCCGCCCGTACCTACCCATCTGCTGAGAAGAATTACCCTTTCCTCTCGGCAGCATCCAAATGTTCTCGCATTCAAATCCAGATTTTTCTGCGAAATCAGACAGAATCAGATCAACTGGTACTTGTTCTCCGTGATACTGCACGTTGTCGTTGACCATCACCACTTCACCTCCGGGGCGAGTGACTCTAGCCATCTCAGCAATCACGTAAGCTAATTCCAAAAAGTAACCCTCGATAAGCCGAACCACATGCTGATTACTTAACTCGGACTTGCGTTGCGTCAGGCCGTCAACCACCTCTTTCAGCGCGCCTTCTGACTCGTAGTTACGCACGGCTTGGGACCAAAGTCCATCACTGCCATTCCAACGCCCCAACCAATCGCGCTTCGGGCGGTTTTCGACCGTTGCGGTAATCATCTCTTGGCGAAGCTTTGAAAATCCTGCTTGGTCGAATCCCAACCATGCCAACTCCAGGGCGTAAGTGCGCGTGTAATCGTACCGATTAGCGTACGGCGGAGATGTGAAAATGACGTCGTAAGAATCGTCTGGCAATGAGCTCATTTTTCTTAGACAAGAACCTTCGATGAACTCCGCGCCGCCTGCACCGCGCCCTTCTCTGATCCGCGCGAAATCGCGTTCTATCATCCGCAGTTTTCCGTCCAGAGCATCGAACAGACTGTTGATCGGTCCTTTGTCGACCTTGGATCGCAACTTCCTGCCGGACCTATAATCCCACCGCAAATACTGTCCGTCTTTTCGCGTGTAACTGATCTCTTCCAACACGCTCATACAAGCGAATTTCAGAAGCAACGCGATGCCCCTATCTTCTATGCCACTGATGAACTCGTTGGCTTTAGCCAAATCTGATTCAGTCTCCCCCGGAAACGCCTTCTCAGTGATTCGGACATGACGGAAACGATGATTCTCCGCGGCTCGTCGCGTCGATGAGATCCGATCAAGCAGCCTAACCGCCTCGATTTCGAATTTGGTAAGGTCTAGCCCGTTTCGAGCCGCCGCCATCGCGCGAGCGGCCATCACTCCCACAGGCATGATTTCGATCCCAGTTCCTGCTGCTCCAACGTCTGCCGCAGTCAACGGGACAGTACCGATCCCAGCGAATGGATCGAGCACACTCTCAGGTTTAGCGTCCTCAAGGAACGAACGGACCAAAGACCTCGAGAACGCCTCCTTGTATTTCATCCACCGTAAACCGGGTTCAGATTTGTTCCCCTGATAGGAAACCAAGTTCCTCGACAACCACGAGCCGACCGACATTCTTGCGACGAACCGATCTTGCAGAGCTTGCCGCTGGGAAACGGCCATCCCGTGAGGCGACGCTACTGCTTGAAGTAGGTGAAGTCCGTTTGAAGCGACACCGGCGGGTGAACCGTCAAGCGGTTTGAGCCGCCTTTGCGGCGCATTTGCAGAGATAGTGGTTTTGGATGTCAATTTTCGGCTGCGCTGAAAGCTAAAAAACGCTTTGTTTCATAGTGCATCTTAAACCAAAATCATTGCAGTTCCGATGACTCTGGCGAACCCCTCACTTAACAACAAACCCACCGCCTTCACCCACCCCCAAACAATCCTCCACCGTCTCCCGATAGCTCTCCATAAAATCCTCCAACCCCCGCAACTCATCCACCGTGAACCACCGCGCATCATCCGTCTCATCCGTTTCCCGCAACAACTCCCCAGACCACTCATCCACCCGATAGGCAACCGTCAACAACTGCGCCTCAGGCCGCGTCGGCGCCGTAAACCGAGGCTCCGAGTAAACACCAAACGCCACAGCCGACTCAACCATCAACCCCGTCTCCTCCCAAACCTCCCGCTCCATACACTCCGTCACCGACTCCCCCGGCTCCATCCCACCAGCCGGCAACGCCCACAAGTGGTTATCCCCACGTCGGATCAACAAAATCCGACCAGCATCATCAAAAATCACCGCCCGCGCCGCAGGCACTATGTAACTCGGAGCCATCTTGCTCTCCTTTCTAGCGTTTCCCCACTCGTAGGAGAAATGTCTAAAGGACAAAGAGTCCACATTTTTGGGGTTTCCCCCACTCGTAGGAGAAATGTCTAAAGGACAAAGGGGGCACGTCCATCCAGAGGAGCGGGGCCGAGGGCAATTGCCCCTTTCGCAAAGCGAAAGGGGCGCGCACAAGCGAAGCGAGTGCGCGGGGTATGCCCGGGGACGGGAAGGGAAGGGCGAGCGACATCCCACCAACCCCCAAATCCCCGCAATCCCTAGTCCAGACTCCCACATTCTTAAAATGAATACATCAATTCAACCGTACTTCATCGAGAGAGCGGCACAAATGGCAACGCAATCAACCAAAAGAGCCGGCAGCAAGCGCAACGGACGTGCACCCGGAAAGTGGCGATCCTGGGAAACCACCGAAGGCGCCATCCGCGCTCCACACCGCTCCATGATGCGCGCCATGGGCATGTCCGATGCCGACATCGACGCCCCATTCGTCGGCGTCGCATCAACCCACAATGAAGTAACCCCCTGCAACTCCGGCATCAAGCCACTCGTCGACGAGATCAAAGTCGGTGTCCGAGCTTCCGGCGGCTCACCCTTCGAGTTCGGCACCATCACCGTATCCGACGCCATATCCATGGGCACAGAAGGCATGCGCGGCTCCCTCATCAGCCGCGAAATCATCGCCGACTCCATCGAGACCGTCTGCTTCGCCGAGCGTTACGACGGCCTAGTCGCCGCCGCCGGATGCGACAAATCCCTCCCCGGCGCAATGATGGCAATGGCACGACTCGACATCCCATCCGTCTTCGTCTACGGCGGTTCAATCCTGCCCGGTCACTGGAAGGGCGAAGACATCCAGATCCAGACCGTATTCGAGGCCGTCGGACAAGTCCAAGCAGGTCAAATCGACGAAGACGAACTCTACGGCATCGAAACCAACGCCTGCCCGGGACCTGGCTCTTGCGGCGGCATGTTCACTGCCAACACCATGTCCTCCATCGGCGAAGCACTCGGACTCTCCATCCCCGGCGCCGCGTCCGAACCCAACGTCGACCAGCGCAAACGCGCATCGTCCCGCGAAGCCGGCGCCGCCGTGATGAACCTCCTTCGCAAAGGCATCTACCCCCGCCACATCATGACGCGCGAAGCCTTCGAGAACGCCGTCACCCTAGTCGTCGCGATGGGCGGCTCCACCAACACCGCCCTCCACCTCCCCGCCATCGCACACGAAGCCGGCATCGACCTCACACTCGACGACATCCACGCCATCTCGATGCGGACGCCCCTCATCGCCGACATGAAACCAGGCGGAAAATACGTCATGTTCGACCTCGACCGTGTCGGCGGCATCCCCCTCGTCATGAAGCGCCTACTCGACGCCGGAATCCTCCACGGGGACTGCATGACCGTCACCGGCCAGACCATGGCAGAAAACCTCGCCAACGTCGACCCCAACCCTTCCGAAAACGATGTCGTCCGACTAGTAGAAGACCCGCTCTCCGAGAACGGCGGACTAGTGGTACTTCACGGAAACCTAGCCCCCGACGGCTGCGTCCTCAAAGTCGCCGGACACCAGTTCGGCGCACGCTTCTCCGGCCCCGCCAAAGTCTACGACCAAGAAGAAGAGGTTATGGCCGCTCTCCAGCGACGAGAGATTAAAGCCGGCGACGTCATCATCATCCGCTACGAAGGACCCAAAGGCGGACCCGGCATGAGAGAAATGCTGGCGGTGACGGGTGCGCTCGTCGGACAAGGCCTCGGCGAAAAGGTATACCTCATCACCGACGGACGATTCTCAGGCGCTTCACACGGCTCCATGATCGGACACGTCGGACCCGAAGCCGCCGTAGGAGGACCCATCGCCGCCGTCCAAGACGGAGACACCATCGAAATCAACCTCGACAACTTCGAACTAAACCTCAAAATCTCCAACGAACAACTCCAAACCCGCCTCTCCCACTGGCAACCCAAACCCCCACCCTACACCCGCGGCTCCCTCTCCAAATACATAAAACTAGTCCAACCCGCCTCCACCGGAGCCGTCACGGGCTAGAACCACCCTTGCCCCTTTCGTAAAACGAAAGGGGCGCGCACAAGCGAAGCGAGTGCGCGGGGTATGCCCGCCAGACTGAAGGTTGCCCCCACTCCTGAGGCAATTGCAAAACCTCGAAGGCCGGCCCCAGACGATTCGGGTTTCCCCCGCTGCGCGGGGGAAATGTCCGAAGGACAAAGGGGGCGCGAAGCCCAAACACGTCATTCCCGCGAAAACGCAAATCAGATCGAGACAACCACACCACAAATGGTCTCTCAACCCACAGACATATTCGGCGACCTACCCGACGCCCTGATCAACGCACTCCTAACCCGCTCCGACGAAGTCGGAAAAAAGGCGAAAAAGCACGTCGATGGGCAAGTTCGGGCGCAAGGATCTTTGCGAAAACGTGCAATTGAATTGGGATTGGTCAAGCAACTGCCTGACCTTTCAAGCGCACCTGCGGAATCTGTGGTTGCGGTTGATGGATCGGTGGTTTCAAAGCGTCTCGCATCGTTTGACTTCAACTCAGCCGCCGCTCTCGCGGTCGATGGTATGGGGTCCGATGCCCCCGCTAATGTTCCCCGGCATGACATCGCCGTCCACGTCACAAACCCGTTACCTTACGGAAGCGAAGTCGCGTACGCACTAATGTTCTGTTTGGAGTACAACATC
The DNA here is from genome assembly GCA_965203505.1 of Dehalococcoidia bacterium. Taxonomy (GTDB): domain Bacteria; phylum Chloroflexota; class Dehalococcoidia; order Lucifugimonadales; family Lucifugimonadaceae; genus Bin127. Next base: position 2,294,023 of record OZ241880.1, read on the forward strand.
GCGTCGACAGAAACAAACCATCGCAAACTCGTCCTGCTTGACGGCGCGTTTTCCACCGGGTTAATAGCGATTTCGAAAGCGTTGATTTCGACTCAGAATCATTTTGGCGAGCCTTACAACGATTTTTTCGATCGTTGGACGTCGGAGACCATGCAGAGTGTGCGTGAAATAATGACCTCAGATCGTGTGGTCGCATTGCCCAAACGCTCATCCGCAAACGAGTTCCGCGATCAAACCAATCTTTTCAACGGCCACGAAATCAATACGAACGGTCGATCTACCGCGAGCCTGATCCTTGAATCAAACGAATATTCCGGCCCCTTCCCGTTCGACACGCGCACTCCCCGTTCATGGCCCCGAAACATATTTCCGGATTTTTGGAAAGAGGTCCGTTCAATTTTTGAAGAGTTGCAAGTCGTATATTTCAAACCCCATCCTTGGTCGCACGCCTATCGCATCGAGATCCCCCGCAACCTCGCGGTGAACGAAAAGCAACGACACTTAGTGTTGGATACCATCAAACGTCAGTGCATTAACGCGGCCATGATGGAACCATATCCTTTGTACGTTGCTGATCGATTCGTAAAAAGTCTCGCTAAGGGCGCCGATGCAATATTGGATTCCGCTCGACGCGACGTAATCGCCAAATCAGATGATCCCAACTTAGCGCACGCTATGTTAAACGCGTACCGCACAGAGCTAGCGACCGAGGAAATCGAAGAGTGACGAGCACCAATACCACCGTCCCGCCGATAGTTGCAGTCGTCAGCAGTCCATCAACCAACACCGAATTAACGCTTGACGTCGTTGAAAGTAGCAAAAGTTCAGATCTGGTCGGTGCGCTCGTTGGCTTTCGTTGGGATTCCTCCGATTCGCTTCCAGAAGGTCAAACATTAGAAAGGCGCGTCCTAGGTCAGATCACATCAGTCGAGTTGCGAAATCGCTGGCACGAGGATCAAGCGTTCAAGAACATCATCAAATCGCGGAAGCAGCTTCCGGCGATTACTCCTCAGCAGGACACACGTACAGCCATCATGCGCATTGGTGGAAGTTTCGAACGCATCGGCACGGGGCCCATGAGTCATGGGGATATGCGCGGTGTGCCCGCCACAGGCACGGAAATCCTCCTCGTTGATCAACGGTTTCTCGATGCCGCTCTCCAATCATGCAAGGAAGACCTGTTCTACCTGGGCAAAGCTTACGGCAGTGACATCGCGTTTCCCATGTGGTTCAAGCACTTCGGCGGTGGAGACCACGGCGTCGGCGAAGCCTATCACATCGGCGTCTTCGGCAAAACCGGATCAGGCAAAACTGGCCTGGTGAAAATGCTTCTCGCCGCGTACGCGCGGCATCCCGAGATGGGCATCTTAGTGATCGATCCCCAAGGCGAGTTTTCGTTGGAGTTCAACGACAAACCGGTCGGCATCCAAGGACTGAATATCAAAGAAATCGTCGAAAGCAATCTCGGCCGCGAACTAGTGCTCGCACCGATATCAAAGCTGCAACTTGACGACTGGAATCTGTTGGAAGACTTGCTTGAAAGCAGCCATTTTTTCAACATTGGTTTGGGTATCCGAGGCAATACCGAACGCGAAGCCGCGAAAACCATAACAATGCAATTCTTGCGGCGCTCTGGACCAATAGACCAATTGCACTACGATCAAAAAGCCACCAGACTTCTCAAACATCTATGGACCAAATCTCAAGGGGACATATATAAAACCAAAGCGAATTGGGAGGCCTTACAGGGGCGACTCAATCGTTTCCAGATTGAAGATCGGGACGAATTCAACCAAAGATATTGGCACCCAATAACATCGCTATTCCGCGGCGGCAACGGCAAACAACGAATCGAAGATATGGTCGCGCGCTTAACCAAAAGCGGATCACGAACGAAACCAATCGTGGTACTCGATCTTTCCAGTCAATCGGGAGTTCAATCATGGTCGGACACGTTGCAGAAGCGCATCATCGCTCACATCGCAGAAAAATTGGTCGAGGACTCTGCCAGCACCCTTGCATCTAATGCCGATACTGCGAACACGCTCGTGGTACTTGATGAAGCACATCGATTCGTCCCTTACGGCAACGAATCCCAACTCGACGAAGAATCGCGCATGCTCCGCTCCGAACTCAAGCGCGCCGTTCGCGAAACACGCAAATACGGTATCGGATGGATGTTCATCAGTCAGACGATGCAGGGACTCGATACTGAAATCTTGATGCAGTTACGCTCGATGTTTTTCGGATACGGCTTATCGTTCGGTTTGGAATATCGCCGTCTTCAGGAACTGGCAGGTGGCGACGACGAGGCGATGAACCTCTACCGGAGCTTCCGCGACCCGCAATCCGCAATGAACCCCGAATCCAAACAGTTCCCCTTCATGGCCATCGGCCCAGTTTCACCCATGCCATTCGCCGGACAACCAATGTTCTTCACCGCCTTCAACGGACAAGACTTCGCAACCCAAAACAACCTAGTTCCCTTCTCTAAACCGTGAGAACCCTCACTGAGACCCCGCCCCCACAACCGCCTCAACATCAATCTCAGCATCCCCCAGAGCATCGAACTCTATCCGATGCCCCCGCAACAGTTCCATCCCAATCGTCGGTCCTCCTGGCAACTCATGTACCCTGATCGAGCGCCAATTCCCACACCAGTTAACTCGCGCTTGGTAGACATTGATCATTTCGCGTGCGAGATTGCCGAATCTGATCCGCTGGCTGGCAACCAACCTCAAGCCCAATTGCTCGATTGCATTGGGTGGCAAAGCCAGCCACTCCGTAAACCCAGTGTCGATGTAGGCCACCAACGGAACCGGATCGTTGCCTGATCGCTCTATCTGACATTCTGCTTTAGGAAAGAGCCTCCCTCGATCCCAAACCGTCCCAATCTTCATTCCGAAGTCCCATTAACGCTGTCTGATATCCCTAAGCCCTTCAAAAATCCTTCCGGCACACCGCCGAAAAACCCTATATCGATGTCGATGTGTTTCAAGAGGAAGATGTCAGCGTTTGGGACGCGCTCACGCAATAATTCAGTCGCGTCCTCCGAGTCACCAATCTCCCACTCGCCAGTGTTAACGTCGATCGCCACGTAGCGCCCGCGATCATCTTCGCTCAACTGCGGCGCAATGTCCTTCTCGTAAATCGCCAACCCACGTTCCCCCACAGCCTCTGTCTCTTCCTTAGAACGAACCATGTCTTTTTCTCCAAACTTTAGCGTATTAATTCCAGTTTACGCGACATATTCGGATTATACAAGCGGTTCCTTAACGCCGGCGCATTCTCTACCCGGCGGTACAGGGCATCCCAGCCCGCCACGAACATCAGCGCAATCCGCGGTTCAGGCGACTCCCTCACCTGCTAAACTCACCCCCTAGAAACACGCAACTACTATCGGAGACCCCAATGCCCCTGAAAACCGTCGCTCCTGAAATCCTCGATGGCCTTGCCGAGTTCGATTCGGCTACGGTCCAAAACGCAGCGGCGATTGTCTATGGCGGCTACATATCCGAGCACATCGACTACTCCGGTCCCGACCTGAACCCATATCTCTACGATCTTGATGGATCTGGCAGAGCCACCGTCGGATACGCCATGACTTCAACTTGGACACCCCTCCACGAGCCGGTGCCCGAAGTATCGGGTCGTTACGACTACATGGACTCCATCGCCTACGCCAACGCACCCACCATCATCGTGCAGCAAGACATCGATCTACCCCCACGCCGGGGCGCAATCATCGGCGACGGAATGGCATACCAGATGGTCGCCCTTGGCGCGGTAGGCGCAGTCACCGACGGCAATGCGCGCGACGTGCCGGGCGTCAAGAAGGCTGGCCTTGCCCTCTGGGCGACGGGTCGAGTTCCCGGACACGGCCCGTTCAACATGATCGACCACGGCATCCCGGTCGAGGTCGCCGGACTCCGCATTATCCCTGGCGACATTCTCGTCTGCGACGGCGACGGCGTCACGCGCGTCCCCGTGGATCAAGCGGAGGACATCCTCAAGCAAGCACACGAGGTCCGCGAGCGCGAGGGCAAGACGTTCGCCTACTTCTCGAAACCCGGCTTCTCGTTGGATGACTGGGAGAGCTACAAGGCAAACGGCATCCCGTGAAGACTGTCGCATCAGAAATCCTCGAAGGACTCGCCGACTACGATTCGGCTACGGTCCAGAACGCCGCAGCCATCGTCTACGGCGGATATATATCTGAGCACATCGACTACTCCGGACCCGATCTCAAGCCGTATCTCTGGAACCGGGACGGATCCGGAAAAGCGGTTGTCGGCTACGCGATGACATCTACTTGGATGCCCATCAATGGCATAGATGGTCGGTCGCAAGAACCGAGCGGCCGCTGGGAATATTACGATGCCATCGCGCATTTGGACGCGCCTACCATCGTCGTGCAGCAGGATATCGATACTCCGTCCCGACGTGCCGCGATCCTCGGCGACGAAATGGCCCACCAGATGGCGGCACTCGGAGCCGTCGGTGTCGTGGTAGATGGCAACGCTCGTGACATTCCGGGTATCAATCGCGCGGGTTTGTCGCTTTGGGCTACGGGGCGAGTTCCGGGTCATGCCTATTTCGCAATGATCGATCACAGCATCCCGGTGGTTGCCGCCGGGTTGCGGATCTTGCCGGGGGACATTTTGGTTTGTGATGGGGATGGGGTTACTCGGGTTCCGGTAGATGTTGCGGAGGATGTTTTGAGGCAATGTGCGGAGGTCAGGGAGCGGGAGGGTGCGGGTTTCGCGTATTTCTCGAAGTCGGGGTTTTCGGTTGAGGATTGGGAGGGGTATAAGGCGGATTTGGGAGGTTGACGGTCGGGCATCCCCTGCGAGCGTCGCTTCGCTTGCTCGCGTCCCCTTCGCGGGGCGAAAGGGACGGTGTTGTTAGCGGGTTATGACGGGGCCGCGCATTACTTTTGCGGCGTCGCTGGCCATGAAGACGGCGATTTTGGCTACGTCGTCGGGATCGGTCAGGCTGGCGAGTTCTGATTCGTAGTGGGCTCGGTCGCCGGTTTTCTCGAATTGCTGGTGGAGGTTTTCGACGACTAGTGGTGTTCGGACGCGGCCGGGGAGGATGTCTTGGACGCGGATTTTGGACATGTCGATGTGGCGTTGCATGACCATTGTGAAGCCGTGGACGGCGCCTTTGGATGCTCCGTAGGCGTAGGAGGATGAGCCGCCGGTGACTCCGGCGCCGGATGCTGTGTTGATGATGACTCCGCCTTCGGGTTGGTCGTTCATGTAGTTGACGCACTCTTTGGCGACTAGGTAGGTGCCTTTGAGGTTGATGTCGATGACGCGGTCCCAGGTGGGTTCCTCGAAGGATTCGATGGGTGTGAATGCGCCGTCCATGATGCCGGCGAAGTGGAGGAGGACGTCAACTCTGCCCATCCAGTGGACGGCGGCGGAGACGCTTCCTTCGACGCTTGCGCGATCTGCGACGTCGGCGTGCCAATATCTTGCGGCGGTTGGTGGCGAGAAGCTGTTGATGGTTTTGACGGTATCTTGGGCGGCGACATCTTCAACATCGAAGACGGCGATTGCGGATGCGCCGCTTTGCGCTGCGAGGATGGCGGTGGATCGTCCGATGCCGGTGGCGGCGCCGGTGATGATGATGCGTTTTCCAGTGAGGTCGGAGGGCATGGTTTGGGTTGGGGGTTGTGTGGGTATTGTTTTGTTTGATTCTAGGTGTATGTGCCCCTTTCGTTCGGACGAAAGGGGCGCGAGCGTAGCGAGCGGGGTATGCGCGAGGTGGGGTAGGTGCGAGGCCCCCCTTTGTCCTTCGGACATTTCCCCCGCGGAGCGGGGAAACCCGGCCGCCCGGCCGCCCCGGGCATACCCCGCGAAAATCGCTTCGCTCTTTCGCGCCCCTTTCGCTTCGCGAAAGGGGCTTGTTTGGGTTAGATGGGTATTCGGCCGGGGCGGAGGCGGCGTCTTGGTCTGGGGGGTGGTTGGGTGTTTTTGGCGCCGAGGATCCACATTTTGGGTTCGTGTGGTTTGGGTGTGGTGAATGCCAAGGCTAGGGCGTCTGCTTTGTCGGGGCTTTGTCGGCCGGAGTCTCGGATCTGTTGTTTGGTTTCGATTTGGAGCTGTCCTCTTGAGTTGTAGATGTAGGTGATGGATGCGAGCTGGGAGATTAGCTCGGGATCGTTGGGGATGCTGATCTCGCCGTCGGCGAAGCGTTGCCGGAGGCCGTCGAACATCTGAGTTCGCAGGTTGAAGAACTTTTCGGTTTCTCGGGATTTGGTGCTGCCGTTCACTCCGACGGGTTTGATTCCGGTGACCTCTTTGGATCGGGTGAGTTCCCGGATGCGGTCGACAACGCCGGAGCCAAGTCCCACCTCGTCGACGTTGATGGTGTTGACGTTGTGGTTCCGAGCGATCTCGAGGGTTCTGCCGGTGGTGTGCATGAGGTCGGATTTGCGGTGGGAGACGAGATCGACTACGGAGTTTCCGCGGCGGACGATAGAGACGGTCTGGTCGTCTCCGAATCGTGCGACGTCGAGTCCCATGACCGCCTCATGCTGTTCGATGCCTTCGAAGATTTTTCCGACGGCGTTTTCGATGTGCTTGAGCGGGATCAGGGTGTCGTCGGCTTCGTCTGGGAACTCGCCGAGGACTCGGATCTGGTACGAGGCGGATTCTTCGCCTTTGAGTTCAAGGACGCTCTGTGCCCATTCGGGTGTGGCTAGGCCGGGGATGTATCGGGCAGGGGTGGAGGTGGCGACTTGCCCCTTTCGTTCGGACGAAAGGGGCGCGAGTGCAGCGAGCGGGGTATGCGCGGGGTTGGGGGTGGGTGCGAGGCCCCCTTTGTCCTTCGGACATTTCCCCCGCGTAGCGGGGGAAACCCGGCCGCCCGGCCGCCCCGGGCATACCCCGCGAAATTCGCTTCGCTCTTTCGCGCCCCTTTCGCTTTGCGAAAGGGGCTGGGCCTCGTGCGTGTAGGGGCGGGTTTGAAACCCGCCCCTACCGGTGCCCCCATCGCCTTCGGCACTTCCCCCGCCGAGCGGGGGAAGGTGATCGTTGCTTGCGAAGTTTGGGGTTTCGTCGGCGGCGATGTGGATGGTTTTCCAGTATTTTCGGTTTTTGTGGAAGGCGTCGTAGAAGGTTCCGGCGAGGGATGTTGGGTTTCCGATGAGTAGGATTTTGGCGTTGCGGGAGGTCATGAGGCCGAGGATGGCTTCGTAGACGAATTCACGGACGCCGGATGCTTCGTCGACGATGATTAGGACGTTCTCGTTGTGGAAGCCTTGGAAGCGTTCGGCCATGTTGGTGGAGAAGCCGTATGCGAAACGCTTGTTTGCGAGTTCGAGGCGGGTTTGTGTGAGTTTTCCGCCGATGAGGTCCTTGTTGCGCTCCCAGATCTCGCGTATTTCGAGCCATAGGGCGTTCTTGACCTGCCGTTCAGAGGGTGCGGTCGTGAGTACCAGCGCCTCCTCGTGTGCCATGAGCCACCAGATGGCTGCGAGCGCGGCGGTGTAGGTCTTGCCGGAGGCGTTGCATGAACGGACCGCCACTTGGCGGTTGTCCTTGATGGCTTTGAGTATCTTTCGCTGTTTCGCCCACGGCTTCTCGCCGAGCCAGTGCTCGGCGAATGCGACGGGGTCTTTGACGGATTTTCGGGATGTGTGTGGTCTCGGCGAGTCTTGCCGGGATCGGGTTTCGGTTGAGTCGTGCGTAGTCGTTTCGGGGGAGTTCACTAGTTTTCACCTCACAGCGGCTTCTTCGTCTTCGGGGGTAGCACATCAGTGCTACTTGGTATTTATAATAGCACACATGTTGTCTGAACCGCAGATTACGCTGATTTTTTTGATGGGCTGTGATTTACGGCTAGTTTTTTGACCCTCAAGAGAGGAGGGAGTTCTTGGTGATTGATCGGGGATACAAGCACTCGGAGTTGACGGGAGCGGTGATCGGGTGTGCGATGGAGGTGCACTCGATCTTGGGGACCGGGTTTCAGGAGGTGGTTTATCAGCGTGCTTTGGAGGTTGAGATGGCGCGTCGGGGGATGTCGTTCGCTCGGGAGTGGGAGATGCCGTTGTTTTACAAGGAGCGGCAAGTTGGTACGCGACGGGTGGATTTTCTAGTGGAAGAGAGGGTGGTGGTGGAGCTGAAGGCCATAGGTGAGCTGCAAAAGGTTCATTTGGCCCAGGCAATCAACTATCTGGAGGCGTTCGGGTTGGAGGTTGGGCTGTTGTTGAATTTTGGGGCTAAGAGTTTGGAATTTCGGCGTGTTGTGAAGAGTCGGAACCGCGAGAGTCTGAACCGCAGATTACGCTGATTTTTGTGATGGGCTATGATTTTGGGTCAGTTCTTTGGCAGGTTGGTCGGAATTGGAGAGACAATTGATGAGATTTTCTGTTGTGGTCCATAAGGATGTGGGGAGTTCGTACGGGGTTACGGTGCCGGATCTTCCGGGGTGTTTTTCTGGTGGTGAATCGTTAGAGGAGGCGTTGGTGGCTTCGGAGGAGGCGATTTTGAGTCATATCGAGGTGTTGTTGATGGATGGTTATGCGATTCCGAAGCGTAGGCCGATCGAGGAGCATCGGGCGAATGAGGAGTTTGCTGGCGGCGTGTGGGCGTTGGTGGATGTTGATTTTTCGGAGTTGTAGGGCGAGTGGGTTAGGCGGCGAAGTCTGAACCGGGGATTACGGGGATTTAGGGATTGGTGGGATTTTTTGTTGGTTGTTTGGGATGGTCTCGGTGGTGTGAAGACGTCGCTTTTGGGCATGTTATAAATGTGGGTAGACGTGTTTAGTTACAGGATGATTTTGGGGTCGGCATGGAGTTGACGCAGGGGTCTGTCAAGGTGTTTGATGGGCTCGAGATTTGGATCGGTGGGAATTCACTCGATTGAGGGTCGTGATGGCATCAGGACGGTCTTGGAAATCGGACAAGGAACGGCGTCTAGGGGCGTCGGATTTGGATTCGGATTCGGGTGATGATGGGGTTACGTGGCTCGACTTCGCGCCCCCTTTGTCCTTCGGACATTTCCCCCGTGAACGGGGGAAAACCGGAGCGCCTGGGGCAGGCCGTCGAGGTTTCGCAAAGGCCTCAATCGAGGAGGAGTTTGAAGAATTTTGGAAGCGTTGCGATGAAATCGCAGTGCTGGGTCGGGAGCCGGATTGGGAGGTGCATTTGAAGACGATTAACGAGTCGCGGATGCGGGGGTTGGTGGATGATTGATTTTGATGGACACCGAAAAAACACGACGTTAAAGCGGTGACATGGTGATGGAGATAGTCGAAAGCATCGAGTCGGTCGTTACGATACTTGCGATATTGCTGGGCGGTGCTTATGCGGTTTTCAAGTTGGGTGTGTTCAGGGATTTGAAGCCGCATTTGACGATCACGCAGAGCGTTTCGCATCGATCGGTTGGTAGCAAATATGTTCACATCTCAGTGACAGTGTTGCTTCAAAACAGTTCTAAGGTGGCAGTCACACCCCGAAACGGTCGGTTCCGTATCCAGACGTTGTCGTCGTTGACCGACGAAGAGATCGAAGTGTTGTACGAAGAAACGTTCGTTAAAGGTGAAAGGGAGAGGATTTGGTGGCCGACTTTGGAGGAGCTTGGGCGTAGCTGGGGTGAAGGTGAATTGATCATCGAGCCTGGGGGTTCGCACTATGAGACGTATGAGTTCTTGATAGGTGCTGAGCACGTATCCGTATTGTTGTACGCGTACATCGAAAATCCTAACCACGTTCGGGGTTCGGATGAGGCCCAAGGATGGTCAGTGTCAACCGTGTATGATAGGGGCAAGTTGAGTTGGGGGTCCCAATGACTGACAAGACCAAAGAACGTCGGAGAGTTTTGGTGATTAGGGGCACAGGGCCGCGTTCAGCACCGCCGCCGCCGTCGGGAAACCGTAAACCGCCGGGAATTCAACGGGTGGTTAGGCGGAATGGTAAGAGTTAGTGGCGGGTTTTCTGTTTGTCGCTACGGTTTGGTGAAGGGGTGAGGGTGAAAATCACGTTGGCGGGGCGGGTGTTGGCGGTTGTGGATGGGGCAGATAGTCTGAACCGGGGATTTAGGGATTGGTGGGATTTTGTTGTTGGTTGTCGGGGGCGTTGGGTTCATGGTGATGTAGGGCGGGTTTGAAACCCGCCCCTACCGAGAATTTGCGTCGGTTATCTGTCAACCGGCTAAGCGAGGGTGGACAGCGTTGCCGGTGCTCGTCGTTCGTTGATCCATCTTTGCAGGGCGTGTTTGTCGCCTTGGGGGTTGATGTATCGGAGGATGAAGCGGACGTTGCACTGGCAGGCGAGGTAGGCGATTTTCACCGATGTTTCTTGCCAGCTGTAAATCGTTTCGGGTTGGATCTTATCGAATTTGACGCTTCTTCTGTTCAACGAGAATTTGCGCTGGCAGTAGGGACAGATGAATGTCTGTCTCTCCTGCTGCGAGTTGGACCCGTTGCTAACTACCGCGGGTAGTTCGATTAGGTCGTCGAAGTCGGCGTATCGTAAGCTCATGAGTTCTCCCCTTTCGAGCTTTATGTGACATCATCCGAACGCTCGTCTGAATCGAGCGCTGCGACATCTGTCGGTTATTTGACCCCTGCCGCATTGTGCGGGAGAGGCTTGGTGCACTGCGCGGCGCTTACGCGAGGGGCGGTGCGTGGGGAGTTTCTCGTGGGCGGACCACGGGAAGCTTACGGGATCGATTGTATCAGGGCCATACTTTGGTTTTCCGGGTCGTAGGCGACCCACAGCCGATAATTGAACCCGGATCTCTTGGCTGAGAAACCAACACTTTTCCGATTGAGTTCCTAGCGCGGAATCCATATCAGCAACTGAGTTATGTCGTCCAAATGTATACTTGCCACTGGCAAATTATCGGATTGGTACGCATCGAGGGTCAGGGCATGCGGGTCAGGATAGAGACTGAGAAAGAGAGGCGAGAGAATGCAAAATGCGCCAGCGTCTTGTGCAGAATCGGGAAATGGACAGGCGTAGCGGCGGTTGTCTCGCTGGTGTTCGCTGGGATCACGGGCGCGATATTCGGGTCCGAAACACCATTGCCCGCGTTTTTCATGGTGTCGTTTATGGGACTGGTTTTCGTGATGGTGTGGCTGGGCATCGGCGCTTGCTTTCTTTCAGACTAAGCTAAGCAAGGATTGAGGAACATTATCGTTCGACAACACTCGGAAACGCGCGCCACAATACCGATAGGATCCCAACAGATTTCAACCTCGAATTTTCTCAGCAGCAGAGCGTGCTTGTCGCGCCGTGGGTTGGTGTAACGGAATTAAGAAGTGGATGTTCCATTGATACGTTGTGTACTGAACGAAATGCTCTTCAGCGCCCGACTGCTTGTTCATTCGAATTTGTAGCCGGGCGCATATTCAACTCAATCTAACTCTATTTCATGAAGAAAGCTAAGATTGTGAATATTGTTCGCATTACGGTCATCCAGAATTGAATGTTATCTTTACGTATTCGAGAAAACAACATTTACCTCCTTTCATTTTAATCAAAATCGTTTATCAATAGAAGCCACGACATACCCTGTATGGCTGTGCTAGCGCTGCCGATCACTTGGTGTTCATCGGGCTGTAGTGTTATTCTATACAGGTGAATCCACTGGATCAATACCGATTTGGCTGTCATACCGTTGCGGATTTAAACTATACAGCGATGGTAATCGGTCCGATTTCGTTAATTCATCCTCTGAACTTGACGAATTGCTGACGAATTGAGTTTAAAACGCGACCGCTGTGATTTACTAATATGAAAAATTTTCAACAGTAACCTTAAGTTCCTTCAATATTTCCATGCGCGCTGGGGCAAGACTTATGCCTATATCAGATAGAAATGCGGACTTCCCACTAACGCTCTTGTAACGACAGACGGGATGTCGGCATCGGTGACTATCCGCTTAACTTCATATCGTGATAGGTTGTTTTGGATAGTCGTGCACAGGATCATACAGTTGTCATCGGTGGTGATGACCTCGTTTACAGTCGCCTTCGTCGTCGCGTGTGCTGCTATGGATTCGCCGACGCCTACATTCACTCCGATGCCGGGGCCGACACCCATTCCCACGATATCCGCCGCAGACGTTGCAGCCCATCGTCTTGCGTCGTTGCTGGGTAATGTGCCACCAACTCGTGACCCCGCAATCGGTGGGCAGTTCAACATCATGGCTTTGACCGCCGAGTCCGAAGCCATGGAAGCCGAAGCCATACTGAAAAACACATCCTTTACAAAGTCGAATTGGTTTGAAGTGCAAGCGACGGCGACCAATGCCCGCAAAAAAGCCGATACAGCAATCGCTACTGCCACTGCGGAGGCGCGTATCTTTAACCCCGGGTCTTTGGCAACCGAGGTCACGGAATTGGAGAGCAAATACGCCACACAGGAGGTTGAGGATGCATACTGGAGGCGACGAGCGGGGAACTGTTTGCGAGCGTTGGACATTCGAAGTGATGTCGCGACGGCTGAAAGTTGGTATGCGAAGCGAGATGTCAGCGTCGGCGAGTTGAGCGTCTTCCACCCGGCCGAAGCAACCGCACGTGCGGTATCGCTGAAGCGTGCGTCGGAGTTGTGTCCGTAGAAGCGCCGGCTTTCGCCGAAACGTCGTCCATCCATTAGAGACTTTCGCGATAGAGCGTGGCGTGGCAAGCATCCCCTGCGTTCGCTCCGCTCCGCGTCCCCTTCGCTGCGCGAAAGGGACGAAACACCCTCGCCTCCGGATCGAGACTAGGGCAGGTTCTGTACTCTCTCATCGAGGGAGAGGGGAATCAATGGTTAGGGGCGATGGCGGGTTGGAGGGTTGCACAGGATTGGTGTATCCTTGCGGGTGAGAGCCCGAGGGAAAGACCTCGGATCTCGATTGGTCGGAGGGTGGGATTGGATCATTTGTTGCTTTTGGCCTCTTTACGGTGTCGCCAGGATGCGTTGCCGAGTTCGTTTGTCAGACGACCTCCGACCGTCCTCAATCTTATCGGTTTGTATTGGCGTTATTCGTGTGTCATTAGGGTTGTTGAGGGTGGAGGTGGGGACGGGGTGGGTTGCTGTTGGCCGGGGTCAGATTCTTCACTGCGCTGCGCTTCGTTCAGAATGACAGGGGTGGGTTGGCGCTGCGGTTCGTTCGCGCCCCCTTTGTCCTTCGGACATTTCCCCCGCGAGCGGGGGAAACCCCACCGCCCGTCCGCACCGGGCGACCACAAGGGATCGCCCCTACGTGAGTTTTGCAAGGGACTCGCTTTCGCTGGGGTTGATGTACCCTTGCGGGTGAGAGCCAGAGTGAAAGATCTCGGAGCTCGATTGGTCGGAGGGAGTGGCGCATCTGGGGTTCTGTTTGAGGCTGAGTGCTTTTCCCGATGCACCTCAATTACGCGTTGTTAGGGCGACCTCCGAGCGTTCTCAATTCTATCCGTTTGTATTGGAATTATGCGTGTGTCATTAGTGTGGTGGAGGTGGGGTAGTGGGACGGGGTGGGTTGGCGTAGCGTTTCGTTGGGGATGACGGGGCTGGGCGGTGGTGGGTATCTCCTCCGTCCGCTCGCGCCCCCTTTGTCCTTCGGACATTTCCCCCGCGAGCGGGGGAAACCCGGCTGCCCTTCCCCCGCCCCCGGGCATACCCCTGCGTTCGCTTCGCTCCGCGTCCCCTTTCGCTGAGCGAAAGGGGACAGTGCCCCCTCCGCCTCCCAGGGCGACCACGAGGGATCGCCACTGCGGGTACGCGGCGTCCTCGCCATCGCGCCCGTCCACACCGGGCGGCCACGAGGGATCGCCCCTACGGGTTGGGCTGCATGACTCGCGTCATGCCTGCGGATGGCGGGGGTTGGGTTAGTTGAATTGATCGCCCTCGTCTTGGAGGATGGTTTCGGGTTTTGGGATTTGGGTTAGGATTTCGTGCAGTTCTTGGGCGATTTCGGTTGGGGGGTTTTGGGAGAGTGCTTTGGTTGCTAGCTGTTGGGCGAGGTTTGTGTCGCCGCAGTCGAGGGCTAGGGTTGCGGCGCTGCGGTGTAGGACGGAGTGGGTTGGTTGCAGGGGTTCGTCGACCTTGCCGATCATGTTTTCAAGTTCGTGAAGGGCGCGGAGTTCGCAGTCGAGGGCTTTTTGGAAAAGGTCTGATGCGTGTTGGATGTTGCCGCGCATCTTTTCATATAAGGCGTGCGCGGCGAAGTCCATTGCCGAGTGATGGTAGTCGTTGATCTTGCTCACAGTTGATCTACCTCCGCTCGTGGTGTTCCGAACTCAACAACGATGACAAATGCCTGCGTTCCGGGGTAGTCGCTGGCGTATCGGGCGACCTGCTCGCGCTTTTGTCGCATTCGCGTCCTCAAGGTGGTTTGGCTTCCACGTCGGATACCGGAGACTTCAAGCCTTGCTTTGCGTTGGATTGTAACGTCTGAAGGATCGCCCAACCAGTAGTCGAAACCTGTGCCTTGCCTGGAACTTTCGATCACGGAGTAGCTGGTTTCATGTTTGGCCAGCATTACGGCGATGCCAATGGCTCCGAACTCGGTCGTTACCTTGGAATCATTCCAAAATCTGAGGTTACTTTCGTCGACCTTGCTCCAGGAAATCACATATGTGTTGTTGCTCCGGCTATCGATTTCGAGATCGACGCCACTGTTGTGTCCCTGTGATTCCATGCAGACTACGCCTGCTTCAGCTAGAAATGCTCCTAGAAACGGCGGTATCGCGGCGGTATCACCTTTGGCGAGTTCGTCAAGATTGAGTTGAAACATCGTTTAAATTGTTCGCTGTGCTGGCTCGCGCCCCCTTTGTCCTTCGGACATTTCCCCCGCGAGCGGGGGAACCCCGGCCCTGCCCCTCTGGTTCCCGGCTTTCGCCGGGATGACGGGCGGTTCAGAACTCGGTCTCCGAAACGGTCGTTCGTTTTTTGATTGAAGCGAGCGAAGTTAATCTCCTTAAACAGCGATTATGTCAGATTAAGTGATTGTAACTCATGTTGTTGGCGCTTGTACGGTGGCGGTGTAACTGTCTGCGGTCGTGGAGGGATCGTAGGTGATTTCGGATGCTCCGCCGGCGTCGGCGACGTCATTTGCGACTAGTTTTAGTCGGCCGAGTTGGTCTTCGGGGGCGGTGATTTCGAGTTTGGCTAGTGGTTTTCCTAGTCCGATGCTGGCTTCGTGTTTTGCTTTTCGTACGGCGGCGATTGCTCGGCATGCGGTTTGGAAGGATGTGGGGGATTCGGGTTTGGGTACGGGTGTTAGTTGGTAGCGGTTGGGCATCCCCCTGCGTCTCGCTTCGCTCGCCGCGTCCCCCTTACGCTTCGCGAAGGGGGAGGGCCCCCTTTGTCCTTCGGACATTTCCCCCGCGAGCGGGGGCAACCTGTCCTCATCCGCGCCCCTCTGGATCCCGGCTTTCGCCGGAATGACGGAGGAGTCTGCGGGGGTAGCGTTTTCACCGCCCGGCCCCTCCGGGCATACCCCGCTCGCATCGCTACGCTCGTTCGCGCCCCTTTCGCTTTGCGAAAGGGGCAATGTGGGCCACGGTGCCTGATGGATGGAGGGGTAGTCGGTTTCTTGGGCGTAGGTCCAGGACCAGATTTCGTCGGTTATTGTGGGGACGAAGGGGGCGAAGAGGCGTAGGAGGGTGTTTAGGGCTAGGCGTAGGGTGGCTACTGCTGAGGCTCTACCGATGTGGTCGGTTTCGCTGCGGGCGCGGCGTTTTACTAGCTCGATGTAGTTGTCGGCGAAGGAGTCCCAGAAGAAGGTTTCGGTGATTTGGAGAGCGTGCGCGAACTCGAAGTTTTCGAGTGCGTTGGTGGCTCGTTGGACGGTGTCTCGGAGGTCGTTGATGAAGGCACGGTCAAGTTCGGTGGTGATTTCGCCGTGTTGGGCTTCTTGCATGAGGACGAATTTGCCGGCGTTGTATAGCTTGGTGACGAGTTTTCCGCCGATGGTGAAGACGGTCGGGTCGAATGCCATGTCCATGCCGGGGCGTCCGTTGGAAGCCCAGTATCGGACGGCGTCGGCGCCGTATTGGTTGACGAGGGGCATGGGGGTGACGGACGCGCCTCTGGACTTGGACATCTTCTTGCGGTCGGGGTCGACGATAAAGCCGGAGATCATGGCTTTGTGCCATGGGATGTCGTCGTTGTGGAGGGCGGACTTGACGATGGTGTAGAAGGCCCAGGTGCGTATGATGTCGTGTGCTTGGGGTCGCAGGTCGGCTGGGTAGAGGTTGGACATGCGGTCGCCGTCTTCGCCCCAACGGGCGAGGATCTGGGGTGTCATGGATGAGGTGAACCAGGTGTCGAAGACGTCTTGCTCGCCGACGAAACCGTTGGGTTTGCCGCGTTGTGATTCGTTGAAGCCGGGCGCGGGTGTGAGTGTGGGATCGACGGGGAGCATGTCGTCGGTGGCGACGATGTAGTTGTCGTATTGGATGTCGCCGTTCTCGTCGATGGGGTACCAGACGGGTATTGCGACGCCGAAGTATCGCTGTCGGGAGATGGCCCAGTCGTGTCCGAGTCCGTCGGTCCAGTCGGCGTATCGTTTCTGCATGAAGCCGGGTAGCCAATCGACGCGTGCGCCGACTTCTTGGAGGTATGGCTTCTTGTCCATGAGGCGGACGAACCACTGTCGAGATGGGATGTATTCGATGGGAGTCGTGCCCTTCTCGTAATAGCGGACGACGTGCTCGATGGGGCGCGGTGGTGACTGGAGCGGGTTGGTCGTTTCGACTTCGTCTTCGGGGCCGAGCATTGTTTTGGCTGAGGTGCCGGGGCAGTCCAGGAGTTCGACGATCTTGGTGCGGACGTCGTCGAGGGGCATTCCGAGGAGCTGGTCGTAGAAGAATTGGGCGCGGTGAGGGTCTAGGGAGCCCCAGTGAGTCGTTTGCGAAGCGCTGGTGGGCCCCCTTTGTCCTTCGGACATTTCCCCCGCTGAGCGGGGGAAATCCGACCGCCCTGGCATTTCCCCTGCTGGGCGGGAGAAACCTGAAGGTTGGTCGGAGTTGTAGGGAACGAATTTGCGTGGTGCGGCTTGGCCGTTGCGGGCGACCATTGGGCGGAGTTCGAGGTCATGGGTACGCCACCATTCGACGTCGGCGTCGTCTCCGAATGTGCAGAGCATGAGGATGCCGGTGCCCTTTTCGGGGTCGGCTTTTTCGCTGGGGAATATGGGGACTTTGGCGAAGAAGCCGGGGGTGATGGCGTGCTTGCCGAATAGTGACTTGAAGCGTTCGTCGTCGGGATGTGCGGTGACGGCGACGCAGGCGGGGATCATCTCGGGGCGGGTTGTTGAGATGACGAAGGATTCGGGTATGCCCTCTTCGCCTTCCATGAGGGATTCGTAGACGCCGAATTCGATGTCGTGGAATGCGCCGGGGGTTGGCCGGTCTTCGACTTCGGCTTGGGCTACGGCGGTCTGGAAGTCGACGTCCCACATGGTGGGTAGTTCTGCCGTGTAGACGTGTCCGCGTTCATCGAGGTCTAGGAATGATCGCTGGGCGATGGCGCGGCAGCGGTCGTCGATGGTTGCGTATTCCTCGGTCCAGTCGATGGAGAATCCGAGGCGGTTGAAGAGTTCTTTGTATGTCTTTTCGTCTTCGGCGGTGACGATGTGGCAGAGTTCGATGAAGTTTTCTCGTGAGACGACGAGCTGTTCGTCTTTGTCGAGGCCGAGTTCTTTGCGGCGTTTTCGGACGTTGAGGTCAGAGATGTAGGGGACGTTTGGTTCGGCTCGGACGCCGAAGTAGTTTTGGACGCGGCGCTCGGTTGGGAGCCCGTTGTCGTCCCAGCCCATGGGGTATACGACGTTCCATCCGGTCATGCGGCGGTAACGGGCGATGACGTCTTGGTGGGTGTATGAGAAGACGTGGCCGGGATGGAGAGAGCCGCTGGCGGTTGGCGGTGGTGAGTCGATGACGAAGCTCTGTTCGCGGGAGGCGGTTTTGTCGTGTTTGGAGATTTCGAGTTCGTCCCATTGGGTACGCCAGTATGCTTCGCGCTCTTTGACGTCGAAGCGGCGGGGGAGGTCGCGGGGGTTGATGGAGAGGACTTTGTTGTTGGTGTTGGCGGTTGTCATGTGGTTACCTTTGTCTGAACCGGGGATTACAGGGATTTGGGGATTATTGGGATTTTGGTGTTGGTTGTTGGGACGAGGGATATAAAAAAGCCCCGTCCTATCAAAGGACGGGGCTTGGGTGCCTCGCGGTACCACCTTTGTTGCCGTTGCGGGTGTTGCAATGGCCTCTTGATGACGCTTGGTAACGGGCGTTTTCCGACTGCGCTTAGTTGCCGTTTGGTTGGTTTCGGCGCAGCAGCTCTGGGGCGACTTCTCGGGTTGACGCTTCCGACGTTTCAGCGGTTGTCGGATCTCTTGTGAGCGTCAGGGGTTCGGTACTACTCCCCTTCGGGGCTTTTTGTTTGGTTGTTCTGGGGGTTGATTCTAACGCACGCACTTAGGTGAAGTTTCGAATCGAGGTGCCTCGACTGTCACGAGTTTTTGGTTGCACCTGTGTTAAGGTAAATTTAGCTGGATACGCTTTAGCGCGTTTTAATTGTGACAGTTCACGGAAGAGACAACTAGTGACGACTTTACAAGATGTTGATCGGCGCCTGACAGTGGTGGAGACTGGTCTCCAGAACGTGGCCACCAAAACCGACATTGCGGCGTTGGAGGGGCGGATGGATACGTTCGCGACCAAAGCGGATCTGGCTGTCTTGGAGGCGCGGATCTCGGCGTTGGACGCAAGGGTAGATGCGACTGCTACAAAATCGGATCTCGCCGAGTTGGAAACGCGTTTGGTGAAGTGGTTGGTTGGCATATTGATTGGATCGACTGCCGCCGCATCGACCATCGCTGTTTTGGTTCAAACTTTGATCGGTTGACATTTGGTGGTTTCAGCCCGAAAGTGATTCGGGGTTCTCGATGGCGTGATTGGTTGAGGCTTGGACGTATTTGGTTAGGGTTTGAGGGGTGATGGTGGTTAGGTTGTGGATTTTGATGTGGCGGAGTTTTTTGCCGGTGCCTTGGAGGAGGTTTTGGGGGTCGGGCATTGTTGCGCCGTTGAAGAAGCCTAGTCGGACGTAGTTTTTGTGTGGTGCGATGTAGACGATGTTGCGTCTTGAGATTTCGGGGAGCCAGTAGCCGGGTGTGCCCCATTTGATGCCTTCGGTGAAGTTGTGTCCGGAGGCGATGATGGCGGAGCGGATGTCGCGGATCAATTGGCGTTGTGTTGCTGGCTGTTCGGTTAGCCAGGTGTCGAAGACTTCTTGGTTGAGCCGCGATTTTGTCACGGGGTGATCGGGAGTTGCGCTTGCGGAGTGCCCTCTTTAACCTTCGGACATTTCCCGGTTAACGGGGGAACCCTTCCGCCCTGCCCCGGGCATACCCCGCTCACGTCGCTGCGTTCGTTCGCGCCCCTTTCGCGTTGCGAAAGGGGCGGTGGGGTTTTACTAGGCCGAATTCGAGTAGTGCGCCGCCGTTTTGGTCTTTGAGTAGTCTTGCTCTGCGTTCGTCGGCGTTGGCGATGCGTGCCATCATGTCTAGTCCGCGTTGAGTTTCTGCGGCGACTTGTGGGGCGTTGGTGTTTTCGATGCGGCGTTTGAATAGCCAGTAGGTGAATTCTTCGTCGAGGGCGATGCTACGGGTGTCGTCGGCGGATTCATCGATGAGGTGGGACAATCGCTGGGCGTTTTCGGTTGTGAAGATTTGCCAGAGTTCTTGTTCTGTGTCTTCGTATAGGCCCATGAATGCGCGGTCGGAGGCGTCGTCGCTGGGCGGCATTCCTTTGGAGTATCGTTGTTTTTGGATTCGGGATTGGACGGCGGCGAGTAGGCACTGTTCGATGTGGACGCCGTAGAAGTGGTTTAGGTGTGCGCGCCAGCCGTCGACGCCGAGAATTCGTCGGAACTCTTGTTCGGATAGACTGCCGAATGTTCCGGATGTTGCGATCCATTCGAAGATCTCTTGCGATTCGGGATGGTCACGTCCTTCCGTTGCGAGTTCGGTTGCGATTCGTTCGGCTAGGCGTTTCCAGTTGAAGGCTTCGCCGCCGATGAAGTAGTGGAAGGTTTCACCGTTTACGGTTTCGTTTTCGACGGGCCATGCGGCGATGGTTTCGAGGAATGCGGTTTGCCAGTTGTCGGTGTGGTCTTCGATGTTTTTCTGGAGATCGATGACCAGATGTTGTCGACTCGTTTCGATGTCAACGGTGTTGTGGGATTGGGTTTGGGCGGTGGTGGTCATGCCGCGTTTAATTGTCGCATAGGGTGTTGTTTGGACCGGGGATTGGGGGGATCGAGGGGTTCGCGCAGGTCGGCGGGCATACCCCGCGCACTTGCTTCGCTCGTGCGCGCCCCTTTCGCTGGGCGAAAGGGGCTATTCACGATCTCCGATTGAGGGAGGGGGTGTTAACGGGCGGTTTTGGTGCGTTGTTTTTTCTTGTTTTTGCGTTCGATGGCTCGGCGTTCGCGTCGGGAGAGTCGGCGGCCGTCGGCGGTGTGGGTTGGGGCGTTTACGGTGGCGACGGTTTGGCCGGATGTGCCTTGTCGTGGGGCGTTGGCGGATGACATTATGGTTTGCTGGCCGGCTTGTGCGAGGGCTATGCGTTGTGCGGCGGCTAATGCGTCGGCTTTTAGCGGGGTGGAACTGGCTCTGGAGAGTTGCGAGGTTGGTTGGGGCAGGTTTGGCGCGAGGTGGAAGATGGTGCGTGCGACTTCGTTTCGGATCTCTTCGTTCATCTCGTTGAACATCTGGAAGGACATGGTGCGGTACTGGACGAGCGGGTCGCGCTGTCCGATGGCTTGGAGTCCGATGGATTGGCGCATGTTCTCCATGCGTGTGAGGTGGTCGACCCAGTGGCGATCTAGGACCCGCAGGAGCACGCTGTGTTCGATCAACCTGAGGTTGTCGCCGCCGAATAGGAGTTCGCGTTCGGCGTAGACCTTGTCCACGTAGTCGTGGAGTTCTTTCTCGATGTCTTGTTGGGTTTTGCCGACAAGGTCGTCTCTGGACACAAGGACTTCGAGGATCGGAAAGAAACGACGGATTTCACGATGGAAGCCTTCTGTATCCCAGACTGTGGCGTCGCCCTCTAAGAAAGTTTCGACAGCTTTAGTCAACGCGTTCTTGATGTAGCCGCTGATCTCTCCTCGGAAGTCACCACCGTCTACGATACGGTTGCGCAATTCGTATATGACGTCGCGTTGAGTGTTTGCTACATCGTCGTAGTCGACCAGTTGTTTGCGGATTTCGAAGTTGATGCCTTCGACTTTCTGCTGTGCGTTCTCGACCGACTTGACGAGGACGGAGTTCTCGACGGGGACGTCTTCTTCCCACTTGAACATCTCGAGGGTGCCTTTGATGCGATCGCCGCCGAATCGTCTAACGAGTTCGTCTTCAACGGAAAGGAAGAACTGAGTTTCGCCGGGATCGCCTTGCCTAGCGCAGCGTCCTCGGAGCTGGTTGTCGATGCGTCGGGATTCGTGGCGTTCGGTCCCGAGAACGAATAGACCGCCTTGATCAACAACATTGTCGTGTTTCTCTTGCCAGTCTGCCATCGGGTCGGAAGCTTGACCGTTTCTTGATTTACGTCCGTTTTGTTTAGAGTTGGTATCGCCGATCGCTTCCGGGTTACCGCCAAGGATGATGTCGGTGCCCCGGCCTGCCATGTTCGTGGCTACGGTTACAGCACCCGGGATTCCCGCTTGCGCGATCACGTGTGATTCTGATTCGTGCTCTTTGGCGTTAAGGACTCGGTGGTTGACGTTTCGCTTTTTGAGGAGTTTGGCGATCCTTTGTGACTTCTCAATGGTTGTGGTTCCAACTAGGACGGGTCTGCCTGCGTTGCTGAGATCTTGGATCCTGTCGGCGGCAGCTTTCCACTTGGCGGCTTCGGTCATGTAGATGAGGTCTTGATGGTCGATGCGCTTATCTTCTTGGTTGGTGGGGATTTCGACGACGTCGAGGCCGTAGATTTTGGACAGCTCTTCCGCTTCGGTTGCGGCGGTGCCGGTCATGCCGCTGAGTTTTTTGTACATGCGGAAGTAGTTTTGCAGGGTGATGGTGGCATAAGTAGAAGCGACACCTTGCACTTTTTCACGCAAATCAAGTCGATCGTAATCGAGGATTGCGGTATACATTGCCGTAACCTGCGGTGTTTCATATTGACTCACCTTCAAGAAATTCTCGAACGATTTGTACCGGGCAGGATCCTTGGCAAACCCATCTAACGCAGATGAAAAACCCTCGTATCCTTCCAAAAATCCCGGAGAACGCAGGACTGCCAAGATTCGTCTGGACTTCGATTGTTGCAACGCGATCAAAAGATGTTTGCCTTCGAGCGCTTGGTGCATTCCATCTGAAAAACGTCGCCCTTCCATAAGCCGACCGGTAAATTCATCGACTAAAACGATCTCGCTGTCGCGCAGTACATAGTCGCGATTCTCAGCAAAGATGTGTTCCGATCGAATGGCGTTTTCTACTAGATGAGGCAGCTCTTGGCCGGCAATGGATTGTTCCTGTCCATCAACGGACTGTCCATAGAGGGATGTAACGCCAAGTGGGACTTCCACGCTTTCGCTGCCGTGTTCAGTCAGTGAAGCGTTTTTCCGTTTTAGGTCAATCTCAAAATCGATTTCGGGTTTCAAAGCTTTGACCGCGCTGGCAAATTTCGCGAAATAAAGATTCCGCAACAGGCCGTGCCACCTATATATGTATTCAAAGCCGTTCGCGTTACTGTGGTCGAGACCTTCATGCCTATCAACCGACGGTCCTGAGATCAACAACGGAGTTCGTGCTTCGTCGATGAGGATGTTGTCTACTTCGTCGACGATGCCGTATGCGAGTCGCTTTTGGGCGCGTTCGTCGGGTTCGCTGACCATGTGGTCTCGGAGATAATCGAAACCGAGTTCGTTGTTTGTGGCATACAGGATGTCGCAACTGTATGCATCTTTTTTGGGGGATGGGCGCAGATGGGTGCCGACGACGGTTGCGAACTTTGCAGAGGCGTCTTCGCGTTCGGCGGTCTGCCCTTCTTCCTGGTAGTTTTCGTCGAATACGAAGGACTGGTTGTTTTGCTGAAGGCATCCGACGGATAGGCCCATGAATTGGTAGACGGGTCCCATCCACTCGGCGTCACGTTTGGCGAGGTAGTCGTTGACGGTGACGACGTGGACGGGTTCGCCGTTGAGGGCGTTAAGGTATGCGGCGAGAGTTGCGACGAGGGTTTTGCCCTCGCCGGTACGCATCTCGGCGATCTTGCCTTGGTGGAGGACGATTCCGCCGATCATCTGGACATCGAAGTGTCTCATGCCCAGGACGCGTGTCGATGCTTCTCGGACGGCGGCGAATGCTTGGGGCAAGATAAAATCACTAAAACTTTCTCTGTCAGCATCGATTTCATGGGAAATTGATTCGATGCGGTCGTCGATTTTCGCCTGCCGGAGCTTCAACTCCAACTGCTCAAAGCGAATCCTATCGAGAAAATCCCCGGCATCGTCAACCACAATCTTGAAGCGAGATTTCCATTCGCGATTCGTCGTTGCTGAAGTGGGGAGGTCAGAAATATTGTTCCTGATCTGCAGCGATTGATCTGCAATTTCCTCGTTAACGCCGAATGAGGAACCGTCGGGTACGAGAAACTCAAAAACCCCAAGAATAGAACTCGCCAACTGCCTCGTCCCTCGGTGCCAAAGATCTTCAATCGTTGCACCCTTCGGGTATATTGCGAAATTTGCATTATCGCGGAAGATCTCGTCGCGCCATACTTCCAAATGGTCCCGATCCCTGTCCAATCCATCGGCCGCGCTTCGCATCTTTTGTAAATATTCTTGACCAGCCTTCAGAAACCGACGGTCGAGTTCCTGCCCAGCATCAATCCCCGCAAAATTCGCCGGTGCACCCTCGTCGCCTTGTTCGCGGAGAGATTCGATTACGACATCGTACATCTCACGGTACATCTCACGTTCGGCTTTCAGAATCAAGATGTCCGCCGTCGCCATCCGCCACATCGCTCTGAAATACGTCTCAGTTATGGTGGCGAGGTCGTCATCCATGAGCCCGCGCATCGAATCTTCGTGTGCGTTGATGTCTTCGACGATCGGTTGCAGCTGGTCGAGCTGCTTCTGGTTCGGATCGCCTACGAGTTTGGCAAGCAGTTTTCCGATCATGGTTGTTGTTTATTATCGCGCGTTCGTGTGGATGGGGGTTGGGGAGGTTGGGGGGATTTACGACGCGATGAGTGTTTGGGGATGGGTTTGCGGTTGGTCAACGCGTCGAGTTGGTGTGGTTTTCGCGGTGGATTCGGTTGAATGCGGGCGGCTTGCGGCGTTGGTGTTCGGGGTTGGAGAGTTGGGGAATTTTGTGTATTATGGTTACTATCTTAGGAACTAATCCCTTAGCGTTCCGGGTAAAATAGAATTCACCGATATCGACAACGGGTTGAACCGGCAATGATCTACCAAGGCTATTCGATGGCAATTCAATGTGTTCGTGACGAGATCGCGAGAGTGGGTCGCCAGCAGGGTTGATGGGCATGACGATTGAAGAACGGGTGTCGAAGTTGGAGGGCGCCTACGAACATCTGGCGACCAAGGCAGACATCGAACGGGCGAAGTGGCAACTCGGGGCTTTCATGATCGGCCTCATCAGCCTGGTTGTCGGAATTCTGAATTATCTGGAATAAGGAGCGAGATTATGCGCCAAGGTCAAGCAGCGCTCTGGATGGGTCTTTCGGTGTTTGTCGGCGGTTGGCTGGTGTTCGGTTCGGCGTGGATAGGCGATTTCAGCTGGACGAGGGTGGTGTTCGGTGCGATACCGATAGCGCTTGGCAGCTTGCTGATGCTAAAGCGCGCGTAGGGCGGGTCCGCTATCGCGTTTTTTTTGCTGATTTGAACGATCTACGAAGCGAAGATCATAGGATGTTTTGTTTCGGTTAGTGGGGTATTCAGGATGTGTGATCGTGACGCGGCACAATAGAGGTTGAAGCGATGAAAAAGTTGGCTTGTGTAGTGAAGATCGAGTCTGGCGAGGATGGGTATTTTGAGGGAACTACAAACGGGGGTAGAGAACTTCAACGTCTGCTACTTCGATGAAGGTTTCGTTCACGTTGAGTATCAAACGAAGTGTTTTGTTGCTCCAAGGGCTCGGTTGAATTAGAGCCTCGTCGCCTGGGTACATTCTTAGAAACGTGGCGATGTTGTGTTTGACTTGCTCGGCATCATCTTCGTGAGTCCCGCCTATGACGCCTTCTCTCTCAAGCTTGTCGAGAGCACTTTGCCGAAATCTGATTACACGTCCTTCGAACATGCCAAAAGCATAAGGTACTACAGGTGTGTGATCTAACGCGATTCGAGCCAGTCGGCAAAAACGGGATTATCGGTTCTGGGCAGTAGCGCAGTGGAGTATGGTATCGGCTCCGCGAATTGACCGTGTTCCCATCCAAATTCTTTGTGTGAAAACTCTTTGAGTTCTGTCCCGTTCATGCCAATTAATCGGTCGATCGTTTCGTCGATTACTGCACGTTCGCCTTCGTCGAACTGCGTGGTCAGCGCTACTGAGTCGTCAGTTGGAACCAATCGCGCCTCTTTGTTGTCATTGCGAGGGATCGGAATAAACACTACCCGGGCATGCTGATCTTCGACCAATGTATCCCGTGTCGAGTAGAAATGCGCTGGCAGGGGTCCTCGATCTTCTTTGACATATGTTTCCCCCGTAATTGGGGAACCCAAGCGCCTAACAGCCTCGAAATCGCAGTAGTAAAGTATCTTCGCAAGTTTGACCGCCCCGAAATACTCGGCATCTCGACAACGGTGCGAGATGTACAGCATCAGTTCGGAAAATTTGTCTGCGTCGTAGCGGATTTCTGTTTCAGAGGGCATGGGGCGGGTTGGTACACTGTTTCACATGTGACACAGTGTACCACACAACATGCCACACGTGTGGTATTATCGCGCTGGATTTGACCAATTTCCGCTAGGCCCTCCCCGGTTGCATCCATCGTAGTTCCATACTTTATGGTGTCCTTCCCTCGTCTTCCGGGTTGTTTTTCGCAGGGCAAGACATATGACGATGCGGTTGAGAACATTACAGAGGCGATAGAGGCCTACACCGAGTGTTTGGCGAAGGAGCGGACTGAAGGTGATGTGTCGTTGCGGTTGGTGGAAGTTTCTGTAAGATAATTGGTGTCGAAGATTCGCAGTTAGGCGATTATTTTTTGCGATATAATGTCACAAGCGGCGGTATTCAGAGAGCGTAATCCATAGGTAGTGAATATGGCAGAACCTAAAGAGTTGGTGCGAGAGTTGATCGAGCTTACGACAAATGATCAACTCGAGTGGCAAGGCAACGAACATCGTTGGAAAACGCGTACTGGCGATTGCGTTTTCTTTGTGTATCCCAATGGTGGGATTGCCGCGAGTTACCTTTTCGATGGCAGTCCTCTGGATGTGCGGATTGAGGGGCAGGAGCAGTTGGTGGATCCACTGATCGAGTTGTTGCGACGCAAGTTTTCGGTTGGACGTCTGCCGACCGAAGCGGAACGGTTGGAACACGTGCTCGAATCTGTGAAGAATCAGGGTTCGGCTAGTGCCCGCTGACCCGTCGATCAATCTGCATGATGTTCGGGATGAGGTGGATCGGTCGTTGGAGGATTACGCTACGTCGGCGGATGTCTACAGAGAGGTGGGCAGGCTTGAAACGAAGATCGTGGAGACTAAAGTCGAGATCATCAAGTGGGTAGTGGGCACTGGGATTGCGGTTGGCGCGCTGGTGGTTGGGTCGGCTGTTTTGTTGGTCAATGTGATGGGTTGAGGGGCGCGGGTTTGGTTGGGGGTGAGGTTGTTGGGGGTGAGATTCTTCACTTCGCTGCGCTTCGTTCAGAATGACAAAGGTGTGCTGGCCCCCTTTGTCCTTCGGACATATCCCCCGCGAGCGGGGGCAACCCGGCCGCCCCTCTGGATTCCGGCTTTCGCCGGAATGACGGAGTGGGCATCGGAATGACGTCGGTCGTGCCGCCGCCCTGCCCCGGGCATACCCCGCGCACTCGCTTCGCTTGTGCGCGCCCCTTTCGCTGGGCGAAAGGGGCTTGTTGGTTAGTCGGGGAAGAGGGCGCCTACTGAGCGGCCTTGGTGGATGCGGGTTATTGCTTCGCCGATTAGGGGGGCGATTGAGAGGACTCGGATTTTTTGGTGTTGTTTGTGTTTGGGGAGGGGGACGGTGTCGGTGATGACGATTTCGGAGATTTGTGGCATTTCGGCGAGTTTTGTGGCTGCTTCGCCGGGGAATACTCCGTGTGCGGCGGCTACGAATACGTCTCGTGCGCCGTTTTCTCTGAGGCCTTGTGCGGCGGCGGCCATTGTTCCGCCGGTGGCGATTTCGTCGTCGATGAGGATGGCGTTTCGTCCTTTGACTTCACCGATGACGTTGTGTGTTTCGACGCTGTCGTTGTTTCCGGTGCGTCGTTTCTCGACGATTGCTAGTGGTGCTTCCATGAAGTGTGCGAAGTCTCGGGCGCGTTTGACACTGCCGATGTCGGGAGAGACGACGACGGGTGCTTCGAGTTCTTTTTCTTTGAAGAACTTGGAGAGCATGGGCATTGCGGTGAGTTCGTCGACGGGTACTTTGAAGAATCCTTGGACTTGGCCGGCGTGCAAGTCGACAGTCAGAAACCGGTCGGCGCCGGCAGTTTCTAGTAAATCAGCGATCAAGCGTCCAGTGATGGGGACGCGGGGCTGGTCTTTTTTGTCGGTGCGGGCGTAGCTGTAATAAGGGACGACGGCAGTGATGCGTCCGGCGGATGCGCGGTGTGCGGCGTCGATCATGATCAGCATCTGCATGATGTGATCGTTGACGGGTTCGACGGTGGGCTGGACGATGAAGACGTCTCGGGCTCGGATGTTTTCGAGTATGCGGACGAAGGTGTTGTCGTTGGAGAATTTGAAGACGTCGGCTTTTCCGATGTCCATCCCTAGGTAGTTGCATATCTTTTCGGATAGGCCTTCGTGGGCCGTTCCGGATAGAACCACCGGTCCGCCATTGATGGGCTGCATGGACAAATTGAAGCCGTTTTTGCTAGGAGAGGGTCGCGACGACGAGACTCGATTCTAGCACCGCGTGGAGGTGTGGACGGGGGATTTGGGGTTTTGTCATTCCGAGCGTAGGGAGGAATCTGCGTGGTGGGTTGAGATTCTTCACTCCGCTTCGCTTCGTTCAGAATGACATGGGTGGGGCTTCGCTGCGTTCAGAATGACATGGGTGGGGCTTCGCTGCGTTCAGAATGACATGGGTGGGGCTTCGCTTCGTTCAGAATGACATGGGTGGGGCTTTGCTGCGGTCAGAATGACTCAGGGGGACTCTGCCCTACTCCTCTGGATCCCGGCTTTCGCCGTGATGACGGGGGTGTGCGGGATGGCGGAAGTGTTCGGGGTGGCGGAGGTGGGCCGGATGAGGGGGTTGGGCGAACGATTTTGGTGGGGGATTTGGCGTGGTGGGCGTTCGGCGGGTTCGGGCATACCCTGCTCACTTGCTTCGCTCGTGCGCGCCCCTTTCGTTGCACGAAAGGGGCTATTCGCTGATTCTCCTCCCTATCTTGGAGAGGGGTTGATGCTTGCTGCACCGCCTCTGCTCCGCGGATGGGAGGTTTACTTGAGATTGGCGTAGGTGGTTTTGTTGAAGCCTACGATGGGGTTGGTGTTTGGGGTAGTTAGGATTGGGCGGCGGATTAGGCGAGGTTCGGCGAGCATGGCGTCGATTAGTTCGGTTGGGGTGATAGTGTCTTTGCGGTCGCGGTATGGTTTTGCGCTGGGGCTGCGCCATGAGAAGAGGTTTTCTATGCCGATGGCGTCGGTTAGGTGATTCAGTTCTTCGCGGGTGAGGGGGTTTGCGAAGAAGTCGCGTTCTTGGACTTCGATGCCTCGGTCGTCGAGGGCTTTCTTGGCGTTGCGGCAGGTTGTGCAGCTGCGCCATGTGTAGAATTTTCGATCTTCAGTCATTTTTTTGGCCGATTGAGTAGCTAATTTCGCAGTGTGCAGGCAGGTAACGACATAGACTCTCGATGTTGGGAAACGTCTTGTCGATTCAGTGCCAGCGAGGAATATTCTATGCGCATCGTTCTAGGTGTCTGTAGCTAGACCAATGACCTCAGCCAGATTCACAATCGCGACTGCGGTGGAGTTGAGCCGTCATGCCAATCCTGTGGCGCGGTTTCGGCGTGGGTCTGGGAGTCTTTTCAATATCAGTGTTTACAGTTTTGGGATGTCTGGTGTTTGGGTGGGTTACGGGAGCATTTTGCTTCAGTTCAAGGTGACGGAGATTGCGGCGACCAATCCGGTGTTGTTGCTGGGTTGGACGTTGGATAAGACGAGCCTCGCGGCGTTGATCTCGTTGATCGGACTGGCTATCGCGGCGATGGTGCAACCGGCGGCGGGTCTGATCAGCGATCGCCAGATCGGCGGCATGGGCTTGAAACGATATCCGTTCATCATCTTCGGGCTAACAGGGCTCGCGATCTCCACGTTGATGTTTGGGTTCGTCAATGGTTTTATTTCATTGCTGGTGGTGACGATAGCGATGCAGATATTCGGCAACACGGCTCAGGGGCCCGCGAATGCATTGATCATCGACCACGTGAGCGACCAAGAGCGTGGGAGGGCCTCGGGGGTGTTGAATCTGATGCGTCTTGCCGGTTCCGGCGTTGTGGCGATGGCGGTTATCTTTTTGATGTCGAATTACCACGTCGATGATGCGCCGCAGTGGATGTGGTACTCGGTGATCGTGATGGTGGCGGTGCTATTGGGCGCGACGATGTATACGTTGCTGGCGCTGAGGTTGCCTGAAACACGGCATGGGAACGCGGTTGACGCTGCCGAAGAGAACATTGTCGATTCTGCGGACTTGGAGGATTTTGACCGAGACCGGCGACGATACTACCTGGTGCTGGTTGCGATGGGTTTCGTCATCGCTGCACTCTCGGCGACGCAGACGAATGCGATCTTCTATGTCCAAGACGTGATCGGGCTTGAGAACCCGGCGCAGGGCGGCAACTACATCCTCGCGGCTGTGGTCGGCGGAGCGGCAGTTATCGTGTATCCGGCGGGGAAGCTTTCCGATCGCATCGGGCGCAGATTGTTGTTGCTGATATCCGGGATTCTGGGTGCTGCGGGTGTGTTGTCGGTTCTTATGCTCGCGGCGAATTCATTGATTGAGGTCATTCCTGGAGTGGTGGGTATTGGTTTCGCGTTGGGGATATATCTTTCGGTCGGTTGGGCTGTGGCGAACGATCTTGTCAATCGTTCGACCGCTGCAAGGGATTTGGGATTGACCAGCATTTCGGGATTGGTAGGCGCGATTGTTGGGCGATCTAGCGGATTTTTCATCGGTGGTCTTAATGAACGTGGACTGGAATTGGGTATCGATTTCCTTGGGTATGTGGTTGTCCTGGGATCGACCAGCCTAGCGTTTCTGTTGTCGGGGATTACGTTTTGGCTGGTGGTTAGGGAGGAAAGGTGAGATAGTGGTGGGTCGGTTCCTTGGTCTTTGCTTGACCGCGCCCCCTTTGTCCTTCGGACATTTCCCCCGCGGAGCGGGGGAAACCCTGCCGCCCGTCCGCCCCGGGCATACCCCTGCGTTCATGTGTCGGTCTCTTGGGCTCCGCGTCCCCTTTCGTGGAGCGAAAGGGGACGGTGGTATTGCGGCGGGTCATTCCTGTACCATTTGAGGTGATGGCAGTCGAAACACATAAGAAGCCGTTGGTTTCGGATGGTCGGTCGGTGGTTCTGGCTAGTCCGCGTGGGTTTTGCGCGGGTGTGGATTTGGCGATTGGGATTGTGGAATTGGCGGTTAAGCGGTACGGTTCGCCGGTGTATGTGAAGCATCAGATCGTGCATAATCCGCAGGTTGTGGCGGATGTGGAGGCGATTGGCGCGGTGACGGTTGAGCAGGTGGATGAGGTGCCGAAGGGTTCGGTGGTAGTTTTTTCGGCACATGGCTCGCCGCCGTCGGACTATGAAAAGGCGAAGGAACGCGATCTGACGGTTTTGGATGCGACGTGTCCGTTGGTTACTAAGGTGCATCATGAAGCGAAGAAGTACGCGGGCGAGGGTAAGCGTGTGATTCTGGTTGGGCATCGGGGGCATCAGGAGGTTATCGGTACTACGGGTCAAACGGATATGGCGCTGTATGACGAGCGTGAGGACAACGATTTGCCGGAGTGGGAGAGTGACGAAGAAGTGGTAGTGCTTACTCAGACGACGTTGTCGGTGGCGGATACTGCGGAGGCGGTTGAAAAGATTCAGTCGAAGTTCGACAACACGTTGGTTCGCAACGACATCTGCTATGCGACGACTAATCGGCAGGCGTCGGCCACGGAGTTGGCGGAGCAGTGCGATTTGGTGCTGGTGATCGGCGCGGAGAATAGTTCGAACTGCAATCGACTGCGAGAGGTGGTCACGAAGCGCGGAGTTGAGGCGCATTTGATCAATGGTCCGGACGAGTTGGACCCGCGTTGGTTGGATGGGAAGAGGCGGATCGGTGTGACATCGGGTGCGTCGACGCCTGAGAAGATGGTGCGCGCGGTGATCGACGCGATAGAGCATGACGATTTGATCAATATCGGTTCAGGCGAGGAAGGAATCAGCTTCAAGCTTCCGTCGAAACTGCGTGAAACCGCAAAAGAAGCTGGTTATACGTACGACGGTTCGATGCTGGAGTGAAGTCGAGTGCGCTGCTGAGCGTAGTCGTCGTGATGTCAGGTTTGGCGGCCAGTGTGTTGATGTCAGCCTGCTCGAACAGTGACGTCAATCCGAGTCCGATTCCTACGCCGACGCCGACGATCACTGCCACACAGATCCCTACGGATACGGCGACGGCAACTGCAACTCCAACCGCAACTGCGACGCCGACGGCAACTCCTACACCAAATTATCCACCGTTCAAGATCGTCATTTACCCGACCGTAACTCATACCCCGACAGCCACAACGACTGCCACAGCAACTCCGATACCGACATTGCATTCAACACCGACCGAGGTTCCCACGTCGTCACCGACGGTGGTAGTGGTTTCGACGCCGACGAAGACTCCGACCGCGACTCTTACAACCACGCCGACGATCACTGCCACGTGGATACCTACGGACACGCCAACTGCCACGGCGTCCGCGACTCCGTCGGCGACCGCGGTGCCGACATCCACGCCGACGTTAACGCCTTCGCCGACACCTACTTCTACGCCGGACCCGATCGCGTTGATCGAGTTCGTCGATAACGATGATTGTCGAAGCGTCGAACGGGAGTTGTTGCCCGCGGTGGATTTGACGCTGACTCGGCAAGGGTCATCGATCGATGTTTTGGCGGAGGTGGCGGACGATGCGCGTGAGCGTCAGCAGGGCTTGATGTGTCGTGCGGTTGTGCCATTTGGAACTGGGATGTTGTTCGTGTTCGAGCAGTCTCGGTCGCTGAGTTTCTGGATGTTCAACACGTATGCACCGTTGGACATTCTGTACCTTGACGACGAACGCGGGGTGGTGAATGCGTTGCGAATGGAACCTTGTCCTCGGCCGGAAGGGTCCGATGACGGTGCTTGGCGGAGCTCATGTACTGCTGCTTCGAGCGGTTACAGTTCGAAAGTCGATGCGAGATATGCGTTGGAACTTCCGGCGGGTTGGCTTGAGAGCAACGGTTGGAAGTTGGACGAACTCGAAGGGGTAGAGGTGAGTTGGTGAACCGTTATTCGGTAAATGGACTTCCCGGGCGATACCGAGACGGTCGCGCGTTGCTTGTTGTTACGGATGGGCTTGGTTACGATCCGGCAGTTGTCAGGGACTTGGCTCGGCGAGTGATCAGTTCGTTGGGGCCGGAGGCGCGGCGCACGTTGCTGGATCTGGCTTTGGAGGTTGCGCCAGACAGCTATGACATGCTCGATATTTCTCGTTTGTCGGTGATGCCGATTGCGGTGGAGGGGTTGAGTCCGGCGTTGGATTGGGGCAAGGCGCTAGAGACGTTGGGCAAGGTTGCGACGGTGAAACGCGGGCTGAGTGATGCGGGTGTGCAGGAGGAGATCGAGGAAATCAGGGGGCGGTTGGCGTTGGAGCGGCGGTATATTCCTTGGATTGCGGATGATCCGGCGTGGTCTGAGATCGTTGAAGGCAATTTGACTGTGCCGA
This sequence comes from Dehalococcoidia bacterium, assembly GCA_965203505.1. GTDB lineage: Bacteria > Chloroflexota > Dehalococcoidia > Lucifugimonadales > Lucifugimonadaceae > Bin127. The sequence goes on from OZ241880.1 coordinate 2,327,132, forward strand.
CCGAGGCGTCGGGTGTTTGGGTCGGGTATGAGGATGTGGACCCGCCGGTTCAGGGGAATTCTGAGACGGGGCATCAGCAGATCGGCAATCTTGCGTTAGCGCCGCAGATACCGTTGCAGATATCTCGGTCGATCGAGGATGGCAGCTTTTTTGAGAACCGACAAATGGTCTCCGCGATTAAGGGCGCGCTGGATGCTGGTAGGAACGTCAACTTCTGCTTTTTGTTGTCGGGGATTCGTGGCTCGGATGGGCGGGTGCATTCTGCGTGGAACCACTTGGAGGCGTTTTGCGAGTTGGTATTTGAGCGGATCGGTGTGCCGCCGGGCCGGGTGCGGATGCAGGCGATATTGGATGGTCGAGACGCGCCTGCACGAGGATCGATGGAGATTGAGGGTGTTGAAGGTGGGTACCTTGGGGAACTTGAGCGGCTTCTTGAGCGGTACGATGCCATCGAATCGCTGGCGTGGGTGATCGGGCGTGGTTTGGCGATGGATCGCGACTACCGGGAGGAGAATGCGGAGTGTGATTACATGCTGTTGACGGAAGGTGTCGGTGAGTACGCGGGTGGTTTTCCAGATGTCAAGGCGATTGTGGTGGCAACGCATGAAGAGGAATTGACGGATGCGGATGTGCCAGCGATCGCGCTCAATCATAGCGGTAAGGGTGTCGCGAAGATCGAGCCGGGCGATACGTTCATCAACTTGAACTTCAGGTCGGACCGTCAGCGATCGAAGACGGCGTCGTTGTGTGCGGCGCGGCCGTACCTGGTACGAGAGGCGCTGGCGCGGGGACGGAGATGGGAGTTGGATTGGATGCGGGACGACCTTGAGCTTCGGATGTGCACGATGGCGGAGTATGATGCCGAGTTCGAGCAGGATTACGGCGTGGATGTGGCGTTCTCGATCTCGCCTCATGAGCTGAACCTTTTGAGCAACTGGGAATCGATCATGCCTGAGGGCAGCCACTACCTGTTGGTGGCGGAGAGCGTTAAGGCGTTGCACATGGGGTATTTTGTTCGAGGTCGGCGGGAGGCGTATCAGGGGTCGTTGGCGGAGGACCGGCAGATCGTTCCATCGGACGGCGTGGCGCAGGGGGTGAACTCAGATTCGGATTTTTATCTCAATCCGGGGATGCAGACCGATGCGATTGCGGAGCGTGTCGTGGAGGCGATGGAGGGAGGTCGGGAGCGTCTGATCATGTGTAATATAGCGGCGCCTGACATGATCGCACATCTGCTGCCGACGAGGTTTGAGGCTGGGATTGAGTCGTATCGGATCACGGTGGCGGCTCTGGTGAGATTGAGTGAGGCGGCTCGGCGCAACGGGTATTCGATTGTGGTGACATCGGATCACGGGAACATCGAGAATGATGCACCGACGCATACGATCAATCCGGTGCTGACTACGGTGATTCCCGCCATTGGAACGGCGTCACCCCGCGATGAAGCGGATGATTTCATCGCTAGGTTGTTTGACATTTCGCATACGTTGGCGCGGTTGATGGGCGCGGATGAGGGAAGGATAGCGGAGATTGTGGCTGAGAAGCGTGGGGGGTTGGCGGAGGAGTTTGTGGGGAGGGCGATAGTCGCTTAATCAATCGCCAACGCAGCGACGAGGTGTGCGAACGATCAAGCGATCAACTCAAGCAAGCTTCGCCTCTGCACGAACGCGTGTTTGACGACAACCAGTTATTTAGCCGTCCTTGCCCCAGCGAGCTATTGAACGGGTAGATTTTGCCCGTGGGATTGTCAAGCAACTGTCGATTCCGAAAATCCTGCTGCAATTTGCCATCCAAAGAACATAAGATTCGGCAACCGCTTGCTTGTGCCAAAGCAATTATATGGACATCGTTCGAGATCAGCCCCCCAGATTTTTCTAAGGCTGTTTGTTTTGCCTGTACGTTCCCTTCGTTGACGTCATGAATCCGCCCGTTGAGCAATGCCTGGGAGTACCACGTTCTGAATGGCCCATTGCCAAGCAACTCAGTTTTTAAATGTCCGCCAACTACGAGTTTCCTTCGTTGGTTGTTGATGCTGTTGCGGAATACTCTGGCTGGCAAATCTGGGTTAACTACGAACGCGTGGATACATGCGTCGAGGTCCAACATCATGCACATGATCAGGATTCGTCGCCCAGTTTTTGTAGACCTATGGACCTCTCTACCTCGTCCATAAAGAACCGCCGGTAATCTTCTGGAGCACCGATGATGTTTCCTTCTCGGTCAATTGAGATGGAGTGGATTTTGACACCGAGGCCGTTGCGTTCGAAATACAGGATCGACACGTCTTCTGGTTTTATTCCTGACGCTCCGTCTCGAACGGACATTCGGACACGGTCGATGACATGGTCGCTGTGGGTTTCAACGATTAGCTGCTTGCCGGCCACCGCTAGCGAACAGAACAGTGTTCCCAACGCGGCTTGGGCACTCGGATGCAAGTGAACCTCCGGCTGTTGGAGTAACGACATTCTGGGTGCACCTGATCGCAGCAACTCGGTCAAAACCGGCAATATTTGGCTGACACCGTACCCCACGTCGGCCAAGTTCCGAAACGGAGATTGGTCGATCGCGTTGCCAGGGCGTACCCGTATCTGGAACGGGTCGTCTTCTGAATCACCGAGCTTTCTGATTTCGATGTCGTCGAACAGTCCCGATTCGCGGCCGAATTCGACGAATTTCTCGTTCAAAACTTCCCATTCGTTTCCCCTCGCGATAGACATTCGAGCCAACAACGTCGCCGTACGTTCGCCTTCTGGATCTCGCATCGGTACGCCCTGGTTGTATGTCCTTAACGGGCGGGACCTGATCGGTGCGCTGGCATACGGTTGCCTTCCAGCGTCGTCATCTCGATATCTTAGATTCCGAAAGTTCCGGATCACCTCCCGAAGTGCATCGAGGCTCCCCGGATCGATGTCATGTGACCTCTCGGCGAGTACTGGCAGCAGTCCGACCGGAAAAAGATTCCAATCATCTTCTGGAAATCCGAACTCGATTGAATTCGAAGGTTCAGCGTCGATTGTTGAGTACTCGAGGATCAATTGACCATCTCGCCAATTCTGATGTGCGTCGATCGTCGTTGAGCCGATGGCGAATCGTCGATAGGTTGGAAAAGGAGCGCCTTCACGCTCGTCGAACAGAACCTCGAAATTAGCGAACCCGTTTGACTCAGATCCATCAGATTCGTTCGGAACCACGAAGGACGCACCGAATCGTCTATCTCCATTCACACCGTTTTCACGATTATGGACGATGTCTCCAAAAGAACCCAAGTCAAACGGATAGTCTTGGAAACTCGGTACGATTTCACCGTACGACACCTCTAACGCCGCCCGAATCAAAGCCATGAAGGAAGTTTTGCCGGTGCTGTTTTCACCGACAAGAAGAGTTAGTGGAGCGAGACGGGCCGTCTGTTTTTCCTTGCCGAAGGCGCGGAAATTTTCAACAGTGAAAGTCTTCATGACATGCGATTCTGCGCTCAAGCATAGCAGTGGGATACGTCCTAAATCGTACAACAGTAAGCATAGAGTTTTTTCTCAGTAACATGCAATCGCTCAACCCGCCATCAATCCGTTAGGCGTGGTCTACGTAAGTAACGGTTCCGTAGCCTACCCTGCCCCTTAAATCTCGTTTTGCGAAAGGGGCAGTTTTTTACCAGGCGGTTTCGCCGCCGTCTATTACTAGCTCGGTACCGGTTACCCAGGAGGATTCGTCGGAGGCTAGGTAGAGGCATCCGTAGGCGATGTCGTCGGGGAGGCCTAGGCGGCCCATGGGGGTCATGCCCTCGCGGTAGTCGCGGATTTCTTTGACGCCGTGGATGTCGGTGGTCATGGGTGTGTCGGTGAAGCCTGGGCATACGGCGTTGACGCGGATGTTGTCGGGTCCGTATTGGACGGCGGCGGCTTTGGAGAATATGCGTGCGGCGCCTTTGGAAGCGTGGTAGGGTGCTCCGGCTCTGGATCCGACGATGCCGAAGATGGATGAGACGTTGATGACGGATCCGCCGCCGACTTTCTTCATGGCTTTGATGCCGGCGCGGGTGCCGAGCATGATGGCGGTGGAGTTGACGGCGAAGACGTCGTTCCAGTCGTCGAGAACGACGTCTTCGACGACAGTGCGGCCTTTGGGACCGGACATTCCGGCGTTGTTGACGACGATGTCGAGGCGTCCCCATTTGGATTCGGCGATTTCGACGGCCTCTTCCCATGCGGCTTCTTGGGTTACGTCGTGGTTGAAGAAGACGGCGTCGGGGGTTAGTTCGGCTTCGAGGGCGTTGCCCTTCGTCGTGTCGATGTCGGAGATCATGACTTTAGCGCCTTCACGGACGAAGATGCGGGAGCATGCCTCGCCGATGCCGGAAGCGCCGCCGGTCACGATTGCTACTTTGTTTTGGAGTCTGGGTTGGGTCATGGTGGATGAGACCTATCGTACCGTCATTTGGGAGGATTAGGAGCGGGTCGCGGCGGGGTTGGAGGTGGCGGGGTTGGCCTCGGCAAACCTCCACCACCTCTTTTTTCATCTTGCAAAATTCTTTTCCATCCACGTGTAGGCATCTTGCGAGCACTTCTTGTTCAATCCGTCATTAACGTTGATGTCGACGAATCCAGTGGCATTGTTCAGCCTTTCTTCGAGCCTATGCACCAAGCCTTGCTCGCTCGCGTCGTATGAATTCCGCCAAACACGGATCAGATCAGTCCTAATTTGCAGACATTGTTGTCCAGCGGTTTCAGCAATGGATGCCTTCCGCGAGAAGTTCATCAACATGATGAACGTGGTCAAACTAGCAACAACCAGAAAGAGTACGGCGGCTATCCAATCGTCTAGGTTAACCAACAGCGTGATAGCGGCCAAAAACGACCCGATCATCACCCCTAGATGAAAGCCGATATTCCAAATGCGGTATCGCTTAGCCAGCTTCAAATAGTAGAGATAGTGTCTCTCTGCGTCGAAGATGGCTTCCCAAATCTGCTGGTTCATGACCCTCTCCTTCGATATTGCTGTGGATAAAAATGACCCGATGGAAACCAAGGGTCTGGGCAGTTCGTAGTCGTTCGGAGCCAAACAGGGATACGAACTGGCCAGTCACTCGCGTTATCCCGACGTTCCCATCCCTCAAGTCCTCATGGATTCGATTGCTACTACTCGCCCAATCGCGAATTTAGGACGTACCATACAACGGATTCTACGACTCAGCAAACGTTCAGGATCGAGTATGGGATGTTTCAGTAACTCGATCTTTCTCCGTAGGTACCTAGCATCAGAAGCCTCTTTGGGCTGGGGCTGGGGCGTTGGAGTCTACGGATAGTTTTTTGAGGGTGTCGGGGTTTGGGGTTAGGCCTAGGCCGGGGCGATCTTCGAAGGGTTTCCATTGGCCGTTTTTGGGCCAGGGGACTTCGGTGAATAGGATGGGCCAGGATTTCATTTCGCCGCCGAGGACTTCGACTACTCTGAGGTTGGGTGTGGCCATGGTGCAGTGGAGGTGGAGGAGGGAGTAGGCGTGGGGTGCGATGGGGAGGTTGTAGGAGTCGGCGAGGTGGGTTACTTTCATCCACTCGGTGACGCCCCCTACCCTGCCGATGTCGGGTTGGACGATGTCGGCTCCGCCTCGGCTGATGAGTTCTTTGAAGCCGTATTTGGTGTATTCGTGTTCGCCGGTGGCGACGGGGATGTTGGTGGCTTTGGAGATTTCGGCTAGGCCTTGGATGTCGTCGGCTAGGACGGGTTCTTCGAACCATCCGACGTCGTAGTCTTCGAACTTGCGGGACATGCGGATGGCTTGCTTGGCGTAGTAGCCGTTGTTGGCGTCTACCAAGATCTCGACGTCGTCGCCCACGGCTTTTCGGACGGCTTCGAGGCGTTCGATGTCGGCGCGCTCATCGGTGCCGAAGTTCATGCCGACCTTCATCTTGATGCGGGGGAAGCCCATGTCGACGTATCCGGTCTGCTCGGCTACTAGTTCGTCGACGGTGTAGTTTGTCCATCCGCCGCTGCCGTAGCAGGGGACGGATTCGTGGGCTTGTCCGAGCAGTTTGTACAGGGGTACGCCGAGGGCTTTGCCTTTGAGGTCCCAGAGTGCGACGTCGAGTCCGGAGATGGCTTGGAATGCGAAGCCTTTGCGGCCGTAGCCGCGGACGCGCCAGAACATCTCGGTCCAGATGCGTTCGGTTTCGAAGGGGGTTTTGCCGATGAGGATGTCTTTGAGGTTGTCGTTGATGAGTGATCGGATGGCGGCGGGTGAGTTGAGGTAGCTGAAGCCTTGGGTGCCTTCGTCGGTGTGGATGTGAATGAAGACGGTGGTGCGTCCGCGGGTGCCGGGTTTGAGGGGCGGGATGGTGGCGTCCTGGATGGCGTCGGCATCGGGGTTGTAGATGAGGGTTGTTGTTACGTCGGTGATTTTCATTTGGGGGGTACTCGGATTGGTTTGGTGTTGGATTTTATATGGGGCGACGACGCATGAGGTTAGTCGAAGGAATCGGTTCGATTGATAATTTCGATCTGCGCTAAGATCCCATGTCAAGGATCGGATCAACAAGAGTCTGCCCAATGACGAACCAAAACGGCAAACATAGCCGCGTGCGCGATTTGCTGCTTGACAACAGGCCTGAGCAATCTCGGGATTTCTGGCCGTGGTTGGGGGAATTGGAAGGCAAACGTGCCGACAAGAAATCGGCGAACAAATTCTTGCTTGGCTGCATGGTTGACTTCAGGAAAAATTCCGATCGAGTGTGGCGCGACACGCGGATTTTTGCCGAACGCATGCTGTGCGATCCAGTGGATCTTTGGGATGCGATAACAGATGCGCCCGAAATCGAATGGAAAACTCGCCGGCACAAATTGAGATGTTCATTGCATTACTACCAACACCGCCACGACAAGGTGTGGGATATGGCGAAGCGAATTACCGAGCAATACGGAGGTGACGCTCGTAACATCTGGGAAGGCGACAGTACTGAAGAAACGCTTACTAAGTTGCTGCGCCTCGGACTTGGCCCTTGGGTATCGAGGATGACGGTTGGGGGTTTGATAGACACTGGGCAGATTTCGGGTCGAATGGGTCTCAAGGCCGACACGCACGTCCGCAGGGTGCTAGGCCGAGTTTTCGAAGGGCAAAAAGTGTCGGAGAAAATCGCGTTTCGATACGGCGACTCGATGGTTCCTGGAAATTCATGGTTGTTGGATCACTCGCTGTTCATCCTTGGTCAGAAAACATGCACGTCCAGGAACCCAAAGTGTCATTCGTGTTACCTCAATGTCGAATGTCGATATTTCGGAGGCGACACGGGAAATTGATCACGTCTAAGGGGTCGCCGCATCGTTGCCAGAGGATGCGTCGGTAAGCCCCGCCCGTATGGATTCCGGCTTTCGCCGGAATGACGGTGTTGGCGGGATGACGGTGGCGGCGGAATGGTGATTGACGCGCCCACTTCGTCCTTCTGCCACGTCGTAGCCGTGGTTACTCTGCGTGGCACATCTCCCGCGAGCGGGGGCAACCCTGCCGCCCCTCCCCCGGGCATACCCCTGCGTTCGCTTCGCTCCGCGTCCCCTTTCGCGGAGCGAAAGGGGACGAAGGTGACCACGAGGGTTCGCCCCTACGGGTCCGTCCGCAACACCCATCATTCCGGGGAAACCCGGATCGTCTGGGGCCGGTTGCCGAGGTTTTGCGGAGGTCTCGCTGCGGGAGGAATGTTTTTAGTTTCGGGATTTTGCAGTAGGATCAAATTGTCCGGTTCTCTGCAAAGCACGAGTGGTGCCGGATTTTCGATTGTGTTCGTGCTGTGTGAAAGGAGGCTGTCTTGGCAAAAGGCAGCAAGCGGAGCTCGGCGCCAAACGCTCCGAGCAAGACGGGGAGGCCATCGGGCAAAGGCAGGGGCAACACCCCGCCTAACGCTCCGAGCAAGACGGGGAAGCCATCGGGTAAAGGCCGGGGCAACAACCCGCCGAAGAAGTAGCCACTAAACGAGCCGCCGCGGTCGCTCAGACCCGGCGGCTCTCATTTGAAACAGCTTTTTGGGAGGTCGAAATGGCCAGACGACGACGCTCAACTCGTAGAGACACGGTCGCTTACTCGATTTACGACCGCAACAACAAACGCACCTATATCGGCACGACGAACAATCCAAGGCGCAGAGCTTCGGAACATGCTAAGTCGGGCAAGTTGCGGGCGGGCGGAAAGCTGGTGGTCGAATCCAGCAAAATGACCCGCAAGAGTGCGGAGAAACTTGAAGGCAGGAAGATCAGGGGCTACCGAAATCGGACCGGTAAATTGCCGAAGAACAACTCCACGTCGAACGGTCGCTGGAACAGCTGATTCAGGTGAGTGACGCGCTTGCGGCTTCATATGGATAATAAGTGTTAATATCTTTCGCAAGGGAGTAGGTTATGGCAACACTTGATCAACGGGTGCTGAATGTCGAAGCTGAGGTCAATCAGCTTAAAGGCGCGTATGAGCATTTAGCAACCAAAGCGGATTTGGAGAAGGCGAAGTGGCAGTTGGGCGGGTTGATGATAACCGCGATCGGCGTTGCGACGGCGATTTTGGTCGTGGCGATTAGATATTGGAGTTGAGGAGGGGGATAAATTGGGTGGGTGGTGCGGCGGTCGTTACATTGACGACGGTTCTCTACCGCTGAGAGGGAGGGAGATTCCTCGCTGCGCTCGGAATGACATTATGGGGTGACGGGGTTGGGATGCCAATGCCTTGGGACGAGGCTTAGTAATGATCCCCAAGCCTCAGAAATGAGAATAGGTCAGCGCCCGACTAAGCAGTAACTGACCTACTGGTTACCAGTTTATCGCAGTTGGGTGGGCCGACAAGAGGTCTCATCCAGGGTAGGGTGGTCGATTGGTTTGTTCCGACGTGGTGTCATACCTGTGTTCAATCCAATGGGACTTTTTTCGCCCTCACTCCAACCTGTTCGGATCGAGAATAAGGGAGATTCCTCGCTGCGCTCGGAATGACAGGATGGGGTGACGGGGTTGGGATGATATCGCGGGTGATGCGGGCGGGGTGATGGTTGAATGATCACGCGCCCCCTTTGTCCTTCGGACATTTCCCCCGCATAGCGGGGGCAACCCTGCCGCCCGTCCCCGGGCATACCCCGCTCACATCGCTTCGCTCGTTCGCGCCCCTTTCGCAGAGCGAAAGGGGCAAGCGGCGGGCGACCACAAGCGGCGGGCGACCACAAGGGTCGCCGCTACGGGGGTGTTAGACCTTTCGGTAGCGCCAGACTGCTATGGGGCCGACTATTAGGGTGAAGATGGCGGTCCAGAGGAGGGTCGGCCAGGCGTTGGTTAGGATGGGGCCGCCTTGGGATAGGGCTCGGCCGAGGTCTACGGCGTAGGTTACGGGGTTGATGGATGTGAAGGGTTGGAGCCAGCTGGGCATGGTTTCGACGGGGACGAATGCGGATGAGAGGAATGTGAATGGGAAGACGACGAAGAACATCAGCGATCCCGCACCTTCGGCGTTGCGGACGGATGCTCCGATGAGTGCGGCGACCCATGAGAATCCGAATGCGAATCCGGCGACCATGAATGGGACTGCGAAGCCGGGCCAGAAACCTCCGTGGAAGCGCATTCCGATGATGTATCCGACGGCGAGCATTAGGCAGGCGACGAATAGGCTGACGAGGGTTTCGGCGGCGACGCGGCCTCCGAGGACGGCGGATCGGGCCATGGGTAGGGATCTGTAGCGGTCGACCATTCCTTTTTGGAGGTCTTCGGCGAGTCCGACGCCTGTTTGTGTGGCGCTGAAGAGAGTGGTCTGGACGAGGATGCCGGGCATTAGGAAGTCGATGTAGTTGAGGTCTCCGGTGGGGATTGCGCCGCCGAATACGTAGTTGAAGAGGAAGATGAACATGACCGGCGAGGCGGTGGAGAAGATGAAGAGTTCTGGGGAGCGTCGGTAGCGGATGAGGTTCCGCCACGTCATGACGGCGGTGTCGGCGATCATCCAACGCGATTCGACGGCGATGGCGGATGCGATTTCGCCTAGCCGTGATCGATCTTGTATATGTGCGGGCTGGTTCATCGGCTATGAGATTCGCCTGTAGCGCCAGGTGGCGAGTGTTCCGACGCCGACGATCAACACCGCGATCCAGAATGTGGTGACCCATGCGTAGGATTCGAGTGGTCCGCCTTGTGCCATGTTTCGGCATAGGTTTACGACGTGGGTGATGGGGTTGACTTCGGCGAATGCTTGGAGCCAGCCGGGCATGGTTTCGACGGGGACGAATGTGGAGCTGAGGAAGGTGAGCGGGATGGTGATGAAGAATGTGGATGCGCTGGCGGTTTCGGCGTTTCTGACGGTGACGCCGACGAGTGCGGATAACCAGGCGACGCCGAAGCAGAAGGCACCGACGACTAACGGCATAAGTAGAACAGGCAAGAGATCTCCGTGGAATCTCATGCCGAAGAGCATGGCGATGGCGAGTGTCCAGTAGACGCTGATGAAACTCACCAAGGATGTTGCGCAGACGCGTCCGCCGAGGACCGCCGAGCGCGCCATGGGCAGCGATCTGTATCTATCCACGAAGCCTTTTTGCAGGTCCGATGCGATGCCGATGCCGGTGTTCATGACGGTGAAGAGGTTGTTTTGGATGAGGACGCCAGGCACGAGGTAGTCGATGTAGTTGACGTCTGTGGATGCGCCGATTGCGCCTCCGAAGACGTAGTTGAAGAGGAAGAGGAACATGACGGGGCCGGCGATCGTCGACAGGAGTGTCTCGGGATTGCGGCGGTAGTGCATGAGGTTGCGCCACGCCATCATGGCGGTGTCGGCCGTGATCCATCGGAACTCGTAGAGGACCGAGGCGATAGATTCGCGCAGGGGAGATTCGGGTGTTTGGAGGGTTTGGGTGGTCATGGGTTGGGGTTCACCCTAGCGCTCTTCCATCGAGGGTTGTTTCGCGCGCCCCCTTTGTCCTTCGGACATTTCCCCCGCGAGCAGGGGCAACCCTGCCGCTCCCTGGCCCCGGGCATACCCCGCTCGCTGCGCTCGCGCCCCTTTCGCTGGGCGAAAGGGGCTAGGTTGGTTTGCGGGTTCAATCTTGGTCCTGTTCGGATTCTGTGGCGGCTTCTTCGGCGGTGCGGCCGGTTAGGGCTAGGAAGACGTCGTCGAGGGTTGGTTGGCGTATTGCCATGTTGGCTACCGCGATGTCTTCAGCATCGAGAGATCGGACGATCTGGACCATTAGGGGTGCGCCGTCTTCGACCATGATGGATGCGATGTTGTCTTCTTCGTTGATGTCGCACTCGTTGTTTTGGGCGAAGTTGGACAGCACGCCAGCGGCGCGTTTGGTGTCTTCGGCGTCTCGGACGGTGACCTCGATGAACTCGGATCCGGCTTGGTGCTTCAGCTCGTAAGCGGTGCCTTGGGCGATGACTTTTCCGAGGTCGATGACGGTGATTTCGTCGGCGAGTTGGTCGGCTTCTTCGAGGTATTGGGTTGTGAGTAAGACGGTCGTGCCTTCACTGACGAGCGTCCGGATGACATCCCATAGTTCGAGTCGGGATCGTGGGTCGAGTCCGGTGGTGGGTTCGTCAAGGAAGATCATGGGCGGGTTGGCAACGAGGCTTGCAGCGAGGTCTAGGCGTCGGCGCATGCCGCCGGAGTAGCCTTTGACGGATCGGTCGGCGGCTTCGACTAGGTCGAACTGTTCGAGGAGTTCGTGGGCGCGTTTTTGGACTTGGCGTTTGGGCATGTGGTAGAGGCGACCTGCCATGTGGATGTTTTCGCGTCCGGTGAGTAGGTCGTCGACGGCTGCGCTCTGCCCTGCGAGACCGATGTATGAGCGGAGATGGCGGGCGTGTCGTACGACGTCGTAGCCTAGGACTGTGGCGCTGCCGGAGGACGGGCGCAGGAGGGTCGTAAGTATGCGCACTAACGTGGTTTTACCAGCGCCGTTGGGACCGAGTAAGCCCATGACGGAGCCGCGTCGAACTTGGAGATCGACTTCTTCGAGTGCGACGACCTTACCGTAGGATTTTGAGATTTTGTGAACTTCGATTGCGTTGGGCATGGTGTGATGACAGAAAATATCGATGAACGCAAACTTTGATTCTAACCTTTGATAATGGTGTTACTTGCCGTTTGACTTGGAACGAACAGCTTTGAACTGGAGAGGATGTTGAACAAACTCTACTTCGGCGACAACCTGCCGATACTCAGAGAGAACATCGCGGATGAGAGCGTGGATCTGATCTACCTTGATCCGCCGTTCAACTCGAACGCTACGTATAACGTGTTGTTTCGGGAGCGCAGCGGGGATGAATCGGCGGCGCAGATAACTGCGTTCGAGGACACTTGGCGGTGGAGCATCGAGTCGGAGATCGCGTTTCGTGGCGTGGTGACGAATGGGCCGCGGGTGCTGGGGGATCTGCTTCAGGCGATGCGTGCGTTCCTAGGTCAGAACGACATGATGGCGTATCTGACGATGATGGCGGAGCGAATGGCGGAGCTGCATCGGGTGTTGAAGCCTACCGGGAGCATCTATCTTCATTGTGATCCGACGGCGAGTCACTACCTGAAGTTGCTGATGGATGCGGTGTTTGGGAAGGAGAACTTTAGGAATGAGATCATCTGGCGGCGGACTGGGACTCACAACAAAGTTCAACGGTTTGCGCCGATACATGACACCATCTTGTTTTACAGCAAGGGCGATGACTACAAATGGGATACCAGTAGAAAACCGTACATGAAGGGGCACGTTGATCAGTTCTTCGTCCACGACAAACAGGGTTGGCGAACAAACTACTATGGAAATGTATTGACTGGTTCAGGAACGCGACGTGGTGAGTCGGGCCAGTCGTGGCAAGGATTTGACCCAACCGCAAGGAACCGTCATTGGGCGATTCCAGGCAGGTTATTGGAAGACGTTGATGAAGACTTGTCGCATCTGTCTCAACATGGAAAACTTGACCGTCTTTATGAATTGGGTTACATAAAAATTGAGGAAGGCCGGGCTTGGCCAGTCTACGAGCACCGCATTACCCCAGACGATGGTCAACCCGTTCCTGACATCTGGGCATATCAGCCTTATACGGAAGGTACGGTTTTCGGACGAGAAGAGGGTATTGACGCTGATGTACGTTGGCTCTCGCCCACTGACCAGGAACGTCTCGGTTACCAGACCCAAAAACCCGAGGCATTGATCGAACGCATTCTAAGCGCATCAAGCGAGGAGGGTGACGTTGTTCTGGACCCGTTTTGCGGGTGTGGTACCGCGGTAGCTGTTGCTGAACGGCTCAATCGGGGGTGGATAGGGATAGACATCACTCATCTCGCGATATCGCTGATGAAGAACCGTCTGAGCGACTCGTTTGGCGACGAACTCTCGGACTACGAGGTGATAGGAGTTCCTGAGGACGTTGAGAGTGCGCGGGCGTTGGCGTTGGAGAGCGAGCATGATGGGCGGCATCAGTTCGAGTACTGGGCGCTGGGGCTGGTGGATGCGCGACCGGTCAACAACGGGAAGAGGGGCGCTGATGCGGGTGTGGATGGTTTCATCAATTTCTTCGATGACAACAGCGGCAAGGCGAAGCGGGTGATCGTGCAGGTGAAGAGTGGTCATGTGGAGCGTTCGATGATTGCGACGCTGAAGGGGGATATGGAGCGGGAGAAGGCGGAGATAGGGTTGTTCATTACGCTTGAGTCGCCGACGCGTCCGATGATTCAGGAAGCGACGGCGGCGGGGATATATACGCCTGAACAGTTTCCAGACCACCATTATCCTCGCGTCCAAATCCTGACGGTCGAGGACCTGCTTGCGGGAGTCGAAGCTGAAGTTCCGAGATACGCGCATGATCCATCACAGCGTCGCGCGCCGCGGCGTCGGAGGTCGCAGGGTTCGCAGGGGATGTTGACTTAGGGTTGGGGGCGGCATTACCGTTCGCCGAAGTGCAATGTCAACGCGCCCCCTTTGTCCTTCGGACATTTCCCCCGTGAACGGGGGAAACCGCGCGGTTTTTGGGTGGTTTTTTCGGATAATTTGAAGTTGAATGGCTTGGGTATGCGGCTTCCCTGATTGGCGGTCGCTGGGTGGCCTCATTTTGTCGATGGTTCAAGAGCGCTTTGCGGCGGTTCGTGCCCGGACGGTTGGGCGTGTGTATCGCGGGTGGTGGGTGTCGCTGGCTGGTGCTTTCAACATGGTGTTGAGTTCGGGTCCGACGTATCAGGCTTCGAGTGTTCTGTTTAAGGCGATCGAGGATGAGTTCGGGTGGTCGCGGGCGCTTATTTCGGGTGTGGCGTCGTTCGGGCGTTTCGGTGGTGCGATGCTGGGGCCGGTTGAGGGATGGCTGACGGACCGATTCGGTTCGGGGAAGATGGTGTTGGTGGGATTCACGATGGGCGGGATCGGTCTGATTTTCTTCTCGTTCATTCAAGGGGCGTTGCAGTACTATTTCGCGTTTTTCCTGCTTTCGCTGGGCTTCAGCGTCGGCGGGTTCGTGCCATCGATAACGGCGGTGAACGCTTGGATGGTGAGGAACCGAGCGACGGCGATGTCGTTTGTGATTGGAGGGAGCAGCGTTGCGGGATTGTTGGTTCCTCCGATGGTTTGGAGCATCGCCGCGTACGGTTGGAGACCGACGGTTTTTGTGATTGGTGTGATTGCGATCTTGCTTGGGCCGGTTGTTGCGAGATTTCTAGGGAGGCGTCCGACGCCGGAGGAGATCGAGGAGCAGACGCGGCAATCGGTTGAGCCGGGACGTCGCTCGCAGCGCACGAGGCTCTACGACTTCACGCCCAAGGAGGCGTTGCGCACGCCGGCGTTCTGGTCGATCTCGATGACGCATATGCTGGTGAACCTCTCGACGGGAGCGATATCGGGGCACCTGTTCCTGCACCTTACGGATGCGAATGGGGTGAATCTGGATGACGCGACTGCCTCGGGTGTGGTGCCGATACTCGTTATCACGACGTTTGTTTTTCAACTTGGCGGCGGGATCATGGGCGATCGGATCAGCAAGCGAGTATTGGTGCCGTTTTTGCTATTGATACAGGGTGCGGCTCTGGTGATACTGGCGATCGCAGATACGTTTGTTTTGGCCGCCGCGTTTGCGATTGTGTGGGGTGTTGGCTTTGGTGCTCGCACTCCCCTGCTACATGCGATGCGGGGCGAGTATTTCGGGCGTCGGCACTTTGGGACGATCTTGGGGCTGTCGAGTTTTCCGATGTCGATTGGGATTACGTTGGCGCCGTTCGTGATGGGGTGGGTGCATGATATTCAGCACACTTATGAGTGGAGTTTGTATGTGCTTGCGGGGACGTGTGTGTTGGCGAGCGTGACGATATTGTTCGCGGCGCGGCCGATACCTCCGGGCGTGCGTCGGCGGATGCGGGATCGGGCGGAGCGGCGTTTGAACCGCTGATTGGGTTGATGGGATTATGTGGTGTGATGCCCTATCGCCTTCGCGGGCATACCCCGCTCACTCGCTGTGCTCGTGCGCGCCCCTTTCGTTGCACGAAAGGGGCAGGGACTCGGGCGACGTTTGCACAAAGCACCGAACGGGGCCGCAACCGCTCGGTTCTCGTAGCCTACCCCGTTGCCCCGCCCCTCTGGATGGACGTTCCGTCCGCTGAAGCGCCGGCTTTCGCCTCCCCAGGCATACCCCGCCCACTCGCTGCGCTCGTGCGCGCCCCTTTCGTTGCACGAAAGGGGCAGGGACGTCTAGCGGGAGGGATTCACGATAGATTTGGGCGATGAGGTTTTTTGGTTTGGCTGGTTTTAGGTCTTTCTCGCCGCGGCGGGTGTATTTTGGTTGGTGGGTTGCGGTTGCGGGTGCGTTCAATATGGTGTTCAGCGCGGGGCCGACGTTTCAGGCGACTAGTGTTCTGTTCAAGGCGATTGAGGATGAGTTTGGGTGGTCGCGGACGCTGATCTCGGGTGTTGCCACGTTTGGTCGGTTGGGCGCTACGTTGCTGGGTCCGTTGGAGGGTTGGCTGGTGGATACGTTCGGATCGGGACGCATGGTGTTGATCGGGTTCACGCTGGGGGGCGCGGGATTGATCTTCTTTTCACAGGTCAACGGGCCCGTTCAGACGTACGGTGCTTTCCTGTTGCTGTCGCTGGGTTTCAGTTCGGGTGGCTTCGTGCCTTCGTTGACGGCTGCGAACGCTTGGATGATCAGACGGCGTGCGTTGGGGATGTCGATCGTGGAGGGCGGCGTGAGTGTCGGTGGGTTGATGGTGCCTTTGGTGGTCTGGGGCATCGGTGAGTACGGATGGCGGCCGACGGTGTTGGTGATGGGTATTGTGGCGATCTTGGTGGGGCCGTTGATCGCATGGGTCGTGGGGAAGCGTCCGACACCGGAGCAGTTGGCTACGCAGGTTGTGCCGGCGGGTGAGGGAAAGCGTCGGAGGGTGAGAGAGGCATCTCATGATTTCACGGTGAAGGAGGCGTTGCGGACGCGTGCTTTCTGGTCGATCTCCATGACTCACATGTTGGTTAATATCTCGACGGGCGGGATTTCGGCGCATTTGTTCCTGCACCTGAGCGACGCTAACGGCGTCGGTTTGGACGCTGCGACGGCGTCGGCGGTGGTGCCTATACTGGTTGCGACGGCATTCGTGTCGCAGCTTGTTGGAGGTGTCGTTGGCGATATGTGGGACAAGCGATTGTTAGTGCCGTTTTTCGCGTTGTTGCAGGGGGTGTCGTTGATAGTGTTGGCGCTGGCGGAGTCGTTTGTGATGGCGTCTGTGTTCGCGGTGATCTGGGGAGTCGGATTCGGTGCTCGGACACCGGTACTGCTTGCGATGCGGGGTGAGTATTTCGGACGGCGGCATTTCGGGACGATCTTCGCGCTATCGAGCTTCCCGATGTCGATAGGGATGATGCTGACGCCGGTGTTGGTAGGTTGGTCGCACGATGCGTGGAAGACGTATGATTGGTCGCTTTATGTGATGGCGGGTTTCTGCGTGGCGGCGAGCGTGACGGTGTTGTTTGCGACGCGTCCGATGGCGCCGGGTGTGAGGACGAGGTTTGAGGGGCGGAGAAACCCACGCTAGCTGTCTCGTCGGATGCAGGTACATCGATTTGATAAGGTGTCACTTAAATGAAAGAATGGTAGATAGAGAGTGATGCGACGCTCGACAGGCGAACGGAGGTAGAAAATGCGGGATCAGATCTGGTACACGATGTTGGATGCTGAAAGACTGTCTAGATACTATGGTCAACTAGCCACACGTTTTCAGCGAAGGCAATTCTGGTTGAATATCGCCGTCGCATTCTGTTCTTTGGCGGCTGCGTCGGTTCTGTTGGCAAAAATCGACGTGATCGTATCCGCTGTGTTGTTCTTCGTAGTTTCGGGAGGTGTCATTTGGGGTGTTTTTGCTGACTATTCCAAAAAGGCAGCAATTGCCAACGTTACGACAAGAGAGTGTTCGGCAATCTCGGTTGAATTGAAGCAGTTGTGGCGCAACCCTGATGTTCCGGGAGCGTTGGAGCGCGCAATCTCGTTGGAACAGAGACTGGACTCGATTACCCATGTCGGGCTTGAAATCGATGACAAACTGAACCGAAAATGCGCAGAGGAGACGTATGCTTCAGCGAATCAGGAGTTTGGAAATTCGCAAGGGTGGGGAGCCGAAGCGTCCGACGTCACCTCCTCCACCGCCACCGCCACAACCTAAGCCTTCTACGTAAATCCTTCCATCAAATGCTTGTCGATTGGTTTAGGGTGTTATTTGTCCGTCCCTCTGGATTCCGGCTTTCGCCGGAATGACGGGGGTGGTGCAATTGTCCCCGTCGCGAGCGAAGCGTACGCCGTATCGATGGGGTTGACGCGTCAGCCGATCAACCGGTCGATTGTTGCTACCAGTGTTGCGCCTATCAAGGTGGAGGTTACGACCGCTCCGACCATCCATTTGATGAGGCGGGTTTCGAGTTTGTACAGATCGGCTTTTGTGGGGTAATGTCTGCTGAATTCATCGCGCAGATCGGCGAGTTCTTCTCGGAGGATGGTACGGGTGATTGGTGATTCTGAAGTGGTCATTGCTACGGTTTGTAATTTGTGTGGATGATTTTTAACGGGATGATCGTATTATCGCGCATTTATGTAATGAATGGTCGTGCATACCCCGCTCACTTGCTGCGCTCGTGCGCGCCCCTTTCGTTGCACGAAAGGGGCTGAGTGTCTAGCGCATGCCGGCGACGTAGCCTACGCCGGGGTAGATGTCGGGGAGGGCTAGGCGGTCGTTGTTTTGGTCTTGCCATGCTCGGATGCGGCGGGCTAGGTTGACTGCGATTTCGCCGTGTTGTTCGTCGTAGAAGAGGTTGGTGGTCTCGTAGGGGTCGTCGTTGAGGTTGTAGAGTTCGCAGAAGTCGCCTACTGCTAGGTTGAGTTTCCAGCCGTCGGAGGTGATGATTACGCGGTGGGGTATGTCGCGCTGGAGTTCAAGGGGCGACATTGGGAGTGTGAGGCCGTCGAGGCCGCGACCGTGCCAAGCGATGATGACGTCGTTGCCTTCGAGGGTGGAGTTTCCGGCGATGACGTCGGCTTTGGATTCGCCTTGGAGCATGTCGGGGAGTTCGCAACCCATCAGGTCCAAGAGTGTTGGTACGGTGTCGATATGGGAGTAGCGCCCGGGGATGCGCTGTCCTTCGAGCCAGGGAACGCGGATGAGCATAGGAACGCGGACGGTGTCTTCGTACATGACCATCTTGTGGAGGATGTAGTGATCGCCGAGTTGGTCGCCGTGTTCGCTGGTGAATACGACAATGGTGTTTTCGGCGAGGCCGAGTTCGTCGAGTTTGTTTAGGATTTTTTCGATGGCGCGGTCGAGTAGGGTTACTAGCCCGGCGTAACGGGCTTGGATTTGGCGGAGGTCTGCCTCCTCTTGTCCGGGTGGTGAGATGAGTTCGCCGCGGAGTTCTCTGGCGGCGGTGGGTGCGGCCCAGTCTTCGCCCGTCTTGTAGAGCTGTGCCATGAGTTGGTGCATCAGCGAAGCGGTGTCGGGCGGGTCCTCCATGAAGATCGGCGATTCAGGGATCGAGTCGGGATCGTAGTAGTCGTTGAGGGGGCCGGTGTAAGGGAAGTGTGGTTCGAGGAAGTTGACGTATAGGGCGAAGGGGTTGTCTTGGTTTCGTTCGAGGAATTTGCTGACTTCGCGTCCGAGATAGGAAGCTTTGGTGTGCTCTTCGGGTAGATCGTGTGCGAATGGGCGACTGAAGACGCGGAGTCCGCCGACCTCGGTGTTGGGTTCATAGCCTTGCGAGATCAGGTAGTGGTGGTACGGGCTGAACTCGTTTTCGATATCGGGGTTGTCGCTCCAGACGCGGTACAGATCTTCGATGGGGTGCCACTCGTCGAAGCCTCGGCGTTTGCCGATCTCATCGCCGAGGTGCCACTTGCCGAAGTAGGCTTTGTGGTAGTCGTCGGGGATGTGATCGACGATAGTGTCGACTTCGTCGGGTAGCGGGACGTTGTTCTTGTAGGCACCGTTCGTGTGGGGCCAGGTTCCGGTCATGATTGTGGAGCGGGAGGGCGTGCAGATGGGGGATGAGACGTAGCAGTTCTCGATGACGGATCCGGTGTCGGCGAGGCGGTTCATGCCGGGCGTCTCGATCCAGTGATTACCGTAGGCGGCCATGGTGTCGGCGCGCTGCTGGTCGGAGAATATGAAGAGGAGGTTGGGGCGGGTTGGGGGCATGGGGTGAGGGATGATTTGGGTGGAATTCTAGGAATTATGCATTCGTCCCATGGGAATCACAACGGCAACTCCAAATCAGACCAATCGTTTGTCAATGTAACGGTCAATCAACCTAACCAGGCGATTTCGTTCCCACCGCGTCAATGGTTGACCTAAACCGAATACGGAGATTTTGCGTTCTGCTCCAAATAACGCGATGCCGACAGGCACAGTGGTCTCGTTGCCGCCCGTCCGCACGACGATCCTGTTCGCTGCTAAGATCAACTCCTTCGAATCTTCCGACAAGTAGCGAGGTTCGAAACGGTTTTTCGTTTCGAAATTCCACATCCAGTCCCACTCGCGAGTGGCTTCGACCTGTTTAATGCAGTCGATATGCTTGGTCTGGAATATTCTGAAAACCGATCTCCACATGACAAATTGCATATTAGCGGCCTCGCCGTTTCGACACCATGGCTGTTCAGATGGGACCTCCGAATCGCTGGTGTTAGAGAAGATTGTGAGAAGGTGCAGTGGTATGAAACTGCGGTGCCACTTGAATTTTTGCTTGACAGATTCTAAGGATCGTGTTAATCATTTATAAGTGCGTGTTAATCAATGTACTGCGCGCTCACTTTTCCATTGAGGTTGAGCAACATGGAGCCTATCAAGTTTTTAATACAGGTAAATCACCGCCCAGACGGTCGGTTTGATGCGTTCTGCGAGAACATGCCTGAAGAGATTGTGTCTGGAGAGACGCATGAAGCCGTGGCGGACAAAGTCGCGGAGGTCGTGCGCGAAAAGGCAATGGCGTTAGCGCGGCGAGAAGCCGAGTTGGATGAACCCGACAGAAGTTTCTTGAACGACGCGTTACGCATTTCACAGATGCACCAAGGGGCTTCTGACGAGTGGTTGCCGATGAAATTCGACGAAGAGGGAGTCAGTCTTGGAGAACCGTTCGGTGCGCCTCAAGTTGTCTCGATACAATTCGCGACGTCTACAGGATCTGTTTCCAATCGGCCGACAGAGCCGGCTGTACGAGAGCTTAGAGAGCTTGCGGGATGATCCGACGACTAGCAACCCGTGCGTTTTAGCTAGGTTGATGCCGCCGGTGGTGCTGTACTACTTCAACGATGGGTCTTACCGGATCGCATACTCATTGGGCTACTTGCCGGACGAAAACGTCTATGAAGTTGCTATCTACTCGATAGAAGAGGTTTCGTAAAGTTGGTTTGGGTCGCGCCCCCTTCGTCCTTCTGCCACGTCGTAGCCGTAGTTACTCTGCGTGGCACATTTCCCCCGCGAGCGGGGGCAACCCTGCCGCGCACCGCACCGGGCGACCACGAGGGTTCGCCCCTACGAGGCGTTTGCGAATACGGAGCGGAGGTCGGGGGCTAGGTGGACTGAGGATTCGGGATAGCGGTAGCAGCGGGTGATGCGGTTTTGGGCGGTGCGGTATAGGGGTGGGTCGGCGGTGGTGCATTCGTCCATGCGTAGGGGGCAGCGGTCGTAGAAGTTGCAGCCGGTGAGTTCGATTTCGTCTTCGTCTCGGGTTTCCTGTTCTCTGCCCCATTGTGTTTCGGGATCGGGTTGTGGGATGGAGGAGACGAGGAGCTGGGTGTATGGATGCGTGGGATCGTTGATTACGGAGTCGACGCTTCCGGCTTCGGCGACGCGGCCTTTGTATAGGACGATGATGTTCTCGGCGATCTGGTAGGCGGTTGTGAGGTCGTGGGTGATGTAGAGGATGGAGATGCCGAGGTCTTGGTTCATCGTGCGCAAGGTCTCGAGGATGGTGGCGCGGAGCGAGGCGTCGACCATGGACACTGGTTCATCGGCGACGATGATTTTGGGTTTGAGCATGACGGCTCTTGCGACCATGACGCGTTGGCGTTGTCCGCCGCTGAGTTGGTGGGGGTGGCGTCCCAGCGTTTCTTCGGGTCGCAGGCCTACCGTCCTCAAGGCATCCATCACGATGTCGTCGGCCTCGGATTTGGATGAGGCGAGTTTGTAGCGTCGGATCGGTGTTCTGAGGACGTGGTCGACCTTGTAGAAGGGGTTGTATGACTCGAAGGGGTCTTGGAAGATGACTTGGACTTCGCGTCGGAAATCGGAGAATTGGGCGCGGTTCATTTTCGCAACGTCGGTGCCGCGGTAGATTACTTCGCCGGATGTGGGTTCGACTAGTCCGAGCACCGTTCGGGCGAGGGTTGTCTTTCCGCTGCCGCTCTCCCCTGCTATTGCGGTTATGGTCGGTGGAGTCTCTGGGACGCTGAAGGTGACCGTGTCGAGGGCGCGAGTGTAGTGCTTTCGGAAGGTGCCGGAGACGAAGGTCTTGCTGATGCTGTCGGCTCGGAGGATGGGTTCGGAGCCGTTTATGGTGGCCGTCTGCGTCGTCATACGCCGACCTCCTGTCCGTCGTCATCGCCGTAGAGGTGGCAGGCGGCCAATCGTCCTGGGTCGAGCTCGCGGGTTACTGGTATGTCTTGTTGACATATCTCCATGGCTTCTGGGCATCGGGTGTGGAAGACGCAACCGGGCGGCGGTCGTAGGAGTGATGGTGGGAGACCGGGGATGCCGACGAGTTGTCGTTTGCTGCGGGTGTCTGGGAGGCTGGAGATTAGGAGTCTTGTGTAGGGGTGTTTCGGGTCTTTGAAGATGTTGGAAACGGGTCCGATTTCGACGATTTTGCCGCCGTACATGATGCCGATTCGGGATGCGAACTGTGCCATGAGTCCCATGTCGTGTCCGATCATTATGGCGGCTGCACCGATGCGTTCTTGGACTTCGCGCAGGGTTTGGACGACCTGTTTTTGGACGACGACGTCGAGGGCGCTGGTGGGCTCGTCGGCGACGATAACGGATGGGTTCATCGAAATGGCGATGGCGATGGAGACGCGTTGCTTCATGCCGCCGCTGAGTTCGTGGGGGAAGCGTGAGGCGACGTCGGGATGAAGTCCGACGCTTGAGAGCAGTTCGGCGACGCGGCCGTTGAACTCACCGGTGCTCATGCTCACTTTGTGGTCTTTCAGTCCGTCGATGACCTGATCTCGGATTCGCATGACGGGGTTGAGGGAGTTGAGCGCGCCTTGGGGCACCATTGCGATTTCGGAGAGTCGGCGGAGGCGGACCTGCTCGTCGTTGTCGTCAAGCAGGTTTGAGCCGTTCAACAGGATGCTGCCGCCTTCGATGCGTGCGGGTTCCTTGTGTGCCATCATGAGGGCGAGGGCGATGGTGGATTTTCCGGAACCGGATTCGCCTACTAGCCCCAGTCGTTCGCCTTTCTTGAGTTCGAACGATACTCCGTCGACGGCTTTTACGGGTCCTCGGCGGGTGTGATAGTAGACCTTGAGGTCTTTCACCACTAACGGGGCATCGGTTGCGATCGCGGTGGTCATACTGATGTGCGGAGCCTTGGGTTGGCTATCTGGTCGAGTCCTGCGGTGACCATGAACAGTCCGACGACGAAGATGGCGATCACCAAGATGGGCGGTCCGAACCACCACCACATGCCCTGCGGCACAGCGCCGAATCGGATGAACCAGAATGCCATGAGGCCGAGGTTAGGTTCGTTCTGGGGGCCGAGACCGAGGGCGGATAGGCCGATGGAGAGGAGGATGGCGCCTGCGACGGCACCGACGAATGCGGCGGCGATGAAGGGCGCGAGGTTGGGTATCAACTCGGTGAGGACGATCTCCATATCGCCTTGGCCGTTGAATTTGGAGACCTCGACGTACGCTCGGTTCTTCAGGGTGAGCACTTGAGCGCGGACGACGCGCGCGGTGCCCATCCATGAGATGCCTCCGATAAGGATTCCGAGCTGTTCGACGGTCAGTTGATCCAAGTAGGCGCTGATAGTAATCAGCAGAATCAGACCTGGAATCGTGATCAGAGCATCGCTGAGAACCACTACGACGCCGTCGATCCACCCTCCGAAATATCCGGCTAGGAAACCAAGCAACGTGCCGATTCCGATGCCGATAATGCCGGCGATGAGCCCCATCCAAAGCGTGCCAAGAGTGCCGTAGGCGACATAAGCGAATATGTCGATGGCGAACTGGTCGGATCCGAACCAGTACTTCGTTGACGGTCGGAGGCGTGGTGCGGCCCTAAGTTTGACCTCTCCGCTGGCGGTCTCCTTTTCCGCCATTGTGTAGCCAACTTCGGTGCGTTCTTCATCGATGACGATTGAGCCGATGACGGCGAAAAGAACGATGAACAGAATCAGGAACAAGCCGCCGAAAAGCAGTTTGTTTCGGCCCATGGTGTACGTGATGCGCGAGCCGATGCTTTCAGATTCAAAAACGGTTTCGTCGTAGCCGCTCTGAACTTGGGGATCTAGGGGCGTTGTTGCGTTGTTTGCCATCGCGTTTATGCGGCCCGATACCGTATGCGAGGATCGATGAGGGGGTAGATCATATCGACGATGAAGAGCATTAATCCGATGGCGAATATGACATACATCAGAACGCCTTGGATTACGAAGAAGTCGTTGCTCGTGATCGCCGTGTAGAGAAGGTTTCCGATGCCGGGATACGCGAATAAGACTTCGACGAGGACGGAGCCGGAGACGACGAAGCCAAGGTTTATGGCGAGCCCGGTGACTTGAGGCAGCAAGGCGTTGCGGACGGCGTAACGGAGGAAGATTCTTCGTTCTTTCAAGCCTTTGAATTCGGCGAGTTTGATGAAGTCGTCGCCCATCGTGGTGACCATCATTCCGCGCATTCCGAGTCCCCAGAATCCGATGCTGGAGAGGATGATTGCGGCGGCCGGCAGGATGGCGTGTTCGACGATGTCGATGATCGACGTCAAGGTCAATGAAGGCGGTATCGCGAAGTCGTGCGCGCCTCCGCCGGGCAGCAATGGCCAGAAGACGGTAAATGCCCACATCATCAAGAGTCCCAAGAGATAGAACGGGACCGCTGTAACGATGAGCAAAAGAGGCACGACGAATGCGATGGCGACAGGAGTTCGTGTCCATCCGAGCCATGCGCCGAAGAATGATCCGATCAGTGCCGCCATGATCGTGGTGACGCCGACAAGGCCAATTGTCCAGGGCAAGGATTGATGTATTTCTTCAGTAACCTTGGCCGGGAAGTACCTGATCGACTGACCGAAATCGAGCCGGGATAGCGCGACCCAGTAGTTGACGTATTGTTTCCACAGCGGGTTGTTGAGTCCGAACCTCTCTTCGTAGCTGGCGATCATTTCCTCGACGTTGGAGATGTTCACGCCTCCAGCGTTTTGGAGAAGCTGGTTCATCGCCTCTTCGATAGGGTTTGTGGGGCGGAGGCGTGGGACGGCGAAGTTGAGCGTGCCGGCGACGAAGATGATGAGCACGAACATGCCCAGCCGTTTGAGGACGTAGTCGAGAGTCATACGACGACGGTCCTATCTCGAGAATGTGGCAGAGTAGGCAATTCGATTGGGGAGATCAATGGGTCGGTTGGTCAAATCGAACGTCAAAAATGTTACACGACGCCGAGTCCAGTTTCCACAACCATCTCGGTTGGCGCGACGGCGGCAAGGCATCATCGCGGGTCTTTCTCCGATTGACTCGGCTTGTGAATTGATATAGATTATGCGCATTCGTGCGGAATCCTAACGCACGAACTGTGCGCGCTCGCGCTGGTGAAGTTTGTCGTGACAAACCGTAATCTGTCCGGGCGCCAAGGTAGGTTGAAATTCAGCTCTAGGAGCAATTTGCAATGCAGAAACTACGCAATATGCGCTCGGCGTTGTGGCTGGTGGTGATGGGTTCCCTCGCCGCCGCTGTCATGACTGCGGTCGCTTGCGGTGGCGAAACGGTCGTTCAAACGGTCGTCGTCGAGAGGGAAGTCCCAGTCGAAGTCCAGGTCACCGTAGAGACCGTCAAAGAGGTCGTCGTGAAAGGCGATACCGTAGTGCAGACGGTTGAGGTCGAAAAGGTCGTCGAGAAGGAAGTCGAGGTCGAGGTAACGGCGACGGCGGCACCAAGAGGACCGATCGAACGTGAAGACACCTTTGTGATCACCGGTTTCGGACCGGGCGCGACCGAATGGCGGGACCCTGACAACATGAACCCATACTCCCTCGGTGGTTTGGGTCGAGTTCGTGGGATTCTGAACAAGACGATCTACGAATTCCTGTACCTGTACAACCACAACGAGGGTGAGGTTATCCCGTGGTTGGCTGAGAGCAGCGAGGTTGACGACGACTACATGGGCGTCAGCGTAACGTTGCGGGACGGCATTGAATGGTCGGACGGCATGCCCTTCACGAGCGAAGATGTGAAGTTCACGATTGAGCTATTGCAGGCCAACCCCGACATGGTCTTCGCGGGCGACATCCAAGAGTGGGTGAAAGACGTCGAGATCATCGACGACCGCAACTTCCGTATCAACTACAACAAGCCGAATGCGCGGTTCTTCTACTTCTACTTCCAGGAGAACTCGGAGATTCACCTTCCGATCCTGCCCAAGCACGTTTGGGAAGGCCAGGACCCGCTTGAGTTCCCGAACTTCGATCTGGACAAGGGTTGGCCGGTCGGAACAGGCCCGTTTGTCGCGGTGCGCGCCGACGGTCAAGGTCAGATATTCGACCGGAATGACAACTGGTGGGCTGCCAAGGTCGGCTTCAAAGAGCTGCCTGAGCCTCTCCGAATCGCGTACATCCCGCCGGGGTCTGCTGACACGATGGTTGCTCGGATGATCAACAACGAGTTCGACACGGGTTCGATCATGCAGCCCGGTGTTTTCGTCACGGCGCACAATCGGAACAAGAACATCATCTCTTGGGACACGGACGGCCCGTCGTACGGCGCGGCTGACGCTTGCATGTACACCTTGGGCGTGAACACTCAGTATGGCCCGATGTCGGACGTCAACGCCCGACGTGCGGTGCAGGCTGCGATCGACCGCGAAGAACTGGTGACGCTTGCCTATGAAGACTCGACCGTCACCCGTGCGGTGCCCTATTCCACGTACGGCGGATTGAAGGCGTACGAAGACGCGCAGGCTGACATCATCGCCAAGTACGATTGGGAAAGCCAAGGTCAGGCGGAGGTCGAATCGTATATGGCAGAAGCCGGTTACGCGATGGGCGGTAGCGGCTACTGGGAGAAGGATGGCGAGGCTCTTGCCATGGATCTCCACGTTCCGGGCTGGCTCCGTCCGATGGGACCGGTGGTTGAGAAGCAGCTTCAAGACGCCGGTTTCGACGTGACGTTCGTTTTGCACGATCCGGACACGACTCCGTTGTGGGCCGAGGTCCGGACGGGTCTTGCCGACATGTGGATCTTGGTGCACTGCGGAAGTTCACGCGAGCCTCACGGGACGATGCAGCACTACCACAGCAAGTTCAGCTCGCCGACGCAGGGCGAACAGAACTCTTACATCTGGGCGAACAGCCAGTACAACAACCCAGATTTCGACGCCATCATCGATGAAATGGATAGCGTGCTGCCATCGACCGAGGACCCCGTTTACATGGACCTCGCGAACCGCGCGCTGGACATCTTCCTCGACGACGTGATCGAGATCACGCTGGCCGAGGAGCGTCACGTGGTTACGTTCAACAACACCTACTGGCGCGGATTTGCGACGAACAGCAACCCGTACGTCGCACCGTACAGCCTGTGGGCTGGCTTCCTGCTGGAGATTTTGAACGTCTCGAAGGCGCAGTAGTTTGGTCTGGGGCGAGCCCCCTTCGTCCTTCTGCCACGTCGTAGCCGTAGTTACTCTGCGTGGCACATTTCCCCGCGAGCGGGGGAAACCCTAGGGCTGTCTCGCTTTCGCCGGAATGACGAGGGCTGATCGAGGGCGTTATCTTGTTCAGATAGCGCCCTCGATTCGCGTTTGATCCCTATCCACACACTGTCGCCATGAACGATCACATACTTGTCGAAAAATCAGGTTCGGTCGCCACGATCACGTTTAATCGGCCCAATCAACGGAACGCTATTTCGTATGAGATGTGGCTGGCGCTGGGCGAGATTTTGAACGATCTCGAAGCTGATCTATCGATACGATGCGTCGTTTTCCGCGGGGCGGGCGGTGAAGCGTTCTCGGCGGGTGCCGATATTAAGGATTTCGATGAGCATCGCTACGATGCGAGGTCGGCGGCGCGGTACGCTGCGGCGTTCGAGTCGGCTCTAGAACGCACGGAGAACTTGCGTTGCCCGACCGTGTCAGCGATTCAAGGCTTCTGTGTGGGTGGCGGGTTGGAGTTGGCGGCATCGACTGACATCCGGATCGCGACGAAGAGCTCAAGGTTTGGTGTGCCGGTAAACCGGTTGGGATTGACCGCTGGATGGGATGAGTTGCGGCGGATGATCGCGGTTGCAGGGGTGCCAGCGGTGAAGTATCTGGTGTTGTCTGGGAGGATTATTGACATTGAGGATGCGATGCGGTTCGGGTTGGTGACGGCGGTCGTCGAGGATGGCGAGTTTGAAGACGCGGTTGATAAGTTGGCCGGTCAGATCGCGAGCGGTGCTCCGTTGTCGGCGCAAGACCACAAGATCATGATTCGGCAGTTGTCGATCGAACCGAATACAGAGCAGTTGAGCGAAGAGGAGTTCAACTTGCAGTTCCGGGTATTTGATACGGCAGACTTCCGGGAAGGTGTGGAAGCGTTCAAGGCGAAGAGGCGTCCGGTGTTCCGGGGGGAGTGATGGGGTCGGTGTATCGCGTCGCAATGGGCATCAATCGTTGGGTTACCATACAGAATAGGTGAACGACGCGTTCTGTTTAGAGATTTCATAATGACCACGATACGGACACGCGAACAGATCGAAGAAACTTCGCGCCGAGGGATGCAGTTTTACGAGAACAGCATCAAGCCGATGCTGACGGAGGAGGATGCAGGACGCTTCATCGCGATCGATGCCAAGACCGGCGAGTACGAGATTGGCGACAACGAAGATGTGGGGTTGGTACTCAAGGACAGGGCACCCGATGCGGAAATCTTCCTGCTGGTACATCCGCGCGTATGGGTCAACTCGTTCGGTGGTGGACAGATCGACGGGACGGACAATTGAAGGTCGGAAGTGTGGATCTGGTAAACGGGTTTCTCTACCCCAGAGTGGATTTGGAGGTATTCGGAGCCAGTACAGAAGGGCAAAGATTCGTAGCGACTCTTGACACTGGATTTTCTGGTTGGGTCGCCTTGCCCGAAAAGGTAGTTGACACGTTGGGGTTGCCCTATTTTCGGACCGAGAGAATTACGTTGGCAGATGCGAGCGAGATTAGTGCCGACCTGCACGTGGCGGATGTTTTCTTTTCAGATCGTCTGTTTAAGGTATACGTCGTTAGCATTGGATCGGTGCCACTTGTCGGCACAAGCCTTCTATGGAACGCCGGGATAAAGCTCGACATGATTCCGAACGGTGATATCGAATACGTCGCGCTAAATCGTTAAGAGGCGGTAGGAGTTTCGGGGTGAATGAAAACAAGCGGACGCGAATTAGATTTCACACGCGTCGCCATCGCAGCCTTGTTCGCCTTTAGCGAGCATGTTGCGTATCGGCGGTATGTAAAGCGCGAGGCCGTAAAGAAAGTAGATCGGTACGCGCATGCAGATCGCCCGAGTGGCGTAGATACCGGTGTAGACCTTTTTTGATTCTTCGTCCACAACGACGATCTCGCCTCGTGGCACTTGGCCTATTGGCGACGGGTCAGTTGATATTCGCACGCGGCGCAGCCAGTCGAACTTCGATGTCCGCTTGGCTTGCCGCTCGCAGTCGCCACAGGCGGCGTTGTAGTAGAGAGTGACGCCCATGATGGGAGAGTCTCAGTTTGTCGGATCAGTGGGGTGGTTGCTTTAACGGGCCGCTTCGAAGTGATATTACAATTTCGTGTTTCACATCCACCCGCCACCATGAACCGTATCTGAGGCACCGAACTATGCCAAACAATGTGTCCGAAGTGCCCGCGGCACCTTCCGACGAAGCTCTAGTACATTTCGCGAAAAGGCTTGCGTTCGAGACTGACTGCTGGGATGTTCATGATGCTTTGGCTCGCGAAGTAGCTGATTTCGTACTGCTGGATGTTCGGAGTCCGGAGTTGTACGAGAAGGGGCATGTTTCGGGTGCGATCAGTTTGCCGCACGCGAGGATCGTGGAGAGAAATCTAGCTCGATGGTCGAAGGACACGCTTTTCGTTGTCTACTGCGCTGGTCCGCATTGCAATGGTGCTAACAAGGCGGCGGTTAGGTTGGCGAGGTTGGGACGGCCTGTCAAAGAGATGATCGGGGGTGTGACAGGATGGCTCGATGAGGGGTTCGAGTTGGTGAAGGGCGCTTAACTGGGGTACGGGCCTCGGATGCAGATGGCGTTATTGGCGATTGTCGATTTAAACGGCGCAACGTCGGACTCGGATCGATTGAGGTTGTATAATACGGTTAATCGCAAAAGGCAGATGAAAGAAAGTTATGTTGAAACCTGTCGCAGTTGAAGCTAGGGAGGGGTTCCGCATTTGGGTCAGTTTCGAGGACGGTGCAGAAGGTGAAATCGACCTTTCGGATGTCGCTGGAAAAGGTGTATTCAAGGCTTGGGATGATCGTGCTTATTTCGAAGGGGTCCACATCTCAGATCATCGGTCAATCGCTTGGGACGATGTACTTGAAATCTGTCCGGACGCGCTGTACATGGAGTTGACAGGGTTGTCTTGGGATGAATACCGAGAGCTTTCAAATCGTCAGCGTTTAAGTGTCTGAACTGTGCCGATTTCACGGCATCGTGATCAGAATTTTTTCTCGGGAACACCCACCACCGCACTTTCACGCCGAGTACGGTGAATACGAGGCTTCGATCGAGATTGCCACTCTGAGAGTCAGCGACGGTCACCTACCCAACCGCATCGAACGCATGGTTATTCGATGGGCCACGGTACGACAGGCTGAATTGCACCGGGCTTGGGATGCCGCGAGCAACATGCAGAACCCGGGTAAGATCGCGCCTTTGGATTAGTGCGGGTTGCTTGGCACCCGGCGTTACTCGATGCAAGTGCGGTGTAGAGAGGATTTGGGTTTTGGAGTGGCAGGGGATTATTAGTTGTCGGATTGGAAACCGTTAGGGGTTAAGGGGTTGGTGTAGCGGCAACTGGAACGTATGCGGATGGGTCTTGCGGTTTTGCAGGGTCTCTGGAGGGTGACCAGGATGGGGATCCATCGAGATGTGGATTGTCGGTGATTCGAATTATCTGACTCCCGTCGGAGTTCATGACATATATGTCGTTGTCGCCATCGTCTTCTGAGGCGAAAGCGATGCGACGCCCGTCTGGCGACCATTCGAGTTCGAAGTTTCCGTCTTGGATGTCGTTGTGTGTCAGTTGTTTGACTTGCGACCCGTCTGCGTTCATCACGTAGATTTCGAAATCCCCGTCCTGATCAGAAGCGAATGCGATTTGTGAGCCATCAGGAGACCAATCGGGGTTGCGGATATGCCCTTGATCATCTGTCATTTGAACGATCTCTGATCCGTCTTCGTTCATCACGTACAGTTCGTAGTTGGCGAATCGCTCGGAAGTGAAGGCAATCTTAGTACCGTCTGGAGACCAGTCGGGGTCCCATTCTGAATACCAATTGTCCGTCAACTGAACAACGTTCGAGCCGTCGGAGTTCATGACGTAGATCTCATCGTCGCCGTCGCGATTGGACCTGAAGACGATTCTCTCGCCGTCCGGGGACCAGTCGGGGTCGAAATCATCGGTGGTGCTGTCAGTCAGGGCGACGATGCCTGTCCCGTCGAGATTCACGACGTATATGGCGAAGCAACCGTTGGCATCGGATTCGAATGCGATTCGGTCGCCGTCGGGTGCCCATGATGGGTTGCGATCTGCCGCCGTGTTGTCGGTCAACTGAATCCATTGTGAAGACGTTGGGTTCGTCAGATAGATTTCATGGTCGCCGTCGCGATTTGAGTTGAATGCGATGCGGGGTTCCCACCATCGCATGGGTGGCTGGGAGCCAGTTGCGCCATCTCCAACGGGAACCTCAACCTCGACTTCCACTACCTTTTCCTCAAACACTTGAACCGTCCGCACAACCTCGACCTCGACGATAACCTCCTTCTCTACGATCACGGTTTTGTCAACGGGCACTTCCACTTCGACGGCTTTCTCAACGATTACGGTTCGGGGCACGGGGACTTCAATAAAGATCGGTTTCTCGACGACTACGGTTTCTGGCGCAGGGACCTCGACAACCTTCTCTTTTTCCACGATCACGGTTTGCTGCACAATGACCTCAACCGTTTGTGGCACCGGGACTTCGATCACGGTCGTTTTTTCGACGACCACGGTTTCAGGTACGGGAACTTGAACGATCAGCTCGTTTTCCACGATCACGGTTTGCGGGACAGGTATCTCAATCGTTTGAGGAACTGGAATCTCGACGATCCGCTCCGTGGGAACTTCCACGGTGTGGACCACTGTCGTCTCGTTCGCGCAGTTGAGACTCGCCAAAGTCGTTAGAAGCGTCGAGACGAAAAGTACCGCCAACAGCGAAGACACGATTCTTCGTAGGGTCAATGTCATTAACCCAGAGTATATTCGGCGGCTACTGATGTTATGACCGCCGATATTGGAATACGCTGTTTGGTGAACAACGATCTGATCACAGATCGTATTCGTTGAGTTTCCTTCGGAGGAACGCCGCTGCGAGTGGGACGGCGGTGGGCTCGTCGAGTTCATCTTGGCCTTCGAAGACTACGGACATCCATCCGTTGAAGCCTACGGATTTGATGATCTTCATGATGCGGTCGTAGTCGAGCCATGCTTCTGACCCGGATGCGATGCGGTAGATCTTTGCCCGGATGTGGACCGCTTTAGGTGCGGACGCTTCGATGGAACCGTAGAAGTTGTGTTCGACGTCTTCGACGCCACGTTCACCTAGCGACGCGCCTGGTGAGCCGCGGTATTGGCCGGTGTCTAGGATGTGGGTGTAGTACGGGTTGTCAACCTCATCGAGTATTCGCAGGACCTGTTCTCCAGTCGCGGGTGCGCAGCCGTGATTGTGGTTGTGGAGGCCGACCTTTACGCCTTTCGAAGCGCCGTATGCCGCGACTTCTTTCGTGGCTGACACGATTCTGGGCCACACGGTTTCCTCGGTTTCTCCTTCTGGTACCCAACCTCCGAATGTCCTGACCATCTGGATGCCCATGACGGCGGCGACGTCGATCCAGTGCTTCATGTCGTCGATCTGCGCTCGTTGCTCGTCGCCCGTCATGCCGAAGTTGTTGGAGACGCCGATGTAGCACATGTTCAGCCCGTTCCTCAGGCATGCCATCCGCACATCTTCCAAGTAGTCGCGGTCTGTGGATGCGAAGTGGGCGAAGTGGATGTCGATGCCGTCGAGACGGTACTCCCGTGCTTTGTCGATCATTCCGAAAAGGTCGATGTCGCCGGCGTTGAAGGTGTCGCGGTAGCAGAGGGATTGCAGGCTGAGTTTGATCATTGGGTTTCGTTCTCCGTCGTGGGTGACCGGTTGCGGTTTTTCACTTGCGAAAGATTACCACTAGAGGGCTCAATTGCCTTTGTACAGTGCGTTTGCGGGACCGGTCTGCGCGATCCGGGTTTCCCCCGATCACGGGGGAAATGTCCGAAGGACAAAGGGGGCGCGAGTCTCCTGCCCCTTTCGCTGGGCGAAAGGGGCGCGCACGAGCGAAGCGATGTGAGCGAAGCGATGTGAGCGGGGTATGCGCGCGGGGTATGCGCGCGGGGTTGGGTGTCGGACGGCACACTGTCTGGGCGGCGCCCCTTCCCCCTTCCCCGCGCATACCCCGCTCGCTGCGCTCGCGCCCCTTTCGCTGGGCGAAAGGGGCAGGCAGGTGTTTGACTCCGGAATGACGTAGACGGGCGGTGGGCGGCTCGGTTTCTTCGCGCCCCCTTAGTCTTTCGGACATTTCCCCCGCGCAGCTGGGGCAACCCGTCCCCCGCGTCCGCCCCGGGCATACCCCTGCGTTCGCTTCGCTTGCACCCCCTTTAATTCCCCCTCAGAGAGGGGGAGGTGAAAGTAGCTGTGCGAAAGGGGACGGTGGGATGCGGTATCATCGCGTTCAATCGGAAATGGAACTGACGCAGGTAGCGAACGGAGCGTCCAATATGTCACATCACACAAACGGTCATTCAGCAACGGTGCCGTCGAAGGCACCAGACACGATCAAACGTATGGCGGATGCGGCGGCGGCGTTCTTGGCGTCGCTGGGTAAAGACGAACTAGTCAAAGCGACCTTTCCGTTCGCAGGTGACGAACGCTACGAGTGGCACTACACGCCGGTGGGTCGCAACGGTCTGCTCATCTCAGACATGACTGGGCATCAGACGGATCTGGCGTTCAAGATGATGGAGACGGGCTACAGCGAGAGCGGTTTTGCCATGGCGCGCCAGATTATCCGGCTCGAAACGATCCTTGGCGAGTACGAGTCGATGACCAACAATGTGTCGAGTTGGGATCGGTTGGAGGAGCGTTACTGGTTCAGCGTGTTTGGCGAGCCGGGCAGCAGTGAGCCATGGGGTTGGCGCGTCGGTGGTCATCACATCGGCATCGTGGCATCGGTAGTCGGCAACAGCGAGGTTTCGATCCACCCGCTCTTCTTCGGATCGAACCCTGCGGAGGTTAAGCACGGCGAACAGAAGGGTCAACGGACCTTGGCGGAGGAGGAAGACTGGGCCAGAACTCTTGTGACGGAGATGACGGATTCGCAGCGGTCAGTCGCGATCGTCGATCCGGTCGCGCCGGCAGATATTCTCACCACGGTCGTACGCGCCGTCGATCCGAATATGACTCCGGTAGGAATTCCGATTGGAGACTTGAACGATGGTCAGCGCGGATCGCTGGTCAAGTTGATCCGGCACTATGTGTTCCGCGCCGCGGACGAGATGGCGCAGAACTATTGGAGTCAGTTAGAGAGCGAAGGTTGGGACAGTCTGCACTTCGCGTGGGCGGGCCCGTTGGAGCGTTGGCAGGGTCACTACTACAACATCCGCCACGACCGATTCGTCATCGAGTACGACAACACGCAGAACGGCGCCAACCACATCCACTCGGTTCTGCGTGATTACACGCATGACTTTGGCGAAGACCTGTTGGCTGCGCATTATCAAGCCGCGCACTGAACGATGGTCACCGAGACGGTTCCGATCTTGGAAGTGTCTCGAAGTGGACCATCAGATTCCGGCTCGCAATTAAAATTGGCGAGAGTGATCTCGCTATGAACGAAGCGTTTGTACATGTATCTGTTCGCCTTCTGGCGGGATTGGCTTGTGCGGCTATTGGTGCGTTTTTCGGGGCGCTGGTGATTGCGATGGTTGTTTCATCGGCGGAGACTTCGGAGATCGTTCGGAGTGTTGCCCGTTTGTCGTTTGTAGCCGTTACGGCGGCGGCGGCTTCGCGCGTGGGTTGGTTTGGGACCTCGGAAACGTTGGGGCAATCGTTGAGGCTGTTTGTCCTTTCGGTATTAGCCGGCGTTGCGGGTTCATGGATCGGGCTTACCATCGGGGGCGCGTTCTTCGAACACTCCGACGTGTACGTTTTGAACCGCGATATCTCGGGTGCGGGATTTTTCGGTGCGGTGTTCGCGTGTAACGTGCCTTCGCTGATCTTCGTCGCGAAGCTGGCTCAACGACGCGAGATCTGATTTAACCGATGGAGTTGCGGGTGGTTGGATGTTCGTCGTGGGAAAAATCCCTGATGAATCCCCGCGAACGCGATTGATGAAGTAAGATTTGCAACGTCGTTTGCGTTCGATTCTTGCGCGGCAATGACGTACTGCGCCATTTATCAGCATCGAGCGCCGAAACAGATGTGGGAGGTAACTATGTTACGAACCAAGCAAATGAGGTGGGCATTGTTGCCGCTGATTGCCATGTTGGCATCGGTAGCGTTGTATGCCTGTGCTTCGACTGAGACGGTGATTCAGACCGTTGAGGTACCTGTCGACCGCGAGGTCGTGGTCGTGGAGACCGTCGTCGTGGAAAAGCAGGTAGAGGTGGCTGGCGAAACGATCATCCAAGAGGTTGAAGTTCCAGTCGAGCGGGTGGTTGAGGTCAAAGTCGTCGAGACCGTCGTCATCGAACGCGAGCGCGTAGTCGAAGGACAGACGGTCGTCGAAACTGTCGTCGTCGAACGCGAAGTCGTTAAAGAAGTCGAAAAAGAGGTCCCGGTCGAGGTTGAGGTCGAGGTCGTTAAAGAGGTCGAGGTCGTTAAAGAGGTAGAGGTCGAGAAGGAAGTTGAGGTCGTCAAAGAGGTAGAGGTTGTCAAGGAAGTCGAGAAAGAGGTAGTCGTAGTCGCTACTGCGACGCCAGCTCCTGAGACTTTCTATGGGCTGCCGATACCGATGGCTCAACCGACAATCAGTGAGCCGCCGGACCCGATTACCGGTTCCGACACCGTCGTGATTCGGACGGGTCTTGAACTCCGGGGCAGCGGTATTCCGGGCGACCCCACAGGTGGGATGTTCCTCGGACAAAGCGTGACTGAGAAGTTCTTCTTGACCGACGAGAGCGGCAACGCGGTCAACCAGGTGATTACCGGTTGGGAACTGGTCGACGACGAGGATGCGATCGGCGGGCAGGCTCTCATCTTCAACATCAAGCCGGACGTTCCGTTCCACAACCATTGGGGCGAGTTCGGGAACTTGAGTGCGGATGACGTTGTCTGGGCCTACAACAGAGGCAACCCGGGTTACAACCCTGAGTCGGCGACGGACGGCGGCTCGAACTGGGTCTCGTTCATCGGCAACCAGGCGTTGACGAAGGTCGACGACATGACCGTTCGAGTTCCGTTGCAGGAGTATGACGTCCGCTGGCAGACGTTTATGTTTGGTCAAGCGGGCCTTGGATTGAGCATCACGAGCAAGAATGCTTTTGACACGATGGGCGAAGACTGGGTGCGCGAGCACGTGGTCGGCACCGGCCCATACATGGTGGAAGAGTATGCGTATGATGCGACGCTTCAGTTGAGGGCAGTCCAAAATCACCACCGCAAGACAGCATCAGTCGACAGGATCATCTACGAACCGACTCCAGAGGACGCGGTCGCAGAGGCAGGTCTTCGCAATGGCAGCCTGGACGTTGCAGCAGTGGACCTTCGGAACTACCCGACTTTGACGCAGGAAGGCTTCGAGATTATTGGAGCCGGTGCGGGTTCGTTCCACTCGATCTCGTTCTCCGGCAACTACTGGCAGGACACGATCTACACGCCGGATCCCGACGACGTCGAGACACCGATCGAGTTGCATGCGACGGTTCGCCACCACATCCCGTGGATCGGCGACCCGCGACGTGACAGTTTCGGCAACCCGCCGGAAGGCTTTACGAGCATGACGCGAGCGGCGCATGTGCGTCAAGCGCTGTCGTTCGCGATCGACCGTTCGCTCATCGCCGAGGTCCTGTTCTCGAACGCGGCGTGGCCGAACTACGTTTACGGTCACGACATCAACAACGAGAACTGGCAAGACAAGTGGAACGTCGCGTACGACTTCGAACTCGCGGGACAAATGCTGGATGAGGCAGGTTACCCGAAGAACGACAACGGTATCCGCTTTGAGATGCCGTTCTTCATCCGAATCGGAAGAGGCGATGAAGAGATCGGCACCGCCGTCGTCGGCATGTGGCGAGAACTAGGCATCGACATGCAGGACTGGAAAGCGCAGTATCAGACGTATCGCCCGAGCCTGATCGGACGAACGGCGACGGCTCCGTGGATCCACTCAGCAGGCGCCGAGGCTCCTCACGCACCGTGGGACTGGCCGGTGGTGAGCAACTCTGAGTGTTCAGGCGGACGCCCGGGTTTCAACATCGGTATCGAGATCCAAGAGCTCTGCGAGTGGGGCACGCAG
Organism: Dehalococcoidia bacterium; assembly: GCA_965203505.1. Taxonomy (GTDB): domain Bacteria; phylum Chloroflexota; class Dehalococcoidia; order Lucifugimonadales; family Lucifugimonadaceae; genus Bin127. The sequence goes on from OZ241880.1 coordinate 2,364,565, forward strand.
ATGAACCAGACGCAGGACAAGGCTGGTCGGATCGAGATTCGCAACTTGATGGCGGACTTCCTCCACAAGTGGAACCCGGCCATCGGAACGGTTGCTCGTCCGAACGTGGCGTTGGTGAACCCCAAGAAGATCGATTCCTGGGATATGCCGCAGGCGGTGCGTGAATCCGCTCTGCACCATCCAGAGTTCATCATCACCGTGCAGTGATCGACTCTCCGGCATCGAGCTGAAGACTCAAATTCCGAGGAGTTGAGTGGCGCGGCCCTTTGGGGTCGCGCCACTCGTCATTGACCGCGGTTCAATGCGTCACATCGTGATTTGATTGAAACTAGAACCGCGGGGCTTTTGCCGGATGATGTGAAAACGAATGTATCGGTTTCTCGCAAGACGTATCTCGACGATGGTGATCTCATTGCTGGGTGCCACGATCGTGGTGTTCGGATTGGCGCACGCCAAGGATGATCCCATCAACGTGTTCATCCGCGCCGAGGGTTACGCCATCGGCCCCGAGCAGATCGCCGCGTTGCGCGCGAAGTGGGGCCTCGATAAACCGATAGTCCTGCAGTACGCAACGTGGTTGGGCAATCTCCTTCGTGCCGATCTTGGTCGGAGCGTCGGCACTAGCCGAAAAGTGACCGACATCTTGCGAGAACGCTGGCCGGCTACGATGCAGCTCGCGATCGGTGCGTGGATCGTCGGTACGTTTGTGGGTATCCCCCTAGGCATTCTCTCAGCGATGCGTCGGGCTTCAATCTTGGATTATTTTCTTAGGGCGTTTGCACTTTCAGGTCAATCCGTGCCGGCGTTTTGGGTTGGAATCGTCGGGATCTGGGTCTTTGCTGTCTATTTGGGATGGTTGCCCGTACCGACGTTTTATGGACGTACGGACGCGAGTTTCTTCGGACAGTTCCAGTATTGGGTCATGCCGGTGCTTGTGCTCGCTTGGGGGCCGATCGCGGGTTATCTGCGTATCACGAGATCTGCCATGTTGGAGGTGTTGGATTCGGAGTACATCAAACTTGCTCGGGCCAAAGGCATGGGGTACAGTCGCGTGGTGGCCAAACACGCCTTCCGCAACGCGTTGATCCAGCCGTTAACGGTTTCAGCGTTGCTGCTCGCGGGCTTCATGGATGGTTCGGTGTTGGTCGAGAATGTTTTTGTCTGGCCGGGAGTGGGTCAGATCGCGGTTGCGGCGGTGAACGACAACGATTTCACTTTGCTTACCGGCATCATCTTGCTGTTCACGATATTGTTTTTGGCGATGAGTTTCATTTCGGATCTTCTTTACGTTGTTATTGATCCTCGCATAAGGCTTGATTGATGGCGACAGTCGACACCGTACAAGACAAACCGATGAACCCGGTGGAATTGGTCGTACGCTCGCCTCTGATAGCGTGGGATTTCATGCGGCGTTGGCCGGTTATCCCGGGATTCGTCATCGTTATGTTTGGGCTTGCCACTATATTCACGACGCAATTCGCCACGGATGATCCGAATAAACAAAACTTGCGGGGGAGCTTTGCACCGCCTTTTTGGTACGACGAATATTACGAAAACAATGAATACCTCGACGATCGGTATTTGCTAGGTGCCGACCAACACGGACGCGATATCTACTCACGTCTGGTGCATGGGACTAGGGTGTCGATCACCGTTGCGTTTGCGGCTGCTGCGATTGGGATGACAATGGGACTGTGGGCAGGGATCGCATCGGGTTGGTTTGGCGGGTGGTTCGATGAGGTGATGACGAGGTACGTGGATGTGTGGAATGGTCTGCCGTTCCTGTTGATTGCGCTGGTTGTGTCGATAACGATCGGCACGGGATTGTTGGTGCTCATCGGCTTGTTAGTGATGGCAACTTGGGTGGGACTGGTGAGGAACATTCGCGCGGAGGTGTTGACTCTCAAGACGAGGGATTACGTCGCATCGGCACGTGTCGCGGGCGCGAGCGACTTCCGCATCATGTATCGTCATATCCTCCCTGGCGTGATCAATCTGCTCATGGTCCTCGCCAGCCTTCGGATCGGCGGGTTGATCTTGACGGAAGCGTCTTTGAGCTACCTAGGCATCGGTGTCCCGTCTCGCTACCCTTCCTGGGGCAACATGATCAGCGATGGACGCGAGTTCCTCGACACCGCGTGGTGGGTATCGATCTTCCCCGGGTTCTGCATCTTCCTAGTTGTTATGTCCTTCAACTTCATCGGCGATTGGGTGAGGGATAAGACGGATCCGAGGTTGCGGCAGATCAGATGATTGCTTGTGCCCCTCAGTCTAACCCTCTCCAACATAGGGCAGAGGGGAAAGAACCGCTGCGCGCCCCCTTTGTCCTTCGGACATTTCCCCCGCCGAGCGGGGGAAAACCTCACTTTCAACCGCGCGGACACGACTTTTACTTTGTGCGAGTCTGAAAGGTGACGACATCATGTACGACACATTGATCAAGGGCGGGCACGTGATCGATCCTAAGAACGGGATTGATGCCCAGCGGGATGTTGGTATCTCGGGATCGTCGATTGCGGCGGTGGAGGCGGACATTCCGGAGGCGCAGGGTAGGAAGGTGGTAGACGCGTCGGACTGTTACGTGACTCCTGGTTTGATCGACATCCACGCGCATTGCTATCTCTACGACGGTGCGATGTTCCCGGATGAACTTTGCTTCCCGTACGGGGTTACGACGATGGTCGACTGTGGGGGATCGGGTTGGCGGACATTTGACCATTTCAACGAGACCGTCATCCGAAGAGCTGGGCCGCGGGTATTCGCATTGCTGAACATCGTGGGTCACGGCATGTGCGGCGATGGCGAGCAAGACGTGGATGATATGGATGTGGAGCTGACGGCGGCGAAGATTCGGCAACGCTCTGACACTATCGTCGGCGTCAAAGTGGCACACTTCGGAGGCGTAGGTTGGGAGTCGGTGGATCGAGGAGTGGCTGCGGCGGCCGAGTCCGGTGTGTTCTGCTTGGTGGACCAGAACGCGCGGGCGTCGCGTCCGTTCGGGGAGATGATGCTGGAGCATATGAATCCTGGCGATGGTGTGACGCACTGCTTCGGGTACGGCAAGCCGATGATCGGCAACGATGGCAAGGTGAAGCCGCACTATTGGGAGGCGCGTGAAAAAGGCATCATCATGGATGTCGGCCATGGCAACAACAGTTTTTCCTTCTCGATGGCGGTGCCGGCGATCGAGCAAGGTTTTCCTCCCGACACGATCTCGACTGACCTGCACCGCATGAGCTTGCACACGTCGCGAGCGACGCAGACGGAGGTGATGAGCAAGTTCCTAGCCATCGGGATGTCGATGTACGACATCGTGGAGAAGTCGACGTGGGCTCCGGCAAAGCAGATAGGTCATCCGGAGCTTGGGACGCTGACTCCCGGTGCGACGGGTGATGTGACGGTGTTGGAGTACGTGGAGCGGCCTTGCGGGTTGAGCGATAGTGGGCCGACTGGTTATCGGATCATGCCTGCGCCGGGCAGGCTGATCAATCAGGTGACGATCAAGGGTGGTCAGATCAGGTTCGACTACGACGGGCGGTCGAAGGAGGACTGGACAGAGACGCCTAAGACGGACTTGAATTTGCCGGGGTGATCAGGCTTCGTTCTCTGTACGCCACGGCGTGATGGCGGCCAGACGCTCGGACATCTCGTCTTCGGCGCGTTCGCGGTCGTACTGTGCCTGTAACCCCATCCAGAACTCGGTACTGTTACCGAAGAACCGGGAAAAGAGCAGTGCTGTTTCCGCGGTGATAGCCCGTTCACCGTGGACAATGGATCGGATCCGCGTTGCGTCCACTCCAATTGACTTCGCGAGGTGGTACTGCGTGATCCCCATCGGCTTTAGGAACTCTTCACCAAGAATCTCACCGGGATGAATGGGCGGGAGTTTTGGGAGGTTTTGGCTCTGTTGCATGTGAGGCATGACGTATATCCCTCGCGTTCGAGTTTTGAGGGTTACTTGCATCTAAGAATTCTAGATTATTGCACCCCCACGTCATTCCGGCGAAAGCCGGAATCCAGAGGGTGGCGAGCAGCGCGATTACCTCGCGCCCCCTTTGTCCTTCGGACATTTCCCCCGCGAGCGAGGGAAACCCAGTGAGACGCGCGCTATCATTTTTCCATGCGTTACCGTCATCTAGGAAATTCTGGTTTGGAAGTCTCCGAGACGGGGCTTGGAGCGAACAGTTTCGGGGAGCCGGGGCGTAGGGATTATCGGGAGTCGAGGGCGATCGTTCATGCCGCGATCGATCACGGGATCAACTTCGTTGATACTTCTAACGTCTACGCGCAGGGTTTGTCGGAGGAGTACATCGGACGGGCGTTGGAGGGGCGTCGGCATGAGATGTTGATTGGCACGAAGTTCGGGTCTAAGCGGAATCATGGACCGAACCTGTTTGGCGGCGGGCGGAAGTTTGTGATGGATGCCGTGGAAGATAGTCTGCGGCGGTTGCGGACGGACTATATCGATCTTTATATGATCCACCGGCCGGATCCGCGGGTGCCATTGGAAGAGACTCTGCGGGCTATGGATGACATCGTGCGTCAGGGTAAGGCGTTGTATATCGGGGTCTGCAACTTCGAGGCTTGGCGGATGGTGGACGCGGTTTGGACCAGCAAACACCACGGGATGACGCAGTTCATCTCGTCGCAGTTCGAATATTCGATGCTTCATCGGGGCAGCGAGGCGGAGATGTTGCCGGCTTGTCGCAAGCACGGCGTCGGAGTGATGCCCTATCTGCCGTTGGCGGCGGGGTTCCTCACTGGCAAGGTGGATGTATCGGGAGCTGCGCCGGAGGGAACACGGTTGGCGTTGGATGCCAATCAGTCGGAGCGGTGGATTACGGATGACAATCTGCGGACGATAGCTGCATTGCAGGGTTGGGCACAAGAACGAGGAAAGACGTTGTTGGATCTGGCCTTCGCTTGGTTATTGGCCGACCCGATCGTTGGGACGGTGATAGCGGGGGCGAGTTCGGCGGAACAAATCGCCCAGAACGCAGCGGCTTCGAATTGGCAGTTAACGGCCCAGGAGAGGGACGAGGTGACGGTGATATTGGATGCGCACCCGGTTGAAGGATTGAAGACCTATTACTCGGTTGCGGGGTATTTCGGTGAGCAGGTAGAGGTGTTGAAAGAGTGATCCGTAGTCGCTCAGAGGGACATCACGATTAATGCGAAATTCAATGCGGCGATCGTAGCGATGGAGATGGCGAGAGCTCGAAACCACCGAACCATGCGCTCTTCAAATCTTTCCAGATCCGTGGTCGTCAACAGATGTTCGTAACCACTCGCGTCGACGGGAGCGTCAATACGAACTTTCGACACGTCGGATAACCGTTAATTCAAGAGCGATTGAACGAATAGGCCGGCGACTGAAACCGCCAGGATTGCCATACCGACGACCATCCCGATCAACCATCGGATCATGCGGTTTTCGAGTTGATACATGCGATTCTCAAGCTGATAGAGATCTGCCTTGGTTGCCAGATGCTCGTACCCGCCTTCAATTCGACTCAAGCGTTCTTCTACAGTTGTCATTTTTGTTTCACCGAAAGTTTGTGTTACAACGCATTATATAGCATTGTTAATCGCCGACGCATGCGCGTTATCCCACGAAAACTGGTTGGGTCCAGGCTCGGGTGCCGCCGGATGACTTGACTGTCGCTCTTACGTAGCCTTCGTCGCCGTTGAATTCGTAACGGGCTGTTTGGCCTTCGACCTCGGTAAGTGTTTTGCCTTCGAGACCTGAGAATTCAGTGACGTAGATCATTGAGCGGTTTGGTTCGATTTCGAGTTCGATGGCATCTTCGGTGATGATTAGGTCAGTGAGTTCGATGCCGTTGGATGAGTAGAAGTTGCCGGTGGCGAGGCCATCAACGATGTTATCGACGTTGAGTTCAGGAGCGTTGACGACGACCCATCCCCTACCTGGGTTGGAGGCGTCGGGCGTGTAGTCGTGGTAGTTGTGGGAATCATCGGTTGCGGTCCCGAAGATTACGCGGCCCGAAGATAGGACGAGGTCCCACATCTCTTCCACGCCGGGCTTTCCGGGCGCGCCGTAGCCGTTCACGGCGGGATGAGCGTTGTGAATCTCCATGAGGCTGGCGCCTTCGACCTGCTTGATGTGTTCGTGGTTGAACGCCCACTCGTAGTTGGGGTGATTGAGTTGCGCGATACCTCCTGCGTTGATGATGGCGTTCACGTTTGCCTGCAGCGTCGCGACGACGTCGTCTAAGTTGGTGGGTTCGACGACATAACGAATGCCGATTCCGTTCAGATGGATCGGAATGGTTCCGCCGACGATGCGCGCCGAAACCTCTTCACCCGGTATCATCAACGGGCCGTCTTCGATTTCGTGCTCGAGGATCGTGCGGTGGTTGTGATCGCTTAGTACAAGAAAGTCGTAGCCGTGATCACGATACCAACGCGTGACGAAGTCAGGGTCGGCGTCGCCGTCTGACTCGGTGGTGTGAGTGTGGATGTTGCCTTTGTACCAGTTGGATGCGGACATCTACTAAAACCCCCTTGTATTCCCCTTTGGACATCAAAGGGGAGGCAAGCGTTTTAATCGTAGACTGTCTTGCCTACGGTGTGCTTGTTGATGAAGTCCCAGTCGTGGGTTACGCCCATTCCGGGCAGGTCGGTTACGTGGATGTGGCCGTTTTCATCGATGGCGTCAAGCATATCGGAGTAGCCGTCGAGGTAGACGGGCGGGTAGGATGGTTGGAGTTTGGGGTGGACGAGTCCGAGTTCGTAGTAGTTGGAGTTGCGCATCGCTGCCATGGTCTGCCGGCGACTCGGACCGGGACCGTGCGGTTCGACGTCGAGGCCGAACCCTTCGGATGCGTGGGCGATCTTCATGACGCCGGTGATGCCGCCGTCGTAGTCGTGATCGATCCGAACGAAATCCGTGCCGTCAGCGATGATGAAATCTACGTGCTTCTCCAACCCACGGACGTGTTCGAGCTGTAGGAGCGGGACGCGGATGAGTTCGCGGAGTTTGCGGTGGGCGAAGGCAGATTCGCCGCCGTCCTTGAAGACGTCTTCCCACCAGTAGTAATTGTAGACTTCGCAGGCTCTGCCGATCTTGAGGGCGTCGCCGAATGTCAGGATGGCGCAGAACGGGTCGAGCATGAGGTCCATCTTGTCACCGACACGTTCGCCGACGACTTCTACGAGCCTCACGTGCTGCTCGATCGGCGCCTCTTGCCATGGATGGATCTTGAAAGCTTTGTAGCCCATTTCGTAGCATTGTTCGGCGAAATCGGCGTAGGCTTCGGGGCTGTTCAATCCACCGGGATAGTTGTCGCCGATGTAGGTGGATGCGTAGGCGGGGAATGATTTGCGTTGTTCGCCAAGCAGTCGATATATCGGCTGATCCAGCAGCTTGCCGGCTAGGTCCCAGAGCGCCATGTCGACTTGCGACATGCCCATCCGTGCATGTTGCCTAGTCGCCTGCTTTGCATCGTTGTAGATGCGTTCACGGGCGAAGGCGCTCTCACCGATGACGGCGTTAGCGAAGAGGCCGATGGCGGAGTGTTCGGTGGCTGAACCGCCGACGTATTCGCCGGTGACACCGGCGTCGGTATGAATGACGACCATGCGGGCGGTGTTTCTGATGTTGGTGCCGGGGGCGTATCCAGGTAGCTGGATCCTGCCGGATCCCTCCATGTTTTCAACGAAGTACTCGAACTCGATTACTTCCATCTTGGTGATTTTGGGATCGGACATGGTGTTGCCTCGTTACTTGGGTTGCGGTTATCTGAACCGCTGATTACGCTGATTTTAGTGAAGTGTCATTCTGAGCGCAGCGAGGAATCTAAAGCGTTTTGCACTGAGGATGGCGTGTTAGGTTTTTCACTCCGCTACTCTATGTTCAGAATGGCATTGGGCTACGGTGTAGTGAGGGCATCCCCCGCTCGCTTCGCTCGCGCCCCCTTCGCGGAGCGAAAGGGGCAGCACCGGTTCAGGTGCTCAATATGCCTGTGATTTCGCCTGTGTCGTCGTTTAGATCGATGTCCCAGGCGTTGGGGGTTGATGGTAGGCCGGGGAGGGTGATGATGTTGCCTGCAAGGGTGACGATCTGCTTTGCGCCGGCGAGTACGCGCAGTTCGCGGATCGGTATCGTGTGGCCGCGCGGTACGTTGAGCAGTCGAGGGTTGGCGGAGACGGAAAGGTGTGTCTTGGCCATGCAGATCGGGAAGTCCCATCCGTTGGACTCGAAACGGCGTGCCGTTGTTTTGGTCAATGGGCCCCATTCGACTCCGTCGGCGTTGAAGAGCTGCTCGGAGATGCGTTCGACCTTGTCGATTGTTGGGAGTTCGTCTTCGTAGAGCAGATTCACGTCGGCAACGCCGGAGTGTGCTGCGTCCCATACGGCCTCTGCCAACTCGGTCATGCCGTCGCCGCCCTCCGCGAAACCACGTGCCTCGGCAACTCCGACGGCCCCTGCATTGAGTGCCGCAGACTTCGCTGCCGCAATCTCTTCTGCCGTGTCAGACGGGAATTTGTTTATCGCGACGACTGGAGGCAGTCCGTACATCTTGACTATGCGGATTGCGTTCGCCAAGTTCTCTGCCCCCTTCTTTACGGCATCAACGTTGGACGATTCCAATGCATCGCGTTTTACGCCACCGTGCCACTTCAGCCCCCGGATCGTCGCGACGACGACTGCGGCCGAAGGCTCGGGTCCGCCCTGTCGGACTTTGATGTCCATGAATTTTTGGAAGCCGAGATCTGCACCAAAACCGGCTTCCGTGACGGTGATGTCGGCGGTGTTGATAGCTAGGATGTCGGCGAGGATCGAGCTGCAGCCGTGTGCAATGTTGCCGAACGGGCCCATGTGGACGATTGCGGGTTGCCCCTCAAGCGTCTGTGCCAGATTCGGTTTTACTGCGTCTCGCAGCAATGCCATCATCGAGCCGATGCCGCCGATTTCGCGGGCGGTGACCGGCTTTCGGTCGGTTGTCCAGCCGACCACGATGTTGCCGATCCGTTCGCGGAGATCAGCGTATCCGTTGGTCAATGCCAGGATCGCCATGATCTCGGACGCGGCGTTGATGTCGAAGCCTGCTTCGCGCATCGGGGCGTTTAGGCGTCCGCCGACGCCGGTCACTACTTGTCGAAGAGCGCGGTCTTCGGCATCGGTTACACGTCGCCATGTGATGCCGTCGGGTTGGAGACCGAGGATGGCGCCGCGGTAGACGGCGTTGTCGGTCATTGCGGCGAGTAGGTTGTGGGCCGACTCCATGGCGTGGAAATCGCCGGTGAAGTGCAGGTTGATCTCGTTGGCGGGTTGGACAGTGGATTTGCCGCCGCCGGTACCGCCGCCTTTGTGTCCAAAGACCGGACCGAGTGACGGTTGCCGGATGGTTAGAGCGACGTTTTTGCCGATCTTGGCAAGGCCTTGGGTTAGTCCGACGGCGGTGGTGGATTTTCCTTCGCCGGCAGGTGTGGGTGTGATGGCGGTGACAACGACGAGTTTTCCTAGTGTTGGGCGCTTCGGGAACGCCTGAAGGGGAATCTTGGCCTTGTCGTTGCCGTAGGTTTCGATATCTGCCGGTGAAAATCCGAGGTCTTGTGCGACGTCTGTGATCGGGCGCAGTGGCATATCGTTAAATTCCTGTCTAGTCGTGCATTACGAGATGCGGCACGGTTAGGTCATGGCTTTCGGCGACACCAATCAAGTTTAACGAAGCGGACATCAGTGACCATTGATCTCAATTCGACGAAGGGATAATTCCCGCCCGGCAGGGGTGAGCAAGGTGTTGGCTAGGCGGTAGTCTGGGGCTGGGATCGTGACTTTTCGCGGTGGAACTGAGAATTCTAGCCTCCATCGGCTGCCTCGCCCACACAGCCGGGTGGTACGGTGTATTATTGGAATAACAGTCGTTAATAGGTTTTGGAGATTTTGCATGACGACGCTTGAAGAGCGCGTTGAAAGATTGGAAGCCGACCTGCCCACGCGGAGAGGCTATGTGGTGCATCTTGAAGCGCTCCAGCAAGGCCAGCGTTTACTAAACCAACGACTGGGCGTGGTGGAAAACGATGTAGCCATGTTGAAGATCGATGTCGCGGCATTGAAGACTGATGTAGCCGAGTTGAAAATCGACGTGGCGATGTTGAAGTCCGATGTGGCAGTCTTGAAGTCCGATGTAGCGGAATTGAAGTCTGACGTGGCAGTGTTGAAGTCCGATGTAGCGGGATTGAAGTCTGACGTGGCAGTGTTGAAGTCCGATGTCGGTGAGTTGAAGGCTGATGTCGGTGAGATGAAGGGCGACATGAAACTCATTCTTCGTCACTTCAAGATAGAGACCTGAAACACACGACCACGGATAGGTTTCAGTTAGTCTTCGGCATCGTGCATAACGCAAGGTGTTTTGACACGATTGCGCCGATAGGCACGGTGGATTTTAGGGGTGCAGGGGTGCAGCTAGCTAGCGTTGACGTTGGTCAGTTGAGAGGGTAACTCGGTTGTCGATCACCATTGATCGCAGCCTTCGGCGACGCCCATTCTTCCGGTGTCGGTTTCGGGTTTGTTGTCGCCTTCGACTTCCTGCGTATCGATGTCTACGTAGAAGACGAGCTGTTCCGGGCCGATGATGCGATCTTCGTCGCGTAGGTAGGTAACTTTGATTCGGCCATCGGCGATTTGTTCGCTCTTTGAGAATTCCCATTGGTAATCATCTTGGATCCACTTCTCGCAGGTTGCGCCGAAGAAGCCCCACGGTTTATCGGACATATAGGCGAACACAAGCCGGTGTGCCAAAACGCCGACTTCACGCGAGACTTCGGTGGTTGGAGTTGATTGCGAAACGGCGCTGTCGGCGTTGTTGTTTGTTGATGCAGATTGGCAGGCCAATGCGGCACTGAGTACGAGAAACGGAGTCACCACAGCGGAGATTAGTCTGAGCGAGGCCATGGCCGGATGTCCGCTACTCCGTCGGTATGGTCAACGTCTTTAAGAAGGCGATCAATGCGTCCTGTTCCTCTTGCGGAAGGGCGATGAATCGGTTTCGGGCGCCGTTGGCGGAGCCGCCGTGCGCTTTGATGGCGTCTGAGATCAAAGTCGCGCGACCGTGGTGGAGGAACGGCGGCTCAGATGCGAAGCCCCATAAGCGGCGAGTCATCCAGTGCTCGGTCGGTACTCCTCCTTGAATGATCTGCTCATTGTCTAGCACGCCGTCTTCGCCCATGTCGTGTCTCCGAAGGTCGGAGAAAACTGGGATCAGGTAGTGGCCGTTCTCGTCTTGTTTCAGGTCATCTGCGAACTGGCTGAGTTCGATCTCGAGTACTGCGTCGACGGCATCGGGGCGCAGGTCACGTCCCACGTTGAATTCGTTGGGTTCGGTGAATGTCAGTGATTCGAGCGGCAGTTGGGGAATGTGGCAGAGGGCGCAACCTATGGATTCAAACTTCGCCTTGCCCAATTCGACCGTCGCTCGCAAGTCTGGATCTTCGGGCATCTTTGGAATCGGCGCGGGAAGGGAGACTAGGAAAGCCACTAGCGCGGTGGCATCTCCTGGCGTAATCTCGTTGACCACTCCATCGCCGTCGCCGTCTTTGTAGGACCCTACGCGTTCGTAATTCTCGATACCGTGGTGGTGCAACATCGCATCGTTGTTGAATTCACGCAGACTTCGAAACACACCTTTTTGACTGAATGGTCTAACGATTAGATCGCCGTCTACACCTTCGACTTCGCTGGTGTATACGAAGCCGTTGGGGTGGGCGGTGACTGCGCCGAAGTCGACGCCTTTGGCGGTGATTTCACGGCGGACGGGCCAACCGGATTTTTTGGCCTCTTCTATGACCGCTTGTTCTTGAGCGAGGAGTTCACGGGTCATCTCTCGGGCGAGCAGCTCGACGAACCCGGCACCGAACATCCCGACCGTGTTGCGTTCGTTGCCGACGTTTTGCAGGGTCAGCGGGTCTTCGTCTTCCTGCTCGTACTGCAATCGGTCTTCCAGTTCGGTTCGGAAGTCGAACTCCATCTGGTCGTTGAAATCGACGAACTCGAAGCGTTGCCCAAGAACGAAGACGTTGGCGACGTTGTCGCCGCCGCCTCCGATAAGCGGGGTGTTATGGCAACCGCTGCAGGCGTTGGCATCGGGTCCGGAGATGCGGTTGAAGCTTTCGACACCCTCCCGGCGATTCCTAAATTCGCCTACACCAGTGCGCGTTGGTCGGCCAGCACCGTCGAGAGTGTTGAAAGAGGCTGTGAATAGCAGCTCGCCGTGCTCAATCAACTCTTCGAGGGAGTATTTGCCGGCTTCGATGCCTGACTGGCTGAAATGTATTTGCACCGCCGGAGCGTCGCCAACCCACTGCTTGCCGAGGTTGGCGCATTCGAATCGGACGTTCTCGAGCGATTCATAACCCTCGACGTGTTGGTCCATGTGCTCGTAGGTATCGAGGTAGTTGAGGACTTGGAGCGTTGGGTAGTCGTAGTAACCACCTGCGAGAAGGTCTTGGAGGGCTAAGATGAAACGCTCTGTGGAGTCGACAAGCTCGCCGCGAACGGATTCGAGTTCGGTTTCGAGGATTGCGATCTGTTCCTCGATCTGTTCGACGGAAAGCTCTTCGCGGAGCATTCCGTCACTGATGGCATCGACGCGGTCGCAGACCTTGACTCCGTACTCGGTGTTGTCTTCGACTGCGAACGCGGCACAAGCGACGGTCCACGTCAATATGATGCCGAGCGTCGCGGTGATAGAGAATGCCGCGAAAAGACGTCGCGGGGATTGGCTAGATCCCGGCGTCGCGGTCGATCTCGGTTTGATACTCGGCAACGGAACCGTCCATGATGTCAGAGAGCGATACCGGCTGCCCACATTGTCCGGACTCTAAGATTCCGTAAGAAACCGCAAGGGCTTTCATCCCAACTTCAGCATCGACCTCGACATTTCTATTTCCCGATTCTATTGCGGCTGCCAACTCCTGCATCTCGATGGCGACCAAGATGCGGTCAATTGCTTCGAATCCGACGTCGTAAGCGCCCATTCTCGTAGCTCCACCGAAGAATGCCGCAGTCGTTTCGTCGAGATGCCAATCTGGCACGAGATCAAGCATCTCCTGTTGGTTGAGCGGGTGGGATCTGCCTTCCAGATGTATGGTCGCGGGAATACCGGTCCGCGTTGGCGGCATCTGCATCGTTCCTGCGCTGCCGTGAATCGTGTTGATGCCTGCACCGTAGCCTATCGAGGCGTTGGTGATGGTGAGTTGACCGATTGCTCCCGAAGCAAACTTCAGCAGACTGATGGCGGTGTCTTCTTGGTCGATTTCCACGGTCTCTTGGTTGGCGAACGCGTCTTCGACGCGATGCGAGTAGAACTGCGCGATTTGGCCGCTCATGCCTTCTCTAACTCTTACGGGCGCGAAGAGTCCAGTTCGTGCGTCCAGAGAATCGATGTCACCGAGGAAGTAGATGAGGAGATCCGCTTCATGGACGCCTTGTTCGATGATGACGCTTCCAGCGCGCGACTTCAATGCGCGCCAGCCGGTGTCGTGCATCAACGCGGAGCCTCCGCCAAGAGACACCTTCATTGCGAAGCCGGGCTCACCGATCGCGCCAGCGTCAAGTAGTGCCTTGGCGAGTCGATTCATCGGGTCGCGGCGGTACTGCTCGCCGATGGATAGAACGAGTCCCTTGGCTTCGGCAGCGTCACGCATTAGACGGCATGCCTTCATGGTCAGGGCCATGGGTTTTTCCGTCAGTATGTGCACTCCGGCATCGAATGCTTGGAGCGCGAAGATGTGGTGCATCCGGGTGTCAGTGACGATGTCTACGGCGTCGACGCCCGATGCGAGCATCGTTTCGTAGTCCGTGAAGACTTGCGGTCGATGACCGGTGGCATCCTCGACTGCGTCCGCTACGCCGTTTGCGGCGGCCTCGTGGCGGTCGCAGACTGCGGAGAGTGTGAATGAATCGAAGTGCGTGCGCAGCTCGATGTATCCGTGAGCGTGACGCATTCCCATCCCGCCACATCCGACCAATCCCAGGTTGAGGCTCAATGATTGTTTCCTTTCAGGTGTGCGATAGTCAGCCGTCCAGATTTTTAGCGGAGCGCGACGGAACCATCGTCGCGCAGCGCACCGCCTATAGGTCCGTATTCATGCGGATGTTTGGCGATGCCTTCTTCGTCGAGTTCGACGCCGATGCCGGGGACTTCGGGGATTTGGAGCCAGCCGTGGTCGAGTTTGATGATTTCTTTGACGACGTCTGAGTAGGGCGGGTTCTCTTCGTAGAGATGTTCTTGGACTTCGTAGTTGGGTACGCATGCGCCGAGTTGGACGTGGGACGCTGTCGCGACGGGGCCTGATGGGACAGCGTGAGGGATGATGCCTTGGTGGTGAGATTCGGCGATGGCGCAGATCTTCTTGCAGTGGGTGAAGCCGCCGGCGACCCCGATGTCGGGCCGGACGTGATGGACGCCTGCCGATTCGATGTATTCGCGGAACTCCCAGATGGTGAGATTGCGCTCCCCTGCCGCCATTGGAATTCGGGTTTTCTCCGAGACTTCACCGAAGGAGAGTATCGAATCGGGTGCGACAGGGTCCTCGAAGAAATACGGGCGGAATTTCTCTATCTCTTGTGCCAATACGATGGCTTCGCCGGGGATCATGTTGCGGTGAATCTCTACGCCGACATCCATGTCCCACCCTACGGCGTCTCGTACTGCGGCCATGCGGTCTACGAGGTCTTGGATTCGCTCGCTGTGGCGCATGGGTGCGTGGTCGTGCTGGTATAGGAGACACTTGACGGCTGTGAAGCCGTCGGCTTTCGCGGCTGCGGCGGCATTTGCCACTTCTTCCAGCGTTCCGGTGGGTAGAACCAGCATCGCTCGGACGGCGTCTCGTGCTTTGCCTCCCAGCAGTTGCCAGACGGGGGCTTCGAAGTATTTTCCTTTGATGTCCCACAGCGCTTGATCGATGGCACTTAATCCTCCGCCGATAGCGCCGCCGCGCATGGATTTGGCACGGTACATGAAGTTCCAGTGGTGTTCGGTGCGGAGCGGATCTTGTCCGATCAAGTACGGCTCGAATGAAAGAACCACGTCTTGCGATGCGCCGGGCCACCCGAAAAAGGTGGATTCTCCGACTCCTTGGATTCCGTTGTCGGTTGTGATTCGCACCATCATCCAATTGACGGCGATGAAGGTTTCAATTTGTTCGATCTTCATTTCGGTAGGTGAGTTTCCCGTGCCCTGCCCCGCTGGTTCCCGACTTTTGCCGGGATGACGATTAGTGCGCAGCGCGTTGTTGGTTAGTTATCAGCGGAAATTATACGTATCTGATGTACGCTAATCGTTTGTGAATGTTCAGGGGATCTCTGTTCGGAAGAGCCGCAAGGAATCTCTCTTCCTCATCATCGCTTTTTTGAGCGCGCTGTTATCGGTAACCGTTATCTCCGCCGCGCCGCTGTACTTCGATTCCATCGAGCAACTTGGTCTGCGGCGCACTCTGGAGAGGTTCGAACCGGCGCAGATGGGAACGTGGATGCACGTCGACGGGATGACTTTCAACTCCGCAACGGTCAAATCGACGGTCGAGACTGCGGAGGCTACCGGTGAATACCTTGGCGATCTGGTTCGGGATCAGGGCACGTTTGTCCGTTCGGGCGGATTGACGCTAAACCGTATCGGCGACCGATACGCGCCGCCGGGATCAGTTCTGGTCTATCAATCTGTTCAAGGGGTTGAACCTGCGATATCTCTCATCGATGGCGCGTTCCCATCTGATTCGCCGGCCGCGTCGCTCGAGATTGCGGTGCTAGACACCGTTGCCGCCGAGTATGGGATCACGGTGGGTGATTCTTTGTTGTTGACCGTGCCGCCTACTGCTATCGTGCACACCGCTCCGAAGGTCTCGGGTATTTTCCGTCTCGATGACCCTAGTCATGAGATGTGGCTGGGGCTATCGTCAACGTTGATCGATCCTGAACAGGGTCCAACTGGTGGTCGGGCGGCGATCGTCGCGCTGACATCGCCGAGCATGATTGACAGGGTTGCTAATCGTGGGATCGCAGACGTGGGTCAGATCTGGACGATGTTTTATCTGGATATTGATGAACTCAACCGGGTAGGCGCGGGTGCGTATCTCGAAACGATCGATCGGTTTAGGACCGAAGCGACAAAATCGCTACCATCATCGTCGACATTCTCGGGGCTTGAATCGGCGCTGATCACGTTGCGAAAGCAGCTTACGTTCACTAATACGACCGCGACGATCAGCGGCGCGTTGTTTGCGGCGTTCGCGATATTCGTTTTGGCGCTGAACGCGGGAATCATCGCCCGACGATGGTTGGCCGAAGAGGTGATGTTGAAGACGCGCGGCGCGGACCGAAAGCAGTTGCTCCGTGCCGTCGGCTTTTACGTCGTTGTGTTGTTCCTTGTTCCAGCGATTGCGGGACCGCTGCTTGCGTCGGCAATTGTTCCGTTGTTGGGTCTGATGGGTTCGTTTCACGACCTGACTGGCGGTGCAGTATTCCCTTACCGGATCGTTGGCGAGCAGTTCCTTTGGTCTGGTGCGCTTGCGGCTTTGCTGCTGGCCCTTTTCGCCGCTCCGGTCATCCTCGCCAGACCGGGGCCGATCGTGCGTCAACTCACCCACATTCGAGATACACAATCTCCATGGTTTTGGCGAGCCAATCTGGACATCGGTATTGTTATCGCGGCTAGCGCGGTGATTTTCGAACTCAACGGCAGGGGTTCGTTATTCGTTCAACGAGAAGAAGGCGTGTCCAATCTGAGCGTTCTCGCTGCATCGTTGCCGATAATCGCCGCTGTGGCCGCGTCGCTTGTGGCGTTGAGGTTTTTCCGATTGACGGGTGTGCTGTTTGAGCGATTGGCACGGATCAACTTACATTCGATGTTCGTGTTGGCGCTCAAGGTCTTTTCTAGGTCTACGATGCGTCATGCGGTTCTGATGGTCTTGGCGGCGGGGACCATGATCGTTGTTATCAACGCCAGCGGATTGTCAGGCACGTTGGGCAAGAACACCAGTGATCGGATCGACTTCACGACCGCCGCGGATATGCGCGTTTCGGGCATCGATTCATTCAGATCCTCGAATAGCGAAGTCGTCTGGCAGATTTCGGAATTGAATTGGGTGACAGACACTACTTGGGCGGCTCGAACGGAAGCCGCGACGGGTATCGGCGAAGCATCATCCAGCTTCACGATGTTGTCAGTGCTACCCGATGAGTTCGCAGAATCTGCCGCTTTCCGACCAGATTTTGCGGATCAATCTTTACACGATCTTATGGCGAGGATTGACGACTATTCACCTACCGAATCGATTCCGTTGCCGGAGAGTATCGCAGCGATTCAAGCAGCCGTGAAACTGGAACGTTCTGGAAAAGGCCGTATCGACATCTGGGCGCGTTTGCGAGATGCCGGAGGGACCACGCACACGATCCGCCTGACGAGTGAGGATGGGACTCAGTTCAGCGAGAATTGGTTCGTCGTCAAGGGTGATGTACGGGAGGATCTGCCTCGCCCGTTGGATCTATTGGCTATGCAGATATACGAACCGCCTACAGCGCCAATCGGCAGCGCGGCTACTTTGACTGTGGATTCGCTCTACGCCATCGACGATCGAGGTGCTATGGGATTGATATCCGACTTCGCCGATGCCGGTGTTTGGCATCCTTTTGCGGCGTCGGTTGCCGACAATGCGAGACTGTCGGTCGTCACAGACGGGCCGGAAGGCAGTACGGACGGACGGTCGTTGGAGGTGGATATGGGACGCGGCACGGACGACGGCGTCAGAGGGGTTTATTACTCCGAGAATGGGCCTATCGCCGTGCCTTTGCTGGTAAATCACTCGCTGTTGGATGCTTCTGGCTTGCGGGTGGGCGACGTGTTTGCGGGACAGTCGTACGGTCGATTTGTTCCGTACGAAATTCGTGGCGTGTTTGACCTCTTCCCCACGATGACGGATGCCGATCAACCATTCGCGGTTTCAAACGTTGATGCACTGTTGTCATATCTGGCGCCGGTTAGCGAACCGTTTCTCGCCGACTCGGCGGAGTTATATGTTTCGGTGAACGGCGATGCCGGTCACGAGGAACGGATATCTGCGATCAAAGGCATCGAGCCGTCGCTGAGAGTTTCGGACCGCGAGGCGCTCCAAGCGCAGTCATCGTCGAGGTTGGGAGACGCGGCAGGTTGGCGCGTTGTGGGTGCGATCATCTCGGTCTCGGCGATCATCGTAACCGTGATTACCGCGTTGGCGATCGCGATCCACAACCAAGATCAGACGCGGTTGGACTCGGCGCTGATCGAGTCTCTTGGAGGAAGCCGCGTCGGATTGGCAGTTGAAGCCATGATCCGGATCTTTTTGTCGATCGGTATGGGTTTGGCGCTCGGATGCGTAGGGGGGATTATTGGCGTGAGGTTCATTGCTGATCGGATGACTCGCACGTCGACGGGTGATGTGGCTCTGCCGCCGATGTTGCTTGAAATTGACTGGTTGCCGGTCGTCGCCGCCGCGTTACTGTTGCTGTTGGCGGCGATGGTTCCGGTGGTCCGGTCCGGGATCAAACCGAAGGAACCGGTGGCGGTTCGGATTCGATCGTCTACGCAATCGTGAAACGCTCACTCGGTTCATCACGTCGCGCGGCGGTCGCTGCGTTGCCCCGATTGGTGCTCAGACGAGCCTTCTCGGAAAAGACGTTCGTCGGGTTGCGAGTGATCGGATTGACCATCGCAGTCGCGGTGTCGGCCGGGGTGTTCATCTATCTCGACGCGCTTGGGCAATCCGCTTTAACTCAGTCCTTGGCGGGCCATACCCAACAGGATCTCGATATCGCCGTGAGGGCGCGAATCGATTCCATCAGCGATGCTGCGCACCGAAAAACGATAGACGTAGTCCGCACTTCTAGATCGGGCGAAATTGCCGATGTATTGAACGAGCCGACGTTCGCGGCGAAATCGGTGACGTTGGTTTTCGATCCTGACGTTGTGCCGTGGAAGACGACCAGAACATTCCTGGCGCACGTCGACGGTCTGGGATCGGAAGCGACCCTGGTGGAGGGAAGTTGGCCGCAACGCTTGCCCAACTCGAATGAAATCGAGGTCGCAGTCTCGGCTAGCGATTCGACCTACCTTGGTTTAGGCGTGGGCGATTCTGTTGATTTGTCATCGCCGACTTCCGACGATATCCGAGTTACTGCGACGATTGCGGGAGTTTACGAGACCGGTGCCGATGCTGAGCTGCACAGGAGAGTGATGGATATCGGCCTGGGTGCCGGAAGCGATGCTTTCCGATTCGCGCCGTTGGTGGTTCACGAAGAGGCGTTGATTGAAACGGTGAGGTTCGAGATTCCGGACACTGAGATTCGGTATTACTGGGTCTTTCAAACTGATGTAGACGGCATCGATTCGCGCGCCGCGGAACGGTTGCTTGAAGGGTTGGAAACGCAACAGAACCTGCTCAAGCAAGAGCTTCAGGGCTATCAACGAATTTCTTCGCTGGATGATGCATTGGAGTCGTTCCTTTCCAGTTCGGAGATCTCGAGAGGATTGATGCTCTCAATCGGTGCGGTAATCGCGCTGTCGGCACTGGCGTTTTCGGCGTTGGTGGCTGGTCAGGCCCGAGACATTCGTTTCAACGAAAGTGGAATGGTCCGGGCTCGTGGGGCGACGACTTCGCAAGAGATTGCGATGATGACCGGCGAAACCCTGTTGATCGCCGTGGTGTCGCTGGCTGTAGGCGTTGGTATCGCGCTCGCAGGAGTCACGTTTGCCGGTCGCCTTCCGGTGTTGGAAGGCATCACCGGCGGGGAGTTTTTGCCTGCGAGCTTATCGATTCAGTCGGCATCGGCCGCGGTGGCCGCGGCGGCCATAGGTTTGCTGGCACTCCTATTGCCGTCATTCCGACGCAACACCTCCACCGCGGATGAACTCACAAGCCGGTTAGCCCGACCGCCTCAACGGAACATCGCTCAGCGCTATTATCTTGACGTGGTACTGCTCTGCATCGGTGTCGCTGCGATGTGGCAGCTTTCGCAAGAAGACCTTTACATATCGAGCAGCGCGCTGGGCGAAGGGTTCAGCAATCGATTGGCATTGGCGATGCCGGCAGCCACGGCGGCGGGTGGTGCGATAGTGTTGCTGCGATTTCTGCCGTTCCTGCTCGGCGGCATAGCTGAGGTTTTGGCGCGCCTGCCCGCGGGGTTCAAGCTCTCACCTTCCATTCCGCTCGCACTTTGGTCGTTGGCACGAAATCCGCGTTCGAGCATGGGGCTGATGTTGTTGATCATGCTCGCCACCACCATCGGTGTGTTGTTGTCGATTCTCTCCCCTTCCATCGACCGTTACGCGATTGACGATGCGAGATACCGTGTCGGCTCGGACATCCGGCTTTCCAGCATGGTCGTGCGCAACCGGAGCAGTCTCCATAGGGCGATCGATCAGATGTTCGAGCAGCGGGGATACGCCGGGATCGCGCCAGTGGCGCGCGTTGCCGGAACGGTTTCATCGCCGACGGGCAACGAACCAGTTACCGCGGTGGGCATCGACACTACTCATTTCCCTGGAGCCGCTTGGTGGCGCGATGATTTCGCATCTGAAACGCCGGTAGAGATGGGAGCTTTGATCAAATCACGGGATACAGACGGGTTCGAGATACCGTCCGACGCGGCTTGGTTGACCGCGCTCGTCAAACCCGATGCCGTGCGCAATGACACTGGTCTGGTGGCGCGTATTCGCGACGCATCGGGCTTGTACCATTCGCTGTCGGTCGGAAATCTAGAACCGCGTTCTGTCACTGTCGGCACGCTGTTCCCTTGTCCTGATCCGGTTCCACTCGAAGAAGGCGAAGGGTTCGAATCGCCAGATTGGTGTCGGATCGGGATACCTCTTGCGCCGCTACGGGAATCGACGGTTAACGGTGATGCCCTGTTCGTCGAGTTCATCGGCATATCCAGACGCCGGATCGAGGAAGCGCCAGCTCCGACGAACGGGTCTGTTCGCATTAAAGACATCTCGACGGCGACATCGGATGGCGAATTGACGTTGTTGACGGATTTCCGCGACACGATCAATCAGCGGACGGTGGGAGCGGGATTTGGCGACCTCGGCGCGCGGATCGATCCATATTCCGAGACCCCGGGCGACGGTGCGGTGCTCACTTGGTCTCAGCCGCGGTACGGACAGTTGAAGGGAGTTCGGATTGGCACGTCCGACACCGCTCTGAACGTCATCGGCAGCAGATGGTTCCAAGACGAGTTGGATCTGAAGGTCGGTGACACTACCAGACTGTACCTGGGAAGCCGGAGCACGCTCGTCAAGTTCGTATCGTTCGCCGATTTCTTCCCGACCTTCCCATCGGCGGCTTCGCCGTACGTGATCGCCGACCTGCGCGAGATTCAGCGAATCGTGTCGATCGACCAGACTCGTGGTGCAGACGCGACGAACGAACTGTGGATCTCCGCTCCGGGCGCCGAGGTTGACGAGCTGCAAGAGATTGAAGACCTGATGAAGTTGAACAATGTGTCGACGCGGCTCTTGCAACATGCGGAAACCGAAGTGACACGGTCGCGCAGCGATGCGCTGACAGCCGCGGGATGGAACGGCTATCTGGCGTTCGGGTTCATTGCGGTGACTACGGTATCCGTCCTCGCGTTTTTGGTCACAGGCTGGACGACTTATCGGTTGCGTCGCCTCGAACTCGCCGTGCTCAAATCGATGGGACTGACGAACCGGCAGATGCTGATAATGATCGGGTTGGAACAGATCGTGATCGCATCGATCTCGATGTTGATCGGCGCAGGGATCGGTTTCATGTTGAGCACCGTGCTTCTGCCCTATCTCGCCGGGAAAGACGCGTCCACGCTGGCGCCTCCGATGGCGGTGGAGGTCGGAACGCAGATGCTCGGACTACTGCTGGGGATTATCTCCGCCGCGTTGATCGCATCGGTAACTTGGATCTTCTTCTGGGTTCGGGCGCAACACGCCACGACGGTGATTCGGGCGGGTAGCGCGGGGGTTTAGTGCCAAGTGGCGAGCATAGTTTGCTCTAGTCGGACGCGTTCTCGGGTTGGCTCTCGGAGTTGTGTTGGGATGATGCCAAAACCCATACCAATATGGGCGTATAGTCGAGACTGTATAACGACATTGCTGCGAAAACCGAGGTGAATGCCAACTCCGTCGCGCTTGAATTCGACGTGGCGATTAACGCCGCCATTTAGTTGATCTGGCGGAGCCGGGGATCAAAGCGATCCCGCATCCAGTCACCCAGGAAGTTCCCTGCCATGACAATTGCGGCGAGTGCCAAACCGGGGAAAGACGCGATGTGCGGGGCATCGCGTAGGTAGTCGCGGCCGGAAGAGATCATTCCACCGAGCGACGGGCTGGGCGGCGGAATCCCAGCTCCGAGAAAACTCAGCGTAGCCTCAGTCAGAATGAGACTGCCCGTTGACAGCGTAGTTGCGACGAGGACGGTGTTAATCACGCCAGGGAAAATGTGTCTGACGAGGATTCGCTGATTGGTTGCGCCAGAAATCCTCGCCGAATCGACATAATCCATACTGCGCAACCTCAACGCTTCGACGCGCACGAGGCGGACCGCACCGGGCCACGAGATGAGTGCGAGCGAGGCGACCAGGACAAATAAACCCGAGCCGAATACAAGCGCAATTGCCAGCAGGACAAGCAACTGTGGTAGCGCCGCCCAAACATCGACTATACGCATAATCACTTCGTCGACAATCGTGCCGCCGAAATAACCTGCGATCAGGCCCAAGAACGTCCCGGAGATCATTCCGACGGTCACCGATAGCAGTACCACGACAACCGTGATTCTGCTCGCTTCAATCATGCGGCTCAAAATGTCGCGTCCGATGTGGTCCGTACCGAGTAAAAACTCTCTACCGCCTTCCGCAGTCCACGCGGGTCCCTGGGAGAAAACACCGTGGCTTTCCAACGGGTCGTACGGCTTGATCCAAGGAGCAAAGACTGCAGAAAAAAGCAAAACGACGATAACAATCCCGGGAATCACCGGCCAACGCCTGAGGAACTGCCACGACCACCCCAATGACACCGCAACCAGCCCCAAGGGAGATGACTTTCCAGCGACGGTTGTCACTCACTCCCCCCGAAACGAATACGAGGATCAATCAAGGCATATACGAGATCCAAGAACAACACGACAATCACGTACGCAACAGAGAAAAGGAGTACTAGGCCGGTGAGTACAGGGAAGTCGGTATTCCAGATCGCGTCGACCGCCATCCTCCCGACACCCGGCCAAGAAAATACCGTCTCCGTGACGACGGTACCGGTAATGAATCCAACCAAGACAAGTGCTGAAACTGTCAGCGGGACCAGCGACGCGTTCTTGAGCGCGTGTTTCCAAATGATCTTTTGGTTACCGATGCCCTTTGCCCGCGCCAGCTTGATGTATTCCGAATCGAGCACCTCGAGCATGGATGAACGGGTAAAGCGCAAATAGGCGGCGGCTGGATTGATGCCCAGCATGATGCAGGGAAGAATCAGATTACGGATCGCAAACCCATCGCCTCGCGTGCCGGAGGGGAGCCAACCCAGATAAACCGAGAAAACCAAGATCGCCATGATTGATATCCAAAAAGTTGGCGTGGCTTGTCCTATCAGAGCGAAGCCCCGAGCCAGATAATCAAGCAAGCCTCCTCTCCGAACGGCCGAGAACACTCCAAGCGGGAAGCCTACTATGGCACCAAAAATCCAGCCGCCGAGTGCCAATTGACCGGTAGCGGGTGCTCGCTCGGCAATCAGAGACGATACCGTACGGCCTGACTGCGTGCTGTTGCCCAAGTCACCCTGGATGACGCCGCCAACCCATAAGAAATACTGGATCAACACCGGCTTGTCCAGACCGAGCTTCTCCCCCCAGGCATCCCATTGCTCTTGTGTGACGGCGTATCCGGGTGAGTTCCCAAGATAGAAAAATCTCGGGTCCTGACCTCCGACACGGCTGAGCACAAACACGATGACCGTTGCCCCCAAAATCGCGATAACGCCCATGACAAAGCGTCTGGCAAGAAACAGGCGCATCTAATTCGCCTCGCCTTGCTGCCGAATCGCGACGCTCACATTCATGGCATCGTTGGGAAGGGTTAGCGCAATGATGCGCGGTTCGGCATCCAGCACATCACCCAGCATCGCTAGTAACGCCCTACCGAGGATCGGCCGCTTGCCAAGTGCAGTCTTTTCAAGCATTCCGATCAACTCCACTACCGATGTTCGCATACAACCACGCCAGATTGGAACCCGGGCTCCGACGGACGGAACCCGGGTCATTGGTCGAGCGTTGTTTATTTCAACGAGATCTTCGTCACCGGGTTCATCAACGAGTATGCATACCCAAAGGTCGGGTAGACGTCTCGGTCGAACTCGATAGTCGATGAGTTGTAGAGGGTTTGGTTGAAGACCTCTGCGATTGGCAATGCCCATGCCCAAAACTGGTAATGCTCGATCCAGTCTTTGTAGAGCTCAATGCGTTGTTGCGGGTCCGACTCTGAGCGCATCAATTCAAAGGTGATTGCCGAGAAGGGGATGTTGCCCATTTTCTGAGTGCCACCCTCTTTCCAACTGTGGTCCTCGGTGTCGATCGGCCAGTCCTCCGGGTCGAACCGCGGTATGAACGCGTAGTTGAAGTCGTCGTTCGAACGGTCCACATAAGAAGGCCGTTTCACCGCGTACACTCTCTGGTCGATCTCGCATGAGAGACCTAACGGCTGCCACGTCGCGCACATAAGCTCCGTCAGGCTGACACTTAGGCCTTGGGCATGAACGGTTACAGTCTCGCCAAGCCCGTCCGGGTATCCCGCCTCCGTCAGTAATTCTTGTGCCCGTTCAATGCTGAATTCGTCGATCCACTCCTCCTTGAACAACGGACTTATCGAGGCTTGTCCGGGAGGACCGTATGCAGGAACTGCCAAGCCAGCGTAAATCTGCTGGTTTATCTGATCGCGGTTGATACTGACCTCCAGGGCGCGACGCACCAAGCGTGCAGATTCCCACGAGTCACAGATAGCGCCGCTTGGCACTGGCTCCAACAACTGCGCTTCGTCGCAGGCCGGGTCGTCGATGTCGGCAACCCATGGAAGTTCAGGGTGATAGCCGGGGCTTTCCAACGGATTGCCGGTGGCCGCTCCGATGCGTTCCAAGTAGTTGCAACACGGGACGATCCCGGTTAACGATCCACCGTTGTTGACGAGCACTCCATTGTGGTCTTCGACCAGTCGTGGCCTATCTTTAGGCTCCACGTCGGCGATGTGTGCCTCGCCCGATTCGAACATCGCGGCTCGTATGGCAGGTTCAGGCACAGCGAGAGCAATTATCTGATCCACCATCGGCTTCTCGCCCCAATAGCCATCAAACCGGTTTAGAACGAGGCGGTCATCCTGACGCCAAGCCTCAATCTCAAACGGCCCGCTGCCGACGAACTGAGTCAACATACCTGTCTCCCCGAACTCATCGAATACGGCCTTGCTGTGAATGCCGACACCTCTTGGCACAACGTTTGTGAAAAGGTGCGTGGGTTGCCTAGCATCCGCTGATGTGATCGGCATATTTACCGTGTATTTGTCGACCGAATTCGCAAGACCGATGTGAGCGCGGAGGTCACCGGCATTATCGTGCGCCGTGGCGGTGTTCGTTGCGGCATTGGCGTTATTGTGCGTCCACGCGACGTCCTCCGCTGTCAACTCGCCCCATCCGCCATGGAATTGAATCCCCGGCCGGATACGCCAGATGTAAGCAGAACCGTCGTCAGCGACACTCCAGCTTTCTGCGACGAGGCCGGAAAGCGTATAGTCGAGCCCCGTGGCCTGAAGCAGCATCTCGTAGGCGCCCATCGTGAACTTCTCGACACCACAACCCGGCGGGCACTGTGCCGGCAGTCCTACCGGCACACCTACGTTTTGCCGAACCACCGTTAACGTGCCGCCGCCGTCAGATGCGCTCGGTGCGGGTGCTGACACAACCTCGGCAGGTCTCGCGGTCGCTGCTGGTGCCGCCGTTGCGCCCGGTGCCGCCGTTGCACCAGCCACGGCCGGCATCGCAGTTGCTGGTTGTTGCGGCTCCGCTGCGGTGGCTACCGGTGCGGTTTCTTCCGCGCCGCAGGCGGCCAGTGCAACGAATGCTGCGGCGCACAGTGCTGACACCAGTAGCCGTACGCCATATCTATCGATGAGTGAATGAGTCATATCTGCATGATCCTCTCTTTTCGGCTTTACGGCTCCAGAATTAGGAGGGGCGAGTACGCAACGTTCCCTCTCGGTGTGCGCACCATAATGGTGATTACGTCGCCAGCCTTCACCGTGTCGGGCAACATGATGCCGTCCTTCCGCCAAGCACCAGTGGCTGTCGAGAAGAACCTGCCCCCAAGTGAGAGCAATTGATTACCTGCGGTATCGTTATTGCCTGTGCAGCAGATGAATTGAATCGCAGACCCGTTTATGAACCCGCCGCCAATCGCGTTGAACGTGGTTCCCTCAGGGTTAAACGTGGCCCGGCCAACCTGGCCCGTGACCGGATCGGTCAAGATGATGCTGGCGGTAGTAGGGATGTTCGTCGGGTCACCTGGATCCCCTTTTTGCCCTTGGGGTCCTGGCGGTCCGGGTGGTCCTTGCGCTCCCGGCTCACCAGGCGACCCGGGCTCACCCGGTAGTCCGGGTTCACCAGGCAGTCCAGGGTTACCTGGTTCACCCGGTAATCCTGGCGCACCCGGAGGGCCTTGCGGACCCTGAGCGCCGGCACACGCCAACGAGCTGACTATCAACGTTGCGATCAACATTGAGATTGAAATCTTGAAGAGCTTCAGGGCTCTCCCACGACACCGAATTACCATCAGACACATCCTTTTTGGTCAGCGTCCCGTTCGTATCCCCGTGGCATTGCCGTGCAATAGGGACAGCGCCCGTTTCCTAACACAGGCAGAACAACCGCCACTGTCAGCGATGTCACGAAGTGTATCGTGATTTCGACAATGCGTCAAGATCACTTTACGACATAAGTCGAGTATCAAGCCACAGATTACGATTTCAGCCGTGTGCCAAGCGATCGTCGATTCCAATCTCTGCGGACCCGAAGTCGCCTAGGAGCGTCCACGGATTGCCGGGCTGCAAGTCGACCTCATCCCCAACGCGGAGAGATCGCCTCTTGGCAATCGTGAATGGCGTACCCGGGTTGACTCTGCAGCGAACGGTGTTCGGATCGGATATCGAATTTGATTCGGTACCGGGTTCAACCGCCCGACTAAAGGCCACTGTATTCAGTTCAGACCGGGGTCGACGTGGAGGGCTGTGTCTTCTACTTCGTGGGGTTGGAGGACGCGGCATAGCTTTTCGTAGATTTGAACGCGGTATCGGCCGGTGTCGGTGATGAAGAGGCGGCCTTCGTTGTCTACGCGGACGGATGTTGGGGATTTCAATCTCTTTTCGCGGTCGAGATTTATGATGTTGTCGCGTTGACGTAGGATGTCTGGGTTGCCCATCAATCTGCTTATGCCGCGGGGGTTGATTGTTGCATCGCCTCTGAATGATTCGATGAAATTGCCGCGCCAGTTGAACATCAGCACGCGGTGGTTGTCTCGGTCGGCGACGTAGATGTCTCCGTACTTGTCGACCACTACGCCGCTTGGATGATCTAGCTCACCGACGCCGGAACCCGGACTGCCAATGATCTGCATCACGGTTCCGTCGGTCGTGAACCGTTGGACGCGGCTGTTGTGCCAATCGGCCACTACCAAAGAGCCGTCAACGAGGTCGACCGAAATACCCCAGGGGTGATTGAGTTGGCCGGGAGCAGTTCCAAACTCGCCAAATCCGCCGAGATACTCCCCATCGCGCGTGAAGTGTTGCACACGGTGGTCACGTGAGTTGACGATCCACAAGTTTTCGTCGGCATCCAATGCGATGCCGGAAGGACCGTTCAGATGACCTGGGTCTCTGCCAGACTCTCCCCACATTCCTACCGTCTCGCCGGTCGTTTTGATAGCCACGACAGCGTTTGCGCGTTCATCGGTGTTGAACAATGTGCCCGTGCTGTCTAACGCGCACATCACAGGGGAAGGGAGGCGGTTGTCACCTTCGGAGAGTGCTCGTCCGTCGATTTCCGGCACGATGTCGTTCTCGTACCCTTCGTCATCGATGTTCACGCGTATGTATCGCGTACGTGGAACTTGCTGGAGATTCGCGCTGCCGCGGTTGAGGACGAAAAGGGATCCATCAGGATCAATGGCGATGTCCTGCGGTCCTCTGAATCCGCCTACCGCTAGCCGCTGGCCCAAAGTCACGACGTACTTGTGCCCGATGCGCAGCAGCGTCGGGTAGTTGTGGTTCTCGGTGGCGGAGCGGGCGGTTAGCGAGTTTTCTGTTGTCGTCATGTCTGGACTGGGATCACTTGGTCAACGGGCTGACGATGTCCTCGAACTGGTCGAACGATCCGTTCACAATTGGCGACGGGTTGATGTTCAACCACTGGTCGAGCACGGAGGAGTACAGCGACCTGAAGTCGTTGTTGAATTGCAGGTCACCATTCAACTGTTGACTCGGAGCTAGAGACGGATAGTCGGAGTAGAACCCGCCGTTGACGCGTGAGCCGATCAGGAACGCACCACCGCCGGATCCGTGGTCGGTCCCGTTTCCGTTGTCCTTTATCCTTCGGCCGAACTCTGAGAACACGAGCATGACGACCTCATCGGCGGCGCCATGCTCGCGCATGTCGGCAAAGAAGTCATTCACCGAGCGGGATACGTTGGCCCACAGTTCTGATTGCATGTTGACTTCGTTGCCATGGACGTCGAATCCACCTATCTGTGCGTAGTAGACGCGCGTTCCGACGCCCGACAGATGCACTTGAGCAATGCCGCGGAGGTTTTGCGACAGTGGGTCGGAGCCGTATTCGACCGTTGAGGTGTAACTGTCTGGTGCGGCTCGCAACATATCGGCACCGGTCATGGCGTCCAACCCGGTCTGACCGATGTGATCCATCAGCATGCTTTGCTCGTCGATCTCTTCCGGGGTGTACATCCGAGTGAAGGCATTCAATGCTCGCCTTTGCTTCTCGCCTGCCATGGAGGTCAAGAGACCGTATCCTTCAAGCTGTGCGACGGACATGGCAGGTGTACCCGAGAGGTACATCGCCCTCGGCAGACCTGTGCCGAAGCTGACGCCGGTGCAGACGTTATGTTTGTCCGGATCGAGCTCCCTGATGACCTTGCCGAGCCACCCATCAGAGATAATCTTTTCGGGCTCGGCGGTGTGCCAGATATCCATTGAGCGGAAGTGCGATCTGTCTGGTTCGGGGTATCCGATGCCGTTCACGATCGCCACGTCTCCGTTGTCCCACAAGTCTTTGATCGGACCCATCTCGGGGTGGAGTCCGAAGTGATCGTCGATGTGGATCACCTGATCCTCAGCGATTCCGGTGGTGGACCTGAAGTCGTGGTAGAGGCCGTCGCCGTAGGGCACGACGGTGTTTAAGATGTCGTTGCCGCCGGAAAGCTGCAACACGACCAGAACGGGATCTCTCCGTTTTCCGTTTCCATTGGTTGTCGAGCTGGTACTCGTCATGTTTCGTGTCCTTTTTTGTGATGGCTTATGCGTTGACTGGGTGATTTTCGTGCAGATTTTGCGGGTGGTTTGCTACCCCAACTGGTACTCGCGGGATGCGGTGATCAACTCGAAGATTTCTAATACTGTTGCTTCGAATTGCTCTCTGTCGGCGCCGTTGCATTGGACCGGTCCGTTGATGGCTACTTCGTCGAGCAACGCCATGCGGGTTTTCGGCTCTAACTCGATCGCGCCTAGTTCGTAAAGCGCGGCGTCTAGGAGCTCTGCAGGTTCGATCGATTCGCGTCCGGCAGCGATGCGCTCGATCATCTTTTGCACGCCCGGTGCGTACAGGTTGCCAATTCTCTCGACGGCGAAGTTCACCCTTTCCATCAGGAGCGCCGAATCTATCCATTCTTTGCCGGTGTGCCATCCCTCGACGGTGGGGGGATTCAGCAGCTGTTGGCCCATGAGCGTCGATTTTTGGGGTAGTTCGTGAAGTCCGAACTCGTACGGGTCACGGAGTTCACCTGTCAGGTTAACGGTGCCGACGATGTACTCAGCCGGATTACGCACGCGGGTGAATCTGGCTTCTTTAAAGAAGTCGGAGTTGAAGAGCGCCCTCATGACTTCGCGGATGTCGCCATGGTTTGCCGTGTATGCCTCAGCGATGGCGTCGATTTCATGTTGGACCGGCTGATCTGAGACGAAGAAATTGTGGATCTCCCTGCCGACGAACTGCGCCGTAGCAGGATGATCAACGATGATGTCGACGATTTCGTCGCCGTTGAAATTGCCGGTGTGGCCCAGAAAAGACTTCTCGCTACCATCGTGGTCGTCGTCTCGATACACGAACGAACCGCCTTGCTGGCCAAATGGGTAACGGGGGATCACCTGATCGATAGTCCAGCCCGTATACGCCCTTGCGCAATCTCTGACGTCCTCCTCGGTGTAGTTGCCGACGCCCATCGAGAACAATTCGAGCAGTTCGCGTCCCCAGTTTTCGTTGACCGCGGTCGCGTGGTTGGTCTGCTGATCGAGCCAGAAGAGCATTGCGGGATCGCGTGACAGCCGCTTGAGGATTTCGGCGAAGTTCTCGACGGCAAATTCGCGCAGCATCTCGTAGTGCCGCGCCATCATGGGTCCGTTGGTAACTTTGGCGCTGCCGGTGGCGAAGACGCCGTGCCACATGAGGGCCATCTTCTCCTGCAGGGGCCGCTTGGAGTTGATCATGCGATACATGATCAGCAGGGGTGTCCATCCTTCGTTGTCGGCATACTCGGCGTGGTAGCGATCCAAGAAATGCGTTTCAACCGGGTCGAACTTTTCGAAATCGACCAGATCATCTACCAGCGCTTCGTAACTCTTCTCGGCGAGTTTCTCCAACTCGTGAGCAGGCAGGGCGAAACCTGCCCTGCGCATCAGATGGCCCACGAGCGCGATATTGGTTGTCGTGGCGGTCGTCATTTGCTTCCACCTGTCCTAAGTTTGTTTCTCTCTTCGTTGCGTTGCATGGTAACCGTTCCTAGATCTGTCTCAGGCGCGGGTCCAATCGATCTCGAGTCCAGTCGCCGATGAAATTCAGGGCATAGGACAGCAAGAAAATGGCGAGGCCTGGGAACAACGCGATCCAGTAAGCGATGCTGACGAAATTCCGTCCATCTGCCACCATCACGCCCCATGCCGGTCTGGGGGCGGGTATTCCCACTCCTAAGAAGCTTAGCGAAGACTCCGCTATGATCAGGCTGCCAACCTGCAGTGTAGCGATTACCAGTACGGTGTTGAACACGCCGGGCAGAATGTGACGGGTGAAAATCCTGACCGTCGACGCGCCGGATAGGTTCGCGTATGCGATGTAGTCCATCGCCTTCAACTGGATCGTTTCCGCTCGCACCTGACGGGCAAAACCGCTCCAGCTGAATATGACCAGCAGAACGATGATCAGTTCCAGACTGGCCCCGAATACGATCACTGCTACCAGCGCCACGAGGATAAATGGGACGCCCAGCGTCAGATCGACGAAGCGCATGATCGCCTCATCGATCCACCCAGAAAAATAACCAGCGATCATCCCTAGGAGCGTGCCGGTAGCACCGCCTGTTATCAGCACGATGCCGGCGATTGTGAGGGAAAGGCGTGCTCCGTAGAGCAATCTGGCCACGATGTCTCGCCCGAGCGAGTCTGTGCCCAGCAGGTGCGCGGTCGATCCCCCTTCGTTCCAGAATGGCGGTGTTACTTGGGCCGACAAGTCCCCAAAC
This sequence comes from Dehalococcoidia bacterium, assembly GCA_965203505.1. Lineage (GTDB taxonomy): Bacteria > Chloroflexota > Dehalococcoidia > Lucifugimonadales > Lucifugimonadaceae > Bin127. Next base: position 2,396,365 of record OZ241880.1, read on the forward strand.
TGGGGATCGTAGGACGTCAAAAAGGGACCGAATATCGCGGCGAATGCGACGGCGACCAAAACGATGGCGGGCAGCACCGGATATCGACGGAATACGTACCATGCCTGGCTTGGCACGCTGCGACCGTTTCCGTTGAACCGCGTAAGTTCAGATTCGATGCTGGCGGTGGTCATATCTGATTCTTACGCTCGCCTGATTCGGGGATCGATAATCGCATAGGACACGTCCACGACAAAGTTGACGACGATGTACATGAGGGTGAACAGCAACACCGTGGCACTCATGACCGGGAAGTCGTTGTCGTTCGTGGCTGTTACGGCAAGACGCCCCAGGCCGGGCCAACCGAACACTGTTTCGACGACGACGGTTCCGGTGGTAAACCCGGCGAGGATGAGCCCTGCATAGGTGATGGGCACGATCAATGAGTTTCGGAACGCGTGCTTCCACACTACTGATTCCCCGGACACACCTTTGGCTCGGGCGAACTTTACGAACTCCGAATCGAGCATTTCCAACATGGCGGAGCGTGTCAACCTGACCAAACCCGCAGCGGACCCGGAACCAAGTGTTATGGCCGGCAACACGTAGTGATCCATACCACCGCGACCGGAAGTGGGCAACAGCTCGAATTGAACTGAAAAGAGCAGGACGAGCATGATCCCCATCCAGAAATTGGGCGTCGCCTGGCCGATGAGGGCGATGACCCTCCCGAACAGGTCCCACCAGGATCCTCGGCGGACGGCCGAAAGAGCACCTATAGGTATCCCGACCGCGATGGCGAAAGCAAAGGAGACGCCGGCCAACTGTAGCGTCGCCGGAACCTTCTGTACGACCACGTCAATCGCAGGGCGCGCTTCGTTCAAAGAAGCGCCGAAATCGCCTCGCATGGCCGTCCACAACCAAGTCAGGTACTGGATCGGGTAAGGACGATCGAGGCCGAACTCCTTTCGCCATTCGGCGATTACCTCATCAGTCGTGTATTCGCTGATGAAGAGGAACGTCGGATCTCCCGCGGCTCGGGACAGACTGAACACGAGCACCGTCGCGAACCACATGATGACGATGGATGCGATCAGCCGCTTTGCGAGGAACCGCTTCAACTATGTTCTCCGTCCTCCAATGCCGTCGCAGAGCAACCATGCCTCCCCGGAGATCAGGGAGACTTGGTCGCTCACAGATTGATGCGACCGGTTTCGCTTGAAACTACCGCATGATCACGCTGGCGAGGTTGTTGACCAATGGACCGGAGGTACCGTACGGCGTCCAATCCGCGACTTCAGGTCTTATGACCACAATGGTCGGGAGCACCGTGTACGGCGACACCAGCATCCAGTGGGTGAACCAGTCCTGGATTTCTATGTTGTTCTGGACACGTTGCTCGTAAGTCGTGTTTTCAATGTCCAGATTCTGAAGCGCCTTCTTGTAAATCTCGTCGGGCCACTCCATGCCTTCGTTGTAACCAGCAGACGGCCATCCACAACATATCCTGGCGTCAGGCAGGAACCCACGCCCAATGGTTTGCATCCAAGGGATCTGTTTCTGACGGTTTACGAGTCTCGGACGCGCGGTTCGGTAGCCGGTCTGATCGAACTCGACCTCGCAGCCGAGGGCGCGCCAGAACTGACCGATCGCCTGACCGACGTCGAAGTTCATTGCGCGATCATTTGCGATGTGCATCGTGAAGTTTCCGCACTCGCCAGTCCTCGACTCGGCTATGTACTGCTTCGCGAGTTCCAGATCGTAGGGAATAAGCCAGTCGTCCTTCCACAACGGGTTCCCGGGGTGAACGTCGATGCGAGTGTAAGCCGCCCATCCGAATCCTCCCTGAGCATCCCGCAAGAGCTGCTCGCGATCTACTGCCATTGCCAGGGCCCAGCGATACTTCCTCGCTTCCTCCATTGAGGCTTCATCGCTCGGGTCGCCGATCCAGGGGTGATCGTCGTCCGGAAGGAATCCTTCTCGTTGGTTTATTGGACCGTGAGTATCCTCGGTCTCTCCAGTCTCGGGGTGTGTGGTGGACCAGAAGTTGCCAGCGAAGAGCACTGTCTGCGGGTTTCCTGCACCAACTTCTCTGGCCCATGAATCGTCCACAGCTTCCAGTGCAGATACTGCGAATCGGGGTGCCATAGGTGCCATGTGGATCTCGCCTACTCTGAATGCCGCTATTTGCGTCGCAGGTTCGGGCATCAACACCCAGCGAACCGAACTTACTGTCGGCACAATTCGATAGTGCTCCTCGAACGGCACTGCAAGGATGTGGTCATCCGAGACCCACTCGATTGCATTGAGCGGACCAGTACCCACCGAAGTGGTCAGAGCGGAGTTCTCACCTCGCTCGTCATACAGTTTCTTGGACACGATCACGGGCGTGCCGCCGCCGACGTTGCTCAGCGCGGAGGCCCATGTCGGCAATAGATCCTGCAGATCGAGGCGAACGGTCTCATCATCGATCACGTTCCAACCTGAATCCTCGGTCGAGTTCCAAGCGACCCATTCTCGGATCTGGGGGCCACGTGTAGAGCGCGTGCCTTCGCTCATGACGCTTTCGAAGCTCCAAACGACATCTTCGGCAGTTACGCGCCCCCAACCCTTATGGAACATCACGTCATCTCGAAGATGGAACGTCAGCGAGCTCAGATCCTCTGCGAGGTCCCAAGATTCGGCGATCCCTTCGTTGTAAAGGCTGTAGTCACGATTCACCAACGGCGGGTCAACGTGAGACGCGTGGAGTAGCCCTTCAAACATGCCCATGGCCTGGAACGTTTCGACTTGGAAGTTCATGAACGAAGGCACGAATATCGGCGGCGGAATCAAGTTGACGCCCAAGACGAGATCTTTGCCAGCGGCCGGCATGACCTCTTCGCCCGCTGGACGGGGAGTTGCAGTTGCGATTACCTGTCTCTCGACCACGACGGTCGCAACGACCTGCTTTTCGACCTCGACGACCTTTTCGACCTCAACTTCAACTGTCTCGACGACCTTTTCGACACGGGTTACCGGTCTTTCGACAACAACGGTCTCTACGACCTTTACCGTCTCACCCGCGACCTCTTTCTCAACCACCACGGTCTCTACGACCCGTTCGATTTTGGTGACCGGTTTTTCGACGACCACGGTCTCGACGACTCTCTCGACTCGAGTCACCTCTTTCTCTACCACCACGGTCTGCACGACGGTCTCGCCGCCGCATGCGATTGCGACTGTTAACAGGGCGATTAGAGCGCTCACTATCGAAGTGAACTTTCCGATTCGTATTGCTTTCATCATTACTCGGCTCTGCTTCCTTCACACTAAGATTGAGCGGTATCAACCATTCAGTGCGAAACAGGATGTGGATTCCAGCCAAATGTTACACCGTTGCGACGAAACTCGCATTTTACTCGGGACTGCGACGCGTCGCGCGAGACTCGTTCTCCCGCGCCTATTACGTAAACTGGAGATTCTTCCCTAGGACACCCGGGTGTCGAGTGTGATTTCAGATCGGGAAGGCTCGACGAGAACTGACGAATCGGGACGAGTTGTGATGGGACATGCGGGAGATGTCGGGGCGAATGCGGGGAAAGACCTTGGCCGACCGAACGTAGTGAAATTGGGACGTCGCCTCTGGCGATGGAGCGCGGCTCTTGGGAACGGGCGCTGGTGACGCGCCGGGGACTCGAACCCCGAACCTAGTGATTAAGAGTCACTTGCTCTGCCAATTGAGCTAGCGCGCCACTTGTGATTTTAACTTGCGGTGAGGTTCATATCGTCAAGATGGAATCTTGACCACGATTTGGGTTTCGGGAGCGAAATACGTTAATTCGGTTAAACACGCGTTATAATCATTGTTCGATTGTCAAGATCGCATGAGCATGATGCGAATTCTCAGATGTCTGAAAACGAATACGCTGACGCGGTAGACGACACCGCGGAAATCAGTTACGGAACGATTTTTCGTCATCTCCACGGAACGAATACCGAGGCGATGATCGAAGGATTCGGAGATATGTTCAACGTGAGAGGCATTGATCCTGGATCAATCGAATCTCGTGTCAGGTCTGCTGTTCTGGATCAGTTTGGCACGACGATGGAATCGGCTGGAACTGCAGAAGCGATGTGGGACGCCGTGGATGAAACGAGAGCGGATAGGCGCATCGACCGTATTGTCAACGAAGCAACTTGCTCGCGAGTGGTATCGCCACCGCCACAACTGCTTGAAAAACTCGATGGCATCGCGCCCGGCACCGCCAAACGTGTCAAAGATAGAGGCTCGGATCTTCGAGATGCAGCTCGCAAAACCGAGGATGACGTAATTGCAGGTCGCCATATGATCCGGTTGATCGCTCAGGGCATTGGACTCAGCGTGTTGCTGTTTTCGCTGATGTTGTCATTGGCCTTCGCAACCCTGGGGGAACCGATTCTCTGTTCTGCTTCGTTGTCTATCGCCGGCATAACCTATTTGGCTAAGATTAAGACGCGGGTTTGGTCTCGCAACCGCAGGGATCGAAACTTAGAGATCGCGTCGAGATTGTTGCGTCGAGCTTCGCAACACCTAGTAATGCAAGAACGTTAACCGATGTCCACCAATGCTCCCTCCCAAGACGATCTGCTCCAATGGCTTTATGAGGATTTGAACAACTGGGGTCGATGGGGTGAGGACGATGAACGGGGTACTCTTAACTACCTGAGCGCGGGGTCTATGCAGGATGCGATGTCGCTCGTGGAGGAGCATTCCACGGTGTCGTGCGCACGACCTGTCGGGTTCGAAGCGGCTGTTGATGTGCCGCGTCCGCCGCAGCATTACATGATCGGTTCTGGGGATGTTTACAGGCCTGGCGAGGGGCCGGACCGTCAGGTGGCAATCGACTATTTCGGCCTTGTGTTTCATGGTCATACGGTGACGCACGTAGATTCGTTGGCCCACTTCTTCTGGGATGGCAAGGCGTACAACGGTAGGTCGTCGTCTGTCGTCACGGTCGCCGACGGCGCAACGGAATTGGACGTTACAGCGGCGGTGGGAGGCATCATCACTCGGGGTGTGCTCGTGGACGCGCCGATGCTGCGGAATATCCGTTACATCGAACGTGGCGACGGTGTGGGAATCGACGACATCGCGGCTGCTGAAGAGAGGTGTGGCTTCAAGGTTCGCCAAGGCGATGTGCTTCTGCTGCGAACTGGACAACTCGGCATGCGGGAAGAGCTGGGGCCGGTTGACGCTTATGTCGCCGGGTCGTCAGGTCCGAAACCAGAAATCCTGCCGTTGATGCATGAGCGTGGTGTCGCGGTCATGGGTTCCGACACGGGTAACGATGTGCAGCCTTCGGGTTACGAGCGATTCAGCAATCCGGTCCATCAAGTCGGTATTGTTGGCATGGGGCTTTGGATTCTCGACAATGCGTGGCTAGACGATCTGGCGGTGGCGTGTCAGCAACGGGGAAGGTGGGAGTTTCTCATCAACATTTTGCCGCTGAGACTGCCGACTGTTACCGGCTCGCCGGTCAACCCAATCGCGGTTTTCTGATCGGCGACGCTGCTGATCAGTAGTGCGCGTTGCGGATCACATCAAAGTTGAGGTGCCGTCCGTCTGACGATCTCGTGACGCCGACGAAATCGATGCGCCAATCCACGACTTTGGATCCCACCTCGGAGGCGAGGTATCCGAGCGCGGCGTTCTCGATGCGGTGAAGTTTGGCGGGTGTCAACGACTCGGCCGGCGTTCCGAACTCGTTCGAGTTGCGCGCCTTGACCTCGATGAAGACCCACTCGGAGCCGATTTGTGCGATGATGTCGACTTCGCCGTAACGGGTCTTGTAGTTGCGGTCGATGATGCGGTAGCCGAGATCTCGCAGATGGTCGACGGCGGCCTCTTCGGCGTTTGAACCCAAGCCGTTGGGTAGGTTCATTCCTCCGCGTTCGGCGATGTTTGAAGCGGAGGTTGTTCCTAGTGCCGCCCATGATCTATCAGCGACAACTTTGGCGACTGGTTTGAAGGTCTGGCGATGGACCGGGCTTGCACCAAGTTTTTCTAGTGCTTCCATGTGGACAGCTGTGCCGTAACCCTTGTGGTGGGCGAATCCGTAGCCGGGGTATTGCGCTTCGAACTGGTCGGCCATGATGCGGTCGCGGGTGACCTTGGCGAGGATCGATGCGGCGGCGATAGAGAGAGATTTGGAGTCGCCCCGGATTATGGATTTCGAAGGTGTTGCTGTTCCGATGTTGGTTACGGCGTCGATGAGCAGAAAGTCGACTCTCCACCGGACGCCGCGGATCGCGTCGCGCATGGCCAGCTTGGTCGCGGGAACGATACCGAGTTCGTCGATCCGCTCAGCCGGCACGATGCCGACGCCGAACGAATTCGCGGCGGTACGTATCTCACCGAAGGCGATCTCTCTTTGATCGGCGGTGAGTTTCTTGGAATCGTCGATGAGGGCGGCTTTTTCTTCGGGCAGATCGTGCGGGAGTACAACTGCCGCGGCGACGACAGGGCCGGCAAGCGCGCCCCTTCCGGCTTCGTCGACACCGGCGATGACGCGATAGCCGGAACTGCGACAATCCAATTCGAGCGCGAAATCCGGACCAGTTTCCCCATTTTTCGCCAGGGCCATGACGCGAACAGCATACGCTAAACTCGCTTGCTGTTCGATTGGGTTGGCGAACTGGCTAAGCGGCCGCGGCTAAATCGGGCGCGATTGTAGCGTCCGCCAAAGGGGATTCGAGTTCAATGAAGCCGCCACCTAGGACTTTTTCGCCTGCGTAGAAGACGATCGCCTGTCCGGGCGTGCAAGCTCGCATCGGCTTTGAGAATGTGACTTTCCCAATTTCCGAGGTCAGCATCTCGATCGAAGCCGGTTCTTCAGGACTGCGGTAACGAATTTTCGCGGTCAGATCGATGTCCGTCGGAGGGTATCCATCGATCCAGTTGACTGCAGAAGCGTATACCTCTTGGCGCAAGAGGCCTTCCACCGAACCTACCGTCACGGTGCCTGACTTCGAGTTGATGGATGTCACGTAGATCGGACGCTTTCTGCCGCCGGGGATCGGTAATCCCTTGCGCTGCCCGATGGTGAACTGATGAATCCCGTCGTGTTCGGCAAGCACATTGCCTTCAACGTCGACGACGACGCCTGTGGTCGGCTCTTCGAGACGCTCTGCCACGAACTCGCGATACGTGCCTGTGGGAATGAAGCAGATGTCCTGCGAATCGGGCTTGTCGGCGACGGGTAATCCTTCGTCTCGCGCAATGTCGCGGATCTCGTCTTTGCTGAAACCGCCGACGGGGAATCTGAGCCTGCGCAACTGGTCTTGACGCAGGTTGTAGAGCACGTAGCCTTGGTCCTTCAATTCGTCGGCTCCGCGCATCAGTGAATAGTGCCCGTTTTCGTCGCAATCGATCCTGGCATAGTGCCCCGTCGCGACGATGTCAGCCCCCATCAACTCGGCACGTTCCATCAGAAAGCTGAACTTCAACCTGTCGTTGCAGGCGAGACATGGGTGTGGTGTTCTGCCCTGCCGGTACTCGCCGACAAAGTAGTCGATGACGTGCTGCTGGAACTCCTTCTCAAAGTTCATGTAGTAGTGCTGGGCACCGATGATTCGACAAGTGGCGCGTGCGTCTTCGACGTCTTCCAAGGAACAGCAAGACTTGGACAGTTTGCCCGCGCCTTCGAACGGCGCGGGAAACAGACGCATCGTGACACCGACGACGTCGTAACCCTCGCGCGCCAGCAACGCCGCGGCGACTGAGGAGTCGACCCCGCCGCTCATCGCCACAAGGGCTCGCTTTTTGCTGTTAGTCATCAGATGAATTCGGTTTCCGCAGATTTGTGGGCTTTCAGTCTCGCAAACGGTTCATCGTTTGCCAGATACCGCTCCTTTCCAGAATAAAACCAAGCGCGATGCGTAACCTGCTGTGGCACTCTCAGAATTGAGTGTTGGTCGATACCGATATAATCCGAAATAAGATGGCAACGACCACAAGCGATACAACCGCTGTCACTTCGATCGAGGAACTTGCTCGTGCCGCGCTTGAAGAGGCGTCAGCCAATCTCGGGGCCGATGTAGTTCTGCTGGACACCCGAAACGTCAGCGATTTCACCGACTACTTCGTGATTGCGAGCGGTGAGACTGAGCGTCATCTCGAGATGCTGGCAGACCGGATAGAACGTAAGATCCGGCAGTTCGGAACTAGGCGCAACCATCGAGAAGGATCCGGAGCAGGTGGTTGGCTGTTGATAGACTTCCCCGGCTTTATCGTCCACCTTTTCAACCGAGAGACGCGTGAGTTCTACGATCTCGAGGGACTCTGGTCCCAAGCTACCGAGGTAGTACGGCTTCAGTAACCGTTCGGTTCAGTCTTCGTCGGAGACGATCCAGATGTCATTCGCCCTGGCGTAGTCGATCAGTTCTTCATCGCTGAAGAACAGTCCGACTTCACGCGCAGCGTCGTTTTCGTTCGCCGATCCGTGTACCAAGTTGCGGCTGATCTCGACGCCAAAGTCACCGCGGATCGTCCCCGGTGCGGCGTCGCTGGGGCTAGTTGCGCCCATCAGTTTGCGGGTGATGGCGATTGCGTCCGGACCTTCCAAGCACAGCGCGACGACCGGTGCTGATGTGATGTAATTCACGAGACCTTCGTAGAACGGTTTGCCTTCGTGCTCTGCGTAGTGGCGTTGGGCCAACGCATCGCTCACCTGCATCAACTTCATGCTGACGATTTTCATCCCTGTCGCTTCTAGCCGCCCCAGAATTGTGCCGACCAAGGCTCGCTGCACACCGTCAGGTTTAACCAACACCAACGTTCGCTCTAGATCCATGTTTTTCGTGTCCTCGACGAGTATCTCGTCTCAAGTATTCGACGCGCCAAACTTCTATTGTGCAAGACGCTTTTGGCGGTGCCGTTTACATTCGCTTAGGTGCGGTGATCGTTGGTGGGCGCGAATAGACAGGTTCGACAGCGTCGCCAACGCCATGTCCACATTCGATACGTGCCAAGGCAATTGCGAGCAAGTGGTGAGGGTCGCGTACGGGACGCGTGTCCGCTTTTTCCGGGGGTGTTTCGACCGCGCCTTCGCCACATAGAATCGTTTCGCCGTCACTGAAACGATAATCGACCTCGGTGATTTCGCAGATGCCGATTTCGGTCGGTTCGTCAACGGCGGTCATTGGACCTGCAAACGCGGCGTATGAAACTTGACGGCGTCCGATCGGGATTAACGACACGATTCGTTTGTCGATTTGATCTCGATGGGTGTAACTCTGGATCAGGTGGGTGGGAACGCCGATCAGTGGCTTGCTTGTCGGTGCTACCAGTCCTTGACCAGTGGCTATGCCGACGCGAACTGCGCTGAAGCCGCCCGGACCTAGCGCTACGGCGACGGCATCTAGATCGCAGGCCTCGATACCAGCGGTATTCAATAAACGCATGACCGCGGGCATGACCTCTCGTCCATGGTTGTGGCGCGACCACCAAGTATGGGTCGAAATCTCACCGCCCACGCTCAGTCCGACGCCCGCGAAGCTGGTGGATGTATCAATTCCCAGCACCTTCATCGCGGGGTGTGCTCCTGCAAGGCGCTTGTAATCCGGTTGAGCAAATCTTCGGATCTGGGGCCGTTGGCAGACATCGACAGTTGGCGGTGTTCTGCCGAGGGCCCGGATGCAAATCGAATTTCGAGCCCGTCTTCGGGTAGCTCGCCGTCGGCGTTTCCTGGCCATTCGACCACGAGTGCACCACGATCCAATGTTTCGTCCAAGGCGAGTTCGTAGACTTCGGATGCGCCAGTGATGCGATATAGATCGCAGTGGAAGATCCGTACCCTGCCGGGGTATTCGGCCAGGATGATGAACGTCGGGCTACGCGCGGAGACTTCGCACTCGGCGCCCAATGCGATGCCGCGTGTCAGACAGGTTTTGCCAGCACCCATCTCGCCGTGCAGAAACAATGCGTCGCCAGCTTGGACCACCGCGCCGATGGTTCGCCCGATGGCTTCGGTCTGCGCTTCGGATTCGCTGCCGACTTGGTATGTGTCGCTTTGGATCAACTCTTGGTTCTACCTCGCGAAATGGTCCCAGCCCTTAGCATCGAATTCGATCTCACGACCTACTTCATCCAATACGGTTACCTTTGCGTCAATTCCTTGTCGGGGGACGATTTCGCCCACAATTCCGAAATCGACTTGTTCAGCGTCCGGTTGAGCCGCGTTGACCTTGGCAATCGTTCCTGCGTCTGCCGTATAAACCAACTCGTAGTCTTCGCCGCCGGTTAGAGCCAACTCCGTGGCAACTTCAGGGTATGCGCGTCGTAATGCAGGTTCGACGGGAACTCGGGCGGCTTCGACGACCGCGTCGACACCGCTTGCTACACATATCCGCTCCAAATCCAGCAATAGTCCGTCACTGACGTCCATCGCGCACTTCGCACCCGCGCTGACGAGCTTGGCTGCCAAGTCTACGCGCGGGCTCGGGCGGAAATGCAGTGACATCAACTTCGACGCGTCGTCGTGACTTGCAGGATCAATTCCCTTCGATGCCTCGGTCATCGCCATCAGGCCGCCTGCAGACCCGCCGAGCGGGCCCGTCACCGCTACGAGGTCTCCCGGCCGAGCAGTATCACGTTTCAGCGGTTGGTTTTCACTCGTGAGACGACCGGTCATCGAAACGCTGATGATGATTCTGTCGGAAGAAACGGTATCGCCTCCTACGAGCCTTCCGCCGTACTGGTCTAAGGCACCGATCACACCAGACAGGACCTCGTCAAGATCGCCGACGCGGGTGGTTGCGGGGATCGCTAAAGTCAGAACCGCGTGTTCTGGTTGTGCGCCCATTGCGGCGATGTCGCTCTGGTTCGACACGATGCACTTCCAACCGATGTCGTGCCATGTCATGGTCTCCGAAAGGAAATGAACACCATCCACCATTGCGTCGGCGGTCAAAACGATGCGGTCTGCATCGAATCGCAACACGGCAGCGTCGTCGCCGACTCCCACTTCATCGTCCGGTACCGAGCCACTGCAGTTGACTCGTTGCTTGATGATTTCCACGAGATCCGATTCGCTGATCGGCGCATGGGCAGAACGCTCGTCGGATTGCATATCACCGATTATATTTGGGCTATTCATTTGCTCCGAGCCGGGGAATCGGCCTCGAAATGACCTCTGTTCTGCTCCTCTCTGACATCCACGGGAACTTGCCTGCGCTCGATGCCGTGCTGGAGGATGCGGACATGCGCGGGGTGAGTTCGGAGGTTTGGGTCATGGGTGACAGCGTGGGTTACGGCGCTCAGCCAAACGAGGTTGTCGAACGCTTGCGTTCGCTGCCAGATCTCACCGCAGTAAAAGGCAACCACGAAGTCGCCGCCATTGGCGAGATTTCGACTGCTAACTTCAACCCGGTAGCAGGGGCGGCGGCAGATTGGACGGCGCGCGAATTGGATCGCGATGTCAAGGAGTTCTTGATCGCGTTGCCGTTGTTGGTGGAAAGACTCGGCGTTACGATCTGTCACGGGACACCGCGTAACCCGATCTGGGAGTACATGTTCACGTCGAGGATCGGGGAGTTGAACTTGGAGCATTTCCAAACGCTTGGATGTGTTCATGGACACACCCACATACCTTCGATATTCGGGCGAGACGCCTCTGGGACTTGGCGGGTTAAACAGGCTGCCGACGGCGACGAGGTCGTGCTCGCGAATCTTCGATGGTTCGCCAACCCGGGCAGCGTCGGACAGCCGCGAGACGGAGATCCGCGCGCGGCCTACGCCATATTGCATGTCGATGATGATCACAAATCGGTTCGTATCGAGTTCCATCGCGTCGAGTACGACGTGTCTTTGGCGCAGGATCTGATCCTCGCCGCGGGTCTCCCGGCGGCTTTGGCGTTCAGGCTCTCGGAAGGCCATTGATGCGATAGGCGTTGCGACCTGCGCGTTTATAATTCAGCGACGAAATTCGACACCTGAAGGAGATTGATCCCGTCATGCCAGTTGTTCACATCCACATGTTCGAAGGGCGCACCGACGAGCAGAAGTCGGCGATCGTCAAGGGCGTCACAGAGGTCTTGACGGATGCCGCGGGAGTCCCTGCCGAAGCGACCACAGTGGTGATCCACGACACGCCGAGGTCGAACTGGGCTGAGGCCGGCGTGTTGGCGTCCGAGGCGTCGTAACGGATTAACCGTGAAACGTCGATCCGCCGCCGCAAAGTTCGTCGGCGGCATATATGTGATCATCGATCCGGACCATTGCGGTGGTCGTGACATTTTCACGGTTGCCGAAGCGACCGCATCCGCTGGCGCGGCGGTAATCCAACTCCGTCACAAGAACGTATCGAAGTCGATCGTCACTGCTGAGGCAAAGGCGATCGAGGATATTTGCCGAGAAAACGACACCGTCTTCATCGTCAACGATTACCCGGACATCGCCTCTGAAGTAGGCGCAGACGGAGTCCATGTGGGACAGGGCGATCTATCCATCGCCGAGTGTCGAGCGATTCTGCAACCCGATCAGATCGTAGGCAAATCCAATGCCCTGCTAAGCGAAGCGTTGACTTCATTTGACGAAGGTGCGGATTACATCGCCGTGGGTTCGATCTATGAGACCGATACCAAATCTGACACGCGCCCTGCCGGACTCTCGACGCTCCGGGCGGTATCTGAGCGCGTAACTGCTCCAATCGTTGCGATCGGAGGGATCAAAGCAGATAACATCGCCCCCGTCGCCGAAGCTGGGGCGGATTGTGTTTGTGTGGCAACCGCAGTTACCTTGGCGGCGGATCCTGGTGCCGCGATGCGGGACCTCGTGGAACGGTTTGCGGCAGCAAAATCTTTAGGGTGACACGGCCCGTCTGGTTACTCGACCACCGTCGTTTACATCGCAACGGCTCGCCGTTTAACGTCGATCTAATTTCGATAGCATAGAATAACCACTATTCCGTCATCGTCCACGTCTGCTGGCAAATTCGATAGGAACGCATGGGTCAACAACTGGCTGCTCGTCTATCTGACGGCTGCAGAAACAGACGAGATACTGTGGGCTCCGTGAACGACAGTCGCGTGCTCATCGATCCATGCCGTGGATCTGATACAGCGCACGATGTTCTACCTTGAAAGCCTTCCATGCATCACGAACCGCTTTTACCTTCGATCTCAAGAGCGCTCTAACACCTTCATACTTGGGATCATCGAGAGCCTCGTCCACCGTTTCTAAACATCGTGTCGTATTTCCTTCTTGGTCTTTTTCGCAGATTTTGCTGTCGTAATAAGCTCGATGAAATTCTTTGAGTGCTGCTGCCAAGTCGTTTCTTGCCCGGATATAAGGCTCATGCACTTGCAACGCCAATCTCAAGCCACTGCTCGCCCATCCTCCTATGCACTGAATTCCATTGAACATACATTCGATCCTGTCTAGACTCGACGCTCGACCCTTCACACCATTCAGCTTGCGTCCGAAACTGTCGGCCAAATCGAAGCGTGCCTTAAAAATGCAGTAATCGGGGATACGTCGCGTTGGCAGATGACATGATTCTGGACCTCCTATCGCTTCTCGAATAGCTTCTGCCTCCCCTTGCGAAATCGGCGTAGCCGTCGGTGTGAGCATCGGAGTAAGCGTGAGCGTTGGGAACGGCGTGGATGTTGGGACAGGCGTCTCAGTCGGCCCCGGCATGGGCGTGGGCAACGGCGTCGGACTCGGCTCCGGCGTCGACGTGGGCATTGGTGTTGCGGTCGCTTCTGGCGGATCTCCGATGCCTTCCCAGTTAATGCCCCATGCTCCTATTGCCACAATTCCTGTTACCATGACTACTATCGCAATCATCATTGTTTTCAATTGTCAACTCCTTCGATCTTGCTTGGATGTTAGTTGACGATTCGAGTTGACATCAACCAATGGTTCTTACGCGAGCAAAATTAGAGCGCTTCACCGCTTTCGAGTCTTTGGACGTTGAGTTCTCGCCGGGCATCAACGTGTTTGTCGGGGAAAACGGGACTGGCAAGACGCATTTGATGAAGGTGTGCTACGCCGCTTGTGACGTGACCATTGGTAGGTCTACATTCGCCGAAACATTGGTCAACGCGATGTTGCCGCGTCGCCGTGCGGTAGGACGAATGGTGAAGCGTCCAGGAGGTGGCAAGTGCCATTTGGCCGTCTACGATCACGACCGGAGTATCAGCGCGTCTTTTTCGACTCACGTGAAATTGCCGAGTTCCGTTGTGATGACTGGTGCCGAGGATTGGGAGAAACGACGGATACGGAGCGCATTCATCCCGGTGAAGGACATGCTAGCGAACGCACCGGGTTTTCGATCCCTTTACGAGACTTCGGAATTGCATTTCGAGGCAGTCTACGCCGATATTCTGACGCGGGCATTCAGACCCCCACTTCGCGCCCCTGAAGACGCCGTACGCAAAAAACTGCTTTCGAAGATCCGAAGCATAGTAGGTGGCAGGATTGTCTACGTGAACGAGGAGTTCGTGTTGAGGAACCGGTACGGCGATCTTGAGTTCACTCTGCTCGCCGAAGGGTTGCGGAAACTGGGCCTTATCTGGCTTCTGATTCAGAACGGAACACTGGGCGATAGTTCCGTTCTGTTCTGGGACGAACCTGAAACAAACCTCAACCCGAGGCTTTACCGATCCGTTATCGAAACACTTCTCATATTGCAGAGAAGCGGCGTGCAGATCTTCCTCGCAACGCATGATTACGTCATCCTCAAGGAACTTGACCTGCAGATGACAGACGACGACGAAGTAGCGTTCCACTCTCTCTTCAGGGACAAGGAGACGGGCGAGATTGACTGTCGAACGTTCAGTCGCTTCGATCACATTCACCCTAACGCCATCCTGGATACTTTTTCGGACCTTTACGATCGCGACGTCGAGAGAGCCATCAAAGGCATGTGGCCGGACTCGTGACCGTCTTTCAAGAGGATGACCTCGAAGTTTCATTTGCGGGTGCCGATCATGCCCGCAAATTCGATGATGAACAGCGTCATGGTCTCTTGTTTTCCATGAAAGCGGTAGATTTCATCGTTGAGCTGCCCGACAGTTTCCTGTTTGTCGAATTCAAGGACCCTATGCATCCTAGTGCGATGGGGAGTGATGTCACTGAATTCGTGAGACGTTTCCAGAGCGGCCAACTTGACAGCGATTTCATCTACAAGTTTCGTGACACATTTCTGTATGAATTGGCATCGGGTCGTGCGAACAAACCCATTTTCTATCTTCTGCTCGTCACATTGGACGGTCAAGATGCCGCCCTGCTTGGACCACGGGCAATTGCGTTAAATCAGAAACTCCCTTCTGGAATCCCGAGCACCGCGTCTTGGCAGAGGGCGTTGGTGCAAGGTTGTCTGGTGTTAAACATCCAAACTTGGCAGCAACACTTCCCCGATTTTCCGATAAACCGCATTAGCGCCGCAAGCAATCCTTGAAGCCAACTGCATACTGTGTCACGCGTCCAAGTTAACCAAAGCCGCATTTGGGGCGACATCTGATCGTACGCTCGACTAATAGGTCGCTTAGAATCGGGATTTGGGCGTGTCGGCGAAATGATGACGGATGGTCGGGCGTCCTGTGTCGGATTCCGTCGTGCGGCGTTAGTAAGGACGCGTATTAAATGACCGAGTTGTTTGTGTCTATAGGTGCTGGAGTTCTCGCCCTTGTGGTGGCTGCTGTTCTCTTCAGAATGGTGACCAACCGTGCTTCGGGCGGTGCCGCAGTCCAAGAGATCGGGAACCTGATCCAAGAAGGCGCGATGGCTTTCTTGCGAAGGGAGTACACCATTCTGGCCGCGTTCGTGGTCCTGATTTTCATCGTCCTGACCGTCTTCATCGACTTCAACGTCACGGGCAACTCAACCATTGAGAAGTTGATTAAAGGCGGAAACTTCTCTGCAACGGGGCCGTGGACGGCGATCGCCTACCTCGCTGGCGCCATCGGTTCCGCGCTTGCCGGCTATATCGGCATGAACATCGCCGTGCGTGGCAACACCCGCACCGCCACAGCCGCTGAGTCCGGGCTCAATCCGGCGTTGCGCGTCGCGTTCAACAGTGGTGCTGTGATGGGTCTCACAGTCGTAGGGATAGGAATCATCGGCGTCACCGCGCTCTGGCTGATCTTCGGCAACCCGAACGTCATAGCAGGTTTTGGTTTCGGAGCCTCCTCCATCGCACTTTTCGCCCGCGTCGGCGGCGGCATCTATACCAAGGCGGCAGATGTCGGAGCTGACCTTGTGGGTAAGGTCGAAGCAGGATTGCCGGAAGACGACCCGCGTAATCCGGCGGTGATCGCAGACAACGTTGGCGACAACGTAGGCGATGTGGCCGGCATGGGTGCTGACCTGTTCGAGTCGTACGCCGGATCGATCATTGCAACGATCGCATTGGCGTGGACGGTTGGCAACATTAAGGAAGTCGATGCACCCATGATCATATTGCCGATGTTTCTCGCCGGTATCGGCATCGTTTCCTCGATTGTCGGCACTGTGATCGTGCGAACAAAAGACGATGCCACGATGGGCAGTCTGCTGTGGAGCCTTCGGTTCGGTATTTTCGGTGCTGGGATACTCGCGCTCATCGGGAGCGGCATCTACATTGCGATGATCGATTCTCTGAGTTTCAACCTCTTCTGGGTCATCGTGACGGGGCTTGTAGTTGGGCAGGTAATCGGCACCGCGACCGAGTACTTTACTTCCTACGAGTTTGCGCCTGTCAAATGGATCGCGCAACAATCTCAGACTGGGCACCCGTCGACCATCATCGCAGGCATTGCGATCGGCCTTTACAGCACCGTTATCCCCACCGCTGCAATTGCAGCTGGCACATGGATCGCGTACGAGCTTGCCGGCGGTAGCGATGGAATGGGTTTGTACGGCATCGGGCTCGCAGCAGTGGGTATGCTCTCGACTCTCGGCATCACGCTGGCGACTGATGCATATGGCCCGGTAGCGGACAACGCGGGTGGCATCGCCGAACAAGCGGGACTTGATCCCCAAGTCCGAGAACGAACGGACTCCTTGGACGCGCTGGGTAACACGACTGCGGCTACTGGCAAGGGATTCGCTATCGGCTCCGCTGTACTCACTGCAATGGCGCTGATGGTCGCCTACGGAGAGGTAACAGACATTTACAGTTTCGATCTTCTTCAACCAACGGTTTTGGTCGGCGCGTTGATCGGAGCACTTCTGCCTTTCCTGTTCGCGGGCTTAACCATGCAGGCAGTAGGGATTGCTGCGGGGCACATGATTGAAGAGGTTCGCCGGCAATTCCGTGAAATACCTGGCCTGCGTGAAGGTCGGCCCGGGGTTCGTCCAGACGCGGCACGAGCTGTCGATATCAGCACTCGAGGTTCGCTCAAAGCCATGATCTTGCCAGGCGTCATCGCTATCGCGGCACCGATCGTTGTCGGTTTCTTCATCGGCGCTGAAGCGCTGGGCGGGATGCTGGCCGGTTCTATCATCGCTGGCTTCTTACTGGCCATTTTCATGGCAAACGCCGGCGGCGCGTGGGACAACGCCAAGAAATACATCGAACTCGGGCACTTCGGCGGGAAGGGCTCAGACCCTCACGCCGCAGCGGTGACGGGTGACACCGTAGGCGACCCATTCAAAGACACGTCGGGCCCCGCGATTAACATCCTGCTGAAACTGATGGCGATCGTTTCGTTGATCTTTGGTCCGCTCTTCATCTAGCCGAGCGCGACGGCGCCCAAAGCCGCGACTAATCAGCTAGGGGACAGAAACTTGATCGAGCGGCGGGCGAAAGTCCGCCGTTCGTGATTCTCAGGCGGCCAGTTCCGAAGTGGTGACGGGCTTGGCACCGCTTGCGAGCATCGAATCGAGCGCGCGTTGGTCGTCGTCGGGATTGGCGTTGACCGCCGATATCGCATCGGTGATCACGAAAGCGTTGTAGCCCTTCTGCAACGCGTCGTAAACCGTGTGCTGCACCGCATATTCGGTCGACAACCCTCCGACGAAGAGTCGTTTAACTTCGAGACGCTTGAGATGGGCGTCGAGACTGGTGCCATCGAAGCCGGAATAGGCATCGGTTTGCGCTTCCTGCCCTTTGCGAATGATGCTGCTACCGACGGGTAGTTTAAGTTCTCGATGAAATCCTGCGCCGTCGGTTCCGCGTACGCAGTGAGTTGGCCATATACCGCCGTTCTCGGCGAAGCTCTTGTGCGACGTCGGGTGCCAGTCCTGGGTGGCAAAGACTCTCGCTTCCTTGGTCCTGAAGTTAAGTGCCAAATCAGACATCTTTCGGGCAACAGCGTCGCCGTCCTCGACTGCCGCCGTTCCGCCGGGGCAGAAATCGTTCTGCACGTCCACCACAATGAGGGCGTCGTTTGGGCCGATGTTCAATCTCGTCTCCGTGTTTTTCCAGTGGTTGTAATCGCCTCGCCGGATGTGATTTCGATGCTTCGAAACCTGTGTTTCAGATCAGGCGCGCGTATTTCACATCTACATGATCTTAATGCATCCAAGTTGGCGGAAATCGTGGAGGCGAGTTCCTGGGCTGGGGTACTTCCTGCGACGTGCATCGAAAATCGTAGTAATCATTCACAAAAGCTGACGCTGGCGGTTGTCATATTCGGTTAGCCCACGTTATTATTCGTTACTAACATTGCGTCTCACGTCTGGTCTCGTATAGCTTTTCCGTTTCTTATGCGCGAACAACCGCCTCCACATTACAGAACCGCCAACGGCACGTCGTCTGGCTCGCGAGTGCGGTATTTGGCTATCTGGTTGTTGGCCGCGACCGCTGGCATCGTTGCGTTGACGGGCGCATATTTCTGGGGCGCAACCAACGCGAGTGTCATACAAGTGGAGATACTGATCCCAACGCCCGCGCCCGCGGTCGTTCAAATCGTGGGCGAGGTTCGGATGCCGGGAGTTTACGAATTGAGGAGCGAAGATCGCGTGCTCGACGCTATCGAAGCCGCGGGTGGGATGACGGAATCGGCGGCGATTGAAAGCATCAACCTCGCCGCAACGGTGAAGGATGGGGCGCGAATCGTGGTTCCTGCGGTAACGCCAGCGTCGGCACCGATCTCCGACGACACTCTCGCGATTCAAGAAGGCGACGAAGACAGGGCGCTGGATCGATCTGTCGGAAATCAATCGTTGCCTAGTTCGCCGGAATTCCCGCTTGACCTCAACATCGCGACGGTTGAGCAGTTGAAATCGCTTCCGGGCATTGGAGATACGCGGGCCAATCAGATCGTAGCTTTCAGGGACTCGGTCGGAGGGTTTTCAACGCTCGAACAGCTGCTTGAAATCAGCGGCATCGGCACAAAGACGTTGGAAGCGATCCGTCCGCTCGTCGTTGTCAGATGAGAATTGTCTGGGCATCCACGGCTTTTGCCGTCGGAGTCGCGTCTGCGATAGCCTTTGGCTTCGCGCCCGGTCAAAACATCCCGATCGTTGCGTTCTGGCTGTTTTCGACGGCGATCGCACTTTCGGCTGTTGCTTTGATACTGGGACGCCGCCGAGCCGCCTATGCGTTGCTATGCCTCGTTTTCCTGCTTGGTTGTTGGCGAGGCGGCGATGTAACTATCGACGACGCGCGTTTCGCTGGTCGATCCGATTCGTTGTATACGGTGCGCCAACCTAGCGAAGACCACTGGAACCGACCTTTGGATCGAGCCAGATGGTTTGTGGTGGATCGGTTGCTGGGGTCGCTCACAGAATCGGAAGCCGGATTGCCGGTGGCGTTGCTGACTGGCGATCGCTCGTTGCTGAGTACTAGCACCACGAACGATTTCAGAGCTGCGGGCGTTGCTCATCTGCTGGCCATCAGCGGACTGCACGTGTCTTTGGTCGGCGGTTTCGCGATGGCGTTACTGGCGCTGATGTTCGGCAGGAGGCGTGCCGTTTACTTGCTCGTTCCCGTTTGCCTAGTGTTGCTTTACGCTGCGCTTGCCGGATTCGCCCCTCCCGTGACTCGTGCGGCGATCATGTTCTGCGTTTTCGTTCTGGGGAGGTTTTTGGGACGCGGATCGCGCACCTTGGCTGCGTTGGCTCTTGCGGCGATGGTGATGATCGCTTGGGAACCAGCGCTCATAACTTCGCTATCGTTCCAACTGAGTTTCGCCGCCATGCTTGGAATCTCATTCGTCGCGCCGGTTCTCGACGAATTCGTTGAGGTCGCTCGTGTAGATCGGGCGCAGGGCTTGCCTTCCGAGGCGATGTCACGCCTAAAACGTTTCGTCGTTGGATCGTTGATCGTTTCGATCGCGGCCAGTGTCGCAACATTTCCATTGGTGGCTTGGCACTTTCAAGTGGTTCCGTTGTGGGGACCGATAGCGACTCTTGTAGCGACACCCGCCATGCCGGTTCTCATATTCTCGACAGCGGCTCTCGCGGTTGTTGGACCGTTTCCAGCCGTGTCGGTAATCGCATCGATCCCGGTCCAAGCCGCGACTCAATATCTGAATGCGAGCGCCAGCCTTTTTTCCAACCTGCCACCCGGTCCGATCACGTTTGACGTGTGGTCAGCTTGGACGCTTACAGGGATCTACGCTGCGATCGCCGCGGCGATAGTCGGTTGGCCGTACGTAAAGGGCATGGGCTCTAGACTCGTTCAATCTCGCTCCTTCACGAGTTTTGGACATGCCATCAATCAGTCTCATACCCAAGCCTTGGCGGTCGCAGCTTCTGTGGTGCTGCTCGTTGGCGGCTTCGGAATGTGGGCTACTTGGTTCACGAGGGAAGAGACCGAGCTGCGACTCACGGTGACGTTTTTGCAGACCAGCTACGGGGAGTCGATCTTCGTCCGCACTCCGAACGACAACCGAATGCTGATCGATGGCGGCGGAGATGAACGGGAGGTCGCCGATACGTTAGGCTCGCTATTGCTCCCCTGGGATCGGGAAATCGACATCGTGATGCTCACGCATCCCGATACAGACCATGTCGGCGGACTGCCTGCCGTATTGAGCGAATTCAACGTCGAATCAGTCATTCATTCCGGGTTGCAAGCTTCAAGCGGTGCCTTCGAAAGTTGGTCGACCGCGATTGCAGATCACGACAGCGTGGTCGTCGCTCAACCGGGGATGACTATAGGACTCGACCACGGTGTTTTCTTGGAGATCATATCCGCGGGTTGTCTGGACGGCTCAACTACCTGCTCGGATGCGAATGCGGCATCGATAGTTGCTAGGCTCACCCACGGCGATGTCTCATTCCTCTTGACGGGTGACATCGAACGCTCCGCCGAAATCCGACTAGCTAGTTCGGACGCGAATCTACTTTCCACCGTATTCAAAGCGCCTCACCATGGGAGCGCTACATCCTCAACCGCGACTTTCATCCAAGCGGTCAATCCAACAGCCGTCGTTGTAGCGGCGGGAACACAAAATCGATACGGACACCCAGACGAAGAGGTGATGGCGCGGTTAAACCGCGCCGTCGGCGTAGATCGCGTCTTTCGTACCGACCGATTAGGTGCCATCGTTTTTGAAACAGACGGCAAACGCCTGTGGACGGTGCGCCGGGACTAGCGGCGATTGTCTTCCGCGTACTGCGCGATCACGCGATCCGTGTCTTGCGCCGGGACCACTTCGTAGTGGTCCACTACTACGCTGAATGACCCTCGCGCCTGTGTCAACGATCGGAGATCGGCGGCGTATCTTTGCATTGTGGATGTCGGCGCTTCGGCTTTTACGACGGTGAATCCGTTGCCCAGAGGCTCCATGCCGCTGATTCGGGCCCGTTTGCGGTTCAGGTCGCCCATCACGTCGCCAGCGGTTTCGTCTGGGACAACGACGTCGACCTTCAAAACCGGTTCGAGCAGTTGGGGTCGAGCATCGCGCATCGCTTGTCGGAAACCCATGCTTCCGGCGATCTCGAAAGCCACACCAGACGAGTCGACCGAGTGTGAGCTGCCGTCATATAGCTCGACATCGATTCCGACGACCGGAAAACCGGCCAATACGCCCTGCGACGCGGCGTTGCGAACACCTTTTTCGACGGACGGGATGTACTCTCTCGGCACGTTGCCGCCGACGACGGAACTGGAAAATGATATTCCGGAATCCGCTCCTGCCGGTGCGACGCGCATCAAGACGTGGCCATACTGTCCGCTGCCGCCAGATTGCTTCTTGTGTTTGTAGTCCACATCGGCGTTAGCCATGATTGTCTCGCGATACGCGATCTTGGGAAGCGAGGTGGTCAATGAGACCTCGAACTTCCGAGCGATTCGCTGTATCGCCATCTCTACGTGAATATCGCCTAAGCCGTGCAGTACCAACTCGCTAGTTTCGGCGTTCCGTTCCAGTCTCAGCGTGGGATCTTCTTCGGTAATGCGGGTCAGCGACGAAGCCATCTTGTCGAGGTCCGACTGTGATTCGGGACTGATCGCAAGCGCAAAAATCGGAGATGGAAGATCCGCACCGGGCAGTTCCACCGTGTGGTCGCGATCGCATAGCGTGTCGTACGTCGACGCCTCCTGCAACTTGGTGACCGCCGCGATGTCGCCGCGTACCGCTTCATCCACAACCGTCAGTTCTTTGCCTGCCGGGGAGTAGACCTGTGCGATCCGTTCGCTGTCGCCTTTGGACCCAGTCACTAACTGCGAGTTGGGCAGCAATGGCGAGCCGTAAACACGCAGGTACGAGACCTTGCCGACGAACGGGTCGGCGGAGGTCTTGAATATCAAGTTCGCGGGCTTATCTTCCGTCACACCCTCGGGCAACTCTTCTTCGGGAGCCGGGAACAGATCGATGATGGCGTCCATCAGCTGTTCGACGCCGATTTCCTTGTCGGCCGCAGTGGCGAAGATGGGTATCACCGATCCGGCTTGGATCGCGGATTTGAGTCCTTCTCGCAGTTCTTCCGCCGATACATCTTCACCTTCGAGATACATCATCATCAGGTCATCGTCGGACTCGGCGATGGCCTCGACCATCTCCTCCGGCATATCAGCGACATCGCCTTCGAGAAGGTCAGTGACGCCAGTCAGTCCCTCTCCACTGCCCTCTGGCGCCTGCACCGGCACGCAGTTTCTGCCCCAGGCATCTTGAATGATGGCTACTACCTCATCGAAATCCGTTTCTGGTCGATCAAGTTTGTTGACGACGATTACGCGAGGCAATCCTGCCTCTTCTGCCGCTGACCACGCTTGAATCGAACCCACTTCGATGCCCGAAGGTGCAGAGATCAACATCACCGCCACGTCCGCGACCCGCATGGCAGACAACATGTCACCGCGGAAGTCCGGGTAACCGGGCGTGTCAAGGACGTTGATTTTGTGCTCTTTCCACGAACACGGCAGGATCGCCATCTGCACGCTCGATCCCCGCTCCTGCTCCTCGGGTTCGTAGTCGGAGAGACTCGTCTGATCATCGACCCGCCCTCGGCGATTGACGACGCCAGTCTTGTAGTACATGGCATCTGCGAGCGTCGTTTTTCCGGCCCCGCTGTGTGCCGCCAAAACGATGTTTCTGATCTGAGACGATGCAAATGCCGCCATCTATTCTGTTCTCCTATGTTCTCAAGTCTGCGCGTCTAATCGTTCGGGAAACGCACCCGCCGACGTGCCAAGGGCAACTTCCAACCCACCTCCCAACGCTCAATGGCAAGTCAACGCAAGTCAGCAATTTATGGGCAATCATAAACCAGATGGCAAATCGCGCGCCGACGGAGGACCGTTGCCGCAGGCTCTGAAAGCAATGTTGGTGCGGACAACGGTCTACGAATTCACAACAAGCTTTACGAGCCGTTCTTGAACTTCTGCAACGACATCACGAGTGCCGAACTCGCGGGCATCGGTATCCTGCCCTGCTTACCAAGCCGAACCGCCGCGCCTAGGATGTCGTCCAGCTCCAGCTTGCCTCCTCGGTTGAAGTCCAATTGGAGAGATGATTGAAATTCGTCGGCTTCGGCGATGGCGTCGGACATCTTGGTGTCGACGATGCGGTTCGGGAACCTGATGCCCTGCGCCTTGCCGCTCGCCACGATCTCCTCCATGACGGTTCGGATCGTATTTTCGCCTTCTTCCATCGCGAGCACTTCTGGTAACGAGGCGCGGGCAGCGGTGACCACCGTACCTAGCGCGCCGATTGCGACCATCTTCGACCATAGCGAAGCGCGGATGTCTGAACTGATATCGACCTGAATCCCCGGTACATCAAGGGCCTCGCGTACCTTTTCGACGCGTGTTGAAACCGATCCGTCGCGCTCACCAAACTCGATACGCGCCGCGTTGCCCGATTGGACTATCCGTCCGGGAGCCTCGATCGAGGTTTCGATATACGTCGCCCCTTCCAAGACCTTCTCCCAGCCGAACGCCGCCGCGAGCGATTCCCCTCCAGTGATGCCGTTCTGCACCGTCAGAATCACGGTCTCTTCGCCGACCATTGGCGCCATCGTAGGTATTGTGTCGGCGTTGGAGTAGAGCTTCACGGAGTGAAGCACCAGGTCGGCAACCCCAGCCTCCTCTGGCATGAGCGCGATCCGAGGATGGACGACGTAGTCGCCCCAGTGAGAGGCAATGCTCAAACCGCGCTCGCACATAACGTCGGCGTGCTCGCCACGCGCGACCAGAACCACATCTGCGCCACTCTTGAACAGCGCGCCTCCGTAATATGCACCAACCGCGCCGGCACCCATAACGACGATCTTCATAACAGCAGTTCCTTTCCGCGACACCTACAGGATCGCTTCGCGATGTCACGATTATGCCAAAATGAAAAAGCACCTATACGAGCCCGTGTCGCGACTGGCTCGACTATCACACAGACTCGCAGAAACACGGTTCCCATGGATAGCAAGATCATTCGGTTAGACGGGCGCGCTGCCAATCAGTGTCGCCCAGTCTCGATTGAACCGGATTTCATGCCGAACGCCGAAGGTTCGGCGCTGATCAAACTCGGTGACACGCATGTCATCTGCACTGCCACGGTCTCGACCGACGTGCCGCGTTGGATGCGCGGGCGTGGCACTGGTTGGGTCACGGCCGAGTACGGAATGTTGCCTCGTTCGACGGACGAAAGGATCGATCGGCGGCGCGCCTCGACCAGTGGTCGTAGTCGCGAGATCGAGCGTCTGATCGGCAGGTCTTTGCGTGCGGTCACCGATATGGCGGCACTCGGAGAGCGAATGATCACGGTAGATTGCGACGTTCTCCGCGCAGATGGCGGAACCCGTACTGCTTCGATCACCGGTGGTTACGTGGCATTGGCAAAGGCGATTGAAACGATCCGAGGCGGAACCAAGAATCGAATCCTGAGCGACAGCATTGCGGCTATCTCCGTTGGTATCGTGGGAGGCGGATGCGTTCTCGATCTACCTTATGAAGAGGATTCGAGAGCCGATGTAGATATGAACATTGTGATGACTGGATCTGGGGATTTCGTGGAAATACAAGGCACAGCCGAAACCGCTCCATTCACCTCAAATCAACTGGGTGAGATGCTTGAATTAGGTCGATTGGGCTGCGCGGAAATGGCGGAATTTCAGTCGCTTGCGCTGAGCCGACACGAATAATCGGCCTTTCATTAGGTCCGAACGACCGATGCCCGATCGACCCGCAAATCCCGTTGTGCAGTTCTGCCCTTATTGCGGTAGCCCTGCGCAACCGTCTTACAAGTTCTGCGCGTATTGCGGCACCAGCTTAGATTCCGTCCAACGTTCAGATGCACGAACTGATCGTATCGTCGGCGCGACACCAATTGCAGAAGATGCCGAGTCACCTCGGTTTGGTTCGACGAAGCGCGCATTTTTTGATCCCGTCGTTGCTACAACACGAAAAGCGACATCCCGCGTATCTGAAGTTCTAGATCGGACTTCGAATTGGCCGCCAGACTTCGTTCCGCCAAGAATATTGACGAGCGAACGACGCGCCACCATCTTCTCTCGCGAAGTGAGTTTCAGCATCGCCTTCGCTTTGGAAGTCTTAATCGTCGCTGCGATTACGATGCTGGCGGCATGGCTGCGAATTGATGGCTTGGCCGATGCTTCGCCCGGTATCAATATCGACGAAAGCACATACGCTGCCGAGATACATCGCATCATGGGGGGCGAGTGGATCGGTAAGTTTTCCGGTGCGAGTCTGGGCGTGCCGACTCTGCAGTTTTACATAACGGCTCCGCTGTTTTCTTTCTTCGAATCCGAACTTTTCGCAATGCGAATCGTGAGCGCAGTTGCCGGCACGTTGACCATACCCGTCGCCCACATTTTCATGCGCCGATTCTTCCCTTTCACAGTGGTGATAGTCACAACCGCATTGACCGCATTCTCTATCTACTTCATGCTCGAAAGCCGAATCGGATGGCCGTTGATGTTAGCGGTTTTCGAGCTCTTCACTGGATTGACGCTCCTTGTGTTCAGCGTTCAATACCGCAAACCATGGCTCGCTGTGATCGCAGGGTTAGTGCTCGGCGCGGGTATGTACACCCACCAGGTCTTTTTGCCTTACTGGGCCGCTTTGATCGGACTGGCGATTTTCCTGGCATTGTTCCATCCAGCGCTGAAACACCGTCGCGAACTCTACCTGTTCGCGGCGGCTTGTTTAGTCACTGGTATCAACATGGCGTGGTTTCTGCTATTCGAATTCGATTTCGTATCGGATCTGGAGAACCATTACGGGGTCCCGGCTTCGATCGACCCGTTTCGATACGCGCGACGTGCGGTCGAAGTTTTCATGTTCTTCAGATTACCGATCAGCGCCGATTTCACGGACGCAGCACCATCCGCACCGATATTCACCGGCATTTTCCAAGTCTTGTTCGTGATCGGCATCGTCACCACGATTTTGAAGATCAGAGATTACCGATACCAAATACTGGCGATCGGTCTGTTGGTGGCCATGGTGCCCAGCATCGTTGTGCCAGGTTCGGAGGCACGGAGGTTCATGGTTGGGATGTTCTTCATGTCGGCGATCGTTGGCTTGGGCTTCACTGTGGTGATCCAAGTGGTTGCAGCAAACATCAGCGTCATTACGGGGTCATCGAATTCCAAACTCATCGGTTTTGTCCAGCGATCTGCCTACGTCGTCGCGTTGGCAGTATTGGTGGCAACCGCCGCGTACTCTGGACACAATCGCCTCGACGAATGGAAATCCAAAGACGCCAGATGGACTTTCAACTACGACATTGCCCAGCTCTCCGATTTCATCAAGGACTTCGATGATAGCCACACCGTCCACCTTTACTCTGATCGGAGCCACGCTCCCCATCCGATAATGGACTGGGTCGCGCCCCACCTCCAAGTGGTCGATGGAGAGGAGACAAACGTCGACGGTGAAAGGGAACTGAAAATACCGCGTCCCGATAACGGTCCCATCCTTGTCGCACTGCTAGAAAGTTACATCGAACACGGCCCGTCCCTTCAAGAGGAGTTTCCCGACGCCCAGTTCATCGAACGCGTTGACGAAAATGATCGGCGGATTTGGAACTTGCTTGTGATCCGGGATTCTTAACATTGACGCCATGACCAGAACATCGCACCACCCCATCTACATCTCAGTAATCGGCGGCGACCGTGATCACACCACCGAAGAAGGTCTTGGCATCGCAGAAGAGATCGGACGTCGGATAGCCGAAGCTGGGTGCATTCTAGTCAACGGCGGCATGGGCGGCACGATGGAGCGCGCTGCCAAGGGCGCCAAATCGGCTGGCGGTACAACCATCGGAATCCTCTCCTCCGCCGATCGCAACACTGCCAACTCTTACATTGATTTCGCCATTCCCACTCCGCTAGGGTTCGTCCGTAATGTGCTGGTCGCCAATGCCAGCGATGCTGTGATCGTCCTTCCTGGCAAGTGGGGCACTTCGAACGAATTGAGCTTCGCCATGATTGCTGGTGTGCCCGTCGTGGCGATTGAAGGATGGGAATCCCAACTCCGCGACGATGGCGGCAAATCGAAATTCTTTGAAGTAGCGTATGCACGCGATGCCGCCGAAGCGGTGAAGATGGCGATCAAATTTGCGCAACAGAGACGCGGCTAAATGTTCGTCCAATCACTGCCCTTTCCCTCGCGTTAACAGATTCGCGCGTTCCTATTGCACACTTGTTGGAATGAGCAAAATCAAATCTGTACACGGCAAAGAGATTCTCGACTCGCGCGGCAATCCGACTGTCTATGCCGAGGTGCTGTTGGAAGATGGGACGCTCAACGGCGCGTCAGTCCCTTCAGGTGCCAGCACAGGTGAGAACGAAGCTTGGGAACTACGCGACCGAGACCCCAAGCGATTCAACGGCATGGGCGTTCTCGGTGCCGTCGCCAACATCAACGGACCGCTGAACCAAGCGGTGGCCGGCATTGATGCGAATAACCAGCGCGCCGTTGACGAGGCGATGATCAACGCCGATGGCACGGGCAACAAATCTCGCTACGGCGCCAACGCGCTGTTGGCCATCTCGATGGCTGTGCTCCGCGCCTCTTGCCGGAGCCAAGGCGAGTGGCTATACGACCTCGTAGCGGAACACATCGGAAACGATGACAGGTACATCCTGCCGGTTCCGCAATTGAACATCTTCAACGGCGGGGCGCACGCCGCCGGTTCGACCGAGTTCCAAGAGTTCATGGTGATGCCCGCCGGTGTCGAATCGCTTTCCGAAGCGCTGCGTGCCGGTTCCGAGATCTATCAGGCGCTCGGAAAGCTCCTCCAATCCGAGGGACTATCGACATCCGTCGGATTCGAAGGCGGTTTCGCTCCTGTGGGCCTCACTAATAGGCAAGCCTTGGGCTACGTGACGCACGCCATCGAGGCTGCCGGATACATGCCCGGGGAGCAGATCTTCATCGCGCTAGACCCTGCGGCGAGCGAGTTTTATGTCCCCGAGGTCAGGCGCTACAGCATGAAGCGAGAAGGCCTTCGATTGACCGCCGAGATGATGGCCGAAGAGTATGACTCGTTCTGCGCCGAGTATCCGATATGCAGCATCGAAGACGGACTTGCCGAGAACGACTGGCACGGCTGGCAGGTGCTTACCGATACTATCGGCGACCGCGTGCAACTCGTCGGCGACGACCTCTTCGTGACCCAGACGGCGTTCTTGGAGCGAGGCATCAACGAGAAGGCGGGAAACGCCATCTTGATCAAACCAAACCAAGTCGGGACTGTAACCGAGACGCTCGACACGATCCGCCGAGCCCGCGAAGCCAATTTTGGCGTTGTGGTTAGCCACCGGTCAGGTGAGACGGAAGATACTACGATAGCCGACATCGCAGTGGGGTCAGGATGCGGTCAGATCAAAGCCGGGGCTCCCGCACGTAGCGAACGCGTCGCCAAGTACAACCGCCTGCTTCGAATTGAAGATTGGGCGGGAGACAAAGGCCGGTACGCTGGCATGAGCGTAATCAAGACATGAGGAACGCGGAGTAAGCTCGCGGTGTAATCTGCAATTAGCAGAATTTCCATCCCGATGCTACTGACCAGAACCAACAATCGAAATAGGGTCCAGGACCAACAGCATGAGTAGAACCAAGATCGGCATCAACGGCTTTGGAAGGATCGGACGACAGGTCTTCCGGACAATCAGCCAAAGACACCCCGACAAATTGCAAGTCGTCGCGGTAAACGACTTGGCAAGTCCCGAACAGCAAGCCCACCTTCTCAAGTACGACTCCACCTACGGCAGATACGACGGCGAAATCGAAATCGCGGACGGATCGCTGATCATCAACGGGGAATCGATCACTGTCTTCTCAGAACGCAGCCCCGGCAAGATACCTTGGTCCGACGCGGGCGTCGAGATCGTCATCGAATCGACCGGCTTCTTCACCGATGCGAGGCAGGCTTCGGCGCACTTCTCCGACAGCGTCAGAAAGGTCATCATCTCCGCACCGGCGACCAACGAAGACATCACGATCGTTTTAGGGGTCAACGAAGACGAGTACGACCCTGCCAAACACAACGTCATATCGAACGCCTCCTGCACTACCAACTGTGTTGCGCCGATGGCGAAGGTGCTGAACGAATCGTTCGGCATCGAGCACGCGTTGATGTCGACGATCCACGCCTACACCAATGACCAAGCCATCTTGGATCAGGTGCACAGCGACCTAAGGCGCGCCCGCGCGGCTGCGAACAGCATCATCCCGACCACTACCGGTGCGGCGAAAGCGGTCACGCTTGCCATTCCGGAACTAGCAGGAAAGATCGATGGGATGGCATACCGCGTCCCGGTCATCACCGGCTCCGTCACGGATTTGACGGCTCGACTGTCAAAATCCGTCACAGCGGACGAGGTGAACGACGCGTTCCGTGCCAGCGAAGGCGGTGATTTGAGCGGTGTTCTCCACGTATCGGATGAACCGTTAGTATCATCGGATTACATCGGCGACCCGCACTCATGCACCATCGACGCGCTATCCACAGCCGTCGTTTCGGACAGCGGGACTGATTCCGGAACGTTCGTCAAAGTGGTCGGATGGTACGACAACGAGTGGGGCTACTCGAGCAGAACCGCCGATGTCACAGCCCTGATCGCGGCGTCTCTTTGAGTTTGACGACACATAGTCAGTGCAACCGATCCGACAACGGATCTTCAAGCACGATTTCCCAAATTGGAACCGTTGACACGACGCTGACGCGTCGCAAGTCATCGGATCGGCGCATGCGCGCATATCATGAATCACATCACTACCAACGAAACAAACCAGCCAGATACCTCTAACGGGACCCTGAACGCTCCCTCACAATTGAACCAGCAGCACGTGGTCGACGACATGGCTGCGTTCCTGAACGTCTTGCCGGAAGCGTTCCGCGCTGGATTGAACGGCTCCCAGAGCGAACCTCACGATATAGCGGGATTGCTCGAAGTCATCGTCGATCTTGGTCGTGTGCCGGAAGCCCGTTTCGTAGATGGTTCGGTCGTCTTAAACGACGGCGAAGTCACGCGTGACGACATCCAATCCGTGATCGCTGGCCTTGGTCGCTTCGGCGACGACAACCGCGCCGGCATCGAACGCACGCTGCACCGCTTCTCCGTCATCCGTGACCGCGAAGGTACACCCGTCGGTCTGACCTGCCGAGTTGGGCGAGCAGTTTTCGGCAGCGTTCGCCTCATCCAAGACCTCATCGAATCAGGGCGGAGCGTCCTGATTCTAGGACGACCCGGCGTCGGCAAGACCACGATACTCCGGGAAGTGGCACGCGTCTTGGCCGATGACGCATCACGCCGTGTCGTGATCGTCGACACCTCTAACGAGATCGGCGGCGACGGTGCCGTCGCGCATCCCGCGATCGGTCGCGCCCGACGCATGCAAGTCCCCAACACCGAACTCCAGCACCGCATCATGATCGAGGCGGTGGAGAACCACATGCCCGAAGTCGTGGTCATCGACGAGATCGGCACCGAACTCGAAGCCATCGCCGCCCGCACCATCGCCGAGCGCGGCGTCCAACTCGTCGCAACTGCGCACGGCAATACACTGGGCAACGTCATCAGCAACCCGACGCTATCCGACTTGGTCGGAGGAACTCAAGCTGTCACATTGGGCGACATCGAAGCCCGGAGGCGAAGGACTCAGAAGACCGTCCTGGAGCGAAAGCACACACCGACATTCGACGTCGTAGTCGAGATGCGCGAACGCAACTACGTTGGCGTTCACAACGATGTCGGTAGAGCCGTCGACAGAATGTTGCGCGGGTTGCAAGTGCCACTAGAGATGAGGAAGCTGCAGGACGACGGAACAGTCGATTCGAAAGTCGAAGACGCGATGCAGTCTGAAGACGGCTTCGAAACCGCTGCGTTCGACCTCAACTCTGTCCGCTCGCCCCGGCGCTCATACGACGCTCAAAACGGTCACTCCAACGGCAATGGGTCGCGTTCATCGCGTTCCGAACGGAACGGCAATGATGAAGGCATGCCTGAACGGCCGCCTATTCAGGTCCATCCGTTTGGTGTTCCACGCGAGACGCTGAGATCGGCGATCCGTGCGATGGGTGTGCCCGTAGCGATGTCGGACTCCGCGCAAGAGGCCGACGTGCTCGTAACCACCAAGCTCCACTACGGCAGACGACCTCCAGCAGTCAAACGCGCTGAACGCGACGGCGTTCCTGTCTACGTGCTTCGCCGAGGCACCCGCGAGCAGATCGAGCAATTCCTGAGTCGGTTCGAAATCGAACGCCCCGGATTAAGCAACGGCTCTGCAAGCCAATCCGGCGAAGACGAATTCATCGTCGAAGAGGCGCTCGAAGAAGCCGAACGCGCCGTCGAACGTGTCCTCAGTGGCGATCGCAAGGTAAACCTATCCGCCCAATCTGCCCACATCCGCCGATTGCAACACGCTCTTGCCGCTCGCTACAACGTCGGGTCAGCCAGCACTGGTCACGAACCTAACCGACACGTCATCATCCGACGCCGGCGTCGATGACATCCGAATCCACGGCATAGTCACGGTCACTCCACCATGCCGCGCCAGTCGGTCCACAAAGCGCCGTTCATCTCATTCGAAGGCGGCGAAGGCGCCGGAAAAACCACGCAAGCCGAATTGTTGCGTCTGCGATTGGCGCGCCTGAATCGACCAGTGTTGCTGGTCCGCGAGCCCGGTACGACGCGGCTCGGCGAGCAAGTCCGAGAGATCATCAAGTCGCAGAGCGACAATGTCCCCGCCGCAGACGCGCTGCTATTCATGGCGGCCCGCGCCCAGCTCATGAACGATGTCATCGTGCCGGAACTCACCAAAGGCACAACGGTGATTTGCGACCGTTTCGCAGACTCGACCATGGCATATCAAGGCTACGGCGGGAATCTGAACCTAGATCGCCTGCGACACGCCAACGAGCTCGCAACAAATGAGGTGAGCCCCGATCTCACGATTCTCCTCGATGTGCCACCCGAAACCGGCCTGAAACGACGCGACACCGAGGACCAATCGAACGGTGAAACCCAGCGACGTTTCGAAGAACTTCCCATACGCTTCCACCGAAGCGTGAGACGTGGATACCGCGAACTCGCCGGCCGAGAGCCTAACCGCTGGGTCGAGATCGACGCTGCACGAGACCCTCACGAGGTTGCAGAAGACGTTTGGCAGCACGTCTCCGAATTCTTCGATTTGAATTAACCTAAAGCATCGCGAATAGACCTATGCCGAGCCTGACGGCAGGAGACCAGACACCATGCGAACCAACACGATGAAGCGAAAGATGCTCGACGGCGGCACCACCCTCGGTCCGTTCGTCGGATGGCCTGCTCCTGCGTTGGTCGAGTTGATGGGTTGGGCAGGTTTCGACTTCGTCGTGATCGATTGCGAACACGGGATCATGGACTACGAGACCGCCGAGAACATGATCCGCGCCGCCGAACTCTCCGGCACGACGCCCATCGTCCGCATCGGCATGAACGACCAGCAGCACATCCAGCGCTACCTCGAAGGCGGCGCGCAGGGCGTGATGATCCCGCTCATCAATAACGGCGAACAAGGTCGCGCCGTCGTCGACTCCGTCAAATATCCGCCAGTCGGTAAACGGGGTGGCTTCTCAGGACGCTCCGCCATGTTCGGCATCCAAGACCAAGCGGAGTACGTCAAACAGGCCAACGAAGAGACATTCGTCTGCCTCCAGATCGAAACTCCCGAAAGCATCGTCAACGCCGACGAGATCATCAACGTCGAAGGTGCCGACTGCATCTTCATGGGACCTGGCGACCTCTCCCTCAACATGGGCTACCCCGGACAGATCTCGCATCCCGAAGTCGTTAGCGAAATCGAAACCCTCGTCAAGAAAACGCACGATGCAGGCAAAATCTCTGGCACCCTCGGAGTAACCGTCGAGCAAGCACAGTTCTGGCACCAACGCGGCGTCCAATGGATCGTCAGCGGCGCATCGCGCTTCCTGCTCGCGGAAGCGAGGAGCTATTTGGACCAGACGCACGGATCTGGGATCGGGTGACAAAGCCTCGTCGAAGTTCCTGACAGGAACTATGTCCCGCTCCGATGACGCATCCCGACCACGCCGTCGTCACCGGAGCTTTTAGCTACACTGGCGGATACATCGCACGACGTTTGTTGGAACGCGGCACCCGCGTCAAAACCCTCACCCGTCATCCAGACCTAAAGAACGCGTTTAGTGGCAACGTAGAAACCGCTCCGCTGGATTTCACCGACAGAGCCGAGCTTACCCGTTCGATGGAGGGTGCCGATGTCTTCTTCAACACATATTGGATCCGGTTTGAACGGGGCGAAATCACGTTCGACGGCGCCGTGGAAAACTCCAAAACGCTTTTCGAAGCCGCAATCGACGCAGGTATCTCCAAGATCGTCCACATCTCCGTCTCAAATCCTTCCGCCGATTCACCGCTACCCTATTTCAGCGGCAAGTGGCGAGTCGAAGAAGCACTAAAAACCTACGGCATTCCATACGCCATCATTCGCCCAACACTGGTATTCGGCAGAGACGACCTACTCCTCAACAACATCGCCTGGGCACTCCGACGCTTTCCCTTCTTCCCCATCTACGGCAACGGCAACTATCAAGTGCAGCCAATCTTCGCCGAAGACCTCGCTGAACTGGCGGTCCAAGCGGCGGCGTCAACAAGTGATGGTTTCACGGCCGACGCAGCCGGGCCTGACACTCTTTCCTTCAAAGAACTACTCCGCCTGATGGCTTCGAAAATGCGCGTCAGCTGTGGATTTTTGCACACGCCGCCGAGCATCGGACTTGCACTGACGAGCGTGGTCGGACTAATGATGCGCGACGTAGTCCTAACACGTGACGAGGTGGATGGATTGATGGCCGGGCTTCTGACTTCTGATACTCCGCCAACCGGCACAACTAGGTTCGCTGACTGGCTCGGGGAAAATGCAGACGGTCTGGGTCGCCGATATACCTCTGAACTCCAACGCAATTTCAGCATCTAGTTAACTATCGGTGGTCGGTTGTCGCGGCATCATGTCAACTTCTTATCTTCAACCCGTTGTGCCAATGCCGCACGATACGGTCGTCGTGTTCAAACGCCAGTTCCGGCATCTCGTCCAACGCAAACACACGCGCCTCCGATGTCTCATCGCCCGCCACCAACTCACCCGAAACCACATCCGCATGGTAGACGACTAGGACTACCGCTTGTCCCGCTTCGCTGTAAACACCCACCAGCCACTCAACCCTTACGACCAGCCCACACTCCTCCAAAACCTCGCGTTCCAATGCCCGTTCCAGTTTTTCGCCTCGGTCCACGTAGCCGGAGGGGAAACTCCATTTGCCGATTTGTGGCTCGATTGCGCGTTTGAGCAGTACGATGCCATTGTCCATTGGGATGATCGCCGCCACCGCGACTTTGGGGTCCGAGTAGATGATCCGGTCGCACTCCACGCAGCGGTGGTGACCGCCATCTACGGGAGTTAACGGCGGTAGTTCAGGATGGTGGGGCGCTGCGCTGGTCATGTCGATGATTATGTTTGATGTGCCACCCCAAATGCGTCGCCCTAAATGACTTTAGATTTCATGAGTCAACCTTCCGTTGACCTGTAATCGGTAAGTCTCGCCTGGTCCTATCACAGTCTTGTCGACGATTTCAGGCCATGCTTTGACCAGCTTCCAAGCGACATCCCAATATGGAATCCTCGCCCATCCTCTGTGCATAATCACCCATGTCAAATTGCTTTGCCGGATGATCTCTATCTCGTTTCGCATCTTGTCGCGGGTCACTACGATCCAACTTTCGCGATTCTCCGACAAAAGACGGATCCAATCGCGATCGTCGTAGCCTTCCCAGGTCCGGTCGCGGACGCTTAAGACGCGGCCGCCCCGATTGGCGTGACTGTGCAGCGCGTCGATCGCTGCCGCGAGACTATGCGGCAGATTTTCGTCGAAAAGGAAATTCATACGACGACGAGTGAATGCCGACGTTCTCTTTCTTCTTCAAACAGAAGAGCGTCTTCGACCGCATCGACCGACACGTCGTAGGCACGGGCCGCCGCATCTATGTCGCGACCTTCGGCGATGTACGCATCTTTCAACGTTTGGGTCCGTACGCGAAACTCAGTCATAATCGGCGCACCGAACGCGTATGCGGGGTCCAGACACACAACTTTGGATCCGATGCCCAAACTCCATTCATCGGCGGGATACCATCTGATCGGATCGTCGGCTTCATAGTCGACCGGTTCGAACAATGAAGGGCTCACGATTTTTTCGAACGCCAATTGGCTGTGTTCCGATACGTCTTCTAAACCAACAGTGGTCTCGGCAAACACTTCGGCGCCGTCCGTCATGAACCGACGATTCGAGAACGGATAGTCAGTGCCAAATCGTTCGCGTGCGTAGTGTGCAGTCTCCTTGAGGACTCTCACGCGAACTCCGGCTTCGTTGAACGCGTGAACGATCCGAATCTCGAGCAAATCGGAGAAACTCAAGATGTAATACCCTCCGGCTTGCAACTGGCGTTCAGCGCCGCAAGAAACCGAAGGCAATATCTGATCCATAGCTGCGTATACGAACTGCCGACTCGCACCCGTCATCGTGCACACGTCGGCAGTGCGATACCATCCTTGCGCAATCCTCGCGGTGGTCAGTTTGAACTCCTAAGCCATGAACTTTACTCGGTAAACGTCGTCTTAAATTGAAGATATCAGAACCAAAACAGACCGTGTGTCGACTCAGTTTCTCAAGGCCATTGTTGAATTCCCGGGTACCAACCTTGTTCGACTTGACTGATTCGACCTGATGGTGACCCTATTAAACCGAACGTCGGCGCGATGTGGGTTTCCCAACCTTGGCGTCCATTTCCGATTCTAATTGGAATTTGCGTACTAAAAGCACTCTTCGACCGGTGATCATGGCGAAGGATCGGTTTTTGCGGATTTCCTTGCTTCGACCAATCGGCGCGCATCAATATCTCGTCGCCACTAACTGAACTGCCCTTTAGAATTTCGGCATGAGAGTTCTGAGGATCTTGTTGATGGTTCTGGGGGTGGTTCACGTCCTGTTTGTTGGGTTGACTGCGGTTGTGGGGAGTTTTGCGGATGGGGGTGATGTTTGGTCGCGGTTGCTTTTGACGTTGTTGCATCCGATTGCGGCGATTGCGATTTTGGTGCTGGTGTTCGTTCGGTTGCCGCCTAAGCGGATCGCGTCCGTCGCGGTTGCGGTTTTGGCGATCAATATCGTTGCCGATGTGGTAATCGCGGCGTTGATCGGCGTTGGTTCGATCAAGGGAGATTGGGCGTTGCCGCTGGTGTTTTCCGTGGTGCCGGTGCTCGCGATCATCTACGCAGTCTTGGTGCTGCGTTCCGACGATGAGCTATACGACACCGAATAGCGATCGGTGCCGGCTTGTTGCGAACTATCGCTAGGTCATCTCAGCGAATATTGGGTTTAGTTTCGCGCGGGCCGCTGCGGACGCTTCACCATCTTCCGACTCGAATATCGGTAGCTCCTCGTCCAGATCTGCGTTGAGGTCGTAAAGTTCGCCCGTCTCGTACAGCTTCCAGTTGCGATCGCGGACAAAGCGGATGGTGTCAACCGGTACGTTCGGTGACATTGGCATGAAGTGGAAGAAGAGCCAGTCCTTCGGATCGCCGGTTTCGCCGCGCAGTTGCGGGTAGAACGAGGTTCCGTCGATTTCGTAGCCTTCGGGTGCGTCCACCCCGCCTGCCTCTAGCATCGTGGGGAGGAAGTCCGTCACGTCGACTAAGTCGGTATTCACGGCGCCGGCTGGGATCGTGCCGGGCATTTGCGCGATCAGCGGCACGTGAGTTCCCTGATCATTCGTCTTGCCTTTGCCGCCACAGATCTCGTTGTGTCGGTGCACAACTGAGCAGACCTCTTGTGGCGAGCCGTTGTCGCCGGTGTAAATCACGAGGGTGTCTTCGCTAAGGCCTTGTTCTGCAAGGTAGTCCAGTAACCGCCCGATCAGCTTGTCGTGATACTCGACCATGTCCTTGTAGTAGCGGGGATGTGCTTCGCTGCCGGAATCGTCCATGGCAGCCCACGTAGGCGCGCCGAGCGTCTTGTTCGAATTCGGTTCGAAGCCGTCCCATTCCGGGCTGTCCGGTGTAGGTTCGAATGGTCCATGTGTCAGGGCCATCGGCCAATAGACGAAGAACGGGTTGTCGTCGTCCTTTTTCCGGTCGATGAAGTCGGTGATGTAGTCGAGGAACAGGTCGTCGCCATATTCGCCCTTGGTGTCATCCCGGTATTCGCCGTTCCGGTAGATGATCGGGTCCTTGTAGCGGGAGCCTTTGTGCTCGGTGTGGTGGGCGTGCCAGACGTTGAACTCGTCGAAACCGGCGTCCTCAATCTTCTGACCTTTGTTCCGCATCTCGGGGAACTGCTCCGGCGGGTTGTATGAGTAGAGCTGCCACTTGCCAGAGATGCAGGTGTTGTATCCGGCGTCTGAGAAGATGTGGCCGAACGTGACCTCGTCGGGACGCATCAGACCGAAGCCGATGTAGTTCCTGAAGTTGTGTTTGCCCGTCATCAAGGCGACGCGCGTCGGTGTGCACAACGGTAGGACGTGCCCCTCATCGAACCGCATCCCGTTCGCCGCCATCTCGTCTAAACGTGGCGTGGCGTATGACGTTCCGCCGTTGACTCCGATGCACTCGTACCCGAGGTCGTCGGACATGATCATGATGATGTTAGGTCGTTTTTCAGACATGGCGCCTCTCCCGCTGATAGACCATATCAGGCATTGCATGGATGGGCAGGATGGCGACGCGTACCCGTAGGGGCGATCCCTGGTGGTCGCCCTAACAACCCAAACAACCAACAACAAAATCCCACCAATCCCCCCCCCTTCAATCCCAAAAATCCCAATTCACATTTGACTCCTGCAACATCTGTAGTATTATGAACAACAGATCGACGGATCTAACACAGTGCTGCGCAGACGTGTGCAGACCTCTGTCCCGAACGGCCACAGGGAGCAACGTGAGGAAACGAAGGCAAAACGGCATCGACAGCGCGACTAACCACCGCGCCGAGTCGCAGCGTCTTGGTTACTCCGGCGGCGTCCCTCATCGGAACGGCATTCCGGTGCAAGGTCGCGAGGGCCGTGCCGAAGCGTGGGAGGCCCAAGATCCCGGAGCGCGCCGTAGGAGCCCTGCGTCGCCGAACGAGCCAGCCGACATACCTTCCCCTCTTCCGTACTTCGGGTTTCCCCCGCTGCGCGGGGGAAATGTCCGAAGGACAAAGGGGGCGCGAGGAATGCCGTGCCAAGGGCCGGGAGACTCACGTGGAGCCGACACAAGTCTTCTCCTGTCCGCCGCAGGAGGTAGGCCACAGCGCGCGTGAAGCCCGAAAGGCTGATCCAAGGAAGGCGGCGCAATCCGAACGGCGACCACCATCGCCGAGCCGACTTCCATGCCCGCGGTCTGGCGACGCGGGCCGTGCTGGAGAAACGGAAGCTAGCGGTTTGCTACACGCTCTGCGCAGCATCTGACCCTTCTCCGAGAGGTCGCCCTCTTCACTGATCCGAAGAGGCGATGGAGAGGGAAGGAGCCGAAGTCCCGCGCCGGGACCGAGGCTCGAGGCGAGGACCTGTCTTTACGGGACCGAAGACCCTAGCTGCCGGACCTTCCACCCGGAAGGCCCGGCAGCAACCCCAACCAAAACAACCGCGTGGGAGCGGGCATATCTGCGCGTCCGGAAACAAATGCGTAGGGGCGAACCCTCTTCCGTCCCCTTTCGCTCAGCGAAAGGGGACGCGGAGCCCAAGAGACCGACACAAGAACGCAGGGGTATGCCCGGGGCGGACGCAGGGCACGCAGCTGCGTTACGCCGCCACCACTGCCTCCCGGAAGTGCTCCTGCAACGCCACCAACGTGTAATCAATATCCTCAGACGAAATCCCGTAGTGGGTGACCATGCGCATCATTGGGTCGCCGGCGTTGACTAGGATGCCGCGCTCTTTGAGGTTTGCCGATATCGCAGCGCCGCTGCCCGGCGGGATTTGGAAGAAGACGATGTTGGAGTGGATGTTGTCGGGATCGACGCTGATGCCGTCGATTTCTGCTAGACCTTCGGCCAACTTCTTGGCATTATCGTGGTCTTCGGCCAGCCGTTCGATCATGTTGTCGAGCGAGTAGATGCCTGCGGCGGCTATCACGCCCACCTGCCGCATACCAGCTCCGAGCATCTTCCGCCAGCGTCGGGCGCGGTTTATGAAGTCTTGGCCGCCGACTACTACGCTGCCGATGGGACATGAGAGTCCCTTTGAGAGGCAGAAGGTTGCGGAGTCGGCTGGTTCGACCAGTTCTTTGACGTCGACGCCTAGGCTGACGGCTGCGTTGAAGATGCGTGCGCCGTCGATGTGGACCGACATGCCGCCTTCGCGGCCCGCGTCGGCCATGGCTTGAGTCTGCGCGATGGTCAACGGTTGACCGCTCATCTGATTGTGCGTGTTTTCGATGCAGAGCAGTTTGGTCGGCGGAAGGTGGTAGTCGTGCGGCTTCGTGGCGGCGCGAATGAGATCGGGATCCAGAAATCCATGACGGTCCGTCTTGATCGGGTACAGGAAGAGTCCGCCAAGTACGCTCGCGCCCCCAGCCTCACTCGAAAAGATGTGGGATCGGTCGCCGACGATGACCTCGTCTCCCCTACCGCAATGTGCGAGCATCGAAACTAGGTTGCCCTGCGTGCCTGATGTCACGAACAGCCCGGCTTCCTTGCCTAGCATCTCAGCCGATTTTTCCTCCAACTCGTTGACGGTCGGATCGTCGCCGTAGACATCGTCGCCGACCTCGGCGTCGTGAATGGCACGGCGCATCTCAGGCGAGGGCAAAGTGACTGTATCGCTGCGCAGATCTACTCTGGCTTCCATGATCGGGCGGCTCCTGATGGTTGCTAGTGTAAGTCCTATTTTGAACCATGATGCGAATGATTTGGAAGGATGAGGTCGATATAGCCATAAAATCGAGAGTATGTCTGTCAGCCCTGAAGAAACGCGTTCCGTGGAAGGCCCCACCCTACTGGATTCCGGCTTTCGCCGGAATGACGAAGGGAGCGCGAGCGGCGCGGGAAGCGAGACGGACATGACGAAGAAAAGTGACGTGGGGAGCTTCGCATACAGGGCGTGGGATTTTTGGGTGAAGAGGAGTTGGATGCTGTGGGTTTTGGCGGCGGTCGTGCTGTTGTTGGACCAATCCACGAAATCGATGATCATCGCTTGGTTGGACTGGGGACAATCGTGGCCAGCAGAGGGCTTCTTTCGCATCACGCACGCTCGCAACACCGGCACTGCGTTCAGCCTTTTCCAAGGCCACAGCACCATCCTCAGTTTCGTAGCAATGTTCGCGGTTGCGGTTCTGCTGTGGGTCTATGCGACCACGGGCGCGAAGTCGTTCGTGCTTCGCTTCGCCTTGGGGCTTCAACTCGGCGGTGCGCTAGGCAATCTGCTCGACCGATTGCGGCTGGGATACGTTACCGACTTCCTCGATGTCGGACCATGGCCGATCTTCAACGCCGCCGACTCCGCGATCTCGATCGGAATGGTGTTGATGGTGTTGTATTTCGTCACTGCGAAGGATGAGAAGACCGTTGAAGACTCTGTCGCGACCGCAGTCGAACCCGTCGATGGGGGATGCCGGCACTGCGACGAGGCTATGGAGTTTGGAACGTCGAACGGGGCTATCGACGATGTCGCCGACGATGAAATTCGAACTTGACGGCGACGGCCTTCCGATCCGCCTCGATCTGTTCCTACGTCAAGAAGTGCCGGAACTGTCGCGTACCGAAGTGCAACGCTTGATTCGAGCGGGTGCGGCGAGGGTGAATGGGCGGATTATGGACGCGCCATCCTCAAAGGTCGACTCTGGCGATACGGTCGAATTCGATGCGCCTGGTCCACCTGAATCCGACGCGCCGCCGATGCCCCAGAACCTTGACTTCGGTATCGTTTACGAGGACGAACACGTTATTGTGGTCGATAAACCGGCTGGACTGGCGGTCCATGCTGGTGCCGGAAGGAAAGACACAACGCTAGTGAACGGACTTTTGGCGATATTTCCGGAACTTGCAGAGTTGGAACCTGCTGAACGGCCTGGGATTGTGCATCGACTCGATGCTGATACTTCGGGTTTGATGGTAGTTGGACGTACGGATGATGCCGCATCTGCCCTATCCGCTGCGATCAAAGAGCGCGAAGTTGACCGGCGTTACGTCGCGATGGTTGTTGGCAGATTTACCGGGCGACGAGGCGTAATTGACCGACCGATTGGAAGACATCCCACCATTCGAACGCGTCAAGCCATCGTCCCGAATGGAAGGCCGGCTCGGACTCGTTTCGCATTAACGGCCGGTTTCCACGCATTCGGCAAATCGTTCTCAATGATCAATTTGAAACTGGAGACAGGGCGGACACACCAGATACGAGTCCATATGCAGGCGATCGGATATCCGATTCTCGGTGATCCTGTTTACGGTGTCATCGTGCCGGAGATACCGCTTCGTAGGCAGTTCCTACACGCTGATCGGTTGGGCTTCAAGCATCCATTCACAGGAGAGCATCTTGAGTTGACCTCTTCTTTGCCGCGTGATCTGGCGCGTGCTCAGGAGGTGATCGGGGCGCCGTCAAGTGTCGCCTTTACAGCCGTCGGATATTCTCCGCACTAATCGAATAATCTGGATAGTATGACTAGACAAACTCCCGCACGCGTACGCTTTGCTCCAAGCCCAACCGGTGTGATGCACATCGGAGGTCTAAGGACCGCACTTTACGACTGGTTTCTAGCTCGTAAAACGGGCGGCCAATTCATACTCCGCATTGAAGATACCGATCGCAACCGCTACGATCCCGATGCCGAGTGGCACATCAAAGAATCGCTCAAATGGCTCGGACTCGATCTAGATGAAGGGCCCGACATTGGCGGACCACACTCTCCCTATACGCAGTCGGAGAGATTGGAACTTTACGCTGACGCCGCCACGAAACTGATCGAGGCGGGTCACGCCTACTACGACGACACGCAACCTGAAGAGTTGGCCGCGTTACGTCAACGCCAGCAAGCCGCGGGGCAGGCACCGGGCTACGACAATCGAGGCCGGTATCGAACCGCGGAGGAGATCCAAGAATCGAGAGATAAAGGTCTTGACGTAGTCGTGCGCTTCAAAGTGCCGGACCATGGCGAGCTTCAGGTCGAAGACGAGGTCCGAGGGCGATTGAAGTTCGATCTGTCGCTCCTGCAGGATTTCGTGATTCTGAAATCGGATGGATTCCCAACGTATCACTTGGCCCATGTGGTAGATGACGAAGAAATGGGCATCACCCATGTGATCCGTGGAGAAGAGTGGATCCCGAGCTTGCCGCGTCACGTACTGATACAGGAAGCGTTAGAGATCCCAACGCCCAAATATGTGCATGTGCCACTCATCACTGCCCAAGACGGTGCCAAGCTCAGCAAACGACACGGCGCGCAATCTGCCTTGGAATACCGCGACGCGGGATATACGGCGGATGCTGTGCTCAACTACCTCGCGCTTTTGGGTTGGTCGCCGGGTGACGACACGGAGGTAATGACTCGCAACGAGATCGCATCGCGTTTTGAGATCGGGAGAATTCTGTCTCATCCCGCGAAGTTCAGCGCGCAAAAACTCGAGTGGATGAACCAACAGCACATCATGCAGGCAGACGAAGACGCGCTTGCGGACTTGATGATGCCCTACTTGGAAAGGCCAGAGGAAGATGGCGGTTTGCCGGAAGAGGTTGATCGACCAATCGATCGTTGTGTCGTCGAGGCGATGGTACCCGTTCTACGGGAGCGCATCAAGGTCCTGCCAGACGTTGTGGAATTGATCGATTTTCTATTTGTCGCTGAAGTGCATCCTGATGCCACAGAGATGGTGGGGCGACGCATGGACGAAGAGATGGTGCTCACATCCCTTAGATCCAGCATCGATGCACTGTCCGCGGTCGATCCGTTTACGAGTGACGAGATCG
Source organism: Dehalococcoidia bacterium (assembly GCA_965203505.1). Classification (GTDB taxonomy): domain Bacteria; phylum Chloroflexota; class Dehalococcoidia; order Lucifugimonadales; family Lucifugimonadaceae; genus Bin127. The sequence goes on from OZ241880.1 coordinate 2,440,154, forward strand.
AGGCCGCCTTACGCGGATTGACTCAAACCACTGGTTTGAAGGCCGGACAACTCTTCACCCCAATCCGCGTTGCCGTTACCGCAAAGAGGATCGCGCCGCCGCTTTTCGAGTCGATAGAGGTGTTGGGACGAGAGCGGACGATCGAGCGGCTGCGGAACGGATTGACCGCATTCGAAAGCTACGTCGAAAACCGTGAAGAATAGTGGTTGAGTGTTACTATCGATACGGTAACGAAAACCCGATTTCGACGGATCATTTCGGGTGCACGACAGGAGAAACGATTTCAGTTGGTTGAGGTAAAGAACCGAGAGGGTGAGAGCTTCGAGGCGATGTTGCGCCGCTTCACCCGCAGCGTGCAGCACGAAGGCATCATTTCCGAGGCGCGCCGTCGCAAGGCGTTCGAACCGCCGAGCGTCACACGCAAGAAGCAGATCGCGGCCAAAGTCCGAAAAAGCCGCAAGTCCACCGAGAAGAACCGATAGTTCTCGTATTGCGCTCGACCGCGCAACCTGTTGACGCATCCCAGATGGACGCATCCATAAGGCGATACGCAGCATGAAGTTTGGCATCGTCGTCTTTCCGGGCTCTTGGTCCGAACGCGACATGCACTACGCCGTCGCCGACGTCCTTGGATACCAAGCCGAATACGTTTGGCATCGCGAAACCACCGTCAAAGGATTCGACGCCATTTTGCTTCCGGGCGGCTTTTCTTATGGCGATCACCTTCGATGTGGTGCGATCGCCGCTCACTCACCGGTGATGGAAGCGATCAAAGATTTCGCCGAAGACGGCGGATTCGTATTCGGAAGCTGCAACGGCTTCCAAATACTTTGCGAGTCGGGACTTCTGCCCGGCGCGTTGATCCGCAATGACCACCTTGAGTTTCGATGTTCGCCGGGGAAACTGAGAGTCGAGAACTCATCCACACCCTTCACAACTCAGTACGACGAACACGAGCTAGTTTCAATGCCGATATCTCACGGCGAAGGCAACTTTCAGGCAGACGATGAGACGTTGGCGGTGCTGGAATCCAACGGACGAGTGCTTTTCAGGTACGTCGATGACCGTAACGAACCGACATCCGAAGCGAACCCAAATGGATCCCTCAACAACATCGCCGGAATCACGAACGAGCGCGGGAATGTTCTCGGCATGATGCCTCACCCTGAAAGGGCGTGCGAACCGATATTGGGCAGCATCGATGGCAATCCTCTCTGGCAATCCATCGCATCCGCCGTTGACGGCGTAGCCAAGTAACCGTCATGCCCCCGATCTCGCAAGATCTGCTCGACGAGGTCGCGTTGTCGCGTGGCGAGTACGAAGCGATTTTGGACCGGCTCGAGCGGGAGCCGAACGAACTCGAAGTCGGACTTTTCGGAGCGTTGTGGAGTGAGCACTGCGGCTATAAGCACACCAAGGCGTTGCTCCGAACATTGCCTAACAGGTCGAACCGGCTTCTCGTCGCGCCCGGAGCGGAAAACGCTGGCGTCGTAGATATCGGCGACGGATTCGCGATCGCGTTCAAGATCGAATCGCACAATCATCCTTCGGCCGTCGAACCCTACGAAGGAGCAGCCACGGGCGTCGGTGGGATCGTCCGCGACATCCTCGCTATGGGCGCGCGTCCGATGGCATTGATGAATTCATTGCGATTCGGCCCGCCGAACGATGACCGGCAACGCAATCTGTTGAACGGCGTTGTGTCAGGAATCTCGGGATACGGCAACTGCATCGGCGTACCTAATGTCGGCGGGGAGGTTGTATTCGACGAGTCCTACGCCGGCAACCCGCTTGTCAATGCGTTGTGCATCGGCATCATCGACGGCGGTAAGGTGATGAGCGCTAGTGCCGATGCCCCCGGCGACTTGCTGGTTCTCGTCGGTGCCAAAACTGGGCGCGACGGCATCCACGGCGCATCGGGCCTCGCATCGCGAACCTTCCAAGAACAAGCCGAAATGCGGTCGGCTGTCCAAGTTGGCAATCCCTTCCTCGAAAAGGTACTCATCGAGGCGTGTCTCGAAGCCATCGAACTGCCGGGTGTGGTCGGGATGCAAGACTGCGGTGCCGCGGGACTAACTAGCGCAGCCGTAGAGATGGCTGAACGTAGTGAACTTGGCATCAACATCGACGTAGCCAAGGTGCCGAGGCGCGAAAACGAGATGTCACCCTACGAGGTGATGCTCTCCGAATCGCAAGAAAGGATGCTCCTCGCGGTCAAGCCCGGCCATGAAGACATGCTCTTCGATTTGTTCGAGAAGTGGGATCTGGATGCAGCCATCATAGGCACTTTCGAAGCTGGCGATCGCGTAATCGTTTCCAACGGAGTAGATCTAGTTTCGTCGACCCCGGTTCTCACGCTGACCGACGCGCCTGAGTACCGTTTTGCAGCGCCCAAACCGGCTTGGTTGAAGGAGTTGCAGTCGTTCGACGTGTCATCCCTGCCCGAATTAGGCATCACACCGAACGAAGCTCTGCTAAGGATGCTCGCCACGCCCAACATCGCATCGAAGCATTCCGTGTGGCGTCGATACGACCACCAAGTGCAAAACAACACCGTCATTGCGCCCGGCGGCGATGCGGCACTACTGCGAATCCAAGGGACGCAACGCGCGTTGGCTGTTTCGACCGACGGCAACGGACGGCTCGTCTATCTCGACCCTCGTGCCGGCGCAGCGATTGCGGTAGCCGAAGCGTGTCGCAATTTGTCATGCGTCGGTGCAGAGCCGGTAGCATTAACCGACGGCTTGAACTTCGGCAACCCCGAAACGCCTGACATCCAATTCCAGTTGCAACAAGCAATCGCAGGCATCGCCGAAGCAGCGAACGTATTCGACATCCCCGTCATCAGTGGAAACGCGAGCCTGTACAACGAGTCAGCAGCGTCTGCGGTTCAGCCAACTCCGATCATCGGTGCCGTCGGAATCCTAGAGAATGTCGAACTGCACGCGCTATCGGCTTTTCGCGATGAAGGTGACGCGGTGATACTGCTCGGCTCTGATTCGCCATGGGATGAGGCCTCGGGAATTTCGGGGAGCGAAGCGTTGGCCGAATTCTATGGGTTCAACGCTGGTCAACCAGAGATTGATCTCGATCTCGAAGTCAGAGTGCAAAAGCTCTGTCGGTTTCTCATCAGGCACGGTTCAGTCAAGTCCGCGCACGATCTTTCGCACGGCGGAATCGGAATCGCGATCACTGAATCAGCGATACAGGGCAACATCGGTGTCACTATCGAGCACCCCAATCAGATCATGGGCAAGAATTGGTTGGCCGCTCTGTTTGGAGAAAGCCAATCGAGAATCGTCGTCACATCCCATGCCGGCAAGGTCGCAAAGATACTCCGCACTGCGTCAAACGCCAGCGTCCCTGCTGCCCGTATCGGTACCGTGGGAGGAAAGAGCGTCCGTTTCAATGGTGAGGTAGATCTGTCGCTGGCAACGGTGGCAGACGTTTGGTTACACGCCTTTGAGAAGTCCGCATCCGGCAATTCAACTTGAATCGATGATGCGCGCACCGATAGAAGATAGCTACTGGGTGGTGCCGGGCAAGTTGCTCGCCGGCGAGTATCCGCGGGCACGTTTCAATCGTGACTCGGCGGTTAAACTCGCGAAGTTCGCTGATGCTGGTGTCACATCGTTCGTAAACCTCACGCACGACTACGAACTTTCGCCTTACGAAGAATGGCTCGATGACGAAACTCAATCCCATCAGCGGTTCCCTATCCGGGACGCAGACATTCCGCATTCCAAAGAGTTCACTGAGGCAATCCTCGACGCCATCGACGCCGAATTAGAAGCTGGTAACACTGTGTACGTGCATTGCTTCGGTGGGATCGGACGCACCGGTACGATCATCGGCTGTTGGCTGGCGAGACATCCGGAAGTCGCCGCGCCGGGTTCGGCGCTCGAACGACTTCGACAACTATGGTCACAATGCTCAAAATCAGCGTTCACAACTTCACCGGAAACGTTAGAGCAAGCGGAGTACGTCCGTGACTGGGAAGCCTGTCTTAACTCTGAAGGCGAATCGTCCAATACGTAGAATTGAATCAATGAGTTGGCACCTTCGAATCGTGTTCGCCGAACTCCGACTCTGAACTAATCACACCATGCCTTCCTACCACGTCTGGACAGTTGGATGTCAGATGAACATGTCAGACTCGGAGCGGTTGGGCGCGGGTATGAATGGCCTCGGCCTCGATCTGATTGACAAACCGGAAGACGCCGATGTCGTGGTGCTCAACACTTGCGTTGTGCGCCAATCCGCCGAGGACACCGCGACGGGGATGCTCGGAAAACTTAAGAGGGTCAAGGATGCCGATCCGGACCGCATGATCGTCGTGATGGGGTGCATGGTCGGGCCGTCGGACGCTGATTTGAAGCGCCGTTTCCCTCAGGTCGATTTATGGGCGCGCCCACAGGACTTCACACCGATCCTTGAAACGGTCGCGGTGCGACACGGCATAGCGAACGGCGATCTCGACGGCTGTTTGGCGAACCTCGTTCCGAATGATCCCAAAGTCGCAACGTTCGTCCCGATTACCCACGGATGCGACAAGTTCTGCACGTTCTGCATAATCCCCTACCGCCGTGGGCGCGAGACCAGCAGGCCATTGGCGGAACTCGTCGACGAGGCTAAGATGCTAGTCCAACGAGGCGTAAAGGAAATCACGCTGCTTGGGCAGAACGTCGATTCGTACGGTCACGACCTCGATGACCGCAAAGACTTGGCCGACCTAATGGAGGCGATACAAGAGGTCGACGGGATCGAACGCATCCGATTTCTCACGTCGCATCCGAACGATATGTCGACCCGGATCATCCAATCCATCGCCGATCTACCGAAGGTCTGCGAAACGGTCAACCTGCCGTTCCAAGCAGGCGATGATGTCGTTCTAGCCAACATGCGACGCGGGTACACACGGGACCAATACCTGGAGAAGATCGACGAAATCCGAGACATCCTCGGCGACGGCGTCGCGCTGACCACCGATGTGATCGTCGGTTTCCCCGGCGAGGACGAAGAACGGTTCCAGAACACCATGGACATTGTGGAACGAGTACGTTTCGACAAGGTGCACTCCGCTGCCTACAGCGAACGTCCGGGAACTGTTGCCTCACGAAAATTCCCAGATACGATTTCCCAGAGTGAGAAAAAGCGACGACATCAGCATCTCGACGCTGTACAATGTGCTATCCAAACGGAGAAACACGCTGGTTTGATTGGCAGTTTCACCGACATTCTTGTAGAGGGCCAAAAGCGAGGCCGCACGTTCGGTAGGAACCGAAACGACAAGATCGTTTACCTAAATGGCGACGCACATTCTGACTGCACCGCTCGCGTCGGAGAGACGATAAAGGTCGAAGTGACCGAAGCGACCCCGTGGTCGTTAGTCGGTCAACCAGTCAACTAACCGGCTGGAATTCAAGGAGGCGACATGATCTCCATCAACACAACGCCGAAGACCATCATACCCATCACCGAACTTGAACAGTCGGCATTCTGCCAGACTGAAGGGAACCTACGCACGAAGACGCTCGAGCAGGAGTTCCAATCCGGTGTCCGCTGGCAAAAGGTGCCGACGCGATATCTGAAGATGTCGCCGGAACAGGTCGAGGCCGGTATCCGTTACGGGCGGAAAGAGATCGGGACCAAAGCCGTCGTGCTTGGTCACCACTATCAACGCGACGACGTCATCCAGTTCGCAGACTTCCGAGGCGATTCTTACCTGTTGTCCAAGCAAGCGGCAGGCGCGAACGACGCGAAATGGATCATCTTCTGCGGTGTCCACTTCATGGCCGAGACCGCCGATTTGCTGACGGAAAACGACCAAAACGTCATCCTTCCCAACATGGCGGCTGGCTGCTCGATGGCCGACATGGCGGCAACCGACGATGTAGAGGACGCTTGGGACGATCTCACCGACGTGCTCGGCGAGGGTGACAACGGGATGGCGGAGATGATCCCCATCACCTACATGAACTCCACCGCATCGATAAAAGCGCTTTGCGGTCGGAATGGCGGCTTAGTCTGCACGTCTTCGAACGCCGACGCCGCCTACGACTGGGCGCTTGAACGCGGTAAGCGGATTTTCTTCCTGCCGGATCAGCACCTCGGACGCAACACCGGGCTAGCCAAAGGCATCGCGGCTGAAGACATGGTTGTTTGGAATCCGTTCAAGCCGATGGGCGGTCTTACAGAAGAACAGATTCATGGCTCCAAGGTCGTACTGTGGCAAGGCCATTGCTCAGTCCACACTCGATTCACGGTCAGGCAGATCGAGGATGCCCGACGGGAAGATCCCGACGTGAACGTTGTAGTGCACCCCGAGTGCGTCCGTGAAGTTGTCGACGCCGCCGATTGCTACGGATCGACCGAGTTTATCCGCAAGACTATTGAGGGCGCGCCGTCCGGCACTTCGTGGGCCATCGGAACCGAGATCAATCTGGTCAACCGCCTGCGAGACGAGAACCCGGACAAACGTGTCTTCTGCCTGGATCCGGTAGTCTGCCCCTGCGCGACGATGTATCGAATTCACCCTGCATACGTGTTGTGGGTGTTGGAAGGCATCATGGCTGGCGTTGGGATTAACGTGGTGCAGGTCGATTCGGAAACGAAACGCCACGCTTTGGTCGCGCTGGAACGCATGCTGGAAGTCGGCGGTTAAAATCGTTTCCGCTCCGCTCGTCAGGCGATCTTCCAGCAGATGACAAACGGTAACTCAGTCATCGAACTGGACAACCTGACCAAGTTTTACGGCGATGTCGTAGGCATCCGAGACCTCTCGCTGGATGTGCACGACGGCGAAGTATTCGGTCTGCTCGGACCGAACGGGGCCGGCAAGACAACGACGATTCGCCTGATCCTCGATTTCATACGACCTACGTCGGGAAAGATCTCGGTATTCGGGCTCTCACCGCGTTCGGATGGGCTCGCGATCAGGCAACGCGTCGGTTATCTTCCTGGCGATTTCGTCACGTACGACCACATGACCGGTGGCACGGTAACCGAGTACTTCACTCATCTGCGCCACGCTGAGCCAGTCAAATTGGAAGCGTTGTGCGAACGTTTCAAATTAGACCTATCTCGAAAAATCGGCGAACTCTCCAAAGGCAACAAGCAGAAGATCGGTCTCGTACAGGCTTTCATGAACAATCCCGACTTGCTCATCCTAGATGAGCCGACCGCGGGTCTAGATCCCCTGCTCCAACACGAATTTCAAGAGATGATTCGTGAGGAAAAGGAGCAAGGCAAAACGATATTCATGTCCTCGCACGTCATGTCAGAGGTCGAAGCCATCTGCGATCGCGTCGGCATCATTCGCGACGGAGAGTTGGTAACTCTAGACACCGTCTCTCACTTGACGGAGTTGAGTCTTTGGACCGTCGAGGTGGCATTCGCAGATCCGGTTGACGAGCTCATGTTCGACCGTCTGACCGGGGTTAGCGTCACGTCAGCATCGGATCGCGGGTTCACACTGTCTGTGAGCGGCAATGGTTCGATGGATGCAGTGATCAAGGCTGCCAGCAAACACCGCGTGGCATCGTTCCAGAGCGAGCACGCGTCGCTTGAAGATGCCTTTTTGAAGTACTATTCCGACGATGATTCTGAGTAACCCGTCTACTCAACCATGTATAGCAACGTCTTCCTCAAAACCCTCCGCGATGGTCGCAGATCGATGTTGCTGTTCGCCCTCGCGCAGTTCGTGTTCGGGATTTATTTGGCGTTGCTCTTCCCGGATATCGGCTCGAGTTTCGCTCCGATGGTTGAAGATTTTCCGGAGTTCATCCAAGCGTTCGTCGGTAGCGCCGAGGAGTTCGCGACACCTGAAGGTTTCTTCACGGCGGATCCGTACGGCGTCGTGACGCCGATCGTGATGATAGCGTTGGCCATCAACCGTGGCATGGGTGCGCTGGCAGGCGAAGAGCATGCCCATACGCTCGACCAGCTACTCGGCAATCCGATCAGCCGGTCGAGGCTTTACATCCACAAGAGCTTGGCACTAATGGCGGACTGCATTCTCCCTACCGTCGCCGTCGGCGGCGCCATACTGCTCGGCGCGGTGATCATGGATTATTCCTTGTCCATATCCGGGCTGTTTCAGATGTCGATCAGCCTTCTGCTTCTGTCTTATGCCGCGGGGTTTTTGGCCCTCGGCGTAGGCGGTGCCACAGGGAGCAAGAACCTCGCCATCGCCATCCCAGCCGTCATCGCCGTTGTCGGCTATTTGGTGAATATCTTGGTGCCGCTCATCGAGTCGCTCGAGTTCACCAAATACATCTCAATCCTGCACTACTACATCGGCGACAAGCCCTTCATCAACGGCATTACACCGTGGCACGCAATGGTCCTCGTCGCCATCGCGGTCGTATCATTTGCGGTCGGTCTGTACCGGTTCGAACGGCGAGACCTAGGTTAGAGATCGAAAAACGATGTGCAGATTGTCATCGGAAGTTTTCGTCGCCGCAGGGGGAGGCAGCGCGTTCGCTACGATCGCTACATTCGTAAAAGTGCACTGGGACGCGATCAAGGACCGCAAGGCGTTCAAAGCCGCGAAGGAACGCGAGCAATCCCGACAATCGGAACGACCCGCTGTGAACGATCAACCATCGGATTGACCTCTGATCAGCCGGCTATCCCAAGCTCTCGCATCATCACCGGCCAAGCATCGTCCGCATAGAACCGATGTCCGCCGTTGCCAACTACTAGGTGACATCTATCAGGTGCTCCCGCTGCTCGATAGATCTCCTCGAGATCGGAGAAGGCACGCCGCACGCCGTCTACCGGGAACTGCGGATCTTCCTTGCCGCAGACGACAACTACCGGACGCGGCGCGAAAAGCCCCATCACATCGGCATTCTCCGCGAACTGGAGCAGACCGGAAACATAGTTGTCGGCGCAGTGATAGATCGACATGATGGAATCGCGGAATGTGCAGAAGTAGCACGATGGCATCGCGTGGGTAATGCGTGGCAGGAGCGCGGCGGAAAAGACGCTGATCGTGCCTCCGCCTGAGTTGCCCACGATCCCGATGCGAGACCAGTCGACATCATCCCGGGTTTCGAGGAAGTCGAGGCCGCGGTCGACATCAAAGATACGTTGGCCGATCAATGGCCGTCCGAGCATCAGAGCCTGCATCGTCGCGTCGTGGCATGGATGGGTCGACACCCACTCTTGACTCAGTTCCCGACGTTCACCGAACGACCGTTGCTCGATGCACAGTGCGCCGATGCCTCGCATCATGCACTGCAACCCGAAATCTCGATCACCCTCGACCTCCATCGGAATGCTGTTGTCGTCGCGCTCCACTCCGATGGAGTGATGAAAGCCGGTCGTGTGGCCTTGCACACAGATGAAGAACGGATAGGGAGGTTCCGCGTTTTCTGGCAAGCACAAGTAAGCGAGGATATCGGACCCGGGTTCGCTGTTCAAGACGAGTTTTTCGATCGTCCCAAATTCGTGATCTCGTTTCCATAGGGACTGCGGGTTTAGGTCGATTCGATTGCTGTCAGGGAATCCGACGAGTTTGCGGACTTTGGGACGCAATCGGGCTTGCCAATCGGCTACATCGCCTCCATCGTAGGCCATCGAAGGTTTAACTGTATCCATGAGATGGCGATGGAAAAGGGATGGCGAGAGGGTCAGCTCGGTGATGGTTGCTGTCATGGCGGCGGGTAGTGGTTGAAGGGGTGTTTCCGAATTATGCCACTCGAACGTGCGCGTAATGCATACTCCAAAGTCGGAGGGAACATTGGGTAAGAGCATCCGCGGCCTACTTTTCGACCTAGACAACACGCTCATCGACAGGGAGGCAGCATTCATCCGGTTCGCTTCACGCTTCTACGATGAAAGACTCCGCGACGCGACATCGATGACGCCGGACGAAGTTGTCGCCAAGATGGTCGAATGGGACGATGATGGCTACGCTGACCGCGCGGCGATGTTCGCGAAGTGGGCTGACGAGTGGCCCGAAGCTAGGCTCGAACCGGAGCGGTTGCTACCTTGGTACCGCTCGGAGATGAAACAACACGTGGAAGCGGATGCTGATGTCAACGGTCTTCTTGCCGATCTAAACAAGCATCGAGTACCGTGGGGCATCGTCACCAACGGAAATACGACAAGTCAACACGTCGCCTGTCGGGTAGCGGGTCTCGATCAACTCGCCCAGTTCATCATCGTTTCGGAAGCGGTTGGTTATAAGAAACCGGATCCGAGGATTTTTCGCGACGCACTGAAACTAACCGGACTCTCGTCTCCTGAACACGTCTTATTCGTAGGTGATAACCCTCACGCCGACATCGACGGAGCCAAACGGTTCGGAATGCAGACCGCGTGGGTCCGGCGCGGTCGGCAATTCCCCGACGATCTCCAACCGCCAGATTACGTCGTTGATCATGTTGCGGAATTGACTAACATTCCCGTCATTCCAGCACCCGCTTGCGTCATTCCCGCGCGTCCTCGTCATTCCGGCGAAAGCCGGAATCCAGAGGGGCGGTACGGCGGAGCAGTATAGAAAGCACACATGGCAAACCATTGGCAATAAGCCCAGGGCAAACATCCCGCCGAACCACCATGCCACCCATAAGCAAATACGCAAGTTCTATCCGTTGCAGATTCGTCACGTTCTACTGCGCCATCAGTGGCATGATCGGCAAATCTTACCGCGCCATCCGCGACCGATAGCCCGTTCTGACAATCACCATCTTGGGTATCTGCGCGCCTGTCTACGCGATGGCATGGTGCCTCGATGCATTTAACAATGTCGCCGCCAACATCGCTATCACAGGCATCGTCTCAGCCATGCCTATCATCCGGCTTTTCTCGCCATCAGAGCGATTAACTTGCAAGAGCCTTATCGTTTGGCTTTCGGTTTTTTCGTAGCTCGCATTAGTGCTTCTTGTCGGCGAAGAGTACGATTGGCAGTTCTTGTCATTCAGCGTGCTACTCATTCTTTTCGCTTTGCCGTATGGTTGGGTGTTCTGGCAAATCCTTCGGCACGAGTGGCTTCTGTATGTGGGGTTCGGACTTGCGCTGGCCGCGGCGATGATCTATTGGATCGCTACGTTGGCGATCAACGAAAAGGTTTCGACCTCCTGCTGTTGACATTGCCTATCCTCCTTGCCGGCGGCGTATTTTGGGCACCCGTAGCGTCGCTGACATTGCAATTCGCTCGTAGACACAAGAAGCGCATGATTTCCGGACCTGGTACCCAGGCTTTGGCGATGACGATGTTGTTTTTCCCTGTCTTTCTCGTCGCGCTAACCCTTCCCGAAGACCTAGGTCTCAGTGCAACATGGTCAAATGTGTCATTGGCATTGATAGGTCTCTTTTTGAGCGGAGTGATCTCAGAACCTGTGCGACGCTTTTTCGTCGAATGGGGAAACATGGCTCCATGCAAAAACTAATACTCTTCAATCGCATCGACGACATTCAGAACCCATGACCAACGCCCCGGCATCGGTACACGCTTGAAAGCTGGTGTCCGCGAACCCCCATCTCCACGCGTCGTCCCAACGCCACCTAATTCTTTATTCTGATCAGCGCCTCTTGGTCGATTGAACCTGTTATGGCGGAAGCGAAGGCTGGCGATTATCGAGCTAGAGTTTGACGATTCGGACTGGGCCTATCATGCTTGAGGATTGCGGTCGCGCCAATCATAGTAATCGTCGCAGTACTCGCGGTTGGTCTGGAATCTGGTGGTCCTCCCGTACCATTCGCGTTGTTTGTCATCTCCGAAACGCGCAAAGTAATGGCGGACAGACATAATCCAGTAGAGAGTAGCAGCGGGGAGTTCTTTACCCTCATAGAAGTCGCAAACCTGATGGATGCTTACAAAATTGTCGTTGTCAGTGTCGATCTTGTCAAACTCGTCATCCAAATCCTTTACAGAGACGTCGATCGGCACTTCTCGCGTAATTTCAACTTGGACTGTTACCGGGATTTCGCGGGTGACGGTGACTGGTATTTCCCTAGTGACTTCGACTTGCACCGTTGCCGGAATTTCCCTGACGACCTCACGCGTGGCTTCGACCTCGACAGTTACCGGGACTTCGCGGGTGATGTAAACCTCACGAGTCACGGCCACTTCGACTTGGCGTGTGACCTCGACTTCGCGCGTGGCTTCAACTTCGACAGTTACGGGTACTTCGCGCGTGGCTTCAACTTCAACAGTTACTGGAACTGGTACCTCGCGCACGGTTTCGATCTCGACGGTTACGGGAACTTCGAGTGTGACGATGACTTCACGCTCAACTTCTACGGTTACTGGGACTTGGATTTCGCGCGTGGCTTCGGCTTCGACAGTTACGGGGACTTCAACAGTTTGTCCGGGCTGTGTGCAAGCCACCAAGATCGCGATGGATAACAAGCCCGTTGCAACAGCTAGCGACAGGATGATGGTGTTCAACCACCACATAGAGCGGTTGATTCGCCCTGTTGGGTTGAAATAAAGGTTAGGCAGTCGGTCCACAGTAGCGCCTCCCCCGTGACTAGAGACAACGTTTCAACCACGAGACGTTACCCGGTTAAGCCGAACAAAGGGAGGCACGGCATCCGTGCCTCGTCACCGTTCGGCTGTAGCGGTGGTTCGCTCAGAATCTGCCGGGCGTGATCGTGATATACGTGTCTACGATCCGTCTCGTGGTTGCAGTTAATCCTACACGTTTCCAGAGAACGGATAACGCCCCTCGGTTGCTGGAACGACGATCTCGGAAGTACGTGAAAATGGTTCGCCAGTTGGCTCGGTTTACGGTCCTGTCGATCACATCAAGGGTTTTCTAGACTTGGATCTGATATTCGAATAGACGAACCGGACTTCGGCGGTTATCTCGCCGGAATCGTCACAAGCGGGTGAAATTTGAAATCTATGGCTACCGTCGCGCTGTCGGCTCTGCTGTTGCAGATCGTCGGTTTCGCCTGCACTTCAGACGATCCCCCGTTTGTAGTAACAGTTATGGCCGCCCAAGTTGGAGGAATTTTGATAGAAGAAGACGGCTGTCTTCGAACTACAGATTCATCCGGCACCGCAGGCAAGGCAATCGTCTGGCAGAAAGATGTGCTCACAATCGAACGGCAGGAGGACACGGTCAATATTTACCAAGGTGAAATCAGCGATGGCGAAGCTCCTATAGCCTCCTGGCGACTGGGAGATTTGGTTATCGGTGGCGGCGGAATGATTGGTCCAGAAATCGCAGACGAACACGCCGGAGCAGGGTTCAGCGAGAGATGCGAAGGGCCGTACTCGTTGATAGGCTCGGTCCGGTGACTCGGCGGGTCGGCCGGATCTCTATGTTCCATACTCACCCAAGAGTCAGCGCGGTTGCGGATGTGCCACTCCCCATGGCATCGATGGCCGACGTCCCGTCGCGGCTCGCTATCGGTGCTTCAACGTGGTCGAAACATGTGCAATATCGGTGATACGACAATCATGCCCGTCGCAATCCGGATCGCAACGGAACACGACTTGGAGGCTTTGACTGCTACGCTCGAACCTGAGTTAAGCGCGTCACATATCGCACAGCGTTTCGAGGAAAGCAGAGCCGGAATTCGCACCATGCTGGTAGCGATGAGAGACGGTTCGGCCATCGCCACCATCAGTATCGGAGGCGGACGATTTCAGCGGGAGGGTTCGCTGCGTCTCTTCGCGCTTAATGTCGGCGCAGCATTCCGTCGCAAAGGTGTGGGCACAGCACTGGTAAAAACAGTCGAAGCCATCGCCGCTGAAGCCGGTTTGGGCGAGGTCAACCTAGAGGTGACGACCGACAACCAAAAGGCGCTCAGTTTGTACCACAAGTTGGGATACCGGATATGTGGCGATACTGTAATGGGCCACTGGCAAAACATGCGTGACGATGGAACCAGCGAGACGATCGAGGCTCCGGTGTATGTGATGGTGAAGAAGTTGGGAGACGTCGTCAGTTCAGGATCATCGACACCGCCGGCACCTCGCGTTCGCTGATGGTGAAGGTGCCGTCAATGGGTCCGGTCCGGAACCCGAAATCCCCGAAAAGTGCTCGTTTCTCGATGTCTTCCGCGCATATCCGCGCAGCAAAACGAGTCGCGTTTCGCTCCCGACCCCACTCGATGGCGGCATCTATCAACAATTTGTAGGAATCGTTGAACCGTTTGTGGATGAAGCCGTCAACGTTACATACGTTTTCGGTGTCGATCCACGCCGTGCCGACGCCGACAAGCCGCCCATCGCTCGTCTTCGCCGCGAACCACTCCGCATTGTCGCGTTTAACGAGGTAATAGTACTTGCGGCACAAACCCATGCATGAGTTCTGTTCGGCATACCTGGTGGAAATCATCGGCGTTGGGAGGTTGCCGTCGAGAACTTGCCAGTCGTGCGGCGTGAGCAAAAGCGGGATCATGGGAACCCTGAGGGAGGCATCGCCCTTCACGATGTTGACAGGCGACGGCGTGCGGAAGTAATCGGCCAAATATTCTTCAGGCGAGTCTCCTGTCGTTATGTTGACGTAATCCGTGGAGTTCGCGATCTTGCGCCATCCTAAGCGTCGATAAATGCGCGCGGCGTCTGGGTTTTCGGTGCCTAGGAACACCGCCTTGCCGCCGTTTGAGGCGAATTCATCCAATGTTTGACGACAAAGTCGTCCCGCGATGCCCTGCCCTCTGTAATCCGGCCGTGTGGCGACTTCCCCGATGCCCGCGAATTCGGGGTTAGCGCGCGGAGTCATGATGCCGCATGTGCCTGCGAGAGTGTCGCCATCGTTTTCGGCAAGCACGACGTGGCGGTTGTGTTCGGCTTCTTCGCCTAAGAAGACGCCTATGGGGATGTCCGGGTCGTCAGGTCCGAAGATATCTTCCCAAAAGGCGAAGAGCTCTTTGGCCAGTGGCTCGGCGATGGGCGTCTCGTATCGCAGGGACTCCATTCACGACACCATCGGTCTGATGTGAGCCCACGGTCGCGCTTTTTCGAACGCTGCTGATGCCGCCAGCACCGTCTCTTCATCTCCGGGCTTGCCGACGATGTGTAGTCCAACCGGCATGCCGTCAGAGTCGAAGCCGCATGGGACGCTCGCGGCGGTGAAGCCGATTGTGTTGATCGGATGCGTGTGCGGCAGGTAGCCCCACCACGGAATGCATGTCGCCGGTTCGCCGCCGATTTCTTCGGGGTATTTTTCGTGCTCAAAGGCCGTCGTAGCCATCGTGGGAGATAGAAGCAGGTCGAACTTGTCGAACTCGTCCCAGAACTGCTGGATCATGCGGTCTCGTTCGCCGAGCGCGCGTCCGTAGTCGACGACGCTCAACTTGCGTCCGTGCTCCAACCCGTAATTGACGTACCAAGTCAACTGATCCTCGGGCAGATGACCGTTCACGGCGATGGCGCTCGATGTTGACAGTACG
Source organism: Dehalococcoidia bacterium (assembly GCA_965203505.1). GTDB lineage: Bacteria > Chloroflexota > Dehalococcoidia > Lucifugimonadales > Lucifugimonadaceae > Bin127. Next base: position 2,455,517 of record OZ241880.1, read on the forward strand.
TACCAGGTGTCAAACGGTGCATTCAGGGCGATGTCAGACTCGTCAACCGTGCATCCGAGTTCTTCGAACACCTTCGCGCCGGCTTCGGCGGCTACGGCTACATCGGGGTCTACGGCAGCATAACCCCAGCCGAGGCTCCATCCGAGTTTGAGGCCTTCGATATCTTGCTCGACCGCTGCGACGAAGTCTGGAACGGGATCACGCATTGAGCTCGGGTCGCGAGGATCGTAACCCGCCATAACTTGCAGCAGCAACGCAGAATCTGCGACGGTTCGCGACATCGGACCTTGCTGACTGAAGAAATTGGCTGCTGGAGGCCCGTCGGTTCCGGTGTAGCTAGAGACGCGCCCTTGCGTCGGCTTGATGCCGTAGGTTCCGTTGAAACTGGCGGGTATGCGGATCGAACCGCCTCCGTCACCACCTGTGGCCAGCGCGCAAAGACCCGCGGCTAGAGATGAACCTGCTCCTCCACTCGATCCCCCGGAAGTCCGCTCCGGATTCCAAGGGTTGCCGCATGGCGGGCCTAGCCGGTTATCGCTGGTTCCGAGATGGCCGAATTCCGGGGTGTTCGTCTTGCCGAGCATAACCGCACCTGCGTCAAATATGTCGTCGACGTAAGCCGCGTTCGCATCAGGCACTCGATCTTTGTAGGCCAATGAACCTCCGGTTGTCCGGACGCCTTTCGTCATTTGAAGGTCTTTTATGGAGATGGGCAGACCGTGGAGTGGACCGAGGCTCTCGCCTTTTGCGGTTGCAGCATCTGCCTTCGCAGCCTGATCAAGCGCGATCTCGGGTGTCACTGTGATGAATGAATGCAGCTTGTCGTCTAATGATTCGATCCGAGAAAGGTACAACTCCGTAAGTTCTGTTGATGTAATCTCCTTGTCGGCGATCAACGCGCGGAGTTCGGTCGCGGGTGCGAAGGCGAGGTTTTCATCTAGATTTGGCATGTTTGGCTCTTTTTGGGTTCGCATCGACGGATGGTGCCGTCGATGCGGATTGCTCGTGGTTTAGGGAGTATCGTATCGTCTCGGCGAAGATCACGACACCATTGGCCGGTGATGCGCCCAAGGTCGGGCCCGTTCGAACGCCGCTGATGCTGCCAACACCGTCTCTTCGTCGCCCGGTTTGCCGACGATTTGGAGGCCGATCGGCATCCCATCTGAATCGAAACCACATGGAACGCTGGCGGCTGTGAAACCGATCGTGTTGATTGGATGGGTGTGGGGAAGGAACCCCCAGAATGGGACCGTTGTCGGTTCCTCGCCGCCGATCTCCTCTGGATACTGTTCGTTTGGAAACGCGGTGACGGCCATGGTCGGAGAAAGCAGCAAGTCGAATTTGTCGAACTGGGCCCAGAACTGATCGATCATCCGATCTCGTTCCGCCAGGGCACGCGCGTAGTCAACGGCACTCAACTTCGATCCTCTTTCTAGCGACCAGCGGATATACCAACTGAGTTTGTCTTCGTGGTCCTCCAACAGATGACCGTAGGCGGCGACTGCGTTCAGAGCGAAAAAGGTGATCCACGTTTCGAACGGTGAATTTAGGGCGAGATCGGATTCGTGGACCGTGCATCCCAGTTCTTCGAAAACTTGAGCACCAGTTTCGGCAGACTGAGCGACCTCCGCATCCACCGCGGCGTACCCAAATCCTAGACTCCAGCCAACCTTCAATCCGGAGATGTCCCGTTCGAGGGCGGCCGTGAAGTCCGGTACGGGCGCTCGCATCGATCCGATATCCCGTGGATCGTATCCCGCCATCACCTGCAGCAACATTGCGGAATCCGCGACGGTCCGAGAAATCGGCCCGTGTTGGCCCAAAAGATTGACCGTAGGTGGCGAGTCGACGCCGGGGTAGCTGGATACCCGACCCTGTGTCGGTTTTATGCCGTAGGTTCCGCAGAAACTCGCTGGAATTCGAATTGATCCTCCGCCATCCCCACCTGTCGCCACTGCGCAGAGACCAGCAGCAACGGCGGCCGCTGCCCCACCACTCGATCCGCCGGACGTGCGTTCGGGATTCCACGGGTTCCAGCAGGATTTGCCGAGCCTATTCTCGGTAGCGCCGAGGTGCCCGAACTCGGGAGAGTTAGTCTTCCCGAGTACGACCGCTCCCGCATCCAAGATGCGCTGAACGCTCGTTCCGTTGGCGTCGGGAACACGATCTTTGTACGCCAGCGAACCGCCTGTGGTCCGAATGCCCTTCGTCATCTGAAGGTCTTTGAGCGATATGGGCAATCCGTGCAACGGTCCGAGATTTTCGCCGCGTGCGGTCGCCTCGTCTGCCTTCGCCGCTTGTTCAAGTGCGATCTCGGGCGTAACCGTCACATACGCGTTGAGTTTTGGATCGATTACTTCAATGCGATCCAGATACAGCTGGGTGAGTTCCGTAGACGAAACCTCTCCACAAGAGATCAGGTTCAACAGCTCCGTTGCAGGAGTAAAGACGAGTTTTGCGTCTGATTCTGGCATCTTAGGTGCTGAGGGCACGTTTACCGGTCAATGGCGTGCGAGAATCTTGGCCCGCGACGGATGCGGTCATCGCTCTCTAGCCAACCTCCGCGCATCAAGCATGTTGTCACTCTCTTATGACGCTATCAACTTCCACCCGGACATCCGGGAAAGAAACCGGAGCGATGCTTTCACCACGACCGACATACCTCACGCTAGAGTACTCACCATCTGCAGGTTCGGTGTAGGCTTCAATGCGTTGGTCTTGCCGAGTGACGATCCAAACTTCTCGGATGCCGGCACGGGCGTATGCAGACAGCTTAACGTTGCGGTCATAGTCGACAGTGGTGTCAGAGACCTCGATGAGCAACTCCACATCGCCAGGGCTGGGATGTCCGCCTCGGTAGAAATCTTCGCGCCGCCGTAGCAACATGATGTCGGGCAAAGGTTCGCTGATGTCGTTGAGGCGAGTCGGACCTTGCACGCGCACGATGGCGCGTCCCTGCAGTAGTAGTGACAGAAGGTTGTTTAGGAGGTCCACGCTCGCGGCGTGCCAGGCTCCAATTGGGGGCATTGCGATGATGTCGCCGTCCAGCAGTTCAACGCGGTCGTTTTCGGCCAGGATGCCGACGTCCGCCATGGCATAGTAATCGGCTACCGTGAAGCGGTAGCGGGGCGGGTTTGATGTTGGCGGAGCAGCGATAGTAGTCATGGCAAATCTGTCCCTCTGGACGAAATTCTACCTAGGACAGTTGGAGACATGGTTACTCAGCCCCTACCGTCCCACAGCATAGCTATCCCTGCGCGGATCGGCGCCGCCGGACAGTACGTCTGATTCGTGATCGACTGTGATCGCGGTCATCGCGCCTCCCGTTGGAGTCCAGTTGTCGAGCACATTGACGTCGTGCCCCAATGCGACGAGTTCCGCGGCTGTAGCAGCGTCGATGCGACCTTCGAGATCCAATCTTCCAGGGAAATAGGTATGTGGCCAGAAGGAGTTGGGGAAGTTCCACGTTGCGAAACGCGGCTCCTCGATCGCTTTCTGCGGGTTCATTCCGTGGACCGCAATGTTGAGGAACAATTGCACCATCGATGTGCACTGGGTATCGCCGCCAGGCGTCCCGAACGGCATCAAAAGTTTTCCGTCCTTGAACGCGATCGCAGGATTTGGCGTCAGTCGCGGCCGTTTCCACGGTTGGAGGCTGGATGGGTGTTCTGGGTCGAGCCAAGTCTGGGAACCCCTCGACGACATCTGAATGCCGAGACCGGGAACGATCGGACTGGGAGCGAGTGGATCGCTGGGTGTTGCAGAGAAAGCGTTGCCCCACTGGTCGACCGCGCACACATAGCTCGTGTCCTGCATCCTTCCGCCCGCGGCACCTGCCATGGCGACGGCTGGTGCGCCGTTGCGTGACACGCCTTGATACGGCCACGGATTGCCAGGCTCTGGCATCTCGGTAAACGCGTCCTGCATGTCTACGTCAGCACGCCTAGACCGGGTATAACCCTTCGACAACAGCCCTTTGATGGGCACGTCCACAAGATCAGGGTCTCCGTAGTACGCATGACGATCGGCGTAGGCGAGGTCTAGTGCCTGCGATACGAGGTGGATGTACTCGGTCGAGTTGTGACCCATCGCGGCAAGATCGTCATCCTCTAGCATCTGCAATGTCTGAGCAACGACAGGACCTTGGCACCAAGCGTCGCAGGTGTAGACCGTGTACTCCCGGAATTGTCCCGATACCGGAGGTTCGATCTTCACGGAGAATTCCGCCAAGTCATCCATCGTGATCCAACCGCCCTCGCTGTCGGAGAACGCGATCATCTCTTCCGCAATGTCACCTCGGTAGAACCGGTCGCGCGCCGCCCTTAACGCTGCTTCGCGGCCGAGATGCGAAGCACCTCGCTCCGCCTCGATCAACCGTCGGAATGTGCGGGCCAGATCGGCCTGCACCAATATCTCCCCGACGCGTGGCGTGCGTCCTCTCGGCATGTAGATTCCCCGCGTCGACGGCCACATCGCCACTCCGCCCTCGTGATCATCTTCAGTGGTCTGCAATCCCTCACACAGATAGGCCGACACCGGAAAGCCGTTCGCCGCCAGCTCCATCGCTGGGGTGACCACCTGCTCAAAGGTCATCGTGCCGTACTTCTCGATCGCGGTGATCCACGCGTCGGGCGCAGCCGGTACCACAGTTCGCAACACACCGGTCGGAATCTGACCGCCATGGTGCTCGTTGAAATACTCGATATTCGCGGCGCGCGGCCAACGACCGAGTCCGCTGATCGTGATGACTTCGTCAGATGCAGCATCGTAGATCGCGATGGGCGCGACGCCGCCGAAGTTTGTCGCGCTAGGCAACGTCACATTGATGGCGATACCTGCCGCCACACCCGCGTCAATCGCGTTGCCACCTTCCTCGAAGATGCGATAACCAGCGGCGGCGGCTAGATAGTGGCCTGCCGAGACCATGTGCGTCGTACCCATGATCGGCGGTCGATATGTTGCAAGTTCTTTGGGCATCCCATGTCCTCCACACGCTTTGCTAATTGTGATACTTCCGCTCATTGCGGCTACGGCGCGAATTATACGCCGCGCCCAGCGAGTTTAGGATGAGGTTTATGCGGCTTCAGAAGTCAAACGTTACGCGCAACCTGAGCAGGCGCCGCAATATGGTGGGTGGTGTTGTCAGTGCGGTCTTGGCTACCGTTTTTCTCGCAGGTTGCGGCGAATCGGTCGAGAGGATCGCGGTTGACAAGCCAGCGCGGAGCCAACTGTCGATCCCACCCCTGCTCGATCCGACGATTTCGAATGGCGTTGCGCACTATCGACTCAACATCGGTAAATCTCGCCACAACTACGGGCAACCGACGCTCACCGAGACTTACTCCTACAACGGCATGTCGGTGCTGGGACCCACACTTAGCCTGAAGACCGAGACTTCGGTCGCCCTGAACGTAACCAACGAGCTGGACGAATCGACCACAACGCACTGGCACGGAGCAGATGTCTCGGCTGAACAGGATGGCGGCCCCCACAACACGATCGAACCCGGCGCGACTTGGACTGCCAGATTTGATGTCATCCAACCTGCAGCCACCCTTTGGTATCATCCGCACCTTCATGGGACAACCTCCGAACACATTTACCGTGGCGCCGCCGGCATGATCATCATCGACGACGAAAATCCTGCCGCCGATTCATTGCCGTTGATCTATGGCATTGACGACATTCCCGTCATCCTTCAGGATCGAGACTTCACCGACGATGGTGCCCTCGACTTCGCCGTTGACGCGGGAGGGAGGGGAAATCTGGACGGCACGCTCACCGTCAATGGAACAATCGACCCTTTCATCGACGTGCCGACTGGTTTGGTTAGGCTCAGACTGCTCAATGCGAGCCAAGCTCGGATATACGAACTAGCAACGAGTGGCACCGCCATGACCAAGATCGCCTCCGACGGCGGTTATCTTGCAACTCCAGTCGCAATCGATCAACTTGTGTTGGCACCCGGCGATCGGGCGGAGGTCATCGTCGATATTGGCGATTCCCCCGCCGCACTGGTCGACCAAACGTTTGGTCGAGTACTTGAAATTCGACCTAACGGGACATTTTCAAGCTCCGGTCCGCTGCCTGACAAGCTGACGACCATAGAGCGGATCTCGGAATCAGAGATCGTGGTCGATCGGAGCTTCCACATAGAGAATGTGGCCGATGGTTGGGGCATCAACGGCGTTCAGATGGACAAGACGCGTATCGATGAAACGATCCAGTTCGGCGACACCGAGCGCTGGACCATCACGGCTGAAACCGGCAAACATGTATTCCACGTACACCAGACTCAGTTCCAGATACTGAGCATCAATGGCGTAGCCCCTCCCCCGAGGATTCCGGCTGGGAAGACTCGGTGTTCCTGGACCCTGGGCGCGAAATAGTCATTGCCGCTCGGTTCAACACCCACTCCGACAACGACACGCCTTACATGTACCATTGCCACATCCTCGATCATGAGGATCTCGGAATGATGGGACAGTTTCTAGTTGTTGAGTAACTGGGGCGCGGCGCAGGTTCGACGATAACACCGAGTTCGGGATTTCAGAACGTCGCCCATACGTTGTCTTATGCCCGTGAGAGGCGTGCGTAGAGAACCGTTCGTTCTTGGAAAAACAGTTGCTCGCGTGAAGCACCGTCCTTCGCGGAATCCGAGATCGGAGATGCATCCATGATCTCGATATTCGAATCATTCTCGTAGAACCGTTCACAGCGTAAGATGCACTCGTGGTTAAAGCGCACACACAGAACGAACGAGACCTAGTTGCCGACGCTCTCGGTGATACGCCTGAAATCGTCATTCCGGCACACCTCTTGAGGCGTGGACTTGCTGATGCCTATGTGGCAGGTTCGATGCCAAAATTCGACGCTATGGTCGTCCAGTCGAACCCATGGCTAGAGGAGCCGTGGTGTTTTGGGAGCGACCCGACTAGCCTTTGGGAGTTGCTGAGCCAGTTCGCCCGTTGGGGCCAACAAGATATGTCGCCAAACGTGACTCCAAATCTGGCCGACCAGCTAACCTCGCTTATCCGGCAAGACACGAACGCCAGAGTCCGGCAGTATGGCGATGTGTATCACACGCTGACCCGGCGAGTTGAGAGGTTTGAAGCACCAGAAGTTCGCCGGCTAGGCATACGCGATGTTGACCTCGTAACCGAGTTCCGAAAAGACCCACACAGATTGGGGTTCAATACTTACGAAGATTTGCTGACCGACGGAGTGGCGGCCGGCGCAGTTGTGGATGGCGAGCTAGTGGCCCTTGCCCACACGAACGCGTTAACCGCGAACTACGGCGATATCGGTGTGTATACCGATGAGGCTTGGCGAGGGATGGGCTTCGCAACCGCGTCCGCATCGATTGTGGCGCGCCGCATCCAAGATCGAGGTCACACACCCGTTTGGAGCGCAGGCTAGGACAACGAAGCGTCGTTGCACATAGCCGCAAAACTCGGTTTCTCTGAGGTTTCGCGACGCGTCTATCTCAACACATTCCGCACTTAACATCCCCCTCAGACCAACGAATGGATGGTAAAAAGGAATACGCAGATCAACTATCTCGACCTACGGAAGGCGTGAGTATGCATTTCATCAGATTCATCGCGGCATTCTTGGTGTACACAATCATCGATGTCGGTTGGAACGTCTCGCCGATAGCGCGTGGCATGTACGAGAGCTTGTACGAAGCCAGTGGGAACGACGCGTTGCTCGACGCATATGGCAGGCAGATGGATACGTGGGGCGTGACCCAATTGCTCGCTCTGCTAGCGTTCCTATTGCTTATCGCATTGGGCAACAGCTACCTCGCTATCGAACCCGCGCTCAAAGAAAACAGTCTTATCAAAGCGATGAAGAATAGCTTCGTGCTCGGCTGCGCGGCGTACGCAACTTACATCGTGCCCATCTTCCTCATGATGTCTACTTGGCCCGGGATCCTGGTGCCAATTGACATCCTCATCGGCGGTATCCTCAGCCTGATCACGTCCACGGTGATCACTTATGTGACGCTCCGCCGACGCAGTGCCTAGGCAATTCCGAATTCAGGAGACCATTGCAAAGGGGTACCAGTGATGTGGAGGGATCGACCGCTTACTTGGATTTTCGGTGCTTCCGCTCTGTCCCTGATCGTCGGCGGCTTCGCGGGGATGTGGTTCGCGTCCGCATCGTCCCCGAACGGCCCGATAGAGATCATGCGCGACGCCTACCTGTCTGGAGGCGAATTGCACATGCTATACGAGGATACGCACGACGATCATGAAGACGATTTCCTGTCCGTTCCCGAGTACAGAAAACGATTGCGGAACATTACAACCGACGCCCACGCCGACACGCTTGCGAATACCGAACTGATCGAGATCGATATGATGAGGCTGAATCCGCAAGACGCGGAGCTGATCGCTCTGGTAAAGGGCAGGCAGGCGGAGCGAACCGCCATCGCAGACGTGGCGATTCGTGATTTGCTCAATGCTCCGTTCATCGACGTTACAGTTGCGACTGCTACGCCCGTCGCAACCGCCACGCCCAACGTATCCAGCGCGCCCATCGATCCGCCCTCGTACATCATCGCCAAAGGTGTGATCATCGATTGCTATTGGCTGTCGGGCAGGTGGGACGAGATCATGTCGGAGCGATCATCGGAGCCGTACGACGATCTCGCCTACGAATTGACGTATTACCCGGACGATTCTGGACGCTCCGCCGATTTCGACAGCTCTGAAGCGAAAGCTGCGCTGGCGGAGTGCGGGCACTAGGCCTGTAGAGTGAACAGTAGAGTTGGCAACGATCAGATTGGAGTCCGAGTTGCCTAAGCGCAAACGTCCGAGAGGCAGACCGCCTCTGCCGATGCCTTAGTCCATACCCGACACGCCTGATCACGTCCACGGTGATCACTTATGTGACGCTCCGCCGACGCAGTGCTTAGGCAATTCCGAATTCACGAGACCATTGCAAAACCACCGTAGGGGCGATCCCTTGTGGTCGCCCTACCAGCAAAACAACCCACAAACCGACATTCCGTCACACGTCCATCAACGCGTTCGCGTGGTCATTTGACACGGACATATTGCCATCATTCGATCGCGTTCCAATCGTCAGTAAGGCACGGAACCAGCCAATTCTCATCAGGCCGCCAGTCCTCCCACCCATCACAGAACGGCGCACCGCGATTTTCGATAGCCGCGACCATCCGATCCGACGCGTCTTTGACTGCGTATTCTTCCTCGCGACTGAAGAAGGGCTTCGCGATCAACGCCTCGAATTCGTCACAATCCTTCCAATCCCATGTCATATCCGGCTGCACCACGATGTCCAGCACCATATCCTGGGATGCGAAACCCCGATGCAATCGGCGTAACGGAGTCTGTAGATTCACGTACCAAAACTTGAACTGCCAGTCGATGGACCAAAACAACAGAACCGGATGCCAAGAATCCGCATCGTAAAGAGCTAACACATGCAGATCCGGCGATATAACGGTCCTGAAATCGTCGACCGAGGAATCGATCCCGCGCGTGTACAGGTCGATCCTTTCGGAAAGACTCAAAGATTGTCGGTTCTCGATACCCCGCGTGACGAACGTTACATGTGGATGCGTGTAGGCAGCGATCGTTTCGGGGGTGCAATGTACGACGGTAACAGGTCGGGCCGTCCCGATTTCTCCTCGCCACGTCTCGTATTGAATTATCTGCGTACCGCTATCCCATTTCATATTTCTATTCCATCACATCAAGTCGATTCCATCACATCAAGCCATTCGCGTTCCTCTAGAAGTTAGCGATTCTTCGTCATTTACCACGTTGACCGGAAATTCGACGATGATCGGCGGACGATGAGACCCTTGCAAAACTCCGTCATTCCAGTGAAAACCGGCGCTTCAGCGGATGGAACGTCCGTTTAGCGGTGCAGCGCAACGGGGAGCGACTCCGAGAATTAGCGCTCGCAGTTACGTGCGCCGCGTCGCGTGGGCGGGCAACCACGAGGGTCGCCCCTACGAAAAGCCTCGCCGCGATTTTCAGACCACACCGTTTTCGCTTGGTTCTGGATAGAACTGCGCGCAGTAGTAACGGAATGGCATTATCTTGCCGTCGGAACGGCAGAGACGCGGGCGTGTCCGGTGCTGTTGGCGGCTCCATATGACGACGTCTTGCAAAACATCGTTGCGCTGCTCAATTGCCATGAACTTGTTCAGCATCGGCGCCCGCCACTTAGTCGGCAAAAACCCCAGTCCAGCAAAAAATCGTCTGGGTTTACGTACCTCCCGCACTTGAGAGGCGAGTGAAAAGTCGATGAGTGTCCCGTCAACCGGCGTTGCGAGAACCCACATCCGCATGTCCATGCCAATCGTATGTTCGCGGATTTTCACGAGCGAGTACCCCAGTCCGAAGATCTGAGTTCTCGCCGATACCTCGAACGACATTTTGGCGAAGGCGGCGATGGTCCGCGTCCTTTTGAAGTCAAATGCTGTCTGCAGAAGCGGGCCGTCGATATCGGCTTCTACGATCACGTCTACGTTGTCGTAACCATGGACGTAACGCAGGTGGGCTAGATCCACTGAGTTCTCTGTCGTGCTCTGAGGGTGGCCGGGAAAGCGGAGGGTATTGACCTCTAAATCACTCCAGTCCGCCTGATCAAAATCGTCCTTCGGCAATCTCCACTGAGGCGGCCTACCATCTATCCCCCACCATGCGAAGACCATCCCCGCTACCTCATGCGTCTCGTAAACGCGCAGCTTAGCCGTCTTGGGCGGCGGAGCGAAAGGGGTGGCGACGCACTGACCGGCGGTATCGAACTCGTAGCCGTGGAACGGGCACAACAACCTGCCTTCGCGTATGCAACCTCCCGCTTCAGGGCCTAGATCGGATCCCAAGTGGGGGCAGATCGATTCTGAAACGCAGATCACTCCGTTGCTGCCACACCAAACGAGGACATTCTCACCCATCCAAGTTTTCGCAACGAGCGTAGCCTTTTCGATGGCTTCGCGCTTCGCGATGAAGTACCAGCCTTCGGGGAATGGGGAAGGCGTCTCAGTGACCGCTCTCACACTATGTCGAGTTGCCATCGCTCGGTTATATTCGCCCGGCGACCCGGGTCGGCTCAACCTGTTCGGAACTCAGCGAACACTCTAGTCCTGCGTTGAATCGCACGTGGAAACCCTCCTGAATCGGTGAGTTACTGTATCTCTCAAAAGCGGCTAGTCCAAGTGTTCCAAGTCTATCAGGCGCAGGCACGCCGGGCAACATTGACGACACCGCCAACCTCGCGTCGTATCAACCCGTTAGGAACCGCTCTCAATCTACGGCGAGCTTTTTTCCTGTTCGTACTGTTGGTGGATACCCTCGATCGCTTCGTCGAGTTCCGCCCACTCCCGCTCAACCATGGAACGTAACCGCATGTTCTGGTACGCGCCCCAGACCACCATCGCAGGAAGCACCACAAACACCGAAACCATCAGCGAGTAGACGATCGTGATGGTGGCGGTGATGCCGAACTGTTGCGATGCCAGCAACGGCGAGGCTATGAGAACTCCGAACCCCAGCGCGGTCGTTAAAGCGGAGCCCAACAGGGCCGAGCCGGTCGTCGTCAGCGTACGTATCGCCGCCTGCTCGGGGTCGCGTTGACGCGCGAATTCCTCGCGGTAACGATGGATCACGTGAATCGTGTAGTCGACTCCGATACCGATTGAGAGCGACGTGATGATCGATGTGATCAACGTGTAGGGAATATCCAGTAACGCCATCGTGCCCAACACGCAGAACAGAACGAGCACGATCGGCGCCACCGCGACAACACCTAATGCAGGTTGACGCAGCGTCACCCAGAAAAAGATCGCGAGGATGCTCAGCGCCACGGCGACCGTGGTACCTATGGCCTCTGTCTGTCGGTCTGTTATCTGATCAGTGACAGCCACCGAAATGATGCTGTCCGAGGTCGCGGTTACGGCAGTGTCGTCGCCTTGCCACAACATCTCGACCTCCCCTTGCATCATCCTCGTCTCCTCGGGCTCGCCCAAGTAGCTCGGGAATTGCAACAACATGGCATCGATGCCGTTCGGATCGTTGATTAGGAAGCGCGCGAGCTCTGGCTCTTCAGCGCCAAGTCGGTCCAACAGCCTTTGCATCAACGCCGGATCGAGATGTACACCTTCCGACGCCTCTTCGAACATCGCGGCGAGTTCCGGATCGTATTTGTCCCCCGGCTTGCCACTATCTTCAATCCAGTCTTGTAGATATTCGTAGTACGACGTCACGATCGGCCCGGCTGCGGCGGGTGGCCGCTTGGCCTCGTCATCAAAAGCCGTCGTGAGGTCTTCAAGATTGAGAAGCGTGCGAATTGATGTAACTTCGGCCTTCACGAGAATACTCGCGACCTCAGTCGAACCTCCAACTGCCGCTTCAAGCGTGTTCATATCCCTCAGAACGCTGCCGCCGCGCGGAAGTATGTCTTTGATACTGAATTCATACTTCAGACCAGTTGCCGCAAAGCCGAGAGCAATCGTGATCGCGATCACCACCAAGAGGATTGGAATCGGCCAGCGGGTGACGCTTCTCCCTAACATTTCCGCAATCGGAGTGATCCCCGGCAACGCGTTCGATATCGCCCTCGGCTCAGACAATCTGCCGCGTGCTTCACGTCGACGGTCGATTATCGTTCGGCCTGCCGGTATCAGGGTGAGCATCACAATCAGACTCAACCCCACACCCAGTCCTGCGACAACGCCGAAGTCGCCGATTACTCCGATCGGCGAGAAAAGGGTCGCCAAAAAACTAACAATCGTGGTTACCGCGGCGAGTGTCAACGGAATCGTCACGTTGCGGAGGCCGGTGCGGACCGCCTGCACAACCGGCAAGCCCTCGATCCGCTGTTCGCGGTAGTGCGATATCGCCTGGATCGCGTAGTCCACGGTGAGGCTGATAACGATCACAGGGATCATTGCCGTCAGCGAACTCGGGGGACCTATCAAGCTGATTCCGTTCGGTCCCAACCATCCTTCTGCGCCCACAATCCACACGATCGAGACGATTAGCCCGGTCAGGGTCAGCAGCATGTCCGAAAAAGTGCGCGTAAACAGCAGCAACAGAGACGCGATGAGTAGCAGCGCGAGTCCTAATAGCGGCGCCAAACCCGACTCCGTTGCCTCTGTGTACTCGTCCTCTACGATTATCGGTGATAGGCTGCTTACGCTCAGCGGCCCCTGATCCTCGGCTGCTAATTCGTGAATCCGTCGCTCGGCACCTTGAATTCGCTCGTCGCCAGTGTCAGCCAAGCGGATGTTTGCGATCGCTACCTGCGTGCCGTCCGTGTCGGTACCGGTCATCGCATTTAACGCGCCTTGAACCTCAGGAATGGTCCGCGCGAAATCGAGAACCTCCTGCGAGAAGGAATCGCCGCCTTGGGCGCGGACGAGCTCACCGACAACCGTAGAAGGAGCGACGACCGCACCGACGGGCACCAGCAACTCACTCACACCAGACTCGCCGACGATCTCGTCGAGCAGAGTATCCATCTGTGTCAGACCGCTTGGCGTCAACGCCTCCCCGCGGAACACGAGCGTTACGATGCTGATCTCGCCAGAATCGCCGAATAACTCGTCAATCTCGCGCGTCGCATTTGCGATCGCGTGCCCTGGCGGCAAGAAGGCCACACTCGCACCTTCCGTCGGAGGTGCACGTAGATTTGCCCCGGCGGCCAGAACAACGGTGACGATGAGGAGGACGATGATCGTGATCCACGGGCGAACCGTGACCAACCAACTCAACCTTTCGAGTGCCTGATTCATTTGCAACGCGCAGTTTATCACGCGCCGAAACGAGTATTTTCTGGTTCAAAGTGAGTAAATCGATGCTGGATGACATATATTCGAGCGCAAACCAACGAATCTCACGCGAATGGCTTGTATTGATAGTCATCGATTATTGGTGCCTTCACTGGTGCTAGAATTCGCGCGTCATTCAATCGGACAATTGCATCCATTTGGATCCGACTGGCGCGATTCGAAAGTTGGGGGCGGAGGTTACGTCCACGAGCACTAAGACACAGTTCGATCCAGTAACGCTGGAGATTCTTTGGAACCGGTTGATCTCCATTGCTGACCAGTCGGCGACAACACTCGTACGCACATCTTTTTCGACTGTCGTACGAGAGAGCAACGACTATGCCTGCGTCCTGATGGACCGCAACGGCGACACGCTGGCGGAGAACAGAGGATCCATTCCCTCGTTCGTTGGCACAATGTCGCGGACGGTGAAGCATTTCCTCCAGCGCTTTCCGCATGAGACGTGGCAACCGGGCGACGTAGTCATAACGAACGACCCGTGGATGGGCACCGGCCACCGCCCCGACTTCTCAATGGCGACACCCGTGTTTCTAGATGGCGAGCTCGTGGCCTTCTCCGGCATCATCGCCCACGCATCCGATATTGGTGGTTCGATCTTCTCCGCCGACAACCGATCGGTATTCGAAGAAGGACTCGGCGTGCCACCCATGAAGCTCTTCTCCGCCGGGGAACCGAACGAAGATCTCTTCGAGTTGATCCGCTACAACGTGCGTGTCCCAGAACCCGTCATAGGCGATTTCATGGCGATGGTGGCCGGATGCGAGGTTGCGGGCCGCCAACTCGTCAGCTTCATGGAAGAGTACGGCGTAAACCTGTTGGAATCGCTGAGCCAAAACATCCAATCGCGTGCCGAAGATGTAATGAGGCGGGCCGTTCGAAATCTGCCCGACGGAACATATTCACACACGATTTCACTCGACGGCTTCGACGGTCCCATCCAGATCGCCTGCGCGATAACAATCGACAACGACGAGTTGGAGGTCGACTTTGAGGGAACTTCCGAACAGGTGGACCAAGGCGGCGTCAATGTCGTGTATGCCTACACTTGGGCGTTCACCACCTACCCGCTCAAATGCGTCCTAGACCCACTCACTTATCGCAACGAGGGATCCTACCGTCCGTTCACCATCAAAGCACCAGAAGGTAGCATCCTCAACGCCACCTATCCAAGAGCCGTGTCGTCGCGCCACCTGACGGGTCATTGCATTACAGCAGCGGTGTTCGGCGCACTGGCACCGGTTCTGCCTGACACGGTGTTGGCCGACTCTGGTTCGACACCACAATACATCTCGTTCTTTTCCGGCGTGGATGGTTCCATGCGTCCGTTCTCGCTGATGCAGTTCTTGAGCGGCGGCATGGGTGCCAGCAGCACCGAGGACGGCATCCACTGCTGCCCA
This sequence comes from Dehalococcoidia bacterium, assembly GCA_965203505.1. Taxonomy (GTDB): domain Bacteria; phylum Chloroflexota; class Dehalococcoidia; order Lucifugimonadales; family Lucifugimonadaceae; genus Bin127. The sequence continues at coordinate 2,470,748 of OZ241880.1, forward strand.
TTTCCCACCAACTCCATACCAGGCTCCGTCGAAGTCTCCGAGTCGGTCTCACCCTTAGTGTTCTGGAAGAAAGAGCTGCTCGCCGACTCCGGCGGCCCCGGACGCTATCGCGGAGGATGCGGGCAAGATATCGTGATCGAAGTCAAATCGCCTAAACGCTCAGAGTTGTCGGTGATGTCTGAGCGATGGGATTTTCCGGCGGAAGGTCTGAGCGGCGGTCAAGCGGGTGGTCGCGCCGGAGCCCACGGGTTGGCGACGGAACCTGAAGAAAAAGAGCGAACGCTACCGGCCAAAGGGCGCACAGCACTCGGGCCAGGCGAGGTCATTCATCTAGTAACCGCTGGCGGCGGTGGATACGGAAACCCCGAAGAACGCGACTTGGAATTGGTGCGCGAGGATCTCCGAAACGAACTAATCTCGGAAACCACAGCCAAAGAAATCTACGGCCTCGATCGACGGAGCGGACAGTAGATGTCAGAGGTACGTCTGGGCGTCGACGTCGGCGGAACGTTCACAGACTTCGTTGCCCACGACTCGGACACGGGTTTCTTCTCCGTCGGCAAAACCCTAACCTCTCAACACGACCTGGCAGTAGGAATAGTTCGAGGCACTCGCGAAACAGCGGAACGCTCCGGGTTTGAGGTCAGCGACATTTCACTGGTCACGTACGGCACTACGCTGGTCGCCAACCTCTTGCTGGAACGCAAGGGTGTCAAAGTTGGCCTAATCACTACCGAAGGGTTTCGAGACGTCCTAGAGACTGGCACCGAGCAGCGGTACGACATGTACGACCTCACCGCTCGACGTGCCGAACCTCTAGTACCGAGACACCTCAGGAGAACTGTGTCGGAGCGAATGAGCTTTGACGGGGACGTTCTGGTTCCGCTGAATCTGGGAACACTCGACCAGATAATCGCAACCTTCGAGAAAAGCGGCGTCGAGACGATCGCCGTCGCGCTCCTTCACTCATACAGAAACCCGTCCCACGAACTAGCAATTCGTGATTACCTGAGCAAGCGGCATCCCCAGTACACCGTGTCACTTTCGTCAGAGATCGCACCCGAGGTGCGCGAATATCCACGCACCTCTACCACCGTTGCCAACGCCTACGTAGATCCGCCATTACGAAGACACCTCGCTGAGATGGAACACGGTTTGAGGACACTCGGTTTCGGCGGCATCATCTATCTGATGCTCTCAGAAGGCGGGATAACCACGTTGGATGCCGCACGCTCTTTTCCAGTGCGACTCATAGAGTCTGGTCCGGCAGCAGGAGCGATGGCAGCCGCATACTACGGTGAAATCCTCGGACACCGAGACCTGTTGTCATTCGACATGGGTGGCACGACTGCCAAACTTTGTCTGATCACCGACGGATCGCCGTCGCGCACAAACGAATTCGAGGCCGCACGCGAGCATCGCTTCAAGAAAGGCAGCGGACTAACGCTCAAAGTTCCTGCGATCGACATGATCGAAATCGGCGCCGGCGGCGGCAGCATCGCATACATCGACCCTTTGGGATTGATGAAGGTCGGACCGCAAAGTGCCGGCGCCGACCCTGGACCTGCGTGTTACGGATTAGGTGGAAAAGAACCGACCGTCAGCGACGCAGATCTGGTGCTGGGGCTACTCAACCCAAGCTACTTCCTAGGTGGGGAGATGGCATTGGACCCAGATGCCGCTAGAACAGCCATCGAGTCCCGACTCGCCGCGCCGATGGGCATGAGCGTGACCCAAGCCGCGCGAGGCATCCACGAGGTGGTCAACGAAAACATGGCCACCGCCGCACGAATGCACGCCGCTGAGCAAGGGCTAGATATCCGAGGAAGTGCACTCGTAGCGTTCGGCGGAGCGGGTCCGGTACACGCTTACGGAGTAGCGAAACTGCTCGGGTTGAACAAGGTGATCTGCCCGCTGGGAGCAGGCGTCATGTCATCGTTGGGAATGCTGGTCGCGCCAAAATCATACTCCGCCGTGCAGAGCTACATCAGCCAACTCGACGATGTGGACTGGGTCCACGTAAACGACATCTTCAAGTCCATGGAAGCGACCGCTATCGACCTCATCGAATCGGCTGGAGTGAAAACTGAAGACATCGAAATCCAACGCAGCGCCGACATGCGATACGTCGGCCAAGGATTTGAGATTGTCGTTCCCGTCCCCGACGGCAAGTTAGGCCCAGCATCGCAAGATGAACTCGCGACCGCCTTCGACACCACATACGAAGCACTGTTCGGGCGCGTGTTGAACGAAGTTCCTGTAGAGACAATAACTTGGCGAATGACAGCGTCCGAGCCAGCACCACGCCCCAAAATACGATTCCAAACCGCAAGATCAGATGCCGATTCGGAAGGAATCAAGGGAGAACGCCCGGTATACTTCACCGACGAAAACCGCTTCGTCGATTGCCCGGTATTTGATCGCTACAACCTCGATCCCGGATCAACTGTCAGAGGCCCGGCAATCGTCGAAGAACGCGAGTCGACCGTCTTCGTAGGGCCTGACGCAAACTGCACCATCGATGAACACCTGAATCTCGTGATGTCGTTGGGATGAGACATTTGCAAATCTCACGTAGGGGCGATCCCTCGTGGTCGCCCTCACCCTCCGCAGCGGCGATCCCTTGTGGTCGCCCGGGGAGGGCGGCCGGGTTGCCCCCGCTGTGCGGGGGAAATGCCGAAGGCAAAGGGGGCGCGCCCCCTAAACTATCCTTAACCCCAACAACACCATGATCCCCTTAATCACAAACCACACCAACGAACTAGCCGAAATCTGCCGACGTCACCACGTCAAGCGCTTGGAAGTCTTCGGCTCCGCAGCCGTCGGAGACTTCAACCCCGAAAAAAGCGACATCGACTTCCTCGTCGAGTTCGGCGACGCACCCCCAAAACCGTGGTACGGCAACCACATCGACCTGAAGGATGATCTCGAAAGCCTATTCAACCGAACCGTCGACCTCATCGACGATACCGCCATCAAAAACCCCTACTTCCGAAAATCAGTCGACGAGACCCGGGAGCAGATATATGCAGCGAGACCCTAAATCCTTCCTGTGGGACATCCAACAGGTTGCATAGCGCACCAGCTTACTGATGCCCGCACTGTCATTCCGGCCAAAGCCGAAATCCAGAGGTGTGGGGAACGTCCATCCATAGGACCGAGTAACTAGCCGTAGAATCAACACTGGAGCGTCCCAGCACATGGCAACCACCACAATCTCACCCAGAGAGCATCGCCAGATCGCACTCGATTTCCTCGCGGCTTCCGATCAGGAGTTCGAGCGAGGCGACGCCTTACAAGGCGCAGAAAAGCTATGGGGTGCAGCAGCCCACTCCATAATGTCCATCGCAATGGAACGCGACTGGCCCCATGAGAGCCACCGCGCCTTGAAAAACGCCGCCGCACGCATCGCCGATGAACGACGCGACCCCTTGATAGCATCCAACTTCGCCGTCGCCGAAAAATTCCACGTCTACTTCTACCACGGAACAATGGAAGACTGGGAACGCGACGCCGACCGCCCCCTCGTCCACAACCTCGTTCGCAGAGTGTTGGGCTCGGAGTAGCACCGCCAGCCGACCACTATAGTCATTCCGGCGAAAGCCGGAATCCAGAGGGGCGGGGGGTGCGCGGCGCGGTTTGTACGTAGTGCGCCATCGTTGTCCAACACCCCTTCAATTGCCCCTTGAGCATCAGAAATAGAGTTTTGCAAAGATCTCGACTGAACCGAATTGACGCAACAAAGAGTGGGTTGGGATTCTTGGTGGTAGTGTGATTTGCGTTATAGAATCGATGTATCAAAAGCAGTAGATTTGTTCCGAGCAACCGTATATCTACTGCCCTTGTATAAATCAGACAGAAACAGCCACTTAATGACAGCCGCGGTCCAACAGTGCAAAGGCCAAAACGGCCACATGTCGTTCCAGAGATGTTGTTAAAACACTTTCAGGATGCAAACGGCAAAGTACTGACGTACCGCAAAGATCAATCCAAGCCCTTCCGTACATCCCCAACAAATGTGTTCGTGAAGAAACATCGGCACACCCTGCGAGGCGAAGAGTACCGCGGCGATCCGTACGAGATAGAAACCCGGCTCAACGAAATTGAATCTCAAGCAGCGCCTGCCATCGACAAGATCATCGGATATCGCAAACTGGGTCTTTACCCTTCACTCGCTGAAGAAGAAGGCAACGCAGTCAAGTTGCTCTTTTTCACGCTTTTCCTGAGAACGGACTACCACGCCGACGAGATTGTTCCATTCGATCGCTATGAGGTGGATTTCAGAAGCGAAGGCTTCAAGCATGCGAAAATGCACAGCGTGGATAGATCAGAATGGCAAGAATTCCAAAATAGGAGGGAATTCGGCGCGCTAATCAGTGATTTCTTGCACGATTTAAGAGTACGGCTAGCGGTCGGGGCATTACCGAAGATTGCTAATCAACTCAACCAATTCATGCGAGATTCGGGATTGATCATCGCAATGCCCGCCAAGGGTTCTAGTGGGTTCATCGTAGGCGACTGTGGTGGCGTTCTCACTCCCGTTCCAGACAGTCCGGATCGATACCATCGATGGCTACCCATCAGTAGAGAGGTCGTGATCGGTGCGACGGCAGACACCGACAACGTCAACTACATGAATTTGAGCCGTAAAGATGTCAATCGGATAAATATGGCTTCGTTCGAATCAAGCACTGTGGTTGTCGCTCGTCGGGAGTCGGATTTGGATTACGCATTGCGTCGGTGGGAAGACAGCCGTAGTTGAACACTACCGATTAAGGACACATCAACGGGGCAAATCGTCAAGGTATGGATTGAATACGTGTTTGAGTTTGGCGAGTTTCTCGACCATCCATGTACTCAACTCAGACAGATCTTCCTCGGAGCTATCTATTGACCCGGGTTGGTATAGTGCGACCAAGTGCCAATGTCCATAGTGGCGGTCTCTTCGTTCCCACCTGAGCGGATCATCTAGTCTATCTTCTATTTCTCGCTTGCGGTCCACCAGATATTCGTAGGCTAGGTGGTTAGATCCAACCCAACATCGTACATGCAACTCCACTCGAACCGTGGATCTCGGTGTGAATGCAGCGACGTACGTGATGCCGCCGAAGCTGGTATTGAATTCGAACCAACTTTTCTTGCTCCTCACGGTTTCGTACTCAAATACGTCTCGCCTGCTGAGTTCATCAACGATGCCTTGGAAGAAGTCCTTGTAACGATCGTTGCTGGGCGCAATGTTTGGATTGCGCGTGCGAACTGGTTTTGTCGGTTGGATGACTAAGTCGAAGAAAGGATCCGGTTTCGATTTGCCTTTTTTGAAGGCCCTGACTCGAAAGCCGTAAAACGCAACACCTGCGCGGGTATTGCTGTTAATCCAGTTGATGATCTGTTGATGCTGCTGGCTGAAATTCCTTGCTACCCAGATGATGATTTGAGCATCATGCGCGGCGGCATAAGCCTGCATGCGAACGAGATGATCGTCGTCGGACTCTTCAAGTTGATTCTCAATGATCACTCTCGTATCGCTACCCGCGACTGTAGCGGTGATATCCACATATTTCCCATCGATTTCTGTCTCGATCTCGGTTGACGCCAAGTCGAAGGGAAGGTGCTTGTTAAGTTGCCGGATGTTGGAAGCGAGCCACGGAGTGAAGTCTCGAGCTTCGTTCTGCCAAATAGAACGCGGGTCTACTTCCTCGAACTCGTCTATGTCATCGTCGCCCATCGTTACCTGTAACGCTCTCGCCGCACTCGTTCCCGCTCACGCCACTCGTGTGCTTCACGAGCTAGTCTTTCTCTGGCTTCCCTTTGTTTCCGTCGCGCACGTTCTCTCTGGCAACGTGGATCAAGTTCGGTCAGTCCCATTGCGCGTTCAAGACGTTCTCTCATTGCGCGTTCGAGATGTTCTCCCGTTCGGATTCGTTCGCGTTCTTCGTCATCGGTTTTGATTAGCCCCAGCTTCCATCTAAGCGTTTTGATCCTCTCGCGCCCGGCTCGGTCATCTTGGATTATCCGTTCCAACTCTCGGTTGTAGTAGTTCCGCTGATTTTCCTCGTCTTCAATTCGTTTCTGCTCGCGCTCCCGTCTCAGTTCAAGATCGGCATGCACCTCCGCTTGTAGTCGCTCACGTTTTTCGTCATCGGTTTCGATCACACCCCATTCCCGTCTAAGCCTGTTAATCTGCTCGCGTGACGCGCGACGCTCATCCTCTATGCGTCCGCGCTCTCGTTCCCGAATGGTTCGCAACCTCTTATCATCTTCAATCCGTCTCAGTTCGAGTTCCAACCGTTCTTCCTGGCTTTTCTGTTCTAGTTCCAATAACCATCTTCCGTGCTGCATCCAGTAGGTCCATTCTTCGTACTCGTCCGATTTCACTACAATCGTTCCGGCGACTGCATCCTGTAGACCCTGCCGGCGTTCGCTGAAAAGAGGTGCCAGCAACCCCACTCCTAGAGTTAGCGGGCCGAGGATATTTTTGCCAATGATCTCGCGAGCGAATGCCCTGCCAAATCCTAGCGGAATTTCTTCGCCATCGATGGTTGGTTCAACTAGGATGACTTTTATGCCAACCATGCTTTTGCCGGGTGTTTGACCAGTAGTTCCAACCTTTTCGATCACAAATATTGACCATGCAAGTAATAGAACCGCTAGTGTGGGGATGAATCCAAACAGGCCGCCAGAATCGTTAAACCACAATTCGCCATTCGAGCACCATGCCGAGAATGCGAATGCAGCGATTACGACTCCACTGGTAAAGATTGTGTCAATCAGAAAGGCACCCAGCCTCTGCTCAATCGTTGCTAGTTCGGGTCCTTTGCTGAGTTCAGGGATGTCCTCAGGGGTGTGCATCACAGTATGAACTGTCCTCGCAGATCATATTTCGGGAAGTAATGTTGATACAACACCGAATGTTATGCCAACCCAATGTGCCAGCGTCAAAATATCAAAAACCGACATGAGCATACGATACAAATCACATATTTGCTCGTCCCTATCACTCTGATACTCTCCCATGGAGAGAAAGGTTGTCCAGGCACATCCTGCAATCGTTTCCGCCTTCTCCGTTCGGCGAGACTGTTGCAAAATCACCGTGATTCCAGCAAACCTCCCGTAGGGGCGATCCCCCTTGGTCGCCCTACCAACCAAACAACCCCAAAACCCACCACACGCTCCCCTTCGCCCGCGGCGATGCCGAAACGGACATCATCATCGACGTCCCTGCACGGGCGACCGCGAGGGATCGCCCCTACGGGTAGGTTGGCGGCGCGGGAATCCACCTCGTCGTCATCATCCCGGCGCGGGCGACCACAAGGGATCGCCCTTACGGGTTGTTTGCAAAGGTCTTGTTGGGATAGGGCACGTTTAAAATGGACACCTTCGTCCGACCATGACACTTCCTCCTCAACAGCTGCGCATGGTCATCGAAAAGGAAGCGGTGTGCCAGTTGCCCGATGTTGTCGTGCCTACCGGTTACGCGTTGCGCCCATACCGATCCGGAGATATTCCGAGTTGGGCCGACGCGCTCCGTCAAGGCGGATTTACTGACTGGACAGAGGCAAGGGTGCTGGACTACTTGAAGGACCCAGAGCGCCGGGAAGGATCCAGTCTCGCAGAGCACGGCGGACGGATCGTGGCCGCCACCTTCGCCTCAAGGATCGGCAACCAACCCCATACATCCAGTGCCGGCAACGACGTATCGGATGTCGGCGTTCTAGACTTCGTGGTCACACACCCGGAACATCGTGGCCGGGGTTTGGGCAAAGCCACATGCACTGCGGTGGCCAAATTTCTCGTGTCTCGCGGTTGTTCAACGATCGAACTCGGCACCGACGACTGGAGACTACCCGCGATCCACGTTTACCTCTCGATGGGCTTCAAACCTGTTATGAATAGGAGCGACATGCCTGAACGCTGGGATGCCGTGATTGCAAAACTAAAGGAGAGTGGACGTGACCACACTTAGGATGGGACTGGCTGGCTTGGGACACGGAGATACGTTGTTGCAAGCCAACAATCCCGAACACGAGTTGCCGATCCGGGTGACAGCGCTGTGCGACATCAACGAAGATCGGCTCGAAGCGGCGTCTAGAGAGCACGGCATCGACACGATCACTACGGATTTCGAAGAACTCGCGGCGCGCGACGACCTTGACATCATCGGCATCTACACCCCAGGCCCTCTCCACGCCCGCCAAATCATCACCGCACTCGAAAACGGCAAACATGTCATGGTCACAAAGTCCATGGTCTACACGATGGACGAGATCGAGAGCGTAGTCGAAGCCGTGGACCGCACCGGCCAGGTGCTTCTGGTATCGCAGTCGATGCGTGGACGACTAGATCTGATCGACGCGAAACGAGCTTGCGACGCCGGTGAGATCGGCGAACTTTTCATGGCAGAGGCGGACTACGTCCACGATCTGCGACCCGTTTATAAGAGAACGCCTTGGCGATATCAGATGCCGCAAGACCTCATCTTGGGCGGCGCATGCCATCCGATAGACGCTCTGCGGTGGTTCATGGGCGACATCGACGAAGTCCATTGCGTGGGTCTACGCAGCGGTGTCGCACCAGAGTATCCGCAGGAGGACTGCTTCTTCATCAACGTCAAGTTCACAAGCGGCAAGATCGGACGCGTGGCGAATCAGTGCGGCATGGTCCACCCTGGAGGAGCGCGGATGAACTCCGTAACCGTGTTCGGCACCAAGGGAACGATACGCAACAACGTAAAGACGCTCGATCCTCAAGGCGACCTCCCAGAACGCGAGTACCACACCCACATGCCGCCGCACCGCGGCCACCACGGCGAGATGATCATCATGATGCGCCACATGGCCGACTGCGTCCTAAACGGCACAAAACCCTGGGTCGGCGTCCGCGAAGGAGCCAAAGTCGTCTCAACCGGCCTAGCCTGCTGGGAATCCCTCCGCACCAGCAAAACCATCAAAGTCCGCAACGACTTCTAACCAGCCCAAACATTTCCCCACCCCATCAATCCGTAGGGGCGATCCCTTGTGGTCGCCCGTACACCGTCCCCTTTCGCTGGGCGAAAGGGGGACGCGGAGCGAAGCGAACGCAGGGGTATGCCCGGGGCGGAAGGGCCGCCGGGTTTCCCCCGCTGCGCGGGGGAAATGTCCGAAGGACAAAGGGGGCGCGAACGTTGGTGGTCGCCCCCCCAATCCCTGAATCCCCGCAATCCCCGGTTCAGACAACGATTTGATTCCTGCAACATCTGTAGTATTATGAAAAACAGATCGACATCTACACAGTGCTGCGCAGACGTGTGCAGACCTCTGTCCCGAACGGCCACAGGGAGCAACGTGAGGAAACGAAGGCAAAACGGCATCGAAGGCGTGATCGACCATCGCGCTCAGTCGCAGCGTCTTGGTTGCTCCGGCGGCGTCCCTCATCGGAACGGCATTCCGGTGCAAGGTCGCGAGGGCCGTGCCGAAGCGTGGGAGGCCGAGTTCCCGGAGCGCGCCGCAGGAGCCCTGCGTCGCCGAACGAGCCAGCCGGCATACCTTCCCCTCTTCCGTACTTCGGGTTTCCCCCGCTGCGCGGGGGAAATGTCCGAAGGACAAAGGGGGCGCGGGGATGCCGTGCCAAGGGCCGGGAGACCAACACGTGGAGCCGACAGACGTCTACTCCTGTCCGCCGCAGGAGGTAGGCCACAGCGCGCGTGAAGCCCGAAAGGCTGATCCAAGGAAGGCGGCGCAATCCGAACGGCGACCACCATCGCCGAGCCGCCGACCATGCCCGCGGTCTGGCGACGCGTGCCGTGCTGGAAAACGGAAGCTAGCGGTTTGCAACACGCTCTGCGCAGCATCTGACCCCTTTCCGGGGTCGACCTCCTCGGCAACCCGAAGAGGCGATGGAGAGGGAAGGAGCCGAGGTCCCGGCGCTGGGACCGAGGCTCGAGGCGAGGACCTGTCTTTACGGGACCGAAGACCTTGGCTGCCGGACCTTCCACCCGGAAGGCCCGGCAGCAACCCCGAACAAACCACCGGGTGGGAGCGGAGATATCTGCGCGTCTGGAAACAAATGCGTAGGGGCGATCCCTCATGGTCGCCCGGGGAGGCGGAGGGGGGCACTGTCCCCTTTCGCACAGCGAAAGGGGACGCGGAGCCCAAGAGACCGACACAAGAACGCAGGGGTATGCCCGAGGGCGATGCCGGGCCGGGTTGCCCCCGCTCCGCGGGGGAAATGTCCGAAGGACAAAGGGGGCGCGAACCCTCGTGGTCGCCCTCATCGACGAGATCAAACGCGGCGATGCGGAAATCCACGTCATTATCGATCTCCCTGCACGGGCGACCACAAGGGATCGCCCCTACGGGGTGTTGGCCTATGCGACCATTTTGGCGAAGATGGGTTTTAGTTTGGCTCTGGCGGAGGAGGAGGTTTCGCCATCTTCGGATTCGTAGATTGGTATGTCTTCGTCTAGGTCTGTGGTTAGGTCGTAGAGTTCTCCAGTTTCGTAGAGTTTCCAGTTGCGGTCTCGGACGAAACGGTGGCGGGGAGATTCTGCGCGCCGCGCATTCGTTGGCTCGAAGTGGAAGAAGAGCCAGTCTTTGGGGTTTCCTCTTTCGCCTGTCAACTGGGGATAGAAGGATGTGCCATCGATGTGATATCCGTCTGGGGTGTCGACACTTGCGGCCTCCAACATGGTGGGCAAGAAATCTGTCACATCGACCAGATCGTCGTTTACGACACCTGCTGGAACGGTTCCGGGCTGTTGGACGATCAAGGGCACGTGCGTCCCGCGATCGTTGGTCTTGCCTTTGCCGCCGCAGATTTCGTTGTGGCGATGGAACATGGAGCACACGTCGACCGGCGAACCATTATCGCCCGTGTAGACGACGAGAGTGTCTTCGCTCAGACCCTTGTCGCTAAGGTAGTCCAACAGTTTGCCGATCAGCTTGTCGTGGTACTCGACCATGTCCTTGTAGAAGCGTGGAGGGTCTCCCCAATCGCCTTCGGCGATCTCGGCCCACGTCCTGCCACCTAGAGTCTTGTTCGCGGGCGGCTCAAAATCATCGAATTCGGGGCTGTCGGGCGAAGGTTCGTATGGTCTGTGCGTCAGCGCCATCGGCCAGTAAACGAAGAAGGGTGCGTCGTCGTCTTGTTTGCGGTCGATGAATTCCGTGATGTATTCGAGAAACAGGTCGTCGCCGTACTTGCCATCCGTGTCCTCTCGGTAGCTACCGTTCTGGTAGATGATCGGGTCCTTGTAACGCGATCCCTTGTGCTCCGTGTGGTGCGCGTGCCATACGCAGAACTCGTCGAAACCGGCGTCTTCGATCTTCTGTCCTTTGCTTCTCCATTCCGGCGACTCGTCTGGCGGATTGTAGGAGTAGAGTTGCCACTTGCCGGAGATGCAGGTGTTGTATCCGGCGTCGGAAAAGATGTGCCCGAACGTTACCTCGTCAGGTCTCATCAATCCGAATCCGAGGTAGTTGCGGAAGTTGTGTTTGCCGGTCATCAGCGCCACCCGGGTCGGTGTGCAGAGCGGTAGAACGTGGCCTTCTTCGAAACGCGTGCCGTCTGCCGCCATCTGATCTAGGCGCGGTGTCGCGTAGGAGGTTCCGCCATTGACGCCGATGCACTCGTAGCCGAGGTCGTCGGACATGATCATGATGATGTTAGGTCGCTTTTCTGACATGGTGCTTCTCCCGCTGATAGACCATATCAGGCTCTGCAGTTTGGGGAGAATTGCACGACCGACGTCATTCCGGCGAAAGCCGGAAGCCAGTGTGGCGGTGGGCAACGCGGTCTGCTCGCGCCCCCTTCGTCCTTCTGCCACGTCGTAGCCGTAGTTACTCTGCGTGGCACATTTCCGCCGCGGAGCGGGGGCAACCCGGCCGCCTCTCCGCCCCGGGCATACCCCTGCGTTCTTGTGTCGGTCTCTTGGGCTCCGCGTCCCCTTTCGCTGAGCGAAAGGGGATGGTGATCGCCCCTACGAGGTGTTGGTCTATGCGACCATGTTGGCGAAGATGGGTTTTAGTTTGGCTCTGGCTGATGCTTGTTCGGGGCTGTCGTCGGACTCGAATATGGGGACTTCTTCGTCCAAGTCGGTATTCATGTCGTAGAGCTGGCCGGTTTCGTAGAGCTTGTAGTTGCGGTCGCGGACGAATCGGATGCACCGGGCGGCGTTCCTTGCGCTCATCGGCTCGAAGTGGAAGAAGATGGAGTCTTTCGGATTGCCTGTCTCGCCTTTGAGTTGGGGGTGGAACGATGTGCCGTCGATCACGTAGCCCTCGGGGGTCTCGACACCTCCCGCTTCGAGCATCGTCGGCAGGAAGTCGGTCACGTCGATCAGGTCGTTGTTGACGGAGCCTGCCGGGACGGTGCCGGGTTGCTGCACGATGAGCGGCACGTGGGTTCCGCGATCGTTGGTCTTGCCTTTGCCACCGCAGATCTCGTTGTGCTGGTGATACATCGAGCAGACGTCGTGCGGAGAGCCGTTGTCGCCGGTGTAGATGACGAGGGTGTCCTCGCTGAGGCCCTGCTCTTCGAGGTAGTCGAGCAAGCGGCCGATCAGCTTGTCGTGATACTCGACCATGTCTTTGTAGAACCGGGGATCATCCTCGAACGCGCCGTTCTCCAACTCGGCCCAAGTTCTGCCGCCGAGCGTCTTGTTGGGAGGCGGCTCGAAGTCGGCGAACTCCGGGCTGTCGGGCGATGGCTCGTGGGGCTTGTGGGTCAGCGCCATCGGCCAGTAGACGAAGAAGGGTTTGTCGTCGTCCTTGTTGCGACCTATGAAGTCGGTGATGTAGTCGCAGAAGATGTCGTCGCCGTACTTGCCGTCAGTGTCGTCGCGGTATTTGCCATTCTCGTAGATGATGGGGTCCTTGTAGCGGGAGCCTTTGTCCTCGGTCTGGTGCGCGTGCCATACGCAGAACTCGTCGAAGCCGGCGTCCTCGATCTGCTGTCCCTTGTTCCGCATTTCAGGCATCTCGTCGGGCGGGTTGTAGGAATAGAGCTGCCACTTGCCGGAGATGCAGGTGTTATAGCCGGAATCCGAGAACAGGTGTCCGAACGTCACCTCATCGGGCGCTATCAGTCCGAAGCCGATGTAGTTGCGGAAGTTGTGCTTGCCCGTCATGAGCGCCACTCGTGTTGGCGTGCAGAGCGGAAGAACATGGCCCTCATCGAACCGCATCCCGTTCGCCGCCATCTCGTCCAATCGTGGCGTGGCGTAGGACGTTCCGCCGTTGACTCCGATGCACTCGTATCCGAGGTCGTCGGACATGATCATGATGATGTTTGGCCGTTTATCTGACATATGAATTCTCCCCCGAAACACCATATCACTCTCGACATCGAAACGTAGTGGCAGGTTTGAAACCTGCCCCTACCGCCACACTCCGCCCTTCCCCTATAGATGGACGTTCCGTCCGCTGAAGCGCCGGCTTTCGCCGGAATGACGGGAATCATTACAATCACATCAATCACAGTTCAGACGAGGCACCGCAACCATGACCACGCCAGTAATCGACGTTCAAGTCCACGCATACGAACGCAACCGCCCCGAACGTCCTTGGCACGGCGACCTTGCAGGTCCACCAGAAGTGACAGGCGACGACATGGTCGCCGCGATGAACGCCGTCGGCGTCGACGGTGCTATCCTTGTCTCGCCATTTTCGATGTACCAGTACGACGCTAGCTACGCGCTGGAGGTCTACGACCAACACCCCGGAAGTTTCGGCCTTGTCAGACCATTTGACCCCGATTCCGACACGATCGAGCAAGAGATGGAGGAGTGGACATCTCATCCCGGCGTGGTCGGTGCGCGGATCATGCTCGCGCGGATCGAGATCGAAGCAGACAACCCCGGCGTGAATCGGATACTGGCTGCTGGGGCGAAGGCGAATGTACCCATCAACGTGATGTGCTCTGGCAAGCTGGCAATCTTCCGAGAGATGGCTCGCAGCCATCCGAACACGCAGCTCATCATCGACCATCTGGGACTCGCACAGCCGTACGAGCCGCCGGCGCCGTCTGATGCATGGGCAGACCTCCCAGACGTCCTCGCCCTCGCCGAGTTCGACAACGTCAACATCAAAATCTCAGGTGCTGGAACCCTCTCTCACGAACCGTTCCCATACCCCGACATCTGGGAACCGCTAGGTCAGATATTCAGCGCATACGGTCTCGATCGCTGCATGTGGGGTACCGACTGGACGCGCGCCGTCAACCTTCTGACGTACGAAGAGGGCGTGGAAGCGTTCCGCGTTACCGACCAACTGACTGACGCTGAACGCGCCACTTTGATGGGCGGGAGTCTCCAGAAGATCTACGGCTGGTCACCGAGTTGATTCGCTGACCGAAATCGTACCGAACGGCCTCACCGCCCTCCAATTTCCTCACGCATCCGTTCTTCCCTTTCAATCTGTTCGGGCGTGATCGCGTCTCCGAAATCCTCGTACTCGAACACTGGCCGAATCTCGATCTCGCTCCGACTAGGCATGGGGTTGGGGCACTTCTTCACCCATTCGACCGCTTCCTCGATGTCCTTCACCTCCCAAGTCCAAAATCCTGCCACCAACTCGTTTGTCACTCCGAACGGGCCATCAATTACCTCCCGACTCTCGCCGTCGAAGACCACTCGTTTACCTTTTGAAGTGGGATGCAGCCCCTCGCCGGCCTGCATGATCCCAGCTTTTACCAATTCCGCGTTGTATTCGCCCATCGCCTCGATCAATTCGGCCGAAGGCATTACACCTGCTTCACTCTCTTCGGTGGCCTTGACCAGCACCACTACACGCATATCGAAATTCCTTCCGTCGACGGCATTCGAACCGCTTGAATCTGTTGGTAAGTCATTATCCATACCCAGCGGCAACGCATGACTGATTCATACAATCCTTCACACTGACCATCGTCGTTTGCTTATTTGCTATGCCCATGCCCAAACGCGCCCTGATAATCCGCCACAACGAGCACGAAACGCTGGGCGGAAACTACACCTCGGTCTTGCAGGATCGCGGATTCGAACTTATCCCGTTAAACGTTTTTGACGCGGCGCCGGACTACGCCGATTTCGCCGCTCCACCGCTTGAAGGTCTGGACCTGATAATCGCACTGGGCGGGGCGCTATCAGCGAACGATAACTATCCGGCGATACGTGCGGAATGCGAGTTCTTTGCCGATGCGATCGATGCGGAAGTACCAATCTTTGGCGTGTGCCTGGGCGCGCAGATAATGGCACGCGCGCTTGGCGGGACGGTCGAACCGACAGGCGGTTACGAATTCGGGCTCCGCAAGATTTGGGTTACCGAGATGGGTTCAACCGACTCTGTGTTCGGCAAGGTACGTGTTCCGCTCGTCCCGACTCTTCACGGCGAGCACTTCGCAGTTCCGGATGGCGCAGCGGAACTCGCTTTCGGCTACATGCTCTGTCGCGACGGTACGTACCGTCGTCAAAGCATGGCCTTCAGATATGGCAATTCTTACGCGTTCCAGTTTGAGCCGCAACTGACTCTTGATGAACTTCGCGTTTGGAACCGGGAACTTTCCGACGATTACAAGCTCATGGGTCCGATGTTCGATCCTAACTTCGAAGCTGAAACGAACCTACGCGAATTCACCACGTACTCATCGTTATATGAAGCGCAATCGAGAGAGATGTTCGTCGCGTTCCTCGAAAACGCGAGTTTGGCGTAGCTTGCACTGTTGCCCCGCCCCTTTGGATTCCGGCTTTCGCCGGGATGACGGGGGCTTGCCGGGATGACGGGCGTTGTGCAAACGTCATGTATGGGCAGGTTTGAACCCTGCCCATACCAACTGCGCGGCATAGCGATGAAACGCGGCGCTAACTGCCGGGCGGAGTGTAGTCGATCACGCGTTTCGAGGCTTCGTCGATCGTCGACGGGTCCAACAGCACGGTGGTCTTGATTGTGCCGGCTCCGGTGGCTGCGACGCCTAGGGAAATCGCTGTCGCGGCCGCATCGTCGGGCAACTCGGCGATCACGTAAAGATCATCATCTCCGAAGCCGTAGTAGAACGCTTCCATATTTCCGCCGGCGCTGGCGACGAGAGCGCCGATCGCCTCTTTACGAGCCGAACCGCCGGACGCCAGAAGTCCGTTAACACCTTCCAACGTGTAAGAAGCTTGAAATAGATATTTGCCCATGTTGTGCCTTCTTTACAACCTGTCGATTGATTCTTATATCCATTTTCGTTTCAATCTTCAATTAACGCAAAACATCGTCGCGGAAATCGCCACCTTTTGATTGGGAATTATATACGATGTTACCCAATCTAAATGATCAGGGAACTGCCCGCTCGTCATTGAGATACCGCCACTCGTCCTCTTTCTTCGGCGGTGAATTCAACAGCACCTTGATGATGTTCTCAGGGCTGTCAGGTATCCCCTCCGGGATCGTCAACGGACGCTTGGGCCGACGCTTCCGCTTCTTCTGAACCACTGACTGCCTCCTGCTTGACCAGACCTGTAGTAGCGTTGTTGTTTGGAGGGTGGCAGTTTGTCCAACCGTGGCGACGAGTTGGCCGTCGCCGCGTAACCGTCGCCCTCCCCAAACAACCAGCGGGAGTGCCAAGCGGGTCCGCGAGATTGTTCACACCCCTCGGACAAGGGTTCAAGCCCCTTCACCTCCACCTTCCTGGATAGTACTTTGTTGCGATTTCAGTTGTCAATCCAGATTTCATTCAATTATATCAACATCTTTTCACAAGTACCAACCAAACAGAGCGGATCGGGTATAGGGTTGTACGTGCCAAAGTGTTCGTTCCTACACATCTAGGGACATTTCCACGTCTGTGGACGGGGGGCTACACGCCCCCTTCTCCCTAGAGACGGACGCTTTGGCAGCAACCATCCACAGGATGTGAGGGGGCATCTGCCATGCGTATCATGGCTTGGGCGGCGGCGATCATCTCATCGATCTTCAAGTCGGCATTTTTCTTCACGCGCACGAGTTCCAGACCTCCTCCCCCTGAGCCATTAGAGCGGCGACCCTCGCTGCTTCCAGCCCATGAACTTACCAGAGGACAGGGCAGGTCGCAGTTCCCGAGAGCCGCCGTTCTAATGGTTGTATCAATCCTTGTAGCGTTGATGCAAGTCGCGTGCGGTTCGTCGCAAAATGTTCAACCGGGGCACGAGGACCTGGACGCTACATCAGCAGCCGGCTTCGCAACGATGGACGCGGCAATGGACGCAGGGCTGGTTCAGCATACGGATTGCAGCAGCAAACCTTGTCGCCGCGTATGGGCGTCTCCGACGAGCGTTCCGGGTCCGAATCTGACCGCGACTGCGAGAGCGGCATCTCGGCCACCTCCGACATCCATCCCTGCTCCTCCTCCTGAAGTGGTGGACATCAGAGGTTTCACGTTCCTCTGCTACGACATCTCAGCCAACTATCGGATACATAGCGGACTCGGGCATGCGGAAGCGTTGGACTGGGTCCAGATAGCCATGAACCTGGAGACCGACGGCAACCCGTACATCCGCCCATCAGATGCCAGAGACGCGTGGGAAGGTTGCCGATGACCTCCCTGTTGACAAGAGCGGCAATCGTTGCGACCGTTGCGGCGGTCATGGCCATTCTGCTGCTCGCCTGCGGTTCAGTTGAACCTACGCCTGATCTGACACCTGACCATCGATCTTTCGGAAGTTGGCGGGCAGAGGCAACCACGAAGGCGTATAACGCTCGGGCACGCAGCAACGCCATTGGAACAGCCAGAGCGGAGCACACGCCTGTGCCTGCAACCGCTACCGTCACGACGGCGGGAGCTGTCCAGACAGCCGAGAGCGGCGGCGAGTGCAACCCCAGGTACGTCGCCAACTGCTCGGTCGTCCGAATGAACAAGGTCATCCGAGATATCCCGTCAGCCGAGAGTGTCAACCGTCTGGTCAGCTCGGTGACCGGCCTATACAACACCCGTTTCGAGAGACCGAGCTACCTGTTGGCGATCGGCATCTCGGAGGAGGAGTTCGAGAAAGTCAAGCAGGGACACATCGCCTCCGTCTACGCCGAAGGGCGCAGGGCGTGGCGATGGATGCACAATGCGGTCGCGGCGTGTCAGAGGGTGTGGGACATGCATGACGAAATCGACGATCTGAATGTAAGGCTCGCATACGAGTTCAGCGCCAATCAACATAAGGTTCACCATCATATCGACCATATGGTGCAGGCCCTTGGCTTCAGCCGCGTCGTCTGCACCCCGGGCACGACGATGTCGTTCGACAGCTGGTTCGAGGAGTGGGCAGAGGTCTTCGGCATCGAGAACGCCCTGCCGACCACTGGAAGGTGAAGGACGACGATGTTATGTTCGGATCAACAACCTAAAAAGGAGATACACGATGAGCAACGTGGAATTCACGCCTGAAGGTGCCGCCGCCGCTTTGGCAGAAATGCTCAACAATGTCGCAAATGATGAAGATGCGACCGGCGCACACCTAGTCGTTATAACTAAGCTCCCCGATGGGCGCGTTGGTATCGGCACGACCCCAGTCAGGTAGTCTTCTTGACGATTACGAGGTGGTTCACCTCAAACTCGAATGACTTGCGGCAATCGCAAGACTGAGATCCCTGAACGATGTTTCTGATCCAGTTAAGCATGATGCCTGGATCATAGACGATACATCAGGCGGTCAGGTCTCTGTAGCGCAGACGTTTGTTGTTCATGCCGAACACCATGGCCGACATCTGCTCCTCAGTATCGAGCGGACGATAATTGTGCCGCCCGGAAAACTCAGTCACGTATCTGTCCAGATGCTTAGGCGACATGTGGTGGTACACACCGACATAACCGCGCTTCAGGGTAGCCCAGAACGACTCCACACCGTTGGTGCTGACCTGATCCCGGACGTACTCGCCTACTGAGTGCCTGACGGCTTCGCGAGGTCGCGGCAATCCTCTGTAGGCGCGTGCCTCGTCGGTGAAGACTCTCGTGTGTCGATCCGTGTGCTTCTGCACGAACCCCTGCAACGTCTCGGCTTTGGTGTCCTCTACCACTTCGGCTTGAACCAGATTGGTGGTGCGGTCCTTTGCGGCTACAACGGCTGTCTTTCCGACGGTGCCGCGTCCCGCGTGCAGTTTCTTGGACGCGTGTTTGTTCCGCTCTTTGCCGCCGAAATACGATTCGTCGACTTCGACGGGGCCGCCGGAGAAGAAGTACTGGTCGTCCCAGGATTCACGTATCCGCATGGCGAGATGCCATGCGGTCTTCTGAGTCACACCTAAATCGCGATGCAGCTTCATGCTGGACACGCCCTTGAGATTGGTGGCGAGGATGTATGCGGCCAGCGCCCACGTTCCGAGCGGGAGGTTCGATCCGTGCATGACCGTGCCGGTCTTGACGCTGAAATCCTTGCGGCACGCGTAGCAGCGGAAGGGCTGAGGCTTGCGCGTGGGACGCGCCTTGACGTTGTGCGAGCCGCACTTCGGGCACTTGACGCCCTGCGGCCACCGCTGCTCGATGAACCACTGCTCGGTTGCTTCCTCGTCCGAGAACTGTTTGACTGCATCGACGAAGGATATTCCCTTGCGGTAGGATTTTCCTGGTGCTTTCGAACTCATAAGAACTATTTTACCCAAAATCAAGCCGATTGTCAAGCGGATTGGGTAATATCGTATATAATTCCCTTTTGATTGATAGGCACTGCGCGCTGGAGGGATTGTAGGCGCGCTCCGTCGGCAAGTGTCAGTGTCGAAGGAGGAACTGCGAAAAGATGGTGGGCCGGACTTGACGAAATCAAGAACCGGCACGGATTCCCGGGTCGCGCCGTCGCTCGGCATGGGGACCGTGTACGTCAGCGTCGCCTCGTCTCCCACTACCTCGACGCCTTTCACGAAGTTGCGGATCAGCGCCTTGCGCTCGGGGATGGTTCCCTCCAGCAGGAAATCTCGGAAGTCCGCCACGTACCCAGCGATCTCTTCGGCCTCAGGAAGGCCGACCCTGCGCTGCTCGAGAAGACGTTCGGCGTCGTCCCTAGCAACCTCCAGCTGTTCCTCGCGGTCCCTCAGAGACATGATGCGGGGCGATAGGATTTCGAGGGTCAGCTCGCTGGTCTCAATCGCCTCGTAAAGCCTTTCGAGACGCTGCCGCACGTCCTTCAGCTCCGCCTCCACCGTCTCCAGCCTGCCCGACAGTTCGCCGGCCATGGCGTCGATCTCCTCGGCCACCAGCTGCACCAGCTCCACGATGGTCTCCTCGTCGAGAATCCGCTCCCTGATCTTGTCGACCACGAACGCCTCGACTCTGGGAGCGTTCATGTAGCGTGCGCTGCACGTGCCCGCGCCCTCCCTGAACAGCGTGCCGCATATGTAGTAGGCGAACTTGCCGCTCTTGGCTCCTTGGGCCGTGTAGGGCCTGCCGCACACTCCGCATGTGAGCAGACCGCTCAACAGGTAGGGGCTTCCCACCCGCGCGGGCCTCTGCGCCTTCGGGGCCCGTTTCCGCATGGCTTCCTGAACCGAGTCGAAGAGATCCCTAGTAATAAGCGCCGGCCACGCCCGCTCCACCCTCACCGGGTCCTGCGCCTTCTCCCCCTTCGACTTCTTGCCCCACACCGCAGTTCCGGTGTACGCCTCGTTGGTCAGCACGTAGTGGACCCCGCGCGTGCTCCAGCGCCGCCCCCGGTTGGTGATGCCCCTCCCGTTCAGGTCCTTGCAGAGGTCTTTGAGGCCGGTGCCACGGAGCGACTTCTCGAACATCTCCTTCACCACAGGGGCCGCGGCCGGGTCGACCTCCAGCGTGGGGCGTTCCTTGGCACCGTCGGCGACCTTGATCTTCCGGTAGCCGAAAGGGGCTCGCGAGGCGAGGAAGTAGCCACGAGAGGCGGCTTCACGCATACCTCGCACCACCTCCTGCGCGAGGTTCTCGCTGTAGAACTCGTCCACGCTCTCGATGATCCCCTCAAGCAGCCTGCCGGTGGCGCTGTCCTCGGCCTGCTCGGTGATCGACACCACCCGGATGCCCTTGCGACGAAGCATCGACTTGAAGGCCACGGCGTGCTCCCGCTTGCGTGTGAACCGCGAGAACTTCCACACGAGGATCACGTCGAACGGAGCCTTCGGCCTGCCGCCCTGCTCGATCATCTCCCGAAACTGAGGACGGTCCGCCACCCGGCCGCTCTCGGCCTCGTCCACGTACTCGCGGGCCACGGAGTAGCCGTTCCTCGACGCGTACTCGCGCAGCGCCTTGAGCTGGGCGGACACGGAAAGGTCCACGTTCTGCCGGTCGCTGGAGACCCTGGCGTAGAGCGCCGCCGGCGTCAGGGGCTTCGGGTGCTTCTGCTTCTTCATATTTGCTCCTTCTTGGTCTCTTCAAGTTCGACGCCGGGGCGCGAGCGCAGCCTTGCCACCCGCTCTCGCCTGCGCCACTTCCGCTCCTCCATGTACAGGCGAAAGCCCTCGCGGAGAAGCTCGCTCACCGTGCTGTCATCCTCTTTCGCCACACTCCGCAGCTCCCGGGCCATCTCCGGCGGGAGCGAGAAGGTGACGGTGGCGGTGTTAC
Organism: Dehalococcoidia bacterium; assembly: GCA_965203505.1. Lineage (GTDB taxonomy): Bacteria > Chloroflexota > Dehalococcoidia > Lucifugimonadales > Lucifugimonadaceae > Bin127. Next base: position 2,492,228 of record OZ241880.1, read on the forward strand.
GGGGCTTCACGGGCATGGCTTCTCTTTTTCTCCGTCGACATAAGACGCAGTCTTACTATTATATTCGCTCATCCGTCACCCGCCGTCAAACGAGTCTAGGCGAGAATCGGGCAATGAGATCCCGAATCAGCCACATCGCAGCCGCATCGGAGCAAGCGATTCGGGGCGGGACCGTTAGGGAGACCGTTGGTCACAACGAAAGGGGACCAGAGTTTATTGCAGGTAGAACCATTTTCGAGATGAACAGGTCAAAGCCGCCTGCCCCGAAATTCCCTAGTAGACTAACGCCCTACTTCCCTTTTGCACAGCGAGGCTAAGCAGAAACGGGGGACGCGAATGGAGCGTAGCGACAGCGAGAGATACCCTGCAACGGAACCAAAACGGATTTCATTTGAACCAGCCCTCTTCAACTGCCACTTGACACACCGGTACGATTCTCGCTGCATCAATTTGACGACAACGAACCTCAGCCAGACGCACTAGCGCCGCCGGGAAATTGAAGAGGTTGCATATTAACACGGCTCAATTCGAGTCTTCTGCTATCCACAACTTGGAGCGCATGGAGTGAAGCGGAATGCGCGGGGGACGCCCGTTCCGGCCTACTCCACCCGAAAAACCTTCATCGCCTCGTCACCCAGATGATTGATGATCTTCACCGCAATCCGCCCCGAACTCGGCGCATCAAACGGACGCGAAACCGCCGAATTCAAAGTCGCCCAAGCATCCGCATCGATCTCCGCCTTCAACGTCGTCTTCAACGCCTTATACGGATCCTGCGCACCCAAGAAATACGCCTGCCGTACAAAGAAGCTCTCTCCGTTGTAATCCGTGTCCACGAACCAGCACGCGATTCCGTCCGTATCATCGCTCCGAACCTCGCCCGACTGCGGATGAAATACGTCGATGCCCTTCACCTCAACGACCACCTGATCATCCTCTGTCCGCCGCACCTCAACATCCGGCTCGCCGAAAATCACGAACAAGTTGCCTTTGCCCGTGTTCTTCAAATCCGTCGACATGTGCAAATCCGCATTCATCCGCGCCTTCAACACCGGAATTCGCCCAAGACGTTCCAACTCCGCAGTGTGCCCCTCATAGTTGAAAGCGCACGCGATCAACACGTCGAAACCTATCTCCGCAGCCTCACGCGCCGCGTCCACCAGATCCGGACGCGATACAGTCCCAAACTCCGGACCTATGTAAATCCCAGCGCGACGACGCACACCGTCAATCTCATCGCCCTCCATGTACTGACCCTCCGCGCAGATGTAATCCCCCGGAAAACCCACTACCGAATCAAAATCTATCTTGTCTTCCTTGTGCGCCTGCTGTACTCCCGCCGTCTTCAGATGCTCCAGCATCCGGTGTGCAAAATCGTCCACCGCATCGAACGACTCCCCGTCATCCCCTAATCCATCGAAGAACTCGCCGTTCTCATCCACCGACATCATCCGATGCGGCGAGACCGACTCCACCGTGAACGGTCCTGCCACACGCACCTTGCTCCGATCCTCATGCGGCTTGTCATACAGATACTCGAATTCTGCCTTTGCCGCGATCGAGGCATCGATCTCCTTCTGACGTTTGATCCGCAAATCCCACCACTCGGCGTGAAGCGAAACCACAAGTTCGCTGTACCCCCCCCGTCTAACATTTGTTCTAATTCACGGGGTATCTCCCATTCCTCCCAACTAGTCCCAAGCTCATCATTCAACCGTGTCCGCACAGGCTCCATCTTCGCTTGGTACTCTTCCCAAATCACATCTATCTCGGCATTGTTCGCAATATCCCGCAACGTGATGTGCGGAACACGGTCATACACGAATCCATGCCGGATATCGCCAAAAGTCGGTGAGGACGACGGCACGGTTCGAGTAACCTCCGCCTCTTTCTCCTTGCCATCATCACTATCTGACAACAGGTAGTAGGCATGGCGAGAGCCCATGATGCGAGCACGGGCAAGAGCTAGGGCTACTCGGCTCGTGTCGATCGTTATCCAACGGCGGCCCCATTGTTCTGCGACATACGCCGTCGTTCCAGAACCGCAAGTAGGGTCCAATACTAGGTCGCCCGGATCGGTTGTCATCAAAAGGCAACGTTCCACGACGCGCGAATTGGTCTCAACTACGTATCGACGATCATGGGCGCCGCCAACGTCATCCCAAAGATGATCGAGAGTTTTCACCGGAAAATCCGAGTATTTTTGCACGTAACCAGGCCTAGTTCCGGTACCCCAAACCCTTCCGGCGGCCATCAGAGATTTCATACCGTCAAACGTCGTTTTCCAACTGTAGCGACCTTGAGGTATATTACGTCCTTCGAATTCAAAATCGTAATAGCAAGTTTGAGTATAGCCTGTCGACAAGAGGTTTCCCACTATGAAAGGGTCGCTGTCAGAGGGTAGCTTACTCAGATCTTTTCGTTCATCGATCGTCATTGTGCGTTTGGTCCCGCCAAGCAACTCAACAAACCGATACGACGAACCTTCGCCTACTGGTTTTGGCACGAAAAGTGGCCTATATTTGCATTGTTCTTTGTCTTTAGCAAACCAGATTATGTAATCACATTTGCTAACCAGCAATTTACTTCCCAAAGGCGAAGTCTTAGTAAAGGTGATCATATTAACGAAGTTTTCATCTCCGAAAACTTCATCCATTAATGCCCGAACACGATGCACGTTTTCGATTCCGATTTGTACAAAAACACTGCCGGTGAAAGACAACATCTCCCGTGCCGCCATAAATCGATCACGAAGATACGTCATGTACGAGTGGATCCCGTCGCGCCAGGTGTCGCGGAACGCTTTCACCTGTTCGGGTTCCTTAGTCATGTACTGACGCGTTTCATTCCTTACTTCACGCGTTGTCGTCGACCACTGAAAATTCGAGTTAAACCGAATCCCATAAGGCGGATCAAGATAGATACACTGCACCTTACCTCTCAAACCCTCCCGCTCAGCTAAAGACGACATCACCTGCAAACTATCGCCCAGAATCATCCGGTTCGACCAGTTGGCGTCATGCTGATAAAACTCGGTCTTGGCATCCTCACTCGGCAACCCGTTGAAATCCGCGAACAGGTCTGCAAAGCCCTCTTGTACCCCTTCAGCTTCAGCATCTCGGTTCGCCTGCGACTGCTGCATCAAGTCGTCAACCAACACCTTCGGATGCACACGCTCTTGGATATACAACGGCGGTGCCTGCACCACCAAGTCCGACGCGTCCTGCTCATCCTTCCCCCGCCAAACCAGCTGCGGATCCAAATCCCGATTCCGCCGCTCATAAGCCACCTGCACCGGCGACTGCTCATCCTCACCCATCAACGACTGATGCTCCGCACTGGGAAGATTCGGCCGCGTAGCATCAGCGTGGCGGATAGTCTCCACTTCCTTGGGTTTGCGGGATGTTCTGCGTCGGCGTGTTCTGGGCATCTATTCAGTTTCCGCTTCAATCATTTTGAGTAGCCTCATCAACTCTTGTGTCAGCGCAGGCACATGTACTTGAACAATGTCCCAGACGATATCGTTGTTTATCCCCCAATATCGATGCATGAGGCGGTTACGCGCATCTATTATCAACCTCCATGGAATCTCGGGGTGCGCCGCCCTAAAGGTTTCTGGGACATTCGACGCTGCTTCACCGATCAATGCCAAGTTCAAAATGCACGATTCATAAAGGTCGCGTGCGCCAACAAATGAGGATTGATCAAGTCCCCACGTACAACTTTCCGCCCTTTGGCAGAAGGTCAACATGTCTTGAAGCCAGTCTTCCGTGCCGCCTGAGCGCGGCCTCGCGTCATACAACGACCGTTTGCCCCTTCGCGTACGGATGCTGGGTGTTCTTCAACGCGTTTTCAGTCGTGAGGTAGACAGGGTAGCCAATCAGATCTTCGAGGTATTCCGTTGCGCCGAAAAACGCCGTTGCAGTGGTTGCGCCTTCGAATTCGACCCAAAAATCAACCGCCGGTGGTGCGACTTCCGGGCTTAGTGCCAACCATGTGAGCTCACTCAGCTTCTTCACGCCGAAACGCTTGCCGAGTTCTGATTTGTGCTCCTCGACAATCGACAGAACTTCATCGGACGTCAGCCCATTTTCGCCGTTGTTCTTCGCTGTCATTAAACTCAACTCCTAGCCTAACCCTACCAAAATCCCGTCCATCTCATCCATCTCATCCATCCATGTAACTCAAACTCAACCAACGTACGAATTCAACGATCTGTTCACCAAGTCCGTCCCGTGTTGTTCATATCACGCAGTACCGTATCGAGGCCTATCTGCTCCAATCTTCGGGCGACCCCTTGCATTGTGTCCACGCCACCTACCCGCGCCACGTCGTCATCGCCATTGCCCTTGAATATCACGTATCCCACTTCTTGCCCACCGAGGAATTCCAGAGCAACGTGATCTGTCGGATGTTCACTCCAACTGGCGCTTATGTTCCCTTCGTCGGTAAGCACTAACCCGCCGCGCCGATAATCCACGTTGGCGTTCACGAACTGCCAAAATGAATCGACCGATTCGGCGCGAAGCTCCACACCTTCATCCAAACCAAACTCTCGCAACGCTTCGATTCGCTCTCGATACAACTGCAACATTGAGATAAATCCAGACCGATTATCAACCGACCGTCCAGTGCCTGAAACACTAAACTTGGTCATTTCCACACTGAAGCGCCCCGCATGTCCTTCGGTTGTCGATTTTCCTGTTGTCGCCTCTTGCGTCATGGAGCAGACTCCCTGCGAACCGATTTAGGCCTGTGATTCGCACTCATCTAAAACTCGTTTTGTTGAGATCGCAACTCTGCTTCACCCATATCCTACACCTCCAGATGGGTTGTCGATACGCTGCCCCCAACCGCGGCAACGACAACAAGCGGCCTCGCATCATACAACGATCGCTTTGCTCTCTACATATGGATGTAATCCTTCACGCAAACCCTTCTCTGTCATCAGATCCACTTCACAATCGAACACCGACTCCAGATAATCATGCGCGCCGAAATAACCATCCGCCGTTGCCGGCCCCGCGAAATCGACAATCAAGTCGATGTCTTTTCCATTACCACTTTCACCACGCGCCACCGAACCCACCAAACGCAATCCCTCCACACCAAACCGTTCCTTCAAGACGCCCTTATGCTCCCGAAGCGTCTCAAGCACTTCGTCCCTCGTCAAGCCATTCTCGCCGTTCATCTTCGCCGTCATTGAACTCAACTCCTAACATAACCCTACCAAAATCCCGTCCATCCCATCCATCCATGTAACTCCACTACGCAACAACATAGAGCCGCCAAATGCCCTAAGGCAAGTCGTTGCTGATCGTCACAGTCCCCGTCCTGCCTTGGTAGACCATTGTGAAGTCTCGCAGGAATGTTCTACCGATAAGCGCAAAGTGCGGCTGCCCTCCGGCGGTCAGGTGGACGCCCGCAAACAATCCAACGACGGTGATGTCCAAAGAAGGTACATGCATTTGGGCTATGTGAAGGTTGACCTCAGACGAACCATGCACTCCAGATACTGGACGTCTGTCAGCAATCGGCAATCCTAGATTTATGGCAAGTGTTGAGTCGATGCAACTAGTCGTGGCACCAGTATCAACCAATGCGAGGTGCTGTCTCGTAGGTAAATTGGGACGGATTCCGTCACCTCGAGTGAAGCCGGGATCAAAGCCGATCTCCACGTACATCGTTGGACCATAAAGTACGAGGGCATCGCGACCGGTAAGTTGTGGGCTGTCATCGAACCCGGCTCTAGTCGTCGGCATTCAACGGTCCATATAGCACTGAAACCGGAAGAGTCACTGGGGGTGCTCCCACTTGCCTTATGAGGTATGGGCCCCTACCGAAACGCTGGATCGCTACTTCCGCAGCGTCCTCAAAGGTCTCGTATGCTCCGACAAGCTCTTCATCGTGAACCACCACCCATTTTCCGAAGAAGTCGGATTCAAGGTAGTTGCGCATATGGTCGTAAGCTCGAATCTCTGATTGCAACCCAGATACCATGGCTACCTCCTCCTTGACGTCTCTAATTTATATCGTAAAAAAGGCTTTAGTTTTGCACGATCTTGACGTAGTCATTGCCTACTCAGAGCCCGATCCTGCCGCCGATCCATTCGCCTATGAGAAACCAGCCTGTCCACATACCGCCCAAAATCATCCGCGATTTTGTGCTCGTCCTTGAACTCCGCAAACGCCCAACGCCCAAACCGCCCCAATGCGTTCACACCCGGCAACCAATACGACACCATCGCATTGTTCTTGTCTCGAACGTCCTCGTTGCGATAACCCTTGATCTCAACCACCAAATGCAACGGATCATCCTCGCCATCGTCGATCAAAACTATGTAATCGGGTCGATAAGTCTTGGGTTCGCCACCACGACGGTACGGAACCCCAAATCCCATGTTGTGATTCTTCACATAAGCCAGCGTCTTCGGGTGAGCCTCGACCGCGCGACAAAACTCACCCTCCCAGCCGCTGTCCAGGACGGCGTAGTTGACATGGCATTGGCGAGAATCTGTCGTCCAAACGTCCCCCTTCGACGTTGTAAAGTTCACATGCCGCGTCGATCCGACCGGGTTGTATGCGTCCAAAACCGCTTTCACCGGGTTCTCTCCCACATGAGCGAGATTGATCGCTGCATCGATGCGATCACATGCACGCTCCGCCAAAGACGTGTAAAGAAGCTGCGCGGGATACGTTCCACCATCGCAGTAAAGCTCAGAACCGAGCCAGTCGCCCACTATCTGCTTTAGCTGACCGAACAGATGAAGTCTTGCGAGACCATCATCATCCCGCCATCTCGTTTCAAGAAGGTGCTTAGCCAACGTGAATTCGATGGTCGATTGGCGAACTTTTTTCGTGTGCACCAAATTCAGATCCACACCTTCGCCAATAATGCCCTCATTACGGGTAATCGTCGGACCAACCAAGTCCGGCGTCAGATTCAACAACGAGTCGTCAGTGAACTTCGCTGTCAGTTTCTCGGTCGGTGGTTCCACACGGTAACCCGTCACTCGCGGGAATGTGATCTCCAAATCGTCGCGTTCAGGTCGAACAGCCTTGACGTGATACGTCTTCTTTGGCCTCGGTGGCGACGTAACTACTGGCTTGGACGTGAAATCGAACGGAACGCCCAACACATCCGCGTACTCCACGTCGAACAAATTCTCATCGTTCAGATCGTAAGACTGGCGACGTAAAGCACGTCCGATCACCTGCTCGCAAAGCAACTGCGTACCAAATGCCCGCACCCCCAAAATGTGCGTAACTGTGTTCGCATCCCAACCCTCCGTCAGCATCGACACCGATACCACACATCGCACATTGCCGCCCAACTGACCTTCTTTCCCAACCGTGTTCATCACTTCGCGCAGCAACTCGGCATCTGTGATGTTTTCAGCCGCCATGCGATCACCGTCGCGAACGATCTTTTCCTGTTTGAACCGCTCTATCTCATCCGCCGCACTCTGACGGAAGTTGCGATCCAGGCTGTCCCCAGATTCAAGTTGGGCACTGTCGATAAGGATCGTGTTCGGTGTCGGCAGTCGATTGCCGGAATCATCGAAGTTTCGGAAAAGGCGAAGTCGGCCATTCTCGAAACGGCGATTACCGCCGGAGTCCTCCCGCTCGAAACCAGAAATGTAGTCGTGCACCAACTTGGAACTAGCGGTGTTGTTGCACACGACTATGAAACACGGTGGTGTCGATATACCGGCCTTTTGCCACTCCTCGAATGTCCTCGCGTAGTGCCCATACAAAGCGTCGAGCGCTGTTTGTAAAGTGACCGGCAGGCTCAACGGATCAAGATCGTTGCTGTTGCGTCGGCCCGCCCTCGGCATGTCAGGGCGGATATGCTCCCACAACACCCGAAAAGTTGGCATGTCCGTCTCAGGGATATTGTCAGCAACCGGCACACGCGGCAACTTCACTATCCCGCACTCGATCGCGTCCATCAACGAAAAGTCCGTCACCGTCCAAGGGAACAGCGTCCCCTCGGCGTAACCCGAACCGCGCAGGAAGAACGGCGTCGCCGAAAGATCAATCACTAGGGAAAGCCGCCCGATTACCCGTTTGACCGCCTCCAAGCCGGATATCCAGACGCGTGCCGCTTCGTTGTTGTTTTTCGCCTCCGAGCGCTCATCACCAGTGAGCCTGTCCTCATCGGATTCCTCCGGCGGTTTCTGGCGATAGCAATGGTGACCCTCATCATTCAACACCATCACACTTCGCAAACCCATCAACTCTGGCATCACCCGCTTCACCATCTGACCCTCGGTCTCACGCGTCTCCATCTTGTGATCATGACCCTCTAGCAACGCCCGATTGCCCGATGATAGATTCATCGTCTCACGCAACATGAACGCGTGATAGTTCGTAACCACGATCTTCGCCCGTTCCAAATCAGGCAGCATATCGTCAGGAACCAACTCGCGTTCTTGGTAGTAACTGTCAGGATCGTTCGGTTGCAACACCCGCAACCGGTCCTTGATCGTGATACCCGGCGCAACTACCAAAAACCCGCGCGTGAAACGGTTGCTGCGCGGATGCCTAACCGCATTCACCGTCTGCCACGCGATCAACATCGCCATAACCGTCGTCTTACCGGCTCCCGTCGCCATCTTCAATGCCCAACGCACCAACTCCGGATTCGCATCACGGCTCGCATTCGCCAAGTAATCCAACCGATCGCGACCCGTGTCCCGTAACCGAGGCGCAACCTCCGTCAACCAAATCACCGTCTCCGCCGCCTCAACCTGACAGAAAAACGGACGATACGAACTGAATTCGTGACTCCGCCAATGCTGCAACAACCTCTGCGTCTCCGGCGTCACACCCCAGTCCGACGGCTTCGGTATTTGCCGCCAAGCGTTCACCAACCGTCGAATCTCGTTCACATTCCCCGTCACATCATACTGCTGACCTTGCGATGACAACTCCTGACCATCACCAAACACCAACTCCTCCTGCTCACCCCGACTCCGTCGCCGCCGAGGCTTCGGAATCGGAGTAACAAACTCCGCAAGCCGCCGCTGATCCAAAATCTGCTGAGTAGGCTGGCCACTCTCATCCAACTCCCAATGCCGCCCCGGATACTCATACGGCGAATTCAGTATAGGCCTTTCAAAAAACTGGTCCGACATCGGCCCGTTCAACGTCCTTTCGCTATTTTCGCAACGCAACTCAAGCTACTTTACGATAGCCCAAATCGAAGCAACCACGCAACCTACATCTCCGCCACCGTCTCACCTTCACCAAGGCCTTCACCACCGGCACCACCCAAAACCAAGCCCTATAACGTCACGGTAACCCCGTTGCAACGTGTCCAGAAACGGCTGGTCCCAGCGCACCGAAGTGCCGATCTGCTTCTGGATCGCCGAGCGACATGCCAACGCATCCGATGTGATGAGATATATTGTTGATATCTACAGATTAGTAGTGTATTGTGTCTGGGTAGACGTTCATTCACCTGTATAGGAGACAACATGACACCGATCAAACCGGGCAGGTACGAGTACCGACCAACGTCCTTGATTCAACTCAGACAGAAACTGAAGCTGAAACAGAGAGAGATGGCGACACTGCTTGAAATCCCACCGAACACTCTTTCCCGCTGGGAGAACGGAGCATCCACACCAGATGCCAAGTCCTTGGCTGCGATCTATTCACTAGCTAAGGAGAAGGAAGTGACGCCCGAGTTCTTCCATCGCCGGAAGGCAACGCCCAAAAAGTCGAAGGGCCAGTCCCGCCTGGTCGTACTGTGGGACTTCCAGTACGTCGAGGTGTCTTGGAACCAGATTGACCAGATTGCAGATTGGATTCAAGGCGAGTTAAACAAGAGGTTCGGAAGCGCATCGCATCGCCTGTTCAAAGCGTTCGCGTGGGATCAACACGCTAGCACTACGGAACGACTTGCGGAAAAGGGATGGCGGATTTTCGAGGACAACGAAGATCTGTTCGACGACATCTACGACCACGCCAAGAGCGACTGCGGTCACGATCCGAAAGATACCACGTTGGTATTGATCGCATTGGACGAAGAATACGCCGAACTGGTGGCAGAACTCAAGACGCAAGGTGTACGAGTGTATGTGATCACTCCACCCAACACCTATGACGGATCCTTGGTTGAGGCGGTCGGCAAAAAGCGATGGATAACGCTTCCCTCCACCTATTCAACCCCATTCACCATGCGAACCCGCAAGATTGTCAGGAGCATAATCCCAAGCGTTTTGCGGTAGCACTAAACGATGTCCAAAGGCATCAACAACGCTGTGCTCGGCTTCTAGTCCCCGATTGACCTGAACCGTACAGCAAAGACAAAACAGGAGCAGCCCAATGGAAATTATCGCCAACGGAATTCTGAATCTCATGATTGCAGGGGTAGCAGCCTTGATCCCGGTAGCATTCTTCGGAGCCATTGTCGTAGGGGTAACTAGACTCATCGTGTCCATATTCGAAGACTATCGCTAAAGTTCGTGAGGCCAGTCTTCTTAGCACTGACGGTTGCACCCACATACGTCCGATCACTTCCACCCCGCTTCAAACAACCAACACCCAAAATTCTGTCTATCCATGCAGATTCCCCATCATGCGAGCGAGAGCCACTGATCCGTGTATTTGAAACAGTGAGCGGCACAACTCAGATCCCGTAACGCCGCCCCTTGCGGTCACCCCTGCAACAAAAACCAAACACCACGCCAGGTCGTCGCGTGATGTCATTGCGGTGTACAGAGAATCCCGTGTCCGCGCGGAATCGCGCGGCGGTCGGTTCCAAAGCGGAATCCGCTTCGAATATGAGGCGACGGGCGAATACTGCTAAATCCCCGATAATGATGAGCGTCGTGCCGGGCTCTCGACGGCCGTCCCCGACCATCCCTGCCGTTCTCGGTATTCGCAGATGCGCAACGAGGAATCGGCGACACTGAAGTTTGTGGTCTCGAGGTAGCGTAAGACGTGCAATCGTCTGCTGAACTAACTGCGCGTGGGCGGCCGTCAGGGATGGGCGAAACCCGATCGCTTGGTTGCGACGATGCGTTTGCGGTGGGAGTGAACGCTGGGCACCTTGGATCTGTCGGAAGCTGTTCGACTCTGTTGGCCGAGTACTTGACACGATATCAGCCGAACTTTTCGATCTCGACTTCGAGCCTGCGCAGAATTCCCGGAGCAGACTGAGATTGGACCAACGAATTCTGCAGACGGCCTCGCTCATCCCAAGTCTTGAAACCTTGTTCGGAGTAGTGCAAGGCGATGTTTCCAACGCAGGCACCCAATTCGGCGATGGCACCATCCAAATCTTTGCATTCGAACGGAGCGACCGGTAATTCCATGATCTCGCGGTCGATATTTTCAATTCTCGCGCGAGTGCCATGAGTGTTTCCCAAGAATTGGGCTTCCGTCATCTCTTTCTCCGAAAGCGACGCGAGCTGCGAGTCGATGAATTCGAAATGTGCTTTCAACTCGGTCGTGAGCGGGACCGCCTTAGCTAGATACGGCCCTTTGGCGACGGCGTTCTCAGCGAAGACCCGTGACATCGTTTCATAGTTGGGGTTCCACTCAATGATCACGCCGTTGCCCACATATTCGCCATTCATGCGGATCGGCTTGAACTTTTCCGACAGGATTGGGTTAATCCATTGGCTTCGACACAGGTGGTTGTTGTTGGCGTAATCTGTCATGGAACGATAGACGAAGGTCCATACGACGTGGGCTTCAGATTTGCCCCACAGGGATTCGACGAGTTGGTTCCTGTGAAACTGGTTTTTCTTGCCATCTTCTGTCAGTTGCCGGACGACTGAAGCTGTTTCCGCTCGTGACAGCGAATCATTTAGCACCGCTTTGATGGAGTATCGTTTTGCTCCAGCGTGGCTGACGTCTTCTTCAGCGACGATCGTTGGCGCCAATACGGCGTACTGGCTCTTGCCGACGACGGGAGTCAGTATTTCACTCAACGCATTCGAGGCTTCTCGGTCGACCTTATTGCTCTCGGGTACTACGATCTTGTAACCGCTGCCCGTCGAAATCGCAGTCTCCTCGTTGATTTCTTGCCAATAGACCTGTTTTGTTTCGATGTCGCAAAGACATATCAAAACAGGCAAGGTGTGGTCGATCCAGTATTTGATGTGCTTCCGATCGGTTCGAAAAACGAACCCTTCAGGGCTCCGTTCAGAGAAATAACTGAGTCCAGCCTTGATCTGCAACCCGAACAATCTGCCAGTCGCTTCGCCGTTTTCGATCAGTTCAGCCTGCGCGTCGATTCCGAAATCGCGAACCGGCTGGTCCCGGAATGCGAATGACAAAGCAGAAAACGCGTCCATCGCCAACGCGATCCCGCGCTGCTCGGTTTGTGCTGATTCTGGAGATTTCATAATCGTGACGTGTTTTTTTCAGGGTGACGCGTGAGTCATCGACCGCATGGGCGTTTCACCTAATAATGCCATTACGCCGGGGCAGCAGCCCAAGTCAGGTCTTGCACAGGGCCGAGATGCATCACATCGACGCGGGTTCCTGATTGTCCGCCCAAGTTGCAGACATTTCGTCCGCGAGGTCATCTCGGATTCAGAAAACACTGATTTTCGCCAACCAGCAAATTGTCCGAGAAATTGTTCGCGGGCCGCGTGTTCGAACCCGAGCCGTTCAGATAACAATGTCTGAAAGGACAACACCGCCGGGTACTTCGACGGACGGACCACTCGTCTGGCTCCAAATTCCGACCGACGCTCGGTCGTAGACCCCGTCTGCGGATATAAGGCCGTTCAGTCGTGCCTGAATACGGGAGGCATGTACCGGGAACTCAGTATTGTTGCAGAAACGCGAAGCTGTCCTGGGCTAAGCGGACAAGCAGAAGGAACCGCAGTCTGCGTCTGCATGTTTTGTCGGTACTCGTCGACCGGGCATTTGCGCGGACCGGCGCTACGCTGGAGGTCGCAACGAATGCCGTTCACGTCCGTCTGTGGCGGTGCGACGAATTCGAGAAGGCCTCGTCCCGCACGACCCTAGGACCACGACGATTTTTCAGCTGTCTGCCTCGGCGGGCGTCTAGCCGCCGCCACTGGGGCCTTCCGACACATCGTCGACAAGCAACGTTCCAACTGCACCAAGCCTGACATCGTCCACTGCCTCGGCATCTCCAAGCCGAGCAAATTCGCTATTGCTGCCGAAGCATGTTGCTTCCCCATCAGGCCCCGCGACGCCACCGGATCTGTAACTGCGGCAGCCTTGGCACAGGTCAATATGTCCTCTCTCAACTTCTACCGACCAAAGATCGCCTGCTCCGGGCTCTCAGATCAAAACGCCGTTCTGATCCCACTGCTAGACGCCCCCAACGGCTTCCACCGCGTTCTCAAAATGCCTGGCATTGACTGCACTCTAAAACCCGACCGAGTCGCCTCCCAATCCGCCGAATCTTGGATCGCTTGAACGGGCATTATGCACTTGAATCGACACGAAGAGGAACGTAGCATGAAATCGCATGAGGCATCTGTGGAAAGCTGTCGCGCTCGTATCCGATCTATTGCTGACAGTGCTGTTTTGGTTTGCCTCGCCCGAAGATTTCCGCGACGCTCTTGCCGCATTGGTGTCGCTCGAACCCATCGAACTGGTGATCGCTGTTCAAATCTTGTTCCTGAGCCTGATTGTGGCGTGGGTCATCTTCGACGAACGTGAAAATCTGCCGACCATCGCCGGAAGGTATCGACTGCGCCGGCTGTCCCCACTGGTCGGCGAACTGTTGCAGTTCAAAGAGATGCGTCTAGCCGATCAGACAGTGCCGGAACTGAGCGAACACTTTACCGCCGGTCAACTGTCCAAGAAGCTGGACGATCTGCGCGTCCCGCATCCCGATCTAACGATCAAGAAGCATTCGGATTGGTCGCGCCGCGATGTCGACAGATTCTTTCTGATGCTGGCGTTCCTGACCGGACTGCGCAACTTGTGCGCCGAAGGCAACCTGAAGAAGGCGCGAACCTTCTACACTGATGCGTTGGAATCAGCCGCATCGAGCCGATTGGATCGCTCTCTACCCGTTCGCCGCGATCTGTGAGAAGGGCGCCGCTGTCCGATCCGGCACATCGCAGTTCGCGTCCATCTGAGCGCTCAGTTGCTCCAAGCGACTCTCGATACTCTCCAACATCTGCCAGATGCCTTCGAGGCGTTCCAGTTCAGTGCGTTCCGGTACGATGTTTCTGACATTTTTGCAGCATGTCCCCGTATCACAGATTATCGCGCGATGAATTCCGTGAAGCGTCACGAATCGTCTGTCACGGTCGACACGGACGAGTTGCGACAGACTCGGGGCGTTACATGCCCCCTGAACGTGGAACCGAGATTCGTGGCAAATCCTCGCACGTCACGCAAGGGGACTGGTGTCCCTGTGGCAGGAGGCGGACTTGCGCGGTTCCACGCGCCTTCGCGGCTCTGGCCGCGAGGCAGGAATCTTGACGCGTTTGTCCGCCCAGTGTCGAACAGCCGCGGTGACCGCTCGTCAGTTGTGACAGCTCCCTGGACGGCGCGTCGCGGCTGGAGACGGGATACTCTCCCGGCTTGAGCGGGTAACGGTCGGAGCTTGGCCGCAGGACGACGCGCGTCGCCTGAGAGGCGGCCGGCTCGACAGGCCTGCGGCGACGCATGGTTGCGACCGTGCCGCGGCCCGTGTCTTGCCGCGATGCCCCTGCGCTTTCGAGACTCGCGGACCTGTAGCTAGAGACTGTTGCATTTCTGGCATGCAGGGCGTCGAGCAACAGTTGCATCGCTGGGGCCGCATCGCCGCGCGAAGGTCGAGTGACTGGAGCGATGCTCCTAGAACCCGAACCGCGCCCGCCGGGGAACGTAATCGCTGAACGCGTATCGGGAGACTGGCGCGTGTTGGTCGGTTCCGCCGGTTCCTGCTGTCGATGGGAGCGGGCACGCGCGTCACCCCTTATGGGGCGTTGCGGTCGCCGCCTCCTGTGTGATGTCATTGCCGTGTACAGGGAATCGGGTGTCTGCGCGGAGTCGCGATTCTGTCCGTCCCAAAGCGGAATCCGGTTCGGAAATGAGTGCGACGGGCGAATAATGCCACATACCAGCGAGTGAACGAATCCAGTGCTGGTTCCGCCCTTACAGGAAGTGTCCCAGTTCAAACATCGCGTTTCCGCGAGGGGACGGGCAGAGGCAGATTCATCGATGCCCCGATTGGGAATCGCGGAATCGCGAGCAAGGAGAACGAGCGAATGAGCAAGACCAGCGGCGACGACGCGAATGCACAAAGGGAGACGAGGAGCCTCAATGACATGCACGACCTGCGTCTCACGGCGCTTCTGTTCGATCTGGTCGAAGCCCACGGCCGCGTGAAGGCCACTGAGGCTATCGGTGTGAGCTACGGCGCGCTGGCACGGGCGGCGGACACCGGGCGACTGTCGGGCTGCATGCGCGATGCATGGACGCACCACAATACGAAAGCTGCAGGATATGGAGATGCGGCGGACCAGAATGACTCTGGAGGCTGCCGACCGAGGTCGGAACGGCTGGCGATCCCGGGAAATGAGACCTTGGAGACTCGTCTTGGATTAGTGGCTATTGGCGTTCAAAGTGTCGCTTTTCCAGATTGCTATGTATTTCCAGTATCTTCTTTGTAGTCTCGCCTTGGGTGTAGACACTTGGAATACTCTTGGCAGCCCTCGCTGCTTCCTCGAACGCGCCCTTACGGGCGGCGCTGATTGCCACGAATTTCAGGGTTTCGGATCTGGAGTAGTGGCTGGAATCTGCCTGCCCCGCCTCGATAGCCTTTTGGTATGCCCCATGCCTGACCGCGTGCTCCGCCACGAGCCTTAGAGCGTCGCTTCGGTCGGAGGCGCTGGTGACAGATTTGGCAGAAATCAACATTTGTTGCAAATCAACTAAAGAGTTTGGGGAAGCAGGCAAGAAGGTCGTTTGAACGGGCACCTCAGCCGATTCTCGATTGGCTTTGGAGATTGGTTCGTCATTGATGCCTGAACCGCCCAAGGACCGAAAAAACCCGGGCCGCACACGAAAAATCAGAGCAACTACGGCCACAACCAGACTCAGAATGCTGGCGATGGCGCCGAAGTTCGCTAGTGTTGAATCGAAAGGCAACACCGGATAGATACCTCCGCACGAAGCCCTATTTTACAACCGGAAGGGGCACAGCCTTAGTTGGCCATGTTGATATTAGTTGGCCATGTTGATAAAGAGTATCCCCGTCGACAATCGGAGGTCACCTCGTGAACACGAGTCTTTGCGAGATCCCTCAAGGCCGAGGGGTGACATCGGAATCTCTGCCTAGTCCATAGACCGCGGCTACGGCCCTCCATGGGTGAATATATGACATCCGAATCACCCCAGAGCAACTCGGAAATCACTCCAATGGGATATTGCTGACTTCATTGATGGCTTGACTGTCCGAACCACCTCGGAATAGGTTGACGCGGTGCAGTTCTTCTCTCGTCGTCTCGTTGAAGATTTGGGATACTCACGCGAGCAGAGCCAGAAACGCCCGGTGTTCAGAGTACGAGTTCGTCCGTTAGTCTCACTGGCAGCTAACGGTTGCATTCGACCGCTCTATCGACTCGACTGTATTTGTACGGGCTGAATCCCCTGCGCGGGTGCCAAAAACGCCGCGGAAATCTCGCAAAAGAGGTCATGCGCGTCCCCCTTTAAACGGCATTGCAGATTCACGGCTTCGTGTAATGTCATTGCCGTGTACAAGGAATCGAGTGTCTGCGCTGAATCGCGATTCTGTCCGGTCCAAAGCAGAAACCGGTTCAGATAAAGGTGCAACGGGCGAATAATGCCACATCCCCGCGAGCGATGAATGTCCAGTGCGGGTTCCACACCTACAGGACGTGCCTGAGTTCAAACCGCGCGTTTCCGCGCGCGACCTGACCGAGGCCGATTCACCGGTGCCCCGATTGGGAATCGCGAAAACGCGCGGCAGGAGAACGAGCACATGAGCAAGACCGGCGGCGATGCCGCGAATGCGCAAAAAGCGTCGAGGCGTCTCGCCGACGTGCACGATCTACGGCTCACGGCCCTTCTGTTCGACCTCGTCGAAGCCCAAGGCCGCGTGAAGACCGCAAAGGCTCTGGGCGTGAGCTACGGCGCGCTGGCCAGGGCCGCGGACACGGGGCGACTGACGGGCCGCATGCGCGAGGCTCAGGCACGGCGTCTGCGCGGCGCGTCAGCGACGGAAGCTCCGACGACCACCACCGCACAGTCGCATGACTAGCCGGAGGATCGAGCGGGACACCGTGGAGAACCCAAGCGGAACGGGAACCTGTTGTGACGCTCCCACCTTCCATGGCAGTGACTTCTCGGACATCTAACCGCTGTAGACTTCTACCTCTGAACGTCCTGCTACAACCAGCGATCGCGCGTCATGCGTGAGCGTGGCTCACGAATCATGCGCAGGGAGGAAGCACTTGGTAGATAACGCTCCTAGCAAGTATCGTCTCGCTCTGAACCACCAACATGATGAACTCGTGTCCTCCATCAATCAGGCTCGCGAATTGATCTCCCATTCCGGCGAAAAAGGCGCAGACATAGAGCAGAAGATCCGAGACAGTCTTGCCCAGGTGTTGCCTGAACGGATAGGGGTGTCTCATGGCTTCGTCATTGACTCCGATGGCAACGAGTCCAAGCAGATGGACGTCGTGCTTTACGACAAGATGAACGCGCCGAAGATTTATACGAGCCAGAGAGTTCAGATCTTCCCAGTTGAATCCGTCTACATGTGCGGCGAAGTCAAAACCGTGTTGGACCGTGCTTCGTTGAGCGACAGCTTTGACAAGTGCCTCAGCTTCAAGAATCTGTCGAGAACCGCATACGACGCCTCGCTTTTTGACAGTAAGGTCGAAATACGAAGACCGCGGGAATCGTTTTTCTTCACCGTGGCCTTTCGGAGCGCGGGATTGCAGGACCTCCATCAATCGATCATTCGTCCATATGAAAGGAAGTTGGCCCGACACAAGGGAATCGACACAGTCGTTGTTCTCAACAACGCCTCCGATGCCAAGAACATCATTGTGAATCACATGCCCAACCCCGATGGATCGGTGGGATTAGTCTCGTTCTGCTCGCTCGACAGTTCTTATACGACTGTTTATCGAGCAAGAAAATCTTGGGCGATGTTCGTCGGTCTTATGCTCAAGGTGATTGTCCTTGTTCCATCCCCCACAATCGACATGCTTCCGTATCACGGCGTTGAACCGTTCTGATCAGAGGCCATTTGATTCCATCGAATTGTTCCAGAGACTGATATGGATCAATAGCGGAGTGCGCCGGAAAAGGTTTCCGAGAATCGATCGGAGTTACAGCGGATGCCGACCTGCGGACTCCATAGGCGATTCGACACCGATGTCTGCTCGAAGGCCGACTGCTTGAAGGCCGCGAAGACCTTGGGCGTGAGCTACGGCGCGCAGGCTAGGGCCGCGGACACCGGGCGACTGTCAGGCCGCATGAGCGACGCACACACGCGGCATCTGCTAGGCGACGAGTCGGAGCCCGACGAGAATCATCGAGAGGATCTGGCGGGCCTTGAAAGTCGCGTGTCCGCGCTGGAGGAAGGAGCACGGGATTCGGCCGAAGGCGAAGATGCGCAGTTCATCAAGCTGCGACAAGGGTTGACGAAGATCGGCGAGGAACTGGAACGTCACGACCGTCGCATCGCCGCGCTGGAGTCCAGAGGCTGGACGCTTCCGTCAGCGACAGCAGCCACGGTGGAACATTCGACGCCATCGCGTCCGGCGTACGAGCTTGTCGTGTCGCTGCAGCCCGCCCCCGGCAACGACGAGAAGCGGTTCGGCGCGACGGCACCGTTGGTCGTACCTAGTAAGATGGGGCACGGTATGCGTGCAAATGATGCGGTCATAGAGCGGCGAGTAGAACAGGCGGTGTCAGACTACATCACGCATCACAGGAACGACGCTATCGAAGAGCAACGATTCTATCGGGATACGCCGACGCTCAGCCAAGTGATCACGCGGGCAGCTCATGCGTGTACAGCGGGCGGTGGGAAGCACCCGCACCAATATCGGATCCCTCGCGATGCCCTCCGGGAGTTCGGGGCGCGCCTTGCCGGCAGAGAACGGGTCATAAGGGAAGCAACATCCTTCGACGAACTACATGAGATCGTTCGGGAGGTCGGTGAACCGATCCGCATGATCGGCGAGCTCACGATCTACGACACCGCGCAACGCATCGGTTGCAAACTCGGTCTCCCTCCAGCGAAGATCTACCTGCACAGTGGCACACGGAGCGGTGCCGTAGCCATTGGAATCCACCGCAGCCGCACATCCATCCCCGTCAAGGAACTGCCTAAGCCTTTCGCAGTTCTCGAACCATACCAGATCGAGGATTGCCTTTGCATCTTTAAGGGGCTGCTGTCGGGCGAACGAGCCACCTCGGGCACACGCTGCGGATGCAACGGCCAAGTCTGTGTGCGCTAGACGTTGTAGACGGCCAGTCAAGCCAAAGTACCGCGCTGTTTGAGGCAAACGGAGGCAAGGGAGCTTAGAAGCCACGCCTGATCGGGCAGCGTACGTGCTGCTGACAGAGTTCCGGCAACATGAACACTTGGACGCAGGCAATTTATTGGCTCGTCCGCGTGCGACTATGGCGCCGGGTCTGGTGTGGTTTCCCCTGCGTAGCTGCGTACGATCATTCGCAATCGTCGGTAGTGGCTTCGAAGCGCATTTTCCATTTCCGAGTCCGCGGCAGGTTCGTCGGCGTATCGCAACAGATCTGCGAGATACTGGTCGCTCAAACCAACCCCACGAGATGCTCTAAGCAAGGACAGCATGTAACCCGTGACCTGTTCCGACATCACCATGAATGTCCAAGATTCGTGATGCTTGCCCGATTGGGTTTCTAAGGCGTCCCATAATCGTCGGTACTCTTTCTGAAGTTCGTCCTGAATCTCCGGTGAAGGTCCCACACGCCGCTGAATTTTCCGCGGATTAACAAAACCGTAAAGGATGCTGATCGTGATCCCAATCAAAGCAGGGACACCCACGACGAGCAAAAATGTCAAGTGCGGCCACACATCGCCGTTCGCTTCGCTTACGAACCAGTTCCATCCTGCAAGCATTCCGAGGATCATCCCGACAAAACGGTTGGTCATGTCGATGATGCGGGCACCCAGATGTTCTCCGGTCGGAATGCCGCCCAAGATCAGAACGGCCGCGCTGAGAATGGCGAACAGGGATGCTTTGACTCCCGAAGAGACGTCTCCATCGACCCACAGATACATCACTGCTAAGCAGATTGCTATGAACGACACTCCGAATTTCAATGTCGAAAATGCAATTCGGAATCTGGCAGACGCTGTTGGGACTGAGGTTTGTATAGAGGGGGGCATGTGAGGATGCGACATCGATGAGCTCCTTCAATCAAATACACGGCGAAACACTCGTCGCTGTGCAATTTCGTGTTGCGAACGTTGATGATATTGCGAATGCAAGCCATCGACCATAGATTTCGTCTGGTCCGATCCTAGGGACGAGACGGCGGCACCCAATCCGCGGCGTCGCCATCCCGTCCAAGGAACGGGGGGTAGGTGGGCAAGGTCGCGGGCGTAACTTCGGGCTTTTGCGACGCGACTGAGTAGACATCGCTGCGACTGCCACGGTCGCGTAAGGGTACAGGGTGCGCGTGATCGCTGGCCTTTGCGCGGCATCGGCCGTCGCCGTCGCTGTGGGCGTCTGGGAGACGGGTCAACGACGTGTCCGACCAAACTGAGGCATCATAGGGGCGCCGCGTCCTGACGACGCATCGGATGTTCTGCACAGGACTACAGCCACAAAGGGCTGTGTTCCGGGACCAGCGAGGGGCGGATTGGACGTTGAACAACAACCTCGATAACCGAACGATGGTCGGTTGCGCGATGCTGCCTGCCTCTTAAGGTGTGACACGGGCATCATCCTTTATGAGGCATTGCCGTCACCGAGCCGGGTGTGATGTCATTGTCGTGTACAGGGAATCGGTTGTTGTCGCGGAATCGCGATTCGGTCCGTATCAAAGCGGAATCCGGTTCGGAAAAGGGAGTAAAGGACGAATACTGCCACATGCCCGCGAGCGAAAGAATCCAGTGCCGGTTCCACGCCTATAGGACGTGTCTGAGTTCAAACCGCGCGTTTCCGCGCGGGATGGACGGAGGCAGATTCATCGATGCCCCGATTGGGAATCGCGAAAACGCGCGGGAGGAGAAGAGGCCATGATTAGCACCGGAGGAAACGCTGCAAATGCGCAGAACGACAAGTCGAGTGTCGACAACATCCACGATCTGCGTCTCGCAGCGTTGCTGTGTGACCTCGTCGAAGCCAGGGGCAGGAGAGGCACCGCGGAGACCTTGGGCGTGAGTTACAGCGCGCTGGCCAGAGCCGCGGACACCGGGCGATAGACGGGCTGCAAGCGCGACGCTCTGACGCAGCATCTTCTCGAAGGCGCCGCGGAGTTTGACGAGGAGCATCTGGCGGGCCTTCAACGGCGCGTGGACGCGTTGGACGAAACCGGTCCGCCACCTCGCCTGCGCCTGCGCCGATCGTAGATCGTCCGCCGGCATCGCATCCAGCGGCCAGCATCGAAACTTGAGTGTGGGCGCTGATAGTCTTTAACCGACTGAAAGGCTACGGAGAATTCAGGAGCGAATGTTGCTTCACACATTTTCGACCCATTCTGAATACAAAGATGCACATGTTCCGAAGGCGCGTTCGCGCAGACTCTGATTGAAGCTGCTCCCATTGCCAACGTCGTTCACAATAGCGTTGAGAGAATGGATCCCGTGTCGCGCCTCTAATGAAGCGATTAACTCTGCGGCGATCAAGTAGAAACTGTCGATTTCGGCGATATCATCGCCCGGATTGAAATCACAGAATCGTTGCTGCGGCAGCATTTCAGCACGACCGGACCAGACCAACCACCGACGCATCGCTCTATCGAAGAATTGCCGAATCCCTCGGGTTTCATACCGTTGCGCCATACCTTCGTGGAACCAGCGTGGTATCGCTTCGAAATCCGACCGCCCCAGGATCTGGCACCACATGGCGTGAACCATTTCGTGTACCGGAGTCCGAGTGGGAGGCATTTCTTCTAGGAAGTTTGTCGCTTCTTCCAGCGGCACGCCGACGATCACCTCGTTCACAAGACATCGTGCATATCCGGTGGACCAATCGAGGGCACTGGTAGCGGCGTACTCGGATCGGTCCCGGAACAGGTAGATGGAGACCCGCGGACTCGATTCAGGAACCCGCCAATGCTCAGCAAGGGAACGCCGGGCTCTTTCGAACTCCGCCAACGTTCTTTCGACTCTTGAGGGTTCCACGTCGGAACTGTAGAAAGGGACGAACGAACCATAGGAGTCTTCTGCGTCACTCGACCGTGACGACCTTTCGACGATCGAAGGAACAGCCGCCACGACTAACGATAGAACTCCGACAGCGACCATGACTCTGAAAACAATGATGCGCTTTTCCATTGCAGCACACCGGACTTGGATCTTCGGCGAGAGGAACTCTAGGCACACAGCTCCGGCGAGAGCGACCAAAGGCGCAAATACGAACACCGACAAATCAAAACGTGCGCCTAGCGGAATCTCCGCAAACACGTACAGTTCGGAAAAAAACAAGATCGCAACCCACATTCCAAATACCCGCGCGGCACTCCGCAGAATTGTCTTGCACAAAGAATGATCCATGGATGTTCGCGGAGGTTTCTCCATTGAGCAGTTTGAACTTAGCGGCTTATACAGCGGCCCGTCAGATGGCAAAAGCGATTCTGGTGCAGGGCCGCTGCGCAGGAACGATCTGCTGTATTGCAACATTCGATGCGATCCAGTTGAGACGCGATGAGAGCGAATACGGTTTTCGTCGTACTGCAGGTCCCAAGAGTCTAGGTTAACGACGTGATGTTCAGCGGTTTGCAGCAGGCTTGGTCCCAAGAGGGCGTCGTTTGGATAATCTCAGAAATGCAAACGCTGATGGTGGCGGAGCAACTGCAAATT
Source organism: Dehalococcoidia bacterium (assembly GCA_965203505.1). GTDB lineage: Bacteria > Chloroflexota > Dehalococcoidia > Lucifugimonadales > Lucifugimonadaceae > Bin127. The sequence goes on from OZ241880.1 coordinate 2,515,218, forward strand.
CAGGTTGGAAGATCGCGGAAATGCAACGGGGCGTGGAACGGGTAGGATGCGGCGCGTGTCGGACGGTGAAAAGCGCAAGGAACCGCACTGATCGGAGGTCGGGGAGGCGTTGCCGCGCGGGAGCCGAGGGGCAGTTGAGTTTGTTCCGCTGGTCACACCGATGCTGAGGCGCGGACTACGCTCGCGTCGAGGGGGCAAGCAATGACCGGTGAAGGTATGAAACGGGCGTTGCTTGCCGGGAGAGGAATTCTGGCGTACTCTAGTACTACGCCTCGCAGGTTTCGCCGTCGGAACCTTCGCGGGACAAGACAAGAAGGAAAATCGGTAACGGTTCTGTGTTGCTTCCCACCGAGCACGAAGTGCGAATGGTCCCATCTCAGGGAGTTCGTGGACCAGTTCAACAAAGCGAACAACAAGACGTATTCCAGGGCGGCTTGCCTGGATGTGGATGAGCGCCAAACAAAACAGCCTGAACTGTTGCTTGAGGCCGATGGAGAGAAGCCGATCATCATCGAGCATAAGTCGATCGTGTGGCCGCCCGACTATTTCTCAGACCACCACAACGAGCATCTGCTGGGTGACCAAGTACGCTGCACACTGGGGAAATTCTTCGAAGACTCGGCGTACGGACTGGAAGTGCATGAGACTTCGTTGAAATCCAAGACAAAGAAGGAGATCGAAAAGATCGCGGAGCAGATCGCCCGCGTCATAATGTCTGAATCGTCCTTGGCCAAGACAAACAAAGGTGTGTCAGGGACGGAACCGATACCGTGGAGATTTCACGCGCTGTCCCCGATGGAACGAGAGGACGCCGGCTTGAAGACGGGCTTCGTCACGAAGACCTCGTCAGCGTTTTCGTCCTATGGACTGGCAGACATTTTGCGCGGGGACGAGGACGCCAAAGTCGGTTACCGCAGTCAGTTCGAGAGAGCCGCAGCGAACGCTTCAGAAAAGTTCGACCAATACTCTCGTTGCCTGAAGTTCCTTCTGGTCCAGTTCCACGGGGATGACTATTTCACTGTGGACGACGAACATTTGGTCGAGATCATTCGATCAACGGAACTGCCGGAGACGATTGACCAAGTGTGGCTTGCCGAACCGGAATGGATCAGCGACGATGACTACGAACTCGTCTGGCGGCATGTTCGCTAGGCACGGCTACATGCATGTAGGCCTCTGAGTTCGTCTCCCCCGCATGCCGAAAAACGGAAGAATGTGGGAGGATGTGAGCATCACCGTCGGTCTAGACGGGAAGAGCTGCCGCGACTTGGACATTCCGGAACCAGTCGACAGGGTCGGCGCTGGATGCGCAGGGAGTTTACGCTGGGGCTGTCGCGAGGGTGATGCGGCGGCGCAACACGCGCCGGACGTGTTCGCATCGCGACTGTTCGTTTCCCAGCGTCGACGTCTGCACGTGCGACGCCGAGCGGACCGACAAGCAAGTGCGTTCCCTTGTGATCGAACCTTTCGACGATTGATTCGGCCGGCGTGCCAGGAAGATCGAGGTCGGCAACGACTACTCCTGCCGTTTTTTGAGCGTCGGATCTTCGACGAGTTTCAGCAAGAAGTCAGTCATCATCAGCACTCGGCGCATGTGGCTGTAGCTGGAACTCGACACCGAATGGGAGCTTGGATTCCGGATCAACTTGCGGAATCCTTCGAACAGACCGTGCACATGAGGAGAGTAATGACTCTGCGTGATCCGCGTCATGTTCGTGCCGGAGCCTGGTATTTGCAGGTGGGTGCGAATGCGGTCTTCGAGAATCCTCGACGCTTTGTTTATCACAACGTCTATGTCGCCCTTTCCGAAGTCGGACAACACCGTCCCGTCATCCTCTGGCGAACTGGCTTTGACATACCGTTTAAGTTCCGCCAGTTCAGGATCCAGTGTGCCCCATTGAATCGTGGGACGATCGTGAAGCGTTTCGGTGAGCCTGCCCTGCGCCGCGAGAGCCAAGATCTCGGGTTGTCTGCCGGCGACCCATTCGTACAGGTCCGAGCACCTGAACTTCAGCGCGCTCTCCGTCAAGCCGTTCCCTGATTCCCAGACCGTTCTTACCCAACCATCGTCATCCAGCAAGTGTTCCAACTCGGCGTGCGTCACATCGCGTTTGTTGATCCGATCGTAGAGCGGTTCAGGAACGAGGCCCAGACGCACCGTGATCTGGTGCTCCAACAGCACCCCTACCGCGCAGGCGAAATAATCAACTTTCGAACCGCCGCTGTGGCTCGCCCAAGGACCGATGACGGTGAGTCGGTTGAGCCCGTTCCAATCACGCAGGACCATGTGGTGCTTGATTACGCTCGAACTCCTCCCCTGGAAATGCCGATCATAGGATTGTTCGTCTGTCAAAACCGTGACGGACGATGGAGGCAGCGGGCTCGAAACCGCCCCGACGATTGTCGGCACGTCACGAGAAACGTCGGCTCTGACGAAATCGGGCGGTGAGCGGTGCATGGCCCCGAAGGTGGCTTCGTACCAATCGTGTCGGGGGAAGACTTCGTGCGGATCCAATGATTTCTCATCCCAAGCATCGTTGCTAGGATCGGCGAAATTATCTAGATCGGAGTGCCGAAAGCTGTATCTCATGATCGCCGTTGCCCCGTTCCTGTTGTGTCGATCGTTTCGCAGGGCCGTGTATTCATCCTAAAACCCGCGGGAATGTCACACGACGATTGCCAGGAGCGTATGGCTCGAGGAAGCGGATCGGCGAATAGTCAATCAACCACACTAGGGCGCGATGACATTCAACCCTGCCCTATCGTCTCGTCTCGATCACCCACGCCGCGCGGGGTCGATGAACGCGGTGTGCGTGTCTCCCTACCTAAAATACCGCGTCGCTATATCCCTGAACTGCTTGATGTCGTCGAACCAGTTTTCGATCCTTTGCCGCATCCGATAGATTTCCGTAGCGTGCGGGATCGGATCGCTGGCGGAGAGATCCGAGAGGGTACCGTCGGTTGCATTCAACGAACCGTGGGTGGATCCGAAGATCTGCCTTGACGTTGCCGTTACTTTACTAGCGATCCGCGCCGCTCCGGTTGATGCCGGTGGATCCGAAATTCGTTCTCGCCTAGAATCAAGCAGAACGCAAAATTCGAGCGAACCCCGCTAGCGACGGGGGTTAAGTGGAATGAAAGGGGCTCCTTTCGATGCGCGAAATTAACAGATTCCTCCGCACCACGCATCCGGCCGTACTGCTTGGAATGCTCGTCTTGGGACTGTTCGTCGGGCTGCCGTTCGCCGTCGGAGTCGTCGCGCTCGTAGTTTCAACCGTGTTCCAACTCGCAGGAGGACTCGTCGAAGCGTCCGAAATCGACAAGGCGGTGCCGATGCTGTTCGATGCGTTGGACGGCGAAATCGGCGGATAGAAAGGACTGAGAAGCATGGCTGAACCGACACTGCGATCCACCACCTACTACGTCCTCAAAAACTTCGGATCCGCACAGCACGCGCTGGTAACCGGAGAGGATGAGCTGCGGGAAAGGCTGCGAACTGCATTGAACGAGATCGGGCCGGTGTCAGGCGACGACGTGCCGGAGCAGTTCGCCGAGGAGCTCGAGGCGATCATAGCGTCTGGCCGGGAGTGGAGAGGTATGGCGCCCGACGATCTCAAGTCGCTGGCATCACGGATCGACGCATTCTACGAAGCGTTGTCTAGGTTCGTGGACACGGATCCCGAGTTCCGCATTGCCACCGATATTTTGAGCGCCTAGAGTCAGGCAATTGACCGAATACGAGTGAACCCCGTGCCAACGGGGGTTCGGACGATGAAAGGAGTAATCGTATGTCCTACGGATTTCCTTCGAGACGCAACCATAACAAGAACAGGCGCAAGCGGGCGAATAGGCAGTGGCGGGACGAGAGAGGGCGGTTCACGACGCCCTCGAAGGAGCTAACGAGGTGGTGGGGCGTCCCGATAACGATAGCGATAGCTGTCCTCGTGGGAGTACTTTCCGGCTAACATCAGGACGGGTCCGTTGAATGTCAACACGCCCCAATAGACGTGTCTGTAGAACCGCAACAGGCGGCGACGGCGAAGGAGGTCGCAAGTATGGAATACGAACATGACATTTTTGAGGGAAGTGCCGTCGCTCCAGAAACACGATCGCTCTGGCTGGAGATGTTCAGGAGATATTTCGACGAACCTTTCAATCACGACAAGCGCGAAAAGTTTTGGGACGCGCTGTGGGCGGGGAGGTTCGAAGAAGCGATTCCACTCATGCTTCCGGTTCACGTGATGATGCTTACGGCGATGATGGTTCCGGCAGATCCTGAAAGCCCTTACCGGCATTGATCAGGTACCCATGAGTAATTTCGGGCCGAGCGTGTTTTTTCGTCGGGCGTTGCTCTGGCTCGCCTTGCTGACTGTTCTGTCGGCAGTGTGGGTGGGTCGTGGCATGTGGGATGAGTGGCGATCTGGTGGATGGGCGGAGATCGAGCCAGGCAAGTGGTACGAGATTTGCGATGGCTACAACCCTTGCAGCTTCTACAGGCTGAAACCTGTGGGCATCGTCGAATATGTGGATGTCGAGGGCACCGATTTGAAGTTTCCGGTTGAGAGGCTTGGATCCACTTGCTATCAGGCGTTCCATTCGCCCATGGCGCGGGACGTCGATCCGTCCTTATTGGTGGAGCCGCCTCAATCCGCAACCCCGTAAGGATCAATACGCATGACAGAGAGCCACGGGGAATACGTAGCCAAAGAACCTCTGATCCGACGAGCGAGTCATGGGAGCCAGACGGCGTAAAACCACAATAGGACGCGGCGCGTTCGGGCGATCCGTGCCTGTCGAGGCTCATGCGGATCAGGTTTTGGGGCGAATCCTCTATAAAGGTGCGCCCTTGACGGAGGATGCCGTATTTCTATGGTTGCGCCGCATACTGATGTGCAACAACCAAAGCGAAATCTTCCAGAACGTGCGGTATGGCGAAGATATCGGGAGCTTTTCCCCAGACATCGACCTGATGGAAGTGCGTCCAAATGGCACTGTCGTGGGCTACGAACTGAAGGGATATCGCAAGGCGGGACGCGGGATGAAGCCGACGACGTTCTATGAAGGACTGGATCAAGCCCTTGCGATGCTCAAGAATCCTGTCCGATCTCCGCTTTCGGCGGTATTCGCCGGGAGCGTGTTTGACCTCGTATACCTTGTCCATCCCGAAGGATCGTCAATTGATCAGCTGACCGACCTCTTGCAAATGTGCACGCCCCTCGGTTTGATTGTGGCGAATCACAGCGGAGTCCAAAAAGTCGTGAAACCGAAGCCCAATCCGTTTCTGAATCCGAGCATGAAAGCACGTCTCATTTCTCGCCTTGATGCTTTGGGCGCATACAAGACAATCAGGGTGAATGCCGTTCAGTAGACGTATCCCACAGACAATGAGCTAAAGTGTGTTTCAGGAGGCTATCACTGTGAATACCTAGCGAATTATCGGCGAAACCGAAACTGCCGACCCGCTAGATGACGAAACGGAATTTGAGCGGATCGAGATTGGCGAGCTTGAAGCAATCCTCGAAACTACCCTCAACATCCCGTCAGAGCGAGCGGCGGCTATCAGAGCCAAATTCCCTGAGTAGCCACATTTGTCATGCTAATACCGACCGGAAGTATCAGGATTTGGGGTACCTAGAGGGATAATCCCCGAAACAATCTCTCTTTTGAACTCGTCGTTGAGTTCGAAGTCCCACCGTCTTGGCGCGACCAGCTTTGAGTCTGCTGGACGGGCCCGTCCGTCGAACCCGAGCCGATCATTTCGCGCTCGACGTTTCTGCATCTGTGTCCTGCTTGTCGGGACGGCTCCGGGGCTTGAAGGGTTGTCGTCTCGAAACGACACACGACGCACCTAGAAGCACAGCTGTCAAGGGGCGGTGTGTTCATCAGGATCGCGACTCGCGGAACAATGCCGCCGCGGAACTATACGAGCCGTCGTCGCGCCGGAGGTCTAGCCGACGAGCCTGACTTGGATGATCGAAGGACCGGTCCTCGTCTTCGACTCGCGTGTCTCGAATTTCCCAGGCTTAGATTTTATGAGTGCGGACAGCTGCTTGTGGTCGTAGCTGCGCGAGTCGAATGCCGGGTCCAACTGCCGCAGGTGGTTGCCTACCGCGCCGAGAAAGGCCCATCCGTCCTCTTGAGTGGCCATCTCGACAGCGCGCGCCGCTGTGCCGGTCCATTCGGCGGAGACCGCATCGTCGACACGGGTGTCTTCGGCTGCCGGCGGTGACAGGATCTCGGTGTAGACGAACAATTCGCAGGCGTTGACGAACGACTTCGGCGTGCCGGACCTGCCGATGCCCATGACGAAGAAGCCCTGCTCGCGGATCCTGGTGGCCAGCCTCGTGTAGTCGCTGTCGCTCGATACGATGCAGAACCCGTCGACGGCGTCGGAATGGAGAAGATCCATCGCGTCGATGATCAGCGCGCTGTCCGTGGCGTTCTTGCCCACCGTGTAGCGGAACTGCTGGATAGGCTGTATCGCGTGGGAGTGCAGGGACTCCTTCCAGCCGGCCATCTCCGGCGTCGTCCAGTCGCCGTAGATCCGACGCGTCGTGACGACGCCGTACTTCGCGGTTTCGGCCAAGGCAAGCTCGATCAGCGACGGCTGAGCATTGTCGCCGTCGATCAGCATGGCTATGTTGCGGGCATCAGGTTCGATGTCCGGTCTCCGTTTAGTTTGCTGCCGGTGTCGAACGCCGGACTCGGTCGCGTTTCATTTTACCGAGTCGGTCCCGATTCGTCGGGACAACCTTCAGCGTCGACTGTCGAAGGTTGGGGGATCATGATTGGGGATGGGCGCGATATTTCCGGGTCCGGCGATTCGGTCGCGACGCTGCGAGGAGGACGCTCGCGTCCTCCCTTATGGGGCGTTGCTTGCACAGGCCGTCGTGTGATGTCATTGCCGTGTACAGGGAATCGAGTGTCTGCGCGGAATCGCGATTCTGTCCGTTCCAAAGCGGAAACTGGTTCGCAAATAGGAGCAAAAGGCGTTTGTTGCCACAACGCCGCGAGTGAACGAATCCAGTGCCGGTTCCACTCCTACAGGACGTGCCTGAGTTCGAACCGCGCGTTTCCGCGCGCTGCCTGACCGAGGCTGATTCATCGATGCCCCGATTGGGAATCGCGGAATCGCGCGGGTGGAGAACGAGCGCATGAGGCAGAGCACGCACGGTGCCAGAAATGCGCATACGGAGGCGATTAGCCTCGCGGACGTGCACGATCTGCGGCTCACGGCGCTGCTGTTCGACCTCGAAGACCAGACGCGTCGCCGGAGGCGTCGATTGGCCGTCGTGCGGGAGGAGATCCGCCGTGCCGAGCTGAAACGGTGGATGCGCAGGGTGTTCACGCTGGGGTTGTGGCGAGGCTGACGAGGGGTACGCGTGGGGCCGCTGTTTGCTCGACCGCTTCGACTCGACGTCACTCTGGTCCGGAATGCACCGCCCCCTGCCGTCGAGTTCTCCGCGAACTTGAGCTTGGATGAAATCGATCAGATTGCAGCGGGATATTGGACATCGGCTCCGCGGTTCGGTGATGGCTGGACTGTACTCGGACGGCGGTCGCCCCAATGACCGCCGCTCGTCAACATCCTCGGTGCAAACTCGTAAACAGAAACTTCGAAAGGTGCACGTTCAGAGTTATGCATGGAACACGGTGATTCTTAGGGACATGCGGCGAATTGTGCGGCATCGATCGCTACATCCTTGTGTCGTCGGATGCCCATGTTATCATGTACAGAGACGATGTGTTGTAATGATGGCAAGACGATGATAACAACCATAATGGTGTGATATGCAACGAGATGAACAAAAATTGTTGCCCGAAGACATCCGACGGATTCGGTTGAAGCTGGGGTTGACTCAGGAGCAGGCTGGTGAACGGATCGGCGGCGGTCGCAGGGCGTTCGCGAAATACGAATCAGGGAGCGTGCAGCCGTCGGCCGGTGTTGCCAACTTCCTGCGCGCATTGGACAGGAATCCTCATCTGATCAACGCAGATGGTGGTCGAGCGAGTCAACGACCAGCTGTGATGGCGCAGTCGCCGATTGAAATTGCGGATGATGATGTGAAGCTTCTTTCGAGCGATCTGTTGGCGGATCTGCTTCGACGCCTGTTGCATGTCGAGGCATTGGCGAACGGGATCCCGATGGACGGGATCCATGTGGCGTCTAACATCACGGCGCCGGACGGCGGAGAAGATGCGCGGATCTTCTGGGAGGGCGGCGTCGAACGGACGAGTTTCCTGCCATCGCGACGGTGTCAGTTTCAGATGAAGACCGGACGCGTCACGCCGGCGAGTGCGGGCCGAGAAATCACGAGGAGCGGCGAGGTGAAACCCATGATCCGCGATGTCGTTGAGGCGGGTGGCAATTACATCATGTTGTCGACGGCACCGCTGACGCAGCAACAGATCCAGGCTAGAGAACGAAAAATCAGGGAAGCGCTACGAGATGCGGAGCTTGAAATCAACGACGATCAGGTCAGATTCAAGGATGGCAGCCAAATCGCGGCGTGGGTGAATTCGCATCCGTCCATGGCGAAGTGGCTCTCGGAACGCGTACGGCCTGGATCTGTGGGACCCTTCGCCACATACGAAGGGTGGAGCAGACGCCCGGAACACCATACCGTGAGTTTCTCCGATGATTCACGGCTTCCGGAGCTCAGAGAGCGGATCCGCGCGTGCGCGACGAATCCCGGCAGCGTGTTGCGGGTGGTCGGGTTGTCGGGAGTCGGCAAGTCGCGCCTCGTGTTCGAAGCTTTCGGCGGTGAAGCCGAGAAAGCGCTTGTGTTGTACTCGGTCGATCCAGAGAGTCCAGAAGGCGCGTTGCAATCGACGATCAGCCAGTTGTCTGATTCGCAGCGTCGAGCTGTTGTGGTGGTTGACGAATGCGACGTCAACACGCACCGGCAACTTGAGGGGATGGTTTCGGCTGTCGGCAGCCAAATATCTCTCGTCACCGTCGATGATGAGGTGCCGCGCAACGTTTCTGGCAACGGCACGGCTGAAGTGCCAGATGCTCCAACGGAAGTCGTCCAGTCGATAGTCGAGGAGCTATTGCCCGGGATTCCGAACGAAGACAAGCGGCGTCTCTGTCAATTTGCGGCCGGATTTCCGGCAGTTGCTGTGAGGATAGCCGCAATATGGGGGACGGGCGTGTCTGTCGCTCACTCAACCGACGAAGGTCTTGTCAACAGCTTCGTTTCAGGACGTAGCCCGTTGGGTCGGGACCTCTTGCTGAAATCAGCCCAGTTGGTGTCGGCGTTCGGGTTGATGGGATGGCAACACCCTATTGCCGATCAGACCAAGGAAGTTACCGAATTCGACGGAGTTCTGACCGATCCTGAATTCCGTCGAGGCGTCAGTGACCTTTTGAACAGAGGGATCGTACGGCAACGTGGTCGTTGCGTGACCCTGCAACCAAAACCCGTCGCGATGAACCTCGCGGAACGCCAATGGAAAGAGTGGAACGCGGATCAATGGGACGACGTGTTGACAGGATCAACGAACCGAGAACTCAAAGTGTTTGCGGCGCGTCAACTCGCGTTGATCAACTCGACGGACATCGCGAAACAGGTTGCTGCGCATGTATGTCGACTGAATGGGCCGCTCAGCACCATTGAAAGGCTTACGATGACGGGCCATGCGGAGGTGATTCGCAACCTCGCTGAGGTCGACAGAGACGCCGTTGCCAAGTTGATCGGAAAGATCACGAACGATGTCGGCGATCCCGAAAAGGTGATTGGCCACGTAAGGCGGAATTTAGTTGAGGCAGCAGCCAAGATCGCGTTCCACCCGGATACCTTTGAGTCGGGTGCGGACTTGCTCTTGGAGTTGGCGGCATACGAGAACGAGCCATGGGCTAACAACGCGTCCCGAACTTTCGAAGGGTTGTTCCAGCTGTATCTGGGGAGCACGGCGGCTGATGGCGATGCACGGATTATCTACCTGGAAAGTGCACTGAGCGAAGCCGATCCGAAACGACGAATGGCGTTGGTGAAGGCGTTTAGCTCGGGCGCGAGTTTGGGACCGTTCGATCGCGATGTGGGGGCCGAATCTCACGGTTCGCTCGAAGCTCTTGAGAGTTGGCAACCGGCAACCAAAGAGGACATCTTCGACTACATTTCAGGGTTCGTCAAGTCCCTCACAGCGATCGCGATCGAATGCGACGATGCAGCGTCAACAGCCAGAAAGGAGCTTGCGTCGCATTTCAGACCCCTGGTGCGGCGCGGATTGATCGATCTGGTCGAACACGCCGCGGAGAACGTTCGTGCCGCGGTTGGCGACTGGCCCGACGGATTGCGGAATGCGATCTCGATCTTAACTTTCGATGATGACCTGCCGGGCGACGTGATCGAACGCGTGCAGAGTCTGGTGGTAGATCTGCAGCCGACGGATCTAGCGTCAAAGGTTGATTTTTTGGTCACGAACGGGATCTCGTTAGGCCTCGATGTAGTCCCGGCATCGGAATTCAACAGGCGACACGAGCAAGATGTTTGCGCAGTCCGACAGATCGCGCAAGAGTTGAACGCACAACCTGACGTCGCGAAATCTTGTTTGCCGAACCTAGTCCGAGGTCGGCAGCACATGGCATATGAACTCGGCAAAGAACTGGGCGCCCTGACCGATGAAACAACCCGATGGGTGGAATCGATCATTGAGTGTGAAATTGGAACCGAACCCGAAGAGGTCAATCATGATCTCTTGGTGGGGTACTTGAAGGGCATGCATGCCGACCATCCTTCAGAAGAGGCGAAGATGAAAAAGAACCTCGCGGGTTCAGAGTTATTCGCACTGGCGTTTACGATGGTGTGCTCGCGATTGGGTGAGATATCGGATCAAGACGTGAGTATCGCAGTGGAAGCTCTCGAAAAAGGGACCTTGAAACCTCACCATCTCAGGCCTTGGGCATTTGGAGGGGTTCTCGCCGAAACCCCTGCGGATGACGTTGCGCCGTTGTTCGACGCGTTGATCGATCACAGCCCGCGAGCCATGGCGGAATGCGCCGACCTCATGGGGATGTACGTGTGGCGCGCGCCGGAGAAACTCGGTGACATTGCTAGTCAAGTCGTGAAGCTGGCCGAGAGGTCGCAAAGCTGGGGTGCAGATTACGGACGGAATATGACCGACTACCATTTTCAAGAACTGATGAAAATGGCGTTGCATCGAGGACGCGACGACGGGCTCGCTACTTCTACAGCGTTGGCGTTATCCAAGAGTTTCGTCAAAATCGATGGTTATCGATCACATCGTCTGTTCGAGCCGATTCTGCCAATACTGTTGTCCGGGTTACCCGAGATCGCATGGCCAATCATCGGGCAGGCGATCGTAGACGACGAAAAGGCAGCCGCATTGCTGACGTTCGAGTTGGGAGGCGGATTGTCGTTCAGCGACGAACCGGATTCGGCGATCCTCAACCTACCAGAAGCCGTCCTGTTCGCTTGGTGTTACGGAAATCCAGAGAAGGCACCGGCATTTGCAGCGAGGAATCTGCCATTCTTAACTACGCTGGACCGCAACGCTACCGTACGGGAAATCCATCCTCGAATGCTTCGCCTGATCGATGAATTCGGGCACCGTGAAGATGTGCGAGAGGAGATAGCCGCGAACATACACACCTTCGGGTGGAGCGGGTCTGCGACTGAGTACTACGAAATGTTCTATGAACCGCTCGCCGAACTTGCAAGTCACCAGAGCCGCGATGTTCGTCGGTGGGCGACACAGGTTGGTGACGAACTGAAGGCCGCGTTCGAACGAGCGAAGAATGAAGACGAAGAGCGTGAGGCGCGTTCTGAGTTTTATTAATTTCGAGGTATCAGGAAATCCGCGGCTGAATCCTCGGTTGCGCAAACGGGTCTATCCCTTGTTTGAACTAACGCGGCCTGCCAGCATCTCGCGCCGTTCGGCGACTAGGAATCGTCGACCCGCCACGTCTGTCACGCTGGCGCGAGATCAGCGCGAGTTCGCAGCTAGCAAAACGGTCCAAAGCTTCCAAAACCGCGCGACTGAAGCCATAATCGGAATCGCTGTCAGGCTTTTCCCGGTCTTCCCGCCATAGAAAACCGGAGGGGCCGTCCCAGACCCTGAGCGCCGCGGAGGATCGAGCCCCGCTCTCCCCGCAGTGCGCCGAACCAGAGGGACGAAGCGCCTTCTTGCGGCGCGGGTCTTTCCGAGGGTCGAGCATCGCTCCCCGGGAGAGATCGAACGCAGGGACCTTTCCGGCGAGGCTCGACGACGAGCACCGCCGACACGAGCCGATTCGAATCGCACACGCGCCTCGACCGCCTCACCGCGACTTCCGCAGGCCGTCCAACGCCCCGCGGTCGACGCTTCAACTGTCCGTCCGGACGGAAACCTGAACAGGAGCAAGAAATGACTACCGCGATATTGACCGGCGGCATCGCCGCTACGCGACAGACGAACCGACGACCGCACGACGGGCAAGGCCGCCGCTCATTGGAAGAGCTGGCGAAGAACCTCGTCGCGACGCTGTTCGGCGCCGCGCCGGACACCTGGGAGATTAGCGTCGAGCGCGGCATCCACGACGCGCGGCGGATGCGGCGCAGGGGCGACCTCGACGGCGCGCTGGCGGCGCTCGAGGGCATCGATGTCTCGGACGCCGATCCCGCAGCGGTCCGCTGGGCGCACGCGGAGTGGACGGACGTCGTGAGGCGTCGTTTCGCCGGGCGGGACGTCCTGCTCTACAGCCAAGGAGCGGGGAGAGCCGCGGCGCTGACGCCGTCCGTCGATGGAAGGACTCTCGAGGTCCTCGCCGTTCTCGGCATGCGCTGGCGCCCCGGCTGCATCGTCTCGCGGCGGAGCCTCAGGGGGCTCCGGCACTTGGCGACGAAACACGTCCGCCGCGAGCCGCGGTCGGCGCTCAGCACTTGACGCGCGACTCGGCGCGGCTGCCCGGGTCCTGCCACGGGCGTTCCCGGCGCATGAAAATGCGCCGCAACTGAACACACCACCCCGAGAGACTGTCCCGCACTGCGGGACTCGAAACCCGAGCGGGACCATCTCCCGCCGGGGGCGGTGCCGCTTTCCCCGCTACGGGAGAAAGCGAAATGACAACCATCAGCATCGAACAAACCGTCTGCGCGTCGGACGCGGACGAAGCGCCCTCGAATCGAGGCGGCGCCGGTCGCGAGACCGCGCTCAGGGCCGCCGCGAGGCGGAACGGCCTTACCGTGAAGGAGCTCGCGGTCTTGATCGGCGTGACGCCGAACCACATGTCGCAGATCGCGACGGGGGGCAAGCGCTGGACATCAGCGACGCGGGAGAAGGCGGAGGCCGTGCTGGGAGAGGTTCCCGCGCAGGGCTTCGTCGAACGGCCTGAAAAAGTGGTCGTAGGCGAGAGCAGCCGCATCCGCGAAAGAGCGCGTGAGCTGGGCATGAGCATGAAGGACCTCGCCGAGCGAGTAGGGGTGTCCTACGGCTACATGGTGCAGGCGTCCCGCGGCCGGAGAACGATGGGGCCGAAGGTACGGGCGCGGGTGGAATCGGCGCTCCAGGCGCCCGCGGAGATCGCCCCGGCGACGACTCCTTCCGTGGATCGTCACGCGGTGTTCGAGCGGCTGAACGCGCACGGAATCAGCCAGAACGAGGCGGCGCGGCGCGCGGGCATAAGCTCCGGGCACCTCTCGCAGATCGTGAACGGTCATCGCGATCCGTCGCCGGGGGTGCTGAAGCGGCTGCACGGCGCGTTGTTCAGGCCGACGCGGTCGGAGGCGCGGGTCGTTCCCGCCGAGGTCGAGGTGCTGGGCTGGCGGAAAGGGCTACGCCGGGGCGTCGTGGTGCGCGGCGCCGGAGGTCCGGGCGGCGACACCATCAGGTCCGGCGGCAGGGCGCCTTGGGGCGCGCGGGCGGAGTACGCCTACCGCGCGGGCTACGACCGCAGGGGCGAGCTGTCTTTCGAATCGGTCGCCGTTCCGGGCTGCTCCGCCATGCTGGTCCGGCCGGAGGCTGTGGCGGCGTGAACCGTGCCTGAACGCGTAAACGGTACAGGGCATCGTTCGTCGAGCGATGCCTTGCCGCGCCGACCATGTTTAGGGCTTTTTCGTTTGTTGCGGCATGGGACGCGTCGGCGGTTTCGGCGCGGTTGCCGGGCGGAAATATCCGGCGCCTTCAGGCCGACGGGACCGGGAGAGTCACGCCTCGACGGCTCAAGCTTCCGTGTTCGATGTTGAGAGCGGATAGCTGAAACGTCCAGAAGACGCCGCTCCATCGGCAACCTTCCTCGCGACGCAGCCGGATCGAGGACTGGCGCCAGGAGCTTCAGCCGCTTGCTGCGGGACGATTGAGCACATGAGATTTCACGTCCATCTTCGCCAGAGCCCGACAAGTGTGCGTCGGCTCGCGTGCAGGTTGACTGCCCAGCGACCCGGACATGCCCGTGCGCGATAGATCAGCCGTGCTGATTGCAGAAGCAATAGGGACAATCTCAGCCAGCCCTGTAGATTCCGTCAACGCTCGAGCAACTCATCTGAGTGTTGCTGGCGCAGATGTAATCAGCTTTGGCGAGGCGGTGCCGCTTAATCTCCTCCTGAGGACGCCACATTTAGGACGTCGTTTTGGAGTCTCGTTTCAACCACCATTCCAACCAGATTGGACCGGCGTATCGGTTGACATAGACCTATATTAGCGAGCGTAGTCCTCACTAGATTCACCGTGAAGTCCGTATATTTCAACCGACCGTGTATTCTGGCCCCGCGATCGCGATGTCTTTGAGGACCTCAATACAGGAGTCTACGCATCGTGGTCAGTTCATCCCTCATCCTCAACATTACGAACTTGCACCACGGGGTCACCAGTTGCCACATAGCTATCTTTTTCTTCAAGATTTTCCCAAGTTGCTTCTTCTGTTTTCAGGGTTTCGTACTCGCGGACCCACCTTGGGGGAGTCAAAACAGCCGCCCAAGCGTTCAAACTTGGGCCTGTACCGCCGACGTTGACATCTTTGCTTCGATATGTGCTAGCGACTGAGATCTTGTCTTTAACAACCACGATCTTCACTCTAACTTTTGGACGATATATCGACCCGATGACCATCTGTGAATCCGGGTCACGGATGTTCTCTGACGACGGATCTAACACGTCGAACAGCATGTCTGGTTCGACTCCATGTTCCGAGCCGATATTCAGTGCCAGCTCCCGTGAACTCAATATCCGGGCAACTTTGCCTCGGATCAGATCACAATCGCTTTTCATCGCTTAAAATCCTCCGTCTCTGACACTCCTTGGACACCGACTTGGTGTTCGAGGTCCTTGACCTCGTCCGGTACCATGTCTCGCCAATCGCCCATTGCATCTTCGACTGTGCTGACGTGCTGGTCAACCACAGCTTCGATTACCTCGATCACTTGACTTTCAGACTCCCGGCCAAGGTTCCGTTGTTTGTCGATAATTGACTTCACGTAAAACAGGCCGCCGTACAAGCTCTTTACGCGACGGAACGCAGAGCGTGCGCGAGCCTTCACCAATTGCTCCGCCGCCGCTTTCGCTCGCTCCGCCGCCGCTTCCGCCGATCGCTGACTGAACAGGTACGATGCCCATACGCCCGTTACCAAAATCACTAACTGTAGCAGTATTGCTTCGAGGTGGGTGAGTGCTCTACTGGCGGAAACCCAAACTAGGACAATTACGAACCCGATACAAGCTAGCGCCAACATCCAAATCAACCAAGTCGCGCCGACCATTCGAAGGTTCTTCCCTAACGGTAGTTTGTTCAAGAATCGCATATCCGCGTTCGGTCGAAAGGGGTTTGTTTAGTACCGCTCTTCCGTGCAGCGTACCGTAGGGTAGCGGTGGAAGAATGTCCATTGCCAACAATCGTAAACGACCCAACGGTAGCGCACTCGCTGCACCACCAGTTAGCATCAATTGGTTAGGTGAAGACCACGCTGCCCACGAGTTGCCGTGCGTCGCACGTCACGTTCTTCGACCTTTCCCCTCGAAGTGGATCTCGAGGATTTTGGCGGACGAGTCTAACTCAATGCGAGGAGGCCTTCCGGCCAACAATGGTGATCGACTGCTCGTTAATCTGATGCCCTTCCTCAGAGCACAGAAAAACGATCGTGCTAGCAACATCAGCACACGTCTCCGTCCTCATGGTCGGAATGTTCGTTTCCAACCGCTCCCATTCCTCCATACCGCCGGGGGTGTTGTCGCGCATGTTGTCCCAACGTGACGTGTCGACCACGACCGGGCAGACGGTGTTGAGGTTGATGTCGTGGAGTCCAAGCTCATTCCATAGGCTGCCCGCGAGATCCTGTAGGCCCAAGTTGGCGACGACGTCAGCTGCGAAGTTGCGAGATTGAATGCTGCTGGCAATCGAAGAGACCATGATTTCCGCCCGCCGGAGCCTCGACTGGATGCAGCCTTCGGGAGCAAAAGGAGCCAGAGAGCTTGTTGTCGTCACGGGCGTGAACAACCTAGCGGCTTGGTGGGCAACCTGCGCAATAGCGGAGGCGTCACATCGAGCTACTGCTCCGGAATGGGCAATCCCACGGAGTACGGCGCCCACGCCGGCAGACTCATTGCCGAGTTCCGCGCCGTCGCGGGGAGCGTCACCAACTGCTAATGGGACACCCAGAGCTCCGGCGTCGCATCCGACAGCTCAGGCCAGGGTGTCGGCAAGACCACCGCCGAGCTGCACTCGCCAACTGGAACGTGGACAGCACTGGCGACGACCCGCGTGACTTCGGCGAGGACAGCAGCTACCCGGCCTTGCGGCACGCGGGTGGCGACTAGCGGCTCGGTTCGAACCGAGAGGCCCACGCGTATGCGGAAAACCTAGCGCAGGGACCTCTTTCGAAGAGTCAGATCATTGCGGGCTTCGTCCGGGCGATGCCGAACGCTGACTCGCTCCTACACTTCCAGCTTAAACCTCAATGCAAAGGTTCTTGATTTTGTCAAGTCTGGTGGGCCCGGACGGATTCGAACCATCGACCTCTACTTTATCAGAGTAGCGCTCTAACCGACTGAGCTACGGGCCCGGAATGCGACGCGTCGAGGGTAGCGCGCACCGCGATATCCCAATTCTAATCCATCGCCTAGGTCACGCCCATCATTCGAAATTCTTGACACTTTGGTTCAGACGTATAACCTTATCCTCTATGCCTTCACGCAACCCACGCGCCCTCCTCCCCACCGGCTCCTGGGCACTATACGACTTCTCCGACACCATCTTCTCCGCATCGATCCTCACCTTCTACTTCCCTCTCTGGGTAACCGAAGACAAAGGCGGCACCGACACCCATCTCGGCCTCGCACTCTCTGCTTCGATGCTCATCGTGGCGCTGACCGGGCCGTTTCTCGGCACTCTCTCGGACCGACTGAACCGACGCGTTCCTCTCCTCGCAATGAGCGTCGTCTCCTGCGCCGTATTCACCGCGCTCATAGGAACATTCGGCGGACTTACCACCGGCCTTTTGTTCTTCATCGCCGCGAACTTCCTCTACCAGACCGGACTCATCTTCTACAACTCGCTCATCATCAACGTCAGCGACGAAAGCCGACGCGGCATCGTCTCCGGCATCGGCGTCGGCGCCGGATACATCGGACTCATCGCCGCATTCCTCATCATGCGACCCATCGTCGACACCCAAGGAAACCAAGCCGCGTTCCTGCCCACCGCCGCCCTTTTCATCCTTTTCGCACTACCGCTGCTGCTAATCGTCAGAGACCCAGGCCACCGCGGGCGTGTTGACAAAACCCTCCTCCAGACCTCCTACAAGCAGCTTTACGAGACCTTCCGACGCGCCCGGCAACACAGCAACCTCTTCCGGTTCCTCATCGGACGCTTCATGTACATGGAAGCCATCAACACCGTCACATCCTTCTACGTCCTATACCTCATCAACGTCGGCGGCTTCGAAGACACCGAAGCACAAACCATGATCATCCTCGTTGTGATCATCGCAATCTTCGCGTCGTGGGCGACCGGATTCCTCGTGTCCAAATTCGGACCCAAACGCGTCCTGCTAATCGCCCTCTCCGGCTGGACCGCACTCGCCGTCGCCGCCATCCTCGCCGACACCACATGGGCCTTCTGGGCCGTCGCGATCACCATGGGCTTCTTCTGGGCCGCACCCCAAATCTCTGACCGTGTCCTGCTCACATACCTCTCACCGAACGGACAGATCGGGGAATTCTTCGGACTCTTCCAGATGTCAGGCCGCCTATCGGCAGTTATCGGACCTGCACTCTGGGGTCTGACGATCTGGGCACTATCTGAGACCGGCGAACTGGCTTACCGCATCGCTTTGGGCACTCTGGCAGTCTTCTTAGTTCTCGGCCTTTTAATCCTCCGCGGTGTCAATGTGACTCGTGAAGAATCTGACCTCGATGTCATCGAACAACTGCCAACTCAAACTCAAACCGATCCCTCAACCACCTAGGGATTCTCCGTTCACTGAAGCAGAAATCGCCCCTTTCGCTGGACGAAAGGGGCGCGAGTGAAGCTAGCGGGGTATGCCCTGGGCAAGCACGACGACCACTCCACTTCACCCCGCTGTCATCGTCTCGCGGACAGCGTCATTCGGCGCATCTCGAAGTCCGCCTTCTATGCGGTTACCCAGAATAAAGGCTTCATGCCCTGGCCAGCCGCTCGCTCGCAAGTCGGTTCATGCTCACCCCCGCTTCGGCCGCGTCCACTGCCAGAGCTCGATGAGTCTCCGGCGGCACGCGGATCGACAGATGCCCGCTGTAGTGCCGAGTCGAAATCGGCTCCGGAATCGGAGCGCCTTCCCTGCGCAGGTCCTCCACGCAAAAAGCCACCAAGTCGCGGATCCCGGCGAACGCCTTCTCCGGCGTTTCGTCCAGGTGGCTGAGCAATCCGAACTCAGCGCACAGGCCGACGAATTCACCGTCCTCCCCAGACCAGATGACACGGTAGGTGTAACGGTCAGTACTTGCAGTCATTCCATTCCCTCCAGCTTGTCTATCGCCTTGAGAACTTGGCGTACCTGATACGGCTTGGCCATGTCTCCGCGAGGCTGGATATTGATCCGTGGCTCTCCCTGCCAAGGCGTACGGTAGACATAGTGGCTACCGTGTCGCCTGCCTCATTCCATGCTAGCTAATCCCATCGCTCGACTGGTGCCCGTCCCGTCGAAGGAAACGCTACACGATTCGTACTCAAGATCCGATCCTGCACCACCACGACATCCAACAACACATCATGTGGTGGACGCCCCTTGGCGTCAATCCTCATCCACAAGTGGTTGGCAAAAACTAGCAGTGGAACCGTTATCCAGTATGTCCTGACAAAGATCGACCAAAGCGTGTTTACTTGATCGTCTGATACGTCCAAGACATGAATGCTTAGGTCGAACATCAACGCGATAACCCTCAAGCACAGATACGGCGCTCCCGTCAAAACCACGAATAGGCACGGAATCAACAGCCCCGGGCTCCCGATGAATTGACGGAGCATCACTCGCTGCCAACTCAATTGTTCAAGATTGTCCCTTTTGACCCTCAGCGTCATAGCTCGATAGCCTAGACCCTGGCCGACGGAAGCTAGCACTATACCGGATGCCAAGTGAACGATGGGAGGGATCGCCAGCAATAAGGGATAAAAGAGAAGTATGCCTCCTGTTTCACCGTCCCCAAAGACATACCAATTAACCTCTTCCGGGTTCTCCGCTCTGCTCAACACAAACTGAACAGTTACAGAAGCTGCGAAAAACCCTCCGATGAATACGGCCGCTGCCCACTCCCAGAATCCAGCAAACAACCGTTCTCCCATAGTCGCGATGTGGTAAATCCCGTGCCCGTCCGACCAGAAACGAGGTTCTTTGCCTCTTTTATTCTGTAAACGCCTCAACTAACACCCATCCTTATCATCCTTTCACATCATACCCATCCTAGTTCAATATCACCGACAATCCTGCCGCCCCGCCAACAACCGCATCCAAACTGAAGCAACTTCAAAGTTCGGGCGCCCCTTCAACGAATCAGCGGTTCCATCTGCCAGCGAATCAATCATCATTCTGCCCTACCATCAATCTACATCAGCGGCGAAATCCGTGACCTTGCAGGCGACATCGGGCGCGGCATCCAAACCTGCCAGCCTACCCCACTCGATCACGCACCACAACCGTCCCCACTAACTGGTCGTGCCATCCTTGCCCCTGATCATCCAATACCATCCAAAAATGGTTACCCATCGCTACAACCGCGGCAACAATAAGTCCCCAAGTGAGCCAATACACTGTTTCCCATGCACCAATAAGGAACCCTATCGACACCGGCAAAAAATACGCAAACAGCAATGGACTACCCAGAAACTGTCTCGTCAATGCGCGCCGCCAACCGATACATCCTCCATCGACCATCGCTACTCGCAACCCAAAACGTCGGTGCCCAAACGTGTCACCACCCGAGCTGATGCTGATCCCGTTAAACAAAAACCGCAAGATCAAAACCCCGCTCACAACCGACCCTCCGAAGTGATAGACCAAATCAGCCAAGAAATGTTCGCCGAAGGGATAATGCCACAGTAAATTCGGCCCCCAAACTACTGCCCACGCCGCCGCTCCCCAAACAAACGCCACAACCCAATCAACAATTCCCGCCAGCAACCGACTACGAACGGAGGGAAATACGAACTCCGCACCCCCATCCGTCCGAGGATTCCCGTACAACCCGAGATCCTCCATCTCAACCGAATCCCTCACTGATTGTCCTGCCTTACTTCTCTCACCACCACCGTCCCTGTCAATATATCGTGCCAACCTTGACCTTTGGCATCAAAATGCATCATGGCATGATTGGCAACCATCAAAACAAGCGCCACCGCCAACCCCCACAAAATCCAGAACCTAACAACCTCACCGATGAATTCACCAGTGATATCGGCAGGGTGGGTCGAACCTCCAAGTTGAGGCAGGATGGTTGCAGCTGGCATTAAGACGAACATCGGCGTCACGTACCCAAGCAGTAACGGACTTCCGAAATAGTGCCTAGCCAACGCTCTCCCGCGACTGATCCGCTCGCCATCTGTTTTCAGAATCCTCAAACCAAACAACCGATGACCAATCGTGTCACCTTTCGACGAGACCCTAAACGCAGTTACTACCTGCCACAGTATTACGATGGCGAACGCTGCCGGTAACCCAAAATAGATCAAAAATGCTCCGAAATTCGTCCCGAATGAATATTCACCTGATAACGCAAGCGCGAAAACAGCCGCTGCCCCAACACTCACAGACACTCCCACACCTAAAGCAGTTACCCAGTCAACGAATCCTGCTCCTAGTCTTCGCCAAAATGGTGCGAATTCGTAGCCCATCATTCCCAATCATTCACATCCTAGTTCAATATCACCGACAATCCTGCCGCCCCGCTCCCTCCAAATCCACAACAATCTCCACCGGCGCATTCCGCGCCACGATCAGCACTAGGTCCTCTTCGACTGAAGTGTTTACTGGTTGATGGTTCGAATCCGGAGGCACGTAGATGAAATCGCCGGGGCCGATCTCCTCCTCAACCTCCAACTCTTTCCCGTGCAGAAACACCCCTCCGCCGCTAACCACGTAGATCGCCGACTCGCAATTCACGTGATAGTGGGCGGTTGAACACCGTCCAGGCGGCACTGTCGCGATCGCCAGATGTATGCCGGTCGATCCCGACAATGCCTCCGAAACGCCTGCCAGTCGAGTCATCGCACCGCTGGCGACATCAACCTCCAGATTGTCGGCCTTCGTGATGACGCAAGGCGGATGCGCATGGTCACCCATCACATCACCACGACCGAACGAAGCACGTCACCGCGCTCCATCTTGTGGAACGCCTCCTCGACGTCGCCGATCCCTATCGACTCGCTTACGAATCCATCGAGATCCAATCGGCCCTGCATGTAAAGGTCGATGTACATCGGGAAGTCTCGCGTCGGAAGGCAGTCGCCGTACCACGATGATTTCAACGCTCCGCCGCGACCGAAGACCTCGATCATTGGTAACTCGATCTTCATCTCTGGGCTTGGAACGCCGACTAGCACTACGGTCCCAGCAAGATCGCGTGCGAAGAACGCCTGTTCATAAGTCTGTGGCAATCCAACCGCCTCGATACAGACATCCGCGCCATTGCCTCCGGTGATCCCCTGTATCGCCTCCACCGCATCCGTATCACGCGAATTCACGGTGTGCGTCGCACCGAAACTCTTGGCCCACTCCAGCTTCCGATCATCGATATCCACCGCAATGATCGTGTGGGCGCCAGCCAGTTTCGAACCCGCGATCGCTGCATCTCCGACACCGCCACAGCCGAACACCGCCACGGAATCGCCCCTTGACACGCCGCCGGTATTGATCGCCGCGCCCAAACCGGCCATGATTCCGCACCCGATCAAACCCGCCGCTTTCGCATCTGCCTTCGGATCAACCTTCACCGCCTGGCCGGCCGCAACCAACGTCAGCTCCGCGAACGCGCCGATGCCAAGCGCTGGCGACAACGGTGTGCCGTCCTCTAACGTCATCGGCTGCGCAGCGTTCCGACTGTCGAAGCAGTACCACGG
Organism: Dehalococcoidia bacterium; assembly: GCA_965203505.1. Classification (GTDB taxonomy): domain Bacteria; phylum Chloroflexota; class Dehalococcoidia; order Lucifugimonadales; family Lucifugimonadaceae; genus Bin127. The sequence continues at coordinate 2,537,737 of OZ241880.1, forward strand.
ACGTCCACGCTCACACGAGCGACAATTCGTGCAAGGCGCCCGCCAAGCGACGATCACGAAATCGCCCGGAGCCACGTTGTCGACATCATCCCCAATCTTTTCCACTATGCCAGCCGCTTCATGGCCCAAGAAATAAGGAAACTCATCCCCAATCGCACCCTCTCGATAGTGCAGATCCGTATGGCAGACCCCGCAAGCCTGAACTCGGATCAACGCTTCGCCTGGCCCCGGGTCAGGTACCAAGATCGTCTCCAATGTAACTGGCGCACCGTTTGCCGCCGAAACCACCGCTTGTACCTTGTTCATGTCGTCCCCTAACCCTTTCTGACATACTCACCAACTGATTTCAATCGGGATTATATGGCATGAAGCAGAAAATCCCCTCTCCGTCATCCGCTGAACTCTTTCCTCGTTACGCGAGGATCGGAGCCCATTCCCTGAGCTGGCTCGGGGTGAGGGTGACAGAAAGGGGACGAGGGCTGTAAGGAGGCGGAGCCCTCTAGGGAACGACGTAGGGAATCTCTCGCTACAGAAGTTCGCCTATCGCCGTCAAACTGATCAGACCTGCAATCGCCACGAGCACGTATACGATCCGCGTGAACGCGTTGACTTCGCCAAACTTCAACTTTCCGCCGATGAACGCTACGAGGTCCCATTTGAACAAACCCACCAGTCCCCAGTTAAGGGCTCCAACCACCGCAAGGACTATCGCCACAACTTGAATGATCTCCATATCTTCTCCTTCCTAAGAGCTGACTTCGTGTGTTGTATATTAGTAACATAGCCATATATTTCGTTGTATATATCCAACGCACGCCGAGACTCACAATGCCGGACGCGACGCTTCTAGACGAAACTAGGGAACGCTACACCGCTGCCGCAGCCCGCGGCGAACCCAATGTCGCACAGTCGATAATCGACGACGCCATAAGCCGTGGCGCAACTCCACAAGAGATCTACTTGTCGGTACTCGCACCCGCTCAGGTCATACTTGGCGAACTCTGGCACAAAGGCGAAATCAACATCGCCCAAGAACACCTCGCGACCGCCATCACCATGCAGATGATGGATAGGCAGCGCCAGAACGCGATGCCACGGACGCCGCGTGGACTCAGAGCGTTGGTCACTCCAGTCGAAGAGGACCAACACTTCGTCGGCGCAAGAATGATCGCAGACCTACTCATCATGGACGGTTGGGACGTCGATTTCTTTTGGGACGCTACACCGGTAAAAGACCTCGCCGAGTACGTACAACTCCGCCGGGTCGACCTCCTCGCTTTATCTGCGACCATGATCGAGTGCCTGCCCAACGTTGCAGCGACCGTCGAAACCATCCGCAGGATCGAACCTCCACGACCGAAGATCCTGCTTGGAGGCGCCGCTGTCGGACTCGCTGACATCGACCCCTATGAACTCGGCGTCGACGCGGTCGCGAATGACATTGCCACCGCGGCCCAACAGGCGCTTGACCTCGTCCTAGATCGCCAAAACCGACCGTCGCTCGATCAGCAATTGGTAATCGTCGGAAAACAGATACGGGCTGCGCGCAACCGTCGCAAACTGACTCAACAAGACCTTGCAGATGCAGCCGGTCTCGACCGCACGTACATCAGCCTCGTCGAACACGGCAAACAGAACCTAACCATCGGTGCGACCTTGAAGATCGCCGACGCGCTTGACGTGCCGATAAACGATCTATTCACACCCCACAAAACTTATCCATAGGTCCGCGTAAATCACAACCCACCTCAGCTATCTCGCGCGTCCGTGCGAACTCACCTGAACGTCTCCGCGCCGCTAACCGTCGCCGGCACCGCTATTGGCCACATCCTGATCCGTCTCTATTTCCAACCCCGCCTGAAAGGTCACACCGGAGACACCCTCGGCGCAACCCAACAGATCACCGGAACTAGCGATCTACATCGCCCTAGCCTCCACCCTCAACTTCGCATAATGAAGGGGAACGAGAACCGTAGGTGCGACCTGTGTGGTCGCTCTGGTTACACACCCATCACCACTACCTCACCCCAGAAACCCCATGCCCGAACTCAAAGACAGACTCGACTTTGCAATCCGCGCCGCCACGCAAGCTGGGCAACACACGTTGCGCTACTTCCGCTCATCAGACTTGACCGTAGAGACCAAACCCGACGAAACTCCGGTCACACGTGCCGACAAAGAAGCCGAGGAAACGCTCCGAAACCATCTCGCTCAGGAGTTCTCAAACGACGCGATAGTCGGCGAGGAGTTCGGCACACAGTCGGGATCAACCGACTACACGTGGTATCTGGACCCCGTCGATGGCACCAAATCCTTCATCCGCGGCATTCCGCTGTACGGGACTATGATGGGGCTCGAATACAAGGACGAAGCAGTGGCCGGGGTCATAGTCTTCCCAGCTTTGAACGAAATCGTCTACGCCGCCAAAGACCTCGGCGCGTGGTGGTCAGACCAACTAGACCCGTTGACGCCGAAACGGGCCCGAGTCTCGAACATATCCCGACTATCAGACGCCTACTTCACCACTACCTCGTCAAGCAGCTTCTGGGAAGTCGATAAAGCCGCAGCCTATCGAACGCTCAGCGAGGCTGCCGCAGCAACTCGCGGCCTCCCGGACTGCTACGGCCACTACCTCGTGGCGACTGGCCGATGCGAAATCATGATCGATCCCGTCATGAACGTCTACGACAACGCACCGCTCCAATCCATCATCCAAGAAGCCGGTGGGACATTCACCGACACCCAAGGCAACCCCACGATCCACGGCGGCAGCGCCCTCTCCACCAACGGCAATCTTCACGATCTAGTCCTAGAAATCCTCAACGCCTGACAATCGATCCCGTACGTCCTGTACATCCACGCAATTGCCGGTCACACCTTAACCATCAGCCGATCTATATTCGCTTCCATACCTCGTAATATCCAGCCTTCCTGATCATTCGTATTCCAGTTATAACGAATCGACACGTATTGAATTCGTCAATTGAACTTTTCCAAAATAATCTGGCATGATCAGCGAATACCAACCCGCCAGGCTACTCTTCATCTTGGTCCTCGCCACCATCGCGGCAACAGCAATCCTACTCGCTGACGCGCAGACACGAGCCCAGAACACGAGCATCATCACGCTCAGCGTCACAAGCGGATCACCATACATAGACGAAGACGGCGGCTCCGTAACCATCACCGCTACCCTCGACGCACCCGCACCCGAAACCGTAGGCGTCGGTATAGGTCACAACGGCTCGGCCAACAACGCTGACGACTACAGAACTTTGACGCCATACTTCATAAAAGGACAGCAGACTGCCACATTCAGGATCATCGCCAAACAAGACGAAATCGACGAACCAAACGAGATCATCGAACTGTCAGCGTTCTTGACATTTCCCGATTCCGAAATCTCTGCTGCGACCCAAACCCGCCTCCATCTCGTCATCGTGGACGACGACGGCGATCCGCCAACCTCGCAGACACCCTCATACGTCACTCTCACCGCTGACGACTACAACCCCGACGAGGGCGACACCGTAACCATCACCGCAACCCTCGACCATCCTGCGGGCGAAGACGGAGTCGAGGTCACCATATCCGCATCCGACCATAGCACTGCATCGTCCGGCGACTACACGCTCCCTACTTCTCCCATCGCTATCGCAGAGAATGCCACTTCAGGCACCGCCACCGTCACTATCGCCGATGACTCCGTAGATGACGACAACGAGATACTCGTCCTAGACGCTACCGCTACCGACATCACCGCCAATGGCACCACTCTCATAATCGCCGACAACGATGAGACACCACTGTCCGACGTTGCAACGCTCTTCGCGCTGGCTCTGACCAACGCCGCAGACAGCAGCAACGTCCCCTTGACACCGACTTTCGACGCCGACACCACCAGCTACTCCGCAAACGTCGACGCAAATGTCAACCAAATAACCATCACTCCTACCACAACCCACACCGGCGCAAACGTCATCATAAGCGGCAACACCGTCAGCAGCGGTTCCCCCAGCAACGCCATCGACATCGCTTATGGATCAAACGTCATCTTCGTAGTCGTAACCGCTGAGGATGAAAACACCCAAAAGGCATACTCCATAGACGTAAACCGCTCATTCCCGCAGGCCGTTACGCCAATCCTGAACTTCAGTCCGTCTACATCCACGCCCACAACCATCACCCTGACCGTGGATCCTCGGCAACACACCGAAGGCAGCTCTGTTATCGTCACCGCAACCCTCGACGCACGTGCACCCGCAAACGGTATAACCATCACCCTAAATGTCAATACCTCTACCAGCACTGCCGACAACAACGACTACACTCTCGCCTCAGACACCATCAACATCGCAGAGGACACCACGTCCGGCACCGCCACCATCACCTTCAACGACGATACGCAATCTGAGCCCACAGAGACCATCTTCATCAACGCGACAAGCACGAACCCTTCTCTAAACTCCAACACCATCGAAATTCGCATCGTAGATAAGGTCAGTGCTCGGCCACCAAACAACGCGCTCATCCTCCGAGTCGAACCCGCATTTCGCAACGTCACACTCTTCGCCGGCGACAAAGTCGCTCTCGAAGTCCACGTATACGGACGCCAGAACGTACGCGACGCCTCCCTTGCCGACGACTTGAATCTCGAATGGGACGACGAAGCAACTGGAACATTCCAGAGAGTCGAAGGCCTCAACGCCCTGTACTACACGCCACGACAGCCCGGAACATACACCGTCACCGCATCGCTCCCTGAACCGGAACGAAACTGTTACGCATTCCGCGACGACAAAGAAAAGTGCGAAGCAAAGTTCAACATCATCGCGAGACGCCCTCCGAATTCTCCAGAACCTGAACAACCTCCCATCAATCCCGACGGCAAAATCCCTGAAACCATCACTGACGCACAAGGCGTGAACTACAAAGTCTTCACTCCTGTCGAGGGCGGAACATACACCCGCGAAAACGTCACTTTTTCTGTACCGCCCAGCGCCGTACCCGACAAAGAGATCATCGGCATCAACATCACCAAAGACGAGCCCGCCAGCGACACCGAAACGGTCCAGCGAAATCAGTACAAACTCGCCGGACACTGGCACCGCGTCAATGCCACAGACAGTGCCGGACTGCCACTCAGCGCATACCGACTAGAAAAACCTGCCAAGACATGCTTGCCACTGCCTGACGAACTCAGAACTCAAATCACCAACGTCAGCATCGCCCAAGACGAACAGGGCGACGGAAACCTTACCATCCTCACATCTAACCTGATCATCACCATCGACGGACCGATTGTTTGCGCCACTACAAGCTTGCTGCCAATAAATGCCGCCGTCGCAGTCACAGCCGAACACGCACCGCAACTACCACCCGCACCAATCTTCCAAACATCCCACGAAGCCCTGCCTGAAACCGGCGGCCTCCAGCCCCCACACCCCACCATTCTTCTCCTAGTCATAATCCTGACGCTAACCGCACTCGTAACCACATTCACCATAGCCAGACGGCGACCCCTTCCCCTTTCTGCGAAGCACACACATTGCCCTCCTCATCGCTGAGGGGAATTAAGGGGGTGCCAGCATAGCGAGACGGGAGGCACGAATCACGCGTTATCCAAGTCCTCTTTCGAAATGCCAAGATTCTTGATAATTTGCCGAAGTGTACCCGGCTTCAGGTCCCGATTGCCGTGGCGTGGTATCGGAGATGCTGAACCGGTCGCGTCATTCGCCCAGATTTCGTGACTGCCCCGGCCTTGCCGCACGAACACACAACCCAATCGACGAAGTTTGCGCGTCAGTTCGCCGTAGGTCAAACCGAGCCCTCTAACACCCCGCGCTCCGCATACAACTGTACTTCGCTTGCATTTCGAGGCACTCCAGACGGCAATTGGTAACCACGCTCTTGATAGACCTGAATCATCTCCACCACTACAGACTCCAAGATCGAGATAGTCTCTTCTGGAGTATCGCCCCACGCCACACAGTTCGGAAACGAAGGGACTTGAGCCATAAATTTGTCTGGTTCCGTTGATTCGGCCGGATCGTACAACACGTAAGCCATGCGATGGCGTTTTCTTTCTGCTACCACAACGGCATCTCCATACTTAATTCCTAATATCGCCGTCCTTCAACATTTTAAAGGCTAACCGAAAAGAATGCTTCCTCCTTTTGGCGCAGCGAAGGCGACTCGGAGCAATCAAAGCAAACCCGCAGGGATGCCCGACTGCAGACACTCACGTCATTCATGCGCCGTATCGAGCCACAACTCCACAGCTTCGCCCACCGCCTTCAGCGTAGCCTCTTGGGTCTCTCCGTGCGCCATGCAACCCGGCAGTTCAGGCACCTCGCCCACGAACGCTTCATCTTCGTTGCTCCAGTAGATGATGATTTCGTACTTGTGCATCACTCAACCTCACCTAAATCGTATTTCAGTGCCACACAACGAGCGCCCACATCCAAAACCGAACACAGAACGGTACCGTGCCCTCGTTGAATGCCACAACGTTTGATCACGCCCAAATCATTTTGACCAATTCAAACAGCAATCCATGCCGATCCTCCAGTTCCTCTGGCCCGAAGCTGTTCATCGGTCTAAGATCGAGGTCATATCGGTCGCGGAAACCATTCATATCAAGCTTGGATTTATAACTGTCTTCTCGAAGCGTTTCATTCCAATACAAGGTATTCGCATAAGTTCGCAGTTTTTCCTCATAAGTTTCATTGCCGCTGGAAATATTATCCTTGCCCTTCAACAGCAGTATGCCGCCTAAACGATTCCGCGCCTGTTCGAAACTCTCTTCATCCCCATCGAAAAAAGCCAGGTTTTCGTCGTTCGACGAAAGGATGTGTTCAACGTGAAACCCCGAAATCGCACCGGTCTTCGTCACCAGATCTCTTATCGAATGCTTAGGGTTTAGGTTCATCTCAGCCGCGAGAAACTCGTCGACCCGAGCGAAAACATACCGTTTAAATCGGGCATTCAAATTGATCCCAGTTTGTCTAAACAATCCGTAATTGATCGGCGTCTCCACATTCACGTTACGCCTGTTGCCGATTGCCTTCACAATCTGTACGTCAAAGGCGTCTCGGTATTCAGCCGCGGGACGCTCTCTGATATTCTCTGATATCAGATAAAGAGAATCCTGAAAATCATTGCTGTCATACACGTTTTGAAGCTGCAATAGAGAAAAATATCTGTCAATTTCGTATGCTAATTTACGGGACTTTTCATCTTCGGCAGGATCATCTTTTAAACAACCAGAAAATATCAACATGAAGGGAGCGTCAAGGTTCAGTAAGCGGCAGTAAAAAAGGTGTGGATTTGACGATTCAGAAGTTTCCGATGTTTCACGGATCGTTCGGTACAAATTTGTATAATAACGAAAATCACCGCGGAGAAATTCTTTCACCTTGCTAGCCGCGTTATTCAAACCGAGTTTTTTTGTTCATATCACCGGTGAACATCTGACGATGATAGTCTCCGTCGAATTGCTGGCCCGCATTACGAGTGTTGGCGTGCTTCCCTTTAAGGTAGGAACGGAAAAAGTCATCCAACAAATCGTCTTCATATTCATTTATGGCAGCGGCCTGTTTCTCCCACAATTCGTTGTAGCGCTCGTTGATCAGCTCGATTTTGGCAATCTGACCCAACAGTTTACCTTTGAGAATCTCATGTGGGCGCAAACGCATGCCGCGATCATTTATTGCTTCAAATAGCATCGGGACGTCCGTTTGTTCGACATCGAGTTCAATCATCACCAACCGATGAAGGAAAAAGAATACGAACGTGTCGAACACATGAACATCAGAAAGCTCTAAATCCAACCTTTGACTGATAATCTGATAGTTTCGGATCAGGTTGACACCGGTGATACCTTCCCCAACCAACTCATCGTTGCACTTACCCTCATACAATGCTTGTTGAACGTGAGTGTGCGATTCGTGTTCGATCCAGAATTCGTTGGTGTAACCGGTGTGGCCAGCGATTTTTCCATCAATCCATTGTTCGAGTTTCGAGTTATAAGATTTCGCCTGGTGCAAAAGCTTGGTTAACATAAGGGACAGAGTCGTCAATCGTTGTTGGCCATCGACTATATACACACTTCCGTTAATTGTGTTAGTTACGTATGTGTTCAAATAATACCAAGGATATTTAGATGAAACTATTTCCTTGGTTGGGTCAAGATCTTTCAAGTTAGCGTAATGGTCATTGAACCTATGGAAAATATCATCCAGTAACCGATTGACCTGTTCATCCTTCCATCTGTAATCGCGTTGATAGAAATCGATAACGTACTTCGTGTTTGCGAACACGCGGTCGACATTCTGTTTGTCAGGAGAAACATCCATTTTGGATTGCCCTACTCATTTTTTTGATCCGGTCTCGAATATAACATTGTATATAACCATCAAGATTAGTTTTCGTGGAGAATGAGTGAGTTCGTCGCGGTTATGGATACTCAGAACCCGTCCCAGCCGGGGACTTTGGAGGATTGCCGGATCCAATCGGCCAGTTGATTGGCGTCGAGTTGGCCTTCTTGGATGTCGATCCAGCGGGAGTCGGGGTCTTTGCCTGAGCCGGGTGGTTCGGGTTGGAGGGTTGCGCCGTTTAGGAATGTGACTTTGATGTATCGGCTGAACATGTGGTAGCTGACGAACCAGCCTTGGTCTTCGACGCCGTAGAATGGCGAGTTCCATCTGACGGCTTTCAGCACGCCGGGCACGTTTTCTACGATGATTTCGTCGATTCGGCGTGTGGTTTCACGTTTCCAGCCGGGTATGGCGTCGATGTAGGTCTGGATCGGCGCGTCGCCGTCCGATTTTGGTATCTGCGGGTTGCCGCCCGATAGCAGCACTGGTTTGCCATCGACCATGCCGCCTTTGGCTTTGGCGAGGAGCTGTTTGGTGTTGTAAGAGACTGCCTGGCGCACCATCGCCTTAAACGCGGTCTTGTCGACATCGTCATCTTCAAACAGTTCGATCGCCCGCCATTTATTGCCGTCCAAGCCAGAATTGAACACGTTTTTGGGGTCACGGAGCGCCGCACCGCTGTGAAATGTGAGCTTCACCTTGTCTTTGAACGCGTCGCCGACTAGCAGAATCCCGTTGTAGGACCATACCGGGGAGCCCTTCGGCTCCCACCCTTCCTCTACGTCAGGTTCAGCGTCGTGGATGAGACCGCGCAGGTCGGCCAGCTTCTCGCCCCGCCAATCTGCCAACTCCGCGATCCTTGCGTCGATGCGCTCCGGCGGGGTCACGTCTTCCGATGATTTCTTGGGTTTTTCGCTTGCCATGTCGCACCTACTGTAACGCATGGTCCGCCGAACGGAATCGGTTATGCATCACATCCGGCCTACGCTGTCTTTTGCTGCTACCGACCGATCCGCGTCTAACCCCCTTCAATTCCCCCTTTGGCAAAGGGGGAGGGTTTTGCACACGTCCCCTATGCGATAATCCCATCCATCATGATCAACAAATTCGGAGTTCTATACGCTGGCTGCGTCGACATGGACGATATCGGCTACGCCGGCACACCCGCAAACGAACGATGGCTGCCTGACGAGCAACTAGCGACCGTGTTCGATAAGTCGGCGTCCTTCGCGAAGACGATGGATGAACTGGGTTTCGACACCTTTTGGGGTGCCGAACACCATTTCCAGCGCGAAGGCTACGAGTGCATTCCGAACCTGCTGATGCTCTTCGTGCATCTCGCGCATCTCACCAAATATCTTCGATTCGGCTGCGGTTTCAACATCAACCCGATGTGGCACCCGGTCCGGCTCGCCGAGGACTACGCCACGGCGGACATCCTCACCGACGGGCGCGTTCGATTTGGGATCGGCAGGGGCTACCACTCCCGAGAAGTCGAGGTGTTCGGCAATCCCATCATCGACCAAGACGCCAACCGCGAACTCTTCGAAGAGCAGGTCGAAGTCATGTGGAAGGCCTTCAACGAACCCGCCTTCTCGCACCACGGCAAGCACTATGACATCCCGCCAGCGGTCCCGTACCGCGGCTATGAACTCGAAGAGATCACGCTCGTTCCGCGACCGAAGTACCCAGTCGAGTGGTGGCAGCCAGTGGTCTCGGCATCGGAACGCGGCCTCAATTTCATGGCCAAGTACGGCATCAAAGGCATGATCGGCGGCGGGGCGGCGCCCGGCGGCGCATCGGACGTGGTTGTCCACAGATGGCAGGAGGTTCAAGCCGAACACGGACGCGAACTCGAGCTTGGCGGCGACCTCATCATCTCCTTCTCCGTCTACATCGCCGACACGCCTGAACAAGCGATCGAAGAATCGCGACTCTGGGCGGAGGAACGCGTCAAAATGTTCGGCCCCCTCGGCTTCGTCCGCGACCTCTCCGACGAGCAAGTAGCCGCCATCAACTCCAACGACCGGTCACAGCTCCTTAACGCCAACCTTCCGAGTATTGACGGCGATGTCGAAAGTGGAGGATTTTTCGCGGGGTCTGCCGACTTAGTGACCGAAAAACTGCTCGCTGTTCAGGAGCGCTACCCCGGCCTGGAAGAGGTCAACATCGGCATCACCGGCATGGGCATGCCAGAATCCGCCACGCTGGAACAGATGCACCGCTTTGCCGAAGGGGTGATGCCGCATTTCAAACGAAATTAATGTAGCGATGAGTGATATCATCGCAATCATCGGCGATCATAGTGCATTCAGTTTTGGAGGATGAGTCATGGCAAGCATCACGATTCGAAACCTCGACAATGAAGTTAAGCGCAAGTTACGCATCCGCGCCGCTGCAAACGGGCGGTCCATGGAAGAGGAAGTTCGCCAGATCCTGAAGGCGGCCCTAGTCCAACCTCAACCATCGAACGACTGGGCGCGAGAGCTTAACACCAGGTTCGCCGCCGCAGGTGGACTCGACCGCGACCTCCGGTAATCCGAGCCAGTCGATCCACGTTACTCGGAATTGCACCCGATGATCGTCGTCGATACCAACGTCGTTTCCGAGTTGATGTATGAAGACCCAGACCCGAACGTGGTCAATTGGTTTAGCGCACAGGATTTGTCATCTCTGCATCTCACCACAATCACCGAATCGGAGCTTTGGTTTAGGGTCGAACTAATGCCGATGGGCAGAAATCGGCAAGAGATGATTTCGGTTACCGACTCGATGCTCATTAACACGTTCTCGGACCGCATTCTTGTCTTTGACAGAAGTGCAGCAAGGCGTTACGCGACGATCGCCGCTGATCGTCGTGCCCGCGGATTGTCCGTAGATCACCCCGATTGCCAAATTGCTGCCATCGCCGTATCCATCGGCGCCGCCGTAGCCACCCGCAATGTCAGTGATTTTGAAGGAAGCGGTGTCGAGGTCATCAATCCTTGGGACTACTCTCCGTGAAAATCACCGATATCCGAACCCGAAACATTTGCATCCCGCTGTCGACGCTGGGCACGCACGAGCCGGTGACGATGTGGTACGGCTCTCGCTTCGCCGCCATAAAGACCATCATCTTCATCGATACGGACGAGGGCATCACTGGCCTCGGCGAAACGAGCATTGGAGCCGGCGGCGACCAACGTCTATTTGAGCAGATCAAGTCGAAACTGATCGGTCGAGACCCGCACGATATCAACTCGATCGAGCGGGGGATGAACCTGACGGGTCAGATAACCACCAAACTTGGACACCTCCTCGACACTAGCGCATCGTCCAACCTCAACATCACCGGATCGATCGACCAAGCCCTCTGGGATATCGTCGGTAAGGCAGCCAACCAACCGATCTACAACTTGATCGGCGGCAAGTACCGGGATCGCGTCGAAGCGCGGTATTGGATGGGTGCGAAACCGCCTGACAAGTGCGCAGACGAGGTCAAACGGGCTGTTGCCGCCGGTTTCAAATCGTTCAAGATCAAGATTGGCTTGAACCCGGAGTTTGATGTCGAGTGTGCCGCCGCAGCTCGCGAAGCCGCCGGTCCGCGCATAGAACTTGGCTACGACTGCAACGGTTCGTACTCGCAACTCGAAGCCATCCGGATGCTCAGGAAAATGGAGCCATATGATCCTTCGCACGTGGAAGAACCGGTCGATTCCACCAGCGTGCGCGCACTCGCCGAGGTTAGCCGTCACACCGACATTCCGATTCTGTGCGACGGTCCGGCTCGCACCACCAAAGAGCAGATCCTCGAGCTAGTCATGCACCGCGCCTGTGACGCTATTCACCTAGACGTCGTCATCAACGGAGGCTTCCTCGAAACGCAGCGCTGCGCCGCCATCGCCGAAGCTGGTGGGCTAAAGGTCTCGTGCCACTCATCGCCCGGCGAGACGGGCATCGCGACCGCGGCCCAGCTTCACCTGGTAACAGCGACGCCCAACTTCATCTGGCCCGTCGACTCCGCCTACACCAAACTCCTACCGCCATCCGAAGACATCATTACCGAACCTTTCATCTACGAATACGGGGCCATCACGCCGCCATCCGGGCCTGGTCTGGGTGTCGAGATTGATGAGGATGCGATGTCTCGCGCTGAGGAACGGTATGCAAACGAGTTACCGAAGTGGCGGCATCGGTTTGCACCGGACCCGACGGTGCCGGCGCGGCAGCAGTACTACTTCTTCGACTATCCCAGCAAGCGAGGGCATGATGACGCGGAGTGGCGGGGGATGTTTGATAGAATCTCGTTCTGAGCATGCCAACTAGATGAAATCAGCAACGCGATGAAAGAAATTCGAAGCGAGACCAAGAGTCTAAACGTTCTGTTATCAAACGCGAAATTTGACATCGATTTTTATCAGCGCGAATACGTCTGGGAAGATACGCACGTTATCGAACTCGTCAACGATCTCTCCGAAAATTTCTTGAAGAGTTACAAAAAGGGTCATACCCAACCAGACGTGGCATCATACGAGATCTATTTTCTTGGAACCGTGATCGTCAGCGATGTAGCCCAACGAAACAAGAAACTCATCGTCGACGGACAGCAAAGATTAACTTCGTTGACCTTGCTACTTATCGCATTGCATCACGAGGCCGCTAAGAACAGGATCGACACAACGCCATTCGTACATTTGATATTTTCACAGAGATTTGGCATCCGATCCTACAACATCGACGTGGAAGACCGTACAGCCTGTATGGAAGCTCTGTTCCGAAAAGTTGATTTCGAAAGATCAAATGCCCGCGGATCGATCGCCAACATTTTTGACCGGTATGACGATATTGAGGATAGCTTGCCGGATGCAATCATCGATCGTGAAATTCTGCCATTGTTCGTCGATTACCTTCTCGAGAGAGTGTTTTTTGTCGAAATCACGGCTTATTCAGATACCGACGCGTATACGATGTTCGAATCGATGAACAACCGCGGGCTTTCTCTAACCCAAGTTGAGCTGCTGCGCGGTTATCTGCTGTCAAATATCGATAACGTCGGAGATCGAAAGGCAGCTAGTGAAACTTGGAAACAACTGTCTGATAGTTTGTCATCGCTAGAACGCGATGGGCTTTCTCACGCGATACGACATTGGTTACGCGGACGCCATGCGGATAATTTGACAACATTCGAGATGATCGGCACCGATTTTAATCGCTGGATGCGACTTGCGGAAACTAAGAAATTGCTTCAACTTCAGAACTCGCAAGATTATGTTCGGCTCATCAACACTGATTTCGCTTTCTACACCGAGTGGTACGAAACAACCCGAAAAGCTGCATCGGATTGGGAATTCGCTGATGACCACGATCTTCACAGCATCAGGTTCAACTCATGGAGCAACTTCACACTCCAATTCCCTGCGCTGCTAGCACCGTTGCGCGTTGCCGACGATGATCCCGAAGTTTATAGGAAGTTCCGTATCGTTTCGACGTTCATCGATTGCATACTCGCGCGTAGGATTTGGGGCGGTTGGGCCATCCATGAGTCGTACATGCGGAGCAGGATATTCAACAGCCTGATTGCTGAGATTCGCGGAGTATCGTCTGATGAACTCACCCAATTGCTTGTCGAGAAATTGACTAAGTACACCGCTCAGTTCACGCGACCTGATTTCGGGTTGCATCAGCAAAATCGGCGGCGGATTCATCAGATTTTGGCTCGTTTTACCGATTACATTGGGACGGAGTGTGGCGAACCTCGGAGGTTCGAATATTTCATGACTCGGGGCGGGGATGACCCATTCGAAATCGAGCATATTTGGGCAAATGATCATGACCGAGATGGCAAGGATTTCGCGCATCCTCACGATTTCGAGCAGTACCGTAATCGGATCGGTTGCCTTTTGTTGCTTCAGAAGAGCTTCAATGCCAGTTTTCGAGATGATCCATACAACGAAAAACGCCCCCGTTATTTCGGACAAAACCACCTCGCAAAGACGCTCGACGAACAGACATACGAGCGCAATCCGAATTTCTTGAGTTTCAAGGAACGGTCAGGATTACCCTTTCGGCCCCATACCAAATTCAACAAGGATGATCTTGACGAACGCCAAGAACTCTATCGTCAGATTGCTGAGCGGATCTGGAGTCCCGAGACCATCTACGAGGCTGGATCCTGATTGCTTCTCGTTTTATCTCACGGAGCGCATTGATTCCCAGAGACGCATCCCACGGTTTGCGCAAACGAATACGTAGTCCTCATTGGATTCCCGCCTACGCGGGAGTGGCGGAAGGTGTTCGCAACCGAACGTAAAAATGTCGGGGTGAGTACCGCTCAGACGGGATTGGTTTGTTGGTGCTGATGACAATCAAGCGCGAAACATGAAACGGATCAGCTAGTCTCTCCATGCGACGAACATGCAAGAGATTCACACCCCATTTCTCGGGATCTTCGAGCATCCCTTTCTCACCGCGTTGATTCTCCGTTATCACTGATGAGATCTGCTTTTTGCGATGATCATCAAGCTTGGTTTTGTCATCCCAACCAATGATTTCTGTCGAGTAACTAACTCGGTTACGATCGTCACCAGTTGTGATCCACATTTTTATCGGGCTTTCCGGCGTCGGCGGGTCATCCCGCAACTTGGCAATCCTCGTTTTCCTATGTGGTTGCATGTATAGCACCCGTTCCGGATCATGCTGATGCACCTCGAAAATCTCTTTCAAGACATCTAGGTAGACGCCGTCCATCAGTAGGTCCCAGTGATTGGCTTTAGGTTGCATCCGAACCACTTTTCAGCCCCTCTCAAACGATGCCGTTGTCGGGGGATGGAGGCGATTCATCGGATTGTTGCCCGTTGCCGTACCAAGCCTCCCAAAGCTCTGGAAAGACCTCTTTGAACGGTCTGGCCTCTCGGAACCATTCCTCGTCGGCTTCGAACGTGTCGGGGTCTTCGGCGATGGCGGCGCTGATGGCGGCGTCTTCTTCAGGGGTAGGCCAGATGTGGTTAGGTTTGAGCTCGGGCATGGTCCTAAGGAAGCCGATATTCAACGCGGCGAGCCGTTTTCGGGGGCTGGCGGCGATTCATCGGATTGTTGCCCATTCCCATACCAAGCCTCCCACAACTCCGGAAGGATCTCTTTGAACGGCCTGGCCTCGCGGAACCATTCCTCGTCGGCTTCGAAGGTGTCCGGGTCTTCGGCGATGGCGGCGCGGATCGCCGCGTCTTCTTCAGGGGTAGGCCAGATGGTGTCAGGTTTTAGCTTGGGCATAGTATCGCATCTCGCGCTCGTCGGATTTGCGGAAACTGATTATTCGTATTTTATCCCTTCGTGTTGTGAATGCCAGGGAATGGAGACGGTATCCGATATAGCCGTAGGCGGCAAAGCGCGTCTCACCGTGCCTGTCGCTACTTCGAATGACGGCGGTGTTCCATTCGAAGTCGGCTACAGAGGCGAAGTCGATCCCGTGTTTTTCAAGGTTGGATCGGGCTTTGTGGGGATCCCACTCGTAGTGTCGGTTGTGTGCATGGAAGTGGTGGACCATGAGTGTTGTGATAGATATGCGTTGATATTGAACAGGTGTACAGAATACATGGGCGATGCGCGGTTATTTGGTGAGGTGTCACAACTGCGTCTGAACTGGGATTACTGGGGTTGGAGTGATGGGAAGTGATGCGTGCCGCGCGCTGCGACTTTCTCTGGTTTCCAGTGTGTCCAGAAATGACAGGGGTCGGACGGGAATGCCTAGGTTCGGTGTTGACCGGGGTTTTGCGGAGGGGAAGCGTTTGACGTCGGTTGTCGGGTATCCCATACGAATGGGCAACCACAAGGGTTGCCCCTACGTTCGCTTCCTCTTTGGCGGCACGGAGACGGCGCGCTAGCGTTCCCAGAGATGCCGCCTGCGGGTTTGTCTGATCACTCGGAGGGCGATGACTGATATGGCGAACATCAGGAATATGGGACCTGAGATCGCTCCGGAGAGGTCGATCAAAGTTGTGAGCCAGTTGAACCAGACGATGATGAGAAGCGCTTCGGCGATGTGAAGGTAAACCGAAACCCGTTTGACCTTGGTGGTATCGATGTAGTCGACTTCGGCGGCGTTGCGGACGAACAGGTAACTGAGAAAGATGCCGAAACCGAGGGTTGCGAGAGCAGAGATTCCGCCGATAACGACTAACGCGATGGGGAATTCCGCGCCGATCCAGATCCGCATCACACTGACGAATACTGTGATCATCAAGAGCGCGAACGGCAGCGCGAAGCCTTGCATGTCTCCGAGGTAACCAGCACCTCGAGTTTGACCAACTATCACGGCGTGGTGGCCAGATTTGCCACCGATGTCGGTCAGACGTCTGGATTCATTGGCGATTGTCGGGCGGACGTGTGGTCTAGTGTTTTTGTCGCTGTTCACTTTTCCCATACGTTGCGCGGTTGACTGATTTTCGTAAGCCTCCATCTTTGAACGAACGCGAAGACCAGTGCAGCGACAATTACGATGATCAGTACCCAGTCAAACTCCCCGAACGAAATCCCTAGCCAGATTACCCACAATGTTGCGGCGACGATTTCCGCAATGTGAAGCGAGTTGGCACGCCGAACGAAATCGTCTGGGTTCGCGAACTCATTCGTCCTGATAAAGTCCAGTCTCTTCGATGTACTGATCGCGCTGGCCCATACAGCGGCGACCGCCAATATGGCAAAAACCACCACCGAAAAGGTGAGTAACGGGGTGGCAGACGCGAATCGGATGTAGCTAACGAACCCTAACCCCAATACGCCGAATACCTTGACCACGCGCCCGAAGTCGCCCTGCATGAAGATCATGGCGCGTGGACCTCCCATAAGTGGACCTGCCTTCATCATCAGGAGTTTTGGGCGTTGGTCTAAGCGATCGCGGTCTTCGGGATCGTATGGGCGTGATCGGCGGTTATGAGGTGCAGGCATTTCGCTTTCTACAAGTCTAGAGGTTAAATCCAGCTAAAATGTTCAGGTCGGACGTTGACAGGTACTAGCTTACTGACAAGGCTCGCCGGCTTGGATGCCTTCAGCGCGCTGGAGGTCGCGGACGTGGCAGATGATAGCGTCGATCTCCTCGGGTGGGACGTTTGGGATCGGCGGCATGTCACCGAAGTTCCAGTGATGGGCGGTGACACCCTTGTTTACCGCGTTGTGGAATGAGAAGTTTGGGTGGTGTCCGATTTCATATAGGCGGTTGATGAGGGGTGGACCGGTGGCGGCGCCTTCGGCTTGCTGGCCGTGACAGACAGCGCAACGGTTTTGGAATGATTCTTCGCCGGAGTATGTGGCGGTTTCGGCGCCAGCTGCACCGGTGGCTGGTTCGACTTGGTTTGACGCACCGCAACTGATCGTCAGCGCGATGGCAACGGCGGTGAAGATGATTGCTAGCCCGACAACCGACTGTTGATTCACGTTCTTCAAGTTGCGAGTGGCACGATCTTGGAGTTTCGGATGCGTCGGTCTCGAGTCACGAGCGGGATACCGTAGACGATGCTGGTTGCAGCAATCAACTCGTCGGCGGGGTCGCTGTTGAAATCGAGTTGAGTCGATGCCCTAGCCACCCTTAGGTCTATCGGTAAAATTTCCAGTTGTCCAATCTGGCGCACGACCCTAGGAGCATCCAAATCCAATCCGATTCGATTCAATTGGAGAAGTTTAGCGATTTCCCACAAGACCATCGGCGATATTGCCCATTCGTGTTGTTCCAATAGATTCTGTTCTTCTGATCGGAGTTGATCTGTCAAAGAACAGATCAAGATGTTCGTGTCAAGATTCAGCATCAGGGTCCCAATCGCTGGCTTCCCACTTGATTCCCGTGGTAAAGATGTCGCCATGTACGGTGATTTCGTCTTTAAGGCTACCGATTAGGTGAGCATGGTTTTTTTCGTAGCGGATTAACCGGGCTACTGGTTTGCCCCGTTTGGTGATGACCAACCCTTCGTGGTCGAGTTGATCCATCAGTGCGAGGCACTGTTCTTTAAATTTCGCGGCACCAATTGTTCTCATGGTGGTTACTCCCTATATGGACATTATACGTGGCTAGTCACCAAGTATGTCCACAAGTATGGTCCAAATGATTTGCCTGTCTGGTAGATACGAAAAAACGTGGGCGGATCGGCCCACGTTTGAGGCTTGACAGCTGAAGAGCGGATCGAACAGGCGTCGTGTGTTCGGTGTTTGTTTCCGGATTGTTTTTGCGGCCTGATCCGAGAAAGGCCTTAGGAACGCGCAACCTTTTCTTGGCACCGTCATCGTTTCCGATGAGCCCCTTGCCACTCCCCCGTCTCGTTTGATCAGGATCGGACCGAGGTCGGATGCTGCGAATCGGGATTGGGAATCTCGCTCGAATCGGAAATTGGATTCGGATGCGGTTGTGCGGTTAATTTGGGTAGTACTGTTGCCACTTTCCTGTCGTAATGAAAAGTGGGCTAGCACTCCTTAGAAAGGAGGTGATCCAGCCGCACCTTCCGGTACAGCTACCTTGTTACGACTTAGTCCCAGTCATTGGCTCCACCCTCGGCACCTGCCTCCCTTGCGGGTTGGCCCAGCGACTTCAAGTGTCTCCAACTTCCATGACTTGACGGGCAGTGTGTACAATCCCCGGGAACGTATTCACCGCAGTGTGCTGACCTGCGGTTACTAGCAACTCCACGTTCATGAAGGCGAGTTTCAGCCTTCAATCCCAACTGAGACCGGCTTTGTCGGATTGGCTCAACCTTACGGTTTCGCAACCGTCTGTACCGGCCATTGTAGCGTGTGTGTAGCCCTAGGCGTAAGGGTCATGATGACCTGACGTCGTCCCCACCTTCCTTCCGTTTAAGGACTGTCTCGTCAGAGAGAGTAACAGACGATAGGGGTTGCGCTCGTTGCGGGACTTAACCCAACACCTCACGGCACGAGCTGACGACGGCCATGCAACACCTGTGTAAGGCTCCCCGAAGGGTCCCTCGCCTTTCGGTTCGGTACCACCAAACATGTCAAGCCTAGGTAAGGTTCTTCGCTTACCATCGAATTAAACCACACGCTCCGCTGCTTGTGCGGGGACCCGTCAATTCCTTTGAGTTTTAGCCTTGCGGCCGTAGTCCCCAGGCGAAATGCTTAATGGGTTACCTTCGGCCCACAGGGAATTAACACCCCGAAGACCTAGCATTCATCGTTTAGGGCGTGGACTACCCGGGTATCTAATCCGGTTCGCTCCCCACGCTTTAGTCCCTTAGCGTCAGAACTGCCCCAGCAGGCCGCTTTCGCCACTGGTGTTCCTCCCGATATCTACGTATTTCACCACTACACCGGGAATTCCACCTGCCTCTGACAGTCTCTAGTTCAGCAGTTTCTCCCGACTACTCCAAGTTGAGCCTGGAGCTTTCACAGAAGACTTACCGAACCGCCTACGGACCCTTTACGCCCAGTAATTCCGGACAACGCTTGCCACCTACGTATTACCGCGGCTGCTGGCACGTAGTTAGCCGTGACTTATTCCTCAGGTGACGTCCTCTCTCTTCCCTGAGAAAAGAGGTTTACAACTCGAAAGCCGTCATCCCTCACGCGGCGTCGCGGCATCAGGCTTTCGCCCATTGTGCACGATCCCTTGCTGCTGCCTCCCGGAGGAGTGGGGGCCGTGTCTCAGTCCCCCTCTGTCTGGTCATGCTCTCACACCAGATACCCGTTTTCGGCTTGGTGCGCCGTTACCGCACCAACTACCTGATAGGACGCGGGCCCATCCCCGAGCGATAAATCTTTCTTCCCGCGCATTGAAGCACGGGAATGTATACGGTATTAGCTGCAGTTTCCCGCAGTTATCCCGTTCTCGGGGGCAGGTCACCCACGCGTTACTCAGCCGTCTGCCACTAGGTTTAGCCCCCGAAGGAGCGACCTCGTTCGACTTGCATGCATTAGGCACGCCGCCAGCGTTCATCCTGAGCCAGGATCAAACTCTTATTTGAACTGACGTCTGTTCTTTCCGCTCTTCAGTTGTCAAGATGCTTACCGAAAATCTGAGGGCTGGGCGGCGAAGCCCGAACCGGATCTGATTTGTCGGTAACCGATTAGTATACGGCATGTTCGACCAAGGCGCAAGAATTCTCGTCGCTTGCGGTTTCGGCAAATGGGGTTGTCCAAGCGTTTGACGAGTTGACAACCCTGACGCCTCGCAACCAAGAAAGGAAACTCCCATATTTCCGGAACTTTCACGGGAAGCGGGAGCCGGATAATCTCGGTTTTCGATCGACTCGGCGTTTTAATGCGCGGATCTGTAGTTTTACCGCGACATCACATCAGGATTCGTGTGTCGCGATCGCACAGAAGACGAAAAACGGTGTAGACTACCGTCGTGAACCGACTACTCGCGCGGGTCAGGTTGATCTGGTTCGTCAAGTAGCGGCGGTTTGGACGGCATGTGGAGGCCGCGCATCGACGACCTCAGGATCGATTCCGTCATCAATCAGGCAGGAGACAAAGACATGAACAGATTGCCTAGATACGTCAGAAACCGTGCGGTGCTTGCGATTTTGACTGTAATGGGCGCGGTTTTGGGTTCAACGGCGATCGCCTGCGCAGGCGAGACCGTGATCCAAACCGTCGTCGTCGAGAAGGAAGTCCAAGTTCAGGGTGCGCCCGTGGTGCAAACCGTCGTTGTAGAAAAGGTGGTACAGGGCGAAACCGTTATCCAGACAGTCGTCGTCGAGAAAGAAGTCCAAGTGGCCGGCGAGACCGTGATTCAGACCGTTGTGGTGGAGAAACAGGTTGAGGTCGCGGGTGAAACCGTGGTCCAGACGGTTGTTGTCGAAAAGGAAGTGGTGGTCGAGAAGCAAGTCGTCAAAGAGGTTGAGAAAGAAGTCGAAAAAATCGTCGTTGCTACGGCGACTCCGATCGCGATGGCGATGATGGAAGCACCAGCCCCGCAAAGTGCGGCGAATACCGCTGAAATGGCGGTTCAGAACCGCGTCGGTCTAACGATGACCGGTTTGAACAGTACGGGTGCGCCAGACGGTCCTTGGAGCATTGCGGAAGGATTCTTCCAGCCGGGCGGACCGGTCGGCTCTAACATTGTCGACCCGGTTCTCGCGGAGACTTGGGAAGTTGCGGAAGACCGCAGCAAGATCACCGTGAAGGTCAAGGAAGGTGTGCAGTTCCATCGTGGATGGGGTGAGCTTACCGCTGATGACCTGGTATGGAGTTTCAACGACTTGATCGCGCCGGAGAGCGTGCACAACCAATCAGGAGACTATGCGGCCATTGTTGAACCGATGATCAAGATCGACGACTACACGGTCGAGATCCCGATCAAACAGTTCACCGTGGTTTGGAACCAGGCCTACTTCAACACGTTTGCAGGGACTAATGGCACGTTCAGCAAGAAGGCATTCGATGAGAACGGACGCGAATGGGCGAACGAGAACATCATCGGCACTGGCCCGTACATGTTGAAGGAGTTCATTCCTCAGAACATCGTGCGTTTGGAATCGAACCCTGAACACCACATACAACCGGCTTATATGCCGTTCCTCAACGTCAACGAGGTTCCCGAAGAGTCGACGCGGATCGCAATGCTCCGAAACGGGCAAGCGGACATCGCCGATGTTTCGCTGAAGGCGATCCGACCATTGCTTGAAGAAGGCTTCAAGATGTCGGACAGCGGCAAGGCCGCCCAGGAAGGCATCTTCTTCGCGGGCAACTACTGGGAACAGTACGACTACAACTGCTCGCAAGGAGCGAGTTCGGTTTCGTGTCCGGACATAACAGTTGGAGAGCCCCAGCAGGTTGAGGTTGAGCGCACAGGTTATCAACCGACGGAGCAGTTCCCTTGGATCGGCGAGTACGGCAATGAAGAGAGCATGGAACGCGCACGCATGGTGCGGACAGCGATGTCGATCGCGATTGACAAGGAGACGATTAACGATGTGATCGTTGATGGTCTGGGTTGGTTGGTGCATGTGAACGCGTTCTCGATCAGGTCGCCGGAATGGGACGACAAATGGAACATCGAGTATGACCCTGAGGCGGCGGCTAAGATGCTTGACGATGCTGGATATCCGGTAGCGTCTCGCGGGATTCGCTTCCAGGTCGACATGTATGTCACACCACACGTTGGCGGTGCCACCGGTACTGCTGGCGAGATTCAAGCCGCCGTCGGTGCGATGTGGGACAGCTTGGGCATTCGGACCAGCTTGGTCAGGCACGGATACCCGGTCTGGCGACCAACGGTGGTTGATCGATCTCAGAACCAGCCGTTCCTGAGCGCATGCGGCGGGACTGACGCTCGCGACTCGGTGCCGTGGGACTTCCCGAAGGGTGTTGTTTTCACGACACTCTCACGCGGTGGTTTCAGCTGTGCGATGGAGATTCCGTATGTGCTCGAGAACTACCTGAAGACGGCGGGCGAGTTGGACAAGGCGCAACGCATTGCCAACAACACCGAGTTGCTCGAGTACTACCGGCACTGGCGTCTGAACTCTGGGATCGCGGCTATTCCTGAGCCGTTGGTTTGGAACCCGAACTCGATTGAGTCTTGGGAGATGCGGGCAAACGCCGCGGGCACGCACATCGTGTCCTTGGACTTGATCAAACCCGCGCAGTAAGCGCCAAACGCTACGTGTTCTTTACGGTCTGCTCCTACCGATCCGAATTATCGGATCGGTAGGGGTGGGCCGTAACGCGCGCAACCAATGGTTTGGATTGACGTTATTGCCCAATGAGAAGGTATCTGATACGGCGTTTGTTGGCCTCGGTGGTGACGATCATCGGCGCCACGTTTGTGGTGTTCGCGCTGTCAAGGGTTGCTGGAGATCCGCTGCTGCTGTACGCGCAGCCTGAAGGTTACGGCAGGACGCCAGAGCAAATCCGGGCGCTCGAGAAGCACCTCGGGTTGGATAAGCCGTTCATCGTGCAGTATTTGGTGTGGGTTGGGCACACATTGCAAGGCGATTTGGGTCAGTCGCTGGCCGGTGAGCGCAAGGTTTCAAAGGTGATACTGGAGAAGGTTGGTGCAACGACGCAGCTGGCGATCGCGGGGTGGGCGCTGGCAACGTTTGTCGGCGTGCCGATCGGGATAATTTCGGCGGTTTACCGGGGCACGATCTGGGATTATGTCGGGAGGTTTGTGGCGCTGTTCGGTCAGGCGATTCCGAATTTCTGGTTGGGGATCGTGATGGTCTTGTTGTTTTCGGTTTGGCAGGAATGGCTGCCGAGCGGCTTGCGTGGAGAAGGTTTCGATATCAAGCATTTCATCATGCCGGCAATCGTCGTTGGGACCAGTTCGATGGCGGGTTACTTGCGGATCACTCGATCTTCGATGCTTGAGATCTTGGATTCGGAGTTCATCAGGTTGGCGCGAGGCAAAGGGGCAAGCCCGACGGCGGTGATATGGAAACATGCGTTGAGGAACTCGCTGATCCAGCCGATTACATTGTCGACTTTGTTGCTGGCGGGTCTGTTGAACGGCACTTTGGTCGCGGAGGCGGTTTTCGCGTGGCCGGGCTTAGGCAGGACGATGTTGGAAGCGGTGAACAACAATGATTTTCCGGTTCTAACGGGCGGTGTGTTGGTGTTCGTGATCATCTACGTCGTGTTCAGTTTGGTCGCCGATTTGCTTTACATCGTCATTGATCCTCGGATCAGGTACATGTAGGAACCGCGTTGAATGTCTGAGATTTCGGCAACTTACGTGTCCGAGACGTCGAGTCAGGCGTTTCGCCCTCGAACGGCGTTTGGGCGCGTATACGCGTTTGTACGACGTTGGCCGATTCTCCCGGGCATCGTGCTAGCTGCGTTGGTCCTGTCGGCGATCTTCGCGCCGTGGATAGCACCGCAGGCACCGAATGTTCAGGCGTTGCGAGACCGGAACGCTCCCCCGATTTGGTTGGCAGATGAAGAAGGGCAATGGACGCAGAGTTATCTCTTGGGAGCGGATCAGGTGGGTCGCGATGTTTTGAGCCGGATCATCCACGGAGCGCGAATCTCGTTGGCGGTGGCGGGTGTCGCGCTGTTGAGCGGTCTCCTCGTAGGAGTCACTTTGGGTTTGGTGGCGGCTTGGTACGGTGGTGTTATAGACGAGGTGATTGCTCGCGC
Source organism: Dehalococcoidia bacterium (assembly GCA_965203505.1). Classification (GTDB taxonomy): domain Bacteria; phylum Chloroflexota; class Dehalococcoidia; order Lucifugimonadales; family Lucifugimonadaceae; genus Bin127. The sequence goes on from OZ241880.1 coordinate 2,562,177, forward strand.
TGTGGACATTTGGCACGCCCTGCCCTTCTTATTGGTCGCGATCGTGGTCGTGACATTGTTTGGTGGGAGCTTGACTGTGTTGATGGGAGTCTTGGCTATGGTGTCTTGGGCCGGATTCGTGAGGAATGTCCGGGCTGATGTATTGACGTTGCGGGAACGTGAGTATGTTCTGATGGCTCGGGTTTGCGGGGCGTCGCCGGCGCGTGTGATAGTGCGACACATATTGCCGGGAGTTGTGCCGACGATCATGGTGATTGCGACGTTGGCGGTCGGCGGGTTGATACTGACGGAGGCGACGTTGAGTTTCTTGGGTGCAGGTATACCAGCGCCGACGCCGTCTTGGGGCTTGATGGTTTCCGAGGGGCGAGAGTATTTGACTACGGCTTGGTGGTCATCGTTCTTCCCAGGGTTGGCGATCTTTCTGGTCGTGATGTCGCTGAACTTCATGGGGGATTGGATCCGGGATTTCACGGATCCGCGACTTCGGCAGCTAGGGGATTGAGGGATTGCCGATTCGTGCATCGGGCGTTGGGTGGGGTTAAACTTTATGCCTAAGTTTGGATGGTCTCGTGATGCATAGGAGAGGCTGAGATCATGACACTTACGAAATCTAAGCAGGATGTGGCTTTGATCGCCCATCTTTTGAGGCGAGCGGGATTCGGAGCGACGCCGGATGAGCTGGATGCTGCGGTTGAGATGGGTTACGACGCGACGCTGGAAAAGTTGCTGAATCCGGTTGATGACGTTGATCTGCCGTTGGATCTGATTCGTCGTTATTTCGTCGATCAGTCCGATTTGAGGAACCAACAGGCGTGTGCGGCACACTGGATGTATCAGTTGGTGCTCACTCAGACGCCGTTACGTGAGAAGATGTGCCTGTTCTGGCACCGTGTGTTTGCCACTGGGGCGTCTAAGTTGATTCAGGGACGGGTGGTGCTGAACCAGATCGACATGTTCAGGAAGTATGGGATGGGTAGTTTCGATGGCTTGTTGTTGCAGCTGTCGAAGGACCCATCGATGTTGATGTGGCTCGACAACCAAGACAATCACGCGCACTCGATCAACGAGAACTATGGACGTGAGATTCTGGAACTGTTCGCGATGGGGGTTGGCAACTATACCGAAGACGACATCAAAGAGTGTGCGCGCGCTTTCACGGGTTGGCGTGTCGTTAACCCGGACTACATGTCGATCAAGATGCGCAACAACACGGCGCGTCCTTACGGCTACATCTCGTGGCAGTTCGAGTATGACGACGATGACCACGATCATGGCGAGAAGACGCTTCTGGGCGAGACCGGCGATTGGAACGGCGATGACGCGGTGGACATCATCTGCAGCAACGAAGCTACGCCGCGGTTCATCGCCCGGCATCTGTACCACTTCTTCGTTGCAGACGAACCGGGAGTTCCGCAGTGGCCGCACGTTGAGCCGCGCGATCCTGAAGCGATCCAGGCCATGGTCGATGCGTATTTCGAGTCGGGCTACAGCATTACGGAGATGCTACGGACTCTGTTCACATCGGACTTCTTCAAGGACGAATCTGCCCGTTACGCTCGGATCAAGAGCCCGGCGGAGATGGTCGTCGGGACTTTGAGACTGGCTGGCGGATTGGAGGTGCCATCTCAGGAAGCGTACGCTGCGGCCGCTACGTGCGCCAACATGGGTCAGGCGCTGTTGAATCCGCCGAGTGTCGAGGGCTGGCAAGGTGGCGAGGAGTGGATCAACACGGGGGCGTACCTCCAGCGAGTGAATTTCGCGAGTTCGACGCTTGATGATCCCGACAGACCCGGCGTAAGAGCGATCATCGACCGGGTGAACACGTCGGTTGGAGGAGGCGCATTGACGCCTGAGGACCTAGTTGATCGTTTGTTGGCGATCCTAGGTCCGCTCGAGACGTCGGATTCGACTAGGCAGGGGTTAATCAACTTTGCCGCGAAACACGGAGACATCAGTTTTGGCGACGACGAATCGATCGCAAATGCTGAGAAAGCGATAGTCTCAGTCGTCGGATTGATCGTCGCAACGCAGGAGTATCAGACGGTTTAGGTGGGCTGATGGTCACAAAGACTAAGTTCGGAATACGGTATCTCGACACCATAGGCTTTAACGCCGATCAGGGCGGGCGTGGTTTCCATCTGCCTACCGACATGGTGATACGGGATGATGGCGTCATCTTCGTGGTCAGCCGCAGCAACACAGTGGCGCTGAATATCGTCGGCATTCAGATGTCTAGGCTGGACCATGGGTTTCTGGGGCAGATAGGCGGTTATGGACGGGATATGGGTGACATGATTGGCCCCACCGCCCTAGCACTAGATGCTGAAGACAACCTTTACTTGGCTGACGAGGTGTTGCAGCGGATCACGGTCTACAACCGCGACGGCGATCCTCGATCGATGTGGGGATCTGTTGGCGATGACGACGGCGAGTTTGACGGACCCTCGGATATGGTCTTCGACGACGACGACAACATGCTGTTGGTCGACCACAAGAATCACCGTGTACAGAAGCTGACGAAGGACGGTGAATACATCGACAAGTTTGGATCGTACGGCGATGGCGAAGGTGAGTTCAATTTGCCTTGGGGGATTGCGTTAGACCCGGATGGGAATGTTTGCGTTGCTGATTGGCGAAACGACCGAATTCAAAGGTTGACGCATGACGGTGAATTTTTGGCATCGTACGGTAGCAGCGGGGATGGCGACGGCGAGTTCAATCGACCGAGCAGCGTCGGTGTCGACTCCGATGGCAACATCTATGTCGCAGACTGGGGTAACCAGCGTGTCCAAGTGCTCGACTCGAATGGCAACTTCCTAATGAAGTTGCAGGGTGAGGCGACGCTTGGCAAGTGGGCGACGGAATATCTGGATTCTCAGCAGGACGAGTTCCGAGCGCGATCGACCTTCGAACCTTACTTCGAGGTCGACACCGACGACAAGAACGAGATAGCAGCGCGGATCGAGCCCTATTTTTGGGATCCCGTGACGGTTGCGTTGGACAAAGAAGATCGATCATACGTGCTGGAGACTGGCCGGCATCGGTTCCAAATTTACGAAAGGGTTGCGTGAACCCTCACCCTGACCCTCTCCCGCCGGGAGGGAGAGGGGAGAAAATGTTAGGAGAGTCCGAATGAGTGCTCAGAACAGCAAGAAAGAGCGCAAGCTGGTCGTTGTTCAGATGTCAGGAGGCAACGACTACCTGAACTGCGTTGTCCCTTACGATGACCCGCGATACGTTGATAACCGACCCAACGTACGGATTACGGAAGACCGGGTTTTGCCGATGGATGGCAAGTATGGGTTCAATCCCGGTATGCAGCCGATCAAGGAGCTGTTCGACCAAGGCAAGGTCGCGGTGATCCATGGCGTGGGATACCCGGAGCCGAACCGGTCGCATTTCCGATCGATGGACATCTGGCACACCGCTGAGCCGAGGCACATAACTAATGAAGGTTGGTTGGGTAACGCAGTCAGGCAGATGCATCCTGAGGGCGACAACGTCGTCGCTGCCGTCAACTTTGGCGGAGGACTTCCCCGTGCGTTGATTGCAAAAGGAGCACCGGTCGCCTCGGTAACCGACCTTGAGACATATGGGTTGATGGGCCACTTGGGGGCTGAAACCGAGAGATCCGAAGTGCTGGAGATGTTCAAGTGGATCTACTCCATGGGACTCGGTAGCGGCCCGACGATGGACTTGATGAGCCAGACAGGGCTCGATGCGTTGCGCGGGTCTGACATGCTGAGTCAATGTACTCTGACTTACGACTCTGACATCGAGTACGACCCGAACGCGTTCTCCAAGTCGATGAAGAGCGCGGCGCAGGTCTTGCAGGCGGACATCGGCACACGAATCTGCTATACGCAACACGGCAGCTTCGACGCGCACACTAACGGAATCGCACTCCAAGAGAAGCTTCTCCGCGATGTCTCCGGCGGCATTTACGATTTCTACTCCGACATGAAGCAGCACGATGCGGAGGCCAACGAGGACATTCTCATCTTGGCCTTCTCTGAGTTTGGTCGCCGAGTAAAAGACAACGGCAACGGCACGGACCACGGTTCGGGCGGCGTGGCATTTCTCATCGGCGACGGTGTCGCTGGTGGTCAATATGGCGATTATCCATCCTTGGACGAGAAGGATTTCGTCGAAGGCGACCTAGCCTTCAACCTCGACTTCCGGACGCTCTACACCGAAATCATGGAAGACTGGTTGGAGGTCGATGCGCGGGAGGTCATGGACCGCGACTACGAAAAGGTCGGGTTCTTGAATGCAGCCTGATGAAACCAGAATTTCGACTCCTTAGTTGATCTGACATTCCAAGGCGGTCTGTCGTGCCGAGCCGGGCTGTCATTCCGAGTGGGGCTTTCACTCCGAGCCAGTCTGTCATTCCGAGCGCAGCGAGGAATCTCAACTCGTTGCGTTGGACCTGTGGCTTTCAGATTCTTCACTCCGCTGCGCTCAGTTCAGAATGACACGTGGTGGACGCTCTACGTTCAGAATGACGAGCGGCATTGCGGATCCAGCATGACTTTCTGAAAAAGTCGCAATAATGCCACGTAGTACAACCTTGACGACACTGGTGAGTGTTAACGTACAGGTCAAAGGGCATTGGCGGCGTGGAGCAGAGAGGGGCAACACCATGTTGTTCGAAATCAAACCCGTCGCTCTCAAAGCGATGGTCATGGCGGTGGTGGTGGATGTCGCCCTTCGGTCCGTCCGTTCGGTTTCAGCCGATTCTGTGGACGCTCTGGCCTTCGATGAAAAGGACGCAGATATCGGATGCGCGTTCGACGTTGGCCGATTAATCGGCGACATCAGTATCGTACCCAACGACCCGATCGAAGAGGAAGTGGAAGTCCCAACCGCCAGTTCGAATTCTCGTTACGCGGCCGCGGCTAAATCCAGATGGGAAGATTTCGCGGGCATTGAACTAGCCGAGGCAACCTTCAAATCCACATTCGAGGACAACAATGGCGGATTCGTTGCAGGCTCGACTGCGAAAACAGTTTCGAGTTAACGACAAAGGAGGTGTCAATGAAAACTGATCCGCTGCTAAAAAGCTGGTGCGACGCAGCAGTACTCGCAATACTGCGCAGCGTTGCCGATGCCCTCGGCGCTCGTCGCACCAGCATCACCCGTTAACCATTGACATTGAAACTATGTTCTCGAAGATCACAAGATCGCTCACCATCGCCGGCGGCTTTGCAGCCGCGGCTATACTGACCGCCGAACTTTTCGTGGACGACCAGTCGTCGTTTAGAGAGATGAGTGTATTCAATTTCATTCTTGTATGGTCCATGGCGTGGTTTTTCGCCAACGCCGTCCGGTTCTTCGACACACGAAACGAACTCTGGTTAAGGTTTTTCGGGCTTCTTCCCCTTGGCTTGTCGCTGGCATCTTGGCAACGTTTCGACCTCACGAAGCGTCAGATACACCAGAGAAACAAGCCATCTGAGACAGTCAGGACGGTGTCACGGCTTTGCAGCCTCCTGCCGTGACGCCGGACTCGGGAGTGGGTCGCAAAGGGATTCGGCACAAGCCCGCGACCCGCTTCCGAAACAGTGGTAGGTTGTTCTGTGATGGGAGTCGGGATATCGACTACGTACAGAAGAGATAGGCACGGCTATCAATGAAGTTTAGAACGGTCAGTTTATCGAAGTGTGCGTTTTTGAGGCAATCGGATCGCCAGTTTGGCGCTTGAATCGAGTGAAAGCGATGAATGACAAGTTAAAAGGTTTGGTTCTAGGGTCCGGGTTCGCTGGACAGGGCCACGCGGAGGCGATGCGCTACTGCGGCGTTGAGGTCGTCGGCATGGTAAGCCGCACTGAGGATGTGGTGCAGCGTGTGGCGGGAGACATGGGTATCCCTTATGCGTCGACGGACTGGGTTGGTGCGTTGGATGCGCTGGAACCGGACATCGTCGCGATCGGGACGCCGGGAGGTGCCCATCACGAACAGATCTTGGCAGCGATTGAACGCGGTTGTCATGTCTTTTGCGACAAACCGCTGACGACGAGCGCAATTACATCGAAAGAGTTATACGTGGCGGCGCGGGATAAGGGATTGAAGACGGCTTACGCGGCTTCGTTCAGGTATCAGCCGCACGCGCTTTTGGCGAAGAAGCTAATCGCGGAGGGTGTTATCGGTGAGCCGTTTGAGACGGAGTGTGTTTCGCACTACGAATTGCATCCTCATATCCCTTGGGGTTGGTCGCACCGGATCGATCTCGGCGGAGGCAGGTTGAGCAACAACTTCACACACAAGCTGTCGATCGTGCTTCACGCTCTAGACGCGACGCTGATCGATATCAACGGCGAAGCGCGAAATGACATGCATATTGCGCCGGTCGTCGCAGGCGTTCACGATTTCCGAGAACGGTCCGATTTCATTCCGAGTCCTGAGGAATTGGATGGCCTTGGATGGCGTGACGTAGATTCGGAGTGGTCGTATTCGGTGATGGCACACGTCTCGCCAGCGCGTGCCGTTCGCCAGCCCGTCACGTCGGTGTTCAGGCATGGAGGTATGCAACCTAGATTCGGCGACGACTATGTCGCTTTCTACGGCGATGAAGCTTCGATCTACATCGCGGGTGCTTATGCGCAAGGGCCGCTATATGTAAAGTCGCGCGATACGGACTGGGAGGAGATCCCGGTACCGTCTGAGATATCGGATGGATTGCCTGACATCGAAGATGACACGCAGCGCAACTGGACGGTGTTGATGAGTGAGTTGTTGGCGGATGTGCGGGGTGATGGGTATTGCGGGTATCAGACGTTTAGGGATGGGTGGATTTTCCAGGAGGCCGTGGATGCGGTTAGGAGGGGTGATGGGTGGTTTGCTGTGCCTAGTTGACATACATATCATTTGACTACCTAACTAGTACAGGATCACTATCAATTGGTGGCTTCACGGGGTTTTACGGAACAACGCTCAAAAGTAGACCATCCAATGAATCAACACATGCCAAATACCTCAGGATACGATCTCTCCGTCATCCTTGAAACGCCGATCTTCCAAGCGGAGGTTACATCAGGCGCAACCAACGGTCTGTTGGCCTGTACCGATTCTCGGCTTATCTATCTAACTAAGGATAATCAGGCAACTAGCATCCAATTTCAAGTTCGACGAGATGATATTCGCGGTATATCACTTATCCCAGAAGCCAATTTTTATACTATATTTTTGGAGATTCCTCAAGCGACAGTATCTTTCAATGGGACTGAGGCAGAATTAAGACGATTATGCACTATTTTGGAAAATCGACCATCTGGTTATACAAACTATGCTAGCAGTGCCACTGTAATAAATCCGACAGGAGAAACTCGACATACACAGCCCGATACTGATAAACAACCTCCAAAGTCACGTAAATGGCTTAGAGGATGCGCATGGACTGTTGGTGTACTCTTTGTCATTGCACTGATAGGTGCGATTATGTCTGCGATCTCGGATAGAAATAGTATCACTGAGACTGAAGGGATGCCAGCACCTACGGTCGAGCGAGTTTTAACTGTCAATGCAATTGACTTGTATGAGGCACGAGAGCAAAACGCAACACGATATGATCTGAGATACAAGGGCAAACGCGTCAGAATCAATGGAATCGTAGGTGATATAGATGGTGGACAAATACGGCTTGTAGTTGATGTCGATAGCTTCAGATTGTTGGGGACCATATTTTTAGAATCTGTGGATTTGCATGATTTGCCTGTTCGCGATCAAGTTGAGGCAAACAAAGGAGAAAGATTCGAAGCTGTGTGCACTGTAGGAAACTACGTATTAGGATCGATAAATTTGGTAGACTGTTCGCAAGGCAGAACTCTACCAAGAACTACCCGATCATCAAGTCCGGCTAAGACCGCTACTCCTAAGCCATCAGCGACACCACAACGCAATTCAGTCCAGGCAACTACAACTCCGACCGTCGATACAAATTCGATCGCGACATCAGTCGATACGGAGCCTGAACCGACCCAAACCCCATCTCCTGTCAAATTGGTCGCACGATCGGAAACACCAAGCGCACGCGTAGCAGCATCGACTCCCACGGTTACTCCCTCGCCAATATTGATCCCCACTGTTTCGCCGATACCTGAACATACTCCGACTGTTACGGCAACCTCGATTCCAACTGTCCTTCCCACGCCTGCGGAAACACCGTTCCCGACACCTGAACATACGCCCACACTAGAACCAACTGCTACTCCCACGCCTACGGCGACACTATCGCCCACACCAGAGCCAACAACTGCTCCTACGCCTACAGCAACACCATCACCGACACCCGGTCCGCCATCTACCCCCGCAGAGTTAGTAGAGCGGGTACGAGACAGTGTAGTGCGAGTCGAAGCCGGAACCGGGGGTTTTTTGTCCTTCCAATCAAGCGGTTCAGGATTCATCTTCGCGGTAGAAGGAACCACCGCGTTTATAGCGACCAATCACCACATAATCGATGGTAAAAGTTCGGTAGAAGTCCAGATAGGAGACTCTGACACTTACGATGCCTTAGTCCTTGGATGGGATGCTGAGCGGGATGTGGCGGTACTTTCCATCTGTTGCTCCTCGGAGTTCATTGCACTCACCTGGGCTGATTCTTTGCCTTCTGAGGGAGACACTGTGGTTGCTATAGGCTACCCCAATAGTGCCACCGTAAACCTCGTCACAACGATTGGCGAGGTGCGTGCCTACGATGACCTCAGCATTGAGCACGACTTCATACCGCATTCCGCGCCCCTTAATCCGGGCAACAGTGGCGGCCCACTCTTCTCGATGCCGGGAGCCGAAGTCGTTGGCATTAACACGGCTCGGGGCACGGAAACCTTGGCGTTTTACGCCGTGCCATATCAAGCAATTGAGGATCAGGTGGAAGAGTGGCGCGCTCAGTTGATTGTTGCTCCTACCGCAACCCCAATCTTCACGCCCGGCGATGCCACGTCCGAATTAGGCACATCATTCGGACCAGGAACGCACATCGTAGGCGAAGACATAGAACCAGGCGAATATCGAGCCAAGTCAAAGGACGGAAATACGGATTGCAGATGGGAACGTCTCAGTGCTTTAGATGGCGAATCTAAATCCAGAATTGGTTCTTCATTGCTCATACTAATCTTTGAAGGATATACGTATGCAGCTATCCAATCCACAGATTATGCTTTTTCATCCCAAGGATGCGCGGAATGGGAAAGCACTAACGCAATACACGATAATCCAATGTCATCGCCTAGTAACAGCTTCGGCGGGGGCACCCATATCGTCAACACACATATAGAACCGGGTCTATATAGATCAGAGGTAGCTGACAATGGTCGAATTATCGATGCCTGCGTTTGGGTACGTCTAAGTTCTACAGATGGATCTGCCTCATCAATAATAGCCCGTGAAGTATTTCGTGAAGGAAATGTCTATGCCACGGTCAAACCGACTGACTATGCATTTCACTCATGGGGATGCACCACATGGGTTAAGCGATGAGAACCTGCGTCGCCCCCTTGTTCCATGATGAAGTCGAGGAGTAACCCATGATAGAAGCTAGAAATCGATTGACGATTCAACGGGATTGGATTGGCAAAGGAAAGTTTTGAGATTTCCCATTGATGACAAACTGATTGAAATTCAGCACGATATCCTGATCGAGATTATTCGTCTAACTGCGCCTTACCTTGGGTCACCGACGTGGCAAGTCGACGGATGGTATTCAACCGCAAATCCCAACCACAAACTCAGAACGATTCTGTCGCAATTCGCCGTCGATCGAAACTGACCGACCGCGGATAGCACCGGAACAAGTGCATAGTATTTGTCCAAACTTTCAGGGGATTGAGGAACTCATGACAGATCAACAACTTGACGACTTACTCGGGAAGGTCGGCAAGGGATGCTTCGTCCAACTTTACGAGGCGTTTGCCGACCTAAGCATCCCAAATAGTGTCATCGTTCCCAGCGTTCTTGAATATGTGAAAAACAACGGCAGAAAAAACCCATCACCTAAAGCCGCGAACACTCGGATAAGTAAAGCGCGAACCATCATCAAGTCTGGGAACGGAAGGGTTGCCTTGTTGAACTGCTCCCGAAGCAGGATATGCCCTGAATTACAACGCAAAGCGGCACGGCTGGCAGGCGCATGATTCGGTATCGACCCTCGTCGTTGACTACTGCGGTCCGCGCTCGATTTCGAGTTCATCGACTCTAACTTGGCTTTCGGGTGTTCGTGTGGGGTGCGGTCCCATGCCCCTAAGCGAAGGGGAAGGCTCAGGCTCTGTGCATTAAAGTTGGGGTGAGTATCCCACTGCTTTTTACAAAGCTGGTCTATGGAGGGTCTCGAGATGCTGGTGTTCATTGATGAAAGTGGTCATCCCCACCCGAATGATCCGACTACACGTCCTGTTCTAGCTGCCGTTTGTTTTCCAGAGTCTGCGTCTCGGAGCATCAGCCGCCAGTTATTTGGGATCAAGCGAACTTTGCTGGGGGATGAACGCGCGGGCGAGGAACTGAAGGCCAACGAAATGCTGAACCGCCGCACCTTCAACCGAAGACCTGAGTTGCGAGAATTGGTTGCGGAGGTTTTCGATCAAATTCAGAACCTAGATGTCACGATTTTCGCGGTGGTGATGGAGAGACCGGCGAAAGAGATCGCGAGAGATACCGTTTACCTGCCTCCACAATATCGCTACATCCTGCAACGCGTCAACGCTTTGATGGAGGGTGAAGATTCCATGGCATTTGTGCTGGTAGATGGCGACGGCAGCCAATACGGAGGATTGTCAGCAAAAATCGATAGCTATCTCAGTAAGTCGTACGAAGGACAATCCATGACTAGGGTGGTGGATACGCCGTATTTTGTCGATTCCAGATACACGGTAGGGATCCAACTCGCCGACTTGGTTGCTGGTGCCATCAGGCTGTATCAGGAAGCAGAACTTTTCCTCAACCCACACACATCAGATCCTTTTCTCACGTCCGTTGCTCGATATTACCGAATCATCCGGAGCAAAACGAAAGACTTGTACTCGCCTGAGGGCTATCCGCTACACGGGATTTACTTCATGGGCGAGCATCTTCACTACTTCGACACCGAGAACGAAGACTCTGACAGAGAGCGTCGCTGACCTTCCGAGTGCCAAGGGTGTGATGCTTCGGAAGCATCACTACCTGGCACTACCTCCAACATATCAATGGATGTTGCATTTGTCAAAGTGAGACCTTGCTGAGCCTCAAGTCGTGGCGAAAATCGCGCGAAGCCCGTAGCATCGTTAAACGTTACTAGGCACCCGCCCAACCCCCTTGCGCTGCGCGAAGGAGGATATTCCTCGCTACGCTCTGAATGACACGGTGGGGCCGGCACGCTGAGCGCGGGCGTGAAGTAGCTGGTTCAGGTATATATCTGGCCCGCGCTCGATTTCGAGTTCGTCGACTCTAGCTTGGCTTTCGAGGGTTCGTGCGAAGGAAACATGGAACATCGTTGCACTCTTTGGATGGGCGTTCCGTCCGCTGAAGCGCCTGGTTTCGCCGGAATGACGCGGTGGTTTCTATAGGTCGAACCTGTCGACGAAGTGACGTTCTACCCTACCTGTGGCGAGCATTGAACCGATGGCCAAAAGCCAGAGGAAGAAGATAGTGCCGACTACCCCATGGGTGACGGTGCCTAGGTCGACCCAGATGAGTTGCATCGCGAGTCCTAGAAGCAGTGAGACGGGAGCGATCCTCTTGAGGTTTCCGCCGACCATCCACTGGTAACGTGCGGCCACGATGAGAGCAACTCCGGCGGCGGAGAATCCGATCTTGCCGGTGAGCCATCTTAGTGTTGCGGTGGTTTCAACCGTCGTATCAATCGAGTTTGGATCTGCGGATATCAGCAGGATCGCGGCGGCTCCAGAAATCGCTGTGAACGCGCCGGAGACGATGAACAGGTATGGGACCCAAGCCGTGGCGAACCTATCCCGGATAATCCAAGTGCGAAGCAGAAGCCACGCGCCTAGGATCAAAGTGATCCCGGACACGAGTCGTCCGGCACCGCCTAATCCGTAGAGCAGTTGGTTTTCCGCGATGGCGGAAATCGACTGTGCGAGTGTCGCTTGATCGGCATCAGCGGAGACCCGGCCGACGACTGCGACGATTGTGGTCAACGCTGTGAGTATGAGGAATATGCCTGCTTTACGGGCCGATTGGTCCATCCGGATGAGCCTCTGTTTTGTGACGAGAATCGCTAGCGGGGATATATATTACCAAACTGGTAATGAATACACTTCACTGAGAGCCAGATTTTCTGTCCCCGTTCGATTTCGAGTTCTTCGAGTTTTGCTTTGGCTTCAGGGCGTTCGTTCGGGGGGCGGTCTTCAGCCGTCCATTTGAACTCGTGAGCTTTGTGTAGACTCGTTCGTACTGGTATATGCAGGAATAGTGAGCACGCGGCGATGAAGACCACGTTGACAATCGACGATGATGTCGCAGCGATTCTCGAGCATCAGTCTCGGGTGGAGAATAAATCGTTTGACCGAGTCGTCAATGAAGCATTGAGACGAGGCACTTCGATGTCGACAGTTGCGGACGCGCGTGCGGTTGGCACGCAGAAGGAACTCGACATCGAATCTGGACCGATCGGCGGCGGTGCCCAAGGCCAAATCAAACGACAACACCCCCATGGTTTGCCGAAGTTCAAGGTCAGGCCGCACACGGGCAAGTGGATGGCCGGCGACGATCCGGCTCGATTGAAAGAGATCCTTGAACAAGCAGATACGGAACGCTTTCTCGGTAAGGATGAATAACGTTTGATCGTACCGGATGTAAACGTACTCGTCTACGCCTACAGCGAGACTTCACCCCAACACACGAAAGCGAAGGATTGGAGGGAAGGGTTGCTACACGGTTCGGAGGAGATAGGTTTGCCGTGGTACGTGTCTACGGGATTTGTCAGATTGATGGCCAATCCGATGGTGGTTTCTCCGATATTGGAACCGCTTGCTTCGTTGGACGTTGTATCCGATTGGTTCGAATATCCTCACGTTGTGGCCTTAAACCCGGGACGTGATCACATCGAGGTTATGAGAGAGACCTTGAGTGCCACCGGAATCAGCCATAGCGTCGTCACCGACGCGCACATCGCTGCGATCGCGCTGGAACATGGTTGCGAAGTGCATTCGAAAGATTCGAGATTCGGTAGGATTCCTGGTTTGCGGTGGGTGGCCCCCTTGCAATGACAGTTCCTGTGAACCGCTCCCGAAACAACATACCCGGAGCATTTCAGCGCACATCAGCGTGGCTACTAGGTAAATGACCCGGTACCAATCACGGTCCCCGATATTGCGCCTCACGCTCGGGTTCGAGTTCGTTGGAGTCGCCTGGGGCTCGGTCGTCCGCGCAGATACCTAGGTTCGGCTCGACGACTTCGTAGTAACGGCCCGTGTAGAAGATGAGGCATTCGGGATTGAGCAAAGATATTGAGGCTTCCTACCAAATGGCTTCTTAAGGTTCTTGGCGGGTGGAAGTAAAGTTGCTGTTCGGTGTGCAGATTCGCTTTGAACACCCTCGTCGCAATTCGTACACTCAAGCCAAATTAAGGATGAAGTCTGTAGGTTAAACATCAATATGCTCTCGATTTTGCAACCACTCCCAGGGAAACGCCTGTTACTGCCGCTTTTTTCTGTGTTCTTCTGCGTTCTGCTGATCGTCACTTGTGGCGACGCAGGATCGACATCAGCACCAGCTGCAACAATCCCTCCCACACCCGTTCCTACTTCCGCGCCAACTCCGACCACGGAGCCTAGACCTACTTACACACCAACACCAGAGCCGATCCCGACGGCAACATCTTCACCAACACCAGCGCCGACCAGTACTTCCACTCCAACGCAGATACCGACTGAATCCCCGACCGATACACCGACACCTGAAGTTGCTGCCGCTCCGGTGTCCGCAGGTCAGCTAGAAATCGACGCAAATACGACCGGGCAAGACCTCGTCGACTTTCTGACGGAGGACGCGCAGTCATGCATCCGTTCCACGTTAGAGGATGCGGCATATCAGGATTTTCTAGATCAGCCGTTGGTTGCTCAGATTGACCGGCTTGGTCCGTCGCCACTCGAATGTCTGCCAGTAGAGGTGGTTGCTGAATTTACAGTTGCCGCATTGTCTGTAATGCTTGGTGGGTTGGCGGACGACAGCGCATCGTGCTTGCGGGACTTCTATGCCACTAGCGGTCTGATTGATATTCCTACGGGCGAGAGCGAAGATCCGGAGGCTACCGAGTTGGCGTTGAGATTCTTTATGTGCCTCAGCGACGAAGAAGCAGGGCAACTGATGTCCGGGGATGGGATGGATCTATTTACACCGTCTCAGCTCCGTTGCGTCGATGACGAAATCGGTATCGATGGGTTAGTGGATGCCATGATGGGTAATCCTTCTCAAGGCTTGGACGAGATCACGACTGTTCTTGAGTCTTGCGGTGTCACATTTTTCCCTGTCGGCCCACCGGGCGATGAAGGCGCGTTCAATCAGGTCAGTCTGCTTTGGCTCCAGTATGATCCTGAGTTGCAAGGTCTGATCGACTGCTTGCAAGATGCCGCCACGATGGAAGAGTTGGATGCCTTTTTCTCCGGCAAGAGTGGCTCGTCGCCGGATGCCATCTACGAGTGCTTAGGGCAGTGCGCTGAACTTCTACCCTCCGGCGGATAGCGGGAGTTACTTGCAGGAGATGCCTACTCCTGCGGCCCGCGTTCGATTTCGAGTTCGTCTACTCGTGCTTGGGTCTCGGGCGTTCGTGCCGGGTGCGGCCCCCAGCTATCGATCAGGCTCTTGCCGGGTTCGTTGCTGACGCGAATGGTGGCGTCGGAGCGTTCTCGGACTCCGGCTTTCAAGCGGGTGCCGATGCCGGGGCGTTGGGGGGCGTGGAGGTAGCCGTCGCGGATGTCTAGGTTGGGGTCTACGATGTCGTTGTACCAGCCTTTGTGGTAGGCGGGCACATGTTCTTGGATCATGGCATTTGGAGAGCTCATGCAGATTTGCGAACAGGCGAAGATGTTGACCGGGCCCGTCGCGTCGTGGGGCGCGAAGGGGACTTGGTGCGCGGAGGCTAGGATGGCGACTTTGTGGGTTTCGGATACTCCTCCAGTCCAGATGAGGTCCGGCATGACGATGCGTGCGGAACCGTTTTCGATGAATTGTCGGAGTTGCCAGCGTGAGAGGAGGCGTTCGGAGATGCAGACTGGTGTCTTGGTTGCGGCTTGGAGACGTGCGAGGGCATCCGGGTTGAGAAGGGGCATGAGGTCTTCTTGCCACATCATTTCGTAGGGTTCCATCGCTTGAGCGATTCGGATGGCTACGGGTAGCGTCCATTTGCCGTGTCCGTCGTTTGCTATCTGCATGTCCATCCCGACGGCATCGCGGATGTCGCGGATGGGCTTGAGTGCCATGTCGAGTTCCTTGGGCGAAAGGAACTGACCGTCGGAGGCTTGGGAAAGTCCGATGGTGGGTCCGCCCTTCATCGCGGTGATGCCTTCGTCAAGGAGGCCCTTGGCTTGTTCACCGGCGCCGTGGAACTGTAAAGATGTGGCGTAGACGCGAATTTTGGTACGCACTGCCCCACCGAGGAGTTCGTATACGGGGACGCCGAGGGCTTGACCTTTGATGTCCCACAGGGCTATATCGAGTGCTGAGATGGCGCGCATCTCGGCGCCGCCGTATCCAGCGTGGTCGGAGAGTCGGAACATCGCCTCCCAATGGCGCTCGATCGGGAATGGGTCGCGGCCGATGAGCAGTGGGCCGAAGTGGTCGTGGACTGCCGCCTCAACAACGGGCGCGGCGTAGAAGGTTTCACCGAGTCCGACGGCGCCCTCATCGGTGTGGATTTGGACCCAGAGGTTGTGGGGTTGCTCGGCGATGCGGATGGTTTCGATTTGGGTGATTTTCATAGGTAAGGATTCTCTCAGGATCGGAGTTGCTTCGGTCTGTCAGATTAGGTTAATTGGACGAGACGCTGATTGACTGTGAAGTTCTCGATCATCATTCCTGCTTACAACGAGGAAGCATACCTTCCTTCGACTTTAGGGTCTATCCGTGACACTACGGCGCGTTAAGGAAAAGCATCTTTGAACCGGAAGGTCTGACGGATTCGGTGTATTGTTTAGGAAACCTTCTAACACGTTGACGGTGGGACCCAAAAATGTTGTCAACAGAGAAAACCATCTTATTACTGTCGGTTCTCGTCCTGACGCTTTCGGTGTTGGCTTGCGGAGGAGGCGGCGAGGAGGTTGATACGCCTACACCGCCTACGGCGCAGGTCGAGTCAGAAGCACCGTCGGCACCCGCATCGTTTGTGGAGGGCGAGCCAATCGTCATTGGCGATTGTGAAAACGGGATGACGATGAAACCCGGCGAAGGGTGTCACTTTTCAGGACTGGAGGGTCGCCCTGCAGATCTAGTGATCTCGGTAGGGGCCGATGGCGAGATCTGTCGTGAAAAGGGTTCGGTAACGATGTCGGGATTCCCGGTTGGTATGAATCGTGCGTGCGCTGACAAGTACGAGGTCATAGACGTTCTGGAGGCGGAAATCAAGTTCGAGCCCAATGGCGACGGGAGTTGGACGGTAACTTCTCAACAGTGATCGTCGCCGTCAGTCGCACACTCCCGGCTAGTCCTCGCATACGCTCTGAAACGCGGTGTTCCGCGATTGGCGAGCGTCTTTGGAGACGTTCGTGCTCGGACGCTGTTCGCTAGTCCGAATCGGGTTTACTAGCGAGTGGGGCTATCGGTTCGGGTGCGATCTCGTCGCCTAGTTTTTCGCCGGCGTAACCTTGGGTGCGCATCACTTCGGCGGCGCGTTCGTGTTGGTCGATCTTGCTGCGGACGGCATCTTGCGCGCGGTTCCATGTATCGCGACTTTCGTTGACCCATCGGTAGGATTCCCGGTAGTCTTTGAGCAGGTCGTTGACTTCGGGAACCACGTATCTGGCGACCATGTCCCAACTTCGCAGTGTGTTTTCGCGGTTCGCCCAGTCGTGGACGAATCCGATGACGCATCCGAAACCGCCTGTGAGTTCCAGCAACTCGCGGATCTTTGCCACAAGGTCGTCAGGGGTTCCGATGACGGCTGTGCTGGCTTCAGAGAACGCGACATCCTCTACGGCTTCTTCGGGTGTTTTGTAAATCGTTCCTTCTCCCGCGGCCAAGGTTCCTACTGTGTAGAGGTTGTTGTGACGGAAAAGTCCGAGTTTGGCTTGTTGCCTGGCTTCTTCCCTAGTCTCTGCGATATGCCAGCTGATGACGATACGCCAGTTTTTGCGGTCGACCGTGTTGCCATGTTTGGCTGCGGATTCCTCAGCGAAGGACCATTGGGTCGGTAGCGATCGCATCCCTGCTTGGGTCGTCGATCCAATGGATAGGACTCCTGTGCGGTGCTTGCCGGCTAACGTCATGCCAGACGGACTAACCATCGACGCGACAGCGAACTCCATGTCTTCCTGCAAAGGTCGGAGTTGGAGCTTCGCGTCCCTTAGTTGGAACCAGTCAGACTCGTAGGTGATGCGTTCCTCACCCTGGAAGAGTTGACGAATGACACCCAACGCTTCGTCTTGGCGATCTCTTTGGACCATTGGGTCCATGCCGAGGACGTGGGCATCGGACGGCAGCGCGCCGGGTCCGGAACCGAAAATGACACGACCTTGGGATTGCCAGTCGAGTTGAACAATTCGCTGGGCGACCATGAAGGGGTGGTGGTAAGGGAGGGATACGACACCGGTACCTAACATGATTCTGTGGGTACGTTCGGCAACGGCGGCGAGGAATAGTTCTGGCGAAGCGATCATCTCCCAGCCGGTGGAGTGATGTTCTCCACACCAGAACTCGTCGTAACCTAACCGATCCAGCAACTCGACGAATTCGAGATTGCTTTGGAACTGGAGGAAAGGGTTTTCGCCGATGGGATGGTGTGGGGCTAGGAATGCGCCGAAACGTATCTTGGGCATGACGTCTCTTTTCGGATCCGTTATTCGTTGAATACGACACTAATGCTACTCGTTTATGCCGGGTATGGCTTAAAGTGATCGCCTCTCGTCAGCATCGGCGTTTCGATCGATCTGAAGCGGATGCAAATGGGAAAATTAATCGTTTCCCCATAATCAACCGAGAGCGATAAATGTGATTCGCAGGTCGATTTCAGATTTTCGACGAAACGCGTATTGAAGACGCGCAAACCTGCGGAATCGGTGTATGCTACGGGCACGCCCTGTAGTCGGGAGGTAAGACTTTTGGCGAAAGGCGCGCGTCGGTTGGGCGATCGAGGTCCAGCAAAGACAAAGAAACCAAGCACACGGGAGTGTAGCTTATGAAACTACTGACTGACATATCCAAACGCAAGGCGGCATCGACCTTGTTGCTTTTGGCCGTCGCAGCGGTTGCGGTCTTTGCATCCGCATGTGCCACGCCTGAGCCAGAGGTCGTGACCGTCGTCGTCGAGAAGCAAGTGCCGGGCGAGACGGTGATCCAGACTGTCGTCGTCGAGAAGGAAGTGGAGGTCGCGGGCGAAACCGTTGTACAGACCGTCGTCGTCGAGAAGGAAGTGCAGGTCGCGGGCGAAACCGTTGTACAGACCGTCGTCGTCGAGAAGGAAGTGGAAGTAGCTGGCGAAACTGTCGTCCAGACCGTTGTTGTCGAGAAGGAAGTAGTAGTCGAGGTTGAGAAAGAAGTCGCGGTTGAGGTTGAGAAGGAAGTCGTCGTGACTGCGACACCCGAGGCGATGGCCGGAGACGCGATGATGATGCCGAAGGAGCAGACGGGCGAATTCGTAGCCGCGTTGCAGACCGTCGGATTGCCCGTCGGCACTCCGGAGTTGTGCGTACCTACGTGTTCGAACGAGCAGTACTACTACAGCGTCTGGGACACCCCAGTTCAATGGTCGGCGGACGGCAGGGTTATCCCGGCAGTCGCCGCGTCGTGGGAGCTTGCACCAGATAAATCGAAGTTCACGTGGCACATCCGCCCCGGCATTCAGTTCCATAAAGGATGGGGCGAGGTTACAGCTGAAGACTTCGCATGGAGCACCAACACAGTTAACCCAAACGTGAACCCCGAAACTTTGCACGACGTCGGTGGTGACTTGACCTGCTGCTACGGCGAGACGGTCGCGATTGACCAGTACACCGCAGAGACGGAGATCATCAAGTATGACAGCCGGGCTCCGGGTTGGTTGTTCTCTAACCTTCGAGATGCGTACGGCATCAACAGCAAGACGATCTACGACGAGTACGGCAAGGAAGGGATGCGTAACGTCTTCGTCGGCACCGGACCGTTTGAGATCCGGCAGTGGCGCGACAACGACAAGATCATCCTCGATGCCCTACCTGAGCACTACAACCAAGCCGCGCATATCGCGTCGGCCCGGATACTAGAGGTTCCGGAAGAGGCTTCCAGGATCGCGATGTTCGAGAGCGGCGAAGCGATGATTACGCACGTAACCCTCCCGAACACACGGAGGTTGGAAGAAGCTGGTGGTGTACGACGCTTGCTTCAGACTGTGATCTTGCACATCGGAATGAACCCGAACTTCTTGGAGCTGACGAACCCTAAGACAGGCGAGCCCCTGGACAACCCGGGTTACGACGAAGCGAAGAAGAACCCTGAAGCGTTCCCATGGGTCAGTTTTTACGACCTCCCGGGTTCGGACTGCGACTGGGACGTTCTCCTAGAAGAAGTGCCGTCAGACCCGGCCGGCATCTGTCCTGAGATGGAAAACGCGCGTAAGGTCCGTTTGGCGATGGCCAAGGCGATCGACAAACAGGCATTGGTGGACGGTCTCTTCGAGGGACTAGGTTCACAGGCTTGCAACTGGGCGATCTCAGTCAACGATCCTACCCACGATGACTCGTGGTGTGTGCCTTACGATCCGGATGGCGCTCAGGCGCTGATGGCTGAGGCCGGCGTTGATGGGTTCACAATCGGATGGTGGGCCGGTAACGAACCGAGCGAAGCTCACCAAGCGATAGCTTCGATGTGGAAAGACACGTTGAATGTCACCGTCGAGTTCCACCTCGGTCCGTTCACGACTTGGCACCCGACGTTCGTCGACCGTTCATTCATCCATTTGGTGCACGACGGCGAGCAGGGCGGAATGCCAGCGCACTTCGCCAAAGCTCGCGAAGCGCAAGCGTGGTTCGCCGGCGGCATCATGTGGAGCGGTGGTATACCGTTCTACCAGCGGATCTACGGAAACATGCTTGGCGAAGAAGACATTGGGCGGCGCAACGAGATGGCTGTTCAGTTTGGAAACCACGAAGCGTTCTGGCACTGGGACCCTGCCACGTACGAAATCCCAGTGTTCACGGTTTACAACGGAGACTTAATCAGTTGGGAACCCAAGAAGATCGCGATGCACACTGCGCCAGTCAACATGATCTACCCGCTTGAGGACATAGTCATCAAGTAGAGTACGAAACGCCCGACTCAGTGAAAGGAGCCTAATCCGCACACCTTAGCGGATTAGGCTCCTTTCGTGGCAAACGTCGAGATCAAAACGACGGACGGTTCACTAATCGATGGGACAATTTGTCGCCAGAAGGGTGGTCCTCGGGATCATCGCTCTTTTACTCGCGATGCTGATCGTGTTTTCACTCTCGCGGGTCAAAGGGGATCCGAGGTACTTTTTTATCGGCGAAGATTCGGTAGGGATTGATCCTGCCGTTTGGGAAGATTGGGGACGAAGGCTGAATCTCGACAAGCCGGTTCCAATACAGTTCGCGCTCTGGATGGGCGACATATTGACCGGCGACTTTGGCGACAGCGTGACCTTGCAACGGCCAGTACTGTCCGCCATAAGGGAGAAAGCTCCCAACACCATCCAGCTGGGCATCGCCGCGTGGCTGTTGGGCACTATCGTCGGAGTGCCACTTGGCGTGTTTTCTGCTACGAATCGCGGGAAATTCCTCGACTATTTGTTTAGGGGGTTCGCGCTGTTTGGACAGTCGGTGCCGATATTCTGGCTGGCACTAGTCATGATTTTCTTGTTCGCGGTAAATCTCGGATGGTTGCCGAGCGGGACGAAAGGGGAAGGAATCGCGATAAGGAACTTCATAATGCCAGCCGTCGCGCTAGGTTGGTTCCCGGCTGCATCATATCTTCGGATCACCCGTACATCGATGCTGGAGATCCTAGATTCCGAATTCATCAAGTTCGCACGTGCCAAAGGTGTTTCGCAGGCGCCGGTGCGATGGAAACACGCTTTTCGTAACGCCATCATTCCACCTTTGACATTTTCGGTCTTCGTGTTGTTCGGATTGTTGAACGGCACGATCATCATCGAGAGTGTGTTCGCATGGCCGGGATTGGGCAGGCTTGCCATCGATGCGTTGTGGGCAACAGATTATCCGTTGCTGGCAGGATTGACTATCATCTACGGTTTTGCATTCGTAATCATGATTATCATGCTCGACATCGTCTACGCTTTGTTGGATCCACGCATCAAATACAACTAGGAGTCCCCTTATCACCACTGTGGCAACAGATAGCAGGTCCGACAGCCAAGAGGCTGCTGCTGTAACCGTCCAAAGGCGACGGATTTCGCCCTTACAGTTCCTTCGTCGATATCCGGTTATCCCGGCATTTATCGTCGCGCTGCTGCTCTTCACCGCGGTCGCGGAGACGTGGCTTCTTCCGCACAATCCCGAAAGGGCAGATCTTAAAGTACGCCATACACCGCCGTTTTGGATGGAGGAAGGTTCACCATCGTACGTCTTGGGGACCGACGCGCTGGGGCGTGATGTCCTGAGCAAGATCATTGCGGGAGCACGCATCACCGTTCTTGTCGTCGTCGCGGCAGTCGGAACTGGCGTCATCGTAGGCACAACGATCGGTTTGGTGGCGGGTTATTTCGGCGGGCTCATAGATGACATTGTCATGCGGTTAGTTGACGCGTGGAACATCCTTCCTGGGCTACTAATCATCTTGGTAGTAGTGTTGGTTTTGGGACAGGGGCTCTGGACGCTGATCGGCGTGTTAGCGATGCTTTCATGGCCGGGCGCCGTCCGATTGGTGAGGGCGGAAACGTTGTCGCTTAAAAGCCGTGAATACGTCTCATTAGCAAGAGTCGCGGGCGCGTCGAACGCGCGGATCATGGTTCGACACATCCTCCCAGGTGTCGTCAACATCGTTATCGTGACTGCCACGTTGCAGACCGGGAACATTATCCTCACCGAGGCGGCACTCAGCTTCTTGGGTGCCGGTATACCACCACCCGAACCCTCTTGGGGGCGAATGATCAGCGAAGAGCGTCAATACATCGACGCTGCTTGGTGGACATCGTTCTTCCCGGGAATGGTCATTGCGATGGTCGTGATGTCAGGCAACTTCCTCGGTGACTGGTTCCGCGATCGCGTAGACCCGACTTTGCGGCAGCTCTAGAATCTGGGTCGCAGAGCTGCACTAGGATGGCGTTTGCAACCTGATTCTTGCGCCCAGAATCGCGTACGGGGCGGTGCCACACAATCGCGGATCGACGCCGAGATACGTCGTCAAAGCGTCGATTTTCATAATCTTCTGGTGTTTGTGTTTCGCATCGCGCAAACTTGTGGGTTGGGTGTAACCTAGCCTCATCCGTGGACGCAAGAAAGTCGCGTGCTTGCGAGCGGATAGCGCGCGGCACCATGAGAGTCCAGCGGAGACATGGAAATTGAGTTCACTGGAGCGTGACCAATGAGAGTCTTAATATCGATCCCCAAACGAAAGGCCGTGGCTACCGCATTACTTTCGGCCATGGCCGCTGTTGCGGTGCTCGCGATCGCTTGTGGTGGCACTGAAACGGTTGTCCACACCGTCGTAGTTAAAGAACAAGTGCCTGGCGAAAGAGTCGTCGAGACCGTGGTGGTGGAGAAGGAAGTGGTAGTTGAGAAAGAGGTCGCGAAGGTTGTGGAGGTGGAGAAGGAAGTCGAAGTCGTTGTGACGGCGACGCCCGAGGCGATGATGGAGGAGACGGTTGACTTGATCGACTTGCCGCAATCCAAGAGCCAACCCGGCCACGTTATCTTCGCGGACGTCGGATCGGCGTTGGGAGCCATCACCGGCAACGGTGGAAGCTTACCTGACGCGCCCTTGGGTGGCGCACGAAATTGGGGTGCCGGAGAGAGTCTTTTCACTCCGGGTGACGCTGACTGGGACATCCCAATGCTGGCAGAGTCTTGGGACCTGGCGGGTGACCTGAGCTCCGTGACGATCACGATCCGGCAAGGCGTCCAGTTCCACAACGATTGGGGTGAGTTGAAAGCCGAAGACATCGCGTGGGTGATGAACCGCACTAACCCGGCAATCAACCCCGAATCGATTGCGGCGAGTGCAGCGAACCTAACGGCGTTGTTCGGCGACGTTCCGGTAGAAGCGATTGACGACTACACGATAACCGCGCAGTTTAACAACTTCGATGTCCGCTGGGCGAGCAACTTCCTGAACCAAGAGGCTTCAGGTGGTCTGACGACCATCGCGACGTCGAAACGTGCATTCGATGAGAACGGACGTGACTGGCTCAAGGACAACTTCGTGGGCACTGGTCCGTTCGCGGTAACCGATTTCAAGTCTGGTACGAGCGCGACGATGACAAAGGTTGGGTACGACCACTGGCGTAAGAACGCGTCGATTGAATCCATCAGAGTATTGGCGGTTCCCGAAGAGTTCACCCGTGTGGCGTTGCTGCAGAACGGCGAATCGGACGTTTCCTTCATCGATCCGAAAGACTTGGCTCGCATGAAGCAGTCTGGTTTCTTGGAGGTGGGTGCTGGCGCAGGTATCCAAGAAGGCGTCATGTTCCCTGGCAACCTTTGGGAGACGACCAATGCGATTACCGGAGAGGCGATCGATTTCCCGTCGCACGGCGTGTTCGTGCGGGAGATCCCGTGGGTCGGCAACCCTCACAATCCCGAAGACGCGGACAATCCTTCGGGCATCGATGACATGGAGCAGGCACGATTGGTTCGACAAGCTTTGGCCCGGTCTGTGGATCGTGAGGCGATCGTGGAGCACGTGCTGGGCGGTGTCGGTCAGCCAGTGCACGTCACCTACTTCAGCACGTTCAACCCTAACTGGGAGTCGCAGTACGAGTATCCATACGATCCAGCTGAAGCGGGTCGCATGCTCGATCAAGCTGGATATCCAGCTGACGATAACGGCACACGATTCCAGATACCGCTGTTCGTCGGTCCAGAATTGGGCGGCGGTGAGGGGCCTGCCGGTGAGATCGGCGATGCCATTGCCGGTTTCTGGGAGGACGTCGGCGTTCGAGTAGAAGTGCTCAAGTATGCCTACGGTGTATTCCGCCCTGGTTTGGTGAGCCGTTCGACTGTGGTGCCCATGTTGACCTCGTGTGATGACGGTAAAGAATCGTACCCATTCGACTGGCCCAAGGGATTGGTCCAGACGACGTTGACGCGCGGCGGCTTCAGTTGCGGTTTCGAATCTCCTGAAATCTTGGCGTGGTACGAAGCCGCGGCATCGGAACCGGACCGCGAGGAACGCATCCGTATCAACAAGGCGTACCTCGAGTACATGCACAACTGGGCACTGTTCCCCGGCTACGTAACGGTACCTCAGGCTTACTACGCCAACCCGAACTACATCGCGGAATGGCCGATGCATGTCGGCAACAGCTACAACTCGCCCGAGAACATCATCCTGAGGTAAGACCTCTATGTTGCGCCTCCTGCGGGTCTGCGGCTCGTGGATCCGTGGGAGGCAGGTTCTTGGACCGGGATCGTCCGTCTGAGGCGATAATGGGTTCAACATGCGTCGCTACCTCATCAGGAAGCTGATATTCGCCACACTCACGCTGCTCGCGGCAACGATGTTTATGTTCGGCTTGTCGCGTTTGGCGGGCGACCCTTTGTTGCTGTTCGCAAAACCGGGCGGGTACGGGATGAGTCCGGAGCGGGTCGAGCAACTCAGCCAAAAACTGGGGCTCGATAAACCGCTGGTGGTGCAGTACTTAGTCTGGTTGGGACGTGTTCTAACGGGCGATTTTGGCGAGACGATAGTATCGGAAACGTCGGTCGGCAAATTGATGTGGGAACGTGCTGCGCCGACGTTGCAATTGGCGATCGTTTCGTTCATTTTGTCGGTGTTGATGGGTGTACCGTTGGGTGTTGTTTCTGCCGTAAAACGGGGTACGTTGTCGGACTACGCGAGTCGAACGTTCGCGTTGGTAGGTCAAGCCGCGCCGATATTTTGGGTCGCGATCATGGCGATTCTTTTGTTCGCGGTAACACTTGATTGGTTGCCGGTGGGGACTTCGGGCCCCGATAATGTCTCGTTCTGGACTTGGACGAAGTTCAAGTATCTGATCATGCCGGCGTTCGCGCTTGGTTGGGGTCCAGCGGCTGCTTTGCTGCGCTTAACCCGTTCTTCGATGTTGGAGGTTTTAGATTCGGAGTACGTAACGATGGCGCGCGCCAAAGGCGCGAACTATTCCGCGGTACTGTGGAAACACGCGTTCCGTAACGCCATTCTCCAGCCGCTGACTACTTCGGCAATCGTGTTGGCCAGCTTCGTGACCGGCGCTGTGGTCATCGAGCGTATATTCGCGTGGCCTGGGATTGGGCAACTGATGACTGATGCGGTCTGGAACAATGACTTCCCGACTTTGACCAGCACGGTGCTGGTATTCACGGCCGTTTTCGTTGCGATGAACTTTTTGGCCGACATTCTGTACGGGGTCATGAATCCCGTTATCAGGTACGACTAGATGACCGCCGAGCAAACAGCCAGCCTCGCGGCGCTATCCTCACCAGCAGCCCAACAGCGTTTGACGTTGTGGTACATCTTGAGGCGATGGCCGATCCTTCCGGTGGCCTTGCTCGCTTTGTTGGTTACGATGGGTGTCGGTGCGGATTGGATCGCTCCGAACGATCCGATCGATCAATCGCTGCCCGATCGCAACTCCCGGCCGTTGTATCAAGATGGAAGCCCGTATCTGTTCGGGGGCGACCATGTTGGTCGCGATGTTCTGAGTCGGGTGATTCATGGAGCGAGAGTTTCGCTGTCAGTGATGGGTGTGGCGCTCTCCGCGGGGATGTTAATCGGTACAGGTCTAGGGCTGTTGGCCGGTTACGCTGGCGGTGTAGTGGACGAATTAGTCACGCGGATCGTGGACATATGGATGGGGTTCCCATTCCTGTTGCTCGCATTGGTCGCTGCGATCATTGTCGGGGCGAGTTTCCAAACCATCATGGTTTTGATGATCTTGGTGGCATGGGTATCGTTCGTCCGCAACGTGAGGGCTGATGTTTTGGTTATCAAAGAGAGCGGTTACGTGGCGTTGGCGAAAATCTCGGGCGCTTCGACGACTCGGATATTAGCGCGTCACATCTTGCCCGGCACGATCGGCACGATAACGGTGATCGCTTCGCTTAGCGTAGGGAATCTGATCTTGTACGAAGCCACGCTGAGCTTTCTAGGAGCGGGCATACCGGCGCCGACGCCGTCTTGGGGCAACATGGTCGCTGAGGGTCGCGACTACTTGCAGACTGCTTGGTGGACATCGGTGATCCCCGGCACTGCCCTGTTCCTGACGGTGATGTCGTTGAACTTCTTTGGGGATTGGCTCCGCGACCGACTCGATCCTAGGTTGCGGCAACTCGGCTGAAGCTTGCTCGAAGCTTCCGCTCGCTACGGTCGACGACGCGACTAAATCCTCAACTGCGCGAGTCAACTGATCTGTCCTCAATTGCTGCCGTTCAACACGAGAGCAGCGCGGCTTTTTTGTTTTGCCGACTAGCATTTATTACCGAATAGGTATAGAATTTTCTCGTTGCTGACTAAATTGGTCAGAATATATCGATCCAATGACGGCGCCATGACGATTCGGAGGAACGAATGCGAAAAAGATACCTAGTCGGCTTGCTGCTAGCACTGGCTGCGATATCAACGGCAATCGGTTGTGACGCGCTCGGCGGCGGTGACGAAGTCGATGTCAAGCAAGAAGCCGTTGAGAACTACGCGGCTGGAGTACACGCTCTCTACAGCAAGAGCCTGTCTTCGGCCCGGGAGATGGATGGCGCGATTGACGCTTTTATAGCGGACCCGACTTCTGCAACTCTGGAAGGCGCAAAGCGCGCTTGGTTGAGGGCACGCGACGACTACGGACCGACGGAAGCGTTTAGGTTTTACGATGGTCCGATCGACAACGAAGAGGATGGGCCTGAGGGTTTGATCAACGCGTGGCCGCTCGATGAGGCGTACATCGATTACGTCGAGAGCGACCCCGACGCGGGCATCATCAACATGGTGGATGAGTACCCAGAAATCACCGCCGATCTGATCGTTTCCCTAAATGAAGAGGGCGGCGAGGCAAATGTATCGACTGGTTGGCATGCGATCGAATTCCTGCTCTGGGGACAGGACTTGAATGCCGTGGGGCCAGGTGCGCGTCCGGCTGACGACTACACGACCGCCAAAAACGCGGATCGCCGCGGCGTTTACCTTGCGACAGCGTCGGATGTGCTGATTGACCATCTGCAGGGACTGGTGGACGAGTGGGCTCCTGGCCGGAGCAACTACCGTTCCGAGTTCTTGGCGCTTGACACAGATGAGGCGCTGACGAACATCATCACTGGCATAGGCGAGCTGAGTCGAGGTGAACTCGCTGGCGAGCGTATGACCGTGGCGTACCAAGAGCGTTCGCAGGAAGACGAGCACTCCTGCTTCTCCGACAACACGAACGCGGACATCATTGGCAATGCCCTTGGTATCCAGATGGTGTTGATGGGCGACTACGGTTCAGTGTCAGGCGTTGGCATCTTGGATGTCGTAGCGGCTGAAGACGAAGAGTTGGCTCAGACGCTAAAGGATCAAGTTGCGGCCAGCATCAACTTGGCGAACAACATTCCGGCTCCATTTGACAACCACCTGACGGATACTGTTCCCGACAGTGCACCAGGCAGGTCAGCGGTGCTGCGCACGATCGAGTCTTTGGAGAAACAGACAGACACGATCGTGTCGGCTGCAACTGCGATCGGCATCACGATCAGCGTAAGTTAGGCTGCTGAAACTGGACCTAACAACTCGGTGCATGAATTCGTTGGATCCCCGATCTGGACTGCACCGGTTTTGGAGAGAAAGGCGGCAAAACGTCTACGCCGCGATTGCCTTTGTCGCCTTCCTCTCAACGCTGACTGCGTGTTCCGCCAACGGTGATGTTGACGCGTTGCTCAACCCAAAACTCGGTGGCGAAACGACGGCGTTCACGGATAACCGGAACGCGTTCAGCATGTCAGCACGCAATCTCAACACCGGTGAAAAGCGCGTGTTCGAAGTCGGAGACAGCTTCTTCGAACAGAACTGGGTGACCGCGCCCGCGTCTACAGAGGCGAGGGACGGTTTGGGCCCAACTTTCAACGCGCTTTCGTGCTCCTCTTGTCATGTGCTCGACGGTCGCGGTCGACCGCCGACGGACCACGACGACCCGGAACGCGGATTATTGATCCGGCTGAGCATCCCGGGAACCACGCTCGAAGGCGCACCGCTGGGCGACCCGAACTACGGTAACCAGCTCCAAGATCGAGCCATCAATCAAGTCGAACCTGAAGGACGTTTCCAGATCGACTACGTAGAGATCAAGGGAGAGTATGGCGACGGTGAACCTTACACGCTGTTGATGCCAACATATCGATTCATCGAATTGGCGTTTGGGGATTTATCCGCAGACATCATGACTTCTCCTAGGATTGCACCACCGGTCATCGGTATGGGTCTTCTCGAGGCGATCAAAGCGGAAGACATTCTTGCCCAATCGGACCCAGACGACGAAGACGGCGATGGGATTTCCGGTCGACCCAACATGGTATGGGACATCGAGCGCCAAGAACATGTCTTGGGCAGATTCGGTTGGAAGGCAAATGAACCCAGCGTCGAGCAACAGTCATTGGGCGCGTTTTTTGGCGATATCGGCATCACATCGGTCCACCACATGGCGGAAAACTGCCCTTCATCTCAACTGGCATGTGCGGCGGCGGTCAACGGCGGAGAACCTGAAGTCCCAGCCGCCAGATCCGACAAATTGGTCTTCTACACTCAAACGCTGGCAGTCCCTGCGATGCGGAATGTAGAAGAACCCGAGGTGCGTAAAGGCGCTGAGATGTTTTTGAAAGCGGGTTGCGCGGCTTGTCACACACCGAGTTATACGACGGGCGAACACGAAATTGCAGCGTTGTCCGGGCAAGAGATATTCCCGTTTACTGACCTCTTGCTCCACGATATGGGCGAAGATCTGGCGGATGGACGGCCAGATTTTCTGGCAACCGGTTCCGAATGGCGCACTCCCCCGTTGTGGGGCATCGGACTTGTCGAAAACGTTAACAACCACACCCGCTTCCTCCACGACGGGCGTGCGCGAAATCTCGCTGAGGCGATCCTATGGCACGGCGGGGAGGCTGAGAAGTCACGCGACGCGTTTCGCGATATGTCCCGCGACGAACGTGCAGCGCTCATCGCGTTCTTGAAATCCCTCTGATCGGACTCACACTCGCTATGAAGGCGACGCTAGCAATATCGATAATCCTCCTGACTGTGGCGGCTTGTTCATCGGGTCCGTCCGTGTCCCGTGAAGACGTGCTGATCAGTTTGACCGAAAACGTGATCGTGCCTGCCTTCGAAACGGTGGACGAAGAGACTTCGCAGATGCGTGACGCAGTTGGGGCACTCTGCGCTGCCGCGTCGGATGAAACCCTGAGTCAGGCGCGGGAGGATTGGCGAGACGCTAAAGACGCCTGGATGCGCTCACGCGCCGTGGGTCTGGGACCAGCGATGGATCGTCGGAGCCGGTCATTCGTCGATTGGTGGCCGGTCGAGCCGGAGCGAATCGAGAACACACTATCGTCTAGAGACAGCATCACTTCGGAGTATGTCCGAGAGTTTTTGTCGACTACTCAACGAGGTTTGGGCGCGATCGAGTACCTCCTTTTCGAAGGAGACGACGTCGTTTCAACTCTCTCCGAACCGGGAACGTTGCGGTGCGAATACCTTGTTTCGGCAGCGGACGTCGCGGCGGCAGAGACGGCCGGTTTGCTATCGGACTGGGTCGTTGGACCGCCTGGCGATGCGCCGTACGCAGACCAATTCACCGGGCAAGCGTCGAGTTCGCTTCTTCCTTTGGCGGCCGTATCTGAAGTCGTCCGCACTTCGGTCTTCCTTTTGCGTTCCATCACCGACATGCAGCTGGGGAGTGCTTTGGGTATGAACGACAGCGATGCTGATCCGGCGGCGATCCGAAGCGGTCCCGCGCGGAACGGCGTGGCGGATCTGCGCAACCAAGTGCTCAGCATGCAAGAGGCCTACACGGGTCTAGCGGGAACTGCAGAAGAGATATACGGAATCGGAGCTTTAGTTGCGGGGATCTCTGAAGAGGCGGATGAACGGGTACTGGCTGGTTTTTCGAATGCGATCGATGCGATTGATGAGCTAAAAGAACCGCTAGATCAGACGATCCATACCGATCGCGCAACCGCTATCGCTGTATATGAGGCGCTGAAGGAACTTCAGGTGGCGATTAACACTGAGGTAGTCAGTTTGCTCGGAATCACCGTTGGGTTTGCAGACACTGATGGCGACGGTGGATAGAGAATTCAGGCGCGATCGATCGGCGCCGGCAGTATCCAATCTTTGGGGAAAAAGCTACGGTTAACAGTCGCTAGGTCGAAATCTGGATCGATGATCCGCGTGTTTGGTCGACCGTTAAAGGTGACGAATGCGTCGGCGAAGACCGCTACGTCGCCATGGCCGCGGTTGCGGAAATCCTCGGCAATGGCCAAAGCCAGTTCGTGAATCATGTCGGGACAGACCGACATCCGTTCTATCTGCAACGGCGTCAAGTACTCCGACGGTTCGACCCGCCAGTATTCGCCGGTGTCGTTGTTTACGACCTTGTACGTGACGTATCCGATCTTTTCGGAGAGCATCATTCGCCAGGAAAACCGATAGCCCTCGTCGTTCCAACGCACGTTGCCCGGGTATGCCCAGTGGCGAAGCGGAAACAGCAACTGAAACGCGACGAACACTACGATTGCGATAACGGCAGCGCGTTGGGACCAAACCCGGAATGCACTCGTTCGGCTCACGTCCGAACTGATACCGGTCACAGCGGAGTTCACATCGCTGATACCTGTTCGCGGCCGGATGCGACGCTTCGCGAAATCGCTGATTCTCCTCGGCCAGTCGTAGTCGAAGTAGATCAACATCGATCCCATCATCAACCAGGGGAACATTCCAAGTGCAGGGAACAGCTGCCACGAGGTCAGGTGAAAACCCATTAGAGCTACGAACGCGAAGGGGCGTGTTCGTTTCCAAAGCAGGCACCAAATGACCGTCAGATCGAAAACGGCGGCGGTCCAGCTCATTGCGTGTGCGAACCATTCCTGCTGCATCAAGGGGCCGATCAGCGATCTGTCCCCGTGCTGGAACATCCAGATTTTCATCGGCATGGCTTGGAGAAGCCAGTCTGGATTGAGTTTGGCAATGCCTCCGAAGACGTAGACGACACCGAGTTGCGCTCTGATGAACCAAACCACCCAGACCGGGACTGTGTGGTTCCGCAGCGATGGATTCAACAACGCGTCGACCGACCACATTCGGTTCAGGGGCATGAAAACCATCAACAGGGTGGTCAGACTCAGCCAATAGTAGTGGTTGAGGTAAGTGATCGAGTCCAAGAGTTCGACGTATAGGAATCCGAGCAAGAAGAGGATCGTGCTCGCTCGGTAGAAAAGTCCTGCCGCAATAAACAGCGCCAATACCGCCAGCACGGCGAAGTGAATGTTCAATCCGGTTGCGGACCATGGTTGCACCCATTCGAACCCGATGTATTTGAAGTGGAACTCGGGTTGGACGTAGATTCTGTCGATCCAATCGTTTATGAAGAACCGGATGATTGCGACGAACGAAAGGACGCCGAAGATCATCCGAAAGACGGCTGCCGAGGCACCGTCGACTGGTTTGGACGCGGTTGTCGCGATGCGATCTAGTTGTTTAGTGAGGTTCACTGGAATCTGTGTGTATCGATGTTGGGATTGGGGATTGGTTGTGCGCCGCGAGGTCAATTCAAGCGAAGGTGGTTTCAAATCGGAGATTCTATCGGTGTGGGGTTTTCGAACCATGTGCCGTCTGGAGAGAGTGTTGAAAAACTCGGTCTGTGGGATTATTTGGTTTGGTAGTGCTAACGCGCCCCCTTTGTCCTTCGGACATTTCCCCCGCACAGCGGGGGAAACCCGGCCGCCCCTCCCCGTCCCCGGGCATACCCCTGCGTTCGCTTCGCTCCGCGTCCCCTTTCGCTTTGCGAAAGGGGACAGTGGGGCGACCACTAGGGATCGCCCCTACGGGTTGGCGGGGGTGAAGGTGTGTTGATATAGCGGATGGTACGTCCGCTGGTTTTGTTTTGCCGTTGAAGTGGATTGCGACCTTTCGCGAGGGGTCGCAATCCATCAGGCGTTGCCGCGTTGTGCGAGGTGTTGAACTACTAGCTTCCCTGATCCGGTCACTGCCCACGTTGCCAGACCGTGGGCCCGGGTTGCGACTTTGAGTTTGAGCGCAGTCGCTTCCCATCGGGTAGTTTTGCACATCCTGGTGCCGTAGCCGTGACCCTCGGCGACTAGGGTCCGACATCTTCCGAATCCACGACCGTTTACCCGGCCCTTGGCGAGACATCTCCTGCGCCGTCGCTCCGCGACGGTCAGGCGATGTCTGCTGGCTCGTTCAGCCGCGGGTGCATTAGCCCTCGGCGACCGGGACTTGTTACTTCGATCGTTTCGAACGGAACCTCCGGACGCTGCAACCGGCTCCAACTCGGTTGAGGGGCGTCGCCAGAGATCGCTCGAGCCCGCACGCGAGTCCGGGTTACCCTCTCGGGACCCCGTGTACTCGCTTGTTTTGTGCATCGCTCTCACGATCTAACGCTTATCCCTGTTGTCCATCGGCTAGATTGGTGTCCGCACTCGTCAGCACGGCGCTGCCTGAAGTCTTCATCTTTAATGATACACATGATTTGATTCATTTGTGCTATTTTCTCGAAATTTTCAGAAATTACCGGTGGTACCAGTACCTGGTGCGGGAGCGGCGGGGGCGGGGCTTTTTGGGTGTGGATGGGATGACCTCGGGCTTATGGTCCGGGTCGAGTTGCGCGGCGGGCCCCCTTCGTCCTTCTGCCACGTCGTAGCCGTAGTTACTCTGCGTGGCACATTCCCCCGCGAGCGGGGGAAACCCGGTGGTACGGGGATTTCGTCTTTTTGTGCGGCGTGGTTTGGGGAATTGTCCGAGGACTCGGATTTTGTAGGTGTCGGAATTTTCGCCGTGGTGTTCGGCGATGTTTTGTGCCCACTCGGGTGTGGCGATGCCGTTGGGATCATCGAGGTTTTCTCTGAAGGGATGCCATTTGGCGTTTTGGAGGAATTCGTGATCGTCGGAGTTTTGCTGGAAAGCGGGTGTTTCGAGTGCCGAGATGTGAATGTTGTGCCAAAAGTGGCGCTTGTCGTGGAATGCGTCGTAAAAGGTACCGGCGCGGCTTGTGGGGTTGCCGATGAGGAGTAGTTTCGAGTTGTATGAAGTGAGACAGCTCAGGACTCCGTCGTAGATGGTTTCTCTGACCTCTGAAGCTTCATCGACGATGACAAGGAGGTTTGGGCTGTGGAATCCCTGGAACAGGACGTCGGAGCTGGCAGTGAATCCGATGGCGAATCGGCGCGGAGAGATTTCGAGTTGGGTCTGGGTGATCTTGCCTTGGATGAGGTCTTTGTTGCGCTGGTAGAGCGAATTGATTTCGCGCCACAAGATTTGTCTGACCTGTCGCTTGGAAGGAGCGGTGGTGATGACTGTGGCGTCTTTGTATGCCATTAGCCACCAAAGGGTAGCAATGGCGGCAGCGTGGGATTTTCCGGAGCCGTTACATGATCGGACTGCGATGTTGCGGTGTTGTGTAAGGGCGTGTAGGATGTCGCGTTGTTTTTTCCACGGTCTTGCGGAGAGGATGTTTTTGGCGAACCACACCGGGTCTTTCCGGGTCTTTCGGATCTGGTTGTGGGTTAGGTTTCGGGGTTTATGAGGTTGTTTTTTGGTCATGCATTGATATTAGCACTGTTGTAGGATTTCATGGACTGTGGTGTGGCGATGATGGGGTGGAATGCCTTCCTTAGACCCCTGTGGATTCACGTTTTCGTGGGATGGGGCTAAAATCGGTTACGTTGATCGCCGCGTGGAAATTTTGCAGTATTAACCACGCGTTCTCTCCGACAGAAAACTGCTCTGAATGCGCCCTGAATCGTTCTCGCTGAATCCGTACGAGGTGCTGGGGGTCGCGACGGACGCTACGACTGCCGAAATCCAAGCGGCCTATCGTCAGCACGCGTTGCGGTGGCATCCTGATCGTAATCCCAACGACGAGTATGCGATGCGGATGATGCAGCGCGTGAATGCGGCGTGGGCGATCTTGAAGGATGCACAGAGTCGGGCGGAGTACGACAGATCGCAACGGGGGGAGACTCGCTCAGCATCCGGGCCTCAGGCATGGCGACGACCTCGTGCGGATTCGTCGCCCGGAAGGGAATGGTACAGTCCGCCGCCGGCGGTGGTTTCGTGTCCTCGGTGCAACAGTACGAATGAGGAGGGTTCGGAGTATTGCTACTCTTGTGGGTACGCGTTTGGTGAGGGGCGATCACGACAGAGTTCGTCTTCACAGAGTTATGCGCCTCAGTACGACACAGATACTGACCTGCGATCTGGTCTACCTGCCGGTTTCTTTGAAAGGCTCTTCGCATACTTGATCGATTCAGTTGTGGCTTTTGCATTGGCGGTGGTGCTGACCTTGTTTTTATTGGACTCAGATGAACCAGTGTTGGTAGGGAGGTTTGGCTGGGTTTTCGTGGCAATGCCCGTGTTGTATTTCACGATCTTGGTATCGACTTTGTCGACTACTCTCGGCAAGCAAATATTAGGGCTACGAGTGATCCGGAATGACGGGGCGAAAATCGGGGTTGGTAGGGCATTCGCTCGGTATTTGTGCTACACCATTTCATTCTTGATCTTCGGCGTTGGTTTCCTGATGATCTTGTTCAGGCCGGACAAACGTGGGTTGCACGATTTGATCTGCGATACGAGGGTTGTGTATCGGTAGTACTGGTTCTCAGGGGTGATTTCGCGACGTGAGGTGGCAAACGAGGGCGGGCATCCCCTGCGTTCTTGTGTCGGTCTCTTGGGCTCCGCGTCCCCTTGCGCTGCGCGAAGGGGACTTTAGGGCTTGCATGGATGGACAGGATTTGTGTGATGGTTGTTTGGTTGCATGGGCGACCACAAGGGTTCGCCCTACGTCATTACGGCGCAGCGCGCCTTCGCGAGGCTAGAGGCAGTTTGTATTTGCGAGCGTAGAGAGGATTCTGGTCACGTCGTCGGGGGAGGGTGTGTGAGATTCTTCACTCCGCTGCGCTGCGTTCAGAATGACAGGTGGATGGGCGGTCTGTTGAGGATGACATAGGCCCCACCTCCCCGGGCATACCCCTGCGATCTCGCTTCGCTTGCTCGCGTCCCCTTTCGCTTTGCGAAAGGGGACGGGCGACCACAAGGGTTCGCCCCTACGGGACCTATCCCTATCCACTTCTCAAGGAGGGGATTAGACGCCTTCTAGGGTTAGTTCGTCGGCGCGGTGGCAGCTTACTAGGCGGGTGGTGTCGATTTGGCGTAGTTGGGGTTTTTCGATGGCGCATTGTTCGGTGGCGAATGGGCAGCGGGGGTGGAAGTGGCAGCCGGTTGGTGGGTCGGCGGGGTTGGCGACTTCGCCGCCTAGGACGACGCGTTGTCGTTGTGCTTCGATGCGGGGGTCGGGGATGGGTATGCCGGAGATGAGTGCGTAGGTGTATGGATGGAGCGGGTTTTTGTAGAGATCGGCGCTGGTGGCGACTTCGACGATGCGGCCGAGGTACATAACGGCGACGCGGTCGCTGATGTGTCTTACGACTGACAGATCGTGCGCGACGAAGAGGTAGGTGAGTCCGAGGTCGGACTGGAGGTTGGTCAGCAGGGAGAGGATTTGGGCTTGGATGGAGACGTCGAGCGCCGAAACTGGCTCGTCGCAGACGATGAAGTCGGGTTCTACAGCAAGGGCGCGTGCGATGCCGATGCGTTGGCGCTGGCCACCGCTGAACTCGTGTGGAAAGCGTCGGGCCATTTCCGGGTTGAGCCCTACCATTTCGAGCAGTTCAGCTACTCGTCGGCGATACTGACTGCGGTTCTGAACGAGTTTATGGATCGAGATGCCTTCTCCGACGATGGCTCCTGCGGACATCCGGGGGTCCAAGGAGCTGTAGGGATCTTGGAAGATGATCTGCATCTTTCTCCGTAAGGTGCGTAGGTCACGGCCGCGCATGTCAGCCATTGACTCGCCCTCGTAGAACACTTCTCCCCTGGTGGCTTTCTGCAGTTGGAGGATTGCTCGGCCTAGTGTCGTTTTGCCGCTGCCGCTCTCCCCTACTAATCCAAGGCATTCTCCTTTGCGGATCGTCAGCGAGACGTCATCTACGGCATGAAGCGTCGCACGGTTGCGCGTGAAGAGTGTTCCGGAACCGACTGAGAATTCGACGCTGAGGTTCTGGATGTCGATGAGTACCGAAGGGTCGGAATTGCCGTTATTGATGGCAGTCATAGGGTTTAGGCGTAATTTTGCTGTTTACTGTCGGTTCTCGTCGGGCGTTCCGCTTTGAGGTCCCTTCGTCCTTCGGACATTTCACCCGCGAGCGGGTGAAACCCCTACCGCCCCGGGCATACCCCGCTCGCTACGCTCGCGCCCCTTTCGTTGCACGAAAGGGGCTTGTTGGGTGTAATTGCTGTGAATTTGGTCGGCGACCCAACAGGCTGTTGTGTGACGCGGTTCGACTGTGATGGTGTTTGGATACTCGGTTTCGCAACGTTCGATCGCGTTTCTGCATCGTTCTGCAAAGTGACAACCCGCTGGCAGACGCGATAGATCTGGCGGTTGGCCGGGTATGGGATCGAGGCTCTCGCGCGTGTCGCGGTCGATGCGGGGTATGGAGTTGAGGAGTCCTACGGTGTACGGGTGGGATGGCTTCTCGAAGATGTCGGTAGCGGAGCCGTGTTCGATGATTCTGCCCGCGTACATTATGTTGATTCGTTCGACGTATCGGGCGACGACGCCGAGGTTGTGGGTGATGAGGAGCAGGGCCATGCCGCGTTCGCGCGTGAGGGTCTGCATGAGGTCGAGGATTTGCGCCTGGATGGTTACATCGAGCGACGTGGTGGGCTCATCGGCGATGATCATGTCCGGATCGCAGCTAAGCGCGATGGCGATCATGACTCGCTGTCTCATCCCTCCGCTGAATTCGTGCGGAAATTGAGACATCCGACGTTCCGGATCCGAGATACCCACGGTGTCTAGCAGGTCTAACGCCTTGGTCCGAGCTTGTCCTTTGGTGAGCGATAGCTGTGTCATCATGCCTTCGACGAGTTGAGTCTCAATGTTGATGACGGGGTTCAGTGATGACATCGGTTCTTGAAAGACCATGGCGATGCGCCGGCTTCGAAACCTTCGCATCTCTGATGCCGGGAGTTGCAGCAGATCGGTGCCGCGGAATCTGACCTCGCCGTCGACGATCCTGCCGGGCGGCGACGGAATGAGGCCGAGGATGCTTAACGAACTGACCGATTTGCCGCAACCGCTCTCCCCTACGAGCGCGACCGTCTCTCCCTCCTCGATGTCATACGTGATGCCATCTACGGCTTTAACAATCGCGTCGTCACCGTAGAAATAGGTCTTGAGGTTTTCGATTTCGAGGAGGGCCAATTGGAATTATCCGCGTTTGGTTCCCCATCGTCCTTCGGATGGGATGTATTCGCGCCGGCCGAATGTCGTTGGCAGTAGCACGGGATCGTAGTCTTCGGTATCAGTGGCCCACCTTAAGAGGAGGGATTGCATCTGGGAGATGATGGGCAGGTTGGCTGGATCGCCGGCGACGTTATTCAGTTCCCAAGGGTCGGAAACGAGGTCATACAACTCGTCGGAGCCGTTGGGCCCGTCACCGCGGTCGTCATCAGGATCGGTAACGTATTTCCAGTCTTTGGTCCTTACCATTCTGCGCCGCCCTTCCGCCTCACGTATCCAGAGGGTCTCCATCAGCAGATTTCGGCCAACGTAGCCTTGGTCCATGAGATCGCGCAGGGTTTCGTCGGTCAGCGGAGCGCCGCCGGTGCCGTATTCGCTGAACGCGGCGACACGGGGTGGCGAGTCGGTTGCAGTGGGAAGCGGTCGTCCTTGAATCCGGCGGAGAGTTTCGGAAGTTATCTGATCTGAATCGATGTCGTGATTTACGAGCGGTCCTGGTCGCTCCAACTCCTCGCCGTCTTCACCGACGGGGACGGCGGTGAAATCTGCAACTTCTGAGAGTTGGAGGATAGTCGGCAACAGATCGATGGTATTGGCCATGGAATCGTCGACCTCGCCGCATGGGACGCCTCCGGCGGGCCAGGAAACGAGCATTGGGACGCGCACCAAGGCGTCCCAAAAGACTCCGCCTTTGCCCAGCATGTCGTGTTCGCCGTTGAAGTCGCCGTGATCGGCGGTGAAGACTACGATGGTGTTTTCTCTGAGTCCGGTTGCCTCGAGATGGTCGAGGACTTGGCCGATTCCATCGTCCAGGTGACGAGTCATCGCCAAGTAGACGGCCATGGCGTTGCGGACGTCTTCG
The DNA here is from genome assembly GCA_965203505.1 of Dehalococcoidia bacterium. GTDB lineage: Bacteria > Chloroflexota > Dehalococcoidia > Lucifugimonadales > Lucifugimonadaceae > Bin127. Next base: position 2,600,867 of record OZ241880.1, read on the forward strand.
GGGTCGTCATCGCTCACTCCTAGCATGTCGTGGAGCTGGCGGTTGCGGACCGGGATCTTCCCATCCGTGTATTCGTCTGACCTTTGCGGCGGCATGACGACGCTTTCGGGCGGGATCATGTCGGCGTATTTGCGCGGTGCTTCGAGTGGGTGATGGGGATCGGGATAGGAGAGCACGAGAGCGAACGGCTTGTGATCTGCTGTGCCGGGATCGCTACCGAAACGGTCGATGAACGCTTTGGTTTGGATCGACAACGCGGAGTTTGAGTAGCCCTCGATCGGATGGTCGGTCACTGCATAGCCGAAGCTAGGGCTTTGTTCGGGCATGTTGTTTCGTGTGGAGTGTGCCTCGATGATGACGTCTTCGGGGACGACCCATTCCATTCCCTTGTTGCCCTGGACGTCGCCCATATAGTTCGAGCGCGGCATTCCTCCGTGCGTCAATTCGCATCGCACATCAAAGAGGTCGAGGTCTTCTTCTCTGATGAAGCAGTGATTCTTGCCGATCAAGGCAGTGGTGTAACCGAGTTCCTTCCAGATGCGGAAAGCGTGGAGTTCGCCTGATGGCATAAGGGTTTCGTTGCGGCGGCTGCCTGTGGAGTGGGCGTAGCGGGAAGTCATCATGGAGACGCGTGCGGGCACGCAGAGGGCGTGAGGGGTGACGGCGTGGAGATATGTGACGCCTTCGCGTGCCATGCGCTCGAGGGACGGCGTCTCGATGCCGATGTCAGAGTACATTCGCAGCGCCGTGGCTTTGAGCTGATCGGCGACGATGAATATGACGTTCGGTAGAGATGTGTTGGTTTTAGTTGGATTCGTCATGTTCAGAACGGTTTATTTCATCCCCTCCCGCGCAGATGCGGGTCTAGTAGGTCTCTTAGCGAATCGCCTACCAAGTTGATGGCGAAGACGACGATGGCGATTGTTAAACCGGGGATCACGGCGATGTGCGGGCCGAAGCGGAAATATTGCTGTGCAAAAGTCAGCATATTGCCCCAACTGGGCGTGGGAGGTTGAACGCCGAGGCCGAGGAAACTCAATCCTGCCTCGGCGGTGATTGCTGCTCCGACGCCGACGGTGAATAGCACCAGCGAGACGGCCATTGAGTTGGGCAGGAGATGGCGGAAGATGATGCGCAGATCGGATGCGCCCAATGCTCTGGCTGCTTGGACGTATTCGAGTTGGGACTGCGTCAATGCGTGGGAACGCACGACGCGCGACGATCCGCCTACGACGTTTAGCGAAAGCGCAATTATCACCCCCCAGACCGAGAAGCCCAATGCCAATGTGACCGCCATGGCGAGGACGAGGCCCGGCAATGAGATCAATACGTCGACGACGCGTTGGACGAGCAGATCGACGATTCCTCCTCGGTATGCGCTGACGATACCGATGATGGTGCCCAAAGTAACTCCCAAAAGGGGCGCGGCGAGTCCGATGACGAAGGAGGTTCTGCCTGCGTGTTGGAGCCGGGTCAAGATGTCTCGGCCCAGTTCGTCGCCGCCTAAAACCAAAAGTTCATCGTCGAACCCGCGCGACATCATGGGTGCCGCTTTGCCGCTGAGCGTTCGGTCGTATTTGTGCGACGTCAGATAACCGGCGCTCAAGATGAAGAGCAAAATAAGTATCAGAATCACCAGACCCGCCGCGCCAGTGGGGTGCTTTCGCAACATGCGCCAAACGGGGTTGACGAACCGACCAGTTCGTTCGGTTGAAGTTTGCTGACTTTCTCTCGCCGTAATCAATCGAGTTGGATCCGTTTGTCAAGTGCCACGTAGATCAAGTCGATGAGCAACATCCAGACCATCACGAACGCTCCGAGCACGAGGACTAGCCCTTGCAGCAACTGGAAGTCGCGTTCGGAGGTCGCAGTTACGATTTCGACGCCCATTCCGGGTAGCGCGAAGATGCGTTCTAGAACGACTGCTCCGTTCAACAGCCCGGCGAAAAGCAGTGCGGATAGCGTGATCACGGGTAGGACCGCGTTTGGCAGTGCGTGTCGAATTATGACTCGGTTCGGGAACAACCCTTTCGCGCGCGCTGTTCTTATGTAGTCCTGATTGAGCACTTCGAGCATGGTGGACCGGGTGAGGCGCGTGGCGACGGCGGCAAAGGACAAGCCAATCGCCACTGAAGGCAATATCAGCCGTTGGAACTGCTCGACTGGCGCGTCGAGGAACGTTTCTTGAAAGATGGGTGGGCTCCAGCTGAACCACGTCACCAACGCGAGTAGGAGCAGGATGCCGAGCCAGAAGTTGGGCAAGGCGAGAAATACCGCTGAGAACGTTCTGATGACTTGATCTGGCCACCTGCCTCGCATCATGGCGGAGAGGATACCGAAGGGTATTGCCATCAATGAACCTATGATTACCGAAAGAATCGCCAGGAGAAAAGTCACCTCAGCCGTTTCCGCCACCACCTTTACTACGGAGATATCGCTGACATCAGACTTGCCGAGATCGCCCTGCAGGAGTTGCATCATCCAACGGGCATATTGGACCGGCATGGGGTCGTTGAGACCTAGGCGCTCTCTAATGACTAGGACCGCTTCTTGGTCGATCACGCTGCCATCTTCGGCGACCAACCCCAAGGCGACGTCGCCGGGCAAAACCCGGGCGAGGAAAAACGTCAGCGTCGCCAAGATGAACAGGTTCGGGACGAGCAACAGGACCCTTCGAATGATGTAGTCCCGCAACTAATCAACCCTCGTTCGGACGGTTCAACTCCGGCCTGTTCATCTTGGTTGCTTCAAATCAGCTCGATCGTTCGGACGATCCTTCTGCCGCGTTTACTTGCGTGGTGAATTTTCGTCAATCCAGACGTCGGTCCAGGTGTGCAAGTTGAACCATTGGCCTAGCGCTCCGGGGCGGTCTTGCACGTGGTTGGCGATCAACTCGCTGGATCCGACTTGCTTGCCCATCGGCACGACAGGAATCCATTCTTCGCGCATCACCTTTTGGATCTCTCGTGTCGCGGCGTGGGCGTCCAACGGGTCGGTCGCGCCTTGAAGTTCGGCCAACAGGTCATAGACCTTGTCGGGCGGTGCTGCCGCGTTGGCCTCTCTGCCTCCGGGCAGGTATTGCTCTAGCAGGAATGCGCTGACGCTGGGCAAGACGACGTTGGGGGTACTCATCGACATCTCGAAGTTGGCGCTTTGGATGAGTTCGGCGTTGGCAGCCGAGTCTCCGACGTTTAGCGTGACCTCCCAACCGGCATCGGCGTATACCTGCGCGGCAAGCTGGGCCAGTTCTTGGAAGAACGATCTTGAGTTGACGACCATTTCGAAACCAGTTATCCCAAGCTCTTCGGCTAGCGCCGTGCCTTCCGCAAGGGCATCTTCTCGCGTATCTTTGCTGACCTCCCATAGGTCGGGAACTTCGTCGATGAACGGGTCGACGGTGCCAAAGAACCCGGTCGGGACAGATGCGAATTCGCCAGTGGGCAAACTCTCGAGTTGCTGCATGCGCAATCGGTCGAAGAGAAGGTACGCGGCCCTTCTGGCCTTCAGGTCGTCGAAGGGCGGGCCGTTGGCGTTCATGCTGAGGTAGTTGATGCCGGCAAGGGGCGAGATCTCCATACGCACTGAGTCGCCGATGGAGTTAAGAGCGCCGACTGCGGGGGCGAATTCAGCGGGGTCGAAACTGGCGATGTCGACGCGTCCGGTTTGGATGGCTGCGATTCGTGCCTCGACATCAGATAGGGCCACGGTAGTCATCTCGTCGAGATACGGGAAGGGATCGCCGTCAGGGGCATCCAGGAAGTAATCTGGGTTGCTTCGTGACGTTACGAATTCCTCCATCTCAGCTTCGTCGATGATGAAAGGTCCGGTGCCTACCACTCTGTCAGGCCCATTCATGCCGCCTTCCTGTTCCATCACATGCTGCGCGAAGACTATCCCCCACGCCGCGGCGAAGTTCTGTATGAACTCGGCGTTGGGGTTTTCGATGTTGATGGTTATGGTGTTGTCATCCACGATCGTGATGTCGGTGATGCTCTGCAGAGCAAGCAGGCGCGGGTATCGCTCTCCTTCTGGAGGCGACTTGGAACGCTCGAATGTCCACTTGATGTCCTCCAGCGTCAGGTCTTGACCGTCGTGGAACTTGACGCCGTCTCGGATCGTGAACGTGAAGCTGTCGGCATTGTCACCAATGTCCCATTCGGTCGCGAGGTCCGGGAGAATGGTTGTGCCGTCCGCTGGGTCGAATCTGACAAGGTTGCTGTAGTGTCGTTGAAGGCTCTGAGGAGCGAACCACACGGCCTCGGTGTTGTAGTCCCATTGCCGTAGCGTCCTAGAAACACCGCGGATGAGTGCGCCGCCACGTTTGCCGTCAGATGCGGGTGCCATGGCCTCTTTGGCCGGTTCCGGCGTTGCGGTTGGTGCGGGTGCCTCCGTCGGCGCCGGTGCCGCGGTCGGTGCTGGAGTCGCGGTTGCCGTCGCGGGAACAGGTGTGGCGGTAGGTTCTTCCTCTCCGCAGGCTGCGGCGAAAATCGCGACAGCGATTAGCAGCGGCAGCATCGAAATGAGAGTTGGGATTCTTCTTGACTTGGATGTCATGGGTCTGTGCCCTCCAGTTGCGGTACATCGACTCGTTATTGATAGACATTTCAGAGCGGCGGTTTGAGGGATTCCGCTACGGATTCGCTCTTAAACGTTTTGAAAACGGTTGCGTCAGATGTGGTGCGTCTAGTATACGCGGTTTGACATTTTGGTTGGGTTAATGTAGTTTCAGGTTGCGCCGAGGTTTTGGTTGCGGTAGTTTCGCGTTGTCTATGTGCGAAGCGATGAAGCTGTGAACCGACGTCGGCAAATTGGTCCGAGTCGCAATCTTTGTGGTTCGGTGAACCGGCTATTGAAACACGAAAGGTGTCGATATGCGAAGCACGAAACATAAGAGGTTGCTTTCCAAGCGATCGCTCGTGGCCTTCATGTTGACCGCTGTGGCTGCCGCGCTCACAACTGCCATCGCCTGTGGAGGCGGTGAAACGGTGATCCAGACCGTCGAGGTCGAAAGGGTTGTCGAGGTTGAGAAAGAGGTCGTCAAAGAGGTCGAGGTTGAGAAGGTGGTCGAGGTCGAGAAGGAAGTAGTCCAGACTGTCGAGGTCGAGAAGATCGTCGAGGTTGCGGGCGAAACCGTAGTCGAGGTCGTCGAGGTCGAGAAGATCGTCGAAGTCGCGGGTGAAACCGTAGTCGAGGTCGTCGAGGTCGAGAAGGTCGTCGAAGTCGCGGGCGAAACCAAGATCGAGGTCGTTGAGGTCGAGGTCGAGAAGGAAGTCGAAGTCGAAGTTGTCAAGGAAGTCGAAGTCGAAGTCGTAAAAGAAGTCGAAGTCGAGAAGATCGTTGAAAAAGAGGTCGAGGTGGTCGTAATACCGACACCCGAACCGGTACGTGTCGACTCTCCGCACATCACGGCTGACCCGGAGGAAAACACCTGGCCGACCATCTACGACGAGAATGGCAACCTGTTCGCGAAACCTGATTCATTCCAAGAGGCACCTTTGCTCGCTGCCCGGGTAGCTGCTGGGGAACTGCCTCCAGTTGAAGAGCGCCTTCCTGAGAACCCGCTGGTTCTGCAGCCCACGTCGGGCATCGGCAAGTACGGCGGAACCTGGTACCGTGGCTTCACGGGCCCGGCCGATGGACAGAACATGGAGCGTCCGCTCAAGGACCACCTCCTCTTCTACGAAGTTTCCGGTTCGGTTGTGCAACCAAACATAGCCGAGTCTTGGACGCAGAACGATGACGCGACCGAGTTCACGTTTACGTTGCGCAAGGGCCACAAGTGGTCTGACGGTGCACCGTTCACGACAGCGGACATCATGTTCTGGGTCGACCACATGCTTCACAACGAGGAGCTTAACCCGGCCAAGCCGGCATGGACGCAAAAGGGCGGGGAGACGATCAAGTTCGAAGCGATCGACGAGCAGACTTTCAAAGTCACATCACCTGAGCCTTACGCACCTTTCGTGTCGTTGGTGGCATCGGTCATCGTTGCTGGTCAGCACACGCGCGGCGATGGTGGTGACGGTCTGTACGCACCACGGCACTACCTCGAGCAGTTCCACCCCGACTTCGTGGGATTGGAAGAAGCTGAGCGCAAGGCATCGGAAGCCGGTTTCGACAACTGGTACACCTACTTCCTGGACCGCAACCACGCCAACGCCAACCCCGACGCTCCGATGCTTACCGCATGGCGCGTCACCGGCAGCATCAACACGAACGAGTGGTCGTTCGAGCGCAACCCGTACTACTACGCGGTTGACACCGAAGGCAACCAGCTGCCTTACATCGACCGAGTCGTTCTCACGCTCGCACAGAACCTCGAGGTCTTGAACCTCAGCGCGCTGGCGGGTAACTACACGGTCATGGGCCGCCACATCAACATCGCTAAGCTACCGCTGTTCCTCGAGAACGCCGAGTCTGTTGGCTACCGCATCCAGTTCTGGCGCCAGCCGCAATCTGGAATTGCGAACATCTACGTCAACGAAACTTGGGATGGCAACGCCGAAATTCAGAGTTACATCCAGAACGTAGAGTTCCGGCGAGCGCTCTCGTTGGGTATCGAACGTGATCAGATCAACGAGGTCTTCTTCCTCGGAATCGGTCAGACTTCCGGTCTGTGCCAGGGTTACGCTGATCCAGACAACCCAGGTAAGTACATCGGCGAGGATGACGTCCAGTTCAACCCAGACAGGGCCAACGCGATCTTGGATGAAATCGGTCTCAACCAGAAAGACGGCGATGGTTTCCGTCTGATGCCCAGCGGTGAGCGGCTGACGATTCAGTTGCCGTCCGTGGTGGCAGCATTCGAAGACTACCCGGCGATCAACGAAATGATCGCGCGCCAGTGGCAAGTGAACATCGGCATCCACGCCGAAGTTCAGTCACTCGAACGTGGCCTCCACGGCGACCGTGCGTTGCTGAACGAGTTGATGACGACCAACTGGGAGTCTTCGCCACGATCGACCACGTTGATCACGCCGCAACACCTGCTTCCGGTGGGTGGCGGTGGTAACACCGGTCGCCTGTACGGTGACTGGCACCAGTCCAGCGGCGAGAACGGTATTGACCCGGCCGGCATCAACGACTTGATCAAAGAGCAGATGACTCTCTATGACGAGTCGCAATCAACGGCTGGTCCAGATCGGTACAACGAAATCCTTCAACGTGTCGTCGAACTCAACTGTTTGAACGTGAACCCGATCACAACAGTGATGAACAAGCCGACGTACGTTGCGATCATCAAGAACAACGTGATGAACATCCCGAACGCGTTGCCGTTCTCCTACCACAACCAGACCTCAGGAAACGCATTCCCTGAGCAGTGGTGGATCGACGACGAGAACGCGATGGAAGGCAAGTAGTTCTTGACCGCTTGCCGAACCCTTCACTGGGTCCGGCGCGACTAATTCATCCGCCCCCGATAAATTCGGGGGCGGATGTTGCCGCCTTTAAAGAGTCCCAATCACTGGGACCGTACCGTCGGCTGACGAACGAAAATGCTCGCCTTCCTAATACGAAGATTCATCTACGCGATCATCGCCATGTGGGCGGTATCGGTGATTTCGTTCGTTATCATCAACCTCCCCGCCGGCGATTTTGTAACCACATATATCGCTACACAGCTGGCAACCGGAAACTTGGTGTTGGAGGACGAAGCGGAGAGCCTGCGTGATTTCTATGGGTTGAACGATCCGGTCTACGTCCAATATTCGAAATGGATTACGCGCATACTTCGAGGCCAATTGGGTTTCTCGTTCGAATTCAACGCGCCAGTCGAGCAAGTTCTCAGAATGAATTTGTTCGAGACGTTGGTGTTAGGGGCGGGTGCTATTGTCTTCATTTGGGTCGTAGCTATACCTATCGGCGTCTATTCGGCGGTGAAGCAGTACTCAATCGGTGATTACACTGCGACTTTTTTCGGCTTTCTGGGACTGGGTATACCAGACTTCTTGATCGCGCTAGTTTTGCTGTGGGTGATTTGGGATAATACTGGTTTTCTTGCCACGGGTTTGTATTCGGATGAGTACAGAACCGCGGATTGGTCATTCGCCAAGATATGGGATCTAGCGAAACACTTGATTTTGCCCGTAGTCATCTTAGGGACAGCCGGAACAGCCGCGTTAGTCAGGGTAATGCGAGCCAATCTTCTCGACGAGTTGAAGAAGCCGTATGTCACCACGGCGCGTGCCAAGGGTCTCACTGAGTGGCAGATCATCTTGAAATATCCCGTACGTTACGCTTTGAACCCTGTGATCTCCCTTACGGCCTACATACTGCCGTTCATCATCTCCGGTAGCGTCGTGTTGTCCTTCGTCCTCGATCTACCCACCATCGGCAGGGACTTTCTACGTGCTTTGACAGCACAAGACATCTATCTCTCGGGAGCGGTCATCCTATTCTCAGGGTGGTTGACAATCATCGGCACGTTTGGGTCCGATCTCCTCCTTGCGTGGGTCGATCCGCGTATCCGTTTGGAGGACGATTAGCTAGATGGTTGCCGGATCGCAAACCGACACTCCGGGTGCTCTCGTTGAGGACATCGAATCCGAGGGCGAGATCGAGGTCATGTCGCAGCGCCAGCTCATCTGGCGTCGTTTCAAAAGACATCGTCTGGCGATGGCAGCCACAGTGATCGTGGCGCTGTTCTACTTGGTAGTAATCTTCTCCGACTTTTTGGCAACCAACGACCCTGAAGACATCGAAGCTGCCCGCCAATACACACCACCGCAGTGGTTGCGCGTTCTCGATGGTTGGAAGCCCGACCTGCACGTTTGCAGGCTTGTTGGTTCGCGAGACGAATTTTTGCGGAAGGTTTACGTGAAGGACTGCGAACAAAAAGTCGATGTACAGATTTTCGGCAGAGGTTACGAATATTCGCTATTCGGACTAAAGCTGGATCGACATCTGTTCGGTGTCAATGATCCTGAGGTGACTGCAGAAGACGCTATTTTTATTTTGGGCACTGATGTGCAAGGTCGCGATCTGTACTCGCGCCTGATGCGTGGGACTCGACTGTCGCTACTGATCGGATTAACCGGGATTTTCATATCGCTAATTGTTGGCACGATATTGGGCGCTGTATCGGGCTTCTACGGTGGTTTCGTGGATAACCTGATCCAGCGGAGCATCGAGATTATTCGATCAATTCCGACTGTGCCTCTCTATCTTGGACTCGCGGCCGCGTTCCCTGCGGATTGGTCGGTCGAACGTAGATTCTTCGCCATCACGATTGTTGTTTCGTTGTTCGCGTGGACCGAGTTGGCTCGCGTCGTTCGCGGGCGATATTTGGCGATGCGGCAAGAAGATTTCGTAACCGCTGCGATCACGGCAGGTGCGAGCCAACGCCGCATCATCTTCCGGCACATGCTCCCGTCGTTCTACAGTCACATCATTGCCGCCAGCACGCTCAACTTGGCGTTCATGGTGATCAGCGAGACGACTCTTAGCTTCCTTGGTCTCGGCCTCCTACCGCCGGCGATCTCATACGGCACGTTGCTCTTCACGGCGCAGAACGTTCAAACCGTCGCTCTCGCTCCGTGGCTGTTGATACCTGGCATATTCGTCGTGGTGCTAGTTCTGTCGCTCAACTTCATGGGTGACGGCATTCGAGACGCCGCCGACCCGTACGGGAGTTGAGCACTAGGTCCTAAACCATGACTACCGAAACAGTTGAAACTAGGCAACCCGACACTCCTCTGGGTTCTGGCTTTCGCCGTAATGACGGAGGGGCATCAGCAGATGATGCGATTCTGTCGGTGCGCAATCTTGTGACGCATTTCTTTACGGACGAAGGCGTCGTGCGTGCGGTCGATGGCGTGGATTTCGAACTGCAACCCGGCTCGACGATGGGGATCGTGGGCGAGAGCGGTTGCGGCAAGAGCATCAGCGCCAAGTCAATTCTTCAGATCGTTGAGGCTCCGGGCAAAATCGTCGACGGCGAAATCATTTACAACCCGAACCCCGGTTCATCGCCAAAGACCAACCTCCTGCAATTCGGAGCCAACAGCGATGAGATGCGCTCGATTCGCGGCGGTGCGATATCGATGATCTTCCAAGAGCCGATGACTTCGTTCAGCTCGTTGCACACCTTCGGCAACCAGATCGACGAAGCGTTGCGGTTGCACACCGACCTTTCGAAGACGGAGCGATTCGATCTCGCAGTTGATTGGCTTGCGCGTGTCGGGATCCCTAATCCGGCTCAACGGATGCATGAGTATCCGTTCCGTTTCAGCGGCGGGCAACTCCAGCGCGCCATGATCGCAATGGCGATGTGCACCAACCCGCGAGTTCTGATCGCCGACGAACCAACGACCGCACTTGACGTAACGACCCAAGCGCAGATTCTCGACCTCCTTCAGCGGATGCAGGAGGAGAACGATATGTCGATTCTCTTCATCACCCACGACCTTGGTGTCATCGCCGAGATCGCCGACGATGTCACCGTGATGTATCTCGGAAAGGTGGTCGAAACTGGCCCGGTTCACAACTTCTTCGACGAGCCGAAGCATCCGTACTCGAGGGCGTTGCTTACTTCGATCCCGAGCATGTTCACCACTTCTCGAGAGAGGCTGCCCTCCATTTCAGGTTCGATACCACACCCTCAGAATCGTCCTCCCGGATGTTCATTCCACCCGCGTTGCCAATCTTTCATCAATGGCGTATGCGATGTCCGTGAACCTGAGCTGGCAAGCGTAAACGCCGAGCAGGACGTAAGCTGTTTCCTGTATGAGGATCAGTAGATGACGACCGAAACCACGCAAAACGGCAACGGACAGCGGCGCCTGTTAGACGTACGCGGGCTCGTCAAGTACTTTCCGATCAAACGCGGTTTTTTCCGGCGCACGGTCGGTACCGTCAAAGCGGTTGACGACATCAGTTTCGACATTATGGCCGGCGAGACACTTAGCTTGGTCGGGGAAAGCGGCTGTGGCAAGAGCACGACCGCGAGGTCTATCATTCGGGCCTACGAACCCACAGCTGGCGAAATCATCTTCGACTCCGGAGAAGGTGAAGCAGTCGACTTGGCCCAACTCTCGTTGATTGAGATGCGTCCGATCCGGCGTCAGATGCAGATGATCTTCCAAGACCCGTTTGCATCGCTGAACCCGCGGATGAACATATACGAGATCATCAGTGAACCTTTGCTGGTTCACGGGATCGGGAGCAGTGAAGAGAGGGAAGACCGGGTTGCCGAACTGCTCCGTGTCGTCAGGTTGCGTCCGGAATACATGCGTCGGTATCCGCACGCTTTTAGCGGTGGGCAACGTCAGCGCATCGGCATCGCGCGGGCTTTGGCGCTCAACCCGCAGTTGATTCTTGCAGACGAGCCGGTGTCAGGATTGGATGTGTCGGTTCAGGCGCAGGTCATCAACCTGATGATGGACCTGCAAGACGAGTTGGGTTTGACATACCTGTTCGTCTCTCATGATCTGAGCGTGGTTAAGCAGATCTCCAATCGGGTTGTCGTGATGTACGTGGGTCGGATCGCTGAGATCGGGACGCCGCAGGAACTGTTCGAAGCGCCGAAACACCCGTACACAGCGGCGTTGATGAGTTCGGTTCCCAAGCCGCACCCTAGCCAACGTACGAAGCGTTACGTCTTGGAAGGCGAGGTAGCCAATCCAGCTAACCCTCCGACCGGATGCTATTTCCACCCCCGATGTCGTTTTGCTACCGATCAGTGCAAGGTCGAAGTCCCGCCGTTAGTAAGATCTAAAGATGGCCGATACGTCAGTTGCCATCGCGCAGATGAGATCGACCTTACGACCAATTAAAAACCCGTGTCATGGGTGGCGCGTGAGCACCCAATTCATGCAGAGCATCAAAGCTTTTCACACGGGGACAGGAACAGTTGCATCGCATGTGTTACGCTAATTTCCAAGAAATACGGGCAAAGACATGACCACATTAGACATGACGCACTTGGCTACGAAAGAGGATGTAGCCAACGTCCGCACTGAAATCGCCAATGTGAAAAGCGAAATAGGCTGGCGGCTGGTGGGATTGTTCATAGCGCAAACGGCAGTTCTAGGCACTATACTCGTGGCCGCGCTCAACTGGGCATCCAAGAATTAATGCAAGGGTGGTAAGAGAATCCGTTCCTTATAGGCTGAGTGAGTCTGGCCTCTCTCGGATTCATGGTTTTGGTAAACCGCAAATCATTCCCTAACGAACAAATATGCTTGCCTTCTTTGTAAGAAGAGGCATCTACGCGATCATCTGGTCGTTTGCAACCTTTTCGGAACTCCCTCGTCATAGGAACCACCAACATTGAGCGTTTGTCGACGCTTGAGGCACTGCAGCCCGACGCGAACCGGCGACGACGTCTAACTGTAACGACTTCGGTGCTGGGCGTCTTGCTTTCGATCGGCGCGTTTCAGCTCTCCGTGCTTGGTCAATTCGAGTACTTCGAGGAAGTGGTTCGTATTCAAGGCTGGGGTGCCATATTCTTCGCCATCGCAGCCGCTGTCTCAGCTTTGATCGCCGTGCCGATTTCCGTTTATCACATCCGCGATATGGCACAGATCCCTTCCAAACCGATCACCTGGTTGTTTTTGGGCTTTGGGTATGGTGTCGCTATTCCGATTTTGAGTGGTGGGTTCACAAGAACCGCTGCGGCTTTCGCTGGACTGGCCGACGGCATCTACGGCGTCGGGTCGATGCCTTCGCTGTTGCTCGACGCGGTGCTCATCTTCCCGTACGACATGTTCGTGCAAGGCGCGCAGAACGTTTACGGAGGACTTTACTCGGGCGCGTTTTTCGCGGTGATCGGATTCCTCATTGACCGTTCGAACGCGGTGAAGAGCGAAACGGTCTCGAGGTGGGGTCCGTGGTTGCTAGTGCTCGGATTAGGTTTGCCGGTGATGCTGTTCGCGACATTTGGCCCGGCCGAGTTCTTGCGGGACATCGTGCGTTAGACGATTGATCGCCTAGTTTGCGGTCTTGAAAACGTCCGAGATGGATTGGACGTTGCCGGAGGATGTGTCGCGGTGCAGATAGCATAGGGCCGCTTGGGTATCTCCGACCCGGTATAGAGGTGGCATCTCCGCGGTGCATTCGTCCATCACAAAGGGGCACCGAGGTGCGAAACGGCATCCGAGGTTTTCGGTGTTGCCACCTGTTTCTTGGGACGCCATTTCTCGGCCCCAGCGTTCTTTTGGATCTGGACGGGGTATCGACTCGACTAGCAGCTGGGTGTACGGGTGTTGCGGGTTCTGGATCACGTCTTCGACGCGACCGGTTTCGACGACCGAACCTTGGTACATGACGATGATGTTGTCGCTGATTTGGAACGCGGTGGTGAGGTCGTGCGTGATGTATATGACTGCGATGCCGAGTTCTTTGTTGAGCAGATCGATGCTTCCCAATATCGTGGCGCGCAATGAAGCGTCTACCATCGAAACCGGTTCGTCAGCGACGATGATGCGAGGTTTGAGCAACAGAGCGCGGGCTACCATGATGCGTTGCCGTTGACCGCCGCTCAACTGGTGCGGAAAGCGCCCGAGAGTTTCCTGGTGACGCAACCCGACGGTTTCCAAAGATTCAATCACCAGATCTCGAGCTTCCCGTTTGTTTTGCGCTAACCCAAAGTTGGTGACAGGCGACATCAGGACGTGGTCGACCTTGTAGAACGGGTTGTAGACCTCGAAAGGGTCTTGCATGATCGGCTGGACTTCGCGTCGGAACTCGCGTCGATCACGGCGGTTCAATGCCGCGATATCGTGCCCGTTGAAATAGATCGCTCCCTCTGTAGGCGGAATTATGCCCAACATCAAACGGGCGAGTGTGGTCTTACCGCTTCCGCTCTCCCCTGCTACTGCGATGATGCCTGGGTTGTCGTGAGGTATTCCGAGACTGACATCGTCTACGGCGATAGTGAGTTTCCGCCGAAGCAGGCCGCCACCGAAAACTTTGGAGACGTTCTGGAGCTCTAGGACGTTTTCCGAGCCGTTGGTGGAGGTAGAGGGAGTTCGTTCTATGGTTTGCGTCGCCAACTCAGTTGCCCTCCTCGTATAGGTGGCAAGCAACCCACCGGCGTGGCTCGATTTCATTCAAGTGGGGGTCCACTGTGGTGCACAGGGACGTGTCCAAGTTCCCCCGAAGATCGGAGAACTCACCTCTGAAATCTTCGTCGTCATTGTAGATCGGACACCTTGGATGGAATCTACAACCCGGCGGAGGGATAACGAGCGTCGGGGGCAAGCCTTCGATCCCGGTAAATTGTCCTTTGACTTGGATGTCAGGCAGGCTGCTGATTAGCTTCTTCGTGTAAGGATGCTTGGGGTTCTCGAAGATCTCGCCGATGGGTGCGAATTCGACTAGGTGCCCCGCGTACATCACACCGAGCACGTCGGCGAACTGGGCCATGAGCCCCATGTCGTGACCTACGAGGAGGACCGATGCCTGCATCTCTTGCTGGAGTTGCTCGAGCGTCAGCATGATTTGGCGTTGCACGACGACGTCCAACGCAGAGGTTGGTTCGTCGGCCAGTATCATCTTAGGTCGCAGTGAAGTTGCGATGGCGAGGGCGACGCGCTGTTTCATGCCGCCGCTCAGTTCGTGGGGGTACATGTCAGCGACGCTGCCATCGAGGCCGACACTGTTCAGCAACTCAACTACACGTTCTGAAACGACGCCTTTGTTCGGCATCTCACCTTTCGGGGTGTGATGCTTGATGCCGTCTACGATCTGATCACGGACACGATAGACGGGGTTCAGTGAGTTCATTGCACCTTGAGGAACCAACGCCAAATCCCTCAACCTGGTCTGGCGCATCTCTTCGTCGTTCAGGTCCAGTATGCTGACGCCGTCGAGCCGGACGGTGCCGCCGGCGATGATTGCCGGAGGTTTGTGTAGGCGCATGAGCGCCATGGCCATGGTGGTCTTGCCGGATCCCGATTCGCCGACTAGTCCCATCCTCTCGCCGCGCCGAAGTGTGAAGGAAACGTCGTCGACCGCCTTAACCTGACCTGCATCGGTGTCGTAATACACCTTGAGGTTTTCGACCTCGAGCAACACATCCGGAGGTGATTGGGCGGATGTGGTTTCAGGCGTTGCGGTTGCGGTGGTCATTTGGATTCCAATGGGGGATCAATCGATAATGCTACGGGATTTCGGAGAGGTCACACTCGCCGTCGAAGTCTGGGGTTGGCGACCTCGTCGAGGCCGGCGGAGATCATGAAAAGGCCGACGAAGAGTATAACCAGCACTACGATAGGCGCGATCAACCACCACCATAGTCCGTGCAGCACAGTTCCGTAGAAGATGTTGAGGTAAATCATGCGGCCGAGAGTGGAGTCGTCGGCGGGTCCGAGGCCGAGGGCTTCTAAACCAACGGTTCCGAGGATCGCTCCGGATACCGACGCCACGAAGCTTGCCAAGATGTAGGGGGCTAGATTGGGTATCATTTCCTTAAAGATGATGCCGAGGGCGGAGGTTCCTGACATACGGGCCATTTCCACATACCCGCGTTCGCGCATAACTAAGACCTGCGAGCGTATGACCCGGGCCGGACCGGGCCAGGCAAGAACCGAGATGACAAACGCCATCTGGTCTACTGATATGCCTTTGCCAGGATTTACCGCCGTCGCTACGAGCACGATGATCAACAGTCCGGGCACCGGGATCAGGCTGTCCACCATCACTCGGACCGCTGAGTCGATCCACCCGCCTGCGTACGCAGCGACGAATGCGAGTATCAAGCCCACACCGACTCCGATAGCTGCCGCAATTAGTCCGACTCGGAGCGTCAACGGTGCACCGACGATCAAACCCGCATAGATATCCCGCCCTTGCGGGTCGGTGCCCAACGGGAATTCGCCCCACGGGTTCCAAGAAGGTCTGATTTCCGGGAAAGCTGCCAGTTCTTTCGACATCTCGGAAACGCCAACGGATTCTCCGCTCAGGTTCTCCTGTTGGTAGAAGATGTACGTCAAACCGACTGTGAATATCAGCAACAGAAGCGCCAAAATGCCAGCAACTAACAGTCGGTTCCTGCGCAGGTAGCGATAGAGCGGTATCAGCCGATCCTGAACGAATTCCGACCACGATGATTGCATCGTGATTTCGTTCGCCGCATTATCTGCGTTCTGTGTGACGGATGCCATGTCTCGCGTTCGGCCTAACGACCGAGGTTCCTGATCCTCGGGTCAATCAATGGGTAAATCAAATCGATGATTAAAGTCGCACATGCGGTACCAAATGCGAGTACGAATGTGATCCCTTGGATAGTCGGATAATCGTTTCCGTTGACCGCATCCAACAAGGCGGTGCCAACGCCAGGGTACGCAAACACGACTTCAAGCAGCAAAACCCCAGAGACGATCAATCCTAAACTCAACGCGAGACCGGTCAAGTGTGGCAGGAGCGAATTGCGGATCGCGTATTTGAAGAACATCACCTGGTCGGGCAAGCCTTTAGCTTCGGCTTGCAGCATGTAGTCCTCGCCTTTGGTGGTGACCATCATTCCCCTCATTCCCATCGCCCAACTGCCGAGTGAAACCAGTACGACTGAAAGGGCAGGCAACATCGCATGTTTCAGGACATTCAACAGAAAACCAATGTCGGTCCAATCTGGCCAACCAACGATGCCGGGCTGGTATCCCCGAGTTAACGGAAAATCCCTATCGATCGAAAAAACCAACGCTTGCATCGCGATGCCGAAAATAAAAAATGGTATGGCGGATAGAGCCAAAAATGGCGCCATTGACAGCAACAAAGCCGTGTTTTGTCGTCGCCATTCCATGATGGCTCCCATGAATGAACCGATTATGAACGCAAGTATGAGTGTGATGACTCCGAGAGCGACCGTCCAAATCAGGCTCTCCGCGAGGAGTTCATTAACACTCTTCGGCCACCGGAGGATCGATCTTCCGAGATCGAAACGGACGATGTCAGTTACGTACTTGACGTACTGCTGCCAAAGAGGTTTGTCAAATCCGTATTTCTCTTCGAAAACTCTGACTCTTTCGGCTACGTCTGGGTCTTGGAACCCACCCTCTGCAGCCTCTTGATAGATCTTTTCCTCTAATGGATTTTGCCCAGAGACACGCGGCAAGAAGAACACGATTGTGCTCGCCACCCAGATTGTGACGACGAACATCGCTAGGCGTCCAACTATGTATCCCCAAGGCATAAATTTCGCGTGGCGTCCTACGCGACCAACGGTTAATACGAAGTTCCTGTGTCACGACTGCGGGACCCGGCGTTAACGTGCCGGGTCCCGCATTATTGCGTCGCGATCTACCGATCAACGCTTAAAGCGTCAACCAGTGTTTATGGTTGAGTGGCCTTGAGGTTTTGCACGATCAATCCGAAGGTTCCGTGCCAGAATGCACCGTTAACGTACGGGTTGTCGTGAGTCGGCCAGTTGGTCCAGTAGGTGGTGTTCATCGCGATGCGGTGGTACCACTCCACAACTTGGACGTCTGGAAGCTCATCGAGCCAGATGTCCATGGCTTCCGCCCAGAGCTCTTCGAGCTTGGCGTAGTCCTGCATACCGGTTCGAGAGACTTCGTCGGTCAACTCGTTCCAGCGCTCGTTGCGCCAGTGGAAGGCGTTGATCTGGTGACCTTCGCCGAGTTCCTCCGCGTCAGTCCCGTAGTACAGGTTCATCGTGAAGTACGGGTCTCGGACTGAACCGCCGTGACCTCGCAACGCGCAGGTCGCCTCGCCTTCCGTCTGCATTGCCCATGCATTCGGCGGCTTGCTGTAACTGGAGTCGATGCCGTGGTTCTCAAGCTGTCGCTTCAAGATCGGTCCGATGTCGTCAAACAAGTCGGAGACGCCGAGCAAGTCGCAGATGATGGTCTGACCATCACGTTCCCAGAGGCCGTCGGAATTCTTTGAGAAACCAGCTTCGGTGAGTAATGCATCACCCTTGCCTGGGTTGTACTCGATCGTGTTGTAGTCACCTTCGAGTTTGTCAGCCACGACGTCAAAGTAGCGTTGCAACGGCGCGTAGGTAGGCAACGGTAGCTGCGAAGGCGTACCGGCGCCGATGTAGGCGACATCGATCAACTGATCGCGGTCGATGTAGTAGGAGATCGCCCAGCGAACTCGCTTGTCGTCGTACGGCGCTCTGCTTGCGTTGAAGTAGATGCCGATGGGCCACCAGTCGACGTAACCGTAGGGCTTGTTGAAACCGCTATGCGTGATCACGTTGGGATTTCGCTCGAGGATCTCGGCCATTGTTCGAGGCCTGAAGTCTAGCCCGGAGTCAGCTCGGTCGGCGATCAAGGCTTGAGCTCGCTGGGTCTCTCCCGGGTTGGGTAGATACACGATCTGTAGGACTTCTGGAAGAGCTTCGACGAGCCCCTGGTCCACCGCCCACCATGAATCGGCGCGGTTGAGGATCAACTGTTGCGGTGAGGTCTGAACGACCCGGTACGCTCCGGTTGTCACCGGCCAGCCCTTATCAAGATCGAAGAACTTGAATTCGAGCCAGTCTTCGCCTTCCCAGATGTGTTTCGGAACGATGTAAAGGCCGATGTCGAACTTGTAGCTCATGAAGTACATGAAGCGCGGGCGCGGGCCCAGGAAGTTGACTACGACCGTGTTGTCGTCCACTAATTCAACAGATTCAACGTCGCGTTGCACCTGCGCGCTTCGGCGAATGCCGTCGTTGTTGAGCAGGTGGTCGAGCGTGAAGTGGACGTCTGCCGCGCTGAACGGGACACCGTCGCTCCATGTGATTCCATCACGCGTGTGGATCGTCAGTTGGGTGAAGTCGTCGTTGTATTCCCAAGACTCTGCTAACCAGGGGTACTCGGTGTCATTGAACGCGGAGTAGAAGGCCAGCGGCTCGTTTATCAACATGCGTCCGAGGTTGTCGCCGGTGATGTAGATGTTCCAAACGTCGTGATCGGTATAACCAACGCCGGCTGAACCACCGTTCATCAGCACCAATTGGCGGTTTCGCGGAATCTGGTCGTCATCCATCATCATCATCGCGTCGTCTTCGGCTGCCGCGGTAACTTCGACCTCGACGACCTTCTCGACTTCGACGACCTTCTCGACCTCGACAACCCTCTCGACCTCGACGGTCTCGACGATCTTTTCCGGAGCGGCTGTCACCACGCGCTCCACGACGACGGTTTCGACTACAGTCTCAGTGCCGCCACAAGCAGCAATGGCGGCTACCATCGCTGAAAGCGCGACGACCAAGACCGCTAATTTATATCTCATGATTCGCTACCTCCTGTTGGAATCGGTACACGTTAACCAACCGCCAAATTGCGGCAAAAGTCTGCAAGAAATCTAACACTGTATCCAAGTCAAGTCAAACCGACGAGTTTAACGGCCAAAGAAATCGGCTGGGATTGAGATTGAATCACGTGTGGACTGTTTTCCAAACAAATTGATGCGCGCGAAAACTGCGCTTTGATCTAAGTTCAATCCATACGTATCGAAGGTATTGTTGAACTCACACCCGTCGGCGCAGGCGGGGGTTTGCTACTTCGTCTAGGCCGGCGGAGATCATGAATAGGCCGACGAAGAGTACGACTAGGACGATGATTGGCGGGAGTAGCCAGTACCAGAGTCCGAGTAGGACGGAGCTTGTGAATATGTTCCAGTAGATCATGCTGCCGAGGGTGGGCGAATCGAGTGGTCCTAGTCCGAGGGATTCGAGGCCGATGGACGCTAGGATGGATCCCGAAACCGCTGCCACGAAGCTTGCCAAAGCGTAGGGCGCCAAGTTGGGCATCATCTCCTTGAATATGATGCCGAGGGCGCTGGTGCCGGACATTCTCGCCATCTCGACGTATCCGCGCTCCCTTATCACCAACACCTGCGAACGTATGACTCGTGCCGGGCCGGGCCACGCGAGCACGGCGATTACGAATGCCAATTGATCGACAGTCAGTCCTTGCCCGGGGTTCAGAGAGGTTGCGACGAGTACCAAAACAAGCAGGCCGGGTATGGGTATGAGGCTGTCAACAATGGTGCGGATCACGACGTCTAAGGCTCCACCGACGTAAGCGGCGACGAAGGCCAACACCATGCCGACTCCGACACCTATCGCGGCGGCGATCAATCCGATCCTCAACGTGAGGGGTATACCCACAACCACCGCGGCGTAGATGTCTCGTCCTTGGGGGTCGGTTCCCAGGGGGTATCCGCTCCAAGGGTTCCATGACGGTTTCTGGTTTGCTTGAACGGAAGCCGCTTTGACGAGGCCGTTCACGCCGTGCTTCTCCTGCAAGAGGTCTTCTTGTTCGTAAAACAGATAGGAGATGCCAACGAAAAGGGCCAGGGCGATAAACGCACCCAATCCGATGATCATCAAGCGGTTTCGTCGCATGTAGCGCAGTATCGGGACCACGCGGTCGCGCGTGAACTCAGAACGTGCGGTGAGGGAGTCCCTCCATGACATTTCCGGCGCTTCTGTCTGGACGTTTTCCATGGTTGATGCGTCAGGCGCTGCCGAGGGATTTGATTCGAGGGTCCAAAAGCGGATATGTAAGGTCCAAAACTAGCGTTGCGGCAGCGGTGCCGAATGCCAGAATGAACACGATTCCTTGAACGGTCGGATAGTCGTTGCGGCTCACCGCCTGCACCAGCTGGCCACCAACACCCGGATATCCGAAGACGATCTCGACGAGCACCACTCCAGACACGATCACTCCAAGTGCCAGCGTCAAACCGGTCACTTGCGGGAGCAATGAGTTTCTGATCGCGTATTTTGTCAACATGATGCGCTCAGGCAATCCCTTGGCTTCAGCCTGCACCATGTAATCCTCGCCCTTCGTCGTCACCATCATGCCGCGCATGCCCATCGCCCAACCGCCGAGCGAAACCAACGTGATCGAAAGCGCAGGGAACAACGCGTGCTTTAAGACGCTCAAAATGAAGCTCAAATCCGTCCAGTCGGGCCACCCTAGGACACCTTGTTGGTATCCATAGACCAACGGGTATTCGCGGTCAACATTGGAAACGATGAGCTGTAACACCAACCCGAATATGAAGAAAGGTACGGCGGAAAGCGCCAGAATCGGTGCCATAGAGACCATCAGCCCCCAGCTTTGTCGCTTCCATTCGAGCAAAGCCCCCATGGTCGATCCGATCAAAAACGCAAGAAGCAACGTTAGCAAACCCAAAGAAAGCGTCCAGATGATCCCTTCGGCCAAGATCTCGTTGACCGATTTGGGCCAGAGGTAGATAGACCTACCGAGATCGAATTGAACTACGTCGTAAACGAACTTGAAGTACTGTTGCCAAAGCGGTTTGTCGAAGCCGTATTTCTCCTCGAAAACCCTAACCCGCTCTTGCACGGCCGGATCTTGGTAGCCGCCACGTTGAGCGTCTTGGTAGATCTTTTCCGCCAGCGGGTTCTGACCGGAGACACGCGGCAAGAAAAATACGATAGTGCTCGCCACCCAAATGGTGATGACGAACATCACTAATCTGCCGGAAATGTATCGCCAAGGCATTCGGCGTTACGAACCTTATCCTTCTTAATTTCTGATAGCCAGAGAATCGTTTGAGCGGGCCTCGTCAACCGAAGTCGACGAAGCCCACTCTTTCGACGCCGATTATCGACGTCGAACCTTTTATCGCTGGCCTTACTGTACCGGCTCGAGCTCGTTGAGCACCAACTGGAACGTGAGGTGCCAGAACGCACCGTTGACGTACGGGTTGTCGTGCGTCGGCCAGTTTGTCCAATACGTCGTGTTCATCGGGATGCGGTGGTAGAACTCGAGGACCTGAACGTCCGGAAGCTCATCCAACCAGATCTCCATCGCATCGGCCCAAAGCTCTTCGAGGCGTGCAATGTCATCGATGGCGGTCGCGAAGACCTCGTCGGTGATGGCGTTGAACTCTTCGTTGTACCAGTGATACGCGTTCGGCGGCTGGTTGTCGGGACCTGGCGCCGCATCGGGATCGTAGGTCTTAGGGTCACCACCGGTGTAGAGGCGCAACGTGAAGTACGGGTCGCGCACCGATCCGCCGTGACCACGGAGACCACACGAAGCCTCACCGTTCGACTGCCTCGACCATGCGTCAGGCGGCGTGCTGTAGGACGACTTGATGCCGTGGTTGTCCAACTGACGCGCCACGATCGGGCCGTAGTGGTTGAAGATGCCGAAACTGAGAATGTCGCACACGACCACGTTGCCATCGCGTTCCCAGTATCCGTCGGCATTCTTGGAGTAACCCGCCTCCGTCATCAACTCATCTCCCCTCTCGGGGTTATAGGCGGTGGTGTCGTGCGTTGAAGTCAGCTTGTCTTCGACGACATCGAAGTATCGCTGCAACGGCGCGTAGGTCGGTATGGGCAGGTATGAGAGCGTTCCCGCGCCGCCGAAACCGATCTCGATCAACTGTTCACGGTTCAGGTAGTTGGAAAGCGCCCAGCGTACGCGCTTGTCGTCATACGGCGGCTCGCTAGCGTTGAACAATAGCCCAATCGGCCACCAGTCGACGTATCCGTACGGTGGGTTGAAGCCTGAGTGCGTGATGATTGCGCTGTTGCGAGACAACACTTCACGCATGGTGCCGGTCTGCAACGACAAAGAAGCGTCAGCACGGTTAGCGATCATCTCTTGCGCCATCTGCGTCTCACCCGGGTTAGGGATGTAGACGATCTGGAGTACTTCCGGCATCTTGTCGACTAAACCTTGTTCGACGGCCCACCAAGAGTCACGGCGGTTAAGAATCTTCGACTGCGTGGAGGTTTGCACAACTTCCCACGGACCGGTGGTTACGGGCCAGCCTTTGGCCTTGTCGTAGTTCGTGAATTCGAACCAGTCATGCTGCTCGTACACGTGTTTGGGAACGATGTACACACCGATGTCAAACTTGTAGGTCATGAAGTAGAGGAACTTCGGTCGCGGACCCTTGAATTTCACTAATACCGTGTGATCGTCGATCTGTTCAACCGATTCGACGTCGGCTTGAATCTGACCTGAGTGCGGAAGGCCTGGCGTTGTGCGAAGGTGTTCAAGCGTGTACGCGACGTCGTGCGCGCCGAACGGCTCGCCGTCGCTCCAGCTGACACCTTGGCGAGTGTTGATCGTCAACTCGGTGAAGTCGTCGTTGTAACTCCACGATTCAGCGAGCCAGGGGTACTCCGTGTCATTGAACGCAGAGTAGAACGCAAGCGGTTCGAAGATCAGCTGTGGGCCGTCTTGGTGACTGACGCCGGAATATACGTTCCAGACGTCGTGGTTGGTGTACTGGCCAGCAGATCCGACACCGCCGGAGCCGCCCCAAAGCATGATGAACTGACGTTCTCTCGGAACCTCGCCATCTGCCATCATCATCGAATCGTCCATCGCGTCGCCGTCAGCAGCCGCGGTGACCTCTACTTCGACCACTTTCTCGACTTCTACGACTTTTTCGACCTCGACGACCCTCTCGACCTCGACGGTCTCGACGATGCGTTCGGGCGCTTGGGTGATGACGCGCTCGACGACAACGGTCTCGACGACGGTCTCAGTGCCGCCGCATGCGAAAGCGAATGCCGTCACTGCAGCGATCGCCATAATCAATACGTATCTCATTTCGGGGTCACCTCCCTATGTTGCGGGCCGCGCTCATGAAGCCGCACATTGCGGCAAGTGTGCGCGGACTCTAACACGATGAAGCGGCTTCGTCAATTTCGCGGGTGAATTGTCGGCGGTAAGTGCAACATCGGTTACCAAATGCGACGTTTTTGGGGAGTACCGCGCATGTTTGACATCGAAAGTCGTTAGTTACGGCTAACACGTCATCTTTAGCGCATCCAAATCCAGTGGTATTGCACAATTGAAGGTATGGAAAATTCAAACTCTTCTTCTTCAGTAAACGACGAAACTTCTGAAGCGACCTCATCACCGGAAACCCGCACCCAGGCTCTGAATCGAATCCGTGACGCGGAGAACGAGCGGCTGGGTGTAGAGCGTTCGACTCAGAAGCGTCTGATGTGGTTGGGAGCCGTAACTGGCGCCTCGGTGGGTATGCTGGTCGGCTATCTTGCTACTCTGGTGACAATCGTCGACAGCGGTGTCGGTGAGTTCGGGTTCGAGTTCTATCGGCCGAATTTCTTGCAAGGTTTTTTGCGAGTGGTGACGGCGTATCTTATCGGCGGTGGTGCAGTTGGAGGCGCACTGATGTATGTGTTGTTCACCTCTAGGCAAGAAGCCTCGAGCGTTTTCAGGTGGGCGATTGCCGGCATCGCTTACTCCTTAGCCACACCATTGCTAATAGGATTTCTGCTTCCGTTGACGATTTTGATATTCGGCGATTTCGTCGAAGGTTTGCGACCCGGGCTCTGGTTGTCGGCATTCGTCGAAACGCTACTCGGGTCATTCTTGGACGGTTACATCTTCCTGGTCAAGGTTCTCTATGCGGGGGTTGTGGGAGGATTGCTATTCGTGGTGATCACGGCGTTGGTTTATGCGGGTTCGCAAAGACTTTCGCTGCCGATGTCATTGACGGACGAGATGCCCAAATCGTTAGTGCTTTACGTCGTTGCCGGTTGTGTAGCGTTGATACCGCTAGTCGTAATCGCATTCGGACCTTTTTCACTTGCCACTGCCGTTGCATCGTTCTTGACTGGCGAGAAGCTTTGAGCTCAGGATCGTTCGCCGAACCGATGCAGCGAATCAAGTACAATCGAACTTGGTTAAATCAGCAAGAGTCAGGAAACCCATGTCTAGGCAAGTTCCCGGCGAACCGTACGCCCGCATCACATCCCAAGAAGCCTACGAAATGGTCCAAAACGGCGATTCGACCGTCGTAGATGTCAGAAACCCCGACGAATGGGAAGCGGGTCATGTCGAAGGTGCAATTTGGGTGCCAGTCGATGACATAATCCCAAGGTTTGACGAATTGCCTACGGAGGGCAATCTCTTGTTCATCTGTGAGGTGGGTGCGCGCAGCGGATTGGCTGCGGAGTATGCGGCTGCGATGGGTGCGGACACGGCACGGCTCTACAACATCGAAGACGGCACGCCGGCTTGGATCGCTGGTGGATTGCCCCACGCGACCGGCGCGTGAGTCGCACGGTGGCAAGCGACGACATGCATAGCTCCGGGGTGGCGCGATTGCTTCGCAACCTCGGTGGCAAGATCGAAATCGTCTCTCTGGGTATTCCGCGTTTCGGCGCGCGCTTGAGAGGCACCTCGTGAAGGTATTGGTGGTAGGTTCGGTCGGTTACGACGACATTGAGACACCGGCGGGGGTCAGGAGGTCGCAATTGGGCGGTTCCGTCTGTTATTTCTCCGTAGCCGCCAGCTACTTCACTGATGTAGCGATTATCGGCATCGCAGGCGAAGATTTTCAACATGCGGACAGGCAGCTACTCGATTCACGCGGGGTTGATCTGAGCGGTCTTGAAATCGCAAAAGGCAAGACGTTCCGCTGGCACGGCAGTTACCTCAACGACATTAATGATGCCGAGACCGTGGGTGCTGAGTTGAATGTATTCGCGGATTTCGATCCCGAAGTTTCAGAAACCCACGCATCCGCTCCGTTCCTATTTCTCGCCAACTGTGATCCTGAGACTCAGCAATCGGTTCTGAATCAGATGTCAGACGATCTTGAAATGGTGGCCGGGGACACCATGAACCACTGGATCATCGAGAAGCGTGACCCGCTCGAGAAGCTGATGACCCAACTCGACGTCTCGGTCATCAACGAAGGCGAAGCGAAGATGTTCACCGAAAAGACAAATCTGGTGGACGTGGCTGAAGGTATATCGAACGCTGGTCCGGAAAATGTGATCATCAAACGCGGCGAATACGGCGCTGCGTTTTTCGGGCAGGGGCAGCGCTTCATCGTTCCGGCGTATCCGGTGCAAAATGTCATCGACCCTACCGGCGCGGGCGACTCTTTTGCGGGCGGATTCATGGGTTACGTCGGCGCTGTCGGCAGGCACGATGCCGATGTATTCAGGCAGGCATTGATCGCTGGATCGGTGATTGCTTCATTCACAGTCGAAGGGTTTGGCCTGGAACGGCTGGCTCATCTGGCACCCGGCGAAATCGCTCGTCGGTACGATGAGTTCGCAGAGCTAACTGCATTCGATAGAGACTCAAGGTTGCCCTTAAGGGAACTTCAGTCGGCGATCTGAAATCAACCCAATCGGAGTATTGATGAACTACGACATTACTGATATCGGCCTCGCAGCAGAGGGCGCGTTGAAGTCTGAATGGGCGGACCAGCAGATGCCGGTGCTGCAGAGCATTCGACAACGCTTCGCGGACACTCGACCTTTGGAAGGAATACGCATCGCCGCGTGTCTGCATGTCACATCTGAGACTTCCAATCTAGCGAAGACTTTGGTAGCTGGCGGCGCGGAGCTTGCGCTCTGTGCATCGAACCCGTTATCAACACAAGACGACATTGCTGCACATCTGGTTTCCGAGGGAATTTCGGTTTTTGCGCGAAACGGTGAAGATTCCGAGACTTACTACGATCACATCTCGGCCGCGGTAAATACGAAGCCGCATCTCACGATCGATGACGGTGCTGACCTCGTCGCGATGCTCCACTCGGAAAAACGCGAGTTGCTCGACACCACGCTCGGAGGTATGGAGGAGACAACGACCGGCGTGATTCGACTCAAGGCACTCCACGCCGAGGGCAAGTTGGCGTATCCGATCATCGCCGTCAACGACGCGATGACTAAGCACATGTTCGACAACCGTTACGGCACCGGTCAGAGCACGCTCGACGGCATAATCCGCGCGACGAACATGCTCATCACCGGTAAGTCGGTCGTGGTAATCGGCTACGGTTGGTGCGGGCGCGGATTCGCTGACCGCGCACGCGGGCTCGGTGCTCATACCGTCGTTTGCGAAGTTGACCCTGTCCGAGCCTTGGAAGCGGTGATGGATGGACACCGCGTGATGGAGTTAGATGACGCATCGAAAATCGGTGACATCTTCCTCACCGTTACCGGAGGCCTGCACGCCATCGACAAGCATCACTTCGAAAACATGAAGTCGGGAGCCGTCGTCGCCAACTCCGGGCACTTCAATGTCGAGATAAACATTGATGCCCTGCGTGAAATGTCGGAGACACGGCGGTATGTCCGCCCGTTCGTGGAGGAACACACGCTGGAGGACGGACGCAGGATCAACCTTCTCGCTGAAGGCCGTCTCGTCAACCTTGCCGCTGCCGAAGGACATCCGCCTAGCGTGATGGACATGAGCTTCGCGAACCAAGCGCTGGCGAGCGAATACATCGCCACCAATCATGCGTCGCTCGGACCCGGCGTACACATGCTCCCGCCCGAGATCGACACGGAAATCGCCGCGATGAAATTGCAATCGATGGGAATGGGTTTCGACACGCTGACGGCAGAGCAGGAGAAATACCTGAACTCTTGGGAATCGGGAACGTAAACTCATAGCCGCAACCTTTCTGGCACAACTAGGAAGCATCACATGACAAACAGCAGTTTCAAACACTTGATCACGTCAGAATCCGTATCCGACGGACATCCCGACAAAATCTGCGATCAGGTTTCAGATGCCGTCCTTGACGCGGCGCTGGCGGGTGATCCGAGTTCTCGAGTTGCTTGCGAGACATCCTGCACGACCAACCGATTGTGGATGTTCGGGGAAATAACCACCAGATCGAAGATCGATTTTGAAGCTGTTGCCAGAAGGACCATTCACGAGATCGGTTACGACGATCCCGAGTACCAGTTCGACCACGAGACCTGCGAGATCAACGTCTACCTCCATGCCCAATCTCCAGACATCGATGCAGCGGTGAGCACCGCGTTAGAAGATCGCGGCGAATCCGAAGGCTCCGACGCGCAACAGGGTGCCGGCGATCAAGGCATGATGATCGGCTACGCGGTCGACGAAACGCCTGAGTTGATGCCTCTACCGATCTCTCTAGCCCACCGTTTAACGAAGCGTATGAGCGACGCACGGCGCAACGGCTCCATCCCTTACCTGCGTCCCGACGCCAAGAGCCAAGTCACCATCGAATACAACGAAGACCACGAACCCCAACGCATCGACACCATAGTCCTATCCACGTGGCACGCGCCTTACGTTGAGCAGTCTCAGATCGAATCGGACCTTATCGCCGAAGTCATCGATCCATTGGTCCCAGACGAGATGCGTGACAGCGAAACGCAGTATTTGATCAACCCCTCTGGCAGGTTCGTGACCGGCGGACCCCACGGAGATGCCGGATTGACCGGTCGCAAGATCATTGTCGACACCTACGGCGGTAGTGCCCGACACGGGGGCGGCGCGTTCTCCGGCAAGGACCCTTCGAAGGTCGATCGTTCAGGAGCATACGCCGCCCGATATGTAGCAAAGAACATCGTTGCAGCAGGTCTCGCAAAGCGAGCCGAAGTCCAAGTCGCGTACGCCATCGGTAAAGCAGAGCCCGTGTCCCTTATGGTCGAAACCCGAGGCACCGGCAAACTGCCGGATACCACGATCGCAGCAATTGTCGGCAACACTTTCGACCTGCGCCCCAGCGGCATCATCGAATCTTTGAACTTGCGGCGCCCAATTTATCGACCTGTCGCTGCATTTGGTCACTTCGGTCGACAGGATTTGGATCTGCCTTGGGAACGTACGGACAAAGCCGATGCCCTAAAAGCTGCCGCTGGTGTTTGAACCCCGCTGTTTACGGTAACCGATGAGTACGCAGCCTGACATCCGATTCGGAACCGACACTACATTCCCATTCGTTGGAAGCCCCGCGTCGCGAGGGTGCCCATTCGGAACATCCGGTTCAACTGGAGGTTCTTCCCCCGAACTCTGAAATCACCTTGTCCGTAAATTCGATCGCTTCTTCAGCTGTTCGGAACCATTGCGTCCCTGTCTGATCGAACTGTATCGAGATCGGCTCGTCGTAGGACGCCCAATACTGGGCGTAGAACGTGATCTTCTTGTCGTCGAACGGCGAAGCGATCTCCTTTTTCAGCACGAGTTCGCCGTAGGGTTCCCAACCCGCATCCAAGAACGGTGACAGGAATTGCGGGCCATATGTCCTGCTGCGATACTCGTTCGCAACGTAACTTTGTAACTCTTCGGCGACTTCGTTTGGCGTTCTTGTAGTCATACCGTCCCTCTATGGTCTGTCCCAGAATTCAAGCACTGCGAAAATGATGCCGATCATGATACCCACGAGAACCGCGGTGTACACAACGAGTATCCCTGCTACCCACTTATACACCTCGCTCTTCACATTCGAAACGGCAGATTTCGCATCCGATGCGACAGATTTGACACCTGAAGCTTCTTTCATGGTCTCAGTTATCCGTTTCTGGATCTCGATCTCTCGGTAAGCGACTTCACTGCGCACCTTCTCTACTTCAACCTTGGTTGCTAAATGTTCTTGTTCGTTCATATCTCTACACTCTATTGCATGACAGCATGATCTAAAGGTTCTTACAGTCCAGACAAAACATCTCCTCATTCCCGCGAAGGTGGGAATCTGGAACGGACAGATACGCGGGAAACCACAGCCCATCATTACAATCACACAAATCACAGTTCACATAAATCCATGCCCCCCCAACCCAACATCGCCTTCGGAACCGACGGATGGCGAGCCATCATCGGCGATGACTACACCTTTGAAAATGTCCGCGCCTGCGCCGCCGCCGTGGCGTTAGATGTTCTAGCGACGGGTCAGCAACAACGCGGCGTTGCCGTCGGATACGACACACGGTTCCAATCAGCGCAGTTCGCTCAGTCCGCCGCGGAGGTAATGGCGGATCACGGTATACCTGTCTATTTGACTGATCGACCATTGCCGACGCCCGCACTCAGTTTCGCCGTTACAACCCACGACGCAGCCTGCGGAGTAATGATCACAGCCAGTCACAATCCGCCTGAGTGGAACGGATTCAAGGTGAAGTCTGAAGCTGGGAGTAGCGCTCCTCCGGAACAGGTCGACCGGATCGAAGCGCATTTGCCAGACGTAAATCCCCTCTCCCCTCCGCGGGAGAGGGTTAGGGTGAGGGGGAACATCCAAACCACCAACATGGTCTCCCCCTACCTAGACCAACTCTCTCGCCTAGTCGACATCGACCGCATAAAATCCGCCGGCATCAAAGTCACGGTCGATTCGATGCATGGTTCGGGTGCAGGAATCGTCGCGGCGTTGCTAGACGGCGGAACTACTACCGTCCAAGAAATACGAAGTGAGATAAATCCCGCCTTCCCCGGCATGAAACAGCCCGAGCCAGTGGAAGAGAATCTTCGACCACTCATCTCCAAGGCGCACGACACCGGGTTCGATGTCGGCGTCGCGACCGACGGCGATGCCGACCGGTTAGGAGTTGTGGCCGAGAACGGACAATATCTGACCACCCTCGAAGTCTTCTCGATGCTTTTCCACCACCTCAAATCGCGCCGAAACCTACCGGGTGGCGCGGCATGCACGATCACGATGAGCAGCATGATGGACCGCCTGGCCGAGCATCACGGCGTCGATCTCTTTCGCACGCCAGTCGGCTTCAAATTCGTCGGCCCCGCCATGCTCGACAACGCCTGCGTCCTCGGCGGCGAAGAAAGTGGCGGTTACGCCTTTGCCGGACACGTCCCCGAACGTGACGGCCCCCTCAGCGCGCTCTTCTTCCTAGAGAGCATGGCGATATCTGGTAAATCGCCAACCGAGCTACTTTCTGAAATCCACGAAATAACCGGCCCGCACACATTTAGGCGTATCGACATCGAATTTACCGCCGACGAACGTGAACGCATCGCCGGCTCGGTCAATGGCGACTCGCCTACAAACTTGAGCGGCGTCGATGTAATCAAAGAAGATAGACGCGACGGGGTCAGATTGGACCTGCGGGATGGTAGTTGGGGCGTCGTACGCATGTCAGGCACCGAACCTCTTCTCAGGATTTACGCGGAGGCTTCGACAACGCAAACCCGCGACAGAATCCTCAACGACTTCCGAACCTTCCTAAACGTATAGCCTGGTCAAATGCCCTCATTGACGTCCACCTCCTTTTTCATGTACCATTGAACCAATGGAACTAGTTTCTGCGTAGCGGCGGCTGGTTCAACCGATCGAGAAAAGTCGCATTAAGATGCGGATGTAGTCGATAGGTTCCCGGGGCTAGTTTCTGCGTAGCGGCGGCTAGCCCATTTTCTTTTGTTAGGGCAACACTATCAATCCACGCGCATCATCCGATCCACCATTCAGAAACTTGCTCCTTACAATTTCGAAGTCTTCCCTGTCTGGTTTTCCTGCTACGTGGCGTCCAATCGGCGTGACAACAAGGTCCGCAATCTGTAACCCAGCGATGTTTTCGGATTTCGATCTTAGATCAAGTCCCTTGATTCTCTGCCTGATTTGACGGCCCGATATCTCTCCCGCCCCTCGCTTCAAATACCAATCCCAGTTGTCGTCGAGCCTATTGTCAAATTCCGGTTCGCGCCGTTCCGCAACGATCTCACCAAGTCCTCCCGTACGATGTACCTCATCATGAAAAACCTCGAGTAGAAATTCGAAACTTAGCGAGTAAAGGTCGAGCCTCCGATAAAAACGCCCCCGTAGGCGGTGCTTTTGCACCACCGCAGAGACTACGGTGTACTCAAGACGACGCATCAACGCATTCAAATCCTCCAAAAACCGCTTTCTTGTCTCGCCATCTTGCAGGATCTCGAATTCGAGGCGGTTGCGCGTTATGTCGGCCGTGTGCAACACCGGGCTCGTGCTACCGAACCAAGACATCTTGAACTGATTGACCTCTTCTTCCATCACCGTGGTGGCATAACTTTCATCAACGATTACACCGCCCAGTACAAACACAGGGTAGTTCGGATCCATCTTCTTCAAATCATGGTTGCCTGATTCATCGAGATACATCAGCTTCCGGGACAACGTAGCCCTCCTAATTCAAACAACAACGGGACTCTGCAATCCGTCAATACTATTTTCACCCGCACGGTCAACCAACCCCCTCAACAACGATGATCAGAACTTCGGGCAGACGAGACCGCGACAATCGCCGTCTCGACTTTTTGAACAGCCCTTGGGCTGAAATGCGCATGCCCGGCACCGAACACCTACTCCGCATCTACGCCGAAACCTCAACCGAACCCGGGCGAGACGCCATCCTAAACGATCTCCAAACGCGCCTCGCGGTTTAGCGCCCCAGCGCCCCTTTCGTAGAACGAAAGGGGCGCGCACAAGCGAAGCGAGTGAGCGGGGTATGCCCGGGGCGGCCATGGGATATGGTTTCCCCCGCTCGGCGGGGGAAATGTACGAAGGACAAAGGTGGCGTACCCCTACGCTATCCTTAATACCAACTCACCAACACCATGATCCCCCTAGTCACTCAACACTCCGACGAACTAGCAGAAATCTGCCGACGCCACCACGTCAAGCGCCTAGAAGTCTTCGGCTCCGCTGCCGTCGGCGACTTCAACCCCGAAAAAAGCGACATCGACTTCCTAGTCGACTACCAGCTTTTGCCTCCAAGCCAACACGCCGACGCATACTTCGGACTCCTTGAAGACCTCCAATCCCTCTTCGGACGTTCAATCGATCTTGTCGAAGACAAAGCAATCGAAAACCCCTACTTCCGCGCATCCGTCGATGAGACACGCCAACCCATCTATGGACGCTGAAATCAAGACCTATCTAGCGGATATCAAACAAGCCGCAGAACGCATCATCGAAGTAACTCTCGACAAGTCGTTTGAGGAATTCGAGGGCGACTGGGTAGTCCGTGCGGCAGTCGAACGTCAGTTCCTCATCATCGGCGAAGCAACCAACGTCATCGCCGCCAAAGATGAAACCGTTGCCGACCTCTTGGGCGACTACCCCCAAATCGTCGGCTTCCGCAACATCCTCGCACACCGATACCGAGACATCCTAGACCGCACCGTCTGGGGAATCATCGAAAACAACCTCCCACACCTGCTCCAACAAGTCAACACCCTCCTCAAAGACGACTGAACCCCAATCCTCAAAATCCCCACTTGTGGTGAGCCGCCGCCCCAGCTCCAAGCACGTCATTCCCCCGCCAATCGGCATTCCAGTCTGACTACCAAACGCCCAACGAAGCCCCGCGATGGGCTTCGTCTTGCCCTGTGAGACAGCGTATGGGCCGTATCTCGCCAGTGCTATCGGAACATCCCAAGTAAATCGTGCTGATCGCTGTTTAGCTGCAAAGTCGCGTTACGCGTTGAAGGATAGATTCTGGCCTCATCCCAGAGATAACGCCTGACGCTAGTAGCAGTGCCGATCTTGACTTTAAGTTGGGCAACCAACTCATGTGCGCCAAACAGATATACCGATTCGATAACCCACGGCTGGACGGTGCCTCTCGAAGTCGTAGGTTGCGATTTGGGACCTGTCAGCACTAAGTAATAGTCAGGCAAAGCATCTCGGTTTATGTCGAGCAACCCCTCGTCTTTAGAGTATTTCTTGACGTTCACTGACTTGCCTGCGAGCGCCCCACGCGTGAAACGACCGTCCGCGCCTTTGTGAGTCGCGGATTTGAACAGGTCGATGTCAAAGATTTTCGCCGCTACGAACTCTCCTAGATGACCTGAATGTGAAGGGCGGTCAATTATCGAGGAAATCTCATGCTCTATCGCGTTGCGTTGTTGCAACAGTTGCGCTAGGCGCCTTACTTTATCGTGATCAGTCATCGATTCCTCAGGATTGTTATCTCATAATTGATCGCGGTCATTGAGTAGCATTGACCTCAGAGTGTCGCCACCTTGGATCGAAACACATTGTCGAAGCACTCGATCACTTCACGAAACCACTCGAACTGATCCCGCCGATCCGATTCGTTCATGGGATCGGAATTTCGTTTGTGAGTGGCGATATATGCGGCTTTGTTCTGGCCACCCGCGAACCAATCCAAGTCGTAGCACAATTCGCCTTCAATCTGCTCACGCATTCCGATCAGCGCGTCGAAACGTTTTCGCTTCTTTTCACCAGTGAGATAGAGACAAACCGTTAACACGAAGTCGTCGACCTTCATGAATGCGCGTAGTTGCACGTCGGTTCGTCCGATCGCAATTATTAGCTCATTCGGTGTGGTGATATGGGGGTTCGGTGTCTTGATCCTACTGCCACAGGTAGCCAAATAATCGCGGAACTCGCCCCAATACTGCAGTTGTTGTTCTTTGCGGTGGGTTACTGCTGAACCGTCCATATTTACATCCATGTCACTTGGAGAACGTCGATTTTTTGAATCTAAATCACTAAACCGACATTCCGACTGCCGGGGGGTGTAGGGTGGCATACCCCTTTTCAGATAAATTCGCCATCAACCCTATATGCCCCTTAGCAGAGGAACTAGACGACGAGAAACTAACCAGCCGATCCACAAACACCGATACCCGCTCCATCGCCCACACTTCACCTCGAATAAACGCCACAAAACACCCCAACAGCCATCATGCCGCTCCAGCGGCATCTAGCGGCATGATCGCGGCTATACAACGCCCAAAAACTCACCCCATCCCGGCAACTCCCGCAAGTTACGACGCCCCCTAAGGCTCCATCACTTCGATGAAAATGGCCGATCCTTCTCCGAGGACGGAGATGCTACTCATTTCACCCTCGCCCGAGTAGACGACATCACCCATGCCGGAACGGACAACGTCGCCGCCAAGATGGAAACCGACGTTTCCGCGCAAAACCACCCACCACGCCTCTGATTCACCAGACATAGATGCCATCGGGCCGCCCGGCAGCACGTGCCACATATCGACGCGGTTCCGCTGGTCGAGGATCACGGTCTCTCGCCAATCTTCGTCCAATCCATGACGGTTGATCATGTATTCGAGAGGCGTAAAGATGCGATTCGGCGGCTCCCAGTGATCCTCCAACGGAATCGTTCGCGCTGGCTCCAGTCCCTTTAAGTCATGGTTCGAACCCGGCTTCCCGGTAACCATCCTCATACACATCTCGCCCTTCCAAGCCCTCGGGTCGTGCCGATAACCACTCGGAGCGACGATAATGTCGCCGAAATGTGCCAGAAACGGTTCATACTCTCCGACTCGGTACCGCATTTCGCCGCCATAAGCGACCCACCACTCGTTGAAATCGTCATGTAGGTGGGGATCCCCGGGCGAACCGCCCGGCGAAGAGATAACTGCCATCCGGTTTCGAGAGTCCATGACCATCACACGTGACTTCGTAACCGCCGCGTATCCCCCGCCCGACCGTGCTATCTCGTCCAGCACTTGTCCTTCAACATCGGGCGCGTCAGGCCGAAGCGTATCGACGATATCTTCGTAGGTCACATGGCGAGCGTTGATCTCAGACATCTCAACTTCCGTTAGATTGTTTGCTTTCGAGTTCAGGTCTCAAGACTAAATCTACATTCGTAGCAGTCTAACAACCGATTAGCAGGTCTCCGGATCTGCGACTTCCACGAAGATACCCGAACCCGGTCCAGTCGCGGTGATCGCGCTGAATTCGCCGTCGCTGGAGTAGATGACACTGCCCTTGCTCGCGTCGACCACATCTCCTGCGATCTCGAACCTCACGTTGCCCTTCAACACAACCCACCAAGATTCGGTGTCGCCGTTTACCGATTCGGCGGAGGATCCGGGCATCACGTTGAACATCTCGACACGGTTCCGCTGATCGAGCAGAATCGATTCTTGCCAGTTGGTGTCCACGCCATGGCGCTCGATCATGTACGGCAAGGGCGTCAAAACCCGGTTGGGAGGTTCCCAATCGGGATCCAACCTTACGGTTCGCGATGGCTCAATCCCTTTGATGTCGTGGTTCGAACCCGGTTTGGTGCAGACCAACCTCATGCACATGTCGCCGTACCATGGGAGCGGCGTGTGCCGGTATCCGCAAGGCGCGACGGCGATGTCTCCGAATGTGGCTCGAAACGGCGTATATTCACCAACCAGGAAGCCCATGACTCCACCGAACGCCATAAACCACTCATTGAAATCGGGATGGATGTGCGGGTCGCCGGGTGACCCTCCGGGTGACGTAATCACTGTGGCGCGGTTACGACTGTCCTTGATCAGGATCCGGTTCGATTTGAATTCCGCGCCAAAATGATTGGAGAACTCTTTTTGGGGAGCGTCATCTGCGGCCGCATTCGACGCTTTCTCGCGGAGGTCGTTGACGATTTCGGCGTAGGATACGTGGCGTTGGTTGACTTCGGACATTGGACCTTCTCGTTCGGCGTGCGCGTTGAATTCAAAGCGAGTTTAACACCAGACCTGTTTCGACTTTGCCGGAGTTGGTGCCGAGAGTGGGATTCGAACCCACACGCCGTTTTACGGGCCGCGGGGTTTAAGCCCGCTGCGTCTACCGTTCCGCCATCTCGGCAATGCCCTTCGCCGACCCGATCCTCCACGCTTAAGATTCTAACTACTGTGTTTTCACGCACGCACGCGTTCACGGGGCGGGGTGAACCCACTCGGACGTGCCACGCAAGGGAGTCGGATTTTGGCAAACGAGAACCACACAACCGTAGGTATCATCGGCGGCACCGGATTGTACGACTTGGACGGATTCGAAGATGCCCAGTGGGTAGCGGTCCAATCGCCCTTTGGTGAGCCTTCTGACGAACTCTTGATCGGATATTTCAAAGGCCAACGCGTCGCGTTTCTGCCACGACACGGACGCGGTCATCGCGTCTCACCCCAGCACCTAAATTACCGCGCGAACATCGATGTATTGAAGCGTGTCGGTGTAGATCGGATCCTGTCGTTCAGCGCGGTCGGATCGCTTAAGAGGGAGTTGGATCCGGGAAAGTTCGTGATCGTCGATCAATACATCGACAAGACCAGTGGACGGGAAAGTTCATTTTTCGGCAACGGTTTCGTAGCGCACGTGAGCATGGCTGATCCCGTCTGCTCAACTATGTGCGACGCGATCGAAGAGGCGTCAAAGACCGCCGAGATCGATGTCGTCCGTGGCGGCACATACATCGTTATGAACGGTCTTCCCTTCTCTACTCGAGCGGAATCGTTCATGCACCGCGAATGGGGCGGCGACCTCATCGGCATGACCAACATGCCAGAAGCCAAACTGGCGCGTGAAGCAGAGATGGCGTACGCAACGGTCGCGATGGTGACCGATTACGACTGCTGGGTTGAGGAGCATGGCGATGTCACGACATCGATGGTGCTCGAATTCCTGCGCCAAAACTCCGAGAACGCAAAAAAACTGGTCGCGGCTGCGATCCCGATCATCGGCAAATTGCAAGCACCATTTCCGTCCGGCGTCCACACCGCGTTGGAACATGCCATCGCCACCGCGCCCGCGTTTCGCGATCCTGAGATGGTCCGCAAATTAGATGCCGTAGCGGGGCGTGTGCTCGATAAAGAGGGATGGTCATCAGGATAGAGGCGTAATGCACAACTACTGCGTCACTCGTTAACGAAATGGAACCCCCAATTAGCTTCCACTGTCGGCTTGATACCCGGTTTAGGCGGCCTCACAATCCAAGAAGCGAAAACGTTTACGTACTCCTCCGATGCCGCGGCAACTGGCAAAACTGCCCAAGATGACGTTTGTCCGTCGCTTATGAAACACCCGCTGTTCCGACCGCGGCATTCGAATCTCATGTCTGGTATCGTTATCCCTTCCTCAACTTTCCCGATCGGGATTCCAGTCTTAGGATCTATCTCATAGTAGATGTCAACAATCGCGTAATCGGGAGAAACATGTGTCCGGAATTCGATGATATTGGCATCCTTGCGGGATTGGCCTGCAGGCCAATTCAACTCGTCTGGTTCTTCAAGAAAAGTTGGGCCACCCATACTCGACCAATCGCCAACATCAAGTTGTGCCTGAATCTGAATCGATCTGTCCAAATTCACAGCGTACAGTTCTGGAACCGTTTCAGGAGGCGGGTCATGCAACGGCCCGTAACCAGAAACTTGGGACTTTGTTCCTACCGTCGGTAATCCTGGTTCTTCGCTGCAAGAACTCATGACTATCAAGACTGTCGCGACTGTGATCAGAGAAAACTTACGCTTTCGCAGATCTAGCACAACCGAATTTTCACCTACTTGTCAGCACTCAGCGACAATGCTCACGCGCCGCATGGATGCGTCACCGATCTCCCAAACACTTGGTTGAGTGCTTCGTAAACGACCCCTCCGTAGATCACATGGCCATGACCCCATACTCTGATACCGCGAGGAACGGGACGGCACTGGTCGTGTGAATGAGCGGAGCCTGAACTTACACCGGTGCCTAGAAACTCATCGTACACTCCAACCACAATCCACCTTCGGCGATGATTCAACTCCAATAGTTGTGCCCAGTGGTACATCTGATCAACAGATAGGAGACACTGGCTTCGAACTTCCCCAGACATCCTGTCGTCGCCCGGACTGTCGAAGTGTGCTGAATCATGAACGTTGTGGGCCGATAACTCGCATTCACTGGGGTCATCTCCAGATGTCGTCATTGCCCAATGACTAGGGTTCGCACTCGATCCAGTAAAACCACTGGAAGTCGGCGCGTTACCCTCAACATGTACCACCGATGATTCTTCAGGGTCTTGTGCCGAAACCATTGTCGTGCCCGTTACCAGTATAGCCAGTAACGCTACTATCAAGACGAATATTCTGATTCTAGTGTCGTGTCTGCATTTCTTCCTCCTTGGGAATAGTGTGTTGCAGGCACTTTACACCACCATCACGAATCGCGCAACCCTCTAGCGCGCTCCCACACATCAAAGCTGGCGCAGCCTAGGGTCCAGCCGGTCGCGAATCCAATCGCCGAGGAAGTTCATCGCGAACACCACGGCGAAAATCGCTAGACCCGGGAACAGCGCCATCCAATAGGACGTGTTGATGTAGTCGCGCCCTTCTGCGACCATCGACCCCCAGGCAGGTCGGGGTTTCGGGATTCCCACGCCCAAGAAACTCAGAGTGGCTTCGGTAAGAATCAGTTGGCCGATCGCCAAGCTCGCGATCACGAGCACGGTGTTGATGACGCCGGGCAGAACGTGCTTGGTGACGATGCGGTTTGAGGACGCGCCGGCGACGATTGCCAGCGCGACGTAATCAGCGGCCTTCAAGCGTAATGTTTCCGCCCTGACTTGGCGCGCGAAACCGCTCCAACTGAAAAGGATCAACAAGGCGATTATCAGCACCATGCTCGATCCGAACACCACCACCGTCGCCAACGCCACGAGGATGAACGGTACCCCAAGCGTCAGATCCACCATCCTCATCAATATTTCGTCGTATATGCCTCCGAAATATCCGGCGATCAAGCCGAGTATCGTGCCGCCTAATGCGCCGGAAATGAGCACGATCGATGCGATGAGCATCGAGTACCGAGCGCCCCAGATTATCCGGCTCAACATATCTCGCCCCAACGGATCTGTGCCTAACGGATAGTCCCACAAAGGCTCCTTGCCACTTATTGGGGACGACTCTTGCCAGATAGGAGGGCGGTCTTGATCCCTCAATTTTCCGACGAGCGGATCATGAGGGGCTAACCATGGAGCGAACGCGGCGGCGATGACTAACAGTACCACGATTGTTGCCGGCAACACCGGGTATCGACGCAACACGTGCCACCCCACTCGAACCGGATTGCCCCGTTCACGCACGACCATAGGGCGGGTCACGGATTCTGTGGAGCTGTCAGTTCTGGTGGCCATCTCAGCTCTGCCTGATGCGCGGGTCAAGAATACCGTAGAGGATGTCGACCAACAGGTTCATACCGAGGTAACCGGCAGTAGCGAACATGACTATCGCGCTGATGACGGGGAAATCGGTACCGAACACGGACTGCACGGCAAGACGTCCCAACCCGGGCCAGCCGAACACAGTTTCAGTCACCACGGCTCCTGTGATTAATGCGGTGAGAAAAACGCCCGCGAATGTCAGCGGGACGATGATGGCGTTGCGGAACGCGTGCTTCAGTATCACAGCGGTTTGGGACGCGCCTTTGGCTCTGGCGAGTTTGACAAATTCGGAGTCTAGGATTTCCAGCATCGACGATCGGGTCAACCTCAAAAAAGCCGCGGCGGCGTACCAGCCAAGCGTGATCGATGGAAGTACAAGGCTACGAAGGTCGC
Source organism: Dehalococcoidia bacterium (assembly GCA_965203505.1). Classification (GTDB taxonomy): domain Bacteria; phylum Chloroflexota; class Dehalococcoidia; order Lucifugimonadales; family Lucifugimonadaceae; genus Bin127. The sequence goes on from OZ241880.1 coordinate 2,640,834, forward strand.
CTTTTTCGCCCGCAGGCAACCACTCGAGCCAGACGGCGAATATGAGAATGAGCATGATCCCGAGCCAGAAACCCGGCATCGCCTGCCCCAACAGAGCAAATCCACGGGCGAAAAGGTCGAGAAATGTTCCCCGCAATATCGCCGACAAAATCCCCAGCGGAATCCCCAACACTATTGCAAATACGTAAGCTCCGACGGCCAACTGCAACGTGTTCGGGATCTTGCGGAGCACCACGGTCGTTGCCGGGATCTGCTCTTTGACCGATATGTCGAAGTCGAGAAGAATCGCACCCGAAAGCCACCTGAAATATTGCTCGTAATACGGTTTGTCAAGCCCGAATTCTCGCCCCCAGGCCTCCCACTGCTCGTCAGTCGTGTACTCGCTTAGAAAAAGGTGTCTGGGGTCGCCGCTCATCCTCGAAAGCGCGAAGACAAGCATGCTGGCGAGCAAAAGGACGATTACAGCCGCCAGAAGTCTGCGCGCGATGAGTTTTCTCAATTTACCGGCTCAGCGCTTTTGGTAGATGCGCCTAACGACGGGAGACGGTGTGCCCGGTTTTGCCAGACACACCCGCCTCCCGGGCTTGGTTCGCACACTAGTCGTGGTTGCGAATTGGTTACTCGCCACTCATTACGACGGTCTCCGGAGCGACGAATTCCGGACCCGTATTCATGTAAGGCGTGTACTCGGTGATTTCAGGTCGCAGTACCACCGATGTAGGCAACGTACTCACCGATGCCACAAGGTTCCAATTGTTGACGTAAGTCCACCACTCGACCGAGTTGGCGATCCGTGATTCGACCGTGGTCGATGCCGAGTCGAGGTTCCGCAAGGAGATCTCCGTGATCTCGTTTGGCAACTCGATACCGTAGTTGAAACCAGCGGTCGGACGATATACGGAGCCGAAGAATACATCTGGTCTCGCATTCGTACCCGCCTGGATCATCCACGGGATCTCTTTCTGGCGGTTGACCAATCGAGGTCGCGCCGCGCCGTAGTCGGTGGCATCCACCGTGACTTCACATCCGAGTTCACGCCAGTACTGTGCCACTGCACCGCCAACTTCCACGTCCCACTCCTTACCGGGCGCGACGTGGTACTTGAACGGGAAGCAGTTCGGGAACCCAGCTTCGGCCAACAGAGCCTTGGCCTGGTCCGGATCGTACGGGACATCGAATTCGTCGCGCCAGTGCGGGTCGCCAGGGAAGGCGTTCATCGCGTTGGTCAATGGCCTACCAACACCGGACTGGATCTCGTCGACGATAGTCTGCCGATCGATGCCGAGCCTCAATGCGCGTCGCACCTTGTTGGCTCGTTCCATCGACGCCGCATCGTCCGGGTCACCGATCCAAGGGTGCTCGTCGTCAGGCTTGAAACCTTCGCGCTTGCGGTAGATGTCTTCGCCGTTTTGGTCAGTCTCAGCCCAGTAGTTGCCGGCGAACATCACGACTTGGTTGATAGGAGGTCCGACTTCCTGTGGCCGGGCGCCCGGGATGTTGTTGACCGTGTTCTTGATCAGCTTCAACGGCACACGAGCTACGTGTATCAGTCCGGTCTGCAACGCGGCAATCCGTGCGAGCGGTTCCGGCATCAGGATGACTTCGTAGGAAGCGACGCTGGGCTGTTGCCTGTAGTGGTCCACTACAGGCTCGGCGCGGATGTTGCTGTCCGTTATCCACTCGGTAACTTGGAACGTACCCGTACCGACTGGAGTCAGGTTCGCAGCATCTTCTCCCATTTCGTCGTACAGCTCTTTCGGCACCATCACTGGTGATCCGAGGGTGGTATTGGAGATGATGTGGTACCAACGGGGGTCAAGAGAGTTGTCTTTGACGTTCATCCTCACGGTCATGTCGTCGACCGCTTCGAAATCGGTGACGAACCGCTGGATGCCTTGAGCGCGCTGGTTGATGCTACCTTCGCGCAGAGCATCGCCGTAGCTCCACTCCACGTCGTACGCGTCCACCTCGCCCCAATCGTTACCGTTCCAGTCGGTGTGGAACTTTACGCCTTCACGAATCTGGAAAGTTACCGAACTCGTGTCGCCAGCGACCTCCCACGACTCCGCGATTCCTTCGGTGTACGTCGGCTCATCGAGGTTGAGCTTCGGTACGTCGGAATGTTGCGCCCACATCAGTGGCTCGAAAAATCCCCAGAAAATCAGCAGTTGGGCGTTGCCGGTACCTTGTTTGCTGGGCAGGAAGACTGGTGGGTCGATTAGGATTTCGCCGAGTCTGAGGTTGCCTTTGAAGTCGGAAGGCGGTTCCATCATGGCTGGTTCTGCTGTGGCAGTTACCACGACCTGAACCTCTTTCGGCACCTCCTTCTCGACGACCACTTCCTTCTCGACAACGACCGTCTGAACGACAGTTTCGCCGGGCACCGATTTCTCGACGACGACAGTCTGGACGACGGTTTCTGTCTCACCACAAGCAACGGCGAGTGCCATTGCGGTGGCCAAGACTGTCAATCCAGCCGCAATCCACGACCTGCGCACCTTAAGGGCACCATGTATCGCGTTTCGCATTTCAACACCTCAAATTCTGACTATGATTCGTCTTTCGCACGGGTTTCAGTTGCGATTCAAGTGCAATAACGCGACGCTCGCTACGCCTCCCGTGCGGTACTCGCAAAGTTTACATGGACATCCGCGATCTGTCAGCCACCGAACGAGGTTCTGCCTAGGCAGATTAGAATCGTTGCGGCTAGCCGAACGCAATCACCCCAAATTAGAAACGGACAGAAATCGTTGCAAACCTCAGAACGCTGGACCGCGGCCGATATCCCCGATTTAGAGGGCAAAACCGCGATCATCACGGGTGGCAACAGTGGTGTGGGCTTCGAAACCGCGATTGAACTGGCCCGGCATGGTGCGAACACCATCATCGCCTGTCGTTCAGCTTCACGCGGCGAGGCAGCCTTAAGAAAGATCGAAGGATCCGCCCCATCTTCCCAGACCAGGTTGATGCTTCTCGACTTGGGAGATCTGGCCTCGATCGACGCATTCGCGGAGAGTTTCACAAAGGAGTACGGAACGCTCGACTTGCTGGTCAACAACGCCGGCATCATGGCAACCCCGTACCGCACCACCAAAGACGGTTTCGAATCACAGTTCGGCACCAACCACCTAGGGCACTTTGCCCTTACCGCCAAGCTGATGCCAGCAATTACCGCCGCAACTTCCGCGCGCGTCGTCAACGTCAGCAGCATCGGTCACCGCAGCGGTGATATCGACTTCGACCCTCTGCTTCTGGACCGCTCCAACTACAAGCGGTGGCGCGCCTACTACCGATCGAAGCTCGCCAATCTGCTGTTTACTTATGAAATGCATCGACGCTTGGAACGCGCGCAGATCGAAAACATCTCGTCGCTGGCAGCCCATCCGGGGGTAGCGCGCACCAACCTCGCTCAGGGAATGGGTTTCGTTGGCACGCTGCTCAAACCGATAGCTTTTCTGTTTGTCCAGAGCGCCAAAATGGGCGCCCTGCCGATTCTGAGGGCGGCAACAGACCCAACTGCGCAGAGTGGTCAATATTACGGCCCCGACAAGCCCCACGAGCGAAGCGGGTTCCCGATTGTCGTGTCGTCGTCACCTGATTCACACAACGAGGAAAACGCGCGCCAACTTTGGAAACGATCCGAGGAATTAACTGGCGTCAAGTTCGAAATCTGACCCACGGCGGACGCGGTTGCAAAGCCGCACACTCCCGGTGAAAACGAGACCGTTGCAAAACCTTCCCCCTTTGCCCAAATCGGCAAGGGGAATTGAAGGGGGTTTTAGGCGTCGACCGGGCATCCCCTGCGAACTGCGCTGCGCTGGTTCGCGTCCCCTTACACTTCGCGAAGGGGACAGATCGGCAGGTTTTGCAAAGGTCTCGCGGAAGCCGGAATCTAGGAGAGGGGAGGATTGGAGGCGACGGGCGGATTCGAACCGCCGAATAGAGGTTTTGCAAACCCCCGCCTTAGGCCGCTTGGCTACGTCGCCCCGAGTTTTACGAGTATATTGCCACTCGGCCACCGAAGCGAACCGAGTTGGTGCCGAGAGTGGGACTCGAACCCACACGCCCTTTCGAGCACTACGCCCTCAACGTAGCCTGTCTACCAATTTCAGCATCCCGGCCTGTCCAGCTAGCTGGTTTACTCGACCTTCACAAGGAGAGTTTTGGCAGGAGCGGCAGGATTCGAACCCGCGACCTTTGGTTTTGGAGACCAACGCTCTAGCCAACTGAGCTACGCTCCTATGCCGTCTTTTTGATTTTACACGGGGTTAAAATGCGACGCTTCATAAAACAAAGAACAGTCGGCATCGCTCGCTCAGCGAGACCGTTGCGGGGGGCTCACTTCTGCTCGCGATGCCGACTGACTTATCGGTTTTCGTCGACTTAATTCAGTTGAGGTCTGATGCAGCCAACTGTCGATTGACGCTCTCTACGTCACCGTCGAGTCGCCGGTCTCGCCCGTTCGCACTCGGACAGCGTCTTCGACCGTCGTGATGAAGATCTTGCCGTCTCCGATGGCGCCTTCGCCGCTGGTCCGTGCGGCGTCGATGATTGCCTCCACAACCGCATCCTTCATGCCTTCAGGTACGACAGTCATGATCATCGTCTTGGGCAATGCGGCTCGGTGGGAAAGGTGTCCTCCCCGACCGGTGAAGACTTCGACGCCTTCTTGTTGGCCCTTACCGGTGATGTTCCAGTAGGAGTATCCTTTGACTCCCGCCGCAGTCAGGGCTTCGAGCACCGTGGACGTCCTTTCCGGGCGAACCACTGCTTCGATCTTTAGCATTGGTAATTCCTTTCGTGGTTCTGTGGCGAGGGGCGTAGCATCATGCTACACCCCTGCCGAACGATTCTTCACGTCCCTTTAGTCGGCACCGTCCGCTACATAGCCGCGCTCACCATGCTCGGCAATGTCGATCCCGATGTCCTCTTCCTGGTTCGATATCCGCAGACCAAGACCAGGGATCTTGTCCAGAACGAACAGGATGATGAACGACACGATACCCGAGTAGAGCAAGGTCACGACAACCGCGATCAGGTTCGCAACAAAGTGGCCAGCGTTACCGTTCACCAAACCGCCTGCCGTGTCGGTCAGCGCGCCCCAAGCGAAGATGCCAGTAGCCAACGCACCCCAGATACCGCCAAGTCCGTGGACCGCGAACACCTCAAGCGAGTCGTCAATCCCGAGCTTGTGGACGATTTCGTAGTGGACCGCGTAGTGGCAGATGATGCCAGCGCCAACGCCGATCGCGAACGCGCCTGCAGGACCAACCCAACCAGCGGCCGGAGTCACCGCAACCAAACCAGCGACTACACCGGTAGCTACACCGACCGCACTTATGCGCCCCGTGTGCACGTAGGACAATAGCGCCCATACAACTGCCGCAACCGCCGCGGCGGTGTTGGTGTTCACAAATGCGACCACAGCGACGCCATCGGCCGCGAGCTGCGAGCCAGCGTTGAACCCAAACCAACCTATCCAGAGGATCGCTGCTCCGAGAACAACAAACGGTACGCTGTGTGGCTCAAGACCGGGGTTCCGGCGTTTGCCCACCAGATACGCCGCCGCAACGGCCGCGATACCTGCGTTGATGTGGACAACCGTTCCACCTGCGAAGTCAAGCGCGCCGCCGTCAAGATTGCCGATCCAACCGCCACCCCATACCCAGTGACAGATCGGGGCGTAAACCAGTGTGACCCACAACACCAAGAAAATCAGGTACGTCGTGAACTTGAAACGCTCGACGAACGCACCTGTAATCAGCGCCGGAGTGATGATGGCAAACGTCATCTGGAACGCAGCGAACAGCAGATCAGGTATGCCGTCGCCGTCCGTATAGCTGACGTTGCTCAGGCCGATGAATTCAAGTCCACCGACAATCCCATTCCCGACATCGTTGAACGCCAGGCTGTATCCCCACAAGACCCACACGATGCTCGCCACCCCCATGGCGATGAAGGAGTACATCAACGTGCTGACGACGTTTCTGCCGCGCACCAGACCTCCGTAGAAGAATGCCAAGCCCGGCGTCATAAACAGCACCAGTAAGGTTGCCGTCAGCATCCAGGCTATCGAGCCAGTATCCATATTTGTATTCCTCCCGCTCGGGTGATCACTCAATAGTTAGCAAAGTACGCCCTTTTTGTTTCGCCGATGTTACGCAACTGTTTCACCGAAGTTAATCTGCGAAACACCTTCGACTCCCGAGCAATTCGTTGAGTTGCCAGCGCGCATAAAATGCATTTGGCAACTGCTCACGCGTAAGTCGTGCCCACTAACCGCCGATCCGATAAACCGGTAATCAGGACCTAACGAAAATGCCCATCATCGACTCTCACTGCCACTCTTGGAACTACTGGCCGTATCTGCCGGAAGTCCCGGACCCGGAACATCACGGTTCGGTCGAAACACTACTGAACCAGATGGATGTGAACGGTGTCGACCGTGCAACGATCGTTTGTGCACAGATCCACCGGAATCCGAACAACAATGACTACGTCGCGGCGGCGGTGCGGAAACATCCTGATCGTCTGGAACAATTCGCCGATGTCGACTCTTTCTGGTCCGATACCTACCACATGCCGGGTGCTGCCAAGCGTTTGGAGCAGGCCGCAGAGCGCTGGCCCATGAAGGCTTTCACCCAATACGTCGCGGGCGAAGACGATGGGCGATGGTTCAACACCCAAGAAGGAAAGGACTTCTTCTCGGTAGCCCGCGACATCGGACTGATCGCATCGATGGCGATCGCGCCCCATCACCAGAACGAGATCCGCAAAGTGGCCGAGGCGTTCCCAGAAGTTCCATTCCTTTGCCACCACATGTCAGCGTTGAAGTCCTACGGCGAAGATGCATGGGCAATGGTGAAAAACGTCACCGAATCTGCCAAACTCCCCAACATTCACCTGAAGCTATCCGGTTTTCACTACCTTTGCAATCCAGAGCGAACATGGGACTTTCCGTACCACGAGACGCACTGGGTTTACGAGGAGTGCTACAAGGCGTTTGGCACTCGCCTGTGCTGGGGTTCAGACTTCCCGGTAGTCAAAAAAGCGATGACCCACCTGCAATCGTTAGAGGCTTTCCGCTCGCATCTGACCTTCATCTCGGACGATGACCGCGAGGGGATACAAGGCGGTACCCTCGCCAACCTGCTCGCTAACGCGCGACCATAACCAAAGCGAACTAGAGTTTCGTACATCTAAACGAATCCGCCGTGGTCAGACACGCCGTCTAAATTTCACTTCGCCCGAAATAACAGAAACTCATCTTCGTTCGTCTGCAAGACGAGATGGTTGCCATACAACCCGAATCGCGTCACGTTCGGCAGTGTGTCAAGATACCGTTGCTCCTGTTCCATCACGCCATCCATGTCATGACACCCCAACTCCGTATAAAACAATGTTCCGGCGTTGATGGTGAAGTCTCCGTCCCCGACTTCTGCTTCAGCTCCGTATGAGTTGCACCCGGTCGATCCTGAGATGCTGTCTCCGTTGAACGAAAGCGTCAACTCGGCCTCTCCAGATGCCTTGCTGGTCTTGTGGTGCCACATACCGAACTCGAGCTGCTGAAGCTCGGTTAAGGCTAATAAAATCCATTCAGCGTCCGCGACGTCTTCGACGATCGGTGGCAACTGCTCGAAGGTCAGTGCCTTGCCCGTGGTACTCCTCATTCTCAGCCGGACCGATCCTCGCTCTTCCTTGATCGCGTACTCATTTGCCGACGACAGGAAGTCCCCGAATTCACCTTCGAGCCTTCGCTCCTCATCCGAACACGACTCCCACACCGATCGTTCAAGCATCGATTGCGACGGGAAGCGGAGACCTTCCTCGGATCTGCTGTAGGTCGCTAGGTACGAGCGGCATGCGGTGCTGCCGATAACCAGCCGGTCATCCAAAAATGCCAAAGTTGCCGCATTGCCGTCCCCGTTTGCATCTATGTCCTGCGGCACGAGCCGCCATGCTGTCCCCACCAGATCAATGGCTTGTCCCTCCAGCGGCAACTGTTTTACAAAAACAAGCCGAACATCGCCATCGCCGTCGATAATCTCCAACCGTTCACCCGCTGCGCGGTACGTCTCGCCGGCAGTTAGCGCCGCGGTAAACAACTCGGCTTGTTCCATGACGCCTGAATGCTCATCGCAAAGCCGCGCTGTGGTCGCGAATTGATGCGGCAATGACAACACACCTTTCTCAAAGGTCGCGGGAGCGCGCAAATCGTCCTCGGAATATCCGGAAATCCAGTTGCAACCGTCGTAACCGCTGAACTGGTCTTCTCGTATCTCGATCCTCACGAAAGTTTCATCGATGATTGGGCGACCGTCCAGCGATTCGAGGATCCATGTGCCGTCGCCGGACAACTCGGTTTGTTCCGGTGGAGCGACATTTGCCAGAGTGGGAACAAGAGTCGGAGTCGCGACCGGAACTACAGGGGCTACCGCATCGTTCGGTTCAGCGCTGCCGCTGATTGGGCGTCCGTCCAGCGATTCGAGGATCCATGTGCCGTCGCCGGACAACTTGGTCTGTTCCGTTGGAGCGACATTTGCCAGCGTCGGAACAAGTGTTGGAGTCGCAACAGGAACTACGGTGTCTACCGCATCGTTCGGTTCAGCGCTGCCGCAACCTGCAGCCGCCAGCGTCAGCAGAACGAAGAGCCCATTCAGCAAACTTGCTAACGCGACGCTCCGCCATCGCAGCGCTGATCGATTATTGGAAACCGTCATCGGAAATCTCTCCTGGCTCGCCATTCACTTTTTCCCTGCCAACAGCCCTATCGACATAGACGCACCGCCCTGACAAAATGTTCCCTGACGAAACGCTGCGACACCGCATCGATTCGAGAGTTTCGCCTGTGACGCGGACGATGGGCCACGGTGAACCAACGCAACCCGTTATCAAATGCCCGACAGGACTTACTCGGCCGCTTTAGTGCCGGCAATGCGGCCGAACACGGCTCCGGCCATCATTCCGCCGCCCGATGGGTAGTTGTCGTGCCACAACCCGCCTACCATCTCACCCGCGGCGTAAAGACCGGGAATGACCCGATCGCTTTCGTGCACGACTTCAGACGAAGGTGTGATCTTCAGACCTCCGTACGTGAACGTCATACCACAGATTGTCGGGTACGCCTCGAAGGGCGGACTGGCGATGGGAAGTGCCCAATTGCTTTTAGGCGGAGTTATCCCTGATGTCGATTTTCCATCGAGACGGAACGGATCAAATCCACCTTCTTGAACGGATTCATTGAACCGGCGGATCGTATCGAGGAATGCACCGACATCGCGAATCTCGAGGTCATTTGCAAGTTCCTCCAAGCTGTTTGCCTTGCAAACCGTTGCATCTTCGTATCCGCGGATCAACCCCCTGCGTCTCTGTTCGGCATCGAAGACCTGAAATGCGATCCTTTCGGGCTGTGAGAGAATGGCCCGCCCAGTCTTGGCATAGGTCAGCCCGCGCCACGTCTCGCCCTCATCAACGAATCGACGACCGTCAACGTTCACCGTGATCCCGAACGGATAGGAGTACCGGCTCCAGTAAACGCCGCTCACGCCTGGGCCGGGGACATCGAACTCAGGTCGATTCGAATCCTGAGGCGACGCATGACACGTGGACCAACTTCCATATGGCTGAGCACCCAACTCCAAAGCCATGTTGAGGCCGTCGCCGGTGTTGAACGGCACGCCCCGGAGCTTCACCTTGTCCCAACCGTCGCCCAAATACCGTGCCCTCATCTCCGGGCTCGACTCAAAACTGCCGCAAGCCAGAATCACGGCACGCGAGTTGTAGCGAACATACCGATCACCGGTGCGACCGATCACACCAGTCACCATTCCTGCGCGATCCTGCAACAGTTCGACAGCCTCGGTGTCATAATGCACCGGTATGCCAAGACGCTCCGCGGCGCGGAACCAGCGCTCCTGCATGGCGAATCCGCCACCATCAAACGAGACCACATTCGCTGAAGTCGGACTTTCGTGAGAAGGAATCCAGGCGTGTCCGTACGACTGCATCCAAAGGACCGTTTCATAGGCCTCCGAGACCAGTATTCGCGCCAATGTGGGATCGCTCTGCCCACCAGTGACCGCCATGATGTCGTCGTAATAGTCCCACTCTGTATAGTCACCAACTCGGGCGGCTAAAGACTGCTTTTCTACTTCACCGACATCTGAGAGTAGGGGCAGTAGGTCCTCGATTCCTCTGTATGGGAATCGCATGTGAACGGTCAGGGCACTGTTGCCACCGCGCTGAGACTTGGGCGCCTTCTCCAGCACCAAAACGTCGGCACCCAGTTCGCGAGCAGCCACCGCGGCCGCCATCGCAGCGTTGCCCGCTCCTACCACCAGAACTTCTGTATCGACTACGTTTTCCACCTGCAATTTGCTCCGCTTTTCATTGAGCAAGCAAACATTGTGATCAACGGTTATCTGAACGAGAGTGACGGTTCCCTCGAGAAATCATTAGTTATTATCATCGACAGTCCCGCGCTCGACTGATATATCCTAGGGGGTGAGACCCGCCCTCGGCGTATCTCAAGTGGTCGGAGGGAGCGTTCGCATGGTTCTTAACTAGTGATGCGAACCTCAATTACGCCTTGCTAGGGCGACCTCCGACCATCGTCAATCCTACCCGTTTCCTTCGTCGTCATCAGCGCGTCGTCGAAGCGGAGAGAGGAATCGTTGTGGTAGAGGTTAGGAGCTACTGATGCCTAAGAAGTGATCGGGAGCATCGCGCGATTCCATTACCTGGAGGTACGGTCATGCCCGTGTCGTTCATCCTCGTTGGCTTGCTTGCATGGAGAAGGTTGTTCAGCACCGACGATGGAACGTAACACTTCAGCGGCCTGTTGGTCGGGCAATGTACGCACAATCGCCTTCAATAGTGTCTCCACTCGTTCAGTCGCTTCACGTTGGGTTTTGACGCTGTTTTCAATCTTGCTTTGCCAGCGGACCGCGGCGACAACAATGCCCAGCGCGGTCAAGGCTACAGCCGCTATCCCCGCCAAAACCCTAAGCCCGCTTGCTACCTCAACATCCATAGCTGTCGAACATGCTGACGCACCAGTCGTTGGACGGTCTCCCGTTGTCCTTCTAGTTCCCGATCCATCTGATCCGAGATATCGGAAACATCAGGCAACCCGCCACCTGGCGCTACTCTCACGCTGTGCAGCAATCTGGCTCTGAATTTTCGTTGAATACTGGTGTACTCGTCAATTGCAGTTTGGATTTCAGGAATCTTTAAAAGTTCATCAATCTGTTCGTCGGTGAGTGCGAGTTCATATTCGGCTACTGAACTCATACGCACCTGCCTTGCTTCGTTAGCTTCACAGTGTCCATTTGCCAGTTTCTCCCTTGGTCGCCACTACCCGTTCGCAGCGAGCAATGTTTAAAACACTCTACTACAGAGTCTACTTGTGGGGATATAGAGTTCAGTCGGGGGTGTCACTTGTCGACTCGATATCCAAGTGCCCCCTACCCGCGCATCACTCCAAAACAGCTACCTTATTGGATTCGATCAGGTCGAAATCGATCTGCGCGCCAAGCCCCGGTTCTTTGATCGCGTGCACGTTGCCGTTCTGATCGTGCTCGATTTCCTCAACCAGCCCGTATTTCTGCAGACTGTGAGGTAACAACACCTCGAACATTTCCGTGTTCTTGATAGCCATCGCGCAGTGCAAGTTGGCGACGTTCATTAACGAGTTTCCGCCGTGGTGGATCTCGTAGTTCACGTGAAAAGCCTCAGCCAAATGCGCCGTCTTCATAACCGCGGTTATCCCGCCTTTGACAGCGACATCGCCGCGCAGGTAATCGGTGGCCTGATGGACCAACCAAGGCGCGTATGCGGTAAAGCCCCCAGGCGAGTGTTCAGTAGCCATGATCGGTATGTGTAGCTGCTGCTTCAACTTCACGTAGTTGAAGATGTCATCTCCGGCCAGCGGGTCCTCGTACCAGTGGTAGCCAAGTTCTTCGATAGCATGCCCGACCCGCAACGCTCCGGGGTAGTCGTACGCCCAGATTGAGTCGAGCATCAACTGGTATTCGTCCCCGACCGCCGCTCGAACGGCCTTGCAGACCTCGATGTCTTCATGAACATCCTCCGCGGGCGGATGGATCTTGTATGCCGCCCATCCTGCCGCCTGCATCTCCGCAGCCTCCGCAGCGTAGTCCTCGACGGTCGCGAGTCGAGGCGAACTGACGTAAGCCGGGATGCTCTCTCGATAAGACCCGAGCATCTGGTAAAGCGGCAACCCGGCTACCTTGCCGCCGATGTCCCACAGCGCGACATCGACCGCGCCGATGGCCCGCATCGTCGTGTTGTTCTGGAGCAGAATCATCGTCTCGTGGAGGCGCTCACGTGCCAATGGGTCCTGCCCTATGACAACCGGTTTCAGATACGTCATGAGAGACAGGGCATCGAGCTCCGCGCTGCGATTAGATGTCCCCAAGAACGCATGTCCGTCCACACCCTCGTCGGTGCTTATCTTCAACAATCCGATCTGACTCGAGCTCCCGGGTTGCACGGAGTGCTTTTTCGGCAAAGCCGACGGCAACCCTTCCCACTTGAACATCGTCAGCGTCACGTCAGTAATCTTCATGATCTTCTCCTAGATTCGAGATCGTTACAAAGCCATCGTCATTCCGGTGATGGCGAGACCATTGCAAAACTCCCGTCATTCCGGCGAAAGCCGGAATCCAGAGGGGCCGGGGTGTAACGCGCCCACCTCGCGCCCCCTTTGTCCTTCGGACATTTCCCCCGTGAAACGGGGGAAACCCTATCTTGGCGGGCTTTCCGATGCGGGCTGATTTCATGCCATCCTTTGACCGCCGTCGATATGTATCGACTGCCCTGTGATTGAACTCGCATCGTCCGACACCAGAAACGCGACAAGGATCCCAATCTCTTCAGGCGTCTGCGATCTTGCAAGCGGGATCAGGTTCGAAACATCTTCGTTGAAGACATCGACCGGATCGGCGCCAGCCAGCGATGGATCGCTCCTCATGCGTTCCGAGATCGCAACGTCGTGAAACGCGGTCCATACCCTACCCGGGCAGATCGCGTTGACGTTGATGTTGTGTGGTCCCAAGGTGGACGCGCAGTACTGGGTGTAGTTGATGACCGCCGCTTTGGAGGGCCCATACGCGTTGGCATATCCGGGCGCACCAGACGGCGGACCCCACCAAATCGGGCCTCGTCCAGCGCCAGAAGCGGTATTGATGATCTTGCCGTAATTGCGTCCCATGAAATGGCCCACGACCGCCTTCGTGCACCGCATCACGCCCTGCACGTTGATATCCATAACGGTGTTCCAGTTCTCTTCCCAGTCCTCATCCAACCCACCGCCAGCTTTCCCCTCGACCCGTCCGATGCCGGCATTGTTGATCAGTATGTCCAAATGGCCGAAACCGACGATGACCCGTTCGATTGCCAACTTCACTGAGTCGTTGTCTGTCACATCGATATGGACGGTGAAGCTGTTCCTCCCCATGCCCTTTATCTCTTCCGACACCGCGACGGCTCCATCATCGTTGATGTCAGCGATCGCCACATCGGCTCCTTGCTCCGCCAGTTTCAACGCGATGCCGCGGCCTATGCCCTGCCCACCGCCAGTTACCAACGCGTTTTTGCCAGTGAGGTCTGCGATCATCTCCTACTCCTCCTTTTGCAGCGGTAGAACTATGTGAGATGGATGATCGGGACAGTGGTAAATCGTCTGGTGAGCGATTTCGTACCGCTGCTCAAGCCCCAAAGGACCTCCTGTATTCGGATTGACGTCGAACCGTGGCCAGTTGCTGCTGCTGACGTCCAAACGAATCCTGTGCCCCTTCCTAAACACGTTCGAAGTCGGATACAGGTGAAAACTGAATTCGTACGGCGTCCCCGGTTCCATCATCTCGGGCTCTGTCCAACTGTTCCGGTACCGAGCCCGGATTATCGAGTCGGTGATGTTCATCGCAAATCCATCCGGATAATCGTCGGACGGCGGATACATGTCGATCAACTTGGCGGTGAAATCGGTATCGACAGCCGATGACGACGCCCAAAGGTTCATCACGATGTGACCCGTCACCTCCGTATCCTCTTCGAGTTCCGGTGTTTCGAATGTGAGGATATCGTGGCGCAGGTTCAACGGCTGAGTATCGACGCATCCGAAGAAATCCGGGCGTCCCCGTTGGTCGAACGCTCCTGCCCGGATAATCGATTCGGCCGCGGAAATCCCACCTCCCATCGTCGGCACAGGATCTTTGGGATCAAACGTGTAACCTGTCGATGTCGTCTCGTCTTCGCTGGGAGCGTCCTCCGATAACCCGCCGCTAGCGCGCAAATAGAACGGCGTTTCAATCGTACCTGGCAACGGCCAATCTGGTTCCGATCGCCAATAACCGCCATGGTCCACAAAGCGATCATGATCGTGTTTGTTCATCCGCTGGCTGCCCGTGCCCATCGTGAAGATACGCACCGGCGACCAGTCTGCAAACTCTGTATGCATCCCTTTCATGTAATGGTCGAACCATGCCAATCGAAGATCGTTCACATTGATATGCGCTTCAGTCCCAAAATCGACATCCCCTGAATTGGTTACCTCAAACGCGCCGTGGATCCACGGTCCCATCAGAAGAACCTGTTGCGATTTCTTGATCGCGCTCAGTTTCATGTAGCTCTGCGGCGTGTTGCGCGCGTACGAGTCGTACCAACCGCCCAGATATAGCGAGGGCACGTCGGCGTGCTCATCGTAGTACTCGTCAATCGCGTATCCGCGTTGCTTCCAGTAGTCGTCGAACTCGCCATGCGTCAGGATGTCGATCGCCCAACGCTCGTAAGAAGGCAATCGGCGCAACACCGTCGCGCCTTCCTTTAACGGAAGGTGACGGACGATGTCCGGCATATCGTCCATGAACGCCTTTCTGATCTCCGCTTGTAGACCTCCGTCCGCTATAGCTTCCTTGCTAGTCATCGCCATCCTGAACGCGTAGACCATGAAGCGTTGCTCGAGCGCACCGTTTTGGCGCATCGAGCCGTGGTAATAGTTAGACGCGCCGACCGCCACGATCATCGTCGATAGGTGTGATGGGTTCATCGTGGCCAACGCCGACTGATCACTGCCAGCGTATGAGCCGCCCATTGTGCCAACCTGCCCATCGCTCCACGGCTGCACTCCTAGCCACTGGACCGTGTCGTAGCCGTCCGGCGCTTCCTTCGCAAACGCGTACCACTCACCTTCCGAATCGAACCGTCCGCGAACGTCTTGGATGACTCCAACGTACCCACGCCGAGCGTAATACTTCATGTTCGTTACCTGACGGGGCGCAGTCTTGTCGTACGGCGTTCGCTCAAGGATGACCGGAAACTGTCCCTCAGCAATGCTCTCGCCCTCCGCCGGCAGGTAAATGTCCGCTGCGAGTTTCACCCCATCGCGCATCGGAATCATCACGTTCTTGCGGATCGCGACATCGTACGCGATCGGCGATCCTTCGTATCGGGTCATCTTCGAATGTCTCCTACTTGAAATCAGCTCGCGAAGTCAGACCGATGCGTACTGACTCCGCCGCCGTTGGATACGCTATAACACGTTCAAGATTTTCGCCGAAACTCTTCATGCCCGACTTACTCCATATCGTCGTCACATCCTTGGTGCTGATGGGTGCCGCATTCGTCATCGGTGCCATCGGATTCGGGTTCGGGCTCACAACTTCGCCGCTGTTGCTTCTGATCCTCGAGCCTCAAACCGTGGTGATCGTCATCAATACCGCGGCCATCATCGCGTTCGCCCTCGTCCTCGTCGAGACTCGCGAGCACTTGCGGAACCGCGAGCTCGGTCGGATGGGCATCGCCGCGGTGCTTGGAACTCCGATCGGCGTGTTCGCTCTCAGCACCCTCGACGCATCGGTCCTCCGGATCTCCATCGGCGTTCTCGTGTTGCTGCTGACGGCACTAGTCGTCTTCAAAGCCGAGTGGAGAGTCCCTTACCCGCGCATCTCAGGTCCGATACTGGGCTTCATTTCCTCTGCCTCAACCACGGGCTTGGCAATTGGCGGCCCCATCCTCGTCCTCTTCTTTCTTGGTCGCCGCATGGATCGGAACAACGTACGGGCGTCGATGGCTTTCTTCTTCACCATCATGTACATCACTGCCGCTATCGGATATGCCATCCAAGGACTCTTCACAACAGAACGCCTCGTCTTGATAGCGGCCGCCGCACCCCTTGTCGCTCTCGGTTACTGGATCGCGATCCGACTCACCGGACGCATGAACGAACGAGTATTCCGCCCCACCGTCGTAGCTGTAGTCGCGGTTTCGAGCTTGGTCGTCATCATCAGGGAGGTGATTTCGTTGTGAAACATGCCGACGCTACTAACAACGTAGCTACTAACTTCAACTACAAATTTGATATATGATTGACAAATCGGGAATTAGATTCCAAGCAACATGGTCGACACCGCAAACCCAACAGACGAAGACATCGTGATTCGGAGCGAGTACGTTCCGCTCTACAACCACCTGCGCAACCTCGAAATCGACCGGTGGCATACTACGTTCGACGAGATCGAGACGATCCTTAGCTTCTCACTACCTTCCGTTGCCCGTACCGATGATGCGTGGTGGTACAACCGACTTGAATCTCTTTCAACTCCCCAGGCGCTCGCATGGAGCGTCGCCGGCTGGTTCACTTTCAATGTTGACCTTGAAAGCGAAACCATCGGATTCAGACGCCGAAAACCCATCAGGTACAGCCGTAAACCCGAACCCGATTTCAACCTAGACGAGATCTTGCCAGTACACCACTGCGGATCGTGGCCCGAAGGTCTGGTAATAGACCGAGAGTTCATCTACGGGGATTAGGCTTAACAGCGGATTGTTCATCGATACCAACGTATTCGTTTACGCGCGACTCGCTGAGGCCCCTCAGAACCAATTGGCGAGAGTAATGCTGAGTCGCGCGTCGAAGATCGACGAGCCGATCTGCATCAGCCGTCAGATAATGCGAGAATATCTCGCCACTCTCACCAGATAACATGCCTTGACAACACATGTCTCTAGAGATGACGTTCTTGACGACATAGCGGCGATGGCCAGACGATTCACAGTACTCGAAGGAGGCTCGGAAGTAACCGCGATTCTGTTGGAGATTTGTAGGGAAGTAAAGGTCGGCGGCCGGCAGATCCACGACGCAAACATCGTCGCCACTATGCTCGCACACGGCGAACAACGTCTGTTGACGTTCGACATCGCCGATTTTCGACGCTACAAGGACCGAATCGAAATACTGACCGGCTAGTCCAATCTAAACTCCTTCCTTAACACAACCGTCCTCTCCGCCTTGTCGTACCACCCTTGCGGCGCGTAATCGCTCATGTGCATGTAGCACTTCACGTTCGCCTCGCTGGCACCCTCTGTGAACGTGAACAGCCGACTCATCGCGATGTTCTTGTGGCCGTGATACCGGGACAAAGCGGCGACGTTTACGAATGTCACGCCCCACTTCTGCTCGATGTGTGAACGCCCGCCGTGCGTATCGTCCGGGTTGGTATGCGTGTGTCCGCCGATCCAGATATCGATCGCACCAGGATTCTTCGCCAGATACGTCTCAAACGAACCAGCATCCGGCACACTACCAACGAAATACAGATACGAAGCGCCGATCGGAGCCCCATCCTCGAACCGTCCGTGATATCCGCCGTCCACTCCCTCCCACGGACCTGACGCCACGGTCGTCTCCTTCAACATGTGGTGATGCGCCGTGATGATGATCTTGTCTTGATTCGCCTCCACGTTTTCGACCCACCACTCGAAAGTCTCTTGTGTGACCGCCCCTGCTGGATATCCGCCATATTCACCGCGACCCACAGGCGGGCCACCATCGTTTCGATCGCCCATGACCAGGAACACGATATTGCCAACCTGGAACGAATATCGTTCCCAAGTGCCGGTGATCGGATACCGCCTCCTATCCGCATGAACGCCCGAATACTCGCTACTCTCCCCCATCGGATCGATCCACTTCCGAAACCACCACTGAGTCTCCTCCTCGACACCGCTCGCATCGTGATTTCCGACCAAGTCGTAGAAGTCTTCGCGTCCGTGTTTCGTCGACACCCCGTACTGCCGAACAACCTCCATACCTTCCTCGTCATCCGGCGGCGTCTGAGTCCCTGAATAGTCACCTGCGTTGAGCATGATGTCCCAGTCGAACGCAGGACCGCCCTCATCGCCGCCACGTTCCGACTGCATAATCGCCTCTGCCAAACTCCGACGATTCCCGCGTTCCAAGTCCGTCCCCACGTGCGCATCGCTCCCCGCCCACAACTTGAACGACCTTTCCGTCACATTACCCTCCAAATCGGCATTCTCACCGCTCGCCAATCACAATACCTTAAACGCTCCCAGTGTCACCGATCATTGAACCGATCTTCCACGTCGGTTAAACCTCTGCAAACCCTCCCCCTTTCCAAGGGGAAGTAAAGGGGGTTCTACAAAGGTCTCCCGTCGGTTAGAATCAAAGTTTGGGTATCCAGCCCCACTCGTCTCCGTTCCCGAGTAGCTCAGCGGTAGAGCAGCTGACTGTTAATCAGCGGGTCACAGGTTCGAATCCTGTCTCGGGAGCCAACATCCCAGACTTCACACCAACTCGCCGAACACGGCTATCCAAATGCATGGCGGATCTTTGCTGGTGAAAGCGACACGATGGCGGGCGTGTGCGGGTATCAGTAGATGATCACCTGCGATTAGCTGCTTTACGTCGCCGTACTCGTATTCGAGCGACGCCTCGCCCTGGATCAACACCACCCACTCATCAAGATCCTGGTCGTACCACTCGTCTTCTGGAGTCGTCTGACCATTTGAGATTATGCGCTCGATCCTCACTCCGCGGCTGCGGGCCAGATCGGTGAAAACCTCATCTTCGGGCAGAGGATCGGGCAGGTCGTAGATATTGACACTCATGACACTCTCCTCGAATCCTAGATTTCCACGCCTGCTTAAATCACCTTCCCAATCCGAAATCCCACAAACACAGCCGCCAACGCCGCCGCGTTGCTGATGAGCAGGTTCGCAACGAAAAGTGCCCAGCTACCTCCGCGGATGAACATCGCTTCATCGAACGCAAACGTCGAAAACGTTGTGAACGAACCCAGGAACCCCGTCAGCACCAACAACCGCACATTCTCAGATATCCACTCCCGATCCTCCGCATACGCCCACACCAACCCGAACAGCAACGAACCCACCACATTCACCGTCAAAATCGCCAGCGGAAACGACGTCGGAGCATACCGCTGATACACCACCACCGTCCCATACCGCGCCAACGCCCCCGCGGCACCACCAATCGCGACGCTTAGCACCTTCTCCATCCAATAAACCATACGCCATCACCACCAACGTCCGCCCCTCCTATTCGTCGTTATCCACTTCCGTAACCGCCAGATACGCGTTGACGCCCGTATCCTCCGGATCATCCTCGCACCCCTCTGGGTTGCCGATATCCGCGCAAGGCACGTAGTAGATGGTGTTGTGGATATCCGCGATGCCGTGCTCCGAGTCGTCGTCCTCGTTGGCGGTCGCCGTGATGGTCACGCCCACGTCCCACGCGGCGGCGTATTCCGGATCCAGATTAAGGTCCAGGTTCCACCGGCTGCCCCCGGATCGGAGGGCAGTTCCACCCGGTAGGACGCCTCGCCGCCTTCGCCTGCCTGCCAGGCTGGACGGGCTCAGCGTTACCTGCTAAGTTCGCTGGGGATCGGACGGCCCCGCCCGAGCCTCAGCGCGACTGCGTCGGACCCGTCTTGCGTCGCCGGACGAGCAAGAACGCGAGGATTACGACCGATATGCTCAAGCCGATCAGCGCCGTCCAGAGCATCACGGTCTGAGACGGAGGTCTCACACCCCCTGCGTCCGGGGTCCCGGTGTCGTCGGGAGCTTCGGGGAACACGGTTGGGAGCGGCCTAGGCACCCCGGCCGTGCCGACTGCGACGATGGCGGGCACCGTGCTCAAGTGTCCGCAGACCTTGGTTCCGTATGTCGAGAGCCGCACACGGCTCGAGAGTATCGTCAGCGAATCATCGGTGTTCATCGCCACCATCGCCAAGTCGGAAATGTTGGAGCGAAGTTCCAATGGCAGCGGCAAGCAGACGTCGAGGTGACTGTTCAACCCGTAGGGACCTTCCACGCGTCGACCTGAGGCGTCGACAGCGTCGATGGCGTACCAGTCGCCGCCCGGCGTGTATCTTCCATACGTCACGCCCTCGTTCGAGGCGGGACCGGCTTGTGACATCCTAAGTCCGATCAACTCGCCGTTCGGCACCACGCCCGCATCCGCGGAGATTGTAACGCCATCGCCTTCGAACGTGCCACCCTCTTCGGGCGTGAAGACCTCGTACTGACGCCCCTCGGCGTCGACCAGCACCGACGGAATCACCCCTACAGGATTCTTCGGTGCTGGTCGCTCTTCGGGATCCGCCGAGGAGCGTCTGACGATGATGGTGAACTTCGCCGAGCATCTCTCGTCGAAGTCTTCCCCGGCAAGACACGCGCCGGACGGTGAAGTTGCCGTCACGGTGTGCGTGCCGGGATTCGACGGAGCGGTGTAGATGATGATGTTTGCACGGTCCGAGGCTTTGAAAGTGCCTGCGGCAACGCCGTCGTCCCAGGCGAACACGTGACCGTCGCCGAGGTCGTTGTCGTGGATGTCCTGGCGACCGTAGATGTCGAAGCTCAGCTGGACCTTGTCGCCCGCGGAGACCGTCACCGAGCGTATCGAGGGCTCGATGCGGGAGATACGGGAGATCGACCCGGGTCCGGACGAAACCAGGTCGACAATCGCGGCGGCGAAGACGCTGAACCGGTCGGTCGCGCCGCACAACGCGACATATCCGTCGCCGGGGGCGTAGCCCGCCGGATGATCGACCAGGGGAAGAACCCTCCATGCACCTTCGCCTGACTCGTGGAGCAGAACCAGCTCCTGATCGTCGTTGAGCGTCGTGGATTCGGGAACCGGGACACACACCACGGCTGGTGAGGTCGTAGACCCTTCGACGGGTTCACCGTCGGCGTCGCGGAATTCGACTTCGACGTCTACCTGAGTGACGACGTTGACGACGCGCGCGATCCTCGGATGCGGTGGCAGATGGAGTTTGACCGAGGACGGAGACAGCGACACGCTGGACATCTCCTCGTCCGCTCCCTGCGGTACGTCGATCTTCAGGAAGTAGGAACGGCCGCCGATCATGACCGACCGCCCCTGGGTTGCGAATTCGGAGGCGACGAGACCCACATTCGTCTCGTCGGGAAGACCCGAGGGGAGCTGTCCCTCGAGCAAGTTACCCGCCAGACGCAGGTCATAGAGCAACACCAGATTGCTGAAGTTCGACGGAATCGTGCCCGTGAGTCGGTTGTCTTGCAACCAGAGCACTAGAAGATCGGTGTGCTGTTCGCCGATCCAGTCCGGGATCGGTCCTTTGAGGCCGCTTTCGTGGAGAAAGAGCTGTTCAAACGAATAGGTTGGAGATTCCAGATTCAAGCGGCCGCTCGCCTCGAACATCGACCAGTCGAGTTCGAGGTCATTGCCGCCCAGGCCGAGGTTTATCAGCTCAGTCAAACCAGTCAGATCCGGCAACCCGCCCGTGAGCTGGTTGTCGTGAAGCATCAGAGTATCCAGGTAGAAGAGACCGCCGAGCTCGGGCGGGATTCCACCCGTCAGCTGGTTGCCGTGGAGAACTAGATGCGACAAGTCGGTGAGTCCGCCCAGCGCGGGCGGGATCGCGCCTGTGAGATCGTTGCCGTTGAGATACAGGATGACCAGGTTGGAGAGATCGCCCAACTCGGGCGGGATTTCGCCTGTGAGTTCGTTGCCGCTGAGCAACAGTCTAGTCACTTCGGCGAGACTGCCCAGCTCGGGCGGGATTTCGCCCGTCAGCCGGTTGTTATCGAGATATAGAAACTCCAGGGTGGTGAAGTTGCCCAGCTCAGGCGGGATCTCGCCCGTCAGCCGGTTGTTGGTGAGTATCAGAGAGAACATGGTGGTGATATCGCCCAGTTCGGACGGGATTTCGCCCGTCAGATCGTTGTTTTGGAGTTGCAGCCGAAGCAGGTTGGCGATATTGCCCAGTTCGGACGGGATTTCGCCCGTCAGATCGTTGTTGTCAAGAAACAGGTGGTACAGTTTGGCGAGATCGCCCAGCTCGGGCGGGATCTTCCCCGTCAGCAGGTTGTCTGAGAGACGCATAACGCCCAGTTCGGCGAGGTTGCCCAGCTCGGACGGGATTTCGCCCTCAAGCAGGTTGTCGCTGAGAAACAGGTATTCCAGTTCGGCGAGGTTGCCCAGTTCGGACGGGATTTCGCCCTCAAGCAGGTTTTCGTCGAGATATAGCTTAGCCAGTTCGGCGAGGTTGCCCAGCTCGGACGGGATTTCTCCAGTCAGACGGTTGTCGTTGAGAAACAGATCGGCCAGATCGGTGAGGCCGCCCAGCTCGGGTGGTATTTCGCCCTCGAGCAGGTTTTCGTCGAGACGCAGCTCAGTCAGATGGGCAAGATCACCAAGATCGTCAGGGATTTCGCCAGTCAGACGGTTGTCGTTGAGATATATCCTAGTCAGCTCGGTGAGGCCGCCCAGCCCGTGCGGGATCTCGCCAGTCAGATGGTTGCTCCAGAGGTCCAGCGCTGTCACGCGCCCGTCGTTGTTCGTCACTACGCCGTACCACGAGCTAATATCAGCGGAGGTCTTCCAATTGTCGTTTAGAAGCCAAGACGGACCGCCCGTCGCTTCGTAGAAGGTTTCGAGTATCTCCCGGTCGATTGGGGACCCCGGCAGGGGCGCCCTTTGGAGGCGCAGTATCACGGTCTGGCCGTCGATCCAGTCCAAGGTTACCCCTGAAAATTCGACCTCGTCGGAAGACCAAGTTCCGTCCTTGAGGTTGAACGTCGTGTCGCCGACGGACAACGTGTAACCCTCCTGGAACGCCGACGGCGGCGACACGTCGAATACCGTAAGCATCACTTCGGATGACGTATCGACATAGAACACCGTGATCGTGTAGTCCGTGTCTTCATACGTGAAGGTAGTGTCGGTGAGGGCCGTGCTGCAGTTATCTTGGCCGGGGTCACGGTCGTCGCAACCCTCGAAAGGGGCGGACACGTCCACCGTCAGCGTCGCCGACCAGAGGGCCTCGGGCATCTCTGCGATGCTCATCAACACGTTCTCGTCGTCGATCCAGTCCAGGACTACCCCTGAAAATACGACCCGAATGTCGACGCCGTTGTTGACCCAGGTTCCGTCCTTGAGGTCGAACATCGTGTCGCCGACGGACAACGTGTAACCCTGCTGGAACGCCGACGGCGGAAACACGCTGAATTCCATAATCATCTCTCTGGTTGACGTATCGACAAAGAATTGCGTAATCGTGTAGTCCGTGCCTTCATACGTGAAGGTAGTGTCGGTGAGGGCTGTGCTGCAGTCATCTTGGCTGCTGTCATAGTCGTCGCAACCCTCGTAAGGGGCGGACACGTCCACCGTCAACGTGGCCGACCAGAGGGCCTCGGGATCCGCCTGCGCCGGTGGCGGCTGCTGGACGAGGAGCAAGGCAAGCAGCGTCAGCGTTACCAGGCCTAGCAGCAACGCGCGACCGGACGGACCGCGCCGCTGTTCAGGGTCCGCTAACCCCTGTGCGAGGTGGGTTGAGCATCGGGAATGGGGGGGGGCGGTAATAGCAGAACTAATGCGGGATGCATCGCCCGCGAATTTCGATCCGTCATTCAGCATGTGGAGTGTGTGCTCCCTCATTCGAGAAAATCGCAGTCCCGAGCGATGCGGTCCGGCTCAACATCAAACTGACATTGAGATGATCGGTACATGATTTCGAGACACATGATACATAGTATCAACAAGTACCCATCAGATTTTACATCACAAATCCCAAAAACATAACTATCCTGCGATAAATATCTAATCTCTCATGATTCTCTATGACAAACTCCGCGGGGGCGATCCCTCGTGATCGCCCCACCGTCCCCTTTCGCCCAGCGAAAGGGGACGCGGAGCCCAAGAGACCGACACAAGAACGCAGGGGTATGCCCGGGGCGGCAGGGTTTCCCCCGCTCGCGGGGAAATGTGCCACGCAGAGTGACTACGGCTACGACGTGGCAGAAGGACGAAGGGGGCGCGAACCCTTCAATCCCAAAAATCCCAATTCATATTTGACTCTCGCAACATCCGTGCTAATATAGAAACTGTTAACAACATTCATCGCCGCGCCGACGGGTGCGGAAACCTCTATACACCACCCTGCCGACCACCGGGATAAGCGAAAGACAGTGAAGATCAATACGCAAGACAATCACCGTCGCTGGCGACGCCCCGCATCGAATGAAAGGCCAGATGAAACCTCGGCTGGGACCGTTAGAAACGAACGCTGCTACAAGGTCCAGCCGCGTCGCACGAAGCAGGCGACGCAACACGAGCCAGCAGGCATAACCACCCTTTCGTTCTGCGAAGGGGACGCGATCCCTTTCTCCCTCCCCCTCCCAGGGGGAGATTCAGAGGGGGTACGCAGGGGATGCCCGTCAAAGGGCTGGGCGAACGTTCGTGAATCCGGAAGACGTCGGCCCTCACTCGCTGCGAGGGCCTAGGCTACAGCACCAGCTCGGGTTCAACCGAGCGATGGTGGACGGTGAACCTTCTGTCACGCACGAGCGGACAGCCGTCCTCCTGGCCCGCGGTCTGGCGACGCGGGCGGACGCTGGACCAAAGGAAGGATCCATTCCAACACCCCGCAACCGCGGCGATGGAATCCACACCCTCTTCACAACGAAGAGGACCCCAATCACGGGCGAACACCTATGGCCGCCCACCAACCCACCCCTTGGGGCAAACCCTCGCGCCCGCTTTCAATCAACAATCACCCTGGGCGGTGGGTTCAGCACCGGGTGGATAGCCAGAAGCTTGCTCGGGGCATCGGATGGGTTGTTCGTCGCGTGGCGAATCGTCGGCTCGCACAGAAATACGTCGCCGGCGGGTAGTGGGACACCCACCTCGTCGCCGTAAACCGCCGTCATCGAACCCTCGATGCAAAACATCGTCTCCTCATGCGCCGGATGGTAATGGTTCGGCGTCAGCGTACCCGGCGAAAACGAAAGCTCGCTGAAATACGAACTCGTCGCCCCTCGGCTGTCATCTACCATGTCAACGCGCATGACGCCGGGCGCGAACTCAAAAGCCTCGTACTCGGCACGGATAAGGACGTTCTCACCGGGACTCCCATCCGATACCTCAGGCGCGCTAACCTCCACGCGCTCCGGCGAGGGATCCGGAGTCATCGTCACGATGCGCGCCGGCGAACCGCCGGTGTTCTCGACCGACATCCCCACGCCCTTCGCCACGAGCACACAATCCCCAGACGTCAGCGAATATCGCTTCGACCCCTCAGTGAACACCACATCACCCGAATAGATGAACCAAGACTCCTCATGCGAATTATTCGCCTGATACGGCGTCGACCCGCCCGGCTGCAAAGTCACCTCCAACACCGTCATCATCTTCGAACCCGTCGACCCACCCGACATCACCCGAATCTCAACATCCGCACAAGGCGAACTAACCTCCTGCTCCCCACGACGATTGATCCCCATCTCGTCCCTTCCTTTCAAACAGAAGCCAACAACAAACTGGCAACAATCTTAAATCCCAACCACCACCGTCATACCTGCATCCCACATGTCGTCACCCCTGCAATCCAAAAGTCATACCGGCGAAAGCCGGTATCCAGAGGGGAACGGCCGAGTTTCCCCCGCTCGCGGGGGAAATGTCCGAAGGACAAAGGGGGCACCAGCCCGACCACTCCGACACCCGTATCAGTCAGACGATTCTTCAAACAATCCGGGATCGACTTCTCTCGCCGGTCGCGCCCGTTCGAACCACTCGTCGTCCAACTCGAACGCATCAGGATCGGCAGCGATTCCCGCATCTATAGCCGCCTGCTCACCATGCAGTGTCTTGATCTCTTCGAATGTCTTATCAGCCAACTCATCGCGTTTGAGCATAGAGTCTTTCCTCACGTCGATTGGCCTTCCTAAAACTCTAAAGCTGATGATACGCCGTTTCTCACCTCGAAAGACACAAACCACCACCACATGTCATCCCGGCGAAAGCCGGGAACCAGAGGGGCGGGGCAGTGCGGCGGAAGCCGACGCACGGAGCACGACACGGGAAATCACTCCCGAAGGTGCTCCGTGCTGTTCAACAAATCCAAACCAAAACTATGCTCCCCATTCACCACCTCACGCGAAACCACCGTTATCCCTGTATTGCTCTGCGCGTAAACCCTCGTGCCATCAATATGAATCTTCAAAAACACTGACAGCAAAGCCCGTATCGTCCCACCATGCGAAACCAAGCAAATATCCCCCTCAACTTCCAAAACTCCCGATCTCACCAAGAAATCTCCCGCCCGTGCCACAAGATCAAGCCACGATTCGCCCTCCGGAGCCCGACCGTATCCACGATCCCACGGCCCCACATCATTCGGAAAACGCTCCTTAATGTCAGCAATCAGCAGACCCGCGAACGAACCCGTGTTGATCTCCCGTAACCGCGGATCCGTCGAATACTCGATTCCCAACGCATCCGCCGTCATCGTGCAACGCGCCGAATCGCTCGAAATCACACGACCGAACTGGTAATGCTTCCGCACATGCTCGCCCAACAACTCCGCCTGTCGCTTACCAATCTCGTTCAAAGCCGGGTCCAACCAACCTTGCGACCGACGCTCAGCATTCCAAGCTGTCTCGCCATGCCGAATCATCACAATCCTGCTCATCGCAACTCCTTCGTCTTTCCGGCGTACGCCGGGAACCAGAGGTGGGTGCCAGCGAAAGATCCCCCGGCAATATCAGACCCCACCCTTCTTCAAATCAGGCCGCACACGATGATAATTCCGAGTGTCGATTATCCGCTTCGCCGTGCCAAGATCATCCAGAGTATCAACGTCGAAAAGACTCAACAAGCGCGGATCGACCCGCTCAACCTCGTCCTCCGTCAACATCTGGATCGGATGGATGCCCTCCTCCAACACCCGATAAACCAACCCGGTCGGCGAACGCAACCCCTGGTTAAGCGCCTCCGCTGTCAACACTCTCCAAGGTTCCACCGGATACACCGCGTGAAGCGGATTGATCCGGTTCGCATGACGCACAAACACCGCCGAACTACGACCATCTCCCTCAATCTGCGAAATCCTCGTCATCTCGATGATCAACGCCCGCGACAAAAACGGGTAGTCGGCCCCGACCACGAAAGCCAGCGGTGTCGCCGCCGCCGCCAAACCCGCCGATATCGCCGACAACGGACCATCCGCATCCACCACATCTGTAACCACATGCATCCCCAGCGCGATCCCAAGATCCGGAACATCATCCTCCTGACCCGGTCGCACCACCACGATCGCCTCCTTGCACAACGACTTCAAAGTATCCGACACCCGCGCCAACAGCAGTTTACCGCCCAGCGCGATCAGAGGCTTCGGCAACGCCATCCCCAGCCGCTGCGAACGCCCACCAGCAAGCACTATGCCCGTCAAAGATCCAGGATTAAACATCCGAAACGGCCGGCCTTAAGATCGGTTTTGAGAATCGATCGCTCAAATCAATGCACCAACTCCACATCGCCGTGGAACTTCGACCAAGCAAACCAAAACGCCAATCGACCGTCCAAAACCCGCAACCTCGCGCCCTCTAGCTCACCTTCGACACACGTACCCTTGACCGCGTGCCACAAACTGTTCGTCTGCTCATCGCGGACCATCCAAGGTTCGTACTCCGAATGCGGCATCGCCTCATCTTCCAACTCACCCCGTTGACTCTTCTCAACTACCCGATTAGGCCTAAACGCGTTCTTCGTTTCCCCGACGAACTCCAGCTCCAAACCATCGACAACACGCTCAAACGCCACGTACGACGCCGAAGACCGCTCATTCAACACAACAGTTGGTGTCCCTCCCACCACTGTGTTCAACAGGGGTGTTTGCTGCATCATATGAGCCGAAAACGCTTTGATCTCCACAGGCGCACTCGGATCCGAAACCCCGAGAACAATATCCTTGTCGGGCAGACGCTTATCCTTCGCGCCCTGAGTGAACAACCCAGCCCGCGTCGATGCGTAGTAGCTCTCAAAAACGTCCGAGTCAGGCGTCTCTTCGGGTGAAAGCAGTTCGGTGTTTGGCCACGCACGCGACCATGCACCCCAAGTCGTGTTCAAGCAAGGCAGCCGCCGTAACTGATGCCCCGCATCCGGCCCCATGATCGCCTCGCCAGTGAACTGCAAATACAAACTGCCGTTCTCCGCTTCCAACATAGGACTGTTAAGCACCAACTGGTCGGTCGGAGCCAACGTGAACGACTCTCCGTCCGGCCCCTCACTCACAAAAACACGAGCAGCATACGTGATCGGCGACCACGTAACAGACACCGGCAGATCGCCGAACTCCTCATTGGCAACCTCCCGCAACGCCATCGCAGACAACGGATACGCGATCGCATCGCCCTCAATCTCCAGTCCAATGACTCGGTCATCCCGCGCTAAATGCTCGTCCGCCTCGTCCGAATCCAAGTACGCAACATCGTCCCATGCCTTGAACCGGACGCCACCTTGGATCGATCTGATCTTCTCCGGATAAGGCTTTTCGCCCCCGGGAAGAAGCAACGAAACCCGTTTCGAAAAATAACCTGACCTAAACGCGAAGTACAACGCAAATGCGCCTAACCAAACCGACCAGACGATCGCCCACCACACCCCGTAGACCTGAACCACGAACGGATACAGCACCAACACCACGGCGAGGAACATCACCGCCGCACGGACCTTCGGCTCCAACCTGATCAACCGAAGATTGAACCAACCAATGATCTGCTTAACGATGTTGATGACGGCTGACACTTGGAAAGGCCAAACGGGGAGATGGGACTAAAGTGATTCTAGTCGTTTCGGCACCAAAACCCGCTTCGTTTATACTTCCATAGCGATTTGCGACCCCCATCAAGCTCATTTTCAGAGCGACTAATCCGAGGTTAGATAGTCATGGCAGAACCGTTGGCAAACGTGTCAGATGAGCTGTTGGCACGTTATCGTGACATTTCGAACGCAACCGTTCTCGGCCAACTGTTGCGCCGCGGCTACGAAAAGGTCTACATGCTAGGCGTCGAAAGCCTCGCCAAAGGTCGTAGGTTGGTAGGCAGGGCGGTGACGCTCCAATACCTGCCGTCGCGACCGGATCTGCAATCGATCATCGCAACTGGGCAACACGGCTCAGGATTTAACGAGACCCCACGCTGGCAAGCGCTCGAAACGCTCCGAAAAGGCGATGTATTGGTCGCCGACGCGATGGGTATGTCGAAAACGTCAACTGGCGGCGACGTCGTGTTCTCGAGAATCCTCACTCAGGACGCAGAAGGTTTAGTTACCGACGGTGCGGTCCGCGACGGTCACAAGGTAGTGAGATATGGATACCCCGTCTTCGCCGGCGGCAGCACCCCGACCGTCGGAGAGCCGAACATCCTGCCCTACCAAGTCAACGAACCGATCCAATGCGGCGGCGTCTTGGTGTGGCCGGGCGACGTGATTCTTGGTGACGATGACGGCATCGTAGTGCTCCCATCGGGATTGGCCGCCGAGATTGTCGATGAGTGCGAACACCACGACGAGTTCGAGCAAGCGGTCCTCGAGTACACGCAGCGAGAGGGCGTATCACCCAAACACTTCTACCCATTCAACGAAGACACCGAGCGCATCTACCAAGAGTGGAAGGCGCGCCAATCGTCATGACCCAAATCCGCATCACCTCCGGCGATGTCTCCCTAACCGCAACCCTCAACGACTCCTCGACAGCAGGACTGATCGCCGATGCACTGCCCATAACTGGCCGGGTTCAAACTTGGGGCGATGAGATCTACTTTCCGATACCCGTCGCAGCGTCGAACGACGAAACCGCCGCCGAGATGGTAGACAAAGGTGCAGTGGCGTACTGGCCGCCGGGCAACGCCCTCTGCCTGTTTTGGGGACCCACTCCCGCGAGCCGGGGCGACGAGATCCGCCCGGCAAGCGCAGTCAACGTTTGCGGAATGATCGAAGGCGATCCTACCGAATTAGCGAGCGCCCCTTACGGCGGTGAGATCCGAATAGATAGGGCGTAGCAGCCCGAAACCTATTCGTATCGCAACGCTTCGGCTGGGTACACCTGCGACGCTTGTCGTGCCGGCACGTAGGTCGTTATCAACGCGGCGATAACCGTGATTCCCACGACCACAAGGATCGAACCCCAGGGGATGTCGAACGCGAGGCCTTGGTTGCTTCCAGAAATGTCATCCAAGAACGACCACGAAATCAACGCGCCGAGAGCCATACCCAGCCCCGTTCCGATCACTGTGATGAATATCGACTCCATAATGAACTGGATCCGAATCATGCGCGCACGGTAGCCGATGCAACGCATAATCGCGATCTGCATCCGCCGTTCGTTGACTGCGCGCAACGACAGGACACCCAACGCAGCGACGCCCACGACTAGCCCAAGGCCCATGAACCCTTGGAATAGAAGGCTGAACTGCTCGTTCTGAGCCACGTTAGTACGTAGCTCATCGTCTGTGTCGACCGCCAGCATACTGTTATCCAAGAAAGCAGTCTGAAGTGCGGCAGCGACCCTCGACGGATCTTCTCCTTCCGCAACGTTAATGCGGTAGATGGTGAACGGCACCGGTTCATCGGTGAGTTCGGCGAAGATCTGATGGTCGGCATAGATCCCTTGAAACCCCGGTGGCGGCCCGCCATCAGACTGACCTTCGATACTCTCGGCAATATCGTCGATAACCGCAATAACAGTCCTTTTCACGCTATCACCGGGATCGGATTCGGCGCTGCTAACGATCTCGATCTCCTTGGCCTCGAAACCGTATCCCTCTTCTCCATAGTCCACGTCTTCAAGCTTCATCAATCCTTCAGTCGGATCTGGGCCAAAAACCTCGAAGTCGGCTGCGTGTTCGCTTGAGATAACCACCAGATTCGGGTCGTCGGCCAACGCGTCCCAAACCGCTCTCGCCCTCGCTTCTTCGTCGCCAAGATCGGTTCCTTCTCGCAAAAAAGCAGGATCTGCGGCTGTGATCTTCAACCGCGTCTCACGGAAATACCCCGGTTCAGTGCCTCGAACTCGCAGCTCCAGAAAACGGGCTTCTTCCCCATCGACTTGCCGCGCCGCAGCCGTGATGTAGGACTGTCCGGCGATGAAGGTGAAGTCATTAATGTCGAGGTCTGGCGAAGCCTCGATTGCCGATTCAATATCGTCGATGGGTAGTTTCCTGTTGATTTCGGCTCTGACATCGAAACCGCCGGTCACGTTTTCCGGTGTCTGGAGCAGCGCGCTGAAGCTTTGGTTGAGGATTGAGAAAGACATCAGCACGAAGATCACGAGCGCAAACATCGAGACTGTGAGACCAGTCCGGAAGCGATTCGCCACCGCGTAGGCGACCGCCGGTTTCATGATCGGACGAACCGCAGTGAACCGTCCCAATGTCGCCTGGAGACCGCGCACGATGATGTCCGAGTTGTACATGATTATCCAAACGGACGACGCAACCATAAAGAACCCTGCGAATATGAACATCTCCACGTTGGCGTTCAATTGGTCAGTGATGAAATCCGTGTAACGTTGCGGCAGTGCCCACATGATCAAGATCAAAACACCCGCAACGGTGTAACAGATCCTGGTTGCTATCGCTTCGCGAACGCCAACCCTAATTGCGATGGCAAGTGCCAGCATCGACAGCCCATAGACCGCGAGGCTCGCGCCGATGTAAGCCTGCCACGCGCTCTCGTTTAAGAACCCCAGCGCAGTCAACGCAGCGCCGATCAAGGCATACGGCCATCCTTGTTTGAAATAGGGGGCGAAGATACGGAATAACGCGGCGGCCAACCCAATCACCCATCCAACCACCAGCAGCGTCAGTACCAGCTTGAGGATCGCGACGCCGATGTCCTCGTTCCGGCGTATCGCTTGGACAAGACCAACGATGGCGTAAATCGGTCCGAATATCCAGAAAATGAACTCCAAGATTCGCCGCAGGATCGGTTTCGTAGAGGACGCGACGAATTCTTCTGGGAGGTTTCGGATCGCGACCACGATGTTGAGTTTGCTGACGCGGTACGCGGAGAAAATGACTGTCGCGAGCGTGAGTATCAACCCGATCGAAAACGCGGTCAATATCGAATACGCCGTCACAGTGAAGTCGATCGAGAAGCTATCGTCTTCCGTCGTGCCGAATGCGTTCGCCATTACCACCACTAGGATGCGACTCACTCCGATACCCACCAGAGTGCCTACAGCGGCTGCGCCAATGGCGTAAGCAAGTCCTTCAAACGTGAACATCTGCACCAGATGACCGCGTTTTGTGCCAACAGCACGGGCGATACCCATCTCCTGCTGACGTTCGGATGCGAGGAGGACGAATATCAGGAAAATCAGCAGAAGCCCCACGATCACCGAGAACGAACCGAAAAAGGTGAAGAAAGTGAAGAAGAGGTTGCCGACCTGCTCTGCGATGCCCGTCAGAAAGACTTTGTAATCGGACGCCGACAATCGTTCTAGCTGGCCGATTGCGAATGCCATTTGCGGCAGACCTTCGGCGGCGACCCCGAGGTCGATACTGCCCAAGACCGCGAAGAATAGCCCGACAAACGCATCTCGCCCTAGGAGGACTCGGAATCTCTCAGTCGGTTCGGCGAGCTCAAGTTCACCGATAAATTCATTCAAGTCCTCTTCCTGTCCGGAACTAAGTTCGTTCGTACCGCTCTTCTCGTCAATGTACGCACGGATCCCGTTAACGATAGTGTCTTTGAACGGTTGCATTCCGGCGTGGATTTCGTTCGCCAAATCCGCATCGGTAAACCCCACCGTCAAGTTGTCCACTATGTCTTCAGATTCGGTTTCGAGATCGTATTGGTCGAGGTCGAGCGAGATTTCGATGTTTTCGGCGGTGCCGGGTTCGTTGCCCCATATTCGGTCCAGCGAAGTCAAGGGCATCAACACCCGTTGATCATTAGCCGCCATACCGCCGATCTGCATGATTGCTCGCAACCGAAAATCGAACCGACCTTGAGGGCTAACGATCGTAAGATTGTCACCTGCTTGAGCATCGAGAGTCCTGCCCAACGCCTCGTTGATCAAAACCTCGTCGTCTGCGAGCGTAGAGAAATCGAAGTTTGCACCATCTATCGTCGGCGGCAGAAGGAACGGCGAAAGCCTGCTGGACCCACTTGGTCCCCCTTCAGATTGCGGTCGGAATTTGCCGGAGGCACCATCGACATCAAAACCGCGCACCAAAGCGCGCGCTTCGGTTAACCTGGTGCGTTGGTTTAATACGGGTGCCACCTCGGTCGTGATCGGCATAATGCCGTCGACACGTGCATCCGGATAGAGCTTCGATGCAACTTCTTCGATTTCAGCCGCGGTTAAAGTCGAGTCGCCCAGTTCGCCAAACGCCGGTTTGCTGATCCTGATGTCAGTGTCACCAACCCCGTCGAGAACCGCGTTTCGGATACTCGCCGTGATCGTGTCGCCGATCGCCAAAGAAGCGGCGACGATCGTTGACGACAGCATCAGACCTACGATGATCAGAATGCTCTGAGTGCGACGGCGCGGGATGTTGCGCAGCGATAGTTTGATGAGGAAGCGGTTACGAATCGCGATGATCGCGATGGCCAGGATCAGGATCAACAGCGTCGCCGTTAGACCTACGGCGATGTAGAGCATCTGAAGTCCGAAGAGTGTTTCCATCTTTAACCCGAAATCTCTACGTCAGAACTGAAAATGAACGTGGCTGTTACTCGGCCGTGTCCGCGGCGACATTCGCGGGCATCTCCGATTGCCGGATCGCGTCCTCATGACCATAGTCCGTGATCTTGCCGTCGAACATTCGGATCGTCCGGTCTGTGAGAAGCCCGACGTGCTGAGAGTGGGTGACAATGACGAAGGTTTGGCCCTGCTCGAGATTCAGCCGCCTCAGAAGCTCCATGATCTCATCCTCGTTTGAGGAGTCCAAGTTGCCCGTCGGCTCGTCCGCCCAAACGAGCGCGGGGTCATTTGCCAACGCACGCGCAATGGTCACTCGCTGTTGCTGTCCGCCTGAGAGTTCGGACGGCGTGTGGTCTGCGCGATCCGCTAATCCGACGAGTTCGAGTTTCTCCATCGCCCGTTTAGAAGCCTCGGACTGCTTGACTCCCGTGAGCACGAGCGGCAATTCGACGTTTTCTTGAGCGGTCAGTACTGGTAAGAGGTTGTAGGACTGGAAGATGAAGCCCATCATCTTGGCCCGATACTCGCTGAGATCGTTGTCCGACATCTCGGCGATCACGTTCCCTGCAACCTTGATGTCACCGGTCTCGACCGTGTCGAGACCAGAAAGGCAGTTCAGCAAAGTAGTCTTACCGGAACCGCTGGGCCCCATCACCGAAACCATTTCACCCTTGTCGACGCTGATGTCCACACCGTCCAACGCTCGTACCTCCACGTCGCGTGTGCGATAAATCTTGGTAACGCCGAGCGCTTCGATAATGGGTTGTGACGCCATCGGGGCTCCTTGAGAAAATACGGGGCGAGATAAGTTTTCCGAACGCGCGAACGTATCGACCCTTCAAACGTTACGCAAATCGATTTAGTACTTTCGGACGAGTTGGATCTTAAGCTGACCCATGAGACACAAGTATAAATCCACGCATCTACTGATTCTCCAAAAATCACGTATAAACGCAAGGTCACGAAAGATGACAGTTGCGGAACCAAGCAACTCGCATCTGTTGGTTGAAGCGACCGACCAGCAGTCTTCAAGCCGGTTCGATCACTTCGACCTTCAGAGAGTCGGTGGCCGAGTCAAGGTAAACGCGAGCGTGGACGCCGAACACGCGGTGAACGCTTTCTTCGGTGATCACGTTCTTCGGTTCACCATCGGCGACGACACGTCCATTCGACATCATGACAAGCTGATCGCAATATCTAGCAGCCATGTTGAGGTCATGGAGCACCGCGCACACCGCGACATCGCGTTTCTGAGCTTCGTCTCTCAGAACTTGCAACGACATCAACTGGTGTTTGATGTCCAGCGAGGAAATCGGCTCATCTACGAACAGCACGTCGCCCTTCTGGGCCAAAGCACGAGCCAGCAGAACGCGTTGACGTTCACCGCCTGAGAGCGTGTCTACGCGGCGATCTTGGAACTGCTCGACGTGCATGCGTTTCATCGCCGAGATTGCGATCTCGGAATCGTCTTCGGCTTCGATCTGGAATCGACGCAAATGAGGGTATCGACCCATCAGCACCATTTCCAATGCGGTGAAAGGATGCATTCCGGTAGATTGCGGCACGTACGCGATGCGTTTCGAACGCGTCGAAACTGGCATGGCGTCGATTCTCGAGTCGCCGATCTTAGCGATCCCGGTGGTGGGTTTGTGCAAACCTGCGAGAACTTTCAGCATCGTGGTTTTACCAGCACCGTTAGGTCCGATGATTCCCACCACTTCGCCGCGTCTGCCGGCGAAAGAGACTTCGTCGACGATGGCGTTGCCTGCGATGGAGACGCTGACATCTTTCGCGGAAAACGCCACCGTCGCTGGCGGAGCTTGATGGTCACTCCGTACAGCGTCCAACGTGCCGTCCGCTGTCGGTCTTTCTGCGATTAACATGGTCATTCCGAACTGAAGTGCTTGAAATCTCCGAACTCTACCTCCGCGAATTCATCTGGGTAGAGCATCTTGGCCAAGGTTTCGACCCCGCGCACATTCCAGTGGGAAAGCGTAGTGAAGTGACGCGTCTTGACGATGTGCACGTTGTCGTTCTGGATCGCACCAACGTCTTGCAGCACAGGGGAATTCTTCAATTTGTCGGCAAACGCTAGACCTGATTCCATCGGTTGTGTGATGATGATCATGTCGGGGTCCATCGCCGCGATGCTTTCCATGCTGATCTGCTGGAAGTTGTCGATCTCTGCCGCTGCGTTGACACCTCCAGCGTCTTCAATGATGTTGTCAACGTTGCTCCCGGCACCGGCGGCCCATATGTCACCGAATTCGGAAACGGTAAGCACTGAGGTCCGCTCAGATTCTGGGACGCCGACTTTCGCAACTTCTGCTCGAACGAATTCCAACCTCGACTCAACTTCTGCAGCGAGTTCCAATCCCCGCTCTTCCGCGCCCAACATGTATGCCATCAGAAGGATGTTCGGGACATCCCCGTTGCTGCCTTCCAACGCAGTCCTCAACACTGGAATACCCGCATCTTTGAACACTGCAACGAGATCCGGGTTGGTGAACTTGGAAACCACGATCACTTCCGGTTCCAGAGCAACGACCTCTTCAGGTTCGAACCCGATCATAGGGATATCACCGACTGCGTCGGCAATGTTCGAGCCCTCTGGGTCTGCGAAGAATGAGTAGACAGCCGCGAATCTTGAGGGGTCGATCAACCCCATCGCGATCTCTGCGTGTCCTTGAGACGCGAAATGGGCGATCACCGGGGGTTGCGAAAGAGTGATGAGGCCTTCGGAGGATTCGACTTCGCGTGACCAATCGAAGTTGGATGGATCGACGATGCCGGGGACGTCGGCGTACGCGCTATAATCCGGCGCCGGGGTCGCTGTAGGTGGTACGACAGTTGGCGTCGGTGGGACTGGTGTTGCGGTCGGCGGTATAGGAGTAGGCGTAGGAGGGAGCGGCGTTGCCGTTGGCGGTACGGCTGTCGCGGTTGGCGGCAGTGGTGTTGCTGTGGGAGGTAATGGCGTGACGGTCGGTGGTACAGAGGTAGCCGTGGGTGGCGGCGACGAGCAACCAATCGCGATTAACGTCGCCAACGCGGTAATCAATAACGCGCTCATCACGCGCGTGGAAAGGGTTTTGGTTCGACTGATCAAAGTGAACTCCTGTTCGATCGAGTTGTCATCAGTAATCCGATGAATGCAGGGCCGCCGATCATCGCGGTGATGATGCCGACCCGTAATTCGGCGGGTGAAATGATGGTGCGCGCGACGGTGTCAGCCGCGAGTACGAACAGTGCGCCGCCGAGCGCACTCAATAGAACGACGTGTCGGTGGTCCGGTCCTGCGACTAATCGGATCGCGTGTGGGACGACTAGTCCGACAAAGGAGATGATTCCGGCGAACGCGACGGCGATACCGGTTAGGACAGCGGCGAGCACGACCATAGCGATGCGGAATGCTCTGACGTTTATGCCGAGCGAACGAGCTTCGTCGTCGCCCAGCAGGAGCAGATTGAGGTCGCGGCTGCTGATGACAGCCAAGATCCCGCCGATCAGCACGAAGGGCACAATCACACGGACGGAGTACCAGGTCGTTCCTTCGAATCCACCTGCGAGCCAGAAGAACATTTCGCGTTGCGCTGTGAAGTTGTCGGTAGTCAGGATCGCCGCTGAAACTGCGGCTCCGAGCAGCGAACTCATCGCGACGCCGGCTAGGAGCAACGCGGCGACGGACATTCTTCCGCCTAAGAAAGCGATGGCGAAAACGGCCAAAAGGGCTAAGGTGGAACCGGTGATCGACGCTGCTGGGATGAGCAGGGTGGATCCGGTAAATCCGAGAGCGATCATGATGACGGCGCCTAAGGCACCGCCGCCTGATGTTCCTATCACGCCGGGGTCGGCTAACGGATTTCGGAAGATGGCTTGCATGATGGTGCCTGCCATCGCCAACGCCATGCCGACGCTGAGGGCCATAATGACGCGTGGCATCCGCACCCTCTCGATGACCGCTTGTTGGGTTGATGTGACGCTCGTAGAGGTTTCGCCGCTGATGGATGCGAGGACGGCGCGGATCGTGTTCGGCAGGGGGATTTCGACGGGGCCAGTGGAGACGGCCACGAAGATGCCGGCGGCGAGCAATGCCCCGAGGATCAATGAGCCGAAGATGGCTTTGCGGACTACTGCTGAATCCGAGCGCGGGAAGAAGCGAAGCGCACGCGAGGCGTGCACTGCGAGATCAAATTGCGGTGGTCGCCGCACTCGCAAATTAAAAACCCTTCGTCGGTTGCCTCGCCAACGAAGGGCTTGTAAAGCTGGTTTTAGAGTTTGCGTTTTCGATGCCGGTGGGTTTTCACCTGTTGGGGCGGCATCGTCGCAATCCTTTCGACCTGCCCCCGAGCCGCTCCGTGTGGCGCGGAGCTTTCACTCTGGGCCTCCCTCGGCAGGTCTCCTGGCTTACGGTTCACCGCATCGCTTGGATGCGGTTGCGTGCCCGTCGCCTTCCCAGCATGCTCGTTTTCAACAGTACCAGTGGCTGATGACGGGATCGCTCACCGATTCACAGTGGCGCCACCGCAGCGGAATCTCACCGCTTTCCCTCTTCGTTCGAGATTTGATCGCTAAATCAACTGCTCGAAACCGATGGAGGCGTCTGCTCTGTTTTCAGAGCAACAATCCTTTTATATCAGAAGTCCGCCGGGACTTTGCCGCGTCGGGCCGGGGGTATTTCACGTTTTGACCGCGCGACAGGTGAAGACGGGCCAATGGAATGCGAAGTCGTTAGCGTCCAATCGGTGGATCCCGTACTCGTCTTTGATGCCGTGGGATGCGGAGGCGAAATCTGTATGGAGTTGGCGAACGACGTTGTCGGGTGTCCCTGAACGTTTGACCCAATCCCAAAAGGTCATGTTCACTTGGGTAGCTTGTTCATGCGTTATATGGAAGCCAGCTTCGCCGACCAAGTTTCGCCATTGCGACGGCGATGGGGCTAGAACGTGTGAAGGGTCGCGGGCGGCTTCGACGCGTTGGTGCCAGTCTGCAAGGTCGGGGGACTCGGATGTCGTCGTGTCGCATAGCAGAAAGACGCCTGAAGGTTTGAGAACGCGATGGACCTCGGCGAGGAACTTGTCGATGTCGGGAAAGTGGTGGGGCGCGGTACGGCAGGTGACGATGTCGAAGGTGGATTCCGGGTAGGGGATGTTTTGGACGTCTACGATTTCGAAACGAACGTTTTCGATGCCGCGCTCTTCGGCGATGTTCCGCGCTTGAATCAGCATGCCCTCGGCGATATCGGATGCGACGACTGTTTCGCAGAATTCGGCAATCGCGAAGGCTGTGAATCCGGGCCCGGTGGCGAGATCGATGCCAAGTTCGTAGCGTTCGAGCGAAGCCCATTCGGTCAGGATGCTCAGGCTCTGACTGGTGGAGTGCGGGACGCTGACCGCGTAGTTCGCTGCGTGACGGTTGAACTGCTCTTGTGGATCGCTTGAGCCGTTGCTCACGACAGGTGTTGCATCATGAATTCAACCGTTCGGTCCATCGACGTTGTCGCCGCGTTTTCGTCGTAGACTTCGGGCCGATCGTCGTTGCAGAAGGCGTGCTCGGTGCCGTCGTAGATGAAGAACTCGTTTTCGACGCCGGCGGCGGTCAAACCATCTCGCAGCCCGGGCACGGCGTTGGTCGCATCGTCGTGTTCTGCGAAGTGTCCTTGCACGGGGCATTGGATGGAATCGGGATTGGGTAGACCGCTCGGCAGGACGCCGTAGAAAGGTGCTGCCGCTTGGATGGCGCCTTTTGACGCCAAAAGCAGCGTCATTCCACCACCCATGCAGTAGCCGAGGCATCCGACTTTGCCGGATGAGTTCGCATCATGGGAACGGAGATACTCGGCGGCGCCGATGAGGTCTTTCGAAGCCTGCGGGATCTCGAGTTCGTGCATGAGTGTCATTGCGTGATCTGGTTCGGTGGCAGCTTCTCCGTGATAGAGGTCTGGCGCGAGAGTGACGAAGCCACGTGCGGCGTAGCGGTCAGCCATGTTCTTGATGTGCTGGACCAACCCCCACCACTCTTGGATCACCAACAGTCCGGGGCCGGAACCTGAAGGTGGCAGAGAGAGGTATCCCTTGGTCTCGCTGCCGTTGCTGGGGAATTTGATCATCGAACCTGCCATGGTAGATTGCCTCCTCAAGATACGTTCATGCAGAAGTTTTGCTTTTGTGCATTGCAATGCTACCTGTCCATTTTGAACTTGAGCGTGCGTGATTTGCATGGATGGGCGGGTTTCGATTGTTTCCAGACGCGCAGATATGCCCGCTCCCACCCGGTGGTTTGTTCGGGGTTGCTGCCGGGCCTTCCCGGGGGATGGCCCGGCAGCTAGGGTCTTCGGTCCCGTAAAGACAGGTCCTCGCCTCGAGCGTCGGCCCCGGCCGGGACCTCGGCTCCTTCCCTCTCCATCGCCTTTTCGGGTTGCCGAAAAGGTCGACCCCGGAGAGGGGTCAGATGCTGCGCAGAGCGTGTAGCAAACCGCTAGCTTCCGTTTTCCAGCACGGCACGCGTCGCCAGACCGCGGGCATGGAAGTCGGCTCGACGACTGGGGCCGCCGTTCGGAGTTCGCCGCCTTCCTTGGATCAGCTTTTCGGGCTTCACTCGCGCTGTAGCCTACCTCCTGCGGCGGACAGGAGAAGGTGTATGTCGGCTCCACGTGAGTCTCCCGGCCCTTGGCACGGCATTCCTCGCGCCCCCTTTGTCCTTCGGACATTTCCCCCGCACAGCGGGGGAAACCCGAAGTACGGAAGAGGGGAAGGTATGTCGGCTGGCTCGCTTTGCGACGCAGGACTGATGCGCCGCGCTCCGGAAACTGGGCCTCCCACGCTTCGGCACGGCCCTCCCGACCTTGCACCGGACTGCCGATCCGGTGAGGGACGCCGCCGGAGGAGCCATAGACGCTGCGACTCGGCGCGATGGTTAGTCGCGCTGTCAATGCCGTTTTGCCTTCGTTTCCTCACGTGATCCCTGTGGCCGTTTGGGACGGGGTCTGCACACGTCTGCGCAGCACTGTGTAGATGTCGATCTGTTGTTTATATTACAACAGATGTTGCAGGAGTCAAATCTGAATTGGGATTCTTGGGATTGGTCGGTTCGCGCCCCCTTTGTCCTTCGGACATTTCCCCCGCGAGCGGGGGCAACCCGGCGGCCCTTCCGCCCCGGGCATACCCCTGCGTTCGCTTCGCTCCGCGTCCCCTTTCGCGGAGCGAAAGGGGACGGTGGTGGGGCGACCACGAGGGTTGGCCTCTATGGGGTTTTGGAGGGGGTGTTTGTGGCGGTTGGGGTTGGTGATTCGGATGCCGATTAGTATGAGGGCGTGTCCGAGGATCAGTAACGTTGGCACGATTGGGGTGTTCTCGGCGGTCTGGCTTTCGGCTACGTTTTGATCAATTTGGGGGTGGTTTTCTTGGTGTGGAGTGGCGAAAACCGCGTAGCGTGTTTCACGATTTATGTCGATGGTTGGTACGCGGGCACAGGTCTTGATTTGGGTCTCATCGCTGTTCGATGTGCTGTCGAACGCCAAGAGGTTGTTGTCCTGTGTAATCTGGCCGATGGAGTAACCCGAAGGCAGATCGCTCGGCGCGTCGCTGGTTGCGATACACACGCGTAGCGGCTCGACGAATTCGTACTTTCCCGCCGAGTCGTCAAATTTACTGCGTCGAGAGTCGATGGATTGCTTCACGCCGAAAACATCGGAGGCCAAAACGGACTCCGTGTGTTCTTGATGACTAGCCATTGATTCGTCACGTTCCAACCTGCGAACCTCGACCTTCATGTGGTCGCCCCAGAACAGAGAAACAGCATCCGCGTGGAGTTCGAAACCGGACAATGCATCATCGTTTCGAAGTATGGTGGGTCGGCCGTTGGCGACCGAACCTGTGAACGGGTCGAAGTCTCGGAAACGGACCAGTGAATGAGCCATGGCGATTTTTTGCGTCGCCGCCATACTGTCGTCGATCCTATTGAACGCCTTAACCCGAACTCTGTATCTGACTCCGGTGCGCAGACCATAGACGCTGATCGATTCGTCATCAGATGACATGAACATAGGAAACGGCGGTGGTTCAGGCATCCAGTCAACGGCGTAGGCAAGCACATCGGCTCCGCCATCGTAGATTGGTTCATCCCAAAACATACGAACCGCATCCCGACCTTGCACCGCGTGGAAATCCTCGGGCGGCTGTGGGTCTCCAACACGAGTTCGACTGCGTCGCGCTCGCGCATCGTCGCGCGGCACCACTGTAGGCGAAGTTTCAGAAGGGGATACGGTTTGCGTGGGTTTCGGCTCTGGAACCTCGTCGCGCGGGACCACTGTAGTCGGGGTTGCAGAAGGGGATGCGGTCTGCGTGGGATTCGGTTCTGGCCTCGGCAACGGTACCTCGTAAGCTATGAACGTTGCCTCGCTCGCGCCGAATGCGTTAAGCGCCCTGACAGCGATCTCATAGGTTGCGCCTCGAACAAGATCATTTAGCTCGAAGCGACGTTTGTCGGCATCCAGTACTTCGAATAGAGGTTCCGAATCGTCGCCGACGATTTCCCAATAGATTTCGTATTTTTCAACAGGGCGTTGGACCACGTTCGCGCTGTCACTGAGTTCGGTCCAAGTTATCAGTAAGTCGGTCTCCGATATTTCGTTGACTTGGACTCTTGGCGGTAGAGGCACGTCGAGCAACAGTTCGAGTGCGTCGGATAAAGCCTTGCCATCAGTGGTCACCATCTCGAGTGCAATGGCGTAGCGAACCTTCGCTTTGACGCCGGCGATCCTGTATTCGCGCGTTGTCGGCGTGAGGATTACCGGCATAGTCAAGTTTTCATCTGTTGGGGGGCTCCAACTCAGTTCGAACCTGTCGATGGTGCCAGTTAAGCTGGCGTCGACTTGCCAGCTCACGACAGCATCATCGTCCCTTAGATCCGTGAAACTGACACTCAATGGCCGCGTGTCAGGCGTAGGTGTGGAAGTTGGCGTTGGCGTTGGACTAGGCGTAGGTGTCGGAGTGGGCGTAGCAGGCGAGGGTGATTGCGGAGTTTCAATTGATCGCAATGTGGCTTCCCCAAAACCAAATCCATTTGCTGCTCTCAAGGTGAACGTATACCTCGATTCCGGTTCGAGTCGACTAACGGCGAAAGATTTGGCGTCAGAGTCGAGTAGCCGTATTTCGGCAGGGTCTGTTGAACCCTGTAGATGCCATGAAACTTCATAGCGGTTTACGGGTCTTTTGATCACACCATCGTCGATGACCGGAGGGTCCCACGCGATGATGACTTGTGTTGCAGAGACGATTTCGAGTCGCATATCCTGTGTTCTCGGCACATCGAAAAGCATTTGGGTTTTGGCAACGAGCCGGAGACCGTCTGTGTAAACGGCGACGAGTTCGATCTCGTATCTGGTTTTCGCCTTTGCGTCGCGGATCTTGTATGTGCGGTCATCTGACGACAGGTTCACCGGCATGATGTCAGCGCCAGGTGTTTGAGGCGACCATCTCAATTCGAATCCGGCGATTGAAGAAGGGCTTTCAGTATCCGGCTCCCATTCGATCACCGCGCCGTCGGATTCCAACGCGACTAGGCTTATTGCGGGCGGATTGATTGTTGGACTTGGTGTCGGCGAAGGTGTAGGACTCGGCGTGTAGGTAGCCGTCGCAGTTGCTGTTGCATTAGGCGTTGGTGTTGCCGTCGCCGTGGAAGTGG
Source organism: Dehalococcoidia bacterium (assembly GCA_965203505.1). Lineage (GTDB taxonomy): Bacteria > Chloroflexota > Dehalococcoidia > Lucifugimonadales > Lucifugimonadaceae > Bin127. The sequence continues at coordinate 2,684,330 of OZ241880.1, forward strand.
CCGTTGACGTCGATGTTGGTGTCGGAGATGGTGTGGGGGTGAACGTCGGCGTTGGCGTGGCTGTCGACGTCGGCGTCGATGTCGGTGTGGGAGACGGCGTGGGGGTGAACGTCGGCGTTGGCGTGGCTGTCGACGTCGGCGTCGATGTCGGTGTGGGAGACGGCGTGGGGGTGAACGTCGGCGTTGGCGTCGGTGTCGGAACTGTCCGAGGTTCGGTTAACTCGACGGTTGCGATAGCAGTGAATGTGGATCCGGCGTACTTCAGCATCACGGTGATTTTGTCTGCGTTAGTCTGAGGTGCAATCGGTGCCGTGTATGAGGCAACTGTGCTGTTAATTGCGATCACTGTGCCTTGGTCTGCTGACCACATGCTTTCGACCGATGCGGGTATCGCGGTCAACGTTGATCCGGAATTGTCATAGACTGCGACCACGAGCATTTGGGATTGGCCCGCTTCGATCGAGAAGCTTGAGGGATCAATGTCGATTGTTGAGATGCACGGATCTGCCGCTGGGACCCTTATTTGCAAGCCATTGTTCGGTTTCGTTGGCACCACGGCGTTGTCGTCGGCGAAAACTGCATTCGCCGTGATATTGAGGGTTCGGGAATTGCAGGTCATCCCGGTCTGTCTTCGAGCAACGAAGGTTTCACTCGAATCTGTAAACATTGAAACGTGGCAAGTTACTTCGCTCGTACTTGCTTTGCACCCGGATGGCAACATAGAAAATCCCGTGTCCCCGCCGAAAGAGATGGTGATGCCGGGATCGGGTGACAGCGCCCGACGTTCGACCGTAACGTTCCAAGTGGCTGAAAAGTCTGTCGTGTCATAGGCCGGTTCAGAAATCGTGATACCGGCACAGTTCCGCTTCCTGTATCTCAAAATGCGGCTGGATGACGCGGCTGGCACTGACTCTCCGTTGAGTGTTGCGTTGGCTCTTAGTCGCACTCGGTCGTTATTGCAAATGTGTGCGATTGACGTGGCGAGTGTGACGACTAACGTGTCGTTCGCGGGAACTTCACAGTCCCAACCACCTTCGATTGCTGAGCAGTGTTGCGACGATTCCATGACGTTAGTTCCGATACTGCTTGTCGCAGTCAATCGGATAGTGCCCGCTTCGGAAGCGTTGTTAGTTATCTCGACGTCCCAGTAACCGGTATCTGTACGGACGTCGTGACGCGCACCTGTCACGTTAATTTGAAAGTCGGCGGCATCAGGCGATGAGGAGATGCGGGTTTGGTAAAGCGCGGTGGTAAGAACTGCCGCGGCGATTGCGACGACCAGAAGTGAAAGGACGTGAGTTGTAGATCGGCGATTCGGCACCGTCGAGGCGCCACGTTGTTAGCAGGCAACGCGTCATAAACAGGCACATGACGCGTCGAGGCATTTTCGTTATGTTTCTTATTAGCGCCAAAGACATTATTGCATTTATTTTGTTAGTTGGCAAGTGTCTTGATTTCTGGTGTAGCGGTAGTTACTCTGTGGGGGCATTTGCGCCGTGGGGTGGGGGCAACCCGGCGGCCCTTCCCCGGGCATACCCCTGCGTTCTTGTGTCGGTCTCTTGGGCTCCGCGTCCCCTTTCGCTGGGCGAAAGGGGACGGTGCCTCGCCCTCCTTCCTCCCTGGGCCCCTCGCCCTAGCCCTCTCCCACGGAGGGGAGAGGGGATTGTTGTTGTTGGGCGATTCAGGCTCAGCTGTGTTGAAAACCTGCATCAAACACGACGCTTTTGGGTGAAGTGCGTCGCGGATCAGTCTTCTTCGCGGGGTCGTCGGGAGAGAATGTCTGAAAGTTCAACAGACCGTCTTCTGGGTGGGCGATGGGGTCACTACGCGCCCCTTCGTCCTTCTGCCACGTCGTAGCCGTGGTTACTCTGCGTGGCACATTTCCCTCGCGAGGGCGTGCAACCCGGCCGCACGTCCACCCCGGGGCACCCCCTTTAATTTCCCCTCGGAGAGGGGTAGCGTGGTGGCGGCCGATTCAGGTTCATCTGTGTTGAAAACCTGCATCAAACACGACGCTTTTGGGCGAAGTGCCGCGCGGATCAGTCTTCTTCACTGGGTCGTCGGGTGAGAATGTCTGAAAGTTCGGCAGACCGTCTTCGGGCTGGGCCGACGGTTTCTCGGTCGACCATGATGCCCTGAAGCAACCGCATGTCGCGTAATTCGTTGGTCAGATTCTCGATCGCTTTGCCATGTTGTTCTTGGGCGGACATCATTTTCCTATCCACATCCCAACAACGATCCCAACCCCTAAACCGCCGAAAAATATGGTCAACCCGACACCGATGTAGGTCCAAATCACTGATATTTGTCCATCAGCTCTTTGGCCTCGGCGACCAACAGGTTGATGCGTTCCCGTCGCTTGGCACTGTATGTCGCAAAGTCAGGACGCATAGGTTTGCCTTGCCTATGTGCTTCTAATTCCCCGTCGATCTCGTCCTCAATCGCTTTGAGTTCTTTGTTGAGATAGTCGAGACGTTCGATGTCCGCTGAACTCGCGACTGGCCTGTCCACTGTGACCATAGGTTGCACTCCCAAGATTTTGTGCCTTGAATCTAGCATATCTTGCGGGCATGTCAGTCAAGGTTGGTGGATGGGGTGGTGGGTGGCTCGGTGGCTGCGCGCGCCCCCTTTGTCTTTCGGACATTTCCCCCGCGGAGCGGGGGCAACCCGGCCGCCCCCTCACACCGGGCGACCACAAGGGATCGCCCCTACGCGGGTTGGGCGGCGGCATGGGCGACCACGAGAATTCGTGGTTGGGGCGGGGTAGCCGTTGATGTTGCGGCTTGTGATCGATGGCTATCGGTAGCCGTGGGCTAGTGCTTAGATCAGGAGGATTTGCGGGGCCGTCCGCGTCCGCGACCGCCGGCGGCTTTTGCGCCGTACCAGGAAGAGTATTCGAACGAGTTTCGGAACTGTTTTTTTGCGCCGCATTTACGGCAAGTGCCGGTGGATTCGGGACCGTTTGGGGCTTCGATTTTCCAGTGGCAGTTGGTGCCTTCGAGTTGGCATTTGGTGAGCTCCTCGACTTCCTCGTCCTGCTCTTCCTCGATTTGTTTTTTTGTGTTGCGGCGGCTGGCGGTCTTCTTGGTGGTCATTTCGGTTGCGCCTGTGAGGGTTTGAGATGTTTGGTTAATTGGCGCCGTTGTCGGAGATCGATGCACGATATCGATCGGTTGCGTCGTGGGGTGTAATGCGCGTCGGTATGACGGAAGAGACCCGGTGGCGGCGGATGCGTCGCCCTCGAGATCCGGAGGAGGCTGAGGGGCGACGCTGTCCCTATTGTAGCGCGAAGCCAGACGAGAGTGAACATTTGGCTTTGCGGGGAGGGATTTCAGTTGATTTCGACGGAAGCTCCGGCGGCTTCGAGCTTTTCTTTGGCTTCGTCGGCGGATTCTTTTCCGATCTGCTCGAGGACGAGAACGGGGGCGGATTCGACGAGGTCTTTGGCTTCTTTGAGTCCGAGGGGAGTGACTTCGCGAACGGCTTTGATGACGTTAATCTTCTTTGCCCCGATGTCGGTGATTTTGACATCGAACTCGGTCTGCTCTTCGGCCTCTTCGGCTTCGGCGACTGCGACAGCTCCGGGAGCCATAGCGACGGGCATGGGCGCTGCGCTGACGCCGAACTCTTCCTCGATCGCTTTTACGATGTCAGCGAGGTCGAGAACGGACATCGATTTGATCTCGTCGATGAATTGTTCTTTTGTGAGAGCCATTTGGTGTCTCCTTTTTGGGTTTATGGCTGGGGTTTTGGTTGGTTGGGCATCCCCTGCGAGCGTCGCTTTCGTCAGTCTTTTGGGCTTCGCGAAGGGGACTGGGTGGTTTATGCTGCTTCGTCTTCGGCGGCTTTTCTTTGTTCTGCGATTTGTTCAAGTGCGCTGGCTAGGTTTTGGACGGGTGCGTTGAGGACTCTTGCGAGTGCCATCAGCGGTCCGTTCATGGATGAGGCCAGCATTCCGATGAGTTGTTCTTTGGAGGGTAGGTCGGCGATCTGCTCGACGCGGTTTGCGTTGATGATTTCGCTTTCCATGACGCCGCCGAGGATTTCGACGCTGATGCTCTGGTCTTTGATGGAAGTTGTGAGTGCTTTGACTGTGGTTGTGATGTCGTCATCGGCGATGACGTATGCGGTTGGGCCGTCGATGATGGATTCGATGTCTTCGATGCCGAGTTCATCGGCTGCGAGCTTGACGATGTTGTTTTTTGCGATCAACATCCTTCCGCCGCCGTTGGTGATGTCGCGTCGGAGGTCGTTCATCTGCGAAGCGTTGACGTTGGAGTATCGTGCGGTGACGATGAGGGGTTTATCCTTCATGCGGTCAAGCAGTGTGGTGAGGAGTTGTTGGTTACGTTCGGATGGCATGGTGGTGGTTTTTCTGTTGGTGTCGCCTTGTACTGTCGCCTTGGGCATCCCCCGCTCGCATCACTTCGTTTGTTAGCGCCCCCTTTGTCCTTCGGACATTTCCCCCGCGGAGCGGGGGAAACCAAAAGAAAAAGGCCTCGTGCTGGCTGCGTTTCGGGTTGGGGGTTGCAGCGCGCGACGAGGCGTTTCGGGGTTGTCTACGGCGTGGTTTGTGGGTTGGCCGTAGTGTGAAGAGCCTCGGCGGGCGACGTTTTTGTCTTTAGTCTCCCTCTCGTTATCGGTGGGGAGCTCCCGCTGTCTGCAGCCGGCGATTTCGATTTCTGGTCAGAAGTTTGGGGTTTGTTCTGGGCTCCGTCGTTGTTGTGTTTCGAATGCGACTATGTTCAATTCTAATCAGAAACGGTGAGGGTATCCAAACTTGGGAGGTTTACTTTGACGCCGGGGCCCATCGCTGAGCACAGGGTTGCGGTCTTGATGAATGGGCCTTTGACGCCGTCGGGTTTTGCGCGTGTGATGGTGTCGTATACGGCTGCGAGGTTGTTGAGGAGTTGTTCGTCGGTGAAGGATCGACGTCCGATGCGGGCGTGCAGGTTGGCGTGCCGGTCCATACGGATCTCTTGGCGGCCTTGTCGAGCGGCGTTTATGGCGGATTCGATTTGGTTCGGCTGGACGACGGTGTTGTTGCGCGGGTTGGGCATCAGGCCGCGGGGTCCTAGCACGCGTCCTAGCCGTCCGACTTTGGGCATCTGGTCCGGAGTTGCGAGTGAGACTTCCCAATCGGTCCATCCGCCTTGTATTCGTTCGAGCATTTCGTCGTCGACGATGAAGTCTGCGCCGGCTTCGGTAGCGATGCGTGCGGCTTCACCTTCGGCGAATACGAGGACTCGGACGACGTCGCCTAGGGAGTGCGGCAACGCGACGACTTCTCGCAGCTGCTGGTCGGCGTGACGGGGGTCGGCGTGGGTTGCGACGTGGATTTCTATGCTTTCGTCGAATTTGGCGGTTGCGGATTCACGCGTGCGTTTGACGGCGTCGGGAGCATCGAGAAGGTCTCTAGGGACGGTTGCGTGAACTTGGCGGTATCGCTTGCTGTGTTTTTGTCTGGGCATGTCGGGATGGTTCTGCTTGTGATGGATTCGGTTGAGATTATCAATCGACGACTAGGATGCCCATGCTTCGGGCGGAGCCTTCGATTACGTTCATGGCGGCGTCGATGTCGTTTGCGTTCAACTCTTCGATTTTGGTTTCGGCGATCTGCTTAAGCTGGTCGCGAGATATGGATCCGGCGATTGCGGTTCCGGGAGTTTGGGAACCGGCTTCGACGCCGGCGGCTTGTTTGATGAGCGCTGATGCGGGCGGCGATTTGACGACGAAGGAGAATGATCGATCGGCGTAGACGTCGATGGCGGCGCGTACGATCATGCCGCGCTGGGAGGATGATCGTTCGTTGAACTCTTTGATGAAGAGTGGGATGTTGATTCCGTGTTGGCCGAGGGCGGGACCAACCGGGGGTGCGGGTGATGCCTCGCCGGCGGCCAGCTGGAGGTTTACTTTAGCTACTACTTTGCGTGCCAATTCGATCTATTCCAATCTGGCTTTTCGTGGCGAAAATCGAATGTCCGGCGCGAACGGTTGCGTTATGCCTTCTCGACCGAGAGGAACGGGAGTTCGACCGGAGTGTCTTGGCCGAAGAACGAGACAGTGACGCGGAGGGTTCCGCGGTGTCCCATGACTTCGTCGACGGTGCCGCTGAATTCTGAGAATGGTCCGTCTTTGATCGTGACGATGTCACCGCGCTCGAAACCGAAGTTGACCTGCGGGCTGTCGCCGGAGGGACCTTGGATCATGCCCTGTGCTTCGTCGTCGGTCAGCGGGGTGGGTTTGGCTCTGCCTTCGTCGCCTTCTTCGACCGAGATGAAGTTTGTGACGCCGGGGGTGTTTCGGACGACGTACCAACTGTCGTCGTTCATGACCATGTGAACTAGGAGGTATCCCGGGTACATGGTTTTTTGCACCTGCTTGGTTTCGCCGTCGGTCATTTGTACGACGGTTTGTTTGGGCACTACGGCATCGAAGATCTGGTCTTCGAAGTCCATCGTGATGATGCGTTGTTTGAGGTTTTGGCAGGTGCGATCCTCACGTCCTGAGTAGGTGTGTACGACGTACCATCTTGCCGTTCTGGGGATCGCGGGTGTTGATGCGGTAGTCACGTTTAGGTTCCTGCTAGGAGTGAGAAGATGCGTGCGAATACCCAGTCGAAAGCACCGAGGAATACGCCCATGACGGCGGCGAGTGCGATGACCAGGACGGTCAATCGGGACGCTTCTTGGCGTGTTGGCCATGTGACTTTTCGGAGTTCGGAGAATACGTCTCCGAAGAAACCGAAGATCGAAAAGCGCCTAGATGGCGTGATGCGCAGTTCGGGTCTGGCTCGGTTCTGGGCCATTTCGTGTCCTTAATCGATCGATTTCAGCGCCGTTGTTCTCGGTACTCGCTGCGACGGCGACACACGGGGCAGTATTTTTTCAGCGTGATTCTGTCGGGCGTGTTGCGGCGGTTTTTCTCTGTATGATACGTGTGGGTACCGCACTCGCAGGAGAGTTGAACCAGCGTTCTGACTGCGTTTTTTCTCGCCATTTCAACTCCTCCTGTGGTAGTCGGTTTTAGGGGGGCGGCGTGACCCTTGTGTTGGTAACTCGATGAGTAAGCGAACTGCCTGCGATCACCGCGATAACCATCGCGAGGATCACAGGCAAACCGTTTCGAACTTTGTTAAGCGCTAACGTCTGTGAAGACGCCGGAGCCGACGGTTCGTCCACCTTCGCGGATAGCAAACCGGAGGTTCTCTTCGAGCGCGACCGGGTAGATGAGCTCGATCGCCATCTCGGTGTTGTCTCCGGGCATGACCATTTCGATGCCGTCGGGCAACTGGATTTCGCCAGTGACGTCGGTGGTTCGAATGTAGAACTGCGGCTTGTAGCCAGAGAAGAATGGGGTTCTTCGTCCGCCTTCTTCGGCGGTCAAGACGTAGACCTGGGCTTTGCCTTTGGTGTACGGGGTGATCGTGCCAGGTTTGGCGAGCACGGCACCGCGCGAGACCTCGTCGCGGTCGATACCTCTGAGGAGGCAACCGACGGCATCGCCGGTGATGCCTTCATTGAGGGTCTTCTGGAACATCTCCACGCCGGTTACGACGGTGGATTGGGTCTTTCCAAAGCCGACGATTTCGACGGTTTCGCCAGTTTCCACCTTGCCGCGTTCGATTCGTCCGGTGACTACGGTGCCACGGCCCTTGATGCCGAAGACGTCCTCGATGGGCATGATGAAGGGAAGGTCTACGGGCCGATCCGGGATCGGGATGTAGTCGTCGACGGCTTCCATGAGCTCGTAGATCTGCTGGACCCATCGATTGCCGGCGTCTTCAGAGTTATCGAGTGCTTCGAGAGCGCTGACTTGGACAACCGGGATGTCGTCACCCGGGAAGTCGTAGGACGAGAGCAACTCACGGACTTCGAGTTCGACGAGTTCGAGTAGTTCGTCGTCGTCCATCATGTCGCATTTGTTGAGTGCGACGACGAGTGCGGGAACGTTCACCTGTCGTGCGAGCAGGATGTGTTCACGAGTTTGCGGCATGGGACCGTCGGCGGCTGAAACCACCAAGATGGCACCGTCCATCTGAGCGGCGCCGGTGATCATGTTTTTGATGTAGTCCGCGTGTCCGGGGCAGTCAACGTGAGCGTAGTGCCGATTGACGGTCTCGTACTCGGTATGGGTAGTAGCGATGGTCACACCGCGTTCCCGCTCTTCGGGAGCGTTGTCGATGTCATCGAATGCCTTGGCCGTCACGTTAAGTTCTGGGTTGTTGGCCAGAACTTGTGTGATCGCAGCGGTCAAGGTAGTCTTGCCGTGGTCGACGTGTCCGATCGTGCCGACGTTAACGTGCGGCTTGGTCCTGTCAAAGACTTGCTTCGCCATTTTCCTCTTCGCCTGCCCTTTCCTAAAGGGTCCTGTGTTGTAACAATTTTCGCCGATTACCGGCTTTGCAGGATTGTCTCGATCGTGGATCCAGCATTTGTGGAGCCCACACCGAGACTTGAACTCGGGACCTCATTCTTACCAAGAATGTGCTCTACCACTGAGCTATGTGGGCTCGGCGCTTTCGGCTCGAATTTGGTCCCTGCTCCTGTCTGGTGCAGGGAGTAGGATTCGAACCTACGAAGCACAAGGCGGCAGATTTACAGTCTGCTGGGTTTGACCGCTCCCCAATCCCTGCACAACCCTCCATCTTAACACAATGGACATTTCGAATTAATCTCGTTACGACATTCGTAACGTCGCGAAGTGCGAAGATCAAGCTTAGACGAGGGATGGAATTTGGAGCCCCAGGGGGGATTCGAACCCGCCAACCTGCCAATTACAAATCGGCTGCGCTGCCATTGCGCCACTGGGGCTTTGGTTTGTAGGGGCCGGAGTTGACCTTATCTTCGATGTTAATTCGGTTGAGACGTGTGTTCAATGTGACCGATTCTTTAAGTAGTCAAGTACGGTATGCGCGATGATCTAGTCCGCAACGTTCGTAGAATTTTCGCAGCTGCCGATAGCTTCGAATTTCGTAAACATCGGCACTAAATTGCTGGTCATTCAATTCTTCAGCAACATGGGTTTGCGATTTCTGGGCATCAAACGCGTTGTACCAGATCACTGAATCGGGCGACAGCGCGGATCGAATGGACTCGTAGTTGTCGCCACATATCTGGGTTCGTTTAAGGGCGTTTGAGAGGGTTCGTTTGGCGACGCGTAGTGTGGTGCTCCAGCGGGGGAGATTCAGCCAGATAACGGTGTCTGCTAGAGGTAACACGTGAGGTCTGATTCTTCTGTAGTTGCCGTCAACGATCCATCCATTATCGGCTTCGGACAAACGCTGTTTGACGATTTGGAGCATTTCGTCGTGGTCGCGTTCCACCCAGTTCGGTAGCCAGAATATGGCGTCTAGTTCTATGACGGGCAGTCCGGTGCTATCGCCTAGTGCGCGGCTGAGTGATGTCTTGCCGCCACGACCATAGATGCAAATCCGGCGGCCTAGCTTGACTGCATCGGGTTCAAGTAGGGACGTTAAAGGGGGATTTGGTCCGCGTTCAGATTTGATGGTCAAACGTCTATTCCAAATCTTCGATCAATTGAGAAGCGGCGGTTTTCGCGGCTTCAAACACTCTTCCCAATGGGACGCCTTGTTCCGTGGCGATCTTGGCACAATCATCGTATTCGGGCGCGATGCGGGTGACTACACCGTCGATGAGCCTCGTTTTGACGCGGATCGGTCCGTAGGGTGTTTTGACTTCGATGGTTTCTCTTTGTGCGACCAAACGGTCCAACTGGCGGACGCGCACACCTAGGGTCGTAGTGTGGGTGAAGAATCCGCGCGAGATTTGGTCGAGATGTTGTCTTCGGCAGATCGCTGACAGCATGGATCCTGGTCTCGACTTCTTCATTTGGATCGGTGTAATCCAGACGTCTAGCGCGCCAAGATCGAAGAGAGTTTGAGTAGCGAAGCCCAACTCCTCGCCCGTCATGTCGTCTAAGTTGGTCTCGATCAGAACGGTGTCAGTTTGCAGTTCGGCACCAATCGATTCGGCGGTTTCAGCCAGATCGTGATCTTGGTTCATCGCTTCGCCAAGCCACAGACCGACCACATTGGGTGGTGTGTCGGAATCTCGCGTGCCTGCACCATAGCCAACTGATTCGATTTGCATTGTGGCGGGTTTGAAGGTGGCTAATGTCGCGACGATAGCGGCACCGGTCGGGGTGATGCTCTCTCCGATTGGAGGATTCATTCCTGAAACGCGAACCGGAATCTTAGATTCTTGGACTATCGCCATGGTCGCAGGCGCGAATGACGCGCCTTTTCCGTGGCTGCTCTCCGACATTCCGGTGGACGCTGGAAATGGCGATGCGTGGAGAGTGTCAACGTCAAGCATCCGGAGTCCGACTACGGCACCTGCGATGTCGATCAGGGTGTCTATTGTTCCAAGTTCGTGGAGGTGAGTGGTTCCTGCGGATTCACCATGTGATTCTGCTTCTGCGCTCTTCAAACACTCGAAGATTGCACGAATTTTCTCGTTGTCTGCATCGCTTAGTTGGCTGCTACGGATACAGTCGTCGAAATCGTGCCATCCCATGCGTTGGTCGCCGCCGTCGTCCGTTGGGAATTCGACGTGGGTAGCTTTGATGGAACCGCGGGAGGTTTCGTTCAGCTGGATTTGGAAGCCCTCAGGAACGATTTTCCTCAGCTCTCGGTGAAACTGGCCTAACGGCAATCCCGCATCGAGCATCGCTGCGATGAGCATGTCGCCGCTTATACCGCCGATGATGTCGAGGTATGCGATGCGTTTCATGAGACGATCCGAACTACGAGTGCGACGTGGTTCAGTGGTTTCGATACGACGCTAATGGGTATTGCCGGGGCCGCACGCCGATAAATTCAGCGGCCTGACCATATACCCGGACTTGGCACGGCCGTTTACCGTATCGATTTTAGCGCGTCGTTGAGATTGCCAGATCGGAGTCCGTTCGGGTCGAGTTCCACCTGACGGTAACCGGCGGCGAGAATTCCTTCGGTCGCTTTTTCGCGCATGTGATCTTGGGAATAATCCGCCATCATGTCTAGCGGAATTTCTACACGTGCGGTTTCGCCGTAGTGGCGTACGCGGCAATCGGTGAAGCCAAGGTCGCGTAGGTGCTTTTCGGCCTTGGAGATCATCGCCAGAGCCTCGACCGTCACGTGCGTCCCGTAAGGAATTCGAGATGAAAGGCAGGGCTGCGCGGGTTTATCCCAGTTAGGCAGACCGGCTTCTAGTGCCAGCGCGCGGACGTCGTCCTTGCCCAGATCAGCTTCCAGCAGCGGTGAACGGATGGCGTATTTGTTGGCGGCTTTCATGCCCGGTCTGTAATCGCCGAGGTCATCACGATTTGCGCCGTTTGCGATGACGTTGAAATCGGCATCCGCGGCTAGGCGTTTCAGTTGTTCGTACAGCTCGGTCTTGCAAAAGAAGCAACGGGCACCGTCGTTTCTCATGTAACGCTGATCGGCCATCTCGTTCGTCGAGATAGTGCGGTGGTTCCAACCGCGCTGTTCGGCTAGAGATCGTGCGCTCTCGAGTTCGTATTCGGCGAGGCTGGGGGAGATGGCAGTGATGATCAGAGAGTTGGCCGGTCCAAGGGTGTCGTGGACGAAGTGGCTGACCAACGCGGAGTCGACGCCGCCAGAATATGCGACGATTGCCGAATCGAACGATGCGATGATTTCTCGCAGACGGTTAGATTTTTGGTGGATGTTGTTCATAACGGTCGATTTGGTGCCAACGTAGCTATGAAAAAGGGGATTCGCGGTTCGCGAATCCCCTTTAACTGGAGGTTTGGCGGTCGCATCACCCCGTCGACAGAGCGACAGGTTCGTCACCGACTTCGGCAGCCGATGCGGATTCTTCAAGAATCCGTCGGTGCTCTAGATCGGCCCTGATCACGATGGATCGAGTCTCATCGTCTTCAGGCTCGGTCACGTCGATCTGAACGATGTCGCCTTCGAAAATCTCTTTGGTCAGGTACATCTCAGATATGACGTCTTCGACTTCATCCTGGATCTTGCGACGCAATGGTCGGGCGCCCATCTTGGGATCGAAACCAACGTCGGCAAGGTATTCCTTGGCGGCGTCGGAGATTCGCAACTCCATCTCGTGTTCCACGGCGCGTTCCCGTACCTCGCTCATCATCAGATCGACGATGTTGAGCACATCAATTCGGGTAAGTGCTCGGAACACGACTACGCCGTCGATGCGGTTAAGGAACTCGGGCCTAAACCCGTTACGCGGGTTTTTGAGCTCTTCGAGAACACGATCCTTCATGCGTAGGTAGTCGTCTTCGGAGGTGCCGTCTGAGGTTTCGCCGGTACCGAATCCGAGTTTCGACCCGGTTGAGATCAAGTTGGAACCCAAGTTCGACGTCATCACGATGATGGTGTTTTTGAAGTCGATCTTGCGGCCCTGTCCGTCGGTCAGGTGACCATCTTCGAAGACCTGCAAAAGGGCATTGAAGACGTCTGGGTGAGCTTTTTCGATCTCGTCCAAGAGGATCACGCTGTACGGGTGCTTGCGGACCTCTTCGGTCAGTTGACCGCCGTCGCCGTAACCGACGTAGCCTGGCGGCGATCCGATCAGGCGCGAGACAGTGTGCTTCTCCATGTATTCGGACATGTCGAGGCGGATCATGAGTCGTTCGTCACCGAAGAGGTATTCGGCGAGTTGCTTCACGAGGTGGGTCTTGCCTACACCGGTGGGACCTAGGAACAGGAACGCACCGATGGGACGCTTCGGGTCTTTGAATCCGGCTCGGGCTCGTCGTACGGCTTTTGACACGATCTCGATCGGTTCGCGTTGACCGAGGACGCGCTGGTGGAGTTCAGATTCCATGTTTCGCAGCCGCTCAACTTCGACGACGTCGAGTCGCGTAACCGGGATGCTGGTCCACATCGAAACTACTTCGGTCACGTCGTCTGCGGACACTTCGGTCTTGATGTTGGCTTTGTTAGCTTCGGCGTACTTTTTCTCAACCCGCGCGATCAACGCCTTTTGGTTGGTCTCACGCTCGAACAGGTCAGAAGCGGAGTCGTAGTCCTGCCGGGTTACTGCCTCGTTCTTTTGTCGAAGTATGTCGTTGAGTTCACGTATTGCATCGCGAACTTCGGGTGGCGGCATGGTGTTTTTGACGCGGACGCGTGAAACGGCTTCGTCAACAAGATCGATCGCCTTGTCAGGCAGGTGACGGTCGACGATGTACCGATCGGCAAGTTGGGCAGCGATCTCGATCGCCTCGTCGGCGATGGAGAGCTTGTGGTGATCCTCGTACTGCTTCTTGACGCCTTGGAGGATTTTCACAGTCTCCTCAACATCCGGCGGTTCGACTTTGACCGGCCTGAAACGGCGCTCGAGGGCCGCGTCGCGTTCGATGTGCTTGCGGTAGTCGTCGTGCGTCGTGGCACCGACGACTTGCAGTTCGCCACGCACCAACGCTGGCTTCAGTATGTTCGCGGCATCTACCGCGCCTTCGGCAGCACCGGCACCGACGAGCGTGTGGATCTCCTCGATGAACAGAATGCACTCGCGGTTGGTTTTCAGCTCGGTGATGATCTTTGTCATCCGCTCTTCGAATTCGCCGCGGTATTTGGTGCCGGCGATTAGCGAACCCATGTCGAGCGCCACAACGCGGCGCCCTTTGAGCATGTCAGGCACTGCGCCGTCAACGATTGTTGTCGCCAGCTTTTCGACGATAGCGGTTTTGCCAACGCCGGGGTCACCGACCAGCACCGGGTTGTTCTTGGTCCGTCGGCTCAGGATCTGGATAACTCTTTCGAGTTCGGTATCACGTCCGATGACGGGGTCGAGTTTGCCGTCGGAGGCAAGCTCAGTGAGATCGACGCCCATGCTGTCAAGCATTGGGGTACGTTTCTTTTTGTCGTCTGCGGAGCCTTTGCGTCGGCCGCGTTTGGAGCCGGATTCGAGTTTCTGGGTTTCGTCTCGAACGCGATCGAGGGTGATCTCGTTAGTGTTAAGTAGCTCTGCGGCTGCGCCTTCGCCATCGCGCAGGAGCCCAATGAGCAAGTGTTCGGTTCCGACTCTGCTGAGTTCGCTGAGTCGGGCTTCATCGACGGCGAGCCTTATGGCTTTTTTGGCTCGTGGTCCGAGGCTAGGCGGGCGATCGGCCGGAGTTGCTTCCCGGTTGATGGAAAACTCCAATGCAGTGCGCATCTCGCGCACATCTACCTTGAGGTTTGTGAAAACTTGCGCAACAATACCCTCTTTCTCGCTGAGAAGTGCGAGCAGGAGGTGTTCAGCGGTAATGTAACGCTGGTTGAAGCGTTTGGCCTCCTCCTGTGCCGTCTCGAACACGCGTCGCGCGGGAGCCGAGAACATGTTGAACCCACGTTCACTGCTGTCGGGCATTGCTGTACGCTCCCTTCAGTCAGGTCGCCACGGACGCTCAATGCGTCCGCGGATTTCAATCGTCGAAAAGGTCTTCGAACCCGCCGTCTGCAAAATCGGCACCGCTTTCTTCCACTCCCTCGGGCCCTTCCGCGGAGCCTTGTGATTCCTCGACCTGTTTAAGGCTAAGACCGAGTCGCCGACGTTCTGGTTCAATTCGTATCACACGGAAGTTGCGAACGTCGCCTTCTTTCACAACTTCTGAAGGACTCTTTATGTGCCTGTGGGTAAGTTCGGAGATGTGGACTAATCCTTCGATGCCCTCTCCGACCCTTGCGAAGGCTCCAAAATGCGCCAGTTTCGTGACCTTGCCTTCAACCACTTGACCAACGCTCAATTGGTTTTCGATGTTTTCCCAAGGTTCGGGCAACAGGCGCTTCATGCTCAACGCGATTTTCAGCGACTCGCGGTCGACCTTTAGTACCAAGACATCGAGGTCTTCACCGAGTTTTACAACATCGTCGGGTCGATTCACGGACGACCAGGACATTTCCGAGATGTGTACGAGGCCGTCGGCACCGCCGAGGTCGATGAAAGCGCCAAAGCTTGATATCCCAGCGACACGTCCGCGTCGAATATCGCCTTCCTCGAGTTCTTGGACCAACTTCATCTTGTGCATGTGGTTGATCGCCTCAAGTGCTGCTCGCTCAGAGAAGATTGCGCGGTTGCGACGCCGGTTGAGTTCAAGGATTTTGCAATCGACTTCCATGCCGATGAACCCTGGCTTCGGCGGTGCGCCGTCTCCTACGTAAAGATCGCGTGCGGGCCCAACGAGTTGGGACAGCGGTACGAATCCTTGGACGCCTTTGACTTGTATCACTGCGCCACCGCGGTTCGAACCGATGATGCGACCGCGGACGGTCTCTTCGGCTTCGCGTGCCTTCTCCAAATCGCGCCAGCCGTGTTCGCCACGCGCTCGGTCGATGGAAAGCAACGGATAGCCTTCGGGACCTTCCGGCCGAGAAACGTAAAGGATGACCTCGTCACCGATTTTCGGCAACGCGTCTTCGCCCTCTTCTTCCGTTAGGAGCCTGGTTTCCCTTATCGGCACCCATCCCTCGGATTTCTGTTGGATGTCAACCAGAAGACCGTCGCGAGCGGAATCAAGAACAATTCCGTCGATGATGTCGCCGCGTCTCAAGCCTTCTTTGGGCAGGTATTGGAAGACGAGGTCGATTTCCTCAGGAGTTTCGACTGCTGCATCGCCATTGGCAGATTCGATCTGCGCTACGGCGCCATCTTCAACGTCGGCAGATTCGCTCGGTGCTGTCGCGACGTTTCCTTCTATCGTCGCTGTTTCCGTGTCTGTGGTTGTCAATTAGAAATCCTTAAGGGTGTGATGGTGCAGCCCCATTGGGTTGCACGCCCTAATTATAAGCGCCTGATTTTCCTAGTTGTTTCGGATGTGTAAAGCGTACACGGATCGTTTCGAAGCAACGGACACATGAATATGTTTGTGGATTTTAGCGATTTCGGCACGATTGCCGCTACAGATTCTTCGGATCTCCAAAGGTAGATTTACGGATTATCAGCCTGCTTGGTTGCGATATTCTTGATTCTTGAACGAATGCAACGGAATCTTCGTTGTGGCTGCGTCAATCGAACGGCCCTGACGGAGACTGGAGAGAAACGAGCATGGATCTAGGAATCAAGGGCAAGCGTGCGCTTGTTACAGGTGGTAGCAGGGGTTTAGGAAGACAGTCGGCGTTGGCATTGGCTAATGAAGGTGTGGATGTTGCGATCTGTGCGCGAGGCAAGGAGCGGGTGGATATCACCGTGGATGAGATCGCGGCTACGGGGGTCAACGCCGTTGGGTACGCGCTCGACATGGGTGACCCAGATGCACCAACCCAAGCCGTGGAACAGATGATTTCCGACCTCGGCGAACCGGACATCGTTGTGAACAACGTGGGTGGTTCGATGGGCACGAGCGACGTTGTGAACTCTTCGCTGGAAGATTTCGGCATGGTTATAGACCTCAATCTGTGGTCAGCGATTCGATTGATCAAACTGACTCTGCCAGGGATGCAGGAACGAGGATGGGGGCGCGTCATCAATATCTCGAGCATCTACGGACGTGAGGCGGGTGGTACGGCCCCGTACATGGTTGCGAAAGCTGCGATGATTGCGCTGTCGAAGCATGCGGCATTGTCGAGCGCGCCGACGGGCGTGACGGTGAACTCGGTCGCACCGGGATCGATTATTTTCCCGGGCGGAACTTGGGAACGGTTCCAAGAAATCAACACCCAAGAATTCGTTGATGAGTTCATCGCGCGCAACTTGCCGATGGGCAAGTTCGGGTGGCCAGAACCGGTTGGTGCGACAGTGGCTTTCTTGGCATCGAAACACGCGGACCTCATCACCGGAGCGTGTATCAACGTCGACGGTGGGCAATCCCACAACCTGTTCTAGAGAATCACAACCCTGAACCTTTCGACGCGAGAGTCTGAACATGAATGACGAACTCGTAATAGCCGGCAAGTCCTTCACATCCCGTCTGATGACTGGTACTGGGAAGCATCGTTCCGCTCAGCAGTTGCTGGACTCTGTCGAGGCGTCGGGAACCGAGATCATCACTGTGGCAATCGGGCGGTTGAACCTAGACGATCCGAACGAAGAGACGTTGCTCGATGTATTGGATTGGAGCAAGTACCAGATTCTCCCGAACACAGCTGGCGCCCGCACTGCGGATCAGGCCGTAGGGATCGCCCGTTTGGCGCGTGAGGTCACAGGTTCGGATTGGGTGAAGCTGGAGGTAATTCCGGAACCTGCGCATCTTTTACCTGACCCGGTCGGTTCGTATGAAGCTGCGAAGATGTTGATTGACGAAGGCTTCACTGTGTTGCCTTACATTCACGCCGATCCTGTTTTGGCGATGAAGCTCGAAGGTTTGGGATGTGCCACGGTGATGCCCTTGGGTTCACCGATCGGTTCGGGGCGTGGTGTTCATACGGCAGAAGAGATAGCGATCATCATCGAGCAGTCGAGCGTGCCGGTGGTTGTTGACGCTGGGTTGGGCGTTCCGTCCGACGCGTCGAAGGTGATTGAGATGGGCGCGGATGCGGTTTTGGTCAATACCGCGATTGCGCAGGCAGAAAATCCGGCGTTGATGGGCGAGGCTTTCAAACTCGGAGTCGAAGCAGGTCGGAAAGCTTATCTAGCAGGTCGAATTCCAGTTGCCGAAGCTTCGCCGAGCAGTCCGCAGGAGTCGTTGGCGGTTACCGCGTGAGGTTCTCTCGGCGAAACCCATGACACATAGGGCGTCTCCGCGTCTACCGACTCCGACGCTTTGTTTAGTAACTGATCTCGGCTTATTCGGCCAGGACATTCCTAGTTTGGTGGAAGCCGTTTCGAGAGCGGTTGATGGTGGTGTGAACATGGTTCAGATCCGTGATCCGGAGCTGAGTGAAGCGGAATTCGGGGTTTTGGTGCATAAGATAGCCACTTCTGTAGGCGGTAGAACGATAACCGTAGTCAATCCGTCGCGGCGGCGCATCTCGAAGATCGAAGGTGCCGATGGTGTGCAGTTGGCGGAAAACGCGGCGATGTCGGTGCCGGATGTTCGCGGGATGTACGGTGATTCGATGCTCGTCGGACGATCGGTACACAGCGTCGAAGGGGCGCATGTGGCTCAGGCTGGAGGTGCCGATTTTTTGGTCCTTGGCACTATCTTCCCGTCGGCTTCGCATCCCGGAGGGCGATGGCACGGCACTGACATCATCAGCGAGGTTGCAGATGAAACGCGGCTGCCTGTGATCGGGATCGGCGGCATTGATATCGACAATGCCGCGGAGGTGATGAAGGCGGGGGCGACGGGTGTCGCCGTGGTGCGTTCGATACTAGGTGCGGCGGATCCGCGACTCGCGGCTCGCGAATTGCGCGAGGTTTTAGACGACTCCGTCGGCGCTGCTCAGTGCTGATTCGACTCTGTCGGTCATGTCGATGGGTTCGTTGATGGTGCCTGCAGCTATGGCTTTGAGGTCTATTTCGCGGTTCGCTGCAGCTTTCAGTGTTTCCACTACCAAGGGGCGTTCGCGTTTGATGCCTGCTTGGCGAATCGCGGTGAACAGTGGGAGGTTTTCGTTCCCGGCGCGTCGCAACGAATGGATGTTTTGATTTTCGACATCTTCCCATTTGGGGTCGAAGTTGCGGCCTCGGATCGGGAAACTGCAGAATGTGGCGACCGGACCGCGGTCGAGTTCAGGTGTTGCGATGTGCACCATGGAGCCGTGCCGTTCTTGGTCTTGCTCGATTACGTCCCATATCGCGTCTTGCCATTTTCCGATCGTGCCGCCGGGAAGTGCCGGGTGTTGGTTCAGGCAGAGCAATTGTCGGCTGACGCCGGGGGTGAACAACATGAAACCGGCCATTACTGAGACGTCTGGTTTGAAGTCGGCGACCTTGGCGAGAATTGCGCGGTCGAATGCATCTCGAAGTTGGTCCCATGGGACGTTGTCGTTGGCGCGTCTGAATTTCAGGGATGAAAGGGTAACCAATGGGATATCGTTCGCTTCGACGAGATCCATGAAGTCGTCAGTAGGATCGGTCTGCCCTCGTTCCCGGCTGACGAACACGAATTCGAATCTGGCAGCTAGTGCACCAGAGTTGATCGCATCAAGAACTGCGGTGAACATGCCGCGAGATCCCGGCCCGTTGGCGGTCGTGAACCAGCCGATGCGGAGTTGATTGCGGTTCGATTGCTTGGGATGATCGGCCGATGTCATTCTTCCGACACTAGGTTTAGTTGCTCTGCCAATCCCTGTTGCAATCGTTTGATCTTTAGCTCGGCACCGTTGAGCATCTCGGTGCAACTCTTGGCCAACTTCATTCCTTCTTCAAACAATTCGGTCGATTGGTCGAGAGACATCTGGCCGCTTTCAAGTCGGCGAACCACAGATTCCAACCTAGTGAATGCGTCTTCGAAGGACACCGGTTGTTCGGTGTCGTTTTTTTCAGTGTCGGTCATCGTGGCGCCTTTGGGCTAAGATGTGGTGTTTACGGAACGAGTTTCGGTCTCGACTTTGCCGTCGGCGAAGGTGAGTTCCAAGATTTCTTTCGGTTTTACGTTTGAGGCGCGTGTCACCAACCGTCCGTCATCTCGCCGGGCGATGGCGTAGCCGCGTTCGAGGATGTTGTAGGGACCGAGGGCGCGCAGTTCGGCTTCCACTCGTTTCATCGCCTCTCGTTTCATGGTCACATATCTCGACCATGCGTCTCGTGCCCTTTGGCCCAATACGTCCAGCCGCTCGCGGTAGCTGTTGGTGTCGGGGGCGTTGTCGGCGAGGCGGTCTTGCGTGAGATCGAGTCGTTGTCGTGCGAGCGTGACACGGCCGGACAATCCGCGCATAAGTCTTTGTACGTGATCCGCAGTTTCGTACTTCAGACCGGCGATGTCAGGCGACACCAACTCGGCGGCGGCGGAAGGCGTGGGTGCGCGCATGTCTGCAACGTCGTCGGCGATGGTGAAGTCGGTTTCGTGTCCGACGGCGCTGATAACTGGGATGCGGCTAGCGAAGATGGTTCGAGCGACCATTTCATCGTTGTAGGGCATGAGGTCTTCGGCGGAGCCTCCGCCTCTTCCTACGATCACGGCGTCTACGTGCTCTGTTTCGGCGTAGGCGTGTAGGTCTGCGAGTGCTTCGATGATGCTGACCGGTGCCAATTCACCTTGGACGGCGGATGGTACAAGTAAAAGCTCCAACAGCGGATATCGACGTCGTACGATGTTGACGATGTCGTGCCAGACGGCGCCTTGCTCGGAAGTGACCACGGCGATGCGTTTGGGAAACTGGGGAATCGATCTCTTGCGCGATGGATCGAACAGTCCTTCGGCGCGCAGTTTGCGTCGCAACTCTTCAAGCTGAGCTTGTTGATCGCCGACGCCAGCGGGTTCCGCGGAGGTGACGACGATTTGGAGATCGCCTCTCGGGGCGTATATCCCCGCGCTGCCTTGGCAAACGACGAGCGCGCCATCTTCTAAGAACTGGTGGCCGTGTCCGTAGCGGAACATGACGCATCGAAGCGACGCTTCGCGATCCCGCAAGGAAAAATAGCTATGTCCGGACGGGGGTTGGGAGTGTCCGGAGACTTCGCCGATTATCGTGACGTTCGCAAGTTTGGGGTCGCTCTTCAGCAAACCCTGTATGAGTTGCGAGACTTCTGAGACTGAGCTAGGGCCCGGTTTGTCGGGCGGTTTGGTCGTTGGCGTCTCGGCATCGTACATCGGTGTGCACCATTATCTGCGACGCATGCGACCTCGGTTGAATCTCAGTCGGCGCGACCGATGTATTCCTTGGTGGTGGTGTTCACGCTGATCAGGTCGCCTTCGTTGACGAATAGTGGAACCTGCAGGGTCAGTCCAGTGTCAGTTGTAGCAGGTTTCGTGGCGCCGCTTTGAGTGTCGCCTTTCAATCCGATTTCCGTATGAGCAATTGCGAGGTTCACAGCGGAAGGTAGTTCGACGAGGATGGGTTTTTCTTCGTGCATCAACAGGATCAACTCGCCGCCTTCGGGGAGGAAGTACACGGCGTCGCCAAGGAGGTTGTCGCCTAGGAGGTGTTGTTCGTAGGTCTCCATGTCCATGAAGACGTAGAAATCGCCTTCGCGGTAAAGGTACTGGGCGTTGCGTCGTTCGGTTTGGGCGACGGTTAACTTGTGGTTGCCAGCCAGCTTTCGCTCGAACACGTTGCCGGTACTCAACTGCCGGACTTTCAAGGTGAGCGTTGGCGGAGCTTTCGGGGCCTGCCGGTGTTGCCACTCCATGATTTGATAGATGTCGCCGTCCAAGAGTATGGTCATGTTGCGGCGTATCTCGGATGAGGAAATGGTCATGTCAATGCATCCTTTTTGAACGGGTTAATCGGCGGTCGCTACACGTAAGACTAGAAACGCATTTTCTTGGCGTGGCTGAGCACTCGTGCGCGTCCGTTTTCCAAAACGACCACATCCTCGATTCTGACACCACCCCAGCCGGGCAAGTAGATGCCGGGTTCGATGGTGAACGGCATCCCATCCTCTAGGGGCGTGGCACCCCGGGGTCCGACGTTTGGTTCTTCGTGTACCTCTAAGCCGAGGCCGTGACCAAGGCTGTGGCCGAAATAGTCGGCGTATCCTGCGTCATCGATGATCTTGCGAGCGATGGCGTCGGCTTCTCCGCCCGTGATACCGGATGTGACTTTTTCGATGGCGGTTTCTTGGGCTTCGAGAACGATGTTGTAGATGTGAGCCACTTTTTCGTCGGCTTCGCCGAGCACGAAGGTGCGCGTCAGGTCGGAGCAGTAGCCCTCGTAGGTCGCGCCGCAGTCGAATACGATAGTTTCGCCTTCATTGAGGGGAGTATCGCCGGTTTGGTGATGCGGGCGAGCCGCGTTTGGCCCGGTTGCGACGATCGTATCGAATGACAAACATTCGGCACCGCGCTCCCGGATAGCCTTCTCGAATTCCCAGGCGGCTTCCTTCTCGGTCATGCCGGGGGTCATCTGGGCAGCGGTTGCTTCGAACGCTGCGTCGCCGATGTCGATGGCTTTTTGGAGAAGTGCGACTTCGTCTTCGTCTTTCAATGCGCGCAATTTTGAAGCGAAGCCGGATTTGGGTTCCAAAACGATTTCCGCACTGCTCTCTTCCAGCGCATCCTCAATCATTTTGAGCGCCGATACAGTGAGATTGTCAGCTTCGAAACCGAGTTTTTTAATTCCCAAATCGTTCAATATGCTGGGAAACCATTCGGTCAATCGGCCTTGCATTCTGGATTGTCCAAACCCGGTGGCTTGATCGGCCGCTTGTTCGGTGTAGCGCGAATCTGTGGCCAATACGGCGCCGGATTGGGTGATGACCAGATAGCCGGCGGAGCCGATAAATCCAGAGAGATACCGACGATTGTGAGGGTCGGAAACCAGCATCCCATCAATGTCGCTTTCGCCAATTGCCGATCTCAGACCGGCGATGCGTTTGGGATGCCGGAAATCGTTATCACTCATCAGGGTTGTTCCTCAATGCGCCTTACTAGGCTCTCCAATGCGTATGTGTATCCTCTCCAACCGAGACCCGCGATTTGTCCCAAAGCGAAGGGAGCGATCACCGAGTGTCGGCGGAATTCTTCTCGTCCGTGGATGTTTGATATGTGGACCTCGACCACAGGCAACTTGGTGTCCAAGAGGGCATCGAGTATCGAATAGCCGACTTGGGTGAGAGCCCCGGCGTTGATGATTATCCCTGAGGCGTCGCCAGATTCGGCTTGGATCCAATCGACGATCGCGCCTTCGTGGTTGGACTGGAAGAATGCCACATCCACACCCAATTCGCGCGCGGAAGCCGCAACTCGATCTTCGATTTCGCCAAGCGTGATCGAGCCGTAATGACCAGCGTCGCGTTTGCCCAAATTGTTCAGATTCGGGCCGTTGATTACCAAGAATCTATCCATCGGATTGGAGTGGTTTCCACTTCGATCCGCCTGCGTGACGGAATGCGTGTTTCCAACCCTTAAGGCTATAACTGTTCACCCTTTGGGGGAATTTGATCTTGTTCGGCGCAGCGAGTTTCCGGGATGCGCACCGAGGTAAACCTTGCGTGCCTGTTCCGCAGATACGTGGGTATAGATCTGGGTAGTTGCCGGGGATTCGTGGCCCAACAGATCTTGCACCACACGCAGGTCTGCACCGCCGTCGAGCAAGTGGGTGGCGAAACTATGGCGCAGGTTATGGGTATGGAACTCGGCATCAAGACCTGAGCTCAGTGCATGTTTTTTGACGATCATTTGGATGCCGCGCTCGGTCAATCTGCCGCCTTTTTGGTTTAGGAACAGAGCGTCACCAGACTGGCGAGTCACGAGTTTGGGTCGAGCATCCGATAGGTATTTTCGAAGCCATTGGGTCGCGGATGAACCAAGCAACACGATGCGTTGCTTGGACCCTTTGCCGAACACCGTGCATTCCCGGGTGTCCAAATCCAGATCGGAAACGTCGATGGATGTTGCCTCCGAGACGCGTATTCCGGATGCGTATAGGGACTCCAACATTGCGCGGTCGCGCAGCCCCAACGTCGTCGATGTGTTGGGAGTGATGAGGAGTCGTTCGATTTCTGCCTGCGAAACAACATACGGCAATCGGCGCGGTTGACGGGGTGCGGAAACCATATCGGTGTCGTTGTTCGCGGTCCTTCCAGTCTCTTGCATCCATCCGAAAAACATCCTCAGCGCCGTCAATTGCCTGCCTATGGAGGCTTTTTCGTAACCGCGATTGGCCAACCACGCCAAGTAACTGCGAAGTTCGCGGCGATCTGGTGAAGTCAGGTGGCCGATGCGTTCTTTTTCGGACAGGAACTTCATGAACGCAGCAAGATCGTTCATGTAGTTGCGCACGGTCGGCGGTGCGAGTTGCCGGATGGCAGTCAGGTAACGCTCATACTCGTGGAGAGGTGCTTCCCACTTGGTGCCCGACACAACGTGCCATAGACCAGGGACGTTGACACGATCAGTGTTTTTGCCGCCCGAAGTCATGAGGGGACTCCGGATCTTGGCGGCGTGCTCAGGGACGGTGAGGATGCGAGACGATTAGCTTGTCGTGCGGGCGCGTCTCGAAGTTGAGCGAGACCTTGAACGGCTTGATCGGGTTGACCGCCGTTTAGCCGCTTCAGGGTGTTCTTTGAAGCAGCGTTGCATGCGCTGTTTTCGCTTCTCGTCCCATTCAGCAACTTCGTCCTCATCTGTCGGTTTGAGGTCGAGAGCAACCCGGCATTTGGGGAACTCTGGGCACGCCAGAAATTCTCCGCGCCTACCGTTTCGGATGACGAGTTCGATGCCGCCGTCGCAGACAACGCCTGAACCGACTTCGACTCGCGGTTCGATTTCGGCAGGTCCATCAGGGTGGGCGACGTGACACTGTGCCATACGACGGGTGAACTCGCCTTGCCACTCTTCGATCTTTTCGCCATCTGAGTCATCGCTAGGTCGCAGATCCATGGCGAACCTGCAAGACGGGTATTGGGGACACGCTAAGAAATCGCCGCGTCTGCCATTTCGGATAACGAGATCTGTGCCACCTTCGCACTTGATGCCGCTGGCGACATCGAATTCGGCACGGCGCACACGTTGAGCATTCTGGAACGCGTGATCCAACGCTTCGTCGAACGGGGCATAAAACTCTTTGAGCATTGCAACGCGCTCTAAATCGCCATTTGCGATGTCATCGAGCTGCGTTTCCATGCCGGCGGTAAAACCGACGTCCACGATGTTGGAGAAATACTCCTTGAGCATCGCGCACACGGCAATCCCGCTCTTTGTCGGGTGAAACCGGTTCCTTTCTCGGGTTACGTAATTTCTCTCAACAATTCTGCCGACTATGGTGGCGTAGGTGCTAGGTCTTCCGATGCCAAGTTCTTCTAAAGTTCTGATCAGATTGGCTTCGGTATAGCGCGGCGGCGGTTGAGTGAACTTCTGATCGCTATTGACGTTCAAAAGGTCGAGTGCCTCGCCGTCGATTAGCGACGGCAAACGGCGAGCGTCGTCTGAATCTGAATCTTCGTCCTTCGCTTCCGTGTAGAGCGATCGGAAGCCATCGAAAATCATCGTCGATCCAGTCGCTCGCATCTTGTGCGTTTTGCTGTTCTCTGTCCTTGCGTCGATGTCGGCACGCGTGCGTTCATCGACGCCATCCGCCATCTGGCTCGAGACCGTTCGTTGCCATATCAGCTCGTACAACCTTCGTTGGTCATCGCTCAGGTAGCGACTCACTCTGGCGGGCGTGTTGGCTATAGCGGTAGGCCTTATAGCTTCGTGAGCTTCCTGTGCGTTGCGAGTTCTGGTGCGATAGACACGGTGCCCGACGGAGTATTTCTCGCCGAATTCTCGAAGGATGAACGACTGGGCTTGTTCGAGCGCCGAGGTGGCCAAATTCGTCGAATCGGTTCTCATATAGGTGATCAATCCGACTGGTTCCCCGTCGCCGAGAACTACGCCTTCGTAGAGACTCTGCGCCGCACTCATGGTCCGCTGAGCGCTGAAACGTAGGCTCCTGGCCGCTTGCTGTTGCAAGGTGCTTGTGATGAATGGAGGACGCGGCCTGACTTTTACTTGGCGTTTGTTGACAGCAGTGACGGAGAAAGCCGATGTTTTGAGTTCATCAGCGATCGTTGACGCCGCAGCCTCGTTGCCGAGGATTTCGTTTTCGGGTTTGTTCGGGTCTCGCTTTTCACCGTGCACCCGATATAGCCGGGCATTGAACGGCAAGGCGTCGTTTTGTTTCTTTAGATCGACGGAGATGAGCCAGTACTCTTTGGGAACGAACGAGTTGATCTCTTCCTCGCGATCGACCACCAATCTGAGAGCGACCGATTGAACGCGGCCGGCGGACTGCGCTCCGGCGACTTTGTTGCGGATGAACGGGCTGAGTTTGAAGCCAACGAGACGATCGAGTATCCGCCGGGCTTGTTGCGCCTCGACTAGCTGGTAATCGATCGGTCTTGGATCGTTGAACGCTGCTTCAACAGCGTCTTTGGTTATCTCGTGGAAAACGACTCGGCGAGCCCCGTCTTCGGGTATGCCGAGGAGCTGACTCAAGTGCCATGAAATGGCTTCGCCTTCCCGATCTGGGTCGGTAGCGAGGTACACGTCAGAGGCGCGTTTGGCAGCCGCTTTGAGTTCATTTACGACTTTGCGGCGGTCAGCAACGACGCTGTATTTCGGCTCGAAGTCATTTTCGACGTCGACCCCCATGCGCGATTTTTGCAGATCGCGTACGTGGCCGACGGATGCCTTGACCTCGAATCCGTTGCCAAGATAGCGCTCGATGGTGCGCGCCTTGGCGGCCGATTCGACGATCACCAGATTTTCGTACGCGGTCTTTTGTCGCCTTGCCAATTCGATTCCTGTTCTACACATTCCCGTTTTGGGGGAACTAGCAATTATGCAGGTTTGCCTTCATCAAGCAATCGAGGCGCGCTCAATACGGCGCGTCGGTTCGACAAATCGTACAACGCGCCTTCGATGCACTGCACCACGCCTCTCACTTCCATCATAGTAAGCGTTGACATCACTTCGGTGACGGAAGTCGAAAGCGAACGTGCCACTTCGTCTACGTGCATCGGACCGTCAGAATTGGACAGAACTTTCGCAACAGCTTGTTCTTGTTCGTTGAACGTAACGATTTCTTCGTATCGAGGATTGGTTTTGCGGGCGCCTCGGGAATCGCCAGGTCCGGGGCGCGCGGTAACTGTAGCCTTGATGTTGGTGGCTTTATTGCGGTACTCGGCTTTAGGGTCTCGCTCGAGATGGCCGAAAAACGCGCTGAGTTCTTGCAGCACGTCTTCCGCGCATGTTGTGAGCTTTGCGCCTTGTTGAATCAACCAGTTGGTGCCCTCGCTCTGATCGGATGTCGCGTTGCCGGGGACGGCGAAAACCTCTCGGTTCTGTTCCAAAGCCCATTTCACGGTCCAAGTGGCGCCGCTTTTCTTCGCGGCTTCGACGACGATGACGCCTCGGCTCAACCCGCTAATGATTCGATTTCGCCTCGGAAAATGCTCGCGCTTGGATCTGACGCCCAGCTGATACTCGGATATCAAGCACCCGTCCTCAACTATTTGTCGAGCCAATCCTCGATTCCGTTGCGGATACACGGAATCGAGTCCGCCGGCGAGTACTGCGATTGATCTGCCACCAGCTTTGAGCGCGGCGCGGTGAGCCGCGGTGTCGATGCCGATCGCGAGACCGCTGATAATCGTGATGCCGTAGCTGGCAAGTTCGCTGGAAAGCAAAGACGCCATGTGCTCGCCGTATTCGGTCGCGTTTCGAGTGCCGACTATCGCAACGCTGTTGTTGTCCACGGGCTCCAAATCTCCACAAACGTAGATGACTGCCGGTGCGTCAGGAGATTGCGCGAGATGTTCGGGATAGTCGTCAGACCGTAGATGGATAGGCCGTATGCCCCGGTTTATCAACCGTTCCATCTCCTCATCTGGATCGATCTGGCTCCTTCTGGCGTCGATATCTTCTGCGACTGCGGGACTGATGCCCGCGTCACGCAACTCGCCGCGTTTCGCGCCCCAAGCATTCTCCAAATTACCGAAGTAGGATTCCATCCGATGGAACCGTTTTGGTCCCATGCCGTTGACCCCGTGAAAAGCAACCCAATATTTCAATTCGTCCATAACTTCTCTAGACTGTCCGTTGATGCTGATACTGCGAGTTCGCGTCGGTATGTACCGACGAGCGCACGTCTTTTATCGGCGACGATGTATCGATAAACACGGTACTACATGCTGCCGGGTATGTCTAAACTGAAGTGGCGAACAAGACTTCGCCAAGTTGATCCAAGTAGCCGATGATCATCAGCGCATCGGCTGTCGCCATCGATTCGATGCGGAAAAGGAATCCGAACATCACTGCGCCCGCATTGCCGCCCGCGCCCACGATCCGGGCGACCGATCCGAGAGCGACTCGCTGATCGGAGGAATGTACGGCAGGTTGCCGTTGGCTAGTACGACCTTGTCATAGGGAACTAGGTGTCTACCCGTCGCGTAAACCGTCTTCGATTGACGGTCGATGCCAATTGCTCGGACGCCGGCGCGCAAATTGACGTTGTTGCGCTCGTACCAATCAAGAGGATTGATGCAGATGTCGGTATCGCTTTGCGTTCCCGACAAAACGCCTGAAAGAAGAATCCGGTTGTAGTTCACGAAGGGCTCATCACCGAATATCGTGACTTCGAACTTGCCACCGCCGCCTTTGGCGAGCACCTCTTCGACGAGTCGGGCACCGGCCATTCCGCTGCCTACTACGACGAGTTTCTGGGGTGTTGGCACTCGATTACCTCGGTTGGGTTGTTGCCTTCTCGATCTTCACAGCGCATACCTTGAATTCGGGCATTTTGCTATAGGATCGAGCGCTGGATTCGTCAATCCGTTGGCGGACCGCGCGCCGCCCCAGTGGAATGGCACGAATACGGTGTCGTGCCTGATTGTTGGCGTGACTTTCAAGCTGAACTCCCCGGTGCCGCGCCGGGTTTTGAGCGTGATGTCATAGCCTCTTGCACACCGGCCATGCTTGCGGTGGAAGGATGAACCTCGGCAACTGGCTTGTGGGACAGCTGCTCGAGGGAAAGAACTTGGCGTGTCTGCGTGCCGTACTTCCTCTTAAGATCGGTAACCGCCTCGGCAATCCTGTCCAGCGCAGCTTACGAACTGGCAGTCCTCAACCGGCCGTCGGATGAACGAATCAACGGGTGTAGGAGACGCTCGGGGTGGTTCAACAACTCGGCCGAGGTCCAGCCTTTGATGCAAAGGGCACCGTTGTTCACTGGGAACTCGGGATCGCCTTCTACGTTGGTGCGGCCATTGCAATCACTGAGCATTATTCCGCACAGGAACGCGCAATAGGGTCAATGTGTTGCGATCTTGTGCGAGGTCGTCGGAAGTGAGGGTTCCATGTCTTCGCCTGTTCCCAAAGACCTAAAGGTAAGGGCGAATCTTTACTCGTTGATTTCGTGGATATGTCGAATCTGTTAACTGTCGGTTGCCGGAAGTTGACGTACCGGCTTTGCCAAGTTCAAACGGGCAAGGGCTCCGAATGAATGACAGCGAAATACAATGTTGCGCTCGTCAACGCGGTACAGCGGTAAGGTTGGCGCTAACAACGCTGGCGTGGTGACCCGTCAATCGTCCGCAGCTAGACGAGAAATTCCGATCATGCGACCGCCGAACCATCGAAGAACGGATACGGCTCAAACCGCAGAAGATCTCGTCGAGCAATTGAACCGGGCAGATTTATAAATCGGTCGAGATTGAAATGGCGGAGAGGACAGGATTCGAACCTGCGGTGGGTGTAAGCCCACACACGCTTTCCAGGCGTGCCCGTTAAGCCGCTCCGGCACCTCTCCGCGGTGGAGTATCGAAATTCGGTCAAAGTTGGGTTGGGAACGTTGGAAGAAAATGTGGCGGAGAGGGCGGGATTCGAACCCGCGATCCCGGTTGCCCGAGATACCGGTTTTCGAAACCGGCGCTTTCAACCACTCAGCCACCTCTCCTTGGCGACAGATCGGGTGTGGTAGCAATTGTAAAAAGCCCCTTGGCAACGACCTATTTTCCCACACCTCACAGTGCAGTATCGTCAGCGCTACGACGTTTCACTTCCGTGTTCGGGATGGGAACGGGTGGTTCCATCGCGCTCTAATCACCAAAGGGCTTTTTTGAAATGTTCGTTTCGACGTTTTGCGTGTTATTTGGTAGCGGGGGCAGGATTCGAACCTGCGACCTTCGGGTTATGAGCCCGACGAGCTACCACTGCTCCACCCCGCACCGAGGCGTTTGGTTGCAAGATACGCCGAACGTATTTGCAATTGAATCTCGATTCCGCATTCTCTCCGAAATCGGAGCGAGCCGATTCAGGAAGATATTTAATGGTCAAGCCCTCGACCGATTAGTACCGTTCAGCTGAGGGCATTGCTGCGCTTACACCTACGGCCTATCTACCCGGTAGTCTCCCGGTGGTCTTACTCCTAAACAGGATGGGACATCTCATCTCAGGGTGGGCTTCGTGCTTAGATGCTTTCAGCGCTTATCCCTTCCGAACGTGGCTACCCGGCGGTGCGGCTGGCGCCACAACCGGCACACCAGAGGTTCGTCCAACCCGGTCCTCTCGTACTAGGGTCAGCTCCCTTCAAATGTCCTGCGCGCACGGCGGATAGAGACCGAGCTGTCTCACGACGCTCTGAACCCAGCTCGCGTGCCGTTTTAACGGGCGGACAGCCCGACCCTTGGGACCTTCTTCAGCCCCAGGATACGACGAGCCGACATCGAGGTGCCAAAGCTCCCCGTCGATACGATCTCTTGGGGGAGATTAGCCTGTTATCCCCGGGGTAGCTTTTATCCGTTAAGCTACGGCCCTTCCACACGGAACCGTAGGATCACTTTGACCGACTTTCGTCCCTGCTCGACTTGTTGGTCTCGCAGTCAAGCCACCTTATGCCAATACACTCTAAGGCTGATTTCCATCCAGCCTGAGGTGACCTTTGTGCGCCTCCGTTACCTTTTTGGAGGCGACCGCCCCAGTCAAACTGCCTACCAGACACTGTCCCATTCTTGGTTAGATTCAAACGCAGAAAAGGGCGGTCTTTCATGGTTGACTCCACACAGGCTGGCGCCTGCGCTTCACAGTCTCCCGCCTATTACTACACATCCCTGAGCTCAAACCAATGTCAAGCTGCAGTAAAGCTCCACGGGGTCTATTTGTCCTGCCGCGCGTAACCCGCATCTTTACGGGTCCTGCAATTTCACCGAGTCCATCGTTGAGACAGTGCCCAAGTCGTTACGCCATTCGTGCGGGTCGGAACTTACCCGACAAGGGACTTCGCTACCTTAGGACCGTTATAGTTACGGCCGCCGTTTACCGGGGCTTCGGTCGGAGGCTTGCACCCCCTTCCTTAACCTACCAGCACTGGGCAGGCGTCAGCCTGTATACATCAGCTTTCGCTTTGGCACAGACCTGTGTTTTTGGTAAACAGTCGCTTGGGCCGGTTCTCTGCGGCCGACCACGCCTTTCGCGGCAAGCGCGTATACGTGATCGGCACCCCTTATCCCGAAGTTACGGGGTTAATTTGCCGAGTTCCTTAACGATGGTTTTCTCGAACGCCTGGGGGCTTTTACCCCTGTCCACCAGTGTCGGTTTGCGGTACGGTCGCCGCAGAACCTCGACGTCGGAGATTTTCTTGGCGGCATAGGATCAGCGATGTTCCTCGAGGCGTACCTTAAGGTCCCACCACCCCTCTGCTCGTCACGCGCCACGCATTTTAGCTCGTGGCGCTGGCCTACGGGTGGCGACACACCATATCCGGTGGTATGTATCGCTTACCAATCCGCGTCCCTCCTGCGTCTCAATCGGTCCTGGGGCGGGGCTGGAATTTCAACCAGCTGTCCATCGGCTTCGCCTTTAGGCTACACCTTAGGGCCGCCTTACCCTACGTCGATCAACGTTGCGTAGGAAACCTTGGACTTTCGGCGTGCCGGATTCTCACCGGCATTGACGCTACTCATGCCAGCATTCTCACTTCCCAGCACTCGACGTAACCTCACGGTGACGCTTCAACGCGGCTGGGAACGCTCCCCTACCGAGGCGCGCGAACGCGCCTCTCGCAGCATCGGCGGTGTGCTTGAGCCCCGTTTATTTTCCGTGCGGGAGCCCTCGACCAGTGATCTGTTACGAACTCTTTAAAGGGTGGCTGCTTCTAAGCCAACCTCCTGGCTGTCTGGGCGCCCCCACCTCGTTTAACACTTAGCACACACTTAGGGGCCTTAGCTTGCGATCTGGGCTGTTTCCCTTTCGACAATGGAGCTTATCCTTCACTGTCTCACTGCCAGGGTACCCTTCGCGGTATTCGAAGTTTGACAGGGTTTGGTAAGTTCTTCACCCCCTAGCCCAATCAGAGCCCTACCTCCGCGAAGTAATTCCTGACGCTGCACCTAAATGCATTTCGGGGAGAACCAGCTATCTCCGTGTTCGTTTGGCATTTTACCCCTACCCACAGCTCATCCCATCACTTTGCAACGTAAACGGGTTCGGCCCTCCACGAAATGTTACTTTCGCTTCAGCCTGGCCATGGGTAGCTCACACGGTTTCGGGTCTACTCAACGCGACTGAACGCCCTGTTCAGACTCGCTTTCGCTTCGGCTGCGGCGCGGAACGCCTTAACCTTGCCACGCAAAGTAACTCGCTGGCTCATTCTTCAATAGGCACGCTGTCATCCACCCGAAGGCAGACTCCAACGGTTTGTAGGCACACGGTTTCAGTTCTCTTTCACTCCCCTGCTTGGGGTGCTTTTCACCTTTCCCTCACGGTACTGGTTCGCTATCGGTCGCTAGAAGTACTTAGCCTTGGAGGGTGGTCCCCCCAGATTCCAACAGGATTTCACGTGTCCCGCCGTACTCAGGAACTCGAATAAGGAGGCACGACAATTTCGCCTACGGGGCTATCACCCTCTATGACCAGGCTTTCCAGACCTGCTCAGCTATCGTCGCGCTTTGTAACTCCTCGGGAGCCCACAGGTAGCCCCCGCATCGAGCCCTACAACACCCGTGAGACATAGGCTCCTGGGCCGTTTGGTCTCACCCGGTTTGGGCTCTTCCCTTTTCGCTCGCCGCTACTAAGGGAGTCTCGGTTGATTTACTTTCCTCGGGGTACTTAGATGTTTCAGTTCCCCCGCTTACCCTCTCTTGCGAGATGACCCCGCGTGTAAACACGCGGCATCGGGTTTCCCCACTCGGGAATCCACGGCTTAGCCTGCCAGACGGCTGACCGTGGCTTATCGCAGTCTCACTACGCCCTTGTTCGGCTTCTAGCGCCAAGGCATCCCCCGTGTGCCCTTAGTAGCTTGATCCATCTTCTTGAATCGGCTGCTCCGGTTTCTCGGAGAATGCGGAATCGATATTCAACTTTAAAGGTGCACCCACCAGTTTGAACCAAGCAGAAATACGTGATTCTCTCAGCGGGTAACCCCAAAGTATATCTGACCCGGTATATACCGTCAACCGCCTAACGGCACCGTTTCAAACCCTGCAATGTCTTCCGAGCGCCGTTCGGTAACGCAGCATGGAAAATATGAAGCGATAACGGCGGTACAATTATGGGGTCACATTCCGAGATGGATGGCCCTAATTGAATGGAGGCGCATCATGTGGGGAGCGATAGCAGGCGACATCATCGGATCAACTCACGAGTTCGCCCATCCGCCGACCAAAACGACGGAGTTCGGACCCCTGTTCACTGTTAACAGCAATTTCACCGACGACACTATCTTGACTATCGCGACTGCGTGCGCCGTGCTGAAATCGGTCGAGACCGACACAGCCGCCGGTTACCAGCATGAATACCTCGCGTGGGGCAGACGGTACCCGTCGTCCTATGGCGGTCGTTTCGCGTCTTGGTTGCGGAGTCCTTCGCCGCGTCCTTACGACAGTTACGGCAACGGCTCGGCGATGCGTGTCAGTCCGATTGGTTGGGCGTTTGAAACGCTCGAGGAGACTTTGCGGCAAGCCGCCGTATCAGCCGCACCGACGCACAACCACCCCGAAGGCATCAAAGGAGCCGCATCCGTCGCGCACGCGATTTATATCGCACGAAACGGTGCGGGTAAGGATGAGATCCGCCGAAGAGTCGAATCCAACTACGGTTACGACTTGCATCGCACTCTTGAAGAAATCAGGCCCGATTACGGTTTCGACGAAACATGCCAGCGGACTGTTCCGGAAGCGATAATCGCTTTCTTGGAGTCAGAGGATTTCGAGATGTGCGTACGTCTAGCGATTTCGTTGGGTGGGGATGCCGACACATTGGCGTGCATCGCTGGATCCATCGCCGAGGCGTATTACGGTGGGTTGCCAAGCTCATTGGCGGAACCAATCCGATCATTGCTCCCAGACGAAATGCTCAATGTCACAGATTGCTTTGACGCGATGATCAACCGATCGCCTTTTTGCACATAGGGTCGCGGATGAACACGCTTATCGGTGGTCCGACAAGATCAGTGACTCTTAAGAATCCCGGGCTTCGATCTTAACCAGAAGGTCGCGAATCTCCGTCAGAAGCTGCGTCTGCACGTCGGTTCCGGGAGTCATTGGTGCCGTTGATACAGCAGTTGATGACTCAGGCGCAGTGCCTTGCTTGAGGAGTTCGGCGTTCGCCAAGACGGCGTCGCGGAAGTCGTATGGATCGACGACGCCGATGATGCTCACCGCGCCTTGTTCCTGCGTCTGCCCGGCGCTCTCGACGGTCAACTTGTGGACGTCGAACACGCGCATCAGAGGACCTTGATGGACCGATACATCGGTGACGCGGTCTAGAGGCACGTTGGTCTGGCTGCGGAATACGACACCGCGTTTGGATACAACACCCGTCTCGGTGAGATCGAGAGTGTGAAACTGACGGTATCGTGGAGCGTACCAGGACCAGTAGAAGATCGCGATGAACGGCATGAACGGTATCCCGACGACGGTGACCGCAGTTATCCACATCACGGTCCAAAACAGGTATCAG
Organism: Dehalococcoidia bacterium; assembly: GCA_965203505.1. Classification (GTDB taxonomy): domain Bacteria; phylum Chloroflexota; class Dehalococcoidia; order Lucifugimonadales; family Lucifugimonadaceae; genus Bin127. The sequence goes on from OZ241880.1 coordinate 2,718,734, forward strand.
TTTGCTCTCGGGTCGATTTCGACGCTGACGACGTTGGGTTTTTGCGGCGTGGTCAATTCAGACTGCTCTTTGTTTGCGGTTGGGACGTTAGTTTGCGTTTAGGGTATCGCACGAGTCTGCGACCCGTGCCTGCGTCCAGAGATGCGCTTTGAGACGCGCATTGGTCGCGGCCGGGGACGTCAACCACGCAGTTCTCGCACCGCACCGCGATATAATTCGTTTGTTAAGCACACTCGAAACGCGCGTGCTGGTGTCCCGCCGATGCGGGATACGTGCGCGAAGGGGAAATTCGAATGCCGACTACCGCCGTGCTCGGTGGTTTATGGGGCGACGAAGGCAAAGGGAAGATAATCGACTTCCTAGCCGCTGAAGCGTCCGTGGTCGTTAGATTTTCCGGCGGCAACAACGCCGGCCATACCGTCGTAAACGATTACGGGAAGCTCGTATTCCACCTCATCCCCTGTGGAATCTGCTACGAAGGCACCATCAACGTTATCGGTAATGGTGTTGTTGTGGCTCCTGATGCTCTCATCGAAGAGATCGCGATGATTAAGTCGAAGAGGCTTCCGGGTGAGATCGCCGTTTCGGATCGCGCGCATTTGATCATGCCCTACCACGTGGCGCTCGATCGCTTGGAAGAGGAACGGCGTGGAGCAGGGGCGATCGGGACAACTGGCAGAGGTATTGGTCCGGCATATGTCGACAAGGTCGCTCGTATGGGCGTCCGCGTTGGTGAATTACTCGATCTCGAGGAATTGACCCTGACGCTGCCTCCGATCATCGAGTTCAAAAACGAAATGATCACCAAGGTCTACGGCGGTGAACCGATCGATGTTGATGAAATCTTGGGACAGGCCAAACAGTGGGCAAATGAGATTGGCCCGTATGTCCGATCGGCCGATGAGATCGTTACAAATGCGCTTACGGCTGGCGAAAACGTGATTATGGAAGGCGCCCAAGGAGCGTTGCTCGACATCGATCACGGCACGTATCCGTTCGTTACTTCTTCCAGTCCTACAATTGGCGGTGCGTTGACCGGAACGGGTGTCGGTCCGAGTTCGTTTTCGCGCATCATCGGTGTGTTCAAGGCCTATGCGACGAGGGTTGGTGCGGGACCGTTCCCGACCGAGATACACGGCGCAGAAGGCGATCGGATCAGAGAGATGGCAGGCGAATTCGGAGCGACGACGGGGCGCGCTAGGCGCGTCGGTTGGTTCGACGCCGTCGCTGCCCGTTACACGACCCGCGTAAACGGCTTCGACTCTATGGTGCTCACCCGTTTAGACACTCTCGACAATTGGGACCGGATCAAGATCTGCACGGCGTACTCGCTGGACGGCGAGATCATCGATGATTTCCCGATCGAGCGCGGTCGTCTGAGTCGTTGCGAACCTATCTACGAAGAGTTGCCCGGTTGGACGGAATCTACAACGAAGGTCACTGATTGGGCCGATCTATGCGACGGCGCTCAACGCTACGTTCGCAGATTGGAAGAGCTTCTCGGAATTCCGGCTTCGGAGATTTCGACTGGCCCGCATCGCGACGACACGTTAGTTGTTAATGGTGGTCGCGCCTAAGTAGCTGACCAAAGCAGTGGCGAGTTTGTGTGGTGCGTGACGGGTTGGATTTTCGGGGTCGGCTACGTCTTCGACTAGCACTTGATTGACTGTATCGTTCAACCCGTCGTCAATCACGATCTGGTTTCCCTCTACGCGTCGAGAGTGCGCGTTGACGACGATGGTGTCGACAGTGCTTTTTGTGGGTCCTTGGCGTTTGTTCGGTGAGATGTGTCGGTCGATTGTCTTAGGAAAGTCAGAGGCGCGTAGCGTGTTGGCTTGGCTTTTGCGAGGACTGATGTTGCAGACCTGAATGATCTCTGCTGTGGATGATTGGATGGCTTCGCTCATGCCGGTTGGCAGTAGGTTGGGAACGACGCTGGTGAAGAGGTCTCCGGGGCCGAGGATTATTGCGTGGGCTGAGCGTATCGCGTTGATGGCATCGGGATTTGCGGGGACTGGCGGCTCCAGGTAGACGCGATCTATCGCGGAGGGAGAGTGGGTATGGTTGTCGATGTTGGTTTCGCCTTTGATGATGGTTCCGTCTTTGAGCTTGGCGGAGAGGTTGGAAGGTTCTTCACTCGCAGGAATTACGAAACCGTTTAGGCGCAATGCGGATGTTAATTCGTTGACGGCTTTGGTTAAGCTGCCGTGCTTCTGGATCGCGAGGAGCAAGAGCAGGTTTCCGTAGGCATCTCCTTCGAGGTTTGTCGCTTTTTCGAATCTGAATTCGAACTGATCGCGCAGGTCCTGCTGGTTGGGGGCATTTGGTAAGAGAGCTGCGATGCATCTTCGGACGTCGCCGAGAGCTGGGACGCCAAATTGTTGGCGGAGTTTTCCGGAAGAGCCGCCGTCGTCGAAGGTGGTGACGATCGCGGAGATGTGGAGTCGGTCGGCGTGTTCGTTGAGTCCAGTGAGCAATGCTGAGGAGCCGGTGCCTCCCCCGATGGTTACGACGCGTATGCGTCCTGCTGAATCATCACTCATCTATGTGAGAGTCAGCATTAAATCAGATGATCGCTTGGGAAACAGCGTCTCTAAGAGGTGGCGATCCGACTTAGATCCGGCGTCAGCATCCGTGTGTGCGAACAGTGTTTCACCGACTGATCGCATCCCGAAAAGCACTGGCAGGAACGACGTGCCAGGAAATCTCACGGTTGCTGTTCGCCAACCACTGGATGCCGTATTACGGTACGCTGCGGAGTGCGTAACAAGATCGGTTATGCGACCGTCTTCGAAGGTGATATTTACCGTGTCACGATCGAATCGGAGTACCAAATCGCCGTTAAATCCTGCGTGCAAGGACTTCTCAATTCTCAGCTCCAACGCCGAAGATATCGTTCGCAAGAACGCGGCGACATCGGGCACTCTTACGTACCATCCGTACTGGCGCTCCGGCGGCTGGCCCAATGCCCCTTCATCGAAGATGAACGCCGGGTGATCGGGTTGCATGTCTAGCCGCACCGACTTGATTGCCCGCTCCGGATCGGGATCCTGGTTGGAAGCCTCATCCGCCAACTCAACGAACTCACGCAGCGCTGAGGGTAACGCCTCACGCCAGTATCGCGGTTCCGACATTTCCAGACGTAAGATGCAGCCTAGGTCGATTGGTGTCACCATTGCGTACATCATCACGCCTACTGGTTCGCCGAAATCATCTCCTTCTGATTTGCAGAGCATGGCGGTGCGGTGGCAGACGGCACTCCGTTCGGTGCGATCAAATGTAAGGTAACGCACTTCGTTCTCGCGAAACACGGGCGATACGAGCGAACGTTTGCCCGATTCGTTCAGGATCTTGGTGATGAAGGGGATATCGGCGTCGGTTGGTTCGCGCAGTCGGAACTTCCTGTCTTCTTTGTCGCCCCATCGGGGGAACGTGTGTATCGACGTCTGACGTCCACCTTCTGCGTGCAAGGCGTATTCGTACCCGAACTGGCGGTAGTAACTCGGAATGCCTAGGACGATCTGGACGTGGTGCCCGCGTTCCAATGCCCATCGGTGCATGAGGTCAAACTGTTTTCGTACTAGACCTCGGTTCCTGTAGTCTTCGTGAGTGCCGACGATCTCAGGACGGCCAATCTCGAACTCAACGCCGTCGTAGCTCCACGTCTGCGTAAGGTATGTAGTTGTTGATGCGTAGCGTCCATTTTCGACATCTTCGACGACTATGACATCATCGAGGCTCAAAGTGGGATGCGGCTTGCCCACGAGATCGCGAATCCACTCTGCGATCCAATACGCTTCCGTGCCCGATTCTTGGTCGATGAAGACCTTGGCGCAGAATTCAGCGAGCGCGTCCGCTTCCTCGCGAAGCACGGAACGCATTATCAACCCGCCGCCAAGGTCTTCTATGACTTTTTTCGGCGACGCTTCAGTCACGACATCATCAACCGTTGGGGAGATCGATCTCGTACTGATCCATGATGGGGTCGAACTGGGCAGCAAATGCCGCCATTTCGTCGTCGTCAGCCTGCATCGGGTGACGCGCCGGTCCTACGTTGAAACCCGAGCGATTCATGGCGTAGCGAACCGGAATCGGGTTCGTGATGAAGAACAGCGCGTTGAATATGGGTAGCAAGCGCAAGTGTTCGCCAGCGGCTCGCTCGATGTCGCCTTCCAGAACCGCGCCGATGAGTCCTCGAACTTGGTTGCCGATGATGTTGCTCGCCACGCTGACGACGCCGTAACCGCCGGTAGACACGATCGAGAACGTCTCGTTGTCGTTTCCAGACCAGACGTTGAATCCGTCGGGAGCGCCTTTGATGACGTACGCGATCTGGTCGGCATCGCTACTCGCCTCTTTGACACCGACGATATTTGGAACTTCCGCCAGTTTCAGAGTCGTGCCGGCAGTCATGTTGAGGGCGGTACGGCTCGGTACGTTGTAGAGAATCCCGGGGATCGAGACAGCTTCGGCGATCGCGATGAAGTGTTTTACCAGACCACCCATAGTGGGTTTGTTATAGGCGGGAACGGTCATGAGTATCGCGTCGACGCCTGCCGCTTCGGCCTCTTTGGAGAGTTCGATCGAGCGGTATGTGTTGTTGTCGGTGGTACCCGCTACGACGGCACCCGAATCGCCGATCGCGTCCTTTACTTCCGCGAACAGCTTTAGCCGTTCCTCATCCGACATTGCTGGCGCTTCACCCGTGGTACCGCCGATTACCAATCCATCCGAACCTGATGCCAATAGCGACTTTGCCAGCTTGCGAGCTTGCGAGTAGTTGACTTCCCCATCTTCGGTGAATGGGGTGACCATTGCTGTTAGAACTCGTCCGATCTCTGCCATTTCAAACTCCCTTACACGCCGAATCTTACATCACTACGATGTGAATCCCGCTTCGTCGATCTGATCGCTCGGAGTCTAAGAATTTAGACTGCAGCGGCGACGCGTGGTTTAAGGCAGTCCCGATTGACGCATTCGTCCATGATCTGGAGAGCGTTGAGGGCTGCGCCTTTTCGCAAATTGTCGGCGGCGAGCCAGAAGACGACGCCGTTTTCGTGTGCGATGTCGCGCCGGACGCGCCCTACCATGACTTGGTCCTCGCCCGCCGAATTTGATGGCATCGGATAAACAGAATCGTGGGGCCGATCCAAGAGGGTGATACCGGGGAACTCAGCGATTGCGACTCGAGCTTCATCGACCGAAATCGGGTCATCGAACTCTACAGTCACCGATTCGCAATGCGAAACCTCTACTGGGACGCGAACGCAGGTGGAAGCTAGCCGCAAATCCGGATCGTCGAGTATCTTGCGAGACTCGTTGACCATCTTCCACTCTTCTTTCGTGTATCCCTCTTCCATGAAATCGTCGACTTGCGGAAGCAGATTGAACGCGATGGGGTGAGGGTACTCGCTCGGTGGCGACACCTCTTTGCCGCCCAGCACCTCACGCGACTGACCCAAGAGTTCGGCTCTCGCCGCCGCACCAGTACCGGTCACTGATTGATAAGTCGAAACCGTAACGGAACTGATATCGGTCATGTCTCTGAGAGCGGCCAATGCCATGACCAGCGGTGTCGTTGTGCAGTTCGGTATCGAGATGATGCCGGAGTGCCACTCGACATCCGCGCCGTTGACTTCCGGAACAATGAGGGGAACCGCCGGGTCCATCCGGTACGCCGATCCGTCGTCGATTACCAACACCCCGCGCTTGACCGCTTCCGGCGCCAGCGCCAAACTCACCTCGGAGGATGCGGATATGAACGCCACGTCAACACCATTAAACGATTCGGGCGTCGCCTCTTCCACGGTCAACAGTTGACCGCAATACTCAATCTGCTTGCCGTGAGACCGCTTAGATGCCAGAAGTCGCAACTTTTCGGCCGGGTGACCGCGCTCGGCCAATAACTCCAGTGCAACGGCGCCGACCGCACCCGTTGCACCGACGATAGCGATTTCCAAATCTGGAGCCTGCATCTATTTCTCCTGAGGCTTCGGATCGAACCGTTACTCGGTTCGGTTTAGTTTCAACCAAATTGGTTCAGTTCGACAATCCAAGAACTTTGTCGAGACCAACGATCATGGATTCTTCATCCATAACGCGGCGAACCGCGAGCATCACGCCCGGCATGAAGCTGTTGCGATCAACCGAGTCGTGCAGCAATGTCAAAGTCTGCCCCAACGCACCGAAGACTACTTCGTGTCGAGCCACTCGGCCCGGCATTCTCGCGCTGTGGACGTTGACGCCACCCATCGAGCCGCCACGCGTTCCCGCAAGTAACTCTTTCTCGACGATGTTCTGTTCGAAATCGCCGCCCTTGCCTTCGAGCATCGCTTGGACGATCGACAGCGCAGTGCCAGACGGCGCATCGATCTTCATCTCGTGATGGCTCTCGATGACGTCGGCGTATTCGAAGTAACTCGATGCGATCCGCGCCAAGTGGATCAGTACCACGCAACCGAGGGCAAAGTTCGAAGCCGATATCACTCCGACACCGGCATCCGCCGCGCTCACGCCGATCGCAGACAATTCATCCGGCGAAATGCCCGTCGAGCCCGAAACACATCTAACGCCGTTTGCGATGCACGTTCGCATCGCCGTGGAGCCACCTTCCGCGTTCGTGAAATCGACTACTACGTCTGGCTTCACAGTTGCGAACAGGGTTTCGAGATCCGCCGATAGCGGCAGCTCTGTTCCGTCGGATGTCGCAACTGTCGTCTTAGCGCCCGCGAACAGATCGACACCTCCGACCGGGATCATCCCCGGCTCCTGTTCCACCGCGTCCAACACGGTAGAGCCCATTCGCCCCAACACTCCGTTAACTGCGACGGTTATTTCGGACATGGCTACTTTCGGATGTTGCGCACTTTCAGTCTTGGACGTTAACTGTTCAGTTCGATTCTAGGCTATCGGTCGCGTCGATCGCGGGTGATCATTCGACGACGGGGGCGGCGTTCGCGCCCATCTCCATCATCGAAATCGTCTCGTCGGTTGTTTCGGCGGCCGCCTCGGTCGTAGTCGTCACGCCTACCGCCGCGACCACCTCGGTCGTAATCGTCACGCCTACCGCCGCGACCACCTCGGTCGTAGTCGTCACGCCTGCCGCCACGACCACCGCCGAAGTCATCACGTCTGCCGCCGCGGTCGCCTCCACGATCGAATCGCCCACCACCTCTGCCGCCGCGGTCACCACCGCGACCACCACGATTACCAGGCCTCCGCCTCGCAACCGCTTCCTCTAGCGCCCGGTCGTGATCACCGTGGCTGTTCTCCTCGATTCTTGCGCGAACGGAGAGGTCGACGCGTCCGTTCTGGTCTACATTGACAACCATCACGTCCAACTCATCGCCTTCGTTCGCGACTGATTGAACGTCTGGGACTCGGGTGTCGGACAACTCGCTGATGTGGACCATGCCGTCTTTTCCAGGAATCAGGTTGACGAAGCAACCGAAGTCCATGATCTTGACGACCTTGCCGGTGTAGTTTTCACCGACTTCAATATCCTTGGTCATCGTGCGAATGCTGTCGATTGCACCTTGGACCTTGTCGCCCTCAGTGCCACCGATGGTTACGCTGCCATCATCCTCGATGTTGACGCTTACGCCAAACTCTTCTTGGATGCCGCGCACGTTGGCACCGCCTGGGCCAATAACCATGCCGATTTTGTCGGTCGGCACCTTAATGGTGGTCATCCTAGGCGCGCCATCTCGGAGCTCGGTCCGTGGAACGGATATCGTCTGCTCCATGTGGTCCAAGATCTCGAGTCGTGCTACGCGAGCCTGTTCCAGTGCCTCCGACATGATCTCGTAGGTGATGCCTTTGACCTTGATGTCCATCTGGAGCGCGGTCACGCCTTCGCGGGTACCAGCTACTTTGAAATCCATGTCGCCGGCATGATCTTCTGCACCTTGGATATCGGTGAGTACCTTTGCTACTCCGCCTTCACCGGTGATGAGGCCCATTGCGATGCCGGCGACCGGCGAGGCGATAGGCACACCCCCGTCCATCAGCGCTAACGTTCCCGCGCAGACGCTGGCCATCGAAGTCGAGCCGTTGGAGGCCATGACCTCGGAGACCAATCTGAGTGAGTACGGGAATCCCTCTTCGTCAGGAATGACGGGATTGAGCGCGCGCTCTGCCAACATGCCATGACCGACCTCGCGCCTACCAGTGAATCCAAATCGACCAGCTTCGCCAGTTGAATACGGCGGGAAGTTGTAGTGGTGCATGAACCGCTTGGTCGTTATTGGCGACAGATTGTCGAGCCGTTGCGCGTCGGCGGCAGACGCCAAAGTCAGTACGCCTAGCACCTGTGTCTCGCCGCGTTGGAAGATACCGGAACCGTGCACTCTTGGCAGGTAGCCGACCATCGAATCCAACGAACGCAGATCTTCGAGATTTCGACCGTCGGGACGCCTGTCTTCGTTCAGAATGCCTTCACGTACGGCTTCCTTCTCCAACGAATAGAGTTCCGTCTGCACGTGAAGAGCGTCGTGAGCATCGTCTCCCGAGGTCAATTCAGCCTTGGCATCGGACATAATCTGTCCGACGGCGGCTTCACGAGCTTCCTTGCCTCCGCCGAGTTTCAACGCTTCCTTGATGGAATCCCCAACGAATTCACGGGTCGCAGATTTCGCTTCCAACTCTTGTTCGGTCGGCTCAGGAGCGGCAAACTTCGTTTTTCCCACTTCAGCTTGTATCTCGCGAATGTGGGAAACGATTTCGCCGTTAACCTCTTGCGCTAGCTTCAGCGCTTCGAGGATCACGTCTTCGGAGACAAAGGTAGCTCCCGCTTCCACCATCATGATCGCGTCGGCGGTGCCGGCGACGGTCAATTCGAGCGCACTCTCTTCGAGTTCCTCGTAAGTGGGGTTGACGATGAGCTCACCGTCTATGTAGCCGATGTTGCATGCACCGATCGGGTCGTCGAACGGGATGTCGGATATCGTCAATGCCGCGGAAGCCCCAACGATACCCAAAGGTGCATGGGGGTTCACCTCGTCGGCGGCGAGGATGGTGACGATGATCTGTGTTTCGTTGTGGTAATTCTTGGGAAACAGTGGGCGGAGCGGCCGGTCGCAAAGGCGAGCCGCCAGAATCGCTTCAGACCCGGGGCGGCCTTCCCGTTTAAAGAATCCGCCCGGCATCTTACCGGCGGCATACGCCTTCTCCGCAACGTCGACCGTCAGTGGCAGGAAATCCACGCCGAGACGTGGGTTCTTGTCGGCAGTTGCCGTCGCCAGCAACATCAGATCGCCATATCGGAGGGTTACTGCCCCTCCGGCTTGCGCCGCCAATCGTCCCGTTTCAAAGGACAACAGTCGTCCGCCTACTTCAATATCGAATGTTTTCACCATGGGTTCTTTTTCTCTTTTCTTTGTCGTTTGCCTCTACGCAGAGGCTTTGTTTGGGTTTCTGTCGGTTTTAGGGGTTCAATTTGGAATCACCGCGCGAAGGTAATCGCCGTGGTGATGTTTGGTTTGGTGGTTTTGACGAGCCTTGTCAAGTGCGCGGAGATAAGCAGGCGTGGGACATCGAGGGTTAGGGAATCGTTGATGGGTTGCACCGAGTTGGGGCGTTGATCCGTTCAGTGTTCGATTTGAACGGAAAGAGTTTTTCAACCCCGGAGGCCCAGATCTTCGATAAGGGTCCGGTATCGGTGGACGTTTTCGTTCGCCAGATAGTTCAACAGCCGGCGGCGTTTCCCGACAATCATCTGCAACCCGCGGCGGCCGGCCGCGTCGTGTTTGTGCTGCTTGAAATGTTCTGTCAGTTCCCTGATGCGTTCAGTAAGTAGTGCGATCTGGACCTCCGTCGAACCGGTGTCCTTCTCGTGCTTGCGAAACTTCTCGATCGTCTGCGTTTTCGCTTGGGGGTCCAATATGATCTCTTTCGTGCAAGCGCTATTCGCAAGTGGGGAAATAAGACGATCTGCCGCTTTCCACCCCGCCAGCGCGCTCTGTTTCTAACTCGCTAACTCGTTTAGCTCAAACATCTAGGATACCATTCGTTTCCCCAATCCATGCGACATTGCGTCGCCAGATAACGGTTCAAACGTAAATCGAAGCGGGGCGAAGCCGCTTGAATGAGGCGAAAGTCGGTCATCTTTGAACCTGAATCAACGCACGAAGGGTGTGCTATCGTGTAACATGCATCTATCGTGGTAAGGATCGCTGATCGTTGCACGTGAATACGTTTGATGGTTGTTTGAGCCGTCTTGACATGCGCGCTCGAACAGGCATAACATTGTTCAATGTGCATCGGAGAGCGAGACTAGCGAAGTATGGCTAACCCCGTGCTTCGATGCCGGCATCGTGGACTACGGCGTTTGGACGTTCCTGAAGCCGAACGATCACGGTAATTGTTGCTTGAGACAAGCTAGTAATCTGAAAGCATCAGATTGGAGGACGGGTCCTCATGAATGAATCGCGTAGCCCGATGGATTTCGTGCAAGAGAACCGCATGCTGACGGCGATTGCCGTTTTGTCGGTCATCGCAATCATCATCTCGATCATTGGTCTTGCTGGCGCGGGTCCGCAAGGACCGCCAGGCGAGCCGGGCAACCCGGGAGCACCGGGAGCACCGGGAGCACCGGGATCGCCAGGTGAAGCTGGAGCACCGGGTGAGCCGGGAGCACCGGGCGAGGCTGGAGCACCGGGTGACCCAGGAAAGCCGGGATTGCCGGGTGACCCAGGAAAGCCGGGAGCGCCAGGCGAGCCGGGATCGCCGGGTGAACCGGGAGCACCGGGTGAGCCGGGCCTGCAAGGTCCACAAGGAATCCCAGGACTCGCTGGTGTACCAGGCCCACAAGGCAAAGCAGGCGCACAGGGCCCGCAAGGCGTACCGGGTGACCCCGGACCTCCAGGAGCCCCTGGACCTGCCGGTACAGACGGTGCCGATGGCGCTGACAACTACGCCAACATCGTCATCTTGGACGGTAACTTCTCGGTCGCAAAGATCGTGTGGGCCGCCGAAGGTTCACCGGCTCTTATCGCCGGTGCCGGGTTCCACTCTGGCGAAGCGGTCGCACTGACCGTTGGTAGTGCCAGTGTCGGATCAGCAACCGCTGGTGACTCTGGTGCGTTCGCAGTCGAGATCACGCTCGACTCCAGTGCATACGGGATCGGCGCAGTCGAGTCGCTGGTTGCTACCGGTGACGGTGGATCCAAAGCCTCGACCCCGCTGGTCGTCGTAGAGACCAAGTAGTCCCTCCGACCGAGGTACTCAAGACCTAGCAGCGTGGAGCAGGGCCATAACTTGCTCCACGCTCATATCCCTAACCACGCAAGCACTTTAGAGGTTCGCCTCTAAAGTGCTTTTGCGCGTCTTGGCGCTCCCATAATCCGCGATTAGGCAGGTACTGCCGACGACCCGATCGCTGAACAAGGTGCGTGTCGCCTCAAGATGATCGAGGCTTCGACCTGAACTCGTCGCAACTCTTCAGTCATTTCCCGGAGCGAACTGTACCCGATGTCGGACGAGACCTTTGCAAGACCCAAGTAGGGGCGATCCCTTGTGGTCGCCCAGGGCAACGCGGCGCAGTCCGGTGGCTCAACGGCGCAGATGAACACTGCGTCACAGCGGTTTGGCCAGTCATCGAGTCGAAATCTAACGGGTTTAGAGAGTCGTGCAGAGCCGGATGTTATGGGTATCGAAACTGCAACCCGGCGATATCGACGCCGAGCAATCCGTTGATTGCAATGGCCTGAAACAGGCGAAACGTCAAGCTTCTGCTGCTTCGTTGACCAAACTTGCGTCGGATAACAATTGTTCCATCAAATTGCCAAACGTGAGAATGCCGGCTACCTTGCCCTCTTCATCGAGCATCACCGCGGTATCGTGCATACGGTCCCTAAAGTCGTCGAACAGCGTGGCGACCTGCTGTGTGACGGGTACCGGGAAGGTTGATGCGCTGACCCAGTCTCGACAAACCGCAGTATCACCGTCGCTCTGCCTCAAGCCCTGCAGAGCACCAGCAGTGTTGACAGTGCCCAATACTTCGTCGACTGTTTTGTCGTAGACGACTACCGTGTCGATCTCGAGTTGATCCATCATGCTCACAACGTCTTCCAAATCCGTGTCGGCGTGAACCGCTACAGTGTCAGATATCGGAACCATGAAGTCATCGGCTCTCAAATCTTTGGAAGATAAGTTCTGCAACACGTTCAAGACGTTTTCGACTGGTTCATCGGTTGGGTCGCTTGAACTTTCCACATCAGCCATGTAGTTGGCCACGCGATTGAGCTTAAGCCGTCTTCCGATGAACCGCGCCGGCCATATTATCGGTGCCAGCCAAATCCTGACCTCCTCGTAGCAGCCACTTGCCAATCGGTTCAGCAACATCCGCATGGTGATCACGCCAACTAGTACGGCGGCGGAAACCACGGTCATCGTGAGAATTTTGTCCGCTTCGGGTGCGACCGAGACGCCAGCTTGATAGGCCGAAACGACGATTGCGATGAAGGAAGCGCTTCGAACGGTTGTGACTACTATGCGCGTTGCTCGGTAGTCTCCGGCGCCTCCGGGGTTCAAGTCGTCTGATGACTCGGTGGAAGCCATGCCTAGCACGGCGGCCAAGCCTTGCGGTTGCAAGACGCTGAGTGTCAGGGTCATCAACCCGTAAACCAGGGCTGAAATCACTAGAGCGGTCCACGGTAACCAATCTTCAGCCATGGCGGCAACTACCTCCCGAAAGAAGTTGAATCGTGGGGAAACTGCTACCTAAAGGATCGTCCGCGTCTTTCATCTCATAACCTACCTAGGCTCTGCTGTGCCGTTCGAATCAAACGGCAATCAAATTCAATGATCAAGTCGCTTCAGGCCCCGGACCGCTGTAAGGCGTGTATGCGCGCGGGAACACCGACGACTAAATCGCCGTCAGCCACATCCCGGGTGACGACTGCCCCTGCGCCGGTGCGCGCACGGATGCCGAGCCGCAACGGTGCGACCAACACGCAACTGGCACCGATTGAGACGCCATCAGCGATAACAGTTTTTTGGACCTTCGTTCCGTCGAAATTCGCAGTGACAGAACCAGCGCCGATGTTGACGTCGCATCCAAGATCCGCGTCACCGATAAACGAAAAGTGGCCTACTTTTGATCTTCCGCCGATCCTGCTCGCTTTGACTTCAGCTTGAGTCCCGACGTACGCGTCGAAGCCAATGTCTGACCCGGCACGCACTCTGCAAAACGGACCGACCTTGGCTCTGGAAGCCACGCTAGATTCTTCGACGATGGCGTTAGGTCCGATTTCGGCGTCTGAAGCGATAATGCTGCCTCGGACCTCCGAGCTTCGTTTCACGATTGCGTCAGGCGCGATTTCCGAACCCTCAGAGACCACCGAAAACGGTCCGATCTCAGCGCCGCTTCCAATGGTCGAGTCCTCGATGATTACATTTGGACCGATGGATACCCCCGCCTCGACGCGAGTAGCGCCGATCAGATGGCTACCGGCACCGATCCGCGCTCCGCGTTCCAGCACGACTTGTGGATCTACGTAGACGGCGAACGGGTCTTGGAATTCGACACCGCCATTGATAGCTGCGCTGATGACCGCGTCCAGCGCGCGAGCCTCGCCGCAGCGACCGGGTCTGTCGCTGCTACTTTCGCCAGGTTCTTCGCTATCGCCGGACATTCGCGCGTGCGGTGTCTCATCCTGAGGAGCTGATGACAGACGCTGGATCGCGTCCGATGACCTCGGATATTGCACGTAATCTTAACATCCTGTACCTGCACCGACTACGCCTTTGGTGGCAATTAGCCGATAGGGTGCGGCAGGAAGGCGCGTTTCGCGGCACAATATCAGCGAATATGCACCTTGGATCGAACACACAGTTGCCCATTTCCCAATACTGACATAAGCGATATGGCGCGGCAGGTCGCACACGCGTTCAAGGCCACCGAGAGCTTGTTCTAGGCGTAGGTTCAGTTACGCGTCTTCGTCGCCGCCGCCGCTCCCAAAGACACGGCGCATCCTTTCCCGTACGCTGGTTCGCCAAGTGTTCAGTTCAGATCTCACGGCGGCGCGGAATTCGGGACCATATTCTCCAATGTGTCGGTATCGCTTTCGTCGATGACGTGCGAGTACACGCCGATTCCGCCTGCGCAACCGGCTGACTTCTGTGATGAGGACCTGCCTTAAAGCACGTGCGGCGGCAGCCGGGTCTGCGTTAGCGCCGCCCTCTGGCTCGGCTACCAATCTATCGGCGATGCCAAGATTCAATGCGTCATTAGAAGTCAATCGTAGTGATCTTGCGACCTCGGGTGCACGCGCTCGGTCACGAAGCTCGGTGGCGGCCCCTGCTTCGGGCGATATCGGTGTGTAAATCGCGTTCTCCAACATTAGCAACCGATCAGCGATTCCGAACGCCAGAGCCGCTTCCGAACCTCCTTCGCCGATCACCACGGACACGATAGGCGTCTCGATATCGAGCATGACGTTGATCATCTCGGCGATCTCACTCGCCATTCCGTTCAGCTCCTGTTCGATGCCGAGCCTTGGTCCCGGCGTATCGATCAACACCACCAAAGGAAAGTTGAAATCCGCTGCCATTCTCGCAGCTCGCCGCGCTTTACGAAATCCCGTGACGGTCGTGCCTCCTCGGCCCAGATCTGCATTCCCGAACCGCTCTGTGAATGACTCTGTATAGTGTTCGGATCCATCGAGATCAGACTCTTCTTGGTTACCGCTCTCCTGTGCAATCACCATCACCGGGTATATGCCCAAGTAACCGATGCCAATCTTTACGCCCTCTTCATCCGCACCAGACCTGTCGCCGTGAAGCTCGGTGAAATTTCGGAACACCCTTGATATGTAATCTGACGCTTTAGGCCGATCAGCTCGACGACTCAGACGTACGGAATCCCACGCGTCTTGACGAGTCGGACGATAGCGGACCGAACGTCGGCGGTGGGTATCGTTCTTGACGTCGGTCTGGAAGAGACCCAATAAAGTCGCCAAACGGTCCCGTTGCTCGCCACGATTCAAAACCATGTCCAAGTGGCCATGCGACAACATCGCCTCGGACCTGCTGCGATCATCAGATTCTTGCGAGTCCTCGACTTCGCGCAAGATTCCGAGCGACGCAAACGCGATGTGCGCCTTGGGTTCGCCGATCCTGATATCCGACATCGATGCGAAACTTGAAAGTATCTGACCCGATGATGGGTTCGCCAACACCGAAATAAGTGGCAAACCTCGTTCACGCAAAGCACGTGCAGCGACCACTGTTTTGGCCATCTGAGTCAGGGACAGAACTCCCTCCTGAAGCCGCGCTCCCCCGCTCGTAGCGAATGTGATCACCGGCAGACGTTGTGCTGCCGCGTGCTCAAACGCTCGCGCGACCTTTTCGCCAACGACTAACCCCATACTGCCGCCGAGGAATCCAAAGTCGATGGCGATGATGGCACATTTCGAACCGCCAATGCTCGCGATACCCGTGACAGCCGCTTCCGACAATCCTGTTCGGACTTGATCGTTCAACACGCGCACCTGGTATGAGACCCGCGGCGAAAACTCCAGAGGGTCGATCGATGTGATCCAACGGTGCGTTTCTTCAAATGAACCCTGATCAGTCAGAGCCGCGATTCGCGCCCTGGCAGATATGTTGTAGTGGAAACCGCAACTGGGGCAGACTCTTAGGCGTTGGAACAGTTCGGCACCTTCGAGGTCTGTGCCACATACAAGACAGATCGAGTGTTCCTGCTCAAGATCCAAAGAGGGAAGTTCAACGGGATCTGGGCCATCGTCGGCATGCGACTCATCGCCAAATTCGGGATACAAAGGTTTGATCGTCACAAATAGACCCGTTGCGCTTTAGGTGCGCGAAAGAACATACGACGTTAATCAGCATTGTAAAGGAGTCGAGCCGAACCGACGTTACAAAATACTCTTGTCGTTGCCTATGGCCGCACCGACATGGGGATACGGCGGGCTGACTAAAACCGCCTGCGATGCGGAATACGACGATCAGACGTTGGCGACGACTTGACGGGGCTTGCCCGGCTCTCCTGGGCCGACGATTCCGGCTTCTTCCAGCTCATCCATGAGTCGAGCTGCGCGGGGGTATCCAATCCTTAGTCGCCTTTGGAGCAGCGACGTCGAGAGGGTCTTTTGACTCTTCGCCATGGACGATGCCTGCATGAACAACGCATCGCCGCTGTCATCTGCGAGACCAGGGATCGAAATACTCTCGTCGTCACCGTCCCCATCCACGTCAAGTTGCGGCATCGGTGGGGAACCGACCTTTTTCCAAAAGTCGACCACAGTCTCGATCTCTTCTTCGGCTAAGAACGCGCCTTGCACTCGGACTGGCTGGCTCAGATCAATGGGTTTGTAGAGCATGTCCCCTTTGCCGAGCAACCGATCCGCGCCCGTCGCATCCAAGATGGTGCGACTGTCTACCTGCGAACCGACTGCGAAACTGATGCGAGAGGGGAAATTGGCTTTAATCAGACCAGTCACCACGTCAACGGATGGTCGTTGGGTTGCAACGACAAGGTGGACACCAGTGGCCCGGCCCAGCTGCGCCAACCGCACCAAGAGTTGCTCGACCTCGTTCGACGACGTCAACATCAAGTCCGCCAATTCGTCGACCAGAATCAGCAGGTAGGGCATGTTGAAGTTGCTTTTTTGGTTGTAAGAAATGATGTTCTTGACCCCTGCCGCCTCGAGCGTGGAGAAGCGATCCATCATTTCTTTGACCAACGCCTTAAGAGCTTTTACGGCGCGCTCAGGTTCTACGATGACCGGCGTGTATAGATGCGGTATGCCTTGATACGGCGTCAACTCGACGCGTTTGGGATCGATCATCACCATCCGCAATTCGAGCGGGGTACGGGTGAGAAGCAAACCGGTCACGATCGTGTTCATGCACACGCTCTTGCCCGAACCGGTGGCTCCGGCAACGAGGGTATGCGGCATCTTCGTAAAATCCGCCATCACCGGGTCGCCACCGCTGCCCATTCCCAACGGCACCGGCAAAGCCGCATCCCCTGCGAATTCCGTCCACTCCGGCGAGTCCATGACGGTGCGCAAATTAACTGGTGTTGGTTTGGCGTTCGGGACCTCAATGCCGACGAATGATGATCCGGGAACGACCGATTCAAATCGTATGTTGGGCGATGACAGAGCAAGCGCAATGTCTTTCTCTCGGTTGAGTATCGTATCGACGCGGACGCGTTGAGCCGGCGTCTTCGATTTTGAACCGCCGCCCTTCCAACCCGGTTTCAGGCCATACATCGTCACGGTTGGGCCGACGCGCACTTGGTCCACCGAGACCGAGACACCGTGTTCGGCGAGTGTCTCTTCGATCAGATCGCTAGTTGCCTTGATCTCGGTTGTTGAAACTCCGCCTTTGGGCGGGGACGCAAGATACTCGACGGGTGGCAGGTGCCAAGGAAACGCGTTCATCGCCGCTTCGATCGCTGCACCAGATGTGATCATTTCCAGAACTTGTTCGGTTTCGTTGTCTACTGGCTCAACAACTGCTTGGTTGGAAGTGTCTACGGCGTCGGGGAAAATTCCTTCGGTCGCCACTACGAGATCTTCATCGCTTGAAAGGTGACTGTCGGACGCTGCGTCTGAGTCGTTCTCGAAACTCGGATCTTGGGCATCCAACTCGCTTTGGAGCGAAGTGCCCACCTCGATAAACTCGCCTAATCCGTCTTCCTCTTGAACCAGAGTGCCCCGCGTCCCGGGCGAGTCATCACCAACAGGCGAAAACCAAGCCTCTTCGGTTATGCTGCCATGCCGTTCGTCGTCTTTAACCTGAATCGTGTCGCCCATGCCGACAACGAGTGCGGCGTCATATTCGTGGTCATTGAGACCTGAGGGAAATGATCCGCCCGCGTCCCATTTCGACGGTTGTTCATCGAGATTCGAACTACCGATTAGATCGTCGGTCTGTGCATGCTCATCCGCTACGTCAGCATCTGCGTCGTCATTCCGTCGTTTCGTCGCGATGCTCGCTGCCGCTCCGCCAGCCATCATCAGTAGACCCACAGAACCCGACAACGCCACCAACGCGCCAATCCAAATGACCTTCATGGTCAACCCGAATGCGCTGGGAAACTGCGCGGCGGCACCAACCGTGAAGAACGCTCCGGCACGCACCCACGCCAACATTTGTTGCCATAGAACCAAGTCGTATCGGTGCCAATCATACGGCTCTCGTGCAAGGATCTCGCCCAATCGACCGCCCATCGTATCGCCAGTCGCGGACCCCAGCGGGGCGTCGAATATGCCCAAAACGGTGACGCCGCCCAGGACCACCACGAACGATGAAATAGTCTCGCGGTATCGGCTAATCAGCCAACCGCTACGGTTGATCAGCAAATACGAGAACAGTGCGCCCCAGATGCCGAGCGGGAGAGCGCCGTAGCCGACGTTCTTCATCACCTCTTCTCGGTAGATCAGCCCGCCGATACCTGATGCGACGAAAAAAACGAAGAAAACGATGTGTCTGATCAACGTGGGGTAGGTGACGGACCCACGACCGGAGTGCGTTGAATCTCCGGGTTCGCCGCTCCGTGATTCATTTGGTTCGTCGTGCGAGGGCTCAGAATCGTCCGCGCGCTTTGAAGATCGGGATGGGTTTTCATCCCCCATACCGGTCTCCTCAGTCAACGCGTCCAGATTGAAGCTCAATTTCCGTAACCAAGATCAGCGGTCTGCGTTTGGTCCTGCGATGGAAGAATCTGCCCAAACAGGCACGAACCATCCGGTCCATGTCGTTCCAATCTACGAGATCGGCAAGCACTGGTTCAATAGCTTGGGATAACGCTTGCGTGGCATCTTTGATTAATCGAGCTTCGTCTGCCGAATCTACGAATCCTGAGGTCGCAAGTTGCGGTTTGCCCACCAGAAATCCGTCTTCACGGGCCATTGACACGAATACGACGCCATCGCTGGCGAGCGATTTGCGTTCCTCCATAACCGAGGCGTCGACGTCCCATTGGCCTTGACCCTGGATCAATACGTTGCCAGCCGGGACCTTGTCAACTACCGATACGCCGTGTTCATCGATTTCGAGAACGTCGCCGTCGGTCACTAAGTTGACGTTTTGTTGCGGCACCCCCATATCGATAGCGATCTCGCAATGCGACTTCAACATGCGGTATTCGCCGTGGATCGGCGTGAAGTACTCGGGTCGCAGAATGCTGAACATCGTCTTGAGTTCGTCTCGTTTGGCGTGGCCGGAAACGTGGACGGCGCGATGCCCTGCCGTGATCACGCGGACGTTTCGCTGCGCCAAGTTGTTCAAGACTTCATTGACGGCAATCTCGTTGCCTGGAATTGTGCGCGCCGAGAGAATCAGGGTGTCGTCTTCGACCAGTCGGATATCTCTGTGATCGCCACGTGCCATCCGTGAGATTCCAGCTTGGAATTCGCCCTGACTTCCAGTCGTGATGATTATTACCTCATCGTCGGGCAGGCTGTTTGCTTCGGCGACGGTGATCGAGATACCTTCTGGGACATGGAGATGACCCACCTGTTCGGCCAACCGCGCGTTTTCTACCATTGATCGGCCGGTGATGGCAACGCGACGCCCCAGTTCATAAGCCGCATCCACCACCATCTGCAAGCGCGCGATCTGCGTCGAGAAGCTGGCGATGATCACGCGACCTTTCGATTCCGCAATCGCCATGTAGATGGCTTCGGCAGCGACGCGATCAGACCGTGCAGAACCATCGTCCTCGGCGTTCGTCGAATCCGATAGCAACAATCGAACTCCGCGTTGGCCGATCTCACTCAACGCTTGGTAATCGGTGGGTAATCCGAGCATCGGTTCGTTGTCGAATTTGAAATCCCCTGTGTGAAATATCCCACCTTGGGGCGTTTCGAGAAAGATGCTGCACGAATCCGGGATGCTGTGGCAAACCCCGATCCACTGGGCACCAAAATCACCGAAACGATAGCTCCGTTCCAAGCGAACTGAATTCACCTGCACGCCCGATAATCTCCGTCCGGACTTTCTCAACTCACGGCGGATCATCTCCGCGGCCAATCTCGGAGCGTAGATCGGCGCATTGATGATGTTCATCAGATGTGGCAGACCGCCGATGTGGTCGAGATGCCCATGGGTTATGAGAACGGCGCGAACGCGGTCGCGGTTGCGGCGAACATATTCCATATTCGGGATGATGCGTTCAATCCCAGGTGTGTTGTATTCGGGGAACTGAACACCGCAGTCGATGAGGATCAAGTCGTTGTCCGTTTCAACGACCATCATGTTCATCCCTACTTCTCCCAATCCTCCCAAAGGAATAACTCGAACCGTAGATTCGTCGTAAATGAATTCGTTTTCAGGCATTTTGTTCCCGAGTTTTCGCGGCGAGCATGATCCATCGAATACTCGCCGTTTCAAAGTGCTTGCAATTGGTGAGCGACACTAAGGACCGGCCAATGCTAGAAAAACGACGCTTGTCGATCGTCGACTATGATCTTCGCCTCATCCTCTTCAGCGGCCGCTTCAGCCTCTTCGATTGCGCGCTGACGGCGGACCTCGGCTTGCACCTCGTCTTGTGTCTGCGAGCGTTCGAACAGGCCATCAGAAGCGCTTGTTTCGACCGATTCATTTTGATCTGGCATCGTTTCCACAGCGTCCGGAGTTACGGCTTTGGTATTTTCCTCGGTCGGCGGTGCATCGGTCATCGCATCGACTTCCTCACTGGTCTCGCGGTTATCCGCATCGTGTCTGATTCGGATGCTCTCCAACAGAGCTTCTTTGATGTTGTGGATGCTCTCACGCAAGCGGCGGGCGTTCTCCGAGCTCCGCAATCCAGCCGAAGGGTGCAACAGTGGCATGAGGATGCGGTTTTCGTGCCTCATGATCTTGCCGTGATCCGCGGTGATACGAGGGTTTGACACGAACCAACCGAGAGCGTGGCGACCAAGCGGCACGATGACCAGAGGATCGATGGTTTCGATCTGTTGGGTGAGATAATCCGAGCAAGTCTCGACCTCGATGCGTTCGGGATCGCGGTTGCCGGGCGGCCGGCATTTGACGACGTTGGCGATGTATACGTCCTCCCGGCGCATAGGTAATGATTCGATCAACTCATCCAAAAACTTTCCGGCCCTGCCGACGAATGGGCGTCCAGAAAGATCCTCTTCCCTGCCCGGACCTTCGCCGACGAACATTATTTCGGCGGTCGGCGAGCCTTCACCAGGCACGGTGTGCGTACGTGTTGGCGCCAGCGGACACTTGTGACATCCTGCGATCTTTTCGGTAATCGCAGCTAATTTACGAGATGCCGCGCCTTGTGGCGTGGGTTCTTCAGCAACCATTTCGATAACTTAGCCTACCACCGTCTCTTCAGCCGAAGCGCAACAAAACCAAGAGCGGCACGGTCATGCCATGCCGCTCAGTTCCGTAATCTAAAACGCGCGGTTTCAGCGACGCGCTCGCCCGAGAACGAATTCCCCGAATCTCGTTTAGCCGCTTACACCCTTGCCTTCGAGATATTCGACAGCGTTCTGCACCGTCTCAATCGTCTCGGCTTCGTCGTCCGAAATTTCTACCGGGTTGTCGTCAGTGCTGAACTCTTCTTCGAACGCCATGATCAGTTCGACCACGTCCAACGAATCCGCATCGAGATCCTCGGTGAACGACGATTCGGGTGTGATGTCGCCTTCATCCACGCTCAGTTTTTCGGCAGTGATTGCCCGCACTCGATCCAAAATTGATGACATCGTTATTTGCTCTCCCGAGCTGATCTGATGGCTGATTGTTCGCCGCGTCCTCACGTTGAGACGCAACCGCAATTATATATGGATATAGTTGCCGAACGATTTCGCCGCTTACTTGATTGGACGTTGATCAGCATCGCGTTCGGCGTCGCGCGCTACGGCGCCGAGCACGCCGTTCACAAATCTGCCAGAGTTGTGCGTATCGAACATTTGAGATAGCTTAACGGCTTCACTCACCACCACGGCAGTGCTCGTGTTGGGATACTCATCCATCTCCACGAGCGCCGTACGGAGTACGTTACGGACAACGGGGGATGCTTCCGACATGGTCCACCCTCGAGCGAACCGATCTAGTCTTCGATCGAGTTCGACGCGATCACGCTCGGCTTCTTTGGCGAGGTTGTAGGCGAAACGTACGATCTTCTTGTTGAGACCGATTTCGGCCACCACCCATTGGAGACACTGGTCAACGGGTCTATTGGTCATGTCGGATTGATAGAGCGCCAACACGGCTGCTGCCCTGCCACCAGTCTTGTCCCGCGGAATCGCACCGAAGTCCGGCGCCTCGCTATCAACGTTCGAATCGCTGAGAGAACGCGATCGAGCTTGATCCGGGGGTACAGCAGACAACCAACTGCTGTGGTCTTTGGTTCGAGGCGCGGTCATCGTTGAGTGGTCATGGAGAATCCCGCGTCCGATGACCGGTGGAACTCAGGCTGTTCAGCGCGGGTTTAAGCGGCTGCGTAGTCCCAGACGGCGTCGTAGTCCGTCAGGTTGACGACGTTTGCGCGTCGTTCGATGCGTCTGATCATTCCGCTCAGAATCTTGCCGTTGCCCATCTCGACGAATTCGTCGACGCCGTTGTCCAACATGTGCCGGATGCCGTTGTTCCATTGCACGCAGGACGTCAGTTGACGCCGCAATTCGTATTTGACATCATCGGCGGTCTCTAGCGGTTCAGCGTCGACATTGCCGATGATCGGGACGAGCGGGTCTTGGAAATCTACCGATTCGATCGCGTCGTCCAATCCGTTCTGCGCGGGAGACATGAGGCCTGAGTGGAAGGCGCCACCGACACTCAATGGGATCGCCTTCTTGGCGCCTCGTGCCGACGCCATGTCCAAGGCTACGGCGAGCCCTCGGTGTTCACCTGCGATGATGATTTGTTCAGGTGTGTTGACCGTGGACATGTCGACGCCGGCTTCCCGGCATATCTCTGCCACGGTGACCTCGTCGATGCCAATCAATGCGGCCATTCCGCCGGGGCGCTCGTCGCAGGCCAATTGCATCAATCGTCCACGCTCGCACACTAGTTTGACTGCGTCGGACACCGACAGGACGCCGGCGACGACCAGCGCGGAGTATTCACCCAAGCTGTGTCCCGCAGTCATGTCGGGAACCGCCACGCTTTCGGTGGCTTCCTCGAGCGTACGCCACGCGGCGATTGACGCGGTCAAGATCGCCGGTTGAGCGTTCTCGGTGCGGGTCAGATCCTCGCCGGGGCCGTTGAACATGATGTCGCTCAACGAGCGTTGCAGGACGTCATCGACCTCGTCGAAAACTTCCCTGGCCGATGCCGAATTCAGGTAGAGGTCCTTGCCCATGCCTACAGCCTGCGATCCTTGTCCGGGAAACACGAAAGCGGTCGATTTCGATGCTTCTAGCGTTGCAGTCATTGGAATCTCCGTTCTTCGTCTTCGGCTGTTCTTGCCGTATGATGCGAACGCAACCGTATTGCCGGTTGCGAAACAAGATATCAGTTTTCGGTGGGGTCGGGCTCGAACGTGTCGACTTTGCGCCAATTGCCCTTCACAATCCTGCCTTTGTAGTTTCCGCATTCGGGGCACACACGGTGCGGAGGAATGCGAAATTCGCCACAGGGGCAGCGGACAAGCGTAGGTAACTTGATCGCGTGGTGTGCGGCGCGGTTTCCCTTTCGGGCTCGAGTGTGCTTCTTCTTTGGGAGCGGTGGCATAGCGTTTCGATGGCTGGCGTTTTACGCGCGATATGGATGGACTAGCGATTGGAGGATCCGGCGGCGCAAAGGCAGGTTCCAGTATTCAAGTCGGCTGAGCACCCTGCACACATTCCTTTACATTCGGGATTGCAGAGCGGGTTCATCGGCATCGCGGCCGATAAGCCTTGCCAGAGCGCGGTGGATATGTCCAGCACGTTCGTTGGGTCTATAGTCAACGCCTCGTCGTTTTCATCTGTTCCGTACTCGTCGAACCAATTCCGATGGCTCGTCATCAGATCAACATTGTGAGGCCTGAACTCCTCGGCGAAGTCCAAACTCAGCAACGCTACGGTCTCGTTGAGACACCTTGAACACTCAGCATCAAACTCAGCGTTCACCTTTACATCAGCAAAAACCGTACGATCTGTGCGCATCAGTTTGCCCCGAGCTTCGACTTCATGGAACGAAAGTCCTTCGTTCTGCAAAGTTTCGTGAGCGAAATGGAATCTGATCTCATCGCCCACGGAACCGGTCAATAGACCCGACACGTTGAAGAACATGGCACCAGAATCCGAATTCGCGCGCCCAAGCGCGGTCGTTGCACGCAACCTGAACAATCTTAAATCCCGACAGCAATTATTGTCAACATACGTTGAAAATGGGGGTTTCGTTATGGGGCGTGTTTCGATGTCCGCTCCCACCCGGTGGTTTGTTCGGGGTTGCTGCCGGGCCTTCCCGGGGGATGGCCCGGCAGCCAGGGTCTTCGGTCCCGTAAAGACAGGTCCTCGCCTTGAGCCTTGGTCCCAGCGCCGGGACCTCGGCTCCTTCCCTCTCCATCGCCTCTTCGGGTTGCCGAAAAGGTCGACCCCGGAGAGGGGTCAGATGCTGCGCAGAGCGTGTTGCAAACCGCTAGCTTCCGTTTTCCAGCACGGCTCGCGTCGCCAGACCGCGGGCATGGAAGTCGGCTCGACGACTGGGGTCGCCGTTCGGATTGCGCCGCCTCCCTTGGATCAGCTCTTCCCGGGCTTCACTCGCGCTGTAGCCTCCCTCCTGCGGCGGACAGGAGTAGGTTTATGTCGGCTCCACGTACAGGTCTCCCGGCCCTTGGCAACGCATCCGTCGAACGGATGCGAGCTGGCTCGCTCTGCGACGCAGGACTTATGCGCCGCGCTCCGGGAACTTTTCCTCCCACGCTTCGGCACGGCCCTCCCGACCTTGCACCGGATTTCCGATCCGATGAGGGACGCCGCCGGAGCAACTGATGACGGTCCGACTCGGCGCTTTAGTTAACGCGCTGTCTTTGCCGCTTTGCCTTCGTTTCCTCACGTGATCCCTGTGGCCGTTTGGGACGGGGTCTGCACACGTCTGCGCAGCACTGTGTTAGATTCGTCGATCTGTCTATAAATATACTACAAATGTTGCAAGAGTCAAATGTGAATTGGGATTCTTGGGATTGGTCGGTTCGCGCCCCCTTCGTCCTTCTGCCACGTCGTAGCCATAGTTACTCTGCGTGGCACATTTCCCCCGCGAGCGGGGGAAACCCTCCCGCCCGTCCGCCCTGAGCATACCCCTGCGATCTCGCTTCGCTTGCTCGCGTCCCTTTTCGTTCCGAAAGGGGACGTGGCCGTCCGCGCCGGGCGGCCACGAGGGTTCGCACCTGCGGGACGTTTCGCGCCCCCTTCGTCCTTCTGCCACGTCGTAGCCGTAGTTACTCTGCGTGGCACATTCCCCCGCGGAGCGGGGGCAACCCTGCCGCCCGTCGCCCCTTCACCCTCAACCAAGGCCGCTCCAGAAGGCGGGGGTGGTTAGGAGTTTTGGATGCGGTCTAGGTGTGTGAGAAGGTCTTGCACTTGATCGGCGAGTTTTTCGATCTCGTCAATTTCCAACCAGTGCTCGTAGAAATTCGCGTGGAGCGCATCGGCGGCTTGGAAAAGGAAAACAAGCTCTTTGTCGTCAGTCTCGGTGACGAGATTCCGGATGATTCGGTAAAAGTTGGCGTGAGATTTGTGTTCCCAAGCGCGTTCATGGGCGATCGCTTTCAGGGATTGCGCGGTTGCGCCCCAGAACTTCTCGCAAGCTTGAATGAGGTCTCCGGCTTCGAGTTCGCGATGTGCCTAGTCGAGAAGTTGTGCGGAGATGGATTGGTACCGTTCGACGGTGGTCATGGTGATTGAAATTCTAGCCGTTGGGGATTGGTGCGACGTTTGGGTGGTTACGCGCCCTCTTCGTCCTTCGGACATTTCCCCCGTGAGCAGGGGAAACTTAGATGTCTCCGATTACGGAGCGGCTGATTACTAATCTCTGGATTTCGGAGGTGCCTTCGTAGATTTCGGTTACTCTTTGATCTCGGTACATGCGCTCGACGGGGGTTGGTTTGAAGTATCCGATTCCGCCGTGGATTTGCACGGCTTTGTCGACGTTGCGTCCCGCGACCTCTGATGCGTAGAGTTTCGCCATCGCCGACTCGGTGCCATATGGCAGACCTTCGTCGTAGAGCGATGCGGCTCGATAGACCATCAGCCGTGCTGCATCCAACTCCGTCGCCATATCGGCGAGCATGAACTGAATGGCCTGCTTCGTGGCGATCGGTCGCCCGAACGCTTCGCGCTGCTTGGCGTATCCGACCGCTTGATCGAGCGCCCCTTTTGCCAATCCTAGGCACTGGGCTGCGACCGTGATGCGGGAGGAATCGAGGATTTTCAGGGCGATCCGGTAACCGTCGCCGATCTCGCCCAACAGATTCGATTTGGGCACTCGACAATCGTTGAACACGAGTTCTGCTGTCCCGCTGCCCCGCATTCCCATCTTCCCGTGTTGCTCGTTAATTTCAAACCCAAGAGTATCGCGCTCAACGACTATTGCTGAAACACTGCGGTACCCTTCCGCGCGGTCGGCCGTGACGAACACCGCGAACACATCGGCTACCGATGCGTTGGTGATGAACAATTTCGTGCCGTTCAGAACGTAAAACTCATCGTCGTCGGTGATGGTGGTCTGCAAGCCGAGGGCATCTGACCCGGTCTGAGGCTCTGACAACGCGAAAGCCGCTATCTTTTCTCCGGCCGCCAAGTCTGGTAGCCAACGGGCACGTTGTTCGTCGGAACCGAAACGGTTGATCGTCTCCGATCCGAGCGAAGTGTGAGTAATCAACACGGTGCTTGTAGAGCCGCATATCGCGCCGATCTCTTCCAAAACCACCATGAAGTCGCGGTAACCCATACCAGCACCGCCGAGTTCGGGAGAGATCAGGAGACCCGTGAGTCCCATTTCCGCGAGACCTGCGAACTGCGTTCTGGGAAACTCTTCCTGCGAATCGACCTCGTCAGCAAGCGGAGCGAGATCGTTGGCTGCGAATTCGCGGACGGTCGCGGAGAGCATCTGCTGCTGTTCGTTGTAGAAGGGTTGCATGTCAGAACCTTGTATAGACCGAGGTTTGGTTTGAATCTTGCAACCGAAATTATCACAGAAGGTGGGAGGCGATGTTCGCGGAATCCCCCGATACAAACGGAAACGGGCATTAAAATCGGCTTAGCGCAACAACTCCCCCAAATCGAGAACATGATCGGCCACCGCAGGATTCTAGGCATCGACCCGGCTTTGACGACGACCGGTTATGCGGTGGTCTCGGCGGATGCTCGTGGCGATGTCACTTTGATCGAAGGCGGACTGATACGGACTAAATCGAGCGAGGCGCTCGAACAACGGTTACGTACCATCAACGAAACGCTTTCGGAAGTGATCGAGGAGTTCCAACCCGACGAAGTGGCGATCGAGGATCTGCATTCGCGTTACCGGAATTTGAAAACTGCGATCATAATGGGACATGCGCGTGGCGTGGCGATTCTCGCCGCCGGAAACGCAGACATCCCGGTGCATCACTACCAACCGACTCGTGTCAAAAGCATCGTCGCAGGGAGCGGACGCGCCGATAAGGCGCAGATGCGGCGAGCGGTTTCGATGCGGTTGGGTTTGGCTGACGAGATTGAGAAGGAAGATGTTGCAGACGCCGTCGGCATCGCCATATGCCACGTACACGTGACTGGAACACCCGAACTAACTGAAGCGGTAAACCAACAATGATTTCTTATTTGAGAGGCGAAGTCATACAAGTGCAGAACAACCCGCCGCGGGTTGTGGTCCTCACCGCCAGCGGCGTCGGGTACACGGTGGTTCTGCCGGCTGTGGTGAACGAAACGATGAGGCCAGATGAAGGCGACAGCATCGGATTGCACGTTTACTACTCGGTCACGGAACGGCAACCATTGCCGCTGCTGGTTGGCTTTGAAAACGCGGGCGATCGCGAATTCTTCGAGCAGTTCATTCAGGTCGAAGGCATCGGCCCGATGCGTGCCGCCACAGCATTGACGATGCCCGTGCCTACTCTGGCCTACGCGATCGAAACTGAGGACCTGGTTACGTTGACGTTGATGCCGGGTATCGGGCAGCGTGGCGCACAAAAGATCGTTGCGACTTTGAAAGGCAAGGTGGCCGAGGCGGCAGGTCGTTCGCAGGAAATCGCTCGGCGACGCATGCCAGCGCCGGGCACTCGAGCTGATGTGGTGGCGGTTCTGGTCAGTCTTGGTTATCGAGAAACCGAAGCTGCAAGGATGGTGGACGATGTGGTGCGCCGAGAGCCCGACTTGGTCGACGATCCGCAGGGGCTGCTACGCGTCATCTTCCGCACTACCGGCGCGGCGGCGGTCCATTGACGGGCGATGGTCGGTAACGTTCCTCATTATTTCCTATGGCAGAGTCCGCAAGAGAGCGCATCGTAACTGGCGCTGATGCCGAGGTTTCGGAAGTTGAGCGCCGTTCGACGGAGGTTCTCGCAGACCGGGCGTCGATCAACTCGGAAACCGCTGCCTCGAACGACCTTCGCCCTCGTCGTTTTGCCGATTACATCGGTCAACGCGACGTGGTGAACAGTATTCAGATCGCAGTAGAGGCGGCCAAGCGTCGTGGAGACACTCTGGACCACGCACTGTTTCATGGGCCGCCGGGTCTTGGGAAGACAACGATTTCCCAAATCATCGCCCGGGAGATGGACACGACGTTGGTGCACACTTCCGGGCCGGCGTTAGAGCGCCCGGCGGATGTGGTAGGAATTCTTTCGAATCAGAAACGCGGCGACGTCCTCTTCATCGACGAGATTCATCGGCTATCGAACGCAGTCGAAGAGTATCTTTACTCAGCGATGGAGGATTTCAGGGTCGATTTCATCACTGGTGCAGGCGCGTTCGCCAAGACGATCAATCTTCCGCTCCAGAAATTCACCTTGATCGGGTCTACGACGCGGGCAGGTATGCTGAGCCCTCCGTTGCGCGAACGATTCGCGCTGACCTACCATCTGGATTTCTATTCCGTTCCGGAACTCGCGGAAGTTGTCAATCGTTCGGCGTCCATATTGTCAGTCGCCATCGACGACGCTGGATCCGAAACTATCGCGCGACGCTCGCGCGGCACGCCGCGCATAGCAAACAATCTTCTGCGCCGTGTCCGCGATTACGCTGAGGTTCGACGCAATGGCAGCATCGATGCCGATGTTGCATCGGAAGCGTTACTGGTGGAGGGTGTAGACGAACTCGGTTTGGATCGCTTGGATCGACTTTACCTAGAAACACTGGCCAGGCACTACGGCGGCGGACCAGCCGGGATCAATGCACTTGCCGCATCGGCCAACGAAGAGGTGCAAACCTTCGAAGATGTGGTCGAACCATTTTTGTTGAAGATCGGTTTCATCATGCGTACACCGCAGGGCCGGCGCGCCACGCCGCAAGGGATGATGCACGTTGGTAGTGTTGCCCAGGATGCGGGCCAAAAATCCCTTTGGTAATTTGGATTTGAAACCCGACAGGGCGACCACAAGGGTCGCGCCCCCTTTGTCCTTCGGACATTTCCCCCGTGAACGGGGGAAACCCTGCTGCCGCTGCACCTCTCGGCTTATGTTGCCGCGGTTCGAGAGTACTCCATCGCTTCGGCGATCAAGTCGTCGGGGATGTCGTCGAAGGATGCGTAGTTCATGGAGTAGAGCCGTGCGTATAGGCCGCCGTGGGCTATGAGTTCGTCGTGGTTGCCGGTCTCGATGATCTCACCGTTTTGGAGGACGATGATTCGGTCAGCGCCTCGGATGGTGGCTAGACGGTGGGCGATGACGATACCCGTGCGGCCTTCGAGGAGGCGTGCGAGGGCCTGTTGTATCAGGAGCTCGGTGTAGCTGTCAATGGACGCGGTTGCCTCGTCTAGGATCAGTATCTTGGTGTCTGCGACGATTGCGCGGGCAAATGATATGAGTTGGCGCTGCCCCAGCGAGAGGTTGCCGCCGCGCTGTTCGAGTTCGGTGTCGTATCCGTTAGGCAAGCGCATGATGAATTCGTGTGCGCCAACGGCTCGTGCTGCGGCCACTACTTCTTCACGAGTTGCGTCGAATTTGTTGTAGCGGATGTTCTCGAAGACGGTGCTGGAGAACAGGTACGGCTCTTGTAGGACCATGCCGATGTTGTTGCCGAGGCTACTGAGTTCGACGTCTCGGACATCCTTGCCGCCGATCAGGATTTCGCCTTCCCAGATGTCGTAGAAGCGATGCAGGAGCGAGGTGATGCTCGTTTTGCCAGATCCCGTCGGACCTACGAGAGCGACCGTTTCGCCGGGCTCGACTCGGAAGTTGATGTCCCTTAGGATGGGTTCGTCTTCAAGGTACCCGAAGGTTACGTTTTTGAATTCGACGGAACCGTCGTTATCGACGAGAGGTTTGGCGTCTTCTTTGTCTTGGATATCGATCGGGACATCGAGGACTTCGAAAATACGTTCACCGGATGCCATGGCGCGTTGAAAGACGGCGTAGTGCATTGTGATCGATCTGATGGGGTCGAAGAATAGCTGGACATAGAGGATGAATGCGAGCATCGAACCAATTTCGAGCGAGTTGCCAATAACCCACGAACCACCGACGACAATGATGATGGCCATCGCGGAGCCGGAAAGGGTGTCGACCATCGCGATCATGACGAGGCCGATTCGGGCGGCGCGTTTGGAGGCCCATAGTTGCTCGTCAGCCTTTTCCTTGAAGAGGTCGAGGTTGACGTGTTCCCGGCTCATACCCTGCACTACCCTTACGCCATTGATGTTCTCAGCGAGGGCCCCGCTGGTGATGGACGCCGTCTGGCGAGAGTAGAGGAATGCACGGCGCGCGATCGGCAGCCATACAGCCCGAGCTATCGCGAGGGTTGAGACCACGGCGAAGGTGAGGAGGGCGAGTCGCCAGTCCATGATGAGCATGGCGATGACGATGCCGAATAGGAGCAGGAAGTCGCCGATGCTGACGACCGCGGTTTCGAGGAATTCTTGCAATGCGGCTACGTCGCCTTGGAGACGGGACATCATGCGTCCGACCTCGGTTTTGTCCATGAAGGACATTGAGACGCGCTGCAAGTGCTCGTACATAGCGCGTCGGAGGTCGATCAGGATGTGTTCCGCGATGCGTCCGACGATGATGTTTTGGATGTAGCCGACGATGACGTGGAGGACCACGGCACCGAAGAATAGGCCAACCATCACGAAGAGTATGTTGCGGGCGTCGTTACCAGACCGTTGGGTGATGTCTAGGACGTCGTTGACGGTGGTGCGGATGATCCACGGGAGGGCGAGGACTGACAGGGCGAAGATGATGACAGCGATGATGCCAATGATGAGGACGTTGCGGTAGGGCCTAACGAAACCGATGAAGCGCCGTACTACATCGCCGTTGTATCCGGCGCTGAATATCTGCTGGTCGAGATCTTCTTGATTCGCGTTTCGCTGATCGACCCAATGAGGGCGGGGCGATTGATCATCGGCCGGGCGACCTTGTGTTGCGTCGGTGGTTGCCATCGTTAGACGCCTCCTCCCACGTGGACATCGTCATCCGGTCGGATCTGTAGTTCGTAGAGGTCTCGGTATTTTCCACCGAGTTCGAGCAGCTCTGCGTGAGAGCCGCGCTCGACGATCTTGCCGCCTTCTAGGAAGAGGATCTCGTTTGCGTGCATCAGCGAACTGAGGCGGTGGGAGATGATGATTGTGGCGCGGTCGGCGGTCACCTCTTGAAGTGCGGCTCTGATTCGTTGCTCAGTCGCGGCGTCGATGGCGGCTGTTGAGTCGTCGAAGACAATGACCTGCGGGTGAAGCATGATGCTGCGTGCGATGGATAGCCGTTGGCGCTGACCACCGGACAAGGAGACGCCGCGTTCGCCGATGAGTGTTCCGTATCCGCTGGGCAGACGTTCGACGTATTCGCTCATTTGGGCGTTTGAGGTGGCACTTTCGATGTTGCGGTGCTCGGCCCACGGATCGCCGTAGGCTACGTTGTTGTCGATGGTCGTTGTGAACAGGAATGTGTCTTGTTCGACTACGCCGACGGTCCGGCGGAGGGACGAGAGGGTTACATCGGAGATGTCTTGTTCGTCGATGAGGATTCGGCCGGCGATGGGATCGTAGAAGCGCGGGATGAGGTGTGCGAGGGTGGATTTCCCGGAACCTGGCGGGCCGACGATGCCGATGGTGTGGCCGGGCCGGGCTTCGAATGAGACATCAGTCAGTACTTGCTCGTCGCCATATTCGTCCATGTAGGCGAAATCGACGTGTTCGAAGCGCAGCGCGCCGTCGGTGAGGACGAGGTCTTTGGCGCCGGGTTTGTCATCAATTTCGGGGATTTGGTCGAGCACTTCGAAGAGTCTCTTGCCGGAGGTGGCGCCTTGCGCCCAACCTGCGACGACCATCCCGAGTTGTCGTACGGGGTTCTGCATGATTGACATGAACGCGAGGAACTGAGCGAGGTGTCCCAAGGAGAACGGGTCGTTTTCGTCGAGGACCTTTAATCCTCCGACTAGTAGGACGATGGACATGACGCCGAGGAATGCGAGTGTGATGATGGAGAGGTTTTTGGATCTGACGCTAACTAGGTGGAATGCACGGGTGAATGCTTCGTTGGACGATTTGTCGTACTTCTCCATCTCGTAAGGTTCGGCGGAGAAGGATCGCACTACTCGGATACCTTTGAGGTTCTCGTCCATCACCTTGGTGAGGCGTCCCATTTCCTCTTGGTAGAGTCGCCATCCGCGCGAGGTTTGGAGTCGAGCGACGATTGCGCGCCATCCGGCGATGGGGACGAAGCTGAGGCTGATGAGGGCGAGTTCCCAATCGACGCGCATCATGAGGAAGGTGCCGGTGCCGACGAATACGGCGAGATATACCACCCTGAGCAGACCTCGGCTCGCGAACGCGCGAATGCCTTCGATGTCGAGCAGGCCGCGAGTGAGCAGATCGCCGGTGTGAACGCGGTCGTGATAGGCGAAGCTGAGGCGCTGCAACTTTTCGTAATAGAGCATCCGCAAGCGGTAACCGAGCCGTTGCGCGACGTTTTCGCTGATGTACATGTGGCCGAAGGTGAAGAGACCTCGCAAGACTGCCGAGCCCAACAAGAACAAGGCTGTGAGTAACAGCGTCCGCTGTAAGGCGTCCGTGTCGGGGTTTGGCGAAGTGAACGCTTTCTCGACGGTGTCCACACCATTGCCGATGAGCAAAGGTATGAAGAGTTGGAACAATGAGGCACCGATGATGAAGACGAGTCCGATGGCGAGGAGTCCGGGATAGTCCAAGGCCATGCGGACAATGCGCATCAGCACCTTGAAACTTCCGGTTTCCGCATCGGCGTCGGATCGGGAGGAAGCGCGCGTGGTGCCAGTCGTCGCTGACACAGCGGTCGGCATGGTCAGGCGTTTGAACAGGTTTATGAAGAAACCCATAAGAGTATGATTCTACGCTCTGTTGTGCTTTGCATCACGTTTTTCGCGACATATTGAGAGTGATCCCAAGAGTGCTTCACTAAAACCTCCGCTCAGCCCGGCGGAGGTTCGTCGGGCATCGTCGCGCGTAGAACTTGCGCTAGAGTCGTAGAAGAGCGCCGCATTCGCCGATCAATGGCGCGTTCCTCACAATTCAACTCATGGCCAATCCTTCTGTCAGCGTCGGTTCAAGCAACGACTTCGCCGTCAAAAGCGGCTCCGATGTATACGCGAATCCGTATCGTGCTCGATACGCCTCTAAACGTGACGCCTTCGCCATCGACTTCGTGATCAAGGAAGCGTTCGGGTCGACTGCGCCCAAATCTTCGGCGGCTCGGGAGATGAAACGAAAGAACACGACCTATATCGTCGTGACCAAAGACTCTCAGAGCGGCAATGGTGGCGATGATGCCGGCGATACCATGGGCATGAGTTGGCATAGCAGATTGAGGTCATTGATTTCCGTTTCAGGGGTTAGATTGGGCCCCCCGCACGGCTCGCGATCAATCGTTGGGTTGGTTGGAATTTGGACCCCGGTCGATCAAGCGCACATCATGGTTATCGCCTCGCGACCGAGTGAGCGCAGACAGGGGGTCGGGGAACTGCTAACCATCGCGACGCTTTGCGAAGCCGCCAAGATCGGTGCCACGAACGTCACTCTCGAGGTCCGCAAATCTAACGATGCTGCGAAGACGCTTTATCGGAAGTACGGGTTCAGCGAAATCGGGGTCCGCCGGCGCTACTATTCAGACAATCACGAAGACGCGGTGATCATGGCTACCCCGTCGTTCGCCAATTTGGATTACATCCGCTCGCTGCAACGCAGATTCGACGGTTACTTCTCGGCGAGGGGCGACACCGAAATCCAAGTGGACCCTCAGCAGTATCTAACCCTGCCCGAGTAGGAAGACGATGACGGCGACGAACGCTCCGATGGCGAAAACTATGCTCCACGTGGCCCATCGTTGCTGAACCGCCAAGAACTTCTCCGGGCTTTCCCATTGGCGAGCGCGCCAAGCCATCTCGTTGCCCTTCAGTCCCAAAATCAACATCACCCCTATCAGCACGACGAAACCCAAAGTTCTCAACGTCGGCACCGGGAGCAAAGGCATAAATCCAAGGATCGTCCACCACAGTCCGTGGACCACGCCCCATATCGGTCCCAATATGAAGGCTGACCAGTTCCATCTTTGGATTTCTTGAGGAGTTTCGTCGGGATCATCGCTGGACGGTCGGTTGCGCTTGGAAAAACCCCATTGACTCGGTCTGAATGTCCCTGCTCCGATTCGATAGCCCGCACTTCGCTCTTTTTCGCCAGACGACTCGCTATGTTGGCGTTCATCGCCAAAACCTAAACTGCGGTCTCTTTCGTTGCGGTGCATGTCGGCTCCGCCTGGCGAGATCCGGGTATTTTGGTCTATCTCAATCGAGCAGATGGCGCAGTACGAAGCATGGGCTTCGTTCACTGCAGCGCAGATTTGACAACTGGTAAAGCCCAACGGTGGGACCCGCGATGGGTCTGGAACGTAAACGCGTTCCCCACATCGGTTGCAAGCGTAGGCGTCTGCATTTGCAGCGGTACCGCAGTGCATGCAGTAGATCGTCTTGGTTTCAGGATCTGGGGATTTGATTGGCGATTGGCCTGTCATCGACGTTGGGCTTCGATAAACGACACTGGCGTCGCGGTGGCGGGACAGAACTTTCTAGTGGCTAATCATACCGTTAGGATGTTTCCGCGTTGTTTTTCACATCGTTTCACGCGGCTGCTGAATCAGGCGCGATCTCGGTATCAATGAATACCGCCATCGCGTCCAGAATGTCGTCTAATTCAGCCTCTCCTAGTTCGTCAATCGCGGGTGTCGGAGGCCGGATTGCGGGCGAAGCAAGCAATCCGCGTCTAGCCATGATGTGTTTGCGTATCGACAGACCGAGTCCCGCGGTGTTCTCATATCTGATTAACGGCAACCAACCGTAGAAGGTTTGCCGGGCCCCTTCGATATCGCCTTGACTGTACTGCCGGTGGATCTTGACCAATGCCTCAGGGTAGGCGAAGCCAGTCATTGTCCCGACGGCACCGCGCTGCAATTCTTCGAACAGGAAAGCCCCTCCGAGCCCCCCGAAAATGCCGATCCGATCACCCGATGCGCGCCGCACCGCGGATATCTTGGGCGGAGTTGGAGGGTCTTCGAGTTTTAGATACTTGGCGTTGTCCAGATCGGCGTTTAACCGAGCGATGAATTCGGCAGACATGTGCACGCCTGTTTGCTCTGGCAAGTCTTGGACGACGATCGGTATGGAGGACGCATCGTTGATGTGACTGTAGTACGCGTAAACAGCCGCGTCGTTGGGCTTGGCCAATGAAGGTGGGGAAGCCATGACCGCGGTAGCGCCGATGCTCTGAGCTTCCCGGACGCGATCGACCACTTGAGCGCCGCTTTGACCGCTGACGCCGACAGTGACCGTCAATCTGTCGCCACAAGCACTGACCACGGCTTCTATTATCGGTGCCCGTTCTGCATCATTCAGGCGGTGTGCCTCGCCCATCACACCCAATGTGACGACACCGGTGCAACCCGATCTAGCAGCTTGATCGACTAGCCGGGCGATGGAATTGGTATCTACCGAGCCATCGGACGCGAACGGCGTCGGCATCATGAAATGTATGCCTTCAAAATCGATTTCGGTCATCGGATTCTCCATCCCAATATGCCATTCGCCAACGTCAACTTGCCGAATAGTCTATCGAACCGCGGGTTGGTTCATAGATTCGGTTATCGCCAGATGAATTTCCGAATTCATCGCCGATGTACATGCGATGTATGATTACCACTAATTGGCGCACAACGAGCGCTTGGGCGGCGTTTCATTCAAGAGCAATCACACCGTGACTACCACTGTAACCAAACAACAAACCAACTGGGAACCCGATGCTGCGGGAGCGCGGGTTTTGCAGATCGACGGCGAAGAAATCGCCAATTTCGAAGAGCAGAAGGCACGGTTCAGGGCAGGTGACTTCGAAGAGACTGCATTCATGCGATTCAGGCTCCGGCAGGGGGTGTATGGGCAACGACAGCCAGACCGCCAGATGGTCCGAATCAAGGCACCTTTCGGAGGGCTTACCGCCCGTCAGCTGGAGGTCCTCGGCGAAGTCTCCGAAAAATACGCTCCGCTAAAGAAAGGTCACTTAACCACTCGTGAGAACATTCAGTTCCATCACGTCCCTCTAGACGAAACACCGGATCTGATGCGCGATATCGGAGATGCTGGCCTGACCACTCGCGAGGCTTGCGGCAACACCGTTCGCAACGTAGTTGCTCATCCCACGGCTGGCGTGTCTAAAGACGAGGTGTTCGATGTTTCGCCCTACGCAGCCGCGTATGCTCGATATTTCCTGCGACATCCTACCACCCAGAACATGCCACGCAAATCGAAGACGGCATTCTCTGGATCGGAAAAAGATGAAGCGATGACGCCGTTCCACGACATGGGTTTTATCGCCCGCGAGCGTGACGGCAAGTTTGGTTTCAAGATCGTGGTCGGCGGCGGTTTGTCGATCATGCCGCAGATGGCGGAGACGTTGAGCGAATTTGTTCCCGTCGAGGACTACATCCGACACGCCGAAGCCGCGTTGAGGATCTTCAACCGACAGGACGAAGAGCGAAAGAACTTGATGCGGGCCCGGATCAAGTACACGATCAAGCGGCTCGGCATTGAGAAATTCCGTGAATTGGTCGCCGAAGAGCTCAAGGGAGATTGGGCCAACAAGGAGATTGATCTCGACACGTTGCTGTTCATCGAGGACGAAGAGGCCGACGCGCCTGCGTCACCGTCGAACGCCACCCCGGCACCGATGGATGATGCGGACTACGACCTCTGGAAGGCATCTTCGGTAGAAGAGCAGCGGCAAGACGGCTTCAACGTCGTATACGTCCGGGTGGAACGCGGCGACATCTACGCTGAACAGTGGCAACCACTAGCTGACATCGCCCGCGAATATGGTGGTGGTCGCGCACGTATCGACCAGCAGCAGAACATCGTTTTCCGATGGGTGCGAACTGAGGCGCTTTACGACGTCTATCTCGCTCTCAAAAAGATCGGCATGGCGACCAGCGGTCGCGAGACCATCCGCGACATCGTGACGTGCCCAGGAACCGACTCTTGCAAACTCGGGATCACGTCTTCCATGGGATTGAACCAGGCGCTGGGTGAAAAGCTCGACGCGCTGGACGTCTCCGATGCGGGAGTCTCCAAGATTCACATCAAGGCAAGCGGATGCCCGAACTCTTGCGGTCAGCACCACGTTGCAAACATCGGATTCCACGGCGCCGTTATGAAAGGCGCAGGGGGCCAAGTGCCAGCGTACGAGTTGTTCATCGCAGGCGAATCGACTGACGGTCCCGTGCGAGTTGGCAATCGAGTCCGTGCGCGTGTGCCGGCAAAACGTGCGCCTGAGGCTTTGGAGATGATCATCGATCACTACAAAGCGAACCGCAACGATGGCGAAGAGTTCAACGAGTTTGTCGACCGGATCGGCACCCAGCCATACGAGGACATGTTTGCTCCATGGAAGGCCGAGATCGGGCCACTCGAGCGCGAGAACATTAACACCTACATGGATTGGGGCAAGACCGTGCTCTACAAATTGGAGCGCGGCGAAGGCGAGTGCGCGGTTTAACGCACCGTCACCCAATCTGGCTAACTAATCCACTGCTGCTCCGTAGCGTTTCCTTAGAACGTCGCGGCTTCTCAGGATAATCTGCTCGCCATCGAGTGATCGGGCTCCAACTTCGAGCGTCGCAAATTTGACTCCAAGGTCGGGCGAGACCAGTGGGGCGATCTCGTTCAGATCGAGGATGCCTGTCCCAATTTCTTGGTGGTCAACGCCATCGATGACATCGTTGAGGTGCAGGTGGCGGACACGCGATCCAAGAGTCGATACAGCATCGGCGATCCCGTCACCCCTCATGCAGTGGCCGATATCAATCGTGGCACCCACATGGTCGCTGTCGGCGTGGTCAATCACTGAGGCTAGGTCATCGTAAGACATCAAGACATAGCCGGGATCGTGGAAAAGGTTCTCGATACAGATTTTCACGCCGAGCCGCTCGGCGGTCGGTGCCGCACGACTCGCAAACTTCATTACGTTTCGTACAGCTTCGCGTCGAATCAGTTCAGATCCATCCTCGGGTGACTGTAGCGTCGGCACATCGATTTTCCCTGGATGCAGAACTACGACCTTGCCACCGAGCAAATGCGTCATTTCGAGGTTGCTAATGAAACTCTCCAACGTTGCATTCCAAGTGCGCGTCACATGGGAACCAGGAAGCGCTCCGTGGTTGTAATGGAGGTTGAATGTGATACCGTGCGAGTCGGCGATTCCGCGAACGTAATCGATATCCTTTTGCGAGAGGGTTTCGGCACAATGATGCCGCCCGTTCAGTTCTATCGCCTTAAAACCGTTTTCGATGGCGAAATCGACCATGGCGCTGAGCGGTTGGTCGTCGCGGATGAGTGAAGTGATTGCTAGCGTGGGCATTCGAGTTCCAATTTTCGTTTCGCGTCAGATTGGATTGCGTTTTTGAAATTGTCAAACAACCGCTGGATCTGTATGCCACCCGTTTTCTCAGATGAACAAAACTCGTTTCCTATACTTTAAAGGTCAGCAATCCGCTGGATTCGCCTGAACGGCGGCGAGTTGAGACCAGCAAGATTAAGCCTCCACAAAACCATGCCCAACATCGAATACGGTGACTATGTCAAGTTCTCATTCTTCAAGGCTCGACCGTCTTGGCGGATGTTGGAGCCGGGGCGCAAGAGCCAGTTCCGCGAAGAGCTGATCTCTGCGATCCAGGAAATTGGCGAAGCGACTGGTGCTTCGGTTTCGAGTTTCAGCGCGGTTGGGACGCGGGCTGACGTCGACTTGCTGCTGTTTCAAAGCGCTCCGAGCGTTGAAACATTCCATACGACCGCGGTGGCGATAAATCAAACCGAAGCGGCGGCACACTTCGATCAACCTCACTCCTATCTGTCGCTCCGCAGACAGACACGATACAAGCATGGGGGCGGGAACCCTGACGTCGAGCGCAAAGACAAGCGTTACTTCATCGTCTATCCGATGACGAAGACACGTCCTTGGTACGGATTGCAGATGGAAGAACGCCAAGATATGATGAACGATCACTTCCGGATCGGCCACGGATACCCAGGCGTCACAATCAATACGACCTACTCGTTCGGTATCGACGACCCGGAGTTCGTGGTGGCGTTCGAGACTGACGAACCTTCGGAGTTTGTTTCACTCGTCATGGATCTGCGCGAAGTCCCGGGTGCCCAATTCACTGAGTCGGAAACCCCGATATTCACGACGATTCGGATGCCTTTGTCAGAGGCGCTCCAAGCGATCGGTTAATTCAGGGAGCGAACGGCCGATCACAGCTGCGAGCGGTGACGACCCGGTTCGGCTACTTCAATTCAGCGGTGAACTAGGTGTTTTTCCCTGGTTCGGAACTGTCGTAGTCGTAGTCGTAGTTAAGAGCGATGTACTCTTGTTCGTCGTCAGGGACCTGATCTTCGGGGAAGATGGCGTTTTCGGGACATACGGGTTCGCAAGCGGCACAATCGATGCATTCGTCGGGATTGATGTACAGCATGTTGTCGCCGGGCTTCGAATAGATGCAGTCGACCGGGCAGACATCGACGCAGGAACCGTCCATTACGTCCACGCAGGCTTTAGAGATTATGTATGTCACCGTCTGACAACTCCCATTGCTGAATTAACGGTTGATCAAGAACGGAATGCGTTCTTGGATGTCCGGATGTTTTGTGCGATGTTCGGCTAGCCTCCGCCGCTGCAACCGCAACCACCACCGCCACAGGCGCAACCGCCGGCGAAGTTTGGGTTCGAGATCACGAATCCAGAGCGCTGGAAACCTTCGACGTAGTCGATGCTCGAACCGGCAATTAGTGGAATGCTGCCTTCGTCAACCAAGGCCTTTACGGACCCTTCTTCCACTGACGTATCGTCTTCGGCAGGTTCATCCTCAAGTCCGAATGCGTATTCAACGCCGCCCTGCGGAGTGGGTGACGCCGAAATGCGCAAGTAGGCATCGGATGCTTCCTGCTCCGCCATCACCTCGACGAGCTTTTCCAAGGCCGTCGGTGTGAAAGACACAATCGCAATCTCTTGCTGGTTGGCCATCTTTTCCTACTCTCTGTTGCGTCAGTTCAAGACGAGGCGCTATTTTGACGCTCCGATATCGGTCGACGCGCGACGAATTTTGGAACCCGCCGCTTCGCGATTAAAATTGTAATGCAACGGTTACGCTAGTCACTGCGCATTCTCGGCCATTATCCAGGCCCAGCGCCGTTCGAAGAATTTCACTGATTCGCTCGATTTTTACGCAATCGCGCTATATAATTGGGATTTGTGCATCGTTATCGTCTGCTATTCGGGCTTCGATTTCGAGTTCTGCAAATATCGAGTCCGAAGTCTGCACGCCGGGTTGAACTTGTGTCACCCAAATAGCCGACCCAGTAGATGCGCGCCACGAAACCTCACTGAAACAGGAGCAACTGCTGCATGGATGCGATAGATCGTCAAATAATCGCCGCGCTGAATGAAGATGGTAGGGCCGCAAACGCGAAAATCGCGAAAAAGGTGAAGGTGAGTGAAGGAACAGTCCGTAGGCGCCTGAAGAAACTTACCAGCGACAAGACGATCGACATCGTGACAGTCCAAGACCCGCAGAAGATGGGCTACCAATCAGAGGTGCTCATCGGAATGCAGGTTGAGCCTGACATGCTTGAAGAAGTGGCATCGCGGATGGCCGAATTCAAGTACACTACCCTAGTCAGCATCACAACCGGCACCTACGATGTGTTCGCATGGGCGACGCTACCAAACGCCGAGAGCCTCGGTGAATTCATCAGGGATCATGTTGGGAAAACGCCGGGTGTGCAGAGGACCGAGACGTTTGTCTCGCTCGGAGTCCGCAAGCGATCCTATAGCTTGCCGATCGAGGCGTGAGATTCGACACCTCGGTTGCCGATGCATGTGGATTAGAAGACGATGAACTCACCGACCATCGCGGCACCGGCGGCACCAAAACGTTGGTTGACATCGAACGGAACCCCACCCCTATTCGATGCTCTCATCCCCGAAGCAACCACGCTTCACCGCATCGCAGTAGCCGTCGCGTTCATCGCGTTTATCGTGGTCTGTGCAAAGATCCGGTTTTATCTACCGGGAAACCCAGTACCAGTTACGCTCCAGACATTTGCAGTTCTGTCGGTTGCGGGAATAATGGGGTTGCGCTGGGGTTTGGTGACTGTCATCGGCTACATCGCCATCGGCACTCTCGGGTTTCTCGCGTTTGCCAACCAACCGTGGGGATTCACGACACCTGCTGAAGGTTGGAACTATGTGACAGGTCCGACTGGTGGCTACCTGATTGGTTTCGTGTTTGCAGCCGCGATCATCGGAGCTTTGAGTCAGTATGGATTAGCCCGCTCCAACTCGCTTTGGGCCATCGCGATTGGCGGTTTGGCTCTCTACCTCCCAGCTATCATTTGGTTGGCGATCGGAGATTTCGGCTGGCCCGCGGACGGCAAGCTCATGTTGGATGGCATGTATGTCTACATGCCGGGCGACGTACTGAAGATTCTTGGTGCGTCACTAGCGGTTACCGGTCTGTGGAAATTCGCGGATAATCGGCGGTCTGGTCGGGAACGACGAGTCGCTTGATCTCGGTGCTCTCGCCCAGACGAAATCCGCGTTAGTAAGCGAGGACGTTGCACCGGATACGCCTACCGTTCACGCACACGTCTCGCAAAACCACTCAGACTCACTAGGTTTTTCCATGTACAAAGACACAGATTGCGGCGCGCCACGCGCATCGGACATTGGCAAGCAGGTAACAGTTGCCGGTTGGGTCCATCGCCGACGTGACCACGGCAACTTGGTTTTCGTAGACCTGCGGGATCGCACCGGGCTTCTCCAAGTCGTTTTCAACCCTGAAAGCGCACCTGACGCCCACCAGCTCGCCGAAGCGATGCGAAGCGAGTGGGTGGTCCAAGCGCAAGGCACAGTTCGAGCACGCCTGCCAGGAGCGGCCAACCCTAACTTGGCAACTGGCGAAGTTGAGCTCATCGTCAACGATGCTCAGATTTTGAACCGTTCCACGACGCCGCCTTTCGAAGTTGAAGACGACACGGATGCCGACGAATCTACTCGAATGGCATATCGGTACATCGATATTCGACGTCCTGAGATGCTTGGTCGATTGCAACTCAGGCACCGCGTCACTCATCTGATTTGGGACCACCTGACCGACAACGGTTTCACGAACGTCGAGACTCCGATCCTGATCAAGTCGACACCTGAAGGAGCGAGAGACTACGTGGTGCCTTCGCGGGTTAGGCCTGGATCGTTCTATGCATTGCCGCAGTCGCCCCAGCAGATGAAACAGATCTTGATGGTTTCCGGCGTGGAAAGGTATTTCCAAATCGCCAAATGCTTCCGGGACGAAGACTTGCGTGCTGATCGCCAACCTGAGCACACACAACTAGATTTGGAGATGAGCTTCGTACATCAAGAGGACGTTATGGCGCTCGTCGAAGGACTGTACACCCGTATCGTGAAGGAGATCCGGCCTGATGCGCGCCTCGAGACACCGTTCGCGAAACTCTCGTATGACGAGGCGATCGAAAGATACGGATCAGACAAACCCGACACTCGTTACGGTTTGGAGATGTCCACAATCACGAGCATCGCGGCGAAGTCTGACGCTCGCGTGTTCCAAGCTGTGGCATCAGCCGGAGGCACGATACGAGCGTTTTCGGCACCGGGTTGCGCGGGTTATACGCGTCGTCAGACGGACCAACTGATCGATGTCGCACGCGCTGCGGGAGCGCAAGGTCTCGTCTACATCGCCATCGACGATTCGGCACCTTCAATTTCGGATATCAATGAAGGACATGTGCGTTCGCCGCTCAAGAACTATCTCTCGATAAAGGTAGTCAAGGAGATCGCCCTGTCAGTGAATGCTGGACCAGGCGATCTGGTTCTCATCGTTGCCGGAAACCAGAACATCGCGAACAACGCATTGTCTGCTTTGCGCGCCGAAATGGCTCAGCAACTAGATCTGATTGACGACAACGATTTCAGGTTCGCCTGGATTTTCGATTTCCCTCTCTTCGAATGGGATGAGAACGCGAGCGCATGGGCACCGGCACATCACGTGTTCTCGTCTCCGAAACAGGAGCACATCCCGCTAATCGAGAGCGACCCCGGCAGCGTCTACGCCGATCTCTTCGATCTGACTTGCAACGGTGTCGAACTTGGCAGCGGCAGCATCAGGATCTTTGATCCGGAACTGCAGATGAAGGTCTTCAACGTGATCGGTTACCCGGACCATGAGATTGAAGAACGGTTCGGACACTTGTTGAAGGCCTTTCGATACGGCGCTCCCCCTCATGGTGGTATGGGACTGGGTTTGGACCGGATCACGGCTATGCTGGCCGGACAATCCAACATCCGCGAAGTCATCGCGTTTCCGAAGACCCAATCGGCTTGGGATCCATTGTTCGATGCACCTTCCGCCATCGCAGACGAACAACTCGGCGAGTTGCGCCTTTCCGTCAACGCTGACGAGAAACAATAAGCCAGTGTCCTACCCGCGCATGGCACACCGTCGTCCGGCTAGGGCTGAAACGGCGGTAAATTAGACTCGTAGGAGTCGCAACTCAACGATTTCGTCAACCATCCGCTGTTTTACGGTCGCTAGAGTTCACGAATCTGCATTCAAGGCATCTCGAAAGCGAAAGAACCGAGATTGAACGTCTCACGCGAAAGCTCCGATAACGGCGAAATCGTGCTCCGGCTTGAGGTGGACGACGAACGAGTGGGCAAGCACATGAACGCCGCGGTGCGTCGCGTTGCTCAGCGAGTCAACATTCCGGGTTTCCGCAAAGGCAAAGCCCCCCGGGCGCTATTGCAGAACTTCGTTGGCAAAGATTACCTCGTAGAAGAGGCGATGGAATCGCTGGTGCCCGAAGCCGTCGGCGATGCTGTCAGGGAAGAGAACCTGGCACCTTTCGCGCCGCCGCGTGTCAACGTCGAAAACACCGAACCCTCCGTGACGATTGTCGCGACCGTCCCGCTACAACCGACC
This sequence comes from Dehalococcoidia bacterium, assembly GCA_965203505.1. Taxonomy (GTDB): domain Bacteria; phylum Chloroflexota; class Dehalococcoidia; order Lucifugimonadales; family Lucifugimonadaceae; genus Bin127. The sequence goes on from OZ241880.1 coordinate 2,763,369, forward strand.
GTCGAGTTGAGCGACTATAGGTCGATACGATATGAAGACGAACCTGAAGAGGTGTCGGAAGAAGCGGTCGAAGCACTACTCATGCAGATTCGGCGATCTCAAGCGTACTCGGTGCCGGTCGAACGCGACGCGCAAGAAAACGACATCGTGACGATCGATCTCAACATGGCCGCCGATGATCAAACGGTATGGGATTTCGACGACCGTCAGTTTCAACTCAACCTAGACCTTGAAACCTACGGCGAAGTGTTCGTCGGGTTGCATCAAGGAATTATCGGGATGTCGGTTGGCGACGAAAAAGAGTTTTCGTTCCCGGTGTCCGATGAATCCGATTCGTTGCAATTCGCTGGCAAGACGGCCCATGTCAAGGTCGAGTTGAAGGACGTGCGCGAGGAGTTCGTACCTGAACTCGATGATGCCATGGTCGCTACAACGGGAGTTCCCGACGTCGAAACGGTCGAGCAACTTACAGAGCACATCAGAGACCAGTTGGGTCAGCGAGCAGAGCAGACGCTGGTTAATTCGATCCAGAGCAAGTTGTTTGACGAGATCGTCGAAGCCAGTGAATTCACGATCTCACCGATTGTCGTCGAGTACGAAGGACGCAACGTCCTTGGACGCTACGTTCAACAGCGTCAAGCCATGGCGGGGCGTGCGGGGCAGCAGATCACGGCCGACGATATCTCCGAAGAGGATCTCAACAACGCTAACGAGATGGCGGAGCGGGACATAAAGAATGCTCTCATAGTCGAACAACTGGTAGAAGCCGAAAACGTCGATGTTTCCGACGAAGACGTTACTGCTGAGATCGAACGAGCGAATGAATCCGCCACGTCGGACGAACAGAAATTGGAAGACAATGAACAGACTCGGCAGTCGATCAAGTCATATCTGCAACGACAGCGAACCATTGAAAAGGTTGTCAACATGGTGCGCGGGTTGGGCGACGAATCTGCGAACGAAACTGAAGAATCATAACCAGCTTTTCCGAAACCTATCACTAATCCGAATAACCCTTGAACACGGAGACCCTAGTCAAATGACCCAGATCGAAACGCCGCAAAACCTGATTCCGATGGTCATTGAGACCGGTACGCGTGGAGAGCGTGCTTACGACATCTATTCCCTCCTGTTGAAAGAGCGGATAATCTTCCTCGGCACACCGATCAACGCCGGAGTGGCCAATACGATCGTCGCACAGCTGTTGTACCTCGCTGCTGACGACCCCGAACGTGACATCAACATGTACATCAATTCGCCCGGCGGGTCCGTGTACGACGGCATGGCGATTTACGACACGATGCAACTCGTTTCCTGCCACGTTTCAACCATCGCGGTCGGTCTTTGCGCGAGCTTTGGCACTGTTCTCTTGACAGCGGGCACCAAAGGTAAGCGGTATGCGCTGCCGAACTCGACGATCATGATGCACCAGCCGTGGAGTGGAATGCAGGGTCAAGCCGCCGACATCGAGATTCACGCCCGCGAAACGCTGCGAATACAAGACAGGTTGCGCCAAATCATCGCAGACCACACGGGCCAACCTTACGAACAGGTGGCGCGAGACAGCGACCGCGACTTTTGGATGACTTCAGAGCAGGCCGTCGAATACGGTCTCGTCGACGAAGTCCATTACGCGACCGATGGCACAGGAAACGCTAAAATCTTGGAAGCGGGAGCGGCGTAACGCTCATCAACGAAACACAACACTCGGATCATCGGCGTAACGCAATCGGATCGATTGAATGAACGGCAGCGGCGATAGGAACTCGATACAGAGGGGGCGCGTCCAAAAACGCTGCTCGTTCTGTAAGAAGCAACAGCAAGAGATCCGTATGCTAATTGCCGGTCCGAACGGCATCTTCATTTGTGACGAGTGTGTTGACCGGTGTCGGGGAATCATTCGGCAGGCCACGCAGGCTCCTAGGTCCAACGCCAAACCCGAGACAAAGACGACGAACGTCTACCCCACCAAACCGATCGAGATCTACGAACAGCTTCAAGAGTTCGTGATCGGGCAAGATCAGGCGAAGAAGGTCCTCAGCGTCGGTGTTTACAACCACTACAAGCGGCTGTTGGCGAGTCAACAGAGCGACAAAGAGGACGACATAGAACTTCAGAAGACCAACATCATGTTGGTCGGACCTCCTGGTTGCGGCAAAACCTACTTGGCGCAGATCATGGCCCAGGTTTTAAAGGTTCCTTTCGCGATTGTCGATGCCACTTCGATCACCGAGGCTGGTTACGTCGGTGAAGACGTTGAGAACATATTGTTGCGGCTTCTTCAGGCAGCAGGTGGTGACGTAGCGCGCGCAGAACGGGGCATCATCTACATCGACGAAATCGATAAGATCGCCCGAAAAGACGTGAACCCGTCGATTACTCGAGACGTTTCGGGGGAGGGGGTTCAACAAGCACTCCTCAAAATACTCGAAGGAAACGTCGTGAACGTGCCGCCCCACGGCGGTCGAAAGCATCCGCACCAAGAGTTCATCCAGATCAACACCGAGAACATCCTCTTTATCCTCGGTGGTGCATTCGATGGCATCGATCAGATCATCCGCAAACGGGAGCGGACGGCGAAGGATGGTAACGGCATGGGCTTCCGCACCAATGCGATCGTAGATGCCTATGCATCCATTCAACACGGATCCGGGCAGGATGGGCGTGATTTGACCGATGTGGCACCTGAAGACCTCAGAAACTACGGATTCATACCCGAGTTCATCGGAAGAATCCCTGTAGTGGTAGGTCTTTCCGACCTGACGCTAGAGCAGATGGTGAAGGTATTGGTAGAGCCGAAAAACTCCATCGTCTCGCAATATGAGAAGCTGTTTGGTCTCGACAATGTTGAGCTCGAATTCACGGAAGACGCGCTCGTTGCGATTGCCGAATACGCCCAAACAAGACGGATGGGGGCAAGAGGATTGCGTTCTATCGTCGAAGGCGTGTTAATGGATGCGATGTACGCGCTGCCTTCATTTTCAGACGCGGCCAAGTGCATTGTCACCCAAGAAACGATCTTTGAACACGCTCAGCCCAAGATCATCGATTCGCAAGGCAACCACATCGACACCAGCGCCGTAGCCGTCTCCGAAGCCGCATAAAACGTTGCCACGGCGAGTCGTTTCGCCGACCGCATAACCGAACTCGACCACCTAGAAATGGCGATCCGAGTAACCATCAACGGGCGCGATCTAGAGCTCCCGCAATCGATCAGTCTGCAAGCTTATCTCGAGGATAAGGGGCTTTCCGGCCGACGTTTGGCCGTGGCACACAATGCCAATGTAGTGCCCCGCGACGAGTATTCAAACGTTGTTATCGAGGACGGCGATACGCTCGAGATTGTTCGACCAGTGGGCGGCGGTTGATCAACCAATCCGCGGCGTTAATCCGGTACTGAACAAAAAAGCGCTCTCGCGGAACCCAGCGAGAGCGCTTTACGTTAGGTCTTGCAGTTGAGGTTATTCGACTACGCAGACAGCGCCCGTCGCGGTGTCGCCAGAGAACTCAGATCGGTAGCGATGACATCCAACGACCTGGAAGGTGTGAGATGCGCTGCCAACTTCTGGGTTAAACGAAGATTTCCAGAGGTCCTCTGTATCAAACTGTTCGGCTGCATCGTCGAAAGCGGTAGCGCTGCTCGGGCTGCCTCTCGGATTCGTCCATGTGACCGTTGTTCCGACTTTGACTTTGATGACTTCGGGATCGAAGAAGCTCGGGTCCGCCATGATGACCTCGGCTTCCCCTTCGAGGGCGGGGCCTTCGGGAACTTCGATCTCGGCGGCTTCCGCGCCTTCTTCCTGCGCGCTTTCAGAACCAGCCTCTGAACCGACTGCGGCGCCGCCAGTTCCCTCACCAGCTTCGGCTTCTTCAGTCGCCCTTGCTTGTGCGGTCGCTTGGACTTGCGCTGCGATCGTGTTTTTGCCTACGGTTATCCCTGCATCTGGGTCGCCACCTGCGGCAATGACTGCTTCGGCGGTCGCTGTAGAGTTTTGGACCTTCAGGTCAGCTTCGAAGGTCTGAATCGTTTCGAACTGCGAGGGACCGCCACATGCTGTAATCGCCGTCGCGGCGGACATCGCTGCCCAAACGGCAATTAAGAGTGCAACTGCGCTTTTTTTCATCGGCACACTCCTCGACTGTTTTTAAGCCACTTGTCGCAGACGCGGGTCTAGCCGGTCACGCAACCAGTCGCCGAAGAAGTTCATCGACAGCACGACTAAGAATATGGCGAACCCTGGGACCAGTGTCAGGTGCGGCGCTTCGAGAATGTAGTCGCGTCCTTCGTTGGTCATCACACCCCACGCTGGCGTAGGCGGTTGAATGCCGGCACCGACGAAGCTGAGCGTCGACTCAGCAAGTATCAGCCCGCTCGTGTTCAAACTAGCGACCACGATCACGGTGTTCATGATTCCGGGGACGAGATGGCGCCAAATGATCCGTATGTCGGAAGCACCGGCGACCCTGGCAGCCGCCACGTAGTCCAGTTCGCGCAATACGAACACCTGCGCGCGGATCACTCGCACGAATCCGACCCACGCAACGAGCATGAGCACGAACAACAGCATGTCTACTTTCCAGGCCAGAACATTGACTTTGGCACCGAATAGCTGCGTCACAACAATGGCAACCATCAGGAACGGAAGTGCGTTCCAAACGTCAACGAACCGAGTGACAATCTCATCCAGGATGCCGCCGTAATAGCCGCTGAAAAGGGCTACCGCGGTACCTAGGATCATGCCCGAAGTCAAAGAGAAGGTTACGACCGCGATTGATATACGCGAACCATGCAGCAACCGGCTGAAGATGTCTCTGCCGGTGTGATCGGCGCCGAAGATATGCAGTTTTCCGCACTGCTCGATGTTCTCAGAGTCGGAACCGCCGTTCGGATCGATGAAACCGCAGGACCTAAAAGCCAATTCCTCGATGGTGGTTCCGCCGAGCGGAATGTATGAGGCGCGCGATTTTTCCCACAGTCCGAGGTTGCGGTCGTGCGAGAATCCCTTGTCGCGCGGGAAGGGTGCCACGTACGGCCCGATAATCGCGGCTATCAGCAACATCAACAGAATGACGACCGGAATTATCGGGTAGCGGCGAAGGTAGTACCAGAGTTTGGTGATCGGGTTCGACGTCTGGCCATAGTACGAAGCCTGATCGCTGGCTATCGCTGCAGATTCGGTCGTCTGTTCCGTCGTGTCGACTTCTGTTGCCATGCGTAAATTACCTCAAGTTTCCGACTTTTTTGACAATCGTCCCAACTATCTCAGCCGGACCCTAGGGTCGATAACGGTGTAAAGAATGTCGGCAACCGTAGCGAAAACCAAGAAATACATGAGGAACACTATGACGGTGCCGAGTAACAGCGGGAAGTCGTTGTTTTGAACTGCGTCCTGCAAAGCGACTTGACCAATGCCCGGCCAGGAGAACACGATTTCTACAACTAGGGCACCGTTCAAGAAGCCAGCGAACAGCAACAGCATCGAAGTTATAGGTGCGATCAACGCGTTGCGAAGCGCGTGCTTGAAAATCACGGTTGTGTTGCCGACGCCTTTGGCTCTCGCCATCTTTACGAACTCGGAGTCGAGAATTTCCAACATCGACGAACGTGTGAGGCGCATCAAGCCGGCCGCCGAACCCCAACCAAGGGCAAGGCAAGGCAGAACGTATTCCTTCCAGCGGAGCTCATCGGGTGTCCGTCCTCCAGCGGGCATGGCGAAGATTCGCAGGAACGAAAACGGATTGTCGTCCGTAATCCCGTTCAGCGTCACCGAGAAGATCCAGATCATCACAATACCGGTTACAAATGCCGGTGCCGCCTGCCCGACCAAAGCGACGAAACGGGCCAAATAGTCGAAGAATCCGCCCCTCCAGACGGCTGCGATCACACCTGTAGGAATGCCCATCAGCACGGCGATCAGCCACCCTCCTACGCCCAATTGCACCGTTGCGCCTAATCTGCCTTTGATTATGTCCCATACATCGATCTGTAAACCTAATGAAACACCAAAATCAAGTCTGAACACGCGCCCGAGCCATTCGATGTATTGGATCGGAGCGGGTTTGTCGAACCCCAGCCGGTCACCCAATCGGTTCCAGCTCTCCTGAGTGAGCCCGTAGCCGCTTTGCGGCACAAAAATCTCGCGCGGATCCTTGGGGTTTACGTGTACGAGGATGAAGATCGCAAGAGTGGCACCAAATACAGACACCAGCGACGTGAACACGCGACCTGCCAAAAATCGAAACATTGCGGGCTCCCGGATCTAAACGGAGGTGATCCTGTGTGCATCCTCTTTAGGTGTCTACGTCGCTCGTAGGCCGTCAACAACAGGCCGCGAGGGCCCTATCCGGCAGTTGCCGGAGTTCGATTTCTAATCGAATTTCGCTTCGTACCGTACGGGCCAATCGGCACTTTTGCGCGGCAATGGCGATGTGTGGCCCATAAAGGGATCCACACACCGCCACCGCCTAGGTGGACGGAGCGCAACGGCCCTAGAGCCGTTGCGCTCCGTGCCACACAATCATCTAGTTGACTTACCTGAGTACGATGAACTCGGGGTTAGTCGAGATGTTGCTGTAGTGCTGTTGGCGACCGTTCCAAGAAGCGATTCTCGGACCAGCGACCACGCCCTTTGGTACCTGGACCACGCCAGCGTACTGAACCCAGTACATCGACCAGTCGACCCACTTCAGGTGAGCTTGCTCACGGGCGGCCTTGTCCTTCTCGGCAAGGATCTCGAAGAGCCACTTGCCACCGGGCTGCGACTCGAAACCTACGCCCCAACCGGGTCGGCTGGATGAGGTGTCAACAGTCGGCAACGGCCAGTCAAGCGGGTAGACGTTCGAGTGAACGTCACCGTTCTTGAATACGGGCAGGAACTGCACTCGGCGTCGCATCCTTTGCGAGATGACTCCGCCGTAGTCCTCGATCAGCTGCTCGATTTCAATTCCAAGCTGCTCCCATTGCGAGGTGATGTAGTCGGCCACTTCAAGGCTGACTTCACCAATCTCTGCAACGTAGGCCTGCAAGGTCATGCTCTCGATGCCTTGGCGCCTGCCGTCGACTAGCGGGTAGCCAGCGGCGGCCAGCAAGGCGTCTGCCAATGCGAGGTCACCGTTTGGCAAAGTCCACGGGTTGCCGTTTTCGAAGATCGTGCCAGCCGCGAGAGGCGAGCAGTCAATCTGGTTGCCTAGCCAGTCCCAGCAACCGGTAGTTCGGTCGGGGTCCCAGCCGGGGTACTCGGGGCCCATGTACTCGGAGTAGATCGGAGTACCTTTGCCGTCGAGGAAGACGTTGTTGATCTCGTTACGGTCGATCGCGATGGCTTGGGCGAGGCGGACCAGGCGAGCCTGTTCCATGTCGCTGATGCCGGGCGGGTTGTCCGTGTCAGCGTACGGTGCGTTTCCGCATCGATCGCGACCAGGAGCGTCACCGTCCGTGCAAGGAGCGTCCTCGGTTCCCCAAGGGTTGCCGATCCACGGGTAGTCCTGGGTGTACGGACCCTCGTTGGGGCCGGAGCCACAGGCGTTGTCGAACGCATCCGCGCTGCGCTGGTCACCGCAGGCCCAAGGCTCTAGCGGCTCACCAGTTCGTGCGTGGGAGTGTTCCCAGAGCAGACCCGGGTACATGATCGACTGTCCAACGAAACCGCCGGGCATCGTCTCAACAAAGCGGAAGCCTTCTTGGACTACGCCAGGAACGAGTTTGAAGTCCAGCGATGCCAGGTCGGCTTCGCCGTTGCGGAGCATGGCGATACGAGTGTTGTTCTCAGCAACCTGCACGTACGTGAACTTGTCGAAGTCGGGAACGGCGCGCCAGTGCTCGTCAAGAGCCTCGGTCGTGCAGCGGTCGCCAGGTACGCAGTGACCTTGGACGAACGGGCCGGTGCCGATGTGGTGCTCACGTGCCCACTCCACACCCATCGAGTCGGCGTGGGCGAGGTAGTAGAGACCTCGTGCCGCGCTCAAGCAACCGAACTGCGAGATCGGCAGGCAGAAGTAGACCGGGGAAACCAGTCCAATCTCTACCGTCATATCGTCGACCTTCTCGGCTTCCAAGAAGATTGCAGCAAGGTCACCGGAGTTGCCGTAGGTGGTGTCGGGGTTGGTTGTGGCGTTGGACTCGTTGAAGTATCGGACGACGCTGTCGGCGTCGACGACGCCAAAGTCCATGTCCTCAAAGCCAACGGGCGAGTTGAACGGGATGCCTCCACCGTCCGGGTGCGATCGCATGGTCATGCGTACGCGGGTGCCAGCGGGGTCGATGTCCCAAGACTCTACGAGTTCGGGTGTCATCGGGTCGCCGTTCTCGAAGTGGAAGAAGTACTCTTCCACACCGCCACCGACGGTCGGTGTACCAGCGTACGGACCGATGGTCGGTAGACCGATAACCGCGGAAACACGTCGTGTCGCAAATACGAGCTCGACATCCTCTTCCATGGCCTTAGGAGCCATGGCTTCGGCGGCTTTCTCAGCCGGGCGAGCGGTCGCTGCCGGTGCGGCTTCTGCTGCTGCCTCGCCCTTCATCGCCGGAGCGGCAGTTGCTGCCGCAGCGGCCTTCTCGGCCGGGCGCGCGGTTGCTGCAGGTGCCGCTTTTGCGGCTGGTGCAGCGGTCGCGGCCGGTGCGGCTGTCGCTGCCGGGCGTGCAGTCGCGGGAGCTTCGGAGCTACCACAGGCAAGCACGAACGCAGTTGTCGCGACGGATACCGTCAAGGGCAGGAATCCCCACCGCCTGATTAGATAACTTAGTTTCATTAATGAACCTCCTGTATTGTGCCGCCGGAGCTGGTTCTGTAGACACGGATCCGCCGCGTCTATACCCCGACCGACTGTTCACATCGCCGCGACCACGTCAATGGCGCTTGCAACTTCGCAGAGTATACAGCATTCCACTCGTATCGCGACTTACAATACGCGGGTAAATCTAGCATCACATAAGCCGTTTGTCAACTCAACACGGCATTTCTCAAACTAGACAGGAACCCATGAAACCCGAAACTGCCGCTAGCGCCTCTGATGAATCAAGCCAGATGCTTAACGGCAAATGTATCGTCGTCACCGGCGCAAGTTCCGGTATCGGTCGCGCTACTGCGGAAGTGGCCGCCAAACATGGTGCAAACGTCGTTGTCGCCGCGAGGCGGGCTGAGTTGTGCGCCGAAGTCGTTGAAGGCATCGCCAGCGTCGGAGGCAGTGCGACGTATGTCCAGACCGATGTGACCAACCCGGACGACGTAGATCGAATGATCCGTCACGCGTTGCGGATATTCGGCAAAATCGACGGCGCTTTCAACAATGCGGGGGTTTTGTTAGACGCGGGAAGGATTCACGAAATCGACGATGAGGTTTTCAGACGATCTTGGGAAGTGAACGTGATGGGCGTTTGGCTTTGCATGAAAGCTCAGATCGAAGCGATGATTCAGCAGGGCCAAGGCGGTTCGATCGTCAACGATTCTTCACGAAACGGTCTGCGCGCCGACATAAAGCGCCCTGCGTATACCGCAACCAAACACGCCGTCAGCGGCTTGACGAAGGCCGCTGCGCTTGACTACGCGCGGATGAACATCCGGATCAATGGCATATGTCCGGGACCCATCGATACTGACATGATGGTTTCGGTAGACGGAGGCGACGCTGATTTCCGGCGGAGAATCGAGGCGGCGGTGCCGCTCGGACGATACGGTGAACCATCCGAGGTCGGCGAACTCGTCGCTTGGCTGCTCTCCGACAACGCTTCGTATGTGACGGGTCAGATGGTCGGCATCGATGGCGGATTGCTTGCGACGTGATTTCCCAGTCGGAAAGAGATCTGATCGTGGCGATCCACGACACGCCGACCAAGGTCTGCCTTGTGATCACGGGTGCCGGGACGAGCGCGATTTCCGCCCTTTTCGCGGTGTCTGGCGCTTCTCGAACGGTGATCGATGCGCAGGTGCCCTACTCTCGGTCGGCGCTCGACGACTATGTCGGTGCCGCAGCCGAGCAGCACGTTTCGAAAATCGAAGCCGCATTGATGGCGACCCGCGCTTACCAGCGCGCGGTCGAATTGAGCGATTCCGATGGTCCATTGAATCATCTGGTCGGACTGTCCTGCACCGCTGCAATCGCAACTGACCGAGTTCGGCGGGGCGAGAACCGCGCGCACATCGCGTGGCATGACGGCGAGAGGACATCGACGATCTCGATCGCGTTGAATAAAGGAGCGCGTGATCGGGATGGGGAAGAATCAGTATGTAAAGCCTTGGTTTTGAACGCGCTTGCCGAAGCCTGCGGTGTTAAAGCGACGATAACGCCAAAGTTGCTCGAGGGGGAACATGTCGAGCGTTCGGACCATTGAACGAGTGGTTGACGGGGATCAGGCCATCGGCGTTTACAGGCCGGGACGAGGCTGGTTCGACGTGCCGCCGCCCGATGCGATCGTGTTGTCGGGTTCATTCCGTCCGTTGCACCGAGCCCATCGCACCTTGCTCAAGGTCGGATTGGAAATATCTGGGAAAAACCTCACTCCATGTTTCGAGTTGTCGATCACAAACGTAGAGAAGCCAGACATCGCGGTTGCGGAGTTGCGGGCACGAATAGCGCACTTCACCGAACCGAGTGACACCGTATTAATCACGCGGGCAGCGACGTTTTTGGAGAAGGCTCGCTTGATGCCCGGCACCACCTTCGTCATCGGCTACGACACCGCGATCAGGCTGTTCGACGATCGTTTTTACGCTGACTCGCAAGCGGCTTCGCCGAGCATGGCAGCGATGAACGAATTCCGCAACTTGGGATCGAGCTTCATAGTCGGGGGGCGACGTGACGCTGAAGGCAGATTCAGGACCGTCCGCGATGTAGATGTCCCGGCAGGCTTTGAGTCGCTCCTGTTGGAGATCCCGGAGCACATGTTCTCGGACCCAATCTCGTCAACGCAGATCAGGGAGCGGAGAACCATCGATTGAATCCAACAAAATACAATCGAAAACCGCTTCACGCGCAGTAACCATGTAGCAATCAGGAACTCTCCTTTGACAAACAACGCAAACCCACGGGTGGCATCCGCAGATGTTGCTCCTTTGTTAATTGATCGATGGTCGCCAAGATCGTTCTCATCCGAGCCGTTGACGGAAATTGAAATCGCTTCGATCTTTGAGGGCGCGCGATGGTCGCCTTCATCGTTTAATCGCCAACCATGGCTGTTCGTTTACGAGACCGATGGGCCCGACCGGCAGATCTTCGATTCGATTCTCATGCCCGGCAATCAGGTGTGGGCAACCAAGGCACCATTGATCGGATACATATTCGCCAACACCAAAACACCGGAAGGTCGCCGACCTCGTACTTCCCAATTCGACACTGGAGCCGCGTGGATGTCTCTCGCCCTGCAGGCACGTTCGTTGGGGCTATATTCCCACGCCATGGCAGGTATCGACCACGACGCCGTTTACGAAAAGCTCGGCGTTTCCGACGAGTTCTACACCGCGATGTGCGGGTTTGTAGTCGGAAGAATCGGACCTCGCGAGGAGTTGCCCGAAGATTTACAGGAACGCGAATCGCCGAACGACCGCAAACCGATCAGCGACATCGCGCACAAGGGCGTGATGTCATGAAACGATTCAGTCGAGCGCGGCGAAGGTGAAGTTGTCGTCAGGATGCTGGAGGGCGTAGTGCGCCTGCCGCAGGCCAAACTTCTCTTGTAATTGGACGGTCAAACCGCCATCGATCATCAATGTGTGACCGGTTATGAACGAGGCGTCATCGGAGCAGAGGAACGCGATGCCGGCTGCAATCTCTTCCGGTTTGCCCGTTCGCCGAAGCGGGTACTGATCCGCGAAGAACGCGTGTCCTGTCGGGTTCGCGTCCCACATCTCGGCTAGTCCTTCCCCTACGATGTGGCCCGGACCGATGGCGTTCGCCCGGATACCGTCCGGGCCGTACTGCACCGCAAGCTGGCGGGTCAGTCCGACCACCGCTGCTTTGCCTGTCTCGTAAACCAGCATCCCAGTCTCCTGGAGATACGAGTGGACAGAAGCAAGGTTGATGATCGATCCTCCTCCAACGGCGCGCATGTGAGGAACTGCGTGTTTTGCGCCAAGGAACAGTGCTTTCACTAAGACATCAATCCCGTAGTCCCAGTCTTCCTCAGTGACGTCGATGGCGTCACCATGAATCCGTGACTCGCCGGATATCACACTGAAGGCGTTTTGCACCAAGATGTCCAACCGTCCGAACGCATCAACTGTCTCGTCCACCATTCGGCGGCAATCTTCGGATGAAGCAACGTCGATGTGGGAAGCTACGGCGGTTCCACCTGCGTCAGCTATGCGTTCGACGTTTGCGGCGGCAGCGTCGTCGTTGATATCGGCGATCAACACGTTGGCGCCTTCTGAAGCCAATCGTCGTGCGGTCGCCCCGCCGATACCCAACGCGCCACCGGTGATAAGAGCTGCTTTGCCTTCAAATCTGGTCATTTATCCTGTTCCTCCGTCAATTGGTCTGCGTGAGATGATATCGCCGCGTTGCGCAGCCTGACGAGACGTGCGTTCGGGATGATGGATACATGATGAACCCTAGTTTAGGTTTGCAGATTCAAACCGCCGCACAAAACGGCGATCCGACTGCTATCGTTGGAGAGTTGCTGGAGCGCGCTGGTCTGAGTGAGGCCAAGGCACTGGGCTACGCGCCGTTGTTAGGCGGGAATCCGGAAATGTCGCAGGTGTTCCGTGTGCGGATTTCTGGCAATGGTGACATCCCGCGGACTGCCATACTGAAACTCCCAGCGAAGTCGCCCGTTGATCGCACCAGAGAATCGGCGAACGGCAGTTACCAACGCGAGATCGAAGTCTACCGACTGCTGCAGGACTTACAGGGCGGATTTCAGCCTCGAATATTGTCGGAACTGTTCGATCCAGAAACTAGGACTGCTGCCCTGTTGATCGAGGACTTGGGTTACCTACCATCCCGTGATGAGTTCATGATCGGCGTAGTTCAGGATGCATTGGTGGGTTTGGCGCAGATTCATGCGCGTTTCTGGTGCGATGATGAACTCGGAGCCAAGCCTTGGATGCGCGACGGTTGCCGGGCTGACATCTTCAACGAAGACACGTCCCAGTTCGCGCCGAACTGGGAAACGCTCTGCAAGTCATCCTCGCTCCACCCCTGCGATCATTCAAACGTCAACGAAGTAGGCTCGTTTCTCTCGGACCATCTGCTAGAAGTCTTGGATGAATTGGATGCGCGCCCTAAGACGTTGATCCACGGTGATCTGCATCGGGAGAACATGATGCTCCGCAGAAACGGAGCCACCGTTGAGCCGGTTCTGATCGATTGGCAGGATGCGGTATACAGCGGTGCCAGCAGCGATGTTGCGAAGTTCTTAGCCACCACTCTCAGGCCAGAATTGGCGGCGGCTCATTTCGAGGGACTTATTGATTTCTACTACCGGACGTTAATGGAGGATGTCCGAGGGGGTTACTCGTTTTCCGTGTTCCGGCGCGATGTCATGCTCGCGTTATTGGGCACGTTTGCGAATTACGTGATCTGCGCGTCCACCGCGGTGACCGAAGGCATTGATCCGGAGTCTGAGAACCGATCGTTGAGGAGTGTTTCGGCCGTGATCGACGTCGTGAGGCCGCTTGAAGCTCTTTGAGATCAACCTCTGGCGGCTGAAGTCGCGCTGCGTCCGTAGATGCCGTGATTGGCGCCAGCAGATTGGTCCCGAAGCATCACGAGCGTATCGGAGTAGCCCATGACGCGTGTTGCGAACTCTTCTTCGCCGCTGAGCGCGAAACCACCCCGTCGGGAAGCGATCTCGCCGTTTGAAAAGAATCCTGCTATCGGAATGGAACCGAAGCGCTCGGCGATCAACTTCGCGTCGTGATCATCCTCTTCGAACATCCGATAGCCTCTGGCGACCGAGTTGAAGCACAGCATTGCGTCAACGTTCTTGCCACGTTCGCCGATGTGCGATGCGTAGTTGTCGAGGTTCTGGCTTAGACGTCTAGAAGCGAGCTCGCCGTCTCGGACGTGGAATTGAAGTGCTTGTCCGTCTTCGACCAAATCACCGATCATCATCGCGCCTGTCTCTTGGTCCATGTCCATGATGTTCCGCATAACGTAATCTGGATCGATCAATACACCGTTGGATTCGAGACCAACAACGAGGGTTCGCTTCATCCGAAGCTGACTCAGAGGATCGGCGTTCAAGAAGATCTCTTCCAGCACCGATAACGGGGTCCGGTCATCCAAGCGGTGTATCTCGTTGCGGTTGGATTTGGTAATCACCATGCTGGGGCCAACCGGCTCTTCGCTACCGGAAACAATCATGTCGGCATCGAAGTTTTGCTTGATGAGAAGTCCGACTGCGCCGTGGTGTCGCAACTCTTCGCCGAAGAACATTCGGTTCTCGCCGTATTCGTGACCACCGCTTACAAGGGCGCCGAATTTCATGACCGAGGGGTAGACGGAGTCGAGCATTGAGAGCGCGTACTCGGTAGATACGGTCAGAGGATCGATGAATACCAACATCAGACCGTCTTCGTAATCGGCCGGATCGGCACCTATAGCCTCTGCGAGCGATTCGGGCGTTGCGTCTTTGCCGCTCGCTTGCTTGTCAGAAAATGCGAACGGGTGCATGGACTTGGTGTCGCAACTCCCTGCCAGCACGGAGATTCCGGGGCCCGATTCAAGTTCCTTTTTTGCTCCAATTACACCTGAACCCGAACATCCGATTGCCACCGTGAAGCCCAATTGGCGGTGCAATTCAGGTAGAACGTTTTCAAATTCCGGGTATTTCGGAGCGGACGCGAACAACACAACCAGATCAGGATTCGCGCCGCCGAGTTGATCTCGGATCTGCGCGCACATATCTTCCACTTCGTCAGGTTCGTCGTAGCTTTCGCAGATCGCTCCTGCGTATAGACCCGACGCGAACGCGCGTGATCCCGCCACATGCACGGGGCTTGATGTTGCCGACGTGTTGGAATTCGAGCCCCACTTAAACTCGGCTTGCATGAAGCGTCATTCTCCAAATTTCTCAACTGGTTTCGCACCAATCGACACCCGAGTACGCCGCCGCACTCTTCATGATGCGTGATGTTGATTTTGGCAAAACGCGGCGAGTCGAAACAATACGGAGCGATACGACTCGCCCTCAATCTCACGCTATTTCGTCACATCCGCGCGAGGGCTCGACCAGCGGCTTCGATGGTTTGGTCAATCTGCTCGTCGGTGTGAGCGGACGACATATGCACCCGTCCGTTGGACGAGAGGCGTACTCCTTCATGCATCATCTCGGCTGCGAACTGCTCGTAGCGGCGGTCGTCGCATCGCGTGGCATGGTCTCGATAATTGCGAATCACTTCGCCGCTGCGGTTGAAAGAAACTCCAAAAACGCTTCCGAGTCCTTGCACGTGGATGTCGGTCTCGGTGTCCAATCCGACGCGCCTGAAGCCGTCGATCAAACGTTGCCCGCGGCGATTGAGATCGGCGTAGAACGCATCACCTTCAGATATCAGGTGTGTCAACGTGGCGTGGGCAGCTGAGATGGACATGACGTTGGAGTTGAAACTGCCGCCGTGATACACCTCTCCGCTACCGAGCACATCCATGATCTCGCGTCGCCCTGCGAGCATGGCGATTGGGAAGCCTGCTGCGATTGATTTGGCGTAGGTCGCTAGGTCGGGTGTTATGCCGAGGAGTTCTTGGGCGCCGCCGTAGGCTACCCGAAAACCGGTGATCACTTCGTCAAAGATAACGAGGGCTCCGTGACGATGTGCGATCTCGTTGACTGCTTCGAGGTAGCCCGGTTCGGGCATTATGCAGTTGGTGTTTGCGTTGATCGGCTCCATGATCACGGCGGCAACTTGCCCGGGGTTTCGTTCGAATGCGGCTTCGAGGCGATCGGGATCGTTCCATTGGCATGGGATGACTTGGTCTGCGGAACCGGGATCCATGCCTGCTGATTCGCCTACGACATTAGGAGAATCGACTTCCCCTGCTTCGTCGATGGGTGGGTGGACGGAATGATTCACGCTGTCCATCCATCCGTGGTAGTGGCCTTCAAACCTTATGTACTTTGTCCTGCCGGTGTAACCTCTGGCGAGTCTGATAGCGAGTTGGTCGATCTCGGTCCCGGAACTGGCGAAACGGACCGTACAGTCTTCGATGGGTACAGCCTCAGTTGCCATTTCGGCGACTTCGAGTTCGCGCTCGAACTGGGCGGCAAAGACGTAGCCCTTGCGCATGTCCTCAGACACTTGGCTGGAGACGAACTCCGGCGCATGGCCAAAGATGTTTGGGCCCATGCCTTGGATGTAGTCGATGTACTCGTTGCCATCGGCATCCCACATGAGAGCGCCTTCTGAGCGGTCGAAGAACAAGGGTTCGCCGCCGGGTTCGCTGAGTCTGATTTGAGAAGAGATGCCCCCGGCGACTACGCGCCGCGCGCGTTCCATCAGTTCGCGAGATCGTTGTCGACTTGGCTGTTGTGCTGACATGGTGTGCTGATCCTAGTGTTCGGGGTCTACAAGGCAAAATTCGTTGCCTTCGGGGTCTTGCATGACGATCCATTTCGTTTCCCCGAACTGGCGCTCCGCAATTAGTGTCGCGCCTAAGGCGACGATGCGCTCGGCTTCGGCTTTCAGATCGGAGGTATCGAACTCCATGTGAAGACGGTTTTTGGCGGTCTTGGTTTCGGGGACTTGCAGGATCAATAGGCGCGGGTAACTGGGTTTGTCGGAAGCGAGGACAGCAAGTATGGGGTAGTGCGAATCGGCGACTTCGTAGTCCGTAGCCTCGCACCAAAACTTGGCCAACGATTCAACATCGCGGGCATCCATGGTTAGTCCCCAAAACCCGAAGTTAGACATTACGCTCCGCTCTGTTGGCGAGAATCCCATTTGGAGAAATCAGCGACGCAGAAGCGTTTCATGCGATCAATTCCTCGGTCGATACTGCCTCGGTGCCAAACGGCTCGCGGATGTCTTCCAACCCTCCCTGCCTGCCGGGGTCGCGTCGAGTTCGCTGAGAGTCTTGGTACATGCCCGGGTTGGGGGGCACCTCGAACTCGTTGCCACTTAGCAGGTCTTGTACGGTGCGGATCTGGATTTTAGGATAGTCCCGCTGCCACAGTTCGGAGTAGTAAAAGCCCGCGCTTACAGCTTCTGAGGTCATCGCGCGAGTGGGATTTTCCAAAGTGATGAAGAGTCCCATTGCGGCATTTTCACGCTCGACTGTACCGACCAAGTCGCGAATGTGGGCGACGTTAACTCTTCCGCTCTTGACTTGGATTATGGCTCGGTGTGTAGACCTGCGGGGCCCGTTGATGAAGTGCAGAACGCCGTCGATGCCTCTGTCAGCACCGCGATGGTCATATTGCTGAGGGCGTGCTCCCAACAATGACAAAGCCCAGAACTCGAACTGATATCTATCCTGCTCAGCCAGTGCACGTGCGCTGCCGACATCAACTGGTTCGCCGATCACTGAGTAATCTTCGCCTTGCGAGATGCCGAATCTCGTATTTAGACGGTGCTTCATCAGGGCGACAGCCAAGTGAGTGATATCAATGCCGGTCCATTTGCGGTTGAACCTTTCTGCCACTGCGACTGCAGTGCCGCAGCCGCAGAAAGGATCCAAAACCATGTCTCCCTCGTTGCTGCTTGCCTTGATGATTCGATCCAGCAACGCCTCTGGCTTCTGCGTCGGGTAGCCCAGACGCTCTTGGGACAAATTGTGAATAGGCCTGATATCAGTCCAGATGTCTTGCAGAACGACGCCCGGCATTTCATCCGCGTACTGCTTCAGCCTAGGCATTCCGCCCGGTCTGTTCGGCCAGTGAATCCGACCTTCAGCATCTAACCTGTCGAGTTCGTCGGGGGTGTAAGCCCAGTGTCTTCCTCTGGAAGTCACATCGATTCCGCGCCACTCCCGCCCAGATTCTCCGCGCTGTGTAACCCCTGCCCCGGTCAAGTCTGTACGCTTCCATCTTCTCCCGTCTTCGTCCCGCATCTCGAAGAACGTTTGCAGATAGGATTCGTCATAGGGCTGATACTGCTGATTCCATGTATGGGTGTCAGATTTGGAGTAGAGGAGGATTGTGTCATGAACGGCTCCGGGCCGACGGGAGCTGACATGCGCGCTGGTTCGCTTCCAAATGATCTCGGATAGAAACCGCTCTTTTCCGAAAACCGTGTCCATCACGGTTTTCAAGTAGTGGCTGGCGGTTGGATCGCAGTGGAGGTAGATGGAACCGGTGGGTTTTAACACCCGGTGGAGTTCGACGAGGCGCGGCGTCATCATGACTAGGTACGCCATCATCGCGTTGCGACCCACGAAATCTCGGAACGAGGAGACCATGTCTTTGACTGCGGGCGCGACGGTCGGGTTTAGGATGATGTCCTGTTCGTATGCTCGCTCGGTTTCTTGTGTCCACTCCCACGTGTCCGTGAAAGCGTTGATCTGGGCCGGAGAGCTTTGTCCCGTCTGCTCTTTGAAGAGGACGTTGTAGGTGGCGTTGGAGTTGAATGGCGGATCGAGGTAGATCAGATCCACTGATTCGTCGTCGAGGTAGTTGCGTAATACTTCGAGGTTGTCGCCGTAGTAAAGGGTGTTTTGCATCTTGGAGAACTGGATGGTACTTGGTTTCACGCCGTGTGCAGGCGATGCAGTTCAAGCGTACCAGCGGATTTCATGGTCGTTCTTTGTGTTTGGCATGCCACTGCGACATCCAACGTGACGGTAGGATCAGACGCCATCTTTGAAAACCGTCCTCAGTAGTTCGATTTGTTCGGGAACCATCAGGGTGTAGTCAGGCACCCAGAAAGGCAATGTGTTTTGCCAGATGACGCCGAGTTCTCGATCGTATCCTGCCTTGTCGGGGTCGAACCATTCCAAGGTTCTCGAACCTAGGTTTGAATCCTCTTCGCCCATTGGTTCGCAGTGTGGCGTGTTGGTGTTGAAATAGTTGACGCAGTGCCATTTCGGAACGACCATCAGGATCGGATCGCCGTTCTCGTCGTTTTTGACGCCGAAGATCCAGTAGTGATGGGACTGCCCTAGCCAGTATCCAGACTTGGAGTTCGCCACTTCACGGTGTTTTACGGGTAGACCTAGAAAGCCGCCATGGGCGATTCGCGGGAGCCACTTGAGGCCGGTGATCGGATCACGGATGTCTTCCAAGACGTGGGAGATGATGACGAAATCGAATGGCCCGTTAGCCCCAAGTTCTCGCCAGATGTCTTCGCTGTTCACGTCGCCCACGTATAGACGCTTGTCGGTTTCGAAGGGAAAGATGTCGACGTATACATCAACGACATCGTCGGCCCACGGGTTATGCCGTCCGCCGATGTCGACGACGGTGTAGTTTGGATTGGCGGCCTTTCTGCGTCGAATCTGTTCGAGCATCTTGGCACGGTACTCTTGCGTGTTACCGGCCGCGTAATCAACTATTGGCATTGATGTCTCCGAATATTGCGAGTTCGTGGGCAGCGAACGTCGGGCTTAGACGAGGTATTTGCGGTTGACTTTACAGATGTAGGAGTAGGTTGGGTTGACGAACTGGGTAACGCGGGCTTCGAGGCACTGGGCGAGGAATATGAAGGCTTCGCCTTGCGTCATGCCGTAGTCGGCTTCGAGCCAGAGGATCATTTCGGAAAGGGCTATTCGGAATGCATCTTCGGCTGGTTTCTCGATGCCGGTGGTCATGATGTGGGTGTCGTTCTCGATCCGAGGCCATGTCATGCCCTCGGGTTTGGGTGAGAGCTCGACCTTCAACAATGCGGAGCCGCCGGTTTCGATACCGCCGCCGCCGCTGATTTCGCCATCGCCTTGACGGGCGTGCATGTCGCCGACGTGCAGTAGGGCTCCCGGATGGTAAACCGGGAGATGTAGACGCGCTCCTGTGGTGACCTCTTGTATGTCGAAGTTTCCACCCCACTCTCCTGCCCATCCGTTGTGCCGGGCTTCGCGTAGCGGTGCGACACCGACTACTCCGAGCATAGGTTCGACGGGGAAGGTGAGTTTGTCGTTCCAGATGATTTGACGGTTTTCTACGTCGATGCGGCAGATGCGGAATTGTGGGCCGATGTTGGATGGTCCCAGGTATCCGGGCATTGCGCCGGTGGATCCGCCGTATCGTGTCCATCCAACGGGGTGGGTTTTGATTTCGCCAATGTGGACGGTGAGCATGTGGCCGGGTTCAGCGCCTTCGACGTAGGTGCAGCCGGACGATGCGTTGCCGCGGTCGGTTGGTTGTGAGTCGGAACGATAGGTGTTGTAGAGGTCTCGGATGTCGTCAGGTACGAGTTCGGCGTCGGGGCCGCGGTTCATCTGCGTCTGGACTTCGAACCATTCACCGGGTTGGACGTGGAAGGTCACTGGGTTGGCGGCGGAGTGTTCGTAGTAAAGGGTTTCTCGAGTTGCGATTTTCATGTGATGGTCTCTGATGGGATGGCGTTGCGATTTGGGTGAAGTTTAATGGTTGGGGCGCTGAACTGACTCTCGCATGCCGAGCGGGAGAACGTTTCGATTATTTGGTTGGTGGGGTCTGGCCACCCTGGGCGACCACAAGGGTTCGCCTCTACGGTGAAAGGGCGACTGCGAGGGATCGCCCCTACGCATTTGTTTCCAGACGCGCAGATATGCCCGCTCCCACCCGGTGGTTTTTTCGGGGTTGCTGCCGGGCCTTCTTGTGGAAGGTCCGGCAGCTAGGGTCTTCGGTCCCGTAAAGACAGGTCCTCGCCTCGAGCCTTGGTCCCAGCGCCGGGACCTCGGCTCCTTCCCTCTCCATCGCCTCTTCGGGTTGCCGAAAAGGTCGACCCCGGAGAGGGGTCAGATGCTGCGCAGAGCGTGTTGCAAACCGCTAGCTTCCGTTTTCCAGCACGGCACGCGTCGCCAGACCGCGGGCATGGAAGTCGGCTCGACGACTGGGGCCGCCGTTCGGAGTTCGCCGCCTTCCTTGGATCAGCTTTTCGGGCTTCACTCGCACTGTAGCCTACCTCCTGCGGCGGACAGGAGAAGGTGTATGTCGGCTCCACGCAGGTTTCCCGGCCCTTGGCAACGCATCCGTCGAACGGATGCGAGCTGGCTCGCTTTGCGACGCAGGACTGATGCGCCGCGCTCCGGAAACTGGGCCTCCCACGCTTCGGCACGGCCCTCCCGACCTTGCACCGGACTGCCGATCCGATGAGGGACGCCGCCGGAGGAGCCATAGACGCTGCGACTCGGCGCGATGGTTAGTCGCGCTGTCAATGCCGTTTTGCCTTCGTTTCCTCACGTGATCCCTGTGGCCGTTTGGGACGGGGTCTGCACACGTCTGCGCAGCACTGTGTAGATGTCGATCTGTCTTTAAATATACAACAGATGTTTCAGGAGTCAAATGTGAATTGGGATGGACGTTCCGTCCGCTGAAGCGCATGGGATTGAAGGGGGATTGGGGGATTTTGTTGTTGGGGGTGTGGGGGATCACCAGCGTTCGCGCCCCCTTTGTCCTTCGGACATTTCCCCCGCACAGCGGGGGAAACCCGGCCCGGCACCGCCCCCGGGCATACCCCTGCGTTCTTGTGTCGGTCTCTTGGGCTCCGCGTCCCCCTTTCGCTGGGCGAAAGGGGACAGTGGTGGGGCGACCACGAGGGATCGCGCATACTAGGGTTGTGCGTTATGCGAGGAGTTTGTTAGCTAGATCAGGGAAGTCTGAGGCTACGATGTCGATTTGGGGATCGGCGGTTGCGGTTTGGATGTCGGAGTATCCGGGGGTTACGTTTGATTCGCCTTCTCGGTGGATGTATGCGGTGGACATTCCGGCAGCGGTTGAGTTTTTGAGGTCGTTCATGTGAGCGGCGACCATCATAGTTTCGGAGGATTGCAGACGGAGGAGTCGGATGGCGGAGTTGTATGCGTTGGGTGGACCTTTGTAAGCTCCGAGGAATTCGCAGGATAGGATGCCGTCCCAGTTGATGCCGTTCAGTTTTGAGCAGTCGACGGCGATGGAGTAGCTTAGAACCGTTAGAACGATCACTGTGTAGCGAGATTTGAGGCGGTGGATGGCATCGGCGGCTCCGGGCCATGCTCTGAGTCGGTGCCAGACTTCCGTGAGATCGTCGCGTTCGGAAGCGGATAGGGATATGCTTGTGTGTTTTTCGAGGACGTCGTCGAGGACTTGACGATGGATGTGGTCGAGGTTGGTCCAAGGGAGTTCGCCTCGATTGACTCGGCCGAGCATATCGAACGACCAGACACGCCAGTCGGTTGCGAACTGGACGAAATCGACATTGGCGTCCTGTTCGGTTGATATGCGGCGGACTTCATCTTCGATGGTTCCGCGCCAGTCGAACACGGTTCCGCCGACGTCCCATGTGAGGGCTTTGATGTTTGAGAGGTCTGTCATCGGATTTCTAGTTGGGGTCGGAATTTGGTTGAATGAAGTTTAATTGTCTGTGGGCTACCTTCCGCCCCGGGCGACCACAAGGGTTCGGCCCTACGAGCGTACCAGTCGCTGTGAGAAGGAGGCGGAGAGGTTTGGTTGGTGGGGGCCGTCTCCCCGGCCCCCCCTGCGAGCGTCGCTGCGCTTGCTCGCGTCCCCCTCGCTTCGCGAAGGGGACGGGAATGGTTTGGTTGGTGGTGGATAATTGAGTTATGAGTGCTCCTAGACGACGTGTTACGGTCCGGCGTTTTCAGCAGATGAAGGCGCGGGGCGAGTTCATACCGATGGTTACGGCCTACGACTACAACCAGGCGATGCTGGTTGATGATGCGGGTGTGACGGCGATTCTGGTTGGCGACAGTTTGGGCAATGTGGTGCTGGGTTACGAATCGACGGTTCCGGTAACGATGGATGACATGGTTCGTGCCACAGCCGCGGTTTCACGCGGTGCGAATCGGGCTTTCATTATTGGAGATATGCCCTTCGGCAGTTACCAATCGGACATACATACGGCGATCAAGAACGCGACGCGGTTGATGAAGGAAGGCGGTGCGCAGTCGGTGAAGTTGGAGGGTGGTGTAACGGTGGAAGCTACCATCCGTTCCATTGTTGATGCCGGGATACCGGTGCAGGGTCACGTTGGTTTCACGCCGCAGTCGATACATGCGTTCGGGGGTTATCGAGTGCAGGGCCGCGGCGAGCATGCAGAAAGAGTTATCGAGGATGCTCTGGCGGTTGAGCGCGCTGGTGCGTTCTCGGTTGTGTTGGAGTTGGTGCCGGCGGATCTTTCGAAGGAGATAACGGAACGATTGACGATCCCGACGATTGGGATAGGTGCAGGGCCGCATTGCGACGGTCAGGTTCAGGTGTTCCACGATATGTTGGGTTTGGATCCGACCTTCAGGCCGCGTCATGCGGGACATTACGGGGATTTCGCGGGGGAGATCACCGATGCCGTGAAGCGGTATGTTGAGGATGTGGGGGAAGGGAAGTTTCCGGCCGATGAGGAAGCGCATTACTCGCGTAACGCCTGAACTGTGATTCGGGTGTTGGCGCGATACGATTGGGTTGACCGAATTCACACCGACGTTTAGGAGTTGAGACGATGATCTACGAGTTGCGAATCTACGAAGCCTTTGCTGGCAAGTTGCCGGATTTGAACGCTCGATTCAGGAACCACACGATGGAGCTTTTCGAGAAGCATGGGATTCGTAATGTGGGATATTGGACGCATGATGTCGGGCCGAACAGCAACCAGTTGGTTTACCTAGTGGCGTTTGAGGACGCCAATCAACGTGCGGAGGCCTGGGCGAGTTTCCGGGCGGATCCGGAGTGGCAGAAGGTTTTTGAGGAGTCGCACCGGGACGGGATTCTGGTGAAGAACATCGAGAACCGGATCTTGATGCCGACGGATTACTCGCCGATGCAGTGAGGGTGCCCCTTCGTCCTTCTGCCACGTCGTAGCCGTAGTTACTCTGCGTGGCACATTTCCCCGCCGAGTGGGGGCAACCCTGCCGTGGCATCACTCTTGATGGAGCAGTGCTAATGGGTATTGTGTACGTCTTAACCAACCCTGCTATGCAAGGGCTGGTCAAAATCGGCAAAACCACTCGATCAACCCTAGAGAATCGAATGGGCGAACTCTATTCGACTGGCGTCCCGGTTCCTTTCAACTGTGAAATCGCAGTTGAGGTTGATGACGAGGCGTCTGTTGAAAGTGTGCTCCACAAAGCGTTCGCTAAGTTTAGGATCAATCCTCGACGCGAGTTTTTTGAGGTCGATCCTGAACACATCAAACCCTTGATCGCTCTGCTGGGGAGAGAAATTTCGCTGGATGTTGATGCCGTGGACATTGATCCGGAATCGCAAGAAGCTGGTGAGGACTATCAGCGCAAAAGAGCAACGCCGTCGCATTTTGAGTTCTTGGAGCCGTTAGCCGAGGAACTCGACGATCGATATGGCATCCGTATACGTAGACGCCGCAAAAAACAGCCGAATTGGGATTTTCACTCTGGTGTCGAAGATATTCGGTACAACATCGGTTTCCACTACGAAGGTTTCAAAGTGCGTGTGCGGTTATCGTTCCACCGTAGCGATGTGGAATTCAACCGACGGTTGTTTGATCAACTCAATGTGAGACGCTCGGAGATTGAAAACGCTATAGGCGAAGACTTGGAGTGGGAGCGCGTCGTTACTCGGCGCAAAGGAAGCATGATCACGGCATATGCTCCCGGTTCATTGGACAGTTCCGAAGATGAACTGGAAGACGCTAGAGCTTGGCTAGTGTCAACCACAGTTAAATTCAACGAAGTGTTTGGGCCGTTTCTGGAAGAACTGGTGCCGCAGGTGGAAGACGAGTTACGTTAGGGTCCGCAACTGCTGCTTTTGGTTCCACCCCCCTCAGCCCGAGCATACCCCGCTCGCTACGCTCGCGCCCCTTTCGTCCCGAAAGGGGCAGTTTGGTCGCTCAGTACTCGTCTGGAAGGTTTGATCCCAGACGTCCAACAGCTAGCGGACAAATACCAGTGATCTGGGTGGGGGTGCCTGATGCTACCTGATTCGGGTTAGGAGTGTTGAGAGTCAGGGAGAATTAGGATAGAGGGGCGGAGGTGCCTTAGTCAAGCCAACGGGCGGCTCACCATAGCCAAAATACGTGAGTCGCCGCCTCCGCCCTATGAGATCGCAGGTCGCTTGGGACTCTCCTCTCTCGCCCCTCATGATATTGCAATTGTCAGTATCGGTCAATTCTCAACGAGGCTGACCGTTTTGTAATCGGTTCCCTCACCCCCGGATCAAGTCCGGGGCAGGCTCTAACCCTCTCCCACGGAGGGAAGAGGGAACATTACCGCCGCACCAGGCATACCCCGCTCGCTGCGCTCGCGCCCCTTTCGTCTCGAAAGGGGCAGTTTGGTCGCTCAGTAGCCGGCGACTTTGTCACATTCGTAGATAAACGGCTCACCAGCAAGGTAGCGGCGGAGGTTCTCTTTGAAGACTTCGCGTCGGCCTAGGTACATGTCGGGGACTAGGGCTGAGGCGTGGGGGGAGAAGATGATGTTGGGAGTTGACCAGAGGAGGGAGTCTGGTTCTGGGGGTTCGGGTTCCATGGCGTCTAGGCCGGCGCCTGCTAGTTTTCCGGCGCGGATGGCTTCGCACATGGCATGTTCGTCGACGATGCCGCCTCGGGAGATGATGATGATGTGGGCGGTGGGTTTCATTGAGGCGATGCGGCGGCGGTCGATGGTGTTCATCGTCTCGCTGGTGTAGGGGCAGGCGACTACGAACCAGTCGGACATGGCGATTAGGTCGTCGAGTTTTTCTAGACTCCACACCTCTTCGGCGTGCTCGGATGGACGGGGGTGTTTATCGACGGCGTAGACTTTCATGTCGAAACCGGATGCGCGTTTGGCTACACGGCGTCCGATGTTTCCGAATCCGTAGATGCCGAGGGTTGCGCCTTCGAGTTCGATTTGTCTCCATGCGTAGTCTTCGGGTCGCCATTCGCGGGCCAACTGCTGTGGCAGCATCTCGGGTAGTCTCTGGGCGAGTGAGGTGATGAGTGCGAAGACGTGGGTTGCCATGGGGCTGACGTGTGAGTCGCGGGAGTTGGTGACGGGGATGTCGGACTCAATGAGTTCGGGGATCTTCATGATCCCGTCGATGCCGGTTCCGGCGCAGTGTATCCACTTGAGGTTTTTGGCGGCGAGGAAGACTTTGCGGGTTGGCCATCCGCAGTATGCGTCGGCATCTTCGATGGCGATGAGTTGGTCCTCTTCGGTTTCGCACCATACGAAGTTGACGTCGGGGAAGGTGTCTTGGAGATCGCGTAGGACGGCATCGTCAGCTTCGCCGGGTGCGACGCCTCCGGGCATGGGGGTCATTAGTACTTTCATGGGGGGATTCCTTGATCAGAGAGGTAGTGGATTGGCTGAGGTTGTTGATACGTAATTTAGCACTGACGGAGCGGGCATCCCCTGCTCGCATCGCTTCGCTTGCTCGCGTCCCTTACGCTTCGCGAAGGGGACGTCTGCACAACGCGTCAAATGGGTTGGCTATCACTCGTTTCGCGTAGCATACCCCGTTGCCCCACCATTCTGGATGGACGTTCCGTCCCGTAAACGGCCGGCCTGTGGCGGAATGACGGTTAGCGGCGCGACTTTGCGCGTTCTCGGGCGCACATCCATTCGTCGTGGGGTGGGACTGGTTCGCCGATTACGTATAGGAAGAAGTAGCATCCGGTGTCGCCGAGGAATTTGAACTGCTTTTTCAGGTCTTTGACTACGTCGTAGAAGTCGCCGTGGGAGCGTAGGTAATCGATGAAGCAACCGTGTTCGGCGTCGAGTTCGATGATGCGCTGCGCGTTGTAGGCGATGGCGGCGAGTTTGCGTCGGTTGCGGATGACGCGGGTATCGTGAGCGAGTTCTTCTAGCTCTTCTTCGGTTAACGCGGCGACTCTTCCGATTTCGAAGCCGTGGAAGGCTTCGTTGGTGTCGGGCCATTTGGCGTTGACTACTTGCCAAGACATTCCGCTTTGGAAGACTGCTTTGGACATGACTTCTAGGTAGTCGTCGAGGGACTGGACTTGGACTTGGGGCGGCGCGCCTTTTTCTTCGGGCATAAATGAACTTCTCGCTATCGTCTGAACCGCGAATGGTGTGATTCTAATGATGGGCTTCGATGCCCCTCACTCACCCCTCTGGATGGATGTCCCGTCCGCTGAAGCGCCGGATTTCGCCGAAATGACGGGATTGCGCGGGGATGACGGACTTTCTGCGGCATCAAGGATGGTTCCGAAGTAATAACATTCCGGCATGGATAACTTGGAAGATCGGACAAGCGGCCTTGAAGGTACGTTTGAGCGGTTGGACGATAGCGTCGACCGTCTGGAAGAATCTATAGATCGATTGCGTGCCGACTTGAACGCCAAATTCAACGCGCTTGTGATCGTCACGGCAACTGGCGGCCTTTCGATTTTCGGTTCCATCGTGTTGCTGGCACTGCGAACTTGATTGTCGCAAGTCATCTTGCGTCCTAATCATTCGCGAATACTCTTGTTCGGATTCGGGCTTCGCGCGGATAAAATGCTTGTTGCGCACGTGTTGTGCTGAGAGACCGGAACGGAGTTGGATTTCCATCATGCCGAATTTGAATAGACTGAGAGCTTTATCCGGACAATCCGCGATTGTGGGTGTGGCCGAATCGGACCAGATTGGGAATGTGCCGGATAAATCTCCGTTGGCGCATCACGCCGAGGCGGCTATCAATGCGCTGGACGACGCTGGGCTTTCGCTTTCGGATGTTGATGGGTTGATGACGGCTGGTTGGTCGACGCTGGATGTGGGTGAATATCTGGGGATACATCCGCGGTTTACGGACAGCACATCGGTAGGTGGGTCTTCGTTTGTGATTCACATCGCGCACGCGATTGCGGCGATACAGGCCGGGTACTGCGAGGTTGCGCTGATCACGCATGGTCAGGCTGGGCGGAGCGATCGGGCGCGGGCGGGCGCTAACTTGGGCACGCCGCAGAGCCAGTATGAGACGCCTTACGGGATCATTGGCCCGCCGGTCTCGTATTCGATGGCGTGTCGGCGTTACATGCACCAGTACGGTGAGGACCGGACGCGGGAGGCGATGGCGAACATCGCGGTGTCGACTCGCAAATGGGCGAATATGAACGAGAAGGCATATTTCTACGACCGCCCGGCGACGTTCGACGACTATCACGAATCACGATGGATCTCGTGGCCGTTCCATTTGTTGGATTGCTGTTTGGTGACGGATGCGGGTGCGGCGATTGTTGTGACGACGGCAGAACGGGCGAAGGACTGTGCGAAAGGCGGCGTTGGTATCTTGGGCGCTGCCGAGGGGCACGACCATTCGATGATTTCGCAGATGCCGGATTTGACGAGGGCCTTTGGTCGCAACACTGGTCAGCAGGCGCTGGACATGGCGGGGGTTTCGCACTCTGATCTTGATCTGATGATGATCTACGACTCGTTCACTTACACGGTGTTGGTGTCGCTTGAGAACCTCGGGTTCTGCGGACCGGGCGAAGGGCCGGACTTGGTGGCGAACCAACGCACTGCTCCGGGCGGTGATTTCCCGGTGAACACTTCGGGTGGAGGTTTGTCTTACACGCATCCGGGGATGTACGGGATTTTCACGGTTGTCGAGGCAGTTCGGCAATTGCGGGGCGAGACGGGCGAGCGGCAGTTGGATGACTGCAACTTGGCGATTGCTCATGGAACGGGTGGTCAATTGTCTTCGACGGGAACGGTGATATTGGCTACGCCTTAGCGGACAAACATCTAACGCTCATATGTCGGAACATGGCGCACCCAGCGAAGCAGATGCGGAGCGGCTAGAGCCTCAGTTCGCAGCACGTATTCGGCGCGAGATTGAGGCGTGGCGTGCCGAGGGCATGATCTCCGACGAAGTAGCCGACGCGCTACTGGCTCGCTACGAGTCTACCGAGGTAGAAAGAAGGTCGTTCAGCTTAAACCGTCTTGCCGGCATCTTGGCGGTTATGGGTGCGGTGTTGGTCGGATTAGGTGTGGTCGGTTTGGTGGCGGTCAACTGGAGCGAGATATCGGATCTTGCGAAATTGGTGATGATGGTTACGTGCACTGCGGCATCTTACGTATCCGGATGGTTGCTGGCGTATCGGATTGGATATGCCCGTGTTGGCATAGCGTTGATTCTGTTGGGCGCGATACTCTTCGGCGCATCGATTCATCTGATCGCGCAATCTTTCAACGTTGAGGTCAACCACCCGAATCTAGTCACGGCGTGGTTCTTGGGAGTGGTTCCTCTGGCGTACGTCACTCGATCGAAGGCGTTGCTGGTGCTCTCGATAATTCTCTTGCTCTCCGCGCTGGGTTTTCGAGCGCAGGGATGGTTCGAAACGGGCTTTGAATCATTGAGTGTTTTCTTTTTGGGGTTGGCGATTTACATATCGGTTGCCGGCGCGCTGTTTGCGGCTGGGAGGCTTCACGCTAGATACGACGAATTCCGACATTTCGTAAGAATATTTGAGATTTGGGGGTTCACAATTGCGGGGATCGGCGTTTACATCTTGAGCTGGATCACGCTGTGGCGGGAACTGGAATGGTGGGATTTCGGAGACCTAGCGTTATCGGTGGTTGCTGTAGAGTATTGGGTGTTCTTTTCAGCGTTTATCATCATCGCCACAGTGGGAATGTTGTTGGTTGGACGACTTTCACCGCGTGAAGTTCCAGACTCCGATCGTGATCGTTGGGAGTTGATAGGTGTGTTTGGGATTGTGGGAATTGCGATTTTGACTCTTGTCAGTGTCATTTTCACAATCACTTGGGTCTGGATCGTTTTCAACGTCACAATTCTGATCGGGGTCATCGCGATGATCAACGCGGGCATACGGTTCAACCGCGGCTATCTCGTGAATATCGCCTTCATCCTGTTCGGTGTGACTGTGTTGACTCGTTACTTCGAAATTGCGGCGATATTCGAGATTCTCGACCAAGCGGTTTCGTTCATCGTCGCTGGTGTGTTACTGATTGCGATGGCGTTAGGGCTGGAACGGCTTCGCAAGAATCTTCTAGGGCATATGCGATCCGAGGGTTTGGATCAGTGAAGAGGAGTGCGACATGGGTGTTTTTCGCCATTGTTGCGTTGCAGGTGGTCGGGCTTGTAGCTTTCGCCGCGGTCAAGCAGTATGCAGTTGCCACTGGAACCGAGGTGATTCTCCAAGGTGCGCCTGTGGATCCCCGGTCGTTGATGCAGGGGGACTACGCGATCCTCGACTACGAGATTGCGTTGGTGCCTGGCAAGTACGAGAGGCTCTTTGAGCCCGGCGACGATGTGATTGTATTGTTGACCCAACGAGGTCAAGTGTGGGAGGCGATGAAGTACTTGACCGACGACGGGTCACCTCGATTGAGAAACCAGGTGTTTGTCAGAGGCGAGATGCAGTCGACCGGCAGGATCGATTTTGGGATTGGGACTTATTTCGTGCCGGAGGGCACCGGGCGCGCTGTGGAACGAGCTGCGGATGTGAAGATCAGGGTGTCCCTCAGTGATGATGGAGACGCGACGGTTACCGGGGTGATTTTGGATGGGGTAGACTTCGAGCCGTAGTGATTGTGTTGCTGATCGTCGATGGCATCAATGCAATGTGGAATTACAATCAACGCACGAAACAACGTCGGTTAATTCGACCAGATGTCTGAAGGGACCAAACGATGACGACAGATGCTCCAGCACGCCCCGAACCTGTATCGCAGCCGGAATCTGATCGCTATTGGGAAGGTGTCCGCAACGGCGAGTTTTGGTTGCAACGTGACAAGGCTACGGGCGAGTATCAGTTCTATCCGCGAGCGTTCAGCTTGGCGACGCCGGGAGGCGAGTTGGAATGGGTGGAGTCTTCGGGGAATGCGACGCTGCACACGTTTGGGATCGTGCACGTGCCGCCGCATCCGGCTTTCATGGGTGAGGTGCCGTACATCACGGCGATCGTGGAGTTGGAAGAGGGTCCGAAGATGGCGGCGAACATCGTGGGTGTGGATCCGGATCCGGAGAATCTGAGCATCGGGATGGCGTTGAAGGTGGTGTTCACGAAAATCAGCGACGACTGCACGTTGCCGAATTTCACTCCGGCGTAGATCACAGGTTGGGTCTCGCTTCGCGTCTTGACTTTAACTGGTGGATGATCGCCGCTTCTGGCACTGATGTCAAAGAGCTTGAAGACCAAGGGGTTATACGAACCGACCGGCGGTGAGATCTTGGTGTCTGCCGCGATATCGATCATCCTGACTGGTGCGGTGATTGTTGCCGGGTTGGTCCTATTAATCATGGGCTTGTGGTACTTGGCATGGGTTCCAATACCGGTTGGTTTGCTGGTTGGGTTTTTGATCAATGTCATGTTTCGGGGTAGGTCGGACGATCAGGTTCACGAACAATCTGACGTGTCCTTGGGCGAAAAATATCAAGGCGGGCAGTGGTCTAAAGAAGCGTGAGTGGTTAGAGCCGCGCATGATCCTTACGGGCGGTGCTTCGCAATCTCGCCACTCAAACGGAATTCCGGTCTTATCTCTGGATTTCCGCCTTCGCGGGAATGACGTACGTCGTGTATTGCACAATTTAGGTATTGTTGCGCGGCTTTAGTTGTGCTGCGCGTGATGTGAGGGTACCGACATGAACAGGCACTTTTTGAGGTTTCGCGACCTTCCGGCGACGGATATTTCTCCGTTGCTGTACCGAGCGATTGAACTCAAGAGTGGTGCCGAGAGTCGAGCGTTGGAGGGGATGTCGGTGGCGCTGTTGTTTGAGAAGCCATCGTTGCGGACGAAGTTGTCTTTCTGGATCGGTGCGGAGAAACTCGGCGGTAAGCCGTTGTACTTCTCACCGGAGGAAGTGGGGCTTGGTAAGCGCGAACCCGTTTCGGATGTCGCAAAGGTGTTGGGGAGTATGGCAGATTTGGCTGTCGTGCGTACTTTCGCGCAGTCGACGTTGGACGAATTCGGTGAGAACAGCGAAGTGCCGGTGATCAACGCGTTGACGGATGAAGAGCATCCATGTCAGGCGTTGGCGGATGTGATGACGATGCTTGAGATCCGTGGGTATTTGGATGACGTGCGCGTGGCGTTCATCGGGGATGGGAACAACGTTGCAGCAAGTTTGGCGTACGCGGTGGCGGGACTTGGTGGGACGATTGTGATCGCGTCGCCGATGGACTACGAATTGCCCTATCGGATGCGCACGGACGCGGCGGACTACACCTCTAGGCTGGTGACGCAGGGTAGCGTAATACAGATGCGGGATCCGGTTGAGGCTACGCGTCATGCGGATTTCGTATACACGGATGTGTGGACGAGCATGGGACAGGAGGCGGAGACGCAACAGAGGTTGCGGGACTTTCAGGGGTACCAGGTAAATCCTGAACTCATGGAGTACGCGAAACCTCAAGCACGATTCATGCATGACATGCCGGCACATCCGGGCGAGGAGGTGTCGGAGGATATGATGTCGCATCCGTCGTCGGTCGTTTACCAGCAAGCGGAGAATCGGATGTGGGCTCAGATGGCGTTGATGGAAAAGATAGTCGAGAGTTAGGCGGTGTCACCGCGGCACTTCTATTTCGGTGCATCGCCCCCTTTGTCCTATGGACATTTCCCCCGCGAGCGGTGGAAACCCAAGTGTTTAAACGATAACGATGTCGCTACCGGTGATAGCCATAGTTGGACGCCCCAACGTCGGGAAGTCGACGTTGTTCAACCGGATTGCTGGTAGCCGGATAGCGATCGTCAGCGATACGCCGGGCACTACTAGGGACCGGGTTTCGATCGATGCCGAGTGGTTCGGACATCGTTTCATGCTGATCGATACGGCGGGGATCGAGGATCAACCATCGGCTGAGGTGCAGTTGTGGGACGAGGTTAGGACGCAGACGGAGCGCGCAATCGAGTCTGCGGACGCTGTCATATTGCTCGTCGATTCGGCCGAGGGATTGACCGCTTCGGACTATGATGCCGCCGAGTTGCTTCGCAGGGCTGATAAACCGTACGCGCTCGCAGCCAACAAGACGGACAATACGACTCGGATGGCGGATCTGTATATGTTTGCTTCGTTAGGAATGGGCGAGGCGATACCGATCAGCGCGTATCACGACATCGGTATATCCGAATTGATGGACGGCGTGTTGGCGAAGGTGGATGACCAAGTTGAGGACGAAACACCGTCGGACGTTGTTCGAGTGGCGATCGCAGGACGACCGAATGTGGGCAAATCCGCGATATTCAACGCATTGACCGGTGAGGATCGTTCGATCGTTAGTCCGTTGCCGGGAACGACTAGGGACACGGTGGACGCGGTCTACAACTACAAAGACAGCCAGATGATGTTCCTCGACACGGCGGGTTTACGACGGCGAGGCAAAGCTGAAGAAGGGATCGAGAAATTCAGCGCGATCCGTACGATCGGTGCGATTGAAAGATCTGACGTGACGATCATCGTGTTGGATGCGTCAGAGTTCGTCACTGCTCAAGACACACACATCGGTGGGTTTGCCCAAGATGCTTTCAAGGCAGGGGTCGTAGCAATCAACAAGTGGGATCTTTCGCGTGAGCTTGACACGACATTCGATGAAGCGGTCGACGAGATCCGAGATCGATTCAAATTCATCCCCGACGCGCCGATACTTTTCGTTTCTGCCCTGACTGGTCGGGGAATAAAGGCCATTCCGGACGCAGTACTCAGGACGTTTACTCAGTTCACCAAGCGAGTCGACGCAGGCGAATTGTCTCGGACTCTCTACTCTGCATTAGGTGAAAGACCGTTGCCCGCGAGGGGTAGGCGCCGTCCGCGTATATCGGGCATAGAGCAGGTTTCGGTACGTCCACCGACATTCGTGATAACCTGCAAAAACCCTGAATTCTTGCATTTTTCATACAAAAGGTACTTGGAAAACCAGATGAGAGATGCATTTGGGTTCAAGGGTTCGCCCATCAGAATGCTCTACCGCGGTCGCGACTGAAGTCATATGAACGAACTATTGGCGTGGGTGTTGATCGCGCCCGCAGCGTACCTCGTCGGATCGATTCCAGTGGGATTGATCGTCTGCAAATTGTGGGGCGGCATTGATCCGCGCGAGCATGGCAGCGGATCGATGGGAGCGACCAACGTGTTGCGAACCGTTGGAAAGAAAGCCGCCGCGTTTGTCTTGGCGGTGGATTTCGGGAAGGGTGTACTGGTGGTGGGTCTAACACTGCTGTTGGCACCGGGCTCATATTTGTTGCAAGGTATGGCGGGATTGCTGGTCATTATTGGTCACACTTGGCCGGTGTTCGCGGGATTCAAAGGCGGTAAAGGGATTGCCACTGGTTGGGGAGCGATACTGGTGCTCTCTCCTCTCGCAGCTGTGCTCACTTTGATCGGCTTGGCGATTGCGTTGCTGACTCGTTATGTTTCGCTCGGTTCGATTATCGGAGCGGCGCTCGGGGTTGTCGGGTTGATAGTCTTGGCGATCGCCAACGTGCCGATAGATTTCGTCAATGCCCCGATCGAGTATCTTGCGTTCGCGATTCCCGCGGTGGTGGTGATCTTATTCAGCCATCGCGAAAATGTGACCCGTTTGCTCAAAGGGACCGAGAACCGCCTTGACATAGACGCGGCAGAGGGTCCATCGGCATCGAGCGGTCAGGGAGCCTGATCCGATATCGGCAATCGGGATCATAGGTGCCGGTTCTTGGGGCACGGCTTTGGCTGTGCTTTTGGCGCACCAAGGCAGCCACACTCGCTTAATTGCTAGGGACGTTGATAGCGCGACTCGTTTGGAGGCCGACCGCGAGAATAAGCGTTATATCGAGGGGATGATGTTCCCGGAAGAGATGTCGGTGCACTCGGATTCCTGTGGCGTTTTGTCGGATGTGGATTGCGTGATAATCGCGGTGCCGTCGGTGTCGATGAGGGACGTGATTGACAAACACGCGACCAATATTCCCTTGGGCACAACGGTTGTGAGCGCAACGAAGGGACTCGAGATTGAAACTGGGAAGCGGATGAGCGAGCTGATTGCAGAGAGTGTTTCGTCGGTTCATTCGGTGCCATACGATCAGGCAATGGCGGACATTTGCGCTCTCTCGGGCCCGAACCTTTCGGTCGAGATTGCGATTGGGCTGCCCGCGTTAGCGACCGCGGCATCGGTATCTATCGGGACTGCTGAGAAGGTCCAAGCGGCGACCAGCGGCGATCGTTTCCGTGTTTATGCGTCGGATGACATAATCGGCGTGGAGTTAGGAGGCACGCTGAAGAACATCATCGCCATCGGTGCGGGTTTTATCGATGAATCGGGCTTGGGTGCGAATCTGAAAGCGGCGTATGTCACGCGGGGCTTGCACGAGATCACGCAATTGGGTCTGGCCTTGGGTGCGAAGCCCGGGACCTTCGCAGGGCTGAGCGGCATCGGAGACATGCTGGCGACATGTTACAGTCCGTTAAGCCGTAACTATCGATTGGGGGCCCGCATCGCGGCTGGTGACACAGTTGACGAGGCGCTCGCCGAGTTGGGGCAAACCGCGGAGGGCGTTCCGACTACACGTGCGACGGTGAGAATAGCAAAGCGACTCGGTGTGGAGATGCCGATCACGGAGACGGCGCACAGGGTGATGTTCGAGGGGGTGCCAGCTACGGAGGCGTTAACCGAGTTGATGCAACGGGAGTTGCAGCGGGAGTAGTTGGGCTAAAACTCGCCGTCCCCAAACGGGATTCGGCGAAGCTTTTTCGAACGGTTTGCTAGATTTGGTGGTATAATGTTTTTATCGACGTTTAGTTTGCTTGGCACTTCGAATGATTACGAAACCTACGAGATTGGACCCCGAGATCGTGGCCGCATGGCAGGAGATATCCGAAGCATACGAGAACCTGCCCGAGGATGTCCCGCCGCCTGAGACACCAGAAGCCATTGAAGCAATGGTGAAACTCCTCACGACTGTTTACGGTGATGCTTTGAGGGAGCTCGCCAAGAATTAAAGGTACTGTGATCGACATTTGAAGCGATGCTCAGCCCCTCTATGAGGGGCTTAATTTTGCCGAGTTCAGTCGTAGGTTACTGTATGAAGAGCACAACTATCGATGGAATTTGGTACCCAGGGACTGATTACGTGGAACGCGTGGTGACTTCATCAGTTCCAGTACTGTTTCCGAATTATGATGTTTTGGCACCCGATTTTCAGTACTTGGGTGGCATCCAAGGTCGCAACTTGCTAGGTTCTTCGTTGGCGCGACCGATGCCATATTTCGGCGAGGATCGATTTCCGACACTTGCGGACAAGGCCGCGTCGTTCATCTGGTCGATCACGCTCAATCATCCATTCAACGATGGCAATAAGAGATGTGGGCTCACAACTAGCTTCGCGTTCCTAGCTAACAATGGCCAAGCGTTGATCGCCCATCAGGACGAGTCTGTAGAACTGTGTTTGCGAATCGCCGCACAAACACTTGGTTACACAGAAGCGTTTATCTCAAGATGGATCAGCAACCACTTAATTCCAATTGGGAAGATTGGCCCACTGTTGTCGGGTCAGGTTCGGCCTGAAAATCGACAAGACGAAAATATCATGGATAGGCTTGAAGAAATGCCGTCGAGTACCACAGTGCCTGGATCGCATTCTATGGATTCATCGTGAACAGTCGGCGATCCCGATGAAAATAGATTGGACTTTCGTCGCTGTGGAGCTTACTGAACCCGTAGCTGTCGCAGACGCGGATCGAACCAGTCGCGGAGCCAGTCGCCTAGGAAGTTGAAGCCCATGACGACGAGGAAGATGGCGACGCCGGGCAACGTGGCGATCCACCACGCGCGAGAGAGGTGTTGACGTCCGTCGGATGCCATGATGCCCCATGCTGGGGTGTCG
This sequence comes from Dehalococcoidia bacterium, assembly GCA_965203505.1. GTDB lineage: Bacteria > Chloroflexota > Dehalococcoidia > Lucifugimonadales > Lucifugimonadaceae > Bin127. The sequence goes on from OZ241880.1 coordinate 2,800,149, forward strand.
GGCGGTACTCCAACGCCGAGGAAGCTGAGCGTTGATTCGGTGAGGATAAGGGAGCCGACTCGGAGGCTGCCGATGACTAGGACCGAACCGACGACGCCAGGGAGGATGTGGCGGAATAGGATGCGGGCTTGCGATGCGCCTTGGATGCGAGCGTAGCTCACGTAGTCGGATTCTCGGAGGGTGAGGGTTTCGGCGCGGACGACGCGGGCAAAGTTGTCCCATCCGAAGAGTATGAGCAGGACGATGATGAGTTCGAGGCTCTGGCCAAAGACGACGACGACGACCAGGGCGACGAGGAGGAACGGCATTGCGAGTGTGAAATCGACAGCCCGCATTGCGAGTTGGTCGACCCATCCGCCGCGATATCCGGCTACGAGTCCGATGACAGTACCACCAATCCCGCCGGCGAGTATCACAGCGGTGGAGATGATGGTGGAGACTCGTGCACCGTGAATGAGCCGGCTCAAAATGTCTCGGCCTTGGTGGTCCGTTCCTAACGGGTATTCCCAATTTCCACCTTCCTGCCAAATAGGAGGAGTTTGGGATGCCCGCAAATTGCCACGCAACGGATCATGCGGCGAAAGCTGCTCGGCGAAGAGCGCACAGACAATCATTAGAACGAGGATGGCGAAGGGAACGACCGGGTATCGCCTGAACCATGACCAACCAATCCGGAGCACGCGGAGTACGGGGTTGCGCGGCAACGTGTCGTCAAGCGGCGACGGGACGTATGTTGCTTCCATTGCCAATGCAGATCAGGGCGTCAATCGAGCCGTATGCGCGGGTCTAACTGCGCGTAAAGCAGATCGACGGCGAGGTTGAGGAGAATGTAGAACGACGAGAAGAGGATCACGATGGCGCTAAGCACCGGGAAGTCGTTGTTCTTGATGGATTGCACGGCCAGTCTTCCGACACCGGGCCATGCGAACACGGTTTCAACGACGACGGTGCCCGTCAGAAACGCGGCGAAGATGAGTGCAGCGACGGTCAAGGGCGGGATGATGGCGTTCCGAAAACCGTGTATCCAGACGATCTTGCCGAAAGACACCCCTTTAGCCCGCGCAAGTTTGATGTATTCGCTGTCCAAGACGTTGAGCATGGCACCTCGGGTTATGCGCATGAGCCCGGCAGCTGGCAACCAGCCCAACGCTATGGATGGCATGATGAAATGATTCCATCCTTCGTTTCGGCTGGACGGCAACCATCCGAGTTGGGCAGAGAAGATCAGGATCATCATTATCCCGATCCAGAAAACGGGCACGGACTGGCCTAGCAGGGCGAATCCGCGTACGCCGTAGTCGACTATCGAGCCTCGATTCACCGCGGAGATTACACCCATCGGGACGCCGATCAGAATGGCGACGCCAAATGCGACGCCACCGAGCTGCAACGTGTTGGGGACGCGTTCTCGAACTAACCGAATGCTGGGCACATCGTAGTAGAGCGATTCGCCGAAGTCGCCACGCAATGTGTCCCAAAGCCACACTCCGTATTGGACGTATAGAGGCTTGTCAAGCCCCATGCGCTCACCCCAAGCGTCCCATGCCTCGGGCGTGGCGTATTCATCGAGATATATGTTGCGAGGATCGCCAGCGGCGCGCGATAAGCCGAAGACGACGATCGTAATAAGCAATACGATCGCCACCCCGAAGGCTAGACGGTTAACGATGATTCGCCACATGGTGGTTATTCAACAACGGGTGGCACGGCCACCATCCCCTTCTCAACGTGCGGTAGCGACCTTTTTTTGGATTCTGAGATCCAATCGGGGCTGGCCACCGCTCCGTCGGCCGGGCTTACGCGCCGGCCGACGTCATTCCTCTCGCCTTTACCTGAGAACGATTGTGTCCGCGCCGCTGAAGCTGCCGAATGTTTCAGTGTAAGGCATCCATTCGACGACATCTGGCGAGACTGCGTAGAGCTGGCTCTGCCGCACCATCGACATCACCAACGAAGTCTCGGCGAGCCAGTCGGTGAGCAAGATGTTGTTCTCGATGCGTTTCTGCGCGTCGGTTTCAACAAGGTTTGCCCAGTACGTTTTCTCCAAGATTTCGTTGGGCAACTCGATACCGCGGTTGGCGCCACCTTTAGCCGCTGTCATCAGACGTCCCTTAGGCTCGTCGAAGTAGCCCAAGTTCATGTGGTGGTACAGCGGAATGTCGATGGTTCGACCGATGAGGGTCGGTCGGCGACCGGAGTATGCGGTCGCCTCGATCTCGACGTTCAGGTTCAGGTTGGCTGCCCACTGCAACACTGCCGCTTCGGCGATGTCAAATGGTAGCGAACCAGAGTCTGGCGTTAGCCATACCGGCATTGTGAAGCCTTCTTCAACACCAGCTTCGGCCATCAGCGCGCGGGCGCCTTCGGGATCGAACGGCACTTCCCACTCGGCTTTCCACAGCGGGTCGTTGCTGGTGAAACCAGTGAAGGTGTAGTGGGGCGGGTAGAGTCCTTGTCCGATGACTTCGTTGATTGCTTGCCGATCGACTGCCATGCTCAAAGCTCGGCGGAACTTGTTGCCGCGTTCCATCGACGCTGGGTCATTGGGGTCGCTGATCCACGGGTGGTCCGCGTCAGGTTTCCAACCCTCACGCGGGAACTCTGTTGAAGGATCTACAGGGTCAGATGTCTGCCAGAAGTTTCCACCCATGTAGATGTGGAGCGTCTGACCTTCCCCTAGCGGTTGTACGCGAGATCCATCAACCTGACCGGTGGCTTCGAGCACGAATTGTGCAGACATTACTGAGATGTGGACCTCGCCGTTTACGAAAGCCGCGACTCTGGTCGCTGGCTCGGGAATAGCGACCATGCGCATTCCTTCGATGGACGGCACTTTGCGATAGTGCTCGGTTACTGCCTCGAACTCGATGAAGTTGTCGGCTTCGCCTTCAATCATCATGAACGGACCTTGTCCAATCTTCCTGCCGCCAGTTTCCTTGCCCAGTTCATCGATAGCACGTTTTGAAGTCGCGGTCAGTGTGTTGCGCCAGACATTTGAAGTCTCAAGCAACCACACCGGACTTAGAGTGGCGCCTTCTTTGACGTGCATGATGACGGTGTTATCGTCAACCGCTTCCCAAGATCCTTGGTATTCGCCGACAAATCCGGACCGTCCGTTGGTGTTGCCTTCGCGGAGTGCATCGTTGAATGACCAAGCGACATCTTCCGCTGTCAACTCTCCCCAGCCGTGGTGGAACTGCACCCCGTCGCGGATGTTGAACGTGATGGAGCGCGCGTCGTCTGCGACCCTCCAACCGTTCGCGATACTGATGGCGGGATTGAATGTGCCACGTTGCGGAATCGGTGCTGGGTCCGCGTAAATGATGGCATCCGCAACGCCGAAGTTGTCGCTGGTGTAGTCGTCATACGGCGAACTTGTGAACCATCCGGCTCCGATGTCGGGCGACACGACGACCAATGTGCCTGATTGTGTCGTTGGTGCATCGACCACTGCGGTTGCTGCGGCTTCTACCGCGGCTCCCGCACCTGCTCCGTAAGCCTCTGCCGTAGCCGTCACCACGACCTCGACCTCACGGATGACCTCAACTTCTACCTCTTTGACGACCTCAACCTCGACCGCGACCTCTTTTTCGACGACGACGGTCTGGACCACGGTCTCACCCGCGACCTGTACCTCTTTTTCGACGACGACGGTCTGAACCACAGTTTCACCTGCGACCTCGACCTCCTTTTCGACGACGACGGTCTGGATCACGGTCTCACCGGCGACTTGGACCTCTTTCTCGACGACGACCGTCTGTGGGACGGCGCGTTCGACGACCTTTTCAACCTCGACGGTCTGGACGACGATTGTTTCGCCACCGCACGCAAAGACGACAGCAGACAACACAAGCGCTAACGCGAGGGCCGCTCCCGAGGTTGATAACCAGATTTTTCGCATGATGACCCCTCCTCAGGGTTTTTCAGCTTTATGCGGCAAAAGCCGCGTCGATTGGATTCCTAGTTTGGGTTGAACTCCGATAGTGATGTTCAGGTTCTCAAATGCCAGTTGGAGTCTTCTAGGGCTTCGTAGATCACACCGCCCTCAACGTTTTCAGGCATGGGTAAGCCTATCAGATGGCATGACCCAAGCGAGACTTCAATCCTTGTTTGGGACTATGCGACGGCATCGCCGTTTATTCCGATCAACATCGCTTTCTTTGCCGGACGGGGTTCACGTCTTGAAGCTCCTAATGAAGCGCGCGGATTCAAGGTCGCAACGGTGATGCATATTAGCACGATTCGTTAGCTCACGGGTTGGATCGATGACGAAAATGCCCAACGCGTCGGTTTGGTTGTTGCCAAACCGAACTTTAATCGAGGATCTGCGCCGCGACGGCCATCGATGCAATGGCAGCCGTCTCGGTTCGCAGTATGCGCGGGCCCAAACTAGCGAGCAACGCTCCGCTGGCGACTGCTTGTTTCGCTTCGTCGTTCGAAAACCCTCCGACGGGACCGAACACAAACGCAATTTTGGCGGGACCGTTCCCTTGTTTTCGAAATGAAATCAAGAGATCCGTCAGTGGCGGTCCGGTTGCTTGCTCCCATAGGAAGACGACTTTGGAGGTTGCTGAAGATAGATGATCCAACGCGAAGGGTAGAGGTTGCGGAGGGGTGATTTGCGGGACGTTGACGCGCCCGGACAGTTCAGCGGCTTCGACAACGATTCGTTCCCATCGCGATTTTCGGCTCGAACCGACCGTCGAATCGGACCGCTGGACGCGCTCGCTGACGATCGGAACGAACCGTCGCGCCCCCAACTCGGTGCATTTTGCCAATGCCAATTCGTAGCGTTGAGGTCGAGTGAGAGCCATGGCCATTGTGACCCGTGTTTGCATCTCAACTTCGGGCGTGTGTTGATCGATCAATCGTGCCGTTGTTTGGTTTTCGCGGGGATTGCTGTGTCCAACGTCGGTGATTTGCGCCGTCCATTCGTCGCCATCGCCGGTGAAGATTTTGACCTTCTCGCCTGGGCGAAGCCGTAGCACGTTGCGTATTTGATGCGAAACATGATCAGGCAATCTGATTTCAGCGTCGAATTGGAACGGCGGACTGGCCGTTGGATCGATGTAAAAACGATGCATGTCGAATGCGCCGGCTATCCGGGAGATTTCACGATCCGCAACATGATCCAATCGGATTCGGTGCGGGTTTCTGCGATCATGGCCGCGTCGTTATGGACGAACGCTTTTTTCACAGCATCGACTTGGTCCGCCAAGATTCCGGACGCCAGAATGGTGCCACCCGAGACAGTGTTTTCGATCAATGCGTCAGCAATATCTATCAAGACTCGTGAGGTAATGTTGGCGAAAACGTAATCGTATTCAATGTTCGGCAAGTCCGTGTTGGGGACTGAACCTTCGAAGACGCTTGCACGCTCAGAGACTCCAGACATCATCAGATTGTCGCCGACTGCGCGGAGAGCCGTCTCGTCGATATCGAGGCACCACGCGTGGGTGGCGCCCATTTTCAGAGCGGCGATCGCCAAAACTCCTGAACCGCATCCGACATCGAGCACTTGGCTGCCGGCGAGGCGGCCGCGTTCGAATTCTTCTTCAATCTGGTTGAGACACAGTTGCGTTGTTGGGTGGTTTCCAGTTCCGAAGGCTAGCCCAGGCGACAGAAAGATCTCGAAGTCTTCGGGGTGGAGGTTCGTCGGTGGTCCGTTTTCAATCGACCATGGCGAAATGACGATTCGACGTCCGACCCTGATTGTCGGAAAGGTCTGATTCTCCCACTCATCCGGGCTCACAATGCGCTCGCGCCGATCATGGACATTTGCGATTTCGTTCATCAAACGAAGGCCGATATCGATCATGCCTTTGCGATTTTCGATGGATGCATCGATTTTCAGGTAACAGTAGACCGTGACCGTGCCGTCTGTGCTCGATTCCGATTCGGGATCGTCGGCGTCCCACTCACCTGTCTGTGCAACGAACACTCGACCATCGCCGTAACGGGAGAATAGATGCGTCACGGGTTCAGCGAATTCGGCGGCAAGATTGACGCTTATCTCGAGCCACCGGTCTTGATCGCGTTCGCGTTTGCTCATCTGAAACGCGATCCGGCTTTCATGGCGAAGAGAATTGCGGTCGTTCGATGACAGGCTACTGGCCAGTGAAAGCGCCTTTGAGCCAACTCCAGATGCCGTTGTTGCTGTCGTTGGAGTGCGACCCGTAGGAGATTTCGTTCTCGACGATCACGGGATCGAGCGCTCGGTCATCGGTGGCGCGCATCGTGTCGCCTAGTTGCTCGACGATTTGCTTCTGTTGCGTGGTCAACGACCGCGGTGTAATGACGGCTATCTGGACGATCTGGTCGCCGCGCGGTCCATCGTTACGTAATCGGGGCACACCCAAACCGCGCATCACGATTTGATGACCGGTTTGAACGCCCGGATCTATGGTCACCTCTTTATCGCCCTCGAGCGTTGGCACGGTAATGGTGCCACCGAGCATCGCGGAAACGACGTTCAATTCGGCGCGGATGAGGACATCGTTGCCATTGCGCGTGAAGACTCGGTCATATTCGACGTGGACACGAACATAGAGGTCTCCAGCGGTGCCGCCGAACTCGCCTACGTCGCCATGCCCGCGCATAACGATGCGAGTACCGTCATCGACGCCGGGTGGAATGTCGATGGAGATTTTCCTCCGGTTGTTGGCGACACCGGCACCGTTGCAGCGCAGACACTCGCGTTCGACGCGCGTTCCCAATCCGCGGCATGTTGGGCACTCGCTGATCTGCTCAAAGTTGCCGAAAAGGGTTCTTTGTGCCCGTCGCACCTTGCCATTGCCATTGCAGGTGCTGCAGGTGTGAGTGGCACTGCCGGGTTCTCCGCGCGTGCCTTTACACCGCGAACATACTTCTCGCCGCATGATTTCGGTTTCGCGGGTGGCACCGAAAATAGCTTCTCGGAAAGAGACGCTCAATGCGAGTTCAACGTCTCTGCCGCGTCGATTTCGGGTGGCGGAAGCACCGCCGAAGAAGGATTCAAAGATGTCGCCAAAACCACCGAAGTCGCTAAAACCGTCGAATCCGCTACCGGCGTTTCCGTTGACTCCTCGGTGTCCGAACCGGTCGTAGCGCGCACGGCTCTCCGAATCACTCAAAACCTGATAGGCTTCGTTGATCTCTTTGAAGCGTTCGGTGGCACCCTCTTCGCGGTTGCGATCGGGGTGGTACTCCAACGCTTTGCGCCGAAATGCTTTTTTGATGTCTTCCTCGTTAGCGTTGCGAGGAACCTCAAGCACTTCGTAATAGTCGCGCTTGTCGCTCATTGAATTGTTACCGTTCTTCCGGGAAAGTGCGCTTGGGTTGGCACAGGGTCAGGATCCACCCACCCCTCCGCGATTAACCATCTCATCCAAAGTCTCGGCGGCGAAGCTGACTGTGGGGATGGCACGGTCATACGCGGTCCGCATGGGCGAAATCAGTCCTACGACGCCGCGGGCGTTGACCGCGCCACCGTAACCGGACATGATGACGCTGTGTTCACATAGTTCGGGCCGAATATTGTCGGTCCCGATCCAAACAACCGGTTCGGTGCCGTATGAAACGCCGGAGATTAGATCGGCGAATGCGTCATCGTTTTCGAGCGCCGAGAGCGCCATGGCGCCGCGTTGCGGTTGTGCCACCAACTCGGGATCTGACATGAAGTGTCTGAAGCCGCTCATGTAGCGTACTCCGGGTACCGAATCTGCGTGCACCAATGCTTCGATGGTGGCTTCCCAGACTTGGCGTTCGAAATCGTCTTCGATGTCTTCTCGATCTTTGTTGGCCACGAGTTCGTCGACATTTTTCCCGGAAACTTGGGCCGAGACTTTGTTTCGTGTTCGTTCGAGTTGCGGGGCGGGAATTTCGCGATTCAACTCGATTACTTGGCGATAGACTCGTGCTTCTTGCAAAACGAGCACAAGCATGACCAACATGTCGTGAAGGCGCAGCAATTCGATTTGCTTGACGTCAGGCATTTTCGCGCGGGGTGCGGTGATGAATGCAAGCGCGCCGATTATGTCGGCGATTACTGAAGCGGCGATTTGGACCCAGGCGTCGACGTCATCAGGGGTAACGTCCATCTGCCCCTTCAGCGCGGATACCAGACCATCCGGCGGTGGCGACGACAAATCGAGGCCGCCGACGAAGTGGCGATACCCCTTCTCCGACGGTATCGCGCCGGATGAAGTGTGTGGTCGCAACAAATACCCTTCCTCGATCAACACACCCATCTCATTACGAATGGTCGCGCTGCTCACGTTGAAGGTGCCCGACTTTGCGACCGCGCTGGACGAAACCGGCATCGCCGACGAGATGTAATCGTCAACGATGAAGGTCAGGATGGTGTTTCTACGTTCGGGTAGGGCCATGTCGAGAATTGGGTTTTGGACATCGTCGATCTTAGACCACGATGGCAGATATTATGCACGGCTCAACGGCCAGTGTCGTACATTCCGCTACTAACAAAATCTAACATCAAGGACTGCGAAGCGTCCTCTTCAGTTCGTCCCGAGCGTCATGCTGGGCAAGATCGAAACCGAGCCGGATTTCGCCTGTTTTCGGATCGATGTGCCGTATATCTACGTCGTGGACCCGAAATGCTGGTTCCAACAGTAAGGCACGATGACAACGCGTCGGATCACCCTCAGAACACATCAATGCGAGCCGATTTCCCGCAGCAACAAGGGAAACATCTGCAACAGCGGTCAAGAAGCCGGTCGCTGACCGTCTGTTTTGATACCACTCGTCAACGGATAAGTCGTCTATGGCTTTCGGCAACTTAGGACCACGTGGCATGCCTCCCATGCGTGATTGTTGTGGCCGATCGTGAAGACCACTGGCGAGTTATCGCTCATATGCAGGTATCTGGTTGTTGCGGCGGATAGCGAACCGATGCTCGTTCTGCAGTTACGATGGGATCGTCAGCGAAGTACACTCTGAATCTACGAACCCATTTGATGTCGGGATTGGAGCAGCAATCGGGACATGGAGATCTCTCTCAACGGAATACACGCGTTCCTCGTCAAAACCACGTCGGGCACAGTGATCTGTGATCCAGCCGATGAAGCGGAAGCGACATTCGTTCCGTCTTCGGCAGCGGATGACACGGTTGTGACAGCGGTTTTGACCAGCAAACCGTCCAAATCCACGTTTCGGCGATTGATCGCGGGAACGGACGCGATATCTCACCCTGGAGAGTACGAGATCGGCGACCTTGGTCTACGAGGCATTGCGTTGCCCGCGAATCCTGAAACTGAATCGAAGCAGACGATCACGTCGTTTCGCATCGACGCGGAGGGGTTGGCAGTCTACATGTTGGGTCTAGCAAAGACTTCACCCGACACTCGGACGGTACAGCTGATCGGACGCGTAGACGTGCTTCTGCTGGACGTGGCGCGGCTGAAGATGGACATCAAGGAATTGTCATCGCTGATCAGCTCGTTGGATCCTTCGCTGGTGTTGGTGAATGGACTTGAATCCGATGGCAACGAACCCGGTGCGAAGTTGAAGTCGCTCCTAGGAGAAACTGGCAGCGATCAAATGAGCAACGAGCCGCAACTCAGGGTGAATGTTTCGAGAAGCAGCCTGCCCGCGGATCGTCAACTCGTCGTCCTTAGGCCTCGTGCCTGAATATCGATTGCTCCGACGCCGTCGGTTTATGCGTGTGACCGTCGTCCGACGCGCCACCGAATGTAGGCCAGCAACGCCAGGACCAGCAGCAAAATCATTACGGTTAGAGCGGCCGTCACGTTTGCTCGTCCGTTCGCATCCGTTGAAGGCGGAACCGCGGCTGGTTGGATGAACGGCGTTGGCGCGCTCGTCGGCGTCGGCGATGCCGTCGGCAGCGGTGCGACGGTCGGCGTGATCGGCGTGGGAGATGGTGTCGGAGTTGGTGATGATTCCGGTGCGCGAGTTGCCGGTGCGGGCAACGGTGTTGGGGTTGGCGCTACGGTTGGTGAGGGTATCGGCGTAGGTAGAGCCGTCGGTGTGATAGTCGGAAGTTCAGGAGTTGGTGTTGGCGACGCAGTGTGTGTAGATTCCGGTGTAGCGGTGTCCGGAACTGGAGTTGGGTATGGAGTGTTGGTGGGCATGGGAGTCTCGATAGGGAGAACCGGCGTTGCGGTGGGTGTGACAGTTGGCGTAGAGCTAGGGGTTGGCGATGATGTTGGTGTCGAAGTGCCTGTCGCGATCACTGTGGGCGAAGAAGTGGGTGTTAGGTCGGGTAATCGCGGGAAATCGAGATCAACGCGCCTCAATATGGGGAACCGTGGTTTCGCGGTGCAGCCTTCGCAACCTTCACCGGGGAGAATGGCGTAGACGCTTCTAGTGCTAGATTTGACCTGGTCCTCGATCCAGAACTCGATATGCGAACCGATCAGGTCGAGTTTCTCATCTGGCGCGATTACCAAATGGACGTATTGGAACGGCTTGCTTTGGTCCAAACCGACGACTACTGGTGGTGACTGCCACGAATCGCCGATGCGCGCTGTGACTTCAAATCCGGAACGCGTGGGTACCTGATCATTGATGGTCACCTCGCCAGATATCAGAAAAATCGGAAATTTTGGAATTGGTGGCGTGGGTGTCACGGCGGGCGAAGGTGTCGGGGTTGGTGTTGGTGGATCATCCGGATGGTGAGGGAAATCCAGATTTAGGATCCTCGATTCGGGGAATGTCCAAGGACACTCTGCGCAAAATCGGTTGGTCGCTGGATCGTATGGAGCAAAGACGCTGGTGACGTTGGCTTTGACTTTGCCATCTAACCAGAACTCGATCTCCATTCCGGACAGATCCAGTTCTGAGTGCGGCCGAATTTCAAGGTGCGAGTATTCGTGCGGTAGTTGAGGCAGCCATCTGACTCGAGCCGGTGCGGATTCCCATAAAGATCCGATTCGAGCGGTAATTTTGAAGACCGAGCCAGCGGGAGTTTCGCCGCCGATGGTCACAACTCCGCGGAATACTAGATCAGGGAAGCCCAAAGGTATCGGTGGTGGTTCAATATCGTCGGATGGTGTTGGAGTCGGAACGGGAGCAGGTTCAGTTGTCGGGACCGCGCTAGGCAGAACAGGAAAATCGAGATCCAACTGGCGCAATAAAGGAGTAACCCAAGTACATTCGGTGCAAACTTCGCCGCTAAATACGTCGACGACTGCGTACCAGTTGGTGACCGTTGATCTGATCTCGCCATTTAGCCAGAACTCAATTTCAGAACCTGTCAAGTCCAATTGAAACGGAGGGTAAACGATTAGATGTTCATACTGAAACGGATTGGCTGGGTCGGTGCCAACGACCACAGGCGGCGATTCCCATGTGTCGCCGATGCGGGCAGTGATCTGGAATCCTGTGTAGGCGGGTGTTTCTCCATTTACGGTCACGTTGCCGTTGAATATGATTGCGGGCCATGGCGAGCCGTGAACTCTGTCTTGTCGGTCGAGTCTGGATTCGGCATGTTCTGCGGCTGCGATTCCATCTTCGTAGATGTCAAGCGACAGAATTGCGAATGCGGTCGTCGCCAACAACAATAGAAAGCTTGTTAGTCCTTTCCGGCCGACTGAACCCCGAAAATCCGAGCGTAGGTTCAGCATTGGTGGGAGATTGCGGTACCGAATGTTGAGTGGTTTGGCTAACATCGACGGATAAATTCATTTCATAGCCAATCCAATAGTACTGCTGGCTAGGCAAGTGGGATACCCCGCCACATGCAGATCAACCTTCTTTTCGACAATGGCCGTTCTGCAACAGGTCTAAACTATGACGCGTCGTTGCGCACGATGATTTCGCCACCGGCAAACGAACGACAAAAACAAGCGGCCACCAGGTAAAACCCGGCGGCCGCTTTATTTCGGACAATCTGTTTCTGGCTATGCGCCTATTGCTCTTCCTTCGACTGATGCGTATAGCGCCATCCGAAGTAGGCAGCGATTCCGATCAGCAGCAACACTAGCACGATTGCCAACGGTAGCGTGGCGTTGAATCCTCCGCCAGTTTCTTCCGGTTCCGGTGTTGCAACCGGTGGAACTGATGTAGCGGTGGGTGGAATCGAAGTTGCTGTGGGTTCAGGTGTGTCGGTGGGCTCGGGCGTAGAGGTAGGAGGTATCGGCGTCGGTGGCTCCGGCGTAGGCGTAGGAGGTATCGGCGTAGGAGTTGGTGGCTCGGGAGTTGCAGTCGGCGGCATCGGCGTTGGCGTAGGCGTAGGAGGTATCGGCGTCGGCGGTTCCGGTGTCGCGGTTGGCGGTTCCGGCGTTGGCGTCGGTGGTTCGGGAGTTGCAGTCGGCGGCATCGGCGTTGGCGTAGGCGTAGGAGGTATCGGCGTCGGCGGTTCCGGTGTCGCGGTTGGCGGTTCCGGCGTTGGCGTCGGTGGTTCGGGAGTTGCCGTGGGTGGCTCTGGCGTCGCCGTAGCGGCGAGCATGGGGAAGAACAAACGGACTTCAGTTTCTTGGCCCGGTTTGAAAACGCTTGGTGTCTCGGCATCGAGCGTCTTGTTAGGGTCGGTTGGATCGCCTTTGTCGATCAGGTAAAACTGGACTGGCGATCCATCGTGTTCGGATCCCGTCGTCTCGACCGCGATGTTGTAGACACCGCCCTGTACGGTGACGCTGTTAGAACGGATTTTGTTGCCTACAACGGCGAAGACTTGATATCCGTCCGGAACTAGTCCTTGCGGGGTGAATACTTGACCGCTGAACTGCGTGATGGTCTGTTCACCGGGCGCTGTTTGAACCGGGGTTGAGGCTGGAGGCTGGGTCGCCACGGGGCCGCCAGTCGGACGCGAAGGAAAGTCGATTGAGAATTCGAATCGAAATTGAGGGAAATCGATCGGGCAGCTGGTGCAAACGCTACCGTCGTCCGCGATGATTGCGTAGAAGTCTGTAGTTGTCGACTCAACGGTGCCATTGAGTAGGAATGTAATCTCACTGCCGATCAATTCCGCCGGCGGATTGACGGTTAGGTTTTTGAAGCCGTTGAGATCGGCTGTCCCATCGCCGATTGTGACGCTCTCGGAGATCCAATCGCCGACCTTGGCGGACAGAGTGAACCCTTGCATACCGGTCGGGTCATTGGCAACAGTCGCCCAGCCGTCGTAGATAACGGCTGAAAAAGGTGGTGGTTGCTGATTTTGGGATTGTGCGTCATCAGTATCGACGCCGATCAGCGTAGCAACGGCGGCAACCAAAGCGAGAACGGATGCGAGAGTGAATCTCAAGATTCGCGTTCTTAAGCTACGGGAGTGTCCTTTCAACCGCGGTGTGGTCGCAACAGGGATTCGGATTGTGTCACGCCCGGTAGCGTCATGCATTTGGTTTACCTCAAGATTTCCGTATCAGATCGTGGTTTCCAAACTCGAAGTCGGGATGTTTTTCGTCTTTGCGTCGTGTTCCCAATCGCCATGCGAATGCACTGAGCAATGCAACAACGCCAAGCGGCAAGGTCGCCTCCAACACGCCGTTTTCGCCCGGAGTTGCGTTACAGAAGCCGAATAGTCCACCACCTTCGTCTGAAGGTGCGGGTGTCGCCGTTGGCGGTTGCGATACGACGAATTGTGTCGGGCGTACGATGGCGGTCGCGGTTGAAGTTGCCTCTCCGGTTCCAACGGTAGGACGCGGCGTCCTCGTCGGTTCGGGAGTCGAAGTAGGTGTAGGTTCTACAGTCGGTGTCGGAGAGGGTACGACGGTCGGGGTGTTTGTTGGTGCGACGGTGGGCGTGAGTGTAGGGGTTGGCGTGAGCGTTGGGGTTAGGGTGGGGGTCAGCGTCGGCGTCGGGGTTAGAGTCGGCGTGAGTGTCGGTGTGGCGGTTGGCACAGGAGTTTCAGTAGGCGTCGCGGTGTAAGTAGGAGTGGGCGTGATCGTCGGGGTGTCGGTAGGTGTGGGAGTCGGCGTCGACGTCGGGAGGAGGTCTGGGAAAACGAGTGAGAAGTTTTGAACGGTCTCGCCTTCTCGGAAGACAGTTGGCGGTGAAAGAGCTTCGAGAAAACGCGGAGCTCCCGATGGATCGTTGCGATCGACCAAGTAGAAGACGACAGACGTCTCTCGATATCTTGGTTCGGCCGGATCAACGGTTATGAAGTACTCACTGCCGAATACCTGGATGTTTTCGGACCTGAAGTCTTCGCCAACTACGACGTAGAGCTCTGATTCGTCGGGCAAGGGTCCTCTGGGCGTTCGGACCGTGCCTGAGATGAACATCGGCCTAGGGACATCTGGCGACGGGGTGTAGGTCGGCGTCAGAGTGGGCGTCGCTTCAGGAAGATTGGGGAAGTCAAGATCGAGTTCCCTCAAAAGAGGAAAGGTCCAAGTGCACCCGCCGCAGATTTCATCCGTGAACTCGTTAATCACGGCGTACCAGTTAGTCGTCGTTGACAGTATCTGATCTTCCAGCCAAAACTCGATTTGTGACCCCACCAAGTCCAATTCGGGAGGCGGGGCGACGATCAGGTGCGCGTACTGTGAAGGTTTCTCGGGCAAAGATCCGACGACGACCGGCGGCGATTTCCACTTGTCGCCGATGCGGGCGTTGATCACGAATCCGGAGTACGCGGGAGTTTGACCGTCTATTGTCACGTTGCCGTTGAAAATGATTGCTGGGAATGGTGGTGGGACCAGTTGCTGGGCCTGTGCTCCGTGGTCGTCGCGACCGGCCAACGCGATCGCGCCCACCGCCGCCAAGGCCGCGAGCGATAAGACAACGCCCAACCAACGGGTACGCCATATCATGTCGCGCGCGGGTACCGGCATTCGAAGCTTCCCAATGAGGATTGTGCGATTCCGCATAGCTGAAATGCTAGGGTTTCGGTGCAACATTAAGCGAATCCATCGCGTCGTGTGCACCGATGTTGTGCGCGATGGCGGTTCACCTGATTTGTGCGATCAGCGCTTCGTGTACTGTGGCGCTTTGCGGGCTCTCTTGAGACCGTATTTCTTCGACTCACGCATCCGCGGGTCGCGGGTCAAAAGTTTGTGGTTTTTCAACGCCGGACGCAGTTGCGGGTCGAACTCAATCAGCGCACGTGACAGACCGTGAGAAAAGGCGACCGCTTGCCCGTGGGCTCCGCCACCTTGAGTCTTGGCCACCACGGTTACTTTACCGGTTAGGTCAGTCACGGTAAGTGGTCGCAGTGCGTCACTGAGCCATTGATCGACTGGAATCGCCTCGTTGAGCGGCTTGCCATTTACGGTCACTCCGCCTGCTCGGTTGTACACGCGGACTCGAGCAATTGACCTTTTCCTACGGCCCGTCCCGTAGTAGTAGTTGTCAGTCTCGGTAGTCAATATTGGCTCCTAACGCGACTCTCGGGCCGCCAAATTGGTTTCGCGCCGGTCCACAGGGATGTTGCTGCTCGGATGAGATCGTCCATCGACTTCACGATTTACTTGCTCGCCCCGGTTGTTCATACGGACGTTTTTGGCGTTCGGGTTCGGGCGCATCCGTAGATTTCTACACTGTAGGACAAAGGCCAACTTTTCATGCGGCGTTGGTTCGCGCCTGAGCACGATCCGAACCTATAACTTGCGCCATGTGCGGGTGTTCTGGACCGGCGTAGACCTTGAGTCGCGAGTACATCTTGCGCCCTAGTTTGGTTTTGGGAAGCATCCCCTTGACGGCTAATTCGATTACACGTTCGGGCGTGCGTTCCATCATCCGGGAGTATGGGATTTCTTTCAGATTGCCCGGGTATTGGCTGTGTCGTCTGTAGACCTTCTGTTCAGCTTTGCGGCCAGTCAGGTCGACTTTGGCTGCATTTACGACGATCACGAAGTCGCCAGATGCCATGTGCGGCACATATGAGGCGCGGTGTTTGCCCATTAGGGTAGTCGCGATCTCGCTTGCCAGTCGGCCCAAAACCTTGCCATCGGCGTCAAAAACCCGCCAATTGTTTTGTAGATCCGATGCGCTAGGGTTGTAGTGCTTCAATTTCGTAGGCATAACAGATTGATTCTAATTTGCTTGCGACGTGGTTGCACCTCGATTCGCACGATCCCTTACCCCATCCTCACATCGGGGCGACTGATTCTCACCGCGAGTGTCTACATGATTCTTGGGATCGCGGTAGGGTATTCGACCCTTAGCAGCGTCAATCCATGCGGCGGTGCATTCTGTGTCGCCGAATTCCTCACAGGAACGTCAACCAACGATTGAACTGCCTTAATCGAAGATGAAGCGTCGCCCACGGAGATCAAAACCGCGACCATGCGACGAATCTGCTGCCTGACGTATGCGTTTGCTCGGATATCGAAAATCACGCGGTTGTCTGCACGGCGGTAGACACGAGCAGATTCGACGTGCCGTGTTGTCGACGATTCGTCGTTGGTAGCGGCGGCAAATGATGCGAAATCGTGGGTTCCTTCAAAGAGTTTGGCCGCGTCATCCATTGCAGAATGATCTAGACGGTAACGAACGTGATGCTCGTTGCGGCGTTTCAACGGCGATGCTGTCGCGGCATCGTTGATGACGTACCGATATTGGCGCGCGATGGCATCGCGTCTCGGGTCGAAATCGTCGGGCATCTCCTCAACGGTGTGGACGCGAACGTCGCTCGCCAAGTTGCCGTTCAGCGCGTTTCGGATCTCAGACACGGTTTTGCGGACGTTGGTGTCGAATGTTGCGATTTGGCCTATCGCGTGAACACCGGCATCGGTGCGGCTCGCGAGCCGCATCCGCCCGACATCGTTTCCGAACACGGTGTTTGCAGCTTGTTCTAGCTCGCCTTGGACAGTGCGGGCGTTCGCCTGATATTGCGATCCGCTGAAATCGGTGCCGTCGTACTCGACAACTAACGCGAATCGCATCTCTAAACCGCGCCAATTTTCGACGCGCATTGTGGCTCAGTGCTAATCGACGAGTTCGATCAACGCCATCTCCGCGGAGTCGCCTCGGCGTTTGCCGAGTTTGATGATCCGCGTGTAACCGCCGTCTCGATCACGGTAACGGTCGGCGAGCTCGTCGAAGGTTTTGGACAAAACCTCTTTGTCGGTGATAAACGATGCGGCCAAACGTCGGTTGTGAAGATCGCCGCGTTTGCCATGCGTGAGCATTTTTTCCGCGAGCGGCGCGACCTCTTTTGACTTGGCGTGTGTGGTGCGTATCACCTCGTGCCGCAGCAGGTCGGTGACCATACCGCGAAACATGGCTTTACGAGGCGCCGAAGCCCTGCCAAATTTGCGTCCTGAACGGCGATGTCGCATTGCTTACAAATCCCTCGCGTCGGACAATCGCATCTAGTCGACGCGGTTTGCCGGTGCTATCAACTGCCTATTGTTGCTCCTGCTCTTCGTCTTCCGGCGGCCAGAGCTCTTTCTCGACCATGAAATCTCGTAACTCTCGGAATGAGACTTCTCCGAAGTTTCTGACTTCCTGTTTCAAGGTTTCAGGCGTGAACCGCATGAGTTCACCCAGAGTCCTGATCGGATAACGTGAGAGTGCGTTGATGATGCGAGAGCTCAGCTGATCGCCGAGATCTTTGATCTCAGTCTCAAGCAACTCGGACATCGCATCTGAATCGGTGTGGTCTTCGGATTCGGGTTGCGCGGTAATGATGTCGAGTTTGGACTTGAAGATATCGGCTGCGGTCCGCAACGCGTCGATCGGTTCGACCGTGCGGTCGGTCCAGACTTCGATGGTCAGTAGGTCTCTCCCGGATAGACGACCCGACATCCCCTCGACTTCGTAGTTGGCTTTGAGAACCGGCGTGAAGATGGCATCGACAGGCAGGATTCCGTGTCCGGGCGTTTCCTCATGATCGAATGCTCGATAACCCTCACCTTTTTCGACGCCAAATGTGACGACTAACTCGCCTTCATCACTGTCGAGAGTTGCAAGATGGTGTTCCGGGTTTACGACTTCGAATACGCTGTGAGGTTTGATATCACCGGCAACCACTTCTCCCTCGCCGGAGGCGTAGAGTGTCAGCACTTTCTGAGTGGTTTCCGCTCGAGCGCGAATTCGAATGCCTTTTGCATTGATCAAGAATTCACCGATACCTTCTCGCATGTGTGGGATTGAGCCGTATTCGTGCTGTTGTCCGACGATGCGAGCCGACGTGATCGCGGTTCCGGGCATTGCGCCTAGTAGAACCCTCCTGAGACCATTGCCCAGGGTGGTGCCCCAACCTCGTTCAAGACCGGCGATTTGAAATTTGCCGTAGGTCTCAGTTGACTCGACTACTTCGAGTTGCGGGACGTATTCTTCGGTGTCGTCCGCGAATTGGACGGTTGTAGAGATTGGCGAGCGGATGCCAGTGATCATTATTTTGGCCTATCTCCTTGAGTAGTACTCAACGATCATGCGGGTGTCGATCGTGGTGTCGATATCGTCCTCAGAAGGCACTGCATCGATTGCCGCGGTCAAATTGTCGGTATCGACGGTTATCCAATTCGTCGCTTGTCGGCGTCGACCGACATTTTCGTTCGCCGTCTCGTAAAGGCCGGATTTTTTGGACTTCTCTCGCCAAGCCACCACGTCACCAGGTTTGACGATGAACGAAGGTACGTCAACCTTCCGGCCGTTTACTTCGATGTGACCGTGGTTAACTGTTTGGCGCGCCTGCGGTCGAGAGGTTGCGAATCCGGCACGGTAAACCACGTTGTCGAGCCTTCGCTCCAATAGTTTCAACAAATTCGAGCCCGTCACGCCCGTTTGTCGAACGGCTTCGTCGAACACGCCGCGGAATTGCCGTTCATAGATGCCGTAGATGTGGCGAGCTTTCTGTTTCTGTTGCAGCTGGATTCCGTGATCCGATAATCTGCGGCGGCGGCGTTGTGCTCCTGCAGGACCGGACGGAGAGCGTCGCGCCGAACTATCGCGGGAACGGTCAACGGCGCATTTGGGCGTGTAACAGCGTTCGCCCTTGAGGAAGAGCTTTTCGCCCTGTGATTTGCAGATCTTGCAGACCGGACTTGTGTTTCTTGCCATTACCGTTCCTGTTGCTGGTGGGGCCCGACCGCCTTAGACGCGCGGTTGGGAGCGGTTCAATCGTGAATCGGCGCAACTTCTGATTCTAAAATTCGCTGACTTGGTCTCGGTGCTTTTCTGCGTCAAACTGTCGGTTGGACAACGAACGTCGGAGATCGCCGCGATCTCATGACGACGGTGACAATCAGCGTGCTTACACTCGCCGCCTTTTCGGAGGTCGGCAACCGTTGTGGGGTATAGGTGTCTGGTCGCTGATGGAATTGACCCGGATTCCGGCGCCTGCGATGGCACGGATAGCGGACTCGCGCCCGTTCCCCGGACCTTTGACCATCACGTCAACGGTGCGCATGCCGTGAGAGACCGCGGCACGGGCGGCGGATTCTCCGGCTCGTTGAGCGGCGAACGCGGTTTTCTTTCGCGAACCACGAAAGCCCATTGCGCCTGAGCTGCTTTGGGACACTACGTTACCGTTCGGGTCTGTGAACGTGATGAGAGTGTTGTTGAACGTCGCGATTATGTACGCTCTACCCTGCGGGACAAACTTCCGCTCTCTGCTTCTTCGACGAGTTCTCGGCATAGCCTGATCTATCGCTCCTATTAGTGGGACGGCACTCCAAAAGCCAGTAATTGCAACTAGTGGGAAGGCGCCCGACGCTTGCCGGCGACGGTTTGGCGTCGACCACGTTTGGTTCGGGCGTTGGTTTTCGTTCGCTGTCCGCGAACGGGCAACCCGCGGCGATGACGTTGACCGCGGTAGCTCTGAATGTCAATCAGACGTCGTACGTTCATCTGGTTCTCTCGGCGGAGGTCACCTTCGATGGCGATACCGGCTCGGTCGATGCTGGTTCGGATGTTGGCGAGATCTTCTGCGCTGAGGTCGCGCATGCGAACACCTTGACCGATGCCGAGATCGGCGGTGATGTCAGTCGCGCGTTTTCTGCCGATGCCGTAAATCGAAGTGAGGCCGATGACGACGCGGAGATTGTCTGGAATGTTGACGCCTGCGATGATAGCCATGGGAAGACTCCTGAGGATTAACCTTGCCGCTGTTTGAAGCGCGGGTTCTGCTTGTTGATTATGTAGACGCGTCCCTTGCGACGGACGACGCGGCTGCCCGGCTGTTTTGCCTTGACTGAAGCTCTTACTTTCATGTTGGTTCCTCGGTCTTAATCTACCTGAATCGGTAAGTTATCCGCCCCCGCGTCAAGTCGTAAGGTGACAACTCAACCATGACGTTGTCACCCGGCAGGATGCGGATGTAGTTTTTTCGAATTCTGCCCGAGGCGTGTGCGAGCACCTCGTGGTCGTTCGGCAACCGCACTCGGAAATACGCGTTCGGGTGCGCTTCCGTGACGGTTCCTTGTACTTCTATCGCTTCTTTTTTCGGCATATGTGCACCAGACCAACGTCTCGGTTCGATCACTCGATTGTCGAGGTCAACACCTCCGGCCCATCGTCAGTGATCGCTACTGTATGTTCGAAGTGCGCAGATAGCGAACCATCGGCCGTGGCTACCGTCCAACCGTCATCGAGGATTTTGGTCTCCCAAGACCCTGTCATGATCATCGGCTCGATTGCGATCGTCATTCCGTTCATCAACTGCGGACCGGTCGCGGGCGATCCCACGTTCGGCACCGAAGGCGCTTCGTGTAGTTCCCGGCCCACTCCGTGTCCGACGTATTCGCGCACCAACTCATAACCAGCGTCACGAACGTGTCGTTCGATAGCGTTCGAAATGTCGCCGACCCGGTTGCCCGGCACGCCCTCGGCGATACCACGTTTCAACGATTCGCGGCAGACTTCAACCAAGCGTCGACGTTCATCGTCTTCGCTCTTGCCAGCGACCGCCGTGCGTGCGTGATCGCTGTAATAACCATCGACGATCGCACCGCAATCGACGCTTACCAAATCTCCATCGGAGACTACGCGTTCACTCGGAATACCGTGAACGATCTCGGCATTTAGCGAGATGCATGCGACGGCCGGAAATCCGTAGAGACCGAGGAACGCCGGTTTAGCACCTTCCGCGGCGATGGCACGTCGTGCGATGTCGTCCAACTCTGCGGTCGTGATACCTGGCTCTAAAGCATCGAACACTTGATTCAACGCAACAGCGACGATGTGGCCAGCCGTACGCATCGAAATCAGTTCGCTCTTGCTTTTGAGCACGATACGGCGAGCCGTATCCATATTGCCAATAACGCTATCTTTCAAAACGCAACTTCAATCGCAATTGTACCCGAATTCGATTTCTCACCATCCGATTAGTCGTGTCTTTGCCGTCCAACAGCGTCACTCGAGCACCTCGTTGAGACGGGATCGGACCTCGTCTATGCTTCCTAACGCATCGATTTCAGTCAACCTGTCACCGTCGCGGTAGTAGTCAACGACCGGCGCCGTTTCGCGGTCGTAGACGTCCATTCGATGCCGAATCGCATCTGGTTCGTCATCTGCCCGACCTTCGATATGGCGGCGCTTTTCGAGACGCTCGATCAGTTCCTCAACGTCGACACTGAAGAAAACTACCGTGTCGAGGGAGACACCGATCCGATACAACTGGTCGTCGAGCGAAGCGGCTTGGGTGACGGTACGGGGGAATCCGTCGAGGATGACGTTTTCGGCTTCGGCCAACCGGGCTTTTATCATGTCGATCACCGTCTCATCGGGCACCAGGTCGCCTTTGTCGTAAAACGTCTTGGCGAAGCGTCCCAATTCAGTGCCGCGGTTCATTTCGTCGCGAATCATGTCACCGGTCGATAAGTGAACGTAACCGCGTTCATCGATCAGCATCGTCGCTTGTGTGCCCTTGCCGGCGCCTGGGGGTCCCAAAAAAACTATCCGCATCTCAACCCCAGTTGGTGTCGTTCGCGCCGAACCTGCGAGTGAGGGTGGCTGGAACCATCACGACCTGACGAACCCTTCGTAGTTGCGCATCATCAATTGCGCTTCCAACTGCCTCATGGTGTCCAAGGCGACACCGACCATGATGATCATGCTGGTGCTTTGGATAAGCGTCAGCGAGGCTTCAAGGTTCGTGATCAAGTTTGCGATCCAAGGAGTGATGGCGATCACACCCAAGAAAATCGCGCCTCCCCACGTGATTCTCAACACGATCCGCATCAAGTAGTCGCGTGTCGGTTGTCCTGGCCGGATGCCGGGTACAAACCCACCGTTTCGTTGGAGATTTTCAGCCAAGTTCTGCTGGTTATGTACGACCAATGCGTAGAAGAACGTGAACCCCACCGTGAGCACGAAAATCAGGAACCAATACGGGTCACTCGTGAATGTAAGGGTTCGCGTTACCCATGCCGCGGCTTGCGCGGTGAAACTGCTGCTACCTGGATCTGAAAGGTAGGTGGCGATCGTCGCCGGCAGGGTAACAATCGAGAACGCAAAGATCAACGGGATCATACCCGCGGCGTTCACACGTAGCGGAATGAATGATGCACCGGTTTGGCGGTACATCTGACCGCCTCGGAAAACGCTGCGACCGTATTGAACCGGAACCCTGCGCTGCGCTTCGTTGAAGATCACCACGATGAAAATGATGATGAGCATCATCGCGATCAGCATGAAAACTTGGAAGGATTGGTCTCGCAGAGCGTAGAGCTGTCCGGCGGTTTGCGGCAAAGACGCCACAATACCGGCGAAGATGATTAACGAGATACCGTTGCCGATACCTTTTTCAGTCACGATTTCGCCCATCCAAACCAACAGCATCGTAGTCGCGGTCATGCACAAGATGATGGTCAATGTATTCATCAAGTCGGCGCCACCTAGACCAATGCCGGTGATAGCGCCTTGAAGCTCCAGCGTGTTGAGCAGGGCCCATCCCTGGAGGATCGCCAATGGAACGGTCAGGTAATGCGTGTAACGGTTAAGGGTTCGTCGACCGGCTTCGCCTCCTTCGCGGGAGAGTTCGCGGAGTTGCGGAATCACGGGAGTCAGCACTTGGAGGATGATGGATGCGGTGATGTACGGATAGACACCCATTGCAGCGATGCTGAGCTGGCTCAGCGCGCCTCCGCTGAAAAGGTCCAGAACTCCAAAGACGGGGTTGGCTTCGAATGCGCGTTCGAGCAACTCGAGATCGACGCCCGGGTTGGGGACGTGCGCCAAGAATCTGAACGCGACTAGGATCCCGAGAGTGAAAAGTATGCGGAATCTTAAGTCGGGAACACGCCACGAATCGATAACCGCCCGGAACAGGGCGGGAAGTGCTGATTGGCGACCGGTTTGGGCTCCCGTAGTTTGCATTAGGAAAGTCCCGAAGGGTTCTGTTAATCGCCGCCTGATTCTGGTTGCTTGGTCCCGTCGGGGACGCCCAGAACGGTGACGCTGCCGCCAGCGGCTTCGACTTTGGCACGAGCACTCGCCGATGAGGCGTGCACGGTGACGTGGATCGCCTTGTCGATCTCGCCGTCACCTAAGAGTTTGACGAAATCGTCAGATCTGCGGACTAGACGGGCAGCTACCAGTTCCTCTAGGCCGACTTTGGCACCGACATCGAATTCGTCTAAACTGCCCACGTTGACTGCGGTGTATTCGATGCGGAAGTTGTTGGTGAAGCCGCGCATAAACGGCAGCTTCTTGACCAACCGAAGCTGGCCGCCCTCGAAAAGGTGCGGCACCTTCCCGTGTTGCAGCTGTCCTTTGCTACCTCGTCCGGAGTACGAACCGCGGTTGCTTCCGTCGCCCCGACCGATGCGTTTGCGTTTACGCCGAGAACCGGCTGCTGGCTTCAACTGGTGCAATCCTGGCATTTCGTAGACTCGTTCGCTCCTCAGGAAACGACTTCAACTAGGTGCGAAATCTTCCGGATCATCCCTCGGATCTGATCCGTATCGCGTTGTGTCACGACGTGGTTTATGCGCTTCAATCCGAGTGCCTTAAGCGTTGCGCGATGCTTTGGAATCGATCCGATTTCGCTGCGGACCTGTTTGATGCGGATCTCGCTCATTCGCTTGATTCACCCTCGGTCTCGGTTTCCGTTTGGGTTTCTACTTCGGCAATGGGCGCTGCTTCGGGCGCTGCTTCGGGTTGGTCTTCGGATTCTGAAGATTCTTCGCTGACCGCCGTCAGTTCCGGCTTGTGC
Source organism: Dehalococcoidia bacterium (assembly GCA_965203505.1). Lineage (GTDB taxonomy): Bacteria > Chloroflexota > Dehalococcoidia > Lucifugimonadales > Lucifugimonadaceae > Bin127. Next base: position 2,824,147 of record OZ241880.1, read on the forward strand.
AAAGTGTCCAAACCAAGTCTGCGAGCTCGTTCTGTCTGAGGGTCTCTGAGCATCGCGAGCGCCTTTATCGTGGCACGCACCGTATTCACCGGGTTGTTGCCGCCAAAAGTCTTGGACAATACGTCTCGTATGCCGGCTGCTTCGATGACCGCACGGACCCCACCACCAGCGATCACTCCGGTGCCGGGTGCCGCAGGTAACAGCAGCACTTTCGCGCTGCCATATTTTGCGAATACTTCGTGCGGGATCGTCCCGTTTTTGGTCACGACGGGTTGCATCGCCTTTTCGGCGTTTTGCCGACCTTTACGCACAGCATCCGGTACTGAAGCTGCCTTTCCAAGTGCGGCACCAACTTTGCCTTCGTAATCGCCGACGACCATCATGGCGCTGAAAGAAAGGTTGCGACCACCTTTGACGACTTTAGACACGCGACGGATCTTGACCGCGCGTTCGAAAAGTTCCGGCCCCTCGGGCGCTTCGTCGCGACGGGGCCTCCGCCGCTGCCTTCCACGACGGTCGCCGTCGGATCGACGCTCACGAGATGTGTTGGTCTGAGTAACCATAGTTAGAAGTCGAGACCCTCCTCACGAGCCGCGTCGGCCAGTGCTTTGACGCGTCCGTGATACTGGTATCCGCCGCGGTCGAACACAACCTTTTTGACACCGAGTTCGAGCGCTTTTTTCGCCACCGAAGTGCCAACGCCTCTAGCGACTTCGATCTTTCCGGGCGCATCAGAAACAGCTTCTGCGGAAGACGCGCTGACCAACGTGTGGCCGGCCTCGTCATCGATGATTTGTGCATAAATCTGCTTGTTGCTTCGGAATACCGAGAGGCGCGGACGATCGCCGCCGCCAGCTACTCGCCGCCGGACACGTCGGTGCCGGATCCATCGGGGACGGTTGTCAAATTTACGGTTAGCCATATCTCAGTTAAGCTCCCACACCAGCAACTGTCTTGCCGACGCGCAGTCGCAGTTGTTCGCCTTCGTAGGCAATTCCGAACAACGGGATCCGGCCCGCTTTGCTCTGGAAACGGCTCGGTTTCCGAACCGCTCGAATGGTGGCTGCTTGCTGACCGACTGCCTGTTTGTCGGGCCCAGAAACAGTGATCGTCGTGTTCCCCTCGACACCCAATGTGTTGGCTCCGATCGGTTCGATTTCAACTGGATGCGAGTATCCGGCGAGCAGTTCCAATCCTTTGCCTTTTTGCGACGCACGGTAACCGGTTCCGTACATGATCAGACGTTTCGAATATCCTTCGCTGACGCCGACGACCATATTGTTCAGAAGGCTGCGAAGCAACCCGTGCAGCGCTCGCTGTTCGCCGGAATCGTTGGAGCGCGTGACGATGACTTCCGATCCTTCGACCGCGACATTTATGCCGCGATGAACTTTTTGGCTCAACTCGCCTAGTCGGCCCTTGACGGTGACGACATTTCCATCGACTTTGACGTCGACGCCGCTCGGCAGGGTAATCGGGCTCTTTCCAACTCTTGACACTTCAATCTATTCCGATCGGATTTACGTACGAATCAAATCACCAGACGTAGAACAGCAACTCGCCGCCCACACCGGATCGCCGGGCCTGGTCCGAAGTCATCACGCCTTTCGAAGTGGATAGAAAGGCGACTCCGCGACCGCCGAAGTACCGGGGGATTTCGTTTTTGCCGACGTATATCCGTCGACCTGGCTTGCTGACGCGTTTCAGTCCTGTAATCACCGACTCTTCGGTGTCGTCGTAGTAACGCAGCGTGACCTCGAAATCGGCTTTTGCGCCATTGCGAGTGGTCGTCACATTACTGATGAAACCTTCGTCGCGCATCAAGCGCAACAGTGAGCGTTTCAAGTTCGAATGCGGTATGGAAACCGAATCGTGGTGGGACATCACCGCGTTGCGAATACGGGTCAGCATGTCTGATATGGGGTCGGTGACTGGCATTTCAGTTAGGTAGGATGTCTCGGACATCCGAATTTTGGTTTTAAAGGCTAGCTTTTCTGATTCCGGGCAAGTTTCCGAGCAACGCTTGTTCCCGGAAAACCACTCGGCACATTCCGAAGAATCGGATGTAGCCACGCGGACGGCCGGTTGCGAAACATCGATTCCGCTTGCGCACGTGGCTGGAGTTTTTCGGCAAAAGATGCAACCGGCGCCGGGCCTCCATCTGCTCTTCGAACGAACGTTGAGGATCGTTCGCCAATCGTTTGAGTTCGGCCCGCTGTGCAGCGTATTTCGCTGCAAGTTCGGCGCGCTTTTTCTCTCGTTCGATTATCGCCTTGCGGGCCATATCTTCAGGGTCTCTTGTCTTCGTGCCGAACTGATCGGCATTTGGTTGTCTCGGGGTCGAATCAGCGTCTGATCACAAAGGGCATACCCAAGAGCTCGAGTAGCCTGCGACCTTCTTCGTCGGTGCGAGCTGTGGTCACGATCACGACCTGCAAGCCTCGCAACCGATCTATTTGATTGTAGTCAATCTCCGGAAACACAACTTGCTCGGTCAGGCCCAAGCTGTAGTTGCCGTTGCCGTCGAAAGAGTTTCTGCTAGTACCACGGAAGTCGCGGACACGTGGCAAAGCAACGTTCACCAAGCGGTCGTAGAACTGCCACATTCTGTGCGAACGTAAGGTCACAGACGCTCCAACGGGCATACCTGTGCGCAGCTTGAAGTTGGCGATCGACTTCTTGGCGCGGTTGACGACGGGTTTCTGGCCAGTTATCGTGGCCAAGTCATCAGTCGCCGCGTCGATAGCATTCGAGTTGTCGATCGCTTCGCCCAATCCGATGTTGACGATGATTTTGTCGAGGCTCGGAAGCTGAAGCGGATTTGTGTACCCGAATTCTCGGGTCAACACCGGCACCACTTCCGAGCGGTAGCGCGAAAGCAATCGGGGCATAGTCATGGTCGCGCTGCCGTTGGTATCAGCCATTGCGCGCTCCTTTGACAGTTCGAACGCGGGTGCCGTCTTCGAGCTCTCGCCATCGAACTCGCCCAACCTCTCCAGTGTCAGCGTCAACTAACACGACGTTTGAGAGGTGGATCGAAGCCTCGCCCTCGATTATTCCGGTCTGCATGACGCCGCTCCGTCGTCCCATGTGGCGTTTGACGATGTTGACGCCTTCAACGAATACGCGCTGTTTTTTGAGATTGACGGCGATCACTTCGCCGCGCGCGCCCTTGTCCTTGCCGGACACGACAAGGACGGTATCTCCCCTTTTGATTTTGTTAGGCATTTTCCGGTTAAAGGACTTCTGGAGCTAAAGAGACGATGCGGTTGAATTCTCGTTCGCGCAGTTCGCGGGCGACAGGGCCAAAGATTCGGGTGCCCCTCGGGTTCCCGTCGTCCGCCACGATCACGCAAGCATTGTCGTCGAACTTGATATACGAACCGTCCGGCCTTCGGTACTCTTTGACGGTTCGCACGATGACCGCACGAACTACCTCGTGCATGCCCACCGTTCCACCAGGCTGCGCGTCTTTGACTGAGCAGGTGATGATGTCGCCTAAACCAGCGTAGCGACGGTTGCCGGACCCAGTCATATTTATGCAGAGCACCTCTCGGGCTCCTGAATTGTCCGCTACCCTGAGGCGCGACTCTCGCTGGATCACTGCACTTCTCCAAGTGAAACGTCTTGCTGATCGATCTCGGTCGGCGCGTCGCTCGGATCAACGACGTCTACGCGTTCGATGATCCGCCGGAGTCGCCACCGCTTGGTCTTCGACAACGGCCGATGCTCTTCGATAACCACGCGATCGCCGATGGAAGCTTCGTTCAGTTCGTCGTGCGCCACGAATTTCGTGATCCGACGCCGGTGACGTTTGTACACGCGGTGCCGTTGAGACCACGAATATGCGACGACAATCGTCTTATCGTTTTTGTCGCGTATCACCGTGCCGGTGCGGGTCTTGCGTATTCCTGCCATAGGTTGGGGTTTCCTCGATCTGCAAAAGTGATCTGAGTGTTATCTGTTACGCCGCGTCCTCGCTCAAACCAAGCTGTTGGACAATCTGCCGTTCTCTGATAACAGTGTGGATCCGGGCGATGGTGCGTCTCGTGTCTTTGAGTGCGTTGGAGTTGGTCAACTGGCGCGTGGTCTTTTGGAAGCGCAAGTTCATCAAAGCGCGTTCCTGCTCCATGAGCTCGCGCCAGAGCTCATCGTTGTCCAATTCTCTTACTTCTGAGATATGCATAGTGCTCGATTACCTGATGCCAAAAATGCGTGGACTAAAGCTCATCCGCCCGAGATACGATCTTCACAGGCACCGGCAGTTTGGCACCGGCACGACGCAAAGCTTCGCGTGCGTCAGATTCGGGAACGTCGGCGATCTCGTACATGATTCGCCCACGCCTCACGGGCGCAACCCAGTGATCTATCGCGCCCTTGCCGCCGCCCATGCGGGTCTCGGCCGGACGTGATGAAACCGGTTTGTCTGGGAAAATTCGGATCCACACCTGACCACCACGCTGAACGTAACCAGTGATGGCGCGTCGGCCGGACTCGATCTGCCTCGACGTAATCCAACTCGCTTCTAGAGCTTTGAGGCCAAAGTCGCCGAAGGCCAGCTTGCTTCCGCGATTAGCTACGCCGTTCATTTTGCCGCGTTGCTGCTTGCGGAATTTGGTTCTCCTTGGCTGTAACATCGTTCGTGATCCTCAGTCGCTCCATCGCGGTCGCGCGAAAAGAGCTTGTACCTAACTCCGGTGCCTCGGCGCTCGACCCAAACCGATAGGCGACACTCCGCCCGACGAAAGGTCTCTTTGCTGTCGGCCGTCGGCAGGCATGTCGCCGGTGAAAATCCAAACTTTGATGCCGATGACACCAAAGGTCGTGTGCGCTTCAGAAATGGCGAAGTCGATCTTCGCTCTCAGCGTGTGGAGCGGTACTCGACCCTCCATCTGCTTGTCGACCCGAGCAATCTCAGCGCCGCCAAGACGTCCAGCGACGACGACCTTGATGCCTTCCGCACCGGAGTCCATGGTGCGTTGCATCGCCATACGCACCGCTCGGCGGTACGGAATGCGGCGCTCGAGCTGTTCGGCGAGGCTGGCGCCGACCAATTTGGCGTCGAGTTCCGGAACTTTGATCTCGTTGGCGGAGATCCTGACGCGTCGCCGCGTTGCGCGTTCGATCACGTGCCGCAGACGATCGATACGTTGACCGTTCCTGCCAATGATGATGCCGGGCCGGCTCGTGTATACGTTGATGCTCATTTCGCCGCCACCGCGGTCGATATCGACTCGGGAAATCGCCCCTTCGCCTTGATATTCGTCTGCCACGATCTGGCGGATCTTGTAGTCTTCTTGCACCAAGCTCCGGTAACCCTCGGGTTTGCCGGCGAACCAGTTCGAACGCCATTCGGCCGACACGCCGAGGCGGAAACCTATCGGATGTGTTTTCTGTCCCATCTGTTATCCGATCTTCCGAAGTAGATGCAATCTATCCGAAGCCTGTGGCTACTCTTCGTCTACCTCGATTGTGATGTTTGATGTCGGGCGGTTGAACGCTCCTGCTCGACCGCGAGCTCTGGGCCGAAATCTGCGCATGGTGATCGATTTATCGGCGATGATGCGTTTGATCACTAACGATTCTCGATCTTGTAAATCGTTGTTCTCCGCATTCGCAGCGGCGGAGTTCAACACCTTGTAGATGATGTGTGCGCTCGGGGTCGTCATATAGCGCAGATATCCCAGCGCCTCGTCAACATTCATACCGCGCAATTCATCCATCACAAGTCGCAACTTGTGAACTGAAACTCCTACATTCTTGGCTCGTGCGATCGCCATCGCTTCTGATCCTCAACGGTTCCCGGAATGAGATCGGAACACTCGCGTTGCTGCGAATTCGCCTAATCGGTGTCCGACCATGTTTTCGGTAACGAGTACGGGCACGAAGGTTCGACCGTTGTGGACCGCAAACGTCAATCCCACCATGTCAGGCATGATCGTCGAGGCTCGGGCCCACGTTCTAATCGCGCCACGTGTTCGTTCGCGACGCGCGCGATTAACCTTCTTCATCAATTTGGGGTCTATAAAAGGCCCCTTTTTGACTGATCTGCTCATGTTTCGCTAACTCGCTCCTGATTCTGGCAGTTGCGCCTAACCATCATCAACGTTCGTAACGGCGGCGACGGATGAACTTGTCGGTCCGCTTGTTCCTACGCGTCTTGTACCCAAGCGTGGGTTTGCCCCACGGCGTCTTTGGTTTCGAGAAACCGATGCCTGATCGCCCTTCTCCGCCACCGTGCGGGTGTGCGTCTGGGGCCATCGCGGTTCCTCTAACGCTGGGACGCTTCCCACGGTGCCGAGAGCGTCCAGCTTTCCCAAGTTTGATGTTCTTGTGATCCGGGTTCGATACGACTCCGATGGTTGCCCGGCACTCTTGCCGAACCTGTCGCATTTCGCCCGAGGGTAGTCTGAGAAGGATGAACGTCCCCTCATGCGCCATGACTTGAGCGCCGGTTCCCGCTCCCTTGGCGAGTTGACCGCCGCTCCCGGGCGTCATCTCGATGTTGTGAACCATGGTTCCTTGCGGGATGTTCATCAATGGCTTGGCATTGCCCGGCAGATCCGGAGCGTTTGGCCCAGACTCGACTTTCCTGCCGACTGCAAGACCTTGCGGAGCAACGATGTAAGCCTTTTCCCCGTCCTCGTATCGAATCAACGCGATACGTGCACTTCGGTTGGGGTCGTACTCAATGGAAAGCACCTCGGCAACTCCGCCGCGGGCGCGTTTGAAATCGACCATGCGGTACCGGCGTTTGTGGCCGCCGCCCCGACGCCGAACCGTGATTCGCCCTTTGTTGTTGCGGCCGCCCTTCTTCACCATCGGCGCCAACAGCGACTTCTCCGGACGTTTCTTGGTGATGTCCGCAAAATCGTCCACAACATTGTTGCGGCGACCCGGTGATGTGGGTTTGTGTTCCTTCAGTGGCATATCGTGAAATCCGTCGGTTACGCGCCTTCGAACAGGACTATGGTGTCGCCCGGTGCCAGTGTGACGATGGCGCGTTTGACGTCAGGTCGTTTCTTCTCGCGGAACCCGCGACGCTTCATCTTGCCGCGCCTGCGGTAGGTGCTTACGGATTCCACGCTTACGTCAAAAGCCCATTCGACGGCCCTTGCGATATCGTATTTGTTCGCTTTCATATCGACGTCGAAGACGTAGCGACGCTGCTCATTGAGCATCGTCGATTTTTCGGTGATGACAGGACGTTGCAGCACTCGCGCGATTTTCATACCTCGGCCTCCGCTGTGTCATCCCACAAACTGTCGATCCGCTCAACCGCGCCTCGAGTAGCCACGATATTTCCGGCCGATGCCGCGCTCGTGGCGTTCAATCCATCTGCGAATATCACGTCAACCTTTTCAGCGCCTCGGACCGACAGAACGACGTCTTGGTCGTTCGCCTCGACTACCAACAGAGTTCGTCCCCTCAGCTCCAGCGCAGAGACCAGATCGACCACGTTTTTAGTTCGCGGTCCGTCGATTTCGAACTCGTCGAGTATCGTCAATCGTTCTTCGCGCACCTTGTCGCTCAGCGCAACCCTCAACGCCTGGCGCCTCATCTTCTTCGGAATCCGTTGTCGATAGCTGCGACTGTGCGGGCCGAAGATAACACCACCACCGACCATCGTCGGTGATTTTCGGCTACCCACTCTTGCACGCCCGCTGTGTTTCTGGCCCCGCAACTTGCGGGTCGAGTACGAGACTTGCCCTCGAGTTTTCGATTCGTGTGTCCCTTGGCGCCGGTTCGCCAATTGAGCAACCACAACCTGTTGCAGGAGCGAATCGTTTGACGGCGCAGACCAAACGCGTTCGCTGACGTCGACGCTTCCGACGACGTCGCCTGACCGATTCTTGACTTCTAATTCCATTTCTCAGATCCGCCTCAACCCTGCTTTTCGATTCGAACTACGCTGTTGCGCGCGCCTGGCACCGAACCGGTAACCAGAACATAGTTGTTGCCTGCGTCGACGCTCGCGACCGAAAGGCCTCGAGTCGTAACGGTACGAGCGCCCATGTGACCGGCCATTCGGGTGCCAGGCCAGACGCGTCCTGGGAACGTGCCGGCACCTACTGATCCTGGAGCGCGGTGCCTGTCCGACTGGCCGTGAGTCTTCGGCCCGCCGGCGAAACCGTGACGTTTGACGCCGCCCTGAAAACCTTTTCCTTTGGAAGTCGCCGTCACCTTCACCATGTCGCCAGCGTTGAACACGTTGGCGCGAATCTCTTGCCCCACTTCATATTCGCCGAGGTCGGTCACTTTGAATTCTTGGAGGTGCCTGTAACTACCGTTGGAGCGTTCGAAATGCCCTCGCATAGGCATGTTGACCTTGTTCGCGCGCAAGAAACCGACCTGCACCGCCTGATAGCCATCGCGCTGATCGGTCTTGACCTGAGTGACCACACATGGGCCGACCTCAACCATCGTCACCGCGCTCGCACGGCCCGCGTCATCATAGATCGTCGTCATACCGATTTTGCGTCCTAGCAAACCCGGCATTGATTGCGGCGCTTCGGGAACGGCGTTGTCGGCAGCGTCTGCCGGCTCACTATCCACTCTTTCTTGTTGTTCGGTCGTCATCTCTCGCCGTTCAGATCAAAAAGCCGAGCGTCCTGTTCGGGCCGCTACGGCTTCATTGAATTACTTTTACGCTGACCTCCACTCCGTTTGGTACATTCAAGCGCTGGAGCACGTCCATCGTCTTAGAACTTGGTTCCACGATGTCAACCAATCGCTTATGCAACCAGAGTTCGAAATGTTCGCGGGAGTCTTTCGTGATATGAGGCGACCGTATGACAGTAAACCGTCGACGTCGGGTCGGCATCGGCACGGGACCTGCGATCTGTGCCCCGGTCCTAGTCGCAGCGTCGAGGATCTGCTCCGTAGCCTGCTCCAATAGGGGAGCGTCGTAGCCACGCAGCATTATGCGCATCTTGCCTGTCGCCATTACCAATCTCGCTTACCTATCCAAATTCTCTAGAACGTGTTGCGGCATGACGCCATAATGGTCTAGTTCCATGTTGAAATCGCCGAAGCCAGAGGTCAACGACCGCAGATCTGTCGAATAGTTGAACGTCTCCGCCAACGGCACGAACGCCATAACGCTCGCGATGCCCGCTTGACCAGGCTTGGGTTCCGATGTCTCCATCGATTGGATCTTCGCACGTCGCGAATTTAAGTCGCCAATCACCGTACCAAGAAGATCGGCGGGCATCACAACTTCCTGTCGCATCACGGGTTCTAGCAGCTGTGGACTCGCCTTGCGCATCGCTGCCTTGAACGCCAACGATCCGGCGATTTGGAATGCCATCTCCGACGAGTCGGTGTCGTGTTGCGCACCGTCGGTGAGCACCGCTTTCACATCTACAACCGGATAACCCGCAACAACACCGGAAGATGCCGCGTCCCTAAATCCTTTTTCAATCGCGGTGTACCACTCGGTGCTAAGCGTCGCCCCGGTGATTTCACTTTCGAATTCGATCCCGCCACCACGTGGCAATGGCTCGATCCGCAGAGTGCAAACGCCGTATTGCCCACGCCCACCGGTCTGGCGTACGAAACGGCCCTCGGCATCCGCGACCGACGATACGGTCTCTCGGTAAGCCACTCTCGGTCGGCCTTTCTTGCAGCTGACGCCGTACTCAAGCCTCATTCGGTCAAGAATGATCTCTAGGTGCAACTCACCCATGCCCGAAAGCAGAAGTTGGCCACTCTCGTCATCGGTTGAAAGGATCAGCGTCGGGTCCTCGTCGACCAGCTTCATCAGGGTCGAAGTGAGTCTGTCTTTGTCTAGTCGGCTCTCAGGTTCGAGTGAGATCGACAGTACCGGCTCGGGGAATTCAATCTGCGCCATCGCCACTGGAGCGTTTACGGCGCAAAGGGTGTGACCGGTCTTCGTTGATTTGAGACCGATCGCAGCGACGATTTCACCGGCACCGGCTTCGTCGACCGGTTCGCGAACGTCGGCCCGCATTCTCAGCAATCGGCCTATTCGCTCGCGCCCTCTGATCGAAGGGTTGTAGACCGACATTCCGCGCTTCAAAACGCCGGAATAAACACGAATGAAGATCAACCGACCGGCGTGCTCATCCGAGATCACTTTGAACGCCAAGGCGCTCAACGGATCATCGTTACGCGGGAAACGTTCAAGCTCGTTTTCCGGGTGGAGCGGTTCGAAACCGACTGCCGGCGGCAGATCCAGCGGCGAAGGAAGATAATCCAACACCGCATCGAGTAGCTGATGGGTGCCTCGATGACGTAGTGCCGCGCCTGCCATCACCGGGAAGATGTTCAAATCGATTGTGGCTTTACGGACGGATGCCTTCAGAGCTTCGGAGGAAACCTCTTCCCCCATCAGGTAGAGTTCTGCCAAGTCGTCGTCGAATTCCGCAACTTTGGCGATAAGTTCTTCCCTGGCAGCATTGGCTTGATCTAAGTAGCCTGCCGGGATTTCGGATTTCCGAGGTTCGAGACGTCCGCTCCGGTCAACCTCCGCCGATGGGTCGCCCCACTCGTAGTAGTAGGCCACCATTCCCACTAGATCGATGACGCCTTTGAAATCAGCCTCTTGGCCGATCGGGATTTGGATCGGGACCGCGTTCGCGTAAAGGCGGTTCGTCAAGGTCGACACGGCGTATTCGAAATCCGCGCCGATGCGATCCATTTTGTTTACGAAAACGATCCTAGGAACCCGGTGCTTGTCAGCCTGCCGCCAAACGGTGAGCGACTGTGCTTGAACACCGGCTACGGAATCCAGTACCACAGTTACGCCATCGAGCACACGCAAACTGCGTTCGACTTCTGCGGTGAAGTCCACGTGGCCCGGAGTATCGATGAGATTGATCTGGTGATCGCGCCACGACACGTTCTGCGCTGCGGCAGTGATCGTGATGCCGCGCTCGCGTTCCTGCGGCATATAGTCGAGAAGAGCCGTCCCCTCGTCGACGCGACCGATCTTGTACGTCTCACCGGTGAAGTAAAGGACACTCTCGCTGACGGTGGTCTTCCCGGCATCGACGTGCGCGATGAAACCGGTGTTTCGCAACTTGCTGAGATCACCCGCGCCCGTCGGCGCAACAGCGTCGGAAGCAGCTGGTTTTTTCGATTTCGTTGTCATTGCCTCACAAACTGAGAATTCAGCGTCGGCGCTCCGTGTTCGGCCAACGTTCAAACTTCTATAAGTCGCGTCCGCTTTGTTGTGTCCTTGTTCGCATCAATACCGTGCCGGAAAACCATCTGTTTGGCACGGTTCGTGATTACCACCTGAAATGGGCGTATGCCCGGTTCGCTTCTGCCATCCGCTGCAACTCGTCCTTGCGCCTTACGGCCGCCCCTGTGTTATTGGCTGCATCCAACAACTCGGTGAATAGCTTTCGTGCGATTGGCTGGCCTTTGCGCGATCGTGCCGCGTTGACCACCCAGCGCTGCGCCAAAGCCTCTCGTCGCTCAGGACGAACCTCGTTTGGAACCTGATAGGTGGCGCCGCCGACTCTCCGTGGTCGCACCTCCAACAACGGTGTAGCGTTGGACATCGCCTGTTGAAACGCTTCGAGAGCGTTCATGTTCAGCCGTTGTGCGAGCATGTCCAGAGCGTCGTAAACGTTCCGACGTGCAGTGTTTTTCTTCCCGCCGATCATGACTCGATTGATGAACCGCGCCAGCTCCTCACTCCCGAATCGGGGATCAGGTTGTGTCACGCGCCGTTCGGCTCTACGTCTTCTTGCCATGTCTAGTTCGTGTTTTCGCGTCGCGCACGCGATGCGTGCCAATCGACGATTTGTAACTTTTTCGGGCTTAGATACGAATTCCGGGCGTTCCCGAAAACGTCACGCTAGCGTGGCATATCGGGACCGAGGCATCAACTCTTCGACTGGCCCTACGGATTTCGACACATCCAGGGCGCTGGCGAGTCAAGCCTACGTGTTTTGCTACGAATCCAGCAACAAATTATATACCCACCGCCCCGTTCAAACTCCTCTTGGAGTCCCGTATTTGCTGCGACCACGACGACGCCCTTCGACGCCTTCGGTGTCCTTGGTTCCGCGTATGACGTGATAACGCACTCCGGGCAGGTCACGTACTCTTCCGCCCCTAATCAACACCACTGAGTGCTCTTGTAAATTGTGCCCTTCGCCGGGGATATATGCCGTGACTTCCACGTTGTTGGAGAGTCTGACACGAGCTACTTTTCGAAGCGCTGAATTCGGCTTTTTAGGCGTAACCGTCCTGACCTGCAAGCAAACGCCGGCCTTCTGAGGCGCGCCTTTCTGGAGTTCCCGGGTCCGGCCCGTGAACGAATTCCGTATCGCCCGCAGTGCCGGGGTCTTCGGCTTCTTGCGGGTCCGCTTGCGCGGATTTCTTACAAGCTGGTTTAGCGTGGGCAACCCAATCTCCGTTTTTCAAGCGGGCGACAAGAATGAGGTTTCCCAGTTCGCGCGTCAAAACGAACCGCCGTCATGTCGTAACCGCTAACCGATAAATCATACATTTTCAGAAATACAACGTCAACTAGCCCACACTCCACTTTTGCGACGAAATACGACTGTGTTTCGGCTGTAATATCCTGAATCTATTACCGTGCCTCGGTCTCGCACCGTGCTCAATCGAAATCCACCGAACTCTCCCACCGTCTGCGGATCGAAACAACCTCTACTAGCAGTTCGAAATTGGCATGACTGCCCTGATCTTGTACGGGTTCAACGACCCACACGCAATAGCGCTCGTCGAGGAGCTTCGTTTCCAAGACCGGAGTTTGGAGCTTCATCACTCGGAACCTGGACTGGAGGATGACCTCAGGGTCGCGAAACGCGATGAGATCGCGCTGGTTTGGTGTTTAGGTTCATCTCTGGCTTTTCCAGTCGCAGTGTCCAACGAGATCGCGTCACGCGGCAAACCAGTCGTGGCGATCGCTGATGAAACATCGGCAGAAATGTTCGATTTCAACTCCGGATTCATCGAGTTGTGCTTCAACTTCCCGAACGTCAATGAACTCAAGGCGCGTATTCGTACCGTCAAAGCGCGCTCCACAATCCATTCCGAGCCAGTCATCATCCACGGCGATTTGACTATCGACGTCAACAGCTTCGAGGTATCTCTTGGAGGACGCAGCATTGAACTCACATACAAAGAGTATGAACTGCTCAAACTTTTCGCTTCTAATCCGGGGCGAGTGTTCCGGCGCGAAGACATCTTGAATCGAATATGGGGCGACGACTACATCGGAGGGACACGAACTGTTGATGTGCATGTTCGAAGGTTGCGTAGCAAACTCGACGATGTTAGCCATAGCGTCATCGAAACGATGTGGCGCGTCGGTTACCGTTTCAGCTCGCCTGACGTCCACGCGAAGTCGAAGAACGGCGGGATCAGGGAACCAGTTTCAGTGGGATAGCTGATCTGGTAAAATTGCTTTTTTCGGATCGACGCCTCTCAGGGTCGCGCGTTGCGCGTACAAAACTAAGAACAACCAACCAGGTCAACGCATTCGTGCCCCATCGCGTTCCCCACACAACTACCCTTCCTTGGGTCTCAGACAATGGTCCAAATCACGTCAAGCGAAACAACGCCTCCGGTTTCGTCATCTGACGACGAAGCCAAAGAGTTCGTTCTTCGTTCCGCAAACCAACAAGACGTGCGTTTCGTCCGACTTTGGTTCACCGACATCGTCGGCACGGTAAAAGGATTCGCCATCACGATCGACGAGCTCGAGCACGTCCTAAATTCCGGAGCCAGTTTCGACGGCGCAGTCATCGACGGGCTTGCCAGAAGCGACGAGGCTGACACCGTCGCAGTACCTGACCCTACAACTTGGCAAATCTTGCCCTGGCGCCCCAGCCAAGATGCCGTCGCCAGTATGTTTTGTGATCTCAGCACACCAGACCGCGAACCGCTCCAGACCGATGGCCGGCACATACTTCGAAAGGTCATGCAACGGGCGCGCCGACTTGGATACAACTTCTATGTTGCCCCCGAATTGGAATTTTTCTACGTCGATGACGTCGCTGAATACCGCAGCAACCCGAGCGACAGTATTTCGCCCTACGTTGGGGACTCGTTCAACCCTGCAAGTCCGCCCAACAGATTTAACCGTGCCAGCAGGTATTTTGATCAGACCTCGCCCGACCTTGGTGGCGCGGAACTGCGCCGAGACGTGGTCCTCGCGCTCGAAAAAATGGGCATACCCGTCAAGCACAGCCATCACGAAGTCGGGCACGGGCAACACGAAATCGACCTCAGGCACACCAACGCGCTCACGATGGCCGACTCCGTCGTGACCTACCGAGTAGTCGTCAAAGAGTTGGCCGCGCGCAAAGGCGGACATGCGACGTTTATGCCCCAACCCTTCTCTGATCGACCCGGATCTGGGATGCACACGCACATGTCGCTATTCAGCGGTGACGAAAACGCGTTCTTCGAGGGTGAAGACGACGAATTTCATTTGTCGGAAATCGGCAAGAGATTCATCGCCGGTTTGGTCAAGCACGCACCAGAGATAACGGCGGTCACCAATCAGTGGGTCAACAGCTACAAACGGCTGGTCTCAGGTTCGGAAGCGCCGATTTTCGCCACGTGGACCGCTGGCAACATGAACGATTTGATCAGGGTTCCGGCCTACCGTCCGGGACAGGAAGCCAGCATGAGGGTGGAATACCGGGCGCCCGACGCTGCTTGCAATCCTTACCTTGCATTCACCGCGATGTTGGCGGCCGGGCTGGAAGGCATTGAGAAAGACTATCCCGTGTCGTCACCAATCGTGGACGAATCTAACGGTCAAACCGCGGTGTTGCCCAGGTTGCCGAGTTCGCTCTATGAAGCCGTCTCGATCGCAGAGAAAAGCGAGTTGCTTCGTACAAACATCGGCGACAAAGCCATCGACAGCTTTTGTCGCAACAAATACCTCGAATGGGACGAATTCAATCGCACGGTCACCGATTTCGAAACCAACCGGTACCTTGACATCCTTTGAGGTCTAAGACTTGTCGTCGGATTCGAGCCAAACACGAATTTAAGATTCAAATCTGACCTAAACAACATCGCCCGTCAATGACGTTGGATAGCACAAAAACCGAAATGCGCGAATTGTCTGCCGAACGCGAAGCAGAATTTCGCCGGTTGGTACGCGACGGGTTATACCTCAAGGACCATGAACACGATGCATGTGGCGTCGGTGTCGTGGCGAATATCGGCGGCGATCGTTCGCACAAGATCATCCAACAGGGCCTCGAAGTTTTACGAAATCTAGGTCACCGCGGCGCATGCGGCTGCGACCCGGAGACCGGAGACGGCGCCGGCATCTTGGTGCAAATGCCGCATCGCTTCATGGTCAAAGTTGCCGCGGAATGCGGCATCGATCTGCCCGACGCGCTGCGATACGCAGTCGCCATGTGTTTCTTGCCGCAAGACGACGAGCTCCGACGTTTCTGCATGCAAGCATTGGAACGAAGCGCACGCGAACACGGCGTGGAGCCTTTGGGCTGGCGCGACGTGCCGGTGAACCCCAACGCGGTCGGCGTTTGGGCACGAGCGCGCATGCCTCACATTGCTCAACTGTTCTTGAAAGCACCGGAAGGCATCGGCGAAACCCTGCTGGAGCGCCGTCTCTACGTCATCCGAAAATCTACGGAAAAAACGGTCAGAGATCGCATCGTCCAAATCGAAGAACAGTCAGGCGACTGCCCAACCGAACACGAACTTGCCGTCGTAAACGCCCTGCTCAACGAGTGGTACGTACCTTCGCTTTCTGCTAGGACCATCGTCTACAAAGGCATGCTGATGGCCGAGCAGACCGACGATTTCTACCGCGACCTGACGGACCCTGATTTCGAATCCCATTTCGCAATGGTGCACTCGCGATTCAGCACCAATACGTTGGGCTCGTGGAAGCTCGCACATCCATATCGGATGCTGGCCCACAACGGGGAAATCAACACCGTTCGCGGCAACCGCAACTGGATGTCAGCGCGCGAACTCACTCTCGAATCCGACCTTTTCGGCGATTACATCCGAGACATCCTCCCGATTTGCGAAACCGACGAACCTTCCGACACTGCTTCGCTGGACAACGCGTTCGAGGCGGTCTACATGGGCGGCCGTTCGGTGTCTCACACCGCCGCGATGATGATGCCCGCGGCGTGGTACGGACATGAGTCGATGCCGCAAAACGTCAAGGACTTTTACGAATACCACGGCGGGGTCATGGAGCCATGGGATGGCCCAGCAATGATCACGTTCACTGACGGCCACATGCTCGGAGCGGTTTTGGATCGCAACGGGTTGAGGCCGTTCCGCTACTCGGTGACGAAGGACAACCTACTCGTGATGGCGTCGGAAACCGGCGTCCTCGACATCCCGGCAGACCAAATCCTCTATCGATCTCGGTTGCGCCCCGGCAGGATGTTCTTAGTCGATTTCGAAGAGAAACGAATAATCGAACCGGAAGAGGTCGCCGACAATCTGGCATCTGCCGAGCCGTATGGCCGATGGCTCGCGAATCAACGTCTCGCCGTTGACGACCTAGACCCGCCGCAGAACGTGCCGAACGTTGATCTCGAGACGGCACCGCTTCGTCAGATCGTGTTCGGGTACTCGCAGGAGGACATGCGGATGCTCATCGGACCGATGGGCGTTACTGCGCACCAGCCTCAAGGCTCGATGGGTAACGACGCACCGTTGGCAGTGTTGTCAGACAAGCCGCAAAACCTGTTCGCATACTTCAAACAAGACTTCGCGCAGGTATCAAACCCACCGTTGGACGCGATCCGCGAAGAATTGGTAACTCAAATGGCGGTCCCCGCAGGACGTCGTCCTAACCTGTTTGACGAGACCGAAAGTCATGCTCGGTTGCTGCGGATCGACCATCCGGTCTTGCGCAACGCTGAATTAGCGCAGATCAAAGAGTCGACTAAACCGGGCGTGAAAGCGGTCACCATCTCGACCCTGTTCCCCGCTGCACAAGGTGCCGACGGCTTGAAATCGGCTTTAGAGCGCATCCGAGAAGAAGCATCTCGCGCCATTGAACAAGGATTCACGATCCTTGTGTTGTCTGACCGTGGCGTCGATTCCGAGAACACATTCATTCCCTCTCTGCTGGCGACCGCGGCGATCCATCACCACCTTATCCGTGAAAAGACTCGGACTCAGGCCGACATACTCGTCGAATCAGGCGAACCGCGGGAAGTGCACCACTTTGCGTTGCTCTATGGCTACGGCGCGAGCGCGATCAACCCTTACCTCGCATTCGAGTCTCTCGCTGCGATCAGAGAAGCAGTTGCCAGCGACGGCACGATGCCTCTGCAGGACAAAGCCGAGGAAAACTATCGAAAAGCATCCGAAGAAGGCGTTCTCAAGACGATGTCCAAAATGGGCATCTCGACGCTGCAAGGCTATCTCGGCGCACAGATTTTCGAAGCGCTCGGGCTGTCGCAAGACCTTATCGATGAGTATTTCACCTGGACCAATTCGCGTATCGGCGGCGTTGGGTTGCAAGAGATTGCGGCGGATGTCATCGCCAACCATGCACGTGCTTACCCACAGCACGATATCCCGTCAAACTTGCGCTTGGATCTGGGTGGCTATTACATGTGGCGGGCCACCGGCGAGCCGCACATGTGGAACCCACGCACGATCTCTCTCATCCAGTCTGCGTCGACGCTGAACAGCACCACGATCTACCGACAATTTGAAGACGCCGCGGACCAGGAACCTGAGGGATACGTCGCGCTCAGGCAAATGCTGGACTTTGACGAGAACAAATTCCATCCGATCCCCATCGAAGAAGTTGAAACAGTTGAAAAGATACTCCCGCGGTTCGCCACCGGAGCCATCTCGCTGGGTTCGATCAGTCGTGAAGCCCACGAAACGCTCGCCATCGCAATGAACCGCATCGGCGCGCGTAGCAATACCGGCGAAGGCGGAGAAGACGACGAGCGTTACGTGCCGTTCGACGTCCCAGATTCACGCAACTCCGCAGTCAAGCAAGTAGCTTCCGGCAGATTTGGCGTCACAACCGAGTACATGGTTAACGCCAAAGACTTGCAGATCAAGATGGCGCAAGGAGCCAAGCCGGGCGAAGGCGGAGAGATCCCCGGACACAAAATCAGCGAATACATCGCATCTATCCGCCGTACGACTCCGGGCGTTGAACTAATCTCGCCGCCGCCGCACCACGACATCTACTCGATTGAGGACATCGCCCAGCTCATTCACGACCTCAAAAACGTCAATCCCGAAGCGCGTGTTCACGTCAAATTGGTCGCGCGTTCAGGCGTCGGCATTATCGCAGCAGGGATTTCGAAGGGCAAGGGCGACGTGGTCCTGATCTCTGGCGATTCAGGGGGCACAGGCGCATCCCCCCTGTCATCTATCAAACATGCCGGAATTCCTTGGGAACTCGGCGTCAGCGAAACCCAACAAGTGTTGGTTGCTAACGGGTTGCGCGATCGGATCGTCGTCCAAACCGACGGTCAGATCAAGACCAGCCGAGACGTTGCCATTGCAGCACTATTAGGCGCCGATGAGTGGGGAGTTGCAACGGCCGCATTGATCACTATGGGCTGCATCATGCTCCGGAAGTGCCACCTGAACACGTGTTCAGTAGGTGTTGCCACTCAGGACCCAGAACTGCGCGCCAAATTCGCGGGGACACCTGAGGCCGTCGTCAACTACTTCACCATGCTTGCCCAAGAGTTGCGCAAACGCATGGCCGAGATGGGTTTCCGAACTGTCAACGAGATGATCGGCCGCGCTGACATGCTCAAGCAACGTGACGACATCGAACACTTCAAGGCCAGAACTCTAGATCTGTCGCGCATCCTGGTGGATTCCCACCCACTCGAAGGCGACCACTCTTACCAATGCACCGAACAGGATCACGCCCTGGAATTCGCGCTTGACCACAAGCTGATCGAACTGACAGAGCAGACGATCGAAGATCGCGGGAAGACAGTCACCGACGCCACTCTCGACATCCGCAATCGAAACCGAACCGTTGGCGCAATGATGAGCGGCCGAATATCAATGAAGCACGGGCGCAAAGGGTTGCCCGATGGCTCGATAAACATCACATTCAATGGTTCAACAGGTCAAAGCTTCGGCGCATGGGTAGTCAAAGGCGTCACGTTCAAGGTGTTCGGTGACGCTAACGACTATTTCGGTAAGGGGCTCTCGGGCGGTCGATTGGTCATCGTACCTCCGGAAGACGCAGAGTTCGTGCCCGAAGATAACATCATCATCGGAAACGTGGCATTGTACGGCTCGACCGGCGGTCAAGCCTACATCCGTGGCATTGCCGGCGAACGCTTCTGCGTACGTAACAGCGCCGCACACGCAGTAGTCGAAGGCATCGGTGATCACGGCTGCGAATACATGACCGGCGGGCGCGTCGTAATCCTCGGCTCCACGGGTAGAAACTTCGCAGCGGGTATGAGCGGAGGCGTAGCTTACGTTTGGGACCGCTGTAACACTTTCCACGAACGGTTTAACGACGGCATGGCCGATCTGCAAGATCTGATACCAGATTCGGAAGACGCCGCCGAAGCAAAATCGCTGATTGAGAATCACCTCAAGTGGACGGATAGCACGGTCGCGGCTGAAGTGCTGGATAACTGGGACGAAGTGGTGCGCCAATTCAAGAAAGTCATGCCACGCGACTACGCCCGAGTGTTGCGAGAACAAGCCGAAGCAGAATCAATGGCGCGGTTGAACGGTGAAACACCCGAATATACGTTGAACGGCGGAACGGTCGCGACTCCGGCTCTCGCTGGCAGAGCAGTCTAAGAACTATGGGAAGCACTAGCGGGTTCAAAGAGTTCCGCCGCATCCCGATGGAACGGCGCGACCAACGTCAGCGGTTGAACGATTGGCGCGAGATCTATCTCAAATGGGATGAGAAGGACGCCCGAGAACAAGCCGCTAGGTGCATGGACTGTGGTGTGCCATTCTGCAACGACGGGTGTCCGCTCGGAAACCTGATTCCTGAATGGAACGATTTGGCGTACCTGGGAGACTGGCAAGAGGCGATCGCAAGATTGCACGCCACGAACAATTTCCCTGAGTTCACAGGGCGAATCTGTCCTGCCCCGTGCGAAGCCGCTTGCACGCTTTCCATCAACATGGAACCGGTCACGATCGAGATGATCGAAAAACAGATCTCTGATCGCGCCTGGCAAGAAGGTTGGGTCGTTCCTGAACCGCCAGAATTCCGAACGGGCAAGAAAGTGGCGGTCGTAGGTTCTGGACCAGCGGGGCTAGCCGCCGCGCAACAACTCAACCGCGCCGGCCACACGGTCATCGTCTACGAACGCGCCGAATACATCGGCGGACTGCTTACCTTGGGGATCCCCGAGTTCAAACTCGAAAAATCCGTCGTTGATAGACGCGTGCAGCAGATGCGCGACGAAGGTGTCATCTTCCAGACCAGCACTGATGTCGGCGTCGATATCCCGGCACACGAATTGGTTGCAGAAAACGACGCTATCGTGCTCGCCGCCGGGTCTACTGTGCCTAGGGATCTCCCGATTCCGGGGCGCGACCTCGACGGCATCCATTACGCGATGGATTACTTGACCCAGCAAAACAGAAGATTGCGCGGCCAAGAATTCTCGCCCGACGAGACGCTGACGGCTGAAGACAAACACGTCGTGATTATCGGCGGTGGTGACACCGGCGCCGACTGTTTAGGGACTGCCCACAGACAATTCGCCAAAAACATCGTCCAGCTTGAGCTACTCCCAAGACCGCCGGAGCGACGGGCACGCCAAAACCCTTGGCCCGATTGGCCAAACACCTTCCGCACATCCTCCGCCCATGAAGAGGGCGGAAAACGAGACTACAACATCATGACCAAGCGTTTCGTTGGATCAGATGGCGTGGTCACTCATCTCGAATGTGTACGAGTTGACTGGGTCTTTGAGGACGGACAGCGTCCCCGAATGGTGGAGATACCCGGCTCCGAGTTTCAGATCCCGGCCGACATCGTTCTCCTTGCGATGGGATTCGTTCACCCGCAACACGAAGGGCTATTAGACGACCTCGCAGTCGATTACGATGCGTTCGGAAACGTCAAGACAGGGGTTTCGTTGATCAGCAGCGTCGACAAGGTGTTCGCTTGCGGCGACACGCAGCGCGGCCAATCGTTAGTCGTGCACGCCATCGCCAGCGGACGCCAATGCGCTCGCGAGGTGGACATCTACTTGTCGGGCCGATCCGCGTTGCCCACCGTGCGAGGATACGCTCGCCCCGCTATCCCTGTCTATGCTTGACCACCGCTCCGACGCACTTAACCTGCGTCCTCACTGAATCCGCACTTCTACGAGGTGACAAAGCGGAAATGCCAACTTTAAGAGTCGCCTCAGCACAGATCAACACCACCGTCGGCGACATCGCAGGGAACTGTAAGCTGATTGCCGACGCGATCAACGAAGCGCGGGGTATCGGCGCGGACATCGTTGCTTTTCCGGAACTGTCGATTACCGGATACCCTCCTGAAGACCTGCTGTTGTCGGAGCACTTCGTACGCGTTAACCGCGAGGCGCTAGAAGAACTCACCGAAAAATGCGCCGACATCTGTGCCGTCATCGGCATCGTCGATTTCGATGAAGCCGACGACGGTTCGATACAACGCATCTACAACGCCGCGGCAGTAGTCGCCGACAAAAAGATCGTCGCGATCTACCACAAGAACGAACTGCCCAACTACGGCGTGTTCGACGAGTTGCGCTACTTCGAACCTGGCACAACCTGTCAAGTGATCAACGTGAACGGCGTGCCGGTTGGTGTCAACGTGTGCGAAGACATCTGGGTCACGCCCGGTCCGGGTGATGCTCAATGCGTAGCTGGCGCAAAGCTGATACTCACACTCAACTCGTCGCCATATGAGATCGGAAAATTGCAGACTCGCGTCGACTTGGTTACGGGTTTGGCGGCTCGGCACGGAGCGTATGTCGTCTACACCAATCAAGTAGGCGGACAAGACGAGCTCGTGTTCGATGGATCGAGCATTTTCGCCGGGCCCGACGGAGAAACCATCGCGATCGCCCCGCGGTTCGAGCAAGCGGTTTCTGCAGTCGATCTGGAGATTTCAGAGGCCGACCCGCATTCGCCAACTCCTCCTCTGACCGGCGAGGTCACAACGATATCTGCGCCTCGATTCGTGTCTCCAGAACGGATGCCGTTGGATCGGTTAAATCCTGATGCAGTCGACGACGTATCCCAGGTTTACGCCGCGCTGACACTCGGAACTCGTGATTACATCCACAAAACAGGTTTCGGCAAAGTCGCCATCGCTTTGTCAGGCGGGATAGATTCTTCGATCGTCGCCTGTATCGCCGCCGACGCGATCGGTGCCGAAAACATCGTCGGCGTAGCAATGCCATCCAGGTACTCCTCTGAGGGCAGCCTGATCGACGCGCAAGACTTGGCGGATCGGCTGGGCATCCCGCTGTGGCGCGTCCCCATCGAGCCGGCTCACGCGGCGTTCGAGCAGATGTTGGCTGAGCCTTTCGAAGGACTCGAAGCCAATACCGCCGAAGAAAACGTTCAGTCCCGCATTCGCGGCAACGTCATGATGACTATAGCCAACAAATTCGGATGGTTAGTCCTGACGACCGGCAACAAATCTGAGATGGCCACCGGATATGCCACGCTTTACGGCGACATGGCGGGTGGTTTCGCCGTGATCAAAGACATCCCGAAGCTGTTGGTGTATCAACTTGCCGAGTATCGCAACGGCATCGGCGCCGAACCTCCTATCCCGCAGTCCGTCATAGAAAAACCGCCCAGTGCCGAACTGCGCCCGGACCAATTGGACGAAGATTCGTTGCCGCCCTACGAACGGTTGGACCCGCTTTTGAAGGCATATGTTGAAGAACGACGAGCGAGCGAAGAGATTTATTCAGATCTAGACCAGGTAGACATCGCCACGGCAAAACGGATAATCCAGATGGTCGACCGTAACGAATACAAGCGTCGCCAATCCCCGCCGGGCGTTAAAGTGACCGGTCTAGCCTTCGGCAGAGACCGGCGTATGCCAATTGCGTCCCGATGGAGCCACTCCGTCCGATCAAACCCTGAGTCGTGAGATACTGGTTCTACGCTTCCAAGCGCGCCAGTAAATCCAGTTGTGACGCATACAGCGTAGACCATCCAAAGGGAGTCCAGTATCGCCCGGTCGCGATCTGAGGTCCCGCTACGCAAAAATGCCGTCAGGCAAGGTTCGCACAATCGAAACGTTGACAGAACACTTGAAATTTCAAATGACAAAACAAACAGCCAAATCTTTATCCTTGGTGCCCGTTATCGCACTCGCGGCAGTCGCCTTGGCGTGCGATGCGAGCGATCCCAATGATGCCCCCGCAGCAAATGCAGCCGAATCGGAGTCGGCATTCATCGAAACCGTCGAAGCTACCACTAATGAAGCAGTCGGCGTGACCAACGCATCACAACCCGCCGATCAAGACGGCGTGTCGACTTTCAGCGAAACACAGAACCTTGCGCCAGACACGATCGCGTTCTCTCCGGAACTGAACATTGATGGTGTGCCGGCAAAAGACATCGAGATCGTTGCCAACGACACATTACTCGACGCAGGAGCGTCATCAGATGATGTGGTCGCACGCGAGCTTGTGGCTTGGGAATCGCGCTTGATGGACATCTGGGATTCTTCGATCAACGGTGTCGTCATGATAAGTCTCGAAAACACCGTATTCCCTACCGATGGCACCGGCGCAGGATGGTTCTGGGACGATGAAGGCCACATCGTAACCAATTACCACGTGGTGCGGCCGACATCGGTTCTAGGTGCTCCGAGGCTCGGTTCGACCAACAAGATCTTTGTCGAGACATTCGAAGGCGACCGGTACGAAGCCGAAATAGTCGGTGGCGATCACGTCTCAGACATCGCGGTCATCAAGATCGACGCCGACCCCGACACGTTTGACACACTGCCTCTGGGAGATAGTGCCGACCTGAGACCTGGGATGGCGACAGTGGCGTTGGGTCACCCCTTTGGAATAAGCCAGTCATTCTCCATGACGCAAGGCATCGTCAGCGGTCTCGCGAGATCGATCCAATCCGAGGCCAGTACCATCCCGATCCCTTCGGTCATCCAGACGGACGCCGATATGAACCCGGGAAATTCGGGCGGACCGCTGCTCAACAGCGTCGGCGAAGTGGTCGGCGTAAACACGCAGATCCGAAGCATTTCAAACACCAACAGCGGCGTCGGGTTCGCGACACCGATCAACTTGGTACGGCGCGTCGTTGGCAGCCTCATCGAAGATGGCGTCCACGAATACTCCTTCCTCGGAATTTCGTCTTGGACGTTGACACCCGCGCTGACGGAGCGATTTGAACTCGACGATGGCCAACGCGGATTGCTTGTGACGCTGGTTTCGCCAGACGGCCCGGCACACGAGGCGGGCATCATGCAGGACTCCGGTCAAGCAGGCCAACTAGAAGGCGATGGCGACATAATCGTCAGAATCGACAACGTCGCCATCGAGAACCTATACGACTTGCGAAGCTACATCATGCTCAACACATCGCCCGGTGACGAGATCGTCGTCGAAGTCTTGCGAGATGGTGCAATCGTACCCATCAGCTTGACACTCGGCTCATGGGGCGATCGTTTCAACTAGCAGCAGAGTACAACCTCAACCGTCGAGAGGACGACACACCCCCGTAGCTGCGGTCCCTCGCGGTCGCCCCCCCACCGTCCCCTTTCGCCCAGCGAAAGGGGACGCGGAGCCCAAAAGACCGACACAAGAACGCAGGGGTATGCCCGGGGGCGGTGCCGGGCCGGGTTTCCCCCGCTGCGCGGGGGAAATGTGCCACGCAGAGTAACTACGGCTACGACGTGGCAGAAGGACGAAGGGGGCGCGAACCCACACCGTTGCCGACCACCCCTCTAGATTCCGGCTTTCGCCGGAATGACGTTGTTCGTGCCAACCATGACGTAGGGGCGATCCCTAGTGGTCGCCCGGGCGGACGTGGGGCCGGGTTTCCCCCGCTGCGCGGGGGAAATGTCCGAAGGACAAAGGGGGCGCGAACGTTGGTGGTCGCCCCCCCAATCCCTCAATCCCCGCAATCCCCGGTTCAGACAACAATTTGACTCCTGAAACATCTGTTGTATATTTAAAGACAGATCGACATCTACACAGTGCTGCGCAGACGTGTGCAGACCCCGTCCCAAACGGCCACAGGGATCACGTGAGGAAACGAAGGCAAAGCGGCAAAGACAGCGCGTCAACCAAAGCGCCGAGTCGGACCGTCATCAGTTACTCCGGCGGCGTCCCTCATCGGATCGGCAGTCCGGTGCAAGGTCGGGAGGGCCGTGCCGAAGCGTGGGAGGCCCAGTTTCCGGAGCGCGGCGCATCAGTCCTGCGTCGCAAAGCGAGCCAGCCGGCATCTGTCCCGCCCCCTTCGTCCCAGGGTTTCCCCCGCTGCGCGGGGGAAATGTCCGAAGGACAAAGGGGGCGCGGGGATGCCGTGCCAAGGGCCGGGAAACCTGCGTGGAGCCGACATACACCTTCTCCTGTCCGCCGCAGGAGGTAGGCTACAGTGCGAGTGAAGCCCGAAAAGCTGATCCAAGGAAGGCGGCGAACTCCGAACGGCGGCCCCAGTCGTCGAGCCGACTTCCATGCCCGCGGTCTGGCGACGCGAGCCGTGCTGGAAAACGGAAGCTAGCGGTTTGCAACACGCTCTGCGCAGCATCTGACCCCTCTCCGGGGTCGACTTTTTCGGCAACCCGAAGAGGCGATGGAGAGGGAAGGAGCCGAGGTCCCGGCCGGGGCCGACGCTCGAGGCGAGGACCTGTCTTTACGGGACCGAAGACCCTGGCTGCCGGGCCATCCCCTGGGAAGGCCCGGCAGCAACCCCGAAAAAACCACCGGGTGGGAGCGGAGATATAAACATGTCCCCTTTCGGAACGAAAGGGGACGCGAGCGAGCGAAGCGAGATCGCAGGGGTATGCCCGGGGCGGCCGGGCGGTAGGGCCGATCTCTCGTGGCCGCCCCTCCATCCAGTCCATCCATGCAAATCAAACACGCCCCCTCTCGCCGCGCCCATGGTCGCTTTTGCTAAAGTCTGCTTAAGGAGTTACCTACATGTCGACGTCAACAGACGGTGAAGCGCGGCCCGCAATTCAAACGAGTGGGTTGACGAAGTACTACGGCAAACACCTCGGCATCGAAGATGTCGACTTGGATGTGCAAGTGGGTGAGGTCTTCGGATTTCTAGGGCCGAATGGTGCAGGGAAATCCACCACGATCCGCACGATCCTCGACGAAATCAGACCAACTTCGGGGAGCGCGACCATACTCGGCTTCGACACCCACGCCGACGCCGTCGAGATTCGCAAACACATCGGATACATCCCCGGCGACCTAGCGCTCTATCCGAATCTGACCGGCATGGACACCCTGCAGTACTTTGCCAATATGCGCGGAGGCATCGACTGGACCCACGTCGACGAACTCGCAGAACGCCTCGATTCCGATCTGTCAAGAAAAGTCGGCGACCTCTCAACCGGCAATCGCCAGAAGGTCGGAGTGATACAGGCATTCATGCACCGCCCAGACCTATTGATCATGGACGAACCGACCGCGGGTCTTGATCCTCTGATCCAGCGCGAGTTCCAAAAGATGGTAGCGGAAGTCTCAGCCGAGGGCAGAACCGTCTTCTTGTCGAGCCACACCTTATCGGAGGTTCAGCGCGTCGCCGACCGCGTCGGGATCATTCGCAACGGCCGACTCATCACCGTCGAATCCGTGGCCGACCTCCGGTCGAAATCGATGCGCGAGGTGGAGTTCGTGTTAAACACACAGGCCGACGCGTCGGTGTTTGAGCGTGTCGAGGGAGTGCGAAACGTCGTCGTCGCAGGAAACCATGTCGAGATGTCATTTGGCGGCGACATGGGCGAACTGCTGACAACGGTCACAGAAAGTTACCGCGTGACGGACATCAAGACCACTGAGGCAGATCTGGAAGAGATATTCCTGACTTACTACCACGAGGAAGAGGAGGAGCGGTCATGACTCTCGCCAACGTGTTTGTCAAGACCGCGACTGACCGCTGGATGGGGTGGGTAATCGCAGCCGGTTCGGTCGCGCTGTTCCTACTCTTCGGGATGTCCGCATACCGTGAGATCGACCTTTCGATCTACACCTCATTGCCAGAGGCGTTCAGATCGCTGATCGGCATTAGTGACAACATCGACGTAGGCGGATTGGCGGTCAACGTCATGTTCAGCACTTGGGGAGCGCTGACGTTAGCCGGCGTAGCCCTCGCCATGGGCAGTTCGGCCATCGCTGGCGAGGAGCGCGACGGCACGATGGATATCTTGCTCGCGAACCCCAAGAGTCGAACCTACGTGCTGCTATCGAAAACGGGCGCGCTTGTCACGTCGGTGGTATTGGCGACGCTCGCTCTGTGGATACCGGTCCACCCCATCGCCGCGGTTCTCGGAGTCGAAATCGCCGGTTTGGATGTGGAAGCGCTCATGTTGCACCTGTTTGCGAACAGCCTCTTTTTCGGGATGCTCGCGCTTGCGGTCGGCGCCATCACAGGGAACAAGGGAACGGCGACGGGCGTGACCACGGCGGTCATGGTGCTCTCCTTTTTCGGCGTCGGCTTCTTGCCATTGATCGAAGGCGGCGAAGCGGCATCCAAGATTCTTCCGTGGTACTACTTCGATGGTAGTGACCCGGTGAACAACGGCATCGCATGGGGACACTTGGCGCTGCTAGGCGGCGGTTCAGTTCTCTTGCTGTTAGCCGCGATTGTCGGCTTCAACCGCCGCGACCTAAAAGGACAATCCGTCGGGACTACGATGCTGGACAGGATCCGCGGCAATCCACTCCTCAACAAGATGATCGGACGACTCGCCGGCTCGGCAAGGGTGTCGTCGATTTGGGTGAAAACCGCCTCCGACTACCAGACACTCGTCCTGATAACCGCCGCAGTGATGTTCCTGGTTCAAGGCGTGATGATGGGTCCGATGTACGCATCAATACCGCAGGAGACACTGGCCACATTCGATCAGTTGCCAGAGCAGTTGGTCGCCCTCTTCGGTGGAGGCGACATGAGCACGCCCGAAGGATGGTACTCGCTAGAGACGTTCGGCTTGATGGCACCCGGCGCCGTCATCCTAGTTACGGCCGTCATGGGCGCGGGTGCCTTGGCAGGGGAGGAATCGCGGCGGACGATGGCATTGATACTGGCATGCCCAATCAGCCGCCACCGGATCGTGCTCGAAAAGGTAATCCCAATGTTGTTCTACGCAATCGCGGTCGGTTTTGTCACCTTCGCCGGTGTGAGCGTCGGCTCGATCATCGCCGACCTTGGAATGTCGATCTCCAACATCGCCGCCACAGCTACGCTCCAAACGCTGGTGGGTCTGGTCTTCGGTTCACTAGCGCTGGCACTGAGCGCAGCAACTGGACGGACATCGATCGCAATATACGGAGCGATCGGCGCGGCACTCTTTTTCCACTTGTTCAACTCGCTGGGAGCGCTCAACGACGCCCTCGCCGATTTCGCCTGGTTGACACCGTTCAGCTACTACCTTGGCAACGACCCGCTGAACAACGGAATGAATTGGGTTGACGCGGCGGTGTTGGCTGCGTTGTCGACGATATTGATCGGGCTGTCGTTCACGCTGTTCCAGCGACGAGACATCAGGCAGCGAGGGTAGCGTTACTCCCGCTTCGTCCCCGTCCTCGAAGCCTTGTAGATCTCGAGGAACTCGTCGACTGGCGTCTTGGCGATGGTCTCGCCAACCAGATCTAACGGCAGATCATCCAGCTTTCGGAACCGCACACAAGATTTGCCCATGTCTAGCCGTTTGCCCGTCGCCTTGTAACGCTCACGAAACCACGCCTCGACCGAACCGTCGCCGTAGACGTTGGTGAGATAGAGCGCCATATGTCGTTTCTGCGACGCCAACGCTGCATACATCAGCGGCTGCTTGTTATAGGTATCAGGAAAGATAGACAGCGGGATGGCATAAGTGATCATCCCGAAAAGCATCATCTCCTCATAACCCTCAGGCAGGTTTTCGAGAACAACCTCGCGAACCGTAGAGACCGCCTCCCTCCGCTCGTCATCTAGCTCATCAAGATAGTCGTTTACTGTTGCAGCTTTGCTTTGCATATTTCGTTTCCTCAAGCGGACAATGATGCGCGCAATTCTATTGTCTGCCTTGTTTTGTCCAATTCTGTAGCCAGAAGCTCCTCGTCGGGAAGTGAAACGCGGTACTCGGCAGCCATTACGTTGTTTGAAAGCCCTTCCAAGGCATAGTGTGCGATCGCCTCATCTTTTCTGAGCAGAGGATCAATCCAACCGGAGGATTTTCGTCGTCTCTCATCCAATGCTCACGGGCATAATTCAGATAGAAATGCATCTGTCCCGCGTCGGCGTGAGTAAGACTGCCTATCTTCAAATCGACTATCACGAGGCACCGCAAACGGCGGTGGAAGAACAGCAAATCCACGCGATACCAATGATCGCCAACCCGTAATCGTTTCTGCTTGCCCAAGAAACAGAAATCGTCGCCCAATTCCAACAGGAATGTTTCGAGGTGGCGGATCAGGGCTTCTTCGAGGTCGCTTTCTGAATACTCGTCCTTAAGGTCGAGGAATTCGAGCACGAGAGGATCTTTGATCTGTTCTTTTGGGTTGACCAGATCTTCTGGTAGGGGGGTGCTGCCCCTCGCCAACACTTCCGCCTTGTTCTTTGACAGCGCTGTGCGCTCGTCGAACTGAGAACTGATCTGACGGTTGAGTTGGCGTACTGACCATCCGCCCCGCAGCGCTTCGGCTTCATAGAATCTACGTGCGTTGGGGTTCTTCAGCGACATCAACCGCACGTAAGCTGACCACGGCAACGGAAAAGCGGAGATCAGTTCATTGAAGTCAATATCATCGGATTCGCCAGACGCCGTCTGGCGAATCTGCTCGTCGTCCGAATTGGCCAATATGCCAGACACCGTCTGGCGAATCTGATGGACAGGGTAGGCGACGTAGAACAGACGCATATTTTGGATGTTCTGGCGAGAAAACCCGCGTCCAAAACGATCTGTAAGATCCGCAGCCAACCTTTCGATCAGTCCAGTGCCCTACTCGGCCCGTCTTTCGCCTGATTGCTCGAATTCGACAACCCGACGCCCTATTTGCCAATAGGCCGCAGTCATCGAGGCATTTACAGATCGAACCGCTGCAGCCCTCGCAACGTCGATGATCTTCGATACATCACCGAAGACGACCTGATAGGACGCGTCGGAGCCGCGTATTTCACTCATTTCATCCGAGACCATCAACCGCTCAGTCGCCCGTTTCTTCGTTTACCGCCTGCAGAATGGCGTGAATATACCCGTAACAGTAAGCGAATCCGACCTGCGCCGCCTCATCGCCGTCGATACCCGGAACGTGATCTGGCATCAGCATGTACGGATAGCCCACTTCCTTATACGTCCGCGCCGCCTTGAGCATGTCAACATCACCCTCGTCCGGGAAGACCTCGACGAAGTCGAGAACCCCGCCTTTGATGTTGCGGAAGTGCACGTTGAAGATCTTCTTCCGGCTGCCAAAGTATCGGATGACGTCGTAAATCTCCTCCCCTGGCTTTTCCAGCATTTCTGAGACAGTGCCTTGGCAGAAGTTGAACCCGTGATACGGATTCTCGTGCATTGCTTCAAACTTCTTGAGACCTTCAACCGTGCCCATCACCCGAGCGACACCGCGATACTCGTTGTCTTTGATGCCGGGATCCTGCGGATGACACGCCATCTGCACCTTGTACTCCTCGGCAACCGGAATGATCCGTCCGAGAAAGTAATCGATCCGCTCCCACATGGTTTCGGCATCGGCAGCGCCACCCTCAAACTCCGGCAACGATTGATCAAGGTCCGCGTAATTGAACGACGACAACCTCGCGCCGCCACGACCGTAGCGTTGAGGCGTTCGCAAGTGACCGAGGATGGTGATGTTGTAGAGCAGTCCCCTCAGCCCGGCCTCCGATGCCATCCGAATGATCTCGCAAAGCGAGTCCAACTCCCGTTCCTTCTCGTCGCTAGGACCGAGGAAGAGATACGTCATGTCGTTGTTGAAGGCGTCCCTCGAACCGAGAGGCGAGTGAATCGTCTCGACTTCGATCCCGTATTTCGCGTACTTCTCTCGATACGACACGAGGAGGTCGACCGTCCACTCGGTCCAATGCTCCCTAACAGGCACATCGACGTGGTGCACCCCTAACTGTGCGAGTTGCTTGATATCGGTCTCGTGGCGTGCTCCGAACTGCGTGCCCACGTACATGATGTCTCTCCCTCTTGGCGGCTGCTCAGCCGAACATGGACAATGATATTCGTCCGTTCAATCTCGTCTCCGCATAAGAAACGAAGTCAGCTGACCGTAACTGAACCATTTATACCTTCGGTCGAGAATCACCAGCACGACCGCCAACATCAACCACAGCACGACGATGTCCGGGAAGAGCCGGAATTCTTCCACCTCGATCAAAAACAACGCAGGCGATTCGATCACCGAAACCGATGTTGCCGCCAACAGCGTGTAGATGAGATTGTTTATCACATGAAGCCCCACCGCCAGTTCTATGCCACCATCGAGCAGGGTCAACAAAGCGAAAAAACCTCCCAAACTCAAGATCCGCGCGACATAGGGCACAACGCCATACTCCCAAGGCTCCGGATTTGGCAGATGCGGAAGCGTGAACACCACCGCGGTCACCGCAACAAGCACCATCCGGTTGCGCGTCAAAAGTGCAAACCCCTGCATCAGATAACCCCGAAAAAATACCTCTTCAAAACCGGCTTGAAACGGTATCAACACAACCGCAAACATGAAAAATGCCACGTATTCCCAAGCGTTGGGCGACTGAAACGAAATCTCTTCCGAACCCGCGGCCGCAACAAGCAGTAAAGGTGTCGCGAAGATCACGAATCCCACCAGCATAGCGAAGAACGCTCTGTTGAAATCGAACGATGACCTAGCCGTCAACACGTTCGCAAATGGCTTCTTGTGCAAAAACCTCACAACAGCCCAAACCCCGACCATCGCTATCACAAAGGCAGAGACACCCAAAACAAAACTCGGCAGCGACGATGCCCCCTCGATCATCGCACCGTCACAAGTGAAATCGGCAAGCTGAGCGGACTTCAAAAATCCACACGCCGCCAACGTCGGTATAGATCCAATTACTTGCCAAATCATGACGATCAACAGAGTGCCGAGGATCCAAACCCACCACCGATTGACACCCGATTTCGCCAAGTTTAGGAACCGACCCGCAGGCGAAAAGAGTTCAGACTGGCTCTGTGATGGTTGATCCATGGTTCGCAGTCAACAGAAAGCGGCGATCGAGCAGGTTGGCACTATCATACGGGCAGGAGTAAACCATGCCGCAGAATTACCTCGGGATAGACATCGGAACCACCGCCGTCAAAGCCCTAGTCGTAGATGAGTCTGGCACCGTTATCGGCGATGCCGAATCGCCGCAGCAACTCTCTGTCCCACAACCCGGATGGTCCGAACAAAACCCCTCCGATTGGTGGCAGGGCACCATCGATGCAGTTCGCGCCGCCTGTGCACAAGCCGATGTAAACTACGTCGCATCGATCGGTCTCTCCGGCCAAATGCACAGTTCGGTGCTGCTCGATGCATCAGACGAGATACTGCGCCCGTCCATACTCTGGAACGATGTACGCACAACCGCCCAATGCCGGTTCATCGCTGAAACACTGGGCGAATCTGAGTTGGCACGCTTCGTGGGCAACCCTGCACTAGAGGGATTCACTGCACCGAAACTCCTGTGGGTCCGAGATGAAGAACCGAACGTCTTCGAGAAGGTCAGATCAGTCTTGCTACCCAAGGACTACATCCGGTTTCTCATGACCGGCGAAAAGGCGATGGAGCCATCAGACGCCGCGGGCACGTTGCTATTCGATATTCGACAAAACCGCTGGTCCGCCGGAATGCTATCCGCACTAAACCTAGATTCGGCGCTGTTACCACCAATCGTCGGCTCCGCCGAAGTCGCCGGCCGTCTCACGCCAAGCGCAGCCACTGCATTAGGCCTGCAAGAGGGCACACCCGTAGTCGGCGGTGGCGCAGACAACGCAGCCGCATCCGTCGGCTCCGGAGTCGTAACAAACGGCACCATGCAGACATCCATCGGCACGTCCGGCGCCGTCGTCGCACCCATAGATCAACCTCGCGTCGATCCCGGAATGCGCATCCACTCCTTCAACCACGCTGTCCCTGACATGTGGTACCTGATGGGCGTCGTCCTATCAGCCGGTGCCGCTCTCGCTTGGTTCAGACGCGCGTTGTCGGGACCTTCGGGAACGTCGCCCTCGTACGACGACCTGACAGCAGAAGCCGCCGATGCCCCTCCTGGCGCAGATGGCCTCACCTTTCTGCCGTACCTCACCGGCGAGCGCACACCACACGCCGATTCCAACGCTCGCGGAGTCTTCGTAGGCATCCACGCCGGACACGAACGCGGACACATGGTCCGCGCCGTGATGGAGGGCGTAACCTTCGCGCTGCGCGACTCGCTAGAGTTGATGCGAGGTTTAGATGCCGACGCCGAAGAAGCCGTCGCTGTCGGCGGTGGAGCGCGGAGCGATTTCTGGCGACAAATGCAAGCCGACGTGCTCAACGTACCAGTTGTGACGGTCGGCCCATCGGGCGGCGCACCCTACGGAGCCGCAATTCTCGCCGCCGTTGGCGCAGGCGCGTTCACATCCGTCCCAGAAGCATGCCAAAAGTGGATAAAACCGCTCGATCGTCTAGAACCGAACCCTCAAACACACGAAGCATACGAACGCGCCTACGAGCGTTACCGCAGCCTCTACCCGAGATTGAAAGATCACTTCGCAGAGCAAGCGAAGTAGCTACCTCCATCATCCCACCGACGAAATATCTATCGTGAACGATACCAACACGTGAGGACTATGATCTGCCCGCTAATCGTTGCCGGTAAACGATTAAATCTTGGTCCGTAATCTCATCAGGTGGTACGAGAAGATAGTGATTTTCCGAAACTATCGTGATGTCATCTCCATCCTGCTCAAATTCGAAAAGCGCGATCAACTCGTCCTCAATGAATTGTGCTCCGACCGGTCGACAAATCAGATTCGGCAACTTTTCGTCGCACACTGCAATGTCCTGCTCGATCTGGACACGGTTTAGGATATCGTTGCCTCACTTAGCTTGTATCGGCACAACGTAATGAGAACCTAGTTTGTCTACGCCTACATACACTTCGTCGGTTTCAACTTGCCCAACTCCAGATGCAGTTGTCCTGAGGTGGTTTTGGAGAGAGTAACAGGTGATGCGCAAGAACACGTCGATCAAACGGTTATACCTGACCCGCGCCAAAAGAGCTTGTTCGTCGGAAAACGCGTATTTGGCGATGATTCCGGGCGTGGCGTCGGGGATTTTTGTAACCGCAAGGTTGGGGTTCCGCGAAATCGGAACATCGGCTACCAAAACAAATGCGTACCTGCTCCGCCCCGCCGACCTGATGATCCAAATTTCACCTTCGGGAGCCGCTTGAAGGATGCTCTCTGGCAGTGACTGCCTGTAACGAAAACTGTAGATGACGTCGCCTAGGTTTTTGGGAGGTTCGACGTTGAGGCGTTCAGCTTGAGCGGAAATATCACTCCGATCGAAAACGACTTGACGATCACCCCGAGCATACTTGCTCTCGAATATCGCTTCGATGATTGTTGAGTAGCGATTTACCGGTGGTATATCTGATCCCTCTTTCTCATGCGTTCCCTGGCCATTCCAACAGAACCACTTCTTCTCTGAGTTGCTGACCGGTGACGGTCGACGGTCTCGTACGGAACAGATCGATGTCGACGACTCGGTATCCTAGCGAACAAGCCAGATCGGCAAGGATCTCACCCGTTCGTATCAACACTCTCAAATATGAGGCCTGATCTCCCACGACATAGGCAAGTTTCGCTCCCGGGCGCAAGGCAGGGCGTAACGAGGCGAGATGCCGGGTCATTCCTCCGAAATACAGTTTGGTAACGCGTGGGTAAAGACGTTCGAATCCTGAAGTTTTCCGCAGTTCGATCCGACGCTGTTCTATGGCATCAGCGATTCGCTGTATCGTTTCGTTATCCTCAACCTGCTTGTCGTCGGAATCGGCCTTGTAAACGCCTCTAGTGTTGGACCGTATCAAATCTTGTTTGGATGACCTCAGTTGATTTCTATCCTTGATCAGGCCTAAAATCACTGACTCTAGTCTCGTTGTCCGCGTGTAGTCTTTTTCGTTCGGGTACGGTGGTGAGGTAATCACGGCGTTTATCGATTTCGGTCCCAAGACGAGATCACATTCTCGGGCATCCGCTTGATGAACAGATGCACTTGAGTGTGGTAGCTCTTTGACCAGACGGAGGTCATCGACCATGGCCCGCATCACATCTAGCCACACATCTACAACTGGCGCATCGTATCTGATTTTTCCTATCCCGACCTCAGGGCCGAATTTCAAATTTCCGATCTCGGAAACCAAAGCCTTGGCAAGCGCTATCCTGCCATAGCGTTGCAGGTAAGGGTCGCCATGGTTTTCAATCTCTTCCAAAAGAACCAGAGTTTTGTGCAACGGTAACGGGCTGATCGAATTCTTGAGTATCAGCTTGGACCCTTGGACCCCGAGCGATTTTCTGACGACCCCATCTTCATCGAACTCCCATCCGCCAGCATCTGCGACAGTCTGCCAATCAACCCTGTCGAGCACTGCGTCGGCAACTTCGTCTGAGAATTCGATCAGCGCATCGGGGTCAACGGACCAGTCAACTTTCACCGAACTGGCGAAGTACGCCATCGGATTTGATTCGACGCCGACGCTCGCGATCCCGAGCTTTTTGCACTCAACCAAGGTTGTGCCAGTTCCGCAGAACGGATCCAGGACCGTTTCCGTGGGTTGAACTTCCAAGCGCGCAAGGTAGTCGCGAACCAGATGTGGCGGGAAAGACAGAACGAATCGGTACCACTCATGGACGGCTCGATCTTCAGACCTGAGTTTGTTGCGGTACTGCGACGCGGCGCGACGTTCTCTGATTGCGTCCATGGAAGTCCACTTTACGAAACTAGAGTGAAATGTGCCAGTTTCGCGATTGGATAGGAGCATACAGGTGCGGATTAAAACGAGACGATCTCTTTTCGTTCGAACACCAGAGAGATCGAGACCTCCACGACCTGAGCGGGCACTTCACTCGCCGAGTCTACGCCTGTGAGAAGATAGTCATCTTAGACTTCCGAACGATCACATCAGATATGGTGCAAGGTGGAGATCAACCATGTACTTCGACCACAGACTTTTCGAACTGACCCGAGGCGTCCGCACGCGTATCCTATTTGCCGCCGTCTTGGGCCTGATCGCGGTCGGCGCGGGCGTCTCGCGCCTCGCAGTCTCCGGCGTCATCATCTACCGAGTCCTAGCGGGACAAGCCAGCTTCTCCGCCCTCGCGATGCCACTCTTGACAATCGCCGGACTGATCGTCGTGCGAAGTCTGTTCCAGTACTGGCAAAACTCGGTCAGCCACCACACGGCCAACATCGTAAAGATCAAGCTCCGAGAAGAGGTCTACGGACACCTTTTGGAATTGGGACCTGGCTACGCCGACCGAACCCGGACCGGAGACCTCGCACTGACCCTCGTCGAAGGCATCGAGCGCATGGAGACATTCTTCGGTCAATACTTGTCCCAGTTCATCGTCTCCGTCATCGCTCCGATCGCCATCTTCGCCTTTATGGTCACGCTCGACCTCTACATCGCGCTCATATTCCTCGCATTCTCCGCACTCACCATGGCCGTGCCGGAGGTGTTTCGGCGTTGGAATCGCGAGAGCAGTCTCAAACGTCGCAGGGCGTATGGAGAATTTGGTTCCGACTTCCTCGACAGCGTGCAGGGTCTCGCGACGCTTAAGGCGTTCGGGCAGAGCAAGCGACGTGGTGCGCAACTGGCACAACGGGCAAACAATCTATATCGCAGCACGATGGGAGTCATGGCCGCGAACCAGACGACCAGCGCCGCCACCATCTTCTTCATGACAACTGGAGCCGCCATGGCATTGGTGGTGGGCGCGATTCGCGTCAGCAACGGCGATATGGAACTCCGCCCGCTATTGATCGTCCTCATGCTCGGGGTCGAGATCTTCCGCCCCATGCGCGAACTCACCAACCTGTTTCACATGGGTATGAACGTCCTATCGTCAGCGCAAAGCGTCTTCAGCATCATCGACTCAAAGGTCGCGATCACGGATCCGGAGGCAAACACAGACGCTCCGATACCCGAGCTTGCCCCTGAGGTTGCATTCGAAGGGGTCACGTTCGGGTACGACGGCGGTAACCGCCCAGCGTTGAGTGACGTGTCGTTCCAACTCCGCAGCGGCGAGACACTAGGCGTCGCCGGCGCCAGCGGTGCCGGCAAGTCCACGCTCGTTTCACTGATGTACCGGTTTTACGATCCGCAATCCGGTTTAATAAAACTTGGCGGTCACGACCTCCGCGAACTGCCGTTGAGCACCATTCGAGACAACATTTCTGTCGTCAATCAGGACACCTACCTGTTCCACGGAACCGTCGCCGACAACCTTCGCTTCGGCAAACCCGAAGCGACCCAACAAGAGCTTGAAGAAGCCGCACGCGTGGCCAACGCTCACGAGTTCATCGCGCGCCTCCCAAACGGTTACGACACAATCGTCGGCGAAAGAGCAGTCCGATTGTCAGGCGGCCAACGACAGCGATTGGCAATCGCCCGCGCACTATTGAAGGACGCCCCAATCCTCCTGCTCGATGAAGCTTTGTCGAGCGTGGATGCTGAAAACGAGTCGGTCATTCAAGAAGCCCTCGAACGCCTGATGGAGAACCGGACGACGCTCGTCATCGCTCACCGTCTGTCCAGCATCATCAACGCTGATCGTATCCTGGTTCTCGACGACGGCCATGCCGTAGAGATCGGTACACACAACGAGTTGATCGCCGCCAACGGGACCTACGCCGGCCTGATGCGCCAGCAAACCGAAACGGGCGTTGACGACGTTGCGTTCCCAACCGCGGCAGCGGCGCATTCCCACGCTCCGCACGTCCACGAACCCGCGTTGCCGCACCTCTCGACAGGTCATCACCATGCACCTCCATCGCAACATCAGGCAAGTAGGGAAGAGGTCAACATCCGTTCGCTCGCAGTCTGGCTCCGGTTGGTCCAACTCGTGCGACCCGTGCGTTTCCAATTCATCGGTACAGTCGCGCTCGGCGTCCTAAACCACGGCTCCGTAATTGCGTTGGCCGCCTTCAGCGCATTACTAGTGGGTGCGGTGTTCCGTGACGAACCACTGACAACCACCTTGATAATCGTCAGCGTTTTGGCGCCTATATCCGCGATCCTCTTCTATCTCGAAACCTGGCAAGCGCACGATATGGCATTCAGGTTGTTGGCCAAAATGCGGATCGACCTCTACGAGAAGCTGGAACCGCTCGCTCCCGCTTATATGGTCCGTCGCCGATCGGGCGACTTCGTCAGCGTCGTCGGTGGCGACGTCGAAACCGTCGAATTCTTCTACGGACACGCGGTCTCGCCCATGATCGTCGCAATCCTCATCCCGGTCGGATTGCTGATCACTCTGGCCGTTATCGCATGGCCGATTGCAGCAGTTCTAGCACCGTTCCTCGTTGCCGTTGCAGTGAGCCCATACTTCGCAAATGAACGTACGGAGCGACTCGGCCATGAGATAAGGGGTCGCATGGGCGATATCCATGCATTCATGGTCGACAGCATTCAAGGAATGCGCGAGATCGCAGCGTTCAGGCGCGGTGCAGACCGAAAAACTGAACTGACCGAAAAAGGTTGGGCCTACGCCGGGTATCTCGTCAGGTTCCAGAAGTCTCAAGCTTTCCAGATCGGATTTATCGAGGCGATGATGGGTATCGGCGGACTGGCGGTGTTGGCGACGGGTGTGTGGCTCGTCCTCAATGATCAACTAGAGAGGACGCTCCTGCCAGCGGTAAGCGTCCTTGCGTTGGCTTCGTTCAGTCCAGTCACGGAGCTGGCTCGCACGATGAAGCAGATGATGGAAACCTTGGCCGCTTCACGCCGCATTCTGGCAATCCACGACGAAGAAGTTCCTGTGCGCGATGGTCCCGGAATTTCTCCTCTACCTTCCGCGGGAGAGGGCCAGGGTGAGGGGGATCATCCAACACCAACCGTTGATTTCGAACAAGTCGCATTCACCTACGCGGAGGGAGACCCTCAAGCCCTCGCCGACGTGTCATTGGATATCGAGTCAGGCCAAACCGTCGCTATCGTCGGCCGATCGGGTGCAGGTAAAACCACGATCGCGTACTTGATGATGCGATTCTGGGACCCTGACCACGGTAAGATCGGCGTCGATGGCCACAGACTAGAAGAGTATCGTCTAGACGACCTACGAAGCCGCATGGCCCTCGTCGCGCAGGACACATACCTCTTCAACGGCACCATTCGCGAGAACATCCGGCTCGGCCGACACGGCGCCACCGATCGCGAAGTGGAAGAAGCTGCCCTGCAAGCGAACGCGGCTGAATTCATCGAGTCGTTCCCTGATGGCTACGAAACAAGGGTCGGCGAACGCGGCATGCAACTCTCTGGCGGTCAGAGGCAGCGCATCGCCATCGCCCGCGCAATCCTCAAAAACGCGCCTGTACTGATCTTGGACGAGGCCACATCGCACTTGGACGCCATCAGCGAAAGCACAGTCCGCGAAGCCTTGGACCGCCTAATGATCGGACGCACAACCATCGTCATCGCCCACAGACTCTCCACAATCCGCGACGCCGACAAAATCCTCGTACTCGACGAAGGCGAAGTCGTCGAACAAGGCACACACGAACAACTACTCTCCCGCGGCGGCCTATACGCGCAATTGGTATCAGCACAGATGACATGATCAGCTCGATAGTCCCCAAACCACCAACACCCCGCAATGGCGCCCCTAGTGGTTGCCCGAAAACACCCCCGTAGAGGCGGTCCCTCGTGGTCGCCAGGGGTGGGGGACAGCAGGATTGCCCCCGCTCGCGGGGGAAATGTCCGAAGGACAAAGGGGGCGCGACCCCACCTCGTAGCGGCAATCCCTCGTGGCCACCCCACCGTCCCCTTTCGCCCAGCGAAAGGGGACGCGGAGCCCAAGAGACCGACACAAGAACGCAGGGGTATGCCCGGCGCGGACGGGCCGGGTTTCCCCCGCTCCGCGGGGGAAATGTGCCACGCAGAGTAACTACGGCTACGACGTGGCAGAAGGACGAAATGGGCGCGACCCCGCCTCGTAGCGGCGAACCCTCATGGTCGCCCCACCGTCCCCTTTCGCTGTGCGAAAGGGGACGCGGAGCCCAAGAGACCGACACAAGAACGCAGGGGTATGCCCGGGGCGGAGAGGCGGCAGGGCGGTGACGCCGCGTACCCGCAGGGGCGATCCCTCGTGGTCGCCCGGCGCGGACGTGGGGCCGGGTTTCCCCCGCTGCGCGGGGGAAATGTCCGAAGGACAAAGGGGGCGCGACCGCAACGCCCCTTCCACCCCCCAACAAAAATCCCACCAATCCCCGAATCCCCGCTTCACACAACAATTTGACTCTGATGCAACATATGTATTAATATCGGAATCGAGGCGCACGATACGGCTTTATCAATCACCGGATCGAGCGCACAGAACCATCGCCGCGTCGAAACGGAAAGCGTGCGCAACTCTCTTTTTCGATGCTGTTAACGACCAA
Source organism: Dehalococcoidia bacterium (assembly GCA_965203505.1). GTDB lineage: Bacteria > Chloroflexota > Dehalococcoidia > Lucifugimonadales > Lucifugimonadaceae > Bin127. The sequence goes on from OZ241880.1 coordinate 2,864,919, forward strand.
CCTACAAGAAACCGGTCCGCGGGCGGGGCAAACCCGGAAGGCGTGAGCGAAAGCACACGAGCGACGGGCGACGGAACCCGCTGCAAGCCTGAGTGGTTCGGGCGAAACGCAGACCAGAAACCGGTCAGGCAGGGAGATTTGCCTCGGTGCGCGGATGCGGAGCAGATCGCTGGCTCCGACTAGCAAGCCAGGCGCGGCGCCGCAGAGATGCGGCCATCGGCCCCTCCCCTCGAGATGCGAGGGGGACGCGAGCTGTAGGGGCGGGTTTCAAACCCGCCCCGCTCGCAGGGGGCGCCCGTTCAAGGTCCGCGCGACTGCCCTGCCGTTGACACCGAAACCCTCCCGCGACGTCGCGCGGGGGCGGCTACAGCGCTGACGAGGAGGAAGGACCGAGTGAAACCGAGCGGCGAAACCACAGTCAACCGCACGACCGGCGATGGTCTGGCGACATCGCCTACGCTGGAACCCTACAAAAAACCAACAACCCCCTTATCGCAAACGTCGACCAACCCGACGCGGCGATGATTCGAAAACCTGACATAAGGGCGAACCCTCTTCCGTCCCCTTTCGGAACGAAAGGGGACGCGGAGCCCAAGAGACCGACACAAGAACGCAGGGGTATGCCCGCCCACCACCCACCACCAAACAACCTGCACCCCCGCAGGTCATACCCTCATACCTCCGCGCCCATAAACAACCCAAGCCCCCCGACGCAACCCCCAAAACCAACACCCCATCAAAGCCCATCACACAAATCACCGTAATCAGCGGTTCAGACAACCTCCCATCCATCCATGTAAGTCCCCAACCCGCGTTATCATTCTTATCTATCAGTCGCGAACGATTCACGGAGCCTTCACATCATGCCTGCCATGACGAAAGAGCAACTCGAACACTTTGAGCACTTCGGATTCGTCACAGCCGAGGGCGTGCTCGATCCAGAAAACGTCATCGATCCAGTGATCGAAGAGTACGCTGGCGTCCTCGACGACCTAGCTGACGAACTATACGAGGAAGGCAAGATCAGTTCCAAGTACGAGGAACTGGAGTTTGGCGAGCGGGTCACGCAGATTTACGCCGAATCCGACGAGGTATACAACGGCCACTTCGACTTTTCTCTGCCGCAAGGCGGCATCACCGAGGAAACACCGTTCTGGGCCGGTCCCGCAGTCTTCAACGCATTGACCGCGCCGGGCCTATTGGATGCCGTCGAATCTTTCATCGGGCCCGAAATCTACTCCAACCCAGTTCAGCACGTAAGGATCAAAGTTCCGGAAAGCCGCGCGCCTCGGGACGAAAAGGGTCACGTGAAGTTCGGGATCACACCTTGGCACCAAGACCAAGGCGTCGTGAATCCCGATGCCGACGAGACGCAGATGTTGACGGTGTGGTTCCCGCTAATGGATGCCGAAGTAGAGAACGGATGTCTGTCCGTAGTGCCAGGATCGCACAAGAACGATCTGCTAACACACTGTCCGGGTTTCGACAACGGTTTGCAATCGGGACTTCAAATTCCTGAGACCGAATTCGAAGTCGGCAAGGCGGTGCCGATACCGCTCAAGAAGGGCGACGCACTCTTCATGACCAAGTTCACCGTGCACTCGTCTTTGCCCAACAACAGCGACCGCATCCGCTGGAGCTTTGACCTCCGCTACAACCCGATCGGGCAATCTACCGGACGCACGAGTTTCCCCGGCTTCGTCGCCCGCAGCCGCAGCAACCCGCAGAGCGAACTGCACGACCCGGCGATCTGGAACGAATTGTGGACAGACGCGCGGGATTCACTGGCTAAAGGCGAACAACCGTCGTTCAATCGCTGGGACGGCAGCGAACCGGCCTGCGCCTAACCATGCCCGCAATCACCAACGAGCAGCTCGAACATTTCGAGCACTTCGGCTTCGTAACCGCCGAAAACCTGATCGATCCAGAAACCGTGATCGATCCCGTCATCGACGAATACACCGACGTCCTCGACAACCTCGCCGACAAACTCTACGCCGACGGCACGATCAGCTCGAAATACGAAGAGCTGGAGTTCGGAGACCGAGTAACCCAGATCTACGCCGAATCGGGCGAAGTCTACAACGGCTATTTCGACTTCTCACTGCCGCAGGGTGGCATCAAGGAAGACACGCCATTCTGGGCAGGCCCCGCTGTCTTCGACGCACTCACCGCGCCGGAACTACTGGACGCCGTGGAGTCGTTCATCGGCCCCGAGATCTACTCCAATCCCGTCCAGCACGTCCGAATAAAAGTGCCGGAAAGTAGGGCACCACGCGACGAAAAAGGAATGGTGAAATTCGGCGTCACACCTTGGCATCAGGACGCCGGAGTAGTCAACCCCGACGCCGATGAATCGATGATCCTCACGGTCTGGTTCCCGTTGATGGACGCCGACGCCGAGAATGGCTGCCTCCAAGTGGTTCCCGGATCACATCGAGAGGATCTGCTGACTCACTGCCCCGGGATGAAGAGCTCATCGCCGTCCGGATTGCAGATACCAGAGTCCCAGTTCGAGGTCGGCAAAGCGGTCCCGATCCCGTTGAAGAAGGGCGACGTGCTGTTCATGACGAAGTTCACGATCCACTCATCGCTACCCAATAAAAGCGATCGCATCCGCTGGAGCTTCGACTTGCGATACAACCCGATCGGACACTCGACCGGCCGCACAAGCTTCCCCGGCTTCGTCGCTCGCAGCCGCAGCAACCCCAAAAGCGAATTGCAAGATCCAGTCATTTGGAACGAATTGTGGACCGAGGCTCGCGACTCGCTAGCCAAGGGCAATGAGCCAGCATTCAACCGCTGGGACGGCACCGATCCCGCCTGCGCTTAAGCGTCTGCATCGAAAGGAACCGTTGAACCATGCCCGCGATGACCAAAGAGCAACTCGAACATTTCGAGCACTTCGGGTTTGTTACCGCAGAGGGCGTGATCGACCCCGAGAGAGTGATCGACCCGGTGGTCGACGAATACGCTGGAGTGTTGGATAGCTTGGTTGAAGAGCTATATGAGGAAGGGAAGATCAGCTCGAAATACGAGGATCTGGATTTTGGGGAGCGGGTGACGCAGGTCTATGAGGAGTCCGGTGAGGTGCACCAAGGGTATTTCGACTTCACGCTTCCGCAGAGAGGCGTCACGGAAGATACGCCGTTTTGGGCCGGCCCGGCAGTTTTCAATGCGATGACATCGCCAGACCTGTTGGATGCGGTGGAGTCTTTCATCGGACCGGAGATCTACTCGAACCCGGTGCAGCACATTCGCATCAAGGTGCCGGAAAGCCGTTCGCCTCGCGACCACCTGGGCCGGGTGAAGTTCGGTGTCACGCCGTGGCATCAGGACATGGGGGTCATAACGCCCGACGCTGACGAGTCGTTGATCCTCACCGTCTGGTATCCACTGATGGATGCAGATGAAGAAAACGGATGCCTGCAAGTCATCCCGGGATCGCACCGCGACGAAGAACTGTTGACGCATTGCCCGGGCGGAAAGAAAGTACTCGGCAGTTTGCACGTACCAGAAAGCGAGTTCGAAGTAGGGAAGGCAGTCCCGGTACCCGTGAAGAAGGGCGATGCTCTGTTCATGACGAAGTACACGATCCACTCATCCTTGCCCAACAACAGCGACCGCGTCAGATTCAGCATGGATCTGCGCTACAACCCCATCGGTCAATCCACAGGCCGCACAAGCTTCCCAGGCTTCGTAGCACGCAGCCGCAGCAACCCCGAAACCGAACTGCACGACCCAGTTGCTTGGAATCAGTCGTGGTTAGACGCGAGGAGTGCGCTGGCTAAAGGCGAGGAGCCCCCCTTCAACCGCTGGAACAGCGACCATCCGCTTTGTGCGTAGCGTGTAATCAGCGCGAAGACCGAGGTTGCGAACGTCGGTGCTGTGCGCCTTCCGAGTAGGTGCGCTCCAAAAAAAGAGACGCTCCCATGCGATGATAGGAGCGTCGGGCCAGCGATACTATCTGCTGGGGGGTAACCAAGATGCTACACCACCCTTGACCTGATTGTCAACGCCTCTAGGTTCGACGAGATTTTACTACCGAGAAACGACCATAGTGCATCGCGTTACTGTTTACATTGACGGCATGAATCTGTTTTACGGGATCCGGTCAAAACGGAAGGGACTGAAAGGGGATGCTTGGCCGTGTTACTACTGGCTTGACCTGCATCGGATGTCACGGAGACTGTTGCGTGAAGGACAGTCCTTGAAAAAGGTGAGTTACTTCACTGCCAGAGTGGACCACGATCCAGAAGACCCCGATAAACAGAGAGATCAGAGCATTTACTTGGAGGCGTTAAAGGCCAGTGCAAACGTAGAGGTTGAGGAAGGGTATTTCATGCCGAAAGTACGAACTTGCCAGCGATGCGGCGCGTCGTGGAAAACGTATGAAGAAAAGATGACTGATGTCAAGATCGGACTGTGGTCGCTAAACGATGCCCAGAATGACGTGTTTGATACCGCGATCATTGTCTCTGCGGACAGCGACCTTGTGGCCCCAATTTCGATGGTTTTGAAGAAGTTCGACCGCAAACGGATAATCGTAGCATTCCCGCCTGATCGAGCGTCGAAACAGTTGCGGCAGGTTGCGACCGGGTATATATCGATAGGTCAGGACACGTGTCGAAATAGTCAGCTACCGACTGAAATCGTGAATCGAGAAGGTTACACACTGACTCGTCCTGAAAGCTGGGCGTGAATTCCTTGCCCCTAAAGGCGCAATCTCATGATGTGGCGGCGAGTGCCGGCCATCGCGACCTCTTCGAAACCAAGTCGCTCAAATGTACCGATGCGGCCCATGTAGCTGTAGCTGGGCGAATCGTAATCAACCGGATAGGCTTCGATCACTTTGGCACCGTTGTCGCGCGCATACTCGATTGCGGCGTTGATTAATCGAGTCGTCAGCCCTTGTCGACGGAACCCGCTGCGGATGTAGAAGCAGGCGATAGACCAGACATTCTCCGTGTCAGCTCCATCCGAAACGTAACTGCGAGTGCGGAGATTGGTGTAGGTTTCGAGCGGCGCGATAGAGCACCAAGCCACAGGTTCGTCACCGTCATACGCCAAGATGCCGACCGGCGTGTCGGCGGCAACAGTTTCGAACAAGGCCTGCTTCTTGGCGGGAGAACCAGCGCGTCGAAAGGCCGACGACATCGGTCGGAAAACCATGCACCAACAGTGTTTGGGTCCACCTCGAGATTCGAAGAATCGCTCAAGGTCCGACCATCGTTCTGGAATGACAGGGAGGAACTTCATCTCGGTCGAATGTCGCTAGCCGTTTTGGCGATCGCCGCTCCGTAGAGAAAGATGAATGAGGCGATATAGGCCCAGATCATGAGGACCACGACAGACGTGATGGGGCCGTAAATGTTGGCTTGGTAGGTGTCTTGGTTGTTTGCCCAGAAAAAGACGTGTTTGCCGGTTTCAAAGAGAATGATCGCGACGATCGCTCCAAATATAGCGTCGCGCCTGAGCACACGAGTGTTAGGTATGCGGTAGTAGATGATGGCGAAGATGAAAGCCGTGATGACGGCGGGCAGAACAGTCGCGACGATTCCGATAACAATCGTTGCGAATGTGGACAATCCATGCGTTACCGGGGCGGATTCTTGGCTGAGTCGGATCAGAGCTTGGATCACGCTTGAAAGTCCGACGGAAATCATGAACAAGGCCACAACGACGGTCGCGAGGCTGACACTCTTGATGGTTACCTGTACGACTTTGGTGTTTCGTATGCCGAATACGCGGTTCACAGCTCGAGTCGTGGCAGCGAAGAGTCTGTTGGCACCGATCATGAGGTTGATGACGGCGAGTATCCCGATCGTGAGCGAACCGCCAAGGAGGCTGTTGATGGCGTCGTCGATGAGATCCCGCGATGCCGGGAACAGATAGTGAAGCGCTTCGGTGAGGACTTCAACGACGCCGTCGGAGGGTCCGATGGCGATCAAAAGCATCGCCATGAGGGCGACGAGTGGCAGTTGGGATAGGACGGTGAAAAATGCGAGTGATGCCGCGAGGTCAGTGCCATTGGCTTTTAGTAGCGTCGGAACTGCGCGGATTGGAGCAATCAATGGCCAAAGAAACGTGTACTTGGAAGTGATGTTGGAGGAATCGATCATACCCTGCGTTGAATGGAGTTCGGGTGTTGAATAAACGTCAACGCGCCGCACCGGGATCCCGATGCGGCGCGTGATTTGGCTCTTGAGAACCGGGTTCTAGTCGAAACTAGAAGTCCATTCCGCCTCCGGGCGGCATGCCGGCTGGCGGCATAGGTGGCTCGGGCTGCTCGGTGATGAGTGCCGCGGTGGTCAGGATCATGCCTGCGACCGATACGGCGTTCTCAACGGCTGAGCGGGTGACCTTTGCCGGGTCTACGATGCCCATCGCCATCATGTCGCCGTACTCATCGGTCATGGCGTTGAACCCGAAGTTGACGTCGTCGCTGCCCGCGACGCGGTCAAGAATGACGGCACCTTCAAAACCGCAGTTTCCGGCGATGATGCGGATCGGCTCGCGCAGGGACTTCGAGAGTATCTGCACGCCCGTCTGCTCGTCTTCGTCATCGAAGTCGAGCTCGTCCAGTTTGTCGGCTGCGCGGATTAGGACGCTGCCGCCACCGGGTACGATACCTTCTTCAACAGCCGCACGAGTCGCTTCCAAAGCGTCTTCGACACGTTGCTTCTTCTCCTTCATTTCGATCTCGGTGGCCGCGCCGACACGAAGGATGGCAACACCTCCCGATAGCTTGGCGAGACGCTCTTGCAGCTTCTCGCGGTCGTAATCGGAGGTCGTGTCCTCGACTTGAGCTTGGATTTCGGCCATACGACCACGGATGCCGGACTGATCACCGCTACCGTCCACGAAGGTCGTGTCGTCTTTCTTGACAACGACCTGTCGACAGCGACCGAGGTCCTCAAGGGTTGCGGAGTCGAGCTTGCGTCCGATCTCGTCGGAGATGACGGTGCCACCGGTTAGGATGGCGATGTCTTGAAGCATGGCCTTGCGGCGGTCGCCGAAGCCAGGGGCCTTGACGGCGACGCAGTTGAGCGTGCCGCGGAGCTTGTTGACGACGAGCGTGGCGAGTGCTTCGCCCTCGACATCTTCGGCGATGACGAGAACGTTCTTGCTGGTCTGCAAGACCTTCTCGAGCAACGGAAGCAGGTCGGAGACCGCAGAGATCTTCTGCGAGGTGATCAGGATGTACGGGTCATCCAGAACAGCTTCCTGGCGGTCAGGGTTGGTCACGAAGTAAGGCGAGAGGAACCCTCGGTCGATCTGCATGCCTTCCACGAAGTCGGTTTCGTAGGAAAGGGACTTCGACTCGTCAACGGTGATCACGCCGTCCTTGCCGACCTTCTCCATCACTTCGGCGATCAAGGTGCCCATCTCGTCGTCGTGCGAAGAGAGGACCGCCACGTTGGCGATCTGGGATGAGCTGTCCACCGGGGTCGATTGGCTCTTGATGGAGTCGCGAATGGTGGCCATGGCCTTTTCCATACCGCGCTTGATGGCCATCGGGTCGGCGCCGGCGGCGACGTTCTTGAAACCCTCGGCCACAATCGCCTGGGCAAGAACGGTCGACGTGGTCGTGCCGTCACCGGCATCGTCGTTGGTCTTCTTGGACGCTTCCTTCAAGAGTTGAGCACCCATGTTCTCGAACGGGTCCTCAAGGTCGACCTCTTTGGCGATGGTCACGCCGTCGGAGTTGACCTGCGGAGGGCCGAACTTCTTGTCAACGATGACGTTCTGGCCGCGCGGGCCGAGCGTCTTCTTGACGGTGTTTGCGAGGACGTCGATGCCTTCCTTGAGCTTGGATCGAGCCTCCTCTTCGAATAGCAAATCTTTTGCTGGCATTGGCTAGTTTTCTCCTTGGTATGTCGTCTTGTGCGACGAAATCCGTAATCGATTGGGTATCCGGTCGGATTATCCGACGATCGCGAGGATGTCGGATTCTCTCAGGATCAGATAGTCGTTGCCGTTCTGGCTGTACTCGGTACCTGCGTACTTCGAGTAGATCACGGTGTCGCCAACGCTCACAGAGATGTCGATCAAAGCGCCTTCGTCGGTGGTCCTGCCCGGACCTACTGCGACGACGGAGCCTTGCTGGGGCTTCTCTTTGGCGGTGTCAGGAATGATGATCCCGCCTGGGCTGGTCGCCTGTTCCTCTTCGGACGGCGAGACGATCACGCGATCGCTTAGCGGCTTCAAGTTAACCGTCACTCGGTCTTTCCTCCTTGTAGATTCGAAAAATTCGTCTTGCGGGTCCAGCCTGATGTCGCAGAAATCACGATCGATGCAAACCAAACCCCGTGCGTCGAAATTCGTTAGCAGTCGACACGATCGACTGCTAACCGACAATTATATTTCTGAGATTTCGAAACGCAAAAACAAACTCTCAAAGCGGTAGCATCAGAACCAGACATGACGCTCGAAATGTGGATCATCGCCGCTGCCCGTGTGGCCGGCTCCTTGCCCGTGTTGCGATGGGCATTCTTCGGCGCGATCTTGGCGATACTGGTCGATTTCTCCGACCTGTTCATGATGAACCTGATCCAACTCGGCGGGGTCACAAATTACCAGGCGTTCGACAAGTGGGTTGATCAGGTCTACATGCTGACCTTCCTTTGGGTCGCGGTGCGCCAATGGGACGGCCCCGGACGCACGATCGCAATCTTGCTGTTCGGTTTCCGATTGATCGGCTTCGTCACTTTCGAATTCGTCCAGGATAGATGGGTCCTGATGCTCTTCCCGAACGTCTTTGAGTTCTGGTTCGTCGCCATCGCCGCCCAGCGCCATTGGTGGCCCGAGTACGAGTTAACCAAGCCCCGGATCGTCATGTGGCTGGTCATCTGCACCGCGTTGAAGCTGATGCAGGAGTACATCCTGCACGTCTGGCAGGTGCTCGACAACTACACAGCCGTCGGAGTAGTCGAAGCGTGGTGGAACTTCCTGACGGGGCTGTTTTAGCTTCTAGGCAGAGAAGTCGAACTCCTGACCAATCCCATTCGCAACCGCTTCTCGATAGACCAACGCCGCACACGAGATGTCCTGAATCGCCAGCCCAACGCTCTTGAAAAGCGTCACCTCGTCTTCTGAGGTCCTCCCCGGAGTTACACCGTTGACGACATCTCCCAAGTTTCCGGCAACGTCTGACCACGAATAGTCGCCGTCTTCAACCGGTATCTGAAGGTCGCCCGCTTCAGCCATGCAAGCTTCGAGCTGGTCGCAGATTATGCGGGATCGCTGGATAGATGCGGTATCGAGTTCACGGACGCCCGGAGCGTGAGAGCCGATCGCGTTGATGTGAGCGCCCGGTTTCCACCAGTCGGCGCTGACGATCGGGTTCGCGGCCGTCGTGGCGAGCGCGACGATGTCAGACTCTCGGCAAAGCTGTTCGCCACTATCGGCGAGTTGGACATCCAAACCAGTCTGCTCTACGACCCAATCTGAGAACTCCTGGCGTGAAGCGTCGTCATCCAATGAAAACGTCAGGATGGTCTCGATATTGCTCGCTTCAGCGATCGCGACGGCCTGTTGCCGCGCCTGCACACCCGCACCTAGGACTCCACCGACTTTGGAATCAGCCCGCGCCATGTGCCGCGTCGCCACGCCCGACACGGCACCGGTTCGCATCGCGGTCAGGTAACCGCCATCCATCGCCGCCACTACTTCACCGGTCTCATTGTTTTGCACGAGGATCGTGCCGATAGTGGTCGGGAGTCCGAATTTGCCGGGGTTGTCCTTATAGACCGTGACCGCTTTGGCACCGAGAGCACCACCCGATTTCAGGTACGCGGGCATATAGGCGATCCAACCGCCGACGCCAGGGTCGATCATCACGGTACGCGGCGGCATCTCAGCGGTTTCGCTGGCGAGTTCGCCGAAAGCAGCTTCAACAACGTCGATGGCTTTATCCATCGTCAATAACTGTTGAACGTCGGATCGGTTGAGAAGCAGTGCCATCGCAGGTTCCTTGGTTTTAGTGCTCTAAGTTGACCGAGAGAAATCATACAACTCTGGGTTAATTACCAAAACCAGCAGTGCAAAGAAAACGATTCAACCGATGAACCCAGTCCTGTTCAGCGGATTGCCAGAAGTAGGCACAAAGGCTTAACGGGGTTCGAAAACGATTACTTCGACTGACGGGAGTCGGTCAAAAGCCGATTCGATCTTCTGTTTCACATCCGTCCAACGGAGCCCACCGAGACCGCACCCTAGCGGTGGGACCGCAATTGAGTGGATGTCTCGCGATTCAATCTCTGCTGTTAAAGACTCCAAGCCTGTTTCGATGTATTCAATTTTGCTGGGCTGGCGCCAGTGGTTTTTCGTAGGAAAATTAACGATGAAACGCGGAGATTCGCAACTTGGGCTTCCGTCAACAAACATATTGAGTTGAGTAGCATCGGATCCTTCGTCGAAATCCCCGTTTCGTTCGACGGCGGTGATGAAAACACGACCGGTACGAACATCGCCTTTATCGCAGGCGTCGGCGTATAGCTTGAAGTTGTCAGGAAACCGTTTTTTGAATTCGAGAGCGATCCCTTTGCCCATGATGCCTTTGCAATTGACTGTGTTGACTAACGCATCCACTTGTTCGTCGAGAAGATTTCCCGAATTCCTGAATTCGATCATTGGCTGGCCTCACTCCTAATAGTACCAGTCGGGCCGAACGACCACCGACGGACGGTACTGCGCTTGTTCTGTCATCGACATGACTTGCCGTTGCATCTCTTCAGAAATGACGCCAATCCTGAGGATCCATGTCCACGGGAATCTGCCTCCAAGGAGGAACTCCGCTTGTTTTACTTCGCTTTTTTCGTTGTAGTTCCGTTCCCAGTCGTTGGAAGTAACCGTGAGCCAATCGATCTCGTTGATGTCAGCGAGGTTTTTGTAGTCCTCGAACCTGTTCGATGCGGCACTGGCGTTTGTGAACGCCCAGCGGATCCGGTTTCGGTTGGCGAATCTCACGACGTCGTGCAGGTCTGCTTCGAGGTGGGCGATGTTTTCTTGTCCACCGCGATAAGGGAGATCAGGGCGGGTCCCATGTATGTTTCGATGGATTGCTCGTAGCATGACGGATCGTGGACAGAAGTAGAACGGAACACATTGCCCGACAGTCAGGTCTGGATGACTATGTAGACGGCGTCGCATTCTTCGTGACTTAATGTGGGTCATGCCAATGGATGTACCTGCGTTGGTTGCTAGCGATACTTCGGAATCGGGGAAAATCCAGCCGTCTTTGATGATCGAAGCAAGGGTGTTCATATGGACGATGTGATAGATCTTTGGCTTGTCGGGAATCATGACATGCAAATTGATCGCAGGCGATCCTTTCGAATCGGTTTAGTTGGATGGCATCGGATACGCTGAAATTCTCTCGATATGCCTGATCATTCGAGGGTTTATTTGCATTTCAAGATGGTCCTAAGTGATAACGCCGATTTATGGAGGCGATTGTGTTGACCGAGAGAAATCATATAACTGGCCGGCCACTTCTGAGATCATCCGTTGCTTGAAAGGTGTCAAACTAGAGGCGCGCAAGTGGTCGAGAGCGCGTTTTTGGCTCAGCAACGGAAAGTCGCTCGCGAAGAACAACCGTGATCCGCCCACAATCTCATCTACCGTCGCGTAGACCTCGGGAGAATACAGAAACGGCGACGCAGCGGAGTCGAAAGACACGTTTTCCAACGCTTCATCGATCTCCGGCATGTGCTTGTAGAAGGGCAGACCGCCCCCGAAGTGGGAGAAGATGAACGCGTTGTCTGGATATCTTTTTGCAAGAAGCACGAGACGGTCTGGAGTCATCGTCCCCTTGCCATCGTAAGTGTGTCCGAGAGGTTCAGATCCATGGACCACGACGAACAAAATCCGACTGCGTCGCGCCACGAAATCCCGCACAACCGCCATGACGTCGTCGAGACGGTCGTATGGTGGCTCGACCCAACCCTGTGTATCCGCATGAAGTTCGCCGATGCCGCGTGCACCCGCTTTGAAGCATCTCTCAACTTCTACGGGCGCTGCGTCGCCGGGCCACAGCGGATTCACGCTGCATAGTGGGATCAAAATACCCGGGAAGCGGGTTGCACACTCGATCAGATAGTCATTCGAGCGTCGGGCGAGTTCTTGGTCGGTCCAGCCGAATCCTGCGATTACCGATCTTTCGACACCGGAACGATCCATCTCATCAAGAAGATGTTCGACCTGTACGATGCGCGCCTTAGGGTTGGAGAACAGTGCCGCGAACGTCCGGTCGCGGGCAAGGGCATCGTCGCGATAGTCGGAGAAATAAGGCGGAAGGATGTGTGTCAACGCATCGGTAATCATCGCGATTGAACATCATAAATCGAACCCATCGCGCCCCGTTTCTTGGGAATGCTTGGAATCACACCAATCGCGGAGCGTTGAAACGCCAAAGATGCGCGTTCAAACCAATGCCACGTCTCGCAGTTTGATCACGTTGCCAGATTGCATGACCGTCGATGCCTGGTCCAAATCGCGGATGTTTACGGCCGGATCACCATCGAATGCGGCCAGATCGGCAACCTTCCCGGGGCTGATCGATCCCACTTCATCGTCGACTCCGAGCGCCTCTGCGGTATCCGATGTCGCCATCCTCAACGCGCTCCAGTTATCCCATCCGAGGTTTTCTACATACGACCAAGCGTTAGCCGCCGAGCGGTCGTGAGTGCCGTGCGGCATCCCCATGTCCAATCCGTTGATGAAACGGACGCCTTCATCGTGCATGAGGTTTAGTGTTTCGTAGTGGTCATTGTCGGTGACGTCCGATGCCGCAACCGACCAGTGGACAGCACGCGGCGGCGCCTCGCCCCTAGCCGATACCTCATGCCCGAGCATCCCATGACCGATTGTCGGATCGACCCACTGCCCCTGATCCGCCATTCGTTTCGTTGTGTCGATGTCGAAATCCAACCCCTTCGCCGGGTCTTGAGAGTACCAACGTGCGTGGACGAGGTTATGGACGTTTGCTTCCACGCAATTCTTCACACCATCTGCCGACAAACAATGAGCGGCCACCGTGATCCCGGATCGCGCCGCTTCGCGAACTGCCACAGCGAGCGCCTCGGCGGAATATTGCGGCAATCGAGGGTTGGCTGTAGGGGTGAACATCCCACCGGTTGACATGATTTTGATCGCGTCCGCGCCTAGTCTGACTTGGTTGCGGACCGCCTTCGCGACATCGTCCACGGTGTCGGCTTGAGTGCCGAAAAACCAGCAGTGTCCCGCGGTGATCGTGATTGGTGTGCCTGTCACCAGAAGGCGCGGCCCGGGCATGGCACCGTCCTTGATCGCTTGCTTTATCCCAAATGCCACCTCGTTGCGTGAACCGATATCTCGGACCGTCGTCGTGCCAGCTAAAACGGCTTTCCGCATCGCGGACACCGCGCGCATCGTCAATCGTTGGATATCGTCACGCTCCTCCAACGCCAGTTTCTGTGCATCCGCCGTTGCGCTGCAATGCATGTGGCAATGGGCATCAACAAGGCCGGGCATCAACGAAACATCGCCCAAACTCACGACCTCAGAAGTCTCGCTGATGTCCGATGGCAAGTCCAAAAACCGCACCACGGCGTCGATCTTGTCGTTGACGATGCGAACCGCGCCGTCGCGAAGCCAACCCGACATATCGGCGTTGGCGACGCGGTCAGCGGTTACGTATTTGGTTACGCGGGTCAATACGTTACCTGAACCTTCAAGCGCCCTCAATCGCTGACAGAAGTTTATACATTGCCCCGCAATTGACGCGTGGGTGCTCCGAATTGGGAGACATCAATTGCGTGGGCTAACGTTGCCCCGCACAACTCGAAAACTCTGTGCCGAAGCTAGTCTTTGTCGACCAACCAGCGCATCGTCAGTGGCAGTCAGCAAAGTCTGTTCGTACTGGGAAGCCCGTTCAAGGATGGTGCCGCGGCGGAAACCGTCCATCTCGGACAAAACATCATCGAACGCGATTATCGGACCACGACCAGCGAATTCGGTAACGAGCGATGCTTCAGCAAGCCTGAGCGACAACGCAGCGGTACGAGCTTGTCCGCGCGACGCGTATCGACGTGCAGGAGCGCCGGCTATGTTGATGCCGAAATCATCCAGATGAGGTCCGATCACCATATGTCCAGCGGACTGCTCTTTCCTCTTGGAATCCATGAGCGCGTCATGGATGTGAGTCCGCAATTCAGAGCCTTCTAGTGTTTCGGATTTCGCCGCCATTGCACTGGAGCCTAGGTTAGGCCGATACGCCAACGCGAGTGTTTCGCCTTCACTCAACTCGGTGTGAACCGGCGCAGCCCTCGATTGGAGCAACTGCATAACCTCGCGGCGCGTCTGGATTATCTTGGCGCTCTCATCGCAGAATCTGCCGTCCCAAAATGCGATCTCTTCTTCGAAGTCGTGCACTTCGAACGTACCTCTCAATAGCGCGTTTCGGCTGGCCCGCACGCGGTTCAGGCGGAGCAACGCTTGAAGGTACTCGGTATCGAACTGTCCGATGAGAATGTCGAGGTATCTCCTGCGCACCGCCGCCGCGCCGAGGGCAAGATCGAGGTCGCCGGCCTCGAATATCACGACGTTCGCTCGACCCACGAACTCGACCGGCGGTACCTTTACTCCGTTTATCCGCCACTCTTTGGACGCGACATTTAAACGGTTGAAATTCTCGGCCGTGCTCGGCGAAATCTGGAGGTCGAATTGCGTGCGAACCGACTCGGCTCCACTATTGAAAACGCCAAGAGCTTGCACATGTCCACCATTTATAGCGATCGAATGGTTGACGATTTCACGGTCATTGCTGGCGCGCAACGATTTGCCGACCGACAGCATGTGGACCGCTTCAAGCAACCCGCTCTTGCCGTGCCCGTTGGCGCCTGTGAAAACTACGAGCCCCGGTGCAAGGTTGATGTCGGTATCAACGTGGTTGCGGAAACCAGATAATTTCAAACGCGTGAGATGGATGGCAAACCCCTCTTCAGGGCCCGATTCAGTAGCTGTTCAATCCTTGGACAACCTGTAATGCGTATCATAATCACAGCAGCCAAAGAACTTGGAGCACACTTGTCATCTTCAACATCGCGCGTGGCACATACACAAGCGTAAAGCCACCAACCAACGCCATGCGTGTTATCCCGATATCGCTTTTGATCGTCTTTGCGGCGATTGTTGTGGTCGCCTGCGGGCAGGCAACAGACGAACCACTTGTTGCGACTTCGGTGTCGACTGAGGTTCCAACCGCAGCTCGGGCACCGGTAAGCACTCCGACTGTTGCCCCAACAGAGGCGATTCCCACACCGACAACCGAACCCGCGCCCGCGGCCAAAGTTGTCGAACCGACTGCCGCCACAGCCAAGCCTGAATCAGCGGAGCCGCAGCCAACAGCACCTCCCGAGGCGAAACTGGCCCCCGAGCGCGATCTTGATATCGTTACGCTTCTTCCCCCTGACGCTATACCCGCGATCAACAATCCAATGTTCTTCTATACCACCGAAGAAGCGGACACGGTGTACAGCGAAGGCGAATATGTTCTCGGTGTTGAGATTGACGGCGACGCTCGGGCTTATTCCGTCCCTCTTCTCAGCAGTCATGAGATAGTCAACGACACCGTAGGGGGCAGACCGATCGCGGTCACGTGGTGACCGCTCTGCTTTACTGGAATCGGGTATTCCAGAGAGGTCAATGGACAAACTCTAACCTTCGGCGTGTCGGGCAAACTGACGTTGAACGCGCTGATCATGTTCGACCGCGAAACCGACACCTTGTGGAGCCATTTCCTGTCCGAAGGAATTGAGGGAGAACTTAAAGGTTTCAAACTCACCAATGTGCCGCTGATTCTCACCACCTGGAGGGAGTGGAAGCAATCGTTCCCTGAAACAAAGGCGCTGTTTAAACCAAGTAAGGGGTTCGATCCGTACACCAGTTACTACCTGCGCGGGGATGCGGGAGTAATCGGCGAAACCAACAGAGATGACAGGATCTACGGCAAGGATTTGGTCCTTGGGGTGGGATTCGATGAGGGCCCAATCGCCTTCCCGCACACTGCACTCCAAGAGCAGGAAGTTATTAACACCGAAATCAACGGACAACCGGCAGTCATCTACTACGATTCGCAGAATACGACGGCATTGGTTTACTCCCGCACCGTTGGTGATGAAACTTTGGAATTCTCGGTGTCCGTTGAGGAAGAACCCGAAGATGTATCTCGAAGGTGGTTGGTTGATGAGGCTTCGGGCACGAAATGGCTGCCGCTCAACGGGCAGGCATGGTCCGGCGAGTTCCAAGGCACGCGTTTGGATCCACTCCACGGCGTCAATGTATTCTGGTTCGCTTGGAGCGATTTTTACCCCGATACAGAGATCTACGGCCAATGAGCGTCGATTTGAGAGATTGGATCCGCAACGTTCCGGACCATCCAAAACCTGGAATCCAATTCAAGGACCTGACTCCGATCTTTGCTGATCCCGCGGCTTTTCGCGCCTCCTTAAACTGGTTCACGGATCAAGTGACGAGGTTCAGGCCGGATGTGATTGCCGCCGTCGATGCCCGGGGCTTCGTCTTCGCATCGCCCGTAGCTGATCGGCTAGGCATCCCCCTTGCGCTCGTAAGGAAAGGCGGCAAGCTCCCCCCGCCGGTAATCAAAACCCAGTATTCGCTTGAATATGAGGACTTGTCAGAGATCGAGATGCAGTCCGACGCTCTTTCATCAGGCCAACGCGTCGTGATCGTCGACGATCTATTGGCCACTGGCGGCACAGCCGTCGCGTCTGCTGAACTTGCAGAGGAACTAGGCGCGCAAGTGGTGGCTCAAATCTTTTTGGTCGAACTCGCGTTTTTGGACGGCCGCGATCTCATTACGAGCCGCGATCCAAACTGCGAAGTTGTCGCTGACATCGTCTACGAATGATCGACCGCGAGGCGCACCTCCGTCAATCGAGCGCCTACGTAAAGTCCCGTGAATTCGACCACTGTCAGAAGCGCGATGAACAACGTCGCCTCCAAAAAGAACCGCTCTGGGAACAGGAGCAACAGGTAGTGGCGAAACGGATCAAGTTGCCATAGGTCGTTCGCGAAGCTCAACAGATGGAATTGCGTAAAGACCCAACTGAAGTCGATGACTGTTGCGACGAGTAACGCACCGACGACAATCCCCCAGATCAGCGCGCACCAGCGAAGCCACTTCGACATCGTCGCAAAGAATCGACTACGCCGTATCACAAGCCCGAGCAGCAAGCATGCAGCCAATACGATGCCCGTCCATATTGATGTAGAGGCGACGAGGCGCATCAAATCTTTAACGTCGATCATGTGCAAGATCTCCCGTTCGACGAAAAGGTTCACTTGGCCCCGCGACGTGTTGACAGTCACATCGAGCCTCTCCGCGTCGTTCGCGAAGTAGTTCTTGATCTGATCGGCAACGCTGTCTAGCTCGGACGTCGGCAAGCCAGTACGGTCTGGTATCCCGTTGCGCCACCAGTTGTAGGTGTAGAGCCAATCAGAATCGGTGACGTAAACAACGTTGATCGCGATCAAGAAAATCGGCAGGCACGCGGAGAATACAATGCCCAATCCAAGCACCGCCCAAAAAGAGCCGCCACGTACCCGAAGATCGTTGATTAGCTTCATTTAACGTGCGTTGAATCCCGTGTTCCCACGTCAGCTTGAGAGCGTCGTGTAAGTGGGAACCGAACCTAAGTTAACCGCGATTTCATTCGCGACTCTAACGTTGTGCTCTTGAGTGAGTTTCTGGTGGTTGACGACATCAATGATGGTTCCAATGAAGCATAGGCCAGCGGTGAAAAGATACAGAAAACCCATCCCGATCTGGCCGAGGAAAAACCTCTGGACACCAGCGATTGCGACGAATCCAACCAGAGTAAGCAACAACACCGTCGTTTCGTCTTTGCGCTGTGATCGATAAGCCATCGCAAAACGTTGCGCATTGTCATCTGAAACGCTGTTGGTGATACCGGCGATCGCGGCTTGTTCTCCGGGAGGTATTTCGGGCAAGATGTCCATCACATGAGCCATGATCAGTTGCTCCTACTCCGTTTGATAAGCCGGTATTCGAGCGTGACGATTCGCCACGCCAGGATCGCTACGGCTGGGATGCCTAAGATGTGGGTTTCAATCGCTGCCATTACGTCGCCGCGGAAGAGATACGATATCGAGTGGCCCAAACCATAACCCGGACTCTTCATGTCCCACAAGTAGTACGGCCAGAATATCGTGAAGTGGAAATCAGATTGAGGATCACCGAGGGACAACACAATCAAGCCGACAACCCATATCCCAGCTTCCCGATCGACGAATCGGGACAACGACGCAAACACTGAAGCCCCCAATCTCATACCTAGAGAATACACGTTTAGCCGTGGCTGACCGACGAAGAATGATTGACATGGATTCAACAAATGAAGTGATCGAAGACGCCGGGAACGCTTTTCAACATCTGGTTGAGACCGTTCGCCGATTGAGAGATCCTGACGGCTGCCCTTGGGACGAGGAACAAACCCATCTGTCCCTGCGACCAAATCTGTTGGAAGAGGCCTACGAAACCTTAGAGGCGATCGAAAGCGAGGATGGTGCTGCAATCGAGGAGGAACTCGGTGATCTATTGATCCAGATCGTTTTCCATGCCGACATCGCGCGCAGGAACAGAGATTTCGATGCCAGTTCCGTCTGCCGCAAAGTCGCCGAAAAACTCATTCGCCGCCACCCGCACGTGTTCGGCGACGCACAGAAGCTGGGTTCAGGCGAAGACGTTATCGACCGATGGGAGCAAATCAAGCGCGAGGAGGCGGGCGGAGTGCGTTCAATCGTCGCGTCGGTTCCGAAGTCACTGCCGGCGTTGGCACAGTCATCGGTTCTTCAACGTCGGGCCAAGCGCGCTGGCCTACGTCTTTCGTCGCGATCAATCGATATCGACGATTTCGCTCAACGCGACACCGACGAGTCGGATGACGAAATCGAGTTACGCGCCGGCGAATTCCTTGCCGCTGCCGTTCGGAGGGTTCAGGAGCAAGGTGTCGATCCCGAGACGGCGCTGTTGAGAGTCAATTCGATCCTCCGCGATCGGGTGTTGCGCGCCGAAGAACTTGCCGAAGGAGTAGCGTTGGCGGAACTACCCGATGACGAGCGGGAACGGATCTGGGAACGCGCTCGTTAACTGCTGACTTCAACAGCTTTGCCGTTGAAAGAGGTCACTTCGCCCACCACTGATCCGGAAACCCCGCGGCCTTTCAGGTCGTTCAACAGACCGTCGACTGAATCGCTGTGAATCGAGATGAGCAAACCTCCAGAAGTCTGAGGGTCGCAAAGAAGCAACCTATCGCTATCTTGAATGCCGTCGCCCCACGTCACCGCGTCGTCGCAAGATTCGATGTTACGGTGAGTCCCGCCCGGCGCGATACCTTCCCTAAGAAGTTCGTCTACACCCGGCAAAATCGGGATCGACGATTTGTTCAAACGCCCGGTAGTGCCGCTCGCCCGCATCATCGTCATTAGGTGACCCACCAATCCGAAACCCGTAACATCGGTCGCCGCGTTCGCCTTTGCCTTGGTCATGGCCTGTGCAGAGTCGCGATTCAACCGCAACATCGAACTGACCGCGCCATCCAAAACGTCATCCACGGCATTCCCGTTTTTCAACGCGGTAGTCACGATGCCAGTTCCAATAAATTTGGTAAGAACCAAAACGTCGCCCGGTTGCGCCGTCGAGTTCTGGACTTGGCGCCCCGGTTCCACAGTGCCTACGACCGAAAGTCCATATTTTGGCTCATCGTCGTCAACCGTATGCCCGCCTACGATGATCGCACCCGCTTCCGCAACCTTCGCCGCACCTCCTTTGAGAATCTCGGCGAGGATTTCCATCGGCAAGCTGCGCGGAAATGCTGCGATGTTCAGCGCGGTGATTGGACGTCCGCCAACCGCGTAAACGTCGGAAAGAGCGTTGGCTGCCGCGATCGCACCGTATGTGAACGGGTCATCGACGATCGGCGCGAAGAAATCGACAGTCAGAACCAAGGCGGCGTGATCATCTAAACGGTAGACGGCAGCGTCATCTCCGTGTTCGAAACCGACCAACAAATCTGGGTGCAGGTCGGCTCCATTCATCAGCCCGCCCAAAACCTGGGCGAGTTCGCCTTGGCTAAGCTTTCCCGCTCAACCAGCACAGCTGGCGAGTTCCGTCAGCCGCGGCACCTTTTCGTTCATATCTCTAGCGTTCTCCGTTCGTAACCGGGATCCAAGCGATCGCGTCAATTTACCGGTTAATTTCAATGGTACCGTTGCTATGTTCCTTGACGTTGAAGTGCAGTGGACACAAAATTGAAAACACCACTCTGTGGATGTCCTTCATCCCCTTCTGGATTCCAACGCCATGCAAGATCTGCCCCTCGCCGACGTGCTACCTATATCAGCGTCTGTTAACGACGCTGGACGACTTGCCTTGCAAGATCGCGATGTACGCGAGGTCGTTGAAGAGTTCGGCAGTCCGCTCTACATCTTCGACGAGGCCACGATTCGTGGCATGTGCCGCGAATTCGTCGGTAACTTCAGGCGTTTTTACCCTCAGACCGACATCGAGTATTCCACAAAGGCGTTTTCCAACCCCGCAGTCCTGAAAATCATCGAGGATGAGGGGCTACACATCGATGTCGTAACGGGTGGCGAACTCGCGTTCGCACTTGCAGCCGATTTTCCAGCCGAGAAGATCAACTTCCACGGCAACAACAAAGTGCGCGACGAGCTTCGTGAAGCGGTAGAAGCCGACATCGGACGGATCACGATCGACTCGTTCCACGAGATCGAACTTCTAAACGAAGTCGCCGGAGAACTCGGCAAGACCCAAGCGGTCAACCTGCGCCTCTCTCCCAGCATCGACCCTCACACCCATCGCTTGACCACCACCGGCGTTCTCGATTCCAAATTTGGATTCTCGATCGAGACAGGCGACGCGGAAAAGGCTGTCGATGCTGCACTGTCTCAACCGAATCTTGAAGTAACCGGCCTTCATTTCCATTTGGGTTCGCCCCTTTTCGAGTTGGAACCGTACGAGGAGGCGATCGAATACGTTTGCGCTTTTGCGGCGAGGATGAAGTGGGTGCACCATCTCGATACGCACGAGTTCAGCCCCGGCGGCGGCATGGCGATCGGCTACCTTTCTTCAAAATTGCCTCCGACGATCGCTGAGTACGCGGAGACCATCACCTCATCGCTGAGGTCTGCATGCACCAAATACGGGTTGGATGAACCTAGGTTGATCATTGAACCGGGCCGATCCATCGTCGGACGGGCCGGCGTCGCCGTCTATACCGTTGGGGGCATAAAACGAATCCCAAGCGTGCGCACATACGTCAGCGTCGATGGCGGAATGGGTGACAACATTCGACCAGCTCTTTACGAAGCGGAGTACGAGGTCATGTCCGTAGACGATCCCCTCGGCGATCCCGTTCAAAAGGTGACGATAGCCGGGAAGTTCTGCGAATCGGGAGATGTGTTGGCTAGAGATGTCGATCTACCCGAACTGAAAACTGATGACTTGCTCGCGTTGCCTGCTTCGGGTGCGTATTGCGTGCCGATGGCCAGCAACTACAACCTCCAGACCCGCCCTGCGATCGTTCTTGTCACCGAGCAATCGGAAGCGCGTCTGATCCGCAGGCGCGAAACTTACGCAGATCTGCTCTCCACATCGATCTATGAATAATGCTCCAAGCAGCGACAAGCGTCGGTTCAACCGGAAAATGGCAAACGATCGGTAACTCCGCCGCGATCACTCTGCTCAAAGGCGCTATAGATCAAGATCGGGTCTCGCACGCGTACTTGTTCACGGGTCCAAACCGCGTCGGCAAAAGAACACTAGCCATAGATTTCGCCCGCGCGCTAAATTGCAACGCCAAAGATGTCGTCGCACCCGGCTGGGCAGATATCCAGCCCGAAGTTCCGTGTGGCCAGTGTTCGGCGTGCGATCGCATCGCCCGTTCAAACTACGCCGACGTTCAGATCATCACGTCCGCGACACAGACATCCAACGATGCTGATGCCAAGGCGGCGCAACGGCGCGTCATGATCGGCATCGACCTGATCAAAGACATTCAATCCGACTCCATGCTCGAGCCTTACGAAGGACGGGCGAAAATCTTCATCATCGACGAGGCGAACCGAATGTCGCCCGATGCTTCGAACGCTCTTCTCAAGACGCTCGAAGAACCGCCGGGCAACGTACACATCATCCTCACGGCACCATCCGCCGATCTGCTACCTGAAACCATCACTTCGCGCTGCCACCTCGTCAGAATGCGACCAGTGCCAGCAGAAATCATCGAAGAAGGATTAGCAACACAACTTGAGATTTCTAGTGAAGACGCGCGCAAGTTGGCAAAAATGTCGATGGGCGCACCCGGATGGGCGATCGCAGCCCTGAATGACCCATCGCTGGTCGACGTTCGCAGACAATCGGCATCGCGAATCATCGACGTTATCAACTTCGACCTACCATCTCGTTTCGAGTATTCATTCGAAATGAGCCGCGAATTCCGCAGCAACAGAAATCTTGCGTTAGAGGAAGTCGAACGCTGGCTCGAAATCGTTCGCGACATCGCGATGATCCAGAACGGATTGAACCAGCACGTGACCTATGACGACCGCCTCCAAGAGTTGAGAGACCTCGCCAACACTCTGACCCCAGATGAAGTCGCCGCCGCCGCCGGGACGATTCGGCGCACGCGCGATGCGCTGATGGTCAATGCACTGCCGCAACTAGCGTTTGATGCGATGATGCTCAAGGTGCCGTACATCGGGTGACAATACAAGGTATAATCGCTTTAATCGTTTCGATTTAGTATCAGGATCACCTTTTGCATGCTCGCACCGGAACATGACCAACTCGCACGACAATTTCTCGTTGACGCCGACAAGGAATTCGAAGATGGTGACATCTTTCAAGCTTCGGAGAAATTGTGGGGTGCCGCGTCACACGTTGTAATTGCAGAGATGCACCGGAGAGGCATCAAACAGAGCGGCCATAGGGTGATGGTCAGAGCCGTCGAATCTTTCGCCGACGAATTCAAAGATCCGACGTTGGATTTCCTATTCTCAAGCGCCGAGACGTTGCACGCCAATTTTTACCACGGATTTTTGGACGGGGAAGATGTGCGGCGCCACCGCGATCGCGTCAACATGTTCGTAAACCGGATGCTCGAGTTGACGGACGAGCAAAACGAGGCTGACAACTAACCCGCCGCAGTCGGCAACGACTGCTTTGCCAACCAGGGCATGAACGGAAGCCAAGCGGGATCGACACGGTCGGCGCTGAAACCAGCATATGGATTTGGCCGGGGTTCGCGCGGTTTCACTCGTAGCTTCATCCCCGCTTCACGCGGTGTAGACCCAGCTTTGCGGTGGTTGCACCGTTGGCAAGCCGTAACCACGTTATCCCAAGTGTGCTGACCGCCTTTGCAACGCGGGACGACGTGGTCGAGCGTCATCTGCGAATTCCGCTGGCCGCAATACTGGCAGCTATAGCCGTCACGCTGGAAGACCTCTCGCCGAGACAGTTTCCGGCGATGCAGCGGTTTGCGCACCATGTAGACGAGCCGAATCACCTCGGGGCGCTCAAACATCCTCGAGACGGTGTGGATGTATTCGACTCCGTGTTGAACCGTTTCGGCTTTGCCCTTGCCAAGGAGCGAAACGGCGCGGCGCACGTCGCAGATGTTCAGCGGCTGATAGTTCTGGTTAAGCACCAACACCCGAGAACGTATCAGCGTTAACGCTTGATCAGTCACAGTGCTCATTTTACAGTCGTACGCGCTTAATCGAGATAACAATCGAGTTGTTCATCCTCGCGGGCACCGACGCTCAATCTACGCGGGAAAAGAGGACATCGACCGCGATCCCGAGCTCACGAGGAGCGAACGGAACGATCAACGGGTGAAGATTCACCAAAATCTCTACGAACATCGATCCGGTCAATTGATGATCGATCCACGCACGAGGACCGGAAGACAAGTAGGTCCGTGAAAACGTTTCTGAATACGAGGCTCCGCCGTAATCCAACGCCCCGTCCGGCACGACATACGTGAATACCGCCGCGACGGCGATGAATCCGACAACCGCGAACACGCCGAATACAAGACCCAAAACCGCGCCGCCAAGGTCGTTCACCCAACGTAATGGCGTAAAGTTGATCCCGGATCGGAGCGACACCGAGATGGCGCGCGCGACCATGAAAACTGCCGCCGAAGCCGATATGTAGGCAACAGACGTTGCTAACGAAGCAAAATTACCGGGGAGACCCAATCTCGGCATCGTCCAGCCCACGATAAGGGCACCCAAAACGACCGAAATGTAGGCCGCAATGAGCCAGATCGCGGCACCGATCACTCCGATCTTGAACCCCCAAATCGCCGCCAGCACGATGGCGAGCATGAATATTCCGTCTAAGCCGTTCATCGATTTGTAAGCGCGCCGAAGCCATCCGTTAAAGCAGGGCTTCACACTCGCTGTCTATAATCGAATCCTAGATTCGCTGAGGATGGAAAACCTTTCCGATCAACGCGTGTTGAGGCGCAATATCCGGTCCCGTAGGTGCCAACAAACGTCCCTAGTCGTTCATCAATCGATCATGAACTCCAACCAGAACGCCGCGCCCATGCAGATCGCATTAGATGGCCTCCTGGCTTCCGGCAAGTCGACCGTGGGCACAATGCTCGCCGATAAGTTGGGATGCGATTTTCTCGACACCGGCAAGATGTACCGTGCGGTTACGTTCCTCAGCATCAAAAACCGAATCTCCATTAAAGATATTGACGCAGTCCACAACATCGCTGCCAACACCAACTTCACCTTGAGCCAAGACCAAAACGGCACCTGGCGGCTGTTCGCCGATGGAAAAGACATCACCGACCACCTTTACTCCGACGATGTCAACTTCAACGTCTCAGCCGTATCTGCGATCCCTGCTGTGCGGCGCGCTCTCGTGCGACAGCAACGCGCAATCGCAAGTACTGCACCAATCGTTATGGCCGGCCAAGACATCGGAACAGTCGTACTACCCCATGCCGGCGTAAAAATCTTTCTCACCGCTTCGGCTGAAACACGCGCCCGCCGACGAACCAAAGATGCCGACGGCAATGCCGATCAACGGCCCTACAATGAAGTTTTGCAATCAATTCAACGACGCCAAAGGATCGACTCCAGCCGTACCGACTCCCCCCTGCGTCCAGCCAATGATGCGATCATCGTTGCGACCGATGATTTGACCGCGGAAGAGGTGGTTGAAAAAATACTTTCGCACTTCTATAACAAGACGAATCTAATCGACTCCCCACAGATGATGGGAGGGCACGCCGGGTGAAACCAAACCGACAATGGTTCTTCCCCTTCTGCAACACCGCCTTCCGCGGCACTTTGGCTATCTTCGCCGATATCGAGGTGCAACACCGAGAACGCATGAGAGTCGATGGCCCGGTCATTTACGTCTGCAATCACTTGGCAAATCTGGACCCCCCGATCGTCGCATCCCTGCTCCCACGACGGGCCCTGTTCATGGCCAAGCGCGAACTCTTCAACAATCCGCTCTTCACACTCCTCCTCAAGGGTTGGGGTGCATACCCTGTCAGTCGCTATTCTGCCGACCTTCACGCCCTGCGTTGGGCAAGAGCCATGCTCGCTCGTCAACGCGCCGTCGTGATGTTCCCTGAAGGCACTCGTAGCCGCAACCTCGAGGGATTGAAAAAAGCACAAATCGGAACCGCTCTCCTAGCCGCTCAATCCGATGCGACGCTGGTGCCAATCGGAATCTACGGAACTGACAACTTGCAAAATATCCTCAAAGTATTGATGCCGATCGCCAAAATCAGAGTCTCAGTCGGAGAACCATTCAGAATTCACGGTAACCTAACTGATCGCGCCGCGCTCGAGCATGCTACCGAAGAGATCATGATCAGAGTAGCAATCAATCTACCACCCGAACGCCGCGGCATCTACGCCGGCAATGTGCCCGACAGTTTCCAATTCACAACATCAATCAAAAACCGTCAGCCGAAAGAACGCGATACCGAACCAAGCAACGCCGCCATCTCATCGCCAACAAGCAGAAGATCAGCCTAAAAATGTGTGGAATCGTGGGGTACACAGGTAACGGCGACGCAAAGTCATTCCTGCTACGAGCGCTCAAAGACCTCGAATACCGAGGTTACGACAGTGCAGGCGTCGCGGCTGTAAACGGCGACGGCATAACTACGATCAAACGCGCAGGTCGAGTTTCCGCTCTCGAAGAGACGATCAATGGGCAGTTCGGGCAGACGACGACAGGAATTGGGCACACTCGTTGGGCCACCCATGGCGCGCCGACCGATGCGAACGCTCATCCTCATCTCAGTTACAACGGCAAGGTATCGATCGCGCATAACGGGATCATCGAAAACCATGCCAAATTGCGGAGCAGACTTGAAGCCGATGGCATCGAATTCAAATCTGAGACCGACTCTGAAGTGATCGCGCACTTAATCGCTCGTCACATGGAAGCGGGTGATTCCTTGCTCACCGCGACCAAGAAAACCAGCAGGCGTCTAAAAGGTCTGTCGGTGATACTTGCTATTTCGGCAGATGAACCAGACGCAGTGGTGGGAATCAGAATCGGTTACGCCGGCAGTTTGATGATGGGCGAGTCTGCCGACGCTTGGATCATCGCCAGCAACGCCGCGGCGATGCCTTCCAACGTGAACGCCGTGACGCATATCGATCACTGCGAAGCGGTTCGCATCAGTCCTGATGGAGCCACGATCGTCGATGTGTATGGCAAACCGGTCGTAAAGGAATCTGTGAGGCTACTCACCGGAAATCGCATTTCTGAGATCAACGGACACCCTCACTTCATGCACAAGGAGATATCCGAGCAGGCCGCGGCTGTGCAAGGCGCTCTGCGCGGAAGGGTCGACTTCAGCAACAAGTGGATCAACATTCCTGAACTTGGTTCGTTACCGCGTAAATTGGATCGAATCGTATTGGCGGGTATGGGCACGTCGCATTTCGCGGCGATGACCGGCGCTCGGAGGATCGAGCGATTGGCTCGCATACCAACCTCGGTCGAATACGCCGGAGAGTTGGCGGATCGCGACCCAGTGATGAGCGAACGCGACCTGTTGGTAGCAGTTACTCAGTCAGGGGAAACTTACGACACGCTAGTCGCCATTGAGAAGGCGAGGAGCGTAGGAAGCACCGTTGTTGTCGTCACCGCCAACGTTCACAGCGAGGCGGCACGGATGGCGAACGTTTCTATCGATATCGGCTCAGGGTTGGAAGTCGCCGTCCCCGCCACTAAGACGTTCGTCAATACGATGCTCGTTCTTTACATGACAGCACTGCAACTAGGGCGCGATTCCGGGCGATTGAGCGAGCCCGAATTTGATCGACACGTCCAATCAATAGCCTCTCTACCAGGCGCGATAAACCGCACTTTGGGGCAGGAAATCGAAATCGAAGCACTCGCACGCGATCGCTTCACCGATGTAGAAAACGTGCTCATTCTAGGACGCGGCGACCTCTTTCCGATCGCGTTGGAAGGCGCTCTCAAGATGAAGGAGACCGCATACATTCACGCCGAGGGTTGCTCCGCTTCCGAAATGAAACACGGCATAAACGCACTCATCGAACCCGACACTCCCGTCATCGTCCTCGTACCCGAAAACGGCGAACTCCGAACCAAGATGCTCACCAGCATCTACGAGGTCCAGAGCCGAGGCGGCGAAGTCATCGCACTGGCTCAGCACGGCGACATCGAGGTTGAAGCCCTCGCCGACGCATGGATTCCGATACCTACCAATGATGACGAACACACGCCGTTCCTCATGACCATACCCCTTCAGCAACTTGCATACCACACCACCGTCGCACGCGGCTACAACCCCGACCGACCGCGCAACCTCGCAAAGACGGTGACCGTCGCATGATCGACGCTCTCGCAGTTCATCAATCACACACAAGTCACTCGCGCGTCAGGCACCGCATCGAACAACGAGAAGCCGCCCTCTCTCCGTTCGCATCAAAATCCGCCGATGCTATCCGAGACCGCGACGAAGAACCGTCCTCCGTACGCGCCGCCTTCCAACGAGACCGCGACAGAATCATCCACTCCAACTGTTTCCGACGGCTAAAGCACAAGAGCCAAGTCCTCGTTAACCCGCAGGGCGACCACTACACGACGCGCATGACCCACGTCCTGCAAGTCTCACAAGTCGGACGCACCATCGCCCGCGCTCTCAACCTCAACGAAGACCTCGTCGAAGCCGCCGCTCTAGCCCACGACGTCGGTCACACGCCATTCGGACACATCGGCGAACACGTTCTCAACGAACGCCTCCCCGACGGCTTCACCCATGCCGCGCAAGGCGTCCGAACTCTCACCATCCTCGAAAAACACGGCGAAGGACTGAACCTGACGCACGACGTGATTGAGGCCGTCAAGCGCCACTCCAAACCCGAAGGGAAATTCATCGCCGCCGACGCTGTTCACGGAATGTCCCTCGAAGCACAGATCGTACGCATCTCCGACGCCATTGCTTACCTCGCTCACGACCTCGCCGATGCCCAACGCGACGGCATCCTCCACACTACCGACGTCCCAATCGAGATCCGAGACGCCCTCGGCGACGCACACTCCACACGACTGAACGCGATGGTCGTCGACGTCATCGATGCATCATGGGACTGTACCGGCGAGAAACCTGAAACCGACTCCAAGCCCTGGATCCGCATGTCTGAACCCATGCGCGATGTAACCACCCAACTTCGCAACTTCATGTTCGAACGTGTATACCATCCCACATCCCAATCCCCCGAAGGACTACGCGCCCGCGACGCCGTCCACATCATGCACGAACACTACAGCAAACACATCGACGAAGTCCCCGAATGGATGCGGGTTATCTCCATCGAACCCGAATACGCCGCGGCCGATTTCGTCAGCGGTATGACCGACTCCTTCGCCGTAATCGCGCTTGAACGAATCTCCCCCGGCAGCACTCAAGGCCTGTACCAAGGCCGCGTCACCGTGCCCACTCCCCACTGATCCGCTTCGACAGTGACACGAAACTAAGATCGTGCGAACTTCCGCGACGGCTTGTTTGCCGTTTGCATTAAAACAAATCTCGGTTATACTTCGTACGTCCACAGTGTTGATCGACGATGTGCAACCCACACATCGGCCTACACTGGGACAGATAGAAGGGCGATGGTGGATGGTGGCAACTACCTCACCGTTGGTAAGGGAGAGCAGATGACCTTAGTCGACGAAGTCAAGGCAAGGTTGACAATCGTTGATGTCGTGTCTGACTATCTCGCGCTCGACAATCCATCATCTCGTACGCCCAAGGCGCTCTGCCCATTCCACGAAGAACGAACCCCTTCGTTCAGCTTGTCCCTCGACCACGACTCTTGGCGATGTTGGGGAGCATGCGGTGTCGGCGGCGACATGTTTAGTTTCGTGATGCGTGCTGACGGCATCGAGTTCAAAGAAGCGCTCGAAAAGTTGGCCCGCAAAGCCGGCATCGAAACGGAATTTCGCAACGAAAATCCCAACGGTCGTCGCAGAGGCAAGTCGGCTACGATGCACCAAGTCAACGAGGTCGCCGAGGAGTTCTTCTTCCGACAGTTGGTGGGTGCTCAAGGCGAAGATGCTCTCGCATATCTAGTTTCACGCGGCATCGACGCTCAGACAGCCCGTCGACGCGGCATCGGCTTTGCTCCCGGCGGAGTAAATTCACTCTTCGCACACCTCAAATCCATCGGCGCCGATAGCCAAGCCGTCGTCCAAGCCGGCCTCGTAGTCAAAGGTGAAGACGGATCGTGGCGAGATATGTTCGCGAACCGGATCACCGTTTCAATCAAGGACCCGCGCGGCAACATCATCGGTTTCGGCGCGCGTGCCATGGGCGATGCGCAACCCAAGTACCTGAACACGCACGAGACGGCGATCTTCAACAAATCTCAGACCCTCTATGGGCTGCACTGGGCGTCAGACGCGATCCGCGCTTCAGGCCGAGCAATCGTCGTGGAAGGCTACATGGACGTCATAACCGCCCAAGAGCGCGGATTCAAAAACGTCGTCGCCTGCATGGGCACATCGGTCACATCGCAACAGCTTCAAACGGTCGCCACGTTCCTGCCGGACGATCCCGATAACCCACCGTCGGTGATTCTGTGCCTCGACGCCGATGAAGCTGGGCAACAAGCGGCGTTACGCGGACTCCGCATAGCGATCTCTGAACTCGGCCGACATGCAACTAACAGCAGGGCATCACGTCGCTCACCGGTCGACATACGAATCGCCAATCCAGTGGTTTCTGAACAAGGCATCGCGAAAGACCCCGACGAAGCCATTCGGACAGACAGCGCCGAATGGATAGCTTCCATCGACCGTGCAGACGACATCATGCAATTCGTTATCCGCACGAATCTTGAAAAGCACAACGCCAAGACCGACAGCGGAATGGATGCCGCGATCAATGAGATCGAACCGTTCTTCGAGCGGATTCCCCCCCACACCATACGCGAACAGCGCGTCCTTAACGATTTCGCAGGGCAACTCAATATCGACGCCGATCACCTGATGAACTTGCTAAGGCGCAAACGGTCGGATCGAGAAACCGCCGTCGGCGTGTCCCAACCAACAACCGCGCCCCGCAAGAGTCGATCCAGATCGTCTAGAAAATCGATACCGGTCATTCCGGCGGCCGCATTGCAAGCTCCATGGGAGGTGACACTCCTAGCATGCATGGTCCAACACGAATTCGCGATCGATCACGCTCAGGTGGTCGAGCCTCAGCATTTCGTGGACCCTTCCCGCATGCGGATTTTCGAATCTCTGCGGACCACCGGTAACTTGGATCATTGCCTCGCTCTCATCGAAGGTGAATCCGACGCGATGGACCTCGTGGAACGATTGCAACGAATCCCCATTTCGCCCGGAGACGTCGGAATCGAGGATGAAGCCGCCGTCATTCAGATCGCACAAGACTGCGCGATCAGAACTCGGCAAGAATATCTGAAACGAAACAAACAGAAAGAGGTGCAGCTGGCAAAACAAAACGGGAACATGTTCCGTGATGAGGACATGACCAGTGCGGTTGAGACAAACCGCCAAATCAGGGAATTGGCAGTTCCGCTCAACGCGGCGCCAAAACACTAGGAGGCGCTCAAATTGTTTGAAGAGAGCGACGAGGTTGACAACCAGATGGAGCAAAACGACGAGGTCGATTCTGTCACGGTTGTAGAAGTGCATCCCGACCCGAACTCGTCCGTGGGAACGTCCACCACGGACCGCCAGACCACCACAAACGGTTCACCCGTGGATTTGGACGATGACGACGATGATGAAGAAGACTCATCGGTGGAAGACGATGACGCGGACGACGACGATGATGATGACGCCGAGGAAGGCGAAACTCTAACCTTCAGCATCATCGGAGGTGAGGACGAAACCGATGGCGATTCATTCGCTGGCGAAAGCCAACGCGCAAGCATGATCCTTGCGCCCACTCCGCCGTCGAACACCATTTCGGACCTCGACAGCTGGGACGGATCGGCCGCCGGCGCGCGACAACGCGCCGAGGTCGTCACGCTGGAGAATGTCGCCACTGACACGGATCTGACCGATGACCCCGTACGAATGTACTTGCGGGAGATCGGGCGAGTCGAGCTGTTGACAGCGCAAGAAGAACGCGAATTGGCGCGCAACTTGGAGCTGCGCCGCATCGTCGCAGAGATCGAAACTGATTTCTTGGCCAAACACGAGACCAAACCCTCGGCCACTGAGATCACCATTGAGGCGTTGCATCGACTCTCAAAGATGGACCGCGCAGCTAAGGCGATGGTGATCTACTCAGGCTTCTGCGACGAACGGATGGCCGAAGTGTTCGCCGCAATTCGAGAAGCGCTGAAAAATCCGTATCGCATCCGAGACGTCAAGTACATATCCGATATCTTCAATTGCTCCAATTCCGATGCCATCGAGACAATCAGAGATCTTACCCGTCTGCCTGACGACGCTTTTCGCAAGATCACCTCGGAAAAGGCACGCGAGGCGTTCCAAAACCCGCCCGAACCATTGACTCCCGAGGCTGTCGAGGATGCGATCGACTGCGACGAAGATATCGCATCGATTATCCACAGTTTGATCGAACGAACAGATGACGTCTCCTTGCCCGATGCGTTAAACCAACCCAGGTTGCTTGAGATCGTCGCGGACCCGTACCGGATCACATCAGCGACGCTCATCCGCAAAGCACTGGGCGGAACTCGTGCCGAAGCGTTGCAGATCGTCGAAGAACTAGCTCCTAACTACGGACACGCCGAGTTCTCGTTTGACGATGCGAAAGTCTTCGAGACTTTGAGGGAAACTTCCAAAGAGGCTCGATTGAACGCGATGAGCGCGGGTTTGGCTTGCTCAATCGAGTTAGCGGCACGGCTCTTGTCGGTGGCCGACGAGACTGTCACGACGTATCTTTCCGACATGCTCTCACACCCGCTCATACGCCAATGCCTCGACGAACCATACTCAGAGGAGAAGATCGAATACCTCGCGAACAATCTCGATTGCGATGCCGATGAGTCCAAGGCCAACATACGCAACCTTTCCTTGTTGACGTTGCTGATCGCCGAAGAGACTCCTGACGCCATCGAGGCCAATCCCCAACTCCCCGAGTTAGAAGCATCGTTAGACAACAACGCGATCCAGAAGCTCTTCTACTACGGCCCGTTGCTCGACGCTCACTTGACAACGATCCGAAATAGAGGGACCGCGTCCGACATCCACATCACCAAAGCCAACCTGCGCTTGGTCGTGTCCGTCGCCAAGAAATACATGGGACGGGGTATGAACCTGTTGGACCTCGTACAAGAAGGAAACATCGGACTGATCCGAGCCGTCGAAAAATTCGACTACCGCCGCGGCTATAAGTTCTCGACTTATGCCACATGGTGGATCCGTCAAGCCATTACACGCTCAATCGCGGACCAAGCCAGAACGATCCGGATACCTGTGCACATGGTCGAGACGATCAACAAACTCCTGCGTATCAGCCGACGTCTAGTTCAGGAATACGGCCGAGAGCCGACGCCCGAAGAGATCGCGGTGCACATGGAGACGACGCCCGAAAAGGTTCGAGACACTCTGAAGATCTCGTTGCAACCAGTTTCCCTGGAAACGCCGATCGGAGACGAGGAAGATTCAACTCTCGGCGATTTCATCCCGGAAACCAATACCGACGGCCCGATCGAAGAAGCCTCCACCAATCTGATGAAAGAGAGCGTCCAAACCGTGTTGGAGACACTGGACGTGCGCGAGAAGCAAGTAATCGAGCATCGATTTGGGATGAAAGACGGCCGCTCCAAAACCTTGGAGGAGGTCGGACGTTACTTCGGCGTCACGCGCGAACGAGTACGCCAGATCGAAGCCAAGGCACTACGCAAGCTGCGCCACCCCAGGCGCAGCCGCCAACTACGCGGTTTCGTGGACTGAGATCCGCCGCCCCAATCAGATCCAATTGCCGCAGACGTCAGTCGCGCACGGTATCAGCGCTCGGTAACCGAGCCGCCGTTGATGTTGATCGCCTGACCAGTGATGTAAGCCGCACGCGGGCTACAGAGGAATCCGATAAGCTCTCCGACTTCCATGTCTTCTGCCGGCCTGCCAAGCGGCACTTGAGCGGCGCGACTCCACCACGCGTCGCCGCGACCGATTGGATCTAACCGCGCCGTCTCCGTCATACCGGGGCAGACGCAATTCGCGGTTATATCGTGTTCCGCCACTTCCTTGGCCAAAGCTTGCGTGAAACCATCCACCGCGAAGTTGGCGGCGTTGTAAGCCGCCATGTTGGCATTGCCGCGTTTTCCCGCCGTCGAAGAGATGTTGATGATGCGTCCGCCGTTGCCTTGCTCGATCATCTGAAGCGCCGCCGCTTTTGAGCAAAGGTAAGTCCCGACTACCTTCACCTCTAGCACCTTCTTGAATACATCTTCCGCAACTTCGACAACCGGCACTCGGTCCGCACCGTACGGTGCCGCGGCGTTGTTTATGAAGATGTCGACACTGCCCAACTTACTCACGCTGTCGTCGATCAATTTCTGCACTTCGTCGGCATTCGTCACATCCATAACGACCGGCAGAGCCCGGACACCAAACGACCGCACTTCGTCGGCAGTCGATTCGATGTCGCGCCAACCAGCATCCTTCTCGTCAGGTGGGAACGTCGCGGGGTCGCGCCCTGTGCCTGTCACGACGACATCCGCCCCCATTCGAGCCAAAACATTAGCGGTCGCTCGACCAATACCTCGTAACCTTCCAGCCCCTGTTACGATGGCGACCTTGCCGCTCAATTCACGCTCTGATCCTGTCATCGTCAATCCTCCCGAGAAAATTAAGGGTTAGACGCGAGCAATTGCTGAGCAGCAATTGTACGGAGGTCTACGCCCCCGGCGCGCCAAGCGTCACCGGAATCTCCATGATCGTTGCATCTTGACCCGCGCCGCGCACCGCCGTGACCAAGATGTCCGTTCCGCGCGGATGCGTGCGCAAGAACTCGGTGAAATCGGTCTTGCCGCGAATTGGTGTGTCGTCGATCTCTACGATGATGTCATCGACCATGAAACCGACAGCCGCCGGGGAATCGGGGTCAACGTACCGGACTCCGAATCCTTCGCTGACCGGCAACGCCTGTTGAAAGGCGATGTAAGGCGTGACATCCACGCCGCCCACACCTAGATAACCGGGACTCTCACGCTCTCCCAACGCCACCAAACGTCCTGCACCCGCCACAACGGTGTTGATGTCAAGCGCAAAGTTTGCGCCTTGACCAACGTTGATCGTACCTAGGTTGATCCCGATGACCTCGCCCGCGGAGTTTACCAGCGCACCTCCGCTGCTACCAAGGTTGATCGCCGCGTCCGTCTGGATCAGACCGTCGAAAATGTTGCCGTTCTCGTCCGCCACCGTGCGGTTCAACGCACTCACAACGCCGCGACTGACGCTCGGGCCGCCGCTGAGGCCAAATGCATGTCCGATAGAGACCACATCCTCACCTACACGGAGAACATCGGAATTGCCGAATGTGGCAGCCGAAAGGTCTACGGAATCGACTTGAAGGAGAGCCAGGTCAAGCGAACTATCTTCCCTCAATAGAGTAGCGCCATAACGTTTGCCTACGTTCGAAGTGATTTCGATCTCTTCTGCACCTTCAATTACGTGCCAATTCGTGACGATCGAACCAGACGAATTGAACACTATTCCCGTCCCGCGTCCTACGCCATCCGCTCGACGTACCGTGACGTTGACGATCGATGGTGCCGTTGCGTCGACGACATCGGGTATCCACGAATTCGACGCCCCAGTTTCACGCTTGAATACCGCTGTCGATTCGGGTGACCCATTCGACGGTGTGGAGGACACACAAGCCGAAACCGCCATGGCGATGATTGCCATTCCGACGATGGCTAGCGCCAAGCTTGACGTTAACCGCTGTTTGAGTTCCACTTCATGCCTCCTGACCGCTCGAGAAAGTGGATGGAGGTGCTTAGTTGCATTATATCGGCGGTGATGCTGGCACTGGTTCCGAGTCACCTCGAAACACTGCCGTTGATCGCGAAACCAACGAACTTTCCGACCAGCTTATTCGCCAATTGCCATGAAATTGTCAAGACCGCCGACAGATCGAGTTGCGTGAAGAACCAAACAGTGTCTTTCGGCGTAATACTTGGTTGTCGCTTTTACCATCTGACATGATCGCAAAACTCCGCGTTACAATTGTGGGTTGGGATTCTGAGACGTCGTTGGTCGAATTTCGCATGATCTTCATGCGCCATCAGTCTTCGTAAGCCCCAATTCATCATGCTCAGCTCATAAACCGCGGCACTAAAGGACGCGAGAACTGAACTTCCTCAGATTTACACTGCGCCGGATCTCGGGCGAAGGAACGCTTTTAATAGGCGCATTTATCGGGTCTCTGATCACCGCAACTGTTGTCGCCGGTGCACCCGTGTACCTTCGCACGCTCGAACGCGCCGGCGTTCAAGACACGATCGACTCTGCCGACAGTACCTACACCCACCTTCAAGTGAGCACAAGGTGGCTACCATTGGAAGTCGGCAAATACGTCGCGGCGAACGAATCGCTAGCCGCCGCCCAGGAAGAATATCTTGACGGTGCTTTCACGGGCGATGCGTCCCTGATAAAAACACGTCGTGCCAATTGGGGCAAGCAAGGCGAAGGATTGCGCCGGCACAACGAAGCCTCGCGGGCAATGTTCTTGTCGATGACCGGCATCGACGATCGCATCGTGTACATCGACGGTCGCGCACCGTCAAATCGTCTCGTTTACTCCGAGAACGTTCCCACCGTCGAGGCCGCTATCGTTTGGGATCGCGCATCACGGTTCGACATCCGAATCGGCGATGTCATCGAAACCGTCCCGGAAGCCCGCGGCATCGGTCTCGTCAATGTCACCATCACCGGAATCTTCACTGTTCCCGATCCGTCCGACGACTATTGGGTCGGACTATCGGACCCTATAGTTCGCCCGATGCCGATAGTAGATGGGCGCGAACCACCAATCGTGATGCTGGTTCATCCTTCCGTGATGCTGAACACGGTGGCCGAAGCCAACGCCGGGTTGCCCGCCGATTTCAGTTGGTATCTCTACGTCGATACCGACTACTTCAAACTTTTGAACCTCAACGAATCCATCAGCAGGCTCACAGAATTCGAAGAAAGGATCGGTATCGAGATCACGCGCGCCGACGTGTTGACGATCCTCGATTCGCGGTTGAATTCGTTGCAACGACGGATGTTGTTCGCTCGAATACCGATGTTGCTATTGGCCGCGTTGGCAATCACATCGATCGCCTACTATCTGTTCATGGTCGCCGGCATCATCGCCCGGCGTCGATCCCTGGAAACATCGATGCTGCGCAGCAGAGGCATCACAGTTTTGCAGGTGATCCGCTCATACGCGATCGAAAGCGTGTTGATAGCCGGAGTGCCGGCTTTAGTCGCGCCAATCGTCGCCGTCGGCTTGGTAGCATCCCTCGGGCTGCTGCCCGCATACCAAAGCGTCAACGAATCACTGTTCCTGAATGTCGAATTTGCTTGGCAATCATGGATCTGGTCGATCACCGCAGGATTCGCAGTCTTCGCGATATTGCTGCTGCCGGCCATACTCGGCACCCGCCGCGGGATCATCGACCAGTATCAGTCGGAGGCACGACCAGAACGCGCACCACTTTTCCAGCGCTACTACTTAGATGTCATTTTCCTCGTGATCGGTTCACTCGTCTGGTGGGAACTCACCACTAGAGGCACGGTCATCGCCTCGACCAGAGAGGGCGAAAACTCCGCTGACATCACGCTGCTGTTCTCACCCGCAATATTCTTGCTCGTCGTCGCACTCCTGTTTATGCGTCTCTTCCCGATCCTGGCGCAAATCATCGCGGTCGTCGGATCCAGATTCCCATCCGTTGAGGTGACTCTCGGACTTTGGCGGCTTCGCCGTAGCCCGTATTGGTACGTCTGGCCGGTTTTGCTGCTGGTTCTGGTCTCTGGCTTGGGTGTGGTTTCTGGCACTCTGGCTTCAACTCTCGCGCGAAGCACGGAAGAACAGATCCTCTACGAATCGGGAGCCGATTTCCGGTTTGTACCGACCCAACCGCCGAGCAATGAAAAAGTTGAAGCATCTCGAAACATCGATGGCGTCGTCAACGCCACACAGGCGTTCAGAGCTTCCGGTCGATTCGGCACCACGGCACTGGGATTTCAGTTCAATCTCCTCGCCGTCGACTCAGACATATTCGCCCAAACCGCTTGGTTCAGAGAAGATTTTTCGGAGACCGAGTTCCAAGAGCTGACCTCGAAGATCGCCGTCGAGGTTAAACCTGAACCTATATTCCTGCCGCCCGACACCGTCAAACTCGGTGCATGGGCTAGAGCCGAGCCGAGGGTCGAAAATCTGTTCCTTTGGTACGTCATCAAAGACGCCAGAGGACGTTCGAGAACTATCACCCTCGGGCAGATAGAAGGCGAGTGGCAACAGCAGGTTGCAGAACTTTCGAGCAAGTTCACCGAACCCGCTCAGATTGTGTCGGTGCAGACCTTCATGCAAGCGGGGCCCGACGGAGCTGAGCCTACCGTGGTTTTCATCGACGACGTTTACGCCGAAAACAGCCAAGGAGAGAGATTCATCCTCGCTGATTTCGACGGTTCGGAAGAATGGACCGGCATGCCGACTTCCAACGGCCTCGACGTAACTTTCGGCATTTCAGATGAACCCGACGGACTCGTTGTCGGGGTGCCCGGTGATCGTGGGCCGTCAGTCGCTCGAATCGAGATGGACCGCGGCAACGATCAAGGCGTTAGAGGTATCTATCGAACCGCGACCGGCGAACCGCTGCCCGTGATCGCCAGCGATGCATTGATGTTCTCGACAAACACCGATGTCGGATCGAAATTTATCGTTCAAATCAACGGAGGATACTTGCCCGTCGAGATCGTCGACACCGTGACATACTTCCCGACGTTGAACCCCTCACGCGCACCGTTCATGGTTTCGAACGTCGAATCGACTATCGATTTCCTGGAGTTGCGTGGCTTGACGGCTCAAAGACCCAACGAACTTTTCGTCTCGATCGAACCCGATATGCACGCTTCTGCGCTGCGCGACTTGCGTGAAGTTCTCGGCTTCGGCGCGTTGACCGACCGCGCCAGCCTGCTTGAAGATTCAACTGTAGACCCATTAGTAGTGGCAGGATGGCGAGGTATCAGTATCGTCTCCATTCTGATGGCTGGTGTCGCCGCAGCTTTCGGTTATATGACCTATCTTGCCGCGCACGCTTACCGCACCAAAAAAGAATCGGCCCTGCTATCGAGTATGGGAATGAAAACGTCTTCATTCGGCGTGTTGGTGTTGATCGAACATGCCATGGTGGCCCTGCTCGGAATGGGCATCGGGATCGCTAGCGGTTGGTACGTGAGCCGTCTCGCGGTCAGCAGTCTGACGTTCACCCAATCGGGCGGCGAACTCTTACCACCTTTCGTGATGCAGACGAACTGGGTCCCTGTAGCGATTCTGGCCGCTGTCATCATTGGCGCGACGCTCATCGCCGTTTACACCATCATGCGCCAATACCGCACTTTGCCGATACACGAGTTGACACGCGACGCGAATTAAATCGAGATGCGCAGCACGATACAACTCATGCTCAAACGCACAATCGCGAACTGGCGATTGTTGTCGGCCGTAATCATCGGCTCCGTCCTCGCAGGCACCATCATGTCTGCCACCGTTGTCTATTTCGAATCCCTCAGGGACATCGCGCTCCAGAAGGAGTTGGCAGATCAAAATCCCGCCGACCTCGACATACTCATCGAAGCCGATCAGACTCCGATCAACAACGAAACGCACGCGGAACTCACCAGCTCTATGGAGGCCTTGCTGCTCGCCCGCGTCGGGAAGTTCACCACGCAATACAACCGCGCCATGCGAAGTTGGACCTTCTTTGTCGATGAACCTCCCGAACTGGTTCCGATGGGCGAGTGCCCTTGCAGGCCGACAGTCGCAGAACCCGATTCCTTCAACGAACGCGACGAACCATTGATCGAGTGCGATTGCCGCCGAATTCAATGCTTGACCGTGCCGGACGAACCGCACAGCATCGATGTCACCCAAGGGCGATTCCCAGAGATCAACGCCGAGCCTGCCCCCGGCTCCGATCTGACGATAGAAGCATTGCTCGACGAGGACGCATCCGAACTTTTTGATCTCGAACTCGGCGACGTGATCCCGGCACGTCCTCACTGGGACGAACAGAACCTCAACGTCAACATCCGCCTGGCTGGCATCTACGAACGGGCACATCCCGAAGACCCAGAGTGGAGGATTTTCGACCAAGCGTTCGGTTCCCGAAGCACAACTTTGGAGTTCGCACAGTTCATCGTGCCGCAGCAAGCGATGCTCGAAACCCTGGGCGTCTATTTCCCCAACATGGGCGCGGAATACGCATGGTTCCTAGACGTTGAGCCGACCACGATCCACGCAACCGACACACAAGAGATCCGCCAAACACTCGAGATCACCGAAAACGAGCTCAGATCGCAGGTCGACGGATTCGTGCTGGATACCGAGCTCGACAAAACACTGCTCCGGTACGAGATCGAACTCTTCTTTAACCGGTTGCCAATGTTCATCGTCCTGATCCTGATCGTCTTGGTCGTGGTTTACTACACCGCCACGCTCGCCGGACTTCTGATTGAGGCACAATCTGCCGATGTCGCTCTGCTGAGAGGACGCGGCACAACGTCAAGGCAGTTGTTATTGATGTTTGCGGTCGAGACGGTGATAATCGCAGCTTTCGCCATAGTCTGCGGTCCGTTCCTCGCCATCTGGGGCGTTTCATTCCTCGGCACGTTGCCATTCTTCGGCGAACTTAATGCCGGTGAAGCCCTGCCCGTGAACCTGACGCGCAGCGTATACGTCATGGCTGCCATAGGTTCGGTAATGACCATGATCGCGCTCATGATCCCGGCATTTCGAGTTACGCAACAAGGCGTCATCGCCGAGCGCGCTGGGCGAGCCAGACCCCAGAGATTAGCCTTCATCCAACGCTACTACCTAGACCTAGGATTTCTGGCTGTGGTCCTGTTTCTTTTCTGGCAACTCACCAGACAAGGCTCGTTCGTGGCTAACGACCTATTCGGCGAAACCACCGTGAACCAAGTGATACTAGCAGTTCCAGCGCTCTTCCTAGTCGCCGCCGGCGTCGTATTGCTGCGGGTCTTCCCGCTGGCAATGGATCTACTCGGAAGATTGATGACCACCGGTAT
Organism: Dehalococcoidia bacterium; assembly: GCA_965203505.1. Lineage (GTDB taxonomy): Bacteria > Chloroflexota > Dehalococcoidia > Lucifugimonadales > Lucifugimonadaceae > Bin127. The sequence continues at coordinate 2,905,792 of OZ241880.1, forward strand.
CGCTTCGAGGATCATCTCCCCCGCAGTGGTGTTGGGAATATGGCAGATGGCGCGCAACCCAGCCCACTACTCCCGGGTTTCGCTTCTCTTGATACTGACCGCTGGTTTGGGCGTGTTCGCCGCAAGCTTTGCCGCAACCCTCGAGCGCAGCGCCCGCGATCAGGTCCTCTACCAAACTGGCGGCGAAATCCGCGTGCCCGGAATTTCGAATCGGCCCGGCGGACGGTCGTTCAATCTCGAAGAGGACCTCAAGAGCATCAAAGGCATCGAGGACGCCACCACAATCTACCGTCTGCGCGGTTCCTTCACCGCTGGATTCAACTTCGATCAATTCTCAGTCCTAGCCGTAGACCCCGACGAAATCAGCGGCATAGCATGGCGACGTGAAGACTTTACCGACGACGACTACGCAACAACATTCCAATCGATAGCGTTCGATTCGGACGAGGGTATACCGCTGCCAGAAGACGCACGGTTCATTACCGCCCGTGTAAAGCCGTTATTCCCGATGCAAGAGGTGCGATTCGTCGCCCGACTCAGCGACGCCAACAATCGGTTTTACAGCGTCGATTTAGGCAATCTGTTCCCTGAATCGCGTTCACGAAACCGATTCCCGTGCGTTCTCGAATATGCAGACTCCGAAAACGACGAGTTCCCGTTGCCTTCATGGTGTCGCATCGGCACGTCCCTGCAACCAGCGCCGTTCGGAAGGGAACGCGTCCTGCTGCCTGTCGGCCCACTCAAGCTACATTCGATCGGCGTTTCGACTTTCGACGGATCGCTGAGAAGCGGTGCCGTCGACATCGACGACATCTCCACCATCAGCAACGACGGCACCAAGATGTACCGTCTCGAATTCTTCGATGGCGAATCCGGCTATACATGGAATCTGATGAGACCAACATCAGAGGCTTTTGCCGATACGCTCGATCCATCGCCTTTGCCGCCCGAAGAGGCCGAAAATCCGGGCATAATGCGACTGCGCTGGGCTGCTGGCTCCTTGAACGAATTCCGCGGAATCTCATCCGGACGCACTATCGAAAACATCCCGGTGTTGGCGAGCGAGTCACTGCTCGACAAGATCGGCGCAAGAGTCGGCGAAACAATCGGCGTCTCGATCGACAACGAAAGAACCTCCCTCGATATCGTCGGAGTCATCGACTATTTCCCGACACTCAACCCAGAAGAGAGCAGCTTCGTCGTCATGGATTTCGATGCTGCCCACAACTTGGTCAACGCCCGGCGCCACACCGGCGAACGCGTCGCGAACGAAGCCTGGCTCAAGACCGAAGCCGGAACGCCATCTATCGAACAGCTAGAGATGATGAAGGACGAAGCCGACGGCTCTCGCCTTCGATACACCGCCACGTCTTCAGTCGAACGCAACATCGATCTGTTACGCCTAAGGTCTGGTCCCATTAACGACCGTTTGGCACTGTTGGCCGGCGTGAGCGTCGATCCGTTGGTCTCCGAAGGTTGGAGAGCGCTGCTAGGCGTCGCGTTCGTTACCGTTCTGATAGTGAGCGCAATCGGATTCGTCGTCCATACACGCGTCGCGTTCCGCCGCCGCCTCGCCGAATTCGCACTCCTGAGGACCATCGGACTATCGATGCGTCAGCTCCTGCTGCTCATATTGCTCGAACAAGTGATCGTGGTGGGAGTCGCCGTCGCGATCGGCATCTTCATGGGCACTCGCCTAGGCGACACGATCATTCCATACCTCGCACGTTCCGGCCAAGACGCCAACGTGGTGCCGCCGATGACCCTTGAAATATACTGGACTGGGTTCGCGACCACGTTCGGATTGCTCGCCATCGTATTCGCAGTGGTCATCGCAATCAGCCTAGTTTCCGTCTACAGCATGGCTATCCATCGAGTGATGCGCATCGGAGAAGCCTAAGCATTTCCACCAGTCGCAAACACCACTGAATTACCGGAGACATCGAACTTGGACGCAAGCAACAGCGAATACATCATCTGCAGCGGCCTCTACAAGATATACAAAGCCGCCGGACTCGAAGTCGTCGCACTGCGCGGCTTGGAACTCACCGTCTATGAAGGCGAGATTATCGCAATCGTCGGCGCTTCAGGCTCCGGCAAATCGACCCTTCTGAACATCCTGGCAGGATACGATTCACCATCCGCTGGCACCGCCCGTGTCGGAGATTTCGACCTGCTCCACATGACCAGCAAAGAGGTCGTCGACTACCGACGCCACGAAGTCGGATTCATCTGGCAGGAAACCTCACGAAACCTCTTCCCGTATCTCACCGCCGCCGAAAACGTCGAACTACCCATGGTTCTGACCGGCGTCTCACAAACCGATCGCAACGACCGCGCGAAAGAGCTTCTAGAGATCGTCGGACTCGGCCACCGCACCGCACACAGACCGGAGCAGCTGTCAGGAGGCGAGCAGCAGCGAGTCGCCATCGCCGTCAGCCTCGCGAACCAACCGCCACTTTTGCTGGCCGACGAACCCACCGGAGAACTCGATGATCTCACCGGACAAGAAATCCTAGACCTGTTCAACGAAGTCAACCAGCAGTTAGGCACCACTATCGTCATCGTCACACACGATCCCGCCGTCGCGACCAGCGTCGGACGAGCCATCACGATCCGAGATGGCAAAACCAGCACCGAAACCACACGCAAAGTCTCGTTCCAACGCAGGGTCGGGGGGAGCGCGAGCGACACTGAAGAGTTCCTGATCGTCGATTCGTCTGGTTCCGTGCAAATTCCCAGAGACATGCTCGACCAACTCGAAATTAACCGAAGAGTCCGAGTCGCCGTTAACCAAGGAAAGGTGACCCTTGAATCAGGTGAATGAAAACCGCAACGGCGATCCGACCATTGAAGCCATCGAGGTGACGCGCACCTTCCAATTGGCAGGTGAAGACGTTACCGCAGTTAAACAGCTCAGCTTCAACGTCCACCACGGACAATTCATAGCATTGGTAGGCCGATCCGGGTCCGGCAAAACAACCCTGTTGAACCTGCTCGCAGGTCTTGACCACCCGACGACCGGAAAAGTGCTGTTCGAAGGCCGAGACATGGCCGATTTCAACGAGCGAGACTTTATCGAACTGCGCCGAAACCGCATTGGCGTCGTATTTCAATCATTCGCACTCCTGCCTCTGCTGTCGGCATACGAAAACGTCGAGTTGCCCATGCGTATCGCAGGACTCTCCGCTCGCGAACGTTCCGAACGGACTAACGACGCATTGGAGATGGTCGCCCTAGGCCGTCGCGCCCGCCATCGACCTTACGAACTATCCGGCGGTGAACAGCAACGAGTATCCATCGCACGCGCCATCGCCATGCGACCCGACATCGTACTCGCCGACGAACCCACCGGCGAACTCGACTCAAGCAACGCACAGTCCATATTCGGACTCTTCCGCGAGATGGTCACCCACCAAGGAATGTCCGTAGTCGCAACCACCCACGACCACACCCTCCTAGACATGGCAGACCGAATCTACACCATGCAAGACGGCGAGATGGAACTCACCGAAGATCGGTTGAGTTGAGCGACCCGGATGGAGTCGACTGTTGCTGTATTCTTAACAAAGACCAGAGACTAGTCATAGAAATCTGATTATGTCCGCACATCGTCCCAGTCAGCACGAACACTCTCGACGATCTGAACCTGCAAACCTAGAAGATGCCGTAGAGAGAGCAAATCGTTCTCTGGCAAATCTGCAAATCCTCGCAGAAGACGGGATTCGAGAAATTCATCGAGCCGTTCGGCTTGGGCCCGAAAGTCCGCACCCGAAACCTCCGCTCCTTGCCGAGGAGGCCAGACGACAGCGAGAGCGATCATAGTCAACAGTCTTGATATTTGCCTGTTGTAGTCGAAATCTGATCCTGGAGTCATTACGCCGATTATAGCCCCGACTCCAAGGGCATATTTTCTCAAGCAACAGGCAAGATAGATACGATTCGCACACTCCTTGACATGGCCGACCGCTTCTACACAATCCAAGACGGCGAGATGTAGCTAACCGAGGACTGGTTGACCTAAGGAGCTTAAACCGGAACAAAACCGACCGGCGACCCACGGATCTGGAGAGGCCTGGTTTGAACCAAATCGAAAAGCTGATTGCCGAGAACGCGGCGTTGCGCGAACGGCTGTCGAAACTCTCCGAAATCGGCATACGGATCAACGAGAGCCTGGACTTCGACACCGTGGTACAACGCGCCTTGGACTCCGTACGCTCCCTGACCGGCGCCCGCTACGGGGTGATGACGTTACTTGACGACGCGGGACGCGCACAGGACTTCCTGTCCTCGGGGATGAGCGGCGAGGAGGCGGAATGGCTATGGCAGACACCGGGCGGTGAGGAGATTTTCGAGCGGCTGGGCAGCATCTCCGAACCCCTGCGAATTCCCGACCTGGTCGGCTACGTCAGGTCCCTAGGATTCGCTGAGTTCCGGTTGCCCCTGCCCACCGAGCCGGCTTACCCCTTCCTAGCAACGCAGATGTTCCTCGGCAACGAGCGGCTGGGCAATATATTCCTGACCGGGCATGAGGGAGGGCTGGAGTTCAGCCGAGAGGACGAACAGACCTTGGTGATGTTCGCATCGCAGGCGGCGCTTGTCATCGCGAACGCACGCCGACACCGCGAGGAACGACGGGCACGCGCCGACCTGGAGACACTCATCGATACCTCCCCGGTCGGCGTGGTGGTATTCGATGCAAGCACCGGAAACATTGTTTCGATCAACCGTGAAGCCGCACGCATCGCTAAGAACCTGTGGTCACCCCCGCTCCCCCGAAATCAATCGGTCGAAGAGGTGCTCAAAACCGTCACGATCGTGCGCGCCGACGGTCGCAAGTTCTCCATAGACGAGGTCCCGATGTCCGATCTGCTGAAAAACGCCGAGACGGTCCGCGTCGAGGAGGTCGTTCTAAAGGTCCCCCACGGGCGCAGCGTGACCACGCTCATCAACGCGACACCGATCTTCGACACCGAGGGAACTGTCGAGTCATGCGTGGTGACATTGCAGGACCTGACGCCGATACAGAACCTTGAACGACTGCGCGCCGAATTCCTCGGAATCGTCAGTCATGAACTGAGAGCACCACTGACCGCGGTCAAGGGTTCGGCTACGACGCTGATCCAAGCATTCGACGATCTCGAGACTGCCGAGATGCTCCAATTCTTCAAGATCATCGACGAGCAGACGGACCGGATGCGCGACCTTATCGGCGAGCTTCTACAGGTCGCACGAATCGAGGCCGGTACACTCTCCGTGCGACCGGAACCGTTAGAACCAGCTGATCTGATCGATGAGGCCAAGAAACGATTCCTCAGCGCCGGCGGCAGAGACAACATCGCCATCGAACTCGATCAATACTTGCCCAGAATCATGGCCGATAGACGCCGCATCGTTCAGGTACTGAACAACCTTCTAAACAACGCCGAGAAATTCTCGCCCGAACCCACACCCATACACATAAATATCGGGCGCAAGGAGCAGTACGTACAGATTGCCGTAACCGATCACGGTCAAGGCATTTCGACAGACGCCCTGCCTAACCTCTTCGCAAAGCTCGCACGTCACGCCACCAGCGAAAATGGAGACCAGATCGGAAGAACCGGACTCGGACTCCCAATTTGCAAAGGGATAGTGGAAGCCCACGGAGGACGAATATGGGCCGACAGCCAAGGGCCGGGCACCGGAGCCAAATTCTCGTTCACGTTGCCAGCGTTTCAAGAAGCCACGACGAACGGTTCGGTCCAACAGGACGTCGTGTCTTCTGACAACGCTCAAGGTGCAGGGAAACGAGACCTGGGGCGTATTCTGGTCGTTGACGACGATCCTCTGGTTCTAAGGCAGGTGCGCAACACACTCAACAAGGCCGGATACGCGCCACTCGTCACCGGAGACCCTGAAGAAGTGAAGAAACTCATCATCGAAAATCAACCCGACCTCATACTGCTAGACCTGCTATTGCCCGGTACCGACGGCATCGAGTTGATGGAACGTATCTCCGACACTGTTAACGTGCCCGTCATCTTCTTGTCCGCTTATCGCCAAGACGAAGTTGTCACCAAGGCATTCGAACTCGGCGCCGCCGACTACATCGTGAAACCTTTCTCAGAATCCGAACTGGTCGCACGCATCGGTGCTGCCTTGCAAAAGCGGACCACGTATCAGATGCCCGTTATGCCCGAACCGTACTACCGAAAGGGACTGTCCATCAACTTCGCAGGGCATGAGGTGACCATTGACGGACGACCAGTCGATCTAACTGCAACCGAAGCGAAACTCCTCTTCGAGTTGGCGGCCAACGCCGGAACCGTCCTCGAATACGAAGACCTCCTCCAACGCTTATGGGGCCCGAAACGAAAGCAGGGACGTGGGCTCGTACGCACCGTCGTCAAACGACTTCGGCAGAAAATCGGCGAGGATGCCAGGAAACCAGAGCACATATTCACCGCATCCGGGGTCGGATACCGGATGATGAAAGCCGACACCAACGGCGACTGAAAGCCGACCGCGCCCGATAGATTTTTCCGCCCCCTCGCCGCTGACGCCATATCGGGAGGTTCGCACAACCACCCTCATTCCGGCGAAAGTGAAACCCTCCCCCTTGCGCATCAATGGGGAGGGTTTTGACAACAGCGCTATTCCAATTCACGGTGTCGTTTTAGCGTTATTCCCGCGCTCTCCCACTGAAGAGCAATCAACATGTTCCCGTATGTTGACGCGCATATGCCATAAAATTTTTTGGCGCTTAGCCAGAGAACTAGGCTCGCTCTAACTGATGAAGGGCGCTCGTACCCCCCCCCCTATTTTGAACAAATGAGGCATTTTAACTGCTCCACAACGAGTCCGCCGCAGGTCCATTCGTCCGCGACAACATGCTGGCTAACATTCTTACTCAACCATATTATCGAATCATACATAATTTGCGCGAACATGAAACTCCATAGATCAGAGTGAATTGCCTTAACTAAAGTACCTCGTACCCTCCAAGTCGTGGTCTACCGGCTCAGACCGCGAAAGTCCATATTCGGCCTCTTCCGAGAGATGGTCACCCACCAAGGAATGTCCGTAGTCGCAACCACCCACGACCACACCCTCCTAGACATGGCCGACCGCATCTACACCATGCAAGACGGCGAGATGGAACTCACAGAGGATAGATTAAGTTAATTGCCGTTAGGTCGAATTAAGGTGGTATGGTTGCATTAGAAGCTATTCAAGGATTTCGGACCATGTCTGATATTCATCCCAATTCGCCCGAACGTCTCCGACAAGTTGATCCAAAACTCTTAGAAGATGCCGTAGCGCGATCAAATCGGGCTCTGGAACGTCTGCAAACCCTCGCAGAACGCGGAGTTCGAGAAGCTCTTCAATCCTTCGAGCCTGATCGGGGAAATTCTCGCCAGACGGGGGATTCCCCTGTTCCGGAGGCCAAACCACAGCAAGAGCCGTCATCATGAGAAGCCTGCCGATGAACTGGTTGTAATCTGGTTCGGAATCCGGCTCTAAGGTCATTAACGACATTATACGCGTTGCGGCGCGTTTGGCTGTTATCCCGCCTTGGCTCGTAGCAACGCGGTCAACATCTCCCGCAAGGATCGCGGCGATGCGACCGCAATCTTTGCCGCGGAACTCCCTGAGCCTATCTTGACTGTGTGGACGTTCTGGTCAACGTGGATAAACAGGTCTTCATCGGTACGGTCATCACCCGTCGCCAACTCGAAATCGAATGGACCGAAACGATCCAGCACGATGTCATACGCCCGCGCCTTCGTTAAACCCTGTTGTCGAACCTCCACCACCTTCGAACCGTGCATCACCTGCACCGGTTCACCGCGCAGGTTGTTCTCCAAGAGCGAAACCAGCTCCAAAGCCTGCCAGTTGCCCAACGTCTCCTCCGTCTGGCGGTAGTGCCACGCCAGCGAAGTCTGCTTCTCCTCGATCCTCGAACCCGGTGTCCGAACCACGTAGTCATCCAGAATTCCGTGCACGTCCGATTTCCAACTCGTGTCCAACACACCCAACAGACTCCACTCCTTTTTGCCCGCTTCCTTCATCCACGCACCATGTTCCGCTATCAGATCTATCGGACAGTCATCGAACCACTCTCCAAGCGTCTCATGGTCGCGCCCGCTGTTGATAAAGACCTTCACATCATCGCGGTTTCCGAAACGATGAAGCAAACCGAGTATCTCCGGCGTAGGAGTCGCGTCTTCAAACCGATCGCAAAACTCCCTGAGTGATCCGTCGTAGTCCAACATCACCAGCGAACACTCAGACGACCTGAAGTCGTTCGCCAGCGTATCTGCGAGCACCGTGGAAGTCAGCATTGGAGGCACTCCCATAGGCGTGCTCTCAGCACCCTCCAACGATGTCATGAAATCCCTCACCCAGCGGTGCAAGTCGTTCTGAACGATCCGGCTATGCATCGGCATCATCCGTTCATTCCGCTCGCCGAGACTCATCTCAAGAGCACGTTCCAACTGATTCGCAGTCCCTTCTATATCCCAAGGATTGACCCGCAGCGCTTCACCCAGTTCGCTGACCGCACCCGCGAATTCACTGATCACCAACGTCCCGCCGCCATCATCGCGACAAGCCACATACTCTTTCGCCACCAAGTTCAGACCATCTCGAACCGGCGATACGAAACAGACGTCGGCAAGACGATAGAGCGCGCAGAGCTCCTCCTGCGTCACCGTCTGGTACAGATAGTTGATCGGACTCATAAGCGGCGAGCCGTGAATGCCGTTGATCTCGCTGACCCGCCTCTCAACCTCGCCCTTCAAGTCTTGGTAGGTATGGATGCCAGCACGCGTCGGAACCGCCAACTGCAAGAACAACACACGTTCCGCCCAACGCGGTGACCTATCCAACAACCGCTCAAAAGCCTGTAGCTTCAGCAGCAAACCCTTCGTGTAATCCAACCGATCAACACCCAGTATCACCTGTCGGTCACCCACGTTCCTCTTCAACTGCGTCAGAAATCGCTCCGCGCCCTGCGAATAGGCTTTCTCGCGGAACTCCTCCGTATCGATCCCCAAAGGATGGGCCTCCACGCGCACATTGTGGTCCCGCATCCTGACCGTCCCGCCCTGCGCCTCGATGCCTAGAATCCGACGCACGCTTCTCAAGTAGTTGTACGCGTAGTCGTACGTGTGCATCCCAATCAGATCGGCTCCCAACAACCCACGCAGTATCTCGACGCGCTGCGGCAGGATCCGGAACGTCTCATCTGCTGGGAAGGGGATATGCAAAAAGAACCCGATGCGTACATCCAGCCCGCGCTCCCGCAACATCCGGGGCAGCAGCATCAGATGGTAGTCATGAACCCAAACCGCATCGCCCGGCTCCGCAAGCTCAAAAACCACATCCGCGAAACGCTGATTCACCCGCTTATAAGCCTCGAACTGCTCCGGGACGTATGAACCGAACTCCGTGAAGTAGTGGAACAACGGCCAGATCGCATCGTTCGAATACCCGTCGTAATAACCGCGGTAATCATCGTCGTCGAGATCGACCGGCACAAGGTTGCTTTCTTCGAGTTGTTTCCTAACCTCATCGCTTGGATCCGCACCCGGATATCCCACCCAAAGTCCGCCAGAACTCTCGTGCAAAGGGCGCAGGCCAGTCACCAGCCCGCCCACACTGTGCGTCAGTGTCTGTTCGCCCGTCTCAGGATCGACGCCGATTGTCACCGGCAGTCGGTTCGATACCAGAATCGGACGTCTCATCGATGAATTCCCTGTCTCGCCGCCGCGCTCATCACCTTGCCAAACTGGTTCACCGCCGTCATCAACCGCCCGATATCGCGGGCACGAAATGGACCTCTGTGTCAGGTTCCAACGGCTGCAACAAGCCTTGCCGCGTCGCCGCATAGCCCACGACAGCCGCAAGACCAGGCTTCAATCGACCGTCCTGCAAGAGATGTTCCGAAATCCCCGGATACGACTCTTCGAGATTGTTGACGACATCCCCCAACGTCGCGCCCGGCACATCCAACTCGCCCTTGCCGCCAGCGAAACGGCGCAACTCATACGGCAAAAAAACCTTCGCCATGCTTCGCTAACCTCCCGGCTATATCTGAATTCGCGTTATCTATCAGTCGTCCCATCGATTAGAACGACTATTCCCATCGCGTACTCAGGATACCACTGGCAAGTTAACGAAACATTTCAATCAGACTGCGCGCCGATTAGTGGTGTTGTCCACGTCCGTTAACGAGTCTCGAACCACCTGCAAACCCCAAAATAGCCCCGACAGATGTCTTCACCATCCAATCGCCGAGGACGCGCAGCGTTTCGTGTGCTTCGTTAAATTCTTCAAACGAGGAAATCAAAAATAAGATTCCGGTGCCGAAAATGACCAGAGCAAATAGCCCCAAATAGACCCACGTAGCGGGCACGCCTTTGTTCGATTCGCGCAACGATCTGGTTCACCAAGAATCAGACGCGGCCAGAACTACTTTGTTCGCGTATGGTATCGACCGACCGTTGCGTAAGCTTCCAACGAACTAGACCAACAACCGCTACCACGAGCATTACGAACCCCACCGAAATCATCACCAAACCGATTATCGATGTTGCGCTATCCAATTCAGTTACCTTTGTTACCTATGACCCTTAGTCTAATCTATTGACCCTTAGTCTAATCTATACCAAGATGATACTACAACTATACGTACTCGCGAACGACAATGCCCGCCAGATTTGCGAGTCGGCCCAGACTCGGCACCGATAAACAAAATCCGGGGCAGCCGACACGACTGCCCCGGTTTTCGGTTTTTTGAACGTTGGCGGGTTTCTTACCCGCCGTTCTTAGCGGCCAAGGCCTCCAAGATCCGTCCCGGCTTCATCGGCTGTTCTTGCAACCGAACACCGACGGCGTCGTTGATGGCGTTTGGTACCGCTCCAAGCGGAGGTGCGATCGGAACCTCGCCAACACCGCGCACACCATACGGGTGCATTGGGTTCGCGACCTCTACGATGTGGGTTTCCAACATCGGAAGGTCTAGAGACGTCGGCATCCGGTAATCCAAGAAGCTGAAGTTGGCCATCGCGCCGTCTTCGTTCATGAAGTACTCTTCGTTCAACGCCCAGCCGATGCCTTGCGCTGCTCCGCCTTGCATCTGGTTTTCTACATACGACGGGTGGATCGCCTTACCAGCGTCTTGGAACACGCTGTAGCGCACGACATCCGTCTTACCCGTGTCAGGGTCGATTTCAAGGTCGCAAATGTGAAGACCGAACGCGTTGCCGGCCGCCGCAAGGTTGACCGACGATGTCGTCGAGATCGGGCCGCCAGTATCGCCTAACCGAGTTGCCAAGTCCTTGAAGCCAAGGTTCAACTCCGGATCAGACTTGCTGCTGAACACGCCGTCCGAGAACTGCACATCGTCCTCATCGATGCCCCAGAGCGCCGCTGCCCGCACCTTCATCTCGTCAACCATCTTCATGGCCGCTTCCCACGCCGCGAATCCAGTCGCGTACGTCACGCGGCTGCCGCCGGTAGTTCCGGTGTAGCCGATCTCATCGGTGTTAGGAATGCTTGGGTGAACATCGTGAGCATCGAGACCAAACACTTCAGCAGCCTGCATCGCAATCGATGCCCGAGAGCCGCCTATGTCCTGCGAACCCTCATTCATCGCCACCGTGCCGTCGTCCTGAAGCATCAAGTCAACGGTAGACTTGCCGCCACCGTTCATCCAAAAACCGACTGCGACTCCGCGCCCACGTTTGTTGCCGGGTGCAGGCTCGCCTAGCGGCGAGTTCCAGTGATCAGAGTCTCGGGCCTGCTCGAGCATCTCCACGAGACCGATGCGGTTGAACATCACACCGTTGCCGTTGCGAGAACCTTCCGTCGACGCGTTGTCGAGACGGAACTGCATCTTGTCCCAGCCCATCGTCTCGCAGATCTCGTCCACAACCGTCTCGATAGCAAAGCAGACTTGGGGCGAACCCGGTGCGCGGTACGCCGCCGACTTCGGCTTGTTAACAACTACATCGTGGGCGTCAATCCGAGAATTCGGGACATCATATGCGGCGCGGAAGCAGTTGATCCCAGCCGTAAATGCCGAGCCAGGGTAGGCGCCCGCTTCGTACCAGAGCTTGCCGTCGAAAGCATGGATCTTCCCGTCTTTCGTAACGCCCATCTTCACCGAGACTTTGCCGCCCGGAGCAGGGCCACTCGCCATAAAGACCGCCGGCCGATCCATCACCATCTTCACCGGTCGATGGTTCGACTTCTTCGACAAAATCGCCGCTACCGGAGCTAAGTAAGTCTTCGTCTTGCCTCCGAAACCGCCACCGATCTCAACTGACTCAGCGACCACATTCGAGTCCGGAAGGCCAACCAACGCCGCGGTCTGTTCTTTAACGGCGAACATCCCCTGCGTGCTCTCCCAAACGCGCACGTGATCATTCTCATCCCAAATCGCGGTCGCGTTGTGTGGCTCGATGTAACCCTGGTGAACCATCTCAAGCGAAACTTCACGCTCCACTACTAGATCGCAGTCATCGAACGCACCATCAGGATCGCCGAATTCGTGACGTACCGCGATAGCGACGTTCGTGTTCGGCACGCTCTCGCCGAAATGATTGCCGACCAGATCTTCGAGCAAAATCGGCGCTCCGACCGCCATCGCCTCGTCGACGTTTCGCACCGGCGGGAGCGTCTCGTACTCCACCTTGATGCGTCGCACCGCTTCCGTCGCCGTGTTCCTGTCAACCGCCGCAACCGCCGCGACCACGTGACCCACGTACAGAACCTTGTCCGAAGCCATCACATTATCTTGCGTGCGCTTCATGTTCAGCACTTCCTCACCCGTCTCGACCTCCATGTCAGCCGCCGTCGGGAAGTCCTCGTGAGTCGCTACGGCGAACACGCCGGGCAACGATTCCGCTTCGGACGTGTCGATACTCACAATACGCGCGTGGACTTGGTCCGTCCTCAGCACATCGCCCCAAATCAGACCAGGCAACTTGACATCGCCGCCGTAGACCGCACGTCCGGTTACCTTGTCTAGCCCGTCATGCCGAATCGGCCGAGTTCCAACGACTGAGAAGTTCTTTTTCTGCTCGAAAGTGGCTACCATCCAGGTGGTCCTCCTGCTTTCTTGTTGTCGTTCGCATGCATACCCGCGACTCGACAAACTGAAATATCGTGCTTTCGCCAAACCAGCGCGACTATCTGACCAGTTCACACCAAGTCCGCGAACAATTGAATGTTAATGCAAAAGCCTAGGGTTTCCCCCACCAGTGGTGGAAAAGTCACAAGGACGAAGCCGGCAACCTGACCGCACCTAAGTCCGCGTCCGCGTCTCCGGAACAATCCCCGCCGGCCGCACCAGCAACACCACAACGATCATCAGGCCAATTACAGCCAGCCGAATATTCGGATCGCCCAAAAAACCTGGCAAGAACTGTGAACTCGAAATAATCGCCCACAGCACGAACGCGCCCAAGATCGCACCCCGGTGGTTGCCGCTGCCACCGAGTATCAACATCGCCCAGATGATGAAGGTAGCGAAGAACGGCTCAAACGCCTGTGGGGTGATTGAGTGTTTCGCAAACGCATACAACGCACCTCCGACCCCCATCAATGCCGCCCCGTAAGCAAACGCTTGCAACTTGAACTGGAACACGTTCTTTCCCACCATCTCCGCCGTGTCCTCGTTCTCTCGGATCGCAAGAATAACTCTGCCCCAAGGCGAACCAGCCAATCGTTGCGACACCAGATAAACGATCAACAGCACGATCAAAACAAGCGGCAGGAACACGAAATCGTAATAGTGCGGATCCACCAAGCCGTCGAGCACCCTTGGTATACCGTTCAATCCCCGCGTACCATCGGCGAGCCAACCCTCGTTTGTGAACAACAACCGGACCGCTTCACCAAGCCCCAACGTCGTTATAGCCAGATAGTCGTCGCGCAACCTGATCGTGATGCTCCCAACCAAATAGGCCACACCCGCGCACACTCCCGCCGCTGCCGCTAGCACCAACGGGAACCACAAATCGAACCCAACTTTCGTCGGGCCCAATGTAAACGCAAGATTCCCACCCCACTCATAACGCTGGTAAAGATCGGGATTCGGCGGCGGCATCACCAATATCGATGCCGCATATGCGCCGAGCGCGAAGAACGCAGCGATACCGATGTTGAATAGTCCGGTATGCCCATAGTGCACGTTAAGACCAACGTTGATGATCGCGTAAATACCCGCGATCACCAAGAAACTCCCGATGTGTAGGGTCAAACCTTCGATGTCCACGACAGTCCTCTAAGCCCTACTTTCCCCGAACAAGCCATTAGGCCTTACCAAAAGCAAAACAATGATCGCCGCGAAGAACACCGCTGGTTTGTAAGACGGGTCCAACCAAGCAGTCGATACTTCACCAACGACACCGACAAATATCGCTCCTAGGAATGCACCGTACGGGTTACCGATCCCACCTGCGACTACCGCAGCGAAAAGCGGGATAAGTATCTTCCAACCCGAAATGGTCAGCAACTGCCCCTGACCTGCAGCGAACAATATCCCTGCCGCGGCCGCCATGCCACCGCCGATCACCCAAGTCAACAGATTCGTTCGCTCGACGTCGATTCCCGTAACTCGCGCCAAATCCTCATTGTCCGCCGCTGCTCGCATCGCCTTGCCCCAGCGAGTCATGTTGAGAAACAAATACGTCGCCAACGTCAGAACTACAGCGGCGATCGCGACGAAGATCATGTCCGGCGGAATGCGAACCTGAACGTCCTGCAAGTGGAACAGATCCACAGTCCAAATGAAGAACTTCTTGGACACCCTCGGAAAATGTTCCACTTCGGTGCCCCAGATGTACTGGATGAATCCCCGCAACGCGATCGCCACACCCAGCGACGCCAGTGCCATCACTCCCGGCAACGCACCGCGACGACGCATCGTCCGGTAGACGAGTTGATCCACAACCACCGCGAACGTCGCCACCACCAACACGCCGATCGGCAAAGCGATGAAAAGCGTGTAACTGAACGTGAACGGGCCCACAGAGTTGTCGCTCCAAGCCTCAGGCAACATTGATGTGAAGACGAACAACGCCGCGAACGCACCGAGAGTCATGTAATCGCCGTGAGCGATGTTTGGCAGGTGCAAATTCCCGTACACCAGCGAAAGACCTACCGCGCCGAGGGCATAAACCGATCCGACCAGCAAGCCGTTCACCGTCAAATCCAATTGCCAAATCAATGCCCATATCGCCAATCCCGCAACCGCGAACAGCGCGAGCCGCTCAATGAACTTGAAGCCGCGCTCACCGATCAGCGATACAACGCCGTCGCGTAGTGCATTGGTATTGATATCCATCAGGTGCCGAAACTCTATTGACCGCTATCGTTTGCTTCGTTGCCGCCCAGTCCAAGGAAAACTCTGCCTATGTCTGGATTGCTCAAGAGACCGTCAGCGGTATCTTCGACGAAGTTGCGCCCGCGGGCCAACACGTAGGCCCGATCGCTGCGACGTAGTGCTTTAATGGCGTTCTGTTCCACCAAGAGTGTCGAGACGCCAGATCGATTTATCTCGGCTATCCGATCGAGAACCTCGTCCACAACCTGCGGCGCTAACCCCGCGGTTGGTTCATCAAGCAACAAAACGCTCGGTTCAGCGACCAAAGCACGCGCTAGAGCCAGCATCTGACGTTGACCACCAGAAAGCTGGCCGGCTTTGCTGCCCCAACGTTCGCGCAACAAGGGAAACAGATCTTGGACACGTTCCATGTTGCCGCTTGAATCACCCCGCAACGTAAATGCGCCCATCTCCACATTCTCCCGTACCGAAAGGGTAGGGAACACGTTTGCCGCTTGCGGCACGTAACCGATCCCCATCGCGATCAAGCGGTCCGCCCGCTCACCCGTGATGTCGTCACCGTGCAAGCGGATCGAACCACCGGACACATCCGACAGTCCAAATATCGCCTTGATTGTCGTCGATTTCCCAGATCCATTCGGTCCGATAATTGTCACCATCTCGCCCACATTTACCGTTATCGAAATACCGCGCGCGATCAACGTCGGCCCGTACCCAGCTTCCAGATCCGTTATCTCCAAAGCAGGGGAGACCGTATTCATTTCTACCGCCGCGCTCACGCCTCTACACCACCCAGATATGCATCCAACACCCGCTTGTCGGTACGTACCTCTTCCGGCGTTCCGTCCGCAATGACTTTCCCCTCCGCCATCACGATCACCCGATCGCTCAAATCCATGATCAACGGCACATCATGCTCAACAATCACCCAAGTTATCCCGCGATCATCCCTCAGTTGCCGTATCGTATCGGCGATCTCACGCATCAACGTCGGATTCACTCCCGCAGCTGGTTCATCCAACAACACCAGCTTTGGAGATGCCATCAACGCACGACCGATCTCCAACAGCTTCTTCTGACCCGTCGAAAGATTGGCAGCCAACTCGTCCTCAAGATGAGTCAGCTGCAAGAGACCCAAAACCTCTCGCGCCTGTTCCCGTACACGCTCCTCCTGCCTCCTCACAACTCCCGGCGCGAACAGCGACGTAAACATAGCTTCTCCGAGTTGACCCTCAGGCACCAGCGCCAGATTCTCGATTACCGTCATGCGACCCAACTCGCCCGGTATCTGAAACGTCCTCGCCACGCCACGCCGCGCCACCGAATGAGGTGGAATGCCGTCCAAACGTCGACCATCGAAGAATATCCGTCCGCTCTGAAGCGGGACCATGTCAGTGATCAGATTGAACATGGTCGACTTCCCAGCACCGTTCGGACCGATCAGCCCCGTAATCGTTCCAGCCTCTACTGCAAAAGAACAGTTGTCGACCGCGCGCAGCCCCCCGAACGCGCACACCGCGTCCTCAACCTTAAGAATCGGCTCCGTCAATCCTGAATCAAGCCTTCACCGGATGCTTGAGCTAACTCCGTCATCCCGACGAAAACCGGGATCCAGAGGGCGGAGCAATGAGGGATGCAAACAAACCTCTGCACAATGCATCTTCTATACTTTCGCCAACGATTATACAGGTGCACCAGATACCCCCATTCGCACCGATTCAGCGCCGAGAACACAGCCATGGCAAGCAAAAACGAAAGAAACCAGACTATCGATCTCACACCCGAAGATGTACTAGGCACCCAACAGTCAGCCGAACTCCGAGAGATACGAACCCGAGCCGAAGGCCCATCAGGCATCCTGCCATTTACCGCCGATTTCCTTACCAACAGTCCCAGCGGTGACCACTTCGGCATGACCCAAAACGCCGGCATGGGCTGGAATCCCGCCGAACTGATGCGCAAGCAATTCATCATCCTCGCAACCGCCGGCGGCCTTCGAGAAGAAGACGGCACCCCGGTAGCCCTAGGCCTCCACACCGGACACTTCGAACTCGCATCCATGGTCAAAGCCGCCGCAGGTGAGTTCGACCGCCTTAACGGCCTACCTTTCGCAACCTTCTGTTCCGACCCCTGCGACGGACGTACCCAAGGCACCACCGGGATGATGGACTCACTCCCATACCGTAACGACGCCGCACAGGTATTCCGCCGACAAGCAAGGTCGCTCCCGACCGCAAAAGGCGTGCTGGGCATCGCATCGTGCGATAAAGGCCTACCCGCAATGATGATGGCCCTCGCCGGACTCCGCGACAAACCCGTTGTCATTGTCCCGGGTGGCGTCACCCTCGCTCCGAAAACTGGCGAAGACGCCGGCATGATCCAGTCCATCGGAGCACGATTCGCACAAGGCGAAGTAACCCTCGAATACGCTCAAGACGTCGGATGCAGAGCATGCGCGTCACCTGGAGGCGGATGCCAATTCCTAGGCACCGCCGGCACATCTCAAGTCGTGTCCGAAGCACTCGGACTCGCCATCACTCACGGCGCACTCTCACCCAGCGGAACACCAGCTTGGTTCGACGTCGCCGTACGCTCTGCCCGTGCGCTAGTCATGGCTGAAAACCGTGGCATCAAATCCTCTGACATCCTCACCGATGCGGCATTTGAAAACGCCATGGTCGTACATGCCGCTTGTGGAGGATCCACAAACCTTCTCCTACACACACCAGCCATCGCACACGCCGCCGGCCGCCACCGCATGGACGTCGACGACTGGCAACGCGTCAACGACGAGGTCCCCCGCATCGTAGACGTCCTCCCCAACGGACCGATCGGACATCCCACCGCGCAGCTATACGCCGCAGGTGGCGTCCCCGAAGTGATGCTCCACCTCCGCGACCTCGGGCTACTTGATACGTCCGTCCTGACCGCCACTGGTCAGTCGCTAGACGAAAACCTCGACTGGTGGGAAGACTCCGAGCGCCGCCAAGACATGCGCAACTACCTCCGAAACGCTGACGGCGTAAACCCCGACAACATCATCATGTCCGCCGACCGCGCCAAGTCCAAAGGACTCACCAGCACCGTAACCTTCCCGCGCGGCAACCTCGCACCGCACGGCTCAGTCATCAAATCCACCGCAATCGATCCAACCGTGGTCGACGACGACGGTGTTTACCGCAACACCGGCAACGCCCGCGTATTCGTCTCCGAACGCGAAGCGATCGCAGCCATCAAGACCCGCGACGAAGACTACAAGATCAAAGCTGGCGACATCATGATCGTCAACTGCGGCGGACCACTCGGCACCGGCATGGAAGAGCTATACCAGATAACCGCCGCGCTCAAACACCTCTCATACGGCAAACACGTCGCACTAATCACCGACGCCCGCTTCTCCGGCGTCTCAACCGGTGCCTGCATCGGACACGTCGGACCCGAAGCACTCGCAGGCGGACCCATCGGACGCGTCCGAGAAGGCGACCTCGTCGAGATAATCATCGACCGAAACAACCTCACCGGCTCCATAAACCTGGTAGGGGAGGGCGACACATACCAAGGCGCAGACTGGGGCACAAAAGAACTCGAATCCCGACCAACCCCCGACAGCCTCGCACCACACCCTCAGCTGCCGGACGACTCCCGCCTCTGGGCCGCACTCCAAGCCGCATCCGGCGGAATCTGGGGCGGCTGCGTATTCGACACTGAATCCATCATCGAAACCCTAAACGCAGGCCGCGAAGCCCTACAAAAACAACGCCAACCCGTCACGTAGTAGACCTCTGCAAAACCCACGTCATTCCGGCGAACGCCGGCCGCTCGCGGGACGGAACGTCCATCCAGAGGGGTGAGGCAACGGGAGCGACGCCGAAAGTCAGCGTTCGCAGTTGCGTGCGGAGGTTACGCAAACCTCCCGTAGGGGCGATTCCTCGTGGCCGCCCTTACCCCGATGCCGCATACATAACTCCGCTATGACAACAGCCGCACCAAAAGCGTAACCATCCCTGCGCCTACCGCGAAACTCCCAACGGCTACACCCACCAACCACTTCACAACCTGCCAACGCACCTCCGCAACATACTCCTTGCTCGCGTAATTGCTCTCCACTACCGATAATCGGGCAAACAACGCGTAAACGACTCCCAACCGATCACCCATGGCATCTTCGAATCCGGTTGCGGATCGGTCATTCATTGTGTTCAAGATACAGTTCCAAAAGCACACTATATTGATGCGTCAACGTCTCTTCGTACTTGTCAATTACCGCTCTGACAGGTGGCACGCCTTTATGCTTGGGAGCTTGCTTAACTGACGCCGTGATTTCTGCCATGCACTCCGCCATCGTCGATGCATACGAGTCGAAAGCCGTCTCAAAACCGGGAATCCTATCCAGGTCCGCGGCCGAGACCAGTTTGTCGTTCCGCTGTTCAATCATAGTCATACAGTTACTCCCAAGAATATGCTCGGAGACAATCCTTAACCGTCTTTAGACTAGGTTATCAACCCTGGAACATCCATACAACCCCCAATTCATCACCCCTGCGCCCGCATCAACGTCCGCACCGCATCCACCCAAGCCGCATCCGGCGGAATCTGGGGCGGATGCGTATTCGACACCGAATCCATCATCGAAACCCTAAACGCAGGCCGCGAAGCCCTCCAAAAACACCGCGTACCCGTCGCTTAGCATGGCTTATCTTCCCCTTTTGCGTAGCAAAAGGGGGGACGCGTCCAACGTAATTTCGGCGAAATTGTGCAGATTCTGCGAAAAGACACGGCAATGACACACGAAATCAACCTGCGAGTCGCAGCAATGCCATACATATTTGGTTACCATAATTCTCTGGTGAATCTGGCGGATGAAAACCTGCGCGGATTGCCGAGTCAAGAAACCCGAGGAGATGCAATGTCCCCCCCCCCCCCCCCGATTTTAACCTTGCCCGACTGACCCGACGTTCCCCGGGTTTCCTGCTCCTGATGGCCGCTGCGCTGACTGTCGCGGCGGCTTTTATGTTGTTGCCGGCCCGTTCGGCTTCGGCAGAGGTGAAGCAGGACGCGACGCCACCCTGGTCCGCCACGCTGCTGGTGCAGGACATCGGATTCGGCGGCGTGCGCGGCTGCTACACGAACGCCCGTTTCGCGTTCCAGAAATGCAGTACCGCGGCGACGCTCACCGAGAACCAGTTCACGATCGACGGATCCGCCTACTCGTTCGAGGAGATATCCATCTACGAAGGAAATCTCTACCTGCGGTTCGACAAGGCGGTCCCGAAGGCTCTGAGGTCCTACTCGGTGCATGTGGGAGACCGGACGTTCGCCCTCGGCGACGCCATCACCGATCCGCGCATACACCGGCACGCAATCTTGGGCAACGTCGGACTCGAGTGGTCCAAGGGCGACAAAGTGGAGATGAGCCTGCGTCCGACGGTACGCGTGAAGTCCTATTCGGAGAGACGGTCCGGGAGCAGCGGTGACGGGCGTGCAGCCGCGCCGTACATCGGTTACGACGTCGACAGATCCGGCCCCGACGTCCACAGAACCCCGGCGCGCCGCGTCTCATCAAGCAGCAGAGACGACGGTTCGACGCCGTCGATACAAGGCGATTCGTCGCAGGAACGGGAGCCGCAGACGGTGACGAGACGTGATCCGGAACCGCGGGCGGAACAGGGACAGCAGCCGGATCCGTCGCAGCCGCAGGTGCTGACGATCCAGGAGGTGCCGGACGCACAGCCGGCGCCGAAGCAGGATCTGGAGCCGCGGATGGCGCCGTCGCATATTAGCGGCGATGACGAAGTCGACCCGGATCACGGTCCCGTGCCTGAGGACTGCGGCGTGGGGGACGCGCCGCCGCCGCGAGATATAAATTTGTTGATAGGGTTATACGACACCGACAGAGACGGCAGATTC
Organism: Dehalococcoidia bacterium; assembly: GCA_965203505.1. Lineage (GTDB taxonomy): Bacteria > Chloroflexota > Dehalococcoidia > Lucifugimonadales > Lucifugimonadaceae > Bin127. The sequence goes on from OZ241880.1 coordinate 2,927,039, forward strand.
AACCCCTCCGAAGTTATCAGCGCTTACACTGGACACAAGCTGACCAATGACGAGTTCTTTAAGGCCTTAAACAACTGCGCGGATGCAGGCGGCGGTTGCTCGGGACAATAGAGGACGGCGGAAAGCCCCCGCCCCTTTCGCGACGCGAAAGGGGCGGGGGCACCTTCACTCCTGAGCCTTCATCAACGTCCGCACCGCATCCACGACATGCTCCGGCGTCCCCACCAATATCAAACGGTCCCCGGCGCGCGGCACCGTATCATCCTCCGCATCCTCCAACTCCCCCGTATCCCCCCGTCTAACCGCCACCACATCCGCCTTGCTGTCAGAAATCACCATCGACTCCCCAATCGGCTTGTCGCAATACGGACCACCTCCTACCACTGACACCTCGCCAGTCTCCACCGAAAAGACACCGCCCTCAACCTCGATACTCCTCGATCCCACTTCAAACCCATCCGTCACACCGACAATCTCATCGACAATTCGACTCGCCGCTATGTGATGCATCGAGATCACCTTCGAAGCTCCGGCACGAATCAGCTTCGGCTCCGACTCCGGCAACGTCGCCTTCGCCACAATCTCCACTTCCGGCGCAATAACATGCGCCGACAAAACCGTCATCAAAGCCGCCGAATCCGGCGCAACCGTGCAGATCAGACTCTTCGCACGCGTGATCCCCGCCTTGATCAAAACCTCGTCCTGTCCGCCATCTCCGTGTATCCCCACAAATCCATCATCCGAAGCGTTCCGAATCTTCTCGCCATCAGAATCCACAACCACGACGCGCTCCTTTTGCAACGCGTTCAACTCAGCAGCCACAACCGCACCCGTATCGCCGTAACCCACCACGATGTGATGCCCACGCATCCGCCGCATCATCGCCTCCGTCCCGCGCTGCCGCAGATTCGACACCAGTTGTCCCGATATCAACTGCTCGCCCAGCGTCGCAAACGTGTAAGCGAATGCTCCTACACCAGTCACAATGATCGCCATCGAAAATACCCGACCCGTCTCGCTCAACGGCCGCACCTCCTCGAAACCCACCGTCGACATCGTGATCACCGCCATATACGCCGCATCCATCCACGTCCAATCACTACCCTCGATCACCTTGAAACCAACTGCGCCGATCGCCCAGACCGTGATCAACGCCATGATCCCACGGAACAAATTCAATCGCCGACGACGGATCAACCGCCGCGACTCGGATGGTGCTGAAACTACAAATGCCGGCATCTGGCATCACCTTGTCCCACTAAACCGTATCGCCGAAATCCCAGCTACTGCTTGAACGCATGATCTTCAAATGTGTCAGCAACGGCTCAACATCCAGTCCAAGTGCTTCGATGTGTAACCGATCCAACTCTTCAATCAGGTCAGGCGCATAGGTATGAAAGTCTATGTTGCGCCATGTACCGCCTTGTTGCTTTGCTTCAACGATGCAGTTCGGCATCACATCAAGTAATCGTTGTCCCAACTCAATTGCGTATTCCGGCTTTTTGATCCAAGCGTCCGGAACGGTGACGGACGTTAGGTCTGATAGCTTTACATGAAATCCATCACCAAACGCGGCCCACCACGCATAAGCGACGTGCCCGTTCAGGGCAGCCATTATCAACCGAAGATCATCATCGCTTTCAACTGTGAACACTGTTTCGGTTCGCGGTGCTACCGCGCCTTCTGGGATCGTGCTGATGAAGTGGTACGCCGTTCTGGGAAATGCTAGGTTTTGACCTTGTTCGCTCGCATAACTCGATACGCAGATACTCTGTTGCGATACGGCTTCAATCAACTCGGCGACGTTCTTCGTCGGGATGCGCGGCCATTGGGCTGTTATCTGTCGATCGTTGAATGGCGCAAGATCAGGTATTTCAGTATTCCAGCGTTGTTTCAGGCACTCAGGACGCTCCTCAGAACGCCAACTTTGAAGCCCTGAAGTTCTCATTTCACTTCCAGCGACTCCACCCACAACCGCAGTCACGATTGTGGTTCTCTGACGGTTGTCTGGCGACCTTACTGTTGGGCTCTGGTTGAAGGTCGTATCAGGACGATTATCGTAGTGCCGCAGATCGATAGTCGCGCAACGACTCTCGAAAATCTCCCGAATCCTACGTTGCCGTTGTCCGAACGCTATCGACAACGGCACGATCATCGTCACAACCCCACCGTCTTGCCTTGCCAACGCCAGGCCCACTTCACAGAAGAGCGTATACAAATCGTTGACGTTCGTGGTCTTGAACCCTTTTTTGTCGATTAGTCTGTTTCTCTGGTCTTGGTCTACCGACCTTGAAAGCCGTTCATAAGGCGGATTACCGATCACGATGTCGAAGCCGGCGCGTTCCGGCTCGTAGAACAACATGCGCGGATCTGTTCGCGCCGGGATCAAATCAGTACTGAGCAGCGGATACTCGACGAAGCCCTTCAGTTCCGGACTGGTTACCGTATCGTTGCCGTTTTCCATAAGGTACGATCTGAGCTTGCGGCGCAACTGATCATCTTTAGCGCGAATCTGCGATTTCTCTTCTTCCGAATGCGCGTCAAACCACCTCTTGCGATTCCGCGCCAGTTCGGCAAGGGAAACCGCAAATTCTGGAGCACTGTCGCCTAGAGATCCGGGACGGTCCATCTGCCAATTCGGATCCGCAATCGTCTCAAGAGTGTCGGCACAAACTATCCGCGCCTCCAGATTCGGCAATGGCTCGTGGGACGGATTGCCCTTCTCCGCCGACTCGATCGCAATGAACAAACGCAATCTCGTAATCTGCGTCGCCAATGCGTTAATATCCTGTCCCGCGAGCTGCTTCTTGATGATTTCACGCGCCGCGTTGGCCTGGACGCCATTCAGTTTGTTCAATGCTGTCCTCAGCGCGATCAAGCAACTGAACAAGAACTCGCCCGAACCGACGGCCGGGTCGAATATCCGCAATTCGCGAATGCGGTTAGCCAGTTCCGACTTGGCAACTTCGTCCATATCCGGCAGTGATGTGTCTGGGTCTCCGAAAATGTCGAGCAATTGCCCATCGGTGATACCTGACGGCGCGTAATCTCTAACCGCTGCGGTCAGCGCATCCTTCACCATCTCGTCGGCTACATCTGCCGGTGTGTAGTACGTCCCACGAGGCTGACGCGGCGGCGGTTCCCTCCCTTCCTCCGTCGGTGTGATCAACTGCTCAAATAGGTTGCTCAGCAACTCCGGATCAAGCGTTTGCTCACTCTCGCCTGGACGGTGCTCGTCCGTAGTCCAGTGATACCGAGAGAAGATCGTAAAGAGACCGGGATTATCCTCATCGCTGTTCCAATAAAGTTCGGAAGAAACATCAAGCTCTATATCGTCACCGTTCCTTGCGAATAATGAACCATTCAGGAACGGAGCTTGGTCGAGAATCTCGTTCAACGCCTCGATCGGGTGCTGGCTGCGTTGCTCGTCCACGACGTTGAGACGCTCGTGGAACAAGAAACTCAGCATCTCGGCGTGATAGGCTTCGACATCGTCAAGGTAGTTCGCAGAGTACGCATACTCGAATATCTCCGGCGGGATTATCGACTCTTCCTTGAGTATCCAAGTGAATATCACGCGGATCAGATGCTTCAACACTGCTTGCCGGTACGGCAAGTCTTGCCCCTGTTGCAGGTTCCACGTCCACTGCGAAACTTCCTGATAGAACCGTTGGCGCAACGGTGCAACCTCAAGTGGACCCATAAGGTCATCCGCAGACACTACACCTTCCTTATATAAGACTTCGATTATCTGTCCAATGGCGGTACGCGCCGAAGGAGCCGGGAGATCCGGATCAAACGCCGCGGTCATATTCACTTTTCCGTCCGCACACACCGCGAGCCGCGCTTCCGACGCACCATCAGCCACAGTCGAATACACGAGCAACACCGACATTCCCGATCCCGCTGCACGCGCAAATATCCTCGCGCTCATCGCAGTATCGCCCCTGCCCAATCCCCATTCCGAGTGCTTGAACTTCAGCACCCCCACTGTCAACTGATCGCTTAGCGACAGCTGCCCCTCCTGCGCGGTGCGAGGCCCTATTACGTATACATTTTCCTCCCAGTCGTTCTCCAACATGTCCTGTTGCAACGCGGTCAACGCGACCTGATCGGCGATGTCGTAACGCAACTCAATCTCATCATCGGGTATGAGGTGCCCTAGTATCTCGTCCGGCGACGCGCCTCTCACGATCGCTTTCAAAAGTTCGATGACGGGATCCAGCTCCGCGACCAGCACCAGCGGTTCTGGTTGTGCGTAGCAACGAGTCGCGATCTCAACGAAGGCGTCGAACTCCGCAATATCCTCTTCATCGAACGAGCCTAAAGAACGCCAAAACTGACGAGCAACGCTGGCAAAATCATAGTCTTTGATCAACGCGACATCCAGACCCGAACGACGGTATATCCGCCAACGAAGCCCGTCAGTCAAGATTCCGATCGTCGATTGGCCACTTGCCACATGTTGACGCAAATACCGTTGAATCTGACGATCCGGCGAAGATGTCCGACGCCCCGGTTGCGCCTGAACGTCAAAATCGCTACCCAGCGCCTTCGCTTCCAAGATGATCGCGGCAGTGCCTAGATCAGGCTGAACTTCTCGGTCATAGCAAAGCTCGTCCGGACGGTTGCCCCGATCTCCGTCCTCTGGCCGACGATGCGCTGGCGGAAATCCCAATGCATCCAGAACGGGATTTATGAGTAACATCCGCGTCTCGGCTTCGTTGATCTCGTGACCGCGTTTCTCAACGAGGCGATAACCCTCACGCAACGCGTTGATGACACGCAACGAGTCATCCGAGATATCGACAACCGATTCCCCAGAGTCCATCAACACCGTACCGACATTCTCTTCGTCGGTCTCAGGTATCAAGATTTCGGTCGATCTTGCCAATCCACTACTCGAATTGCTATGGACGAACACGCCGAGCCGCATCGCGCGCGGCCCTCGCAACCTTTAACGCTTCTTCTACAATTTCGCCACTCACGGTAATATGCCCCATCTTACGACCAAAACGGTACTCAGACTTCCCATACAGATGCAGATGCGCCCGCGGCATCGCCAATACCGCACCCCAATCCGGCGATCCGCCAGTGGCCTCCCAAACATCGCCCAGGAGGTTCACCATCACCGTCGGCGACCTCAACGAAACATCCCCCATCGGCATGCCCGCCAAGATCCGCGCCAGCTGCTCGAACTGCGACGTCTCACATCCCTCGATCGTGTAATGCCCCGAGTTATGCGGCCGCGGCGCCAACTCGTTCACCAAAACCTCACCGTCCCGCGTCACAAACATCTCCACCGCAATCAACCCGATCACATCCAAACCCTCCGCAATCCGCATCGCCACTCCCACCGCCTCATCGTTGACCACATCCGAACACCGCGCCGGCACGATCGAAGTATCCAAAATCCCATCCACATGCACATTCTCAGAAACCGGAAACGCCCGCATCTCTCCATTTAGATCCCTCGCACAAACCACCGAAACCTCCATCTCGAAATCAACAAATCCCTCAACAATCACCGGCGCATCCTCCGATCCACCCAATCCCTCAAACGCCGCAACCGCCTCACCCTCATCTCGAACCACACTCTGCCCCTTACCGTCATACCCCCACCGCGTCGTCTTCATCACCACCGGAACCCCAATCTCCCGCACCGCCGACACCACCTCTGCGCCACTTCTCGCAACCCGAAACTCCGGCACCCCGATCCCCAACTCCCGCATCGTCGACTTCTCAATCTCACGGTCCTGACACACCCGCAACACCGACGGCGAAGGATAGACCGGCTTCAACTCCGAAATCGCCTCAATCGCCGTCGCATCCACATTCTCAAACTCATAAGTCACCACATCCGACCGCTCCGCCAACTCCCGAGCCGCAACCAAATCGTCATACTCGGCGGCAATGTGCCAATCCGTAACCTGCGAAGCCGGACAATCCACCCCCGGATCCAACGAAACCGACCTCAAATCCAAAGCCCGTGCCCCCATAGCCAACATCCGCCCAAGCTGCCCACCACCAAAAATCCCAATCGTCAAACTAGAACTCAAAACTCAAAATCCTTCTCTCAATCGTTGCTACCCGTTACATCGACCAACATATCCCCTCTCCCCCGATGGGAGAGGGCCAGGGTGAGCGTGAACGTGGCGGCCAAGGGGCCGGGTTGCCCCCGCTCGCGGGGGAAATGTCCGAAGGACAAAGGGGGCGCGAAGCCACTCATCATCCCAACCCCAATCCTCAAATCAAATCCCTTCAACCCCAACACCTACTCCCCCAAATCCTCATCACCAACATAAGTCCCCTCCAAAACCTCAGACTCTGCAGCCTCCCGACGCCGCACCAACCGCGCAAAAACCGCCTCATCAAACGTCCCCACGATCTGCGCCGCCAGCAGACCCGCATTCACCGCACCCGACCTGCCGATCGCCACCGTAGCCACCGGCACCCCACGCGGCATCTGCACAATCGACAGTAACGAATCCAACCCGCTCAAAGCCGAACTCTCCACCGGCACACCAATCACAGGCAAATTGGTATTCGCCGCCACCATCCCCGGCAGATGCGCCGCACCGCCAGCGCCCGCAATGATCACTTTCACACCACGCCCCTTAGCCGACTTTGCAAACTCCGACATCAAATCCGGCGTCCGATGTGCCGAAACGACTCGTACCTCATGCGCAACCCCCAACTCCCGCAAAACACCCACCGCATGACGCATCGTCGGTAAATCCGACCGACTACCCATAATCACCGAAACCAAAGGCCCGCTAGCGTTACCACTCATACCCAAAAATCCTAACCCAACCTGACGCTTTCACGATCATAAAATTAACGGTTTGGTGGGTTCATACGATCACCACCGCCGAGCGAAACAACAGGAACCAGAACATTGGGCATCGAAGCACTCACCACCAAAGACGACGGTACCCAGGTCCAAATCCCCAAATCATCCGGAGATTGGCAATCCTGGATCAGCGCCGGACGCACTAGAAACTGGTTGCTCGAGGATCCGCTCATTGATTGGCTACAAGAATACGGCGATGAACGAGACTACATTCCACAATATGAGTTGTCTGACTACAACCGGGATTTGGATTTCTCGGAGTTTATCTTCCAAAAAGGTCGTGAATTCGAGAAAGGAATTCTCCGCTTATTCCAACAACAATATGAAGTGTTAACCATCGCCGAACATCCCTACCAAATCAGGGATTTGAGTAAGGCCAAAGAAACTTTCGAAACCATGCGAACCGGCGCCCCCGTCATATACCAAGCAGTTCTCTGGGACGCCGAAAACCTGAACTACGGGGCACCAGACTTTCTTATCCGCAGCGACATCCTTCAAAATCTCTTTCCAAACAATGAGATCGTACAAGGCTCTGCACCCGATCTCGGGTTCCCTAACTGGCACTACGTAGTCGTCGACACCAAATTCACAACCTTGGGTTTCAACGCCGATGCTACTCAACTTGACAACAGCCCCGGTCAAAAGACATATAAAGCTCTCCTTTACATCTACAACAGGATGTTGGGTCGGCTCCAGGGTCGCCAAGCTATCGAATCCTACCTTATCGGGCGCGGTTGGGAACATGAGTCCAAAGGAGTCAAGTATCGTTGCCCGAACGCAATGGACAGATTGGGCCCAGTGCCACAGAACGGCACGTTGACTCGAGGGGGCCCCATCGCCGAGGAAGTCGAAAACTCCCTAAAGTGGATCCGCCGTGTCAGAACCGAAGGTAGAGATTGGGACGTATTGCCTGTCCCATCAGTATCCCAACTTTATCCCAACATGAACAACCAAGATGAGACTGACCATTATACCCAACCGGAGTTGGAATCAGACATTGAAGAAGAAGTCTCTTATCGCAAGTCGATATCGGTTAAACATTGGTTAGCAAACGAACTCAACGAGTTGACAGAACTCTATAACGTGGGAGTCAAGAACCGCCAAACAGCCCACGACGCTGGGATTTTCCGATGGAACGACGTCGGCATATCTGCAGGAGATTTAGGTGTTAGAGGATCCAAGGTGGCGCCTAGGCTCAACCAAATCCTAGCAGTCAACGTCAACGACGGTCCTAAAATACGCCCCAGCCTGATCTCAGAGCAAAGAAAAGTTTGGCACGCAACTCCCAATCTGGAGTTCTACGTTGATTTCGAATACTGCACTGACCTCAACGACGACTTCCGTTTACTGCCCAGAAAAGGCGGTCAACCCCTTATCTTTATGATCGGGTGCGGCCACTTGGAAAATGGGGACTGGGAGTTCAGATCTTTTGTCGTTAACACATTGTCGGAAGCTGAAGAATTGAGAGTAATCCGGAAATGGGTTCAACACATGTCTACTGTTCGTGACCGACTTGACCCTGACAATCCTCAGCCTCGCGTAATTCACTGGTCTCGCGCTGAGATCAACGCCTTGGAAAACAACCACAACTCCGCAAGAGCTCGGCACGGCACAAATGCAGATTGGTCACAACTAAAATGGTTCGACTTTCTCACCGAAGTGGTAGAGCAAGAGCCCGTGGTCGTCCGCGGCGCCCTTAAGTTCGGGCTTAAACCCGTCGCCAACGCCATGAGCTCCCACGGGCTAATCCAAACACACTGGGCCGACTCCCAGATCGACGGGCTCGGTGCAATGGTCGGGGCGTGGCGATGCGCCGAACAAGCCCAGGAGCGAAGTATCCCCCTAATCCAACTACCACTCATGCAAGAAATCGCCGAATACAACGAAATCGATTGCAAGGTCATGATGGAAATCATCCGATATCTCCGCACAAACCACTAAACTGCTAGTCCTCATACGAAGCTAGCGTGACAGAGCCACGCACGATCGTCAGCAACGAATTCGCCTCCACCGGTACGCGACTATCTAGCGGCGCGACGAGGGTTGGCAAAATCCCAACCTCCACAACCAATCCCAGTAGATGCACCGAACCCCAGCACCCGCTAGGGACACCTTCAAACCGCTACTATTCGCAAACTTAGCAAACTCCAAAGTCAATCGGGTGCGCGACGTACCGGATTGGTTTAACCAAATCCGTCAGGGAGTTCAATAAGAACGCTTGAATAATCGAGTATCGAAGATTTGCACGGTAATCTCGCGTTGACCTGTTAAGCGATGACTCTCCCGTTAACCGGCAGAATTGGCGACGCAACCGTGTAGGGACTTGCTTCGTGATTCGCTTTCAATCGGTCCAACATGTCGTCAAATCGTGTTTGGCCTTGCTTGATCACGATACACTCATCTAGGCCGTCGCTACCCGAGTCTTCGATGTCTTTTTGCCTTCTGAACCCTTCATCGCTTAGGGTCACCAAGTAGCTTTCCGCTTGGCGATAAACTTGCTTGAGTACTAACCCTTCCACGGCCGCTTGCTTCCACCTCTCCCTTAACGATGTTTTGCACGAAATCACGACGGGGCGTACCGGGTGATAGAGAAAAACATCAAACAACGCGTTCGGGACATGGGTTACTTCCGCTTGGAAATAAACCGGCACGATCTGATGCCGCCACAAGGCATCGAGGATCAAGCATTCGAAAACAGCACCGTTGACGTTGTTCGAAGGCTTCACGCGATTGTCAAGGTACCATTCGTATCCCGTCAAAACGAATTGGGAACCTCTCAGCCCGGCCGGAACATTTTCTGCCACCGATGAATATATGGCGGTGATGCCGAGACTAGCGGCGATGCTGTTAGCGCTCAACTAAGGTCTCCAGCGTTTTGCCACCTGCCAATACGAACGTACATGTCGATGGTATGGTACTCGATGAAGCAGACGCCAAGCGGGTGCCTCGAGGTGTTTGGGAAAGTTCGCGATCAGAAGACATCCTAGGAAGCACGCGGGGCGTTCTGCCGATAATCGAAAATAACTAGCATGACTATCATCCGCGATATCCAAATCAAACCGGCATGGGAGATCGACGTCGCATCCGTCGATCTCGAACCAAGCCCAACCCCAACACAGATAGTCCCGACGACCGAAGAAAGGCTCATTCGCGGCGATGTCTTGAAGACGCGAGCCATTCAACGAGGTTCGGTCGATCTCATCGTCACATCACCCCCGTACAACGTCGACATCCCGTATAACTCGCACCTAGATGGTGATGACTATGCCGCGTATATCGATTGGACCCGCAAGTGGTTAGAACGATGCTTCAGGTGGCTGAAGGACGACGGTCGAATGTGTTTGAACATCCCCTTGGACAAAAACAAAGGGGGGCAGCAGTCCGTCGGTGCCGACATCACGACCATCGCAAAAAAAATCGGCTACCAGTACCATTCAACCATTGTTTGGAATGAAGGGAACATTTCTCGAAGAACTGCATGGGGATCTTGGATGTCCGCTTCGGCACCCTTCGTCATCGCGCCCGTCGAACTAATCGTGTTGCTCTACAAGGATTCCTGGAAGAAACAGGACAAAGGTGTATCAGACATTACCCGTGATGAATTCATGGAGTGGACTAACGGAGTATGGTGCTTTAACGGCGAAAAGAAGAGCAAAATTGGCCATCCTGCACCGTTTCCCCTAGATTTGCCGACGCGTTGTATCAAGATGTTTTCCTACGTCGGCGACACTGTTCTCGATCCGTTTGTGGGATCTGGTACTACGATGGTGGCGGCGAAAAAGCTGGGCAGGCAATCCATAGGGATAGAAATCGATCAAGATTACTGTGCTATCGCGAGCAAACGACTCGCCGAGGTCGGTCAATCTACTTTCAAACTCTGAACGGCGAAGATGACGGAAATCTCGCAAAAAGAATTCATCTACCAGTACTACGAAAAGAACCCAGGTCGACCGATTGCTCACGCCGAGGTAGTCGATTACGTTGTGCCCGAATACCGGATCACTACTGGCAAGATTCTCAGGGATCCCGATCGCGCGATCCGTTCCTTGCACAGTGAAGGGAAGTTAGTCAAGGTGTCAACCGGGGTTTACAAGTTTGATCCTGATGTCATTTCCAAACCCGATCCGCAGGGATTCACCGCTACACAAAGGGGAGACATCATGCGACGCGGTAACTTCATGTGTGCGCGTTGTGGAGCGACTGCCGCAGAAGGGGTCTCATTACATGCAGATCATATTCGACCTCGATCGCGAGGCGGCGAATCGACTGTTGAGAACGGTCAAGTCTTGTGCGGCCGGCACAACTATATGAAGAAACACTACGGTCAAACCGAAACCGGCAAACGCATGTTCATAGATCTTCGTCGATTGGCCGAAAAAGAAGGTGATCAGGTGTTGGTTGCTTTTGTCGACGACGTCTTGCAAATCTACGAGGAGCACGGGATCAACAGCCACGTCGCTTGGCAGAAACCGATGGTTTAACCGCATACCTTAATCGGGCTCTTCAACCATCTCGACCACCGTCGAAGTCGACACCGGCAAATTCACTCAATCTGCTATCCCTAACCACCGACTGAGCCTCACTCCGAGCCCTTGAACGGCAAGCCATCGACACCTCGCCACACACTAACGGATGTCGGCTCCAAATTGATGACCATCCACCAACCCCTCAACATCTGACAGGACACACGCGATAACCACGGCTTCTCCATCATCGCTCAAGTTTCGAAATCATACCCGTTCATTCAAATCGCATCAATCAAAGCTCAAACAACGCGCCACCAACATCATCTCCATGATCAAACGAATCACCCCCTCCCCCCACCCACCAATCGCCGCAATCCCCGGTTCAGAAAACAATTTGACTCTCGCAACATCCGTGCTAACATAGAAGATGAATTCACAAAATCATCGCCGCGCTGACGAGTGCGGGCACTATCGAAAAACACAACTTAGACAGCGATCCACCGGGAAACCGCGCAGGAACGTGATCACGAAGACGAACACCAATCCGAACTCGCGACACGAGCCATGGCGACGCAACCTACAAACAACCCTCCCGGGCCTACCGATCGCTGACCCGTTAGAAGCGAACGCTGCTACAAGGTCCAGCCGCGGCGCATGAAGCAGGCGCCGCAACACGAGCCAGCAGGCATAGACACCCTTGGTTCTCGCAAAGGGACGGAAACGAGCCGACGAGCCGACCGTCCCCTTCGTGAAACGTAAAGGGACGCGAGCAAGCGAAGCGATGCTCGCAGGGGATGCCCGCCCAAGGGCTGGGCGAACGTTCGCAGATCCGGCAGACGTCGAACCTCGATCGCCACGAGGCCGAGGCTACAGCAACCAGCTCGGGTTCAACCGAGCGATGGAAGACGGCAAACCTTTCTACAGCCGTCAACCGGGCCCACGGTCTGGCAACGTGGGCAGACGCTGGAACATGGGAATGAGATCCAGTCCAACATCCCGTCTACGCGGCGATGAGACCAATCTCGGGTTCCCCCGCTCTGCGGGGGAAATGTCCGAAGGACAAAGGGGGCACACACTTGCCCCCACCAACCAAACAAAAACCTGCACCACCCCTGCAGGCCATTTCAACACGTACCCACGCGCCCCATCACCAAACCAAACCCCAACTCAACCACCCATCCACCTCACATAACAGCCCATCACAAAAATCAGCGTAATCTGCGGTTCAGACAAAATCCCCTCAAAATTACTATTGATTCATAAACGTTTCAAGAACCCCCTCTTAACCCCATGACCACCGATTCCGATCCCGTCCCACCCGAACAAGAAGAGCATTCCCGTGCAATGGTCGTCTTCGCCCATCCCGACGACGCCGATTGGGGATGCTCCGGCACCGTCGCAAAATGGACACGCCTCGGATGGGAAGTCGTCTACGTCATGTGCACCGACGGATCGAAAGGCACCGAGGACCGGTCCCTCACAGCCGTCGAGCTCAGCAACATCCGAAAGCAGGAGCAGGTCGACGCTGGACGCGTTCTCGGACTCAAATCCATCGAATTCCTCGACTTCCCCGACGGATACCTCGAACCCACCATCCCGCTCCGCCGCGAGATCGTCCGCGTCATCCGAAAGCACCGCCCACACGTCCTCATCACCACCAACCCCAAACGCGACCTCATGACCGGCGGATACATCGGACACCCCGACCACTACGCCGCCGGCGAAGCCGCCCTCTCAGCCGTATTCCCCTCAGCCCGCGACCACCTCTGGGACACCGGACTCCTCGAACAAGGCCTCGAACCCTGGAAAGTCCACGAAGTATGGATCATGATGTTCGGCGAAGCCGGGGACCACTGGAACCCGCTCGAAGAGGAAGATGTCGAAAAAGCCATCGGTGCCATCAAATCGCACGTCAGCCAACTCGACCAGCCCGACCAAGTCGACGGATGGATGCGTCGATGGCGCTCCGAAAACGGCAAAAACATCGACGTCCCCTTCGCCGAAGGATTCAAACGCTTCCAACTAGTCCCAGGCTTCAGCCCCGATGACGACATCAACGAAGAGGACGAAAATTAATCCACCCATCCAAGGGTTTCCCCCGCTCGCGGGGGAAATGTCCGAAGGACAAAGGAGGCGCGCTAGCCATCACCGCAGTCCCCGCAACAACGCAACCACCATGTGATCCATCATCCCAACCACACTCCCGTCATTCCGGCGAAAGCCGGCCGCTCGCGGGACGGAACGTCCATCCAGAGGGGCAGGGTGAGGGGCGTTGCAACAATTTGAAACCGCCAACCCATCACAACCCCATCTGGTAAAACGTAACCATCACCAATCCCCCACCGTGCCACCCGAACAAAACAACCCACCCCCAGCATCGGACAGCAACCGCGCCCGGCAAAACCGATCACGACTCAACATCACACACCCTGTCAGTTTCTCCGACGAAAACCTAGAAAAAACCTACAACCAGCGACGCAAAATCACCAAAAAAGATCGCAAATCCGAGCTACGCCGACTCCACTGAGGCGGAACGCTAGAATCCCGCCGAAAACATCAGAATCTCACCAAAATACTACTTTTGTATAAAAACCTGCGAATGCAACATTTCGCTCTGAAACGAAGCATTACGCACCGCTGAATCGTCAGAATCCGTAGATTCCGCGAGCATTTTCGCCGAGCAACTTCGATTGCTCATCTTTGGACAACCAGTCAAAACCCTCCCGCACCAACCGCAGCTCATCCGCCAACGATATCCAACCATTTTTCTCCCGAAGATAACCCGGATAACCCGTACCCCAGATACACCGATCAACCCCAAAAGCATCTATCGCCATCCCCACGACTCCGTGCATATCACGGTAAGGAAAATCCTCACCCGACCGGTTGTGCACATCCGAAATCGTCATCACAACATTCGGAAACCGAGCCAGATCCAAAACCGGCAGATACGAAGTCCAACCATCACCGGCCATCCATGGCTCCGGATACATCATGTGGTCGATGATCCAAGTGATCCCCGCAAACTCACCCACAACCCCCGACATCTGCCCCACATTACCCACCCGATTGTGCACCTTCACAATACCCCCACGCTCCTCGATAACCCGCAACATCGTCCCATTCCGGTCCACATCCAACACCACATCATCCGGGTAATAATCGGGATGAAACCTGAAGCCCGACACCCCAAAATCGTCCATCCACCGAGCCGCGATAGTCGCATTTTCAGGGTCCATCGGATCGACCAAACCTATCGATCTGAACTTGTCTCGATGCCCATTTGCCGATTCCGCAACATACGTATTGTCCCAAGTCGAACCGCTCGACTGAACCAGCACCGCCGCATCTACTCCGTTCGCATCCATATCCTCAATCAACAATTCCGTCGGCCCTGCCTCAACAGTCTCCGCAGTCCAAGTCGGTGCCGTCGGACCCACCGGAGCGATGGGCGGCAACTCCCAGACATGAACATGGCAATCGATGATCATTCAACCGCTCCTAGCGATAAACCAGCTACTCTCCAGCCAATTATGCGCCAAGCCGAGACCCGATGAAATCCGGCCTGCCCAAAGCGAAATCATGCACCGACATAGCCCGCCGACCCGCCGCCTGAACTGCCAACAATCTCAACGAAGTACCCTCTCCCGCAGCCACCAATATCCCACCATCACCACCGCGCATCACCGTCCCCGGCAACACGCGATCAACCGATCCCCCAACCTCAGCATCAACAATCTTGAACGCCTCCCCACACCACACACTACTAGTCCCCGGCCAAGGATGATAAGCCCGATTCATCCTGACAATCTGTTCCGCCGGCACCTGCCAATCAATCTCACCATCCTCTTTCTTGATCAGCCTCGTCACAGAAGCCAACCCATCATCCTGCACTACCGGTTCCAACGCACCAGACGCCAAACCACTCAATGCCTCGGGCAACAACCTCGATCCGACATCGAAAAGCCGCTCCGTCAACTCATCGCAACGCACAGAGTCCGAAATCTCCATCGGCGGAGATTGCATCACAATCGGTCCCGTATCCATCCCCGCATCCAACAACATCACCGTCACCCCGGTCGTGCCATCCCCCTCCAAAATCGCACTCGCAACAGGACTCGGCCCACGATGCTTCGGCAACAGGGAAGGGTGCAAATTCACAACGCCGAGTCGGGGCTGCGCCAAAAGCTCTGGCGGGATGAACCTGCCGTAGGCGACCACCA
This sequence comes from Dehalococcoidia bacterium, assembly GCA_965203505.1. Classification (GTDB taxonomy): domain Bacteria; phylum Chloroflexota; class Dehalococcoidia; order Lucifugimonadales; family Lucifugimonadaceae; genus Bin127. Next base: position 2,942,581 of record OZ241880.1, read on the forward strand.
CGTACGCGTCGGCATCCGCGCCCGAAATCTCAGCGATGGCGTCGGCATCTAACCGGTCAGGTGCGAACACCGGGTTCCCGATTTCCTCAGCGAAAATCGCAACCGGCGTCGCCGTTTTCAAACGGCCACGACCAACTCGACGCGGGGGCCGAGTGCAGATCAGCGTCACATCGATTCCGGCGTCCAATAAGGCGCAAATCGACGGCGTAGCGTAGTTTGGAGTGCCGAAAAATACCGCTTTCATTTGCTCTGCTTTTCGAGATCTTGAAGCGAGATCGGGGTTATCTTGGTTCCGCCGATCAGAAGATATCGCCGTCGGTTCGCTAATGGTTGCCTCTATGTGAATTTCCGCGCATACCGAGCTTTGGAAATCGTGTCAAAAGGCGAGAATTTGCACGTCTGTTCAACCTCGGAAATTTGCCGCAAAATCCTCGGAATCGAGCCGTTTTCCCGTTGCAGACATCTGCAAGTGCGGATATGTTAAATCTAGTTGATGACGTTCTCGGGCTCTGAGGAGGCGGTCCGAGAGCTACAGAGCCGATGCCCGCATGCTAAGCTCCAGCCGGTGTCTTTGCGTGCGCTAAATTCTATTCGTTCACGAAAGGATGATCTGTGCCTGATGTTCAGTCAGACCGCACCGAAAGCGAGTTGCAGAAGAAGTGGAATGCCGTCATCGGCATGGTCGAGGTACAGATCGACAACCAAGCAGATTTCAACGCATACCTAGCCGACGCGACCGCAACTTCCCTCGAAAACGGAGTGTTGCGCGTCACCGTCCGAAACGGCTTCGTGGCGGCGTGGATCCGTCAGCGTGTAATGGCAGGAATCCGCCGATACGCCGCGATCGTCTTCGGACAGGAACTCAAGGTCGAACTCGACACCATGGCCTATACATCGAGCGACGTGTTGATCCGAGAAGGACTCGCCGGAGACCACACGGAGTGGGCAAACGCTCGGTGGAGCCAGCATCGGGCGTCGATGGCACAGGCCAACGCGCGGGCATTTCCCATCGATCCAAACGCCACGTTCGAGCGTTTCGAAGCATCGGACTGCAACGCGCGGGCGTTGAACGCGGCCCAAAGCGTCGCGAACTCTCCCGCGACCGAGTTCAACCCGCTCACCATCGCATCCGAAACCGGTCAAGGCAAGACCCATCTGCTGAACGCAATCGCACTCGAACTACGCGACAAACAGTTGAACGTGATCTGCCTCACCGGCGAGGAGTTCGTTGACAGCTTTGTCAAAGCATCCCAAACCGGCGGATTAGCTTCGATCCGAGATCGATACCGCGGTGCAGACGCGCTGTTGATCGATGGCATCGAACAGTTCATTGGCAAGGCTAAAACCCAGACCTTCTTCTTGAGTGCGCTCGAACACCTGCTATCGAATCAGAAACAGGTGGTGGTCACATTCAATACGTCCTACCAGATGAACGATATGGCCGATGAGATCACTTCGCGCCTCGCAGGTGGCCTTGAGGTCCGGATCGGCGAACCGGACGTGAAGCTAATGCGAGCCGTGATTATGAGGTACGCAAGAGAACGGCGATTGAACCCGATAGCGGCCGATGCTCTCGACTACCTGCGCGACGTCACCGTACGCAACGTGCGAGAGATCATCGGCGGCATAGCTCGCGTCGGTGCGCACACGAAATTGGGTTACGCCGCAGAGTCAACCAGCGCAGCGACGATCACACGGGCAGTCTTCGAAGACGCGTGGAGAGACCGTGTCAGCGCACCCGATGCTAGTCTCTTGCCGCCCGACGCCGTGTTCGACGCGGTCGCACAGGTCTTTAACGTCACGCCCGACCATCTCAAACGTCGTGGACGCGGAAACCGGACATTGAGTACGGCACGAGACGTGGCGATCTATCTGTTACGCGACAATTGCGGTCTCACCAGTTCTGAAACGGGAACGTTGATGGGCGGCAGACCGCACTCCACAGTATTGGCGGCCTTGACTCGCTACTCCGAGCGCCGAAAGAGCGATCTGCAATCGCAGGAAGCGGAACGCCGCATCGAGCGGTTGTTGAGATAACAGCCGTGATCAGGTCGTGATTTTCTCGGCATCCGCCGCTTTGAAGTAGCGCTCACGGTACCAGCGCAACTCTTCGATGCTCTCGAGCACGTCATCCAATGCACGATGCGACTTTGTCTTCGATGGCGGGTCCTGAGCGTCTGGATGCCATCGCGAGATCAGCTCCTTGATCGAGCTGACGTCAACGACCCGATAGTGAAGATACGCCTCGAGTTGCGGCATCTCGCGTTTCAAAAAGAGTCGGTCTACCCAGATCGAATTCCCGCACAGCGGAGCCTCCCACTTGCCGACCCAACTCTTGACAAAGTCCAAGGTTCTTTTCTCAGCTTCGTTGATGCCGATCTTCGAGGCCCTGACCTTCTCCATCAGTCCGGATTCGGTGTGCTGCTTCGCCGACCAGCCATCGATGTTGTTGAGATCGTCGACTGATCGGTTGATGGCGATGTCGGGTCCTTCGGCGAGAATATCGAGGTTGGCATCCGTGACAACAGTCGCAATCTCGATGATGACGTGTTGCTCCTCAAGACCCGTCATTTCGAGATCGAGCCACACCATGCGACCTTCACCTTTTTTCTTTGATGCCATCAACTGATGAGGATACCAGCGCGCCTGAATCCCAACGGCAAACGAACGACGTTTATGCCGGATCAACTGAATGTGCGAAAATCGGCGGTACCGGATTTGGAATTGATGAGCAAACGCGGCGCAACGAGGAGGCGATCGTGACCTTTTGCGATGACATCGAAGCTGCATCGAAACCACAGCGCGAAGCGATGATGAAACACCCGTTTGTGTTGGGCATTGGCGACGGAACGCTGTCGGACGACCGTTTCCGACACTTCATGACTCAGGACTACGTGTACTTGGTTGACTACGCCAGGTGTTTAGCGATGGGTACCGTGAAAGCACCTGATCTCGACACGATGAGTTGGTTCGCCGGTGCGGTAGACCACATCCTCAACACCGAGATGGAGCTTCATCGCGCGTACTGCGCTGAAATTGGGATTTCGGTGGCAGAATTGGAAACTACGCGCCACGCTCCGACCACGTATTCCTACACGAGTTATCTGCTGCGAGTCGCTCAGATCGGCAGCTTCGGAGAACTGATAGCCGCTCTCGTGCCGTGCATCTGGGGCTACTGGCAGGTGGGCGAGATGCTCGCCAAACAAGGCCAACCCGCCAACGCACCGCAATACGCCGAATGGATCCGCATGTATGCAGGTGACGAATCGCGGACAGTTGCCTTAGAAGCCCGTGCAATCTGCGACCGCGTCGCGGCAACTGCTGGGACCCAAGAACTCGCCGCGATGCGAGAGGCGTACATCACATGCACCCGTTACGAACGTGAATTCTGGCAGATGGCGTGGGATCTGGAGGAATGGGCGGTTTAAGAACGCCGTCTCAATAACATTCGCGCGGAACGAAAGGCGACCTATGCGAATTCGGTTGACGATATCGTTGACCGCTCCAATCACGTCGCTATAATGACATCACGGCGACGCCGAGCGGGAGTAACTCAGTGGTAGAGTATCTGCTTCCCAAGCAGAAGGTCGCGGGTTCGAATCCCGTCTCCCGCTCCATCTTTCCCCTTATCTGCCTGCTACCGATCCTGAACTGACCCATCGAATCCGATCGGTGTATCTAAAACCTTCGGATCTTCGCCGATCCTCGCCAACGCGTCCTCGTTCAGTTCGATGCCTAATCCGGGGCCTTCTGGCACCGTCAGATATCCGTCGATCAGTTCCAGCGGCTCGACCAAGAGTTCGGATTTTGGCGGTTCCGATTCGCCGGTGTACTCCTGCAACGCGAAATTGGGGATGCAAGCGTCCAGCTGGACACACGCCGCGGTGGAAACCGGTGAAAGCGGGTTGTGCGGAATGACCTTCACATGTTGCGCTTCCGCCATGGCCGCAACTTTCTTGCAGCCGCTCAGACCACCGCAAAGACAGAGGTCCGGTCGCACATAAGCACAAGCGCCGTTTTCCAAGAGTTGCTGGTACTCGAATATTGTCGTGAACCGCTCGCCTGTGGCGATCGGGATGTTGCATTGGGCTTGCACTTCGGCCATCCGAGCGGGACTGTCGGGCAACATCGGGTCTTCGTAGAAGAAGGGGTTGAATTGTTCGAGACGCCTGCCCAGCCAGATCGACTCGGCAGGATTCATCTGACGGTGAATTTCGACGCAGATGTCGACATCAGTACCGACCGCGTCTTTGACCATTCCTACACGTCGGACCGCTTCATCAGCCCACTCCGTGTACGACTTGTGCAGGTAGTAATCGTTTGGGAATGGCGTAAACCGTACTGCCGTGAATCCTTGTTGTTTGGCGCGCAGGGCGTCCTCGGCGAGCTCTTCACCGGTGTCACCACCGACATGTATGTAGCACCGAACTCGGTCGCGGGTTTTTCCGCCCATCAAGTCGTAGATAGGCACACCCAAACGTTTGCCTTTCATGTCCCAGAGCGCGATGTCGATCGCGCTCAATGCTCCTTGGACGACAGACCCCATGAAGTGTGATGAACGATAGAGGTATTGATAGTGATGCTCGATGAGGTTGGGGTCTTTGCCAACGAGGTAGTCGCTCATGACCTCGATCATAGTGTTGGTCGGGCGCTGCCAACCATGAACGCCCCCCTCTCCCACACCGACATAGCCATCCTCGGAGTGGATCTTAATCAAGAGCCATCGGCTCCAGAGGAACGTCTCGACTTTTTCGATCTTGGTCATCAGTGTTTCCTGTCAGTGGTCTAAACGGCGGTCAAGGCAACATAACGCCCCAGCGATTGCAGTTTACCGGAAACACGTCTATTCTTTCTCCGAACAGCAAACCATCTGAGGGTTCATCAATGCGAATACTGATAACAGGCATCACCGGACGCGTCGGCGCAAACGTGGCAAAACGGTTCGTGGACCTAGGACACGATGTAACAGGTTTTGTCGTGCCCGGAGATCCCCAATCCCAAAAAGTAGCTCAAATCGGAGCCGACATCGTAGAGGGAGACCTCGCTTCGCATGCCGATGTCAGAACCGCTGCCGAGGGAGCAGACGCAATTTTCCACCTCGGAGCCGCCTTCCAGGCTGGCGGGCCTTTTACCCCCGAGCAATACTTCGACATCAATGTCAAAGGCACCTTCAACATCCTCGAGGCTGCACTGGCATCAGATCGCATACAACACGTCATCCACACAAGCACCGACGGCACGATGGAAAAGTACCCACCCGACGGCATCGAGGAGCCTATACGCGAAGACTCCCTGCCACTAGCAGCCACAGGGTGGTACGGATACACCAAAGTCCTGACAGAGCATCTGGTCGATCGCTACGTTCGTGCGGAAGCGCTGCCGGCGACGGTATTTCGATTTGCGAACGCTTGGGGCGCAGGGGAAGTTTTGGACTTCGGGCAGTTCCACATGCGGACATTCATGGAACAGTTACAAGGTTCAACCGACTCCGAATGCCAAGAAGCTTACGAGCTCATGTCAAAAGCCTACGATGGAGATCCCCATCTCATCATCGCCGCCGATCGCAATGGCCGCCCATGGAAAAAGCATTTCGTCGAAGTCCGTGACATCATCCACGCCTACGAAAACGCGCTTACCAATCCGTCAACCTTCGGAAAAACATATCAACTCGCATCCCGCGAGCCCTTCCGATGGGAAATCATGATCCCCTACCTCGCAGAGAGACTAAACGCGCCCTACACCAAGGTCAACCTTCCGGTCACCCCCACCTACTACGAATACGATCTCTCCGCAGCGAAACGCGACTTCAACTACAGCCCGCCACTCACACTCTTCGACGTGATCGACGAAGCATTCGCCCATCGCAACTCCGGCACAGGCGAGATCATCCCGACTACGGTTTGAACTTCTGCATCGCGTAATAGGTCCCAAAACCGAATCCGATCAACCCGGGCAGGTGCACTACAATCCCCGGCCCTATTAGCAGTTCCACGAACATGCCAGCCATAATCTCGATCGCCATTACCTGGGTGACATAAAACAGCAACGCCAACCCTGCTGCCATGATCCGCAAACTCGTCGAATACTTAATGCCTGCAACTAGCTGCATGGCGTAAACCACGCCCATCACTCCCAAGAACTCCGCCACTCCGACGACGATCAACCAGATGCTCGAATTCACCCCAGCTAATATATCGAGTGACCATAGAGCCACGAGCGTTACCGCCGAAGCAACCCCGATCCCAAACGCTGCCAAACCCGCCAATATCCCGATCCGAATCAAATCGTTCTGCGTCACCTTGAACATCACCGGCCCACCGATCGAAGCACAATCCGGACACTTCGAGCCTACAGGCGCGTAAACCATGCACCGTGGGCATATCGGAACGCTGCATTGCCCGCAACGGAGATTGGTCTCGACCTCCTGATGACGGGGGCACTGCGTCATATTCAGTTCTAAGTCCGCAGAGTTCTCGCTCATGAGATCAGTTTAGCTACTCGGATTCGGGCGACTGTGCACCCAGGTGTCACGCGACGCGATGTCGCGATCGTAGACCATGCGGTTCCATACCAGTCGGGCAGGTGTCAACTCCCCATAAGTTAACAACGAATCTTTGAATCCGCCGGATGTAATGCGCCTGACTATCGTTATCAGAGCGAACCCGACTCCGTACACGCCAACCCACAAATCATATCCAGCCCACAACGCCCAGATTGGTAGCAACACGGTCGCAATCAACCAAGAGACCCCCGAATCCTTCCAAGGGGTCAGACTGAACAGGACTCCCGGGATCGTCGCCCAAAGCACAAAAAGCGGAATACCGTAGCCCACGATCGAACCGATTCCTACAGAGATGCCCCGGCCTCCTGAGAATTTCAGGAAAATCGGCCAGTTATGGCCGCACATAGCAGCTAATGCCGCACAGGCAACAGCTACCGGACTGACGTCGAGCATCAACGGTCCGCCAACCACGACAGGAGATAAACCCTTGCCGAAGACATCGAACAACGCGATAGGAGCGACCCATTTCTTACCAACGTGGTGAGATACGTTGGAAGCACCTACGTTGCCGCTGCCGTAGTTTCGGATATCGATCCCCGCGACAAATTTCCCGACAAGGTACGCGGACGGAACAGACCCGACAAGGTAGGCGCCGAGGACCAGCGCGATGACGATCAATCCCTCTGACATCCGTTAACTGCTACAGTCTCTGTTCGTCGATACGGTATCCGACGCCTCCGCCGTGCATGTCCAAAGCGCGTTGGTAGAGTTCGCGCACCGTGCCGGGCGGAGGTCCATTCATGCCCGGCAACACCTCGTTCCGCGTGTTGTTCGCGTGGTAATCAGAACCGCCCGATTTGACCAGCCCGTAACGATCTGCGAGACCTGAATACCGCTGGATCATGTCATGACCGTATTTCTCGGCGTATACCTCGATTCCAGTCAATCCTTCCGGTGCGAGTACTTCCAGGACGCGTTCGATGTTATCCACAGTACGGGGATGGGCGACGGTCGCCACGCCTCCTGCGCCGCTAACAAGCTCTAACGCAAGTACGCCGTCAAGTTTACGTCGCGACACGTATGCAGGTCGACCGGGTGTGAGATAGAGCCTGAAAGCGTCGGACACAGAATCTACGTATCCTGCGGCAAGCATTGCGCGAGCGATGTGCGGTCTGCCGATCGCGCCGTCTGCGTTCTCGACCACATCGTCCCACGAAATGGGCAACCCCAATTCGCCCAGCCTCGCTACGATCTGTTCTGCTTTGGTTTCACGATCTTCCACGAGCGCCGCCAATTCGCTTTGCAGCGCACCATCGCTTCGATCAACAAAGTGGCAAGTCAAGTGGATTTCAGAACCTTCGACATGAGCGCTCAACTCGATGCCTGGTATGAAGGTGATGTGCGAATGTTCGCGGCTCGCCGTTTCTGCCTCGTTCAGCCCAGAGGTTGTGTCGTGGTCTGTGATCGCAAAAAGACGTAACGAGGTTTTACTCACTTGATCAACGATTTCCGACGGGGTTTTGACACCGTCGGAAGCCGTCGTGTGAAGGTGCAGGTCTTCTTGAACTGGCCAAGGAGGCGGTGCGATCAAGTAGGATCGCGGGTCGTGCCGAGCTCCGGGATCAGAATCCGACATTAGCGCCCTGCACCTTAATCGAAGGTTGCGCTTAACTCGTCCGAAGATCGATGGCGACCGGTCTCAACTCGCGATCGCCTCAGCCCGAGATTCGCGTATCACGATCACCTTGATGAGTCCGGGATACTGCAAACGTTGCTCGATAGCTTTCGCAATGTCGTTCGACAGCACACTTGCATCAGCATCGTTGAGCTTCTGCGGATCCACGAGGACACGGACCTCTCGTCCTGCTTGGATTGCGAAAACCCGTCTGACCCCATCGAAACCTCGGGCCACACTCTCGAGTTCGTTGAGTCTTTGGAGGTAGTTGTCTCGGGTGTCGCTACGTGCCCCCGGTCGCGCAGCGCTAATCGCGTCGGCGGCTGCCACCAAGAAAGAGACCGTAGTCGTCATTTCGCGATCGTGATGTTCGCGTATTGGAATCACAATGTTGTCGCGAATCCCGTACTGTGCCGCGACGTCGGCACCAATCTCTGCGTGCGGCCCTTCCACCTCGTGTGTCAGCGCCTTGCCGATATCGTGAAGGAATCCCGCAGTCTTCGCAACCTGCGCATTGGCCCCTATCTGGGATGCCAACATGCCCGCGACGTGACCGACCTCGATACAGTGCTGCAACACGTTTTCGCCGTACGAGTAACGGTATTTTAACCTCCCCATCAACTTCGTGAGTTCTGGGTGCAGACCACGTACCCCGACATCTAACACGGCGTCCTCGCCAGCTTTGCGAACTGCAGAATCTACTTCGCGGCGAGACTTGCGTACGGCGTCTTCGATGCGCGCTGGTTGGATCCTTCCGTCTTTGATCAGTCGCACCAACGCCACACGGGCGACTTCGCGCCTGATGGGGTCGAAGCACGATATCGCGACCGTATCCGGCGTGTCGTCGACCAAGAGGTCGACGCCTGTGTTGGCTTCGATCGCGCGGATGTTGCGACCTTCCCGACCGATTAGTCGGCCTTTGACATCTTCAGAAGGGATCGGAATGCTAGTTACAGAAGCCTCTCCGACCACGTCAGATGCGAGCCGTTGCAACGACGCCGCAAGAATATCCCGGGCGCGTTGGTCGGCTTCATCTTGGTAACGGAGCTCGGCTTCGCGAAATCGGCGTTTGAATTCGTAATCGTTGTCGTCCTCAGCGCGTTGGAACAGGATGTCTCTGGCCGCATCCCGAGACATCCCGGAGACGCGCTCCAATTCCGTCGCGGTGCGTTCTCGCAAATCCTGGTCAGCCTTTTTGAGTTCCTTTTCCAATGACTGGAGCTCTGTTTGCTGCGTGCGCAGTTCCTCCGCCGATCTGTCGATTCTGCGTTGAATACGTTGCAGATCACGTCGTTCGCGCCTCGTCTGTCGGGCTGATTTGGTTCTTTCCGATTCGATCTCGTTTCGATATTCTTCCGCTCTGTTTTGCGATTCTTTGAGAATTTCGTTGCTTCTAGTCCGCGCCTGTTCAATCTGCTGCGTCAGTGCATCTTCGGTCGCCTTGATGGCTCTGGAATTGAGACGGGAATTGCCCCAATAACCCAGCGCCACACCCACAATCAAAAACACCAACGCAGACACACTTGCTAGGCCGGCTACTAAGGCAGGTTCCATGGAATGACTCCTTGTTGTAGCCGCAGTTGCCTGCGTCAGGAACGCGTCAAGAAGGGATTACTTTGGGCGTTGAGTTAACGAATTCATCTGCGTTCTGGCAATGCGGACATTCGAAATACGCCAAATGCCGCACCAGAATCGAGCAAAACGCCCTAGTAAAGCCTCTCAGCCTAACGCGGTCCAAAATGTTCCGTATCGTTAAATCTTAAGCAATTGGCGGCGACAATCGCAACACGCACCTCGTGAGCGTGGCTAGTTTGAGGCCGTCGCGAACACGCGCAGACGGCGCGCTCACCGTCCCTAAGCAGAGAATCCAGATGTGAATTGCGAGCTTATCTCGCTATTCTTCTTCCTCAGATTCTTCTTCGCCTTCGCCTTCACCTTCAACCATCTCTTCTTCGTCTTCCTCAGCGAGGTCTTCGGCGATTACACGTGGCGGCTGGATCCAAGCGATACGTTCGTAGGGGTCGCCAGCCAACGCAGCGCCTTCCGGCAAAGTTAGTTCAGACGCTAGGATTGCGTCGTCCAGCGACTCCAAGACTATGCAGTCGGCTTCGAGGCTCTGCGGTATTTCTCCCGGTCGGGCAGCTAGGACGACTTCGTACACGCCCTGAGTGACGAATCCCGCACCGCCTCGAGTTCCGGGCGCCGTGTCTTGATTGACTAAAAACACAGGAACCGGCGCTTCGACCGTTTGGTTCGGGTCCACGCGCAAGAAATCGACGTGAAGCAAGGCTCCCGTAACCGGGTGTGTAGCGACTTCGCGCACTAACGTCACATCGGTATCGCCCTCATTCGATTTCACGATAACCGGCGAGGTGCGTCCGGCGGATCGGACAACGTTGACCAGATGGCGGATATCAGATTGCAGCGCGAGTGGAGCGTCGTTCAATCCGTACACGTGGATCGGGATGATGCCTTTAGCGCGGAGGGCACGGTTCTTTTTGCCCATCGCAGTTCGCGGGACAGCTTCTAGCACCAATTCGTCCATGTTTCACTTACTTCCAGTTCTGGGTTCTTATTTCGGGTCGTGTCGTTCGAGCTATTGGTCTCGGAGACCAAATCGCGACCCGAAAGGGGGCGCCAACCCTCGATTCTATCTTTGGTGCTTTAACTTTCCAACTTGGCACAGGATAGAGTTGGGAGGCGATCATCGATTGGTATACTTGCAGCATCGGAACGCTCGGTTCGTTGCTTAATTTCTCATTTTCGTTTCCGCCGATCCGGATCGAACCGATTCCGATACAGTGAATGGTCTCGCGCAATGTTGATACCGATGAGAGTGGACTACGCGGTTAGAATGCTCGTGTTTCTCGCGATGCAACCCGAAAGTGTGTACACAACGACATCGGTAATCGCTAAGCAGCAACACATTCCCGAACCATTTCTCTTGCGGATATCCGCCGACCTCGCCCGATCAGGGTTGATCGAATCTAGGCGCGGTCCCGGCGGCGGGATCAAACTGGCGGTTCCCCCTGACGCAATCACCGTTGGCAAGGTGGTTGACTGCGTCGACCACACTCTGGCAGCGATCGATTGCCTAAGTGAACCTGATGCATGCCTGATATCGGGCGCATGTTCGCAACGGGAGCTGTGGGGCGAAGTCGAGCAAATGCTCCTCGACTACCTTTTCGAAATCAAAATCGACGACTTGGCCAAGAAACAACGAGAGTTGGAAGGCGCCCAAGAACTCGATTTAGCGATTGGCGCTACGAACTGACCAGGTTCGAACGCCACGACATTCTAGAGATAAGCAGCACCGAGTCGCTGCTGGCGAGTTCCGAAAATCGTTAAGCGATCATTGGGATAGAATCACGTATATCTGACGCTAGGAATCGCATTTCCAATCAAACTCAGCTTGCAACGTACCGCAGTGTCCACCCAATCGAAGGTCGATCAAATGCAAAGCACAAACGGTTCACTCAACGGCAGCGCGATGGCTGCCCCTCCACTCACACCAGCGCAGGTTCAACGATACAGCCGCCACTTGATCATGCCCAATGTGGGTAGTGCGGGCCAAAGAAAATTGGTTGGTACGAAGGTTTTGGTGATAGGAGCCGGCGGGTTGGGTTCGCCGGTTGCGCTCTACTTGGCATTGGCCGGTATCGGCACGATCGGTATTGTCGATTTTGACACCGTCGATGTGAGCAACCTGCAACGCCAAATCCTGCACTCCGACGCCGATGTCGGTCGGCGCAAAGTGATCTCGGCTAAAGAGACACTTGAGGCTCACAATCCTGATGTCAACGTGATCACCCACGAAGAGCCCATCAACGCGGATAACGCGATGGACATTATTCCGAACTACGACATCATAGTCAACGGCGCGGATAACTTCGCAACTCGATATCTGGTCAGCGATGCGGCGTATCTTGCCGGCAAGCCTCTCGTTGATGGTGCCATTTTGGTGTTCGACGGCCAAGCCGCGACTTATATGCCGGGCCAAAGCTGCTATCGCTGCTTGTTCCCAGACCCACCGCCACCTGGCGAAGTGCCGAACTGCGCAGAAGCTGGAGTCATCGGGGCGTTGCCTGGTCTAGTCGGATCCATCCAAGCGCTAGAAACGATCAAAATCGCGATGGGCATCGGCGAAACGCTTTCAAGCCGAATGCTGATCATCGATGCGTTGACAATGGAGTTCCGGGAGATCAAGGTTCGACGCGATCCGAATTGCAAACTTTGCGGCGACGAACCTGTAGTTACTAAGTTGATCGACTACGAGATCTTCTGCGGCATCGAACCGGCGGTAGAGGCTGGTGCCTGATCCGCGGTAGTTTCGGCCGGTGAGGGAAGGCCAACACGCCATGCAGACCGCGGACCGCGTCGCTGTCGCTCCTGACGTATCCAAGGAGATCGGCAACACACCGATAGTTGACCTGTCTCAATTCAGCCCGAACCCCCAAGTTCGACTGCTCGCAAAACTTGAATCTCACAATCCCACAGGAAGTGTCAAGGATCGAGTCGCGCTTTCATTAATCGATCAAGCGGAGCACGACGGACTGCTTTCACGGGGCAGTGGGGGCGTCATCCTTGAACCCACAAGCGGGAATACGGGCATTGGACTAGCGTTGATTGGACGACTCCGTGGTTACGAAGTAAAGGTCGTGATGCCGGAAAGTGTCAGCGCCGAGCGAGTACAGCTTTTGCAGGGTTTCGGTGCCGAAATCATCTTCTCGGCTGCCGAAAAAGGCACTAACGAATCGATCAATGTCGCTAAGGAACTGGCACACGAGAACCCGTCGTGGTTCATGCCGTACCAATACGGAAATCGTGCCAACCCTGATGCTCATTACAACTTCACCGGGCCCGAGATTTCTCGTGATGTACCTGATATCGATATGTTCGTCGCAGGTCTAGGCACCGGCGGGACGCTGATGGGTGTCGGTAGGGCGCTACGCGAATATAACCCTGATATCAAGATCGTCGCCGCAGCGCCGCACCCTGACGACAAGGTGCAAGGATTGCGATCGATCGAGCACGGATTCATACCACCCGTGCTCGACCTTGACGCGCTCGACGCCCGGATAATGGTCGAAGCTGAAGAGTCGTTCTTTTGGACCAAAAAATTGCTGACCGACGCGGGGGTGTTCGTCGGCGTTTCGTCAGGAGCGGTCTTGGCGAGTTCCATCAGGGCGGCCAAACGGCTGGAAAATGGGACAATCGTGATGCTTTTTGCGGATGGCGGTTGGAAATACCTCTCGACCGGCATCTACACACGTGACTGGAGCGACATCCAGAACGAGGTGGAAGGGCAGACCTGGTGGTAAACGCTGTCCCGAACGACACGACCGAGCTCTGCTTCGCGACCGCGAGTGACATCGCGCGCTGGGTACGCAATGGTGAGATTTCGGCGCGGGATGTGATGGCTGCCCACTTGGCGCAGATCGAACGCGTAAACCCCAAAGTCAACGCCATCGTCACCATGCTCGACGGTGACGAATTGTTGGATAAAGCATCCGATGCGGACGACGTGTGGGCGAACGAAGGTCCCGACTCACTCGGGCCTTTGCATGGCTTACCGGTCGGAATTAAAGATCTGCAACCCACCGCTGGCATTCGAACCACATATGGTTCGCGTATCTTTGAAGACTTCGTGCCGAATGAAGACTCGCTGACCGTCCAGAGATACAAAGCCGCGGGTGCCATCGTTATCGGAAAGACCAATACACCTGAATTCGGCGCGGGTTCGCAGACCTTCAACGAAGTGTTCGGTATCACGCTCAACCCATATGACCTGACGAAAACTTGCGGCGGCAGCAGCGGTGGGGCATCGGTCGCGCTCGCTTGCGGGATGATGCCGATCGCACAAGGCTCCGATTTCGGTGGTTCCCTAAGAAATCCAGCCGCTTGGTCGAACGTCGTTGGGATGCGTAACAGCATCGGAACAGTTCCGGTCCATCCCGCGCCTCTCGGATACACCTCAGAGTCGGTGACGGGCGGCATGGCGCGTACCGTTGCCGACGTCGCACTGCAACTCGTCGCATTGGCGGGGCCCGACCCACGCGTTCCGAACGCGCTTATGCAAGATTCATCCTTGTTTGCACAACCGTTGGGCCGGGATTTTGTAGGCACTAAAATCGCTTGGAGTAGAAACGTCGGTGGCGCGCCTATAGATCCCGTGATCAACGAGACTCTCGATTCGCAACGCCAAATCTTCGAGGATCTCGGATGTGTCGTCGAAGACGCCGAGCCACCTTTGGAAGATGCCGGCAAAATCTTTCACACGCTGCGCGCCGCGATTTTTGCCCATCAACACGAGGCGAACATCCGCGATCATCGAGAGTTAGTGAAAGAGACCATTATCTGGAACGCCGAGCAAGGGATGAACCTTTCAGCGCTCGAAGTCAAGAAAGCAGAGGAGGCTCGGACCGCACTGTACGTCAGGATGGCTGACTTCATGAGCCGCTACGACTACTTGGTTCTGCCCGTAACATCGGTGCCACCCTTCTCGGCCGACGAAGAGTACCCACAGGAAGTGGCAGGCAAACCCTTGGCGAACTACCTAGAGTGGATGGCGCCGTGCTCATCCATTACGGTAACCGGTCTTCCCGCTATTTCGGTGCCCGCCGGTTTCGACCCTGCGGGATTGCCTGCTGGGCTTCAGATCGTGGGACGCCAACGGGCCGACTTCTCAGTTCTTCAATTGGCGCACGCTTTCGAACAAGTCACTCAACACTGGCGAATGCGACCGGCGATCGCATAGGCGCTTCGACGGTGGGATTTTCGAATCTCGCTCGCGTTTCCATTCAGCCAGTTACGCTAGCAAGAAACCCGTTCGCGCCCGATGCCAGCAGCGTAGTGAGATGGGTGTACAGATAGGAAACACGTTGATCTAGATATCTGCGTGTCGCATCGGCGTTCCCTGCAGATCCCGAGATTTTGCCTGCGGCTGAAACTACGCCGAACACGTGATCCATCGCGGCGCGGACGGGTTGGGCATCTAGGCGTCCCGGGTATCCGAGCGATTGCGACAGATCTGAAGGGCCAACGAAGAACACGTCTACCCCTTCAACTTCCACAATTTCATCCACGTTGTTCACGGCTTCGGCATCCTCGATCTGCACACAGACCAATGTTTCGGCGTTTGAGGCTTGAGCGTAATCGGACATCGACATGCCTAGACCGTATGAGGACGATCTGACCCCCGCAGCCAAGCTACGACCACCGTCAGGATGGTACTTAACAGCTTGCACTGCTCCTCGTGCATCCGCCGCCGTGTTCACATGAGGCACTTGCACTCCCATCATGCCTCTGTCCATAAGCTGACCGATCGCCTCGAACGAATTCACCGGCGGTCGAGCGATCGGTGTCACGCCGGCAGTTTCAGCCGCCATCGCCATCAGTTCCGCGGATTCAATAGATATCGAACCGTGTTCACAATCGATGAGCACCCAGTCGAAACCAAGGCGCCCGACGATGTCGACGATGTGAGGAGAGGGAATCATCACCGAAACGCCGAAAGCCGGCTTGCCGGTTAGTAACTTTCGCTTCATGCGATTTGGTTTCATATGACCCACATTGTCGATTCATCGTCGGCACAAATGTTAACCACGAAGACGATCCGGACGCTGATCCCAGCATCGATCGCTCCCCGCAGACCGACCACAAGTGGCACTCAATGTTGTGCTATTCAGGTTAAGGTGGAAACATTGCATTTCAGTACTGAGAAGAGTTCAGCCCTGCTGAAATAGCCGAATTGAATACCTGAAGTTAACGTGGACACACACAGAGGTCGTCAAATGGATCTGGAACTTGAAGGCAAACTCGCGATAGTAACGGGCGGCAGTAGAGGCATCGGCAAAGCCATTGCATGGGAACTTGCGAGAGAGGGTTGCGATGTCGCAATCTGCGCTAGGAACGCCGATCCTCTGCAAGATACGGCCAACGAGATTGCAGGGGACACCGGTCGCGACATCTACGCGATCGAGTGCAACACCACCGATACAGCTTCAGTGAACAGCATGGTCGCGCGAGCGAATTTCCAATTGGGTGGGATCGACATCCTCGTCAACAATGCCGCAAGGCCCCTCGGTCAGGCGCCGGTACCAGGAATCGAGGGTGTTACCGATGATGCGTTCAATGAAGACATCAACACCAAAGTTCTCGGCTATCTCCGCTGCGCTCGGGCAGTCGCCTCGATCATGAAAGAACGCGGGTGGGGACGAATCATCAACATCAGCGGGTTGGCGTCCCGTTCGAGCGGCTCTGCCGTTGGTTCGATACGCAACGTGTCTGTGTCGGCATTGACGAAAAACCTCGCAGATGAGTTGGGACCATTCGGCATCAATGCGGTTGTGATTCACCCGGGCGCGACGCGGACCGAGGCAACACCTCGCGTCGCCGCAGCGCGCGCGGAGGCCAGCGATGTTTCGGTGGAAGAGATTCTTGATGAGATGGCGGGGGCGAACTCGGTTCGAAAACTCATCGACGCGCGGGAAATCGCGTACGTTGCGGCATTTGTCGCCTCGCCGAAAGCGGTCGCGATCAACGGCGACGCGATCGCGGCAGGTGGCGGCGTAGGCAACGCGATCCACTATTGAGTTTCCTCGCTATGACTCCGCTAACACTTCAGCGCGAAGTGATCTTACTCTAGAATCGATTCGAAACCTACTTTCGGAGTGGGTACGCGACGGTCCGTCGGGAGTCGTCGGCTTCGCTCCCGTTTTCAATACCAACTGATGACCGAAAACGAAATCATCGTAAGAGGCGCACGCGAGCACAACCTCAAAGACATCGACGTACGCATTCCGCGTGACAAATTGGTTGTCGTCACCGGTGTATCGGGTTCCGGTAAGAGCAGTTTGGCCTTCGACACGATCTACGCCGAAGGCCAGCGGCGCTACGTGGAAAGCCTTTCGGCATACGCCCGCCAGTTCCTGGGCCGGATGGAGAAACCTGAGGTCGATCACATCGAAGGTCTGAGCCCGTCGATTTCTATCGATCAAAAAGGTGTTTCCCGAAACCCGAGGTCTACCGTAGGTACGGTGACCGAGATCTATGACTACCTGCGCCTGTTGTTTGCGCGCGCGGGGCGCCCGCATTGCCGCAACTGTGGAAAGCCCGTCCAAAGGCAGACGGTTCAGCAGATCGTCGATTCGATTCTCAGGCTGGACGACGGCTCGAGATTGTTGTTGCTGGCGCCGGTAATCAAACACAAAAAAGGTGAGCATACCGCGATTTTCGAGGAAGCGCGTCGCGCCGGGTTTGTGAGAGTGCGCGTGGACGGGGAGGTGATGGAACTCAGCGAGGACATATCGCTCAACAAAAACCAGTGGCACAACATCGAGATCGTCGTCGACCGAATCATCATTCGGAGCACCACCGAGAGAGAGCGGCTGACGCAATCGGTCGAGACGGCGCTTAAGGCGTCTGACGGCGCGCTAACGGTTTCGGTGTTGAACCCGAGTGAACGGCTCGTCGAAGAACTGACTTCCGGCGCGCGCAGCACAGTCGCCGCAGGCACGATCAACAAACAGCGTCGGCGATCCAAGAGTGGTTCTGATGCTCAGGACCTCTCCTATTCCGAGCAGTTTTCTTGCCCGGACTGCGATATCTCGATGTCGGAGTTGGAACCACGGAACTTTTCATTTAACACGCCGTTCGGAGCTTGCGCCGACTGTTCGGGTATCGGTTACCGATTAGAAATCGACCCGGATCTGGTGTTGCCTAACAAATCAGTTTCGCTCGGTGAAGGTGCCGTCGCCCCCTGGAGCCGCGATGGGAAGAACTCGCAGTGGGCATGGGGGCCATTACGGGCGCTGAACGAACATTTCGACGTGCCGCTCGACACGCCGGTTGTCAAGCTTCGACCAGAACACCTGAAACTCGTTCTCTACGGATCAGGCAGAAAGAAGGTCCGACTGAGGCACGAAACCTCATCTGGTGCCGTCTATGCCTGGAATGGCAGGATCGAGGGTGTCATCCCAAACCTTGAGCGACGGCACGCGAACACTGAATCGGAAAACGTACGCAACGATATCGAACGCTACATGTCGCAGCGGACCTGCAACTCATGTAACGGCGATCGGCTTAAACCCGACGCCTTGGCGGTCACCGTCCTGAACATGAACATCATGGAAGTGACGCGTCAATCGGTGGAAAACGCACTCCAATGGGTTGAAGCATGCCGAAACGGAGTATGGCCTGACCAAGGGCGACACGTTAGTGAGCCCTTGACACAACGTGAGGCGTCTATCGCCGACCAAATCCTCAAAGAAATCGAATCGCGCCTCGGGTTCCTATCTCGCGTCGGGTTGGACTATCTTACGTTGGATCGCTCCGCGGGAACCTTGTCGGGTGGTGAAGGTCAAAGGATCCGATTGGCAACTCAGATCGGATCGGGATTGATGGGCGTGCTATACGTTTGCGACGAGCCGTCCGTCGGACTGCATCCCCACGACGGAGACCGCCTCATTGCAACTTTGAAGAGTCTCCGCGACGTCGGTAACACGGTGTTGATCGTTGAGCACGACGAGGCGGTGATGCGTGCGGCTGATCACATCGTCGATCTCGGACCCGGAGCCGGCGAACACGGAGGAGAGATCGTCGCGCAAGGAGACATCGAGGCGATCATCGCGGCGGAAGAATCGATCACTGGGGACTACTTGGGAGGGCGCAAAGAGATCGGGACGCCCAAAGAGCGACGGGCGGTTGGCGAGGATTCCATTGCGGTCGCTGGGGCGCGCGCCAACAACTTGAAAAATGTCGATATTGACATCCCGTTAGGTGTCTTCGTTTGCGTCACCGGGGTTTCGGGGTCCGGCAAAAGCACGTTGGTCAACGAAATCATCCTCAAGCGACTGGCACAACATTTCTACCGCGCCAAAGATCGACCAGGTCCGCACGACGAGGTTACGGGGTTGGAGCACGTCGACAAAGTGATCAACATCGATCAGTCACCGATCGGGCGGACACCACGTTCCAACCCGGCGACTTACACCGGAGTTTTTACGCCCATCCGTGAACTTTACGCTACGGTGCCCGAGGCAAGAGCCAGGGGTTACGCGCCGGGCCGGTTCTCTTTCAATGTACGAGGCGGCAGATGCGAAGCTTGCTCCGGCGCCGGATATACACAGATCGAGATGCAGTTTTTGCCGGATGTCACTGTCCCTTGCGAAGTGTGCAACGGTAAGCGATACAACCGGGAGGCTCTCGAAATCCTCTTTAAGGGAGCTTCAATTTCCGACGTTCTGAACATGACCGTTACCGAGGCGCACGCACTCTTCGAGAACATCCCCAAGATCTCGTCCAAACTCGTGACGCTAATGGACGTAGGCCTCGGCTACATCAGATTGGGTCAACCAGCGACCACTCTGTCCGGTGGCGAGGCGCAACGCATCAAACTGGCATCGGAGTTATCGAAACGTAGCACCGGCCAAACGCTTTACATCCTCGATGAACCGACGACCGGGCTTTCTTTCGACGACGCGGCGAAATTGCTCACAGTCCTGCACCGGCTCGTTGACAACGGGAACACGGTGTTGTTGATCGAACATCACTTGGATCTGATCAAGAATGCGGATTGGATCATAGATCTAGGGCCACATGCCGGAGACGAGGGAGGGGAGTTGGTAGCGGTTGGAACTCCCGAATTCATCGCCTCGGTCGATGATTCGTTTACTGGCAGCTACTTACGCGACATCACGGGCATCGTGCCTGACCCTGATGCCAATGGTGACTGCGCGGTCAAGACGAGTGACAACGGGCGACACTCGAACTCAACGGAGAAAGGGAGTGGAGAGATCAAGATAGCGGATATATTGGCGGAGCATGGCCTCAACGGCTCTCCGACCAAACCGGCTAAAGCAGGCACAAGGCACCGCAGGCGTAGGAGACGAAGAGCCGCGAGTCGCAGCAATTGACGAGCTCTCGCCAAAACAGGGCATCACTGCATTCGCCACCGTTTTACGTCCAAGACGGTCTGTTTGGCAATTCTTGCTTCGGATGCGGAGCGTGGAACGAGCGGGGTCTGAACATAAAGTCGAGTTGGGATGGCGATGTGTCGGTCTGCCGCTTTACGCCTCAGTTGCACCACGCCGCAATGCCGCACGACATAGTCAACGGTGGCATCATCGCCGCTGTCATTGATTGTCACAGCGTCTGTACCGCGATTGCCGATGCCTACAAAAGGGCGGGACGATACGCCGGCGACGGAAAACGCCCGTTGCTGTGGTACGCCACCGCGTCATTGCACGTCAACTACTTGAAACCGACGCCGCTATCGATGCCGTTTACGGTTAGAGCGTGTGTCACGGGCGTTGATCGTCGTCGAACCACCCTGGAGTGTGAGTTGGTTAGCGATGACGGCACCCTCACCTGCACGGGGGAGGTCATCGCAGCCCAAGTGTCGGATCGATGGGCGCGGCATGAGGGTTACTATGGCATCGTTTGACGCCGGCAGGACCCAGAATCAGGAGTTGAGGCGTTGCGAAAGGTCAAGTGGCGAATCGTAACGCGGCATTGCCAGACGACCACCGGGCGCGACTTCGGTAAGGAATGTGACGCTCAAGTAGTAGTGGTCCAGACTTATAAATCGACCGTTTTCTTCAACCCAACTTCGCATCCTTCGGTTACAACTCTGTTCCCACGACAGAACCTCGACTTGCCAGCCTCGATCGTGCATTCTCTCGATGTCAGCGTGAAATCCGACGCCGTCGTAGAAACCCGCGCCATCGCCGGTCAACAGCACGACAACTCCAGGATTGCCGTTATTGTCGATGAGGTCGCGCAACATCCGAGTCTGCAATGCGTGATCTACAGCCTGTTCCCTACCCGAAGTTTCGCCCCGTTCGAAAAGGTCGACTTCTACACCAGTCCCCTCCAATCGATTCCAAACGGCTCGCAATTCCGGAGGTACTGACCCAACAGCGTAAGCGCGCTCAACCGGCCTATCGGCGTGGGCGAGACGCAACAACTTTTGAAACTGCAAACGAACTCGGTAGTACGCATCTGCTCCTTCGAGTTCAGATGCCAGCGCGCGCGCGCCGATAAACAGGTTCGAATTATCCCAGTAGATGAATACTCGGTCGGACATCTCTAAATCTTCTCCTGATACCATTTTATCCCGCCGTATCCCGAACAACCCACTTCGTCCACCATACCCCGTTCGGGGTTATGAGCGAATCGCAATGTCAAACCTACTCACACGTGACCAACTCGCTGCCCGAATCGACGCGTTTCCCCGCGCTGAGATCGCCCATACTCCAACTCCTTTGGAGGAAATGACGCGCCTGCGGGAAAGTTTGTCGGAAGAGGTGATTAACGTCCCTCAGATTTACATCAAACGCGAGGACCTGACGGGATTGGCGTATGGCGGAAACAAAGCCCGCCACTACGAGTTCGAGATGCCTCATATCGTTGAGGCTGGTTATGACACGCTCATAAACATCATGGACTATCACTCGAACAATGCCCGAATGACGGCCGCGGCCGCCAACAAGGCTGGGTTGAGGTATGTCCTGATCCTTAAGAATGCCGCACACCGAAAGGTTCAGGGCAATCTGCTAATCGACAAATTACTCGGCGCTGAGCTTCATCTGCTGGACCAATTCCAGTCTGAGAACGCGGTCCAGTTCGCTGAAGACTTGAAGCAGCAAATGGAGTCCGAAGGTGCCAAGGTCTATTTCTTGCAGGAGCATCTTTTTCCGAGGATTGTCGGCATGGTGGGTTTCGTCCGATGCGGCCTTGAAATGCTCGATCAGATCGAGGAACGAGGCCTTGAGAACGTCCACATCTACGGAGTCGCTGGTCGATCCTTGTGCGGGTTGATACTCGCGGCCAAGAATCTAGGTCTCGATTGGCGCTTCACTGGTGTCACGGTGAATTACGACATGCCGCTCGACGAATACATATTCCAACATACCGACGACATTCGCGATCTGACAGGTCTACCGATCACGTTTGTGGAAGACGATATGCGCGTCCTCGATCAATTTGTCGGCGAAGGCTACGGTATCATGACGGCCCAGGTCGCTGATGCAATCAAGCTCGCCGCGCAGACGGACGCGATTATGCTGGACCCGAACTACACGGGCACGGTCATGGCGGCGATGTTGGATGACATTCGCGAAGGTAACGTATCGGCCGACGAGACGTTGATCTTTGTGCACACTGGCGGGTTACCCGCGCTCTTCACGTTCGCATCCGAACTGGCTCGTTGATACACGCTTCCTTGCGGAAGACCGCCGGGCTCGGGGCGGATGCAATCCGAGTCATGATTGAACTTGTCACGCAGACGGCAAGAACGTCAACCGATCGGTACTGTTTATCCGTTGCAAGTTGGCGATCAACAACTGGTTTTGCCGACGTTGGTCTCGAATTCGCAGATGGTTAGACCATTTCGCGGACAACATCGCACCTGCAAGCAAGATGATGGATTCGATGTACACGAAGAAAAAGAACATCATCACGGTGCTGATGCTCCCGTAAATCGACGTCAGCAACCCGCCTGAGTTGCGCAGGAACAAGATGAAGATAAATTTCGTCAATTCGAACGCCACGGTGGCTAGGAAAGCAACACCAAGGATCTCGACAAACCGTACGTTCGTATTCGGAAGCCACCAGTAGACGACGGAGAAAACGACGTAGGTTATAGTCGCCGGAATCGCTAGACCGGCGACTATAACTACCCATTGATTAAACGGCGCCACCTCGCTGGCCAAAAGGAAAGCAATCTCTCCGATGAAGGAGAATATCGTTGACAACAGGACGGACAAGAATATGAGCGAAGATGCGACCGTCATCATGACGAAGTCGATCAGCCGCTCGGTGAGGAACGGACGGGGGCTGTAGATCCCCCAGATGATGTTGACACTCTTGCGGATCGAACCGAACACGCCCATACCCGCCACGAAAAGCCCGAGACCCGTCAGGCTGGACGTAACGGCTGGTTGGTTGCTGACGTTGTGGATGAATCCCTCCACGAAAGATGGACCCTCGGTTTCCGCCAAAACCGGGATCTGATTGACGATGCCGGTGATCAAGCGATCCTCGAAACCTTCAATTCCCACTACAAAACGCCACAGCGTGATCAAAGCTATGGACAACGGGAAGATCGACAGGAAACTGTAGAAAGCGATGGCTGCGGCAAGGTAGTGTCCGTTTACGGACATGAAGTCGTTCACGTTGTGAAACGTGAACCAGAATACCTGGCTCATCCAACGGAAGACTACGCGGATGTATGTTGGTTCGCGAGTGCTCGCCATAGGTCAGGTCTCCTAGAGACCTCCGTCAGGGTATTGAAAAGTCTGGCGGACGTGCGGAAACGCCGTCAATCAAGTTCGCCACTTCGGTACGCAGTGATGTAATTCATCGCGAAGTCGTCCCTACCCTGAAGTAGATCGACCGCATATCGGACGCGTGGGGACTCCATGTCAAGGTTCATGGCTCGCTCGACTTTAACTTGTATGGGGTCGATGATACCCGAATCCGCTCCAGCTTCAACCGCCAGCCTGACAAACGCCTCGTTTACCAACGCTCGTTTAGGTAGGCCGAACGACACGTTGCTCATTCCCCCAGTGATGTGAACGTCTTCACCGAAGCGGTCCCGTAACTTCGCAATCGCCTCCAACGCGTGGGGGCCGTACGCCTTGTCGACGGAGACGGGAAAGAATAGCGGGTCGATGAACATGTCCTCGTAGTCGATGCCGCGGTCGCTCGCCGCGTCGACTACACGCGTTGCGTTTTCAAGTCGCTCATCAGCATTGTCGGGCATGCCGCTCTCAGAGGCCGCAGAGATGATGCACCTTGCGTTGTGTTCGACGATCAAGTCCAGCGTTTCGAGCCGTTCGAGCGCGACAGAGTTGACCATGGGTTGACCAGATGATCCATCGTACTCTTCAAGGCCGCCTTGAATGATATCGGAGTTAGAAGAGTCTATGCTCGGCGGAACCTTGGACACCGATTGCACGAATTTAACCAGCCATCTCATGGCCTCGATCTGTTCGTGGAGTCGGTGCGAGAGTTCGTCGACGTTTAAGTCGAGATACGTTGCACCTGCCCGTGTTTGCCGCCCCACTTCGTGCTCGATATAGGCCTCACCTTCAGCGGCATCGGACCCGCTGCCGTTGACGCCTTTCCAGACCGCAATCATGAAGTGTTTCAAGTTGCCTTGCTGATATGGTTGCGTGCTCTCGAAGTGTTCCGGCACGCGCACGAAACGCGCTTCGCCACCCGAACGATATTTCACTGCTTCGGACCCGTCGTCGAACACGTGACCACGTATCCCGCCACGCTTGACGACGCGCGTGCAATGGATGTTTTCTCCGATGATTGTGAAATCAGTAGCTGTCATGTGGGTGGGCATGATTGCGATATTGACCAGGGATGCAGTCGCAACGAATCAAGTCTATTCTCATACGGCTGAACGGCACTTGCAAATGGGGAAGGTCTCGAACAACAACCTTCAATGTCGCTTTAGGCGCAGCAATGTTAAACGCCAAAAGGCTTCGGCTGCGATTTGCAGCGACATCTTGGACTTGCCTGCCGTCCGTTCCATAAAGGTGTACGGATGCTCAGCTATTTTTAACCCTTCACGCTGAGTCCGATACGCGACCTCAGCTTGAAACCCGAAGCCGGTTATTGAGAGACGATCCAAATCTATGGCTTCAAGGGCGCGGCGGCGATATGCTTTGAATCCCCCTGTCGCGTCGTGCACATTCAATCCAAGGATCATACGGATTCCCAAATTGGCCCATTTGCTGAGCAGCACTCGAGACATGTTCCAATTCGGATCGACGTCGCCACCACCGCTGTAGCGAGTCCCGACAACCACGTCCGATTTTTTGAGTGCCGCCACCATTTGCGGGACCTCGGCTGGCGGGTGTGAAAGGTCGCAATCCATCTGGACGATATACGGTGCGCCCGATTCCAACGCGATCTTGAAACCGGCGACGTATGCCGTTCCCAACCCTAGCTTCCCTCGCCTATGCGCAACGACGATGCGACCGGGAAATTTACGTGTGAGACCATCGGCAATGTCGCCCGTCCCGTCTGGTGACGAATCGTCGACGAACAGTACGCCTAACTTTGGAACGTCTAGGGATAGGAGTCCCTCTACGATGACGCGGATGTTCTCGGCTTCATTGAACGTCGGGATGACGACGACAACCGCGACATCTCGGCCAAATGCGCCAGAGACGTTGATCGGAACTGGAGCGTCGTCAGTCATTCTTTAACAGCGTCGTGCTAAATCGTTTCAAGTTCGAATTCGGCATGGATCGCTTTAGCCGCCGTGCCGACCTGTTCTTGGTCGACGATGCAGGTGATGCGGATTTCGGATGTCGTTATCATCTCGATGTTCACACCCGCGTCTGCAAGGGCGCGGAACATTCGAGCCGCGTAACCAGGCGAATTGGTCATACCAGTGCCGACAACACTCACTTTGGCCAATCCGCCGCGAGTGGCGAGTCCGGAATGCTCAACGTTCTCGTTGCCCTCAGTTATCTCTGCCACACGTTGCAAATACTCTTGGCCGACGGTGAACGACATATCAGTTAAGCCACGAGTTGAAACGTTTTGGACGATGACATCTACGCTGATCCCGGCTTCCGCCAATGGTGACATGATTGCGGCAGCGATACCCGGCTTATCAGCGATACCGTGAAGAGTCACTCTTGCGACGGAGCGCTCTGTTGCGATGCTGGTTATGCTTTTTCGGATCTCCATGTCGCTGTCACTGCCTTCAAAGTTGGTGATTTGAGTACCTATCGCGTCGGGGTTGAACGACGAAGTGATGAGCATCGGAACCTTGTGCACCGCGGCCATCTCGATTGATCGAGGGTTCATCTTGGCCCCCAACGATGCCATCTCGAGCATCTCTTCGTAGCCGATGTGTGAAATGATCCGCGCATCAGGCACCAATCGTGGATCGGCAGTGTAAATGCCGTCTACATCGGTGTATATTTCGCAAACGTCCGCTTTAATCGATGCAGCGATAGCGACCGCGGTCAAGTCCGACGCGCCTCTGCCAAGTGTCGTCGTGTCATCCGACGGCGTCAATCCTTGAAAACCGGCTACAACAACAATTCGTCTCCGGCCGAGCTCGCGCAACACTCTCGCCGGATCGATCTCTGCGATCCGTGCCGAACCGAACGTCTCGTCAGTCCGAATGCCTGCTTGCCTTCCACTTAAGCTGATCGCATCATGCCCCAGCCCGCGTATCGCGATCCCAAGCAAAGATGCGCTCACGAGTTCACCGGTCGAGATTAGGGCGTCCGTTTCACGCGGGCTAGGCGATCGGTCTCCGGAGAGCCGATTGGCGAGATTGAGCAGTTCATCGGTCGTGTCGCCCATCGCTGATACGCAGACGACTATATCCACGCCGAGGGCTCGACGATCACACACGCGGCGAGCGACGCTCTTTATGAGGTCTTCGGTCGCGAGCGAACTGCCGCCGAATTTTTGAACGACGAGTTGGGCGTCTTCACTCATGGTTGCGAATCGTGGAAATCAGGTGCCTGTATTATCTGAACGCCGTCATTCGAGATGTCTAGGACCATGGCTTTCCCTTCGATCTGCGCTTTGCGGGCGTTTTCGGACATCTCGTAGCAGATCGTCATGAAGCGGTCGGTCGCTAATGCCATGATCGTGGGACCGGCGCCAGATAGAAAAACGCCATGTGCCCCGGCATCGAGCGCGCCGCGGGCGATCGGACTGAATTTGGGAAACAAATGTTGAATCCGTTGTGGTTGATGCAAACGATCGTCCGTCGCGTGGCGGATCAGATCCCACTGCCCAGATGACAATGCGTGAACCAACATCGCCGCTCGTCCCACGTTGAACACTGCATCGGATCGCGTCAATGTATCGGGCAGGATGCCCCGGGCCGCCTCGGTCTGCATCGAGAAATCGGGAACGAACGCCACGGCTTTCAGCTCATCGGAGACCGGCACGTGACTCGTGATCCAACCGGGATGAGCGGATGGCTCCTCGACGTGGATCCCGATCTGGCAACCGCCGAAAACCGCGGGTGCCGCGTTATCAGGATGCCCCTCGATATCGGCTGCAATGGCAAACATTCGTTCGCGCGTTTTGGCGTCCGATAAATCTTGATTGGCAAATGCGAATGCGGCGGCGATACCGGTGACGGTCGCAGCGGAAGAAGAACCCAGACCACGAGTCAACGGAACTTTGTTGACGCATTCGAAGACCAAATCTGTCTCGTCTACTCCGAGTGCGTGGAAAGTGTGTTTAGCGCTCGTGGCGATGAGATTGGAATCGTCAGTCGGCAATGATTCTTCGCCTTCGCCGCGGATTTTTACGGCGGATTTCCCGCGGGTTACCGTGGTCTCGTTCCAGAGATCTACAGCCATCCCTAGGCAGTCGAAACCGGGTCCGAGATTTGCGCTGGTAGCCGGGACACGGATCATTGCGCGTTCGATAGACGGCTCGGGCATTGAATGGACTACGTGCGGAGACAATCCCGTCAGGACAGTTGGATTTTCCGGATCGTCATGCGGTTCAAAAAGTTGGGAGAAATGCCGCAAACGTGCATCTTCAAATTAGTATAATGCGCTAT
Organism: Dehalococcoidia bacterium; assembly: GCA_965203505.1. Taxonomy (GTDB): domain Bacteria; phylum Chloroflexota; class Dehalococcoidia; order Lucifugimonadales; family Lucifugimonadaceae; genus Bin127. Next base: position 2,970,328 of record OZ241880.1, read on the forward strand.
TCGTGGCTACTCCGACGGCACCCATTTTGGTCGTTCGATTCGTACGGGTAGAGCACACACATAAACGATGCATTGCGTAGAAAGTCGAGAGTTGCAACGATGCCTGTAGCGGTTCTGCTGGGTCCGATAGCTGAGGGCCGTTTGAACATCCGTCAAAGAGAGGCCAGTGAAGAGGCAGAAAAATACCCGGAGTTGGATTTGAGGGTCGTCGACTCGAAGCAGTCGCGAGCAGACGTTATACGAGAGTGCCAAGACGCGATCGCATTGATTGCTGGTGGACATCGGGCGTTCGACACGGAGATGATCTCAGAAATGAGCAACCTCCGTCTGATCCAAACATTCAGTGCCGGCACAGATTGGATGGACAAAGCGGCTTTGGCGGAACTCGGTGTTGAAGTCGCCAACAACGGAGGCGCCAATGCCGTCGCTGTGGCCGAACACGCGATAATCCTGATGCTGTCGGTGGAGCGGAAAATCGACCGACAGATCGATTCTGTGAAGGCCGGCACTTGGATGGCTGGGGTCGGCGGCGATCGAACTGAGTTCCATACGTTGGTCGGCAAACGGATCGGCATCGTCGGACTTGGCCAGATCGGCTCTCGCGTGGCGAAGCGGCTGCAAGGATGGGAATGCGAAGTCGTCTACCACGACGTCGTGGACTACGCCGATGAGTACATCCAAGCGGCAAACGCTACTTTCGTCGAATTAGACGAATTGCTCGAAACCTCGGACATTGTCAGCCTCCACGTTCCTTTGGAGCGGACGACGCGCCACATGATTTCGGATCGGGAGTTCGCGATGATGAAAAATACCGCGATATTGGTGAACACGTGTCGCGGTCCCGTGGTGGACGAAGCTGCGTTGAAACGGGCATTGAACGACGGTCAGATTTTCGGAGCTGGATTAGACGTGACCGAGGTCGAACCGATCGAAGCCGACAACGATCTCCCTGAATTGCCAAATGTCGTTGTTACGCCTCATTTGGCGACGCGTGCGCTGGAATCTGAACACAACGCAACACACAACGCCGTCGCAAATGTTGCTCGAGTGGCGCGAGGCGAATCGCCCGAATGGGTAGTGCCGCCGGTTTGAGTTATCGGATCCCGATACGTGCGTCAGATGTGAATCGGAATTAACATGTACAGTGCACGTGCTCGGAAGATGACGAGTTAATGTGGGTGTTGCGCCACGTCGCGACCGCTCCGGACTTGCGTGGATCACTAAATCTCGAGACCGAAAACGTTGCCATCGGCAACGATAAGCCGCGGGAAGCTTGCGGCATATTCGGTGCATATATTCCGGGACACGAGGCGGCACGTGCGGCATTCTTCGGAATCTTTGCTCTTCAGCACCGCGGACAGGAAAGTGCCGGCATCGCGGCGTCGAACGGCACATCGCTCAGCCTGACCGCTGAAGTTGGGTTGGTTTCCCAAGTATTCGAAGAGAGGGACTTGGCCGACCTTCAAGGACATCTAGCGATAGCTCACACGCGCTACTCGACCACTGGGTCCAATCGGCGTCACAACGCCCAACCGATCATGGCGTACGGCCCCCGCGGCGCGCTCGCCGTCGGTCACAACGGCAACGTCATAAACGCCATGAAGTTGCGCGAATTCTGCCGGGAAGAATACGGCAGCGAATTCACCGGTAGCACCGACAGCGAGGTTATCGCTGAGCTCTTTGCCAAGACACCGGGCGATGACTGGTTCGACATCTCCGACAAAGTAATGTCAATGCTTAACGGGGCGTACTCGCTGATCATGATGACGAAACATGAGTTGATCGCGGTCCGGGACCCTCTCGGGGTTCGTCCGCTGTGCCTCGGGAAATTGGATGGAGGTTGGGTGTTCGCTTCGGAATCCGCCGCGCTCGACAACTTGGGGGCGGAGTTCGTACGAGAACTAGAACCTGGCGAAGTGATGATCGTCAATTTGGACGGGATCCAGGATTGGATCTGGCCCAAGGCTTCATCGACCCACAAAATGTGCATCTTCGAGCAGATCTACTTCGCTCGTCCAGACAGTGTGCTCGAAGGCAGTTTGGCCTATGAAAATAGGATGCAGATGGGCGCAATTGCGTATCGCGAGAACCCGGTTGAGGCGGACTTGGTGATCGGAATCCCAGACTCATCGACGCCGCATGCCGCGGGCTTCGCTGCGGAAGCGAACATTCCGTATGCCGAAGGTCTCGTCAGGAACCGATACGTCGGTCGGACCTTTATTCAACCTGATCAATACATGCGCGACATCGGCGTCAAGACCAAGTTCAACGCGATGAAGCAGGTCATAAACGGCAAAAGGATCGTCGTAGTGGACGATTCGATAGTTCGTAGCACCACGATCCGACACGTTGTGAAGATGTTGCGAGAAGCTGGTGCGGCCGAGGTGCATGTGCGTGTCGCGGCTCCACCGATCAAATCGACTTGCCATTTCGGTGTCGATATGGCGACACTCGATCAGTTGATCGCGGCAAACTACACGGTTGAAGAGATCTGCCAAATGATCGGCGCCGACACTCTTTGCTATCTGAGTTTGGAAGGGTTGGAGGAAGCCGTAGCAGCGGGACGCAACGAATACTGTCGTGGATGTTTCACCGGCAAGTACCCGATCGACGTGCAATTGGAAATGGACAAATTGCGCATGGACCGGTTGGTGCCGGAGCCGGTTGCCGCCTCGTAATCGCGAATTGCGAATGACGGAAGTTTCGGCCAACAGGTATGCCGCGGCAGGGGTCGACCTCAATGCTGCGGCCGGCATCAAGCTAAGCATCGCGGAGATCGCGCGGGAAACATACGTAGATGGTGTGGTGTCGGCACCCGGCGGTTTCGGCGGCGTATTCGATGTCGATCCGCGGAGCGAATATCTGATTGTCTCAAGCACCGATTCGGTGGGCACGAAATTGCGCATCGCCCAAGCGATGGCAAAGCACGACACCATCGGCATCGACATCGTCAACCACTGTGTAAACGACATTCTCCCCGCCGGTGCGGAGCCGATGTTCTTTTTGGATTACATCGGAATTGGCGGCTACGAAGACCAAATGATCGCCGAAATTGTGAAGGGCGTCGCCGCCGGTTGCATCGAAAACGGCTGCGTCTTGATCGGAGGTGAGACAGCGTCGTTGCCCGGCATCTATCAAGGTGACGATTACGATCTCGTAGGTTTCATTGTCGGCCGCGTTCACCGCGAAGAACTGCTGGACCCAGAATCGACTGATGCTGGAGACGTATTAATCGCCTTGCCGTCGAGCGGACTTCACACCAACGGCTATTCGTTGGTGCGTTCGATCTTCAACACTGACAACGACCCATCATTGCTTTTCGATGAGGTACCGGGTGATGGGAGGTCGCTGGGCAACGCGCTATTGGAGCCGCACAGATCGTATTTGAGGCAATTGAAGCCCTTGCTCAACCGGATCAAAAGCATGGCCCACATAACTGGAGGGAGTTTCGCCAAAAACGTCCCGCGAGCGCTCGGCGGCGAAGTGGGAGCGAAGATTAATGTCGATTCTTGGTCGGTACCTCCTCTCTTCGATTACATTCGGCAAATCGGTGAGATCGAAGAACGTGAGATGTTTGACGTCTTCAACATGGGTGTCGGAATGATAGTTTGCGCGGCACCGGAAGACGCCGATTCCGTTCTACAGGTGCTAGGAGATGCCTGGGTGATCGGCGAAACCACGGTGCGTCGGGGAGCCGAGGACAGAGTTGTGTTTGTTTAGGCATAGGGCGGCCGATTAGCGTTTACACGCCGACCTTGATCGGAATTGAAGTGACCGAAAAAACGAAAAGGATCGCTCTCTTGAGCGCGTATGACCGTCGAGGGATATTGGAATTTGCGAAAGGGTTGGTCGAATGCGGCTATGAGATCGTTTCCACGGGCGGCACCGGCGCTGAATTGCGGGCTAACGGAATTGGTGTCACCGAGGTATCGGAACTGACTGGATCGCCGGAGATGTTGGACGGCCGGGTAAAAACTCTCCACCCTAAAGTCCATGGCGGGTTGCTCGCTCTACGAGATCACGAAGATCACTTGCAGCAGATGGAGCGGTGGGATATCCGCGGCATCGATTTGGTCGTCAACAATCTTTACCCGTTCGTGGAGACGGTACGCGACCCAGACGTGTCGCTGAGGGACGCGTTGGAGAACATCGACATCGGCGGACCAGCGATGACGCGGTCGGCGGCGAAGAATCACCCGCACGTCATCATCGTCGTGGATCCGGACGATTACGACCGAGTCGGGCAAATGATCCGAAACGGCGATGTGCCTCAGCGAGAACGCCGCCGCTTGGCATCGAAAGCATTCCAACACGTGGCCGCCTATGACACCGCGATCGCGAGTTATCTGCGAGATGATCCGGCAGGTGACGAAGCAGGAGGCGATGCAGACGAACTGCCTGATGAACTCACATTCGGTTACGAGTTGGTCGCACGACCACGCTACGGCGAAAATCCGCACCAGAGCGCCGGTGTATATTCGCTGCCAGGCGAAAACGATGGCATCGTCAACGCCGAACTGTTGCACGGCATCGATATGTCGTACCTGAACTACTTTGACGCCGATGCCGCTTGGGCCGTCGCCAATTCCTTCGCCGAGTTCGGAGGGCACGTAGCAGTAGTGGTAAAACATGCCAACCCATGCGGTCTGGCTGTCAGGGACAGTCAACCAGATGCTTGGGAAGCCGCCCTCGAAGGGGATCCAGTTTCCGCGTTTGGAGGCATCGTCGCGTTTAGCGAACGATTGACCGCCGAGACCGCCCAAAGGATGCACGGACTGTTGTTGGACGTGATCGTTGCCCCCGGTTACGAGACGGAAGCATTGGCGATTCTTCGGAAGCGGCGAAGGACTCGCGTACTACGCGCGGAATCCAATAAAAGCGCGCGTTGGGAAGTTCGATCGGTGTCAGGCGGTGCGCTGGTGCAAGAGCCAGACATCCTGACCAGCGACGTCTTGCGGGATATGAACGCGATCACGGAGCGCCAACCGACCGAACAGGAACAACTCGATCTATTGTTCGCTTGGCGCGCATGCCGCTTCATCAAATCGAATGCCATCGTGTTTGCAAAAGATCAAACTTTGGTTGGAATGGGCGCGGGACAACCGAACCGGGTTACAAGCGTTCACCTTTCGTCCCGAGTGGCGGGTGAAAAAGCCATGGGTTCGGTAATGGCGTCGGATGCCTATTTCCCGTTTCCTGACGGCATCGAAACGGCGGTAGCGGCCGGTGTCACTGCCGTAATCCAACCAGGTGGATCGGTCAACGATGAAGCGGTGATCAACGCGGCGAACGAATTAGGCATCGCGATGGTCTTTACCGGACAACGGCACTTCTATCATTGATTCGGCGGATCGAATCGAAAACGAAATGTCCAAGATATCGGTAGACATCACGATACCCGTGCTCAACGAAGAGCACTCGTTGCCTCGTTGCATAGGCACTTTGACCGAGTATCTTTCGAACAAAGTGGTCGGAGACTGGGACTGGTACGTAACGATCGCAGACAATGGTTCGGAAGACTCCACTCCCGAAGTGGGACGTGAATTGTCTTCGAAATACCCGAACGTCAGGTTGACCCGTCTTGAACAGCGCGGCCGCGGCAGAGCGCTGAAAAAAGCATGGATCGAGAGTGATGCCGACGTGCGTTGTTTCATGGACGTAGATCTTTCGACGCGGCTAGATTCGTTGGAACCGATGGTCGATGCCATCGCCCAAGAAGGGTACGACGTCGCGATAGGCTCTAGATTGTTGCCTCGGTCGCGGGTGGAGAAAAGAACCTTTAAACGCGAGTTTGTTTCGCGGTCTTACAATGCCTTGATCAGGCTGATGTTCCCACGCAAAACTTTCCGAGACGCTCAGTGCGGCTTCAAAGCGGTCTCGCGCGAAGTCGCTGAAACCGTCGTCCCGCACGTCGAAAACAACGGATGGTTTTTCGATACCGAGTTACTATTGCTAAGCCTGCGAGCGGGTTACAGGATCAAGGAGATACCAGTTCACTGGGTCGACGATCCGGACACCAGGGTGCGCATCGTCTCGACGGCTAGCGAAGACTTGAAAGGCTTGTTGCGGGTTCGTTTCAACCCGGCGAACGTGGCGGGGCGCAGGTCGTAACTGTGCTTAGCGAACAAAAACCCGACGTTTCGGCGAATCGAGTGTTGTATTCTGATTCGTGCGATTCGAATGAATGGTGATTTCAAGCAATGGTGATGCCATCAGAGGAACTCGAGTTATCGCCGCCGACTCTGCGCGGCGCGACGGTATCGATCGAGTTTCACAACGCCCAAAGAATCCTCAGAACTGAACAGCGGAACCCAAACGTTGTGTTCGAGGTTTATGCTGACGCACCCGGGATCCTATCCGGCATCAACGAGGTCTTGCCGTTTTTGAGAGCAAGATTGCCTGCCGCCAACTCCGCAGTGTTTTCTCTCTCCGATGGAGATGAGATCAACGAAGGCGAGACGCTTCTGAGGATCTTGGCCCCGTACGCCGCATTCGGAATGTACCGAGACGTGATAACCGGGATATTTGCTTCGAGCATCGGATGGGCCACCGCGGCTCGAGAATGTGTGTTGGCGGCCCGCGAGACAAGAGTGATGGTAAGTGGTGCACCTTACATTCACCCAGATGTCGTCGACTCGATGGAGTATTCGGCTTATGTCGGAGGATGCGCAGCGGTTTCGACTGAAAAAGGTGGCGAGCGCACGGCAACTGTGCCGCAAGGTTCAATGTCCCACGATTTCGTGTTGATATGGGGCGCGGCGGATAGAGCGATGACGGTGTACGACAGACACAGCCGGCTCGGGGCGCAGAGAGTGATGCCGGTTCCGACTGCTGGCGACGCGATCCAAGAAGCCTTGGATGCAGCGTACGCCTTGAGTGGTGGAACCAGTAACCCGCTTCGTGGCGTAAAGGTGAATGTTCCCGGGAACCTCGGCGGGGGCGTGCCAGAATTGGCCAAGGAGTTGAAAGCTCGGTTATCGGACGCGGGTTTCGGATCTGTCGATATTCACATCGCCGGCGATTTGACCCCAGAGTTGATCGAGCAGTACGAATCGTCTGGTGTTGAGGTGGGTCTCTACGTGGTTGGGAAGTACATCGCGGCTGCGAATCCAGCGCCGGTATCCGCGGCGATCAAAGAGATCGACGGCAAAGCTGTCGCCCCACGCGGGATGGCACCGGGACGTGTTGAAAATCACCGGATGTTGCAACGCGAGTTGAGTTAGGGATTCACAAGACCTGCCGTCTCAGCGTTTGAACGGTCGGTGAACAAGCGGAGTTGCAAAGCGGTTTCGTGAGTTGGTTGGAGTTTCGCCCACTCTGAAGGTCTGATCCCCGGCAACCAAGCAATTCTTCCGTCCAATGGCGAGACGACCAGAGGGATGCGATCGCGCCAAGGCGCAGCGATTTTCGTTTTAATCAAGAAATCGTTGAGTTTCACGTCATTGCTCATCCCGAGCGGGTTGAAGCGATCTGCTGTTTCTCGGTTCCGGATTTCAAGGTAACCCAATTCGGCGAGCTCGGGCGTTAGCCATGCTTCGTATGGGGAATCACTTTTGTGTGTGAAATCAATCGTCGACAATGCAGCCGTGATGCGGTATCCGTCGCCAAAATCGATGGATCCGGGGATCGGAAGATGTTTGGTGCTGAGGAGTGGTCTAGGGTACGGTGAAAGGTCCGGTTTTTCGTCGTTACGGTGGTAGATGCTGAAGTGTTCGTGATCGGATTGGAACAAAACTTCCCCCGGCAAGTGGTAACTTGCCGACTTGCCTTCACGGATCAGAGACAAAAGCCTGACTACGTGATCCTGATCGAGTTGCTCCTCTGGGACCGCAACTGATCGAAACAGGCGTCCCAATACTTCAGTTTGCACGACGGGATGCAACGCGGCGACGCGCCTACGTATGAGGGTGTTCGGAAACTCTGTGCCCGCCGCTGCCATCGCTTCGTCCGCGAGCGTTTCTACGAGGTCGACGTTGGAACGCAGAATCGCGGCGAATCTTGATATCGCAGAAGTCGCGTTTGGATTCAAAGCTTGCAGTTCAGGAATTACCCGATGCCGAATTCGATTCCGAGCGTATTTCACCCAGTTGTCGTTAGACGAATCGTGGCGTGCGCCGATGAGTGCAGTTTCGAGGAAATCGATGACCTGCGAGCGACTGGAGTCCAACATCGGTCTAACCAATTTGATGTTCCGCCCGGATGGGGTGGTGATCGATCTTGAACTCCGCATGCCACTGGCTCCGCGAATTCCGGCCCCACGGACGATGCGCAGCAATACGGTTTCTGCCTGATCTTCGATCGTGTGCGCGACGACGATTGCGTCGGCGTTGATCGCATCGGCAATCTCAACCAAGAACGAATATCGATCTCGCCTCGCCGAGTTTTCGTCGAGTTCGTCAGGAACGTTCTGTGCGCGGCCAACGTGAAGCGTAATGTCGTTGTTAAGGCAAAGCCGCCTTACGAATTCTTCGTCGCTGTCTGATTCATCGCCACGAGCCAGATGGTTGAAGTGGGCAACGTCCAATGATCCGTAGAGATGGGGCAACCGCATTGCTCCAAGCACGAGTGCCGTGGAATCGGGTCCGCCTGAAACGGCGCAAATTATCGAGTGGTTCGGCGTGATACCGGCAGCTTTGAAACCCTCTTCAAGATTTCGGAGGAACCCGCCGCTTGCTGAGATTGAAGGCATTGGCAGATCGCCGATTTGTGGTCACGGTCCGTTTTGTTCGGATCCGATGTCGGTGGCGATGTTCTGGATCTTCAGGCGTTCGATCCGGTTGCCGTCCATTTCGAGCACTTCCATGAAGATCTTGTCGTCGTAAGTGGCGCATTCGCCGGTCGACGGCATTTTTTGTGCGCGGTCAATGAAGAATCCTGCAATGGTCTCGTACCGCTCGTTTTGAGGGACCTCGATCCCTGTTTCATCACGGGTCCGTTCAACCGAAAGTGCGCCGGGCAATATAAAGGTGTCGTCGGCCACACGCTCAATGGCGTTATGTTCACTTACCAAGGTGTCGTCATCATCGCCGCGCATCATCTCTAGCAAACCGTTGAGGGTCACAAGGCCGTTTATTCGGTCTTCGTTGTTGTGGGCTACGGCAAGGTGTTGCTCGGTTCGGATCATCTCTTTGAAAAGATCGTCCAATTTGGTAGTGTCGGCCAATACCAAGATGTCCGAACGCACCAGATTGGATACCTCGGTATCGAGTTTGTCATCACCGCCTTCGGCGATGAATCTGATCACGTCGTTGGTGTAGATAGCCCCTGCCAACTGGTCGAGGTGGTACCAGTAACCGATGCGAAGCGGTTCGCCCCTTTGGACGACAAAACCGGGCTGAAAACGATGGGGCTCTTCAGTTGCGCCGATGTCGTTTAAGTGTTCTCGATATTTTTCAAGGAACGTTCGCAAGGTATCGTGTTCGTTCAGCCAAACGATCTGACTTGTATGGACTCGGACACGGTGGTCACGCAGGTCGCGCGCTCCGAAATCGATCAGGTTGTCGAGCATTTCGCCGTGCGCGTCGTCGAGAAGGCCCTGCTCTTGACTCTGGTCGATTATCAGACTGAGTTCGCCCTGCGTGTAGCTCGGACGGGCATCGATCGCCGACACGCCGAACATACGCAGCACCCCGCGGGGCAGTAGCGCGAATATCCAAACGATCGGTTTGAACAGCGTCATGATCGCTAAGATGATGTGCGCGACAGCCAGTGACCATGTTTCTGGCGCGATCGCCCCCAACGTTTTTGGAGTCATTTCGCCAACGACGTAGACCATCACGGTCGCGACTGCCGTCGAGATTATGGTCGTCAGGACGGTGTTTTCGCCCCCGCCGATGGAGTTGATGATGAGGCTAGTCGAAGCGGTCGCAACGAGGATGTTGAAGAGATTGCCGACCAGTAGGATCGTTGCGAAGAAGTTTTCGTGACGCTCAAGCACGCGCATAACGGCGTCTGCACGTCGGTCACCGCCTTCGGCGAGATGTTGGATGTGCGACGGGCGCGCACTCAAAAGCGCCGATTCAGCAGCCGAGATGAATGCGCTACCAAGCAGTGCGCCAAGGATCAATAGCGCGTTGATAACCATGTGCTAATCATAAACGGCACGAATCATCAGCCCGTATCGATACGCGTTCATTCACTTCCCATTCCGGTGGAAGCCGGAGGGAGGGGGCGTACGGATATTTCAACCGCTGTTGCAGCTACTTTTGACGGAGGAAATCAAGCGCCGTTGCCGTTTGGCAGTGCGATGTCTCTTACCTGAGCATCGATCTGGTCTCGCATTTCCGGATGATCTTTCAAGAAATACCGCGCCGCTTCTCTGCCTTGGCCGAGTCTGGTCTCGCCATAGGCGTAGAAGGATCCGCGTTTCTGGAGGATGCCGTGTTCGACGCCGAGTTCGATAAGATCGCCTTCCATGCTGAGACCTTCGTTGAAGATGATGTCTATCTCAGCCTGTCGGAAGGGCGGTGCCACCTTGTTCTTGACAACTCGAACTCGCACGCGATTGCCGGTGAAGTCTTTGCCCTTCTTGAGGGATTCTTTCCGGCGCATGTCGAGGCGTACGCTGGAGTAGAACTTGAGGGCTCTGCCGCCTGGTGTGACTTCGGGACTACCGTAGATCACGCCGACTTTTTCTCGAAGCTGGTTGATGAATATGCAGACGGTTTTGGTTTTGTTGATGATGCCGGTGAGTTTTCGGAGTGCCTGCGACATCAGACGGGCTTGCGCGCCGACTTGGAATTCACCCATCTCGCCTTGGATCTCAGAGTTAGGCACGAGCGCGGCTACGCTGTCCAAAACGATCATGTCAAGCGCGGCCGACCGCACCAGATGTTCTATGATTTCGAGCGCTTGTTCAGCCGAATCGGGTTGGGAAATCAGAAGCGATTCGATGTCGACGCCGATGGCTTTTGCGTAGAGCGGGTCCATCGCGTGTTCCACGTCGACGTATGCACATACGCCGCCACCTTTTTGGGCTTGCGCCACCGCAGACATCGCCAGTGTCGACTTGCCAGCGGATTCCGCACCGTAGATTTCGACGATGCGCCCTCTAGGCAGCCCTCCAATGCCTAGTGCGATGTCAAGTGACAGCGAACCGGTGGGGATCGCTTCGACTTGGCGAACGGCGTCGTTTTCGCTCATTCGCATCACCGCTCCTCGCCCGAAGTTGCGCTCGATCTGAGCGATAGCTTCTTCTAACGCTTTTTCGCGGACACTCGTCTGCTTGGTAGTTGCCATATTCGTACCGTTTTTGGTTGATTCTGGCTCGATAGCCTCGTTGACAGATTTCTCGAGAGTTGAGGTGCTAGTAGCAGCCATTAGGATATTCCTCTATGTTATGTCCTTGATGTCACGCCCGGCAGCGCGCAATGAATTAGCACAAGTGTAACATCCAAAAGCGTGTTGTCAAACATCTGTGCGATAATTCATCAGATTCCCAAAAGAACGTAGGGGCGCCCCCTTGTGTTCGCCTGTGCAGGGAGGTCGACAATGACTTGGATTTCCGCATCGCCGCGGGCGAACGGGCGTTTTGCGCTTTATCTGTTCCCAGGTTGTTTGATTGGTAGGGCGACCATGAGGGTTCGCCCCCTCGTCCTTCTGCCACGTCGTAGCCGTAGTTACTCTGCGTGGCACATTTCCCCGCATAGTGGGGGCAACCCTGACATCCCCGGGCGACCACAAGGGGTCGCCCCTACCCGCGTCCGCCCCGGGCATACCCCTGCGATCTCGCTTCGCTTGCTCGCGTCCCCTTTCGTCCCGAAAGGGGACGATGATAGACGTGTTTATATGTCCGCTCCCACCCGGTGGTTTGTTTCGGGGTTGCTGCCGGGCCTTCCGGGTGGAAGGTCCGGCAGCCAGGGTCTTCGGTCCCGTAAAGACAGGTCCTCGCCTCGAGCGTCGGCCCCGGCCGGGACCTCGGCTCCTTCCCTCTCCATCGCCTCTTCGGGTTGCCGAAAAAGTCGACCCCGGAGAGGGGTCAGATGCTGCGCAGAGCGTGTTGCAAACCGCTAGCTTCCGTTTTCCAGCGCGGCCCGCGTCGCCAGACCGCGGGCATGGTCGGCGGCTCGACGACTGGGGCCGCCGTTCGGATTGCGCCGCCTTCCTTGGATCAGCTCTTCCCGGGCTTCACTCGCGCTGTAGCCTCCCTCCTGCGGCGGACAGGAGTAGGTTTATGTCGGCTCCACGTACAGGTCTCCCGGCCCTTGGCAACGCATCCGTCCGTTCAGAACGGATGCGAGCTGGCTCGCTCTGCGACGCAGGACTTATGCGCCGCGCTCCGGGAACTTTTCCTCCCACGCTTCGGCACGGCCCTCCCGACCTTGCACCGGATTTCCGATCCGATGAGGGACGCCGCCGGAGCAACTGATGACGGTCCGACTCGGCGCTTTGGTTGACGCGCTGTCTTTGCCGCTTTGCCTTCGTTTCCTCACGTGATCCCTGTGGCCGTTTGGGACGGGGTCTGCACACGTCTGCGCAGCACTGTGTAGATGTCGATCTGTTTTTCATAATACTACAGATGTTGCAGGAGTCAAATGTGAATTGGGATTTTTGGGATTGGTCGGTTCGCGCCCCCTTCGTCCTTCTGCCACGTCGTAGCCGTAGTTACTCTGCGTGGCACATTTCCCCCGCGAGCGGGGGCAACCCGGCGGCCCGTCCGCCCCCGGGCATACCCCTGCGTTCTTGTGTCGGTCTTTTGGGCTCCGCGTCCCCTTTCGCTGGGCGAAAGGGGACGGTGGGGGGATGCCGGGGGCGGAGAGGTGGCTCCCCCAACAACCGACAATCCCTCTCCGCCAACGAATGCACGTAGGGGCGATCCCTTGTGGTCGCCCGACCACCCGAACCACTTCGAACCACATAACGCGCAAGACGCCCTTCGCACCCGGTGATGCGCGGATGGGATCAATCATCAGCACCACCGCACGGGCGACCACAAGGGATCGCGCCTACGTCGTGGTTGTCACGAACAACGTCATTCCGGCGGAAGCCGGAATCTAGAGGGGCAGGGGTAACGTGGTCGGCTCGCGCCCCCTTTGTCCTTCGGACATTTCCCCCGCGGAGCGGGGGAAACCCGGCCCCGCGTCTGCCCCGGGCATACCCCTGCGTTCTTGTGTCGGTCTTTTGGGCTCCGCGCCCCCTTTGTCCTTCGGACATTTCCCCCGCGGAGCGGGGGCAACCCGGCCGCACCGCACTGGGCGACCATGGGAGTGGTTCGGTTAGATTCTTATACGGCCTGGGGGTAGGCGGCGTCTTCTGGGGGGTGGGGGGTTTTTTGCGCCTAGGATCCAGATTCTTGGTTCGGGTGGTTTGGGTGCGCAGAATGCGAGGGTTAGGGCGTCGGCTTTGTCTGGGGATTGTCGGCCGGCGTCTCGGATCTGTTGTTTGGTTTCGATCTGTAGTTTGTTGTTGGAGCTGTATCTGTATGTGATTGAAGCGAGTTGGGAGATGAGTTCGGAGTCGTTGGGTATGCTGATTTCGCCGTCGATGAACCTCTGTCTCAGCCCGTGGAACATCTGAGTGCGGATGTTGGGGAATTTTTCGGGTTCATAGGACTTTTTTGCGCCGTTGACTCCGACGGCTTGCAGGTTTCTGATCTCGCCGTTTTTTCTCAGTTCGTTTATGCGGTCGACGACGCCACCGCCGAGTCCGATGTCGTCGACGAAGATATTTTTGACGCCGTGTGATTGTGCGATCTCGATGGCTCTTCCGGTGGTGTGCATGAGATCGGCTTTTCGATGAGCGACGAGGTCTATGACTTTGGGTCCGCGTCGGACGATGGCGACGGTCTGGTCGTTTCCGAATCGTGCGACGTCGAGACCCATGACGGGTTCTTCATCGTGTCCGTAGTCGAAATTCCGCTGTATGGCTTGTTCGATCGACTTCAGGGAGATCAAAGTGTCGTCGGCGGCGTCGGGGAATTGACCGAGCACGCGAACCTGATACGCGGAGGAGGCGTCGCCGTGCTGGTTGAGCACCTCGTCCGCCCATGGCCGGGTTGCGAGTCCTGGGGTGAATCCTCGTTCGCCGGGTTGCAGATCGAGTTTGACGTTCGGGGTGTCGAAAGCGGAGATGTGTATGGTTTTCCAGTGCTTGCGGTTCTTGTGGAATGCGTCGTAGAAGGTACCGGCGAGGCTGGTGGGGTTTCCGATCATCAGCATTCTGGCGTTGTAGGAGGTCATCGAGCCGGTGATGGCGTCGAAGATGAACTCTCTTACGCCGGAAGCTTCGTCGACGATGATGAGTATGTTTTCGTTGTGGAATCCTTGGAATCTCTCGGCGGTGTTGGTGGAGAATCCGTATGCGAATCGTTTGTTGGATATTTCGAGTCGAGTCGCGGTGAATTTGCCTCGGATGAGGTGTTTGTTCTTGGAGTAGATGGTGCGCATTTCACGCCATATTGTTTCTTTGACCTGACGATCGGAAGGGGCGGTGGTGATGACGATGGCTTCCTCGTGCGCCATTAGCCACCATATGGCTGCGAGGGCGGCGGCGTATGTTTTACCGGAGGCGTTGCAAGATCGAACGGCGACGAGTCGGTGATCTTTGACTGCGTAGAGTATCTCCTGCTGCTTTTCCCATGGGGTTTCATGCAGCTCGTGTTGGACGTACCAGACGGGATCGTGTGGGGACTTCACGCCGTTTTCCGGGGTAGGAGGAGGAGTTGCAACGCGGGCATTTTTTCGGGGTCGTGTGTAGCGTGTTGATCGTCGTTGTTTTTTGGGTTTTGGTGTTTTGGGGGTCGTGAATCGCGAACGTGTATGAAGGGATTTCATTGGGTTTCACCTCACTGCGTCTGCATCGTCGGTTGTTGGAAGCACTAATGTGCTAATTACTAGAGTAACATAGGTTGGGTTGTTTGCATAACGTGTTGGCGGGGGCGGGGGCGACGGCTAGGGATCGGCCCTACGGGGTTAGGGTGACCACTAGGGATAGGGGATTGTTGTTGGTTGTTTGGGAGCCCCGCGTCTGCCCCGGGCATACCCCTGCGTTCGCTTCGCTCCGCGTCCCCTTTCGCTGAGCGAAAGGGGACGGGATGGTTTGGTGTGCTACGTGGCGAATGAGAATACAGCGAAGCGTAGACCGCGATTGTGCACAAGCGCCAAATGGGCGAACGGCATAGTTTTGCGGCTTCCTGCGATGGATCAGATGGGAATTGGCCAACCGATGGTGTCAAGTTGATGTTGTGAGATTTTGCCGTAGGTTGCGAATGCCTCTTGCAATCGTTCTTCGAGCCATGCGTGACTTTCCGGTGTAAGTTCCATCGCTGCCTGTTGGCGACAAGCGCGCTTTGGATCGGTGTTTTTCCCGTTGCCAAGTCGGGCGTTACGTTGAGTGGATGCAAACGAGTCAGCCCCCAACAAATTCATCAATTCTTCGCGTGAAACGCCGTTTGCCAATTCACCGGCTACGAATTCGGCGTGATGCACGCGGATGTATCGCGGATAATCGTTTTTCCAGGGGCGTTGTTGGATATCATCTGGCGTTGCATCGTCCCTACCTTCCACGTATTCCATACCAATTCCTCGTCCAAATACGCGTATATCGTTCGGGTCTCGAGTGAATCGACCAATGAACATTACCGCTCCGTCCCGGACGCTTCTAGGGGTTTTATTTCGCCCATAACTGAGTGCCCAGTGGCACCCGCTTGACCTAATCTCGGCCAAAGTAGACGTGGACAAAGGCTCGCGATGTTCCCTTTTACTGTTGCCCAAGAATTTGACGAAAGCTTGTTGGTTAGGGTCAACGAAGGTTGGGTAATTGGTCAAGGCAGTATTCTCGATGCCTAAGTCGGCACCATAGTCGTGAAGATCAGCGGTGTAGTTAGGACTGCCGCCACGCAAACGGTACCTGGTGATACGCTCGTCCCAATCATCGATTTCTTGATGTTGGAATGTTCCCGCATTCGTCCACAGACGATCAAAATAATTTTGGCAAGCTCGGATTATTGCAACATCTTCAGAGATCATGCCCAATTCAAAATTCCTGTTTAGGCCGGCACTAGTGAGATTGGCCGAGGTGATGACGGCGCGTGTCGACCCAAAAACATAGAGTTTGGCGTGGAGGTGTTTGATGCCGCGTACCTGTGCTCCGGCTTCAGTCAACTGGCGCAGAGCATCTAAATCGCTAACGCCTTCAGCAAAATCGGACAGATTGAACCGTGTGATGACTTGGAGTTTTGTCGGTTCCTGTTCCAGCAACCTATCGATGACGGATGCTTTGATGAACGGCGACATGATCCGAACGTGGCTGGAGTCGGCCTTTAGGGCACCGAAAAACTCGGTTTCCCATCCGCAGTCAACCAACCTTACTGTCATGCGTTGTTTTCCGTGCCAAACATCGGAGTTTTACCCCGCCGCCGCAGGTGCCGCCGCCACGCCGCGGTAGATGTTGCGTAGGGGGCCGATGGCTAGGCTGGCGATGACGATTACTGCGAAGCCTAGGCCCAAGACCCATAGCACGTTGGAGACGCCGATGATGTCGGCGGCGAAGCCGTTGACGAGGTTCAATACTGCCATTGTTCCGCCGATGATGATGTGGCTGAATCCGGTTATCCTCCCGCGCATGGCATCTGGTGCGAGCGATTGCACCATCGCCCCGGCGATTGCCATGAACGCGGCCTGGGTGCCGCCCATGGCTGCCGCGCCAAGCATAGCCGACGGTAGATCGTTGGCGGACGCCAATATCAACATCGAAGCGCCGCTCAAGGCGCCGGTGATAAGGAGTATCAAACCCCGGCTATTCGCCTTGCGCGTGCCAGCGATGGCGAACACGCCGATCAATGCACCTCCCCCGACGGCCATCATTAGCGTGTTGGCTTCTTCGGGATTCTTCAACACCTCTTGTGCAAGCACCGGCAATGTGGTTTCGAACGACATCGTCATCGCGCAGTGCAGAGCGATCAGGAAGAACAATACGCGCAACTGTGTGTCGGACCAAGCGTAGACACCTGCTTCCACGAGGCTCTGCAACATCCCTGCGCCCTTGGTCAGTGCCCCGGTGGATCTGGTCTGGATGGCCACCACGCAGATGATGCTGACGACGTACAGACCTGCGCAGGCCAGGAACGCAGCGCTGGTGCCGCCAGCGATCAAGGCCGGTGCGATCAGAGCCGGTCCGACGAGCCGGGAGCCTTGCAACGACATCTGGTTGAGGGCGATGGCGTTCAGCAGGTCCTTTTTTGGCACTAGATTCGGCACCAAAGCCTGCGTCGCCGTCATCTGGAACGCCCTGAAGGTGCCATTGAGCAAAGACAGCGCGATCAGAATACCGACGGTCAACAGGTCCGCGAATGCTAATCCGGCGAGAGCCAACACGTTGAAGAGCTGCAGAACGTAGGCGATGACGAGCACCGACCTTCGGTCGAAACGATCGGCCAGATAGCCAGCTAGAGGTGGCATCAGGAATCGCGGCACCATCGCGGCGAAGGTGGCAACACCCACCAGCCCGGCGGAGCCCGTCATCTCCAGAACCAGCACGCCACGGGCGATTATCAAGGCCCAATACGCTGATTGGCCACCCAGGCTGCCGAGCATCACCCAGCGGAAATCGCGGTAACGCAAGGAGTTACCGTAGCGGCTGATGGCGGGCTTGGCTTTGTTTGAGATCATGAATCCGCTCGGAATGATCCGGCGCGGATGGGCAATGAAGAGAATCCCTGAAAGGGTTTAGGACATGTTATACCGCGTAAACCGTAGACGCCGCCCAAAGGCTTTTCAGATCTGCGGTTCCTGATCAGGCCCGGGTCCGCTCATCCCAACCCGCTGCTTACTTTCGCCAATGCCGCTAACTTAGCCGCTGCGGCTCCGCTGTCGATGCTGTCTTTGGCCATCAAGGCGGCGTCGTTGAAGCTCTCGGCTTTTCCGGCGGCGAGGAGTGCGACGGCGGCGTTTATGGCGACTACGTTGTATCGGGATCGTTCCGGGCTGGGGGGAGCGTTGTGTTCGCCGCCTGTGCCTGACAGGACGGTGCGGATGATGTCGGCGCTGTGCTCGACGGAATCTGCGACCAGATGCTCGCGGTCGCCTTCAGGCAATCCGAAATCGGCGGGGCGCGTGCGCCGTCGCTTCAAGATGTCGGGCGTCACCTGGAACATCAGGGTGTGGCCTTCGATGTCGACCTCGTCGGCACCGGACTCGGCGTGGACTACCAATGCGTAGTCGGTGCCCAGCAGTTGGAGCGCTTTCGCGATCTTTTCGGATGTCGGGCGGTCGGCTACGCCCAGGACTTGGCGAGTCGCTCCTGCTGGGTTGGTCAGGGGACCTAGGATGTTGAATACCGTGCGGATGCCGATCTGCGGTCGAAGGGGGCCTGCGAAGCGCATTGCGGGATGGAAGGCTTGAGCGAACATGAAGCCGATGCCGGCTTCTTGGATGCATCTGAACACACCCTCTGGTCCTAGCAGGATGTTGACCCCGAGAGCTTCAAGCACATCAGCGCTGCCGGTTGATCCGGACATCGCTCGGTTGCCGTGTTTGGCGACGTGGACTCCGGCGCCTGCGACGACGAATCCGGCTGCGGTGGATATGTTGAACCAGCCTTTGGCGTCGCCGCCGGTGCCACAGGTGTCGACGGTCTCGACACCGCTATCGACGTGCAAAGATACGTCGCGCATGACGGACGCCATGCCGGCGATCTCTTCGGGCGTTTCGCCCTTCATGCGTAGCGCGGTGACGAACGCGCCGAACTGGGCTTCGGTGGCTTCGCCTCCCATGATCTGCGCCATCACATCGGCGGCTTCGGATTGGGATAGGTCGACGCCGTCGACGGCGGCTTGGATGCCTTGTTGGATGTTCATGGTTGGTTTATCTTCGCTTGGGGGCGGGTTGCACGATATGCTACTCGAACTGCGGATCTATGTTGTCGAAGCCTCGGTTGATCTGAGCAATTCTTCAAAAGGTTCACTTGAGTGTTGGCGTGTAACGCTGAGCGAAACAGTTGACCACGATTTGGCACTTTGTGCTAATATTGAGGACATAACTGAAAGGTTCCCCCTCGATGACAAGAGCCCAAGGGGCTCTGTCCGGAAACGGAGTAGTCGAGGGGGTCATTTTTTGTCTTTCAGTAGTAAAACGTAGTTCCGGTTCGGAAAATATCGAACTCACCTCGCACGGCGGCAGCGATGCTGGAGTAATGGGTTAGATCACCTCTTTCCCACTTCCGAAAGACTGCCCAACAACAATAGTCGGCAACTTGCAGGCCTTGGTGGGAACGGGAATCGTGATGCACGACCTTGTAGCGTGCACCATCGGGCAACATAGCGTTAAGTGAGCCTTTCACGGCCTGTTCGATTGCCCGTCGACGCCGATTCAAAGGGAGCGTGTCGGTAATGATAACCACCTCATCTGCGTCGCGGTGAAACTGGCTGTTCAGGACGTGTTGGAGCAGGTTTCCGAGCATTTGGGGGTAGAACCTAGTTTCATCGATCAAAACAGGTTTGGTTTTGCTTTTCTCCAGGATCAGACTGTGTATCTCCATGTCTTGCAATCTCGAATTTATGATCCCGAACACGCGGCTACGCACGTGTGAGTTGTCTTCAGCGCAGTGGAAACACTGCTGCTCCAAACCCCACTCGATACAGTCGTATTTGTATTCGTCCAAATCTCGATTGATGTTGAACGGGCGCATCATGCTGACGCTTGTCAGCACGAAGTAGCGAGTACCGCTGGCGCTGAAATCCAAATTACCTGATTCGTCCAGGAAGACATATACTCGCTCCGTCACGGGTTAAGGCGTCCGGATTTGGTTCAGCGCTTCAAGGCTCGATGTCATCACACTTCCATCTCCAAAAAGTTCCGGAGCAAGTCCTTGCCCGGCCGCGTCAGGATTGATTCTGGGTGGAATTGGACGCCTTCGATGGGCATGTCGGGGTGTCGCATGCCCATGATGACACCGCTTTCTGCGGATCGGGCGGTGACTTCGAAACCTGGTGGTACAGCATCGGGTTGGACGGCCAGCGAGTGGTAACGGACAGCTTCGAACGGGTTGGGCAGGTCTTTGAAGACACCCTTGCCGTCGTGGTCGATCATTGAGGTCTTGCCGTGTTTCAGTTCGCCGGCGTGGTCGACGATTCCGCCGAATGCCTCACCGATTGCTTGGTGGCCGAGGCAGACTCCGAGGACCGGTATCTTGCCGGCAAAGTGCTGAATCGCTTCGATCGAGATACCGGCGTTGCGGGGGTGCGACGGACCTGGTGATACGACCAGTCGTTCGGGGTCCATCTCGTCTAGCTCTTGAACGGTGGCTTTGTCGTTGCGGATCACCTTTACGTCCGCGCCAAGTTCCGACAGGTACTGGAAGAGGTTGTAGGTGAAGCTGTCGTAGTTGTCGATTAGTAGCAGCATGGTCGTCTCCTTTGGTGAACCCCCTTTAATTCCCCCTTGGTCTCAAGAGGGAGGGTTCATGAGAGACTCGGCGTGGTCGATGGCGTGCATCAATGCTCCCATTTTGTGCAGGGTCTCTTCGTATTCGGTCTTAGGGTTGGAGTCCGCCACGATGCCGCCACCGGCTTGGAGGTAGGCGACTCCGTCGCGGAGCGTCATTGTGCGCAGCGAGATCGCGGTGTCCATGTTTCCGGAGTAGGAGAAGTAGCCTACGGCCCCGGAGTAGGGGCCACGTTTGTCGGGTTCGTACTCGGCGATGATTTCCATGGCACGGATCTTGGGTGCTCCTGAAACGGTGCCCGCGGGGAAGCCGGCTCTCAGCACGTCGTAGACGTCGTAACCATCGTCGAGTGTGCCCTCGACGTGCGAGACGATGTGCATGATGTGCGAGTAGCGCTCGATCTCGAGCTGCTGAGTTACTCGGACGGTGCCTGGTCTGCTGATGCGGCCAACGTCGTTGCGTCCAAGATCGAGGAGCATGACGTGTTCTGCGATCTCCTTTTCGTCGGAGAGCAGTTCTTCCGCCAGAGCATCGTCTTCTTCGGGTGTTAATCCACGTGGCCTTGATCCGGCGATGGGGTGGACCGCGACTTGGCCGTCTACAGATTGGACGAGCAGTTCGGGCGAAGCGCCGATGATCTGGAAGCCGTCGAGGTCCAGATAAAACATGTAGGGCGATGGGTTGATGGCGCGCAGCGATCTGTAAAGGTCAAACGGCTCAACCGCGGTGCGGCGGGTCAGACGTTGCGACACTACGACTTGGATGATTTCGCCGTCGTAGATCGCTTTTTTGCAGGCTTCCACCATGTTCCGGTAGTTTTCGCGGGACATGTTCGGAACGTATCGATGTCCGATCGCCTCGTCTGATCCATCGGTGTACCAACCTGCCGGCATTGCTGCTGCTGAGCCCACGAATGTGTAGTCGATGTTCGCGTCATCGGCGCGGGACAGGGCGTGCGTGGGCGCGCCGGAACGTCGCATAGCAGAGGTTGGCAACGGTTGGTTCAGCCGATCGATCAATGCTTCGATGCGCTCGGTTGCTTCCGAGTACGCGATTTTCTCGTCTGTCTCAGCATCTAAAGTGGCATGCGCTACTACTACGATGCTCTGCCTGACGTGATCGAAGATGAGCATCGAGTCGGTCAGCATGAACACCGCTTCGGGGACGCCCATGCCAAGGTTTTCGCCAGAGATTTCGGGGACGCGAGGTTCGAAGTATTTGATGGCATCGTAGGCCACATAGCCGACTGCACCGCCGTCGAATTTCGGCAGACCGTCTACCGCAGGGTATCGGATGTGCTCTAGTCGGTTTTTGAGGACATCGAGAGGATCTGTCGATCCATCGGGAGTGCCGGGGCCGGTGCGTATTATTTCGCTTGGCTCGGTACCAAGGAACGAGTATCGGGCGACGTGCTCACCGCCTTCGACACTTTCGAATAGGAACGAGTTTGATCCGCGTGCGATTTTGATGAACGCGGATACGGGCGTTTCCAGGTCCGCCGCGATCTCGCGGTAGACAGGTATGAGGTTGTATCCTTCACCCGCCAACCGCTCGAAAGAGGGCAGGTCAGGCGTGTATGCGTATTGGTTCGTCATTGGTCGTATCCATTGATTGGTCAGTGGTAGTCGCTGAATCCGCCGAAGTCTCCCACGTCTCCCTTTCCCCTGTGGGGGAAATGCCGCAGGCAATGGGGGCACTCCGGCTACGACCAAGACGACGTGTAGGAGCTGATGCGCATCGCGTCGCGCACTCTCTGCATGGTTTCTTGAGCTATCGCCCTGCCTCGGCGCACGCCTTGCATCAATACGTCCTCAACGAAGGGCATGTCCTGTTTGAAATGCTCGCGGCGCTCGCGTACTGGATCGAGGAACTCGTTCAAAGCTGCGGCGAGCGCTATTTTCACCTCAACATCGCCGACTTTGCCTTTGCGGTAGCGATCTTTGAAATCGTCAATTTGGGGAACATCCGGATTGAATGCGTCGTGATATTCGAAGACGGGGTTTCCTTCAACTCGACCCGGGATGTCAGCCCTTATGCGGTTCGGATCGGTGAACATGCTCCGCACTTTTTTGTTCACGACATCTGTAGGATCGCTGAGCATGATCGCGTTGCCCTTGGACTTGCTCATCTTCGAGTCGCCGTCGATCCCAACCAACCTGCCGACGTCTCCGATGAGTGTGCCCGGCTCTGGGAACACGCGTCCGAACATGCGGTTGAATTTGCGCGCGACTTCCCGAGTCATCTCGATGTGAGGAGCTTGGTCCTCGCCGACGGGTACGAGGTGAGCGCGCGGTAGCAAAATGTCCGCAACTTGGCTCATCGGGTAGTTGTAGAAACCCACCGTGCGTCGCTCGACCGGCAAGCCGTCGATTTCGGACTTTAGGGTGGGATTTCGTTCCAACATGCCTAGCTGCGTGATGAAGGAAAGCAGCATTGTCAGCTCGGCGTGTTCCGGCACGTAGCTTTGGACGACGAAGGATGATTTTTCAGGGTCGAGGCCGACGGCTAGCCAATCCAATGTGACATCGATGACTGATTCTCTGATCAGGTCGATGTCGTGGAAGTGGTCGCCGAGGGCTTGGTAGTCGGCGATCAGGAAGTAGCACTCGTACTCGTCTTGTAATGCCAACCAGTTCTTGAGTGCCCCCACGTAGTGGCCGAGATGCAACGCGCCGGTGGGGCGTATGCCGGTTAGGATGCGAGGTTTGGCGCCGGGTTTGACGTCGAAATGCTTTCGCCCGGTTGTTTCGGTGGTTGCCGCGGTCATTATTGTGGGGTCTCTCTCGAGGCTGGAAATCTTCAAAAAGAAAATCCCCGCCCCAACTTGCTTCAGTTTTTGGGACAGGGACGAGCGTGGCCCGCGGTGCCACCCTGTTTCGACGCGGTTACGCGCCGCAACTTGATTCAGGATTTCTAACGTATCCAACCCCGGCTTCAGATACTCAGCCTTTGTGGCGGTTCCCCGAAGCGGCTTCCGGGTCCAATTCAGTTTCGCTTCGCCATGCCGGACTTTCAGCGGGTCGTACCGGCTCTCTGGTGATGGTGAGAAACGAACCTACTAATCCCGTTCGTTGCCTTTGATTATTCGCTGGTTTACTTCGATCAGTCTATGTTTCCTAGGGATTGAGAGTCAAATTGGCGCTAACTCCATTACCAAGTCGGTGGTTTCGTGATGGTGCCGTGCTGATCGGTCAGCATTGGTGGAAACTGACTTCGGCGAAGATGCCGGCGCAATAACCGTTTCGCGCCAGTAGCGCTCATCAACAGCCTTCGTGGCACTTGTTTGCGTTGGTCCGGATTGATCAGCATAACCTTCAAACCCAATTCATCACGCACGAATTTGATGGGACTAGCGAAATCGGCATCATTGGAAAGTACTACGGCTTGCTCGTACAACCCGGCGAATCCGTCGACCAAGAGGCGGGTAGCCAGATTGACGTCGGTGCCTTTTTCTTCTGAATTTCGGACTTTGACGTACCGCGGCAAACCCTTAACAGGTTCGAAGAGAGGACGTTCGATGATCCGCTCCTTGTACGTGCCGAAATGGATCTCAATATCGGGAGAAGTGCGCAGAGCTCGCAGATAGGTACTTTGTCGTTGCTGACTGCCCTGATCGTTCGGCCTCGCATTGATCAGTGCAGTGAAGTAGCAGACGCGAGCGATGAAGTCACCGGGGAACATTTCCTCTGCGAGTCGCACCACGTTGAGCCACTTGAATCCCGTCTTCCTCAAGGCACGGTGATAAAGGTTGAAACCGTCGATATAAACGAATGTTCTCATAAACCCATGACCCTCAAAGACGGAGACCGTCGCTTTGGGCGACGGTCTCGACCCTGCCGCCTAAGCGAACAGGGGGGGTATAACCAAAAGTATATACCCTTGGGTGCTGCACATCAATCACCACATATCCGAAAGAAAGAAACCCTGGCTCGAACAGTGGGGCTCACGACTGGCGCCTTTTCGACAAAGTGGATTATATCTCCGCTCCGAATCCGTTGAACCCGTATCATCCTCTCCATGTCCAACCAGAACATCACCATCGAACGCGACCAAGAATGCATCACCCGCGACGGCACGATCCTCCGCGGCGATGTCTACTACCAATCCGACTCGGAGCCTCAACCCGTGCTCGTTTGCAGGACTCCATACAACAAATTGCTGTCCCGTTACCAAGAAAACGCCATTGACATTGCGTCGGGCGGTTACACGGTCGTGGTCCAAGACATGCGGGGGCGGTACGCCTCGGATGGCGAGTATCGGTGGATGTGGAGAGATAAAACCGAGACTTTTGATGTTGAAGATGGGTGCGACACCATCGAATGGGCGGCTAAGCTCCCGCAATCGGACGGTCGCGTGGGCACTTGGGGCCATTCGAACGCTTCTTGGGCGATATGGATGATGCTTCATTCGAGACCGCCGAGCCTCGCCGCGGCACTGGCATCCGGCATCTCGATGAACATGCTCGACATCACTTTCGGCGTGTGGGAGACCGGACGTCGCCTAGAGTGGACATACATGATGGCGGCGGATGTGCGGCGGCGCGAGGGACGCGACGATGGCCCGACCGAGCCCACTGAAGCAACCTTCAGATGGAACGCGGTGGAACGTTCCAAATACATCTGGTGGCTGCCGCTCGAAGATATTCCCGAGCATGTGTTCGCAGGATTGAACGAACAGTACCAAACGTTCCTGCGAAACACGAACCAAGACTACATGCGCTTCGAGGAAGCACATCCGAAAGTCGAAGTGCCAGTGATGCAGATTACGGGGTGGTGGGATCGTTTAATCGGGACCATTGACAACTATGAAGGGCTCATCGCTGACGGGGACCCTGATCTCCGTGACCAGCATCGCCTCATAGTCGGGCCTTGGGGTCACGACGCCACCAGTTACGTCCGAGACATCGGCCCGATCGATTATGGGCCTGAAGCCGATGCCACGTATCCGGGGCTGATTGTCCGATGGTACGACTATGTTTTCAAAGGCAGAGACAACGGCATGGGGGATGAGAAGCCAGTCCAACTCTTTGTGTTGAATCGCAACGAGTGGATCGGTGCCGACGCGTGGCCGTTGCCTGAAACTCGGTACACCGATCTTTATCTTTCGTCCGGCGGCAACGCCAATTCAGTTCGGGGCGATGGAACGCTCACCTTCGACAAGCCATTCGGCGCCGTTTCCGACGAGTTCGATTACGATCCTCATGATCCAGTCATGTCTCTCATGCACCAGAACTCGCAGTCGATTCCGATGGACCAATCACCGAACGATCATCATGGAGACGTCCTTGTTTACGAAACCGAGCCGATGAGCGACGATCTAGACGTGATCGGACCGGTGCGGGTCAAGCTTTGGGCGTCAACCGACGCGCCCGAGACCGACTTCGCTGCCAAACTCGCAATTGTCCACGAAGACGGACTCTGCGTTAATCTCACTTACGGAATCATCCGCACCCGCTACCGCGACGGCTTCGACAAAATCGCTTACAACAGACCCGATACGCCATACGAATATGAAATCAAACTGAACCCGGTCGGTTGCAGATTCAAAAAAGGACAGCGCATCCGGTTATACATAACGAGTTCGGACTTTCCGAACTTCGATCGCAACCACAACACTGGCAAGGACTATTGGTCCGACACCGAGTTGAGAGTTGCCCACCAAACGGTTTTTCACTCAGACGCTATGGCATCTCGCGTCGTCTTGCCGGTAATCCCGTAAATCCTTGGTTTATTGGGCGCGCGATTTCCCGTTGGCCCGGGCGACCGCGAGGGATCGCGCCCCCTTTGTCCTTCGGACATTTCCCCCACGGAGCGGGGGAAACCCGGCCGCGCCGCGTCCCCGGGCGACCACAAGGGATCGCCCCTACGAGACATTTGCAAAGGTCCCCCTTTCGCCGGAATGACGGGGGTTTTGCAATGGTCTCTCGGAAGCCTGAACCCGGAGGGGCGGCGGGTAACGCTGTCACTTCGCGCCCCCTTTGTCCTTCGGACATTTCCCCCGCGGAGCGGGGGAACCCGGCCGCCCTTCTGCCCCGGGCATACCCCTGCGTTCTTGTGTCGGTCTCTTGGGCTCCGCGTCCCCTTTCGCTGGGCGAAAGGGGACGGTGCACCGCCCTCCAATTGACGGGTATACGCTGCGTTTTATTTGGCAGAATGCCGACGCGTATTTAGTAGAGTGGCATCAATACACACTTTGATGATGACAATTACGGGAGCAGGTAAATTGACCACGGCACGTGAAAACGAATCCGTTCGCTTTGAACCAAACGACAATCCACCCCCGGCGATAGCTGTCGGTTCTGGCCTCCAAGCGGCCATGCTGATAGTAGCGCCGGTAGTGTTGACCGTCGTCATCGTATTCAGAATCGCGGAACAGCCAAGCGCGTATCTGTCATGGGGCGTATTCGCTGCGCTGATCGTGAGCGGTATCACCACCGTCTTGCAGGCCGTCAGAGTCGGGAGGGTCGGAGCCGGGCATGTGCTGATTATGGGAACGTCTGGCGCCTTTATCGCGGTGTGTGTCGCTGCACTCGTCAAGGGCGGACCTGCGATGATGGCCAGCCTCATCGTCATTTCTTCTCTAATCCAGTTCCTATTGGCTGCGAGACTTTCACTGCTCCGCCGCATTTTCACTCCCGTAGTCTCTGGAACTGTCATCATGCTCATCGCGGTGACAGTTATGCCGATCGTCTTCGACTCGTTGACTGACGTGCCTGAAGATGCGGCGTCGGCAGCGGCTCCCATCGCCGCATTCGTCACGTTCATCACAGTCGTCGTGCTAGTCTTGCGCGCGCCTGCATCATTGCGGCTTTGGTCCCCTGTCATCGGCATCGCAGCCGGTTGTCTCGTCTCGATACCGTACGGAATCTATGATGTGCAGCAGATAGTGGATGCGCCTTGGATCGGTGTCCCGTTCAGTTCTTGGCCCGGACTTGACTTAACTCCAAGCGTTGAGTTCTGGGCGCTGTTGCCGGCATTCATCATGGTCACAATCGTCGGCGCCATCGAAACGATCGGCGACGGTGTAGCTATCCAACGGGTATCAAATCGCCTGCCTAAAGCGACCGACTTCAGGGTCGTGCAAGGCGCTCTCAATGCCGACGGTGTTGGCAATTTGCTCTCCGGACTAATGGGCACGTTGCCAAACACCACCTACTCGACGAGCATCTCGCTCGCCGAAGTCACGGGCATCGCCGCGCGGCGCGTCGGGGTCATCATCGGCGTAGCCTTCCTGGTGCTTGCGTTCTTCCCGAAATTTGCGGCAGTTTTAATTGCAATCCCGAGTCCAGTGGCCGCGGCGTATATCACCGTCCTCATCGGTCTCCTGTTCGTTCAAGGAATGAAGATCGTCATCCAAGACGGCGTTGACCACCGAAAAGCCGCGGTGGTTGGTCTCGCTTTTTGGGCAGGTATCGGCTTTCAGAACCAGCTGATCTTCCCTGACCTGCTCGGAGACGGGTTCTTGGGCGTGCTGCTTGGCAACGGCATGACCGCCGGAGCTATCGTTGCCATCGTCATGATGGTGTTCCTTGAACTGACCGCGCCGCGAAGAAAACGATTGGCAGTTCCATTGGACGACGAAGCGTTGCCGCAAATACGAGACTTTCTGCAAGAATTCGCATCGAGGGCAGGATGGTCTACCGCGGCGCGGGATCGACTGGTGCTGGTCGGCGAGGAGACGCTATCGAACCTGATGGCAGAAGGCGACGAAGATCCGGAAAGTAGCGGACCGCGACGTCTGATAGTTGCCGCTCGTTCCGGGATTAGCGGCATCGAACTAGAGTTCGTGTCGGCATCAGAAGGCGACAACCTAGAGGACCAACTTGCGTATCTCGGAGAAACTCCGGACATCCAAGACGATCGCGAAATATCGTTCCGGTTATTGCGCCACTACGCTTCCTCGGTGCGTCACCAGAAGTATCACGGCGTGGACATTGTGACTGTGAGCGTGGAACCGGCGCGATGACGTTCGGCGAATGCTCGCGCGTTATCCTTGATTTAACGAGACATTTGCAAAACCCGCCGATTCGCAGGGGAGCCCAATCGGGTTCTAAACCCCCTTCAATTCCCCCTTGGGCAACAAGGGGGAGGGATTCGTAACGGCCTCGAATTAACCGCTATTCACACCACCCACACCCGCAGTAGGCTCGCAAAAAATGAAAACCATCTCGCCTTACGGATCATGGAAATCGCCGATCTCAGCCGCAATGCTCATCAGCGGCGGCAAGCGACGGCTAAACGAAATCAAGGCTGAAGGCAGCGACATCTATTGGCTCGACGCCCGGCCGAGCGAGGGCGGACGAATTGTCATCATGAGGCTTTCCGCGGATGGAGTGGTTTCTGACCTTACGCCTGCGCCGTTCAATTCTCGAAACGCAGTTCATGAATACGGCGGAGGGTCGTACGCGGTCCGAGACAGAACGGTCTATTTCACAAACTGGGAGGACCAGAGGATCTACGTTCAACGGGACGGAGAGCACCCGCAACCATTGACAGACGAGCCGACAATCCCCAGGGGCTCTCGTTACGCCGATCTCACTCTGACGCCAAACGGCAAGTTCTTGCTTTGCGTTCGAGAGTCGCACACGGATGATGGCGTTGAAGCTACGAACGAGATTGTGGCAGTGGATACGGAATCTGGTGAAGCAACCGTTGTCGCAAGCGGTAGAGACTTCTACTGTGCGCCGCGCGTCTCGGCCGCGCATGATGGTATCGCGTGGACCGAGTGGGACCACCCGAACATGCCTTGGGACGGCAACCATCTAATGTCTGGCTCGTTCAACGCTGCTGATGCGTCGGTGAGCACGACGGCCGAGTTGGCGGGCGGTCAAGACGAGTCCATCGTTCAGCCAAGTTGGAGCCGTGACGGCACATTGCATTTCGTTACCGATCGCACCGGCTGGTGGAATATCCACGCTTGGGTGGGCGGTAGTGCGAGAAACCTGCTTGAGGAAGAGTCTGATCATGGACGGCCGGACTGGCAGTTCGGATTCACCTCGTATGCGCACTTGCCGGATGGAGAGATCGCCATCGGAAAGGGCGGTGTCACATCCGGTTCAATCACAATCATCGAAGCCAATGGCAATACGGGCTCAATCGAGGTTCCCTACAGCGAAGTTTCCTTTGTCACCTCGGACGCAGATGGCGCATCGATCTTGTTTGTCGGCTCGTCGCCCACACAGGAGCCGGCAATCGTCCGACTCGATTTATCGTCCGATGGCTGTGACGTCATCTACGCCCCTAGCAACGTCGAGGTAGATCCCGGCTTCCTCTCGTCGCCGCAACACATTGTTTTTCCGACGACGGACGACGGTTCGGCCCACGCGTTCTACTACGAGCCATCTAATCAAGATTTCGAAGCTCCCGAAGGTGAGTTGCCGCCGTTGGTGGTGATATGCCATGGCGGGCCGACGAGTGCGTCGGGGACCGGGCTTGACTTGTCGACGCACTATTGGACCAGCCGAGGATTCGCGGTAGTTGATGTCAACTATCGCGGTTCGTCAGGGTACGGCAAGGTTTACCGCGATGCTCTCAAAGGCAAGTGGGGCATCTACGACACCGATGATTGCATCGCGGCGGCGCAACACCTGATTGATCAGGGGTTGGTCGACAAGGACCGCGTAATTATCCGCGGCGGATCGGCGGGCGGTTACACCACGATTAACGCTCTGACCTTTGAAGATTTCTTCGCAGCTGGAGCCGCGCTTTACGGCATTGCCGATCTTATGGTGTTCATCGGCGATACACATAAGTTTGAGTCTCGGTATCTCGATTCGCTGGTGGGGCCTTATCCGGAAGAGGCACAACGGTATCACGATCGATCGGCGATCAACTTCATGGACCAGCTGGCGACGCCGATGATCATCTTGCAGGGGTTGGAGGACGAGATCGTTCCGCCGTCGCAGGCGGAGATCATGGTCGATGCCCTCGAATCGAAGGGCCTACCCTATGCCTATATCGGGTTCCCAGGTGAACAGCATGGATTCAGGCAGGCCGCCAACATCATCCGGGCGCAGGAGGCGGAGCTGTACTTCTACGGGAAGGTACTTGGATTTGAACCTGCCGATGACATCGGCGAAGATGTGGTCGAAGTACGGAATCTCGGCTGAGGTCGATTCACTGCCGGTACGCAACAAGCTCGAGACTGGTTTCAAAAGCCGGTTTAAGTCTTCTCGCTAATCGGTCAACTCGATCATGATGTCGACGAATTGGTGCACAAGTGCGCGGTGTTCTAGATAGTCATCCGAATCCAAGAACCCGTGGTAAAAGTTCACGTGCAAGGATTCGGCGGCTTTAAACAAAGGAAAAAGCTCTGGGCGATTTTTCTCTTCCCCGAATTCCCTTACGAACCGTTTAGTAACCGCGTGGCTTTTGGCAGTCATGCCGCGTTCGGTCATTTCCGCAATCGCAAGGTGTGAAGCAGCGCCCCAGAGTTTTTCGGAGGCTTGAAGGATGTCGCCGGCTTCGTACTCTCGGTCGGCGTCGGCTAAGAATTGATGGGCTGTGTCGATATGTTCCGTGGCTAACATGTCAATCGCGTTCTGAATTGGTCAGCTCAATCATGCGCTCGACGAATTGTCGAGCTCGGCGGCGATGCAGTAGGTAGTTCCAGTCATCGAGATCACCGTTGTAAAAGTTCGAGTGCAGTCGTTGTGCGGCGATGAACCAATCGGACAATGCGGGAGTTTCAAAATCTTCGGCTAGCATTTCGACGCCCTCAACTAAGGATCGATGCGTCCTTGATTCGATGCCGCGCTCCTTCAGTTCGGCGATGACGACGTGTGATGCGGCGCCCCAGAGTTTTTCGGAGGCTTGGAGGATGTCGCCGGCATCGTACTCTCGGTCGGCGTCAGCTAGGAATTGCCTAGCGGTTTTTATATGTTCTGTCGCTAACACGGGAAATCCAAATCGTTGATATCCTAAGAGCTACGCGTTCAATCTTAGCACTTAACGCGATTAAGACGCGCTAAGTGCTAGGTGTTGAATTGCCGGGTTGAGTTGGCTACAGAGGTTCAGCCGGCGGCTATGGCTCGGCCTTGTTCGACGCCAACGCGTGGGACACCGCATTCGTCGAGGAAAACTTCCAGCTCATCGAGGAGGTATTGGGTGGCTCGGACAGATGGCGGTCGCGGTGGCCCGGCTTTGAGGCCGACGGCTTCCATCGCGGACTTGATGAATGGTCCCTCGCCTCCAGTGTTGGCGGCTACTTTGGCGCGCCACTGGGTCCATTTCCACTTGAAGTCGGCGAGGCGTTGCCGTGCCGCTTCGTAATCGCGTTGTTCGAGCAGGTTCCAGATTTCGGCTGGATACTGGGGCCAGAAACCGCTGAGGTGGGTGATGAAGCCGCGGGCGCCCATGATGTGGCTGAATATCTGTTGTCCAGAGTTGTCGATGCAGACCAGTCGGTCGGCTAGGTTGACGAGCCCATCTCGGTAGAGCGATTCGTTGGGCGCGGACCATTTCAGGGCGCGGACCTTTTCCATGGCAGCCAGATCGTCGAGCAGGCCGAGGCTCATGGTCAGGCCTTCCCACCATGTGTGGTAGATCATGATGGAGACATCGGACTCGTTGGTGACGAGTTCGAAGAGTCGGTAGGCGTCGCCCTCGGTGGGTTCGTAGTAGTAGGTGGGCCCGAGTTGGACACCGCCGAGGCCGGTTTCGTGAGCGTGGTTTGCGAGTTCAATGATTACGCGCCAGTCGGTGTGCTGGACGCTGGTAAGGACGGGTGCCTCGCCGTTTGCCGCTTCCATCGATGCGGTCATTACCGCCTTGCGCTCGTCGACATTCATGGTGGGATGCTCTCCACCAGCACCACCGACGAGCAATGTGCCTTGTCCGGTGTGTACGCCGTTTTCGACCATGTAGCGGATGTTGGTCTGCAGGGCGTCGAGGTCTAGCGAGTAGTCCTCATTGAACGGAGTCGCGACTGCGACCATTGGTCCGCACAGCCAGTCCCGGATGTTTTCAACTTTCACTTGTGATTCCTCTGTCTTTGGTTCAAAGTCGCGTTGGGAATTTACTGTACATTATTCCCGTTGGCGTTCCCATTCGTCTCGGAGAATGCCGTAGTAGTGGTAGTCTTGCCGAACTCCTCGGAGGATGCCATGGCTGCGGAGGGTTCCTTCGCGGATCATTCCGATCTTTTCCATGACGCGCCACGATCCGATGTTTTCGATGTCGGCCCATGAGTAGACCTTTTCTAGTCCGAATTCGGCGAAGCCCCAATCGATCACGGCCTGTGCCGCTTCAGTAGTCAATCCTTGGTTCCAATGATTGCGGGAAAGGCTGTAGTGCAACGATCCAACGGCGATTGATGCTTCGATTCGCAGGTCAATCCCGCCGATGACGGAGCTGTTGAATTCGATTGCGAATCGGAGGTTGTCATCAGGATCACGCAGAATGCATCTGGCGATGAACTCTTCGGCATCTTTCAGCGTGTACGGGTTGGGTACCGGAAGGAAGCGTGACCATTCGGCGTCGGAGGCGTAAGCGAGTACGTCGTTGGTGTCGCTGAACGAGAAGGGGCGGAGGAGGAGGCGTTGGGTACGAATAGTGGCGGACGCGTCGTTCATGTCAACAATACCGATACAGAATTGGAGGATGTTCCAGCGATCGGGGCACTAGCGGAAAAACAATTTTCGCAGCCAATCCGCAAGAACTTGCGCTTCGGCGACGCCCGGGTCTAGAAAACGCGCTGTGATTGCTGTTCCATATGGTTTGCCAGGATCGCATTGCCAAGCTAACCATGTATGAATCAAGGCTTTTGGCTTATCGACATCTCTGAATCTTTGGTGTTTGGCGGGGATCGTCACCACGCTCTTCATTGCATGATCGAACAGGCGATTCGGTTCCGGCACCAAGAAGCGCAAAAAATCCTCCAAAATACCACTTGTTTGGTTATTTGGCATAATCCAAATGCCCAATTTAGGCAAAAACGTGTCCTCTGGTGGATTGAGTATCGTGCCGTCGGGTTCAGGTTGACAAGGAATGTCTCGGTATCCTACGTTTCCGATGCGCTGTTGGATCGAATGCCAACGGTTATTCAGTTGTGTATCGGCATCCACTACCACGCCCACAATATCGTCGTCGCCTCGTGATGCCTTTAGCCTAACCGGCAAATGGTCGAGAACCTGTTCGACACTTCCTACCGGGACAATTTCATCCAATTTGGGGATACCATGTGAACCACAGATGTGCATCATCACGTGTTTATCGTCGCTACCCTCGACCAAAAGGATATTTCTTCCCACCTCAGCGCACCTCGATTTTGTCTCTAGTTACCACCGCCAATTCATCCTCAGCAAAAACCGTCGGTAGGATACGTTCGTCCCGTCGTAACAACCTCAGTAGCACCCCTGTTTCCTCAGACTCCGCGCTCGCCTTTTGAAACGCTTCAATGACGTCCCAACTGTGAGTCGTAGCGAACACTTGAATGTCCAACTCTTCTGCATGGCGGAAGACGGTGCGCCAAGCATCCAAATGAATCGTCCAGTGGAGGCCATTTTCGAACTCGTCAATCAACAACAACCCTCCACGAGCGTTAACCAACGAAAGAATTATGCTGAACAGTCGGTTAATTCCGTCACCGTACGAACGCAAGGGCACGCGTCGTCGGATGTTCGTTGATCTAACCATCGCGATCCGAGCGTTGGGGCGCCGAGGCCCAGCGCCGTCGGAACCCACCATCGCGAGTGCTGAGATACGGGGGTCGATGATTTGTAGGGACTTGAGAACGTAACTTTGATAGTCGGAAAGCGCTATGTTGTCCCACATGTCTTCGAGTGCGTCGGTTCTTTCTCCTCCGTATGGACCCGCGTAAACGCACGGCCGAAAAACACCGTTTGACGTCTCGCCGCGTACCTCACGTGACGCAAAGCGATACGGGCGAGTGAAATGTTCCTGCCGAAGTATTCTTCGTCTGCCGTTCAACTCGGTAACCAATGCCGCGAAGCCGAGTGGTTCGCCGAACAGATCTGGCTGTTGTTCAATCAAACGACGGCCGCCATCTTCAACCCGTTCGTGAGCGAACCAACCTAGACGCATAGTTAATGCCGTTTGCCTTCCTAGTCCTGAGGTCACGATTTTGATGTCGTCGGACATCACCGCCAACTGTGGAAAACCATGAAACAGCGCCGAAGCTTGGAACATTTCATCTACATCGGCGTACCCTTGATCTTCGTAACCACCCTCCAAATCTTCTTCCCGGCTACGCAATATTTCGGCGATGATGTCTGGAGAAGCATCGTGCGCCAAGATTCGCAATCCTTCTAGCACAGATGACTTCCCGACATTGTTACGACCCGTGATGAGGTTCACGCGCCCGAATCCACTAATATCAAGATCGCGAAACGCTCGGAAATTTTCGAATCTTAAACTCTCAACCTTAGGTCTCATGTGACTTGCTCACGCGTTCGCCCAGATCGTGCCGCAACATGTTTCGGACGAAACAGACTCACATTCCGATAGTACTCACACTATAAGATAGCTACCGTCCCACCATCCATTCGGGTTCGGATAGGTTTTTGACTACGGCTTGGAGGAATTCGGCTGCTGGGGCTCCGTCCCATGCTCGGTGGTCGAAGGTGAGGGAGAAGTAGCCGATTGAACGTGCTTCGATGTCGCCGGATTTGGTAACGGTGGGTTGCTGGACGACGCGTCCGACGCCGAGGATCCCGACTTCGGGCGGGTTGATGAGCGGGTTGAAGCTTTCGATGTCGTATGCGGAGAGGTTTGTGAGCGAGAATGTGCTTCCGGAGAGTTCGGCGACGCGTAGTTCGTTGGCTTTCGATTTGCGTACGAGGTCGCGCACTGCGAGAGCGAGTTCAAGAGGAGATTTCGACCCGGCGTCTCGGATCACGGGGACGAGGAGTCCGTCTTGGACGGCGAGAGCAAAACCGAGGTTGATGGTTTCGAATAGCTGGACCTCTTTGTCGGTGATGTGGGCGTTCGCCAAGGGGTGGTCTTTGAGGGCTTTGACGGTTGCGGCGATGGCGAGGTCTTGGTATTGAGGACGGACGCGGGAGCGGCGCCATTCTCTGGTTAGGCGTCGTTGGATGGCAATGGCAGCTGTGACGTCGGCGGTGGTGTTGAGTGTCACGAGCGCGGCGGCTGCGCTGTCGGACATTCGCTTGGCGATGGTGCCGCGAATGCCGGTGAGCGGGATTGTTCGGCTTGGTTCCATCCCGGATTCGGAGGTTTGAGCGCCACCTTCGGCTGCGGCTCGGACGTCGTCTTCAGTGACGCGACCGCTGGGGCCGGTTCCGGCTTCGATGGTGTCGAGATCGACGTTAAGCTCGCGGGCGAGCCTTCGTGCCCGTGGGGTGACGACCAGCTTTCCACGGGAGCGTCTTGCGGCACTGGGCCTCCGCGATGACGAAGCTGTAGATGCTCGATCTCTGGGTGCTTGCTCTTCGGGGAGGTCGCTGTCGGATTCGCCGGCCATCAGGAGGAGGCCGAGGACGGTTCCTACGGGCACGGTTTTTCCTTCATTGACGATGATGCGGCCCAAGGTGCCGTCAGAAGTGGCTTCGACTTCGGCGCTGACTTTGGTCGATTCGATTTCGACTAGGGGTTCGCCTTTAACGACGGGATCGCCGACGGCTTTGAGCCATTTGACGACCTCTCCCTCGTTCATTCCCATGCCCCACTGCGGAAGGATTATGTTGCCCGGCATATTTGAAGGTTCCCTATTGAGTTTGGACGCTTGATGGAATCAGGAAATCATCTTAACAGTTGGGTGTTTGCATGGATGGGTGGAATGGACGGGATGTTGGGTGGTAATCTGTGGCCCCTCCGCCCCGGGCGACCACAAGGGATCGCCCCTGCGAGACGCCCGTGGTGAGGGCGACCACGAGGGTTTGTCCCTACGAGTGAAGAGATCGACCCCGGAGAGGGGTCAGATGCTGCGCAGAGCGTGTTGCAAACCGGTAGCTTCCGTTTTCCAGCACGGCTCGCGTCGCCAGACCGCGGGCATGGAAGTCGGCTCGACGACTGGGGCCGCCGTTCGGATTGCGCTGCCTTCCTTGGATCAGCTTTTCGAGCTTCACGCGCACTGTAGCCTCCCTCCTGCGGCGGACAGGAGAAGACTTATGTCGGCTCCACGTGGGTTTCCCGGCCCTTGGCACGGCATACCCGCACCCCCTTCGTCTTTCTGCCACGTCGTAGCCGTGGTTACTCTGCGTGGCACATTTCCCCCGCGAGCGAGACCGTTGCAAAACTGTCTGTTTCCGCGGCTGTTTCGGGCGTGTCCGGCCGTCGGAAGGCGCGCGGAGTCGAAGCGGGCCTACGCCCGCGCCGGGCTCGGCGTCAGCCCGATCATCCGCAGCAGGTTGTAGACCGTCATCGTGAGCATGATCCGCGCCTCCGCCAGGCCCCGCTCCGCCAGAAGGTTCCGGAAGCGGCGGATCGTCGATGCGTCCGGAGGCCAGCGCTCCATCCCCAGGCCGGCGAAACTCCGAAACGACTGGTCGCTGCGCAGGGACCGCGCCATCGCCTCGTCCGAAGCACCCTTCCAGCGCTGCAGCAGAAGCACCCGGACCATCGGCACCGTCGGGAACGCCGGACGGCCCTCCCCGGAGTCGTGCACCTCTTTCAGACGCGACCCCAGCGCGTCCCAGCCCACCGAAGCCTTGATGGTCTCCAGACGCTCGCCCCGCCCGAACCGCGTCGGACGGAGACCGGCGTCCAGCGAACCCTGATCCGCGCTCATCTGCATGTCGACGACTCCTCGAAACTTCGAACCGATGACAATAGGCCAGTACCTCCGCAGAGGTTTTGCAATGGTCTCCTCCGCGGGAGAGGGCCAGGGTAAGGGGGAACGGGGCCAATGGGCGGGGCACCCACCAACAAAATTACAGCCCATCAAAAAATCAGCGTAATCTGCGGTTCAGGAAACAATTTGACTCCCGCAACATCCGTGCTAATATAGGAACTGTTAACAACACTCATCGCCGCGCTGACGAGTGCGGGCACTATCGAAATACACAACTAGACAGCGATCCACCGGGAAACCGCGCAGGAACGTGATCACGAAGACGAACACCAAACCGAAATCGCGACACGAGCCATGGCGACGCAACCTACAAACCACCCTCCCGGGCCTACCGATCGCTGAAGCGTTAGAAGCGAACGCTGCTACAAGGTCCAGCCGCGCCGCATGAAGCAGGCGGCGCAGAACGAGCCAGCAGGCATAACCACCCCTTGGTTCTCGCAAAGGGACGCAAACGAGCCGACGAGCCACCGTCCCCTTCGTGAAACGTAAGGGGACGCGAGCAAGCGAAGCCCAAGAGGCCGACACAATGCGCAGGGGATGCCCGCCCAAGGGCTGGGCGAACGTTCGCCGATCCGCGAGACGTCGGCCCTCGATCGCCACGACGGCACGGCTACAGCAACCAGCTCGGGTTCAACCGGGCGATGGAAGACGGCGACCTTTCAACAGCCGTCAACCGGGCCCACGGTCTGGCGACGTGGGCAGATGCTGGAACATGGGAATGAGATCCAGTCCAACATCCCGTCTGCGCGGCGATGAAAGACCGTACCTCCCCTTTCGGGACGAAAGGGGACGCGAGCCCCTTTCCCCCTCCCCCTTCCCAGGGGGAGATTGAGAGGGGGTCTCGCAGGGGTATGCCCGGGGCGTCAGTGGTGCCGCCCCACCAACCAAACCACAAAAACCTGCACATCACCCGCAGGCCGCTTCAACGCGTCCGCAACCACACCACCCATCAACCCCAAATCACAGCCCATCACAAAAATCCGCGCAATCAGCGGTTCAGACAACCCAATTTGATACGTGCTAACATCACCCGCACCATAACGATTTGCAACCGCATGGGGCAGACTCCAAGCCGACGCATAACTCCGCCCAATGAACACTCGTAGCATCTGGCGACCCGACAAAGATGAAGTCGTAGTCGAACACGGCGCCGTAGCAACCGCTCACCCAATCGCGGCCCAAGTCGGCGTCGACATCCTCAAGAGCGGCGGAAACGCCGTCGACGCCGCCATCGCAACCGGTTTCTGCCTAAACGTGGTTGAGCCAGCGAGTTCTTCGATCGCAGGCCATGGCCAGATGGTTATCCACATGCCAGCCGAAGGCCGTAGCGTAGCCATCGACTACGGCCACCGCGCACCGCGGGCCGCACATGCCGACACATTTCGAGTCATCGGCCAAGCGGTCACTGGCAACGGCATCTACGAAGTCGAAGGACGCGCGAACGCCATCGGACATCGCTCGGTAGGTGTCCCCGGAGTTACAGCAGGGATGTGTCGCGCCCATGAACTGTTCGGTTCCCTACCCCTGGAGCAGCTTCTCGAACCAGCCGTCCACTACGCCAGGGAAGGCTTCGACGCCGATCCCACCACCCGTTTGCAAATCGCCAGCAACATGTCAAATCTTGCTCGGCAGAAGGAGAGCGCGCGGATCTTCATGCCGTCCGGATTTCCACCACCAGCCGGTGCCAAAGTCATCCAGCGCGACCTCGCCGACACCATCGAACAGATCGGCAAACAGGGCAAAAACGCGCTTCACGCAGGCGAGATCGCAGAAGCCATAGACGATGAGATGAGGCGAAACGATGGTCTCCTAAGTTCGCAAGACCTCGCAGATTACGAAGCACAAGTGCTCGAACCTGTCAAGACCTCATATCGAGGCTACGAACTACTCGGTTCGCCAGTGCCGGCAGGCCTTACAACGGGCTTGCAGACGTTACACATCCTAGAACAATTCGATCTGGAACACCGCGCCCACGGCTCGCCCGAACACCTCCACTTGTTTATCGAGGCGGCTCGACACGCATTCGCCGACCGGTATCACTTCCTCGGCGATCCCGACTTCGGCGCGGTGCCATTAGACGGCATCTTGTCAAAAAACTACGCGCAAGAGATTGCGAAATCGATCGACCGCGAAAAAGCCGACCTCGAAGCGGAACGGGAACTTCAACCATGGGTCGCATACGCCGACAGTCCTCTGCATGACCCCTGGCGGTACGACCAACAACCGAAACCCGAGCGTTCGGCACCCGCATCGCCACCCAGCGAAGGCGATTGCACAACGCATTTGAGCGTCATCGACAGTGAACGCAACATGGTCGCATGCACCCAGACCGCGGTGGGAGGTTTCGGTTCCGGCGTCGTAGTGCCAGACACCGGCGTGCTTCTCAGCAACGGAATGGTCGTCTTCAACCCCAAGCCAGGAACTGCGAACTCGATCGCGGGATTCAAGCGCGGGTTGAACAACATGTCGCCAGTCCTGCTGCTCCGCGACGGCCAACCCTTCCTCACCGTCGGCGCACCCGGCGGCCG
Source organism: Dehalococcoidia bacterium (assembly GCA_965203505.1). Taxonomy (GTDB): domain Bacteria; phylum Chloroflexota; class Dehalococcoidia; order Lucifugimonadales; family Lucifugimonadaceae; genus Bin127. Next base: position 3,010,005 of record OZ241880.1, read on the forward strand.
CAGAATCATCTGCCGCATCGCACAAGTGATCTCCAACGTCATCGATTTCGGCATGAGCATGCAAGATGCAATCACCGCCCCAAGCGTAGACGCTGCCGAACGCGAGACCTTCATCGACCACCGAATTGAACCGGCCACAACAGAACGGTTGGCTCAAATGGACCACAACATTGAGCTCGTCCCAGAACCTTTCACTGGAGGCGGTTTCTCTCGACCCCGCGGCGTAATGATCCATCCCGATACCAACCTGCTCCACGCCGGGGTACACCCTTTCGGACCCGACGAAGCGCGCGGTTACTGACGAGAATCTGCGTTCGCAGATGCCCATTCCACGGGTATCAACTCCGTCGGACCTGCAGGATTACGCATCGGAAGTACCCGCCAACTGTATCGTCAAAGAAACCTACGAATTCCGCTTGTTTCGTACGTTCATTAATCCGATTCGGACAGCATAATATTTGGCAACTGACGGATACGGCGTATAGCCGCTAGGGAGGGTCATGTCATGTCCAACTACCTCGACCTGAAAAACCGCATCGACAACGGTGAGGTGATCATCCTAGACGGAGCCATCGGCACGGAACTCCAGGCGATGGGCGTGCCGATGCACCCGGCTGCATGGTGCGGTCCCGGCAACTACACGCATCCATCGACCGTCCGACAGATGCACGAGCGTTACATCCGCGCCGGCGCCGACATCATAACCACCAACACCTTCAACACCCTGCGACCTGCGCTCGAAGCTTCAGGTTACGGCGAATTGGTCAGGGAAATCAACGTGCGCTCCGTAGACGCGGCGCTCGAAGCTCGTGCCCGGGCAGCTGAAGATAAACCCGTCTACATCGCCGGCTCAATCTCGTGCCGCATCCCAGTTCGCGACGGCAGAACCGGGACGCTTCTGGGCGGAACCGGTTTCGGTTACGGCGCCAGCTTACCGGCGCAGGAGTTAAGGGATTACGTCGATGAACAGGCGGACATCATGGCCGAATCCGGCATCGACTTCTTCTTGATGGAGAACATGTGGGCAGATAACGACTCCAGGGCGATTGCCGCTGAAGCCGCGCAAGCCACTGGACTACCGGTCTGGATCGGATTCACCGCTTCCGTAGCACCCGACGTTCAAGAGGTGCGGATGAGTTTCGGCGATGATCGCAACGCCTACAGCAGCGGCATGGGGATGCCTTTGTGGACATCAAGCTGGCGGTCAGTGGATTATGAAATGACTCTCGCGGATGGCATCACTGAGGTCCTAGCCCTGAACCCCGACGGAATCGGAGTGTTCCACAGCAGGATCTCGGAGACCACTGCGGCCCTTCAAGTCGTCCTTGACAATTGGTCCGGCCCGACCGCCCTATATCCAGACGCCGGCAGGACGGACTACCTCGCGACTTGGCAGGATAGCAGTATCGTTAACGAAGAGACCGCAGATGAGTTGACCCAAGAGGCCGCCAACTGGGTGGGGATGGGAGCGCAAGTAATTGGCACTTGCTGCGGCTTCGGTGCCAACTACACCAAAGCTCTCCGTGGTGCCATCCCAACTGGCACTCTGGCAGGAAATAGGGCCGCATAGGCTGGTACCCTTCCACATCGATACGAAGGACCGCACATGGAATCCATACAACTCGTCGTCGTGGGTGCAGGAGTTGCAGGGATCTCCGCCGCCAAAGAAGCGGCTGAGTTCGGTGTGCAGGTTACGCTCGTCGATGAAAATCCCGTCCCGACCTCTTTGGTTGACCTCGACATACCGCAATTTTTCGGACAACGTTTCACCGACTCCCTTCGCAACGGATCGGGAACTACACAGCGAGGGGCTGATAGCGACGAAGCTCTCTTGGAAGCCGAAGAAGCCGGCGTCGATATTCAAATCGGCACTTGTGTCTGGGGCGCCTTTCGCAATTCCGAAAACAGCCGAGTCCTCGACGGTCCTCAAATCGGCCTATCCGACTATCAACGGTCATGGATGCTGAAGTACGAACGGCTGATCGTCGCCACCGGATCCCGAGACTTGTGCATCGGATTCGAGGGCTGGGAACACGCGGGCGTGATGGGTGCCAATGGTGCCTATTCGTTGATTAATCGTTATGACACCCTGGTGTCAAAACGCATCGTCGTGCTGGGTTCGGGCGACCTCGGCCTCAACACCGCCATGTTGGCGCTTGATAGCGGAATAGACGTAGCGGCGGTCGTAGACGTTTCGCCAGTGGTGCAGGGAGACAAATCCCTCGCCACGGCTTTGCGTGACCGAGGCGTAGAACTGTACACATCCCACGCTGTCAGCGCGGCGAACGGCAACGACGGCGAGATCGAGTCAGTCAGTCTAGTCGAGATCGACGACAACTCCGAACCCATAGCTGGCACGGAAAAGGTCATCTCCACAGACACCGTATGCCTCGCCATCGGCCTCGTGCCAAACATAGAGCTGCTCAATCTTCTGGATTGCGATCTCGCTTTCAAATCCGAACTTGGTGGTCACGTGCCTATCCACGACGATTGGATGCGAACCAGCGTAGATAACGTCTTCGTGGCGGGCGACGCTGCCGGTTTCCACGACGGGATGATCCTGCGATCCGAGATTGCCCGCGACCAAGGCCGTCTAGCCGCGATCGCCGCCGCCGCATCGCTTGGCGCAATCGACGAAACCGAGGCCAACATTCGCAGGTCAGAGATTCAACGCAACAATGTGGCGACGTCACCGATCGAGGCGCAACACAATTTGAACCAATGGCTTCGGGCCGTCGGAAAAATCGGCAGACAAAACGTTGTAGCGTGCCCTTGTGAAGGAGTGACGCGTGGGGAGATCTTGGACCTTCGACCTCCGCGGTATCTGGGATGGGATTCGGAGGCGATGAGCCGAAGGAATCTCCAAACGCAATTGAAGGACAATCCGGTCAACCCTAACCAGATCAAGCGCCTTACCAGGGCAGGAACCGGTGTCTGCCAGGGGAGGCGTTGCCGCGAGCAAGTCGCAATGCTTCTAAGCGAGGCATCAAATGTAGACATCTCCGAAGTCCCTTTGATGACCTATCGCGCGCCTGTCCGCCCATTGCCGCTCAGTGTCATGTGGCCGGAAGACGAGCCGCAGCATGTGCGCGACGAATGGCCCAAGTGGTTCAGCCCGACGAGTAGAGTGCTGGGTTAGATTGGGAACGGTTCATGCCTAAAGACAGCGCAGACGTAGTAGTCATCGGCGGAGGCGTTTCGGGCCTGAGTTCTGCGTATTTCCTTGCCAAATCAGGCAAGGATGTTGTGGTCGTTGAGAAAGCAACCGTGGGGAGCGAAGCCTCTGGGCGTAACGGCGGTATGATCAGTGAGCGGACAGATGAACCGGCACTGATACCGTTGGCCGTCGAATCGATAAGGTTGTGGGCGACGCTAGACGATGAGCTGGGCTATCCAACCGAGTTTGTTCATCAAGGAAGAATCCAGGTTGCCGTTTCGGAAGAGGAAATGGGCGACCTTTACGCAGAACGGGATGAAGCGTTGCGCCACGGGATCAGTGTGGAACTTCTGGACCCTTCACAGATACAAGACCTGATTCCCGGAGTCTCCGACAGAACACTCGGCGGGTTGTTTTTCACCAACGGCGGTCACGCCAACCCGCAACGGTCGGTGCAGGCATTCGCTTGGGGTTTCCAAGACTTGGGAGGTAGACTTTACCAAAACACCGCCGTCACGGGTTTCACGGTTCTCAACGACAAGATAACCTCTGTGGAGACCACCGCAGGTGCCATCACGACTGATATGGTGGTCGCCGCAGCCGGCCCCCAGACGGCGTTGTTGGCTGAGATGGTGGGCGTTCAAGTCCCTGTGGCTCCGGCAAGAGTCGAAATCTTAGCGACTGCGCCCGTGCCTCCACTTTTCGACATCGCGCTTGTCGGCAACGGCCTTTATGGTCGCCAAGCCGCGAGGGGCAATCTGTTGTTCGGTGGCGGAGCCCATGAGTGGACTGACGTTGAACTCACCGCTGATCCGAGCAAACCCAACACCCCACTGATCAGGAACATTGCGAGGCGGCTTGCAGAATTGCTTCCAGATGTCGCAGATGTCCCGGCGCTCCGTAGTTGGGCCGGTATTGTGGAACAGTCGCCGGATTACATGCCGATCATCGACTTCCCAGAAACTCCTAGCAACTACATCGTGGTCACGGCCTCAGCCCACGGTTTCGGGATCGCGCCAGCTACTGGCAAAGCGGTAAGCGATATGGTCCTCCATGGCGAATCCAGCATCGACATTTCCGGGTTGGGTTTGGATCGGTTTGCCGAAGTCAAATCCGATTGGCGCGAAGATCGAGGCTGGGTACCTGCTTAATTGCGGGTCAAAACAAGACGGTAGCGGCCTTTCAACGGTGGCATCTTTTTTGCGTGCCTTATTTTTGATGTAGTTCAAAATGGGTGCCTGATCCGCTGATCACGCTGAATTGTGTGATGGGCTTTGATGGGGTGTTGGTTTTTGGGGGTTGCGTCGGGGGGCTTGGGTTGTTTATGGGCGCGGAGGTATGAGGGTATGGCCTGCGCTGGTGGTGCAGGTTGCGGTTGTTTGGTGGTGGGCATACCCCTGCGTTCTTGTGTCGGTCTCTTGGGCTCCGCGTCCCCTTTCGCTGTGCGAAAGGGGACGGAAGAGGGATCGCCCCTACGTCAGATTTGGTTGGTTAGGCCACCGCGAGGGATCGCCATTGCAGATTGGTTTTTCGAATCATCGCCGCGTCGGGTTGGTCGACGTTTGCGATAAGGGGTTGTTGGTTTTTTGTAGGGTTCCAGCGTAGGCGATGTCGCCAGACCATCGCCGGTCGTGCGGTTGACTGTGGTTTCGCCGCTCGGTTTCACTCGGTCCTTCCTCCTCGTCAGCGCTGTAGCCGCCCCCGCGCGACGTCGCGGGAGGGTTTCGGCGTCAACGGCAGGGCAGTCGCGCGGACCTTGAACGGGCGCCCCCTGCGAGCGGGGCGGGTTTGAAACCCGCCCCTACAGCTCGCGTCCCCCTCGCATCGCGAAGGGGACGGGTTGCGTCTCTTTCGCATCTCGAGCGGGAGGGGCCGATGGTCGCATCTCTGCGACGCCGCGCCTGGCTTGCTAGTCGGAGCCAGCGATCTGCTCCGCATCCGCGCACCGAGGCAAATCTCCCTGCCTGACCGGTTTCTGGTCTGCGTTTCGCCCGAACCACTCAGGCTTGCAGCGGGTTCCGTCGCCCGTCGCTCGTGGGCTTTCGCCCACGACTTCCGGGTTTGCCCCGCCCGCGGACCGGTTTCTTGTAGGTTGGTCGTTAACAGCATCGAAAAAGAGAGTTGCGCACGCTTTCCGTTTCGACGCGGCGATGGTTCTGTGCGCCCGATCCGGTGGTTGATAAAGCCGTTTCGTGCGCCTTGAGTCCGATATTAATACATATGTATCAATTATGTCAAGTCTACAGACGCCCTGTTCTGCCAGCTATGTAGTACCAACCCCGCCGGACTTCTGTTGGTTTGGGGCTCGCGAACGCCAGTGCCAAGGCGTCGGCCTTGTCGGGGCTCTGGCGGCCGGATGCTCTGATGGCATCTTTGTCTTCGATCTTGAGCTGGCCTCGTGAGGTGAATCGGTAGGTCATGGATGCGAGCTGGCTGATGAGTTCGGCGTCGTCCGAAATGGAGATGTCGTCGTCCGCGAACCGTTCGCGGATGCCGTCCATCATCTGTGCTCTGAGGTTGGCGTATCGTTCGGCGTTTTCGGATTTCTTGCCGACGTTGATGCCGACGGCTTTGATGTCGTCGATCTCGTTGAAACGGTCTAGTACGCCAGCGCCCATTCCGACCTCGTCGATGTAGACGGTCTGTACGTTGTGCCTGCGTGCGATGTCGAGGGCTGTGCCGGTGGTCTGCATGAGGTCGGACCTCCTGAATTCGTAGAGTCGGAGCAGTCTTGCGCCTTTGCGCACAACGGCAACGGTCTTGGAATCACCGAATCGGGCGATGTCGAGCCCCATCACGGCTTCCTCTTCGTCGTTGATTTCGACGTGGCGACCGATGGCGGCTTCGATTTGTCTGAGCGGTATGAGGGTGTCGTCGTGCTCGGAGGGGAATTCGCCGAGGATTCGCACCTGGTACGCTGCCGAGTTTCGGCCGCGCGTCTTAGCGATGTGTTCCGCCCAATCTGGTTTCGCGAGGCCATGCGGGAGGGGTACTTTGGCTCCCAACTCGCCGGTGTATCCCGGCGTGTCGAACGCGGAGATTTGGATGGTTTTCCAGCTGTCCCGGTTCTTGTGGAATGCGTCGTAGAACGTGCCTGCGAGAAATGTGGGGTTGCCGATCATGAGTATCTTGGCGTTTGCGGAGCTGATCGATCCGAGTATGGCGTCGTGTACGAACTCGTGAACGCCGGACGCTTCGTCGACGACGATCAGGATGTTCTCGTGATGGAATCCTTGGAATCGCTCGACGGAGTTTGTGGCGAATCCGTAGGCGAATCGCCGGTTTGAGAGTTCAAGGGTTGTCGAGGAGACCTTGCCGCCGATGAAGTCTCGGTTGGGCGTATGTATGTTTTTGATTTCGCGCCATAGAACCTCCCTGACTTGGCGCTGCGTTGGCGCGGTGGTTATGACGATCCCTTCGTCGTGCGCCATGAGCCACCAGATGGTTGCGAGAGCGGCGGTGAAGGTCTTGCCGGACCCGTTGCATGATCTGACGGCGACGAATTTGTGTTTCGACAGGGCGTCGAGGATTTCGCGCTGCTTGCTCCAAGGGTTGACGCCGAGCATCTGCTTGGCGAACAATGAAGGGTTCTGGAGCCAGAACCCCTGTCGGTGGCGCCTAGTGGCGCGGGTCGAATTTTGGTGTGCCATCCACACATCACCTCACTTCGGCTTCGTAGGCTGAGCGTCAGGTTGCGCTACATTAGTTCTAATAATAACATGGGATTGGATTTGGGGGGGGGGCGTGGTGGCGACGGTTCGTGTCGGGCGACCACGAGGGATCGCCCATGCGGGGGATGGTCGCGCCCCCTTCGTTCTTCCGCCACGTCGTAGCCGTAGTTACTCTGCGTGGCACATTTCCCCCGCGAGCGGGGGCAACCCGGCCCTCCTTCCGCCCCGTCACCCTCACTCTGACCATCTCCCATCGAGAGACCTTTGCAAAACGCGTCGAACGGGACGGCCACCACTCGTTTCGCGTAGCATGCCCCTTTGCCCGCCCCCTCTGGATTCCGGCTTTCGCCGGAATGACGGGGGTTTTGCAAAGGACTCGTGCTAGGCGGTGTTTTGTGCGGTTCGGATGGTTGTCGGCATGTGATTGCTCGGGTCGATCGTTGTCGAGCGGGGTACCGATGCTGAAGGGTTTATCGCCGATGGGGGGTGTTCGATTTGTCCTTCAATTCGTGGCTATTCACGGTGCGCACGGCTCAGTTCGTAACTCGATCGGGTCGTAGGGCACGCCGAAATCTCTGAGATAGGTTTCACCATCGCCCATCGGCGATATCCTGACGTAGATCAGATCATCGCATCCGTTCAATTCTTCAAACCTGATGCGGTATCCCGGGTCCTCCGTATCTTCACCTACATACGCCCTTCGCTTTTCTCCGTCTTCGACCAGACGATAGACATAGACGTAGTAATCTTCGACACCGTCCTCTGGGTCCCAGACGATCGTCCAACCTTCGGAGTCATCGAGAACCTCTACGTTGGTCGGCGCGTGAGGCACGGTAGGCCTGTCGGCATCTACGAAGACCCTGAACCTGTTCGGCTCGGGGTGCGCTTGGCCGCAGTAGACGTAGTCATCGCCCTGGTCTTCGACGAACAGGTAGAACTGGTACTCCCCTTCTGGCAGGTCTTCAACGGCCTTGATGACGTAACCGGAAACGGTCTGCTGCCATTTCTCGTGTATTCCATCGGGAAGTATGTACCAGATTGCCTGATGATGACCGTATCCGTCTCCGTGAGTGGCGTCCCATTCGTTGTAAGTTCTCTCGAATTCTGCGTGGTACGCTACCTCGAACAGTTCAGCATCCCTGCCTTTTAACCACAATCGGGATTCGTTTATGAGTCCGTGATAGTCCGCGTAGATCCAGATGGTCGTGCCAGCAGATACAGGCACACGTTCGCCATTGAAAATGATGTCGTGGTCACGGAAGTGCTCAAATGACCACCCAATTCCCCGGTAAGCCCAAGGGTCTCGGCCTTTATGGCGGTGCTTGTAGTAAACGCAGTTTTGCCATCTCTGGTCGTCGCGACGGCCGTACTCTTCGACGACGCTGGAGATCCTCTGTTTCGCCTCGTCGATGCCGATCCACTCCTCCCGGGTCGCGTCGTAGAACTTCCCGGAATCGCTTGCCAGCCAAGTGCCGTGATCGCTATGAGTACCGGCGATGATCGCGTCGGCGTACCCGAGGTGATAGAAGCCCGGATCGCTGATTTGCGTCAAGAGCGCGATGCCTTCCTGCGACTCGATCAACCGACCGTGCACGTGCGCGAACGCCGCCTTGGCGCAGGTCCCTTCTTCCTCGGTGTTGAACACGCTCTGGCCTTCGACCACAACAGTTATCTCGTCGGGACCGTGTCCCTTCAGATACTCTTGGACGCGCAGGTGGACCTCGATCAAAAGTGTGCGCTCAAAGCCGTCATAGTCGGTAGGGTCTAGGAGTCTCGACTTCACGCTGTCGACAGTGACCACCTCCGGATTGACTCCTAGAACTTGCGCCAAAACGACTAGATCGTTGTCCAGCACTCGCTGTTCGAGCACGCCGGATCCAATTTCAGGCAACGGGCTCATCCACCATGTGGCACCGCCGACAAAGTTGATGTCGTAGCTGTCGAGGCATTCGTGGCCATAGTAGCGGTCCTGTCTTAATTGGAACGTCGGCCCGTCATCGGAGGAGTCACAGGATGGAATCCGAAGGTCGTACTGATAGTTGGTGTCGAAGTAGAAGTAGTGGATGGCGGACGGGATGCAGCCGAACTCGTTGTTGGCCAATCCCAAGCGCCAAAGATTGTCGAGGTTGCCCCACGAGGTTGGCACCTCGCCTGTCAGCTGATTGTCGTTGAGGAGAAGGCTTCTCAGATCGCGAAGGCTGCCCAATTCTGCTGGCAACTCTCCTGTCAGTCGGTTCTCGTCAAGCCTCAGATGCTCTAGGGCGTCGAGCCGTCCAAGGACCCGCGGTATCGTGCCGGTGAGATTTTTGGATGTCAGAATCAATCCCGTAACCCGACCCGGGGACCCCTGAACCCACACGCCTTCCCAGTCCGAGATGGGGGTGTCGACGCTCCAGTTGAGGGTTGCGGTGCCTCTGAGGGTGTCCTGAGCCGCGAGGAGGGTGTTGCAGTCGCGTATGAGGCCGGGGTTGGCGGCTTGGTCGGGCACGGCGAGGCCGCAGGACTGATCTGGTGTCGGAATAGAGACCGAGGTCGGCGAAGCCAAAGGGGTCTGCGTGGGTGTCGGCTCAGGTAGCGGAACCGGGGTAGGCGTCGGATCTTCGGGTCCTTCGTTTAGGACCTCCTCGGGCACGCAGGCCAAGATGCCGTCGGCGAAGCCGTCGACTTCGACCTGATTGGCATCGTAGCCTTCAGGAAGCATTGCGGCGATGATGACCGAGAAATCTGTCACGCTGAAGAGTCCTCGAAGGCATTCGACATGCTCGTCATTCAGGGGATATACCGTGATGAAGAGCGAGAGATAGATGTTGGCGAAGGTCTCGGGCGCCAGGCACCCCAGGGCCTCAACATCCTGTTCCTCAGCTAATTCCGGCCAGAAGGTACGGTCCATAAAGCCCTCGACATCAGGCGCGAAGGTACGTAGGACGCAGGACCGCTCGTCTTCAGAGAGGGGCACGATGGACAAGACTTCCCGCCATAGCGTTTCGACTCCGAAGTCGTAGCCCCCAGTTATGAGTTCTGGATTGATCAGAACCGGCACATACTCTTCGTTCAGCAGCTCCTCGGGCACGCAGGCCAAGAAGCCGTCCCAGAAGCCTTCGACTTCGACCTGATTGGCATCGTAGCCCTCAGGAAGTATCGCGGCGATGATGATCGAGAAATCCGTCACGCTGAAGAGTCCTCGAAGACATTCGACATGCTCGCCCGTCAGGGGATATTCCGTGATGATGAGCGAGAGATAGATGTTGGCGAAGGTCTCGGTCGCCAGGCAACCCAGGGCCTCAACATCCTGTTCCTCAGGTGATTCCGGCCAGAAGGTACGGTCCATAGAGCCCTCGACATCAGGCGCGAAGGTACGTAGGACGCAGGACCGCTCGTCTTCAGAGAGGGGCACGATGGACAATACTTCCCGCCAGAGCGTTTCGGCTCCGAAGTTGTAGCCCCCAGTTATGAGTTCTGGATCGATTAGCACTGGCAACTGTGTGGGCGGTGACGAGGGAGTTGGCGATGATGTGGGCGTTTGGGTTGGAACTGAAGTTGGAGTGGAAGTGGGGGTGTTGGTTGGGGTGGGAGGCGTCGTTGAGGTAGGCGGAAGCGTAGGAGTTGGTGAGGTTGTCGGGGTTTGAGTCGGCGCCGACTTGGTAGTGGCCGTCGCGGTGAGTGTGGGTGTTGGTGTGGCTGTGTCTGGGAGTGCGGCTGTCGACGTGTGAGTGGCCGTTGGGACGAGCGGGGGATCGAGGATGCGTTTGGCTACGGGTGCGGGTGTGGGAGTTTCGGCAATTGAGGGGGTGGCAGTCGTTGCGAGATCGAACGCGGGCGTGGCACCCGGTTCGTCGCTACACGCCGAAAGCGCGGCTGCGAATGTTGTGCCCAGGAGGGCGATTCTCGCGATCAGGTCGCAAGTGTTCCGTATGCCGACCGATTTGATAACGGCGACTCTCTCTTGCATGGCCTTCGTAGAATCCCGTTGCATGGGGGGTGGTGGGCGATGGAGGACTCGAACCTCCGACCTCATGCGTGTGAAGCATGCGCTCTAACCAGCTGAGCTAACCGCCCATCATCTGATACCTCGGCGCCGACTGAGTCAAGGACGTGGCACCAAACAGATCGTCATTGGAGTTTGGTGGCGATGACAAGACTCGAACTTGTGACCTAGCGCTTATGAAGCGCTCGCTCTAACCTGCTGAGCTACATCGCCCCCGTTTCAGCGACCCGAATTTCGCCTTCGCGCCGATACCAATATGGTACGCTCCGCCAACCGCGCGGTCAAGATTCGGGGCTTTGCGAGAACGTTGTAGAACGCGTCGAACGGGACGTCCACCACTCGTTTCGCGTAGCATGCCCCGTTGCCCGCCCCTCTGGATTCCGGCTTTCGCCGGAATGACGTGGGTTTTGTAAAGGGAATTATATCTGAAACTACAAATTTAGGTTGAAATCCTTGTAGTGTGCGTGTATAATTAGATGCATGAACGCACCGGGGAAATCACACCGCAACGGCATCTCGGTGTTCCAAGCCGCCGAGATGTTCAGCACGGAAGAAAAGGCGGAGGCTTGGTTCATCTCTCAACGCTGGCCCGACGGCATCCGCTGCCCCTTCTGCGACGGTGAATCCATCACCGCACGCAAGAACCGCAAGCCTATGCCGTTCCACTGCTACACCAAGGGATGCAACAAGGATTTCAGCGTCAAGACCGGCACGTTGCTTCACGGCTCCAAAGTCTCGCTCCGAAAATGGGGCATGGCTTACTATCTGATCTCGACGAACCTCAAGGGCGTGTCGTCCATGAAGCTGCACCGCGACATCGGGGTGACTCAGAAGACGGCATGGTTCATGCTTCACCGCATCCGAGAGGCTTGGGACCTCGATGCGTCCACGTTCGACGGCGCCGTCGAAGTCGATGAGACCTACCTCGGCGGCAAAGAGAAGAACAAGCACGGTTCCAAGAAACTCAACTCGGGGCGCGGCATCGCGGGAAAGACGCCCGTGATCGGCATGAAGGATCGTGACACCGGAAACGTCAGCGCGGAGGTTCTCGACGATACCACCAAACCGACGATGCAGGGATTCGTCCGCAAGCACACCGGCAAAGACACTGTGGTCTACACCGACGAACATGCTTCGTATATAGGCATCAACCGACCCCATCAAGCAGTGCGGCACTCAGCCAAAGAATACGTGAACGGCATGGCGCACACCAACGGGATCGAGTCGTTCTGGGCGATGCTCAAACGTGGATACGTCGGAACGTACCATCACATGAGCGCGAAGCATCTGCATCGCTACGTGGACGAGTTCGCGGGCAGACACAACGCACGTCCGTTGGACACGGAAGACCAGATGTCCAGTCTGGTTTCGGGGATGCAGGGCAAACGACTCAGGTACGAAGACTTGATCGCTTAGCCAGATGTTTTCTGGCTCTCTCTTCGTCGGCTTGGGTGTAGCCCAATCTCCAACCGAACTGTAGAACGTTCGCGTAATACTCGCGGAGTTGTTGCGCGTGAGAAGACGGACGGGTATACTTTGCCATGAAGGATGGCCTCCTGTGTACTGCCCCCTGTTAGCGCAGGGGGCGCTTCGTTTGTTCGCCCTTATGGGACGAGTCGCGATTTTACATTGGCGTCTTCGGGTTCACTAAACTTGCTTCAGCCTCGATGATGTATTTCGGGCGCTTCGCCCAGCATCGCGGGCATGTGACCAAATCGAACGCCCCGCCGCTCGGCCCTTTGATAGCGACACGTTGACGCACTCTCGATAACGGCTTGCCACACAACACTTGATCACCGAAAGTGTTCTTGCCGCCGTCTACCGCACACACAACAGCTGTGCGTCTTAACCTTGCATTCAGGTTAACTTCGATGCGAGCTTTCTTATCAGTTTTTGTCGCTAAAGTTTCGTGCTGCCAACCGCGGCATCTGTCGCATGTGACTTCATCCTCCCATTCCGTCGACGGACCATCGTACCTGCATCTGTCGAACATGCGGTGGATCAGGTTCGTTCCCACACTGAGAAACCCTCGAAGCGCATAGCGCCTGCGCTGCTCCCTGTTGTGGGGTTCGGGACACATCATTATCTGCTGCGTCCCGTTCCAATACTCTTGCAAAGGTGTTCGGCAATAGTGACATACCGGACCAACTAACGTCACGACATACCTACTTCACGAGCATACGAGATCGCCTTACACTTGAATTTCGTGCAATTGATCCGTTGAGTTAACGATCCAAATAGAGCGTTGGGATTCTCCGTGTATTCGCATCCATGTCGATCTGCATGACGATAATTCAAGAATCGTTCATAGTCGGACTGTTTGACATAGCCGCCCCATCGGTAGCATTGATAGCGCGTAGATTTGGCTTCTTCACTTGAACCTGAGCACACCATGGCGATTGAAGAACCGTCAGGTGTAAATAGCGCGGCGGGTTCGGCCCCACACACAACACAGATTTCACCTTCGTCGATTTCATCGGACGGTTCGAAGCATGTGAGCATCTCATTGCTTCCCGTGTCTATCAGGGTCGTATTCCCATCCCATCAAACACTCGAACGGCTTTTCATCGTCTTCGAAATCGCCGCAGTCTTCAGCGTACGCCGTGGCGATCATGCCTGCCAACGCGGCTGTGGCGGTGATGTGAGGTGCTACAGTCGCAACATGATCCACGGCGCATTCGAGTTCGTCGGGACCATCCCATTCGGGAGGGACGACGTTTCCTGAAGAAATTCCGTGCTGGTGATTGTGTACAAGTGCCTCGGTGCTTTCAAGCATCCGGGCTGCTTCAGCCTCCCAATGGTCGCAAGTCATTTCGATGAACTTTTCGGCGACTGAAGTGGCTTTGACAGCGGTCGCCTGAATTTCCGCTATAGCCATGGGAGTCGGCGTATACGCTGCCTCACGGGTTTCGAGAATGTTCCCGGCTTCGATGAGACGGTCCTGCACCTCTTCATCTTCAGCAATCGTGGTAGCGATTCTTTCCTGATCGGCGACGGTGCAAGCCAGCAATGCGATTGCCATGAGCATGGAACCCATCAGGATAATGACGGGCGCTGAGAGACGCTTAGACATTGGGAGAGCCCCCTCGCGGCTGGACAAACAGGTCGTTTGCTGAACCGACCATCATCCGAACACGCCGACGAAGGGGGCGCGTGAAACGCCCTGGTACCAGCCCTCATACGGCATGCCCAGATGGATCAACGATGATCGGTTCAGCACTCGCAAGGATACAACAAACATGAGATACATCGAAGTGATATATCATCAAGACATCGTGGTCATCTCTCGGCGGAGAGTGGTGGAATCGAACCACGATGCTAGGTATCGCTAGCAACCCCGGGTGTCTGAGGCCCGTTCGTGCCCTGCACGGCACTCTCCGCACGGGGACGATACTATCAAGTCTGGTATCACACGAAAGACAAGCGATGACGACGAAGAAATCCAAGCGCCCAGTCGGAAGACCGCCAGTCTACAAGATGCCGGAGCGCATCGACGCGTCGCCCGAAGAGATAGCCCGTCGCACGTTGGGCATAAGACCGCCTGAAAAGTGGCAGCACACGAAGGTCCGCAAGCGGGATTGACCGGCTAGGCCGTTGTAGTTTCCGATATAATTCCCTTTGTAAAGGTTGGCGCTTTGCGAGGCCTCAGTCTGCCGCGTAATCGCCGCTCTTGCCGCCGCTCTTGCGTATCAAACGCAAATTCGTGACGCGTATCCCGCGCTCCGCAGATTTACACATATCGTAGACCGTCAAGGCCGCTACAGACGCCGCGGTCATAGCTTCCATCTCGACGCCGGTGCGCCATGTGGCCTTTGCAGTAGCCTCGATCCGTAACCCCGATCCGTCGATCAACTCATCTATATCGATCTCGATCTGCGATATCGGGATGTTGTGACACATCGGGATCAGCTCGGCCGTCCGCTTTCCTCCCATCACGCCGGCAAGTTTCGCCGTGGCGATCACATCGCCTTTGCCGATGCCGCCTGAACGTATCAACGACAGCGTCTTTGCGGACATCAATACATCGCAGGTCGCGGTGGCAAGACGGTCGGTGATCTCCTTGTCACCGACATCCACCATGCGCGCCTCGCCAGAAGAATCGATATGGGTCAATTCGGGCTCAGGAGTATCGTCAACGTCGCCCTTCGGACCGATTTCCTCAACCGGGGAGTTGAACGACGCCGATTGTGCCATCATCGTGTCACTCCGCGTTCGTAAACCTCGTCGATCTTTTGCTCGTTCGCAGGCAATCTAGATACTGTTTGCACCATCGCGTCGCACATCTCGTTCTGTCGATGTCCCGAGTGTCCCCTGACCCATTCAAATCCGACATTTCGACCCTCGACAGCGTCTAACAATCTCCCCCAGAGATCGGGATTCAAAGCCTTGTCGCCTTTTTTGTTGCGTCGCCACCCATTGGCGCGCCAACGCTTCGCCCACCCTTTCGTCATCCCGTCTACAACGTATCGAGAGTCGGTCACGACCTGTGTCCGCCTTCCTGTCGCGATCTCCGCTGTGCTCTCGAGTCCCGCGATCACTCCCATCAACTCCATGCGGTTGTTCGTGGTCCGCCGATATCCTCTCGACAATTTCAACGTCTTACCGTTCGCTTCGACCAACACACCGAAACCGCCCGGACCGGGGTTCCCGATCGCGCCGCCGTCGGAGTAGATGAATAGGTCTGATCCTGCAGCCGGGCTCATTTTCGACTACCGTTTCCGGTCAACCCTGACTACTCCTCATACCCATCATCCACGAGCAACCTATCTTCAGGTTGTCCGGCTGCCTCTTTCGCCAGCTTGTCGCACTTCTCGTTCTCGGCACTGAACGCTTCGCGGTAGCGGGAGTGACCTCGAACCCACCGGAACTCGACCTTCTTCAATCGGTCGCTGGCGTGCAGGATCCGTTTCCAGAGATCCGTATTTTTCGCCTTCTCGCCGTCCTGCTTCGTCCATTGGTTCTTGCGCCAACGCTTCGCCCAGCCGCGCGTCATCGCGCTTACGAGGTACTCGGAATCAGTGATGACCATGACGGAGGTATCCGGATCGATTTTGTCAGCGGAATCGAGCGCGACGAGAAAGTCTAACGATTCCGCCGCGCCCATCAACTCCATACGGTTGTTCGTGGTGCGGCGGTAACCTTTCGATTGACTGGCTTTCTTGCCTTTGCGCTCCATGATGGCGGCCCAACCGCCAGGGCCGGGGTTTTCAAGAGCCGAGCCATCGGTGAAGATCCGGATCAGAGTTCCTGCTTTTACCGCTGCCTCTTCTTGTTCTTTGAACTCAGTATCTTCACGTACGCGTTCGATCTCGCGCCGCGCGAGTGATTGAGCTTGTGTCAGCATTTTGTCGGAGTTCGCCGTATCCATCGTCAATCGCACATCGACATCATGCCTCTGCATCAAGCGCCAGAACTCTTGCCACAGGTCGGCGTTGCGGACGCGATCACCTTCTCGACGGTTCCATCTGTTCTGGCTCCAAGCTTGAACCCATCCCCGATTGACCGCGTTGGCTGTGAACTCGTCCGGTGTATCGAGCACAATCTTCAACCCGTCTTTACGCAAGAGGCGTCGAGTCTCCCTTAATGCGTCGATGCAAGCCGTCAGGTGCATGCGGGCGAAGTTGGTGGTTTGGAACTTGCTCGAAACGCGTTCGACTTTCCCCGGGATGTGCAACTCCACGCAATATGCGCCGACGCCCGAATTGCCTACGGTCGCGGCGGCGTAGGAGATGCGGCAATCCGGCTCTCGTTGCGCCTCTTGGCTGGTTTCGTGCTCGTTTGGATCAGATTCGTCCTGTTGCGATCTTCGTCCCAAGTCTTGTGCCAGACGCCAATTGACGCTTTGCTGACCATCGATGCGCTGCGCCAACTCCTCCAACAGATCGCGATGGACTACTTCGTTTCCGTCGTCGTCGACCCAACCAGCGGCGCGCAATTTACCAAAGCTAGCGGCGTCGCCTACGGTCTCAGCAACCCAGGTAGACGGCGTAACAACCTCGATCTGAGATCCCTCGCAGTCTGCCGCTTCAAAACCCTTCACCGCGGCCACCAGACAGCATCGGATAAACGTCGCCCCTTCGTCGACAACGCCTGCGACGGTACTCGGAGCATCATCTCCGACCTTGACCATGGCGCTGTAACCGCCGATGCCTCGATGCGGCTTGAAATCAACTCCGCAGTTGATGCGCACAGTCGGTCGGGCTTCTGGATGCGCTTGGGTGTTCTGGTTCATCTCGGCTAACTAGTGATAATGGTTTTCGGCAGTTGTCTCGACTCGAAACATCGTAAATCAAGGGTATTAGTACCTGCGACGGCAAATCACCCTCCAAGCCGAAACATCTCAATTTTCTGCCTTCCTGCGCCCACACCCGACAGTTCGGTGTTGCCGGACCTTAGCTCCGAGTACCTGTCACGGCGATTCGACCAGACGCGCTCGATGATGTCGGTGAGGTCTGCATCGGTCGCGCCATCTCGCATCGGACTCTTCAAATCCGTTCCACCTGCCGCGAAAAGACACGTCACCAGTCGACCCTCTGTAGTCAGTCGGGCCCGCGTGCAGTCGCCGCAGAATGGTTGAGTCACTGACGTGATCACGCCGATCTCGCCTTGACCGTCGAGATACCGGTATCTGGAAGCCACCTCACCTTTGTAGTTCGCGTCGATCGGTTCCAATGGGAATGCCGAACCGATCGTGTCGACAATCTCCTTGCCGGAAACGACCTGTTCAAGGTTCCAGTCATTCAGGTTCCCAACATCCATGAATTCGATGAACCGCACTATGTCGCCGGTTCCCCTGAAGTGTTCCGCCGTCTCGACGATCGTGTGTTCGTTGACACCGCGTTGGACGACGACATTGATTTTCAAAGGCGAGAATCCGGCTTCACGCGCGGCGTCGATCCCTTCCAAAACCTTTTGCGGTCCGTAAGGGCGTCCGCTCATCTGGCTGAAGATATCATCGTCCAACGCGTCGAGGCTGACGGTCAGTCGATCCAATCCTGCACGCCTCAATTCTTGAGCATATCTAGGCAACAGGAAACCGTTAGTGGTCATCGCCAAATCGGCGACGCTTGGCAAGTCTGCCAACTCCTCGATCAAGTACGTCACATCCGAACGAACCAACGGTTCGCCGCCCGTGATTCGAACCTTCCTCACACCGAATTCAGTAAACAGACGGGTCAGTCGGACGATCTCTTCGAAAGTCAGAATCTGTTCGCGTTTGAGGAATTCGTATCGTTCGCCGAAAATCTCAGCGGGCATGCAGTATGGACAGCGGAAATTGCAGCGATCAGTAACCGAAATGCGCAGATCTCGTACCATTCGGCCTAATGTGTCGGTCGTGCGGTTCTTGGTGGCCGCAGAATTCATGGATCGGGGTTTCTTAGCACTGCTTTGAACAGAGGGGATTTCGTGATTGCGATTGTACCCCTGACTACTCGGCTTCAACTCAACAGGGACTGTAGATCAGGCACAATCGCTCGAATTGCACGACCTCGGTGACTCAACTCGTCTTTTTCTCGGGCGGACATCTCCGCCGTGGTTCGATGGTCACCTTCCGGGACGAATACCGGATCGTATCCGAAGCCGTTTTTGCCCCTTGGCTCATGCGCGATCGAACCCTCGATTGCACCGGATGCTTGCAGAAGCTCACCTGCGTCAGACGGATCGTACACGACAACTGCGCACACAAATCTAGCCGTTCTGCTCTGGTCCGGTATGCCTATCATTTCCTTCAGCAGCAAGTCAGTGCGATCAGCGTCGGTCAATCCATCGCCGCCGTAGCGCGCCGAATGAACACCTGGAGCACCGTTTAGCGCATCGACCTCGAGACCGGAATCGTCGGCCAGCGCGGTTACGGCGAATCGCGCGGCATAGTAGCGAGCCTTGATCGCAGCGTTTTCGAAGAATGTCAATCCATTTTCTTCGGGAGCAACTACTTTCTCGCATTCATCAAGTCCTACGAACTCCGCGGATAGGTGCTCCAACATTCGACGAATCTCGCGCACCTTGCCTGAGTTTTGAGTCGCTATCAGTATCCGTCGGCGTTGCGGGGTGGACATTTCAGTGGCATCTGCACGAGTTGTGATTCCGAAATCGCGTGCAAAGGTCATTAAACCAATTGACGATTAGGGCGAGAATTGTTACCTTTGCGACTTGCGGCGCGGAATGATATTCTAATCACGAGATTTCGCTTGATGCTGAGAACTCCCGAGGGAACAGGCGCCGACGTTAGTGCGCAAAGTCGATAGCAAGTAGCAGACAGGCCGTCATACCAACCTGACAAGACCGCATCTCGATGCAACACTGGCTGACTCCCTCCAATCTCAATAGGCTCGCACTCGGTGTGCTGGCTGTCGCCGCAACCTTCGTTTTGGCGGCGTGCTCGCCGGAACATCCTCAGTCAACCTTCGACTACGCTGGCCCCGTCGCCCGAGACCAAGGCGACCTGTTCATACTGATCTTCTGGATCTCCGTCCCCGTCTTCATAATCGTCGAAGGTGCGATCATCTACGCCGCGATCCGATACCGCCGCCGCGATGACAAAATCCCCAAGCAGATCCACGGAAACACCAAACTCGAAATCACTTGGACTGTACTCCCAGCCCTAGTCATCGCCGCCATCGCCGTCCCCACCATCATCGGGATATGGGAACAACAACGTGGCGCACCTACCGACAGAGGCGACATTCTCGAGGTTGAAGCCATCGGACACCGTTGGTGGTTCGAATTCCGATATCCCAACCAGGAAGTGGTCACCGCAAACGAGATGCACGTGCCAGTCGGCCGCCCGGTCAACATCAAACTTGCTTCTCAGGACGTGATCCACAGCTTCTGGGTGCCCAAACTCGCAGGCAAAGTCGACATGGTGCCCTTAAACGACAACCTGATCTGGTTCATCGCCGAAGAACCCGGCATCTACGATGGCCAATGCGCGGAGTTCTGCGGCATTGCGCACGCCCATATGCGTTTCCGCGTGATCGCACACGCTGAAGAAGACTTCCAAAGCTGGGTCGCTGGAATGCGCACACCGCCCGAACCGTTCGAAGCGGGCAGCGCCGAACAACAAGGTCAGACCCTCTTCGCAACCCATTGCAAGACTTGCCACAGCGACGACTCGTGGCGTCAAGACGCGTACTCGCTCGAAATCCAGCAGCAGGATTCTCGATGGGCTACATGGCTCAACGACATCGAGAACTCGCGCATCGTCTCCGCACCCAATATGACTCACTACGGCCAGCGGAATTTCCTCGGCGCGGGAATCAAAGAAAACTCCCGAGAAAACCTAATCAAATGGATAGCCGATCCGAACGACATCAAGATCGGCACTTCGATGCAGGCGCACGCCGCGGTTTATCAAGAGCGCGCCGACAACAAAATCAACCTTTCCCAGCAAGAGGTTGAAAACATCGCCGACTACCTCCTCGCCCTAAAACCTGGCGACATCTCACAAATCGTTGCCCCTGTAATCACTGGCGACACACCTGAAGAACGCGGCGAGCAACTCTTCGTGTCTATCGGCTGCAACGCTTGCCACAATATCGAGACAGAGGAAACGATCGTCGGGCCGAGCCTCGTGGGCATCGCTGACCGTGCTGGCACACGCACGTCGCTCTCTGCGGAAGAATACATGCGACAGTCGATCAACGACCCTGGGGCCTTCATCGTCGATGGTTTTACCAACTCGATGGTGGTCCCGAAAATCCCGGCGGGCCAAGTCGACGACCTTATCGCGTACATCTCGACGATCAAATGAGCACCAAGCGACTCGGATAGACTAGAAACAGCGAAATTCATCGCAGAATCTGCCAACCATGAACACGACACATCCAGGAGTGAGCGGCGTACCGACCTCGATGAGGTTACCGCGCATCTTCCCTAGGCCGACTAGCGAGTACGGCATCTGGAGCTGGATCTCGACGGTCGATCACAAGCGGATCGGCACCCTGTACGCCGTAACGTCGTTCCTATGGTTCCTTGTGGGTGGTATCGAAGCGCTGATCATGCGCGTGCAGCTTTCGCAAGCTGACAGCACGCTCATCGACCCCGAACTTTTCAACCAGCTCTTCACGATGCACGGGACCACTATGGTGTTCCTAGTCGTGATGCCGCTGTCAGCGGCGTTCTTCAACTGGCTCGTGCCGCTCCAGATCGGTGCCAGAGACGTCGCGTTCCCGCGCCTGAACGCGCTGAGCTACTGGATATTCCTGTTCGGCAGCCTATTCCTGAACTTCTCTTGGTTCGTCGGTGACGCGCCCAATGGCGGATGGTTCGGCTACGCGCCCAACTCACACGTCGCCTTCAACCCGACCCACGGTATGACCTACTGGGTGATCGGTCTAAACATCCTTGGTATCGCATCAATCGCCGCCGGGTTGAACTTCATCGTCACAATCCTGAACATGCGTGCGCCGGGCATGACTCTCACCAAGATGCCCGTATTCACCTGGATGACGTTCGTCACCTCCGTCCTGATCGTCCTCGCTCTGCCTGTCCTCACGGTCGCCCTGATCCAACTCCAGGTCGACCGCCTTTACGGCACTCACTTCTACGACCCCGCCGCCGGTGGCGACCCCGTCCTCTGGCAGCACGTGTTCTGGCTCTTCGGACACCCCGAGGTCTACATCCTGATCCTTCCCGCCATGGGCATAGTCTCCGAAATCCTGCCCGTGTTTTCCCGCAAACCGTTGTTCGGCTACACGTTCCTTGTCTTCGCGGGTGTGGCGATCGGCTTCATGGGATGGTTCGTGTGGAGCCACCACATGTTCACGGTCGGTCTCGGTCCTGCCGCGAACTCCGCATTCGCGATCTCCACGATGGCGATCGCGATTCCTACGGGCATCAAGATCTTCAACTGGATAGGCACGATGTGGGGCGGCTCGATACGTTTCAGCACGGCCATGTTGTTCGCCATATCGTTCATCGCAATGTTCACGATCGGCGGTCTGTCCGGTGTGATGCACGCCTCCGTGCCGACTGACGCCCAACAGCAGGACACCTACTTCGTTGTGGCACACTTCCACTACGTCCTCTTCGGCGGCGCCATCATGGCCATCTTTGGTGGCATCTACTTCTGGTGGCCAAAAGCGACCGGATACATGCTCAGCGAGAAACTTGGAATCACCAACTGGGCCTTGATGATGATCGGCTTCAACCTCCAGTTCGCGCCGCAGCACTGGCTCGGCCTCGACGGTATGCCGCGCCGCGTGTTCACCTACGCAGAAAACATGGGATGGGAAAACACCAACATGTACGCCTCGGCCGGGGGTTTCCTGATGGCTTTTGGCGTTCTGTTCTTCCTCATCAACGTCTTCTACAGCGCCCGCAAGCGCGTACCCGCCGGCGATGACCCGTGGGATGGGCGAACTCTCGAATGGTCGATCTCCTCGCCACCACCTCACTACAACTTTGAGAAGATACCGAACGTGGAGCATCGTGACGACTGGTGGTTCACCAAGCATCCCGAACTCATCGCTGAGTACTACCACGACGAACACGCCGGCGAACTCAAGGCTCCGTCAGGCGCGCAGTTCGACGACGACATGGCTGAAGACGAACACGCCGAATCACACGTCGACGACCATCACGGCGAAGACGACCATGGACACGGAGATATCCATCTGCCCGACATGTCCTACTATCCCTTCATCCTTGCCATCGGCTTAACCATCATTGGCGCTGGACTGATGACATGGATCCCGGTCATCATCGTCGGTGTCGTCTTGCTCTTGTGGGGCCTCATCGGCTGGTCCATGGAGCCGGTCAACGACCCTGTGCCCGAAGGCGAAGCACACGGGCACTGATCGAACTCAACCTAAGCCCGATATCCCAACGGAAAGCAACTCCAATTGGCATCCACATCCGCGACATACGAAGTGAAGAACGAATACGGCGAAGTGATCAACACTTCGACCGGGTTGAGCAACAAAAAACTGCTCATGTGGGCGTTCCTCGGATCCGATGTCATGTTCTTCGGATCCTTCATCGCAACTTTCCTCGTTTACCGCAACCGTAGCCTCGTTGGTCCGTACCCCGCTGACATTCTCGACATACCTATCACGTCGGTCTCGACCTTCGTGCTGCTCATGAGCTCGTTGGCCATGGTGCTGGCACTTTCCTACGTGCAGGACGGTCGCAAAAAGCTTGGCACCTTCTGGATCTTTTCGGTTGTAGTCCTTGGAGCAATTTTCTTGCTCTTCCAGGTATACGAGTTCAACCACTTCGCCAAGGTGGGATTGACGCCCCGTACCAACTTATTTGGCACAACGTTCTTCATCCTGACGGGTCTGCACGGCGCCCACGTGACGCTCGGTGTGCTTTGGCTCATGTTCCTCGGTTTTGGCAGCATCAAGGGCACGCTACGCGCTGACAACGCAATCGACCTCGAGTTGGCCGGGTTGTATTGGCACTTCGTAGACATCGTCTGGATCGTAATCTTCACCGTCATCTACCTAATCTCGGCGCGCGACGTCGCGCCGCCAGGAAGCCTCCCTTGGGTGCCCGGGGCACACTAGAGTCAAAGAAGCCACAAGCTGGACTAAACCATCGGACGAAAATGTCGAATCTCTGGAACAGACTTCTTTACCACGACGGCCGTGGATGGTGGGACTTGCCGCGAACGCAATGGCAGGATCCCAACCCGCAAATGGAAGGTCCGTTCGGCGACGGAATCATACCGATCAAGAAGGCTTGGGATTTCATCACGGCAGCCGGATATCACCACGGCACGCCACTCTTCTATGTTGTAGTCGGGGTCATCCTCAGCGTTATCACGATCGTTGAGGTCTGGGCTTTCAACTGGCTCTTCCTAGGAGGCCTTTTGATCCCGTTGATGCTGGTCCTATCCCTCGGGAAATTCGTCCTCGTCGTCGGGTTCTTCATGCATCTGAAGTTCGATCGCAAGTACTATGCTTGGATCTTCACGGCCTGCATGGTGATTGGTATCGGTATATTTGTCGCGTTGCTCATCCTTCTGAACTACGGCGGTCAAGTTCAGCAATAACCGCGCGGTCTAATCTTGGCAATTTCCCTCCCCTTGATGCCACGTATGATGCGAAATTATGCGACAGGCAGGCTGTCATTCGGCAGGCAGGCTTGTCATTCCGAGCGCAGCGAGGAATCTCATAAAGTCGTCCTAGGAATGCCGTGTGAGATTCTTCACTCCGCTGCGCTCCGTTCAGAATGACATGACCGAGGGTGGCGTTCAGAATGACATGACCGAGGGCGGCGTTCAGAATGACATGACCGAGGGCGGCGTTCAGAATGACATGACCGAGGGCGGCGTTCAGAATGACATGACCGAGGGTGGCGTTCAGAATGACATGACCGAGAGTGGCCTGTCAGGCAGCGGGACCCGCTCCAACATCAATACAACCTAATTTGCATCATGCGTGACGCCCAAGGGGGAATGCAAGGGGGTTTAGAACCAGCGTCCGAAACTCAGCGACGCATGAAAGGCCCCAACTCTTGAACCCGTCAACCGAGATCGCAACTTCGTTCGGCGATTTCATCTCCGCCTGGTCATTCTCCGGTTCGCAGTTCATCATCGTCGCATTCCTGTCAGTCACCTACATCGTAGGAATGCTCCGTCTCCAGATTCGTTCCCGATGGCAGGCTATCCCGATCCGCAAGGTGGTCTACGCCATTGCGGGGTACGCCATTCTCTTCTTCGCCGTCACCGGACCTGCAGAGGCGTTCTCCGACGAGATGTTCTTCGCTCACATGACCCAGCACATCCTCATCGCAATGGTTGCCGCCGTCCTGCTTCTCGCCGCATCACCCATGTCGGCGTACCTGTGGGCTATGCCTGAGTCCGTCCGCGTTGGACTCGGTCCATCTCTCGCAGAACGCGGATGGCTCCGACGCGTCAACGCATTCCTGACCAATCCCAGGTTCGCCCTCCCTGCATTTGTCCTCACCTTATGGGGCTGGCACATCCCTGAAGCCTACGCATTCGCAATCGAAAACGAGATCGCCCACCTTGGAATGCATCTTTCGATGTTCGCAACCGCAATCCTGTTCTGGTGGCCGATCATCGGACCTCCACCAGTCAGATCCCCACTGTCCGATCCACAGCGCATCATCTACCTAATACTCGTCGTAACTCCAACCGCGGTGCTCGCCGCTATAATCACGCTCTCGAACTCCGTCATCTACACCCCATACCTCGACACTCCGCATCACTTCACTCTTACCCCGTCTGAGGATCAACGCATCGGAGGACTCTTGATGTGGATACCGGGAAACGTAATCTACCTGGCGACACTGACGACACTGTTCCTGCGCTGGTTCTCGCAAGAGGACCGGAAAAGCCGCGGATACCGTCTGAATCGCCGCCAGATCGAAGCGACTCGAAAGCGTATTCGAGAACTAGAAGAAAAAGACCGCGACTAGCTACGTTGGCCCAAGACTCGTCAAAAACCGATTTCGTCTCTACTGGTCTGACGCTCGATCCGCTGCAAGACACCGATGATTTGCCGCTGCCCCTCTTCAAGCTTGATGACCCGCTCCGTCAGATGGACCATCGTATTGTTCAACGACGCGATCGAACTGTTCAACTGTGCCATGTTGGAAGTGAACGCCATCTCCAGATTCGTCATGCGCCGCTCCAGATTGTCGAGCCGCTCTTCGACTCGGTCAAATCGCGCTTCAACGATGTCGAAGCGCGCATCAACATCCTTTTTGGTGGCCAATTCCTCGTGAGTGTGCGCCGTAGCGGTCATGATCTATCGACATTATAGCAGATTAATCGCCGTTATACGTGATCCGTAGTGAGAACGGCGCGATCTCAGACCAAAACACTCAGGCCCACTGCGTTGTTAAAATTCAATACATCGGGCGGTTAGCTCAGAGGCCCAGAGCGCTTGCCTTACAAGCAAGAAGTCGGAGGTTCGAATCCTCCACCGCCCACCACGTCGCCGACTGCCAGAGGATCTAGCCTCGCGCGCGGTCGCACCGCTCTATTGAGCCTACACCGTCCACGACTCCACAGCCTCGATCGCAGTACCGCAAAGACGATTGATCTCCTCGAGATGTGTCCCTCCCTTGACCGTGACGTAAAGACCCATCAAGCTCGAAGGGTGCGAGGCGGGGGTCAGCCGGGCGTCGGCATCCCCCGATCTGCTCGGCGGTGACCTCCACCTGAACCCGGGGCGACCAAAGGGGGCGCCCGCATTGTTGGGCGCTCCCCTTGCGTGTCTGATGCTCCGACGCCTGATTATTGTCTATTCGAGCATTCCGGGTTTGCGGCTATCTGCACCTCTTGCAGCTCCGCGATGCTGATGGTCTTCTCATGCCAGAGCTGGACGGCGGCGCGAACCTCGGAACGGTGAAGGTCTCGTCGTCCACGTCCACGTCGTCGTCGGCTGTGGGGATGCTGATGTCCAGGGTGGTATCGCCCTCGGCGACGGTGACCGGGGAGGTTATCGAACCCAGGTCCGCCGCCGTAGCTTGCCGTCACCGTGAACGTCACGCCCCCGGCCGGGGCGGCCTCGCTGAGGGTGACGGTCAGGGCGGCGCTCCCGCCCTCGGCGGCGGTCGATGCCGCGCTGACGGAGTAAGGTCCTGGCTGCCTGCTACTGCTAGCCCTCACCGCCCTGGACGACGTCATTCGGGCAGGGTGACGCGGGCGTGGACGCGCTCGCCCTTGCCTGCATCGTTCTGGGCCCGCACCCATACCCTGTAGGTCGCGCCGGGTTCCAAGTTGCGGAAGGTGGTGGTCGTCTTGCCCGCCGCGACCTTGCGGTCCTTGCCCTTGCCGGCGTCCATGTTCTTGATATGCACGATGTAGTTGTCCACCGCGCCGCCGGAGGCCGGGGCATCCCAGTTGACGGTTACCTTCTTTCCTTTGACCGTAAGTTGCAGGTTGACCACCGGGCCGGGTGTTTCCACCGCCTCCGCCGTCTGCTGGGACTGCGGCTCCGGCTCTTGCTGGACCTCTACCAGTTGTTCGACCTGGGGCGGCGGGCCGCCGATGGTCGCGCTCGACGTGTTCGACAGCGCCCGACCGTCCGGCGCGCAGACCGCGCCCGACGGCTCGTCGTCGCAGTCCCGTCCGCCCGCGAGCGTCACCGTCACGTCGTCCGACGACGCCGGCTGCACCGTCACCCGCCACAGCCCGGCGCCGACCTGCTCCACGTTCGTCACCCGGCCCCGCGTCACCGCGAACGACGACGCGCGCGGCGACCGGCTGAACTTGCCCACCGTCTCGCTCAGACGCACGTTCAGCGTGAACGCCGACTGCCCGTCATGCTTCGCGGGAACCGTCTCGAACGATGCCGTCAGCGGGTCGCGCTGCGCCTCCTCGTTGGAGCCCGGTCCCTCGCCGCCCCGTTGCTGCGACACCCTCTCCAGGCGCAGCGACACCGACTGGGCGGGGTCCGTGGTCCAGGTCAGCCCCGTGTTCCCCCAATGGTAGGAGCTGCCGAACTGCGTCGCGTCCGCCAGCCGAAGCTCGGTGCTGCCGTCCACGGTCAGCTTTGCGACCGCCTTCAGGGCATCCGAGAGGGGCCGGTCGAACGAGAGGCTCAGCGTCCCGCCGCTCAGGACCACGCCGAGGACCCTGTGCGCCGACCCGCCGTCGGAGAAGCCGTTGTCAGAGAGCGCATGGGGCGGATAACACTGGCGGCCGTTCTTGTGGTCGTTCTTGCAGCCCACCATGGGGAAGCTCGTCGTGCCGGTCACTTCGCTCAGCGCCACCCGCTCGTACACGAAGCCGTTCTGGCAGCGCTCG
Organism: Dehalococcoidia bacterium; assembly: GCA_965203505.1. GTDB lineage: Bacteria > Chloroflexota > Dehalococcoidia > Lucifugimonadales > Lucifugimonadaceae > Bin127. The sequence goes on from OZ241880.1 coordinate 3,037,544, forward strand.
TTGGCGGCGAAGATGCCCTCGCCGTATTCACCGGTGTTGCCGGTGCACGAGACGTACTGGCCGGCGGAGTTCTTCTGCTTGCGCACCACCATCGGACTGCTGCCGCGCTCGTGGGACACGTCCTTCACCGTCAGCGTCGCCGTCCAGGGCAGTGCGCCTGACACCCCAGCGGAGTCCGGATTGGGGCCCGTCAAGTTGTCCAGTACTACCACCTCGGTGGATGCGGGATTGCCGATCTTGTAGGGCGCATTGGCCGCGTCGATGGATGTCAGCGATAAGACGGCGTTCTCGTTACCCTCCGTGAGCCTGTCCGGTACTGCCGCAAACTTGAGGGTCACGCTTGTCGCGCCCGCCGGCAGGTCCACATACTCGGTGGTGGCCGACCAATGGTTGGGGCCACTCCAGACCTTGGTCAGCCCGCCAAGGGCGTAGTCCACGTTGCGGGTGGAGATGCCGGCGGTGGTGAACTTGACCCGGCTCGCGGTGCTCAACGCCGGAGTGATGGTCACATTGATGAAAAGCCCCGACGTGTCGTTTTCCTGGATCACATAGGTGACTTCGGCGAACTGCACCGACGGCCGATTGTCCTGCGCCTCGGCCGGCCGAGCGGTCAATGTGAGCGCGGCGGTCAGCACGAGCGCGATAGCCGCTGCGGTCAGGGTCAGTCTGAGGGGGGAGGGCGTGCGGCGCCGGCGTGGCGGCTCAGCGGGACGGGAAGCGGGAGCGCGGGGAGGCCGCTGGGACGGCGTGAGGTCCATTACCCCCCCCCCATTTGGAACTTATGTGCTACGAGTGTAGCCACGCTCCTGAACCTAATCAGCGATGTAGAGATTCCTGTCACGTCTTTTCCTATTTCACTCGTCGCGAATCCGCATCTGCCGTCCCGGTCAGAACTATGTCCAGATCGGGCTTGTCAGCCAGACAATTCGATTGATTCTGTATTGAAAATCGGTGTCATATCCATGCCATAAACGCAAATTTTCATGGCATGTTCATGTCAACATACGGGAGCAGGTGGATTGCTTCAGCGGGGAGCGTGTCAAAAACGCTGAAATGACACCATGAAACGGGACGGGCCTGTTGTCGGACTCTCGGGCTCCGCGAAGGGCACAAGACCCTCCCCCTTTGTGCAAGGGGGGAGGATTTTGCATAGGCGATAAAGAACTGGAGCCGACTGTATCTCGGTGTTTCTGCTCCCTCAACTACCCCAAGCGCGCCGCAAAACCCGCTCGAACGCTTCCACGAACCCGTCCAACTCCTCGTATGTGTGCGCGGCAGATACATTTCCGGCGCACTTGCTTGACAACAGGTAACCCTCGTTCATCATCCCCATGAACACCATCTCAAGTAACTCGTTGTCGTTGGTCGCATACGATCGATAGTCCCGCACGTGCTCGGCTGTGGCTTGGATTGCGAACAACGATGTCGCGCCTGTCACTCCCATCGGCGCTTCCATCTCCGAGATAACTTCCCGCAGGCGGTTTCGCAGATACTCGCCTTTCGCGGCTAGTTCGTCGTACACGTCGACGGTCAGTTCTTTCAACGTCGCTACACCCGCCGCCGCAGTCATCGGATTACCGTTGAACGTCCCGGCGTGCGCTACCTGCGGACCACCCTCGCCGCTCGGGTCCCACATCGACATGATGTCGTTGCGTCCGCCGAAGGCTCCCACCGGCAACCCACCTCCGATCACCTTGCCGAAGCACGTCAGATCAGGCGTAACGCCGTAGTATTCTTGGGCGCCTCCACGCGAGGCACGAAATGCGATCACCTCGTCGAAGATGAGCAGAATCCCCAATTCTGATGTGATCCTTCGGATCCCTTCGAGGAAGTCCGGATCGGACGGGACCATGCCGCATTGACCGTTGATCGGCTCGACGATGACCGCGGCCAACTGATCGGCATTTTCTCGGATTGTCCGCTCCGCTGCCTCCAGATCGTTATACGGCATAATCACGATCTCGTCGGCAGATTTTGGCGACATCCCGCTCGTCATCAGCACTGAGTTAGGCGCGCCTTCGTCGCCCGCTAAATCCACGTTGGGCGTGACGCTGATCTGCACTGCGTCGTGGTTGCCGTGATACGCACCTTCACACTTTGCGAGTAGGTTCTTGCCTGTGAAGGCGCGCGCCGCGCGGACCGCGTTCAGCGTCGCCTCGGTTCCCGAGTTGACGAACCTGATCTTGTCCAACGAAGGGACGCGTTCACACATCAACTCGCCCCAATCCACCACTAAAGGCGTCGGCGCCGGATATGAAACTCCATAGTCAAGCTGTTCCGTCAACGCCTCGATCACCGCCGGATGACGGTGGCCCAATATGAGCGTCGTCATGTTGTTGATGAAGTCAACGCGCTTGTTGCCGTCGACATCTGTTATGTGAGACCCATCGGCTCCAGACACATAGATCGGGAACGGATTCCAGAATATCGAGTTGCGTGTATCCCCACCCGGCAGGAAGCGCTTTGCCTCCTCATGCTTGGCCCTCGATCCAGAGTTCGATGCAACATAACGCGCTCGCTCAGAACGCAATGATTCGGAGATGTCTTGCTTAGCCATGCGCGTATGGTAACGCACAATCACACAACCCAATCAAATTTCGTTCTTCCTGTTCATCCATGGAAGAACCAAAGCGCTCGATTCCAACCCGGAGAAGCATGATTTCGCCAGACACAAAAACTAAGAGCCAAACTAAGCGTCACCGAACGAAACATCAAACAACAACGACAAATCCAGCGGTTTAATGCGGAAAACCGCCACATGGCTGTTGGGAGTTGCGCTCATCGGATGCGCCACCGGACTCAAACTCTGGATGACCGGGTTGACCGATCGGTCAATCAATGCGAACTAATACCAGCGCTCTTTGTCCACCACGTTCATCAACTCTTCACCACGCGCGAAACGACGCGCATTCTCCAAGATGATCTGGAAGCGACGTTCAGGAATATCGCCAGCATCTCTCACCGCCACATGCGGAGTCATCAACACGTTCGGCAACCGCCATAACTTGTGCTCTGGCGGCAACGGCTCGATTTCGTAGACGTCCAATCCGCACCCAGCAATCTCACCCGACTCGATCGCATCTGCCAAATCATCGATCTTGCACACTTTTCCACGACCGACATTGATGAAATACGATGTCGGCTTCATCGCCTTGAATCGTGCCGCGTTGAACATCCCTTCCGTCTCCGGGGTATGCGGCACCGTCGAAATCACGAAATCCGCCTCTGGCAACCAACGATCGATATCCTCCGGCGGATGAATCTCAGCGCCCCAGACCTCCCGCTCAACCCTCGGTTCAATCCCAATCACTCGCATCCCAAACGCCCCGCACAACCGAGCAGCCTCAGCACCGATCCCGCCCACGCCATTGATCAGCGCCGTCGCGTCGCCCAAACTCACATACTCAGACTTCCGGGCATCCCTCTCCCACACTTCAGCCTTCTGCGCGTCCACGTACCATGGCAAGCCCCTTGACAACGCCAACACAAACATCATGATGTGATGGCTGATGTGGTCGAAGTAGATGCCGCGAGGGTTTGAGATTACACAGGGATGCTCGATCAACTCATCGTAGTAATACCCGTAGAACGGCCCAGCGTCCGGGTTCTGCAACCACCGCAACTTCATCGCAGAAGGCAACAACTCCGGCGAAACCCACCCAAACGCTCCATCCGCATCCACAATCTCTCGCGCAGCCTCATCGTCATCCGCCGGCGAAACCACATCATACTCCGGCATCGAATCGGCGAGGCGGCGCGCGAACCACCGCGTCAACTCATCCTGCGGCGGCATGAAGACGAACTTGATGGTAGAAGTCAAGTGCATCACCTCCGATATCGCGTTGCCATCGCTGCGCTACCTCAAATCACACTCAACACCCACTTCGGCGCAGTGCCCTTCGAACCACTCAATGACCTCGGTGTGGTACGGAATTCCATAGGTCGAACGCTTCTCGATCTCCTCAGCTTCCAGCAGACCAGGATATACGACACGATCATGGCCCTTGCCGGGGGGGTGCTCTGCCACCGCCTTCAGCAACTCGTCCATGTCATCGAGGAACTTTTCTCTGTCGGTGAACGCTTCGATGTCGTAGGCGACGAAGAAGTGACCGCCCTGATGCGGGTTTAACGGGCCAGGACCTAGCCCCGTCAACTCGTTGCACATGATCTCGTTCATCAACCCCAGTCCGAAACCTTTGTGCGAACCATTCTCTCGCGTCCCGCCGATCGGCAACATGCCGTATTTGCCTCTCGATTCCGGTCCCGGAGCAGCCGTCTCCTCGAGCTGAGGTTCATAGTTGTCATCAGTTATCCAGCCCGGCAACACGGTCGCACCGGTCCTACGTAGCAACCAGATCTTGTTCGCCGCTACCTGCGTGGTCGCAACATCCAACATGTAAGGTGCCATCGTCCGCGCCGGCGCACCATACGCGATCGGATTCGTACCTAAGAACGGGCGCGATCCCCAAGTAGGTATTGTGATTCCGGCGCCACCGGCAGTCATGCAATGCCCGATCATCCCGGCCTCGATCGCTTGATAGACGTAATGGCTGCACCCAGCCAAGTGGCCCGTGTTGTATACCGTCACGACGCCCACGCCGTGCTGTTGAGCCTTCTCGATAGCCATCTCCATCGCCGACGGTCCGACATGTGTACCGAGCGCATGTTTAGCATCGATGTTCGCCGTCGTGCTGGTCTCTCGCACGATCTTCCATTCCGTCTCAGGATTCAACTGCCCGGCCGCGTAACTCCGCACATACCCCCTCAATCCATTAGACACGCCATGCGACTCATTGCCCCGCAAATCGTTCCCGAGCAAAACATCGGTCGAATCCTGTGCGCCATCCTCATCCAAGCCGATCTTCAAGAAGATGTCCTTCGTCACCCGATGCATCTTCTCAGGCATCACGTAAACACGATCAGCCTCCGGTACCTTGAATCGCTCTAGCATGTCGGAATTCCCCTCGGATTGGTCCAGTTCGAACTTTGATGTTCGATGTTGTAGTTTAAGCGATGCAGAGTTGTGGTTGGCATCGGTCGCCGAAACGGTCTGTCCTAGTCATCGATCACTGGCAAGGGGGTACTTTGTAGCTCTATGCAGATGAAAGTCCCCAGCTTCGTGGTAACATGAAACCATCTACACCCCGTCCGCTCGGCATAGGTGAAAACCAGTGTCCCCGGACGGGTGTTTTTTGTGATGCGAACCATAGTCCTCATAGACAGTCCGACATAGTCATCGATCACCAGCAAGGGGGCAGTTTGTGGCTTTAGGCAGTTGCAAGTCCCCGGCTTCGTGGTAACATAAAAGCATCTACACCCCGCCTGCTGGACACGGTGCGAAACCATGTCCCTGGGCGGGTGACTTTTGTTATGCGGACTATCGTTTTCATCGACGGCCAGAACCTCTTTCATTTGGCTAAGAATGCTTGGGAAACCAATCCTAAGCGCCGACGATCACCGTACGCTTGGCCAAGTTACGATGTCGAGAAGCTAGCGGGTGCCTTAGTTGCCAAAACCCCCGGGCGAACACTGGCTCAAATTCGGTTTTATACGGGTGTTCCTACTCGAAAAGCCAACCGTTTTTGGCACGATTTTTGGTCTAACAAACTCAGGTACTTACAAAGCAGGGGCGTTATGGTTTACCGCGGAAGCATCGGTATTGGGGGACAGGAGAAAGGTGTGGATGTCAGCCTGGCGATCGATTTGGTGCAGGCGACTTACGAAAAGCTGCACGAGTGTGCAATCATAGTGAGCCAAGACAAGGACTTTCAACCTGCTGTGCTTTTGTCGAAGAAAATCGCCAAAGCACAGGGGCGTAAACTCGTCTTCGAGTCTTCTTTTCCGTTCAAGACCGGGAAAGTATCACGGCGAGGAGTTCCTGAAACCACTTGGGTTCCGATAGATAAATCCACCTACGACGCCTGCTTCGACCCCACAGATTATCGCCCCAAAACTCGTTGATCCGTCCTCCACTCGTCTGAACTCGCCTTTCCTCCCGCGCAAGCGGGAATCCCAGTAAAATCGCATCGTTGCGTCAACCCGATTCCTGCGCTCGCCGCATCCTCCGTCACTGCCAATCAAAGAAAGGCACCCCATTTCATGCAACTCAGACCCAATCGAGCCAAAGATAAACTTGCCGCCGGTGAAGTGGCAATAGTTGTCGGGGGAATGTCCGACCCCGATGCCATCGACGCCTTCGGCCCAATCGCCAAAGCAAACGACATCGCCGGAATGTGGCTCGAAGGAGAACACGCTGGCGTCGACGCCTCGACCCTCGGAAACCTCACCCGCGCCTGCGACCTCTGGGGCATCTCACCCGTAGTCCGCATCAACGAGAACTCTCAGGGCCTCATATACCGAACCCTCGACTGCGGCGCACAAGGCATCGTCGTACCACACGTCAACAACGCTGCCGAAGCTCGAAACGTCGTTGACGGCGGAAAGTTCCCACCCATTGGCAAGCGCGGCGCATACACCAGCCGCCAAGGCCACGGCGTTGCAAACTACATGAATATCGCCGACGACTACTCGCTCCTCGTCATCCTCATCGAAGACATCATCGCCTACCAAAACCTCGACGAGATCCTAGAGGTCGATCAGATCGACGTCTTCTTCGTCGCCCCAAGCGACTTCGCCGCATCCATGGGGCACACCGGCGACATCAACCACCCCGAAGTCGTCGAAACCATGAACGACGCTTTCCGACGCATTGAAGCGGCAGGCCGGAACTCAGGCGCAACATGCGGTCAGGCCGAAATCCCGCGCTACCTCGATCTCGGCGCCAAATTCCTCCTCACATCCATCGGACCATGGCTAAGCAACGGTGCCGCAAGCTTCATGAACGACGTCAACAACCACTAGCAACAACATAAATGCCGATCCAGAAGGATCGCACGCCCCCGCATCGAAGAAAGGCGAACCCAGATATGCAACTCAGACCTAATCGCGTAAAGGAAAAAATCCATGCTGGCGAGGTGGCTGTCGCGGTGGTCGGATTCAGCCATGCTGACGACATCGACGCATTCGGGCCAATCGCTAATGCGCACGGCATCGACGCCGTCTGGCTGGAGGGTGAACACGCGGGTGTGGATCACGCCGATCTCGGCAACCTGACACGCGCTTGCGACCTCTGGGGACTGACACCGGTGGTGCGGATAAACGAAAATTCCCAAGGTTTGATCTACCGCACGCTCGACTGCGGAGCGCAGGGCATCGTTGTTCCCCACGTCAATACCGCCGCCGAGGCTCGCAACGTCGTCGACGGCGGTAAGTTCCCTCCCACCGGCAGACGAGGCAACTACACCAGCCGGCAGGGACACGGAGTGCCCTACTACGTGCGAATTGCCGACGAACATTCACTCCTCATCGTCCTCATCGAGGACATCATCGCCTACCAGAACCTCGACGAAATCCTAGAGATCGACAACATCGATATCTTTATGGTCGCCCCCGGCGACTTCGCCGCATCCATGGGACTCGCCGGCATCTGGGATCAAGTGGCCAACCATCCCGAAGTCCAAGCGACCATGGACGACACCTTCCGCCGCATCCAAGCCGCAGGCAGGATCGCCGGCGCGACATGCGGCAGAGCAGGACTCCAACGCTACTTGGATATCGGCGCGAAGTTCTTCTTGACGCCCACCGTGGAGTGGTTGGACGAAGGCGCTGCCAACTTCATGAACATCGTCAACAGCTACTCCGAGTAGTACCTACCCGATCCTGTACATCCATGTAAGAAAGACCCCACCACATGCAGATCCGACCCAATCGCATCAAAGACAAAATCGCCGCTGGTGAAATCGCTACCATCGTCGGCGGAATGACACACCCCGACGACATCGACGCATTCGGACACATCGCCGTAAACCACGGCTTCGACGGTATCTGGCTCGAAGGCGAGCACGGCTGGGTCGACGCATCCGAACTCGGAAACCTCACCCGAGCATGCGACATCTGGGGACTCACATCCGTCTGCCGCGTCAACGACAACCACCAAGGACTCATCTACAGGACACTCGACCGCGGGGCCCAAGGCATCGTCGTCCCCCACGTCAACAACGCCGCCGAAGCCCAAAACGTCGTCGACGGTGGAAAGTTCCCGCCGATCGGCAAGCGCGGCAGCTACACCAGCCGACAAGGACTCGGCGTTCCAAACTTCATGGACGTCGCCGACGACAACTCACTCCTGATCATCCTCCTCGAAGACATCATCGCCTACGAGAACCTAGACGAAATTCTCGCCGTCGACCATATCGACGTCTACTTCGTAGCCCCCGGCGACTTTGCCGCCTCGATGGGACACAAAGGCAACATCGACCATCCTGACGTCGTAGAAACAATGAACGACGCCTACCGCCGCATTGTCGCCTCCGGCCGAACCGCCGGCGCAATCTGCGGCTCCGGCAACGTCACACGATTCCTCGACCTCGGCGTCAAACTACTCTTCACCAACACCCCCGAATGGATCAACGCAGGCGCAGCCGGCTTCATGGACATCGTCCACAACCACTCGAAGTAACAATCTCACGGCGACCAGTCGCAGTGGCTTAATTTAGCGTTAAGACATGCGCGCCTCGAGCTACACGCGTTTCCAATTCAGAACTCTGCTCTTCACCGCGGTAATCGTCGGTGCGGGCATCGTGGCGGCTTTGGCGGCGACAGGCTGCCGCGGTGGAGGAGCCAATCCCGGCGAGAGCGACTTGGTCATCCCATTCGTCGAACCAACCCTCTCAAAACGAACCTGCCTCGACGAAGTCTACCCTCCGACAGCGCCGAGGTTCGAAGAGGTATCAGACGCCGAGTTCAAACCGGGTTCGAATGGCGTGGACTATGTGATTCTCGACGAAGGCGACGGGGATTCTCCCGGGATCGACTGGCAAGTAGAGGTCCACTACACTGGCTGGCTCGACGACGGTTGCGTCTTCGGGACGACCTACAGCAACGATCGTGCCGCCAGATTCTTCTTGGCATACGTCATTCCTGGCTGGCGCCAATCCCTGATGGACATGAAAATCGGCGAGCGCCGACGCGTCAGAATCCCGCCCGATCAAGGTTACGGCGAAGCCGGGTCGCCACCGCGCATACCCGCCAACGCCACGCTCTACTTCGACGTCGAACTGTTGGACGGCATCACCAGTCAAGAAGCAATGTCCACAGCCACCGCCGTCAACGAAGCCGCCGCCGCGACCGTCACCGCGATATCCGAAGAAGTGGTCGCAACATTCACCGCCATCGCCGAAGAAGCCACCGCCGAATCAGAAGCATCGGAACCGTAGGCGGCTAATTCAGTTCGGACCCCCGCTCCTCGAACCACTTTATGTCGGCCTCCACGTAACGATCGCCTGCCGCCGCATTTTCGCGCCTCTGACGGTCAGACCCTCGCTAGTCTCTTCCAGCAGTTCATCTGCCGCCGCGCGCAGTCTTTCGTCTGCATCGGTGCCTTCCTCCACAGCCAACATTCGTCGAAGTTTCTCCAGCGCTGAACTGAGGTCTTTGTCCAATACCGGAGTTTCAGGACTTAGCATCGTCACGTCGGGGAATATATCCATCTCCCACAGGAGATTCAGCAATGCCCGGACGCCCGGCAGCGGCGTGAGGCGGGTGCCGTGCACGCGCTCGAAGAACGGAGCCATCTGCGAAGCGGGTGTCTCCATCATCTCCAAGATCACCACGCGGTCCCGGACGCGTTCTTCCATCTTCCTTACAAATTCCGCGGCTTCCACCACGTGATGCAGCGCCCAAGAACAAAGTGCTACGTCCGCCGAGGGAACTTCCGCATCCTCCCACCGCTCCTCGACGGCGGTCACGTTGGTGAATCCGAATTCTGCCACGCGGGTTTTCAGCAATTCCAGAGACTCGGCGGATGGGTCTACCACGGTAACCTGCTTGGCGCGCGTTGCCAGGGGCAGGGCGAAGCGGCCCGCGCCGCCGCCAACATCCAGGACCTCGGCGCCTTCGCCCATTACTTCATGGAGGCCGTTGAGCGCGGGATCGTCGGTACGGTACGGATCCAGTTTCCCGTCGGCAAACACAGGACGGCTGCGACCGTGTTCATGTCCTTCCCCGCGTATATCTTCCATATCCCGGTCAAATGCCAAGACTTGCTCGCGCCATGCTTCAATTGCTGAGTTCATTTTCGTCTCCTCCATGAGATCCGATTTGGTTGACAGGATGCCAGCGTCCCAGTTGTTCAGGCGTCCACAATCTGGCGGCTCAGTGCAGCGATCTGAGTCGAGACACAAAACCTCCCCTTTGCCCAAGGGGACACAAAATCTCCCCCCTTTCCAAGGGGACACAAAAACCTCCCCTTTGCCCAAGGGGACACAAAACCTCCCCCCTTTCCAAGGGGACACAAAAACCTCCCCCTTTCCAAGGGGGAATTGAAGGGGGTTCAAACCCGGAACGGGCACTCCCTGCAAACTGCACCGCGCCCTCTGGATGGACGTTCCGTCCCGCGAGCGGCCGGCTTTCGCCGGAATGACGTGAGATTTGCAATGATCTCGCTTCCATTGGAATGACGGTGGTTGTGCAAATGTCCCGATGCGGGGAAAGGTGCCCGATCGGCAAATCGACAACCCACCAAACACCCCGTTATACCATTGAAGAGACATCTTTCGGGGCTGTAGCTCAGTTGGGAGAGCGCATCGTTCGCAATGATGAGGTCGGGGGTTCGAATCCCCCCAGCTCCACCAGACTTGATGAAATCAAGAACCTTTCAGATCAGGTTCGCGCTGGAGCTTTAGCCCCGGGCTAGCCGCTCAGCGTTTCGGAAATCTGGCAGGTGTCACAATGCCTCTGCTGTTTCGGCAGGGGACTTGGCTTTCGCCTGATCGCACCTGCCGCAAAGGCCGCGAGGTCCAGGCTTGCGTTGATGCGTGGGCCAGCCCCGGTCTCACGGTCCTGTCAGTTTGAACGCACCGGACCTTCTCGCCCGAATTGAGTTCTACAGAGCCGTCCAACAGCCACCAAGCATCACGTATCGAATGTAAATTACACGTGAATTACATAAAAATAATGGTGATAGACACGTGTATGACATAGGATGTGATGATATGATGTATCATCTGCGTGTCGATTAATTGGTACACAGTATCAACAGACAGCACGGCTGGGAGGGGTTCGGCAGGGCGTGGGACTTCGTTCCCGGTTCTGCTTTGTCCCCATCTGTCGATACCGCGCAACATAGGACCTGACGGTCACACACCAGAAACGAATACCGCACAGGTAGGAGATACAAGAGAAAAATTGCTTAAGGAGAAACACAAATTGGAAAACGTAACCCACATAGATTTCAGGTCGGTCGGGATCAGGATGACCCTGGCCGCCCTAGCAATCGCAATGGTCGCTGTCGCCGTCGTCGCAGGTGCGGCGCAGGCCCAGACACCAGACGGATCCTTCCCCGACCCCAAGCCATGCGGGCCGGGTGCGGAAGCCGTCCCCGAAAACCCGGACGCGACGATCTCCGAAGGGCACTTCGCCGTGTTCGACGGCTACTGGAACAACACCGACAAAACCTTGGAACTCAACCTTTGCCCGCCGGCTGTGATGCACACGAAGGTGACGAAGAAAGATCCTGTGACGCAAATAACAACTCAGGAAGAGGTCAGCACCCGCACTCGCTCCAACGTTGACATCCAGAAGACGGTCATCCACATCAACGGCAAGGGTTTCGAGCACACTCTGAAAGCCGCGGACTTGGAGGAGTACGACTTCTTCAAAGAGGGAGACGGCGACGGCGACGGTGCCGACGACGCCATCGGAAAGACCATATGGTGGCTGAAGGTGGACGATGAGAGTACTCCCGACGTGGACGAGGACTCGCCCCTTGCGATGGGATACTCCGCCGCACTATTCGACACCAAGTACTGGCATCGGGAAAATGCAAGTGGTGCAGCAATTCCACCCCTGCAGTACGAGTTCGAGGTGATCCGCGAGCCAGGCATCCCCGTCACAGAGTATGGCCACGTCTTCGCGTTCGACGATTCGGCCGCCCCTACAGAAGGTCCTGACGCTGGTATAAAGAAGGCGGACTGGGACAGCAGCGAAGTCGACACCAACGCGCTTAAGCTGGACCCCGGCAAATACCATCATTACCAGTGGGCGTTCACCAGGGCCGGCACCTACGAAATCTCGGTGCAGCTGAAAGGGTATGTACGCCAGAAAGCCCCTGGTGGCGCCACGGGCTGGGAGCGGATTTCCGACAAAGACGTCGAGACCAGCGAGGTCAGGCGGTACGTATTCCAGATCGGTCCCCTGAACCCGAACAATGAGCCCGCCTTCGAGTTTGAGCGGTCGGTGGCGGAGAACTCATCCGTCGGAACCGTGGTGGGCGATCCCATACCGGTGTACCGCGGGGATGATGACCCCCTGTCCTTCACGCTCTCCGGGCCTGGACGTAGCCTGTTCAGCGTGGAGCCGGACGCCAATGGCAATGCCCAGATAAAGGTGGCAGGCGACTTGGACCACGAGGCGCGTTCAGAGTACGTCCTCAAGCTGGGCGTCAGCGACAAGAAGGACTTCGAGGGCAACGCCAACGACTTGGTGGACAGCGTCGTGGCGGTGAAGATCAGCGTGACAAACGTGGTGGAGAAGCCTGTACTCACGCTGACGGCGGACAGGATCGATCCCCCTCGCTTGAGCACCGTGAACTTCGCTGCCAGCAAGTCCGGCGACATACCAGGGGATGATTCCGAGGTCACCTACCAATGGTTTGAGCGGAAATATGGGGCCGAAGTCGCCACGATAATTCCCGGCGAAACCAGCCGCACCCTTTCCGTGACCAAGAATGACCCCGGTACATGGTTGTACTCCATCAAAGCGACGTGGACGAGCGCTGATGGGCAGACTAGAACGAAGATTAGTTCGAACATAGTCACTGTCACTTGGTATCACCTCTGAGCGAGCTGTACTCCAATCCGCCGGGCGGGGCATTGCCTCACTCGGTGGATTGCCTTCTACCCTCGATGAGACATCTGCAAAGCTCCCGTCCATTCCGGCGAAAGCGAGACCTTCGCAAAACGCCCGTCATTCCGGCATGATTTTCCTTCGTCCCGGCATCACCCTACGTCATTCCGGCGAAAGCCGGAATCCAGAGGGGCGGTGGGCAACGCGGTCACTTCCTTCGCGCCCCCTTTGTCCCCCGTATCGGGGTACGGGGCAGGCCCCGGACATTTCCCCCGTGAACGGGGGAAACCCGGATCGTCTGGATTCCGGCTTTCGCCGGAATGACGGAGGACGTCGCCGGAATGACGTGGGGATGCAAATCTCCCGGCACGGGCGACCACGAGGCATCGCATCTAGGTGACTGCTGTGCGGTTCACGTCAACATCGAGGACGTTGTTACTGGTGACACTAGTGGCAGCGCTCTTTCTGGCGACGACCACTGCTACGCAGAGCACCGTCAACGCCCAAGTCGATACATACGTGAACCTATCTGTTGAGGTCGAGATCGGTGACACTGATCCTGATGCTGATAGAGTATCGAGCGCGTGGATTATCACCGCTAGGAACAACGGCACGGCCGTTGCCTACGGCGTTGAAGTGGACCTCGAATTCGCGTTCCGTACAAGTACCACTGGTACACCGGACATTAAATGGACTGACCGCGAAACCTGCTCCGAGAATATCCCGGGCGTAACCTCAAGCACAACCTGCAGACATGGTGTCTGGAGCGTCGGGCGTCTAGGCGCGGGGGATGAAGCAGTTGTCCAAGGAGCCAGAGGACTGCCGGAGGGGTGTTGTTATCCTGCGCGGGCGGTTATCAAGAACACGTTCCCGGTGGAAGAGGAACGCCTGAAATCCGACAATGCCTCCGTTGAATGGATGGAGGTCTCCGGTACGCGTCTTGGTGGTGCCAGTCGTTCCTTTGCAGAATACTGGCTGGAGGCAAGCGTAGATGACCTCGTCCCCGATCCCGGCGATACCCTGACTTTCACCTTCAAGGCTGAAAGAGATTCACGCTTACATCATTCTAATCGTACCGCCAAAGTGCGATTGAAGCTCAACGATGGGATGGGAACGCCGACAGCCAGACTTATATCTGAATCGGACTTTACTGAGACAGAACCGAGGACCTTGTCTGATTCGGTGGCCTTGGTGCCTCATGCGGACCTGAGCCGGACCTGGGACTGGGACTTTGATTTACAGCACCCGATTTATTCCAGAACTCTGGAAGTGTCAATCACCTTGGACAACCCGTTGCCTGCCGGAGTCGCCCGCTCGAACTTGTGCCTCACCGCCGAGATGACGGCGGCAGGCCCGAAGAACTCCTCGACGCGCTCCACCAGCGCCAAAACCTGCTTCCGTGAATCTGACACCTTGTTACAGACGGGAAAGACGCAACTTTTCACCCTGTTCCCTTGCGTTGGCGTTTCCACCTATCCCTGTTCCAGTAGTGACACAGTAGAGATGGTGGTTAACGGAGGCGAGGCTGCTAGGGATGGTATCGGCTATAAGGATGGCATATTGCGTCCTAGGAGCGTCTTCGTCCAGATCAAGGATCCAGAGGGCCGAGTGGCGACCGGCAGCGGCCGGTCGTGGTCTTCCGCCGATACCGGGTTATCCACCTCGATCGACAACACCCGCCTCTTATCGGCGGATTGGACCCACTGGCTCTGGAAAATAGCGTCCGTCCAACTGCCCACTGGGGGCAACCTCTCAATCACTCCAGACAGTACCCGCACATTTGATCTTGTTCATACCGGGAATAAAGCCCAACATCCCCCAGACGGTCTTACGGCCATGCCTGCCGTACTGAAATCAACACCCTATCTTACCTATATAAAATTCGACAGTCTGGGCACATACATTATTGACTTTACCCAAGTGACTACGCACAACAGCGGCACGCCCGCCACAGACGACGACGTTGATTACGAAGCTACCGGTAGATACACATTCCATGTTGGCCCTGTGGCGGATCTGGGGGTGAGCACCAGTGCCGATGCCGGCTCGCTGCCGATCGGAACCAGCGCCTTCACCATAGTGGCTGTGAACAACGGCCCCGACGACGCCCCCGGCGCTCAGGTTACGGTGGCTGGCCTTAACGCCGACGATTATGTCTCCCACAGCGCCACCGCCGGCAGCTTCGACCCCTCCACCGGCATCTGGACCATCGGCGAATTTCGGGAGATCCACTTCCAGCAGGACATTTACGGCCGGGACGGCGAAGTGCTGACCATCGTCGTCAATGACGACGCAAGCAACGGGATCACTGCTGAAATCGAGAACACTCTGGACTATCAGGTCTGCATCGACAGCAGCGGTGAAGACGTTGAGCTCTCCGCTCCTTCCAGAACGGCCTGCACCACTGAGGATGCCACCAACACCTGGCACACTACCGAATACTACGACTACATCAGCGACAACGACTCCGCCACCATCACCGCCCGGGCGGGCACCGGCGCGGGACACCCCGACATGCCGTTCAGCGTGAGGGTGATGGAGACCTCCGTGGCGAACATCCTGATATGGCAGCCGGTGGAGCGGGTGAACGGACGCAGGGTGTCCCACTACGAGGTGCAACGGTCGGACAGCCCCTGGACGACGGTGGCGGAGGATTGGAGGGGAACCGTCTGGGTGGACATGGACCTGCGGCCCGGGCGGCTGATGCAGTACCGGGTGCGGGCGGTGAACGACTGGGGTAACCCCGGTCCGTGGTCCTTTGCCACGACGACCGGCCCCGACGCGCCGGGGAACTTCACGGCGGAGCAGCTGCGTGACGGGGAGGTGCGTCTGACCTGGACGAAGCCCGACGGCAACGGGGCGGAGATCACCGGCTACACCATCCAGGTGTCCACCAACGCCGGGGATTCTTGGAGCAATGCTGGCGCCAGCCTGAATGCCGACGACACCAGCTGGACGCACCGCAATCTGAGCGTCGGCCCGACCCGGCTCTACCGCATCCGCGCCAGTACCGCCTACGGGCCCGGGGCGTGGGCGCGGTCGACTTCGGCGAGCATAAGTGCGCCGGTCCTCAGCGCCAACTACGACAGCGCGTCGGAGATAGCGCTGTCGTGGTCCATGCCCGGCGGCAACGTCGTGCCCGTGCTGTCCTGGGAGCTGGAGCATTCCACGGACGGCAGCAGCTGGCGCCGCCTGGCGACGGTCCGGGCGGTAGATGGGATGTCCTACACCCACCGGGGCCGGTCTCCCGGCGCCACCGGATATTACCGCGTCCGGGGCAGCACCGCGCTGGGTCACAGCCCCTGGTCGGAGGCGGCATCGGCGACCACTGCGGCCGGGCTTCCCGGCAACTTACGCGCCGAGGCGAATGGCCCCAACGAGATCGTGCTGACTTGGAACAAGCCCGTCGGCGGTGATCAGATCTGGGAGTACCAGTTGGAGCGCAAGACTGAAGGCATCGATTGGGTGCACCATGCCTCCGTCTACCCGGAGCAGGGTACTTCTTATGTGGACAGCGGTCTGTCGGCTGGTGGGACCTGGAGCTACCGCCTGCGCGCGGTGAGCTACGTCGGCAGTGAAATCATCTACGGCGACTGGACGGCGGAAGTCAGCGCCACCACCGACTCCGGCGGTCCGGACAACGCGCCGACGGGTCTGACTGCGACGGTCAACGGGGAGACCCGCATCGACCTGTCCTGGACCGCGCCGACGGCTGGCGGGGCAGCCGTCACCGGCTATCGAGTGGAGCACTCCGCCGACGGAGGCGAGACTTGGGGGTCGATCGCCACCCTCGGCAATGTCACGACCTACAGCCACACCGGGCTGCTCTCCGGCACGACTCACCACTACCGGGTTGCGGCGGTCGGCGGCGGTAGCGCGGGGCCCTTCTCCACCGAGGCGTCGGCGACCACCACCGGAACCGAGACGACGGTGCCGGGCATTCCCACGAACCTGCGGATCACCAGCGCGGAGCGTGACCGGGTGGGCATCGCATGGGACCCGCCCGCGGACGACGGCGGCTCGCGCGTTACCGGCTACGAGTATCAATACACCGGTCCCTGCGCTGCCGACCCGACGGATATCTGCCTTGGCGATGTCAGTTCCACCAGCGGCACGTCGGCGACCGTCAGCGGCCTGAATACCCCCGGAATCTACGACGTCCAGGTGCGTGCGGTGAACGCCGTGGGCGCTGGGGAGTGGTCTGATCGGGTCTATGTGAATGTGGCGCCAGAAGCTCGGGGCAAGGTCATCGTGACCCCTGCGAGCCTGACGGTGAACGAGGGCGGCTCGGTCATCTACCGGGTGAAGCTGAGCAGCAACCCGTCTCAGCCGATACAGGTGGGGCTCTTCGTGGAGGACCCGGACGGAGTCCTGTCCCCCGCGCTGGCGGGCTACCAGGGCATGATCTTACTGCCCAGCGACTACCTTGTGCCCGAGGGCGGGGTGTGGGACGACTGGGCCTACCGCTGGGACGTGGGCATCCCGATCGTCGTGGAGGCGGTGGAGGACGGGGACGCTGCGGATGGCACGGCAGTGATCCACCACGCCATCTGGACCGCCCCGGCCGACCAGATCGGAAACCCCGAGGGCTGGGCCCCGGATCCGGTGTACGACTTCATGGACGGTCCCGCCATAAAGGTCACGGTGCGAGACAACGACTAGGGGATATGCGTCGCGTCGCCATCGGTTGCTACTATAATGATGTCGGACTAGTAGTATGCACTTGCTGAGTTGGTAACAGATGCGTCTTATTTCATGGAACGTCAACGGCATCAGGGCAGTTCACAGGAAGGGTTTCCTCGAGTGGTTCGAGTCTGAACAGCCCGACGTGCTCTGCGTTCAGGAGACCAAGGCCCACGAGGTCCAGCTTCCCAAAGCCCTTAAACAGGTCGGGGGCTACTCCTCTTGGTTCACCACCCCGGAACGCAAGGGCTACAGCGGTGTCGGCCTTTACACCCGCGAATCCAACGCCCCCAGCAGCGTTACCTTCGGCCTCGGCGTCGAGCGCTTCGACAGTGAGGGGCGCACCATCGTTGCTGACTTCGACGATTTTGTGTTCCTCGGCATCTATTTCCCCAACGGCAAGCGCTCCGCCGAACGCCTCCGGTACAAGATGGAGTTCTACGACGCCTTTCTGGACTACGTCGACAACCTGCGTGAGCAAGGCCGCAACGTGGTGGTCTGCGGCGATGTCAACACCGCCCACAAGGAAATCGACTTGGCGCGTCCCAAGGAGAATGCGAAGATTTCGGGATTCCTACCTGAGGAACGTGCCTGGATGGACACTTTCTTCGAGCACGGCTATGTGGACACCTTCCGGCAGTTCAACCAAGAGCCGGAAAACTACACCTGGTGGAACGTGATGACCCGCGCCCGGGACCGAAACGTAGGTTGGCGCATCGACTACTTCTTCACCGACACCGACTTCGCCTCCAATCTCACCGACGCCTTCATTCTGGCTGACGTGATGGGCTCCGACCATTGCCCCATCGGCATCGAAATCGCTTGAAACTCAACGAAGTCCCTTCAACGATTTCGACTCGACGCGTTTCACCGCAGCTTTGATGTCTTAAGCGTTAGAAAAGGTGTGGCCAGGTTCTGTCCTCAGACCAGAAGATGAAAAAAACCATCTACCTCGCAAACCCCTACGGATTCTCCGAACAGCAACGCGAAATCCTCCTCCCACTCTTCGTCCAAGCCCTCGAATCCCTCGGCCTAGAGGTCTGGGAACCCTTCGAACGCAACAACCAAGGCTCCACGCTGTCCCCGGGCTGGGCATACCGAATCGGACAGGCCGACATCCGCGACGTCGCCGATGCGGATGCCACTTTTGCTATCGTCAACGGCACACCACCCGACGAAGGCGTAATGGTCGAACTCGGAGCCGCCATCGCCCTTGGAAAGCCCACATTCCTCTTCCGAGACGACCACCGAAAAGTCACCGAATGCGAAGAGTACCCGCTAAACCTAATGATCTTCACCGGCCTCCCGGAACACGGCTGGCAAGACTGGTACTACACCTCATTCGACGAAATCACCAACCCCAACAAAGCCTTATCCCGCTGGGCAAAATCGGATATCCCCTCTTCCTCGATGGGAGAGGGTTAGGGTGAGGGTGAACGGTGATCCGTAGGGGCGAACCCTCGTGGTCGGCCCACCAACCAACCCCATCCTGTCCATCCATGCAAACCGGCCCATCCACGCAATCCCTCGGTTGCGGTTTCGCAATGGTCTCCAATCGCGGTTTATCATCGTGAATCTGGAACTTAAACCCTAGATTCTGTGGTTACTTCCGTGACATGTTTGAAGTAGCGGGCCGCGCCGATTTCTGGAACATCGGTTACCCCCTTCTGGGCGCTATCGTCTACCTGATAGCACCCATCTCGATCGCGTTCATCGCTTACGGTTTGTACCGTCGGGTGAGATTCTGGCGCATCGGAGCAGAATACGACGAGTTAGGTCGACACTCGGATCGGATTCTCGAATTCCTCCGTGCAGGAGCATTCGGATTTGGTGGCCACGGAAAATTCCATCCGCGCCGCGAGAGATACGCGAGCATCATGCATTTCGCCATCTTTTGGGGGTTCGCTGTGCTCTTCGTCGCCACCACACTCGCAGCTATCGAATTCAATTTCGAAGAATACCTAGGACTGACCTTTCCAACCGCGTACATCCGATTGCAGACTGGCCTGATTTGGGACGTATTCGGCGGTGTTTTGGCGCTGATCGGCATTGGCATGGCGTACTGGCGCCGGTATTTCACGAAACCGGAAAGATTGAACACGTTCGCCGATGACTCCTTCATTTTGGCGTATCTACTCCTATTGGTACTCACCGGCTTCGCTGTCGAAGGTCTAAGGATAGGAGCCACCGAACTAAATGTCGGATCGGAGCTCTACGCACCTAATGAAGCGATTTGGTCACCAGTTGGTTGGGTTTTCGCCAATGCATTCGCATCAACCGGTTTGACCGCCGACGCGATGGTATCCATCCACAAAGCTCTGTGGTGGACCCACGCAGCAATATTCGCGGTCGGCCTGGCGTACGCCGCGATCAGCTTCAGCAAACTTTCGCACATCGCTGTATCGAGCCTCAACATCTACCTGCGGCCGATGCGACCGCGAGGCGCTCTGAAACCGATGGGCGATTTCGAAACGCTCGAGTCATTCGGCGCGTCCGACTTAAAGGATCTGACTTGGCAACAATTGCTGAGCTACGACGCATGCACGAACTGCGGAAGATGCCAGGACAACTGCCCGGCATGGGCATCAGGCAAGCCTCTTTCACCTCGCAAGTTGATACAGGACATGCGCGGCTATATGGAACAACGTGCTCCCGAGGTAATCGGAGCGGCAGCGGTTGATGAAGCGACACCTGCTCCGACGGTCTCGATGGTCAGTGATGCTGTAGGCGAAGAGGTGCTTTGGTCTTGTACTACCTGCGCGGCATGCGTCGAGGCTTGCCCCGTGGACATCTCTCATATCGATTCGATCGTGGATATGCGCCGCTACCTCATGCTCGAGCAAGCATCTGCCCCGGACACGGCGTTGTCAGCTATGCAGTCGATGGAGCAGCGCGGACATCCGTGGAGCGGTACGACGCTCACGCGGGATTCTTGGCTGGAAGGCATCGAGGGCGTGCCAACAATCGACGAGAACCCTGATCCCGACGTTCTTTTTTGGGTGGGATGCTCCGGCGCGTTGGTCGAGCGTGGTGTGCAGGTCACTCAGTCCATGGCATCCGTTCTCAAAAAGGCAAACGTCAATTTCGCCGTCCTCGCATCTCAGGAAACCTGTACAGGCGATCCGGCACGACGCATGGGCAACGAGTACCTTTTCCAGATACTCGCCGGGCAAAACATCGAAACCATCAACGGCCACGGCATCAAGACAATCCTCACCACTTGTCCCCACTGCTTCAACACGATGCGGAACGAATATATCCAGGTCGCCGATGCCTTTGATACGGAATGGGATGTGGAGGTCCTTCACTACACGGAATTCGTCGACCGTTTGATTTCAGAAGGGCGGCTCACGATGGCCGATACCCTCTTAGGGAATCAGGAATCGAGCGATGCATCTGCCAGCGTGACCTATCACGATTCCTGTTATCTAGGTAGACACAACAACATCTACGATCAACCGCGGTCCATCGCGAACTCAGTGCCGGGTATCGAGTTGCGAGAGATGTCGGAATGTCGTTCTCGCGGCTTCTGCTGTGGGGCCGGCGGAGGGCGAATGTGGATGGAAGAAAGCGGCACGCGAGTTAACCACATCCGCACCGATCACTTCCTCGATACCGATTCAGATACCGTCGCGGTTTCGTGCCCCTTCTGCCTCCAGATGTTCGAAGAAGGTATATCAGCCAAAGGCCAGCAGGAAACGAAGCGCGCCAAAGACCTGATCGAGCTGGTGGACGAGGCATCCTGAGGCGCATCAGCGCGCGTACGCCGTGCCCGGGCGATTTGGTATCATTTCGGTTCGCTTAAACTCTAAGCGAGACGCAACGCAACGATGGAGAGGTGACGCATGCCATACTTGGTCAACCACATTCACTTGAAGTCAACTGACCCTGAGAAGACCGCCAACTGGTTCGTCGAGGCGTTCAACGTCAAAATCATGTCCGACACGGTTCGAGATTTCGGCGACCGGTTCATCGTTACTCAAACCGAAGGCGGACTCGCCATCAACATCTCCAACGAACGCACTGGCGAGACCCTTGGTCCCGGCGATGCAAAGCCGCACTTCGGTTTAGAGCATTTCGGTTTCGACACCGACGACATGGACGCCGACTTGGCACGGCTGACGGGTTTGGGCGCCGAAGTCCAAGAGGGCCCGATCGACCTCCCAGACGGCCGCAAAATCGGCTTCATCGCCGCGCCGGGCGACATCCGGATCGAGCTGATACAGCAGGTGAGCTAATGACTGACCAAATTCGGCTCTTCGTGACTCGAAAAATCGGATTACGAGTGTCTCGTACCGAGGTTCGGGTTTTCGAATCACTTGCTTCCCTGTGTCAAACCGCATCGCTATGTATGCGGAGATTCGTATAGTATTCAAGCACGTTGGCGCGCACGGAGGTGGCCCGATATGCCCGCAACCAAGACTTTTGAAGATATTATCCGAGACTTGGAAGAAAAGTACGGCATCCGAATCGAAGAACCTGAACCACAGCCCGGAATCCGAGAGATGCGTAAGGTCTACAGGCCGCGTTCCAAGCGAAAAGCTGGAGAATCTGCCGAGAAGATCGATTCTTGAACGGATTGTGTGACGTTCACGCGGTCGCATTTCAAATTTTCAGTTTGTGCCGTATTGGGACCAAATCTTAGAACTTGTCGCCGTCACGGCGGACGAAGATGGTATTCCCGACTTCGACCGAGTGAGGCGTTTATTCCTGCAGTTGTTAAGCCAACACACAGGAAGAGACACAATTCTCTATGCTTCGGGTTGGATACAAAAACCCGAAGCAAACGATCAATCAGTTTCGGTTACCGACGAAGATCTTCAAGCGTTGATGGCTACATCGGCTGGATTGAAGGGGCCCGACCTAGATCTGATACTGCACAGCCCTGGCGGTTCGGTCGTCGCGGCGGAAGCTATCGTGTTGTACTTGAGATCTAGATTCAGCAACATTAGAGTGATCGTGCCCAACTTGGCAATGTCCGCGGCATCCATGATCGCGTGTGCAGCGGATCAGCTCGTTATGGGGAAGCACTCGTTTATCGGTCCCTCGGACCCGCAGGTTTTGGTTGCGACGCCTTACGGGTGGCAGTTAGTAGCTGCGTACAATGTCTTGCGACAGTTTGAAACAGCCCAAAACGCCGCCTCAGATACCAGCGAAATGGCGGTTTGGGAGCCGATGCTAAACCAGTACGGCCCCGACGTTTTGCAAAGGTGTAACCAGTCAATTGCATTGACTAAGGTGCTTGTCAAATCGTGGTTGGAAGCGTATTTGCTGAAGCACGATCCTCGGCAAGCCGAAAAAACTGCAAACCAGCTAACGGATGGAACCGCTTGGGGGTCTCATTCGAGGCACATCCACCGAGACTGGCTGACGCAACGAAATGTCCCCATTATTCAACTGGAGGATGAAGAAGTCTTCGAAGACTTAGTGCTGTCAACGTTTCACGCCGCGACCCATACTTTCGTCGGCACCGAATCCGTGAAAATCGTTGAGAACCAACTTGGACGTTCGTACATAAAATTCGAAAATCAACCGACGGCGTCCGCATCGTCCTAGATATTCAATTACACCAACACCAACTCCGCCGTGACATCGATACTCCCGGAGATGCTCTTGTAGACCGGGCATGAGTTGGGGTGCACCCTCATCACTCGATCAATCGCATCCCGCTTTTCTTCCAATGTCGCTGGATCGACCTTCAGTTTGTAGGTGATGTGGATGCGCTTGATCACCAATACGTTTCGTTCCTTCTCGATTTCGCCGACTGCTTCGGATTCGAGGTAGCCTTCGCCCGCCGGAATACCGCGCGCCTCAAGGGCGCCGCCAAACGTGCCGGTCATTCACCCGCTGGTTGCGGCCACTATGTAATCGAGCGTTGTCGCGTGGGGCTCCGAGATGTCCGGGCTAACGCCGTAATGTTCGGCGACCTCGGAATGAACGCCGAACTTTACCGGACCATCGATCGGCAGGTGCGCGATCCGGTACGGACCTTTAATCCGCTGCAAACTGATGAGGGAACGATACGCTACTGGGTCTTCAGTGGACATGGCGAGCCTTTCTGAAAATCTTGAAACGACGGATTGCACTAGAATATCTCAACGCGTCAGCGCATAGCATGTGGACTTGATCACTCGTTTCTATGAACTTCTTTCGCATTCCGCCTGTCCCTCCGGTAATCTTCACCGTGGTCGCCGCAGTGATCCACAGCACCATCTGGGCTTTCGAACCCCTGACCGAGCCTTGGCACTTAATCAGCGGAGGCATCATCATCACCATCGCGATCATCATGTTCATCTCGTCGCTCGCTGCATTTCGTCGCCATCGCGAGAGTTTCGATATCCGCAAGAAGACCGAAAATTTGGTCACAGACGGGATCTATGCAACTTCGCGCAACCCGGCCTATCTGGCGATGATCATCGGCATATTCGGCATCGGATGTGCAGCAAATTCGTTGGCGATAATGTTGGCCACCATGCCGTCATTTGCCATCTTCAACTGGTACACGATCCCGTGGGAAGAACGTCGCCTTCGCCGCACGCTCGGATCCACGTACGACGAATACACCCAGCGTGTGCGGAGATGGCTCTAGATAACCTGATTAGAACGTTTCGGTGGCCACCGGATATGATCCCAGCACTTTGACTAGGGGCGCCAATTCGCGTAACCCTTCCAAAGTATCCGAAATATCTGGGTCCGCACGGTGGCCGATGAAATCAAGCAGGAAAACGTAGTTGCCGAGTTCGTCGCCAGTGGGACGAGATTCGATCTTCGTGAGGTTGATGTTCCGCCGTGCGAAAGGTTCTAACGCCTTATAAAGCTGCCCCGGCGTATCTCGGTTCATGAAACTGAACGCTATGCTGGTCTTGTCGGAACCGGTCGGTTCATGATCTGCGTCCGCAAGAATCACGAACCGCGTGACATTGTTTTGGCGATCTTGGATACTAGAGCGGACCGCAGGCAGCCCGACAAGATCTGCTGCTCTCTGGGGGCCCACCGCGGCGACTTCACGAGGCCCGGTCCTGACGCTGTAAGCTGCTTCCACCGTGCTCGCAGTTCCGACTCTCACGGCGTCGGGTAGATTTGCGTCCAAGAACACGCGGCACTGAGACAGCGCTTCAGGTTTGGATCTCACGATTTTGATTTCCGACAGATCGACACCCGGGTGAGCGATGAGACACTGTTCGATTCTGAGCAGCAATTCGCCCTTGATTTGAACGTTGGAAGACCCGATCAGAAAATCCTCGATGTCGATAACAGCGCCGCCCACGCTGTTTTCGATTGGCGCTATCGCTTCATCCACCTCGCCATCTTCAAGCGCCCCCACTACGCGGTGCATTTCGGGGTAGCCAACTCGCTCCCAATCATCAGGTGCGTAGACATGACAAGCCTGGTCGGTGAAGGTGCCCTCGGGTCCGAGGTATGAGATCCGTTTAGATGACAAAGGATGAGAATCTCTGGCCTGTCAGCACGTACGCTAGCTCATCCAATGCCTCTACCGGGCACGACGCGATGACTTCTTCGCCACCGAGAATAACGGTGTCTTCATTTGGTACGAACGGAGAGCCGACGTTTGAAACTATAAGACTGATGATTATGCCGTAGGGTAGAGCCAAGTCCCGGAATCGGTTCCCGACCGACCGTGCGTTACGTGGAATCTTCATCGAAACCAGCTTTTCGTTACGATCGTTCAGCGTCATTAGTTCGACCATCGGGTGGTCAAGCAACGTTCCGGCGAGGTTGGCCAAAATGATGTCTGTTCTGCTCACGATGTTGTCTACGCCGGCCGCGAGGAACAGATTGGTATCGGTGCTGTCGTTGACGATCGCGATGACGGTCTCGACGTTAAACGTGAACTTCGCGAGTTGGCACGAAGCGAGATTTACCGCATCGTCACCAGTCGTGGCGAGAAACGCGTCGCAACGGTTAATGCCTGCGCTGGAGAGCGTGAACTCCTCTGTAGCATCGCCCAGCATCCCGACGTTACCCAGGCTTTTCTGAACTTTGGCAATGCGTGCTTCATCGGTATCGAGCAGCAAAACTTCGTGACCTGCGTGAAGTTGCGAGTAAGCGCTTCGCGTGCCCAGCGCGCCTGCGCCGACAATCATGACGTACATATCGGTTGATCCTAAGTCGCTGCCGCTATCGATTCTGGACGGCCGCTATAGCCTGCTCGGCAGCCACCATACCAATGTCGGATGTGTCTATCCCCATAGCGTCGCGCAGATTAGTCAGCGCGAGTGTATACGGGTTGATGGCGTGGATACCGAATCGCTCGTAGATCTTGCTTAACGCCTCGTTGGTCACCACGGCAACCACGTTCTCGACACCGTAGGTCAATTTCGCTTTAAGAGCGGCCAGACCATTCTCGGCCGGCGTACGAAGCGCCGCGATAAACATGTCGGCGCCTCGAATATCCATAGCGATCATCGTCTCATCAAGAGTTGGTTGGGCTTCGAGCACATCAACGTTGGGGCGGGCTAAGAGATGGCCGGGGAAAGACCGCAAGTGTCGACCTTCGGCTTCGACGATCAATACCTCATGGCCAGATTCGCTGAGGATGTTTGCCATCACGATACCTAGACGATCGTGACCTGCGATTATGACTCTCATTGGTTCAATTGTCGGCAGACGTAATTAGCCAGACGGATTCTTGTTTTCACATTATCTGCGAATCAAATCAAGTGCGCTACGCCGCGAGGAGCACGTGAATCCGCCCGGTCGGCTTCGGTGTCGAAACCAAGTACGCTGGTACGGTGCAGTACAACCGCGCAAGGCGCGTTGGTCAGCAAGTACTCCGAGTCTGGATCGATCAATTTCGTGCCAAACGACGTCAACACCCTGACCCCGGCTACTATCGCTTCGGCTCCGTAGTCTAAAGCTTCGCGAATCAACACGGGAGCTATCGACCGCGACTGCAAGATTATGCCGCGTGTTTCGCCGCGGATCCCTGCGGCTTGTTCGGCGTTCTGCAACACTCGTTCGGCATGCCTTTGAACTTGTGGATCTGGGTCATCCATGGCCTGGCGTCTGTCAACCACGATCACGTAGACGAACCGAATGCTACGGTTGTTACCTGTTAGTTGACTGACCGCGGTGCCAATCACGCCTTCGTCCGTCTCATCGCCGCGGACTAGACACATTACGCGAGAGTACGTCATCCGGCCAGATCATCCACTAGGTCTTTATCGCCTGCGACGATAATTTCATCGGAATCACGTGCTCGTTCGTCGAGACTAGGTACCAATCTTGCGTTGTCGTCGCGGATCAACGCGAGGACCGACAGGTGGTTTTGGTCGCGGAACTCGGTGAATCCCGCTTCGCGGAGCGTCTTGTTGTGAAATTGGTCAGGCACGGCGACCCGGCTTATGCCTTGCGCGGCACCAAGCGAGATGTACTCCGCCACGTTGGGTGTGAAAAGCGTCTGAGCCAACCTTAATCCCGCTTCTTCTTCAGCGTTGATGATCCTGTGACAACCGATGCGCTGCAAGGTCTCTTCGTGCAATCGGTTACGGGCGCGGGCGACGACCATCGGAATGTTCAAGGACATGAACAAAACCGCCGTCATGATGCTGGATTCGACGTTGCGCCCGATCGCCACGATTGCGACATCGAAATTCTCCACTCCTAGATCTCGCATCAGCACTTCATCTGTTACGTCGCCAGCAACGGAATACGTCACACGGCCGATCAGGTTTTGAATACGACCTTGATCGCTGTCGATCGCCAAAACGTCATGCCCCAGTTGAAACAGCGAGGTCGCGACTTGCGACCCGAATCGGCCTACGCCTGCTACGACTATGTTTTGACCTGCCATGACTTGGATGCCGCTTCTGAGTGGCGATCGCTACGGCTGTTGAAGCGTCAACCGATTCTAACCTCTTCGGTCGGAAGAGCGAATCTATCATCGGTCTGGCGCCCCGCCATCAGCAGCGCGAGTGACAACGGCCCGAACCTGCCAAGGAACATCGAAACAATCACGATGACCTGCGTAGGAGCGTTCAAGTCTGGCGTGATGCCAGTGGATAACCCGACTGTGGCAGCCGCTGACACCACTTCGAAAAAGACGTCGCGAAACTGTAGGTCGGATTGTGTCTGCAATGCCAAATACGCCACGAAGACAACGATCGCGGCAGCGATGGCCGCCACCACCAAGGCCCGTTGTACCGTAAACGGCGGAATCTGACTCCGAAAAAGGTTGGTTGCTGATCGACCGGTCATTGTCGCGATAGTCGCGAACACTATCACCATGAACGTGTTCACCTTGATCCCGCCCCCGGTGGTGCCCGAGACTCCGCCGATGAACATCAAAACCTCAGTGGAAAAGTCGGTCGAGCTAGAAACATCACCGTAGTCGATCACCGCGAACCCTGATGATCGAGTCGTCACTGAATGGAATATCGCATCGGAGAACTTTTGAAACATGCTTCCGTTGCCGGAAGTCGCTAAGTTTCCCCATTCTCCCACGGCGTAAGTCGCGAAACCAACGAGAAATAGGAATATCGAGCCGATCAAAACAAGTTTGCTGTCGAGTCGCAACAATGCGAACCGTTTCTTGCGCCAAATGTCGCTCCAAAACAGGTAACCTGTGCTTCCAGCGAAAATCAGTACCGCGAAGACAAACAGCGTGAAGTAATCGGCGCCGAAGCCGATCAGACTTCCCCCGCCGGCGACGTTATCCGGCAAGATTTCAATACCAGCGTTATTGAACGCGGATACGCCGTGGAAAAGCCCTAACCAGAGCGATTGCCAAAACCCGAAACCCTCCCAAATGTTCCGGACGAATGTCCAGTACAACCACAAGACGATGAAACCGACGAATTGCAACGCAACGGCGAAAACCACGATGTTCCGCACCAAAACGGTGATACCTCCCAACTGACCGCCGCCGAGCCCCTCGCGCACTATCAACCGGTTCTGCAGCCCTAGTTCCTGACCGACCAAAATTATCAGGAACGCTGCACCCGTCATGAACCCTAGACCGCCGATGAATATCAACGACAGAATCACCGCTTGACCGAACAACGTCCAGTGGTCGAGGGTGTCAACCGTTACCAGACCTGTCACTGTCACCGCCGATGAGGCTGTGAAGAGGCACGTAAGAAAACTGGCGACTCCAGGCTCTTCGCTCGATATCGGTAGCATCAGTAAACCCGTACCGATCGCGTCGATGATCAGGAATCCGTAGATCAGCGACATGGGCGACGTCAAACCGCGCACCGAAATCGTTCGGGGTGCTACGGGGATGTCGGCGGGCGATGTTTCTGCTGAACGAGGGACTCGAACCGCTTGATCGCCGATACGTTCTCGCGAGTCGCGCGCAGCCATTTTCAATGTGTCAATTGCGGTTGTGAAGTCTAGATTGCCAACATTCTAGGGTAAGTGTTGATCCCTTTGGTTCGACACACACCCGGCTATCCCACCGAACGAATGGCGCGCTCCGCCGAACGCAACAAGGTTATGTGGTCATAGGAATTCAGGTGGCTCGCCAAAACCGAGCTTGAAGTGTCTACGGACAAACTTTCGGCGAACTCGACCATTCTTGGAACGGCGCGCACTACGTTGTCGACGATCGTTATCGAAGCATCGCGAGACGTTCGAGAGAGAGGGTTCAGATCAACAACGATCACCGATTTTCCGGCAGCGCGCAGCGCACCACAGCGATCACCGTCCTCTAGAGGGACGAACACCACGTCCGCTACTGCAATGCCGTCAGGATTGACGTGTCGGCGTCCGCTACTAATTCCCTCAATCACGGCGCCAAAACTCGGCTGCAATACCTCGCCACTACCAAACCGTTCCAAGTGGTCTGAGATCGCCTGGACCCTCGACTCACTACGGTGGAATATGTTGATCTCGAGCGGGGCTTTGACGACATTTGACAATTTCACCAATTCGCCCGGTACCAACGCGGCCGTGTTTCCGTTAACCGAAATGACGGGGTGTTCCGCCAACATCAATGCCGCGACAGAAGCTTTAATCGCGGTTTCGGCGAAACAACGAGTGCGTTCTCCGATCAGGTAGTCATACGCCTCTCCGCGTCCGTGCGCTATCAGGCCGTGCTGTGAAGTGACGCCCGTGCGCACGCCTTCCACCAATCGTTCACGAATTCTGAGCGATTCTGCTCTAGGATGGGTTTCCGGAACCAGTTCCGCTCCCGCATCTGTCAGGTTGGCCGACAAGTTTTGATTTTCGTCTTCAAACGAGCGCAATTGGTCACCGTCCAAACTCGTCGGAGGCTACGGGGTAGACGTTGAACATTCCAGATACCGCTGAAACGATTGGTGCTCGCCGGAGCGAGGCAGGACGCGCTGGAAATTCCCACGATGCGCGATTACCGCAGCAAGGGGCGAGGACCCCGGTTCAGACCTCTTTAGTGTAGACCTTGAAGTGCGCGTCCGAGAAACCGTTGCGGGACAAGAACGTCGCGTCGCGTTCGTCTTCATCCAACAGCACTGAAAATATGGTTTCGATGTCGTCAGCCCTGGCCTTTTCCGTCAGAGCTTCCACTAGCCGCGATCCGATGCCCATGCGACGGTAATCCGGGTGAACAGCCATCGCAACTATTCGCACTCCCGGCGGCAAACCGTAAGTTGAAGACTGCCGTTCAGACATCAGGAACGCCACGATTTGTCGGTCGCGTTCCGGGTCCACCGCCACGAAGCATCCCCAAGGTACGTACTCGAGAGAATCGAGGGCGATAATCTCCAATACGCGACCGACGTATTGATCCCAGGTCAGCGAACGGTCCGGACCTCGAATTTCTTGGTCAAGTAGTAAGACGCTCTCAGCGTCTCCTTGCTGCAACTCGCGGATCTCAATCATTTCAATTCACAATGTTTTGCGGTGAACCACGCAGGAAAGCCAACGTATTCTCGACGACGCCTTGGTTGAGCAGATCCAATCCCTCTGGCGTCATGTCCGCGATGTGAGGTGTGAGAATGACTTGCTCGCATTTCGTGATGGCACTACCTGCCGGCAGCGGCTCATTCTCGAAAACGTCAAGAGCTGCCCCGGATAAATGACCAGAATTCAGAGCTGCGACCAACGCTTCTTCGTCGACGATGGGACCACGTGCAACGTTAACCAAAATCGCTTCCGGCTTCATCAATGCGATCTCACGGGCTCCGATCATCTTCTCCGAATCGGGGGTCAGTTTGGTGTGAATCGTGACCACATCCGATTGAGCAAGTAGTTCGTCTAATTCCAAGTAACGGACCCCCAACTTTTCAGCTCTCTCATCCGATGGATTGAAGGTGTACGCAACTACGTTCATGCCGAAGGCATTACACATCCGTGCCATCTCGGCACCGATGTTGCCAGTCCCGATGATGCCGACGGTTTTATCGCTTAGGAAGACGCCGTCCTGCTTGACCCACTCGCCCTGCCGCGTCATTTCCGTATACCAAGCCGCTCGTTTCGCGGCGGCGAACATCAGACCAAAGGCGTGTTCTGCGACCACGGGTGCCGTCTTGCCAGGAATATTTGAGACTGTGATCCCGCGTTCCCGCGCCGCGTCCAAATCTATCGAGTCGGTGCCGATACCGCAAACGGAGATGAAACGCAGCTCCGGCAGAAGTTCGAAAGAGTCTTCGCGCCACTCGAGATAACTGCGCGAATTAATGATCGCAGTCGCGCCTTGGGCGCGTTCGATCTGCAAATCGAAACTGTCTGCTCTAGTTGGAAAAATCTTCAGATCCGCAACGGCTTCGAGTTCCGTCATACGCGGTGAACCTTGGCACTGCGCCGGATCGTCAGATGGAACGACGACAAGCGGTCTATCTTGGTTGGGCATCACTCCGAGTTCCAAATGATTGGGGGCGTCCGCCGATCGTTTCCTTGGAACACTGTGAACGGGCGCCCTAGTTGTGAGCGTGTTTAGGCTTAGACGCGTTGTTCGTCTTCGGCCTGCGGTGCCGACTCGAATTCGGCCATCACGGGAACGCCATCGTCGTCTGACGCGTTCCTTCCAACTCGTTGCCGCAATGAGGACGCGACGCTCGCGGCATCGGCCCGAATCTCTTCCAGACGTTGACTCGTCGCATCGAGCAGGTCTTCCATCTGTTCCCGCGCCGTGCCGGTCCGGTCCATGAACTGCTCTCGAGCCGACCCGGTGCGATCCCACAACTGTTCGCGTGCACTGTCTGTCCTATCCAGCAGGTCAGCGCGCATTTCGGAACCCGATTTCGGTGCCACTAGTATGCCTACAGCGAATCCGGCGATACCGCCTAGGATCACGCCAGCGAGAAAGCTATCTCCACTTCCATTTGCCACGATCTATCTCCATTTCTTTTTCTAGGTAAGCGTTGACACTTACC
Organism: Dehalococcoidia bacterium; assembly: GCA_965203505.1. Classification (GTDB taxonomy): domain Bacteria; phylum Chloroflexota; class Dehalococcoidia; order Lucifugimonadales; family Lucifugimonadaceae; genus Bin127. The sequence continues at coordinate 3,069,445 of OZ241880.1, forward strand.
GATTCTTTTCGCTGCCGTCTCGCGCCCTGCGCCGGAACTGCCGGTTGATCGCGTGACCCAGCGGTGACAGCAACCATGTAACGACGTTGAATCCGTTATCGGAATCGCGTGAGCCCATGCCGCCTCGGCTCCTGACTTTGTCGCGGAAATCCGTCAAAGCGTCACGCGCCGCAACGACGGAATCTAAGAGGTCATCGACCCGGTCCATCGCTACCTGCAATCGACGCACCACTTTTCGCACGCTGACGAGGATCACCAACAGCGTAACGGTGGCGACAACACAGAGCAGGACAAATGCGATATCCCGCGCGATGGCGGATACGTCAGTCATTTCGTCCAGGCCGAACATGAGGTTACCGATTCAAGAGGCGCGATTTGAGGACGATTTCAGATCCCACCGCCGTTTTCCGAAATTTTACAAAAGCGAAAACACTTCGAAACAGACGTATGCACTCACTCAAACAGGTTCCCGGGTTGACATTTGCGGCAGAAATTCGTGTCCTTTTGTCGGGATTTCACGGAACTGATGGAGGTACCACAGTTAGGACAGGGGCGGCCGGCCTTGCCGTGAACATTAAGGAATTTGCGTTCTTTACGCGGGTGTTTTTGGCCGAAAAGCTCCTTCAGAACGCTCACCGCCTCGTGGGGCACCCGATATGTCGAGGCGTGAAGCCGCTCGATCTCATCGGCACTGAATCTTGTTACCTTGCGGAAAGGATAGATGCCAGCGTCCCAAAGAATCTCGTCGGCATACGCGTTGCCGATACCTGCGACCAACTGACCGCGCGTCAATACTCCTTTGACTTCTCCGCGAAAACGTTTGAGAGACTCTCGAAACTCCGACAAGGGCGCTGGTTCGTCGAAAACGTCCGGGCCTTGGTCCTCGATGCGTTTAATCTCGCTCACGCGGTCGGACGCGACATAATAGATCTGCCCCATTCGCTTGACGTCCGTGTATCTCAGTTGGGAGCCGCCGCTTAAATCCATCGTCAAGATTGTGGACTTCAAAACCCTCTGTCCGGGGTTCGTTAAGACGGTTTCGCCAGTCAACATCGGGCTGACCACCAACGAGAATCCGCCCGACAGACTGAAAGTCATCAGTTTGCCTTGACGTTCCAATCGCTCGATCCGACGTCCGCGAATGTGATCGATGAACGACTCATCATTCAAATTCCTCAAAACCAGAGGTCGAAGCACGGCCGTTTCGGTGATCGTTTCACCTTCTACGCGCGGAGCGAGATACCCCTTCAAAACTTGCAGATCTGGAGCTTCAGGCACAGCCCCATTATCTGTTAACCGAATAGGAGAGATCGACTACGTAGATGAGCGAGTTGAATTCCGCTTCATTGCATACCGCGCATCATGTTCTGAAGCGCGCGTTCGCCGCCAGGACCGCTGATCCGTTTCATCATCTTCTGCATCTGCCGGTACTGGCCAAGGAGTTGATTTACCTGCGACGGCGAGGTGCCGGAACCATTGGCCACCCGGCGTCGGCGCGAACCGTTGAGGAGCCTCGGATTGGCGCGCTCCTGCGGAGTCATCGACAAGATGATGGCCTCGACCTGAGACATCCGCCGTTCGTCGACGTTTTGGAGACTTTGGGATCCGCGGAGTGCGCCGAGCCCTGGGATCATGCCCAAGACTTCTGACAACGGACCCATGCGACGGATCGAACGGAACTGCTCCAACATGTCGTTGAGGTCGAATTCGTTTCGCAAGAGGCGCTGTTCCAAGCGCTTAGCATCATCCTCATCGATCTGACGCTGAGCCTTTTCGATCAATGTCGTGACGTCGCCCATCCCTAGGATCCGCTGGGCCATCCGTTCAGGGTGAAATGCCTCGAACTGTTCCGGTCGCTCGCCGACACCGACGAATTTGACGGGTAAGCCGGTTACCGACTTCATAGAGAGGGCCGCGCCGCCGCGCGCGTCTCCGTCCATCTTGGTGAGCAGCATGCCCGTCAAACCGATCCGCCAGTTGAACTCCGATCCAGAGTTGACGGCATCTTGACCGGTCATCGCATCCACGACCAAGAATGTCTCGATCGGGTTCAAAGCAGATTTGATTTTCTCCAACTCTGACATCAAATCGTCATCGATCGCCAATCTCCCGGCCGTGTCGAGGATCAACCAGTGGGTCCGATCACGTTTGGCTCGATCAAACGCGTTTTTGGCCACTTTAAGAGGCGACGACTTCCGAGCGCTCTCGTTGTGCACCGGCACGCTTATCTGCTTGCCCAACGTGACCAGTTGCTCGATCGCTGCAGGACGCTGCAAGTCGCAAGCCGCAAGCATTACGTCCTGCTTCCATTCCCGCCGGATGTGAAGAGCGAGTTTGGCGGCCGCTGTGGTCTTGCCTGCTCCCTGCAAACCCACAAGCATCACGACGCTAGGCGGAGTTTCGCCGCGTTGAAGATCTGCGCTGTCGCCCCCGAGTATCTCGACGAGATTATCTTGCACAATCTTGACGACCGTTTGACCCGGCGTCAACGACTTGATGACGTCTTCGCCTTGCGCCTCTTCGCGGATTTTCGAAACGAAGGAACGAGCGACTTTGAAGTCGACATCGGCCTCCAGGAGTGCCATGCGTACCTGGCGCAAAGCCGCTTCGATTTCTTTTTCCGACAACCGACCCTTGCCCGTGAGTGTGCCGAGCGCTGAAGTCAATCGTTCTGACAGGGTCTCAAACATGGAGAGTCAACCAATAATCCAAGCTGTCATTCAGGTCGCGAAGGGTTCACGCGTAGGAGGCACGGAGGTGGGACTGCGGTCCCAACCGGAAAAGATGTCGCTGGCCAACTGTTGCATCACACGACTGATATTCGAGAATGTTGCTATTCCGACAGGCGCGCCGCTCGCATCAACTACGGGAAGCCTCGAGATTCGGCGTTGGGACATGACACCGGCTGCTTCGACCACGTCTGTGTCCGGCCTAGCGGTGTGCACCGGGCTGCTCATATAAAGCAGGATCGGACAAGCACTCGGATCTTCACCGGCGCCGACACAGCCGACCGCGACGTCCCAACTAGTGATGATCCCTTCCACGACCCCTTTGCGAACTACGACCAAGGAACCCACGTCGTGTGTCCTCATGCGCTTGGCGGCATCGGCCACGCTCAACTCTGCAGTGATCGTGAGCACTGGAGCGGTCATTATCTCTTCCAAACGCATAGCTCTAGGTCATCCACGGCTTGGGAACGTTTATCATGCAACATTGGGCATCGGGCGTAGAAACTCGAGTTGAAACCGATACCGCGAACAACAATTCTAGACCCTCAACACAAACCGAACCTGTGCCATGCAAATAATCCTGATGATTGTGCTCGTGCTGCTGTCTGCGATCGCCATCGGCGTCGCTGTCGCGAACATCGATCCGATCTAGTCGAAACCGTGTGCGGCGCATCGCTGACACCGGGATGACCGTGACATAGACAATGCCAAAGATCAACGCCAACATTCAGTTCATGTTCAACGAATATGAATTGCTCGACCGCTACGATGCCGCGGCACGCGCAGGCTTCAATGGCGTGGAGATACAAGCGCCGTACTCCGAGCCGATAGACGCTATTCAAGAGCGGTTGGAGCGCAACAGTCTCAAACACGTGATCATCAATCTCGCCGTCGCGGACCCCGTCACAGGTTTGAACAACCTGCCGTTGAATCCAGAAATGGTGGGTCTTTACCAAGAGCGCGTGGCTCAAGGCGTTGAGTACGCCTCTGGGCTCGGTTGTATAGGCGTAAACACGGGCATAGGGCCGGTGCCCGATGACCTGGCCCGCGAAGTCGCTTATCGAACCTACATCGACAATCTGAGGTACGCAGCGACCGAACTCGCTAACGTGGGCGTCAAAGCGCTGGTGGAACCTATCAACACTCGAGACCAACCGGGGTTTCTGATCCACAACTCGGCTCAAGGGATGCGCGCTATCGCCGATGCCACTCATCCGAACGTGTTTTTGCAATACGACTTTTACCACATGCAGATCATGGAAGGTGATCTGATCGAGACTTTCCGTCGTCTGTTGCCTAGCATCGGACATGTTCAGTTCGCAGACACCCCAGGCCGCAATGAGCCGGGCACTGGCGAGATCAACTATTCAAACGTATTCAAGATGCTTGATGAAGTCGGATACGAAGGATGGGCGGGGGCGGAATATAGTCCTTCGGGTCGCACCGAGGACTCGTTGGATTGGCTAAACAGTCTTTGAGTTGATGCACGTTTCAATCTGTTCTCACCGCATTCATCGCGCGGATGCAAACATGGATTTACACTCGCGCAATAACATTTAGCTCTATGTCCGAGCCGATCATCACCTTCGGTGACGAGGAACTCGTCCTCGAAGCTGAAAACACCAGCGTGTACTACGGATCTTCGTTGGCTGTCGAAGACGTGTCGCTGCAGATCCCGCGCAACGCGATCGTCTCGTTGATCGGCCCGTCAGGTTGCGGCAAGAGCACTGTGTTGCGTTGTTTCAACCGCATGAACGATCTGATCCCAGGCGCGCGGGTGACGGGAAGCATCAAGTATCAGGGCGTCAACGTTTACGACGAAGACGTTGATCCGACCGACATACGATTTCGCATCGGAATGGTCTTCCAACGCCCGAACCCTTTTCCGAAGAGCATCTACGACAATGTCGCTTTCGGACCGCGGGTCAACGGATTGACTGACGACTTGGACGGCGTTGTCGAAGAATCTCTGCGCCGTGCCGCGTTGTGGGACGAAGTTAAAGACCGCCTTGACGACAGCGGACTGGGGATATCAGGTGGGCAGCAACAAAGACTGTGCATCGCTCGCGCCTTAGCGGTGGACCCAGATGTGGTGTTGATGGACGAACCTGCTTCGGCGCTTGATCCCATATCCACTCAGGCGATCGAAGATCTGATACGTGAACTATCCGCGGAAGTAACGATCATCATCGTTACTCACAACATGCAACAAGCCACTCGCATCTCCGACTACGCGGCTGTGATGATGGTCGGTGAAGATCGCGTCGGGCACCTAATAGAATACGGCACCAACGAACAGGTCTTCGGCAATCCCGTCGATCGACGCACCGAGGCATACGTGACAGGCCGTATCGGTTAAAAGAACTGGGGGATGCTGAGCATGCCCAACGAACAACTCGACTATCAACTCGCTCACCTAGAAGCCGAAATTGTTTTGCTGGGCGGCCTTGTCGAGGCCGCAATATTCAAATCGGTACGGGCACTCCGCAATCGCGATTTGGACGTTTCTCGGGATGTCATAACGGAGGATGACCGCATAGACGAACTCGAGACAAAGATCCAGAACGAATGCGTCGAGCAGATCCGGCGACAGGCACCACTCGCTGCCGATCTGCGAAGAATCGTCGGCATGATGTTCATAGCAAACGAGCTGGAACGGATGGGCGATTACGCCGAAGGAATCGCCAAGGTCTCCATCAACATGGGTCACGAGGCGCCGTTGAAAGAATTGGAAGACATTCCCAAAATGGCTGATCTGGCTGTTTCGATGATGAAACGCAGCATTGAAGCCATGACTACTTCTGATCGCGACGAATCGGGTAAGCTGGCGATCGAGATAGAGAACGACGACGATGAAGTTGACCGACTATACGCCAAGGTTCAGGCCGACATTCTGTCTTTGGTGGAGGAAGACCGACACCGAGCCGTGCGCGGGACGTATCTGCTGTGGGTAGCTCACAACCTCGAACGAGTGGCTGACAGGGCAACTAACATCGCCGAGCGGGCGATCTTTATGTCAACTGGCGTGATCGTTGGAGGCAACGCGGAGGCTCAGGCAGCCGTCAGTGGCTGAATCCCCGCGCGTTGTCGTTTCATCGCGGTAGCTTCGACGCGTCAAGACAGTGGGTCTAACATGTCGACCGCGACGGTTGCCCACCCGAAATCGGTGCCGCGCATACCCCGACCGGACAGTGGCGAATAGAACTCACGAAAATCGCGTGAAGCCATCTCGATCGACTTAACCTCGATTTCAGAAGCGACTTCGTTAAAGCCATGTTTCCTCAACCCTCGCGCCAATAACCAATTGAGGTTCAGACAAACGGGGCCCCTCCAAATCGTCGACTCGCCTTCCGGATCAAATGTAGGCTCAGATGCCGCCACGCTGGGAACAGGGTAAGGGGTCCAAAACTCGTGCTCGTTCAGCAGATGTCGACGGATCACTTCTTCTATCTTCGAACAATCTTGGGTCCCGATGATCAAAGGGAACATAGTGCCGATCGCGAGCGTGGATTCTGGAGTGCGACCGGCTCCCCGCAAATAGATCCACCGACCCTCTGACGCGTCCCAACAATTTTCGTTCAGCGCGTCTGTGGTTCGTTGTCGTTTTTCGTTCGCTGATCGAACGAGAGCGCGTTCATCCAGAGCATCGTGCATCGTCGCGATCGCGTCCCAACCGTCGGCATACAACGCGTTCATGAACGGGTCGATCATGATGAACCGATCAAGGCGCATTAGGTGTGCGAAGTCGTGACCTCTTCCCCGGAGGACGTTGTGCCAATCCAGCAACCAGTTCTTGAGTAGCAGGCTACGGCGATTCGGGTTACTCAATCCCAACTCGGCATCATACGCGGGAGAGTTGTCGAGACCGCATTCATAAGGTGAAATCACGCCAATCAAACCATCAGAATCGGCATCGCGTTCATTATCCAACCACTCGTAGAAGCGCCGTACCCGCGGCAACATCGAGCGCAGATAACCGATGTCACGAGATTCCTCCCAGACCCGCAGCAACGCTTGTGCCAAAACCGGCGGTTGGATTATGCCCGAATTGCGTATGCGCCACTCGTTGAGTCGGCTCTGTCCAGCCAACGCAGCCGCAACCGGCCCCCAGCGGCCCCAATACGTCATGTGCCCCACAAACCCGTTCTCGCGTTGCGGGACCATCAACGTCGCTAATTCGGATTTTGCCAACTCGACATCTAACGTTGAGAGCGCGATCGCGTGAAAACATGAATCCCAAAACCACTGCCACTCGTAACGCCCAATCGAAGGCATGACGTAGGTGAAGCGTTGTCGATAGTATGGGTCGAATCCGGTCCGCACGTTTCGGCGCAATTGATCCAGAGCCCGCACGCGCAAGTCTTCTGACTTCATAGTAGTGAGGTTATCCAAAGTCATCGGTTCGGCAGCATCCGGAAGCACTCAGGACCTTGCCGGTGGCACGCACCTGGTGGGTTATTATCATCCGACAAATGATCAGAGCCGATAGCAACTCCAATATGACGGCGGCTGCGGACATTGGCGGAACACAGATTCGCGCGGCTCTCGTGTCACGTGAAGGCGAGATTCTGAGCGAAAACCGGGATGCCACGATGCCAGAGCGGGGCATTGAAGACGCGGCCGCCAGATTGGCGGAACTCATACATGGAGTTACTTCCGGTGCCGACGCCGTTACCGGGCTGGCCGTATCGACCGCCGGGCCGATCGACCCGGCGACAGGCACGTATGACCACCCGCCGAACCTCACTGGATGGCATGGTAAGTCGATGAAGCCGGATTTGGAGAGACTGACGTCGTTGCCCGTCGCAATCGGCCACGACGCAACACTGGCGGCGCTTGCAGAAACGAAGTTCGGACCGTTCAAGAATGCTCACTCTCTGGTCTACGTGACTATTAGCACCGGTATCGGCGGTGGCATCATCGCAAACGGCGAGATGGTCACCGGATCTACGGGCCAGGCGGGCGAATTGGGACACATCACGGTTCGAACCGATCCTGAGGCTTTGGCGTGCGGTGTAGGTTGCCATGGTTGCTTTGAAGGCAACGCATCAGGACCTAACATCGGACGCATGGCCAGAGCCGCGGCTAGCAGCGATCCATCCCGAGCGTCGATCCTCATCGATCTGGCGGGAGGAGATATCGACTCTATCGATGCTCGGCTCACTTTCGAAGCCGCCAAAAAGGGCGACCAAGTCGCTGAGCGCGTGGTTCAACAGGTGATCGAAAATGTGGGACGGGGTCTCGCGAGCATACTGGCCGTCTTGGACCCTCATGGCTTAGTTGTGGGTGGAGGCGTGGTCCACAGTCTGGAAAACCGGTGGGACGAACTGATCCAAGCCGTCAAAACATACGGATTGCCGAGATACGAAAGCCGAGGAGTACCAGTCTCGATAACCGAACTCGGCGATGACGTCAGCCTGCTGGGTGCGTCCGTCTTGTCGTTCTCGCGTTTTGGTCAGTGCTAGCCGTGCTGTTGCGAATCTTCTTGTGGAACAGGTAGGACCCTGCGCGGCAATCCCCTTTATTCATCGCCGCGCGAGGGTTCCGCCTTGGAAGAGGGAAGATGGTCAGTGAGAGGACCGCGGCATCGCCTTGAGACTACGGTCGCGCCGAGAGCCACAGTTGCGATGCCGATGAGCATCAGCCAAAGCAATCCGGATGATACGGGCGCCGCACCGCCGGTGTCGGGGACCTCAGGTGTCGCCAGCGGTTCCGGTGTAGGGATGGCGGCCGGCGCACCCGCAGTGCCTACCGCCACCGTGGCAGGCAGCGCGCTCAAACTTCCGCACACATCCGTCGACGACGCACCGATGCGGACACGCGCCGAAAGAACCGTCAATGAAGCGTCAGAGTTCGTCACTACCAGCGCCACGTCGGAAATGTTTGACCTAGCTGCTTGCGGGAGAGGCACACAGACCTCGGCTGGCGAGTTCAATCTGTAAGCAGACACCGAAGCGCCTGAAGCGTCGACCGCTGAGACTTGGTAACTGTTTCCCGTCAAGGTGTAGCGATGTGCAGTCATGCCTGCGTTGGACGCGGTATCGGCGTCGTACATTCGCAACCCGACGACCTCGCCGTTCGGAACCGCACCTGGTCCGGCCGTAAGTGAAAAACCTTCCCCCTCGAAACGTCCGCCGCTGACCGGCGTGAAGACTTCGTACTGAGCCCCGTCTGCATCTACTAGAACCGCCGGAATAGTGCCATCCGGGTTCATCGGTGCAACTGCGGGTTCCAGAATCGTTGGAGTGCGTCGGCGGACCTTCGCAGTGAATGTCGCGCGACAATTCGCCGACGTACCCACGCCGCAGGAGGTGAGCGTCGCGTGGATCGTGTAGGTCCCCGGCGTTTCAAGCGCTGTAAACAGAACCTCACGATCATCCGGATCGTCGTCCGAGTCCAGCGATGCATCGGCTTCACGGAATTCGCCGTCACCGCCTTCCACAGTCCACACCACATCTGTCTTCCCGTCGATCAGATCGTTGTCTACGATGTCTTGCCTGCCGTACGGGACGATTCCGAGACGGACGGTCTCGCCTCCACTAACCGTGAATTCGGAGATCGTAGGTTCAAGCTTGTTTATGTAATTGTGGGCTTGGATCTTCAAGTCGTTGATCCGCGTATTTGCCAGCAAGCTAAAACCCCCTGGCAAGACCCCGTCATCGGAAATGCCCCAGACCACAGTTTGCTCGTCTTCCGAATCGGCGTCTCTGGCGACAGTAACGGTCACCGTCTGCGGCGTGTCCCAATTGTCCGGAGTGAACGTGACCAGACTCGGGCTGAATTGCAGATCCGGGTTGTCGGCCCCAACCGTCACTCGGGTCTCCCTTGGCGGTTCCGCGTCGAGTTTGATATCGAAAAACGATGTGCGGTCCTCGTTGAGCACTAACAGTCTGGTGGCAAGAACTACGTTAGGGACCTCCGAAAGGTCCGACAACTGTCGCTCGCCCTTCCCGTAGACGCCGTTCCGTCCGGCCAGCTCTCTATTGTGCAGCCAAGGCTGGTACGTGGTCCCGGCCTTGTCCGGCATCTCGATGACATCGTGTATCAAAGGCCGCGGCGATTCCGTGTTAGTTCCCCAGTAGTTGTGAGTGGCGTGGACCCTCGCACGATTGACCCCGTATGTGTTGCCGCCGTTTTTGTCGGTGATCCGAATTCCGATCCCGTATCCGTTGATAACGTTGTACTTGACGTTCAACTCGAACCAGGCGGCAGCGGAAGTGCCGCTGCCGAACGCAGTCGCAGCGAATATGCCAAAGGAACTCGATGTTCCTTCCATGGTGTTGCCGATGATGTCCGCCTTGATGCGTTCATCCTCGTCGCCGGCGCAAGACGCTATCTGGAATCCGTGGGCACCGTCGTGCATGTGGTTGCCGATTATCTTCGCGTTGGTGTTCACCGTCATGCCGTCCTGCGAAGCGCACCAGCCCACACCTAAAGCTATGTCGAAAAAACGGGATTGTCCGATGTCGTTTCCCCGGATCTCCAAGTTCGCCTCAATGGTTTCGCCGTCCGGTGAGTTTGGCACGAACCAGTTCGGGTAGTATGCGATGGCCGCTGCACCAATGTTGGTGAGTTTGTTGTTTGACAGCACGCCGCTGGAAGCTCCCACCATGTTGATGGCGTAGCTCGCGGTATCCGAGATGACGTTCTCGCTAATGGTCGCGTTCAAATAGCCGCTTATGTGTATTCCGATGGAAATTCCATTGTTTATATGGTTGCCGGTGATACGGATCGGCAGACGATTGGTAACCATCCCCGCATCATCTATATCGGGGACATACGATGCTGAGGTCTGCACACGAATCATCCGGAAAATACCCGCACCCTTCGAAGTGCCTACGGTCCCACCGCAAGCGTCCTCATTCCGGCGTGGATTTTGGACGCCGCGCGTTTCATCGAGAATGTCTAGGAGCAGATTGTTGGAGATGACACCAGAAGAATCTTCGAAAAATATCCCCCAGACAGCGAGTGCGCCCTGCCCGCCCGTGCGGTCGTAAACGCAATCGAACGCGAAATTGAAGCGGTCTATCGTGACGTCGGTGGAGGCTGTAACCGCGAAGACGGCATGTCTTCTTTCGGTGCTGTCCAAGTTTTCGACTATCCTTCTGGGCCTCAAGGTAGCGGCGGGCCTTGAATCGGGCTTGTTGCTGGCTCGAAGGACAACGTTAGTCGCATCTTGGATGTGCATCGCGTTGCGGTACTCTCCCGCCCCAAAGACGAGCGTCGTATCGCTCTTGTAAGCATCCTTCAGCGTTGCCACCTCTGTCGACGAGTCGATGTCGAAATAGGTGCTGAAGGTGGCAGGCGTGACCTGATGAGTTGTTTGGCTCGTCTGAGCTTCCGCGACATCTACACCATCACCGATCAACACCAGAACTGCCGCGGCAACTGCCAGTAGAAGGTGAACCGCTACCGCGGAACGAATTGGAACGCCTTTTAGACGAGGCTTAGAATCGGGGGGGGGGGGATAAACTAGGACGTATTGCTCCACACAGATCTCTCGACTGTCCTTTTTCATAACCTTGGAAATAATACTAAACCGAACGGTTGCGATGTCTAGCGAGTCAGAAACTTCAAGTTCCGCATCTCTCGCATCTCAAGACCGAGCCACGCAGAAACATTAGCGTTTGTTGCCCGATTTACTCTCCCCTTCGATCGGAGAGACGGGGTGAACATGGGATGTCGGTCGCAGCCCGAAACGTATAATCGAGGTTAGCGTCGGGGAGTGGCGCAGCTTGGTAGCGCGCTTCGTTCGGGACGAAGAGGTCCCGGGTTCAAATCCCGGCTCCCCGACCACCGTCCACCCTCTCGAAATCCCGCGCAAGCTCTGTTTCCAGCGGGAGTCCACGATCTTTATTCGTCGCGACGCGGCATGTCGATGGTCAACGCCTCATAGTCGTCTGAATCGCCATCCTTGGGTTTGTCACCACCCTCTCCACCGTCGTCCTCAGGGGTTGCGTCGCTGGGTGGCAAATCGTCGGGTTCATCAGCCGAAGCGATTCGGAACCTGTAAATCATCGCACCGGCACCGATGACGATCGCCACGATCGCCAGTGCGATTGCGATGATCCACAGAGTTGCGTCCGCCTCATCTTCACTCGGAGGTGGTGGGGGCACGGTGGCGACCGGCTGCGGCGTGCTAGTCGGCACCTCTGTCGGTGTAGCTGTTGGTTCTGGGGTCGCTGTACTGGTAGGCGTGTTAGTTGGAACCGCGGTGTGTGTCGGCGTCGCGGTGTGTGTCGGCTCGAGAGTATGAGTCGGCGTTTCCGTTGGCACCGGGGTTTCCGTGGGGACGGGTGTTGGAGTGTTGGTGGCGGTCGGTGGCGGCGTGGGCGTATCCGTTGGCAGCGGCGTCGGAGTATCAGTTGGCACTGGTGTTGACGTTGCTGTAGGCGTCGGGATTGGCGTGTCGGTCGGGATCGGAGTCTCGGTCGGTGGAACTACAACAGGGGTCGGAGGTGGCGGAGGCACCGGCGTAGATGTTGGTTCTGGAGTTTCTGTCGGCGTCACCGGCATTGGGGTAGCCGTCGGACTAGCCGTAGCCGGAACAAGAGTCGCCGTAGGTTCAATCGACTCCGGTTGTGCAAGGAACAACAAGCCGTCGAAAGTAGCCGCTCTCGCGCAGACCTTGGCCGGCACTGCGTTTAGCGGCTCTGCTTCGTACCTGATCGGTGAGTTCAAGAGCTGCTGCACACCATCGTCCAGCAACAACATGATCTCGATCTGTTCAAGCGAGTTGGTTGCAGAATCCGGCACCGGGAGGCAAATTTCGGCGTGCGGGACGAATTTCATTCCAGATATCGGAAGCTGGTCCGATGACACGTATCTCGTCTCGTACCAATTCCCGATGGCGTCGTAGCGGCGAACGTTTGACTCCAAGGCAGTCGCCTCAGAGCCTTGGTTCAGTCGCACTCCGATCCAATCTCGGGCCGGGATGGCCAAAGCGGGAACCTCCATGGATACCTGGGGAGAATTTGGATCTTCGAAACGACCGCCTCGGTTATAAGTGGCAACGCCGTAGTCGTTGCCCATGTAAGTGGTGCTAGACGGATAAGGATCAACTTGGTAGATCTGAACTTCTTGATCTTCACCGATTACGCGAACCGGAATCCGCAGGCGAACTTGCACCGCGCCGCCAGGAACCGCTTGCGTGACCGTTACGCGAACCGCGAATTCTCCGACGCGGTGCGGCGCTGTGTAGACGGTGGAACGAGCCTCTGGTTCAGCGATGTCGCCGATCGATGCCGTCCAACGGATCGACATGTCATCGCGTTCGATCAGCGAGTTTTCTAAAGCACCGTCGGTGTTGAACAGATTCACGCCGATGACGGCGTCCTGACCTTTGCGCAAATTAAGGTGTGGCGAATAAGGTAGAGCGTCGCCGAACACGGCGCCTTCGCGCGGTGAAACAATGGGCAACACGGTCGGCGCTTCAGAAAGCGGCGCAATGATCGTCTCCTCCGACCATGCTCCTTCTTCACCCAAAAGGTTGCGTGCACGCAACCTGAAGGCGTACTGAGTTGATGGGTCGTCTAATTCGACCACCCGTGGCGATGACGCGTTCCGATCTTTCGGCTCCAGTCCATATCGTTCATCGATCGGACGCCAGTCAAGGTCGAAAGCAAAATCGGTGAAGTTATCCCACAAAACCTTGACTTGCTCGTGTCCGACGGCTACCGCCGGCGGATCAGGTGTCAACGCTGGCACGTCAACCTCGATCGCGTTCGCCACCGTGACGATCCCAATCACCTCGTCAGTGAGTCCGCACAGGTCTTTGACAATTAGCGTCAGCGTGTAACTTGCGGTCGTTTCGTAGTCCAACTCGTCAGTCGTGGTTATTTTGCCGGTCGACTGATCGATCTCGAAAGGCGCGTTAGCGGGTTCAGTCTCTCCGATCGAGAATATGAACTGGGAGTACGGGTCGTCGTCGGTCGCCGACACTGAACCCACGTCCACTCCGGCCGCGAGTTCTTCTCGAACGCTGAAGTCATATTCCTGTTCTCGGAATGCAGGCGCGGTGTTCGCCTTGTTTTCGGCGACAGAGGGAGCGACTACATACTCCGCCGACCACTTGGACTGCTCGCCAGTTTCCTTATCGACAGCCCGAATCCTGAAGACCCAATCAACGCTGTTTGACAGATTTTCGACGATCCGGCGATCTGCGTCGATGTTTCTGATGTTCCTAGAACTTGAAGCGCTGTATTCGAGGTTGTCGAATTGACGCCATTGAATGTCATAAGTTACGTCGTTCGACTGGTTCCAAACTAAGAATGCGCTTTGATTGCCGGCGCAGACCTGCGTGACCACGGGGATATCTGGCCCCGCTACATCAATCACTTCGACCTTCAGGTCATGCCGGATCGTTTGATTGCCAAGATCCGTAGCGCCTACCGTGATCGTGTACTCCTGCACTGACTCGTAGTCGAGTTTTTCGTAGACGTAAACCTCGCCGTTCGCGGCATTGATTGCGAACGGACCGCGCACGGGTGCGAGCAGCTCATAGTTGACGACGTCGTTGGTGTCGCCGCCAATCGCCGTGAACTGCGCAATTGAACCGCTGCGAAGGGTGTTTTCTTCTATCGATACCGTGTCGAGAGTAGCTCGCCACGTCGGAGTGTCGTTGCTGGCTCCGGCAAGCGCTCGCGGCTCTGCGGATTCGATGCGACTCCAGTCGCTGAAGCCGGTTTGTGCTGTGGTACCTGATCTCAGACTTCGAACTTGGATATCGTACTCGGTGCGATTGGCCAAACCTCTGATTTCATATCTGTATCTGCCGGGATCCTCCACCGTGTTCCAAGACGATGCGACTCCATCGCCCACTCGCCAACGAAGCTGGTAGGCATGTCCAGACTCCGGGCGCCATGAAACGTGCAGCTTACCGTTGCCAGGGACTACCGCGACGTCTTCGGGAGCCGCGGAATGGTGAGCTTCGGCTACTTCATTGGTCAGAGATTCGGACCACAACAGACTGGCGTTGGTCGCCGCGAAGAGCAAGAAGGCGACAGCTCCGAGAGCGGTGAATCGATGCAGTTTCGAGCGAGCAGATGCACGCCACGATTGGCTGAAGAGTGTCGATTTCATCGGCTTACAAAGATGAATGCAACGAGTAGATCAACTCGTTCGCGTAAACATAGCAAAGCCGCGACCTGCAAATCAGCGGATTATCGCGCACCAAAAACGGCAATTCGCCGGGTGGCTACGAGTCGATCCGAAGTCTCTCGTACTCTTCGTCGTCATCCTCTGCCTCCTCCGCTGCGACATCGGGATCATCCAAATCTGTTTCTGCAGGATCGGGTGCATTCTCAGGATCAGTCGGATTTGCCGGAGAAGTGTCACCTTGCCGCGGTCGGCGGTTCAAGATTGTGAACGCAACCACAACTGTAGCGATCACCAGGAACGCGAGCACAGCGAAGAAAATCAAACCGCCACGACCGGTTCCGCGATCTTCTTCTTCCGGTACGGTTGCTACGACTTCTTCAACCGCTTCGACTGTCGGAGTGTCGGTCGGCGGTATCGCAGTTGGTGTCGGCGTATTTGAGGGTACGGGCGTCGGCGTGTTAGTCGGTGTTGATGTCGCGGTTGGCACAACGGCCTTCACGATCACAGGCGCCGGTGTTGGCGTATTCGTCGCGGTGGGAACCGGTGTGTCAGTCGCCTCAAGAATCGGCACTTCAGTAGGTTGCGCCGTGGGTGTCGCCGTTGATGTTGGTTCTAGAGTTGGAGTTGCCGTGCTGGTCGGCGTAGCGGTTGGTTGCGGCGTAGAAGTAGCCGTGGGTGGCTGAGGTGTGTCAGTCGGCGCCGGTGGCTCGGTCGGAACTGGTGTCGGCGTTGACACGCTGATGCCAACCGTCGGCGAAGGAACCGGCGACGGCGTTGGCGTCAGTGTGGCCGTTGCAGTAGGCGACGGTTCGGGTGTGGGCGTCGGCGTAGCGGTCGGCGGTTGGACGATGATCGGCGTCGGCGTAGCGGTTGGTATCGCATCATTCGATATGGCTAAGAACAATTCGCCGTCGAACAGCTCAGAATGTCCGCAAACCAATGCCGGGTCATTAAAAGTCGGATCGGGTTGGAACCGTACCGGAAGTGCCAGCGCTGAGTGAGACCCATCAGGCGCTATGCGCGTGACGTCGAGTGCTTGCAGGGCAAACGTCCATTCTTCTGGAACCGGCAAGCACAGTGCAGCATTCTTGGTGAACGACATGTTCACGATCGGCCGCCCCGTCTTGTCTATGAACTCGGCGGCAAATACGTTTCCGACTCCAGTGAAACCGGGTATTTGGTCTTCTACCGTCGCTGCCGGCTCGCCCGGAGCGATGTTGACGCCGACCCATTCAAAACCGGGTATAGAGTGTTGCCGAACCTTGAACAGGGCTTTGGTCGCTTGCGGCGGTCGGTATTCTTTGTCCTCCGAGTACGCGATCGTGGCGTATTCAACGCCGTCCACCACTACGACGCGTGGCGCACTTTCGTCCGAAACGTACGGTTTTACTAAACCGTTGTCGCCGATGACGTGTACGACCATCTCAAGATTCCGTTGCACTATGCCGCCAGGGACTCGTTGTTTAACCACGACGCTAATGTCGTACTCGCCTTCCTGCGGCGGCGCCGTGTAGAACATCACCCGATCTCGATCGTTAGACACGTCACCGGCTGCAACTCGCCATGTTGCGGTGATATCGTCCCGGTCCAACAACGAGTTGTCGAGTTGACCATCGATGCCGAACATGTTGAAGCCGAGCCGGGCCGTCTGGCCTTCTCGCAGCGTTATTCCATCCAAAAACACTTCCGCGCCGCCGAGGACCTGTCCCTGCCGAGGGATATCGATAGCCGCTATCGTCGGCGCTGGGACGGCGGGGTCGACGATCGTTTCCTCCGACCAATCGCCCGCCACCCCGAGGGGGTTGACGCGCCTCAAGCGGAATGCGTATGCCGTGTCGGGTTGCAGTAGATCTACCACCGTGGGCATAGTCGCATCTCGGTCTTGCGGCCGTGGTCGATACTCTTGAGCGATCGGGCGCCAATCGAGGTCGTAGATGTCCTCGTAGTCGGTGGGCCACACGACGACCACTTGATCGTGCCGTTCGATGATCGTAGGAGGATTGGGTACTAACGGGATCGCGTCGACGTCGGGGTTGTCGAGCACCGTGACTGTAGCGTCGGCGTAATCGCTGGAGCCGCAGAGGTCCGTTGCCGAGAACACGAGCGAATACGAGGTTTGAGTTTCGAAGTCCAAGCGTCCTGAAGTCGTCACGATACCGGTGAAATCGTCGATTTCGAATGGTGCATCTTCCGGGGTCGACTCGATGATCTGGTAGCGCAGCGAGCTATAGCGATCCTCATCCCTCGCCACCGCGTATCCCACGTGAACACCTGCCGGTTGCTCTTCAAGAACCTCATACTCAAACAACTCACGCCGAAATTCCGGAGCTGTGTTCCTAGCACCACCAACGAAGACCGCCTCTTCAGACGACCATTTGCTCTGCTCCCCCGTCTTCTTATCCACGGCACGTACTCGGAAGACCCAAGTCGTGTCGATCGGCAAGTTCAGCTCGGTATCGATCGGTGTGCCGATCCATGTCGGTTCGCCGACGCTCGACCGCAAAGTGCGCCGTTCCAATTCGTAGTCGTACTTCGTGTTGTCCCGCCTCCAACGAACCTCGATACCCGTCTCACCTGAACACACTCGGGTCAGAATCGGAGGTGGCGGGCCCTCGGCGTCGATCACTTCGACATCAAAGTCATGGGTGATCTCGAACCCACCCACGTCAGTGGCCCGGACGGTGAATCGGTACTCCTCGATAACTTCGTAATCGAGTTCGCCGTACATGTAGATGTCGCCGTCACGAGCGTTGATCGAAAACGGGAATAAATCGAGCGCCGGAAACGGCGGCACGATCTCGTAGCGAATGTCATCATCTCTGTCGGCATCAGTTGCCTTGAAGGTGGCGATCGGATTGTCATAGCGGCGATTTTCGACGATCTCCACACTACTTGCTGTAGTGACCCATCTCGGCGAGCGGTTGTTTTGTGCCGGGCTGATCGGTCTGGCCACGTACGAACCCGCGATCACTGTGGAACCGCCCCGCTGGCTCTGCACTTCCACTTCATAAGGGGTATTGTTGTTCAAATTGCGGATCGTGTAATTGTCAGCCGCGGCGTTGCGCCACGACGACCAATTGTTCGAATCTCTTTGGCGATATCGGACCTGATACGTGTGGTCCGGACATGGTCGCCAACTGGCGAAAAGCTTCTCATCGCCCGCAACTATGACGAACTCGTCAGGCTCCACCGGAGGTCCGGCTGGGCACGTCGATGTCGGCGTGGCTTCGACGGATTCGCTCCAATCGGTGGTGTAAGTGCTACCGCTTGGGGTTCTTACCCGCGAACCGCTCGTCGGTGAGGAACGAAGCTGAACCGCATACTCGACGCCGTTTTCCAGATCCTCGATCACGAATGACTCGTTGGTGCCTACATCCACTGGGCGACTCCAATGATCGGTTCCGCGATTGTCGGCAGATTGCCATCGGATATGGGAGCGGGAGCCGGAACAGTGGTCCCACGATACGGTTAGCTGACCATCGCCTTCGGATATGTCGATGCGTGATGGGATTTCCGGCAGGTCCCCGCAACGCTGAGGTGTGGCGAAGTAATCGTCTGTCCAACGCCCGCGGTCGATCCGGTTGTTGGAGACCTCGATCGGACGCAGTTGAACGACGTATCTGCGACCGTTGGATAAGCTGGTGATGTCGAACTCGTCAGCCTGACCGATCTGCCTCTGGGTAGGCCAATTGAACGGGTCGGCCGGCGTTTCGCCTGCGAGACGCCATCTGATCTCGTAGTTATGCTCCGGACAGGTCTCCCACTGAACCAAGATGCCAGAGTCGTGTTCCCACAGATGAACGTCGCGTGGCTCGACTGGGGGTTCCGCACAGCGGTTGCTCTGACTCTGCCCCAGAACCTCTTCTTCGTTTTGCACCGATGTCGCGACGATGCTGATTGCCACGAGTCCAGCTACTGCGACCACTGCGATCAACGCGCGGATCGTGGTGTGCAAATTGGAGGCTTTCGGAATGCCGGAATTGGGTGTTTTTAAACCTAGAGGCACCGAATTAAGGGTCGCTGGTGTACTTATTTTTGTTCGCGTCTGTTGACGCCCAGCCGACGTGATTGGCTAGCGATGCCGATAACATAACAAAGTAAATCCCCCAAAATCTCTGGATTGAAATGCGATGAAACTGCTAATTGTCCGACACGCAAAGGCCTACGATGCTGACCCGCGCAGCTGGCCCGACGATAGCGAACGGCCGTTGACGAAAAAAGGCGAGCGACGGTTCTCGAAGTCCGTGGCCGCCATCGCCGCGCTCGCACCCGAAGGTGCGAAAGTCATATCGAGTCCATACGCCCGTGCTCTGCGTACCGCTGAGGTTTTATGCGAAAAAACGGGTTGGGATGGCCCCGAGATTGATGACCGATTATCCGCTCATTTCGGGCCTGATGAGGCGCTCGAATTGCTCCAATCACTCGATGTTTCAGGTACCTACGCCATCGTGGGGCACGATCCGACGTTTTCGTTCCTGCCCGGTCATCTTATCGGCGCGGGAAGATTGGGAGCGACTGTGCTGAAGACGGGAGCGGTAGCGGTAGTAGAGACTGGCGCGGCGCCGGTGGTTGAAGGTTCGGGCACGTTGACCGCTTTGATACAGCCGAAGACGTTGAAGCGTTAGACGGCGATCAGGCTCCAATTTCCGGTCTCGTTGTTGCTAAGCAGCAACGAAAACCGAGATGATCAGGCCCACCGCGGCTACACCCGCTGATGCCATCGAAATCACGATGGTTCTGAACTTCGTGTCCATGTCGGCCCGCAACCTGTCGAACTTGACATCGATTTTGGCGTCGGTCGCCTTGAACCTCGTTTCTATTTTGGCGTCGGTCGCCCTGAACCTCGTTTCTATTTTGGCGTCGGTCGCCCTGAACCTCGTTTCTATTTTGGCGTCGGTCGCTTCGAACTTGGCATCCATGTCGGCGCGCAGCCTGTCAATTTTGGCGTCAGTCGACTCGAACTTTGCGTCCATGTCAACCCGCAACGAGTCGACCTTGGCATCGATTTTGGCGTCAGTCGACTCGAACCTCGTGTCCATGTCAGCCCGCAACGAGTCGACCTTGGCATCGATTTTGGTATCAGTCGACTCGAACCTCGTGTCCATGTCGGCCCGCAACCTGTCGATTTTGGTGTCGGTCGCGTCGAACCTAGCGCCCATAGCCCGGAAATCGGAGCGAACGCCACGGAACGAGTCGTTGAGTTCGCCCAAACGGCGGTCGACTTGCCCGTAGGCACCTTCGAGATTGCTGACGCGTTCTTCTAGCGTGGTCATGGATGTTCTGAAAAAGGATGTTGGCGAAATTAGTGTGGGATGTAATGATAACGGAAAGATGACTTAATTACAACCAACCTATACGACTTATTCAGATCAGTCGACTGGTCGCCGCATTGGCAATACTAGCGCTAGGGCCGCCCCAGCGGCGGCGATCGCGCCGCAGAAGAGGACGATGCCTTCGAAGCCGTTGATCTCGAAGATTTTGCCAGCGGCGATTGGTGAGAGCGCGCCTACTACTGATCCGCCGGAAAAGATCAACGCTGTTGCAGATCCTTCCGAGCCGCGTTCTACCTGGTCCATCGTCGCTGCCGTGATTATCGGCATGACCGAGAAGAAGAAAAGTCCCAGCGATGCCATCAGTATCGTGAATCCGATTCCGTCGCGGAAGGGTAGGAACAGGAAGAGCATGACGGCCATCGCGGTCATCGCTGCCAGTATGACCGGCTTTCGTCCTACACGGTCTGACAGCCATCCCATGACCGGGGTTGAGACGATTCCGGCGAAGGTTAGGAGGGCGACGTGCCAGCCGATGGTGAAGGCCGACATGTCGAGGGTTTCCTTCATGTACACGACGGTGAAGGCTTGGAACGATGTGTGGACTGCGCTGCGGAAACCTCCGAGGCTGACGATTCCTAATACTCGGAAGTTGGTCAGGAGTCGGCGGGCGGATTGGAGATATTCCGCCAGGTCGATGTTGTGCTGAGCTTCGGCTCCGGCGGTCTTGAAGCGCCACATTACGGCGACGGCGGTTAGGAACATGGGTATTGATACGCCCATAGCGACCAATCGCCAGTCGTAGCCTGCGAATTCGAACGTTCCGATCGCGCCGCCAAGGAGGAAGCCGATCACGACTGGACTCGCGGTATTGCCTATCTGCGCGCCTGTGAGGTGGGCGGCCATGGCGACGCCTCGACGTTTGGGATATCGGGCGGCGAGGGTGCCGAATGCGGGTGCGTGCCACATGCTGGTGCCGAAGCCGATGATGATCACGGACAGCCCGATTAGCCATATCCATGTACCGACACCTATAAGGAAGTAGCCGGCGCCTACCATCAACATGCTGATTGTCAGGAGCCATGCGACGCGCTTCCTGTACATATCGGCGAGCATTCCGGCGGGGACGTTTGCGATGCCGGAGGAGATGCTGCTGAGGGAGAAGATGGTGCCGTATGCGACGTCGCCGATGCCGTATGTGGCGCGGATGAAGGGCATCATCACGAGCAGCGCGCCTTGGCCGAAGTGTTTGATTCCGTGTCCGGCGGAGATGCCGACCATCAACCAAGAGGATTCGTCGCCGCCCTGCTCGTCCCTCGCAGCGCGTTCGGCTGCGCCTGCCACCGAGGAAGATTCGACTGAAGAAGCGCCAGTGGCAGACATGATGAGACGCAAGTTTAGCAAGAAATGGTGGGTTGTCTGAACCGCTGATTGCGCGGATTTTTGTGATGGGCTGTGATTTGGGGTTGATGGGCGGTGTGGTTGCGGACGCGTTGAAGCGGCCTGCGGGTGTTTTGCAGGTTTTTGTTGTTTGGTTGGTGGGGCGGCACCACGTCCGCCCCGGGCATACTCCTGCGAGACCCCCTCTTGATCTCCCCCTGGGAAGGGGGAGGGGGAAAGGGGCTCGCGTCCCCTTTCGTCCCGAAAGGGGAGGTACGGTCTTTCATCGCCGCGCAGACGGGATGTTGGACTGGATCTCATTCCCATGTTCCAGCATCTGCCCACGTCGCCAGACCGTGGGCCCGGTTGACGGCTGTTGAAAGGTCGCCGTCTTCCATCGCCCGGTTGAACCCGAGCTGGTTGCTGTAGCCGTGCCGTCGTGGCGATCGAGGGCCGACGTCTCGCGGATCGGCGAACGTTCGCCCAGCCCTTGGGCGGGCATCCCCTGCGCATTGTGTCGGCCTCTTGGGCTTCGCTTGCTCGCGTCCCCTTACGTTTCACGAAGGGGACGGTCGGCTCGTCGGCTCGTTTGCGTCCCTTTGCGAGAACCAAGGGGTGGTTATGCCTGCTGGCTCGTTCTGCGCCGCCTGCTTCATGCGGCGCGGCTGGACCTTGTAGCAGCGTTCGCTTCTAACGCTTCAGCGATCGGTAGGCCCGGGAGGGTTTGTTGTGTGTTGCGTCGCCATGGCTCGTGTCGCGATTTCGGTTTGGTGTTCGTCTTCGTGATCACGTTCCTGCGCGGTTTCCCGGTGGATCGCTGTCTAGTTGTGTATTTCGATAGTGCCCGCACTCGTCAGCGCGGCGATGAATGTTGTTAACGATTCCTATATTAGCACGGATGTTGCGGGAGTCAAATTGTTTCCTGAACCGGGGATTGCGGGGATTCAGGGATGGGCGGGATTTTTGTTGGTGGGTGTGTGATGGAGGGGTGGGGTCGCGCCCCCTTGTCCTTCTGCCACGTCGTAGCCGTAGTTACTCTGCGCGCCCCCTTGTCCTTCTGCCACGTCGTAGCCGTAGTTGCTCTGCGCGCCCCCTTTGTCCTTCGGACATTTCCCCCGCGCGGCGGGGGAAACCTGGCCACACCGCGTCCCCGGGCATACCCCTGCGTTCATGTGTCGGTCTCTTGGGCTCCGCGTCCCCTTTCGCTGGGCGAAAGGGGACAGCCCCCCGCACCGCCCCGGGCGACCACTAGGGATCGCCACTGCGGGTGTTTTGCGATGGTTGCGTGAACGGGGGGCAACCATGCCGCCCCCTCCCCGGACATCCCCTGCGAGCATCGCTGCGCTCGCTCGCGTCCCCTTACGTTTCACGAAGGGGACGTTTGCACACCCCCGTGATTCCGTCGAAAGACGGAATCCAGAGGGGCAATGGGCTCGCGGTCGGTTCGCGCCCCCTTCGTCCTTCTGCCACGTCGTAGCCGTGGTTACTCTGCGTGGCACATTCCCCGCGAGCGGGGCAACCCGGACGCCTCTCCGCCCCGGGCATACGCCTGCGTTCATGTGTCGGTCTCTTGGGCTCCGCGTCCCCTTTCGCTGTGCGAAAGGGGACGGTGGTGGGGCGACCACAAGGGATCACCCCTACGGGTCTGCGTCGTCCTCGCACTGGCAACCCGGCCGCACCGTCTGTGTGTTTATGCGCAGATGGCTTCGGTGCCTTTCCAGCGGTTGAAGGTGGGTTGGTGGTTTTCGGCTAGCGTGGCGCGGGCTTGTTCCCACATCTGGCGCCACTTGACTGGGTCGTGCAACTCGGATTCTGGGTTGTTTCGGCTGCGGGCTACGAAGCCGGGGAGGAATGATCGGCCTGTTGGTTGTCCGACGGGGTTGTAGCGGAGGTCGAAGCTCCAGCGGATGCGGTCGCTGTTGTTCGGGAATGATGAGTGGACTGTGTATTTGGTGAAGAATAGCGCGTCGCCTTTTTTCAGGGGCACGGGGACGGCTTCGAACTCGCTTTCTGGTATCAACAGGTTGCCCTGCACGTCTTTTCCGCCGGGGCAATGCGTCAACATGTCCTCTCCGCGGTGGGAGCCGGGGACTACTTGCAGACACCCGTTTTCTTCGTCGGTGTCCATGAGCGGGAACCAGACGGTGATCATGTCGGTATCATCGGCTTCGGGGTTGACGACGCCGCAGTCCTGGTGCCAAGGCGCGGCTCCATAGATCACGTTGCCTTCGTCGTCGCGT
This sequence comes from Dehalococcoidia bacterium, assembly GCA_965203505.1. Classification (GTDB taxonomy): domain Bacteria; phylum Chloroflexota; class Dehalococcoidia; order Lucifugimonadales; family Lucifugimonadaceae; genus Bin127. The sequence goes on from OZ241880.1 coordinate 3,093,163, forward strand.
GGGCAGTCCTTTTCCGGCACCTTGATCCGCACGTGCTGCACTGGATTCGAGTAGATTTCGGGTCCGATTAACGACTCGACGGCGTCGAGGAGCCCGGGAGCGGTCAACGCATTGAAGACCGAGGGTCCGACCCAGAATGGGGTGTCGTGGGTTACGTTGGCGACCGACAATGTGAAATCGAAGTATTTGTTGTGGACTTCGCCTGAATCGGCGTAGATTTGCGTCACGCGGTCGCTGAACTCCAGATCCTCGTGTTTGGAAGTGATTTTGCCTTCCGCGAGAAGTTCATCGGCGAGGTTGTCTAGGACGCCTGCGTATTCATCGATGACGGGGTCGATTACGGTTATTGGATCGAGGACATTCTCGACCGCGACGAAGCCGAAATGGTTGAAGTGATCCAATTGTTTTTGGGTTAAGGCGGGCATGAGAATTCAGGCTGGTGGTCTCGTAGTTCTGACCGGTCACCAAACAATCTACATCCCCGCCCGCTTCACCTGCTCATCAATCAACCGAGCCATCCTGCTATCGCGTTTCGTCAATCCGCCGACGTCGTGTGAAATCAGGGCAACTTTCAATCGTCGGTACCGGATGTCGATGTCCGGGTGATGATCGTGGTCGTCTGCATCTTGGGCGACGCGGTTGACGAATTGGATCGCATCGGTGAAGGTCGGGAATTCCAGATGTCTCACGATGGCTCCGGAGTCCGGATCGAGTTCCCAATCCGTCAGCGCATCCAACAGTTCCGCGACTTCTGCTTCGCTCAATTTAGACATGGGAGTATCTCCTGAACTTGCGTCAACCGCCGTTGGCGGTTCCAATTGTGTGTATCAACAGTATCGTTGAGGCGACGGCGAGCCATAAAAAGCCGTTGATGAGCGTCGGGCGGTCTCTGAGCAGGACGATTTCGGGCGCTTCGCCTTCGCCTTTGACGTAGAGCAGGTAGAGGTATCTGTATATGCCGTACGCGACGAACGGTATCGTCACCATCATCGTGTTATCGGCGGGGACGTTTGCTCCCGTGTCTCCCAAGTCGATGGCATAGAGGGCGTAAGTGAAGATCGCCAATGTGGCTGTGCTCATGATGAGCGCGTCGATGAACTGTGTCGTGTAGTCGCCCAAGATGCTACGCTGTCGGGCGGCAGAATCGCCGGCGGTGACTAATTCGGCGCGTCGCTTGCCTAGGGCGATCAGAAGTGAACCCAGCGCAGTCATGATGTAGAACCAGGGCGAGACGTCGATGTCGACTCCGGGTATGCCGTTTTCGAGCCAGGGGACGGGACCACCGATCGCTACATAGCCGGCGTAGGCGCGGAGGACGAATCCGGCCGCGACGCTCATGACATCCAATATAGCGACGTGCTTCAACTTGAATGTGTATGCGATGTTTAGCAGCAGGTAAGCCGCTGCGACGATCAACAACGGCACACTGATCGCAATTGAGATCAGTCCGGCAACCAGAATCGCGATCGCCGCCGCAATCCACGCTGTGCCAACGGGCAGATCTCCTGACGCGATGGCGCGTCGACGCTTGACCTGGTGGGCACGGTCCCTTTCGATGTCCGCAAGATCGTTTATCAGGTAGACCGCGCCGGAGACCAACGTGAATGCGACTGTCGCCGCAACCGCTCGCGACACGATCTCGGCCATCCCTCCGAGATCGTCGACGGCGAACCAGATGTTGACTGAAAAGATGAGTGGAACCAGTACCAGACCGTTCTTCGGCGCTTGCAACGGCCGCATGGCACTGATCAAGGCGCGCATCAAAGACCGCGAGCCTCGAAGCTCGGCGGCTAGCTGCTGTTCGGTGGTTCCAGACATCATTGCCAATAATAAAGCGGCGGCGCGCTACTGCTGATCGTTATGTGTTTCGCCAGTGTGTTTGTGGTGCTGTAAACTGCGCAGAGATTGACAAACCACAGGAGCAGTTAAACCGTGCTCGAACAATTTCACGTTCCCGAACAGGACCGCGTCTATGTCGAAATAGACCGTATGCGAGCAGCTACCGAAGCGCTTTTCATGCGATGCGGGGTAGACGAATCTGGAGCTAAGGCATCGACCGATGTATTGCTTACCAATGATCTGCGTGCGGTGGAGACCCACGGCGTGTCGAACATGATGCGCAACTACGTCGCGTCGTACATGGCCGGGACGCTCAACCCGACGCCTGATCTGAAGATCGTCCGAGAGACTGCGACGACCGCTAACGTCGATGGTGACGGTGCGCTCGGGATCCAGATCGGTGGCGACATGATGCAGATGGCCATCGACAAGGCGAAGCAGTACGGCACTGGCGCGGTGACGGTGTTCGATTCTGGGCACCTCGGTGGGTGCGGGTATTACGCCGCGCAGGCCGCTAAACAAGGGATGGTGGGGCTGTGCATGACTGGCGGGCATGGAACGCGCGCTTCGGGCGGGATGTTGCCGACATTTGCCGCGGAGTCGAGGCTTGGCACGAACCCGATAGCGTGGGCGGCTCCGGCGCGGAATGAACATCCCTTCCTGTTCGACGTCGCTTGTACTCAGATCGCCAACAACAAGGTGGGGCTGGCGCGGCGTATCGGCGTGCCGTTGGAACCGGGTTGGATAACCGACACTGAAGGCAATCCATTCAATGAACCGGTGGATCCGCCGGACGAATATTTCCTGCTGCCCTTCGGAGGCACACGCGAAAACGGATCGCACAAGGGTTACGGCTTCGCGGCGGTGTGCGCGATCATGTGCCAGACACTCGCGGGTGTTGGAATGGGCGGATCGGGCAACCAATACCAAGGCGGTTACCATTTCTTCGCGGCTTTCCAAATCGCCGCTTTCTGCGACGAAGACGAGTTCCTCGACAACATGGACGACGCCCTCGCACACTTGGCGAGCACGAAACCTGCGCCGGGGCACGATCGCGTGTTGTACCCGGGATTGATCGAAGGTGAAGAGACGCAGCAACGCCTCGAAGAAGGCATCCCCTACCACCGCGAAGTTATCGAGTGGTACGAATCTATCGGTGCGGAGTTAGAGGTACCGATAGATTTGCCGTAGCCACGGCTGTCTGGCTTGAGAAATCAACGAAAAGGACGATCCGTTAGATGGAACGACAATATGTGAACTTCGGCACGGGCGGCGTGATGGTGACGCGCATGGCGCTCGGTTTGGGATTTCGGGGTCAGCACGACGCCGACGAGGCCAAGAAGACGATCGCGACGGCGCTTGACGGCGGGTTGAACCTTATCGATTGCGCCAACATCTATGGTCTCGGCGACAATCGACGCAACGCGGGCACATCTGAAATCCTCTTCGGAGAACTCATGAAGGACCGCGGCGACCGCGACGAAATCGTGATCACGTCAAAGGTTTCCAGTCCGGTGGCGCAGGGCGTCAATGATCACAACACGTCTCGCTGGCACATCATGCGTGAAGTTGAGCGTTCGCTCAAGCGATTGCAGACCGACCGGATTGATGTCTACCTGATTCATCACTTCGATGAAACGGTCGGATATGAGGAGCGAACGCGGGCATTGGAGGATCTGGTTCGCGACGGCAAGGTGCGTTACACGGGCGTCTGCAATTATCAGGCTTGGCAAGTCGTGCAGACTCTGCGTGTTCAAGACAAGATCAACGCGGGCAGTTTGATCACGGTTCAGAATCCGTACAGCATGCTCAATCGCGAGCTTGAGGAGGAGATGTTCCCAATGGTGCGCACCACTGGTCTCGGGATTATGGCGTATAGCCCTCTTGCGGTCGGCCTGCTCTCGGGAGACTACGATCCTGGCCGAATGCCGGACAGCACTCGGTTATGGGGCAGTCGAAGGTCGCACGCTTTCAATCGGGTGGTCCGCGGAGCCGCCGCCGAAGTGGTGCGAAAAAACGCTGAAATTGCAAATCGGATCGGCGCGACTCCTGCGCAGGTGGCGCAGGCATGGGTTTTGTCGCATCCAGAGATTACAGTTGCGATTTCGGGTGCTGACACTTCTGCACAGATGCAAGACAACTTGGGCGCGTTGGAAATCGAACTGTCTTCGGAAGAGTTGGACGATCTCAACCGAGTTTCTGATCGATTGCGAATTGTGCTTGATGGAGGCGGCTTCGAATCAGACAGATGACATATCGTTAGATATATATTCACGCAATGTCACAACTATTCCGAATTTAATTGATAAGCGTGAATATGCGATACATAACTACAGGAATTGGACATAGGTTTGGAATAAAATATTTTGTCGTAGATGCGTGTATTTGATTCAATATCCACTGGAGCAAATCTGCATTGATCGTCCGAAAAACGGGAAATTTGCGTGATTTTTTGGCTAGCGATAACTGTGCGATGCGACGTATAATGAGGCGATGTTGCATACTAATCCTGTCGGAGGGAACGTAAAGAACTAACGATGCGGGGCATCAGGCGCGTGCAGCATCAGGAGACCTTTGAACTGGTTCCTTGGTTGCGTGCATAGCGAGTAGAGGCGTCGCTGAGGTTGATTTGGCGTCATCGATAAACGTGGCGAATCACGGTGACGGCTCGATCTTTGGATTATTGTCGTTTGGTGTTAGGATTTGCCGTTTTCGAGATCAACCATCAGGTGATTGAGATCGGGACGCGCAATCCTGCGTTGCCGAGCGCGTGAAAAGCATATTAAGACATGGAAGAATATTCGAAACAAGAATTGGCCGATCGGTTGGTGGACTTACTCGTGTACCTGAACCGTGAGTTGCACGCCGGAACACTAGATGAGTGGCGCAGCTTGGGCATGACCATCCCGCAGATCAAGACGTTGGTCGTGTTGCAACACAAAGGCCCGATGAGAATGGGCGAGATAGCGAACTTTCTAGGCAGCACATTGTCAGCGACGACCAGCATCGTGGACCGGTTGGTTGACAAACAACTGATCGAACGCGACGCGGATCCGAACGACCGTCGGGTGGTGATCTGCAAATTGACCCGGCAGGGTGACGTGGAGATCTCCGAGTTGTGGAGCATCGGCCGGGAACGTGCAGGTGAGGTTGTGAACAGGATGAATGTTGAGGAGATGTCTACGCTGATCTCCGCGTTGGAGATGTTGCGGGGTGTATCGGACGGTACGAACGCGGGGTCGACCGACAAACCGCTCGATTGATTGACGCGTCCGGCGGCGTTTCGGTATTGACAGGTTTGTTTGCCAATTTCACGCATTGAGGTAGGGAGCTGTCGTTTACGGCTTGCGTTGCTTGGCGGTAGGTCAACGGCGTCTCGTATGGTCTGAAGATCGCCGAGAATGTCGCAAGGCGGCGGGGCAGGCGAGTCGGGTGGGTTGCGGGACATGCGGTTGCGCGGTGATACAATCGATGTTTGCGACCAAAACACGATGCCTAAGCGAACGTATCAACCCAAAAAGCGCCGACGCGCCCGCGTACACGGTTTTCGGACACGGATGTCTTCCCGTGGCGGCCGCGCGGTTCTGGCGCGCAGACGCGCTCGAGGTCGCAAGCGCCTTACCGTTTGAGTTAAACGTCACGCTTGGACAATGCCGCACGAACGGCACCCAGATATGAACAGAAATGGGGCTCTCGATTCAACGACGGTTGCGCCGTCGGGAAGAGTTCCGCAGAGTATTGAGAGACGGCGATCGGGCTCGAGACGCACTTCTAGCTGTTACAGCGCTTGACACGGGTGACCCCGAAACCGAACCGCGATACGGCTTCGCGATCCCGAAACGGGTGGGCGGAGCGGTTACGCGAAACCGAATCAAGCGAAGGCTTCGAGCCATTGCGCGCACAACGGACCACCCCCGAGGATGGGAATTCGTCATATACGCCTACCCGGCTGCCGCCTGCGCGACCTTCGGGCAACTTTCGGCATCAATGAATCGTCTCCTGAAACGCCTAGGTGCGAGTACGGGATAGCCAACTCAACCACTGCTACCACCTTGAACGGCGAGGTGAAAGCGTGATTAAGACGGCGGCTCTCGCGCTGATCAACTTTTACCGTCTTGCGGTATCGCCGTACCTACCAAGCTCTTGCATATACCAACCTACCTGCTCGGTTTACACTGCCGAAGCGATCGAAGTCCATGGTCTGGCACGGGGCGTCTGGATGGGTGCGAAGCGTATCGCGAGATGCAACCCGTTCAATACCGGTGGGTTAGACCTCGTTCCCGCCGCCGATAAAGCGTCGAGTGCTGCGTCCGGCGCGTCGGAGACCACTGGCCGATGAAGCTTCGAACACCGGAACCGATTCGCCGTTGGTTGGTGGCGCTGCTGATGCTGGCGTTGGGCACGGTCTCGCTGACTGGATGTTTGAACGACTTGACTCCTCAAGGCCGATGGTCGGCA
>OZ241881.1:0-23672 GCA_965203505.1 Dehalococcoidia bacterium
CCCGTAATGATCGTTCGACGCCGCGACCACTTCACCGCGGCGCGTGTGGTTGGCCCACCAGCGCAGCGCCGACATGCGATTCTTCTGGGGTTGCGACCGACAGATCCCGTTCCTGCCAATCGCGGACCAGCGCCCACACGTGCTTTGCCTTGAGCGACGTGAGCTGCATGTTGCGGTAGCCGAGACGCCGCAGATCGTCAGCGATCACATTCAGCAGTCGTCGACGCGTGTTCTGGGTCGAGAACGACCCCTCACGGCGACGGGCGCAGAGCGACCGCAGCTGGCTTTTGAGCGACTTGTTGTTCGCCACCCCTAGACCTCGCTAAGTGTTTGTCTCGTCCCGATCGCGTGGATCGAGAGGCGCTTTTAGCGCGATGAGACTAGTATTGATCTAGCTTTGTTTTTAGCATGTAAATATCGATCGAAATTAGGCGTGAATATCGCTGAATTAGTACGGATAGCCAGGCGTTCGCTGTTGCGACAAATCGGTCCTTGGCATTCAAACACGGCAGGGTTTCGAAAGACTCCTCTCTCAAAATGAAAGCTGAACATGCCACCTGCCGGGCATGCCCAACAGGCAAATACATCAGTTTTCGTCGATGCGCACGATCGGACTTTCGTCCATGGTGATACCTCCTCGGTTGTGATGCCGCTGAAGATCACCACCCCCCACTGGGAAGCGATCCCCAGCGGGTGAATGGAACACGACAGGTATCAACCTGTCGTGGCGCTTGCGCGGTCCTGGCAGCGGTCGTCAAACCGCGCCGGTGTCATGCGCTATGTTCCTGCGCCGCGGACAGCTCGGGGTGAACCGAGCCGATGTCTCACGGAGCCTGGACCCGCAGCGGTGAAGCTGCATCCGGTGTTCCGCGGTGTCCGTGACATCCGCTGCTACGATTACGCTCGTAGCCGGCTAAACGTCGTAATTGTAGCAAGCCCGTACCTCAGTTGTCACTCATTTTTTATTCGGCTTCCTGTTCCCCCGCTACAAGGTCCCCCTGTCTCTACCAGAAGTAGAGACAGGGGGACCCCGCGAGCGACGCGCTACATAACGAAGCGCCGAGGCAACCGAAGTAGCCACATCCTCATGTGGCTTAACGGTCGCACGGCTTTTTCGCAAGGAAATACCTCGTCAGCGGAATCCCGAGTTCGAGGACATACGTTTACAAACCTATTCGGCTTAACTAACTACGTACCCACGAATAAGCGCAACGACAAACAAAACTGGAATTAAGAATCCCACAAGCAAAAGTATCACTTTACCCCAATCGCGATCGCGACGTTGAAGTTCTTCCCACACTCGAGATAAGGGCGCGACAATAAATGTAATCAGAATACACAACCCCAGTATTGCACCAACCCAATAGCTGACTCCATCAAGCACAGGGATGCCTGTTTCGATATCGGAACATGAAAGAAAGAGGACGATCACAATACCAAGCATGACGCACCACCCGATCAACATGCTGATCCGTTCACGCACCTTATTCCACACGGCAAAATTACGACAAGATCCAGTAAAACAGGATACTTAAGAAAACAAGGAGCTCTTCATTTTCATAGTCTAGGTGTTGCGACGATTAGTCGCAATCGATAAGCAGGTTGCTTTAGTGTTATGGGTTGCTGTGTGTGTCGGCAGATTAGTGAAGATGTGTGTGCGATTAAAGAGGTAGAGGGTGCTTGGGCTTTGGGGTGAATGGTCGAGCAACGCGAGACCAGAGGGGCGAAGCCCCTTTTCGACGGGCGAGCGAAGCGAGCGCCTTCTTTATCGGTTTTCGCGTGCGAAAACAGCTATAAGGTTTTTTCTATCTCTGCTCAGAGTCTCTTGCGCCGTTAACGGCGCGTGGACAACCGTGAATGAGCTCTTATGTAAGCTATAAGCATAGCTATAAGCGGAACCCTGGGATGCAATCAGGGTAAGGAAAGAGGACTGGTCCGTGTGACACTTTGCACACAGTAGTGTGACACTTTGCACACAGTCATACAGGTTTTGTATAGGAAAAGGCGTGACACTTTGCACACAGTCCGGGCACCTCAGTTTCCTTGAATCATCGGCTGGCTTGGCACCGGCGATTCCGACCAGTGTAGCACCAGCATGTCGCCTTGAATCTCCACGTTGAAGTGCGGCCATACACTCGCGATGGTTTTGAGATCGATCTGCAGCTTTCGCTTGAAGTACCTAATTTCTGCAATATCAGGCGCGAAGAACGGCTGCAGTTCCCGTAGCGCGATCCGGACACTGCGGCCTCGCGGGATCTGTGCGGTGCGGTGGGAGAGCCACGTGTAGAGATCCATGCGCCGCGGGCTTCGAAACTGCGCCAGGTGATCCATGTCGACGGGGACGCGGTGCGCTTGCACCTGGTCGTGAAAATCATCGGTCAGCACGATTTCAGGCGTCCAAAAGGTTCGCTGACCGTCATCCGGCTCAAGCCAGAACGAGACTTGCTTTACTACGCGGGCATATTCGGTGTGCACCGTACCGTCGCCCCATTGGCCCAGGATGAAGCTGGCGGCTGCCAGATCCTCGACCGCCTCGGTGAGTTTCTTGCCGGCACGGCCGTCGATCGCGATCCCCAGGCGCGTCATAAAGTTCCGGAGTGACGTCCCCATGTCAATGTTGGGGGACTTCGACTTTACCACCTGACCGATCACGTAAGCGAACAGCAGTCGAGCCAGACGACCGTATGGCACATTCGCAGTGCGCATCTTTCGTGGGTCACCACGCACTGCGATCCTGCCCGCACTCACCTCGAGCGTGGTATTGCCGTGGGATACGGACCATTCACGTTCACCCTCCGGCAAGCGTTTTTGCGGGAAGAAGCACTGCACCGCGGCGGCGGGCAGGAACCCGATGTTGCGGTCGAGCAGGACCGATGGTTTCGATTCTTCCGGATCGTCGAGGCCTAGTAGGGTCGTTTCGCTTACCTGGACAACGATCAGATCGCGTTCCCAGCCCGAGAAACGCGCCATGGCCCGCTGTTCCTGCGCGTTGGTGATCCGGCCTTTCCACGCTTTAATCAACGAGTAGAACAGGCGACCTGGCGTACCGTGTGTGTCCTCCGCCAACGCCTTCTCGGCGTACGCGGCGAACTCAAGCATGACGCGATTGTCGTTGCTCGGCAACCAGCGACGCTTGATAAACTCCCGATAGAGCGCCTTAAACCGCGTGTCGTCGGTCAGGTCCGCGCGGGTGATGTGGGCGACGTCGATGACAGGCGTCTGGCCGTTGGCTTTAGAATTTCGCGTGGGCATGAGGTGCACTCCTTTGCTCCGGGGTTCGGCGGCGCTCACCGTGCGAACCATTTTTATTTAAGTCTCGCGAGCGCGAGGCGTTGACTTGTTAGTCGATTCTACGTGTATCCGGTCCATGAATTCAAGTGGATGCACCGTGTTGCCGATATCCTAGCACGGCACAAATCAAGCGGTTTTCGGAAGTAGCATGAGCATAATGAGGCGGGTTTTCAATTTTCAGAGGAGATCATTTTGAAACTCAAATCTAGATTTACTTCAGTAGCCCTCACCGCCATTGCATTGATGTTGTTCTATTCCGCTTGGGGCAATACCGACTACGAATGCGATGGAACTGAAGATCAATGTGTCCAGGGTAGTCACCTTAAACCCCGGTTAATTTACTAGATCGGTCGTTAGTGCGGGGAGGGTATGTAGCGTTCGCCAAGAAAAACGCGCACTTTTGGCGACTTACAGGTTTAATACCTGCTTCCTAACAAGTCACCCCAAAGGTGCGCGAATGAGAAGCATACACCAAGCCCATCGCAAGTTCGAACTGGACTTCACGGACGAGCGCGTGACGCCGATGGCGGGTCTAGCGTTCGTCGCGCAGGCGGCACATCGGCTGGGGTTGCTGACCGCACTGGACAGCCTGGCACCGTGCAAGCAACGGGACCGCGGCGCCAGTGATCAGGAGAACGTGTTGGCGTTGCTCGGTTGTCTCACGGCCGGCTGTGGCAAGTTGCGTGATCTCGATGATTTGCGCGAAGATGAAGCGGCCTGTGGCGCGCTCGGGTTGGACCGGGTCTCCGGCAGTCGCCGGATGGGTGAATGGCTGGCACGGGTGACCGCAGTCCATGTCGCATCGTTGCAGACGATGTGTCGCGACGTGGCGACCCGCATTGCACCGGCCGTGATCACGGCTGAAGTTGCGACCCGTGGGTACGTCCCCCTGTTCTTGGATGGCACCTGCATCGAGGTCTATGGGAAGCAGTTCGAGGGTGCCGCGCGGACGTATGGCGACACGGACCAGTACTGGCTGCGGGGTGCGTTTCTGGGGTCCTTGCAAGTCGGCGGTCGGTTAGCGCCGGGCCGTGAAGACCCGGTCGGTGACTGGCAGACGCAGCTGGCGGAAGATATCGATCCGGTGATCCCGTCGGGGACACCGATCTGGGTGCTGATGGACAACGCGTATTACAGTAAAGAGGTCGTCAAGGCGCTGGAGGCGCGCCAGTGGGCGTGGTCGATGTCGGTCACCAACCAGCAGAATAAGCAGGCGGCGTTGAGGAAGCTGTCACCAACGGCGGTGTGGACGGCCATCGGCGAGCAGGAGGATGCGGCCGATTTCTGGTATCGACCCTCGGGTTGGCCACGGCCGGTCCGGTTCGTGGTGGTGCGCAAGTGGGGCGACGACGACGGGCAACGGTTGCTGTTTCCGGGTCGTACGCTGATCGCGACCTCGGATGATGATCTGCCTTGCGCGACCGTGGTCGCGCGCCATCGATCGAAACAAGGCTGCGAGAACGGCTTCAAGGGTCCGTTGATCGAGATGGATTTGCATCATCCGCCAACGAGTCATTTTCACGGTAATCAACTGTATTACCTGTGTGGTCTGCTGGCGCAACAACTGCTGACGTTCATGCAGTACGACATGTTGCCCACCAGCGCCCGTGACGGTGGGTTGCGCCCATTAATCCGTGACGTGGTGCGGACTGTCGGGCGATTGACGCGATCGGGGCGTCGCGTCAAGCTGCAGTTCACCAAGCGGTTGCGACCCCAACGCTTGGGCTGGCTCCTGCATGCGTGCGATGTGTACGACGCCTGGTGGGCGACCGCGCCCGGATGACGTCGTCGACGCTGTCACCCGCGTCGTGACCCAACCATCCCATGAATCACGCCGAGCTGGTGGCCATGGCGCACGTCAGGTGTTCACGTCAAGGTGCAAAAACCATCGCAAACGACACCGAAACTGCCGGTCGAACGACCCTTAACCTGACGTTTCGGGCTTACGTCAAGGATGGACGTTACGAAAGACGTTCCAATGCGCCATCTCAGTAGGATTTCCCCGCCGACAATTCACTAAGCGGGGATTTTGGAGTCAGGATGACACGGCAGAAGGTCGATACAGAGCGTGCATGGCAAACGGTGGCGATGCCAAAACGTGCAGTGAACGAACTAATTACGTCGGTCCGCAGACAATTCCAGGTAGCACCGAAGGCGGGGGCATCAACTACGAAGAATCATTAACCGACGTTGATCTTACTCCAATAGAAGCACGAAGAAAGATTTGTCAAGGACAGGTTGACGAGATGATGCAAAGAGCTCGCGACGCAGGAGTAAGCAATCCAAGATTTCCTACTCGACACTACGCAGGTTGCATGAAAGGCGTAATCTCGCAACAATTCTTCAAAGAAATGTGGTGTGAAGTTGCACCGGATTGGTCGAAAGACGTTATTTCATCTGGCGGATGTGCGGCTTACTATTCAAAGAAAAAGGGCTCAAAGACTTGGAAAGCCATTAAGATAGCTGCTTGTACGGGAATTGTTGCTGCGGTCGGTGAGTGTGAATGAAAAGTATCAAGAAGCTAGCTGCTGAACTCGGCATCGTAGGCGGCATTTTGCTTTGCCTTGGTAGTTATGCTTCTTGGAGGGAATTTTCTACCGGCGAGTATTTATCCGGTCTAGGTCTAGTGGTCTTAATGATTGTGTTTTTGGGTGCTCATGGTGCATTCAAAAGTTTCTTACGTAATCGAAGAACACAAGACCCAAAGCCAGCAATTGGACGGCCAGATAACAAAGCTAAAGAGGCACAAATCTCACAGTAGCTCGGTTTTCAACGACCGCATATTCCTCCGCGACCTTCATCGCACACAGTAACGCAATCACCGCATCGATCATTCGGTGCGGTGATTTTCGTCCTTAACGATCTTTTGATTCTCGTTCACGTCCTTGTACCGTTTAGCGTTCGGGGGTCCGACGTCGTTCGCGATCCAGAAAGGGACTTTTCGACCGGATCCGGCGCCCAACGCCCTCCCCAATCGCCCCAGGTGGCGTCGTTTGGATTTTTATGGGTCAGGGGGCGGCTCGAATTAAGACGTGCCAGGCAGCGTTTCCTGGGTCGAATGGACGCTTCTAACACGTCCGGACGCCCTGTCTGGGACGTGTTTTTGGGACGTCGAAAGGTGTTTAACATAACGCGGGATTACACGCAGTCCGGTCGAATTTCCCCGCTGAGATCGGTCCGCGATCCCACGTCGCGAAGGGCGCTAACAGGTCTTATTTCATATAGTATCATAATACCATAGTATCAGTACCATAGTATTATGATACTATATGCCCATGATTGTAATTGTTGGATCTCGAAAGGGCGGTTGCGGCAAATCGACCATCGCGGTCAACCTGGTGACGGAATTGGCCGGAGAAGGTCGTCACGTGGTCTTGGTGGACACCGATACACAACAAACGGCGGCTACGTGGGCGCGTGACCGCGAGGAGCATGGCGATCTATTCAAGGTTCATTGCGTCGAGCAATACGACAGCATAAGCAGTGATTTGGTCGATCTCGATCGGCGTTACGAATACGTTGTGGTTGATGCTGCAGGGCGTGATAGCCGCGAGTGGCGCACTGGCATGGCCGTCGCCGATCTCTTAATCGTGCCGTTCCGGCCTTCGCAAATTGATCTCGATACCTTACCGCATTTGAGCAACGTCGCGAGCGAAGCAAAAAAGCTAAATGACAAGCTGTCCGTTCGAGCGTTGCTAACAATGGTGCCGACCAATCCACACGTCCGCGAAGTCGAGGAAGCGCGTGAGATCCTTGCCGATTACCCAGAAATTACCCCGTTGGCCGCCATGATTCGAGATCGCAAGGTTTATCGTGACGCAATGAGCGAGGGGCGCGGTGTCAGCGAAATGCGGAACCCGAAAGCGCGCCAGGAGGTACATCAACTAATGAAGGAGTTGTTTCAATGAAACGTAGGACACCACAACCGATAGATTCACCCACAGTAGAGACGTTTGCGCAGGGTGCGACCGATGGCGCTCAACAAGAAGCGGACCCGAACGCACCTCGCAATCACAAGGGGTTGGCCGTTCGATTCAACGAGTATGAATGGAATCTACTTGAGCAAGGATGCCAGGTAACAGGGTCCTCGAAACTCAATCTAGTGCGAAAGGCGGTAATCGAGTACGTTACTGCACGTCAATGACCGAAAACGCCCATACCGCGTTTCGATCCTCGAAAACTATTCAGAAAAAGAAACTTCCAATAAACGCACCAAGAATGAAAGCGACGACTAACCCGAAGCCCCTTGAAAGGTGAAAGCCGAATGGGTTTGCTGAAACGTTTGACGCTGCCAAAAACGCAATGCTCTTTTTAATCTGTACGAGCATATCTTTTATGGATTCCTTCTGTACGTGAGATGTTCGGATGTCCGTTAGCTGCAAAGCCCTGTAAAGATTTATTTGTACTGCCGCGAGCTCGTTTAATGCAGCCATATAAGTTTTACGATGAAGAGTCAAGACTGTAAATCGTCGTACCTTACGATCCATGTCTTTTAGATACTCTAGAGAGTTCTTTTCTTCTTCGGTAAGTGCCATAGCAATGATCCCGTGGTGTAGATTCGGCTATTTTCACTGATTCAATCCAATGACACGCGAAGCGTCGTTACGTCCGTGCGGAATCCCTGCGTAAACGGATCGCCCACCCCCACCCCCATAAATTCGATTCCGCGTTTCCTAAAAATCGTCTTAAAGTTGGCGCATGTCGATCCATCTTTGGACGGCGCTCGGCATCGCAATTGTCGCCGGCGTCGCCGTCATCGTCATCGCGCTCGTTGCCCAGATCGAGAATGACAATCGGCGTTACGCGGTCAGCCTCACCATCGCTTTGGTAACGTTTGCGACTGCGATCGTCTGCAGCACACTGATTCGTATTCACCAATCGAACAACGCTCCCGACGTCGCGCCACCAGTCGAAATCGAGCCGATTTCCGGGGGTTAAACCACTAGGGGACTCAATCGAGTCACCTGGTGGCTCTCCTGGCGTCTGGTGAAGGGTCGTTTAGCCGCCGAAAATCTTCAACGCGGCAAACAGCACGGCTGCGACCGCGAGCTGCGATGTGATGATTTTGATGAGCAGGGCGTTCAATGCGGCGTCCATGCGATTGAGCGTCACGCGTGACAAATCTCGACCCTAGCTGAATATTTGCGACCAGTCTTTAAGCACCGCGATCAATGCCAAGAACATCGCCCCCAGCGCGATGAATATTTGATTGCGAAATCGCTCGACCTTGGTTTCTACTTCCTTAATGTCGAGTTTCAGCTCGTTCTTCAGCTTCTCTAGGTCTTCTTTTGAGGCAACGTTGCCGGTAATAGCATCCCCGATGACGTGAGCGATCGCTCTGGACTGATCATCGCTGAGGCCACCGTTTTGAAGTTTCTCGGCTGCCGTTAGTGTGTCAAATGCTTCTGCCATTAGGTAATCCTAACCCTATCGACCGAGATACACCGTCGTGATTTCTTCACGGCCGTGGCCGAGTTCCGACGAGATCTGCATGCGCGCTTCGAAGTCCGTCTTCCGCGCGTCCGGATCGAGCTCGCGCCGCGAGGGGCCAC
This sequence comes from Dehalococcoidia bacterium, assembly GCA_965203505.1. GTDB lineage: Bacteria > Chloroflexota > Dehalococcoidia > Lucifugimonadales > Lucifugimonadaceae > Bin127. The sequence goes on from OZ241881.1 coordinate 8,844, forward strand.
CGCGCACCGGACACTCCCACCCCGTCAGCTCGTGATAACGATCCTGGGCGTAGGCATGCCGCAACCCGTGCATCTTGCTCAGCCCACTCTGCTGCGTCTGGTATTCGTAGCGATGCAGTTGATCGACGTAACGCAGCTCTGCAGGTATCAGCGAGACGTCCGGACCGCCGCCGGTAAAACTCCGGATCTCCTCGAGCAACACCCGTTGTGCTGCAGAGTGAATCGGGACCTCGCGTTCTCGACCACCTTTGCACCAGTTGGCCTTTAGCCGCAGCGTATCGCCGCGATCCGCGTAATGCACCTGGAACTTGATCGCTTCCTCGCGGCGCAAACCGAAGGCTTGCTGTAGCCGTAGCGAGTACGCGACGTACGGATCGGTGACCTTCGCCAATTTCTCGATATCGAGCGCCGTCGCCTTCGAATGCTCCGCGACGAATGTACGTCGATCGATCCCGTAATGATCGTTCGACGCCGCGACCACTTCACCGCGGCGCGTGTGGTTGGCCCACCAGCGCAGCGCCGACATGCGATTCTTCTGGGTTGCGACCGACAGATCCCGTTCCTGCCAATCGCGGACCAGCGCCCACACGTGCTTTGCCTTGAGCGACGTGAGCTGCATGTTGCGGTAGCCGAGACGCCGCAGATCGTCAGCGATCACATTCAGCAGTCGTCGACGCGTGTTCTGGGTCGAGAACGACCCCTCACGGCGACGGGCGCAGAGCGACCGCAGCTGGCTTTTGAGCGACTTGTTGTTCGCCACCCCTAGACCTCGCTAAGTGTTTGTCTCGTCCCGATCGCGTGGATCGAGAGGCGCTTTTAGCGCGATGAGACTAGTATTGATCTAGCTTTGTTTTTAGCATGTAAATATCGATCGAAATTAGGCGTGAATATCGCTGAATTAGTACGGATAGCCAGGCGTTCGCTGTTGCGACAAATCGGTCCTTGGCATTCAAACACGGCAGGGTTTCGAAAGACTCCTCTCTCAAAATGAAAGCTGAACATGCCACCTGCCGGGCATGCCCAACAGGCAAATACATCAGTTTTCGTCGATGCGCACGATCGGACTTTCGTCCATGGTGATACCTCCTCGGTTGTGATGCCGCTGAAGATCACCACCCCCCACTGGGAAGCGATCCCCAGCGGGTGAATGGAACACGACAGGTATCAACCTGTCGTGGCGCTTGCGCGGTCCTGGCAGCGGTCGTCAAACCGCGCCGGTGTCATGCGCTATGTTCCTGCGCCGCGGACAGCTCGGGGTGAACCGAGCCGATGTCTCACGGAGCCTGGACCCGCAGCGGTGAAGCTGCATCCGGTGTTCCGCGGTGTCCGTGACATCCGCTGCTACGATTACGCTCGTAGCCGGCTAAACGTCGTAATTGTAGCAAGCCCGTACCTCAGTTGTCACTCATTTTTTATTCGGCTTCCTGTTCCCCCGCTACAAGGTCCCCCTGTCTCTACCAGAAGTAGAGACAGGGGGACCCCGCGAGCGACGCGCTACATAACGAAGCGCCGAGGCAACCGAAGTAGCCACATCCTCATGTGGCTTAACGGTCGCACGGCTTTTTCGCAAGGAAATACCTCGTCAGCGGAATCCCGAGTTCGAGGACATACGTTTACAAACCTATTCGGCTTAACTAACTACGTACCCACGAATAAGCGCAACGACAAACAAAACTGGAATTAAGAATCCCACAAGCAAAAGTATCACTTTACCCCAATCGCGATCGCGACGTTGAAGTTCTTCCCACACTCGAGATAAGGGCGCGACAATAAATGTAATCAGAATACACAACCCCAGTATTGCACCAACCCAATAGCTGACTCCATCAAGCACAGGGATGCCTGTTTCGATATCGGAACATGAAAGAAAGAGGACGATCACAATACCAAGCATGACGCACCACCCGATCAACATGCTGATCCGTTCACGCACCTTATTCCACACGGCAAAATTACGACAAGATCCAGTAAAACAGGATACTTAAGAAAACAAGGAGCTCTTCATTTTCATAGTCTAGGTGTTGCGACGATTAGTCGCAATCGATAAGCAGGTTGCTTTAGTGTTATGGGTTGCTGTGTGTGTCGGCAGATTAGTGAAGATGTGTGTGCGATTAAAGAGGTAGAGGGTGCTTGGGCTTTGGGGTGAATGGTCGAGCAACGCGAGACCAGAGGGGCGAAGCCCCTTTTCGACGGGCGAGCGAAGCGAGCGCCTTCTTTATCGGTTTTCGCGTGCGAAAACAGCTATAAGGTTTTTTCTATCTCTGCTCAGAGTCTCTTGCGCCGTTAACGGCGCGTGGACAACCGTGAATGAGCTCTTATGTAAGCTATAAGCATAGCTATAAGCGGAACCCTGGGATGCAATCAGGGTAAGGAAAGAGGACTGGTCCGTGTGACACTTTGCACACAGTAGTGTGACACTTTGCACACAGTCATACAGGTTTTGTATAGGAAAAGGCGTGACACTTTGCACACAGTCCGGGCACCTCAGTTTCCTTGAATCATCGGCTGGCTTGGCACCGGCGATTCCGACCAGTGTAGCACCAGCATGTCGCCTTGAATCTCCACGTTGAAGTGCGGCCATACACTCGCGATGGTTTTGAGATCGATCTGCAGCTTTCGCTTGAAGTACCTAATTTCTGCAATATCAGGCGCGAAGAACGGCTGCAGTTCCCGTAGCGCGATCCGGACACTGCGGCCTCGCGGGATCTGTGCGGTGCGGTGGGAGAGCCACGTGTAGAGATCCATGCGCCGCGGGCTTCGAAACTGCGCCAGGTGATCCATGTCGACGGGGACGCGGTGCGCTTGCACCTGGTCGTGAAAATCATCGGTCAGCACGATTTCAGGCGTCCAAAAGGTTCGCTGACCGTCATCCGGCTCAAGCCAGAACGAGACTTGCTTTACTACGCGGGCATATTCGGTGTGCACCGTACCGTCGCCCCATTGGCCCAGGATGAAGCTGGCGGCTGCCAGATCCTCGACCGCCTCGGTGAGTTTCTTGCCGGCACGGCCGTCGATCGCGATCCCCAGGCGCGTCATAAAGTTCCGGAGTGACGTCCCCATGTCAATGTTGGGGGACTTCGACTTTACCACCTGACCGATCACGTAAGCGAACAGCAGTCGAGCCAGACGACCGTATGGCACATTCGCAGTGCGCATCTTTCGTGGGTCACCACGCACTGCGATCCTGCCCGCACTCACCTCGAGCGTGGTATTGCCGTGGGATACGGACCATTCACGTTCACCCTCCGGCAAGCGTTTTTGCGGGAAGAAGCACTGCACCGCGGCGGCGGGCAGGAACCCGATGTTGCGGTCGAGCAGGACCGATGGTTTCGATTCTTCCGGATCGTCGAGGCCTAGTAGGGTCGTTTCGCTTACCTGGACAACGATCAGATCGCGTTCCCAGCCCGAGAAACGCGCCATGGCCCGCTGTTCCTGCGCGTTGGTGATCCGGCCTTTCCACGCTTTAATCAACGAGTAGAACAGGCGACCTGGCGTACCGTGTGTGTCCTCCGCCAACGCCTTCTCGGCGTACGCGGCGAACTCAAGCATGACGCGATTGTCGTTGCTCGGCAACCAGCGACGCTTGATAAACTCCCGATAGAGCGCCTTAAACCGCGTGTCGTCGGTCAGGTCCGCGCGGGTGATGTGGGCGACGTCGATGACAGGCGTCTGGCCGTTGGCTTTAGAATTTCGCGTGGGCATGAGGTGCACTCCTTTGCTCCGGGGTTCGGCGGCGCTCACCGTGCGAACCATTTTTATTTAAGTCTCGCGAGCGCGAGGCGTTGACTTGTTAGTCGATTCTACGTGTATCCGGTCCATGAATTCAAGTGGATGCACCGTGTTGCCGATATCCTAGCACGGCACAAATCAAGCGGTTTTCGGAAGTAGCATGAGCATAATGAGGCGGGTTTTCAATTTTCAGAGGAGATCATTTTGAAACTCAAATCTAGATTTACTTCAGTAGCCCTCACCGCCATTGCATTGATGTTGTTCTATTCCGCTTGGGGCAATACCGACTACGAATGCGATGGAACTGAAGATCAATGTGTCCAGGGTAGTCACCTTAAACCCCGGTTAATTTACTAGATCGGTCGTTAGTGCGGGGAGGGTATGTAGCGTTCGCCAAGAAAAACGCGCACTTTTGGCGACTTACAGGTTTAATACCTGCTTCCTAACAAGTCACCCCAAAGGTGCGCGAATGAGAAGCATACACCAAGCCCATCGCAAGTTCGAACTGGACTTCACGGACGAGCGCGTGACGCCGATGGCGGGTCTAGCGTTCGTCGCGCAGGCGGCACATCGGCTGGGGTTGCTGACCGCACTGGACAGCCTGGCACCGTGCAAGCAACGGGACCGCGGCGCCAGTGATCAGGAGAACGTGTTGGCGTTGCTCGGTTGTCTCACGGCCGGCTGTGGCAAGTTGCGTGATCTCGATGATTTGCGCGAAGATGAAGCGGCCTGTGGCGCGCTCGGGTTGGACCGGGTCTCCGGCAGTCGCCGGATGGGTGAATGGCTGGCACGGGTGACCGCAGTCCATGTCGCATCGTTGCAGACGATGTGTCGCGACGTGGCGACCCGCATTGCACCGGCCGTGATCACGGCTGAAGTTGCGACCCGTGGGTACGTCCCCCTGTTCTTGGATGGCACCTGCATCGAGGTCTATGGGAAGCAGTTCGAGGGTGCCGCGCGGACGTATGGCGACACGGACCAGTACTGGCTGCGGGGTGCGTTTCTGGGGTCCTTGCAAGTCGGCGGTCGGTTAGCGCCGGGCCGTGAAGACCCGGTCGGTGACTGGCAGACGCAGCTGGCGGAAGATATCGATCCGGTGATCCCGTCGGGGACACCGATCTGGGTGCTGATGGACAACGCGTATTACAGTAAAGAGGTCGTCAAGGCGCTGGAGGCGCGCCAGTGGGCGTGGTCGATGTCGGTCACCAACCAGCAGAATAAGCAGGCGGCGTTGAGGAAGCTGTCACCAACGGCGGTGTGGACGGCCATCGGCGAGCAGGAGGATGCGGCCGATTTCTGGTATCGACCCTCGGGTTGGCCACGGCCGGTCCGGTTCGTGGTGGTGCGCAAGTGGGGCGACGACGACGGGCAACGGTTGCTGTTTCCGGGTCGTACGCTGATCGCGACCTCGGATGATGATCTGCCTTGCGCGACCGTGGTCGCGCGCCATCGATCGAAACAAGGCTGCGAGAACGGCTTCAAGGGTCCGTTGATCGAGATGGATTTGCATCATCCGCCAACGAGTCATTTTCACGGTAATCAACTGTATTACCTGTGTGGTCTGCTGGCGCAACAACTGCTGACGTTCATGCAGTACGACATGTTGCCCACCAGCGCCCGTGACGGTGGGTTGCGCCCATTAATCCGTGACGTGGTGCGGACTGTCGGGCGATTGACGCGATCGGGGCGTCGCGTCAAGCTGCAGTTCACCAAGCGGTTGCGACCCCAACGCTTGGGCTGGCTCCTGCATGCGTGCGATGTGTACGACGCCTGGTGGGCGACCGCGCCCGGATGACGTCGTCGACGCTGTCACCCGCGTCGTGACCCAACCATCCCATGAATCACGCCGAGCTGGTGGCCATGGCGCACGTCAGGTGTTCACGTCAAGGTGCAAAAACCATCGCAAACGACACCGAAACTGCCGGTCGAACGACCCTTAACCTGACGTTTCGGGCTTACGTCAAGGATGGACGTTACGAAAGACGTTCCAATGCGCCATCTCAGTAGGATTTCCCCGCCGACAATTCACTAAGCGGGGATTTTGGAGTCAGGATGACACGGCAGAAGGTCGATACAGAGCGTGCATGGCAAACGGTGGCGATGCCAAAACGTGCAGTGAACGAACTAATTACGTCGGTCCGCAGACAATTCCAGGTAGCACCGAAGGCGGGGGCATCAACTACGAAGAATCATTAACCGACGTTGATCTTACTCCAATAGAAGCACGAAGAAAGATTTGTCAAGGACAGGTTGACGAGATGATGCAAAGAGCTCGCGACGCAGGAGTAAGCAATCCAAGATTTCCTACTCGACACTACGCAGGTTGCATGAAAGGCGTAATCTCGCAACAATTCTTCAAAGAAATGTGGTGTGAAGTTGCACCGGATTGGTCGAAAGACGTTATTTCATCTGGCGGATGTGCGGCTTACTATTCAAAGAAAAAGGGCTCAAAGACTTGGAAAGCCATTAAGATAGCTGCTTGTACGGGAATTGTTGCTGCGGTCGGTGAGTGTGAATGAAAAGTATCAAGAAGCTAGCTGCTGAACTCGGCATCGTAGGCGGCATTTTGCTTTGCCTTGGTAGTTATGCTTCTTGGAGGGAATTTTCTACCGGCGAGTATTTATCCGGTCTAGGTCTAGTGGTCTTAATGATTGTGTTTTTGGGTGCTCATGGTGCATTCAAAAGTTTCTTACGTAATCGAAGAACACAAGACCCAAAGCCAGCAATTGGACGGCCAGATAACAAAGCTAAAGAGGCACAAATCTCACAGTAGCTCGGTTTTCAACGACCGCATATTCCTCCGCGACCTTCATCGCACACAGTAACGCAATCACCGCATCGATCATTCGGTGCGGTGATTTTCGTCCTTAACGATCTTTTGATTCTCGTTCACGTCCTTGTACCGTTTAGCGTTCGGGGGTCCGACGTCGTTCGCGATCCAGAAAGGGACTTTTCGACCGGATCCGGCGCCCAACGCCCTCCCCAATCGCCCCAGGTGGCGTCGTTTGGATTTTTATGGGTCAGGGGGCGGCTCGAATTAAGACGTGCCAGGCAGCGTTTCCTGGGTCGAATGGACGCTTCTAACACGTCCGGACGCCCTGTCTGGGACGTGTTTTTGGGACGTCGAAAGGTGTTTAACATAACGCGGGATTACACGCAGTCCGGTCGAATTTCCCCGCTGAGATCGGTCCGCGATCCCACGTCGCGAAGGGCGCTAACAGGTCTTATTTCATATAGTATCATAATACCATAGTATCAGTACCATAGTATTATGATACTATATGCCCATGATTGTAATTGTTGGATCTCGAAAGGGCGGTTGCGGCAAATCGACCATCGCGGTCAACCTGGTGACGGAATTGGCCGGAGAAGGTCGTCACGTGGTCTTGGTGGACACCGATACACAACAAACGGCGGCTACGTGGGCGCGTGACCGCGAGGAGCATGGCGATCTATTCAAGGTTCATTGCGTCGAGCAATACGACAGCATAAGCAGTGATTTGGTCGATCTCGATCGGCGTTACGAATACGTTGTGGTTGATGCTGCAGGGCGTGATAGCCGCGAGTGGCGCACTGGCATGGCCGTCGCCGATCTCTTAATCGTGCCGTTCCGGCCTTCGCAAATTGATCTCGATACCTTACCGCATTTGAGCAACGTCGCGAGCGAAGCAAAAAAGCTAAATGACAAGCTGTCCGTTCGAGCGTTGCTAACAATGGTGCCGACCAATCCACACGTCCGCGAAGTCGAGGAAGCGCGTGAGATCCTTGCCGATTACCCAGAAATTACCCCGTTGGCCGCCATGATTCGAGATCGCAAGGTTTATCGTGACGCAATGAGCGAGGGGCGCGGTGTCAGCGAAATGCGGAACCCGAAAGCGCGCCAGGAGGTACATCAACTAATGAAGGAGTTGTTTCAATGAAACGTAGGACACCACAACCGATAGATTCACCCACAGTAGAGACGTTTGCGCAGGGTGCGACCGATGGCGCTCAACAAGAAGCGGACCCGAACGCACCTCGCAATCACAAGGGGTTGGCCGTTCGATTCAACGAGTATGAATGGAATCTACTTGAGCAAGGATGCCAGGTAACAGGGTCCTCGAAACTCAATCTAGTGCGAAAGGCGGTAATCGAGTACGTTACTGCACGTCAATGACCGAAAACGCCCATACCGCGTTTCGATCCTCGAAAACTATTCAGAAAAAGAAACTTCCAATAAACGCACCAAGAATGAAAGCGACGACTAACCCGAAGCCCCTTGAAAGGTGAAAGCCGAATGGGTTTGCTGAAACGTTTGACGCTGCCAAAAACGCAATGCTCTTTTTAATCTGTACGAGCATATCTTTTATGGATTCCTTCTGTACGTGAGATGTTCGGATGTCCGTTAGCTGCAAAGCCCTGTAAAGATTTATTTGTACTGCCGCGAGCTCGTTTAATGCAGCCATATAAGTTTTACGATGAAGAGTCAAGACTGTAAATCGTCGTACCTTACGATCCATGTCTTTTAGATACTCTAGAGAGTTCTTTTCTTCTTCGGTAAGTGCCATAGCAATGATCCCGTGGTGTAGATTCGGCTATTTTCACTGATTCAATCCAATGACACGCGAAGCGTCGTTACGTCCGTGCGGAATCCCTGCGTAAACGGATCGCCCACCCCCACCCCCATAAATTCGATTCCGCGTTTCCTAAAAATCGTCTTAAAGTTGGCGCATGTCGATCCATCTTTGGACGGCGCTCGGCATCGCAATTGTCGCCGGCGTCGCCGTCATCGTCATCGCGCTCGTTGCCCAGATCGAGAATGACAATCGGCGTTACGCGGTCAGCCTCACCATCGCTTTGGTAACGTTTGCGACTGCGATCGTCTGCAGCACACTGATTCGTATTCACCAATCGAACAACGCTCCCGACGTCGCGCCACCAGTCGAAATCGAGCCGATTTCCGGGGGTTAAACCACTAGGGGACTCAATCGAGTCACCTGGTGGCTCTCCTGGCGTCTGGTGAAGGGTCGTTTAGCCGCCGAAAATCTTCAACGCGGCAAACAGCACGGCTGCGACCGCGAGCTGCGATGTGATGATTTTGATGAGCAGGGCGTTCAATGCGGCGTCCATGCGATTGAGCGTCACGCGTGACAAATCTCGACCCTAGCTGAATATTTGCGACCAGTCTTTAAGCACCGCGATCAATGCCAAGAACATCGCCCCCAGCGCGATGAATATTTGATTGCGAAATCGCTCGACCTTGGTTTCTACTTCCTTAATGTCGAGTTTCAGCTCGTTCTTCAGCTTCTCTAGGTCTTCTTTTGAGGCAACGTTGCCGGTAATAGCATCCCCGATGACGTGAGCGATCGCTCTGGACTGATCATCGCTGAGGCCACCGTTTTGAAGTTTCTCGGCTGCCGTTAGTGTGTCAAATGCTTCTGCCATTAGGTAATCCTAACCCTATCGACCGAGATACACCGTCGTGATTTCTTCACGGCCGTGGCCGAGTTCCGACGAGATCTGCATGCGCGCTTCGAAGTCCGTCTTCCGCGCGTCCGGATCGAGCTCGCGCCGCGAGGGGCCACCGCGCACCGGACACTCCCACCCCGTCAGCTCGTGATAACGATCCTGGGCGTAGGCATGCCGCAACCCGTGCATCTTGCTCAGCCCACTCTGCTGCGTCTGGTATTCGTAGCGATGCAGTTGATCGACGTAACGCAGCTCTGCAGGTATCAGCGAGACGTCCGGACCGCCGCCGGTAAAACTCCGGATCTCCTCGAGCAACACCCGTTGTGCTGCAGAGTGAATCGGGACCTCGCGTTCTCGACCACCTTTGCACCAGTTGGCCTTTAGCCGCAGCGTATCGCCGCGATCCGCGTAATGCACCTGGAACTTGATCGCTTCCTCGCGGCGCAAACCGAAGGCTTGCTGTAGCCGTAGCGAGTACGCGACGTACGGATCGGTGACCTTCGCCAATTTCTCGATATCGAGCGCCGTCGCCTTCGAATGCTCCGCGACGAATGTACGTCGATCGATCCCGTAATGATCGTTCGACGCCGCGACCACTTCACCGCGGCGCGTGTGGTTGGCCCACCAGCGCAGCGCCGACATGCGATTCTTCTGGGTTGCGACCGACAGATCCCGTTCCTGCCAATCGCGGACCAGCGCCCACACGTGCTTTGCCTTGAGCGACGTGAGCTGCATGTTGCGGTAGCCGAGACGCCGCAGATCGTCAGCGATCACATTCAGCAGTCGTCGACGCGTGTTCTGGGTCGAGAACGACCCCTCACGGCGACGGGCGCAGAGCGACCGCAGCTGGCTTTTGAGCGACTTGTTGTTCGCCACCCCTAGACCTCGCTAAGTGTTTGTCTCGTCCCGATCGCGTGGATCGAGAGGCGCTTTTAGCGCGATGAGACTAGTATTGATCTAGCTTTGTTTTTAGCATGTAAATATCGATCGAAATTAGGCGTGAATATCGCTGAATTAGTACGGATAGCCAGGCGTTCGCTGTTGCGACAAATCGGTCCTTGGCATTCAAACACGGCAGGGTTTCGAAAGACTCCTCTCTCAAAATGAAAGCTGAACATGCCACCTGCCGGGCATGCCCAACAGGCAAATACATCAGTTTTCGTCGATGCGCACGATCGGACTTTCGTCCATGGTGATACCTCCTCGGTTGTGATGCCGCTGAAGATCACCACCCCCCACTGGGAAGCGATCCCCAGCGGGTGAATGGAACACGACAGGTATCAACCTGTCGTGGCGCTTGCGCGGTCCTGGCAGCGGTCGTCAAACCGCGCCGGTGTCATGCGCTATGTTCCTGCGCCGCGGACAGCTCGGGGTGAACCGAGCCGATGTCTCACGGAGCCTGGACCCGCAGCGGTGAAGCTGCATCCGGTGTTCCGCGGTGTCCGTGACATCCGCTGCTACGATTACGCTCGTAGCCGGCTAAACGTCGTAATTGTAGCAAGCCCGTACCTCAGTTGTCACTCATTTTTTATTCGGCTTCCTGTTCCCCCGCTACAAGGTCCCCCTGTCTCTACCAGAAGTAGAGACAGGGGGACCCCGCGAGCGACGCGCTACATAACGAAGCGCCGAGGCAACCGAAGTAGCCACATCCTCATGTGGCTTAACGGTCGCACGGCTTTTTCGCAAGGAAATACCTCGTCAGCGGAATCCCGAGTTCGAGGACATACGTTTACAAACCTATTCGGCTTAACTAACTACGTACCCACGAATAAGCGCAACGACAAACAAAACTGGAATTAAGAATCCCACAAGCAAAAGTATCACTTTACCCCAATCGCGATCGCGACGTTGAAGTTCTTCCCACACTCGAGATAAGGGCGCGACAATAAATGTAATCAGAATACACAACCCCAGTATTGCACCAACCCAATAGCTGACTCCATCAAGCACAGGGATGCCTGTTTCGATATCGGAACATGAAAGAAAGAGGACGATCACAATACCAAGCATGACGCACCACCCGATCAACATGCTGATCCGTTCACGCACCTTATTCCACACGGCAAAATTACGACAAGATCCAGTAAAACAGGATACTTAAGAAAACAAGGAGCTCTTCATTTTCATAGTCTAGGTGTTGCGACGATTAGTCGCAATCGATAAGCAGGTTGCTTTAGTGTTATGGGTTGCTGTGTGTGTCGGCAGATTAGTGAAGATGTGTGTGCGATTAAAGAGGTAGAGGGTGCTTGGGCTTTGGGGTGAATGGTCGAGCAACGCGAGACCAGAGGGGCGAAGCCCCTTTTCGACGGGCGAGCGAAGCGAGCGCCTTCTTTATCGGTTTTCGCGTGCGAAAACAGCTATAAGGTTTTTTCTATCTCTGCTCAGAGTCTCTTGCGCCGTTAACGGCGCGTGGACAACCGTGAATGAGCTCTTATGTAAGCTATAAGCATAGCTATAAGCGGAACCCTGGGATGCAATCAGGGTAAGGAAAGAGGACTGGTCCGTGTGACACTTTGCACACAGTAGTGTGACACTTTGCACACAGTCATACAGGTTTTGTATAGGAAAAGGCGTGACACTTTGCACACAGTCCGGGCACCTCAGTTTCCTTGAATCATCGGCTGGCTTGGCACCGGCGATTCCGACCAGTGTAGCACCAGCATGTCGCCTTGAATCTCCACGTTGAAGTGCGGCCATACACTCGCGATGGTTTTGAGATCGATCTGCAGCTTTCGCTTGAAGTACCTAATTTCTGCAATATCAGGCGCGAAGAACGGCTGCAGTTCCCGTAGCGCGATCCGGACACTGCGGCCTCGCGGGATCTGTGCGGTGCGGTGGGAGAGCCACGTGTAGAGATCCATGCGCCGCGGGCTTCGAAACTGCGCCAGGTGATCCATGTCGACGGGGACGCGGTGCGCTTGCACCTGGTCGTGAAAATCATCGGTCAGCACGATTTCAGGCGTCCAAAAGGTTCGCTGACCGTCATCCGGCTCAAGCCAGAACGAGACTTGCTTTACTACGCGGGCATATTCGGTGTGCACCGTACCGTCGCCCCATTGGCCCAGGATGAAGCTGGCGGCTGCCAGATCCTCGACCGCCTCGGTGAGTTTCTTGCCGGCACGGCCGTCGATCGCGATCCCCAGGCGCGTCATAAAGTTCCGGAGTGACGTCCCCATGTCAATGTTGGGGGACTTCGACTTTACCACCTGACCGATCACGTAAGCGAACAGCAGTCGAGCCAGACGACCGTATGGCACATTCGCAGTGCGCATCTTTCGTGGGTCACCACGCACTGCGATCCTGCCCGCACTCACCTCGAGCGTGGTATTGCCGTGGGATACGGACCATTCACGTTCACCCTCCGGCAAGCGTTTTTGCGGGAAGAAGCACTGCACCGCGGCGGCGGGCAGGAACCCGATGTTGCGGTCGAGCAGGACCGATGGTTTCGATTCTTCCGGATCGTCGAGGCCTAGTAGGGTCGTTTCGCTTACCTGGACAACGATCAGATCGCGTTCCCAGCCCGAGAAACGCGCCATGGCCCGCTGTTCCTGCGCGTTGGTGATCCGGCCTTTCCACGCTTTAATCAACGAGTAGAACAGGCGACCTGGCGTACCGTGTGTGTCCTCCGCCAACGCCTTCTCGGCGTACGCGGCGAACTCAAGCATGACGCGATTGTCGTTGCTCGGCAACCAGCGACGCTTGATAAACTCCCGATAGAGCGCCTTAAACCGCGTGTCGTCGGTCAGGTCCGCGCGGGTGATGTGGGCGACGTCGATGACAGGCGTCTGGCCGTTGGCTTTAGAATTTCGCGTGGGCATGAGGTGCACTCCTTTGCTCCGGGGTTCGGCGGCGCTCACCGTGCGAACCATTTTTATTTAAGTCTCGCGAGCGCGAGGCGTTGACTTGTTAGTCGATTCTACGTGTATCCGGTCCATGAATTCAAGTGGATGCACCGTGTTGCCGATATCCTAGCACGGCACAAATCAAGCGGTTTTCGGAAGTAGCATGAGCATAATGAGGCGGGTTTTCAATTTTCAGAGGAGATCATTTTGAAACTCAAATCTAGATTTACTTCAGTAGCCCTCACCGCCATTGCATTGATGTTGTTCTATTCCGCTTGGGGCAATACCGACTACGAATGCGATGGAACTGAAGATCAATGTGTCCAGGGTAGTCACCTTAAACCCCGGTTAATTTACTAGATCGGTCGTTAGTGCGGGGAGGGTATGTAGCGTTCGCCAAGAAAAACGCGCACTTTTGGCGACTTACAGGTTTAATACCTGCTTCCTAACAAGTCACCCCAAAGGTGCGCGAATGAGAAGCATACACCAAGCCCATCGCAAGTTCGAACTGGACTTCACGGACGAGCGCGTGACGCCGATGGCGGGTCTAGCGTTCGTCGCGCAGGCGGCACATCGGCTGGGGTTGCTGACCGCACTGGACAGCCTGGCACCGTGCAAGCAACGGGACCGCGGCGCCAGTGATCAGGAGAACGTGTTGGCGTTGCTCGGTTGTCTCACGGCCGGCTGTGGCAAGTTGCGTGATCTCGATGATTTGCGCGAAGATGAAGCGGCCTGTGGCGCGCTCGGGTTGGACCGGGTCTCCGGCAGTCGCCGGATGGGTGAATGGCTGGCACGGGTGACCGCAGTCCATGTCGCATCGTTGCAGACGATGTGTCGCGACGTGGCGACCCGCATTGCACCGGCCGTGATCACGGCTGAAGTTGCGACCCGTGGGTACGTCCCCCTGTTCTTGGATGGCACCTGCATCGAGGTCTATGGGAAGCAGTTCGAGGGTGCCGCGCGGACGTATGGCGACACGGACCAGTACTGGCTGCGGGGTGCGTTTCTGGGGTCCTTGCAAGTCGGCGGTCGGTTAGCGCCGGGCCGTGAAGACCCGGTCGGTGACTGGCAGACGCAGCTGGCGGAAGATATCGATCCGGTGATCCCGTCGGGGACACCGATCTGGGTGCTGATGGACAACGCGTATTACAGTAAAGAGGTCGTCAAGGCGCTGGAGGCGCGCCAGTGGGCGTGGTCGATGTCGGTCACCAACCAGCAGAATAAGCAGGCGGCGTTGAGGAAGCTGTCACCAACGGCGGTGTGGACGGCCATCGGCGAGCAGGAGGATGCGGCCGATTTCTGGTATCGACCCTCGGGTTGGCCACGGCCGGTCCGGTTCGTGGTGGTGCGCAAGTGGGGCGACGACGACGGGCAACGGTTGCTGTTTCCGGGTCGTACGCTGATCGCGACCTCGGATGATGATCTGCCTTGCGCGACCGTGGTCGCGCGCCATCGATCGAAACAAGGCTGCGAGAACGGCTTCAAGGGTCCGTTGATCGAGATGGATTTGCATCATCCGCCAACGAGTCATTTTCACGGTAATCAACTGTATTACCTGTGTGGTCTGCTGGCGCAACAACTGCTGACGTTCATGCAGTAGCCCATTAATCCGTGACGTGGTGCGGACTGTCGGGCGATTGACGCGATCGGGGCGTCGCGTCAAGCTGCAGTTCACCAAGCGGTTGCGACCCCAACGCTTGGGCTGGCTCCTGCATGCGTGCGATGTGTACGACGCCTGGTGGGCGACCGCGCCCGGATGACGTCGTCGACGCTGTCACCCGCGTCGTGACCCAACCATCCCATGAATCAC